>NZ_PDBZ01000003.1:0-1155763 GCF_002563755.1 Burkholderia sp. JKS000303
CGATGCCACTGGCGTGACAACCGGTACACCAGAGGTTCGTCCACTCCGGTCCTCTCGTACTAGGAGCAGCCCCTTCAAATATCCAACGCCCACGGCAGATAGGGACCAAACTGTCTCACGACGTTTTAAACCCAGCTCACGTACCTCTTTAAATGGCGAACAGCCATACCCTTGGGACCGGCTACAGCCCCAGGATGAGATGAGCCGACATCGAGGTGCCAAACACCGCCGTCGATATGAACTCTTGGGCGGTATCAGCCTGTTATCCCCAGAGTACCTTTTATCCGTTGAGCGATGGCCCTTCCATACAGAACCACCGGATCACTATGACCTGCTTTCGCACCTGCTCGACTTGTCGGTCTCGCAGTTAAGCACGCTTATGCCATTGCACTATCAGCACGATTTCCGACCGTACCTAGCGTACCTTCGTACTCCTCCGTTACGCTTTGGGAGGAGACCGCCCCAGTCAAACTGCCTACCATGCACTGTCCCCGACCCGGATCACGGGCCAAGGTTAGAACCTCAAACAAACCAGGTGGTATTTCAAGGACGGCTCCACCGAAACTAGCGTTCCGGTTTCATAGCCTCCCACCTATCCTACACAGATCGGTTCAAAGTCCAATGCAAAGCTACAGTAAAGGTTCATGGGGTCTTTCCGTCTAGCCGCGGGTAGATTGCATCATCACAAACACTTCAACTTCGCTGAGTCTCGGGAGGAGACAGTGTGGCCATCGTTACGCCATTCGTGCAGGTCGGAACTTACCCGACAAGGAATTTCGCTACCTTAGGACCGTTATAGTTACGGCCGCCGTTTACCGGGACTTCAATCAAGAGCTTGCACCCCATCATTTAATCTTCCGGCACCGGGCAGGCGTCACACCCTATACGTCCACTTTCGTGTTTGCAGAGTGCTGTGTTTTTATTAAACAGTCGCAGCCACCAGTTTATTGCAACCCCTTCACCCTTTGCCCGCAGGGGCATCAAGCTACAAGGGCGTACCTTATCCCGAAGTTACGGTACCAATTTGCCGAGTTCCTTCTCCCGAGTTCTCTCAAGCGCCTTAGAATACTCATCTCGCCCACCTGTGTCGGTTTGCGGTACGGTCATCGTTAGACTGAAGCTTAGAGGCTTTTCTTGGAACCACTTCCAATTGCTTCGCTCCCTAAGGAGCTCGCGCCACACCCTTGAATCCTGCGCCCGGATTTGCCTAAGCGCCTTCTCCAATGCAGCGACCGGGACTTCCAACACCCGGACAACCTTCCGCGATCCGTCCCCCCATCGCATCTAACAATGGTGCAGGAATATTTGACCTGCTTCCCATCAGCTACGCATTTCTGCCTCGCCTTAGGGCCGACTCACCCTACGCCGATGAACGTTGCGTAGGAAACCTTGGGCTTACGGCGAGGGGCCTTCACCCCCTTTATCGCTACTCATGTCAGCATTCGCACTTCTGATACCTCCAGCATCCCTTCCGAGACACCTTCGCAGGCTTACAGAACGCTCTCCTACCATGCGTGCAAAGCACGCATCCGCAGCTTCGGTATATAGCTTAGCCCCGTTACATCTTCCGCGCAGGACGACTCGATCAGTGAGCTATTACGCTTTCTTTAAAGGGTGGCTGCTTCTAAGCCAACCTCCTGACTGTTTTAGCCTTCCCACTTCGTTTCCCACTTAGCTATATTTGGGGACCTTAGCTGGCGGTCTGGGTTGTTTCCCTCTTGACACCGGACGTTAGCACCCGATGTCTGTCTCCCGTGATTGCACTCTTCGGTATTCGGAGTTTGCTATGGCGGGGTAATCTGCAATAGACCCCCCAACCATGACAGTGCTCTACCCCCGAAGGTGAGACACGAGGCACTACCTAAATAGTTTTCGGAGAGAACCAGCTATTTCCAAGTTTGTTTAGCCTTTCACCCCTATCCACAGCTCATCCCCTAACTTTTCAACGTTAGTGGGTTCGGACCTCCAGTACGTGTTACCGCACCTTCATCCTGGCCATGGATAGATCACTTGGTTTCGGGTCTACGCCCAGCAACTGAACGCCCTATTCGGACTCGCTTTCGCTACGCCTGCCCTATACGGTTAAGCTTGCTACTGAACGTAAGTCGCTGACCCATTATACAAAAGGTACGCCGTCACCCCTTTCGAGGCTCCGACTGTTTGTATGCATGCGGTTTCAGGATCTATTTCACTCCCCTCCCGGGGTTCTTTTCACCTTTCCCTCACGGTACTGGTTCACTATCGGTCGATCACGAGTATTTAGCCTTGGAGGATGGTCCCCCCATCTTCAGACAGGATTTCACGTGTCCCGCCCTACTTGTCGCACACCTAGTTCTTTCGTACTGTTTTCGCCTACGGGGCTATCACCCGCTATGGCCACACTTTCCAGAGTGTTCGGCTAACAATACAAATAAAGAGTGCAAGGCTCATCCCATTTCGCTCGCCACTACTTTGGGAATCTCGGTTGATTTCTTTTCCTGCGGTTACTTAGATGTTTCAGTTCACCGCGTTCGCTTCGCATAGCCTATGTATTCAGCTATGGATACTCCAAAAGGAGTGGGTTTCCCCATTCGGACATCTACGGATCAAAGCTTGTTTGCCAGCTCCCCGTAGCTTTTCGCAGGCTACCGCGTCCTTCATCGCCTGTGATCGCCAAGGCATCCACCACATGCACTTGTTCGCTTGACCCTATAACGAGTCTGTCTCATCGACAGTTCGTTACAGGTTGAGTTCTCGCATTTGTGCCGTATTCCAATTGAGTCAAACATAGAGTTCGAATCATCTTGAGATACATCGATACAATCACAACCCGGATAGTTTTCACGTCCATCTCATAGACGCTTCCGCTATCCAAATTACTTACTTCTTCCAGATTGTTAAAGAACGACAGCCGATATGGTGTTACTCATATCACTCTGACTGGCTCAATCGCCAATGACAAACGTTCGACGAAGTCGAACGCTTGTCATTGAAGATTGGTGGAGGCAGACGGGATCGAACCGACGACCCCCTGCTTGCAAAGCAGGTGCTCTCCCAGCTGAGCTATGCCCCCATGTACAGGTATGCCTCAGGGTGTACCGTCCGCCAAGACGGTGGTGGGTCTGGTTGGATTCGAACCAACGACCCCCGCCTTATCAAGACGGTGCTCTAACCGACTGAGCTACAGACCCCTGAGTCTGTCTTTAATTTACAGCCGATAAGCGTGAGCGCTCAACTTTGCGAGAAGCTCTAGAAAGGAGGTGATCCAGCCGCACCTTCCGATACGGCTACCTTGTTACGACTTCACCCCAGTCATGAATCCTACCGTGGTGACCGTCCTCCTTGCGGTTAGACTAGCCACTTCTGGTAAAACCCACTCCCATGGTGTGACGGGCGGTGTGTACAAGACCCGGGAACGTATTCACCGCGGCATGCTGATCCGCGATTACTAGCGATTCCAGCTTCATGCACTCGAGTTGCAGAGTGCAATCCGGACTACGATCGGTTTTCTGGGATTAGCTCCCCCTCGCGGGTTGGCAACCCTCTGTTCCGACCATTGTATGACGTGTGAAGCCCTACCCATAAGGGCCATGAGGACTTGACGTCATCCCCACCTTCCTCCGGTTTGTCACCGGCAGTCTCCTTAGAGTGCTCTTGCGTAGCAACTAAGGACAAGGGTTGCGCTCGTTGCGGGACTTAACCCAACATCTCACGACACGAGCTGACGACAGCCATGCAGCACCTGTGCGCCGGTTCTCTTTCGAGCACTCCCACCTCTCAGCAGGATTCCGACCATGTCAAGGGTAGGTAAGGTTTTTCGCGTTGCATCGAATTAATCCACATCATCCACCGCTTGTGCGGGTCCCCGTCAATTCCTTTGAGTTTTAATCTTGCGACCGTACTCCCCAGGCGGTCAACTTCACGCGTTAGCTACGTTACTAAGGAAATGAATCCCCAACAACTAGTTGACATCGTTTAGGGCGTGGACTACCAGGGTATCTAATCCTGTTTGCTCCCCACGCTTTCGTGCATGAGCGTCAGTATTGGCCCAGGGGGCTGCCTTCGCCATCGGTATTCCTCCACATCTCTACGCATTTCACTGCTACACGTGGAATTCTACCCCCCTCTGCCATACTCTAGCTTGCCAGTCACCAATGCAGTTCCCAGGTTGAGCCCGGGGATTTCACATCGGTCTTAACAAACCGCCTGCGCACGCTTTACGCCCAGTAATTCCGATTAACGCTTGCACCCTACGTATTACCGCGGCTGCTGGCACGTAGTTAGCCGGTGCTTATTCTTCCGGTACCGTCATCCCCCGACTGTATTAGAGCCAAGGATTTCTTTCCGGACAAAAGTGCTTTACAACCCGAAGGCCTTCTTCACACACGCGGCATTGCTGGATCAGGCTTTCGCCCATTGTCCAAAATTCCCCACTGCTGCCTCCCGTAGGAGTCTGGGCCGTGTCTCAGTCCCAGTGTGGCTGGTCGTCCTCTCAGACCAGCTACTGATCGTCGCCTTGGTAGGCCTTTACCCCACCAACTAGCTAATCAGCCATCGGCCAACCCTATAGCGCGAGGCCCGAAGGTCCCCCGCTTTCATCCGTAGATCGTATGCGGTATTAATCCGGCTTTCGCCGGGCTATCCCCCACTACAGGACATGTTCCGATGTATTACTCACCCGTTCGCCACTCGCCACCAGGTGCAAGCACCCGTGCTGCCGTTCGACTTGCATGTGTAAGGCATGCCGCCAGCGTTCAATCTGAGCCAGGATCAAACTCTTCAGTTTAAACCTGTTACTGTTTTCGGTTCAGTTAAGAACCGGTCGCTCACTCAAAGCTGACAGGAATATGAATTGCTTCATAAACCTGACTTACTTTAGTGTGAGACTCTTGATACTTTCGCTATCTGATCCGAGGATCAGCTCGCGTCCATCAAGCGCCCACACTTATCGGCTGTTAATTTTTAAAGAGCATTTCTGCGAGGAACTTCGTGTCTCTCAGCAGCGCTGCGTTTTCAGCAGCAGAGAAGCGAGATTATGAACCGTCTTTTTCAACTCGTCAACAACTTTTTTAACTACTTCGTTGCGACGGTTGGGGTTCAACGCCTTGTGTGTCGGGGCTCTACAGCAACCTCGACCGCACTGCTTCCCTTCCTTCTTCTCCCGCGCCGCGTTTCCGTTAGCGCGAAAGAGGCGTGATTCTAAGCACCCACCGCCGATCGCGCAAGGGGTTTCTCGAAAAAATTTAAGGCCCCGCACGCTACCGCGTGCGGGGCCTTAAATAGAGGCGGCCGAATCGTCAGGCCACGCGCATCTGGCGCGCGACTATCTCCATATAGTGATCGAGGTTGGGCGTCACCTTGCCTTCTTCCTTGGCCGTATCGTCCCAGCGACGCAGACGCAGCGCGTCCTCCGCGAACGGGCGCTGCAGGAACGCCGCCGTCTCCTCTTCACTGAAGATGCCGCCCTGCAGCCCGAGGCTGCGCACCGAGTCCGGCGACAGGCTCTCGAAGTAACCGGCGTCCGTCCGGCACAGGCACCGCTTCGCATCGACGTGCAGCCGGATCGGCTCCAGCACCGCATCGTTGAATAGCGGTCGCAGGAACGGCAACACGTAATACTGATGCAGATCGTCGATCCCGCGCGCGCTCGGCGTCTCGCCCTGCCGATTCAGCAGATGCCCGAGATCGTGCAGGAATGCCGCCGCGACCAGCGCTTCGTCGGCACCGGCCTCTTCCGCCAGCAAACCGCTCTGCAACGCATGCTCCAGCTGCGTGACCGGTTCGCCGCTATAGGCAACATGGCCGTGCTCGCGATACAGCCCGTGAATCTCGTCGACAGTCAGTGCCATCCGCTTACTCCCAAGGCAGCGAAAACGTCTTCAGGTTCGTGAAGCTCTTCATCGCTTCCTGAACGCCTTCCTTGTAGCCGAGCCCCGAATCCTTGATCCCGCCGAACGGCGACAGCTCGATCCGGTATCCCGGCACTTCCCAGACGTTCACCGTGCCGACGTTCAGCTCGTTCACGAACCGCACGACCGCGGCCGTGCTGTCCGTGCAGAGGCCCGACGACAGCCCGAACGCCGTCCCGTTGCTGATCCGGATCGCGTCGTCGATCGTGTCGAACGCGATCACGGGCGAGACCGGGCCAAAGGTCTCCTCGCGCACGATCGTCATCGACGGATCGACGTTGTCGAGCACGGTCGGCGCATAGAGCGCGCCGCGCCGCACGTTGCCGGTCAGCAGGCGCGCGCCCTGCGCGACCGCCTCGCTCACCCGCGCCTCGAACAGCTGCGCCGCCGCGTCGTCGATCACCGTGCCCATCTCGTTCGCGGGATCGAACGGATCGCCGTACGTCCAGGCGCGCGTCTTCTCGACGAGCAACTCGGTGAATGCCGGCGCAATCGAGCGCTGCACCAGCATCCGCTTGACGGCCGTGCAGCGCTGGCCCGAATTCCGGTACGAACCGAGCACGGCCAGCGACGTCGCCCGTTCGAGATCGGCATCGTCGAGCACGATCAGCGGATCGTTGCCGCCCAGCTCCAGCACGATGCGCCGGTAGCCGGCCCGCGCGGCGATCGCCTTGCCGATCGACACGCCGCCCGTAAAGGTAATCAGCGACGCATGCGGATGCGTGACGAGCTCGTCCGCGATCTCGCGCGGGTCGCCGGTCAGCACCTGCAGCATCGGTTCGGGCAAACCGGCCTCGTACAGCAGGTCCGCCAGATAGAACGCCGACAGCGGCACCTTCTCGGACGGCTTCACGATCACCCGGTTGTTGGTCGCGATCGCCGGCGCGATCTTGTGCGCAACCTGGTTCATCGGATGGTTGAACGGCGTGATCGCGACGATCACACCGTCGAGCGGTTGCCGCTGCGAGAACACGCGGCGCGCCTTGCCGTGAGGCGTCAGGTCGCACGAGAAGCTCTGCGCGTCGTCTCGCAGCGCTTCGACCGACGCGAACTTCAGCACGTCGGCGACGCGGCCGATTTCGTAGCGCGAGTCCCGTTTCGACAAGCCCGACTCGAGCGTGATCAGGTCGGACGCTTCCTCGGTACGCTCGCGCAACAGCGCGGCCGCTCGCTCGAGGATCTGCGAACGCTCGTAGCGCGTGAGGGTCGGCCGATACGCCATCGCGTAGTCGAACGCGGCGCGCACGTCGTCGACGCTCGCCAGCGGCGCCGTCCCGACACGCGTGCCGGTATACGGATCGGTGACGTCGAACACGCGCTCGCGCGGCGCGCGCATGCCGCACCAGCGCAGCGCCTCGGCGCGGAACGCGGGGTGATCCTGTCGGGGATGAGCCATCATGATGGGATCCGGTTCAGCACGAAATCGAAAACGTCGAAGTTGCGCGGACGACGCGCAGGGTCGTCACGCTCGATCCGACGGTTGAACAGCAACGGCACTTCCTGCTCGGACACGCCGCCGTGCGAACGCAGCGGGACGGTCAGGCCGGACAGGTCGTGTTCGCGCTCGCGCGTGCCGAGCGTCATGTCGCGCCGTGCGATCACGACGAGGTCGCCGATCCGGTCGGGCGGCAACTCGAAGCGCGCAGCCGCTTCCGCGTTGTCGAGCACGAGCTCGACACCGTCGAGGCCACCCACGCGCCACATCGCATCGGTCCGGTCGACGCCGGGCGCCAGGTACACGGTGGCGAACGAACCCAGCGCGCCGTGGTGCACGACGTACGGGTCGGTGATCGGCAGGATCACGCGCGCGGCCTGTGTGCCATACCAGCCGTCGAACGCATCCTGCAGATAGATCACGTTCGGGCGGCCCGTCGCAGGATCGTGCTTCGCGTTCATCCCGTGATCGGCGGTCAGCCCGATCGCCCAGCCGAGCGCGTCGAGTTGCGCGAGATAGCCGTCCATCATTGCGTAGAACGCGTTCGCGCCCGCACTGCCCGGTTCGCACTTGTGCTGTACGTAGTCGGTGGTCGACAGGTACATCAGGTCGACCTGACGCGTCTGCGCGAGCCGCACGCCGGCCGCGAACACGAATTCCGACAACGCCGCGCTGTATACGTCCGGCGACGGCAGCCCGACCCAGTCGAGCACGTCGACGATCCCGTTTTCCGCGAGGTTCGCCTGCGCCGCCTTCTCCGCGGAGAAACAGATGCCTTTCATCTGCCAGCCGAGCAGCCGGCGCAGCTTGTCCTTCGCGGTGACAACCGCCACGCGCGCACCGGCGCCGGACGCCGCCGCGAGCAGCGTGCCGGCCCGCAGGTACGCCGGGTCGTTCATCATCACTTCGGCGCCGCGACCGCCATCGGCGGCCGGATCCCAGAAGTAGTTGCCGCAGATCCCGTGGACCGACGGCGGCACACCGCACACGATCGACAGGTTGTTCGGGTTGGTGAAGGTCGGCACGACGCAGTCGGCGCGCCACGCGGTGCCTTCCGCGATCATCCGGCCGATGAACGGCGCGACGCCGGCTGCCACCGCACGGTCGAGATAGTCGTACTCGCAGCCGTCGACGCAGACGACGACGGTCGGTTCGACCGGCAGCCGGTAGCGCCGGCCGTTCACGTCGACGGAACGCCCCGCGAGACCCGTCGACACCTTGCCCGTCGAGGCCGGCTCGCCGGGCTGCCGCAATGCGAACGCGGCGTTCATGATGCCGCCCGCTTGCCGCGCGGCACGCGCGCAGCAATCAACAGCAGCGCCGCGAGCGACGCGCCGAGCATCAGCAGCGACAGCGCCGATGCGGGCAGGTAATAGCCGCGCTCCACCTGGCCGATCACGACGATCGGCACGGTCGCGAAACCGGGCGGATAGACGGTCAGCGTCGCACCGAGTTCGCCGAGCGACAGCGCGAAGCCGAGCGCGAGGCTCGCGCGCAGCGCCGGCACGAGCTGCGGCAGCAGCACACGGCGCAGCACCATCGCGGGCGGCGCACCGAGGCTCGCCGCGGCTTCGCGCAGCACGGTCAGCTCGGGGCGCAGCGCGGCAGCCGCGCAGCGATAGCAGAACGGCAGAATCAGCGCGAGCTGCACGAGCACGACGATCGCGGCGGAGCTCGACAGGTCGAGCGGCTTCTGGTGATACGCGATCAGTACCGCAAGCCCGAGCACGACGCTCGGCACGCCGTTCGGCACCATCACGAGCGCATCGACGAGCGCACCGAGGCCGCGCCGGTCGCGCCCTTCGAGCGCAAGCGCGAGCCACAGCCCGAGGATCGTGCCGATCGCCGACACGCCGAAGCCGATTTCGAGGCTCGTCAGCAGCGCATCGTATTCCGGCGACCCGAGCCGTTCGAACCAGCGCAGGCTGTAGCCGGCCGGCAGGATCGTGCCCGACCATTGCGTCGCCACGCTCGACAGCGCGACCACCACCACCGGCAGCACGAACAGCCAGAAGCACGCGAACGCGGCCAGTGCGAGCGCCGCACGCGACGCATGCTTGAGCAGCGTGTCGCCCCAGCCGATCTGGTGGCGCGGCACGGCTTGCCCGATACGGAATTCAGCGGACATCGTTCCCTCCCGTCGCACGCCGGTTCACCCGGCGATAAACCGCATACAGCGCCAGCGACAACGCCAGCATCACGACCGCGCCGGCCGACGCGGTCGGCAGGTCGAGGTCGACGGTCGCGCTGCTGTAGATCGCCACCGGCAGCGTCACGAGCCGCGCGCTGCCGAGCACGAGCAGGATCCCGAACTCGTTGAGCGTCAGCAGGAAACACAGCACGGTGCCGGCGGCGATGCCCGGCCACGCGATCGGCAACACGACGCGGCGCGCGAGCATCCAGCCGGACGCGCCGAGGCTGCGCGCCGCTTCGATCAGGCGCAGGTCGAGCGTCGCGAACGACGCGAGCGTCGGCCGCACGACGAACGGCGTGTAGAACACGGTCTGCGCGAGAATCACGCCGCCGATGCCGAACAGGAAGTCGAGCGGCGGATTCTCGAGATGGAACAGGTGCTGCAGCCCGATGCTGATCGAGCCTTGCGAGCCGTACAGGAAGATCAGCGTGAACGCGACGAGGAACGACGGGAACGCCACGTACAGTTCGAGGAAGCGCGTGACGAGCGACGCGCCCGGGAACGGCTTGAAGAACAGCAGCGCGGCGAGCAGCACGCCGAGCACCGACGCGGTGCCCGCGCTCGCGAACAGCACGCCGATCGTCGTCAGCAGCACGTTGCGCGTATCGGGGTTGCCGAAGAACGTACGGTACGCGGCGAAACTCAGCCCGTGATCGCCCGACACGCTCAGCAGCACGAGCCGCACCAGCGGATAGACGACGAGCGGGCCCAGCACGACGATCGCGAGTGCGGCCAGGTGCAGGTCGCCCATGCGCTTGCGGCGCCGCGCGACGGCGGCGTGCGCCGCGGCCGACGCGAGCACGTGCGGCGGCAGGCCGGCTTCAGGGCTCGATAAGGACGACATCGTCTGCCTCGCAATGCAGGGAAACGCGCGCACCGCGCTCGGGAGCCGCGCCGCGGCCGCGTTGCATCGTGACGCGCACGGGTTCGCCGGGCGCCGCGTCGATCACGACCGAGATCGACAGGTCCGCGCCCTGCCACTCGACGGACGACACCGTGCCGTGCAGGCCGCCGGCCGCCGGCGGCATCACGGTCAGGCGCTCGGGGCGCACGCATGCCACCTTGTCGCGCACGTCGTGGCGCGGATCGCCGAGCGGGAAAATCACACGCGGCGGCAACAGGTTGGCCGGGCCGAGATAGCGCGCGACGTAGCCGTCCTGCGGCGCGTCGTACAACTGCTGCGGCGTGCCGAGCTGCGCGATGTGACCGTCGCGCATCAGCAGCGCGCGGTCGGACAGCACGAGCGCGTCGTCGCGGTCGTGCGTCACGCAAACGACGGTCAGGTTCGGCAGGCGTTCGTGCAGCGCTTTCAGTTCGCTGCGCACGGAGGCGCGCAGGTTGGCGTCGAGCGCCGACAGCGGCTCGTCGAGCAGCAGCACGTCCGGCTCGATCACGAGCGCGCGGGCCAGCGCCACGCGCTGCTGCATCCCGCCCGACAACTGCGCGGGCAGGTGGTGGCCGGCATCGCCGAGCTGCACGAGCTTCAGCGCGTCGGCAACGCGGCGCGTCACGTCCGACGACGCCATCCCGCGGGCGCGCAGCCCGAATGCGACGTTCTCGAACACCGACAGGTGCGGGAACAGCGCGTAATTCTGGAACAACAGACCGAGATTGCGCTTGTGCGGCGGCGCATAGGTCAGGTCGCGTCCGGCCACGGTCAGCGTGCCGGTCAGGCCGTCGGCCTTCACGAACCCGGCGATGAAGCGCAGCAGCGTGGTCTTGCCGCAGCCGCTCTTGCCGAGCACGGTCAAAAATTCACCGGCACCGATCGACAGCGACAGATCTTCCAGCACCGTGCGTGCGCCGTAGCGCACGCTCAGGTGTTCGATCTGCACGCCGCCCGGCGCGCCGGACCGCAGCGTTGCATGCGGCTCGGCGGCGCCGAATGCGCCGGGATGGGTCAGGGTGGTTTCCACCGGGTTCATCCTCTTGCTCACTATTACAGGCGGCGTGCGCCGATCACTTCGGCTTGACGACGTCGAGCTGCTTGCCCGAGCTACCGATCACGTCCTTCTTCCAGCGCTCGATCCACTCCGGCTTCTTCGCCATCACCTGGTTCCAGTCGACCGGGATCAGCTTCACGCCCGCGATCGCCTTCTTCACCGCTTCGCCGTTCTTGCCGGCGAGCGGCACGTCGGTGCGGCCCGGGATGCCGTACATGTCCGGCACCTTCGACTGCACTTCCGTCGACATCAGGTAGTCGATCAGCTTCTTGCCGGCGTCCTGGTTCGGGCCGCTCTTGATCAGGCCGATGCCGTACGGCAGCTGGAACGTGGTCGGCTGGTCGCCGGCCTTCGCTGCCAGGAAGATCGGCTTGACGGACAGCGCGCCGTGCTCGGCGTCGTCGAGGTCCATCTGCAGGTCGCCGTTCGCGACGCTGATCTCGTTACGCGACAGCAGCACGTTCAGGTAGCCGGTGCCCTTGGTGTGGAACTTCACGCTCTGCGACAGCTTCGCGAGATAGTCGAACGCCTTGTCCTCGCCCATCAGCGTGGTCGTCAGGATCAGCACGGCCATCCCGTCGCCGGCGGTGGCCGGGTTCGAGTACGCGATCTTGCCGGCGTAGTTCGGCGACAGCAGGTCGGCGAACGTCTTCGGCTGGTTCTTCACGACGTCCGGGTTGATCGCGAACGAGAAGTAGTTGTTCACGAACGTGGCCCACGTACCGTCTTCCGCCTTCGCGATCGCCGGCACGTTCTTGTAGTTCACGCTCTGGTACGGCTGCAGCAGGCCCATCTGGCCGGCTTGCTGGATGAACGGCGGCAGCGTGACGATCACGTCCGCCTTCGGCGAATTCTTTTCGATGTTCGCGCGGTTGACGACTTCGCCACTGCCCGCCGTCACGATGTTGACCTTGATGCCTTCCTTCTTCTCGAACGCCGGCAGCACGTCGCGATACAGGTTCTCGAGGCCGTCCGCCGTATACAGCACGACCGCGTTCGCGGCATGCGCGGGCATCGCCACGCCTTGCAGCAGACCGGCGGCGCAGGCGGCCAGCGCAAGCTTGCGGAACGCGCCGGCAGCGGCGCGCGAAGAATTCTGCAGTGTCATCTCACTTCTCCGTAGGCGGAACACCAAGCGGCCGGGGCACGATCCGGCTCTTTCAGTCGGGCAGGCCGACAACCGGCCTGCCTCGCTGCCGCGCTGCAGGTGGTTTCGCGCGGCAACCGAAGGATCACAGCGTTCGATGACAAACCCGTGACGACTGCCACAATTTCCAAAAAATGACACATTTTGCCAATATCATGCAAGTCATTCAGAAATGCCGACCGGCGTTTCGTCCGACCATTGCTGGAGAAAAACCATGTCCGACCCGATTCTGCTCACACCCGGCCCGCTCACCACGTCCGCCACAACACGCCACGCAATGCAACATGACTGGGGCTCGTGGGACGCCGCATTCAACCAGTTGACCGCCAGCGTCTGCGCGGATCTCGTCGCGATCGCGCGCGGCGGCGACGCGTACGTGTGCGTTCCGATGCAGGGCAGCGGCACGTTCTCGGTCGAAGCCGCGCTCGGCACCCTGGTGCCGCGCGACGGCGTCGTGCTCGTGCCCGACAACGGCGCGTATTGCGCGCGCATCCTGAAGATCCTCGGCCGGCTCGGCATCGACGCGATCGCGCTGCCGTTCGGCGAGGACGCGGCCGTCGACCCGGCGGCCGTCGAAGCGGCGTTCGCGCGCGAGCCGCGCATCACGCACGTCGCCCTGGTGCATCTGGAAACGAGCGCCGGGATCCTGAATCCGCTCGACGCGATCGCGACCGTGTGCCGCCGGCACGGCAAGCGGCTGATCGTCGACGCGATGAGCTCGTTCGGCGCGCTGCCGATCGCGCTGGCGGACAGCGGGATCGACGCGCTGATCTCGGCGAGCGGCAAATGCCTGGAAGGCGTGCCGGGGATGGGGTTCGCGATCGTGCGGCGCGACGCGCTCGACGCGTGCGCCGGCAACTCGCCGTCGCTCGCGCTCGACCTTCACGACCAGTACGCGTATCTGCGCAAGACGGGCCAGTGGCGCTTCACGCCGCCCACGCATGTGATCGCCGCGCTGCGCGCCGCGCTCGACCAGTACCTCGCCGAAGGCGGCCAGCCAGCCCGCGGCGCGCGTTATGCGGAGAATTGCCGGACGCTGGTCGAATCCATGCGCGCACTCGGCTTCGCGCCGTTCCTCGACGCGAGCGTGCAGGCGCCGGTGATCGTCACGTTCCACGCGCCCGACCATCCGGCCTACGATTTCCGCCGCTTCTACGACGCGGTGCGCGACGCGGGCTTCCTCCTGTACCCGGGCAAGCTGACGCAACTCGAGACGTTCCGCGTCGGCTGCATCGGCGCGATCGATGCCGACGACATCCGGCGTGCGGTGGCAGCGATCGCGCAGGCGGTCGAATCGCTCGGGATTGCCGTGCAGCGCGCGTGACGCTCGCGCCAGCCCGGCGCGCAAACAAAAAAGCCCGACGGCCCTTTGGGGCCGCCGGGCGAACGCACCGAGAGTGCGTGGAGCCGTGACTTACAGTTCGATCCGCTTGATGTCGCCGACGACGAAGATGTACGACAGCGCGCCGATCAGCGCGATCACGCCGATGAACACGAGCGCGCCGACGAACGAGCCGGTCGATGCGACGATGAAGCCGACGACGAGCGGCGTCACGATCCCCGCGAGGTTCGCCGCCAGGTTGAAGATGCCGCCCGTCACGCCGAGCAAGCCGTCCGGCGCGATGTCCGACACGAGGGTCCAGCCGAGCGCGGCCATTCCCTGCGCGAAGAAGGCGACCGACATGATCGCGATCACAGCCTCGTTGCTCTGCACGTAGTTCGCGAGGATGATCGTCGACGCCAGCAGCAGGCCCGCGATGATCGGCAGCTTGCGCGCGATGTTCGCCGACTTGCCGCGACGCAGCAGCCAGTCGGAGAAGATCCCGCCGAACATCACGCCAACCGACGCGGCGATGAACGGCATCACCGCGAAGAAGCCGATCTTCAGCCAGCCCATGTGGCGTTCGGTTGCAAGATAGGTCGGGAACCAGGTCAGGAAGAACACGAGCGTCGAGTTGCCGGCGAACTGGCCGAGGCAGATGCCCGCGAGCTGGCGCTTCTTCAGCAGCCGGCCGGCCATCGACCAGCTGAACTGCTTCTGTTCGCCCTTGCCGCCCTTTTCAGCCGCGCCGCTCTTGCGGGCGCCGTGCACGAGGCCGCCGCCCGCTTCGATGTACGCGAGTTCCTCGGCGTTCGCGCCCGGATGGTTGCGCGGCTCGTGATAGAGCTTCCACCAGACGAGGCCGAACACGATGCCGATCGCGCCGACGACCCAGAACAGCGAACGCCAGCCGAACGCGCCCATCAGCGCGAACAGCACGGGACTGAAGAACGCGAGGCCGATGTATTCGCCGACGGTATAGGTGCCCGTCGCCATCGCGCGCTCGCTCTGCGGGAACCACGTCGCGACGACGCGGCTGTTGGTGGGGAAGCACGGCGCCTCCGCGACACCGAGGCCGAGGCGGCACGCGAGCAGCGTCCCGACGCCGGGCACGAAGCCCTGCAGGAACGTGCACAGCGACCACAGCGTCATCGACCAGTAATAAGTGACCTTGCTGCCCAGGCGGTCGAGAAAGAGCCCGCCCGGCACCTGCGCCGCGACATACGTCCACGAAAACGCGGAGAACATGATGCCCATCACCGCCGCGTTGATGCCGAGCTCCTTGGTGAGCTGCGGTGCAGCGACCCCCAGCACGGTCCGGTCGAGATAGTTGATCATCGTGCCGATCGCGAGCAGCGCGAGAATCTTGTAGCGCGCCGACGTGCGCCGGACCGTGCCGGCCGCCTGCGCGGGCGCGGCATTCGTGGGAGTGGTGTGCTGCATGGTCGTCTCCTGGTCTCTCTTTACGTATCTATGGGGTCAGCGCGCGACGAGCGACTGAAAGTGGTCGAACATCCGCTCGGCGTCCGGCGTGCGTCCGGTAAAGATCTCGAATGCGTCGACCGCCTGATACACGGCCATTCCACCGCCCGGCAGCGTGGCGCAGCCGGCCGCGCGCGCGGCGTGGATCAGTTCGGTTTCGAGCGGGAAATACACGATGTCGGCCACCCACATCCCCGCGTGAAGCAGTTCGGCCGGCAACGGCAGGCCGGGGTGCTTGGCCATGCCGGTCGGCGTTGCGTGGATCAGGCCCGTGGCCGCCTGCATCGCGGCCGCGAGATCGCTGCCCGGCGTGACGCGCGCCGCGGGAAAGCGCTGCTGCAGTTCGGCCGCGAGACCGGCGGCGCGCGTACCGTCGACGTCGAAAATCGTCAGTTCGGCCGCACCCATCTGCAGCGCGGCATGCGCGACGGCCGCACCCGCGCCGCCCGCACCGAGCTGGACCACGCGTTCGAGCGACGCGTCGGGCAGCCCGCGGCGGAACGACTTCGCGAAGCCCGACCAGTCGGTGTTGTGGCCGATCCGCTTGCCGTCCTTGAACAGCACGGTGTTCACCGCGCCGAGCGCGCGCGCGTCGTCCGACAGCGCGTCGAGGTGCTCGATCACGCGCTGCTTGCACGGATGCGTGATGTTCAGTCCGTTGTAGCCCATCCGCTGCGCGGCATCGAGCAATTGCGGCAGCGCGTCGACGGTCAGGCCGAGCGCGTCGAGATCGATGCGCCGGTAGACGTAGCCGAATTCCTGGCGGAATCCTTCTTCCTCATGCATCGCGGGCGACAGCGAGCCGCCGATACCCTGGCCGATCAGGCCGATCAGAAAGGACGGGCGGTTCATCGTGCGGCTCCTCGCGCAAACAGGGTCGACAGGCGCTGCAACGCAAACAGGTAGCCGTCGGTACCGCAGCCGCAAATCACGGCTTCGGCAACCGCCGATACGTACGAGTGGTGACGGAATGCCTCGCGGCGATGCACGTTCGAGATATGCACCTCGATCACGGGCTTCGCGATCGCGGAAAGCGCGTCGGCCAGCGCGACCGACGTGTGCGTGTAGGCAGCCGGGTTGATCACGATGCCGTGGGTGTCGTGGCGCGCAGCATGCAGCCAGTCGATCAGCTGGTGCTCGGCGTTCGACTGACGGAAGTCGACCTCCAGCCCGAGCCCCTCGGCCGCCGCATGGCAACGCTGCTCGACGTCGGCGAGCGTTTCCGCGCCGTAGATATGGGGCTCGCGGGTCCCCAGGAGATTCAGGTTGGGGCCGTTCAGCACCAGCACCTTGTACTTGCTCATGACGATTCTGCTCCAAAAACAGGGGCTGAACATGATCGACTCAGCCCCGTGACATCAGGAAGTGGCGCTAGTGTGCGCCGGCACGCGCACGCTGTCTTTTCGGGTTTTCGCTAATTTGTACCATCTAGTTAGTTTGTATAATTCGCCTCACTTCCCCAGTAAATTCGGGATATGGCGCTCGCCCGGAACTCAACGACTGGTTCATTCTGGTCCGATTCGGCCGGCGCCACACCCCGCTCATCCGCAGGATTCGCCCATGCAGCGCTCGATCGCCACCGTGTCACTGTCCGGCACGCTCGCCGAAAAGCTCGCCGCCATCCAGGCAGCCGGTTTCGACGGCGTCGAAATCTTCGAGAACGACCTCGTCTACTTCGACGGATCGCCCGCCGACGTCCGACGCATGGCCGCCGATCTCGGCCTCGACATCGTGCTGTTCCAGCCGTTTCGCGACTTCGAAGGCGTGAGCGCCGCCCAGCTCGCCCGCAATCTGGACCGCGCCCGGCGCAAGTTCGACGTGATGCACGCGCTCGGCACCGACCGCATCCTGGTGTGCAGCAACGTGTCGCCCGACACGATCGCCGACGATGCGCTGCTGGTCGACCAGCTCGGCGCGCTGGCCGAGGCGGCGCGGGAGGCCGGCGTGATCGTCGCCTACGAGGCGCTCGCGTGGGGCCGCGTCGTGAACCGGTACGGCCATGCATGGCGGCTCGTGAACGCGGTGAACAGCCCGCACCTCGGGCTCGCGCTCGACAGCTTCCATACGCTGTCGCTCGACGACTCGCCCGACGCGATCGCCGACATCCCCGGCGACCGGATCGCGTTCGTCCAGATCGCCGATGCGCCGAAACTGGCGATGGACGTGCTCGAATGGAGCCGCCACTACCGCTCGTTCCCCGGCCAGGGCGACTTCGATCTCGCGCGCTTTACGGCCCGCGTGATCGAGTCCGGTTATACGGGGCCGCTGTCGCTCGAGATCTTCAACGACGGCTTCCGCGCCGCCCCGACCGCGATCACGGCCGCCGACGGTCATCGTTCGCTGCTCTATCTGGAAGAACTGACACGCGCGCGGCTCGCACAGGACGGCCACGCGCCGGCGGCCAGCCAGCCGCTGTTCGCGCCGCCGGCACCGGCCGCGCACGTCGGATTCCAGTTCCTCGAATTCGCGGTGGACCCGCAGGCGGCGGCCACCGTCGGCGCATGGCTCGGCCGGATGCGCTTCCGGCTCGCGGGCCGTCATCGGTCGAAGGACGTGACGCTGTTCCAGCACGGCGCCGCGTCGATCGTGCTGAACGCCGAGCGCGACTCGTTCGCCGACGCGTTCTTCCAGCAGCACGGGCTGTCGCTGTGCGCATCGGCGCTCCGCGTCGACGACGCGAAAGTGGCGTTCGAACGCGCGGCCGGCTTCGGCTACGCACCGTTTTCCGGGCGCGTCGGCCCGAACGAGCGCGTGCTGCCGAGCGTGCAGGCACCGGACGGCAGCCTCGAATATTTCGTCGACGAGGCGCCGAACGCGCCGACGCTCTATGAATCGGACTTCGTGCTGACCGACATCGACGGTCCGAGCGAGGTCGGCCCGCTGACGGGTATCGACCACGTGTGTCTCGCGCTGCCGGCCGACGCGCTCGACACCTGGATCCTGTTCTTCAAGACGGCATTCGGTTTCGAGGCCGAGCGCAGCTGGCTGGTGCCCGATCCGTACGGGCTGATGCGCAGCCGCGCGGTGCGCAGTGCGGACGGCTCGGTGCGGATCGCGCTGAATGCGTCGGTCGACCGCCATACGGCCGTCGCCGAATCGCTCGACCGCTATCACGGCACGGGACTGAATCACGTCGCGTTCCGGACCGACGACATCGTGAAGACAATCGCCGCGTTCGCCGCCGACGGCGTGCCGTTCCTGCGGATTCCGGCGAACTACTACGACGATCTCGCCGCACGCTACGCGTTGTCGGACGAACTGATCGACACGCTGAGCGCGCACCACCTGCTGTACGACCGCGACGAGCACGGCGGCGAATTCCTGCATGCGTACACGGAACTGGTCGACAACCGCTTCTCGCTCGAAATCGTCGAGCGGCGCGGCGGCTACGACGGCTATGGCGCGGCGAATGCCGCCGTGCGCCTTGCCGCGCAGGCCCAGCGCAGGAAATAAGGGAAGGAATGACGTGTCGTTTCGGCGCCGAACCGGCTGAAAAAACGGTGCGGCCCGGCGACGCACGTCGCCCGGTGCACCATTATGGTGAATGCCGGGGTTTCGCCCGCCCGACAAGGCGCACCGCCTGCGGCCGGAGACGGCCGCCCGGCGGGGGTTACATCCGGTAACGCTCGCCGCAGCGCAGCATCCGCGGCAGCACCGCGGTTTTAAGAATCGCTTAAGTCTTCGACGGCACCATCCGCAACCAGTACCCGATGGAAATCCCGAAATGGAGGACAGCGATGAGCGCCGTAGAAGCACCCGCGGGCCGCCCGGCCGCACCCCCGAAGAAGACGATGTTGCGTCGTCTGCTCAGCCATCATGAAATCGCGACGCTGCTCGTGCTGCTGCATGCACCGATCAGCGCGAACGCCAAACCCGAATTGCCTGCGCTGCAGGAAGCCGGCCTCGTCGAGATGGTCAGGCTCGACGCCGATACGGCACCGAGCTTCCGGCTCACCGAAGATGGCACGGCCATCCTGAAAGGGCTCGGCTACCGCTGAGCCGCCGCTTTCCCGTTCCAGCCCCGCCCCGAACTTCCGGACCTGCCCGCACGCGCCCGGCGCGTCGCGTCAGCCAGCCCGGTCCTGCAACATCAGCCGGTATTCGGTCGGCGTCACGCCGACCGTCGCCTTGAACTGGCGCGTGAACGCGCTGTGATCCGTATAGCCGCATAACGCCGCGACATCCGTCACCTTGTCGTGCGTGACGAGCAGCGCCGTGGCCGCATCGAGCCGCGTTTTCAACAGCACCTGGCGCGGCGTCAGGTGGAACACCTTGTGAAAGTAGCGTTCCAGCTGCGCGACCGACATCCCGGCCATCTGCGCGAGCTGCTTCAGGTTCAGCGGCTGCACGTAGTGATCCTGGATGTGCTGGACCACGTCGGCGAGCTTGCTGTACGCCGGGTGCGACCCTTCGTGCGCCTTCAGGTCGCGCGAGATACCCGCGAGCCCGATCACCTTGCCGGCTGCATCGCGCAGCGGCTCCTTGCAGGTCAGGCACCAGCCCGGCTGACGCCCCGGATACAGATGCAGCTCGAGCTGGTCCATCAGTTGCTGGCCGGCGTTGATCGTCGCCATGTCCTGCTCGAAATAGGTGCGGCCGAAGCGGCGCGGAAACGCTTCGTCGGTCGTCTTGCCGAGCAGGTCGCGCTTGTCCTTGTAGCCGCAGCGCATCGCGAGCGTGCGATTGACGAGCGCGTAGCGACCGTTCGCGTCCTTCACGAAGAACGCGACGTCGGGCAGCGCGTCGAACACCGGTTCGAGCAGGCGGAAGTGCGCGAGCATCGCGCCGAAATCGGCATTGTCGGGCTGGTAGCGCAACGTGTCGGACAGGCTCATGGGCGGTACGGCAAGCAAGGTCGTCATCCCGGAATCTGCAAAGCGAGTGGCTGATGGCGTCGATTATAGGAGCGCCCCCTCGAACGCGTGGCGGCGATCCCGGGAGGCAGTGCAATCCGCGGGCACGGCGGAGTACGGCGGGTAGTCGTCGGCTGACGATGGCCGACAGCGGGCGGCGTGTCGTGCGGTTGTGTGCGCAACGACTACGCCGCGTGTGGCGCCGCGCTGTGAAGCACGCTCGTACATTCCGCACGTTCCGCCACATCACACCAGCGCTGCGCCGCGATGCCGGAGCGAACCGCATCGACACCTCGGCCACGCGCGCCCGAACCCGCCATCCTAAAAATGCCGGCGCATCGCGTCTTGGCGCGTTTGCGCATCAAGAATGACGATTTCAGCATATATCAGGGTATTCGACGATATGCCGAAATCGTCGCCGGTTGCGTACCGAACGCGCAAGACGCGCGTATTTTCGCTACCTAGACTTCGCTCAACGGTCACGAGACGACATCCCGCCGCCGCCCCGCACGCAGATTCCGGCACAGCGCGCAGCGTCCGGCGAGCCCGCACGGCTTTCACCCAGGCCGGCCAACCGATACGTCTCGCCCGGCTTACCGCACCGGCCAGCCAGCCGGCGGCGGCCCAACCATGCCATCAAGGGGAAGTGAAAGTGAAGCTGAAGGTATCGCACGTCGCGCTGGCTGCTGCCTGCGCACTGTCGGGCGCACACGCCATTGCCGCCGACGTCGTCAAGATCGGTTTCGCCGCACCGCTGACGGGACCGCAGTCGAACTACGGCACCGACATGCAGAAGGGCGTGCAACTCGCAATCGCCGACTTCAACGCAACGCATCCGACGATCGGCGGCAAGCCTGTCACGTTCCAGCTCGACTCGCAGGACGACCAGGCCGACCCGCGCACCGGCACCACCGTCGCGCAGCGGCTGATCGACGACAACGTCAGCGGGATCATCGGCCACTTCAACTCGGGCACGAGCATTCCCGCGTCCGACCTGTACGATCGCGCGGGGCTGCCGCAGATCTCGATGGCGACGTCGCCGCAATACACGGCGCGCGGCTACAAGACGACCTTCCGGCTGCTGACGAGCGACGCGCAGGCCGGCCGCATCGTCGGCACGTATGCGGTGAAGACGCTGCACTTCAAGCGCGTCGCGATCATCGACGATCGCACGGCCTACGGCCAGGGCATCGCCGACGAATTCGCGAAGGCGGTGCAGGCCGCGGGCGGCACGATCGTCAAGCGCGACTTCACGAACGACAAGGCGCTCGACTTCTCGGCGATCCTGACCAACCTGAAGGGCATCAACCCCGACGCGATCTTCTACGGCGGCGGCGATGCGCAATCGTCGCCGATGATCCGCAAGATGCGCCAGCTCGGCATGAAGTCGGCCTTCGTGACCGGCGAGATGTCGCGCTCGCCGACCTTCCTGAAGGTCGGCGGCGAAGCGGCCGAAGGCGCGATCGTCTACATGGGCGGGCTGCCGAAGGAAAAGATGCCGGGCTTCGCCGGCTACGCGGCACGCTACAAGGCACGCTTCAACGAAGACGTGATCACCTACTCGCCCTACTCGTACGACGGCACGATGGCGCTGCTCACCGCGATGAAGAACGCGAACTCGACCGACCCGAAGGTCTATACGCCGTATCTCGGCAAGGTGTCGGTCAAGGGCGTGTCGGCGCCGAGCATCGCGTATGACGCGAAGGGCGACCTGAAGGATGCGCCGGTCACGATCTACAAGGTCGAGCACGGCGCGTTCAAGCCGGTCGACACGATCGCCGGCAACTGATCCGGCGTCTGTCCCGCGCGGCGCGGCAAGCGGTTCATCCGCATGCCGCGCCGCGTGCATTTCACGTTCGGCGAAGTCCGAAGCCTTCCTCGGCGCAGCCCTGCGCGCGCGTATTTCGCGCTCCTGTAGAATCCCCCCACCCGCTTTCACGCTTCGTCTCCGTTGCGCCCCATCCCGGTGCGACGGTGCGTGTCGCGCGTCCTATCCGGCGCTCGGCACACATTCGACGACGCAGGCGCGCCTAGTCAGTCCGGCCAATAAGCGGGCCTGGAGACGCAGCACCGACAACAACATTCGAATACCGATCGTTCTGACCATGCAAGCTTCCGAATTGAGCGGCGTGCCTCGCGCCGCCGAACGCGCGCTCACGCGCAGCGACTACAAAACCCTTGGCCTTGCCGCACTCGGCGGCGCGCTCGAGTTCTACGACTTCATCATCTTCGTGTTCTTCGCGCCCGCGATCGGGCAGCTGTTCTTCCCGCACGACATCCCCGACTGGCTGCGCCAGTTGCAGACCTTCGGCATCTTCGCGGCCGGCTATCTCGCGCGTCCGCTCGGCGGCGTGATCATGGCGCACTTCGGCGACCTGTTCGGCCGCAAGCGGATGTTCACGCTGAGCGTGCTGATGATGTCGGTGCCGACGCTGCTGATGGGCCTGCTGCCGACCTACGACACGGTCGGCATCCTCGCACCGGTGTTGCTGCTGCTGTTCCGCGTGCTGCAGGGCGCCGCGGTCGGCGGCGAAGTGCCGGGCGCGTGGGTGTTCGTGTCCGAACACGTGCCGTCGCGCCACATCGGCTATGCGTGCGGCACGCTGACCGCGGGCCTCACGGCCGGCATCCTGCTCGGCTCGCTCGTCGCCGCCGGCGTCAACAGCCGCTATTCGGGCGCCGAAGTCACCGCGTTCGCGTGGCGCATTCCGTTCCTGCTCGGCGGCGTGTTCGGCCTGTTCTCCGTGTACCTGCGCCGCTGGCTGCACGAAACGCCGGTGTTCGCCGAGATGAAGGCGAAGAAGGCGCTCGCGGCCGAGATCCCGCTGAAGGCCGTGCTGCGCGACCACGGCCGCGCCGTGATCGTGTCGATGCTGCTCACGTGGATGCTGTCGGCGGCGATCGTCGTCGTGATCCTGATGACGCCCGCGCTGCTGCAGAAGCAGTTCCACCTGACGCCCGCGACCACGCTGTTCGCGAACAGCGTCGCGACGCTGTGCCTGACGGCCGGCTGCATCACCGCCGGCTCGCTCGCGGGCCGGATCGGCGCGAAGCGCGTGCTCGGCATCGGCGGCCTCGGGCTGGCCGCGTCCTATTACCTGCTGTTCGCGCAGGTCGCGGCCGACGCGTCGACGCTGCCGCTGTACTACGGGATCGCCGGCTTCATGGTCGGCACGATCGGCGCGGTGCCGTTCGTGATGGTGCGCAGCTTCCCGGCCGTCGTGCGCTTCTCGGGCATCTCGTTCTCGTACAACGTCGCGTATGCGATCTTCGGCGGCCTGACGCCCGTGATCGTGTCGCTGATGATGAAGTCGAACCCGCTCGCACCGGTGGTGTACGTCGCCGTGATCTGTGTGCTCGGCGGCATCGCCGTGCAGTTCTCGAAGGATGCGAAGGACCTGAAGGACGCACGCTGAACGCCGGCGCGCACGCGCCGCTTCATGAACAAAGGGCCGAATCCCGCACACCGCGGGATTCGGCCCTTTTGATTTGCTTCAGCGCGACAGCGCGGGGCGGCTCAGTTCAACGCAGCACGCCGTACGACGAGCTCGGACGACGCAGCGCGTCAATGCTCGCACCACCGGCGCCCGTCACGAACAGCAGCAGGAAACCGCCGGAGATCGCAACGTTCTTCCAGAAGTGGATCACCATGTCGTGCTGGACGGCGGCGTTGGTCGCGTCCCAGAAATTGTGCCCGACCATCGCGGTCGCGATCGTATAGACCGCCATCAGCAGCGCGAGCGGGCGCACCTTGTAGCCGACGATCAGCAGCAGGCCGCCCAGCCCCTCGATCGCGACGACGATCGGCGCGACGACCTGTTGATAGGGCACGTTCAGCGCGTGCAGATACGCGACGAAGTCGCTGTAGCCGAGCAGCTTCATGATGCCGCCCCACAAGAACAACGCCGCCAGCGCCAGGCGTGCGAAAAAAATGACGCCGGAATCGACGGTACGCGTCATGCCTTTCTCCTCGTATGCAATTCGGCCGTCCGCACGGAGCGTGCCGTGCGGT
This sequence comes from Burkholderia sp. JKS000303, assembly GCF_002563755.1. Taxonomy (NCBI): domain Bacteria; kingdom Pseudomonadati; phylum Pseudomonadota; class Betaproteobacteria; order Burkholderiales; family Burkholderiaceae; genus Burkholderia; species Burkholderia sp. JKS000303. The sequence continues at coordinate 24,276 of NZ_PDBZ01000003.1, forward strand.
TCGGGCCGCGCAACCCTGCGGGGCCCGCGGCAAATGGGCCAGCATAGAGGGTCTTTCCGCGGTGTCCAAGCAAAAGGTTGTAGCAAATCTTTACACTGCGGCGGGTGCGCCGGCCAGCAGGTGCGACGGAAAGGCGTTTAGCCCGCGTCGCTCAACAGCACGCCCTTCTTGAACAGGAAGCAGCCGTAGCCGCGCAACTCGCCGGTGACGATCACCGCATACGCGTGCTGCGCGCGCTCGTAGAACGCGAACCGGTCGATGCCCGCGAGCGGCACCGCGCGCCCTTCCGCGCGATCGATCTCGGCCTGCACCTCGCGTTGCACGGGCGGCACGGCGGCCGGATCGCCGACGACTTCCATCCGCCATGCAGGCGTGTCGACGAACGTGTCGAGCGGCAGCACGGACAGCACCGCGCGCGCGACGCGCGCCGAGTCCGCGCCGTCGATGCGCAGCGCACGACCCACGACGGTGTGCTGCGCAACCGATTCGGCCGGAAAGTTCGCGTCGCAGATCGCGACTTCATCTCCGTGGCCCATCGCGCGCAGCGCGTGCAGGATGTCGGCGTGCAACAGCGGATCGAGATTCTTCAGCATGTCGGCAAGTCTCCGGGATCGGGAACGAATTGCATAACGTTACCCGATCCCGGCGGCGGCCGGGCGTGCGTCGTTCGCGTCACGCCGCCGCGGCCGGCATTTCGTCGATGAAACCCGTGACCGACTTCAGACGCCCGGACGCATCGACGGTGCCGAAATCCGAGCCCTTCACGATCGCCGCGCCGTCGGGCGACACGAGCGCCCACGAGAACCGCAGGTGCTGGCCGAACCCGTCGACGTCGGTCGTGCGGTGAAAGCGGTACGCGGGAAAACGCTCCTGCACCGCGGCGATCATCGTGTCGATGCCGGCGTGGCCGTCGCCGGCCATCAGCGGATCGCGATAGGCGGCGTCGCTCGCGTAGGTCGCATCGATCAGCGCACGACGGCGCGCGACGTCGGATTCGTTCCATGCGTCGATGTAGCGGTCGATCAGGTTGGCGTGAGCGGACCGGGCGGTTTGGGCGGTGTTCATGGCGAGGCTCCTTGTGTCGGTGAGAAACGATGTCGCGAACCTTTCGGGTCCGCGTGCTGCTATCGTCGCCGGCCTCGCGCGGGCGGTCGATTACGTGCGAGGTAACGAAATCGCGCCCGCGCCGCCCGCCGCGATCAGCCGTCCGCGTAATCGACGGCAAGGCTCCACGCGGGATCGCCGTGCTTCGCCCAGTACGCGTCGAACAGCCGGCGCGTGAGCGCGCCCGGTCGTCCATCGCCGATCACCACATCGTTCAGCCGCGTGACCGGCATGATCCCGCCCGCCGTCGACGTGATGAACACTTCGTCCGCGTCGCGCAGCTGCGCCTCGTCGAGGCGGGCAGCCTGCGCGTCGATGCCCATCGCCGCCGCCAGCTCGAACACGGTCTGTCGCGTGATGCCGTGCAGCACGCCGCGCTCGGGCGTGCGCAGCCGGCCGTCGCGTGCGACGAACACGTTGAATCCGGGCCCTTCGGCGATGCTGCCGTCCGTGCACTTCAGCAGGACCGACTCCGCGCCGGCGTCATAGCCCTTCAGCAGCCCGGCGACGAGGTCGAGCCAATGGTAGTTCTTGATCTGCGGATCGACCGATTCGGGCGGAATCCGCCGCACGTCGTCGATCACGTGCAGGTGCAGCCCTTCGCGCAGCTGCCGCTCGTTCGCGACCGAACCGTACGGCACCGCGAACGCGATGAACTGGTTCACGGCATCGCGCGGGTCGCGGCTGAAGGTGGGCGACACGCCGCGCGTACACAGCATCTCGACATAGGCATGGCGCAGCCCCGAGCGACGCACGCACTCGACGAGGATGTCGCGCAGTGCATCGTCGGTCAGCGCCACATTCAGCCGCAATCTCGCGAGCGAGCGCCGGAACCGCTCGATATGCCGGTCGAGCCGGAAGAACCGGCCGTTCCAGACGTGCACGGTATCGTACGTGACGTCGGAATGCAGGAAGCCCCAGTCGAGCACCGATACGCGCGCATCGGCGATCGGGATGAAGCGGCCGTTCATGTAGGCGGCGCCCTGCGGAAACGCGGGCGCTTCGACGGACGGAATGCCATGCGGCGCCATGCGCGTCTCCTCGGGCGCGGGCGGGGTGTAGTCGACCTGCGCGGCGAACGACGCGCGATCGGCTTCGAACGCGCTGCGATGCACGACGGCATTCGGCCCGGCCACCCGATCGAACGACAGCTTGCCGTCGAGATGATCGATCTCGTGCTGCATCAGTTCCGATTCCGCGGGCGACAGCGCGTCGCGCTGGTGCGGCTCGCCGTCGAGCGTGGTGTAGCGCACGCTCACCGATGCATGGCGCTCGACGCGCACGAACAGGTCCGGAAAGCACATGCAGTCGTCCCACAACGTCATCCGCGCGTCGCTGCGCCACACGATCTCGGGGTTCACGATCACGTCGGGCCAGCCGTCCAGCGCGAGCGCAATCATCCGCTGCCCGATGCCGATCTGCGGCGCGGCGATTGCGCGACCGAAGCCGTGCTCGTCGCGAAATGCGCGCAGCGCAGCGCGCAATGCGCAGGCCGCTTCGTGCACGGCCGGCGCCGCAACGTCGTCGACCGGACGTGCGGTATCGCGCAGCGATGCCGTGCCCACGGGAAGAATCCGCGTACTCATTTGACCACCTCCGACAAAGTCACCTTGTTGCCTCCTTTGAACGTCGAAATCGTTGCCGCCGGGTTGCGCAGTTCGCCGTGTGCATCGAATGCGATGCGGCCGGTCACGCCCTGGAAATCGACACGATGCAGCGCATCGACGATCTTCGCGGAATCGGTGGACTGAGCGAGCATCACCGCGTGATAGACGGCCATCATCGCGTCGTACGCATACGGCGCGTAGAGCTGCACGGGTGCGCCATATTTTTGCGTGAAGCGCGCCGCAAACGCCGGGCCGCCCGGCATCTTCGCGAGACTGCGGCCGCCGTCGGCGCACACGAGATTGCCGTCGAGCGCGTCGCCCGCGAGCGCCAGAATCTCGTGCGTGCACAGCCCGTCGCCGCCCAGCAGCGGCACGTCGATCCGCAGCTTCTTCATCTGCTTGAGCATCGGGCCGCCCTGCGTGTCCATCCCGCCGAAGAAGATCGCGTCGGGCGTCTTGCCCTTGAGCAGCGTCAGCGACGCGGCAAAGTCGAACGCCTTGTCGGTCGTGTATTCGCGCGCGACGACGGCGGCGCCCGACTTGGCGAGCCCGGCGACGAACACGTCCGCGATGCCTTGCCCGTACGCGGTGCGATCGTCGACGACACCGATCCGGCGCGCGTGCAGTTGCTCGACCGCGTAACGGGCGACGGCCTGCCCGAGGAAGTCGTCGTTCGCGAGCAGCCGGAACGTGGTGCGGTAGCCGAGCCGCGTGAACGCCGGATTGGTGGCCGACGGCGTCAGCTCCGCGATGTTCGCCGTCGCATAGAGCCGCGCGACGGCGATCGACGTGCCCGAGTTCTGGTGACCGATCACGGCGCTGACGTGCGTATCGACGAAGCGCTGCGCGACCGTCGTCGCGACCTTCGGATCGGCCTGGTCGTCCTGTGCGTCGAGCGCGAACGTGACCGGATGGCCGGCTACGCTCGGATGCGCCGCGTTGATTTCGTCGATCGCGAGCCGGATGCCGCGGGCGCTGTCCTCGCCGAAATGGGCCTGCGCGCCCGTGAGTGCACCGGCAAAACCCACGACCACCGTGTCCGCGCCGAACGCGGGAAGGGCCAGTACAAGCGGCGCAAGCGCCAGCAGCAAACGTCGGGAACGCATGATGTTTTCCTCGCGGCTTCATCGTTGACGGATGCTACGATTATCGGCATCCCTCACGAAATCCGATAAACATCGACTGGCTCATTTCGTGAATTCGTTTCGTTTTTTCTTTCCGAAGGAAATCCGATGAACACCGCCGCCGCGCCGCTGGACGACTTCGACCTGCGCATCCTCGCCCGCCTCCAGCACGACAACCAGATCACCAACCAGGCGCTCGCCGCCGAGATCGGCCTGAGCCCGCCCGCATGCCTGCGCCGCGTGAAGCGGCTGCGTGACGAGCGCTATATCCAGCAGGACGTCGCCGTCGTCGATCCGAACAAGGTCGGCCTGCCATTGACGATGCTCGTGCTCGTGCAGGTCGAGCGCGAACGGGTCGACCTGCTCGACGAGTTCAAGCGGTTCCTGAAATCGCTGCCGGAAGTCATGCAGTGCTATGTGGTGACGGGCCGCGCCGATTTCGTGCTGATGATCGCGATGCGCGATATCGACCACTACGAGGAATTTTCCACGCGCGTATTCCGGCAGCACCACAATATCCGCCACTTCGAAACGATGGTGGTGATGTCACGCGTGAAGGTCGGACTGTCGCTGCCGATCGGCAGCGACTGACGCGCGCGGTCGCGCGCCACAACGAAAAACGGGCGCCCGAAGGCGCCCGCATCGTCGTTCATCCCCGCCCGCGCGTATCAGGTCACCGGCGCCGGGTTGAACAGCGTCAGCGCGTTCGCGAGCTTCCATTGCTCGGCCCACGTGCGGCGCTTGCCGCTCGCGACGTCGAGCATCAGCCGGAACAGTTCCCAACCCACGTCCTCGATCGTGGCCGCGCCGGTCGCGATCTGCCCCGCGTCGAGATCCATCAGGTCGTGCCAGCGGCGCGCGAGATCGCTGCGCGTCGCGACCTTGATCACCGGCACCTGGGCAAGACCGTACGGCGTGCCTCGGCCCGTCGTGAAAATGTGCAGGTTCATGCCCGCCGCGAGCTGCAGTGTGCCGCAGATGAAGTCGCTCGCGGGCGTGGCCGCGTACAGCAGCCCTTTCTGCCGAGCGCGGTCGCCCGGACGCACGACGCCGGCAATCGACGCGCTGCCCGACTTCACGATCGAGCCCATCGCCTTCTCGACGATGTTCGACAGGCCGCCCTTCTTGTTGCCGGGCGTCGTGTTCGCGCTGCGGTCGACGCGGCCGCGCTGCAGATAGCGGTCGTACCAGTCCATCTCGCGGATGATCTCGCGGGCGACGTCCTCGTTCGCCGCGCGCGACGTGAGTTGCGCAACACCGTCGCGCACTTCGGTCACTTCGGAGAACATGATCGTCGCGCCCGCGCGCACGAGCAGGTCGGCCGCGAAGCCGACCGCCGGGTTCGCGGTAAGCCCGGAGAACGCATCGCTGCCGCCGCACTGCACGCCGACGACGAGATCCGACGCCGGGCAGGTTTCGCGACGGCGGCGATTCAGCCGCTCGAGATGCGATTCGGCCATCTTCATGATCGAGTCGATCATCGAGTTGAAGCCGACGTGCGCGGCGTCCTGCAGGCACACGACGCCACCGTTGCCGGTCGCGCCGTCGGCCGCGACCGGAATCGAGCCGGGCGGCAGCAGGCGCTCGGGCTGCAGCTTCTCGCAGCCGAGGCTGACCGTCATCACCTCGCCGCCGAAGTTCGGGTTCAGGCTGATGTTGCGCAGCGTGCGGATCGGGATGTCGGCATCGGGCGCATCAATCGCGACGCCGCAGCCGTACGTATGTTCGAGCCCGACCACGTCGTCGACGTTCGGGTAACGCGGCAGCAGTTCGTCCTTGATCCGCTTCACCGCATGCTCGACGACGCCCGACACGCACTGCACGGTCGTCGTGATCGCGAGGATGTTGCGCGTGCCGACGGAGCCGTCCGCATTGCGGAAGCCCTCGAACGTATAGCCTTCGAGCGGCGCCAGCACCGGCGCGGCGCGCGTCGCGAGCGGCAGGTCGTCGAGCCCCGGCGGTTCGGGCATGCGCATCGTGCGTTCATTGACCCAGCTGCCGCGGCGCAGCTCGGTGAGCGCGTAGCCGATCACGACGTTGTAGCGGACGATCGGGTCACCGGCCGCGAGATCGGCGAGCGCCACCTTGTGCCCTTGCGGCACGCCTTCGCGTAGCGTGAGCCCGTCGGCGAAGGTCGCGCCCTCGGGCAAACCGCCGTCGTTGACGACGATCGCGACGTTGTCGTCGGGGTGCACGCGGATATAGAGAGGGGAAGCAGTCATCGGAATTCCTGGAAGCTACCGGTGATATTGTTAGTCATCATACGACATTCAACACCCACGCGGGGTAGTACGTAAACCCTTATCCGGAAAGACCCTACCCACAATCCAGAAGCAAACTGCTTGCGTCACCCCTCCCCTCGTTGTACGATGACATACAACGACATCGCCAATGTGGCACGTATGCCGTTCCCGACGAACCCAGCACTCGCGCTAGACGGACGACCCAACCATGACCTCACCGCAAGAACTCAAACAGATCATCTCCCACGGCCTGCTGTCGTTTCCGCTGACGGACTTCGACGCTGACGGCAGCTTCCGCCCGACCACCTATGCCGAGCGCCTCGAATGGCTGGCGCCGTACGGCGCGACCGCGCTGTTCGCAGCCGGCGGCACCGGTGAATTCTTCTCGCTCACGCAGCGCGAATATTCGGACGTGATCCGCGTCGCGACGGAAACCTGCAAGGGCAAGGTGCCGATCCTCGCCGGCGCGGGCGGTGCGACGCGCGTCGCCATCGAATATGCGCAGGAAGCCGAGCGCCTCGGCGCGAGCGGCGTGCTGCTGATGCCGCACTACCTGACCGAAGCGAGCCAGGAAGGCATCGCCGAGCACGTCGAGCAGGTCTGCCGTTCGCTGAAGATCGGCGTCGTGGTGTACAACCGCGCGAATTCGAAGCTGAACGCCGACATGCTCGAGCGCCTGGCCGACCGTTGCCCGAACCTGATCGGCTTCAAGGACGGCGTCGGCGAAATCGAAAGCATGGTCACGATCCGCCGCCGCCTCGGCGACCGCTTCGCGTACCTCGGCGGCCTGCCGACGGCCGAAGTCTACGCAGCCGCGTACAAGGCGCTCGGCGTGCCGGTGTACTCGTCGGCAGTGTTCAACTTCATCCCGAAGACGGCGATGGCATTCTACGAAGCGATCGCGAAGGACGACCACGCCACGGTCGGCCGCCTGATCGACGAGTTCTTCCTGCCGTACCTGCAGATCCGCAACCGCCGCGCAGGCTACGCGGTCAGCATCGTGAAGGCGGGCGCGAAGCTCGTCGGCCACGACGCGGGCCCGGTGCGCGCACCGCTCATCGACCTGACGGATGCCGAAATGGCCGAACTGGACGTGCTGATCAAGAAGATGGGCCCGCAGTAAGCGGGTCTGGCTGGCGCGGCGCCCTCTGCGGCGGCGCGACCGGCCGTTGTATTGCCTGTTTTGCATCGCGGCCGGCTTTTGCCGGCCGCTGGCGTTTGTGGCGACAGCAGCGCGATGCCTCCCGCCGCGCCATTCACGTCACATCTGCGCGATGACGCCGACGATCCGGTGACGCACGTTGCCGAGCCTGATCCGGGTCACCTCGATCTGGCCCTGCGCATCCGCGCGCGCGCGGGCGTTCGACTCGCTGCCGAGAATCTGTCCCAGCACGTCGCGATCGACGACCGCATCGAAGAACCGGCCGACCGTGATCGTCGCGGACTGCTTCGCGGTCAGCAGCGCGCTGTTGGCCTGCATCAGCGCTTCGGTGCGCTGGTTCTGGTCGCGCTCGTCGATGTTGCGGCGGTGCTCGAGCGCGAACACCAGCGCCTCCATGTCCTGCCTGAAACGGCGCACGGCGAGGCCGAACATGAGCGAATGCGCGTCCGAGCCCGTCACGGGCCGCCCCTGGTTGATCGTCACGTCGAATTCGCTGCCGCCCAGGTCGCGCTGGAATTCCAGCAGCGCATTCGCGAGCACGCGCCCTTCGCTGTACTGGCCGATCCGGCTGCGCACGGAATGCGCGACATCGCCGATCGCTTTCCACAATCCGGCGGCGAACAGGTGATCGCCGCGCTTGCTGATGTTCATCGGGTGGCTCCTTGTTGGTCTTGTGCCGGGCTCTCAGGCTCGCCCGCGGGCCGGCCGGCCCGAGGCTTCGCTACTGTAGGAGAAAATCGGGTGGCGCGGAAGCCACCATGAAAAAAGCGGAGGCAGCCAGCCGGCCACCCCCGCTTTCATTCGTCCGGCAAACGGCCCGGGCTTGCACCCCGAGCCGCCGCCCCTTACTCCGCCTTGCCGTCCCGCAGACGCGGAATCCCGAGCGGATTGCTTTCCTGCAGCCCTTCCGGCAGCAGGTCGTCCGGGAAGTCCTGGTAGCACACCGGCCGCAGGAAACGCTCGATCGCGGTCGCGCCGACCGACGTGACGGCCGGGTTCGACGTCGCCGGGAACGGCCCGCCGTGCACCATCGCGTCGCACACCTCGACGCCGGTCGGGTAGCCGTTGACGAGCAGGCGCCCGGCCTTGCGTTCGAGAATCGGCAGCAGGCGGCGCGCGAGCGGCTTGTCGTCGGCGTCCATCTGCAGCGTGGCCGTCAACTGGCCTTCCAGCGCGTCGAGCACGCGCGCGACTTCGTCGAGATCGCGGCAGCGCACGATCAGCGATGCCGGCCCAAACACTTCGTGGCTGAACGCCGGCTCGGACAGGAACGCCGGTGCTGCGACTTCGTACAGCGCGCCGCCCGCCTGGCATTCGGTCTGCGCCGCTTCGCCCGCGCCGATTTCACGCACACCCGGCAGTTCGGCCAGCTTGCCGCGACCGTTGCGATACGCGTCGGCGATGCCGCGCGTGAGCATCACGCCAGCCGGCTTCTTCGCGAGCGCCTGCGCGGCGACCGACTCGAACCGGTCGAGATCGGGACCGTCGATCGCCAGCACGAGGCCGGGGTTCGTACAGAACTGGCCGACGCCCTGCGTCAGCGAATCGACGAAGCCCGTCGCGATCGCGTCACCGCGCGCGGCCAGCGCGGACGGGAACAGCACGACCGGGTTGATGCTGCTCATTTCCGCATAGACGGGAATCGGCTGCGGGCGCGCGTTCGCGAGCTGCACGAGCGCCATGCCGCCCTGACGCGACCCGGTGAAGCCGACGGCCTGGATCGCCGGATGGCTGACGAGCGCCGCGCCGACCACGCGGCCGGGGCCCATCAGCAACGAAAACACGCCGGCCGGCATCCCGCATTTCGCAACGGCGGCGCGGATCGCGCGGCCGACCAGTTCGGACGTGCCGAGGTGAGCTTCGTGCGCCTTGACGATCACCGGGCAGCCGGCCGCCAGCGCCGACGCCGTGTCGCCACCGGCCACCGAGAACGCGAGCGGGAAGTTGCTCGCGCCGAACACGACGACCGGCCCGAGCCCGACCTTCTGCAGCCGCAGGTCCGAGCGCGGCAGCGGCGTGCGCGCGGGCTGCGCGGGATCGATCGACGCAGCGAGGAAACGCCCGTCGCGCACGACGCGCGCGAACAGCCGGAGCTGGCCGACGGTGCGGCCGCGCTCGCCCTGCAGGCGTGCGACGGGCAGCCCCGTTTCGGCGTGTGCGCGTTCGATCAGCGCATTGCCGAGCGCGACGATTTCGTCGGCGATCGCTTCGAGAAACGCCGCGCGGGCCGCGAGCGGCTGCGCGCGGTACGCATCGAAGGCGTCGCGCGCGAGTTCGCACGCGCGCTCGACGTCGGCCTGCGTCCCGACGCCGAACGCCGGCGCGTCGATCGGCGCGCCCTTCGTCGGGTCGAACGCGCGCAAGGTACCGGCCGAGCCGGCCACCGCGTCGGCGCCGATCAGCATCTCTCCAGTCAGTTGCATGGGGTGTGCTCCGTGGTTCGGGAATGATGGACTCATTGTAGCTCAACAGATACGATGTCTGCCGACGCTATTTCAATATTCGCGTGGCATGCCGAACCTGTCATCGCCGCCGCGAAAGCCTTGTACATCCAGTGTACCCGCCTGTTTCTGACCTTTTCGCGTCATCTTTCAAAGGGAAAACCCGAGGTTTCTGCATCCTGTCATTGCTCATAAAATTTCGGTCATGTCATACGACGACGTACATTAAAGTGCCCAATCAGACCACCTCTCGCGATCTCCCGATCGATCTCGCCGGCACCGCGCGCCGCACCGCCGTGCGCTACTGGATCCTGGCGATGCTGTTCGTCGTCACGACGCTCAACTATGCGGACCGCGCGACGCTGTCGATCACCGGCACGCCGATCCGCAAGGCCTTCGGCATCGATCCGGTGACGATGGGCTACATCTTCTCGGCGTTCAGCTGGGCGTACGTGCTCGCGCAGCTGCCGAGCGGCTGGCTGCTCGACCGCTTCGGCGCGCGGCGCGTGTATGCGACGAGCATCTTCCTGTGGTCGGCGTTCACGCTGCTGCAGAGCACGATCGGCCTCGGCGGCAGCGCGGCGTTCGCGGTGACGGCGCTGTTCGTGATGCGCTTCGCGGTCGGCATCGCCGAAGCGCCCGCGTTTCCCGCGAACGCGAAGGTCGTCGCGAGCTGGTTCCCGACCGCCGAGCGCGGCACGGCGTCGGCGATCTTCAACGCCGCGCAGTATTTCGCGGCGGTGGTGTTCTCGCCGCTGATGGCGTGGCTCACGCATGCATACGGCTGGCATCAGGTGTACCTGTGGCTCGGCCTCGCCGGCATCGCGCTCGCGTTCCTGTGGCTGCGCGTGATGAAGGATCCGGTCGACCATCCGGGCGTGAACCGCGCCGAACTCGAGCATATCGAGCAGGGCGGCGGCCTCGTGCGCACGACGAGCCGGCCGACCGGCGCGCGCAGCAACGGCACGGCGTCCGCCGGCAGTCGCGTCGCGGGCTGGTACTACGTGCGCCAGCTGCTGTCGAACCGGATGCTGCTCGGCGTCTATCTCGGCCAGTACTGCGTGAACGTGCTCACCTACTTCTTCCTCACGTGGTTCCCGATCTACCTCGTGCAGGCGCGCGGGATGTCGCTGCTGAAGGCCGGTTTCATGACGTCGCTGCCGGCGATCTGCGGGTTCCTCGGCGGCGTGCTCGGCGGGATGCTGTCGGATACGCTGATCCGTCGCGGCGTGTCGCTGACGCTCGCGCGCAAGATCCCGATCGTCGGCGGGATGCTGCTGTCGATGGTCATCATCGGCTGCAATTACGTCGACAGCGAAGTGCTCGTGATCGCGCTGATGGCCGTGTCGTTCTTCGGCAAGGGGATCGGCTCGCTCGGCTGGGCCGTGGTCGCGGACACAGCGCCGAAGGAAGCGATCGGCCTGTCGGGCAGCCTGTTCAACATGTTCGGCAACACGGCCGGCATCGTCGCGCCGATCGCGATCGGCTACCTGGTCGGCGCGAGCGGCTCGTTCAACGGCGCGCTCGTGTTCGTCGGGCTGAACGCGCTCGTCACGGTGTTCAGCTATCTCGTGATCGTGAAGGACATCAAGCGCGTCGAGCTGCGTCACCGCGACGCGTAAGTATCGGCAGGAAGGGAAAAACGGCGGCGGCCGCGCATCGGCGCGCCGCCGTTTTTGCATCGGTCAGGCCGCCGAATGCGCGACGCGCAGCATGTCGTGCACGCCAGACGTCATCAGCGCGAGAAACCCGAGCAGGCCGACGTAGCAGAGCGCGTAGGTCGTCTTCGTCTCGACCGACGTCGCGTAGTACATGCGGTTCTCGGGCGCGTCGGGATCGTAGCGCCACGCGCGCTTCAGTTGCGGCAGCGCGAGGATCGCCATCACGATCAGCAGCGGGCTCGGCCGGTACACGAACAGCGCGATGAGCACGGGCACGCCGGCGAACCAGATGCGCGGCGACAGCACCGCGGTGATCCGCCCGCCGTCGAACGGCGACAGCGGAATCATGTTGAACAGGTTCAGGAAGAAGCCCGTATAGGACAGCGCGAGCAACAGGTTGCTGTCGTAGTGCCGCGCGGCCGCGTAGCAGGCCAGCGCGCCGAGCGTGCCGACGAACGGCCCGGCCAGCCCGACGTACGCCTCGGTCTCCGCGTCGTGCGGCATCTCCTTCAGCTGGATCCACGCGCCGACGAACGGGATGAACGTCGGCAGCCCGACGTCGAGCCCGCGCCGCTGCGCGGCCAGGTAGTGACCGGCCTCGTGGACGAACAGCAGCGCGACGAAGCCGGCCGCGAAGCGCCAGCCGTAGAACAGCGCGTAGACCCCGATCGACGCGAGCATGGTGCCCGCCGACACGAGCACCTTGCCGAGCTTCAGGCCGCCGAAAATCAGCAACAGCAGCTTGGTCATTCCTTGCGCTCCGTGCCGGACATGGCGGCTGCGTCAGCGGCATCGGCGACGACCGGCACGGCCGCCGGCTTCGGCTTGCGTCCGAAGAAGCGCTTGAGCGCCGCGCCGCCCGCCAGCAGCGCGACCGCGCCGATCTTGAAGAACTTCACCGCGAACGCGCCGATCAGCGCGAGCAGCCCGAGCTTCTTCGCGCCGACGCCGACGACCAGCGCCGCGAGCCCATACTCGGCAACGTGGTCGGTCGACTTGTTGAAATCGGCATAGCGCTTGCCGTCGTTGAAGCGGATGTTCGCGAGCAGGTCGTCGGCCTCCGGCCGGTACTTCGGCAGGTCGGCGAGCGTCGACGCCATCGTCAGCGACAGGTAGCCGTCGCGGCCGAGCACGAGCGTCCGGTAGTTCACGCCGTCGTTCTCCGCGTTCGCGGCCGCGCCCTTGTCGCGGATGATCGCGGACCACACGAGCCGGTGCGTGGCGGCGTCGTAGGCGGGCGCCTGCGCCCAGCCGACCACCTCGGTTTCGGGCAGGCCGCGCTCCTTGCGCGCCGGGTTGTCTTCCTCGGTGCCGGCCTGCAGGCTCTTCAGCAGTTCGTCCGGTTTCCAGTCCCTGGCATCGTCGTCGCGGATATAGCCGCTCGGCTCGAACGACACGACCGAGATCCAGTCGGCGTCCGGATCCTCGGGCAGCACGAGGCCCACCAGCTTCGATTCGTCGATCGCGTTGCCCATCGAGCGCAGGTAGCGGCCGGCTTCGGCGGCCGGCACGAACGACTCGCCCGCCTTCAGCTTCAGCACCGCTTCGTGTTTCACGTCGATGTCGGCCGGCCCGTTCACGACAGCCTGGTTGGCGGCCGCCGCGGCGGCCCGCATTTCGACCTGGGCGGCTTCGGTTTGCGCATGGCCGCGGGTTGCGGCGAAGGCGAGCATCGCCACGCAGGCGAGTCGGACGGCGAGTGTTTTCATTGTTGGATTCCCCTGGAATGCCTTGTCGTCAATGTTCGCGACGTCCGGCCCGAGCGTGGTCGTCGCGGGTCCGGCGCCGCCTCTCAGGTTGGCACGGGGATGATGGTAACGCACCGCCGGGGGGCGTCCTGGAACCGGGGGAACGCGCGCCGCACACGCAGCCCCGCGCCGGCACGCGCAATCGGCGACGGCGGCCGAACCGGAATGCTTACCTCGCAGGTCATGCCCAGTGCGCGCAGGATTGCCTATCATCGTGGACATGAACTCGACCGCCGCCCTTCATTCGCTCCCCCCGTCCGCCGGCCGCGCGTCCGGCATCGGCCCGCTGCTGCGCACGTGGCGTCAACGCCGGCGCCTGAGCCAGATGGCGCTCGCGCTCGAAGCGGACGTGTCCGCGCGACACCTGAGCTTCGTCGAATCGGGGCGGGCGCAGCCGAGCCGCGACATGGTGCTGCATCTCGCGGAGCGCCTCGACGTGCCGCTGCGCGAGCGCAACGCGCTGCTCGTCGCGGCCGGCTATGCACCGCTCTTTCGCGAGCGGCCGTTTTCGGATCCGCAGCTCGATGCGGCGCGCGGCGCAGTCGAAGCGGTGCTGCGCGGCCACGAGCCGTATCCGGCGCTCGCGGTGGATCGTCACTGGACCCTGCTCGCCGCGAACCGGATGCTCGGCGCGCTGGTCACGCAGGCCGATCCGGCGCTGCTGCAGCCGCCCGTCAACGTGCTGCGCCTGAGCCTGCATCCGGACGGCCTCGCGTCGCAGATCGTCAACTGGCACGAATGGCGCGCGCATATCCTGCATCGGCTGCAACGGCAGATCGACGCGAGCGGCGACCGCACGCTGCATACGCTGCGCGACGAACTCGCCGCATACCCGGCGCCGGCCGGCCAGCCCGACGACATGGCCGCGCGCGCCGACTACGCGGACATCGCGGTGCCGCTGCGGCTGCGCACGGCGGCCGGCGAGCTGACGTTCTTCAGCACGACGACGGTGTTCGGCACGCCTGTCGACGTCACGCTGTCGGAGCTGGCGATCGAGGCGTTTTTCCCGGCGAATCCGCAGACGGTGGACGCGATGCGCGCGCTGGCCGACGCGTTGCCGGCGCAGTGAGCACACTCACGCAAATCGACGGTGGACACACCGCCGAAACCGGGATTCCGTTGAAACGCGTCAAGCCGGCGGTGCGTCCGCGTCCAGAAACGCCACCGGCCGCCCCGCCGGCTGCCCGTTCAGCGCACCGTCACGCACCGCAACCTGCCCGCGCACGACCGTATGCACGGGCCAGCCGGTGACCGTGCAACCGTCATAAGGCGTCCAGCCGCTCACGCTCGCGATCCATTCGTGACGGATGATCCGGCGCGCACGCAGGTCGACGATGCTGAAGTCGGCGTCGTAGCCGGGCGCAATCCGCCCTTTACCTTCGATGCCAAAGATCCGCGCCGGGCCGGCACTCGTCAGATCGACGAGCCGTTCGAGGCTCAGGCGGCCGGCCTGCACGTGATCGAGCATCAGCGGCAGCAGCGTCTGCACGCCGGTCATCCCGCTCGGCGACTGCGGATACGGGCGGCCCTTTTCTTCGCGCGTATGCGGCGCGTGATCGCTGCCGAGCACGTCGACCACGCCATCGCGAACGGCCTGCCACAGCGCAAGCTGATGATGCCGCTCGCGCACGGGCGGGTTCATCTGCGCGAACGTGCCCAACCGTTCATAGCAATCGGGCGCATGCAGGCTCAGGTGGTGCGGCGTGATTTCGACCGTCACGCGCCGCCGATGCTGCGCGAGAAACGCCATTTCCTGTGCGGTGGAGACATGCAGCACGTGCAGACGCCGCCCCGTCTCGGCGGCCAGCCCGACGATGCGCCGCGTCGCGAGCAGCGCGCTTTCGTCGTCACGCCAGCGCGGATGGTCGCGCACGTCGCCGCTCGCTTCGACGATCGTCCGGCGTTCGCGCAGCCGCGCTTCGTCCTCGGCGTGCACCGCCATGCGCCGGCGACCGTGCCGCAGGATGCGGCGCAATACGGTGTCGTCATCGGCCAGCAGGTCGCCGAACGAACTGCCCATGAACACCTTCACGCCCGCGCAGCCGGGCAGGTTTTCGAGCGCCGGCAACCGTTCCGCGTTCACGGCCGAGCCGCCCACATAGAACGCGTAATCGCACCACGCCCGGCCGTGCGCAAGATCCAGCTTCGCACGCAGATCGTGTTCGTCCAGCGTCAGCGGCTGCGTATTGGGCATCTCGAAGACGGCCGTGACGCCACCGAGCACCGCGCCGCGCGTGCCGGCCTCGAACGTCTCCTTGTGCATCAGGCCCGGTTCGCGGAAATGCACCTGGCTGTCGACGACACCCGGCAGCACGTGCAGTCCGCCGGCATCCAGCGACACGTCGGCGCTCCAGCTGCCGCGCAATGCGCCCAGCGCAACCACGCGGCCGCCCGCACACGCCACGTCGATCCGCTCGGCACCGCCGGGCGTCATCACCGTGCCGCCGTGAACGAGCAACGCCGCATGACGCCGCGCTACCGCGTCGAATGCGTCACCGTCGCCGGCTCGCTGTCGAATGCGCTCGGCCATCGGTCAGAACTCGTTCTGGATGTGCTTGTAGCCGAGCACCAGCGCATTGTTCGTGCGTGCAACGTCCTCGGAGAAGTCGCTCGCATCGGCGCTGACCTGCGGCAACGCCGCGAGGTCGGTTTCCGGCCCGATGCGCTCCGTCGAGCGCACGTAGAAGCCCGGCGGCAGATGACAGCCGTCGACGACCGCGTTGTAGCGCACGACGCACCCGTCGTCGATCGTGCAGTTGAACAGCACGCTGTTGAACCCGACGAACACGCCGTCGCCGACCTTGCACGGCCCGTGCACGATCGCGCGATGCGCGATCGACGTGTGCCGGCCGATGGTGACGCTCGCGCCCGACTTCGAATGGATCACGACGCCGTCCTGGATGTTCGAATGCGCGCCGATCGTGATCGGCGCGATCTCGCCGTTCGTATCCGTTTCGTCGGCACGGATCACCGCGTACGGGCCGATGAACACATTCTCCTCGACGATCACGCGGCCGCACAGAATGGCGGTCGGATCGACGAACGCGTTCGGGTGGATCTGCGGCAGGTCGCCGCGCGGGTTCTTTCTGATCATCTGGATTCCTGCATAGATGGGACGCGATCGCGCGCGAGCCGCTCGAACAGGCCGGGATCACGCCACTGCGCGGCGATGGCCGGCGAGAACACGATCGCGTCGAGCTCGATACGGCCCATGCACGGATTGAACGCATCGTCGCGAAAGCACTGCGCGTAGCCGGTCTCGGTTTCGTGAACGATCACCGAATGCAGGCGCACGTCTGCCTCGCCGTTCGACATCGCGGTGCCGGACAGCACCGCGTCGACGAGACGAAACAGCACGCGCGAGAACTGCTCGGCGCTCGGCGAAACGGGCAGCAGCACCCAGCGCTCCGAGTGCCGGCGCATGCTGTCGACGTAATCGCGATCGTCGCCGGACCACAGCGTCACGGCATGGTCGAACGCGTCGATCAGGTCGCGCACGTCGCCTTTGAGCAGCCCGAAGTCGTACACCATCTGCCCGTTGTCGAGCGCATGCGCTTCGAGCAGCAGTTCGACCTTGTATGAGTGACCGTGGATCGAATGCGAACAGCGCCGTGTGCTGCAGCCGCGCACGATGTGCGCGTTCTCGAACCGGAACAGCTTGCGGATCAGCATGCTGGCAACCCGTCACGCGCCGGCGCCGCCCACGCGACCGCATCGTGCGGATGCAGGCTTTCCAGATGACGCACGTGAACGCGCGGATTCGCATAGGCCCCGTCCAGCGCCGCCTGGACGCGCCGCGCGGCATCCTCGACGAACATCAGGTTCCGGCCGTTCAGCACCGCGAACGCCTGTTCGTCCGCGCGCTTCACGGCGGTCTGCACCGGCGTGCCGAGTGCATGCTCGACGCGATCGATCAGCTCGATCAGCCCGAGGGTCGCGTGGCCGGCAGCAAGCCCGACGTCGACGACCGCCTCGCTGCGCTGGCTGTGCGGCGTCGCGGCGGTCGCATGCCGCTGCAGCCATGCGGCGACCGCGGCCGGCTCCACGCGATCGTCGCGCCCGAACGCCGCGAGAAACGCCTGTTCGACCCAGTGCCGCGACAGTGCGGCCGAACACGGACACGTCGACGCATAGACGATCGTCACCTGCGCGTGCAGCGCGAACACGTCGCCCGTCAGCGTCGCATCGAGCCGCACCGGATACGACTTCCAGCCGGCCAGCCCTTCGGTGACGAGCGCCGGGCGGCGCGCCAGCAGATCGAAATGCAGCCGCAGCCGTGCGCTGCGCGTGCCGCAGTCGCGATGGCTGTCGATCATCTCGTGCAGCACGCGTTGCAACCCGGCCGGAGACAGCGCTTCGCGCTCGCCCAGCATGTCGAGCAGCCGGTACAGCCGCGACATGTGGATGCCTTTCACATGCGGCGCGGGCAGATCGACCTGGACATCGGCGCGCGCATGCACGTCGCGCCGGCAGCAGGGTTCGGCCACCGCGACGGGCAGGTCGATGCCCTGCATGCCAACCCAGTCGAGCGGGTGGTGCCGCGGCGCGGCGTCGGTCACGGAAATATCGGGAAGCGGTGCATTCATGCTCGGAGTCCGGTGGAGCGCCTTCTCCATCCGGTTCGATGCAGGAAGCGCGTTCGGGTCAGGCCCAGTCGTGAAACGGGTTGTCCCACGTGATCCATTGTTCGGGGCCGGCGGCCATCTCGGTGTCGGTCAGCAGACACGCGTCGAAGCGCGCGCGCAGCGCCGGCTCGTCCATGTCCATGCCGATCAGCACGAGCTCCTGCCGCGCGTCGCCGACGCGCTCGTCCCACCGCGCGCGAATCTGCGCGACGGCCTCCGGGTCCTGCGGCCAGCGCTCGGGCGGCACGGCCGCCCACCAGTGACCGGCCGGCCCGTGCCGCGCGACCGCGCCGGCCTGCGACCACGAACCGGCGATGGTCGGATGCGTGGCCATCCAGAAGAAGCCCTTGGAACGGACGACGCCCGGCCATTCGCTTTCGACGAGCGCGAAGAAGCGCTGCGGATGGAACGGCCGCCGCGCCCGGTAGACGAAGCTGCGGATCCCGTATTCGTCGGTCTCGGGCGTGTGCGTGCCGCGCATTTCCCGCAGCCAGCCCGGCGCGAGCGACGCCGCATCGAAATCGAACAGCCCGGTGTCGAGCACGCGCTCGAGCGGCACCTTGCCGAATTCGGCGATCTCGATCCGCGCGCGCGGATTCAGGCCGCGCAGCAGCGCGATCAGCCGTTCGCGGGCCGACGCGTCGATCAGGTCGATCTTGTTGACCACGATCACGTCGCAGAACTCGATCTGGTCGATCAGCAGATCGACGACCGTGCGCGCATCCTCGTCGCCCATCGATTCGCCGCGCGACTGCAGGCTGTCGCGCGACGCGTAGTCGCGCAGGAAGTTGAACGCGTCGACCACCGTCACCATCGTGTCGAGCCGCGCGACTTCGCCGAGGCTGCGACCGTCCTCGCCTTCGAACGTGAAGGTCTCGGCCACCGGCAGCGGCTCGGAGATACCGGTCGACTCGATCACGAGCTGGTCGAAGCGCCCTTCGCGCGCGAGCCGGTCGACCTCGATCAGCAGATCCTCCCGCAGCGTGCAGCAGATGCAGCCGTTGCTCATCTCGACCAGCTTCTCGTCGGTGCGCGACAGCCCGGCGCCGCCGTCGCGCACGAGCGCGGCGTCGATGTTGACTTCGGACATGTCGTTGACGATCACCGCGACGCGGCGGCCTTCGCGGTTATTGAGGATGTGGTTGAGCAGCGTGGTCTTGCCCGCGCCGAGAAAGCCGGACAGGACGGTCACGGGAAGCCGCGCGGACGGTTGGGAGGCGGTGTTCATCGGGCGATTCCGGAAGCGGGACGGTGGACAGGAAGTGATATATTGTATCGATACGATATAACATATCATTTCGGGCGTCCAGCACGACGACAACGTGGCGGCGTGGCGCCGCACGCATCATGCCGTTTGAAAGGTGGGGTTGATAAGCTGCCCGGCGAGACCGTCGGCCACCCCTACACACCATGAAAAACAACACGCTTGCCACGCTGTTACTGTGCGCTGCCGTCCCCGGCGTCGCACTCGCACAATCGGTCGCCGCGCCCGCGCTGAAGCCCGGCGACACCTGGACCTACATCGACACGGTCGAACTCGGCCCGAACGGCTGGCGCCAGACGCGCGACCAGATTTCCATAGAGCGCACCACGTCGGATCACATCTACGTCGAAACCCGGCAGAGCGGCACGACGCAGGCGCCGCGCGAAGTGATCGTCGACGCGGACTGGAGCCGTGCGCGCAACGTCAACGGCACTGAAACCGTGGTGAACCGGCCGCTTGCGTTTCCGCTGACGGTCGGCAAGATGTGGACGGTCAAATACCGCGAAGCGCACCCGAATCCGCAGCACGCATCGGAAGCGTACGACACGCATTACAAGGTGGTCGGCCCCGATACCGTCACCGTGCCCGGCGGCAAGTTCGATGCGATCAAGATCGAGGCTGAAGGGACGTGGAACGCGCAAACCGCGCCGGGACAGTCGATCACGTCCGGCGTGTCCCACAACGCAGGCGGATCGACGATCGTGATGCAGAGCCGCAACAACGGGATGGTGGAACAGACCGGCAAGACCTACAAGGCGTTCTGGTACGTGCCGTCGGTGGGCCGCTGGGTCAAGTCGGTCGAGGAGTACTACGACGTCAACGGCGTGCGGACCGCGCGCTATTCGAACGACCTGGCGTCGTACACGCGCGCCGGGACGGCCAGCGGCAGCGGTGCGCCGTTGGCCGGCGGGCCCGCGACCGCGACCGCGTCGCCGGAAGGCCCGCCTCCCGGCGATCAATGACGTAGCGCTCCGTTACGTATAAAGCGACGCCTGCGGCAATTCCCCCGTCAGCGCAAACCGGCCGACATCGCGCAGCCGGTAGTCGAGCGGATCGTGCAGCGTATGCGTGCGCGCATTCCGCCAGAAGCGGTCGAGGCCGAGCGTCGCGGCCGTCGCGCGCGCGCCGCACGCATCGAACAGCGCCTCGCCGTTCTCGAGTGCCGCTCGTTGCGCGACGATCTTCGCTTCCGACACGGCGAGCGCCGCTTCCGCGCGTTCGTCGGCCGTCAACGCGTGCCGGCGCGTCCACGCGCGCTGCAGTTCGACGGCCGCGCGATCGGCCAGCGACGCGGCGGCAACGGCCTGCACGCGCATGTCGCCGAAGCGCTGCAGCGTATAGGGATCGTCGCTCGCCTGGGCGACGCCCGAGTGTATCCACGGCCGGCCCTGCTGCTGCACGTAGTCGCGCGCCTCGGCGAGCGCGCCCTCCGCAAGCCCGACGAACAGGTTCGTCAGCACGAGCTGCGACACCAGCGTGCGCAGCGTCGCGCGCGGCGTCGGCGGCGCTTCGGAGCGATGCAGCACTTCGTCGGGCGCGAGCGTCACGCCGTCGAAGCACACGCTGCCGCTGTCGGTCTGGCGCTGGCCGATCGGATCCCAGTCTTCGTTGACGGTGATCCCGTCGCGATCGGTCGGCACCACGCCGAACACGGAACGGCCGGTTGCGGGATCGTGCGCGGACACCGTCATCCGCTGCGAACCGCGTGTGCCGGAGCAGAACCCCTTCACGCCGTCGAGCCGGTAGCCGCCGTCCGGCGTCGCGGCGGCCACGAGCCGCGTGTCGAGCGGATTGACCGCATTGCCCCACCACCAGCGGTGCTCGACCGTGCCGCGCAGATAGCGTTCGCGCTGTGCCGCGCTGCCCCACACGTCGACGCTCACCACCTGCAGGACCTGGAACCCGACCAGATGCGCGAGCGCACTGTCGACGCGCGCGATCCGCCGGATCGTGTCGTAGATCTCGGGCCACGCGGCTTCCTGACCGCCGAATTCGCGCGGCACGGCGAGCGTCAGCAGGCCCGCGTCGGCGAGCCACTGCTTCTCGTCGGCCGCGTGACCGCCCGCGCGATCGCGCGCGGCGGCCGTCACGCGCAGCGCGTCGATGGCACGCGCCAGCGCAGCGGCGTCGATGCCGTGCGCGCCGGTCTCCGGTGCAAGCGTGGCCGGGCCACGTGGATCATTCATGCGACAGCTTCCTGTTCAATGGTTTCGTGCGCAACGACCGCGCCCGACAACGGCGCGAGCGCGTCGAGCCGGCGGCCGGTCAGCCGTGCCAGGATCTCGCGCCGCCAGTCGTCGTAGATCGCGCGGTATTCGGCGATATCCGCACCGAACACCTGCGCAGTATGCGCGTATTCGTCGTGCAGATAGCCGTCGAGCCGCGCCTGCGTTTCCTCGTCGGCGGCGATCACGCGGTCGATCAGCGCATCGCGCTCCGCGGCCGGCAGCGCGTTCAACGTGTCGAACCACCACTGGACGATCTGCACGCGATGCCACTCCTCGTCCGGCCGGATCCGGTTCTCGCCGTGCTCGCGCATCGCGCCATCGGCGATGCGGCCGGTCTTGCGCTGGATCCACAGCTTCGCGAGGATGTGCAGCTCGTAATGCCATTCGAACGCGAGGAAGCCGGCCACGTCGCGCACCGCGATATCGCCGATGCGTTCCCAGTGCGCGGCAACCAGCTGCTCGACTTCCGGCAGCGGATCGCGGCCCGTCAGCTCGGTCACGCGTTCGCGGCCGATCACCGCATGCGCGCCGTCGTCGCCGAGCTGGCGCGACAGGATCAGCTGGAAATGCGGATCGTCGCGAAACAGCGTGTCGATCGCTTTCGCGACGACCTGCACGATGAACAGGTCGTGCGACGCCATCTTCGTGTAGTAGTCGGCGACGGCAGCCCGTTCGCCGTCGTTGCGCGGCTCGCGCGGCGGGGTGGCGAGCTTGTCCGGAAAGCCGGGACGATGGCGTCGCGCGACCGCCAGAAACAGCGCTTCCTCGAATTGTCCGTTCCACTCGCGCGGCGCGCCGATGGGCAAGGTCATGGGTATCGTTCTCTCAGGGTCGTCGATGAAAAGAGCCGGCGCTCGTGGCGCCGCTCAGGTACGCCGGGTCACGTGTCGGACCAGGCGGTCGCCGGTGATTTGCACGGCGGAAACGAGGGCGATCAGGATCACGATCACGGTCACCATCACGGTGGTGTCGAAACGCTGGTAGCCGTAGCGGATCGCGAGATCGCCGAGCCCGCCCGCGCCGACGGCGCCCGCCATCGCGGTCGAGCCGATCAGCGCGACGACGGTGATCGTGAAGCCGCCGAGCATGCCGGGCAGCGCTTCGGGCAGCAGCACGTGCCACACGATATGGCGGCGCTTCGCGCCCATCGCGAGCGCGGCCTCGATCAGCCCGCGATCGACTTCGCGCAGGCTCACTTCGGCGATCCGCGCGAAGAACGGAATCGCGGCGATCGACAGCGGCACGACGGCCGCCCAGACGCCGATGGTCGTGCCGATCAGCACGCGCGTGAACGGCAGCAGCGCGACGAGCAGGATGATGAACGGCGTCGAGCGGAACACGTTGACGAGCGCACCGAGCACCGCGTTCACGCCGCGCCGCGCGTAGATGCCGCCGGGCGCGGTCGTCACGAGGATCACCGCGAGCGGGATGCCGATCAGCGCGGCGATCGCGGCCGATGCGGCGACCATCGACAGCGTGTCGCGAATCGCGTCGAGCAGTTCGGGCCACCAGAGGTCAAACATAGCCGAGCACCTCCGCGTGATTCGCGTGGCGACGCGCGCGCTCGAGCAACGCGGCGACCGCGCCGCCACGTGCCGACGACGAACCCGCGTCGTCCGCGCGCGGCGACGCCGCGATCACGAGACGCCCCTGCGCATGCCCCTGGATGCGTTCGATCCCGCCGTGCAGGAATCGCACCGAGCCGCCGAGCG
Organism: Burkholderia sp. JKS000303; assembly: GCF_002563755.1. Taxonomy (NCBI): domain Bacteria; kingdom Pseudomonadati; phylum Pseudomonadota; class Betaproteobacteria; order Burkholderiales; family Burkholderiaceae; genus Burkholderia; species Burkholderia sp. JKS000303. The sequence goes on from NZ_PDBZ01000003.1 coordinate 47,195, forward strand.
CCACCGCGAGCGCACCGACGTCCGGCTCGCCGCCGCTTTCGCCCGTATAGCGGACGTCGAGCACGACCTGCGCACCGTCGGGCAACGCGGCCAGCTCGGGCAACGGCTGCACGCGCGCGGCCAGTTCGGCCGGCAGGTCGTGCACGAGCGTGCTGAGCAGCGCGCGCGTCGCGCCATGCCGCGGTGCGCCGAACACGCGCCACACGGGGCCGGTTTCGACGACCTCGCCCTGTTCGATCACCGCGACCGTGTCGCACACCGCGCGAATCACTTCCATCTCGTGCGTGATCAGCACGATCGTCAGACCGAGGCGGCGGTTGATGTCGGCGAGCAGTGCGAGGATCGACTGCGTCGTCTCGGGATCGAGCGCCGACGTCGCCTCGTCGCACAGCAGCACCTCCGGATCGTGCACCAGCGCCCGCGCGATGCCGACGCGCTGCTTCTGGCCGCCCGACAGGCTCGCCGGATACGCGTCGCGCTTCGCGGCGAGCCCGACGAGTTCGAGCAATGCATCGACCTTGCGCACGCGTTCGGCCTTCGGCACGCCGGCGATCTTCAGCGGCAGCGCGACGTTCTCGAACACCGTCTTCGCCGACAGCAGGTTGAAATGCTGGAACACCATCCCGGTGCGGCGGCGCAACGCGACGAGGCCGTCCTCGTCGAGCGCGCCGACGTCGACGCCCTGCACGCGCACGCTGCCCGAACTCGGACGTTCGAGCCCGTTCACGAGCCGCAGCAGCGTCGACTTGCCCGCACCGCTGCGGCCAATGATGCCGAACACCTCGCCGCGCCGCACGTCGAGCGTCACGTCGCGCAGCGCGGCGGCCTGGCCGCGCGGCGTCGCGAACACCTTGCCGACATGTGCAAGCGACACGGCCGCGCCGTCGGCCGGCGCGTGCGCTTGCTCATGCGCATCCGCGCTCACGCCGGCGCCGGCCCGCACGGCCGATGCCTCGATGAAACCCAGCGTATCGAACAATTGCGTCATCGCTTCGCTCCGTCACGTTCATGCATGCGCGGGATGCGCCGGTTCGGCCCGCGCCGCGGCGGCCGGCCGGTGCTGCGCACCCGTGTGCCACGCGGGCAATCTCGCGCCGCCGCCGAACAGCTTCTCGCGCAGCGTCGGCGCCGGGTCGTAGTCTTCCTTGTAGACGCCGCGGTTCTGCAGCTCGGGCACGACCCAGTCGACGAAATCCTCGAACGACTCGGGCATCACGGTTCGCGTCAGGTTGAAGCCGTCGATGCCGGTCTCGTCGATCCACGACTGCAGTTCGTCCGCGACCTGCGACGGCGACCCGACGATCGGCGCATAGCGGCCGCCGAGCGACATCTGTTCAAGCATCCGGCGCACGGTCCACGTGCCGGTCGTGCTCTTGCGCGAGATCGCGTCGACGGCCGACTGGATCGAATCGGTCTTCACGTACGAAATCGGCTCGTCGAGGCCGTACTTCGCGAAGTCGATGCCGGTCGAGCTCGCGAAATGCGCCAGGCCGGCTTCCGGGCTCGCGTAGCGCCGGTATTCGTCGAACTTCTCGCGGGCGAGCAACTCGGTCCCGGCCGTCACGACGCTCACGCCGGCGAAGATCCTGATCGACGCCGGGTCGCGGCCCTGCCGTGCGGCGGCCGCACGAATGTCGAGCGCGGCCGCGCGCGCGGCGGCCTTGCTCTGGCCGTTCACGAACACGCATTCCGCGTGCCGCCCCGCGAACTCGACGCCGCGCGCCGATGAACCGGCCTGGTACAGCACCGGCGTGCGCTGCAGCGACGGCTCGCTCAGATGAATCGCGTCGACCGAATAGAACGGCCCGTCGTGCTTCACGCGCCGCACCTTGCCCGGCTGCGCGAACACGCGGGCGTGCGCGTCGCGGATCACCGCGTCGTCGTCCCAGCTCTGCTCCCAGAGCTTGTAGACGACGTCCATGTAGTCGTCCGCGCGCTCGTAGCGGTCGTCGTGGCCGATCTGCTGCGCGAGGCCCATCCCGCGCGCTGCGCTGTCGAGATAGCCGGTCACGATGTTCCAGCCCACCCGCCCCTTGGTCAGGTGATCGAGCGTCGACATCCGGCGCGCGAACAGATACGGCGGCTCGTAGGTCAGGTTCGCCGTCACGCCGAAGCCGAGATGCCGCGTGACCTGCGCCATCGCCGGCACGAGCAGCAACGGATCGTTGACGGGCACCTGCACCGATTCGCGCAGCGCGGCGTCGGGGCCGCCGCCGAACACGTCGTACACGCCGACGATGTCCGCGAGAAAGATCCCGTCGAACTTGCCGCGTTCGAGCGTCTTCGCGAGATCGGCCCAGTAGTCAAGATCGGTGTAGTGCGCGGAGCGGTCGCGCGGATGGGTCCACAACCCGTGGTTGATGTGCCCGACGCAGTTCATGTTGAACGCGTTGAGCAGGATCTTCTTGCGGTTCGCCGTCGTCATGTCCGCCTCCGTCACCACGCGATCGCGTACAGCGAGCCGAACGCGTTGTCGAGCGCACGGCGCACCGCCGGCGAGTGCTGGTAGATCGCGATGAACTTGCGGATGCGCGGATCGTTCACGCTGTCGGGCCGCACGACCCACTGGATCGCGAAGCTCTTGTTCTCGGTGCCGTCGAACAGCAGCGCGCTGTTCGGGTCGGTCGTGCCGGCCAGCTTGATGAAGCTCGGGTAGCCCTGCGCGAGATCGACGTCGTCGAGCGAGCGCGCGAGCTGCGACGCTTCGAGCGGGATGATCTTCAGGTGCTTCGGGTTGGCCACGATGTCGTGCGTGGTCGCGCGGTAGTCGGTGCCCGGCTTCAGCGTGATGAGGCCCGCGCGCTGCAGCAGCAACAGCCCGCGCCCGCCGTTGACCGGATCGTTCGCGATCGCGACGCGCGCGCCGTCCTTCAGCTCGGCGAAGCTTTTCACCTTCTTCGAATAAAGGCCGATCTTCATGATCGTGCCGGGCGCGATCGACACGAAGTCGTAGCCGCCCTGCTTCTTCGCGTTCTCCAGAAACGGGATGTGCTGGAAGTAGTTGACGTCGATGTCCTTGTTCGCGAGCGCCGCGTTCGGCGTATTCCAGTCGGTGAATTCGACGATCTTCACGTCGAGCCCCTGCGCCTTCGCCTCCTGCGCGGCGATCTTCAGCGCTTCGATCTGCGGGCTGGTCGAAATGCCGACCTTCAGCGGCGCGGTGTCGGCGTGCGCGCCGCTCGGCAGCGCGAAGCCGAACGACACCGCGAGCAGCGCGGCCGCCAGCAGGCGGGCCGGCCGGATCAGCCGCGCGAGGCGGCCGGCGGAAAGGCGGGCGGGAAAAACGGGATGCAGCATGGAACCACTCTCCTGTCCAAAGACGGTATCGACGGATGAGCGACGCCGCGGCGAACGCGCGGGCGCTCTCCGGACAGTCGTCGTCGCATCGGAAAAGGATCAGCCGATGATAGAGAGCAGCGGGAGGGCGGTCTACGAAGCGATTGTGCGAAGAAAATCGCGCGCGGCGATATGGCCCGCCAATCCGCGCGCCATCGGGGCGCGATCCGGGGCCAGGCAAGCGCCCCGGCCGGCCATCTGGCCGAAATCTCGGCCCGGGCGCCGGGCCGATTCCGAGATCTCGGCCAGCCCGTCGCGGCAACCCTTTCCGCAGACGAAATAAATCCCTTATGAATCAATGCATTAAAAATATTCCGGCAGGCCGGATTTCTGGCACGGGGGTTGCGTAGTAGACGGCACACAATGCCGCGAAGCGATGCAGGCATTCCAACATCAGGAGACACGTCTTGCAGACCTCTATCCAAACCCAATCCCATCCGGAGCCGATGTCCGAAGCCGGTCCCGCCACGCGCGAACGCTTCTGGCCGGAAGGCTGGTGGAAGCTGATGGAAATCCGCATCGGCATCATTCCGCTGCCGGTCTACGTGATCCTGTTCGCGCTGATCGTCGGGTTCGTGGTGACGGGCAAGGTGCCCGGCGAGATTTCGATGGCGATCGCCGTGCTCGCGTTCTTCGGCTTCACCTGCGCCGAACTCGGCAAGCGGCTGCCGCTCCTGCGCAACATCGGCGCGGCCGCGATCTTCGCGACCTTCGTGCCGTCGGCGCTCACGTACTACCACGTGCTGCCGAAGCCGGTGCTGAACCTGACGGTCGAGTTCACGAAGTCGACCAACTTCCTGTACCTGTTCATCGCGTCGATCATCGTCGGCAGTATCCTGAGCATGGACCGCCGCGTGCTGATCCAGGGCTTCGTGAAGATCTTCATCCCGCTCGCGGCCGGTTCGGTCGCCGCCGCGATCGTCGGCACGGCCGTCGGCACCGCGCTCGGCCTCGGCGCACGCCACACGCTGCTGTACATCGTCGTGCCGATCATGGCGGGCGGTGTCGGCGAAGGCGCGATTCCGCTGTCGATCGGCTATTCGGAACTGATGCACCTGCCGCAAGGTGAAATGTTCGCGATGGTGCTGCCGCCGGTGATGCTGGGCAGCCTGACCGCGATCATCCTGTCGGGCGCACTGGACATGCTCGGCAAGCGCATGCCGCACCTGACCGGCAACGGTCGCCTGCAGGTCGGCGAAAGCGGCGACATGACGCCGGAAAGCGAAGAGATCCGCGGCCACGTCGACGTCACGCACATCGCGGGCGCCGGCATCACCGCCATCACGCTGTACCTCGTCGGCCTGATGGCACACAAGCTGTTCGGCCTGCCCGCGCCGGTCGCGATGCTGTTCCTCGCGGTGCTGGTGAAGCTCGCCCGCGCAGTGTCGCCGCCGCTGCAGGAAGGCGCGTTCGTCGTCTACAAGTTCTTCTCGACCGCCGTCACGTATCCGCTGCTGTTCGCGATCGGCGTGGCGATGACGCCGTGGGACAAGCTGACCGCCGCCTTCACCGTCGTCAACGTCGTGACGATCGTGTCGACCGTCGCGACGCTGATGGGCACCGGTTTCGTGGTCGGCCGCCTGCTGAAGATGTACCCTATCGACACCGCAATCGTGAACGCCTGCCACAGCGGGCAAGGCGGCACCGGCGACGTCGCGATCCTCACTGCCGCGAACCGGATGCAGCTGATGCCGTTCGCGCAGATCGCCACCCGCATCGGCGGTGCGATCGTCGTCACGGTGACGCTGATCCTGGTCGCGCACTTCGGATGATGCGCGGCCGCGCGCACCGTCGCGCGGGCTGCTTCGCACGCGCCGCCGCCGGCTCTGCCGGCGCGCGGCGCACGTCGTTCCGGGCCCGGGCCTGTTCACGCCGATCGCTGACAACAGGCCCCGGCGGCGGGCTTCGATAAGGACGAACGTGCAGAAGAGCTTCAAGGGAATCCCGTGGTGGGGCTGGGCATCGGCCGCCGTGCTGTATGTCGGCGTGGCGGGCGCGGCCGTCGATTTCGCGTGGGAACGCGCGATCGACGCGCTCGAGGAAACCGGCGCGCACCGGCTCGACCTGTATGCGTCGAGCCTGAAGAGCGAGCTCGGCCGCTTCGAGATCCTGCCGGGCCTCGTCGCGCGCCAGGACAGCGTGCGCGCGATGCTGAAGGCCGCACCGCACGACGCGCCCCCGCTCGTGCATACCGTCGACACCTACCTCGAAGCCGTGAACCGCGACGCGGGCAGCGGCGCGGTCGACGTGATCGACCTGCAGGGCGAAGTGATCGCCGCCAGCAACTGGAACGAGACGATCAGCTTCGTCGGCACCAACGTGTCGTACCGGCCGTACTTCAAGGATGCCCTCGCGCACGGCAGCGGCCGCTTCTTCGGGATCGGCACCAATACCGGCGTGCCGGGCCTCTACTTCGCGAGCGCGGTGCGCGACGACGGCGTGCCGATCGGCGCCGCCGCGGTGAAGATCAGCGTCGACTCGCTCGAATCCGCGTGGCGCGCGCCAGGCGTCGCCGCGATGGTGGTCGACAGCAACGGCGTGGTCGTGATCTCGACCGAACCGGCGTGGAAATTCACCGCGCTGCGCCCGATCACCGCGCAGCAGCAGCGCGACATCCAGGCGTCGCGCCAGTACGCGGGCCGCACGGTCGACGCGCTGCCGTACCACCGCATCGGCGACCGCAGCACGGCCGCGTGGTTCGGCACGTTTCCCGATCCGCGCCACACCGGCCGCAACACCCGCTATCTCGTGATGTCGCGCCCCGCGCCGCAGGCCGGCGATTCGCTGATGGTGCTGCTCGACATCGCCGGCGCGCGACGCCAGCAGCAGACCGCGTTCGTGTTCGTCACCGGCGCGTTCCTGATCGCCGCGCTGCTCGCCGGCTATGCGATCCAGCGGCGCCGGGCGATCGCCGCGCGGCTGAGCGTGCAGGATGCGCTGCGCCGCGCGAACGACCGGCTGGAGCTGACGGTCGCGCAGCGCACGGCCGCACTGACGGCCGCGAACGAGCAGATGCAGCGCGAGATCGTCGAACGCGAGCGCACCGAACAGCGGCTGCGCGATTCGCAGCAGGAAGTGGTACACGCGGGCAAGCTCGCGGTGCTCGGGCAGATGGCCGCCGGCCTCACGCACGAGCTGAACCAGCCGCTCGTCGCGATCCGCACGCTGTGCGACAACGCGCGCACGTTCTTCGAGCGCGGCCAGCCGGCACCGGCGTACGCCAATCTCGAACGGATCGGCAAACTCGTCGACAGCATGGCCGTGCTCACCGGCGAGCTGAAGACCTTCGCGCGCAAGCCCGACGTCGAGCGCGTCTCCGTGTCGCTGAACGAGGCCGTCGCGCATGCGCGGCTCATCTACGATGCGCGGATCCGCGACGAAGGCGTGCTGCTCGACGTGAACATCGCACCCGGCACGGCCGTATCCGCCGAATCGAGCCAATTGCAGCAGGTGATCGTGAACCTGCTCGGCAACGCGCTCGACGCGGTGCACGACGCGCCGGTGCGCCGCATCGTCATCGACGCGGTCGGGCCGGACGACGACGGCCGCGTGTACTTCACGGTCGCCGACAGCGGCGCGGGTATCGCGCCCGAAGTGCTGCCGCACCTGTTCGAGCCGTTCGTCACCACCAAGCCGCGCGGCCAGGGCCTCGGGCTCGGCCTCGCGATCACGTCGCGCATCGTCGAGGCGTTCGGCGCGAAGATCGCCGCGACGAACCGCGACGAAGGCGGCGCGCAGTTCACCATCGAATTCGCGGCGGCAACGCCGCAACAAAGGACAGAGCATGGAAGATGAGATTCGGGTGCTGGTCGTCGAGGACGATGAAAACGTCCGGATCGGCGTCGAGCAGGCAGTCGAGCTCGCCGGGTTCCCGGTCGACGCCTTCGCGTCGGCGGCCGACGCGCTCGCGCACGTCGCACCCGGCGCCCCCGTCGTGATCGTGTCGGACGTGCGGATGCCGGGCATCGACGGGCTGCAACTGCTCGAACGCGTGATGGCCGTCGATGCGCAGATTCCGGTCGTGCTGATCAGCGGCCACGCCGACATTTCGACGGCGGTGGGCGCGATGCAGGACGGCGCGTACGACTTCATCGAGAAGCCGTTTTCGTCGGACGTGATCGCCGGGCGCGTCGCCCGCGCGGTCGAGAAGCGCCGCCTGACGCTCGAGGTGCAGGGCTTGCGCGCGGCGCTGAACAACTGGCACGGCATCGAGGCGTTCGTGCTCGGCAAGTCGCCCGCGATGGCCGACGTGCGCAAGAAGATCCTGCGCCTCGCCGACACGTCGGTGTCGGTGCTGATCACCGGCGAGACGGGCACCGGCAAGGAACTGATCGCGCGCAGCCTGCACGACTTCGGCGGGCGGCGCGATGCGCATTTCGTCGCGCTGAACTGCGGCGGCCTGCCCGAGCAGATCTTCGAGAGCGAGCTGTTCGGACATGAAGCCGGCGCATTCACCGGCGCGATCAAGAAACGCATCGGCAAGATCGAATGGGCGCACGGCGGCACGCTGTTCCTCGACGAGATCGAGACGATGCCGATTCCGCTGCAGATCAAGATGCTGCGCGTGCTGCAGGAGCGCGTGGTCGAGCGGCTCGGCGCAAACGAGCTGATTCCGGTCGACTGCCGCGTGATCGCCGCGTCGAAGGCCGATCTCGCGGAACTCGCGACCGACGGACGCTTCCGCGCGGACTTGCTATATCGCCTGAACGTCGCGCAGATCGAGCTGCCGCCGCTGCGCGAACGGCGCGAGGACGTGCCGCTGCTGTTCGAGCATTTCGTGCTCGCGGCCGCGCGGCGCTTCGGGCAACCGGCGCCGGTCGTCACCGCTGCGCAGGTGTCCGAACTGATGACGCACGCATGGCCCGGCAACGTGCGCGAACTGCAGAACGTCGCCGATCGCTTCGTGCTCGGCCTGACCGGCGACAGCCTGCTGTCGTCCGGCGGCACGCCCACGGCAGGCGGCACGCTCGCGGAACAGCTCGCATATTTCGAGCGGATGCTGATCGAGGACATGCTGCGGCGTCACAACGGCAACGTGGCGGACGCAAGCGAAGCGCTCGGCATGCCGAAGAAAACGCTTTATCACAAGCTGCGCAACCTGCGGATTCCCGCGCGCGGCGACGCGGCGGCCGACGGCGGCGAATGACGCGAACAAGGATACGCACAACAGCATGGATCGCATTGATATCGCCGCACACGGCCCCGTCACTGGCCACCCTCGCGGCCACCTGATCCGCGGCGTCACCCGCGCACAGAAAACCTTCCGCCCGAGCGACTGGCCCGAGCGGCTCGCAGGCGTCATCACGCTGTTCGTCGGCGAGCGGCGGCCCGGCTATCCGTGCGCGCTGTCGCGGCTCGCGATGCCGGTCGTCAACGGCGGTGTCAAATGCCTGGTCGTGTCGGACGAATTGCGCGACGTGTGCGCCGATGCGTTCGACTTTGCGATGCAGTTCGCCGCCGACAACGACCTTCCCGTCGAGCTTCAGGCCGCGTCCGCACCGGCGGCGCGCTGACATACAGGCCGCGTCCAGCGGCCTTTTTTCTCCCCTTTTCCCCGCTTTTTCCGCTGCGATTCGCCCGTGCGCAGGCGTTCGCAGATGCTTTCGATTCCCAAACAAACCGTCAGACAATTGAAGGCTTCGGCATATCGACCACGCTGCGACAAGGGTTTTCGGCCGAACCATCAATAAAATTGATCGTCACGATGAAAATTATGCGTTTTCCTTGCAGCTCGCCCTGATGCATAGTTGCGTCGAGTTGACGCACCTTTGAGTCTTTTAGTCATGAACATGCGAATCGAGCCGTCCGTGCTCGCGAACCCCGACCTGCAATTTGCGACGCTTTCGTCGGGCATCAGCCTGCCGTATGTCGAGCGGGGCAGCGGCGCGCCGATGGTATTCGTACACGGATCGTTGTGCGACTACCGTTACTGGGATCCGCAACTCGCATCGCTGTCGTCCCACTACCGCTGCATCGCACCGAGCCTCAGCCACTACTGGCCGGCCGTCGAAGCAGGCATTCAGGACGACTTCAGCTGGCAGAACCACGTCGACGAGCTCGCCGAATTCATCGACGCACTCGATCTCGGTCCCGTGCATCTCGTCGGTCACTCGCGTGGCGGCAGCGTCGCGTTCAACGTCGCACGCCAGCATCCGCATCTCGTCGACACACTCACGCTCGCCGATCCGGGCGGCCCGCTGCAACAGCCGGGCGTGCGTGAAGCCGCGTTGCCGGCCGCCGCGATCGCGCTGCGCACGCAGGCCGTGAACCTGATCGATCAAGGCGAGACCGAAGCCGGCCTCGAGATGTTCGTCGATTCGGTGAGCCTGCCCGGCGCCTGGAAGAAGAGCACGTCGCGCTTTCGCACGATGGCGATCGACAACGCGAGCACGCTGCCGAAGCAACTGCGCGATCCGCTGCCCGCGTATTCGGCGCACACCGCGTCGGATGTCGCATGCCGCACGCTGCTGATCGACGGCCAGCGCAGCCCGAAGATGTTCCGCAACAACGTCGACACGCTGTCGCAGTGGATCGGCAATACGCAACGGCAAACCGTTGCCGGCGCATCGCACGGGATGAACGCGGCGAGCCCCGCGGTGTTCAACCGTTACGTGCACGAGTTCATCGCAGCGTAACGCTTGCGGGCGGCATGCGCGCCGCCCGGTCTTCCCCTCTCCTGCCGACACGAAACGACGTGGATCTGCCGCATCGTTTCGCATCCCTCTGCATCACGCAGCCGGTTCCGCCTTGCGCGTCACCGCATCCGGCAACCCGAACACGCTGTCGAACGACCAGTTGTACGCGAACGTGAAGATCGGGAAGAACACGATCAGCACCGCGTCGTACAGGAACGCCTGCAGCAGCGACACGTCGAGCCACCACGCGATCAGCGGAATCAGGAACGTCACGAGCGCGACCTGGAATCCGATCGCATGCACGACGCGCCGCCCGACGGTGCGCGTCGTTTCCGTGCGCCGCCGCTCCCACGCCTCGAATCCGAGGTTGTACAGAAAATTGACGGCGACGCCCGTCGTCGAGATCATCACGCCGAGCAGGCCGCTCGTCGCCGCGCTCGCACCGCTCAGCATCCCGAGTACCGACGATGCGACGAGGATGCCGAGCACCTCGAACATCACGACGTAGACTATGCGTCTCTTCCACCCTTGCATGACCGACCACCTTCGTTTCGAACAAGGTGGCGAGACTACAGCGGGCCTTGCGTCCGCAAAAGTCAGGTCCTTTCAATTTTTCTGACAGGAGGCCGCACATGTTGACCAGCGACCACATCGACATGCTGCTGACCGTCATCGACAAAGGCTCGTTCTCGGCGGCCGCGCGTGCGCTCGGCCGCACGCCGTCGGCGGTCAGCATGGCGATCGCGAACCTCGAGGCCGAGCTGGACCTCGTGCTGTTCGATCGCGGCTCGCGCGAACCGACGCCGACCGCCGCGATGCTCGCGCTGCTGCCCGATGCGCGGTCGATCGCCGAGCGGCTGCATGCGCTGCGTTCGCATGCGCAGCACCTGTCGGAAGGCGTCGAGGACACGCTGCGGCTCGGCCTCGCGGCGGAGCTCGACGGCACCCGCGTCGCCCGCGCGCTGACGGCCGTCGCCGCGAAGTATCCGGCGCTCGCGGTCAGCGTCGTCACCGCGCCGCAGGACACGATCGTCGACGCGCTGCATCGCGGCGCCGTCGATCTGTGCGTCGCATACGGCGGGCTCGATCTTCATCCGCAGGAACAGATTCACGCGCTGTGGACCGAGACGCTGATCGCCGTCGCGGCGCCCGGGCATCCGGCGATCGCCGAAGCCGCGCAGCCGGAGGCGATCGAGCGGTTGTCCGGGTTCCGGCAGATCGTGATCGCCGATCCGGAGCGGCCACTCACCGACGTGCGGCCGGTGATCGGCAATCGCACGTGGAACGTGACCGACACGGCGACCGCGATCGCGTTGGTGAAGGCCGGCCATGGCTGGGCGAACTTCCCGGCATCGATCGTCGCCCGGTATGTCGACGGCGGCGAGCTTGCGCCGCTCGTGTTCGCGAATATTCGCAACGGGCTGCCGCTGCCGGTGTATCTGCGGCGGCCGAAGCATACGGGGCTCGGCAAGGCGGCGAGCGAACTGGTGCGGGCGTTGCGGGCCGACCGCGACGATGTCTGAGCGGTACGGCTGACGACACGACATGCGTCACCGCGCCCGCCTGGCCGCCGCGCGCGGCCCCTTCCCGCTCGGCGCCCGACGCGTGCTGGTTCCCGCGAACATCTTCATGTCGTGCAGCAGGCAGTTCAGCAACGTGTCGGCCGCGACCCCGAGTGGCCGCCCCGCCTTCACGAGCAGGCGCGCCTTGGCGGAATCGAATAACGGATGCGCGATCGGCAGTGCCACGAGTTCACCGCTCTCGAGTTCTCGGTACGCAGCGAACGCGCCGATCAGCGTAATCCCGTCGTGACGCTTCACGAAATGGCGCAACACCGCAAGCGAATTGGTCGTCAGCGTCGGACGGATCGGCAGGTTCTCCGTATAGGCGAGCATCTGCGCGACCTGGCCGAGACCGAATGCCGGCGGCATCAGCGCGAGCGGATACTCGCCGAGTTCGTGCGCGCGCACCGCGCCGCCGCGCAACGCGAGCGGATGCCCGGCATGCACGAGCGCCACCACCGGCTGGGACGACGTGGCGAGATATTGAATCTCCGCATGGGCCGGCGGGTTGTAGGCGAGTCCGATATGCGCACGGCTCTCGGCCACCTCCTGCAGCACATTGTTGACGGGCAACACGTCGACGATCACGTCGAGCTTCGGATAGCGCATGCAGAAATCGGTCAGCACCTCGTCCATCAGCACATCGACGTAGCCCTCGCTGGTGACGATGCGGACCTGGCCGGATTGCAGCCGCCGCAACGCCTGCAGGCGCTCCTCGAACAGTTCCTGCTGTGAGCGGCAACCGCGCCAGTATTCGAGCAGATGCGCAGCCGCCTCGGTCGGGCACACGCCGCGCGCCTGCCGCTCGAACAACACGACGCCAACTTCCTCCTCGAGCAGGCGAATCTGCCGCGTAATCACGGACGGCGCGGTATTGATGCTGTCGGCCGCCCCGCGGATCGAGCCGTGCGTCAGCACTTCATGGAAGTAGCGCAAGCGGCGCTGGTTCAGTTCGCGCATGGAGATTCCGGTTGGCCTGTCTGTTGCCTGTGGAGCAACATTAGATCACTTAAGTTGCTCTTGCTCTGCTTTTTCGTCTCTTCGACGATGCGGCAAGCGGGATCCATCCTGCAAGACGTCCACGCCCCTGGAGAGAGACATGTCCGCCGTCCCATCCTCCCGCCGTCCGGCGGCGCATGACAGCGCGCCGGTGCAGGCGCTGTACCGCAAGCTGAACTGGCGCCTGCTGCCGCTGCTGTTGCTGTGCTACACGTTCGCGTATCTGGATCGCGTGAACATCGGCTTCGCGAAGCTCCACATGCAAAGTGCGCTCGGCTTCTCCGACGCCGCCTACGGCCTTGGCGCGGGCATTTTCTTCCTCGGCTACGTGCTGTTCGAGATTCCGAGCAACCTGCTGCTGCCCAGGATCGGCGCGCGCAAGACCATCAGCCGGATAATGGTGCTGTGGGGCTTGACGTCGGCGGGCATGATGTTCGTGCACGACACCACGTCGTTCTACGTGCTGCGCTTCCTGCTCGGCGTGTTCGAGGCCGGCTTCGCGCCCGGCATGATCTTCTATCTGACCTACTGGTACGGCCCGCGACGCATGGCCGGCGTGATGGCCGTGGTGATGCTCGCCGGCCCGATCGGCGGCATCGTCGGCTCGCCGCTGTCGACCTGGCTGATGACCACCCTCGACGGCGCGCACGGGCTGACCGGCTGGCAATGGATGTTCGTCGCCGAGGGCCTGCCGTGTGCCGTGCTGGGGCTGCTGGTGCTGAAGGTGCTGGCCGACCGGCCCGCCGACGCAGTGTGGCTGAGCGACCGCGAGAAAAACCTGCTCGCGGCCGAACTCCACGCGCCCGCCGCCGGCCACCACGCGTTCGGGCAGGCTGCGCGCGACCCGCGCGTCTACCTGCTGGCCTTCGCCTACTTCACGATGATCTGCGGGATCTATGCGGTCAGCTTCTGGCTGCCGTCGATCCTCAAGGCCAACGGCGTGAACGACACGATGCAGATCGGCTTCTATTCGATGATTCCGTATATCGGCGCCGCAGGCGCGATGATCGTGATCGGCCGGCGCTCGGATCGTCACGGCGAGCGCCGGTTGCACAGCGCGGTGTCGGCGCTGGCAGGCGCCGCCGCGCTGGCCGCAGCGACCTACGCGGACGGCCATCTCGCGGTATCGCTCGTCTGCATGACGATTGCCACGGCACTGTCGTGGGCCGCCTACACGGTGTTCTGGGCCATTCCGTCGCAATACCTGACCGGCAATGCGGCCGCGGGCGGCATCGCGCTCATCAACACGATCGGCCTGTTCGGCGGCTTCCTCAGCCCGACGCTGATCGGCGAGATCCGCACCGCAACCGGCAGCATGCAAGCGGGGTTGCTCGTGATCGTCGCGTTGATGGTCGCCGGCGCCGTGGCGCTGATCATGAACCGCCTGCCCGCTGCGGCACGGTGACCTGTCGCGCGGCCGGCATCTCGCACACGTGCCGCACTCGTCCACTGTCTTACTGAAATCAATGTCATGACCCAACGCATCCTAGTTGCCGGCTTCCAGCACGAAACCAATACCTTCGCGCCCACCAAGGCCGCGTACGCCAACTTCGAACGCGGCGAGGGGTTTCCGGCGCTCGTGCGCGGCGCCGATGTGCTCGCACTGCGCGACGTCAACATTCCGGCGGGTGGCTTCATCAACGCGGCGGAGCGGCGCGGCTGGCACGTGCTGCCGGTGATCTGGGCCGGTGCCAGCCCGTCGGCGCACGTCACCGAGGACGCATTCGAACGCATCGCCACCGAGATCGTCGATGCGGCGCGACGCGGCGGTTGCGATGCGGTGTATCTCGACCTGCACGGCGCGATGGTCGCCGAGCACACCGATGACGGCGAAGGCACCCTGCTCGAACGCGTACGCGACGCGGTCGGCCCGGCCGTGCCGGTCATCGCGTCGCTCGACCTGCACGCGAACGTGACCGACCGGATGCTGAGCCGCGCCGACGCGCTGGTCGCCTTTCGCACGTATCCTCACGTCGACATGGCTGAAACCGGCGAACGCGCGGCCGCGTTGCTCGAACGCCTGCTCGCGGCCGGCAAGCCGCTGCGTCGCGCGGCGCGACGGCTGCCGTTCCTGATTCCGATCAACGGGATGTGCACGCTGCTCGACCCCGCACGCGCGCTGTACGCACAACTCGCGGCGCTGGAGACCGGCGGCGTGGTTTCACTGTCGTTCGCACCGGGCTTCCCGGCGGCGGACTTCCCGGAGTGCGGGCCGGTCATCTGGGGGTATGGCGACACCGACGCGGTGGATACCGCCGTGCAGACGCTGTACGACACGATGCTGGCCGACGAGGCGAAGTGGCAGGTGCCGTTCCTGACGCCCGACGATGCCGTGCTCGAGGCCATGCGGCTCGCGGCGGATGCGAGCAAGCCGGTCGTGATCGCCGACACGCAGGACAACCCGGGCGCGGGCGGCGATTCGAATACGACGGGCCTGCTTCGCGCGCTCCTTCGCCATGGCGCGCAGGACGCGGCGCTGGGCCTGCTATGGGATCCGGCGGCCGTCGCAGCGGCGTGGCGTGCCGGTGTCGGTGCGCGCATCGAACTGTCGCTCGGCGGCTCCGGCGTGCCGGGCGACGAACCGTTTCGCGGACGCTTCGAGGTCGTCGCGCTATCCGACGGCGTGTGCCGCTACGACGGCCCGATGATGAACGGCATGCAGGCCGACGTCGGGCCGGTAGCGTGCCTGCGGATCGACGGCGTGCGCATCGTCGTGAGTGCCGGCAAGGCCCAGATGCTCGATCGCAATCTTTTTCGCGTGGGCGGCGTCGAGCCCGAAGCGATGAAGATCCTCGTCAACAAGAGCTCGGTGCACTTCCGCGCCGACTTCCAGGACATCGCGCACGCGGTGCTGGTTGCCAAGGCGCCGGGACCGATGCAGGCCGATCCGGCAGACCTGCCGTGGACGCGGCTCGCACGCGGGATGCGGACGAGGCCGATGGGGAACGCGTTCGAAGGCGTATGATGCGGTGACACGCACCCGGTTGATGCGGGTGCGATCGGCGGCAGCCTGCCGCGCGACTTGCTGGCGGCAATCGTGTCGGGGCGGTACGCGGCCGAACACCGTCGCACCGTTGGAAGGGGGTGGACGGAGCTGACCGCATCTCAAACGCGCATACCAACAAAATGGTTCGCCGTCGCTCGATAGCCGTCTATCGACGACACATTAAATAAAGCAGATCAGCCGGGGGATACATGACCATTCAGAGTGCAATTGTCCGGGCCGCGGCATTGGCTGCCGTGCTTTACGCGATGAATCGCCTTAAAGAGCGGCGCAATGCCGGCGATATCATGCCCAAACCGGCGAATTTCATGACCCGGCGGGTTGCAGGCATTGTGACAGGCCTGATCATATTTGCCTTGATTGCTTACTCCGAGCGGCATCTGATAGCGGCAACTTTCGGTTGACCGCGGAGCGCGGGCTTTGCCGGAGTAGAAGCAGGACGAACGCCGACGCTCCCCCGTAAATCCGCGATGAACCATAAAAAACCCCGGTCACGCAGGCCTGAGCCTGCATGCCGGGGTTCTTTGCGTCAGCGTCGACAGCCGACGCATCAGCCGCCGTCCACATTCATCGCGCCGCCACCTCCGCCTTCCCCGTCGCCGCATCCCCCACCGCCGTCGGCGCCGGCGCATTCCCCCACCCACCGCCCAACGCACGGATCAGGTTGACGGTCGACACCGCCTGCGCACCCGTCAGCTGGTTCGCCTGCAATTGCGACTGCAGCACCGACCGCTCGCTGTCGATCACGTCGAGATACGCGACCTCGCCTTCCTGGTACTGCGTCCGCGACAGCGTCGCCGCACGGCGCGACGCATTGACGGCCGCATCCTGCGCGCGGATCTGGTCGTCGAGCAGACGCAGGTCGGCGAGATTGTCCTCGACCTCGCGGAACGCGACGAGCACCTGCTGCCGGTAGTTCGCGACCTGCTCGTCATACTGCGCGCGCGCCTGCTGCACGCCGGCCGCCCGCCGCCCGCCGTCGAACAGCGGCAGCGTCAGCGCGGTGCCGGCGAACGGCCCGAGCAAGAACGTGCGGCTCGACCACAGGAACAGGTTGCCGAGCGTCGACGCCTCATAGCCGAACGCGCCCGTGATATCGAGCTTCGGGAAGTACGCCGACTTCGCGAGGCCGATCCGCGCGTTCGCCGCCGCCATCGCGCGCTCGGCGGCCGACACGTCCGGCCGGCGTTCGAGCAGCGCGGACGGCAGGCCCGGCGGAATCTTGACCGCGACCGGCACGATCGGCGTTTCCTTGAACGCGAAGTCCGCGGGCGCCTTGCCGAGCAGGATCGCGAGCGCATGCTCGGACGCCGCGCGCCGGCGCGCGACGCCGACCGCATCGGCCTGCGCGCTCGCCAGTTCGTTCTTCGCGCGCGACACGTCGAGCTCGCTGATGTCGCCTTCGCTGAAGCGCCGCTGCACGAGCTTCAGTGCCTGATCGCGCAGTTCGACGGTGCGGCGGTACAGGTCCTGGTCCGAGTCGAGCTGACGCAGTTCGAAGTAGTTCTGCGCGACGTCCGCCTGCAGCGCGAGCTGCACCGACCGGAACAGCGCTTCGCTCTGTGCCTGGTCGGCACGCGACGCCTCGACGTTGCGGCCCACGCGACCGAACAGGTCGGCCTCGTAGGACACCGTGCCCTGCGCACGCCACAGCGTCGCGTTGGTCGGGCCGGTGCCCTGCGGCTGGAACTGCGACGCCGACGACAGCCCTTCGCGCGTCGGCCCGAAACCGGCGCCGATCTGCGGGAACCACTGCGAGCGCGCGGTGCGGGTCGCCGCACGCGCTTCCTCGACGCGCGCCGCCGCGGCCTTCAGGTTCTGGTTCGCGGCGAGCGCCTGCGACTCGAGCGCGTCGAGCACCGGATCGCCGAACACCGTCCACCATTCGCCGCGATGCTCGCCGTCCGCCGGTTCGGCGGTCTTCCACGTGCCGGCCTGTTCGCCGGCCGCGAGCGTCGGCGCTTCCTTGAACGCCGCGGGCGTCGACACATCCGGGCGCTTGTAGTCGGGCCCCACCGCGCACGCGGCGAGCAGCGTCGCGAGCAGGGTGCTCGCGGCCGCCACCTTCGCGAAACGCATCAGGCCATTCGAGTTGTGCATGTTGTCCATCTTCTTGTCCTCAAGCATCCGTAGCCGGCGCACCCGACGGCGGCACGCCGTAACCGGCCGAGTCCTTCCCCGCGACGTGGATCTTGCCGCCCGCGAGCGTACGCAGCACGACATAGAACACCGGCGTGAGCATCAGCCCGAACAGCGTCACGCCGAGCATCCCGAAGAACACCGCGATACCCATCGCATGCCGCATCTCCGAGCCCGCGCCCGTCGACGTGACGAGCGGCACGACGCCCATGATGAAAGCGATCGACGTCATCAGGATCGGGCGCAGCCGCAGCCGGCTCGCCTCGATCGCGGCCTCGAGCGGCGTCCTGCCGTCGTGCTCCAGCTCGCGCGCGAATTCGACGATCAGGATCGCGTTCTTCGCGGACAGCCCCACCAGCACCATCAAACCGATCTGCGTGAAGATGTTGTTGTCGCCCTGCGTGAGCCACACGCCCGTCAGCGCCGACAGAATGCTCATCGGCACGATCAGGATCACCGCGAGCGGCAGCGTCAGGCTTTCGTACAGCGCCGCGAGCACGAGGAACACGAGCAGCACGCTGATCGGGAACACGTACATCGCCGAATCGCCGGCCAGAATCTGCTGGTACGTGAGGTCGGTCCATTCGAACCGCACGCCGCGCGGCAGCGTTTCATGCGCGATGCGCTCGATCGCGGCCTGCGCCTGCCCCGACGAGAAGCCCGGTGCCGGGCCGCCGTTGATGTCGGCCGCCGTGTAGCCGTTGTAGCGCACGACCATTTCCGGGCCGAACGTCGGCGTCACCGTGACGAGCGACGACAGCGGCACCATCTCGCCCTTGTCGTTGCGGGTCTTCAACTGCAGGATGTCGTCAGGACGCTGACGGAACGGCGCATCGGCCTGCACGCGCACCTGGTACACGCGCCCGAAGCGGTTGAAGTCGTTCACGTACAGCGAGCCGAGATACACCTGCATCGTGTTGAACACATCGGTGACCGGCACGCCGAGCTGCTTCGCCTTCACGCGGTCGAGATCGACGTTGAGCTGCGGCACGTTGATCTGGTAGCTCGTGAACAACGGGCCGAGTTCCGGCGCCTGCTGCGCGCGCTTGATGAAGTCGTTGGTCGCATCCGCGAGCCGCGCATAGCCAACCGCGCCGCGATCCTCGATCTGCATCTTGAACCCGCCGAGCGTACCGAGGCCGAGCACCGGCGGCGGCGGGAACACGGCGACGAACGAGTCCTTCATCGCGCTGTACTGCTGGTTCAGCGCACCCGCGATCGCGCCGGCCGACAGCGCCTTGCCATGCCGTTCCGAGAACGGCTTCAGCGTGACGAACACGATGCCCGCGCTCGAGCTGTTGGTGAAGCCGTTCACCGACAGCCCCGGGAACGCAACCGCGCTCTCGACGCCCGGCTGCTTCAGCGCGATCGAGCCCATGTCGCGAATCACCTTCTCGGTGCGGTCGAGCGATGCGCCGTTCGGCAGTTGCGCGAACGCGATCAGGTATTCCTTGTCCTGCGCGGGCACGAAGCCGCCCGGCACGACCTTCGACACGAGCACGGTCGCGCCCACCAGCACGAGGTACACGCCGAGCATCAGCGTCTTGCGCGACAGCACGCCGCGCACGCCGCGGCCGTAGTTCTCCGCGCCGCGATGGAACACCTTGTTGAACCCGCGGAAGAAGCCGCCGAGCACGCGGTTCATCACGCGCGTGAGCCAGTCTTCCTTGTCGCCATGCCCCTTCAGCAGGATCGCGGACAGCGCCGGCGACAGCGTCAGCGAGTTGAACGCCGAGATCACCGTCGAGATCGCGATGGTCATCGCGAACTGCTTGTAGAACTGGCCGGTCAGGCCCGACATGAACGCGAGCGGCACGAACACGGCGACGAGCGTCAGCGCGATCGCGATGATCGGCCCGCTCACTTCCTGCATCGCCTTGTAAGTCGCCTGCCGCGCATTCATCCCGCTCTCGATGTTGCGCTCGACGTTCTCGACCACCACGATCGCATCGTCGACCACGATCCCGATCGCGAGCACCATCCCGAACAATGACAACGCGTTGATCGAGTACCCGAACGCCAGCAGCAGCGAGAACGTGCCGATGATCGACACCGGCACCGCGATCAGCGGAATCAGCGATGCGCGCCAGGTCTGCAGGAACACGATCACGACGATCACGACCAGCGCGATCGCCTCGAGCAGCGTGTGCACGACGGCCTTGATCGACGAGCGCACGAACTGCGTCGGGTCATAGACGATCTTGTAGTCGACGCCGGCCGGCATGTCCTGCTTCAGCTCGGCCATCGTCTTGCGCACTTCGTCGGAGATCTGCAGCGAGTTCGCGCCCGGCGACTGGTTGATCGCCATCGCGACGGCCGGCTTGTTGTCGAGCAGCGAGCGCAGCCCGTACTCGGACGCGTCGAGCTGGATCCGCGCGATGTCGCGCAGGCGCGTGACGCCGCCGTCCGGCGTCGTCTTCACGACGATGTCGCCGAATTCGTCCTCGGTCTGCAGACGGCCGCGCGCGTTCACCGACAACTGCAGCGGCGTGCCGGGCAGCGACGGCGATGCGCCGATCACGCCGGCCGCAACCTGCACGTTCTGCTCGCGGATCGCCTGCACGACGTCCTCGGCGGACAGCCCGCGCTGCGCGACCTTCTGCGGATCGAGCCACACGCGCATCGCGTAGTCGCCCGAACCCCACAGCTGCACCTGACCGACGCCCTGAATCCGCGACAGGCGATCCTTCACGTTGATCAGCGCGTAGTTGCGCAGGTAGGTCATGTCGTAGCGGTTGTCCGGCGAGATCAGGTGGACCACCATCGTCAGCGTCGGCGAGCTCTTCACCGTCGTGATGCCGAGCCGCTGCACGTCTTCCGGCAGGCGCGGCAGCGCCTGGTTCACGCGGTTCTGCACGAGCTGCGTGGCCTTGTCCGGATCGGTGCCGAGCTTGAACGTGACGGTGATCGTCATGTTGCCGTCGCTGTTCGCCTGCGACTGCATGTACAGCATGTCCTCGACGCCGTTGATCTGTTCTTCAAGCGGCGACGCGACCGTCTCGGCGATCACTTTCGGGTTCGCGCCCGGGTACTGCGCCTTCACGATCACGGAAGGCGGCACGACTTCCGGATATTCCGAAATCGGCAGCAGGAACATCGCGATCACCCCGCCGAGCAGGATGATGACCGATAGGACTCCTGCGAAGATCGGCCGGTCGATAAAGAATTTTGAGATGTTCATGGGTTGCTCTGTCTGGTTGAACGCGGAAAACGTAGCGGCGTGCCGCTTACGATTCCGCCTTCGCCGGTGCGGCCGGCTTCGCGTTGTTCGCGAGCGGCGCGGACGGCGCATCGCCGCCCGTCATCGGGACCATGTGCGGCTTCACCTGCTCGCCCGGCCGCACGCGCTGCGTGCCGTTCACGACCACGCGATCGCCGGCGGACAGGCCGCTCACGATCACGCGGCGGTTGCCGTGCTGGTTGCCCTGCTGCACTTCGCGGTACGACACGCGGCCCTGCTGGTCGACGACGAACACGAACTTCTTGTCCTGGTCGGTGTTGATCGCCGCGTCGTCGACCAGCAGCGCCTGGTGCGGCGCGCTGCCGCCGACCTTCACGCGCGCATAGAGGCCCGGGACGAGCTCGCCGTCCGCGTTGTCGAAACGCGCGCGCACGCGGATCGTGCCCGACGACGTATCGAGCCGGTTGTCGACCGAATCGATCACGCCGCTGCGCGAGTAGCCCGTCTCGTTCGCCAGACCGAGTTCGACCGGCACCTTGCGGCCGTCGCGTGCGCCGTTGATGTATTGCAGGTAGGTCTGCTCGTCCGCATCGAACGACGCGTAGATCGGCGACACCGACACCAGCGTCGTCAGCGGCGCGGCCGACGCACCGGCCGACACGACGTTGCCGACCGTGATCTCCGCGCGCGACACGCGGCCCGACACCGGCGCCGTGATCCGCGTATAGCCGAGATTGATGCGCGCCGTTTCCAGCGCGGCGTCGGCGGCCTTCAGGTTCGCATTCGCTTCGCGCGCGGCGTTCTGCTTCTCGTCGTAGTCGCGCTTCGCGATCGCGTTGTCGACGATCAGCCGCTGCGCGCGCTGCCAGTCGCTCTGCGCGTAGCCGTTGCGCGCCTGCGCGGCGGCGAGCTGCGCGGCCGCGCGGTCGGTCTCCGCCTGGTACGGACGCGGGTCGATCACGAACAGCACATCGCCCTTCTTCACGAGCGCGCCGTCCTTGAAGTTCACCGCGACGATCGTGCCCGACACCTGCGGGCGCACGTCGACTTTCTCGACGGCTTCGAGGCGGCCCGAATAGCTTTGCCAGTCGGTGACGGTTTGCGGCACGACGGTCGCGACGTCGACTTCGGGCAGCGGCGCCGCCGTTTTCTCCGGCGCGTTCGCGTTCACGCGCATCGCGCCGAACGTGCCGAGGCCGACGACGGCGAGCGTCACGATCGCCGCGGTCGCGATTCGGGAACGAGAGGTACGTAGGATGGCCATGTGGATCTCCAGTAAGCGTGGATTGGTCTGGTTATTCGGAACGGTTCGGCTGGCGCGCCTGGAAGCGGCACTGGAAGAAGCGCACGGCTTCCTCCAGCGCGGCTTCGTGCGTCGCGAGCGCCGCGTGCGTGACGTCCGGGTAGCGGATCACCTGCGTGAGCACGCCCGATGAAATCAGGCAGCCCGCATATTTCTCCGCTTCGACGTGCAGCACGTCGTTCTGCGCGGTGACGACGAGCGTCGGCGGCAGGCCCGCGAGGCGCACCGATTCGAGCGGCGCCGCGTACGGGTGCATGCGCTGCGCCGCCTGCGGCAGATAGGCGCGATAACAGGCCGCGCATTCGCGCGCGGTAATGTCCGACGACAGGCGCTCGGCGTCGCCGATGCGCGTCATGCTCGGGTCGAGCATCGGCCCGAACAGCGCCTGCGCGGCGATCGACACTTCGCCGCGATCGCGCGCGATGAACGCGAGGCAGTTCGCGAGCTGGCCGCCCGCGTCATGGCCCGCGACGCCGATCTTCTTCGGATTGCCGCCGAATGCGCGGGCGCGCGTCGCGGCCCACACGGCGGCGCGATACGCATCCTCCGGCGCGGCCGGAAAAGGAAAGGCCGGCGCGAGCGAATAATCGACCGACACTACGAGAGCTGGTAAGCGTTCTGCTAAAAAACGCGCAGCGAAATCCGCGTCTTCGAGCGTGCCGCGCACGAAGCCGCCACCGTGGAAATAAAGCACTACCGGCAATCCGGTCTTGTCCGCGCGCCGATAGACACGCAGCGCGATGTCCTGCGCGTAGCCGGGGATTTCCACCTCCGCGACCGTCAATGCCGCGCGGGCCGTGGCTTCGGCGGGCAATGCGGCTTTCAGGAATTTGCTGAATTCAGAAGCGTCCATGACGATGCAGCATCCATTTCGAGATGGAACGAATTCTGGGTCCGGCAGACATTGGGATAAATGCCTATAATCCGGCAACACAATTCAACGCCTCCGAACAATCCCAGGCTGTGTCGCCTACAAAGCGACGCAGCCTGTTTGTTCCTAGGCTCATTAGATCGTGGAGGTTGTGATGGACCGGCTTCAGGCCATGCAGGTGTTTACTCGCGTCGTCGATACAAGCAGCTTCACCAAGGCAGCAGAAACGCTCAGCCTGCCGCGGGCGTCCGTCACGACGATCATCCAGAATCTCGAAGCCTTCCTCGGCGTGCGTCTGATGCACCGGACCACGCGCCGGCTGTCGCTGACGCCGGACGGTGCCGCGTACTACGAACGATGCGTGCGGATCCTCGCCGATGTCGAGGAAACCGAAGCAAGCTTCCAGAACAACAACCGGAAGCCGCACGGAAAGTTGCGTATCGACATGCCGGGCTCGATCGGGCGACTGCTCGTGATTCCGTCGCTGTGCGAATTCCATACGCGCTATCCGGACATCGACCTCCAGCTCGGCCTGTCCGATCGTCCGGTCGATCTGCTGCAGGAAGGCGTCGACTGCGTGATCCGCGTCGGTGCGCTGCAGGACTCGTCGCTCGTCGCGCGCCGCGTCGGTCTGTTCGAAGGCGTGACGGTGGCGTCGCCCGACTATCTCGAGCGCCACGGCGAGCCGCAGACGATCGAGGACCTGAACGACCACAAGGCCGTCAACTATTTCTCGAGCCGCACCGGCCGCACGATCGACTGGTCGTTCCTGATCGACGGCAAGGAAACCGAGATCAAGATGAACAGCATCGTGTCGGTCAATGATGCGGATGCGTACGTGACCTGCGGCGTCGAGGGTTTCGGGCTGATCCAGCCGCCGCTCTTCATGGTCCTGCCGCACCTGCGCGAAGGCCGGCTCAAGGAAGTGCTGCCGGGCATCAAGCCGCTGCCGATGCCGATCTCGGTCGTGTATCCGCACAGCCGGCACCTGTCGCCGAAGGTGCGCGTGTTCGTCGACTGGATCGCCGAAGTGTTCGACCGCTGCCCGCTGCTGAGCGGCAAGGGCAGCCTCGATGCGACGTGCAGCAAGCGCACGTTCGAGGAAGCCGAGCGCGCGCCGGCGCTCGATACGCCGGTCATCAACGAGTGGGTCGCGTAATCATCTGAATCGCGGCGCGCGGGCTGTCCGGCCCGTGCGCCGTACCGCATCCGTGCGGCCTGGGCACCGCTCCGGCGTCGCGTTCGCGCCGCCTTCCCCGCCGCCCCCGTCATCGTTCCCGAATCCGCATCACACCTTTGCGCCGCGCGCGGCAATCGTTCGCGCGTGTCGTCGCATGGCGGGCGTCACCTCGCTGCGAGGCCCGCTGCACGCGGCTGTGCGCGATTTTCGAATGCCCCTGCCGGCATTGCGTATTGCGATTGTTCCTCCATTACGACAATTCAATTCGCGTCAGCCGCATTTATCGCGCCGGAACAGATACCTAGAGTAAACCCTGTCGCGCACCTGCTGCGCATCGAACAGCCCCGTCAGACGGGACCGGAGCAAGCGCTCACGCGCCAACTCCGACCAACACAGGAGTTACGTCATGAACCGCCGCCATCTTCTCTCCGCCGTCGCCCTCGCACTCGCCGTGTCCGCACCGGCCTTCGCCGATACGAACGCCCCGCATGCCGGCGACTACGGCAACACGTCGTGGTACTCGCAGCACAACAATGGCCCGCGCACCCGCGCCGAAGTCAGCGCGGAAGTCGTGCAGGCCCGCCGCGACGGCACACTGGCCTGGCTGCGCAAGGCGAATTCGTATCCGCAAGGCCTCGAAGTCGCGCAAGGCCCGTATCGTCCGACGCAGGAAGGCAACCAGCTCGCCGGCGGGGGCCGCTAAGCGTCGGTCAACGTGCGACGCCGCGCAACGGATGATCCGGTGCGCGGCGTCGAATATTCGATTAGTCAGTTAGTTGCAGGAGTCTGTGATGAACGATCAACTTCCTTCGCCGCTCGATCATTGGGACGACACCACGCCCGTCTGGATGCCGTTCCGTTCCGCACCGCAATCGCACTGACCCGTGCGTTGATCTGTCGACGGGATCGGCCGGCCATCAACGGCGCGGCACCCCGTCGCGCCATTCGCTCCAGTGCGTGACGATGTCCTGCACGAGCGGGTTGCCTGCGCGGTACAGGTTCGGTGCCAGGGGCGAAGCCACCGGCCAGTGCTGCATATCGTACGTGAGTTGCGGCAATGGTCGTAGCGACACAATTGTCGACGTTCTCCGAAGTCAATCCAGTGGATGAGTCCCATCAGGGGCGGCCACATCGCTTGACACCGGCCAATCACGCTGGCACGCCGCGCTCGCCGTCATTCTCGATGTTCCGTTGGCCGCATATCGCGTGCCCAAGCTGTTTCAATCCCGATCGTCACGCCGGTTGAGCAGGCGCAAGAACACGTGTGCGCCACGAGAAACCGCGGTCTTTCCGATCTCTCGTTCACACTTCCCAATCTTTGTTCGTTCCGTCGACCGCCATTGGGTGCATCGTCGGTCCGCTTCAGGCACTTAGCATCGGCACGCCAAATGATGTCCATATGGAGCGTGCCTATGAATGCGTCGCCACAGCCCGATGTGTCGCTCGACGAACCGCCGATCTGCCCGAACATGACGGATTCTGCGTTCAGGAAACGGATACTTGAATTGCGGGACGAAGCCGTCGAGATCACACTGCAACGGCGCCGGGAACTGATGCAATGGAATCCGGCCGCCGAAGCTCGAGTCATCGAGTGGTTCGGCTCGGCAAACATGGATGCAAGACGCAAACTCGCTACGGGACTCGACGCCCTTGCCAGAGTGATGGCTCGCCTCGGCCCAAGGAACTTCGTCCGCGTCGGTTCCGATGCCGACCGGGCAACAGGATGTCTGCCGAACATGAAAAATGTCGACGTCGAGGTTGCGCATGTCTGTCGCCCCGACACTGCAACGCATACGATCGCCATCAATCTGCCGTTCTGCTCGCTACCGGAGCGATCGGCTGGAAACCTCTCCTCGCAGCAACTCACGATTGTTCATGAATGCGCCCATTTTGCGGACACCTTCGACGCCGGGGATCACCCGGCGGCATACGGTCGCTCGGCCTGCGCCCAGTTCGCCAAACGCTATCCGGGCATGGCGATCGGCAACGCAGACAACATCGCGTGGTTCATTCTGGCGCGGTGAACTGGAGCGACCGATGAGACATGCCCTCGCCGTCATACTCGGCGCCTTTCTGTCACTCCCGATCCAGGCCGATGCATGCAAGATTGTGTTGACCGACAGCATGGAACTGCCACTGAATTCGGCCGAGATCGCCAATAGCGACAGGCTCGCCGTCGCCAGGCATTACCTGAGCGCCCAGGAATGGACGCGCGAAGGGGCGACGGCCTCGATCGACGCGACGGCCTACGACTGGGAAAACCAACCCAATCAGCTCGCGCGACAACGCGGTGCGCAGATGAAATCCTTTCTCGTGCAACTCGGGATGTCGCCCGATGACATTTACGTCGACGAGCGAATCGTATCGCGCAGGAACGGCAGGCTCGATCCCGACGACAAAAAGCAGCTTTGGATCCAGTTCGTCCCGAAATGCCCGCCAGCAGGCTGTCATGATCTCTGCAACCCGGCAGGTACACCGGGTGTCGCGAGTCATGCACTGACACCCGCGACGCCCGGGCCTGAGCCCGACTCGATCCGTTTTTCGTGCGGCGACGTCCGGGAGCCCGCACCGGCGCGTTTTGTGACGACGGAACGCTGGACTGCACGCACACGCGATCAGACGTTGCTTGTGCGAGATCAAGACCGGAAGCCGTTGATGCACACCTGCTACCGGATCAGCACCAGTGCAACGCAATACATCGGCATGACGGACGAGCACGGCGAAACGGCGACCATGCAGTTATTGGGCCCCGAATACACGCGCATCGAACTCAAGCTGCCCCCACCCGGGCCGTGATCCTCGGCACGGCTCCCACGAGCCGCAATCCGGTCGCTCCGGGCAATATTGATGCGCCCGGAGCTCCGCCATGCGTGGATGATGGAGTGACTTCAGCACGTCGCCACACCGTTACCGGCGCGGCACCCCGTCGCGCCATTCGCTCCAGTGCGTGACGATGTCCTGCACGAGCGGGTTGCCTGCGCGGTACAGGTTCTCGGTTGCCGGGGCGAAGCCGCCCTGGTCCGCGTAGTTCAGCAGGTTGTCGGCACTCGTCTGCCCCGCATACGGCCGGTCGAAATCGGAACCCGTACGTAACACCGCCACGCGCGACAGGTCGACGCGCTTCACGCTCGCCGCACGCTTGAGTGCTTCGAACGTCGCGTTGTCTTCCTGCGCGGTCATGCAGTAGGTGCCCTTGCCGTCGGTCAGGATCTTGGTCCACTGACGCGCACGCTCGCCGATCAGCGTGCCCGAGAACCACGTGTTGCCCGACGACGTGTCGCACTGGATCACCGACGGCGGCCGGTTCGCCGGCGCGTACGTGAACTTCGCGCGCGCCGCCTGGGCCTGCGCGCTGTCGGCGAGCACGACGTTGCGCGACAGCGCATATGCGGCATCGGTCAGCTTCGGGTTGAGCTGGAACACTTCGGTGCGGTAATCGAGCGGCGGCTTGTCGCTCGGGCTCTTCGTATTGATGCCGAGATAGCCCGTGTTCCAGCCGGCCGGAATCTCGCGTGCATCGAGCTCCCACTGCAGGCTGAAATCGACCAGGTATTTCGACCACGCGGCCGAGCCGACCGTGCCTTGCGCGGGGTCGACGCCTGCGATGCCGGAAACCAGGAAGTACGTGTGACGCAGATCGAAGCGCTGCGAGAACGTGAGCGCCATGATCGACGCGGTGGCGTTCGCGTAGCCCATGCCGGTCGTCACGACGCACACGTCCTGCTTGTTGCAGTGAACGGCCGGGTAGTCGGGCGACAGTCCGGGTACGGCGATATCGCGCCACGGCCCGATCCGGTCGAGCCATGCCTGGCCCTCCGGACCGAACATCGTGATGATCATCACCTTGACCGGGCGGCCCTGTGCACCGGTCTCGGCGAATCCAGTGTTGCCCGCATCGTTGCCCTGGTTGTCCTGGGCGATCGACGGTGCGGTCGCACAGGCCGCGAGCGAGAATGCGGCAGCGGAAAGAATGGAGCGAGTCAGCATCGGCGTTCCTTGTTTCAATGATGTTGGGTGAGAACGGCTCTCGGAGACTGCGCGAGGGAGTATAGAACGCGCTTGCGCGATGCGTAACCCGACTACGAAACGGCCTGTGGCACTTGCCAACGCGACGTGCAGGGGTTGCGTCGCGTCTCGGCCGATGTGACAAAAGATCAGGAATGCTATCTGGTTCGCTCACGCGGCGATGAAACGTCCGTCACCGAAGTGCACTGCCGCGACCCGCTATACGCGCACGATCCCCGCCACGCCATAACCGAACACGACGAGCGCGGCGACCACATGGCTCGCCGCGAGCCATCGCGGCGACTTCACGATGCGCCCGATCATGCCGCCGCCGAAAGCGAACACGAGCTGCCCGACGAGGCTGCCGGCAAACACGCATGCGGCACCGGCGAGCCAGTGCCGATGCGCACCGGCGGCCGCGGTGGCGTAGCCGTAGAACAGCAGGATGGTCAGCGGATTGGCGAGCGTGACGAAGAACATCGACGTGAACGGGCGCGTGCCCGGCGGCGGCGCAGCGCCGTCGAGCGTGCGGCGCCGGTCCCTCAACGCCTGCCACATCATGCGTGCGCCCATGGCGAGCAGCACGCATGCGCCGACGCAACGGAACAGCGGCAGGTGCGACGCGAGCGTGCCCGCGAGCATCGCACCGATCGTGAATGCGGCGACGGCATAGCAGCCATCGGCCGACGCCACGCCCACCGCGGCGCGCACGCCGCTCGCGGTGCCGGCGCGCATGCCGTAATTGGCGATCATCAGCGCGACGGGCCCGACCGACAGCGCGATCATCAGCCCGAACAGGAAATCGCTCATCGGTTCGTCGATGCCGTCAAGGGAAGGCATCGATTCTACCGACCGTCGGCGACCCGACGTGACAACAACCGCGTCAGGCGACGTCGACGCGCGACGGCCCGTCCACCATCTCGCCGATCACGGCCGCGCGGTCGAAACCGTCGGCCCGGAAGCAGGCAAGCACGTCGTCGACCGCTTCCGGCGCGCACGCGACCAGCAGGCCGCCGGACGTCTGCGGATCGGTCAGCAGCGCCTGCGCGACCGGCGGCAGGCCGTCGGCAAGCCGCACGTCGCTGCCATACGCACCCCAGTTGCGGCCCGATGCGCCGGTAAACACGCCATCGGCGACGAACGCCTCGACGCCCGCCAGCCACGGCAGCGACGCGTAGTGCACGCGCGCGGTGAGGTTCGCGCCGCGCGCGAGTTCGAGCGTGTGGCCGAGCAGCCCGAAGCCCGTGACATCGGTCAGCGCGTGCACGCCCGGCAGCGCGGCGAGTTCCGCGCCGGGCCGGTTCAGCTTGGTGGTCGTCGCGACCATCTGCGCATAGCCGGCATCGTCGAGCTGGTTCTTCTTCAGCGCGGCCGACAGCACGCCGACGCCGAGCGGCTTGCCGAGCACGAGCACGTCGCCCGCCCGCGCCGCCGCGTTGCGCTTCACGCGTGACGGATGCACGACGCCGATCGCCGCGAGCCCGTAGATCGGCTCGACCGAATCGATCGAATGGCCGCCCGCGACCGGAATGCCGGCCTCCGCGCACACCGATTCGCCGCCGCGCAGCACGGCCGCGATCGTCTCGTGCGGCAGCACGTTGATCGGCATGCCGACCAGCGCGAGCGCGAGAATCGGCTTGCCGCCCATCGCGTAGACGTCCGACAGTGCGTTGGTCGCCGCGATGCGGCCGAAGTCGAACGGGTCGTCGACGATCGGCATGAAGAAGTCGGTGGTCGCGACGATCGCCTGCTCGTCGTTCAGCCGGTAGACGGCCGCGTCGTCGGACGTCTCGGTGCCGACCAGCAGATCGGGGAACAACGCCGGCGGCGTCGCCCGCTTCAGCAGCTCGGACAGCACGCCCGGCGCGATCTTGCAGCCGCAGCCGCCCCCGTGCGACAGGCTCGTGAGGCGCGGAACGGCGGGCGGGGTGAGGGTGGCTTCGGTCATCGTCGGCATCCGGTGAATAACAACGTTCTATTATCGACAATTCCGCGCGAGCGCGCCCGATACCCACATAATTGACCGCTCGCCCCGCTATGTTGCGCGTCCGCGCCTTCTTCATGGATCACTTGTTCATCGGCCTCGTGCTGTGCTCCGCCCTGCTGCACGCGATCTGGAATGCCTTCCTGCATGTCAGCGAGGACCGGCTCGTCCAGCTCGGCACGATGTCGCTGCCGTATCTCGCGTTCGGCCTCGCCGGCGTCGTACTGCTGCCCGCGCCGGCGCGCGCCGCCTGGCCGTATATCGCGGCGTCGGCCGCGCTCGAGGTCGCGTACTGCTTCACGCTGGTGCGGGCATACCGCAACGGCGAATTCGGACAGATCTATCCGATCGCGCGCGGGATCTCGCCGCTGCTCGTGTCGGTGCTGGCGCTCGCCGTGCTGCACGAGCAGCCGACACCCTTCGGCTTCGCCGGCATCGCGCTCGTGTCGTTCGGGATCATGTCGCTCGCGCTGCGGCGCGGCTTCCGGTTCTCCGGGGAAGGCGTGCCCTATGCGCTGCTCACCGGCGTGTTCATCGCGTCGTATTCGATCTGCGACGGAATCGGCTCGCGCGTGTCGGGCAGCGCGCTCGGCTACATCGCGTGGGTGTATGTGCTGTGGAGCGTGCCGCAGCTCGTGCTCGTCTGCGCGGTGCGCGGCGGCCCGCGCGCGGTGCTCGGCTCGCGCACCGCGCTCACGCAGGGCGGCATTGCCGGCACGATCTCGCTCGCCGCATACGGGATCGTGATCCTCGCGTACCGGCACCTGCCGGTCGCGACGGTGTCGGCACTGCGCGAAACGAGCTCGATCTTCGCGGTCGCGATCGGCTGGTTCGTGATGCGCGAGCGGCCCGGCCCGCAGCGGCTCGCCGCGTGTGCGCTGGTGGTCGCCGGCGCGGCGTTGATCCGGCTTTGAGCACCCGAACGGTCGGTTCCGCGCGGCGGCGACGGTCGGTCGTCCTCGTGTCGGCAGCGCGCGCCGCATCGCGATGCCGGCCGTCGCACGGCTGCGTTCAAACCACTGCGGCAACCTTGCCGAACGCCCGCTCGTCGATCGCTTCGGCCAGCGTCGCGAACGCGGTCGCGATCTCGTCCTCCGGCACGCACGCATAACCGAGCAGCAAGCCCGACGCCGCGCGCTCGCGCTCCGCGTAATAGCCGGACAGCGGCCGCACGACAATGTTGCGTTCGAGCGCGGCTTGCGCGACCGCGCGATCGTCGACGCCGTCCGGCAACTGCGTGACGAGATGCAGCCCCGCATCGCTGCCGAGCGCGTGCAGCGTGTCGCCGTAGCGGCGCGCGACCGCATCGAGCAGCATCTCGCGGCGCTGCCCGTACAGGGTGCGCATCTTGCGGATGTGCGACACGAAGTGCCCTTCCGCGATGAACTCGGCCAGCACCGCCTGCTGCAGCAACTGGCCTTCGCGGTACAGCTCGGCGCTCGCGGTCGCGAAGCTCTCCGCGAGCGGCTCCGGCGCGACCAGATAGCCGACCCGCAGCCCCGGAAACAGCGTCTTGCCGAAACTGCCGACGTAGATCACCTGCCCGGCCGTGTCGAGCCCCTGCAGCGACGCGAGCGGTCGGCTGCCGTAGCGGAACTCGCTGTCGTAATCGTCCTCGATGATCCAGCAGCCGTGCTGGCGCGCGTATTCGAGCAGCATCCGGCGCCGCGCGAGGCTCATCACCATCCCGAGCGGATACTGGTGCGACGGCGTGACGAGCATCAGCTTCGGCGGCTCCGCGAGATCGGCCGCCGACGGCGCGATCCCCTCCTCGTCGACAGGAATCGGCCGCGTGGTGAGCCCCGACACGTTCAGCACGCTGCGCACGCCCCAGTAGCACGGATCCTCGGTCCAGATCGCGTCGCCCGGATCGGTCAGCAGCCGCACCGCGAGGTCGATCGACTGGTGGATGCCGGTGGTGATCACGATCTGCTCGGGCGTGCAGCGCACCGAGCGCGACGTGCGCAGGTAATCGGCCAGCGCCTCGCGCAGCAGCGCGAGCCCGCCGCCCGGCGCGTAGGTCAGCAGGTCCGGACGCAGGCGCCGCCAGTACTTGTTGTGCAGCCGCGTCCACACCCGCGCCGGAAATCGTGACACATCGGGCACGCCCGGCATGAATGCGCCGCCCTGGCGCTTCGACACGCCCGCGCCGTCGACGAGCCGCGTGCCGCGCGCGGACAGCCGCCGTGCGGACGGCAGCACCACCGCCGGGCCGGCGGCCGGATCGGGCGCCGCGCCGACGATCTCGTCCGGCGCGCTGTCGGCGACGAACGTGCCGCGGCCGGTCGCCGAGTTCACATAGCCTTCGAGCGCAAGCTGTTCGTAAACCTGCGTGACCGTGTTGCGGGCGATCCCGAGCTCGGCCGCGAGCAGCCGCGACGACGGCACGCGCGTGCCGGCCGGCAGTTCGCGCGACAGGATCGCCTGCTGCAGCAACCGGTGCAGCTGCCGGTAGATCGGCTGTTCGCCGCCGCGCACGAGGCGCTGCGCCAGCCAGTCCGACAACACGCTTGCGCGCATGATTGGCTCCTGAATATTTATTGAAATGGCTCTGATTACCAGAGCCAAATGTGATTATAGTCGCCTCCATGGGCTGCCAATGCAGCCGATTTTTATCCCACCGGACAGAACATCAAGGAGATGACCGTGAAGAATGCCGACCTGCAGGCCCGCAAGAACGCCGCCACCCCGCGCGGCGTTGGCGTGATGTGTGATTTCTACGCAGCCCGCGCCGAGAACGCGGAGCTGTGGGATGTCGAAGGCCGCCGCTTCATCGATTTCGCCGCCGGCATCGCGGTGCTGAACACGGGCCACCGCCATCCGAAGATCGTCAAGGCGATCGCCGACCAGCTCAACAGCTTCACGCACACCGCTTACCAGATCGTCCCGTACGCGTCGTACGTCGAGCTGGCGGAAAAGATCAACGAACGCGCGCCGGGCGACTTCCCGAAGAAGACCGCGTTCTTCACGACCGGCGCCGAAGCCGTCGAAAACGCGATCAAGATCGCACGCGCGGCAACCGGCCGTCCGGGCGTCATCGCGTTCTCGGGCGGCTTCCACGGCCGCACGATGATGGGCATGGCGCTGACCGGCAAGGTCGCCCCGTACAAGCTGAACTTCGGCCCGTTCCCGGGCGACGTGTTCCACGCGCCGTACCCGAACGCCGTGCACGGCGTGACGACGGCCGACTCGATCAAGGCGATCGAGATGCTGTTCAAGGCCGACATCGATCCGAAGCGCGTCGCCGCGATCATCTTCGAACCGGTCCAGGGCGAAGGCGGCTTCAACCCGGCGCCGGCGGAATTCGTGCGCGCGCTGCGCAAGATCTGTAACGAGCACGGCATCCTGCTGATCGCCGACGAAGTGCAGACGGGCTTCGCGCGTACCGGCAAGCTGTTCGCGATGCAGCACTACGACGTGCTGGCCGACCTGATCACGATGGCGAAGAGCCTCGCGGGCGGCATGCCGCTGTCCGGCGTCGTCGGCCGTGCGGACGTGATGGACGCGGCAGCCCCCGGCGGCCTCGGCGGCACGTACGCGGGCAACCCGCTGGCCGTCGCATCGGCGCACGCGGTGCTGGAGATCATCGACGAAGAGAAGCTGTGCGAGCGTGCCACGCAACTCGGCGACGTGCTGAAGGCGAAGCTGAACGCACTGCAGGCCGACGTGCCGCAGATCGTCGACGTCCGCGGTCCGGGCGCGATGGTCGCCGTCGAATTCATGAAGCCGGGCACGGGCGAGCCGGACGCCGACTTCACGAAGCGCGTGCAGGCGCGTGCGCTCGAGCGCGGGCTGCTGCTGCTCGTGTGCGGCGTGTACTCGAACGTCGTGCGCTTCCTGTTCCCGCTGACGATCACGCAAGCCGTGTTCGACGAAGCGCTCGTGATCCTCGAGGAAGTGCTGAAGGAAACGGTCGGCGTGCCGGCCTGAATTCCCGCTCACCTCAACTGAATGTGCCGCCGCCGTCATGAAGACGGCGGCGGCCGTTTTCATCCGTCCTTTTCAAAGCAGGTGATTCACATGAGCACTGTTCAGGAAACCCTGGCACTGAAAGATCCGTCGCTGTTCCGCCAGCAGGCGTACGTCAACGGCGAATGGCAAGGCGCGGCGAACGGCGAGTCGTTCGAAGTCCGCAACCCGGCAACCGGCGGCCTGCTCGGCACCGTGCCGGCGATGGGCACGGCCGAGACGCGTCACGCGATCGAAGCCGCGAATGCCGCGTGGCCGGCGTGGCGCAAGAAGACCGCGAAGGAACGCGCGGTCGTCCTGCGCAAGTGGCACGACCTGATGATGGAAAACGCCGACGACCTCGCGCTGATCCTGACGACCGAGCAGGGCAAGTCGCTGGCCGAAGCGAAGGGCGAGATCGGCTACGCGGCCTCGTTCCTCGAGTGGTTCGCCGAAGAAGGCAAGCGCGTGTACGGCGACACGATCCCGACGCCGGCGAGCGACAAGCGCATCGTCGTCACGAAGGAAGCGATCGGCGTGTGCGCGGCGATCACGCCGTGGAACTTCCCGGCGGCGATGATCACCCGCAAGGTCGGCCCGGCGCTCGCGGCAGGCTGCCCGATCGTCGTGAAGCCGGCGGAAGCGACGCCGTTCTCCGCACTCGCGATGGCCGTGCTGGCCGAGCGCGCGGGCGTGCCGGCCGGCGTGTTCAGCGTCGTCACGGGCGACCCGAAGGCGATCGGCGGCGAACTGACGTCGAACCCGATCGTGCGCAAGCTGTCGTTCACCGGCTCGACGCCGATCGGCCGCCTGCTGATGTCGCAATGCGCGGCGACGGTCAAGAAGGTGTCGCTGGAACTCGGCGGCAACGCACCGTTCATCGTGTTCGACGATGCCGATCTCGATGCCGCCGTGCAGGGCGCGATCGCGTCGAAGTACCGCAACAGCGGCCAGACGTGCGTGTGCACGAACCGCTTCTACGTGCATGAAGCCGTGTACGACCAGTTCGCGCAAAAGCTCGCGGCGGCGGTCGGCCAGTTGAAGGTCGGTCGCGGCACGGAGCCGGGCGTCACGCAAGGTCCGCTGATCAACGAAGCGGCCGTGCTGAAGGTCGAGGCGCACATCGAGGACGCGCTCGCGAAAGGCGCGACCGTCGTGACGGGCGGCAAGCGCCACGCGCTCGGCCACGGCTTCTTCGAGCCGACCGTGCTGACCGGCGTCACGCCGGCGATGAAGGTCGCGAAGGAAGAGACGTTCGGGCCGCTCGCGCCGCTGTTCAAGTTCAGCAGCGACGACGAAGTGATCCGCCTCGCGAACGACACCGAGTTCGGTCTGGCCGCGTATTTCTACAGCCGCGACATCGGCCGCGTGTGGAAGGTCGCCGAAGCGCTCGAATACGGGATGGTTGGCGTGAACACGGGCCTGATCTCGAACGAAGTCGCGCCGTTCGGTGGCGTCAAGCAGTCGGGCCTCGGCCGCGAAGGCTCGCACTACGGCATCGACGACTACGTCGTGATCAAGTACCTCTGCCTGGCCGTCTGACGGTTCGGGGCCTGTCGCATCCGCGACCGGCCCTGACCGCCCGGCCGGAACCGGGCGGTCACGACGCGGGCCGGCGCCCCCCTCTCCGTCGCGCCCGCGTCATCTTCCTGTTCCGCTCAACGAAACACGTTCACCGCATCCGCAAGTCGCATCGTCCGATGCTTCAGGCTTGATGCGCCCGCCGCACGCTGTCCTTCCGGCGATAGTCTCCTCTCCGCGATCAGGCCCGACGACATACGCTTCACTCACGTGACGATGTCCGCCATCTCCCTGCTCGAACACCATTGGCAACGACCATCGCTCGGCTCGCCGAACGCGCCCGGATCGTCGATCCGCATTGCAGTTCGAGCGCGCGACTGGACGCGGATACTGGAACGTCTGACACATCGTTCAGGCATCCGCATCAAAACCCATCTTCGCGGAGAAATGCCTCGCGACATCGAGCGTCGCCGCCACGACGGTCGACTCGGGCGAGACGTCGATGCTCGCCGCCAGCC
This sequence comes from Burkholderia sp. JKS000303, assembly GCF_002563755.1. NCBI lineage: Bacteria > Pseudomonadati > Pseudomonadota > Betaproteobacteria > Burkholderiales > Burkholderiaceae > Burkholderia > Burkholderia sp. JKS000303. Next base: position 83,381 of record NZ_PDBZ01000003.1, read on the forward strand.
CCAGTATCGTCAACGCGCCGGCCAGCTTGCCGCCCCGTTCGAATATCGGCGTACTGATCGCGTCGATGTCCCTGAACATTCCGCCGGACGTGGCCCCGTATCCGCGCCGGCGGGCCAGGCCCCTGCGCAGGTCGAGATCGACGCGCTGGCCGTCTCTTTGGTCAGGCGGGTAATGCAGCAAGGTGTTGTCGATCGCGACGTCGACGGCCTCCCGGTCGCCCCATGCGAGAAACACCTCGCCGGTCGCGGAGCGCAGCAGCGGCATGACCGTGCCTAGTCGCGCATACACCGTGAGCGGCCGCTGCCCCTGATGCCAGCGCACGATCAGCGGCCCCTGCGGCGACCAGATGCTGAAAAACGACGCTTCGGCGGTTTTGTCGCTGAGCGCCTGGAGAAACGGCGCGCTGACGTGCTGAATCTCGAGCGTGTCGACCGCCGCCAGACCGAGCCGGACGGCGAATGGCCCCAGCGCATATCGGGCCGGCGAACTCTCTCGCCTGACGAACCCGGTGCGCACGAGGCTCACCAGATAGTGATGCACTTGCGCGGAAGCAAACCCGCAGGCGCGCGAGATTTCGATCACGCGCAGCGGCGCACGCGCTTGGTACAGGACGTCGAGAATGGCGGCAGCGACCTCGACCGCACTCACCCCGCGCTGTTTTGACACGGTCTGCTTGTCGGACACGTCGTCACCCCCTCCGGAATCGACCGTAAGCCTTGCACCGTCCTTTTTCGACAGCGTCCCCGCATCGCACCCGCACTCCCGGCACGCCTGGCGATTGACGGCGGCGCTTCCGCGAATGCTTCCTATGTGGTCGCGCGGCGCTTGATTTACGCATTGTAAATAGAGGTAGAGCCTTCCGGTGCAGCGACGCGATACTGCATTCACTGCATGTCGCGGAGCAAGGAACGCATCGGACAGCGCCGATCGCGGCACCGCGCCGGCAGTTCATTCCCCTTCCCGCACGCAAGGCGTCACGCGGGCCGAGCGGTTCGTCTGGCCGCGCGTCGCCAGCGAACGGCCGACGGCGCGACGACGCGCACGCCGGCCCGATCGCCCATTCCCCAAACGCGGAGACACGTCGATGTTCAATATGTTTGTGCGCAATTGCTGGTACGTAGCCGGCTGGAGCCACGAAGTGGCGGACGGGTTGTTCAGTCGCACCATTCTGGGCGAGGCGATCTGCCTTTACCGGGACAGCCAGGGCGCGATCGTGGCGCTCGCCGACCGCTGCGCCCATCGCGGCGCGCCGTTGTCCAGGGGACGCAAGGAAGGCGATGCGCTGCGCTGCATGTATCACGGCGTCAAGTTCGACAAAAGCGGCGCCTGCGTCGATGTGCCGGGTCAGGACAAGTGTCCGCCGAACCTGTGCGTTTCGAGCTTTCCCGTGATCGAGCGCGACAACTGGATCTGGATCTGGATGGGCGACAAGGCCAAGGCCGATCCCGCCCGGATTCCCGGTGCCTGGTCGCTCGGCCGGCCGGACTGGGTCTACCGGCCCGGCTACTACCACTACGATGCGCCCCACATGCTCATCTGCGACAACCTGCTCGACTTCTCTCACATCGGATACGTCCACCCGACGACGCTGGGCGGAACGGAAAACATGTCGGCGAACCGCCCGAAGGTCAGCCGCGGGGACGATCTGGTGCGGGTCGAGCGCTGGCTCGTCGATGAAGTGCCAGCGCCTTTCCACAGCCGGATCGCCCACTTCCCCGGGCTCGTGGACCGGTGGCACTTCTACGACTTCCACGTGCCGGGCGTGTTGATCATGCATTCCGGCGTGCAGGCGACGGGCACGGGTGCGCCCGAGGGCCGCATCCACGATGCCCTTGAGTTCAGAAGCTGTCAGGCGGTCACTCCCGAAACGGAATCGACGTCGCATTATTTCTATGCAGTCCCACGCAATTTTGCACTCGACGACGCATCGATCACCGAAAAAATCTTCGAAGACATCGTCACGGCGTTCGAGGAAGACCGGGTGATGATCGAGGCGCAGGCGCGCAATCTTCCGTCGAGTGGCTGGTCGGCCGCCCCGATCCAGGCAGACACGGCGTTGTCCCATTTCCGCTGGCTGATGAGCAAACGGCTCGACCTCGAAGGTCGACCCGATACGGCAGGACGGCCCGTCGACCGTTGACGCCACCCGTCGCGCGGGACCATGCGCGCGATGCCGTATTGCAGATGCAGTCGTATCCGACATGATTGAGATTGACTGGAGTAGATGATGAATTCGACAGGGCTGACCGTGAAAGTCGTACGCAAGACGATCGAAGCGATCGACATCTGCTCGCTCGAGCTGGTCGACCCGGAAGGCGCCCCCCTGCCCGCCTTCACCGCCGGGTCCCATATCGACGTGCACACGCCGGACGGGCACGTCCGGCAGTATTCGCTTTGCAACGCGCCGAACGAACGAGGCCGCTATCTGATCGCCGTGCTGCGCACGCCGACGTCGCGGGGCGGCTCCATCGCCGTGCACGACGACATCAACGAAGGCGACACGATCCGGATCAGCGCGCCGAGAAACCATTTCCCGCTCGCGGCGGAACCCCGCGACACGCTGCTGCTTGCAGCGGGCATCGGCATCACGCCGATTCTCTGCATGGCCGAACAATTGTCGGGCAGCGGGGTGGCATTCACGTTGCACTACTGCACGCGCACGATCGGGCACACCGCGTTCCGCGAACGGATTCTGGCGTCGAGCTATGCGGCGCGCACGGTCTTCCACCACAGCAGGGAGGCGAGCGGCGACGCGTTTGACATTCCGTCGGTGCTGTCCGGCGTCGAGCCGGGCACGCATCTGTACGTATGCGGACCGGTCGGTTTCCTGGAGGCGACGCTGGCTGCTGCGAGGTCGCTCGGCTGGTCCGACGATCGGCTCCACTACGAATATTTCGGCGCGTCGACAGCCGCCGGATCGGCAAACAAGGCGTTCCAGGTCAAAGTCATGAGTTCCGGGCAGGTGCATGACATTCCGGTGGATCGAAGCGTGACGTCGGTCCTCGCCGAGGCCGGCGTCGACATTCCCGTCTCTTGCGAGCAAGGCGTTTGCGGCACCTGTCTGACCCGTATCGTCGAAGGCGAGCCGGAGCATCGGGACCTGTTCCTCACCGAAGAAGAGCATCGCTTGAACGATCAGTTCACGCCCTGCTGCTCGCGCTCGAAAAGCCCGTTGCTGGTGCTGGATATTTAGGAAAACACATGAGCTTCTCGCGCGCTTTGGCGCGTTGACGCGTTGATGCGTTGACGCGCCCGGGCCATGACGCCGGCGCACGTGCGCCCGTTCATATCGGCTTGATCGGCAAGCAGCGCGAACCCGGGCAGCACAAGCTGCTCACGGGCTTCGCCCTTCCGCTCCGCCGCGTCACGCGGGGGCGACCGCCTGCGACGCCTCCTTCTGCAGCATGGCATCGAGCATCCGACGTGCCCGGACGGGGCCGGCGTCGATATTGAGCAGCGCCGGCCGCAAGGCCGTCAGGCCACCGGCGTTCACCAACGCCTGCTGCTGCGCCATGACCATCGGTTCATCCTGCTCCTCGAACGCGTAGCGGCGCAGGCTGCTGAGCTTTTCGTTCACCGCCTGCTGCTCGTCGGGCGTGCGCGTGACATTCTCGTCACGGCGCACCGCGGCGAAGTGATACAGCGTCTTGAACTCGGAAACAGGGGTGAGGATGTGCGCGCCGAGAATGTGGACGCCGTCGTCGCGGTTTCCGCCGGGCGGGCATGCACCGGCATGGTTCAGCATGCAGGACGGCGCGTTCCAGCGCATGTCGGCCCACTGATCCACGGGCTGGGCATCGCGCCGATACATCAGGTCGAACATGCCCGGCGGCACGACGTTGGGCCACGAGCGCCGCACGTGCAGCGTGTCCCCCGCCTGCTCCACCCTGGTTTCGCCCCGCACCATGCCGGCATGGCCCAGCACGCCGTCATGGAGAAACGACACATGGCTGAGGTCCAGCAGGTTGTCGGTCATCAACTGGTAGTTGACGGCCAGCTCGATCGTTTCCCGACGGCTCACCCGGGTATTGGCGTCCTCATCGAACGCGCTGTAATCCGGTATCAGTTCTTCCCGCGGCGCCTGTTCGCCCATCCACACCCAGACGAGCGAATGTCGCTCGACGGCGGGAAACGCGCTCACCCTGGCGGCAGACGGGATCGCGTCGCTGTGAGGGTTGTGCACGCAACGCCCTGACGCGTCGAACTCCAGCCCGTGGTACCCGCACCGGATGCGGGTCTTGTCGGCGCACAGTTTTCCGACGTGCAGCGGAACGAATCGGTGAGGACACCGATCTAGCAGCGCGACCGGCTTGCCTTCGGCATTCCGGAACATCACCAACGGCGTCTCCGTGATCGTCACGTCGACGAGTTGCCCGGCCGGCAAGTCCTGGGCCCACATCGCCGCGTACCAGATATTTCTCATGAAACGCATACTGCCTCCTCGTAATATTCAATAATATTGAATCACATCAACATAGGTAAGCAGATTAGGGGCTAACCTTTTGGGTCATAATTGGGGAGTTCCCTGATCCCCCGATGGAGTTTCTCTTGCCAAAACAGGTAGATAACGAAGAAGAAATTACGCAGAAACAGGGCATCCAGTCCGTCGAACTGGGGTTTGGACTCGTCGCGGCCCTGATGCAGGCTCAAGAGGCGCTGTCGCTCACGGAACTGGCGCGCGCGGCCGGCATGTCGACCAGCAAGGCACGGGGGTATCTGATCAGTTTCGTTCGACTGGGCATCGTCCGGCAGCTCGGCGACGGCGGCCTTTACGATCTCGGCCCGACGGCCGTCAGGCTCGGCCTCGCAGCGCTCGGCCGCATCAATCCGCTCGAATGCGCGCGAAGCGAACTGCCCGCGCTGCGGGCGGCGGTACGGGAGACCGTCTGCCTGTGCGTCTGGGGAGATTTCGGGCCGGTCGTCGTCGACAAGCTGGACGGCGTTCAGAACACGCCCTTCGAACTGAGGCTCGGCATGACGGTCCCGCTGTTGACGACCGCAACCGGGCGGCTTTTCATGGCATGGATGCCACCGGAGAGTTATCAGACCTTGTTCCAGCAGGAATCGGGGCGGCTCTTGCGCTCCGGCGCGAAGCATCAGTTCAACCTCGATCGCGTGCTCGCCGCGGTGCGCAAGGACGGATGCGCGTCGGTCAGCGATGTGGAGCTGCCAGGCTTCGCATCGGTCGGCGTGCCGCTGTTCGACAATCGCGGCGAACTGATCGCCACGGTCAATGCGATCGGCCCGAGCAGCCGGTTCGACGTTTCGATCAACGGCCCGGTTGCGAATCAGCTGCGGGCATTCGCGCGCCACGTGGCCGAGCAATGCGGAATCGCCGTGTAGCTGCAACGGCCGAACCCAGGAACCCGCCCCCTCCCTTCCAACGGCTGCCGCACCGTACCCGCGCGCCCGACGCCCTGCGTCCAAACGGCCTTATTTACCCATCGTAAATGGATGTAGGGCCGCGCGCGGTACGGGCGCGATACTGAATTCATCGCTTCTCGCCGCCCCGATCCACCGGCGCGGGATCGACCCCGCGTCGCTCTGCCGGCATGCCGTTGCTTGCCGCATGCGCCTGTCGCCGCGTGCTCGCGTTGAATCAGGCCTGCGATTTCGAGCTGTCGGTCCGTGGGACAGGGTTCATCCGGGTATTCAGCAAATCTGATGCAATTCAACATAACTGAATTATCAGGATGCTTCGCCGACTGCCCAGCCCCGTGATCCGGCACCCCGGTCGCACCTGGGACTGGCATACGGGCCCGCACATCGAGCGCCGTTTCGCGATCGAAACGTCACCCGCCCATCGGCTGATCGCGTAACCGCGTCACCGAGTTGGCGCCGACTCGGGTCAGCGCAACGAGATGATTTCGTGCATCAAATATAGGAATACGAAATACAGGAAGACACGACGGCCGGAGAAAGGACGTCGGCCATGCCGGCAACACCGATTCCCGGAGCGCGCCGGTCAATGCAGAAGAAACGAAAACCATTTGGAGACTTGTGATGGAAGGCGACGTGGAGCAACGGCTGGTGCGCAAGATCTGCATGCGGATACTGCCGCTGCTGATCCTCGGATATTTCTTCTCCTACTTCGATCGCGTCAACGTTGGCTTCGCCGCGATCTCAATGAAGGAGGACTTTCACCTGTCGCCCGCCGCGTTCGGCTTCGGCGCCGGCATCTTCTTCATTGGCTACACGCTGTTCGAAATCCCCAGCAACCTGATCATGTTGCGCACGGGCCCACGCATCTGGATCGGCCGCATCATGATCACCTGGGGGTTGATTTCGGCCGGCACGGCATTCGTCTGGAACGACGTCAGCTTCTGGGTCGCGCGCTTTCTGCTCGGGGTCGCCGAGGCGGGGTTCTTCCCGGGGATCATTTACTACCTCACCCTCTGGCTTCCGGCCCGGTACCGCGCGAGGATTTTCGGTCTCGTGCTCGCCACCGGCGTCGTCTCGGTGGTGATCGGCAGTCCGATCTCGGGATGGATCCTGTCGGTCGGCTCCATCGCCGGCCTGAAAAACTGGCAGTGGCTGCTCATCGTCGAGGGCCTGCCGTCATCGCTCCTCGGGATCATCGTTCTGTTCGGGCTGCCCAATCGCCCCGATCAGGTGACATGGCTGTCGGCGCGCGAAAAGACCTGGCTTACCCAAGAACTGCAACAGGAGAAGTCGTCACTGTCGGCAGAGGCCTCGCGCGCCGGGCGCGCGCTGCTGGACCGGCGCGTCTGGGCGCTCGGTCTCATGGTCTTTCCCCTCGCGGCAGCCATCTACGGGATGTTCACCTGGCTGCCGCAGGTCGTCAGCAGCCTGGGGGCATCGCCTATGCAAACGGGCCTGATCAATGCCGTGCCGTTCATCTTCAGCGCGATCGCGATGGTCTGGTGGGGCAACCATTCCGACCGCACGGGCGAACGCGCGTGGCACCTGATCATCCCGCCGGTATGCGCAACGGTCGGCCTGGTGACCGCTGCCATGCTGCCGGTCGGCATCTGGACGCTGGTGTGGCTTTCGATCGGCATGGCAGGCACGCTGGCCGCGCTGACGATGATCGTCTCGGTCACGCCCGAGTTTCTGACCGGGGCCGCCGCGGCGGCCGGAATCGCGCTGGTCAATGCGATCGGCAACGTCGGAAGCTTTTGCGGCCCGTATCTGATCGGTCTCATCAAGGCCATGGGCGGCCAGTTCCAGACCGCGCTGCTCGCGCTCGGCCTGCTGCTGCTGGTCACCGTCGGTCTTGCCGTGTGGTTCCGCGCGAGACACGGCGTCGAGCTCGGCATCAGTTCGGCCAACGCCTGACGCGCCGCGTGGCCGCGCATCGGGCATGGCGCGGATGCGTCGATCCGGACGGGCGGGAGCCTGTACGCGCATACGCACGGCCGGCTCGAACCGGTCCATGCAATCGCTGAAGCGCGACACGGGATCCTGATCGAAGCCTGACCGTCTATTTTCTTCATTTTTTGAAATCGCCCTCACTTAATAGATATGCAGTCCTGATAAAAACAGGCATCTTTCCTGAGGAGAACCTCGTATGAAAAAGTCAGCTTCGACGCTTGCCGCACTTGCGACCTGCGTGGGATGTTCGGTGCCGGCGTTCGCGCAATCCAGCGTGAGCATGTACGGGTTGATCAGCACCGGCATCGGCTATGCCAGCAACGCCGGCGGCTCGCGCCAGTACGGCCTTTACTCCGGCACGATGCAGAATAATCGGTGGGGCTTCCTGATCCGGGAGGATCTCGGCGGCGGATACACCGTGATCGCGCAGCTCGAGAACGGCTTCGACATCACCAACGGCAAGCTCGGGCAGGGAGGTCGCCTGTTCGGCCGACAGGCGTGGGTCGGCCTGTCGAGCGACAAATACGGGACCCTCACGCTGGGACGCCAATACGACGCGTTCTGGGACTACCTGTCCGTTTATGCGGCGCCGAACACATCTGGCGGTACCTTGGCAGCCCATCCGGGCGACGCCGACAACCTGATGGGAAGCTGGCGCTACAACAACAGCATCAAGTATGCGACGCCGACGTGGGCGGGTTTCTCGGCCGAAGGCCTCTATGCGATGAGCAATGCGACGAACTTCGCGATGAACCGGGCCTGGACCGCCGGCGTGCGATACACCGGCCAGCGGTTCAGTGCGGCCGTAGCCTATGTCGACATTCAGTCTCCGGGAACCCTGAATGCATCGGGCGCGGTCACCGACGATTACGCGGGCGCCCCCTTCTTCCTATTCCGCACGAGCCCGCTGAACAACACCGCGGGCGTCCGTCGACAGCGCAACGTCGGCGGCGGCGCCAATTACAAGGTGACGGACAAGTTCACGGTCAGCGCCTTCGCGGACGACATTCGCTACGACTACGTCGATCACACCAGCCTGCGCCTCGACAATTTCGACGTATCGTTATCCTACAAGCTGACGCCGTCCCTGTTCCTGTCCGGCGCCTACGTGTACACGAGCGGCGCGTATGGCGGCCTGCAGGCGAACCCGCACTGGAACACCGGCGTCGCGAGCATCGACTACTTCCTGTCGAAGCGTACCGACCTCTACCTGTACGACATCTTCCAGCGCACCAGCGGCCCTCGCGCGACGGCAGCCATCTACGGCGCCGTACCGTCGACCGGGAGGACACAGAATCTCCTGATCGTCGGCATCCGGCACAAATTCTGACGGCGTACGCGAAGAGCGCACCCAGCCTGCCGCCGCCCCCGAACACATCCATGCAACAGCGAAGCATGCCGGCCACCACAGTCGGCATGCCCACGCCCGACGCTCACCTGAACACGTTCACCGCATCCACCAACCGCGTCGCCTGCTGCTTCAGGCTCTCCGACGCCGCCGTGCTCTGCTCGACCAGCGCCGCGTTCTGCTGCGTGATGTTGTCCAGATGCACCACCGCCTGATCGACCTGCGCAACCCCCGTGCTCTGCTCGGCGGTTGACGAGCTGATTTCCGCGATCAGGTCCGACACGCGCTTCACCTGCGTGACGATGTCCTCCATCGTCTTGCCGGCGCCGTCGACGATCCGTGCGCCCGATTCGACCCGTTCGACGCTCGCGCCGATCAGCGTCTTGATCTCCTTCGCCGCATTCGCGCTGCGCTGCGCGAGCGCCCTGACCTCGCCTGCGACCACCGCGAAACCGCGCCCCTGATCGCCCGCGCGCGCGGCTTCGACCGCCGCGTTCAGCGCGAGGATGTTGGTCTGGAATGCGATCCCGTCGATCACGCCGATGATGTCGGAAATCTTGCGCGAGCTCGCCGTGATGTCGCTCATCGTCGTGACAACCTCGCTCACCGCCTGCCCGCCGCGCTCGGCCGCTTCGCTCGCGGACACCGACAACTGGTTCGCCTGCAGCGCCGTCTCCGCATTGCTCGACACCGTGGCCGTCATCTCGGCCATCGATGCGGCCGTCTGCTGCACGCTGGTCGACGCCTGTTCGGTACGCGCGCTCAGGTCGTTGTTGCCCTGTGCGATCTCGTTGCTCGCGCGCTGCACGTTGAGCACCTGTTCGCTGACGTCGTCGACGAGCCAACGGAACATCAGCCCGAGCTGGTTGATCGTGCGCAGCGTCATGCCGATCTCGTCGACGCGGTTCATCGCGACGCCGGTACGGCTTTCGCCGGTCGCGACGCGCAACGCCTGGTCGCGCAACTGCATCAGCGGACGCGCGATCTGCGCATCGAGCCACAGCCCGGCGGCAATCGACACGCCGGCCGCAGCAGCGGCAAACGCCGCGAGCCCGGCACCGGCCAGCCCGCACGCCCACCCCGCGCCGACGACGGCCGGCGCCAGCACGCACAGCGTCGAATGCAGCCGCGCCCGCACCGACATCGTCTGGAACAGCGATGCGACGCGCATCAGCCCGCTCCGCACGATCAGCCCTTTGTGGAAACGGCGGTTGCCGGCCTTGCCTTCGCGAAACGCGCGATACAGCGCGTCGGCGGCCGCGATCTCGTCGCGCGACGCCTTGGTACGCACCGACATGTATCCGGTCGGCTGCCCGTTGCGCATCACCGGCACCGTATTCGAACGCACCCAGTAGTGATCGCCGTTCTTGCGACGGTTCTTCACGAGCGCGGTCCACGGCTCGCCGTTCTTCAGCGTCGCCCACATGTCGGCGAACGCCTCCTTCGGCATGTCCGGGTGCCGCACGACGTTGTGCGGCTGACCTTCGATCTCCTCCGGGGAAAAGCCGCTGACCTGAATGAATGCGGCGTTCGCGTACTTGATGTAACTGTCCGCATCGGTGGTCGACATCAGCGTCGCGTCGTCGGGAAAATCGAATTCGTGTTGCGTGACAGGCTGGTTATTGCGCATGGTGTGGAGTCCCGGGTTGCGGATCTTGCGTCCGCCTGTGGATGGATTCGAGACCGGACGCATCGCGGTCGGCCCGCATGCGTTCGATCAGACTCCTGCGCTTTCGGCAAATCTGGCGAAAACATTATGCCGACCACGGGTAAATATGCATTAATCGTGCATCGTCTTGATTTAGCCGAACACTTTGTTTATACGTGAATAAAAAATCCCGTTTTATCAAATAGTTGCACGTCAATCGTCTGATCATTCCGGGCAATTCCTTCGACCGGATTGGCGAACGAATCCGGAATCTCGAATGCGAATCCCTCTCGTTTGATGCATTCGAATCCAGTCAAACCGGAAAACGGAGATTTCGCAGCCTCGTCGCGACGGGATACGCAAGCACGCGCCTCCGACGATTACCGAAACACGTTCACCGCATCCACCAGCAGCGTCGCCTGCTGCTTCAGGCTTTCCGACGCCGCCGCGCTCTGCTCGACCAGCGCCGCGTTCTGCTGCGTGATGTTGTCCAGATGCACGACCGCCTGATCGACCTGCGCGACGCCGGTGCTCTGCTCGGCGGTCGACGAGCTGATCTCCGCGATCAGGTCCGACACGCGCTTCACCTGCGCGACGATGTCCTCCATCGTCCTGCCCGCGTCGTCGACCCGCCGCGCGCCCGATTCGACCCGGTCGACGCTCGCGCCGATCAGCGTCTTGATCTCCTTCGCCGCATTCGCACTGCGCTGCGCAAGCGCGCGCACTTCGCCCGCGACCACCGCGAAACCACGCCCCTGCTCGCCGGCGCGTGCCGCTTCGACCGCCGCGTTCAGCGCGAGGATGTTGGTCTGGAATGCGATCCCGTCGATCACGCCGATGATGTCGGCGATCTTGCGCGAGCTGTCGGTGATGTCGCTCATCGTCGCGACGACTTCGCTCACCGCCTGCCCGCCACGCTCGGCCGCTTCGCTCGCGGACACCGACAACTGGTTCGCCTGCAACGCCGTCTCCGCATTGCTCGACACCGTGGCCGTCATCTCGGCCATCGACGCGGCCGTCTGCTGCACACTGGATGCGGCCTGCTCGGTGCGCGCGCTCAAATCGTTGTTGCCCTGCGCGATCTCGTTGCTCGCGCGCTGCACGTTGTGCACCTGCTCGCTGACGTCGTCGACGAGCCAGCGGAACATCAGCCCGAGCTGGTTGATCGTGCGCAGCGTCATGCCGATCTCGTCGACACGGTTCATTCGCACGCCGCGGCGGCTTTCGCCGGTCGCGACGTTCAACGCCTGGTCGTGCAGCCGCTTCAGCGGACGCACGATCTGCGCATCGAGCCACAGCCCTGCCGCAATCGACACGCCGGCCGCCGCAGCGGCAAACGCCGCAAGCCCGGCACCAACCAGCCCGCATGCCCAGCCCGCGCCGATCACGGCCGGCGCCAGCACGCATAGCGCCGAATGAACGCGCGCACGCACCGACATCGTCTGCGGCAGCGACGCGATGCGCAGCAGCCCGGTGCGGACGATCAGCCCTTTGTGGAACTTGCGCTGCCCGGCCTTGCCTTCGCGAAGCTCGCGGTACAACGCGTCGGCGGCCTCGATCTCGTCGCGCGGCGCCTTGGTGCGCACCGACATATAGCCGTGCGGCGCGCCGTTGCGCATCACGGGCACCGCGTTCGCGCGCACCCAGTAGTAGTCGCCGTTCTTGCGACGGTTCTTCACGAGCGCGGTCCACGGCTCGCCGTTCTTCAGCGTCGCCCACATGTCGGCGAACGCCTCTTTCGGCATGTCCGGGTGCCGCACGACGTTGTGCGGCTGGCCGACGAGCTCATCGTTCGAGAAGCCGCTCACATGGGCGAACGTCGTGTTCGCGTACGTGATGTAGCTGTCGGCATCGGTGGTCGACATCAACGTAACGTCGTCGGGAAATTCGAATTCTTGTTGGGTGACAGGCTGGTTGTTGCGCATGCAGGGCTCCGAAAGGCGGATCCGGAGGCAGGATCCGCGCGGCGCGGAAATCGCGATCAGTAGCCGAAAAACGGTTTATCGCTTTACGACGGTCTCGTCCTTACTGTCGGCAATTTCGGCAAAAACCTTACCCCTCAAATACAAAAAATACCGAATTCGTTTATCAATATGACCTGGATCAAATAATCTCGCGATAATCGAGGCCCGCTCTTTTCCGCTGCGACGCGATCCGTTATGGGAAAACGCCGGGCGGCAAGCCGATGTCGGCGGCCGCTGCGCGTGGCAAAACGATTTGGCTCATTTCGCCCAATTCAACCGCCATTCGAAAAATTCGATGAAAAAAATCTTGCATGAACTGAATCGACCTGGCGAACATACGGCATGCCGCCCGCAACCCGCCACCGGCCGGGCAATCGGATGACGCGCCGCACCGTTGGCGAACGCGACGCGCTGTCGGCCCGCCTGCTCGCACGCGACGAACTGCCGCTCGTGTGGACCATCGACCGGCGCGAGATCATCCACCGTCTGTACGCGCTGCGCGACGGCGAGCTGCATCTGGTCCCGGACTTCTACGACGTGCAAGGCTGGCCCGACGGCGAAGCCGAACACTACACGCCGATCCTGCTCGACTGTCACGATCGCGGCGGCTGGTGCCTCGGGATGTTCGACGGCACGCGGCTCGTCGCCGCGGTCATCGTCGACAGCAATCCGCTCGGCGTGCAACGCGACATGCTGCAACTGAAATTCCTGCACGTGAGCCGCGACTGGCGCGGTTGCGGGCTCGGCGCACGGCTCTATCGCGCGGCCCGCGCGCAGGCGCGCGCGATGGGGGCGAAACGTCTGTACGTTTCTGCGACGCCGTCGCAGCATACGATCGACTTCTACCTACGGCTCGGCTTCACAATCAGCGCGTCGCCCGACCCGGCGCTGCATGCGCTCGAGCCGGAGGACATCCACATGGAAGCACCGACCGCCTGACGCGAGCGTGCAAGCGCGACCGCGGGCCGCGCGTAGAATTTCCGCTCGACCCACGCCGCCAACACGGAGAACGACATTGCAGAACGCGCCGCAGCAGCCGGCCCCGCCGAAAATCCTCGTCAGCATGTGCGTGCTCGGTCATCCGGTCCGCTACAACGGCTCGGCCAGGACCGCCGCTCACGCCGCGCTCGAACGGTGGCAACGCGAAGGGCGTCTGGTGCCGGTCTGCCCGGAACTGGCAGGCGGATTGAGCGTGCCGCGCCCGCCCGCCGAGATCGCGGACGGGGAATCCGGGCAACGCGTACTGAAGGGGGCCGCGCGCATCGTCGACGTGCATGGCACGGACGTCACGGCAGCGTTCGTCGACGGCGCGCAAACCGCGCTGGCGCTCGCACGCGCGCACGATTGCCGCTTCGCGATCCTCGCGGACGGCAGTCCGTCGTGCGGAAGCCGCTTCATCTACGACGGGAGTTTCGCGGGCCGACGGCATGCCGGTGCCGGCGTCACGGCGGCGTTGCTGCGCGAGCATGGCGTCGAGGTGTTCGCGGACACCGAGATCGACGCGCTCGTCGCCCGCCTTGCGCGCCTCGCACAACGAACGGAAGGCTGAATGACGAAGTGGCCGTCACGACGATCTCGTGACGGCCACTTCGTTGGCGTTGGCGTTGGCGTTGGCGTTGGCGTTGGCGTTGGCGCAGCGGCGCGGATTCCGATCCTGCCGCTGCCGCCGCGTGACGCGATCAGACGCGTTCGATCGCGATCGCGATGCCCTGACCGACGCCGATGCACATCGTGCACAGCGCGAAACGGCCGTTGGTGCGATGAAGCTGGTACATCGCGGTCGTCACGAGACGCGCGCCCGATGCGCCGAGCGGATGGCCGAGCGCGATCGCGCCGCCGTTCGGGTTCACGCGAGGATCGTCGTCGGCGACGCCGAGCATGCGCAGCACCGCAAGACCCTGCGACGCGAACGCTTCGTTCAGCTCGATCACGTCGAACTGGTCGATCGTCATCCCGAGTCGCGCGAGCAGCTTCTGCGTGGCGGGCGCCGGGCCGATGCCCATCACGCGCGGCGCGACGCCGGCCGTCGCGATGCCGAGCACGCGAGCGCGCGGCGTCAGACCGAAGCGCTTCGCGGTGGCTTCGTTCGCGAGCAGCAGCGCGGCGGCGCCGTCGTTGACGCCCGACGCGTTGCCGGCCGTCACCGAGCCGTCCGGGCGCACGACGCCCTTCAGCTTCGCGAGCGTCTCGAGCGACGTTTCGCGCGGATGCTCGTCACGCGAAAAGACGACGGCGTCGCCTTTCTTCTGCGGAATCGTGACCGACACGATTTCCTCGACGAGCGTGCCGTCCTGCTGCGCACGTGCGGCCTTCTGCTGGCTGCGCAGCGCGAACAAATCTTGATCGGCGCGGCTGATGTTGTAGTCGACCGCGACGTTCTCGGCCGTCTCCGGCATCGAATCGACGCCATGCAGCTTTTTCATCAGCGGATTGACGAAGCGCCAGCCGATCGTCGTGTCGTAGATGTCGGCCTGGCGCGCGAATGCGCTGGCGGCCTTGCCCATCACGAACGGCGCGCGCGTCATGCTTTCGACGCCGCCGGCCACCATCAGCGCGGCCTCGCCCGACTTGATCGCGCGTGCGGCCACGCCGACCGCGTCCATCCCGGAACCGCACAGGCGGTTGATCGTCGAACCCGGCACACCCTCCGGCAGACCCGCGAGCAGCGCGGACATGCGCGCGACGTTGCGGTTGTCCTCGCCGGCCTGGTTCGCGCAGCCGTAGATCACGTCGTCGATCGCGGTCCAGTCGACGTCGCGGTTGCGCTCGACGAGCGCCTTGAGCGGCACCGCGCCGAGGTCGTCGGCGCGCACGCCGGACAGTGCACCGCCGTAACGGCCGATCGGGGTACGAATCGCATCACACAGAAAAGCTTCAGTCATCAGTGTCTCCGGTCTCATGCAAGGCTGGGAAGTGAATGAAACGCGCCCCTTGCATTGCCCGCCGGGATGCGCTTAAATGTTCTATATACGAACATAAGATCGTGTATCGAACGTTCAACGCATCATAGGGAGTGCGGGGACGACCTGTCAAGCGCCCGGTCCGCCGGGCGGTTGGCGTGTCAGGCCCCATGCGCTATCTTCTCGGCTGCACGACAATTCGACCGTTCATGACCACCGAAGACATCCAGAAACCCGGCGACTCCTATGTGCAGTCGTTCGCACGCGGCCTCGCGGTGATCCGCGCGTTCGACGCCCAGCGCCCGGAGCAGACGCTCACCGAGGTCGCGTCGGCCACCGGACTCACGCGCGCGGGCGCGCGCCGGATCCTGCTCACGCTGCAGACGCTCGGCTACGTCGAGGCCGACGGCCGGCTGTTCCGGCTCACGCCGAAGATCCTCGAGCTCGGCTTCGCGTATCTCACGTCGATGCCGTTCTGGAATCTCGCCGATCCGGTGATGGAACAACTGTCCGCGCAGATCCACGAAAGCTGCTCGGCGGCCGTGCTCGACCGCACCGAAATCGTCTATGTGCTGCGCGTGCCGACCCACAAGATCATGACGATCAACCTGTCGATCGGCAGCCGCCTGCCTGCGTACTGCACGTCGATGGGCCGCGTGCTGCTGTCCGCGCTCGACGACGCGGCGCTCGACGAGACGCTCGCGCAAAGCGGCATCCGCGCGCACACGCAGCACACGATCACCGATCTCGGCGAACTGAAGGCGACGATCGCGCAGGTGCGCCAGCAGGGCTGGGCCGTGGTCGACCAGGAACTCGAAGTGGGATTGATGTCGATTTCCGCGCCGATCCGCAACCGGCGCGGGCAGGTGATCGCCGCGATGAACATCAGCGGCAACGCGCAGCGACACACCGCGAAGCAGATGGTGAAGGAGTTTCTCGGGCCGCTGCAGCACGCCGCGCAGACGGTGTCGGAACTGGTCGCGCGGCGCGGCTGAGCGGCCGGCTCGCGTGCCTGCCCGGCGATACGGCACGGCGTGGCGCAGACAAAAAAGACGGGCGGCACGCGCCGCCCGCTCAACTCTCTGACTCTGCTGCAACTTCTTCTCACGGAACACGGAGCACGCTCCGCACCGCCCAATTTAGTGACGCGGCGAAAGCCGGTCAATTTGACGAGAACGAAATTGCCTGGCGCCTTTCGGACGCCCGGGCGCCTCAGCGCCCCGCCGCTCACGCGCCGAGCAACATCCCCTTGCGCACCGGCACCGTGCCCGTCACGCGGCCGAGCGGCGCGCCGGCCGTCACGAAGCGGATCGCGCGGCGCATGTAGAACACGCCGTCGGTGCGGCTCGACACGGTCGTGATCGCATCGGTCAGCGGATCGACGATGTCGAACAGCGGATCGCCGGCCCGAATCGTCGCGCCGATTGCCGCGCGATGCACGAGAATCCCGCTCACCGGCGCGTAGAACTGTTCGCTGCCGGCAAGCGGCGTGGCCGGCGCGGCGAGCGCCGGCAGCGGCGTGCGCTCGCCGTTCACGGCGCCGCACCACACCAGATAGTCGACGAGCGCATCGGCGTCGCGCTCCGCGTATTCATATGTCACGTCGCGCTGCCCGCGGCATTCGACCGTCACGGCCACCGTGCCCGCCGCCATCGGCGTGTGCGCCGGCAAATGCTGCCGCAACTGCGACCACAGCAGGTGATGCGCATCGTCGAACGCATGGCCGCCCGAATCCTCCGCAAGCAACGACACCTGCGCGCCGAGATAGCGCGCGAGCGGCTCGACCTGCGGCCACGCCGTGTCGCTCGTGTACACGTGCATCACCGCTTCGAGCGAGCAATGCAGGTCGATCACGACGTCGGCGTCATGCGACAGCTTCAGCAGCGCGAGCTGCAACGCATCGAATTCGGTGCGCGGCGCGATGTCGTCGAGCGCCGCGCCGACGCATTCGCGCACGATCGCGCGATTGCGCACCGGGTCCGCGCCGAGCCGGTCGCTGGCCTGCGCGGCAATCTCCGCGAGCGGCAGGAAGCCGCGATTGAAGTTGCGCCCGCTCGCGAGATCGAAGCGGCCGATGAATTGCCCGAGCAGATGATGATTGAGGCCGACCGGGTTCGCGACCGGCACGAGCACGATCCCGGCCGTGAGCCGGCCGTCGGCGTCGAGTTGCGCAAGACGCTGCTTGAGCACGACCGCGGCGAGCATCGCCGGAGTTTCGTCCGCATGCAGCGCGGCCTGCAGGTAGATCTTGCGGCCGGCGTCGGCCGGCCCGAAATGGAAGCTCGTCAGCGTGCGCTGCGTGCCGATCGACGGCGACAGGAGCGGCGTGGTGCGAATCTGCATCGATGATCTCGAATGAGGAAGAACGGAGAAAACGGGAGAACGGCGCGACTCAATCGCCGTACGGGTTGAAATCGAAGTACTTCTTCGCGATCCGGTCGTACGTGCCGTCCTTCAGCATCGACGCGATCGCGCCGTCGATCGACGCCTTGAGCGCCGTGTCCGACTGGCGCATCCCGATCCCGACGCCGCGATCGCCCATGTCGAGCGGCGCACCGACGAACGCGAAGCCCTTGCCCTTCGGCTGGCGCAGGAATCCGTAGTCGGCTTCCACCGCGCCGAGCAGCGCCGCGTCGAGCCGGCCGTTGACGAGATCGGCGAACACGTCGTCCTGGCTCTTGTACTGCACGATGCTGACGCCGGCCGGCGCCCAGTGCGCGAGCGCCCACGATTCGAACTGCGTGCCCGACTGCACGCCGACGCGCTTGCCGGCGAGCGACGCGGTCGTGCTGCCGAGCCCGAGCGCGGGCCGCGCGACAAGGCGCGACTTGAAGCGGAACAGCTTCGACGAGAACAGGATCTGCTTCTCGCGCTTCCCGGTGATCGCCATCGACGACAGGATCGCGTCGATCTTGCGCGCCTGCAGCGCCGGGATCATCCCTGAGAATTCCAGCTCGACCCACTGGCAGCGCAGTTGCGCGCGGCGGCAGATCTCGTTGCCGAGATCGACGTCGAAGCCCTTCAGGCTGCCGTCGGGTGCCTTCGCGTCCATCGGCGGATAGGTCGGGTCGATGCCGAGACGCACCAGGTGCGCGTCGAGCGCATGCGCGGGCGCGGCCGCGAATCCGATGCACAGGGAAACCAGCGGAAAGAGGAGGCGACGGACGCGTTGCATGCTTTTCATGGTCGACGGAGCGCTGGAAGAGAAACAAACGGCATGAGCCGGACTGCCTGCGATCGTAGTGCGCGCACGCCGCCGCCGGAACGCGCGACTGTCTTATCATGATCACTCTTTCCGATCACGGCATCGCGCTCGACCATGGCGTTCACGCTGTCCCAGCTTCGCATCTTCCAGGCCGTCGTCGAGCACGGCAGCCTGCGCGCCGCCGCACGCGCGCTCGATCTCGCGCAAAGCGGCGTCACGCAGCAGTTGCAGGGGCTCGAGGCGACGCTCGGCGCAACGCTGTTCACGCGCACCAATCGCGGGATCGTGCCGACCGCCGTCGGCCAGCGGCTGCTCGCGCGTTCGGGCGCGATCCTCGGCGAATGCGAACAGGTCGAGCACGAGATCCGGCAACTGAGCGGCGCGTACGAAGGCACCGTCACGCTCGGCCTGGTGGCGGAACCGCTGATCGACGCGTTCGCGCCGGTGCTGACGGCCTTCCGCGAGCGCTTCGCGAAGGTCGACGTGCACCTGCGCACCGGCACGTCGCGGATGATGATCGGCTGGCTGCGCGAAAACGCGGTGGATTTCGCGATCGCGATCGTCGCGAAGCAGACCGACACGACCGATCTCGCGGTCACGCCGCTGCTTGCGTCGGCGCCGGTGGTCGTCTGCCGCAGCGGCCATCCGCAGCGGCACGCGCAATCGCTTGCCGAGCTGGCCGACTACGCGTGGGTGTCGACGCGTTCGCCGAACCTGAGCGCCGATCCGGTCGTCAACCGGCTGCTCGCGTACTTCGACGTGCACGGCCTGCCGCCGCCGAGGATCCTCGCCACCGTCGAAGGGATGTTCGAGACGCTGCAACTCGTCACGCAGACCGATTGCCTGTCGCTCGAAACCGAAGCCGTGACGCGCCACGGGCCGTTCGCCGGCGCGCTCGCGAAGGTGCCCGTGCGCGAGCAGGCCGAATCGCAGGACATCTGCCTGCTGCAGCGCGCGGCCGTGCCGCTGACGCCGGCCGCGCAGGAACTGGCGACGATGCTCGCGTCGTACCTGAGGACCGTGCGCGGGCGGTAAGCGCAACGCGCCGCCCGCGGCACGTCACGTCAGTCCATCGACTCGCGCGCCGTCTCGCGCAGCATCGCGACCGCGATCAGCGACAGCACCACACACGCCGCCACATAGCCGGCCGGCGCGAGCTTGCTGCCCGTCGTCTTCACGAGCCACGTCGCGATCAGCTGCGCGGTGCCGCCGAAAATCGTCACGGCGAGCGCATACGCGATCGAGATGCCCGTCGCGCGCACGTGGCGCGGCAGCGACTCGCACATCAGCGCCATTTCCGATGCCGACCCGAGCGAATAGAACAGCAGCATCAGCGCGGTCAGCGGCAGGATCACCGACAGCGTCGGATGATGGTTCATCAGCCAGAACGCGGGGAACAGCAGCAGCACGAGCACGCCGCGCCCGACGAAGATCGGCATGCGCCGGCTGCCCAGGCGATCCGACAGCCAGCCGAACAGCGGGCACGTGACCAGCATCACGCAACCCGACGCGACGCCGACGAACATCGACAGCTTCATCGGCAGGCCGAGCGTATGAATCGCGTAGGTCGGCATGTAGAACGTCAGGATGTAGGTCGACACCGTGCCGCCCATCACCGTCAGCATCAGCAGCACCACCGTACGCGTATGCTGCGAGAACAGCTCGCGCAGCACGCCGCGTTCGATCCCGTGATGACTGTCGCCGGGCGCATCGTCGGCGAGCCGGCGGCGCAGATACATGCCGACCGGCGCGATCAGCACGCCCACGAGGAACGGCAGGCGCCAGCCCCAGCCTTCGAGGGCGTCCTTCGTCAGCGTGTTCGACAGCAGCGCCGCGAAGCCCGAGCCCATCAACGCCGCGCCGCCTTGCGTCGCGAGCTGCCAGCTCGCGCGGAACGCGCGGCGCGACGTGCCGCCCTGCTCGATCAGTGTCGACGTCGCCGCGCCGAACTCGCCGCCCTGCGAAAAGCCCTGCAGCAACCGCGCGAAGACGACCAGCAGCGGCGCGGCCACGCCGACCTGCGCGTAGGTCGGCGCGATCGCGATCAGGCCGGTGCCGAGCGCCATCAGCATGATCGTCAGGTTCAGCGCGGCCTTGCGGCCCTTGCGGTCCGCATAGACGCCGAGCACGACACTGCCGAGCGGCCGCGTGAAGAAGCCGGCGGCGAAGGTCGCGACCGACAGCAGCAGCGACGTGGTCGGATCGCTCGACGGGAAGAACAGCTTGCCGATCAGCACCGCGAAGAAGCCGTACACGGTGAAATCGAAGAACTCCAGCCAGTTGCCGATCACGGCCGCGGCGATCGCGCCGCGCCGTGTGACGGCAGGCGCGCCGTGCGCATCGGTTCCGGCTGCCCCCGTCGACGCGGGGTGCAGCGCGAGATGGTCTTTCTGCATGCTACGTGTCTCCTCTCAATGCGGCCTGACGCGCCGGCCGCCCGCCGCCGCCCGGTTACTGCCCGAGGTAACGCTCCACGAGACGCGTCCAGAATGCCGCGCCGATCGGCAGGTTGCGGTCGTTGAAGTCGTACTTCGGGTTGTGCACCATGCAGCCGTCCTCGCCTTCGCCGTTGCCGAGCCGCACGAACGACCCCGGCCGCTGCTGCAGCATGAACGCGAAATCCTCGCTGCCCATCAGCAGGTCGGCCTGCTCGACCACGTGCGCATCGCCGACCAGCTCGCGCGCGACCTGCGCGGCGAAATCCGTTTCGGCATCCGTATTGACGACGACCGGATAGCCTTCGATGTACTCGACGTTCGCGGTCGCGCCGTAGCTCGCGGCCTGCGACTCGGCCAGCTCGACGATGCGGCGCTTGAGCAGCGCGCGCACTTCCGGGCTGAACGAACGCACGCTCAGTTCGAGGCGCGCGCCGTTCGGGATCACGTTGTTCGCGGTGCCCGCGTGCATCGAGCCGACCGTGACGACCGCCGGCTGCGACGGGTCGATGTTGCGCGCGACGATCGTCTGCAGCGCCATCACGATGCTCGCCGCGACGACCACCGGGTCGACCGTCAGGTGCGGGCGCGCCGCATGGCCGCCGACGCCTTCGATCGAGATGATCGCCTTGTCGCCGGCCGACATGAACGGGCCGCGCCGCGTGAGGAACACGCCCGGCGCCGCGCCCGGATGGTTGTGCATGCCGTACACGGCATCGCACGGAAAGCGTTCGAACAGGCCGTCGTCGATCATCTTCTTCGCGCCGCTGTCGACGCCGTGCTCTTCCGCCGGCTGGAAATACAGGTGCACGGTGCCGGAGAAGTTGCGCGTCTTCGCGAGATGTTGCGCGGCGCCGAGCAGCATCGTCGTGTGGCCGTCGTGGCCGCACGCGTGCATCTTGCCGTGCGCGCCGCTCGCGTACGGCAGGCCGGTCGCTTCGAGAATCGGCAGCGCGTCCATGTCCGCACGGATGCCGATACTGCGCTTGCCGTCGCCCACGCGCAGCGTGCCGACCACGCCCGTCTTGCCGACCCCGCGCGTCACCTGCCAGCCCCATTGCTCGAGCTTGTCCGCGACGAGCGCGGCCGTTTCGTGCTCCTCGTACGCGAGCTCCGGGTGATGGTGGATGTGGTGGCGAATCTCGCGCAGCCCGCCGGCGGCGGGCATCAGGTCTTCGATTTCGGTGAGTCGAACGTCGGTGGTCATCAAGCGGCTCCTGCTGTTTGTCAGCGTATCTGCGCACGCGGGCGATTGCGTGCGGTAAAGCGAGCCACTATATCGAGCCGATATCGGTTCAATAAGATGCGGAATTTTTCACCGCGATAAGCTTTGTTAATCAGGGTTAATACGGACGAGCGCGGCCCGATCGACGTCGCCCGGCGCGCCGTTCACGTCCATCGTCATGTCAGCCATTGATTTTTGAGACGAACGGTCTATTATTCACCCATGGACGTTCGAACCGACCCGCCTCGCCGTCGCGGCAGGCCCCCCAAACAACACGAGGACCTCGTCGCCACGCGCGACATGCTGTTGCGCACCGGGCTGGAGGTGCTCACCGAAAAGGGCTTCTCGGCCACCGGGCTCGACGAGATCCTCGGCCGCGCCGGCGTGCCGAAGGGTTCGTTCTATCACTACTTCGACAGCAAGGAGGCGTTCGGCCTCGAGCTGATCGACCGCTACGCCGAATTCTTCGCCCGCAAGCTGGACCGCCATTTCAGCCAGCTCGACCGCACGCCGCTGGAGCGCGTGCGCGCGTTCGTCGACGACGCGTGCGAAGGGATGGCCCGCTACGCGTACAGCCGAGGCTGCCTGATCGGCAACCTCGGCCAGGAAATGGGCGCGCTGCCCGAGAGCTTCCGCGCGCGGCTGCGCGCCACGTTCGAGGACTGGCAGCGCCGTCTGGCCGACTGCCTGGCCGCCGCGCAGCAGGCGGGCGAGCTGGCGGCCTCCGCCGACGTCGCCGAGCTGGCCGCGTTTTTCTGGATCGGCTGGGAAGGCGCCGTGCTGCGCGCGAAGCTCGAACGCAGCGACGTGCCGCTCAAGCTGTTCGCACAGTTTTTCTTCAGTGGCCTGCCGCGCCACTGAGTTTTTTTGCCATTGACTAGACGATCGGTCTAAAAAAGGAGAACGCATGTTCCAGGGCATCGTGATCGACAAGGACGACACCGGCCAGCACGCGCGGCTGCAAACGCTGGACGACGCGCAACTGCCCGAGGGCAACGTGACGATCCGCGTCGGCTATTCGACACTGAACTACAAGGACGGGCTCGCGATCACCGGCAAGAGCCCGGTGGTCCGCAAGTTCCCGATGGTGCCGGGCATCGACCTGGTCGGCGAAGTCGAGCACAGCACGCATCCGGATTACCGCGCGGGCGACCGCGTCGTGCTCAACGGCTGGGGCGTCGGCGAAACGCACTGGGGCGGCCTCGCGCAGAAGGCGCGCGTCGACGGCGACTGGCTGGTGCCGCTGCCGTCGGCGTTTTCGCCGCAACAGGCGATGGCCATCGGCACGGCCGGCTACACCGCGATGCTGTGCGTGATGGCGCTGGAACGGCACGGCGTGCGCCCCGACGACGGCGACATCGTCGTGACCGGCGCGGCAGGCGGGGTGGGCAGCGTCGCCACGGCCATCCTCGGGCGGCTCGGGTATCGCGTCGTCGCCGTGACCGGCCGACCGGCGGACGCCGACTATCTGCGGCAGCTCGGCGCCGCCGAGATTCTCGATCGCGCGCAATTCAGCGAACCCGGCAAGCCGCTCGGCAAGGAACGCTGGGCCGGCGCCGTCGACGTGGCCGGCAGCCACGTGCTCGCGAACGTCTGCGCGACGACGCGCTATCGCGGCGTCGTGACGGCTTGCGGCCTCGCCGCCGGCATGGATTTCCCCGCCACCGTCGCGCCGTTCATCCTGCGCGGCGTCACGCTCGTCGGCATCGACAGCGTCATGTGCCCGCGCGCCGAACGGCTCGAGGCATGGCGCCGGCTCGCGACCGATCTCGACGTCGCGAAGCTGGGCGCGATCGGTCATCAGGTCGGCCTCGGCGACGCCATTCCGCTCGCCGGCGAACTGATCGGCGGCAAGGTACGCGGCCGCATCGTCGTGGACGTCAACGCGTGACACGCGCGACGGCACCCCGTCGTTTGTTTTCAGGCCGGCGGCTCGTGCATCGAGACCGGCCGGGCCACTTCATCCAGGAGACCTCATGACCGCTGCAGACAACGCTCCCATCAGCCGCTTCCCGGTGCCAGCTCTTGAAGACCTGCCCGACGACATTCGCGAACGCATCGCGGCCGTCCAGGAAAAGTCGGGCTTCATCCCGAACGTGTTCCTCACGCTCGCGCATCGCCCGGACGAGTTTCGCGCGTTCATGGCGTACCACGACGCGCTGATGGACAAGCCGGGCAATCTCACGAAGGCCGAACGCGAAATGATCGTCGTGGCGACCAGCAGCGTGAACCAGTGTCAGTACTGCGTGATCGCGCACGGCGCGATCCTGCGCATTCGCGCGAAGGATCCGCTGATCGCCGATCAGGTCGCGACCAACTACCGCAAGGCCGACATCACCGCCCGGCAGAAGGCGATGCTCGACTTCGCGATGAAGGTGTCGCAGACCGCGCATCAGGTGGGCGAAGCGGACTTCGACGCGCTGAAGTCGCATGGCTTTACCGAAGAGGACGTCTGGGACATCGCGGCGATCTCGGCATTCTTCGGGATGTCGAACCGCATCGCGAACGTGACGAACATGCGGCCCAACGCGGAGTTTTACGCGCTGGGGCGTTGAGCGCACGCGACGTTCGGGGACGCGGCGGCCGTGCCGCGCCCTCTATCGACGCCGATAAACGACGCCCTCGCCCGGCTCCGGCACCGCAGCGGCCGCCTCGTCGAAACGCTCGCGCGCTTGCGCGATCGGCTGCTTGTTTTTCTCCGCCCACATGACGAGCGCCATCACGGGCTCCAGCAGCGTTTCACCGAGCGGCGTGAGCGCGTAGTCGACACGCGGCGGAATCGTCGCGAACACCGTCCGCGTGACCAGCCCGTCGCGCTCCAGCCCACGCAATGCCAGCGTCAGCATGCGCTGCGAAATCCCTTCGATCTCGCGTTTCAGCTCGTTGAAACGCCGCGTACCGTCGTTCAACGTGGCGATGATGTAGAGGCTCCATTTGTCGCCGATGCGATCGAGGATCTGGCGGGTCGCCTGGCAGTCGTTGTCGCTGGGTCGGGGCATGGTGGCGGGAACATCGATGTGACTGGGGCACAACCCTGTGCGTTCTTGTGGTGCCCGGGTGCGAACCCTAGCATTCCACATGCATTTCGGTAACCGAGTTATCAAAAGTTACCGGGTGCTCATCTTATCCCGAAAGGAACGCTCATGAGCCGCATCCTGCTGATCACATCCAGCCCCCGCAGCACCGACAGCCTGTCCACGCGCTTCGCGCACGACCTCGCGCGGCAACTCGCGGCGCGCGACGCAAACAGCGCCGTGACCTTGCGCGATCTCTCCACCGATCCGCTGCCGCATATCGACGACGCTTACATCGTCGGCCGCATGCTGCCGCCGGACGCGCGCAGCGCCGAACAGGCGCAGGCCGTCGAGCTGGCGCAAGTGCTGATCGACGAACTGCGCGCCGCCGACATCGTCGTGATCGGCTCCGCGATGACCAACTTCGGCCCGTCCACGCAGCTGCGCGCGTGGTTCGACCGCGTGATCTGGCCGCAGGTCACGTTTCGCTATGGCGAAAGCGGCGTCGCCGGCATGGTGGAAGGCAAGCAGGTCTATCTGGTCACCGCCAGCGGCGGCGTCTTTTCGGAAGGCCCGTATGCGCCCTTCGACTACCAGTCCGGCTATCTGAAGCATCTGCTCGGGTTCATCGGGATGACCGACATCCGCGAAGTGCGCGTGGAAGGCACCGTATTGGGTGCCGATGCGGTGCAAGCAGCGATCGCGAAGGCCGGGCAGGAATTGCACGCGCTGGTGGAACAGGCAGGTTGATATGACGGCAGCGCCCGCCGATCCCGCGGCCGCGGGCGCTGCCGACCTCAACCAGCGCTCGCGGCTGCCAGACGCAGGTATTTCTTCGGACTCAACTGATAGAACTGCTCCATGACCAGCGTATGGGACGCTTCGTCGACGTCAACGATCTTGATGGACCCGTTCGTCAGATACTGGCCCGGCGTGAAGCCGTAGTAGTAGTCGCCGAACTTGACTTCGACATCGTTGTCCCTATGTCGCTGCACACCGGTGGCGGCATGCGTGCCCACGGAGATGATCAGCCGATTCATCCGGAGCGTCACCGGGTTGAAATTGATGTAGGTCACGGTCCACACATTGCCGAGCGCGTCCCGGTAACGCGACACCACTTCGGGAAACTTCTCGTACGGCTCGTCCGCCGGGCCGTAAAAATCATTGTCGACACGAACGGCCCTCGGGCTTTTCGCCTGAATCGCCGCGAACGCTTCCGCTTGAGGATCGCTGTTTCCGCACCCTGCAAGCAGCACCATGCCGATCATCGACACCGTCAATAGATGAAACTTCATTGCCCCCCCTTCTTCAAGCAATCCAAACCACTTCGGCACGTACAGGCGGCGCTACGCCGTCGGCAACGATCACCGACACCGCCTCGGCCTAGCGTTCGATTTCGCGCGTGTCGTACAGGAACATATAGTCGTGCTGGGTGCCGTCGCTGTCATGCGACTCCTGGATCACCTGAACGATCGCGCCGGGATGGTAGGTGAAGAGCTTGTCGTTCTTCATGCGTGCCTCGGCTTCCGCATGGAGGCGTGGGCCAACGATCACGGTCGTCTTGATTCCGTTCGACGAGCGCTTGTACGTCGACGCGAAGTACATGACGCCAAAACTGTCCTGATCCGTCGTGTTGTATGCCCACGAGCAGCGATCCGGACTGCGCTTGCCGTTCGGGTCGAAGGTTTCGCAACCGTGGGTGGCATCGACACGGGAATCCTGGTCGCTGTACAGAACGATCTTGTGCCCCTGGACGGTGAAACTGCCGTAGTACGGTGCGGCATATCCTGCAGTCGATGCGACAAGCAGGGCGAGCGAGAGCATGGTCTTTTTCATGATTGGTCTTTTGGTTGAGATTGTGGATCCTGCCTGGTTCTTCGCATCCGGCTATCGTTTTTCTCCCCCGGATTCATGGTCGCTCGCGGAGCACCCCGACGGCGACTCGGCGTGCGACACGAGCTTCGCGGCATCCGGACTCCCGAGCAACGCGTGCCGGGCCGCGGCATCGGCAAACCCGACGCGGTAGCGCCCCTGTTCGTCCGGACCGTCGACGATGCTGCCGCCGTACAACACCAGCATCCGACGCATCTCCCGTTCCGCGACGCCGTCCCTGAACGTAAGCCACACGTCGCCGCACGAACCCGTCGAACCGCGCGTGATCGTCACGTCTGCGCCGCCCCCGTCGCTTCCGACATAGTGGGCGATGACGCCGGCCTGTACGACGACGAGCGCGACGAGTGCGGGCTGAAGGACCGCCGCATGGTCGACCATCCATCTGCGCAGCCGTCCGACCCATGACGATCGCGCGACGTGCGCTTCGGGCTGCGCCCGTGTTTCGTTGCCCTCCGGAGCCAATCCCAGCCGCGCGGACGTCGTCGCGTACGACTGCTCCTCGGTGGCAGCCATGCTCTCCTCCCAGAACAGCTCCGCCGCCGTTTCCAGGATCTGCAGTTCCGTGCGTAATGCTGCATCGTCGCGCAGGCGTTCGACGACGCGTTGACGCTCATCGTCGGAGAGCTGATTGCGCAGGTAGGCAATCAGGACATCGTCGTCGCCGGACACCGGACCCTGAGCGTCAGTCATGCTTGCCTCCCGATTTCCGTCGCACGCACTCGACGACCGTCGACTTGGTCTCCGATACGCGACGACGGATTGCATTCGCCGACCCGGTTCGAGTCAGCGCCTGGATTTCGGTGTCCGTATAGCCCTGCAATGCAAGCTTGAACGTCTCGCGTGCGAGCGCGGACAGCTTCGCGAGACACGCGTCGAGGAGCCGCTTCATGCCTGTCGCCTCGGCGTCCGCCTCCGCCCCGGGAGCCGTGTGCCCGCCTTCGTACAGCAGCTTGTCGAAGTCCACGCCGTCGGCGACCATGCCGTCGAGCGACTGAAAGCGCTGCGCGGATTTACCGAGCGATGCGAGACGCGTGGACAGCTTGTTGATGGCCGCCTTTCCCAGGTAACGCGTCAGTACCGCCTCGAACTGCTCCGGCGCCCCTGCCATTTCCGAAGGATTCTTGAAGTTGTCCGGCTTGTCGAGAAACACATCGACGACCGTCGCTTGCCACGCGTCTTCCACGTCCTCGCGAAACGACCAGTGATAATGCCTCCCTGCAAACCGGTAGAACGCGGTACGCGCGCTCAGGAGAAACGGCTTGAACCGCTCGCTGTGCATGAAGTCGCGCAGGGATCCCCCTCCCGGAAACGCGTTCGGATGCTCTTCTTCGTGGACGGTCATGATCGAACACCAATGATTCAAACGAACAACACCCTCTTGTGCCGCGTGGGCACTTGCCATGTTCGGCCGCACCGCACCCCGGCGCACCGGCTCCGGCCTGAATTCAGGCAGCCTTCCTTTTCTTGCGCATGAACCACCAGCCCAGCACGGCCACTTCCGCCGCGAGCAACCCCGCATACTTCAACGCAACGCCATAGCCGGTCTCGCGGATCTTTGACTGATCCTTCTGGTTGAACTTCAAGTAGCCCTGCCTGGTTGGCTCGAACACCGTCCTGACGTTCTGGTAATCGCGAACGTGACATCCCGTCGCCGTCGGTTCGAGGACGATCTTCCCCCGGAACGACTTCATCACGTAGTTGCCGCCGATATAGAGATTGTTGAATTCATTCTTCTGGCAAGCCAGTTGCAGGAAGTTCTGCATCTGTGCCGGCTTGACGAAGCGGACATGCTTCAGCATCTCGGCACTGGACGGCTGTTCGCATGCTTGCGCGCAACTGTCGACCATCCGCATCACGACGGCGTGACTGGTGATCATCGGCGTCAGCTTGTCGATCAGCGTTTCCCTGGCGGAATCGGGCGTCAGGCCGATGCGAATCGGCTTTTCGGGCGCTTCCAGATACTCGGGGAGTTCGTCCAGATAGCCCGGCGCGGCGACCACACGCGCCTGGGTCGTCTGAACGCCGGCAACAAAGATCGATGCCGTCTTGTACACGGTGAAGACAACCAGGCACCAGAAGCCCACTATGAGAAGGCGTCCCAGGGTCTTCATGGCCAATTCGAAGTCCGCGACGTCGCTCGCTTGCGCGGCCGACTGATACTCCCCTTGCAGCTCCTGAAACCGGTCGTAATTGACCTTGGACCTCGCCGAATCGATCGTATCGGAATAGTTGACCCCAGCCCTGGACTGCCGGTATTCCGAACCGACGCCTGCACCCGGGTCGCTGAATCCGCCCTGATCGTTTCTTGAATAACCTTCCTGATCTCTACTCACCGACTTTCCCCTCGTCTGTTTTTAAGTTTCCGGCTTGCCTGCAGCAAGCGCTCTCGGCAATCGCATGCGCGTCACTCAGTCAACGGTCGTCAGCACCGGATCCCGCCCGTATGCGTCGCGGTAGCGCGCCCGGTATTGATCAACGGAGGCGGCACGTCCGACTTTCGGAAGCAGCGGAATCAGTTTCTCGGTTGCCTTGACGAAACCGTCGTCCACGGCGTGTTGCAGAAAAAGCGCGGCGGTATAGAGGTCGGCCGGCTCGCGCGCTTCGTTCAGTCTCCAGTTGCCGTACAGCGCTTCCGCGAGCGGATAGCGGCGACCGGCCGCATAGACGGCGTACGCCGTCGCTTGCGCACGCATCCGGTACCAGATCTGATCGGTAAGCATCGGCGGACGGTTCTGCAATGCCATCGCCATCGCGGTCATCGAGAAGAGGTCGCCTTGTTCGGCCTGGTCGTGAATGCGATTCGCCACGTCGGGGTTCTGCCAGATGTCGGGAAGCAGTGCGAGCATGCGGCTCACCTCCGCATCCCAGCGGGCTGCCCCCGCTACAGCGGGAGCAGCGTCACTCGCATCCGGCGCTGCAACCGGCTCCGCCGTCGCCCCGCGCGATACCGAGAGCAGCGCGGCCGGTTGACGCACGCTCATGCGCGGCCCCGGCGCCGCCGAGTCCGACAGCTTCAGATCGCCGACCAGGCCATCGTTGAACCAGGGCCGCTGCGTATCGGCCGTTGCGCCCGATACCATGATCTGCGTGTGCCTCAGCATGGTCAGCATGTCATCGCCTGTCCGCATCTGCTGACTCAGGTAGTAGGCGAACGGACTGTGGTCGTAGCGGGTTGCCCCGAGCCAGAACGAGTCGAGCGCCACTCCGCCGGGTTGGGTCGCGAAAGCGATGAGTTCGCCATGCCCCGCGTCCACTTTCGTCATCACCTGCCTGCCCGCCCCGCGCACCGCAGGGCTACGGCATGCATCGAGCAAGACGATCACGGCACGCGGCGCGCCGCTGCTCGCGGAACTTCGTACGTAGCGCAACGGAATCGCATAGCGTTGAAGATCCGCGTGCGTCACCTTGCCGATCGGCACGGGCAGGTCGACAGGAATCAGGTAGTTCTCGCCACCGTTCTCGAATCCGTGACCGGCGTAATAGACGAGGGCAATTGCAGCTTTGGACGCCACCTTGCCGAAACGGTCCAGCGCATCGAGCATTTGGCCGCGCGTCTGATTCTCTTCGAGATCGACGGTAAAACCGACCGATCGCAGGCTTGCGGCAATGAGTCCGGCATCGGACAACGGTGAGCCTAGGCGATCGGCGCCACGATAGACCGCATTGCCGATGACGAGTGCGACGCGCGGCGCGGAAGCAACATAAGCGGATGTGGAAGGCTGCGGCTCCGCTGCGCCGCCGGGCAATGAGAACGCGGCGGCAAGCAATGCAACGAGCCATGCATTCAACCGGCTGAAACCGGCGGTGCGCCCGCTGATATTCGCGCCCGTTATTTGGCGCAAGTTGCGCGCACAACTGAACTGCATCTCTTTCCCCGTGAGAAGCCGATCAAGTCCGGTATTGCTGGGTGATTCATCGAAACGGGTAAATTTCTTATATTTACCTTTCAGTGTTTCTGATGATATCGGTATCCAGTTCTGGTCGTCGGCGGATTATACGATGGCCCAATAGCGAGTCGGCATGAAATTCGGTGGATCGTCCGGCCCGCATAGGGCGCGACTCACCGTTCGAAACATCACGACGCAGTCGTCCAGCTCCAGTCGACGGTAAATGGCTGACCGTTCCTGATGCCGCTCACCGTGGCTGTGTACGGCGCACCGGCCTGCAACGGATGCAGCGGCGTGCAGACCGCCGCACCATGCAGTTCGGCGCCGATCGACGCCGTATCGGGATCCACCAGTTGGCACGGCACGTTCGTCCCTTGCGATGTGATCAGGAACGACCGGATCGACAGCTTGTCGGTACTCGCGCCCTGCAGTGTCACCGGATAGCCGACATTCGCACCGATGAATTGCGGCACATCGTTCAACGGATTCGGATTTTCGTTGGCGACCCAGGTTGTCGATATTCCGGTCTGGCCGTCATACGGATAAGCCACGAGGTGATTGCTGCCGAGTGTTTTCGCGTTGTCCGCGAAATCGATATTCAGTGCCTCGGCCCACGACACTGCACCCGGCACGAAATTCGTATCGACTGCCACGCCCGTGGCACCAAAATCGGACAGCATGACAATGCGATGAAACGGTGCATCGATCAGTGTATGGATCGGCAGCAGCGAATCGATTCCGTTTGACGCGGACGGGCCGCTCACGGAGAGCACGATATTGACTTCACCGGTAAAGCCGGACGGATAGAGCGCGGCAATCCGGCTTTGCGGATCGATGCCGGTAAAACCGGGCCTGCCCGCGATCTCGTAGTGTCCGTTCACGCCGTTCGCCACCATGTAGTCCGCATGATTCTGCGCCGCTCTGGCAATCGCGGCGTTTTGCGGAAGCACGCGCAGGCCGATGGTCTGACGCAGCGCGTTCAGGAAGCCGATCGAGTCGATCGCCACATCGCCGACCGGCGAGTATGTGACGGGCACGGCAGCGACCGGCACAAGCGAAGCCGGCGTATTCGCCACGCTGCCGGTTCCCGTCGATGCCTGTCCGGCCTGTCCGTCCGAAGCGCCACCGCCCCCTCCACAGGCCGCAAGACCGGTCAGCAGTACCGCAACCCCGCACGCTTTCAGCGCAATCGATATTTTCATGATGGTTTCCGATTTATTGTTGGACCTGCCACCCGCTGTTCGTCTTCACCAGCGCTACCTTGGCTGCCACTGGCGCACGCATGCCGTCCACACCGGCAAAATCGTCGCGATTTGCCCAGCCCGGCAGATCGTCGACCTTCCACGTGAAATCGACGTAGGTCACTGACATACCTTCAACACTGCTCGGAACCGTCCACTGACGGACCTCGTCCACGACCTTGCGACCGACACAGAAGCCCTGCCCGGGTGTCCATACGTTTTTCCCGGCCCCCGCCGGCGTGACCTGCACCTGGAGGATGTCGCCACCGAAGAAGCCCGTTGCCGTCACACGGCTCAGCGCGACATAGCCCTCTTTCCTCATGCCGAGAAGAATCGGGTGAATGTGTTGCATGTCGGCTGATACGCGCAGCGGAAACACCGCGTTCCGGTCGGTGACAGACCAGCACACGCTGCCGTCCTTTGCCAGCCCGGTGTTCAGCGCATCCTTGATGTCGCCTTTCGACGGACCGGCGTGGCACCCGGTCAACGCAAACGACGCGATGCAGGCGGCTGCCGCAACGCCGGTGAACAACTTCGTCATGGAGTTCCTCGACAAGAGTGGGGTCTGTTCGAAGCGACTAGTGCCGCCTCAGGACAACGGCCCGACTCCGCGGACCGCTCTACTCCCCTATTCATTGCGATCGCGGCATTTGTTCGCTTTTTTTTATCCGACTGCCGGAGTGGTTCTGCACGCCCGGCCCGATCGACCACACTCGAAAGCCCGGGCACAGCGCGGCCCGGACTGCCTTTCCAAAAAAAGTGCGAACAAATCCGTCATTCCAGGCGAATACGCAGGTACCGGGGCACGAGCTCATCCGGCACGACGAAAACGGAATCGCCGGAATCGGCAAACCCGCGTCATGACGCGGGTTCAAGAATCGACCTTCGGGGTCGTTGGGCGGATGAATGCATCCGCTGCGGTCAGAAGACGGCCAAACGTGCGGCGGTAGCGAGGCGAAGCAACCTGCTTCGCCTATTTCAGGCAACTTTCATCGAGCGAGCAAAAAATGTTTCTTTTCATCATTTTTCTTTTGATTGTCGTGGGCATGCTGGTCTGGGGATCCGCCAAGAAAAAGGAGCTGAAGCAGCAGGTGCGGCAAGCGATCGCATTGAGCGAAGGTGACGGATATTCGTTCTTCCACGGACATAGCGGCATCGCCATCAATACGAAGACGAAGCACATCGCCGTTGCTGAGAAATGGAAGGTCAAGGCCTATCCGTACAGCGACGTTCGCAGTTGGGAAGCCAGCAAAGTGCACGCAGGACAGACCCGCATGACCGCCTTCGGCGGCGCGACCGGCGCACTCGAAAATGTCGGCAATCACCACCTCGCGAAACTGAAGGCGGACGCCATGAGCGGCTTCTTCGTCAGGGTCGCGGACATCGAGAACACCGAGTGGCATATCCAGATGGTGAGCGAGAAGGAACAGGCGCGCTGGATGGAAATCTTCCGGCAGCACATCAATGAAGCCTGAGCGGCTCTTATCCGAATCGGCCGTCCGCGCTGTTCAAATCGCGCGGTGTATCGAACGAGCAATCGCGCGCCGGCGCGCGATTGCTCGTACTGCAAGCCCGGATTCGCGCGACCGTCCACACCGCTCACCCGGTTTCACCGACAACTCGAGCGTCAGCGCTCACTCCAACCCCTTCAGCGCCTGCAGCCCGTCCGGCAGTTTCGCGTCCGGGAACATCGTCGACAGCGTCGTATCCCGCCACCGCGCCGCCTCTTCCGCGCGCTGCTTCTCCGCCTGCTCGCACACGAACAGCGCATCGCCGCCGAGCAGCAGGCGCATCGGCACATCGTCGCGGCGCGACAGTTCGACGATCAGCGCCGCGATCCGCGCGGGATCGCCAACCTCATGGCCGCCGTACGCGCCGAGCAGTTCGAGAATCTTCCCGACCGACGGCTGGTAGTCGGGTAGCAGGCCGTCGACGTCGCGCTTCGCCTGCGCGGCCCATTCGGTCCGCATCCCGCCCGGCTCGAGCGTACACACGCGCACGCCGAACGGCGCAACTTCCTTCGCCAGCACGTCGCTGAACCCGCCCACCGCCCACTTCGCGGCCTGGTACGCGGACAACCCGGCCGTCGACGTGCGCCCGCCGACCGACGACACCTGGAAGATGTGGCCCGCGCGCTGCGCGCGCAGCGTCGGCAACACCGCGCGCGTCAGGTTGATCACGCCGAACAGGTTCGTTTCGATCTGGTCGCGGAAGTCGTCGGCGCGCATCTGCTCGAACGGCGCGGTATGACCGTAGCCCGCGTTGTTCACCAGCACGTCGATGCGGCCGAACGCGTCGCGCGCGGCGGCCACCGCATGCGCGGCCGCCGTGGCGTCGGTCACGTCGAGCTCCATCGGCAGCACCCGGTCGGCATACCGTTCTTCCAGATCCGCGAGCCGCGCGGGATCGCGCGCACCGGCCACCAGCCGGTCACCCGCCGCCAGCACCGCTTCCGAGATTGCGCGCCCCAGGCCGCGTGCGGCCCCTGTCACCAGCCAGACTTTCGACATTTCTCACACCTCGATGAAGTTGAAACCACAAAATGAATGATTACTCACTCATTAATATGAGCGATGACGCGATCGTTCACGCGATCCATCGCCCTGCCTGACATCACTGCCGCCGCAAACGCATCGCGTCGCCTGCTTTTCCCGTTACACCGGCCGGCCGCTCACACGGCGTGCAACACGGCCCACAACGCCCGAAACCCGGCTTCCCGGTACGCATCGGCCAGCGCCGGCGCACGCGCGATCGACTCCATCGCGGTTTCCGCGATCGACGTGAACAGCGCCGCACAGAACGCGTGTGCGTCGCCAGGCGCCAGCCCGCTCGACATCGCAGCCTGCTCGGTCAGCAGCGAATGCACCGCGCCGAAGCCCTCCGCCCCGACCGCGCGATGCGCATCGTCGATGCGACCGCTCACGCCGAGCTGCTGCAATGCGTGCCGTCCTTCCGGATTCGCGACGCCCCACGACACATAGCCGTTCCATGCATGCCGCATCGCCTGTTCGGCCGGCGCGTGCTCCGGATACCCGGTCATCATCGCGTCGCGCATCCCGGCCTTCAGGCTCACGTACAACGCGTTCAGCAGCGCGTCCTTGGTTTCGAAGTACGTGAACACCGTGCCCTCCGCGACGCCGGCGAGCCGCGCGATGCGCGCGGTGGTCGCGCTCGCGCCGTCCTCCGCGAGCGCGCGGGCGGCGGCGGCGAGAATGGCGTCGTGCTTGTCGGGACTGCGCGGTCGGGCCACGTTCGATTCCTTTAATGAGTGAGTGCTCAATCATAATCGTGCCAACGTATCGAATTCAAGCGCTGTTACATATGGGCGAACCCATACGCAATCACTCAAAACCGTGCACTATTAGCGTTTTCACGTACTGGCGCGCCAACGCACCGGCGCCCGGCGCTTCGACGTTCGTTCCACGCTCACCCGTTTCAGACCGCGAACCACTTCATGACGAATCAGCCCAACCAGACCGAAGCCGACCGGCCCGTCGACATGATCATCTTCGGCGGCGGCGGCGACCTTGCCGCCCGCAAGCTGTTGCCCGCGCTGTACATGGCGCACCTGCACTGCAACCTGCCGCCGGAGACGCGCATCATCGCGGTCGGCCGCCGCGACTGGGGCATCGACGGCTACCGCCAGTTCATGGACGAGCAGTCGCGCCCGTTCATCGACGACAAGGCCTTCGACGCCGACGCATGGGCCCGCTTCCTCGACCTGTTCAAGTACGTGCTGATCGACGTGAATGCGCCGGAAGACTACGCGCGGCTCGGCGAAGCGGCGCGCGGCGACGCGATTCGCGTGTTCTACCTGTCGACGTCGCCGGAGCTGTTCACGACGATCTGCGACAACCTGTCGGCTGCGAAGCTCGTCGATTCGCGCTCGCGCGTCGTGCTCGAAAAGCCGCTGGGCCACGATCTCGCGTCGGCAAAGGCGATCAACGATGCCGTCGGCAAGCACTTCGAGGAATCGCAGATCTATCGGATCGACCACTATCTCGGCAAGGAAACCGTGCAGAACCTGATGGTGCTGCGCTTCGGCAACCCGATCTTCGGGCCGCTGTGGCAGGCGCCGAGCATCCGCAGCGTGCAGATCACGGTCGCGGAAACCGTGGGCGTGGGCAGCCGCGCGGGCTTCTACGACCATACCGGCGCGCTGCGCGACATGGTGCAGAACCACCTGCTGCAGCTGCTTTGCATCGTCGCGATGGAGCCGCCGGTGTCGCTCGACCCGGACGCGGTGCGCGACGAGAAGCTGAAGGTGCTGCGCTCGCTGCGGCCGATGGCGCTGTCGGACGTCGCGCGCGACACGGTGCGCGGCCAGTACACGGCCGGCGCGGTCGACGGCCAGCCGGTGAAGGGCTACCTCGACGAGGAGAACGTGCCGGCGGACAGCCACGCGGAAACCTTCGTCGCGCTGCGCACGCACATCAACAACTGGCGCTGGGCGAACGTGCCGTTCTTCCTGCGCACCGGCAAGCGGCTGCAGCGCCGCCAGTCGGAAATCGTGATCGAGTTCGCGGACATGCCGTTCTCGATCATCCCGAGCGGCCCGCGCCACTACAGCAACCGCCTCGTGATCCAGCTCCAGCCGGAAGAGTCGATCCAGTTGCAGATGCTCGCGAAGGAACCGGGCAGCGGGATGAAGATGGTGCCCGTGAGCCTGAACCTCGACCTGCAGCAGGCGATTCCGGAACGGCGCGCGGAAGCGTACGAACGGCTGCTGATCGACGTGATCCGCGGGCGCCTCACGCACTTCATGCGCCGCGACGAGCTCGAAGCCGCGTGGTCGTGGGTCGAGCCGATCCTCGACGGCTGGAAGCAGCTCGGCGATCGTCCGCGCCTCTATACAGCCGGCACGTTCGGGCCGGCGGCCTCGTCGGCGCTGCTCGCGCGCGACAACATGTCGTGGTCGGAAGAGGCATAAGGCGCACAACACGCGACGGCGTGCCCGCGGCGCAAGCGCCGCGCGGCACGCCGGTGCATGACGGCGGCCGCCCGCCTCCCCCTCCCGCCTGCCGCGCTTACAGCGGCCCCACCCACGCAGCCTTGCGCCGCGACGACGCATCGCCGCTGCCCCCGCTGCCGCCCAGCACCTCGATCATGTAATCGACGAACGACGCGATCCGCGACGAAATTGCCGTGTTCCGGTAATACACCGCGTTGATCGGCTGTTCGACGTCGAGCGTCTGCCGCGCCAGCACCTGCACGAGGCGCCCGGCCTCGCGATCCTGCGCGGTCATGAAATCCGACAGGCACACGACGCCCGCGCCATCCAGCGCGAGCTGCCGCAGCGTCTCGCCGCTCGACGACCAGATGCCGGGCTCGATGCGCGACGGCTCGCCGTCCGCGCCGAGGATCGGCCACACGTTCAGCGATTCGGGCTGCGTGAAGCCGAGCAGCGTGTGCTTGTCGAGCTCCTCGACCTTGCGCGGCTGGCCGTGCGCTTCGAGATACGCGGGGCTCGCGAGGATGCGCAACCGGCTGTTGCCGATCCGTCGGCTGTGCAGCGTCGAATCCTTGAGCCGGCCGATCCGGATCGCGACGTCGGTGCGCCGCTCGAGCAGGTCGATGATCCCTTCGTTGCTGTTGAGCTCCAGATCGACCTTCGGGAAGCGCTCGCGGTAGCCGCGCACGAGCGGCACGATCACGTGCAGCATGAACGGCGTCGCGGCATCGACGCGCAGCCGCCCCGACGGCATCTCGCGCCGCGCGAGCATCTGCTCCTCGGCGTTCTCGACCGATTCGATGATCGCCCGCGCGTTCTGCAGGAACGCGCGCCCTTCTTCCGTCAGTTCCAGCCGGCGCGTGGTCCGGCGCAGCAGCGTGGTCTTCAGCTTCTCCTCGAGCCGCGCGAGCGTGCGGCTCGCGGCCGACACGGTGAGGTCGAGCTGCTGCGCGGCGGCCGTGATCGAACCGGTGTCGACCACGGCCGCAAAGGCCTGGAGTTCGTCGAGCGTGATTTTCATTATTGATCTGAAATCAAAACAATTTGGTTTATAGACCAGTTTTTCCGCAAAAGTAAAGGCGGCACACTGCGATCCATCCTTACTGGAACCAGGATCCCATCATGCCACTCGCCCTGCTCGCGCTGACCATCAGCGCCTTTGCCATCGGCACGACCGAATTCGTGATCGTCGGGCTGATCCCGACGATCGGCGCCGATCTCGGCGTCAGCCTGCCGTCGGCCGGCCTGCTCGTCAGCCTCTACGCACTGAGCGTCGCGATCGGCGCGCCGCTCCTCACCGCGCTCACCGGCCGCGTGCCGCGCAAGACGCTGCTCGCCGCGCTGATGGCGCTGTTCACCGTCGGCAACCTCGTCGCCTGGCAGGCGCCGAGCTACGAATCGCTGATCGTCGCGCGCATCCTCACGGGCCTCGCGCACGGCGTGTTCTTCTCGGTCGGCTCGATCATCGCGACCACGCTCGTGCCGAAGGAGAAGGCCGCCAGCGCGATCGCGACGATGTTCAGCGGGATGACCGTCGCGTTCGTCGCCGGCATTCCGCTCGGCACCTTCATCGGCCAGCACTTCGGCTGGCGCGCGACGTTCCTGATCGTCGCGCTGTTCGGCCTCGTCGCGTTCCTCGGCGCGGTGGCGTTCGTGCCGCGCGGCCTCCCGCGGACGCCGCCCGCGCCGCTCGCCCGCCAGTTCCGCGTGCTCGCCCAGCCGCGCCTGCTGCTCGTCTACGCGATGACGGCGGTCGGCTACGGCGGCTCGCTGATCGCGTTCACGTACATGGCGCCGCTGCTCGAACAGATCGCCGGCTTCACGCCGTCTCAGGTCAGCCTCGTGCTCGTCGGCTACGGCGTGTCGGTCGCGTTCGGCAACGTGTGGGGCGGCAAGCTCGCCGATAGCGTCGGCCCGGTCAAGGCGCTCAAGCGGATCTTCCTGCTGCTCGCGATCGTGCTGCTCGCGCTGACCTTCACGGTGCACGTGAAGTGGCTCGCGGTGCTGACGATGCTCGCGTGGGGCGCGGTCGCCTTCGGCAACGTGCCGGGCCTGCAGGTGTACGTCGTCAAGCAGGCGCGCCACTTCGCGCCAGACGCCACCGACGTCGCGTCGGGCTTCAACATCGCCGCGTTCAACCTCGGCGTCGCGGGCGGCTCGTCGCTCGGCGGCCTGATCGTCGCGCACGTCGGCCTCGGCCAGACGCCGTGGATCGCGGCGGCCGTCACGCTCGGCGCATTCGCGCTGACCGCACTGAGCGGCCGCCTCGACCGCGGCGCGGGCCTGCCCGAACGCACGGCCGAACCCGTCGAACTCGCACATTGAACGTCACTTTTTGCAGGAGCCAGACAGCATGAACGCATCGACCCGACGTCCGCCGTTCGCCGGCAAGACTTTCGAAGTCCGTTACGACGGCCTCACCGCACTCAACGCGTACGACGAGGACGGCCTCCACATGCGCTACGAGATCACCGAAGGCCCGTACGCAGGCGCCAGGGGCGAAGTCGAATACACGTGGCAGCACGTCGCCGGCGAGACCTACGCGATCGCGTGGCAGGAAGCCGATCGCGCAACGGTCGTCCATATCGACGATTTCGCGGCCGGCACGTCGCACACGTTCTTCACCGCGTCGTCGCTCGATTTCCACCGGCTCGCAGGCAGCCTGCGCGCGGTCTGAACGCAGGGAGATCCCAACCATGTCCACCTCACTCGCCAGGCTCGCCGACGGCGGCTTCAGCATCGGCATCGAACTGCCGCTCGACAACGACTGGTCGCCCGCCGGCGACGCGAAGCGCCAGCATGACGGCCGCCGCCCGGGCGTGCCCGACCTCGAAAGCCACGCCGCGCTCGCGCGACTGGCCGACACGCTCGGCTTCCGCGCACTCTGGGTGCGCGACGTGCCGGTGTACGACCCGTCGTTCGGCGACGCCGCGCAGGTGTTCGAAACGTTCTCGTATCTCGGCTACCTCGCCGGCATCACGCGCGACATCCTGCTCGGCACGGCGGCCGTGGTGCTGCCGCTGCGCGAACCGCTGCTGACGCTGAAATCGGCCGCGACGATCCAGGAACTGAGCGGCGGGCGCCTGCTGCTCGGCGTCGCGAGCGGCGACCGGCCGGTCGAATATCCGCTGTTCGGCCGCGACTTCGCATCACGCGGCGCGACCTTCCGCGACCAGATCGCGCTGCTGCGCGACGGCGCGCGCGGGCATCTGCCGCCGGGGCTCGACGTCCTGCCGGCCGCACGCTCGCCGGTGCCGCTGCTCGTCGCGGGTCTCGCGCAGCAGACGCCCGCGTGGATCGGCGAGCACATGGACGGCTGCCTCGCGTATCCGGGCACGCCGGCCGATCACGCGCAGCGCGCCGCGAACTGGCGCGCGGTGGCCGACAACAAGCCGTACGTGAGCTTCATCCACCTCGACCTCGCGGAAGACCCGCACGAACCGCTGCAGCGGCACCGCTTCGGCGCGCGCGCCGGACGCATCGCGCTGACGGAAGAACTCGCGGCGATGCGCGACGCGGGCGTGCAGCACATCGGCCTGCATTTCCGCCGCAACCGGCGCCCGCTCGACGAGACGCTGTCGGAGATCGCGTCGGACGTGCTGCCGGCGTTCCACGCGAACGGCGCGGCGAACCCGCTGGCGCGCACCGCCTGAGGCCGGCATCGCGCCACGCCGGCCGGATTCACGACCCATATTTGATTTCAAATCAAATATTTTTGACCTCTAACGGCGTTTATCTCATCAGTTCGAAACGCCAGAATGCCTTCCATACCGCAACCGTTCCGCCCTTTCAGGAGCCCACCATGAGCAACATTCCCGCATTCGGCCTCGGCACCTTCCGCCTGCAAGGCCAGATTGTCATCGACTCGGTCCGTAACGGCCTCGAAGTCGGCTACCGCGCGATCGACACCGCGCAGATCTACGGCAACGAAACCGAAGTCGGCGAAGCGATCGCCGCGTCGGGCGTGCGCCGCGAAGACCTGTTCCTCACGACGAAGATCTGGGTCGACAACTACGCACCGGAAAAGCTGGTCGCCAGCCTCGAGGAAAGCCTGCGCAAGCTGCGCACCGACACCGTCGACCTGACGCTGATCCACTGGCCGGCCCCGGGCAACGGCGTGTCGATCCAGGCGTTCATGACCGCGCTGGCCGAAGCGAAGGCGAAGGGCCTCACGCGCCAGATCGGCATCTCGAACTTCAACATCGAACTGACGAAGGAAGCGATCGCGGCCGTCGGCAAGGATGCGATCGCGACGAACCAGATCGAACTGAGCCCGTACCTGCAGAACCGCAAGCTGGTCGAGTTCCTGAACGCCGAAGACATCCACGTCACGTCGTACATGACGCTCGCATACGGCAAGGTGCTCGGCGACCCGGTGATCGGCGCGATCGCGCAGCGTCACGACGCGACGCCGGCGCAAGTCGCGCTCGCCTGGGCACTGCAGCTCGGCTACTCGGTGATTCCGTCGTCGACCAAGCGCGAGAACCTCGCGAGCAACCTGCTCGCGCAGACGCTGCGCCTGACCGGCGAAGACATGGCGCAGATCGCCGCGCTCGAGCGCAACGGGCGCGAAGTCGACCCGGCCGGCCTCGCGCCGAAGTGGGACTAAGCGCGCCGCGCTCTCATCCGATATGACCCGTCCGCGGCCAGCCGGCCGCGGCACCGACAGGACCCCATCATGAAGCAAGACCCGCTTTTCCAACCGCTGCAATTCGGCACGCTGACGCTGCCGAACCGCATCGTGATGCCGCCGATGACGCGTTCGCGCGCCAGCCAGCCCGGCGACGAAGCCAACGAACTGATGGCCGCGTATTACGCGCAGCGCGCGAGTGCGGGCCTGATCGTCAGCGAAGGCACCTATATCGCGCCGCTCGGCAAGGGCTACGCATGGACGCCCGGCATCCACACGCCATCGCAGGTCGCCGGCTGGCGCAAGGTGACGGACGCCGTCCACGCCGCGCACGGCCGCATCTTCGCGCAGCTCTGGCACGTCGGTCGGCTGAGCCACACGAGCCTGCTCGGCGGCCAGCAACCCGTGTCGTCGTCGCCGCTCCAGGCGAAGGGCGTGAACGTGTTCGTCGCCGGTGAAGACGGCAGCACGCCGGGCTTCGTGCAGGCGTCCGAGCCGCGCGCGCTGTCCGTCGACGAGATCCGCGAGATCGTCGATCAGTACCGCGCCGCCGCCCGCCACGCGATCGACGCCGGCTTCGACGGCGTCGAACTGCATGGCGCGAACGGCTATCTCGTGAACCAGTTCATCGACTCGAACGCGAACACGCGCACCGACGCATACGGCGGCTCGCTCGAAAACCGGCTGCGCTTCCTGCGCGAAGTCACGCAGGCGCTGATCGAGGGCACCGGCGACGCATCGCGCGTCGGCATCCGCCTCGCGCCGCTGACCACGCTGAACGGCTGCGTCGACGACGATCCGGAAACGACCTATCTCGCCGCCGCGAAGCTGCTCGGCGAACTCGGCGTCGGCTACCTGCACATCGCGGAAGCCGACTGGGACGACGCACCGCTGATGCCGGTCGTGTTCAAGCAACAGCTGCGCGCCGCCTACCCCGGCGTGCTGATCTACGCCGGCGCGTACACCGCCGAGCGCGCCCGTGAAGC
Source organism: Burkholderia sp. JKS000303 (assembly GCF_002563755.1). Lineage (NCBI taxonomy): Bacteria > Pseudomonadati > Pseudomonadota > Betaproteobacteria > Burkholderiales > Burkholderiaceae > Burkholderia > Burkholderia sp. JKS000303. The sequence goes on from NZ_PDBZ01000003.1 coordinate 126,044, forward strand.
GATCGCCGCCGGCTGGGCCGACCTCGTCGCATTCGGCCGCCCGTTCGTCGCGAACCCCGACCTGCCCGAGCGCCTGCGCACCGGCGTCACGCTCACGCCGCATGACCGCAACACGCTGTTCGGCGGTGGCGCGCAGGGCCTGACCGACTATCCGACGCTCGTGCAAGCCGCGGCGTAACCGGCGCATTCACATGAGAATCACGCTCCCTTCCCGCCTGGGTTTCGGCACCGCGCCGCTGGGCAACATGTATCGGGCCATCCCGAACGACGAAGCGCTGGCCACGGTCGACGCCGCCTGGGAAAACGGTATCCGCTACTTCGACGCGGCGCCGCTGTATGGCGCCGGCCTCGCCGAGCTGCGCCTGGGCGAAGCGCTCGCCGGCCGGCCGCGCGACGCGTATTCGCTCGGCACCAAGGTCGGCCGCCTCGTGCTCGACGAGCACGAGGACGCATCGCAGCGCGATCTCGGCGAGAAGGGCGGGCTGTTCCAGCACGGCCTGCCGAACCGGATCGTCTACGACTACACCGAAGACGGCACGCTGCGCTCGATCGAAGCGAGCCTGAAGCGGCTGCGCACCGACCGCCTCGACACCGTGTGGATCCACGATCCGGCGATCGACTTCCACGGCGAGCACTGGCTCGACGTGTTCGACGTCGCGATGTCGGGTGCCGCGAAAGCGCTCACGCGGCTGCGCGACGAGAAGGTCATCGAGGGCTGGGGCCTCGGCGTGAACCGGATCGAGCCGTGCACGCTCGCGCTCGAACGCTCGGACCCGGACGGCTTCCTGCTGGCCGGCCGCTACACGCTGCTCGACCATGCCGGCGCGCTCGAACGGCTGATGCCGGAAAGCGTCGCGCGCGGGCTCGGCCTCATCGTCGGCGGCCCGTACAACTCCGGCGTGCTCGCCGGCGGCACCCACTTCGAATATCAGCCGGCCACGCAGGCGATGCTCGATCGCGTCGCGCGCATCCGGCAGATCAGCGAACGGTTCGGCGTCGACGTGCGCGCGGCGGCGCTGCAGTTCTCGCTCGCGCATCCGGCCGTCGCGGCCGTGATTCCCGGCGCGAGCCGCCCCGATCGCATCGACGAGAACCTGCGGCTCGCGTCGGCGCCGATTCCGGCCGCGCTGTGGGACGCGCTGAAAGCCGAACGCCTGATCGCCGAGCATGCGCCGACGCCGGCCGGCGCGGCCTGAGGTTCCCGGGCTGAATCGGCAGGCGCACATGACTATCGCCGCGATCGTCATGTGCGCATTGCGGCCGGCGCGATTGGCGTCTAGCGTTTACGGGTTTGCCGATGGTTGACCTTCACCCGACCTAAAAGGATGCCCTGCCATGCGAAGCCGTTCCCTGCAACGCGCCACGCTGCCGGCCGCCGTGGCCTGCCTTGCGCTGGCCGTCTGTACCGTCTCCGCCCACGCCGACGAAGCCGCCGGCCTCGCGCCGCCCCAGCCGGCCACGCCCGTGCTGTCGACGACCGCGGCCGGCGTGCAGGTCTACACGTGCGACTACGACGCCGGACACAAGCTCATGTGGGTGTTCCAGCACCCGGAAGCGATGCTGTTCGACAGCAGCGGCACGCTCGTCGTCCGGCACGGCGCAGGGCCGTCGTGGGAGGCGACCGACGGCAGCCGGATCACCGGCAAGAAGCTCGCGCAAGCGCCGGGCGCGCAGCCGGGCAGCATCCCGCAACTGCTGCTCGCCGCGACGCCGGCCGCAACGGACGCGAAGACCACGACCGGCGCGCTCGCCGGCGTGCGCTTCGTGCAGCGGCTCGACACCGCGGGCGGCATGCCGCCGGAATCGGCGTGTTCGACCGAGCATGCGGTCGGCCGTTTTCCGTATTTCGCGCGTTACGTGTTCCTGAAGTAACGCACGACGACGGCTACCCGAATCCGGGGCGTCACTGCCGCACCCATTTGATCAGTTATCCTCCATTTCCACGATGCTGCTCCGGCCGTCGCGCAACGACCCGGCCTCAGCGAATCCGCATCGACAACTCGACATCGCCGCCGAACGGCACCGACAGGTAGCCGTTGCGCGGTGCGCGCACGTAGTCAAGATAGTCGGGACTGTATTCCGCGTTGTCGGCGACGACGAACGCGCCGGGCCGCAGCCGCGGCTCGACCCGCGCGAGGATCTCCGGATACAGCGCCTTCGCGCCGTCGAGCAGCAGCAGGTCGACGGTATCCGGCAGATCGACGGCCAGCGTGCGCAACGCATCGCCTTCACGGATCTCCACGAGATCGTCGAGCCCGGCCGCGGCCAGGTTCGCCTGCGCCCGTGCAACCTTCGATGCCTCGAACTCGCTCGTGATCAGCCGCCCGCCGCCGTTGTCGCGCAGCGCGGCCGCGAGGTGCAGCGTCGAGATGCCGAACGACGTGCCGAATTCGACGATCGCGCGCGCGCCGCTGCCGCGCGCGAGCATGTACAGCAGCGTGCCCGTCTCGCGCGACACCGCGAGCGGATAGTCCTTCAGGCGTGCATAGAAATCGGCGTAACCGGTCTTGCTGCGCATCAGCCGCACGTGCTCGTCGTGCGTCAGGTCGGCGAAGTCCGGATGCGACGCAGGCGACGACGCATCGGCTTCGTCGAACAGGCGCGCGAGCAGCGACGCCAGCGGGTCGTGAATCAGGGTGGTCATGCGAATCTCCGGTGTCAGGTTGAGTGCATCAGTGCACCTGGCTAGAATATGACGAACCATTCACGTTTTACCATTCGCATTGGCAGCCCCGTCATGACCGACCGCCGCAACGCCCCGATCGCCTCGCGCAGACAGCCTCGGCAGGCCCGCTCGACCCAGCTCGTCGACGACGTGCTGGAGGCCGCTATTCAGGTTTTGACGACCGAAGGCGCGCAGCGCTTCACGATGGCGCGCGTTGCCGAGCGCGCCGGCGTGAGCGTCGGCTCGCTGTATCAGTACTTCCCGAACAAGGCGGCCGTCCTGTTCCGGCTCCAGCACGACGAGTGGCGGCAGACGTCCGGGATGCTGTGCGGAATGCTGCAAGACGCGCAGAAGACGCCGCCCGAGCGGCTGCGCACCGCCGTCCACGCGTTCATCCGTTCGGAATGCGACGAAGCGCCCATGCGCATCGCACTCGACGATGCGGCGCCCCTCTATCGCGACGCCCCCGAGGCGCAGGCCGTGCGGGCCGAGGGCAACCGGATCTTCAGCGCGTTCATGCGCGAAGCCCTGCCCGACGTATCGGACGCCACGCATGCGATCGCGTGCGAGCTGGTCATGACGACACTCACGACGGGCGGCAAGGCGTTCTCCGAGACCGCACGCACGCCGGCGGAAATCGACGCCTATGCGTCCGCGATGGCCGACATGTTCTGCGCGTACCTCGCGCATCTCACGCCTCTCGCGCCGGATTGATGCAACGCGGGGCCAGAACAAGTGGCAGCGCAGCCCGCGCGCGGCACCGGTATCATCCGGATGCAGATTGCGCACGGCCGCGCATGGCGTCATACGCGGTCGGTTTCACGCACCTGCGCAGCCTCGATGAAAGATATTTGTAATATTTAGATGCACCACCCGCTCCCGCCCTGCCCGCCGACCCCGCATTCAAATAATCGCCTTAACGGATTCGAACTAGGCGTATACACGCGTTCCGCGACGACGAAGCCCCGTTACACGCCGATATAAGCGCTGAGACATGCGCTGCATGCTCTTCCCCCAATGGGACGTGATGGGCCGTTCGCCTAACCTTCGCTACGGCAAAGCACACGTGACGGGGTCGACCACACCACGCGTCGTACGACGCGACACACTCGCGCCCGCCGCATGGCGCGTACGACGACACGAATCACATGTCATGCGTCCCCACGACGTTGCCGATCATTCCAACCAGATTCGAGACACCCTGACGGCGGTCCGCTACGACCGTTTCAGTACGCTGATAAAGGAGCAAGCTCATGAGTGATACCCCGGTGCAGCCGACGGTCGGCGTCGGCACGGAAGAAACGGACTTTGGCACCAAGGGAGTCCTCGACCGGTACTTCGACATTTCGTCGCGCGGCAGCACGCAGCGCCGCGAGATCGTCGCGGGCGTGACCACTTTCCTCGCGATGGTCTATTCCGTGTTCGTCGTGCCCGGCATGTTCGGCAAGGCCGGCTTCGACACGAGCGCCGTGTTCGTCGCGGTCTGCCTGACCACCGCCTTCGGTTCCCTGCTGATGGGCCTGTGGGCGAAGCTGCCGATCGCGATCGGCTGCGCGATTTCGCTGACCGCGTTCACCGCGTTCGGCCTCGTGCTCGGCAAGGGGCTGCATCCGACCGTCGCGCTCGGCGCGGTGTTCCTGATGGGTCTCGTGTTCACGGGCATCTCGGTCACCGGCGTGCGTTCGTGGATCCTGCGCAACCTGCCCGCGGGCGTCGCGCACGGCACCGGGATCGGCATCGGCCTGTTCCTGCTGCTGATCGCGTCGAACGACGTCGGGCTCGTGATCAAGAACCCGGGTGCCGGCCTGCCGGTGTCGCTCGGCCAGATCACCGCGTTCCCGGTCATCATGTCGGTCGTCGGCCTCGCCGCGATCTTCGGTCTCGAGAAGCGGCGCGTGCCGGGCGGCATCCTGCTCGTCGTGGTCGCGATCTCGCTGGTCGGCCTGATCTTCGATCCGAGCGTGAAATACCATGGCATCTTCGCGCTGCCGTCGCTGAGCACGCCGGGCCACGCATCGCTGATCGGCGCGATGGACATCAAGGGCGCGCTGTCGATGGCCGTGCTGCCGAGCGTACTGGCGCTGGTGATGACCGCCGTGTTCGACGCGACCGGCACGATCCGCGCGGTGGCCGGACAAGCCGGCCAGCTCGACGAGAACGGCCGCATCATCAACGGCGGCCGCGCGCTGACCGCCGATTCGATCAGCTCGATCTTCTCGGGCTTCCTCGGCGGTGCGCCGGCTGCGGCCTACATCGAGTCGAGCGTCGGCGTGGCCGCCGGCGCGAAGACGGGGCTGGCGGCAGCGGTGGTCGGCCTGCTGTTCCTGGTCGTGATGTTCTTCTCGCCGCTCGCGGGCCTCGTGCCGTCGTATGCGACCGCGCCTGCGCTGATGTACGTCGGCCTGCTGATGCTCGGCAGCGTGAGCAAGCTGCACATGGACGACATGGTCGACGCGATGTCGGGGCTCGTCTGCGCGGTGTTCATCGTGCTGACCGCGAACATCGTGACGGGCATCATGCTCGGCTTCTCGACGCTCGTGATCGGCCGCATCGCCAGCGGCGAATTCCGCAAGCTGAACGTCGGCACCGTGCTCATCGCCGCCGTGCTCGTCACGTTCTATCTCGGCGGCTGGGCGATCTGACCGCAGAACATGCGCGACGCTGCCGGCAGAAGGGCGGCGCGCATCGGGACGATCACGTCTCCTCCACCATCCTCGTTGATGGTCTCCAAGCCTGGAAACGCCTGTTTCCAGGCTTTTTTTGTCTGCGCGGCCGCGATTGCCGCTCGACGGCCAAACGGACTACGAACCGTCGATGCGCGGCACGGCGCGAGGCGTCAAATCCACTGGTCGTTCTCGACCGTGCGTGCGCTGGTTGCGCTGTCGCCGGTATTCACGACGCCGCGCGGCTCGATCAGCAGCAGTTTCACTTCGCCCTGCGCACAAGGCTTGTGCTCGATACCTTTCGGCACCACGGCCATTTGCCCGGTACGCAGTTCGATCGAACCGTCGCCGTGCGGGCCGCCGCGAAAGTCGATACGCAGGATGCCGTCCAGCACGATGAAGGTCTCGTCGGTATCGCCGTGCCGGTGCCAGACGAATTCGCCTGCGAGCTTGACGACCTTGAATTGGTAATCGTTCATTTCCGCGACCACACGGGGTTGCCAATGGCCGCCGATCAGCGCGATCTTGCCCGCCAGATCAATCGTTTCGCATTTGCCGCGCGCAGCGGGCGTCGTAGGGGAATGTGGTGATGCCGACATCGTTCTCTCCGTGTGGGTGGGGATACGTTGCCGAGCATAGGCCGCCGCCGGCGGACCGTATTGAACGATCGTGGGACGCCCGCTCACCCACGGCGCATGACGTCTGCGACCTGGAGCCAGTGTCCGGGCGTGTGACCGAAGGCCTTCAGAAAATGCCGTGTCATGTGACTTTGATCGGCGAAGCCGGCGTCGGCCGCCGCGCCCGCAAGCGACGCGCCTGAACGCAGCATGCCGCGCACGGCACCGAGCCGGCGCATCGTCAGATAGCGATACGGACTCGTGCCGTAGAAGGTCCGGAAATCGTGGGACAGACTCCAGCGGTCGCGTCCCGTCACGATTTCCAGTTCGTCGAGCGTGACGACTCGCGTGAAGTTGGCATGCAGATAGTCGCGCGCACGACGTGCCGCCAGATAATCGCCTTTCCCTCGCGAGCGCGGCATGTCCGCGACGGCGGCAAGCGCGTGTACGAGCTCGACCAGCGCTTCGCTCTGTTCGAGCGGCTCGAGCCTGTGTCCGACGTGTTGCAGCAGGCTTTCCGTCGCGGCCGCGATACGCGGATCGCTCGTCACGCCACCTTCGATGAACGGCAACGCGCGGCCGCCCAGCACCGCCTGGAACAGCGCAGGTTCGACGTAAATCATCCGGTAGCGGAACCCCTCGCCCGTACCGGCCTGGCCGTCGTGTGCCTCGTCGGGATGCAGCACCATCGTATTTCCCGGGAGGCTATCGCGCCGAGAGCGGCGATAGTTGAAACTCTGCACGCCCGCCAGCGTGCGGCCGATCGCATACGTATCGTGCCGATGCATCGCATACGCATTGCCTTGAAACCAGGCTTCGATGCGCTCGACGCCGTCGATCGGCGTCGCATGCATCATCCAGTCGTGGGGCGACGAGGCTGCTTTTCGGGACATGACGAATTGAAAAACGCAGGGAAACGGGAGGTGTGCCGGTGCAAACCGCGCACCGTTCCGCGCAGCATGCCACATCGGCGCGGCGCGCACCGCCGTGTATCGACATGCCGTTCCGGGTGACGCGTTCGGCGTGCCGCCGCCCGATATCCGACGCACACCCGCATCCCGGTTGCCCTGATTCGCGGCCATCGGCCCCCACCACCCCGCACCCCTTCGTGCCGGGGTGCAGCGCGGCCAGCCTCGCGGCACCCGTCCGCACCCGGTGCTACGATCGCGCTTTGTCCTCCGGAGCGCTCATGAATCCGTTCGGCATCGTTTCCGAATCAGACACGCGGGCCGCGGCGCGCAAGCCGCCGTTCATCCCGTCGTTCGGCTTCGTCGAAGTTCATGAATCGCGGCCGATCGACGCGTCGCCGTCGCGCATCATCGACGCCGTGGCATCGCTCGACATGCGCGCCGATCCGGTGATCGACGCGCTGCTCGCCGTGCGCGAATCGCCGGCGGCCATCGTCCGCGCGCTGGGCCACCGCCCGGCCCCGGCCGAGCGCGCCCGCTTCGGCTTCGACACGTTCACGCTGCTGCATCGCGACGACACATCGCTGTCGCTGGGGCTCGTCGGACGCTTCTGGCGCCCGACGCCCGATGTACGGACGATCGACGACGCCGCGGCCTTCGTCCGGCACGACGATCCGCGCGATGCGAAGCTGGTGCTGCGGTTCGAGGTCGTCGGCCTGCCGTCCGGCACCCGGCTGCTGCGCACCGAAACCTTCGTGCACTGTCCGAGCATGCGCACACGCGTGCTGTTCACGCCGTACTGGCTCGCGATCCGGCTCGGGAGCGGCTGGATCCGTCGCCGCACGCTGGCTGCCGTCGAACTGGCGCTCGCCTGATCCGCGCGGTGCGGCGCCGGACGACAATGCGATACGTCGTATCGCAACATCCCGCGACAACGTCACGCACACGCTCGCGCCGTCGTTCGCAATCCTGACCGGTTTTCCGCCGGTCGTGGCGAAAACCTGCCGCGCGCCGCTCCGGCATTTTTGTTCCGCGCCCGGCGTCCGTCCCGCGACGCGCTACCCTATCGTTCTTCGCGCCGGCGCCCGGCCGCCGCGAGATCCGAATCCGATCGATGACCCGCATCCGAAACCAACTGAACATCACGCAGCTCCAGGCGTTCGTCTCCGCCGCGCATCACAAGAGCCTGCGCGCCGCCGCGCGCGAGCTCGGCGTCACGCAGCCCGCGATCACGCATACGATCCGCGAACTCGAAACCGCGCTGAACGCGGAACTGCTGGTGCGCAGCGTGCGCGGCGTCGAGTTGACCGCATGCGGCCATGCGCTGCTGCCGCGCGCGGAACAACTGCTCGGCGACATGCGCCGCACGGTCGAGGCCGTCGAGCAGGTGAAGGGAGAAATGTCGGGGCGCGTCGCGGTCGGCACGATGCCGTCGATCGCACTGACCGCGCTGCCGCATGCGGTGACGGCATTCCGCCGCTCGATGCCGAACGTGAGCCTGCATCTCGAGGAAGTGACGGTGCCCGACGCCCTCGCGCAACTGCGCAACGGCACGCTCGACATCGCTGCGATGCACCATGTGCCCGCGCTCGACCGCGATTTCACGCAGGTGCCGCTGCTGTCGACCGAATTCACCGTCGTGATGCGCGAAGGGCATCCGCTCGCGCACGCGCGCCGGTTAGAGGAATTGCTCGACGCCGAATGGATCGTCACGGTCGGCGCCGAACAGTTTCCGCACAGCGTGATGATCGCGATGTTCGAGGCCCGCGGGCTGCCGCTGCCGAAGCGCCTGCTGCGCTCGCCGATGTCGTTCGCGGTAACGCTCGGCCTCGTCGCGCACTCCGACGTGATCGGCTGCTTCACGCGCCCGCTGGCCGCGATGGTGGCGCCGCTCGGCATCCGAACGGCCGAGCTCGACGAAAGCATGCCGCGCTTCGACCTGTCGATCATCGCGCGGCGCGACCTGCTGCCGACGCCCGCTGTCTCGCAATTCGTCACGTGCCTGCAGCGCGCGGTCAACGAAACGCTCGGCTGAATCGTTCCTAGGTCTGAAACGGTCGCGTCGCTGTCCGCATGGCCGTCGGGTCCGGTATCGGGGCATGTCCTAGGCGCCCCGCCGGCATTTTGTCTTGATAATCTTGCGCACGTCGCGCGCCCGAATCGGGCAGGCGAAACGGACAGTCCGACGCGAAGCCGCGCCGGGCCGAAGGCTTACGGCGCGGCACAACCGCGCACCCATCGAACAAAACGAGGAGTCACCGAGTGAAAAAGATTCTTGCGGCTGTGACCGTTGCCGTGCTCGCCGTATCGGCCGGCAGCGCCTACGCGAAGGAATGGACGACCGTGCGCTTCGGCGTCGACGCAAGCTACCCGCCTTTCGAATCGAAAGACGCAAGCGGCAAGGTGGTCGGCTTCGACGTCGATCTGGGCAACGAAATCTGCCGCCGCATGCACGCGAAGTGCGTGTGGATCGAAAACGACTTCGACGGGATGATCCCGGCGCTGAAGGCCCGCAAGTTCGACGGCGTGCTGTCGTCGATGTCGATGACGCCGGCGCGTCAGGAACAGATCGCGTTCTCGGCGAAGCTGTTCAACACGCCGACGCGCCTCGTCACGAAGAAGGGCTCGGGCCTGCTGCCGACGGCCGACTCGCTGAAGGGCAAGTCGATCGGCGTCGAGCAGGGCACGATTCAGGAAACCTACGCGAAGACCTACTGGGCGCCGAAGGGCGTGAACGTCGTGCCTTACCAGAACCAGGACCAGGTCTACGCCGACCTGATCTCGGGCCGTCTGGACGGCGCGCTGCAGGACGCGGTGCAGGCTGAAATCGGCTTCCTGAAGACGCCGCGCGGCGCGACCTTCGACTTCGCCGGCAAGGATCTCGACGATCCGAAGACGCTCGGCGAAGGCGCCGGCATCGGCCTGCGCAAGGAAGACACCGACCTGAAGACGCAGATCGACGGCGCGATCGCCGGCATGCGCAAGGACGGCACGTACGACAAGATCGCGAAGAAGTACTTCGATTTCGACGTCTACGGCAAGTAATCGCGCGTAACAGCGCGCTTCGCATCCGCGCACACGGGCTCCGCAAGGAGCCCGTTTTTTTGCCTGCACGCGGCCCGACACGGCAAGGAATGCATGGCGGAGGCGCCGCCGCAGCGTTATTTTTTACGCGTCAACCTGATGATTCGCAAAGGAAAAGAGCGTGTTCCGAGGGCGGTTTGATAGGTTCGAGGAAGGCAACGTACAATCAATCTTCCACGCATACCGGATCACTCGCGGCTGCGCCGCACTCTCCTCATCATGCAAACGCAGACCCATCCGCTGATTTCCCCCGCCGTCGGCACCGAACGCCAGATCACGAGCTTCCACTACGGCCCGCGCGGCGGCAAGAAGGTCTACATCCAGTCGTCGCTGCACGCGGACGAACTGCCCGGCATGCTGGTCGCCGCGCTGCTGCGTCGCAAGATCGCCGCGCTCGAGACCGCCGGCAAGCTGCGTGGCGAAGTCGTCATCGTGCCCGTGCCGAACCCGATCGGCCTGTCGCAGCACGTGTTCGGCGACCACCTCGGCCGCTTCGATCTCGGCTCGATGCAGAACTTCAACCGCAATTTCTACGATCTCGCGGCGCTCGTGCTGCCGCGCATCGAAGGCCACCTGACGAACGACGCGCAGCGCAACGTCGCCGCGGTACGCGCCGCGATGCGCGACGCGCTCCACGAACAGATGCCGCGCACCGAGCTCGACTCGCAGCGTCTCGCGCTGCAAAAGCTGTCGTTCGATGCGGACATCGTGCTCGACCTGCATTGCGACAGCGACGCGGTGCTGCACCTCTACACGAACCCCGACCTGTGGGCAGACGTCGAGCCGCTCGCGCGCTATCTCGACTCGCAGGCCTCGCTGCTCGCGCTGAATTCGGTCGGCAATCCGTTCGACGAGATCCACAGCTTCTGCTGGTCGGACCTGCGCAACCGCTTCGGCGACCGCTTCCCGATCCCGAACGGCGCGATTTCCGTCACGGTGGAGCTGCGCAGCGAGCGCGACGTGTCGTACGAACTCGCGGAGAAAGATGCGCAAGGGATCGTCGAATACCTGACCGAGCGCGGCGTCATCGACGGTACGCCCGCACCGCTGCCGCCGCTCGCGTATCCGGCCACGCCGCTCGCGGGCACCGATCCGCTCGTCGCGCCGGTGTCCGGCGTGATCGTGTTCCGCACGCCGGTCGGCGCGTGGATCGAGGCCGGCCAGGAAGTGGCCGACATCGTCGATCCACTGACCGATCGCGTGATCACGCTGAAGAGCAGCGTGTCCGGCGTGCTGTACGCGCGCCAGATCGTGCGTTTCGCGACGGCCGGCATGGAAGTCGCGCGCATCGCGGGCGCCACGCCGATCCGCACCGGGTCGCTGCTGTCGGCCTGAGTGGGCCAAGCAGCCTGAACCGCCTGCTCGCGCGCCGCGCAACGGCGCGCATCAACGAAATCGCCCGCTTGCGCGGGCGATTGGCTTTTCTGCTTCAAGGCATGCCCGGCTGCGGCGCCGGGCAGCGGCGTGCGTCGACGCTCAGAACGCCGGCACGATCGCGCCGCCGAACTTCTGGTCGATGAACTTGCGCACGTCGTCCGATTCATAGGCCGCAACCAGCTTCTTCACCCACGGCTTGTCCTTGTCCTGCGCGCGCACCGCGATCAGGTTCGCGTACGGCCCGCGCAGGTCCTCGATCGCGATCGCATCCTTTACCGGCGTGAGCCCCGCCTTCACCGCATAATCGGTGTTGATCGACGCGACGTCGAGGTCGGGCAGCGCGCGCGGCAGTTGCGCGGCGTCGAGTTCGACGATCTTGATCTTCTTCGGGTTCTCGGCGACATCGAGCGGCGTCGCGTTCACGCCGTTCGTGCCGGCGCCCGCCTTCAGCTTGATCACCCCGTATTTCTGCAACAGCAGCAGCGCGCGGTTGCCGTTCGACGGATCGTTCTGAATCCCGACCTTCGCGCCGACCGGCAAATCCTTCAGCGACTTGAGCTTCTTCGAATAAAAGCCCATCGGCGCCGTGTAGGTCAGCCCGACGTTGACGATCTTGTAGCCGCGCTGCTTGATCTGGCTGTCGAGAAACGGCTGGTGCTGGAAGCCGTTCGCATCGAGGTCGCCCGCATCGAGCGCCGCGTTCGGCTGCACGTAGTCGTTGAACTCGATGACCTTGATCGCGAGGCCTTCGCGCGCGGCGACCTTCGTCACCTCGGTCCAGATCTGCGCATCGGGGCCGCTCATCGTGCCGATCTTCAGCGTCTGCGGGTCGGCGTGCGCGCCGGGCGCCGCAAAGGCCAGCGCCGCGGCAAGCGCGCCGAGGCCGGTCAGGATCGAACGTCGCATGGTGTTCCTCTTGTCCCGTGTCGTTGTTGAACGCGCATCGTGGCACGGGGCCGGAACGGCACCAACCAAGCTTATGTCATGTGCATATTCCCGCGCCCGATCGACGCTCAGGCGGAATCGGTATAACTCCCCGCTGTACAAGCAGGCAGAATCCACTGTCGCATCGGCACCACACATTCGTCATATGACAAACGCTGTCACATTCATTACGTGGCCCGCCGATAAAGTTGCGACCGGTCCGTGAAAGCGCCCATAGAGAGCGCCGGAACCGCAACTGGACACGCCATTTATTCGCTCGGAGAATCCTTTGAACAAGAAACTGTTGACCCTCGCCGCCCTCGCAGCAACGACTGGTGTGGCGCACGCACAAAGCAGCGTCACCCTGTACGGCGTGATCGATGCCGGTATCAGCTACGTGAACCACAGCAAGACCGCCAACGGCGGTAGCGGCAAGCTGTTCAAGTACGACGACGGCGTGGCCCAAGGCAGCCGTTGGGGCCTGCGCGGCACCGAAGACCTCGGTGGCGGCCTGAAGGCGATCTTCGTGCTCGAAAACGGCTTCAACAGCGGCAACGGCACGCTCGGCCAAGGCAACTCGATCTTCGGTCGCCAGGCTTATGTCGGCCTGAGCCAGGCGCAATACGGTACGGTAACGCTCGGCCGTCAATACTCGTTCTCGACCGACATCCTCGGTTCGAACTACTCGACGGGTGGCAACACGGTCGCCGGCAACTACGCGTACCACGTGAACGACGTCGACCAGCTCACGTCGAGCCGCATCAGCAACGCAGTGAAGTTCCAGAGCGCGAACTACGCCGGCTTCACGTTCGGCGCGTTGTACGGCTTCTCGAACTCGACCGACTTCGCAGGCGCACCGTCGACGACGACGGGCACCACGACGACGGCCGGTTCGTCGCGTGCATACAGCTTCGGCCTGAACTACGCGAACGGCCCGTTCGCCCTCGGCGCCGCCTACACGGACATCCGCTTCCCGAGCCAGGCTTCGCCGACGGCGTTCTCGACGACGATCGCGAACATCAGCACGGGCAACATCCGCGACCTGCGCACGTACGGCGTCGGTGGCCGCTACATCTTCGGCCCGGCAACGGCATGGGCGCTGTGGACGCGCACGCAGTTCACCCCGGTCGCTGCAGGCGCATCGGGCACGTTCTACAACGCATACGAAGCAGGCCTGAAGTATGCGATCACGCCGGCCCTGTCGGCAGCAGTCGGCTACACGTACACGAACGCAACGCAAAGCGGCAACTCGGCGCACTGGAACCAGGGCAACGTGGCGCTGGACTACGCGCTCAGCAAGCGTACGGACGTGTATGCGCTGGTCGTCGGTCAGAAGGCATCGGGCAACAACGTGCAAGCTCAGATCGGTTCGAGCACGAGCTACTTCAGCACGTCGGGCAACGGTTCGACGAACCAGATCGCCGCTCGCGTCGGTATCCGTCACAAGTTCTAAAGCATCCGCTTAATTTATCCGCTTGACACGCGGATCACGACGGCAAGAAGCGCCCCGCTCCACGCGGGGCGCTTTTTTATGGGCTTTTAAGTTTCGCTTAATTCTGGGCTGAGAGGATGCTCTCACCCCCCCTGTTGGCCGCCTGAACATCGGCGGCTTTTTTTTTGAGACCCACTACGGCACCGCCATCAACTGCCCACAAGACAGGATCGGAGGCCATGATGATCGAAGATACCGTTTTCAGCCATCTGCACGCGATGTTGACGCGCCAGCATTCGCTTCCCGTTCAGAGCTGCCGCGTGTCGGTGGCCATGCAGCGCCCGTGGGGCCGCCCGTACCGGCTCGTCGAATGGACGATGCATCTCGACGCACCCGCACGACGCCAGATCGTACCGGCCGAGTCGACCGACGAAGAGATCGCCGAAGTCGTCGCATCGCACGTGCCGGGCCGCCTGTACGGCGACGGCAGGCTGCAGTTCTGACGCCCCTTCCATTGCACCCGTCATCCGCATGCCGGCAGCGCCACCCATGTCATGCGGCACTCGGCCTCGTTTGATGCAGCAACGAAGTCTGCTACGCTTCGCGTTTTCGTCCACGCAACATACGATGGAAAACGCATTCAATGAACGCGGCGTGATGGTCACGCGCAACGGCCTGTCGGCCGCGGGCCAGTCCTTCCCGCTGCGCGACATCCGCAACGTCGACGTCGTCAAGATCCCGAAGAATCGTCTCGTACCGTCGCTGATCTCGCTGATCGGCGCGGCCACCGCCATCGCCGGCGGTATCGGCGCATCGAGCGCGGCGCTCGTCGTCGGCGTGATGCTCGTCGTCGTCGGCTATCTCGCCTGGGCCACGCAGGACATCACGTACCGGCTGATGGTCGAGATGCCCGACGGCAAGCGCGAAGCGCTGTCGAGCGCCGACGCCGAGTTCGTCGAACGCGTCGCGCAGGTCGTGCGCGATGCACGGGCGGCGACGGCCGCCGGCTGATTTCCGCTGCGCGCGGCGAGCACCTACTATGAAGTGAGCGGCACGCCGCCGCATCGTTCGAGGAGGTCGGCATGAACCCCCAATCGTTGTCCGGCATGCTGCGCGCACAGGAACTGCTGCTCGTCTCGATGATCCGCTCGCTGCCTCCCGACGCGCGCACCGCACTCGTCGACCTCTACGCGGAACAGCTCGCGTTCGCCGAACAGGCCGGCTTCGAAGGCCACGGCGATCGTGCGACGCACGACGCGTTCATCGCGCATGCGCGCAACCTGCTGATCCGCATCGAATCGCTGGCCTAAGGCTTCTCCCGCTTTTTCCCCGCGCGGCGCGTCCGCCCCGCGCACGACGGCGCTCGCCCGCACGCATCGCCGTTCTTTCTTGTATTGATAATAATTCTCATTTACACTGACAAAATTGTCAGTTGCCTTTCAATTCGCCGTTTGCCGCCTGTCGCGCGCAAACGGGCCAGCCAGGTGGACGCGTCACCCAGCCAGCCTTCGGGCTTGTTATCGTCAATGGGAGACCACCTGTGCATTGCTATCCGCTGGCACGGCAACCGATCTGTGCCGCACTGTTCGGCGCGTTCGGCCTGTCCGCCGCCCCGGCTCACGCCGATTCGTCGCCGCAAGGCGCCAACCCGCCACCTGCCGTCCTGACCACCACCGCCGCGTCCACGCGCGGCGATGCGGCGCTGCTCGACCCCGTCACCGTCACGGCCACCCGCACCGCCACCGCCGCGAGCCGCACGGCCGCGTCCGTGTCGGTGATCACCGACGACGAGCTCGACGAGCAGCAGGCCACCAACATCAAGGACGCGCTGCGCTACGAGCCGGGCGTCACGGTGCGCCGCACCGCGTATCGCCCGGGCAGCGCCGCGCTCGGCGGCGGCCGCGACGGCGATTCGAGCATCAACATCCGCGGCCTCGAAGGCAATCGCGTGCTGCTGATGGAAGACGGCATCCGCCTGCCGAACGCGTTCTCGTTCGGGCCGCTCGAAGCCGGCCGCGGCGACTACGCGGATCTCGACATGCTCAAACGCATCGAGATCCTGCGCGGGCCGGCCTCGGCGCTGTACGGCAGCGACGGGCTGACCGGCGCCGTGAACTTCATCACGAAGGATCCGCGCGACCTGCTGTCGATCTACGGCAAGCCCTCGTACTTCTCGTTCCGGCCGAGCTACGACTCGACCGATCGCAGCATTGGCGCGACGGTGTCGGCCGCCGGCGGCAACGACCGCGTGCAGGGGATGATCATCGCCGACGGCCGGCGCGGTCACGAAGTCGACACGCGCGGCGACAACAACTCGGCGAGCACGCTGCGCACGACGTCGAACCCTCAGGACGTCTATTCGGAATCGCTGCTCGGCAAGCTCGTGCTGACGCCCACCGCGCGCGACACGATCAGGTTCACCGCCGAAACCGTGCAGCGGCGCGTGAGCACCGACGTGCTGTCGGCGATCAACCCGCCCGGCACGCTCGGCCTCACGACGCACGACCGGCTCGAGCGCAACCGCTTCAGCGTCGACTACGACTTTCGCGACGATACGTTCCGCTGGTTCCAGAACGCGCACGTGCAGTTCTACTACCAGGACGCGAAGCAGGATCAATATGCGTTCGAGACGCGCGGCACGCAGCCGTCGCGCTCGCGCGACAACCAGTACAAGGAGCGCACGTTCGGCGGCTCCGCGTTCGCCGAAAGCGGCTTCTCGACCGGCCCGCTCGCCCACAAGCTGCTGTATGGCGTCGACGGCAGCCTGTCGCGCGTGACGAACCTGCGCGACGGCACCGTGCCCGGCGTCGGCGAAGCCTTCCCGAACAAGGCGTTTCCCGATACCGACTACACGCTGTTCGGCGCGTTCGTGCAGGACCAGATCGGCTATGGCCGGCTGCTCGTCACGCCGGGGCTGCGCTTCGACACGTACCGGCTGAGCCCGACGCAGAACGATCCGCTGTTTACCGGCACGGCGGTATCGACGAGCGCGAACGAAGTGTCGCCGCGCGTCGCCGTGCTGTACGAGATCACGCCCGCACTGATTCCCTATGCGCAATATGCGCACGGCTTCCGCGCACCGACGCCCGACCAGGTGAACAGCAGCTTCTCGAACCCGGTGTACGGCTACACGTCGATCGGCAATCCGAACCTGAAGCCCGAAACCAGCGACACGTTCGAAGCGGGGCTGCGCGGCAAGGCCGGCACCGGCTACGGCGTCGTGCGCTACAGCGCGGCCGCGTTCACCGGTCGTTACCGCAACTTCATCTCGCGCACGACGATCGCGGGCAGCGGCCGCCCGAGCGACCCGTTCGTGTTCCAGTACGTGAACTTCGCCGATGCGCGCATTCACGGCCTCGAAGGCCGCGCCGAATGGATCATGCCGAACGGCATCACGCTGAAGACGGCGATGGCGTTCACGAAGGGTTCGACGCAGAACGACGGCGCGGCGAGCCAGCCGCTGAACACGATCAATCCGTTCTCGGCGGTGTTCGGCGTGCGCTACGAGCCGGGCGAGCGCTGGTTCGTGCAGACCGACCTGCTGTTCCAGGCCGCGAAGCGCGACAAGGACATCGACACGTCCGACTGCTCGAACAAGGCGTGCTTCGCGCCGCCGTCGTCGTTCGTCGTCGACCTGCGCGGCGGCTACCGCTTCAACAAGCACGTGAGCGCGACGATCGGCATCCGCAACCTGTTCGACCGCAAATACTGGAACTGGTCGGACGTGCGCGGCATCGCCGACGATTCGAAGGTGCTCGATGCGTACACGTCGCCCGGGCGCACCGTCGCCGTCAGCATGAAAGTCGATTTCTGATGCGCGCCACCGCGCGCTGCTACCCAACCGCTACTTGAAGGAGTCCGACATGATGCATTCCGCCCTTCCCGGTCAACCCGTTACGGCGACGCGTGCGCCCGCCGCGTTGCGCGACGCGTTCGTCAAGCTCAAGGCCGAGCGCCAGCTGCGCAACCGCGACGTCGCGCAGGCGCTCGGCGTCAGCGAAGGCGAGGCGCTCGCCGCGTTCGTCGGCGAACACGTGGTGCGGCTCGACGCGCGCTTTCCGGCGATGTTCGAGGAAATGCCGCGCCTCGGCCGCGTGATGGCGCTCACGCGCAACGACACGGCCGTCCACGAGAAAGACGGCGAATACGCGCAGATGAGCCACGACGGGCCGGTCGGCCTCGCGCTCGGCGACATCGACCTGCGCATCTTCTATCGCCACTGGGCGTCCGCGTTCGCGGTGCACGACGAAACCACCCACGGCCCGCTGAAGAGCCTGCAGTTCTTCGATGCGCAAGGCCATGCGATCCACAAGGTGTACCTGCGCACGCACAGCGATCACGCGGCGTACGACGCATTCGTCGAACGCTGGCGCGCGGCATCGCAACAGCCGGGGCTCGACGTCGCGCCCGCCGCGCCGAAGACGCCCGAGCGCGCCGACACCGACATCGACGTCGCGGGCTTTCGCGCCGCGTGGGACGCGATGACCGACACGCACCAGTTCTTCGGCATCACGCAGCGCTTCGGCGTGAGCCGCATGCAGGCGCTGCGCCTCGCCGATCCGCAGTATGCGTACCCGGTCGAGACCGCGCATGCGCTGCGCCACGTGCTCGAACGCGCCGCGCAGAGCGGCCAGCCGATCATGGTGTTCGTCGGCAACGCGGGCATGATCCAGATCCACACGGGCCCCGTCGCGAACGTGCGCGAGGTCGGGGCGTGGATCAACGTGCTCGATCCGGGCTTCAACCTGCACGTGCGCGAGGACATGATCGCCGCCGCGTGGGTCGTGAAAAAGCCGACGAGCGACGGCCTCGTCACGTCGCTCGAACTCTTCGATCGCCAGGGCGACCATGTCGCGCTGCTGTTCGGCGAACGCAAGCCCGGCCGGGTCGAGCGCGACGACTGGCGCGCACTCGTCGCGACGCTGCCGGCGGCTGCACACGGAGAGGCTCGGTGAGCGCTCGATCGTTCGATGCCCGGCGCCGCATCGTACTCGCGAGCGCGGCTGCCGGCGCGCTCGCGGGCGTACTGCCCGGCCGCGCTTCGGCGCAGGCCACGCCGAAGCGTGTGGTCGTGATCGGCGGCGCGATTGCGGAAACCGCGTTCGCGCTCGGCGGCGCCGATGCGCGCGGCTACCGGCTCGTCGGTGCGGACACCACCTGCACCTACCCGGATGCCGCGAAACGCCTGCCGAAGGTCGGCTACCAGCGCGCGCTGTCGGCCGAGGGGCTGCTGTCGCTGCGGCCCGATCTCGTGCTCGCGTCAGCGGAAGCCGGCCCGCCCGCCGCGATCGCACAGGTAAAAAGCGCCGGCGTCGCGGTGACGACGTTCGACGAGCGCCACGACGTCGACTCGGTACGCGCGAAGATCACCGGCGTCGCGCAGGCGCTCGACGTGCGCGACGCCGGCGCCGCGCTGCTGCAACGCTTCGATCGCGACTGGCAGGCCACGCACGATGCGGTCGCCGCGCACGTGCCCGGCGGCGCGCAGCCGCCGCGCGTGCTGTTCGTGCTGAACCACACCGGCAACCAGGCGCTCGTCGCCGGCCAGCGCACGGCCGCCGACGCGATGATCCGCTATGCGGGCGCGCGCAACGCGATGCAGGGCTTCGATCACTACAAGCCGCTGACGACCGAAGCGCTCGCCGCCGCGGCACCGGACGTCGTGCTGATCTCCGACGAAGGGCTCGCTGCCGTCGGCGGGCGCGCCGCGCTGCTCGCCGCGCCCGGCTTCGGCGCGACGCCGGCCGGCCGCGCGCAGCGCGTCGTGTCGCTCGACGCGCTGTTCCTGCTCGGCTTCGGCCCGCGCCTGCCGCTCGCCGTCACGACCCTGCACCGACACCTGTCGGATGCGCTCGCCTGATTCCGGATCGTCCCGATGCCTGCTCATGCTTCGCCCTTCTCCGCGTCGTCGCCCCCGTCGGGCGCCACCCTCGGCGCCGCGCGCGTCGGCACGTCGCGCCGCGTTGCGCCGTTCGCGCTGACCGCGCTCGCCATCCTCGTGTGCGCGATGTCCATCGTCGCGCTGTGCGTCGGCGCCTACCGCATTCCGTTCGCCGAAGCGTGGGCCGCGCTGAGCGGCGACCCGGCCGCGCAGCAGGCGCGCGCGGTGCTGTTCGACATCCGCGCGCCGCGCGTCGTGCTCGCGCTGCTGGTCGGCGGCGGCTTCGGCGCGGCCGGCGCCGCGATGCAGGCGCTGTTCCGCAATCCGCTCGCGGACCCGGGGCTCGTCGGCGTGTCGAGCGGTGCGGCGCTCGGCGCGACGACGACGATCGTGCTCGGCCCCGCGCTGTTCGCCGCGCACGTGAGCGCGGCCGTGCTGCCCGTCGCCGCCTTCGCGGGCGCGCTCGCGGTCGCGGCGCTCGTCTACCGGCTCGCCGCGTCGCGCGGCCGGCTCGCGCTGCCGCTGCTGCTGCTCGCGGGTATCGCGATCAACGCGCTGGTCGGCGCGGCGATCGGGCTGCTCACGTTCGTCGCCGACGACGCGCAGTTGCGTTCGCTGACCTTCTGGAGCCTCGGCAGCCTCGGCGGCGCGCAATGGTCGGCGCTGGCGGCCGTCGCGCCATGCGTCGCGATCGGCTGCGTGCTGCTCGCGCGCGACCGCGACGCGCTGAACGCGTTGCAGCTCGGCGAAACCGAGGCCTTGCATCTCGGCGTGCCCGTGCAGCGGCTGAAGCGGCGCGTGCTCGTCGCGGTCGCGCTCGCCGTCGGCGCGCTCGTGTCGTGCGCGGGCATCATCGGTTTCATCGGCCTCGTCGCGCCGCACTGCGTGCGTCTCGCATGCGGCCCCGACCAGCGCGTCGTGCTGCCCGGCGCCGCGCTGCTCGGCGCGCTGCTGACGCTTGCCGCCGATCTCGCCGCCCGCACGGTGGCCGCCCCCGCCGAGATTCCGCTCGGCGTGCTGACTGCACTGCTCGGCGCGCCGTTCTTTCTCGCGCTGCTGTGGAAAAGCCGCGGCGCACTTGGCGGTTGAACCCTTCATTCACGAATCATGCTGACCGCCCATCATCTCGACGTCGCCCGCCGGCACACCGCGGTGCTCCGCAACCTGTCGCTGTCGATCGAACCCGGCCGCGTGACCGCGCTGCTCGGCCGCAACGGCGCGGGCAAGAGCACGCTGCTGAAAACCTTCGCGGGAGAACTGACCGGCAGCATCGCGCCGAACGGCGTGCGCGTGACCGGCGACATCACGCTGAACGGCGAACCGCTCGCACGCATCGACGCGCCGCGGCTCGCGCGCCTGCGCGCCGTGCTGCCGCAGGCCGCGCAGCCGGCGTTTCCGTTCAGCGTCGACGAAATCGTGCTGCTCGGCCGCTATCCGCATGCGCGGCGCAGCGGGGCAACCTCGCACCGCGATCGCGACATCGCGTGGCATGCGCTCGAACGCGCGGGCGCCGACGCGCTCGTCGGCCGCGACGTGACGACGCTGTCGGGCGGCGAACTTGCACGCGTGCAGTTCGCGCGCGTGCTCGCGCAGCTGTGGCCGGACGACGACGCGCCGGACACCGCGCCGCGCTACCTGCTGCTCGACGAGCCGACCGCCGCACTGGATCTCGCGCATCAGCACCGGCTGCTCGATACCGTGCGCGAGGTCGCGCGCGAATGGCAGCTCGGCGTGCTCGCGATCGTGCACGATCCGAACCTCGCCGCGCGGCATGCAGATACGATCGCAATGCTCGCCGACGGCACGATCATCGCGCATGGCACGCCGCGCGACGTGATGACGCCCGCCCACATCGCGCGATGCTACGGCTTCGCGGTGAAGAGGGTGGATACCGGCGACGGATCGCCGCCGGTCATGGTGCCGGCGTGACGCCGTTGCGTGAACCGGCTGCGTGCCGTGCAGCCGGCATCGTCATTCGCTTATCGCCTTCCAGGAGACATACGTGCCGCTTCCGCTGACCCGCATCATCCTGTACGTGCAGAACGTCGCATTGCTGAAGGCGTTCTATCAGCAGTATTTCGGTCTTCCTGTCATCGAGGCAATCGACGACGAATGGGCCGTGCTCGACGCCGGCGCGATCGAGCTTGCGCTGCATCTGGCCGGCCCGGCGTTTCGCCACGCGGCCACGACGCCCGCGCGCGCCGATGCGAACAACGTGAAGCTCGTCTTCTCGATCGACACGGACATCGACGCGCATCGCGAACGCTTCGTCCGCGATCGCGTGACGGTGCGCGCGCTCAAGCGCTACGACGGGTTCGCGTACCGGATGTACGACGGCGTCGATCCGGAAGGGAATGTCTTCCAGGTGGTGCAGCCGGACTGAATGCGGGCGCGACGGCGGATCCGTCGCACCCGCCCGCTCAATGCTCGAGATCCGCGACGCCGAACGTCCGCATCTTCCAGCCGAGCCGCACCGCGAGCATCCGCATCGCGAAGCCCGCCGCCAGCGCGACCACCGTCGCGACACCCGCGTCGATGCCGACGTGCTGCATCCCGACGTACAGCGCACCGGTGAAGAATGCGACGCTCGCGTACAGCTCCTCGCGCAGGATCAGCGGCATCTCGTTGCACAGCAGGTCGCGCAGCATCCCGCCGCACACCCCGGTGATCGCACCGGCGAGCACGACGATGATCGGCGCGGTGCCGGTCGACGCGCCGATGTCGCAACCGATGATCGTGAAGGCCGCAAGGCCGATCGCGTCGACGGTGACGAACAGCGTCTTCATCCGCGCAACGTGCCGCGCGGCCCACGACGCGACGGTTGCCGCGGCGAGCGTGATCATCAGGTACTCGGGATGGGCGATCCAGCCGAGCGGATAGTGGCCGAGCAGCACGTCGCGCACGGTGCCGCCGCCGAGCGCGGTCACCGCGCCCACCAGCGCGAGCCCGAAGCGGTCCATCCCGCGCCGCATCCCCATCAGCGCGCCCGACATCGCTTCCGCGACGATCGCAATCAGATAAAGCGTATGCATCGTGTGTCTCAGTCTTCGGTACGGAACAGGTCGAGCACGCGCTCGCGCTCGGCCGCGTCGACGGCTGCCGGCATCGGCGCGTCGGGTTGGCCGTCATTGCCCGGCGCATCGGACGCCGGCGCGCCGCCGCACGCATAGCGGCTGCGGATGAACGGCGGCACGTCGGCGGTGCAGGTGCCGCGCAGGTATTCGTCGTACACGAAATCGCCGTCGGCAAGCGCGACGTCCTGCGGCGGCGTCGCCTCGAGCGGCGTGCGTCCGTCGACGGCCGTCTTCATGTAGTCGAGCCAGACCGGCAGCGCGAGCGACGCACCGGTCGCGCGCCCCATCGGCCGCGGCGTGTCGTAGCCGAGCCACGCGACCGAGACGATGCCCGACGAATAGCCGGCGAACCAGACGTCCTTCGAGCCGTTCGACGTGCCCGTCTTGCCGGCCGCGTCGTCGCGGCGCAGCGCGAGCGCGCCGCGCGCGGTGCCGGCGCGCACCACGTCGCGCAACATGCTGTCCATCACGAACGCGTTGCGCGCCGACACGACGCGCGTGCCGTCGGGCACGGGCGCGTCGTACAGCGCACCGCCATGACGTTGCTTCACCGACAGGATCAGGCGCGGCACCATCCGCATGCCACCGTTCGCGAATACGCCGTACGCGCTCGCGAGTTCGAGCGGCGTCACCGCGCCCGCGCCGAGCGCGAGCGGCAGCGACGCCGGATTGCGCTGCGCGTCGAAACCGAAGCCCACCGCATGCTGCTGCACGTAGTGTGGGTCGGCCGCCTGCATCAGGCTGACCGCGACGAGGTTCTTCGAGCGCACGAGCCCGCGTCGCACCGGAATGAAGCCTTCGTAGTGGTTGCCGAAATTGCGCGGACGCCATGGCCGCGCACCGGTTTCCGCATGCGTGAGCGTGCGCTGCGTGTCGTCGACCAGCACGCCCGGGAAGTAGCCCTTCTCCAGCGCCGCCGAATAGACGAACGGCTTGAAGCTCGAGCCCGGCTGGCGATACGCCTGCAGTGCATGGTCGAACACGTTGCGGTTGAAATCCGCGCCGCCGACGAGCGCGAGCATGTCGCCGGTCGCCGCATCCAGCGACACGAGCGCGCCTTCGAGACCGTTGCGCGCATCGCGCGTCGCGGGCTGGCGGCGCAGCGTGCGCGCGAGGGCGGCTTCGGCCGCGCGCTGGTCGCGCATCGAGATCGTCGTGGTCACGTCGAGGCCCAGCGTGTAGGCCTCGTCGTGAAAGCGCTCGACCATCATCCGGCGCGCGCGCTCCGCGACGTACGGCGCCGCGATGATGCCCGGCGGCGGCGTGGTCGCCAGCGCGATCGGCGCGGCCACCGCCGCGCGGTACGTCGCATCGTCGAGCTGGCCGAGGGCGTGCATGCGGCCCAGCACGTAGTTGCGCCGCGCGGTCGCGCGTGCCGGATTGACGACCGGGTTGAACGCCGACGGCGCCTTCGGCAGCCCGGCGAGCACGGCCGCCTCGCCCGCATTCAGCGCGTCGAGCGGCTTGCCGAAATACACGTGCGCGGCCGCCGCGAAACCATACGCGCGCTCGCCGAGATAGATCTCGTTCATGTACAGCTCGAGCAGCTTGTCCTTGCTGTATTCGCGTTCGAGCTTGATCGCCATCAGGATCTCGACGAGCTTGCGGCTCAGCACCTTGTCGCGCGTCAGGTAGAAATTGCGCGCGACCTGCATCGTGATCGTGCTGCCGCCCTGCCCGGGCTGCCGCGTCACGACGTTCGCGAACGTCGCACGCGCGAGGCCGCCGACGTCGATCGCGCCGTGCTCGTAGAACTTCGCGTCCTCGGCCGCGAGCAGCGCATGCCGCATCAGCGGCGGGATGTGCTCGAGCGGCACGAACTCGCGGCGCTCGACCCCGTATTCGGCGAGCAGCTCGCCGTCGCGCGCGAAAATCCGCAGCGGCAGCGCGGGGCGATAGACGGCCAGATGTTCGACGGACGGCAGTTGCGTCCAGATGCGATGGACCGTCCATGCGCCGATGCCCGCGCACGCGAGCATCAGGCCGAGCAACGCGCCCGCGAGCATGCGCCATGCACGGCGACGTGGCGACGCGGGGGGCGGAGACGGCGGCGGAGGGGAAGCGGTGTGGTCGGTCATTCGGGCTCCTTCTTCGATGCAGCGACGGCGGACGCACCACGCGCCCATCCGTCACGAAAGGCGCGCATTGTCGAAGGGATGCCGGGATACCGGAACAATCTTTAGCCAATGTTTGGCTGGCTAAATTTTATTTAGGAAGCGTTGCTCGGGCGGACAACGGCAATGGTCGGACCGCTGCGCGTACGCCGCTTCGCCTGTACCATCGTCCGCATGTTCGACACCTACCTGCGCCTGTGGGGCCTCGTGCCCGACGGCGGCCCCATCCTGACCGCGAGCGGCGGCGTGCTGCCCGTCGCCTGGCACGCGCGGCCGGCGATGCTGAAAATCGCCACGTGCGACGAAGAGCGTCGCGGCAATGCGCTGATGACGTGGTGGAACGGGAATGGCGCCGCGCGGGTCTGGCTGCACGACAGCGATGCGGTGCTGCTCGAGCGCGCGCAGCCCGCGCCGACGCTCGCCGGCCTGTCCGCCGCGGGCCACGACGACGACGCGCTGCGGATCGCGTGCGACGCCGTCGCACGGCTGCACGCACATCGCGCCGCCGCGCCGCCCGAACTCGTGCCGCTGCACGACTGGTTCTATTCGCTGCTGTCGTACGACGCGGACGACGACGTGCTGCGCCGCTCGGCCGCGACCGCGCATCGGCTGCTGGCTGGGCCATCCGTCGACGAAGCGGTCCTGCACGGCGACATCCATCACGGCAACGTGCTTCACTTCGGCGACCGCGGCTGGCTCGCGATCGATCCGAAGGGCCTGCGCGGCGACCGCGCGTTCGACTATGCGAACCTGTTCTGCAATCCCGCGCACGACATCGCGGTCGATCCCGTGCGCTTCGAGCGGCGCGTCGCGATCGTCGCCGAGGCCGCGCAACTCGACCGGCGCCGGTTGCTGGAATGGATCCTCGCGTGGGCCGGCCTGTCGGCACTCTGGCTGATGGAAGACGAACAACCACCCGACACGCGGCTGCAGGTCGCGGCACTCGCCGCCGCCGCGCTCGACGTGTAGCACGCAACGCGCGCCACACGACAACGTCGACAACGCCCCGCCGCCGCGCCAATAAAAAAAACCCGCCGGCATTCACCGGCGGGCTTGCACATCCGACTCCCTGCGCGATGCTCAGCGCGCGGGGTTCAGCGTCAGGTTCATGTGACGGTTCACATCTTTGTACAGCAGGTAGCGGAAGCGGCCAGGGCCACCCGAATAGCATGCCTGCGGGCAGAACGCGCGCAGCCACATGAAGTCGCCTGCTTCCACCTCGACCCAGTCCTGGTTCAGGCGATAGACGGCCTTGCCTTCGAGCACGTACAGGCCGTGCTCCATCACGTGCGTTTCGGCGAACGGAATCACGCCGCCCGGCTCGAACGTCACGATGTTCACGTGCATGTCATGACGCATGTCGCTCATGTCGACGAAGCGCGTCGTCACCCATGCGCCGTTGGTGCCCGGCATCGGGATCGGCTCGACGTCCTGCTCGTTGGTCACGAACGCTTCCGGCAGCGGAATGCCGTCGACGACCTGATAGTGCTTGCGGACCCAGTGGAAACGCACGGCAGCATCGCTGACGTTGTGCAGCGTCCAGTCGGCGCCCGGCGGAATGAACGCGTAGCCGCCCGGCTTCAGCGTGTGCTTCTTGCCCTGCAGCGTCAGCTCGGCCTCGCCTTCGACGACGAACAGCACGGCTTCGGCGTTCTTGTCCTGCTCGGGCTTGTCGCTGCCGCCGCCCGGGTTCACTTCGACGATGTACTGCGAGAAGGTTTCGGCGAAACCCGACAGCGGACGCGCGATCACCCACAGGCGCGTGTTGGTCCAGAACGGCAGCCAGCTCGTGACGATGTCACGCATCACGCCCTTCGGAATGACGGCATACGCCTCGGTGAACATCGCGCGATCGGTCAGCAGATCGGTCTGCGGCGGGTGGCCGCCATGCGGCGCGTAATACGTTGTCTTAGACATAAAGCATCCAGGCAATGGGTTGGTCCGGCCCCGGGTGAAAACGGCAGCCGCGGCACACAGGCGCGTGGGGCACGCATGCGGCGGCGGAACATTGTTGCCGGGGTGGCTTGAAAGCGCATGCGCCTTCGTTCGGTCGGCCAGGCTTCGCGACGGGTCCGTCCGGTTCAGCGGGCGGTGCGACCCATGCTTGTGGGTCCGGCGGCCGGGCCGCGGACACTCGGGTCATGCGGCGGGGCACGGGGGACGGCACGGTTCGGTTCCGTACGCGGGCAGCGTTGACGATAGCGAAGTCGATTCCGATCGACCAATTAAATGTTGCGATGACATCCATTCGATTTCCCACTACCCGCCGGCGCCCGCGACGGCCGGTACGCCAGGATTTCAGGCGGTTTGCGTATCAGGGAAATCCTGATGCGCAGGCGCGTGGATACGGTGCCGGTGAAGTACCCGATGCAGGCGCGATACGGATGAGTGTGCGGATGAAGGATGAGCAGATGGCCGCCCGGCCGCGCTGCTTCGATCACGCGTGCGCGTCGGCTTCACGACGTGGCGTGACGGTGAATGACGTGCGGGAATGCAACCGGCGATGTCGTCGCCAGGCGGGAGAGGTCAACCGGAAGGAAAAGCATGCCGGCCCGTCGATCGGGCGAACATGATGCGCTGCTGAAACCGCGGAAGGTGGCCGGTCTGGGCGGTGATGGCGGCCCGACTCAGGCTGCCGGGCCGACCGTCGGATCGGATATCGACGCGTCGGGCGCGCCGGTGCGCAAGCCGCGCACCGCGCTGCGCCCGTGGGGCGCTTAGTCCCAGTGACGGTTGTGGCGATGCTTGCGGTGGCGAGAGCCGTGATCGCGCTCGTACGAGCTGCGCGACATGTTGCCGCCGAGCGCCGCGCCGGCGCCGCCGCCGACTGCCGCACCCAGCAGGCCGCCCGTGCGGCCGCCCATCGCGTTGCCGGCCGCGGTACCCGCGCCGCCGCCGAGGGCGCCGCCGATGATCGCGCCGGTGCGCTCGCGACGGTTCGACGTCACGGCGCCGCCGGCGCCACCGCCGATCGCGCCACCGATGACGGAGCCCGTGCTGCCGCCGACCGCGCCACCGACTGCTGCGCCGGCAACCCCGCCGAGCGCGCCGCCAAGCGCGTTGTTCAAATCACCGGCCATTGCCGGCAGTGCGGTCGCGCCAGCCAGGGCGGCGACGACGAGAGCGGGGGCGATTTTCTTCCACATTCCCGTATTCTTCCTTGTTCGCAATCTGGTTATTAAAGGTCCGCTCGCTACGACGATCTGAACCGATCGACGTTGATTCAGGCATTGTGCCGAATCCCGGACCAATTCATTTCAATGAGCTTGCGGCGAAGAATAGCACCGCTCCCGCCTCCTTGCCGTCGACATTCTGGTAACAAGTTGTTTACGAAAATGGACGCTCGGGCTGGCCGTGAGAAAAGCCGCAAATGCCCGCCAGACGGACGTCTGGGCGATTTCAACTCATCCAGGAGGAATGACCGCGAGCACCGGAATCGCCCCGCCGAGACACACGTGGCAACACATCGGGCGCGGGCAGCGCGCCGGGTCGGCTTCAACCGGTCATCCGGCGTTGATGAGGGTCAGTACACGCCCGGGAGCAGGCGCCAGGTGCGCGCGAAGTACGCGTCGTATTCGGCGCCGAACTGTGCGCGCAGCAGCGCCTCCTCGGAGCGGATCCGCGCGACCAGCGGCACCAGCATCAGCGCGACCAGCAACAGGCCGACGCTCGAGCGGAACGCGCACGCCCAGCCGATCGAATTGACGAGCAAGCCGAGATAGCTCGGGTTGCGGATGTGACGGTAAATGCCGCCCGTGACCAGCGTGTGGCCGGGCTGGATGGCAACCAGCCCGCTGAAGCGCTTGCCGAGCACGAATACGGGCCAGATGCGCAGCACCCCGCCCGCAACGTACAGCACGACGCCGACCCATCGCACCGCGTCGCCGCCGAAGGTCCAGACGTCGAGCCGGTCGGTCAGCGCGGGCAAATAGGCCAGCAGGAACCCGCTCGCGCCGAATGCCGCGAGCACCCAGCGGTTGTCGCGGTTCTCGCGCTCGCCGGCGCTCAGGTTGCCTTCGGTAAACATCGCGGCGAACGCCAGCGCGAACGTCACGACGGCGACAGCGGTGAGTTGCGGATGGGAGAAGAAGGCGGCGAACCCGCCGATGCCGAGCACGGCGAGCCCGAGATAGACGAGCGTGGAGACGCTCGACACGATTGCGACCTTGCGCGTGACGGACATGATTGCCTCGCCGGGATGGGCTTTCCTGTGAAGTATAGGAACCCGGGCGAGCGATGCGCCGGCGCACTGTTACACGATGCGCGCGTCGGCCCTGCCGATGACGGCGGCGCGGCGCCGAACGACGCGGCCGATCAATGTGCGGCGCAGCACGCGGGCCGGGCCCGCATGCGCGCGTACCGCTGGATCAGCGGATGCGGAAGTTGCCGCCGATCCCGACGCTGATGGGCGGTGCGTAATACCCCGGCGCATAACCGTAGTAGGCCGGCGCGGGTGCGTAGCCGTAAGGCGGCGCAACGTAGCAGCCGGACAGGCCGCCGATCAGCGCAAACGTAACGAGGACTTTGTACATGGCTCGATTCCCGGCGAAAAGGACACGTGGCACCTTGCGAAAGCCGGGCCGCCGCGACCTGCGGCGACCGGCACGAAGAGGCGATCCGCCCTTCCTGTCGCTCGATGAAACAATGCGCCGAGTCTAGCGCCGGGCCCGCACGGGCGAGTTTCGCGCGCGGTTACACGTGTTACCTCGCGTCACCGCTGAAACAGATGCGCGCCGCGCCGCCCGTGCGGCGAGCCATGCCCGCTTACACGAAATGGGCGCGAATGCGCTGCGCGACCGATTCGAGCGCCACCGCGTCGGCGATGTCGCGCGCGTGCATCCGCAGCTCGACGCCTTCCCAGCGCGGAATCACGTGGAAATGCACGTGCGGAACCGTCTGGCCGGCTGCCGCACCGTTGAACTGGCCGATGAACACGCCGTCCGGCCCGAGCGCCGCGCGCACGGCCGCCGCGATGCGCTGCGTCATGCGGATGCCGGCCGCGGCCGCCTCGCCGGACAGCTCGAAGATCTGTGCGGCGGGCTCCTTCGGGATCACGAGCACGTGACCGTCGGACTGCGGCATGAGATCCATGATCGCGATGGTTTCGTCGTCTTCGGCGACCTTCACGCACGGCAGTTCGCCGCGCAGGATTTTGGCGAACGGGTTGTTGTTGTCGTAGGACATGGCGTTTTCCGATAGCGGTTTGACGGATAGAAGAGCAATGCCGGACGATTATCGGCCGATGGCCGGTTCGAGTTCAACTCGTCCGGTGCCGCGCCGGCCCGCCGATCGGCAAAACGCACGGCCGGAACGCGCGCGCGGACGCCATCCATCCGTCACGCAACCGCGATTGCGCCGCGTCGCCCGAACCTGCGACACTGCCGCATCGTTGCCGGCCGGCACGCCACCGAGGACGCTCGCGCATGACGATTTCCATCAAATCGCTGATCCTGCGCGGCGCCGCACTCGCGGTCGTCGCCGCGATCGGCTACACGGGCTACATGCTGTCCCGGCTCGCGCCGATCGCGACCGGCTATGCGGCGAAGGCGCTGTGTTCGGGCGTGTTCGTGTCGGGTCGTCCGGCCGCGTCGGTGATCGACATCGACATCATGGCCGGCGTGCATCCGCTGCTGAAACTGGTGCGCCCGTCGGTGGATCCCGAGCATCATCGCGCCGTCGCGACCTTCGCCGGCTTCGCGCAACGCGAAGCGGACTTCCGGCCGGGGCTCGGCTGCACGCTCGCGCTCGGACCGTCGCCCGGCGTGCTGCCGGCCGCGCTGCCGCCCTTCCCCGATCCGCCGCCCGCGCAAGCGGCCCCCGTCGCCCCCGGCGCGCCGATCGTGCCGCCCGCCGGCATCGACGCACGCAAGCTGCAGACCGCGCTCGATCGTGCGTTCGACGAACCCGATCCGGCGCGGCCGCGGCGCACGCGCGCCGTCGTCGTGATGTGGCGCGGCCAGGTGATCGCCGAACGCTATGCGCCCGGCTTCACGGCCGACATGCCGCTGCCCGGCTGGTCGATGACGAAGACCGTGACGGCCGCGCTGGTCGGCATGCTCGTCGCGCAACACCGGCTGTCGCCGGATGCGTCGGCGCTGCTGCCCGAATGGCGCGGCAGCGGCGATCCGCGCGCGGCGATCACGCTCGACGAGCTGCTGCGGATGACGAGCGGCCTGCAATTCAACGAGGACTACGACGACCCGCTGTCCGACGTCGCCGTGATGCTGTTCACGCAGCCCGACACCGCGCGCTTCGCATCGTCCAGGCCGCTCGCCGTGAAGCCCGGCACGCAGTGGTACTACTCGAGCGGCACGAGCGCGATCGTCGCGCGCGTGATGCGCGTCGCGATGGGCGGCACCGAGGACGACTACCTCGCGTTTCCGCGCCGCGCGCTGTTCGCGCCGCTCGGGATGCGCAGCGCGGTGTTCGAGCCCGATGCATCCGGCACGCTCGGCAGCGCGTCGTTCATGTATGCGAGCGCGCGCGACTGGGCGCGCTTCGGGCAGTTTCTGCTGCAGGACGGTGTGTGGAACGGTCAGCGGCTGCTGCCCGAAGGCTGGGTGCGCTACCTGACGCGCGCAACGCCGCTGTCGCCGCACGAGGAATTCGGCGCGCATCTGTGGGTGAAGGTGCCGGAGCCGTTCAACGATACCGGCCCGGATGCGCGTGCCTTACCCGCCGACGCGTTTCATGCGGTCGGCCATGAAGGCCAGTTCGTGAGCGTGGTGCCGAGCCGCCAGCTGGTGGTCGTGCGACTCGGGCTGTCGCGGCCGGAATCCGCGTGGAATCACGAAAGGTTTCTCGCGCGCGTGCTCGACGCGGTGCCCGCGCCGGGCGAATGACGGCCGGCGCGCAGCATTCGGTGAATGCGGGCGGTAAATGCAGGCGGTGACACGGCGGCGGCCGACGCCGCCATGCCGCCGCGGCGCGCCGCACACCGCACGCGACTGACGACGCGTTACGGATTCGCGCTGCCCGCGTACTGCTTGAAGCCTTCGCGCGTCGCGAGACGGTCGATGTAACGCTTCACCGCCGGGAAATCCGGATGCTCGAACGGCGTGCCGAACCAGCGGTTCACCGACAGGCCGATCGGAATGTCGGCGAGCGTGAAGTGGTCGCCGGCCACGTATGCGCCGGTCGCTTCGAGCTGTGCGTTCAGCACCGTCATGTGCTTCGTCCAGCCCGCGATCGACTGCGCGATCACCGCCGGATCCTGATGATCGGGCGACTTGCGCACGAGGCCGAGGAATGCGCCGACCCATGCGCGGTTCAGGTCGGCCGCCTGCCAGTCGATCCACTGATCGACCCGCGCGCGCGCCTGCGGCTCGGCCGGATACAGCGCATCGCCGCCATAGCGGTTCGCGAGGTAGCGGATGATCGTGTTCGATTCCCAAAGCACGAAATCGTCGTCCTTGATCACCGGCACGAGCGCGTTCGGATTCAGTGCCAGATAGGTCGGATCGTTGGTCGTGCGAAAGCCCGAGCCCCAGTCTTCCTGTTCGAACGGCAGGTTCAGCTCGGTGCACAGCCACAGCACCTTGCGGACGTTGATGGACGGGATCTTGCCGAGGACGTGCAGCATGCAGTCTCCTTGTGAGGTCGGATGCAGGGCGTTCGGGGCACTCGACCGGCCCGAACGGGTATCCGTCGAATTTATACACGACCTCGGGGCAAACGGCAGGCCGCGCGCGCAAAATCGGTGTGCGGCCGGTCGGTCAGGTCGCGCAACGCGTGCTCGGCCGTCGGGAACCGGAACATGAATCCGTCCTGATGCAGCCGCGCCGACATCACGCGCTGCCCGTCCAGCAGCAGCTCGGCCATCTCGCCCATCGCCACGCGCAGCGGGGCGGCCGGCACGTGCAGCCAGGCCGGGCGCCGCAGCACCTTCGCGACGACCGCCACGAACTCGCGCTGGGTCAAGGCCACCGGTGCGACCGCGTTGTAGACACCGCGCATGCCGCCGTTCGACATCGCACGCGCGATGATCCGCAGCACGTCGTCCCGGTGAATCCAGCTCATTACCTGCGCGCCGTCGCCGAACCGGCCGCCCATGCCGACGTAGTGCGGCAGCAGCATCGGACGCAACGCGCCGCCGGGGCCGAACACGATGCCCAGCCGCAGCACCACCGTCCGCACCCCGTGGCGCTCGAGCGGCTGCGCCGACTGCTCCCACTGCCGGCACAACGCCGACATGAAGCCGCTGCCGGCGCTGCTGCCCTCGTCGAGGCGCTCGTCGGCCGGCCGCACGCCGTAGTAGCCGATCGCCGATGCCTGGATCCACGTGCGCGGCTTGACCTCGGCGGTCTCGACCCAGCGCATCAGCGCCTGCGTGACGCCGACGCGGCTGGCGAGCAGCAGCGCCCGGCGACGCTCGCTCCAGCGCGCGCCCAGCACCGGCGCGCCCGCGAGATTGACGACCGTGTCGAAACGCTCGTGCGGCTGCAACTGCGCGGCGGACGTCACGCTGCGCACGCGGCCGTGAAACTGATAGGCCGCGCGCAGCGGATCGCGCGCCAGCAACGTGACCGTATGCCCCGCATCGAGCAGCTGGTTCACGAGGATCTCGCCGATGAAGCCGGTCCCGCCGGTCACGAGCACGTTGCCGGCCGGCTGCCCGGCGAACGGATTGGCGGCCGGCGCGCGCCGTGCGATCCGGCAGGCCGCGATCCCGTCGCGCATGCCCGACAGCGTCACGCCGACGGCGAACAGGCTGAGCAGCCAGCCGCGCCAGCCGGCATCGATCGCGCGCAACGCGGTCGGTTCGTGGGCCCACGCGGCCAGTTGCATCGCGAGCATCCCGAACAGCGCCCCGCCATTGACGGCCAGCAGCGTGTGCAGCACGCGCTCGGTCGCCGGCAGCTTGCGGCTTTGGTCCTCGACGACGAAATCCCATAACGTCAGCGCCACTTCGACGAGCACGACCGCCGCGATGGCCGCCACCCACGCGCCATGAAAGGCGACGTTCGCGATCGACGCGAACACGAGACCGTAGAGCACGGAACGCACCGCATGAATCGTCAGTTCGAGCCGCGCGCGCGGACGGTGCGGCAGATCCTGCGTGAGTTCGTGGTGGTAAAGCGTATCGAATGCGCCCATCGCGCCCTGCACGATCAGCAGGTCGAGCGCCCAGTGAAAAGCCGGCAGCGTGTTCATGCGGTATCCCTCCTCCACAACCAGACGAGCGGCGGCACCATCGCGACGAGCGCCGCGACATCGGCCACCACGTGGCTCGCTACCTGCGCGTGCCACGACAGCAGCATGTCCTGCGGCGCCCAGATCAGCAGGCCGGCCAGCAGCCATCCCCACACTTCGCGTCTGCGCAACCGGTTGCCGAGGTGGACGAGCGCCAGCATCCAGACCGATGCGCATTGCAGCGTCGCGCCGAACAGCGACAGCCACCAGATCTGCTGCGCGCGCGCCGCATCGGGCGCCGTTGCGGCCCAGAAATGCAGCTCGATGCGCCGGTGATACGCATCGAACCACGACGCCCCGGCGACCCACGGCAGCGCCGCGCCGACGAGCAGGTGCACGATCGCCGCCGCATACATCCCGTTCACGACGATGCGACGCACGTCGTCGCGCGCGGGACGATCCGCCGCCGTGCCGATACCGCATGCCCGGGCATCGCAGTGCGCTTCGGCGTGATAGCCGAGCCAGCGCGACACGACATACCGGTTGCGCGCGAGGCGACGATACAGCGGCGCGAACACGTCACGCACGGCCGGCGCGCGCAGCAGCCAGACGAGCCCGTGACGCCCGACCAGCGTATAGGCGGCCACGATGCTGTCCATGCCGGTCAGCATGCGCCCGTCGGGCAGGCGCGCATGCAGCTCGCGATTCAGCGCGGAAAGGTCGACGCC
Organism: Burkholderia sp. JKS000303; assembly: GCF_002563755.1. Classification (NCBI taxonomy): domain Bacteria; kingdom Pseudomonadati; phylum Pseudomonadota; class Betaproteobacteria; order Burkholderiales; family Burkholderiaceae; genus Burkholderia; species Burkholderia sp. JKS000303. The sequence continues at coordinate 160,643 of NZ_PDBZ01000003.1, forward strand.
GAGCGGCGCGGGATCGAAGCCCGGCTCGGCGATATCGACGAAGGCCAGCCGGTGTCGCGTGTCCTGCGCACCGAGACGCCTGATTTCCGCCGCGCATAACGGACACCGTCCGTCGAAGTAAAGAACCAGTTCACTCGAACTCATGTTTTGCACTCCTTCTTTTTATCGCAAGCATCATGAATCGATCGACTGCCCGGCAGCCACGCACTTACATCGGCTTGAGCACCATCAGGAAATAGACGGACAGCATCGCGAAGAACGCCGGATAGCCAAGCAGCTCCCAGCGCTTCGCATAGCGCCAGTAGCGCGCCGGCAACGCGGCGTCGCCATTCGCGTGCGCGAGCTTCGCCATCGAGGCCAGTTCGATCTGCAGCCACACGACCGGCAGCCAGCACGCGCCCGCGATCGCATACAGCACGATCGACGCGACGAGCCACGGCGTATCCCACTGCCAGCCGGCCGTGTGCGCGAGCCACAGCCCGGACGCGGGCTGGAACAGCACGGCCGGCGTCGTGAACCACCAGTCCGCGCGCACCACGAGGCGCGACACGGCCGCGATCGCCGGCACCGAGCGCGTGCGGTTCGCGAAGAACAGGTAGAACGCGGTGCCGAAGCCGGTGCCGACCATCAGCACCGAGGACAGGATATGCAGCGTCTTGACGATCAGGTAGACATTCATTTTTATTCCTCGTCGGCAAACAGGATCAACAGGATCGCGAGAATCGGCACGTTCTTGAGCACGGGGCCGAACGGCTCGGCGAGCAGGGCCGGCATCGTGACCGCGATGACCGCCGAATACGCGACGATCAGCGCGCCTTGCGCGACCCACAGGCGGCGGGACGGCGCAACGACGGTCGCCACGCCGAACGCGCAGTCCAGCGCGCAGGCCGCGTAGAGTGCGATCAGCGCGGGCAGCCCGGTCAGGTGCGCGTGCGCCAGCATCGCGAGGCTGTCGCTCCGCGGATGGACGAAGGCGCTGACGATGGCCGTCCAGATCCAGACGATCGCGAGCGCACCGAGCAGCAGCGGCCGCCGCCACATCGCGAGCGCGTCGTGGCGCAGCACGGCCGCATCCGCGCCGATGAAGGTCCGCAGCCCGCGCGGCGCGCGGCCGAGCACGGCCGTGATGGCCGCGGGATCACCGGTGTTGCCGCCGCGCAGCATCGTCCACGTGTCGCGGGTCAGCATCGCGCCGGGAATCGCGCCGGACAGCGTGGCCGCCGCCCCGACCAGCAAGCCCGGCAGCACGATGCGCGCCGCCGGCGGAAAACCGAGCGCCGCGCGATAGCCGCCGAGCATGTCGCGGTACTCGACTTCGTCGGCGCCAACGGCTTCGATGACACGCTCGCCGGCCGCCGGCGCATCGACGAGCCGCGCGACGAGTTCGGCGAGATCGTCGACATGCACCGGGCGCAGCCGTTGATGACCGCCCGCCGGCAGCACGTGCACGGGCAGGCTCGCGAGCATCCGGAAGAACCGCGCCGACGTGCCGGACGCGCCGTAGACCAGCGCCGGACGCACGATCCGGGACTCGAGCGGCAGCGTCTGCAGGAAGCGGTCGGCGGCGTACTTGCTTGTGAAATACGGCGTATCGCCGCGTTCGACGCCCAGCGCCGAAATCTGGATCACGCGCCGCACGCCGGCGCGGCAGCACGCGGTGAACAGCGCGCACGGCGCCGCACGGCGTCCAGCGTCGCACCGCGCCGGCCGGCGAGGATGCCGACCGCGTTGATCACCACGTCGACGCCCTCCAGCCGGGGCAGCCATGCATCGGCGTCGACGTCCTTCGCGAAGTCGATTTCGAGGTCGCGCGGGCCGGCCGCACGGCGCACGCCGCGCAGCACGCGGTGGCCGCCGGCTTCGAGCCGCGCGCCCAGCGCCCGCCCGATGAAGCCGTTCGCGCCGCACACGAGGATGTTCATGTCGCACTCCGTCGTGCGGCATGCCGGCGGTTCGACAGCAAGGCCAGGGTCATCATCGTCCTCTATTTACAGTTATTTCTGTAAAGACAGAAATATAAAACCCGAAAAAAGCGGGCTGTGTGCCCGCACGTCCGGTGCTGCTTACTTCGACGACTTGCGCCGGACCGTCTGGCTGATCTTCGCGCCGATGCCGAGCGCCTTCATCAGCGTGTCCGGCTTCAACCGCAGCATTTCGTCCGACCAGGTCGTGAGCGTCTCGACGAACTGCAGCGTGTCGCGGATGCGCTGTTCGGTCTCGCGGCTTTCGTCGGCGATCTCGGGGCTCGTCAGGCAATCGCGGAGCACCGTGAGCGTCGGTTCGATCTCGCGCTGGCGCCGCCCTTCGACGATCAGCTTGAACAGTTCCCAGATGTCGGTCGACGTCTCGAAATGGTCGCGGCGATCGCCCAGCACGTGCACGACCTTCGCGAGCCGCCACGACTGCAGTTCCTTCAGGCTCGTGCTGACGTTGGAGCGCGCGACGTTGAGCGTCTCGGCGATCTCGTCGGCCGCGACGGGCCGCCCGGCCAGATACAGCAGCGCGTGGATCTGCGAGACGGTGCGGTTGACGCCCCACCGCGAGCCCATTTCGCCCCAGTGGAGAATGAATCGTTCGGCAATCGGTGTGAGTTCCATGTCGAGAAATTTAGGCTTTTCAGTAATTTCTGTCAAGAGAGAAATAACCGGAGAAGCCGGCGTGTCGCGGCCCGCCGCGCGCCGCCTTTCCCGACGCGGATGCCCGCTTCCATTACAATGCGCGGGATTTTTCCGATTTCAGGCCGTCCCCGCCTTTCTGAACAGACAGAGGTTCCCATGATCATCAAACCGCGCGTGCGTGGCTTCATCTGCGTGACGACTCATCCGGTCGGCTGCGAAGCCAACGTCAAGGAACAGATCGACTACGTGACTTCGCACGGCACGATCGCCAACGGCCCGAAGAAGGTGCTCGTGATCGGCGCGTCGACGGGCTACGGCCTCGCCGCCCGGATCTCGGCCGCATTCGGCTCGGACGCGGACACGCTGGGCGTGTTCTTCGAGCGCGCCGGCAGCGAAACGAAGCCGGGCACGGCCGGCTGGTACAACACCGCCGCGTTCGAGAAATTCGCCGCCGAAAAGGGGCGCTATGCGCGCAGCATCAACGGCGACGCATTCTCCGACAAGGTCAAGCAGGTCACGATCGACACCATCAAGCAGGATCTCGGCAAGGTCGACCTGGTCGTCTACAGCCTCGCGGCACCGCGCCGCACGCATCCGAAGACGGGCGAAACGATCAACTCGACGCTGAAGCCGATCGGCAAGACGGTGGCGTTCCGCGGGCTCAATACCGACAAGGAAGTCATCCAGGAAACCGTGCTCGAGCCGGCCACGCAGGAAGAGATCGACGGCACCGTCGCCGTGATGGGCGGCGAGGACTGGCAGATGTGGATCGACGCGCTCGATGAAGCCGGCGTGCTGGCCGACGGCGCGAAGACGACCGCGTTCACGTATCTCGGCGAGCAGATCACGCACGACATCTACTGGAACGGCTCGATCGGCGAAGCAAAGAAGGATCTCGACAAGAAGGTGCTGTCGATCCGCGACAAGCTGGCCGCGCACGGCGGCGATGCCCGCGTGTCGGTGCTGAAGGCCGTCGTCACGCAGGCGAGCTCGGCGATCCCGATGATGCCGCTCTACCTGTCGCTGCTGTTCAAGGTGATGAAGGAAACCGGCACGCACGAAGGCTGCATCGAGCAGGTGTACGGGCTCCTGAAGGACAGCCTGTACGGCGCGACGCCGCACGTCGACGACGAAGGCCGCCTGCGCGCGGACTACAAGGAGCTCGATCCGCAAGTGCAGGGCAAGGTCGTCGCGATGTGGGACAAGGTGACGAACGAGAACCTGTACGAGATGACCGACTTCGCCGGCTACAAGACCGAATTCCTGCGTCTGTTCGGCTTCGAGATCGCCGGCGTCGACTACGACGCGGACGTGAACCCGGACGTGAAGATCCCGGGCATCATCGACACGACGGTCTGACGACCGGGCCCGCCGCGCGCAAGCGCGGGCGGCGGGCTATCCTCCACAGGCGGCGTCAGGCCGGCGCCGCCTCGTCCAGATACACCCCGGCCGACAACGTGGCCTTCACCTGCCGCGTGAAGTCGTCGGTGGACACCTCCTCCGCACCGGATTCGATCGCGTCGTACGCCTGGCGCACGACGTCGGCCGGCGTCGCCTTGGGCACGTCGAGGCCGCGCGTCAGGTCCGTATCGATGAAGCCGGCGTGCAGCCCGACCACCTGCGTGCGCTGCTCGCGCAGCGAATGCCGCAGCCCGTTGGTCAGCGCCCACGCGGCCGATTTCGACACGCCGTAGCCCGAGAGGATCGGCCGGTTCACCCAGCTCGCGACGGACAACACGTTCAGGATCGCGCCGCCGCCGTGGCCGGCGAGCGTTCCCGCGAACGCGCGCGACATCGCCAGCATCCCGAACACGTTGGTCTCCAGGTGAGCGCGCAACGCGTCGACCGCACCGTCGTCGGTCAGGCTGCCGAGCCGCGCGATGCCCGCGTTGTTGATCAGCAGCGTGACGTCGCGCGCCGCGTCGGCGGCCGCGGCGACCGCCGCCGGGTCGGTCACGTCGAGCTTCACGGGCACCACGCCCGGCAGCGTCACGCTGGCCGGATCGCGGGCGCCCGCATAGACCTTGCGCGCGCCGCGTTCGAGCGCCTGCTTCGCGAACTCGAGGCCAAGCCCGCGGTTCGCGCCCGTGATGAAAACGACAGCACCTTCGATCTTCATGATCGTTCCTTTCCGAGATTCGATCCCGTCCGCGCCGGTTCGCCGCGCGCCCGGAATCCGGTGAAAACCACGCTCCCTTCGCGCACCGAACCGTTGCCCCGCCGGTGCCGGAAGCCGGGCCGCCCCGCCGCCCGCGCCTCGCCGCACCCAAGCCCCGACCGACATCCAGCCATGTCGCGCCGGTTGCTTCGCTTCGTCCGCGAAGTCGGCTACACTTGATCTCAATGTCGATCACCATCGTCTTTGCGATGCATAGTGCCAGCGCGACTTCGCGCACGTCAATGGTGATCGCCATTGTGATTTTCAATCGCTGCAATTGCTGAAATGAGGGATGGATCAATGGGCGTCTCGAGACAACAGGCTGCCGACAACCGCAACGCGATCGTCGCGGCCGCCGAGCGGCTGTTTCGGGTGCGCGGCGTCGACGCGGTCGGGCTGACGGAATTGATGAAGGAAGCCGGCTTCACGCAGGGCGGCTTCTACAACCATTTCAAGTCGAAGGACGCGCTGGTCGCCGCCGTGATGGACAAGGCGATGCAGGATCGCGCGGATTCGCCGAACGCCGGCAGCGTCGCAAAACAGGTGACGGCGTACCTGTCGGGCGCGCATCGCGACAACGTCGAAGCCGGCTGCCCGCTGTCGGGCTTCGCGGGCGATGCGCCGCGGCTGACCGACGCGGCGCGCGCCTGCTACACGCACGGCGTCGCCGCGTATCTCGACCGGCTGGAACGCATGGTGGCCACGGAAGGCTCGGCCGCGACGGACGCGCGTGGCGACGCGATCGCCGTCTTCAGCCAGATGGTCGGCGCGCTGGTGCTGTCACGGGCGGTTGCCGGCACCGATCCCGCATTGGCCGACGAGATTCTCGATGCGGCGCGCCGCACGCTCGTCGCGCAGCCCGCCCCCGGCGATCCGGCCGTGCCGGCATAGCGGCACGTCGCCGTGCGCGCGCGACCGCGCCGCCATCGCGCGCTACTGGACTGCCCTCGCGGCATCCCACAGCGGCTGCTCGCCGAGCGCCGCATGCCACGCGTCGAACTGCGTGCGCCATGACTCGAACGGCTCCTGCAGCGGATGACGCGGATCCTCGCTGAGTGAATACGCCATCCCTTCGATCAGCCAGCGCGGCTTGGTCGCGACTGCGAGGTTGCCGAGCACTTCGGCCTGCCGGTGATGGATCAGCTCGTGCGCCAGAAAGTAGGTCTGCCAGCCGCGCGGCGCCACGGCCACGCCGAAATCCCCGAGCGTCAATGCCGCGCGTTGGCCGAGGCCGAAAGCATCGGCGCACGCGCGCGTCGAGCAGAACACGACGCGCGGCGCATCGCGAAACGGCCCCACGGCCGCCGCCGCGCGCGCGTAGCCGTCGCGATAGAGCTGCTGCGCGTCGCCGAGTTTCGCGGCATCGTCGATGCAGATGTCCGCGCGCGGACACGACACGCCGGGCAGCAGCGCCGGCGCGACGACACGCAGCGGCTTGACGAGCGCGTAAGCGGCGATCGGCAGCGCGACCAGCAGCCCCGTGAGGGCGAAAGCGACGTGGGAGCGTTTCATCGTGGCGGCCATTCCGTTGGCGTTCCGGTGGAGTGTTGCAGCACGAATATATCGGAGCCGCGCGGCCGCCGGCCGGCTTTTCGTGCCGCGTGGCTTGCACATTGGCGGCGCGGCCGGTGATCCGCGACAGAAGATGGTTGGGGCGTCGCATCGCCGCCCTCTCCCCGGGTTGCCGATCCGTCCGGTCATTAAGACGTTTTTCGACCTAATTTCGCCCGAATAATATATTGGACGCATGACCGGAAGCGCCGCATCCTTGCCGCACATCGACCTGCCGCACCGCAAGGACCGCACATGAAGCACAACGAATGGCTCACCGGAATCGGCTACGGACTGCTCGCGACGCTCATCTGGGGCGGCTTCCCGGTCGTCACGCGGCTGGGCGTCACGCATGCCGCGCTCGATGCGTTCGACATCGCGTTCATCCGCTTCGCCGTATCGGGCACGCTGTTGCTGCCGGTCGTGCTCCGTCGCGGCGTCCGCACGCTGCCCCCCACCGCGATCGTGCTGATGGTGATCGGCGCCGGCGCGCCGTACATCCTCACGGTCGCGGCGGCGCTGAGCCGTGCGCCGGTCGGCTACTTCGCGCTGACGCCCGGCAGCATGATCGCGTTCACCGCCGTCCTCGGCCGGTGGATCGCGCGCGAGACGCTGTCCGCCGCGCGGATCGCCGGCATCGTCGCGATCCTGGCCGGGATGGCGCTGGCCGCCTCCGACGCGCTGAGCGGCGCGATCGGGCCGCTCGCCGTCGCGCTGTTCGTGCTCGGTGGCCTGCTGTGGGCCGTCTATAACGTCACGACGAAACACGCGGCGGCCGGTGCGCTGCATGCGACGGCCATCGTGTCGGTCGGTTCCGCGCTGCTCTACTGCCCGCTTTATCTCGTCGTGCGCGGCGGCGCCGTGCTGCATGCGCCCGTCTCGGCCATTGCCACGCAGGCGATTTACCAGGGCGTGCTGATGTCAGTACTGGCGCTCTACTGCTTCAGCCGCGCCGTCGTCGCACTGGGCCCGGCGATCGGCGCAACCTTCGCCGCGCTGATGCCGCTGCTCGCCACGCTCGAAGCGGCGCTGCTGCTCGGCGAACGACCGCACGCAACGGTGCTCGCCGGCATCGCGGTCGTCACGGCCGGCATGATCGTGAGTCTTGTGAGCCGGAAGCCGTCGGGAGAACCGCGCGCCGTTGCACCGCCGAGCCCGGCCGCAAACGGGTGACGCGGAAGACGGCGCGTGCGCCGCCGATGCCGTGCGGTCGCAGCAGATCGGGGCCGGCAGCGACCGCACGCATGACGACGCGCGTCACGCCACGCGCCCGCGGCCCGGCGCATCGGCACCCGATCCCCACCGACTCGAGCGAATGCCCGCCCACAGAATCGCGAGGCTGGCTGCAAGCAGGATGGCCTCGATCAGTATCGCGTCGACATGCCAGTACCGCGACAGCAGCACGACGACGAGATCGATCCCGAAATGGATCGCGATCGCATAGCCGAGCCATCGCTTCGTCCCGCGCACGAACGTCTGCAACACGATCAGCGACATCCCGACATGCGCGGCGAGTGCGCTCACGCGTTCGAGCAGCGCCAGGAACGGCGACGCCAGCGTCATCCCGGAGAACTGCGACGCGATCAGCGATTGCACACCCGCGCCCGGGACGATCCCGGCGTGCTCGAGCAGGTAGCCGCCGCACAGCGCGAGAAAACCGATGCCGACGAGCAGCATCGCCTCGAGCCCGCCGTGTCCGAGCCCGTACATCACGGCGGTACGCGGATCGCGCTGACCGGCCAGCAAATAGCGGAACGCGACCCAGCGCCCGCATTCCTCGAAGAGCCCCGCCGTGAACGCCGCGAACACGAGCATCGGCACATGCCACGCGGGATCGGGGCCGAGCCAGCGGAACAGCGGAATCTGCCACGACAGTCGCAGCACCGGCTGGAACACGAAAAAGATCAGCATTCCGCACCAGAACGCGCGCATCGGCACGTGCGTGCGGCGCCGCCACGCGAGCGCGAGCAGCGGCGGTCCGATCAGCGCGGCGATGCCTGCGAGGCACGTGGCAAACAGGAGAATCGGCGCGACAGCGAGCATGGCGGGCGTCGGAGAACGAAGTGGCCGGGCAGGTCGATGCGTCCCCGCGCGCGGGGCGCGCATCGGCCGCCACCGTTACTTACACGAGCTGCTTGTGAAAATACGTGGTCGCGCACAACGCGCCGTCGGGCATCAGCGCGTAGTTCGGCACGATGCCGACGCGCTGCCAGCCGGCCCGCTCGTACAGGCGCTCGGCATCGCCGCCCGTCACCGTGTCGAGCACGAGCACGGTCTTGCCGGCGTCGCGCGCGGCGTCGTCGGCGGCCGCCATCAGTCGCGCGGCGACCCCTTGCCGGCGCGCATGACGGGACACGAGCATCTTCGCGATGTCCGCGCGATGCGGCTGGTTCTCCGGCTGCCCGGTCACGACCTGGACGGTGCCGACGATCCGGCCGGCGGCATCCTCTGCGACGAGCAGGATGCGCTCGCCGCTCGCGACGCCGTCGGCGACGCGCGTCCAGAATGCAACGGCCGTCGCGCGCGCGATCGGCAGCATGAAGCTGACGGATGCGCCGCCTTCGACGCAATCGATCAGCACGTCGGCAAGCGCGTCGACGCTGGCATGCGCTTCGTTCGCGTCGACACGGCGAACGGTCACGGGGTCTGTCATACCCTCTCCGGTATATCAGGCGGGGCACGCGTTCGGTCGGCGTGCGCCCGGATCGAATGGCATGCCGGTGTGCAGACGATGCATGCGCAACGGCGGCAGGTGTTCGGCAACACGGCGCCCGGCAGGGCCAGCGCGCGTTACCGCCCCAGCATCCTACGCGATGAAAATTTCCTGTGCATTGCCTATACTTAGCCACATGGCTAACTTTCAACCCGGCATCGACGCCGTATTCCACGCCCTCGCCGATCCGACACGCTGCGCGATCGTCAGCGCCCTCGGCGGCGGCGGGCGGACCGTGTCGGAACTGGCCGCGCCGTTCGACATGGCGCTGCCATCGTTCATGAAGCATGTTGCCGTGCTCGAGCGCAGCGGCCTCGTCCAGACCCGGAAAAACGGCCGCTCGCGCACCTGCGAGCTGGTCGGCGGCCGGCTGGCGGAAGCCGAGCAGTGGCTCGCCGCCCAGCGCGCGCTGTGGGAAGCACGCGCCGATCGTCTCGTGGAATTCGTCGAACGCCGTCACCAGGAGGAGCAAGCCCATGTCAGCCAGCCACGTCGACCCCGCCGCAACCCATGACCTCGTCATCACGCGCACGCTGCGCGCGCCGCGCCAGGCGCTCTGGCGCGCGTGGACCGACCCCGAACTGCTGAAGGCATGGTGGTGCCCGAAACCGTGGACCACCGAAGTCCGCGCGTTCGACCTGCGCCCGGGCGGCGCCTTCCACACGTTCATGCGCGGCCCCGACGGCGGCACGAGCGACAACCCGGGCTGCTTTCTTGAAATCGTGCCGCAAGCGCGCATCGCGTTCACGTCGATGCTCACGGGCGGCTGGCGGCCGCAGGTGCCGTGGATGGGCTTCACGGCCGTCATCACGATGGCCGACGACGCCGCCGGCTGCCGCTACGAAGCACGCGTGATGCATCCGGACGCCGCGACGCGCGAACGCCACGAGGCGCTCGGCTTTTTCGAGGGCTGGAACATCTGCATCACGCAGCTCGACGAATTCGCAGCCGCGTTGCGCTGACTGCGCACGCATGCGCGGCCATTGCATGCCGCCACGCACGCGCCTAGGATTCCTGAAGGAAGCATGACGACGCGCCGGCATCCGGCGCGCACCGTCGCGCGCGCTCCGCGGGAGGCCACATGCTGCACACGCACACGCATTCGACCCGGGTCAGCCGGCACCTGAACGCCCCGCGCGGGCGCGTCTATCGCGCGCTGCTCGACCCGCACGCGGTCGAACAATGGAAGGTGCCGGACGGCATGACGTGCCGCGTGCACGCGTACGACGCACGCGAAGGCGGCGCGCTGCGCGTGTCGCTGAGCTACGACGAACCGTCGGGCGGCACCGGCAAGACCGCCGCGCACACCGACACCTATCACGGCCGCTTCGTGACGCTCGTGCCCGACGAGCAGATTGTCGAAATCGACGTGTTCGAGACCGACGACCCGATGCTGCGCGGCGCGATGACGATCACGATCACGCTGTCCGACGAAGCCGGCGGTACGCGCGTCGACGCGGTGCACGACGGTGTGCCGCCGGGCGTACCGGCCGCCGACAACGAAACCGGCTGGCAGATGGCGCTCGCGCGGCTCGCGACGCTGGTCGAGAAGGGTTAGCGCGCACTCGCATCGCGCGGTCACGTCTGCATGCCGACCGCGGCAGGACCGGGCGCGGCGTCATCACGGGCGCTGCCGGCCGCGCGCCGGACCCTGCGGCAGCGCAAAACACCGCTCCGTGCGACACTGGCCCGCATTCGCATGCGCCGCCCCGCCTGCGCACGCCCGATCCGAACCCGCATGAGGAGACCGATACGATGAACGCCGCGCGCACCGCCACCTGGTATTTCGATTTCGTTTCCCCGTTCGCCTATCTGCAGCAGGAACGGTTCGAGCAGTTGCCGTCGGCGGTGGCGTTCGAGCCGAAGCCGATCGTGCTCGGCGCGCTGCTCGCGCACTGGGGCCAGAAAGCACCGGCCGAGATCGCGGCGAAGCGCACCTTCACGTATCGCCACGCGCAATACCGCGCGGACAAGCTCGGCATTGCGTTCCGGATGCCGCCCGCGCACCCGTTCAACCCGATCCGGCCGCTGCGTCTCGCGATCGCGATGGGCAGCACGCCCGACGCGATCCGGCGGATCTTCCGGCACATCTGGCGCGACGGCCACGACGTGTCGACGCCGGACGGCTTCGCCGCGCTGTGCGACGCGGTCGGCTTTCCCGAAGGCGTGACGGCCGTCGAAACCCAGGTCGTGAAGGACGCCCTGCGCGCGAACACCGATCAGGCGATCGCGGACGGCGTGTTCGGCGTGCCGACCTTCGCACTCGACGGCGACCTGTTCTGGGGCGACGACGCGACCGACATGTTCGTCGACTGCGCGACGTCCCGCGCGTGGCTCGATTCGCCCGAAGTGCGCCGCATCAGTGCGCTGCCCGAAGGCATCCGGCGCGGCTGACACCACGCGCGCCGGCGCTCACGTATCGCGCCCTTCGACGAGCGCGGGTACGGCCTCGCGCATCATCGCGACGAAGCGCACGAGCCGCGACGGATAGAACTGCGCGTGCGGATAGGTGAGGTAGACCGGCAACGGCGCGGCCTGCCACTCGGGCGCGAGATGCACGAGTTCGCCGCGCGCGAGATGGTCCGCCAGCAGCCATGACGAGCCGACGCACGCGCCGACCCCGAGCAGCGCCGCGCTGCGCAATGCGTAGAGGTTCTCGGTCGTGAAGCGCGGCCGGATCGCGATGCGTCGCGTATCGCCGGTCGTGGCGTGCGTCAGCGTCAGCTCGGTCCGGTAATACGTGCGCAGCGCGAGCCACGGCAACGCGGCGAGCGCGTCAGGATCGGCGGGCACGTCGACGCCGTCCAGCACCGACGGCGCGGCCACCACGAAGCGCGGCACCTTCGTCAGACGAATCGCGACGACACCGGGATCGGTCGGCTCGCCGACCTGGATCGCGCAGTCGATCCCGCTGCCGACGAAATCGCGCACCTCGTCCTGCAGCAGCCATTCCACCGATACGCGCGGGTAATCGCTCAGAAACCGTGCAAGCGGCGCGACGAAGCGCTCCTGCCCGAACGCGTGCGGCACCGCGACCCGCAGCAGGCCGTCTGGCTCCTCCTGCGCGCCGCGCAGGTCGGCCTCGAACGCCGCCCAGGTCGCGAGCAGTTCCTTCGCGCGCGTGAAGCAGCGCTGGCCGTCGACGGTCAGCCGCATCGCATGCGTGGTCCGCTGCAGCAAGCGCATGCCGAGCGAACGCTCGAGCGCCTGCAGCCGCCGGCTGATGGTCGGCTGCGTCGTGTGCAGATGCGCGGCGGCGGCCGACAGGCTGCCGGCCTCGACTATGCGTACGAAGGTTTCCATCAACTCGAAACGATAGCCCGCCCCGTCGACAGGTACCGCCTGAATGCGCGCAGACCCGCCAGCAGCGGGCGAAGCGGAAGTTTTCTCGGTCATGCGTGAAGCGTATAACAAATCTGCGCCGGGCGGCACTACCGTGGCCGGCTGCCGGTCGGCACACTCGCGTCCATTCGTTACCCAAACAAGGACGCACGCCATGTCTACTCCGACCCGCCTCGACGCCGCGCCTCGCGCGGCCCACGCACCGGCCCATGCGGTCCATGCAGCCGCCGCATCCATGCCCGATCGCCGGCTCGTGCTGCTGCTCGCCGCGGCGGCCGGCCTGGGCGTCGCGCCGCTCTATTATGCGCAGCCGATGCTCGCCGCGCTCGGCCCCGATCTCGGTGTGTCGGCGCGCGCGATCGGCTTCGTGCCGACGCTCACGCAGCTCGGCTATGCGCTCGGCATCCTGCTGCTCGCGCCGCTCGGCGACCGCTTCGACCGGCGCCGCGTGATCGTGACGAAGGCCGCCGGGCTGGTCGTCGCGCTGCTGCTCGCGGCGGTCGCGCCGTCGCTCGGGCTGTTGCTGGCAGCGAGCTTCGCGATCGGCCTGACCGCGACGATGGCGCAGGACGTCGTGCCGGCCGCCGCGACGCTCGCGCACGACACGCATCGCGGCCGCATCGTCGGCACGGTGATGACGGGGCTGCTGCTCGGCATCCTGCTGTCGCGCGTCGTCGCCGGGTTCGTGGCGGAGACGGCCGGCTGGCGCGCGATGTTCGCGCTGGCGGCCGCCAGCGTCGCGGCGATCGGCATCGTGGCCGCACGCGGGTTGCCGCGCTTCGAGCCGACCACGCAGTTGTCGTACCGCGCGCTGATCGGGTCGCTCGTGGACCTGTGGCGCCATCATCCGGCGCTGCGCCGCGCCGCGCTCGCGCAAGGGGTGCTCGCCATCGGGTTCAGCGCGTTCTGGTCGACGCTCGCCGTGATGCTGCACGGCGCGCCGTTCCACCTGGGCAGCGCGGCCGCCGGTGCATTCGGCCTCGCGGGCGCCGCCGGCGCACTCGCTGCGCCGATCGCCGGACGCCTCGCCGATCACCACGGCCCCGAGCGTGTCACGCGCATCGGCATCGTGATCGCGACGGTGTCGTTCGCCGCGATGGCCGCCGCGCCGCTGATGACGCCGCATGCGCAACTCGCGCTGCTCGCCGTCGCGACAATCGGCTTCGATCTCGGCGTGCAGGCAACGCTGATCGCGCACCAGACGATCGTGTACCGGATCGATCCCGCGTCGCGCAGCCGCCTCAACGCGGTGCTGTTCGTCGGCATGTTCATCGGGATGGCGGCTGGTGCCGCGCTGGGCAGTTGGTTGCTCGCGCAACTGGGCTGGAATGCGGTGATCGTGCTGGCTGTCACGACGTCGCTCGCGGCGCTGGCCGTGCGCATGTGGCGCCGGTAATTTCCGGCGGCGCGATCCAAAGGCGGGCAGGCCCACAGGGCTTGCCCGCCTTTTCTTTTTGTTTTCGTTCGACGCTGTACGGCCCGGCGCGGCGCGGCATATCCGTGCGGCGCGCAGGCCGCATTCGAGCATCCGGTGCAAGGTTTGCGATCGCGCGGCGGATTACCTAGTTCAACCGATTATTTTTCGCCGATCCCGCGAGCGCTGCGCGCAACCATCAGAGGATTCGACATCGCCACGTCACATGGCCCTCTCCCATCCGGCCCCACTGGAAAAGCGCGTTTTATCAGGGGATTCCCGGTATTTTTTCCCATTTTCTTCGAAATTACCGATGACATACTTGCCCCCCATTGCGCTCCGGTGCGAGCGCGCTTCCTGATCCGGCCGGCCGCACGTCATGCGCCGTGCGTCCGCCGGCGTCGCAGAACATGAATAATTTCGACACCACGATCCAGATCTTCCTGACCCGCATCACGCTCAGTCCTCTGATGAATCACGCGATCCGCGTGATCGCCGGTCTCTACACGTTCAAGGGCTTCGTGCTCATTCCCGTGCTGTGCTGGCTGTGGTTCCAGCCGGGGCCGCACCGCGAGCGGCAACGCGAGCTGGTCGTCGCGACGGTCGCGAGCGGGCTCGCCGCGCTCGCATTCGGCCGCTTGCTCGCCAAGGTATTGCCGTTCCGCGTGCGGCCGATCTACAACCCCGATCTGCACCTGCACTTTCCGTCGGAGGAACTGCGTGCGGCCACGCTGCAGGCATGGAGCTCGTTTCCGAGCGATCACGCGATGCTGTGGATGGCGATCGCGACCGGGATCTTCATCATCACGCGTCGCGTCGGCGTGCTCGCGCTGCTGTATGCGGCCGTGTTCATCTGCCTGCCGCGCGCGTATCTCGGCTATCACTATCCGACCGACCTGATCGCCGGAGCCGCGATCGGCATCGCGATCGCGTGGCTGCTGACACGCGATGCGATTCGCTCGCGCTTCGCGCCGCAGGTGCTGGAGGCAATCCGGCGCTTCCCCGCGCCGGCCTATACGCTCGCTTTCCTGCTGTGCTTCGAGTTGATCACGCAGTTCGACGAACTGCTGACGCTCGCGCAGTCGGTCAAGCACACGGCGATGTAACGGAGCAGCGCCGCCATGCTCCCGCTCCTGTGGTCACGACGCACCCGCGCCCGCTGCCGGCCCAGCGCGGCGACGTCGCGCGGTGCGCGTGCCGCCGCGCCCCTGACCGCACACGTCAGTCGCGATCGGGCGCGCCGAGCGGAAAGAACGAACGATACGGCCGCGCCTCGTCGACCGCCCGCGCAAACGACGGCCGCGCAAGCAGGCGCTTGCGATACGCGATCACGTTCGCGAACGACGGATCGATCCGGTGGGCCCAGTCCGCGTAGAACAGGAACGGTGCCGCGCCGCAGTCGGCGAGGCTGAAGCGGTCGCCGGCCGCCCATTCGCGATCGGCCATCTTCCGGTCGAGCCACGCGTACGACGTGTCGAGCATCGCGCGTGCATCGGCAACGCCGCGCGCGTCGCGCTCGTGCTCGGGCCGCAGCGCGTCGTGCACCACCTTCTGCTGCGGCGTCGACACGTAGTTGTCGAAGAAGCGATCCATCATGCGCACCTCGAGCGCCGCGCGCGGATCGTCGGGCAGCAGGCGCACGGGGCCCGGATGAGCGAGCCCAAGGTACTCGATGATGATGGTGGCCTCGAACACGGTGCGCCCCGCGTCGACGAGCACCGGGAAACGCTTCAGCGGCCAGAGCACGGTCAGTTCCTGCATCGGCTTCGGATCGTCGTGCGCGAGCACGCGATACTCGAACGGCGTGCCGTTCTCGTACAGCGCGGTCAGCACTTTCTGGCAGTAGGACGAAAAGGGATGGGCGTAAAGCGTCGGTGTCATCGCGGGATCTCTCGGGTTTCGGCGCCGCGTCGTGCAGCGCCACGTGATCGGATATCTTGACGACGAACAGCGCCGGCCCGATTCGACAGCGTGCCGATCTTTTTTTCTCCGGCGCACGGCATCGCACCGCTACGACCGGCCATCCTTCACGACGCGCCCTTCGCCGCGCCAGCGCAGCATCCCGCCACCGAGATTCGCGACGGCGTCGAAACCGGCCTTCAGCAGGATCACGGTCGCCTGCGCGGAGCGGCCGCCGGCGCGGCACACCGTCACGATCGGCCGGTCGCGCGCCAGCTCGCCGGTGCGCGCGGCCAGCTCGCCGAGCGGAATCGGCGTCGCGCCGGGCAGGTGGCCGAGCGGGCCGGCGAATTCGTCCGGCTCGCGCACGTCGACCACCTGCACGGCCGGCAGATGATCCTCGAGCCACTGCGGATCGATTTCCCAAAACCCGGCGAACGTATAGACGAGCGGCGCCCAGTCGGCGGCGTGCTGCGCATCGGGTGCGTTCGCGGCGACGCCGCACTGCAGGTTCGCGGGCACCGCGACGTCGATCTGGCGCGGATGCGCGAGCCCGAGGTTGCGCATGTAGCCGGCGAAATCGTCCTCGCTGAGATCGCCGCCCAGGCGCGGATTGAAGCGCCGCTCCTCGCCGACGCTCGTCACCGTCAGCCCGCGATAGTCGTGCGCCGGATACAGCAGGCACGCCGCCGGCAGCGTGAAGAGCCGGCCGTGCACCGCGCGATACAGCGCGCGCGGGTCGCCCTGCTGGAAGTCGGTGCGGCCGGTGCCGCGAATCAGCAGGCAGTCGCCGGTGAACGCCATCGTTTCGTCGTCGAGCACGAGGCTGATGCAGCCGCTCGTGTGGCCCGGCGTCGCGCGCACCGTCAGGTCGCGCGTGCCGAACGTGCAGCGGTCGCCGTCGTTCAGGTAACGGTCCGCGCCCTGCGCGCCGCTCGCGGCCGAGATCGCGATCGCGCTGCCGGTGCGCTGCTTGAGCAGCCACGCGCCCGTCACGTGATCGGCATGCACGTGCGTGTCGATCGTCGCGACGAGCCGCAGGCCCAGTTCGTCGAGCAATGCCGCATCGCGACGTACCTGCTCGAATACCGGGTCGATCAGCAGCGCTTCGCGCGACGCGCGGTCGGCGAGCAGATAGGTGTAGGTCGACGATTGCGGGTCGAAGAGTTGCCGGAAGATCATCGCGAAGTGGCTCCGTCGGCTGGGCGTGTCGGTTGTACGGCCGGCCCCGTGTGCGCCGCCGCGCGGGGCGCGCGTTCATACAGGGTAGTTCAAAATGCGCGCGCCGCCCGGCCCCTCGCGCACGCTGCCTTACACTACCGGCTGTTCTCGTCTTACGTTCACAGGAATTGCGTCGACATGTCGATGACGATCGATCCGAAGCAGGCCGCTGCACTGCTGGCCGTCGCCGACACGGGCAGCTTCGAGCAGGCCGCCGTGCGCCTGCACGTGACCGCGTCCGCCGTCACGCAGCGGGTCCGCGCGCTGGAGGCGAGCCTCGGCACGCCGCTCGTGTTGCGCACGCGGCCGTGCCGGCCGACGGTGGCCGGGCAGCGCGTGCTGCAGCACCTGCGCCGCGTCGCGCTGCTGCAGGCCGACCTGCAAAGCACGCTCGCGACCGAGCGCGAATCGCCGATCTCGGTCACGATCGCGCTGAACTCCGACAGCCTCGGCACCTGGTTCCTGCCCGCGCTGACGTCCGTGCTCGCGGGCGAGCGCATCCTGTTCGAGCTGATCGTCGAGGATCAGGACCATACGTTCGCGCTGCTCGAAAGCGGGATGGCCGTGGGCTGCGTGACGACCGAGCCGAAACCGATGCGCGGCTGCGTCGCGACGCCGCTCGGCACGATGCGCTACCGGCTGCTCGCGGCCGCGGCCTTCGCGGGACGCTGGTTTCCGCGCGGCCTGAATCGCACGAGCGCGCGCGATGCGCCCGTCGTCGCGTATTCGCGGCGCGACACGCTGCAGTCTGCATTCCTGAAGGAGAAGTTCGGGTTGCCCGAACGCGCGTATCCGTGCCACTACGTGCCGGGCACGCACGCGCATTTCGCGGCGGTGCGGCACGGGCTCGGCTACGCGATGGTGCCGGAGCCGCTGATCGGCGGCGCACCGCTCGACGCGCAGGGGCTCGTCGATCTCGCGCCCGCGCATCCGACCGACATCACGCTTTACTGGCATGCGTGGACCGTGCAGTCGCCGACGATGGCGTCGCTGTCCGCGCGGGTCGTCGAAGCGGCGCGCCGGTTGCTCGCGCCGCTGCCGAAGAAGTGAAACGAGGTGCCGGGCATCGTGCACGGCACCCTCGACGACGTTACGCGCGCCGTTGCGCGAAATACGCGCCGACCGCGTCGACGAACGTATCAATGTCCGCGCGCGACACGTCGCAGTGCGTGACGAAGCGCGACGCGTACAGCATCTGCGTGAGGATCCCGCGTTCCTTCAGCCATGCCTCGAGCGGCACGCAGTCGGCTTCGGGGAATTGCGCGAACACCATGTTCGTCGCGTGCGACAGCACCTTCACCTGTTCGATGCGCGCAAGGCCTTGCGCGAGATGCGCGGCATTCGCATGATCGTCGGCGAGCCGCTCGACGTTGTGGTCGAGCGCATACAGGCAGGCCGCCGCGAGGATGCCCGACTGCCGCATCCCGCCGCCCAGCACCTTGCGCCAGCGCTGCGCACGCTCGACCAGCGCGCGATTGCCGACCAGCACCGAACCGACCGGCGCGCCGAGCCCTTTCGAGAAGCAGATCGACACGGTATCGAACGGCGTGCACAGCTCGGCGATCGTGCGGCCCGACGCGACGGCCGCGTTGCACACGCGTGCGCCGTCGAGGTGCGCTGCCAGCCCACGGCTGCGCGCGAACGCGACGGCTTCCTGCACATAACCTTCCGGCAACACCTGGCCGCCGATCGTGTTTTCGAGCGCGAGCAGGCGCGTGCGGGCAAAGTGATTGTCGAGCGGCTTGATCGCCGCGGCGATCTTCGCGAGCGGCAGCGTGCCGTCGGGTGCGTTCTCGATCGGCTGCGGCTGGATGCTGCCGAGCACCGCCGCGCCGCCGCCTTCGTACTTGTAGGTGTGGGCGAGCTGGCCGACGATGTATTCGTCGCCGCGTTCGCAATGGGCCATCAGCGCGGCCAGGTTGCTCTGCGTGCCGCTCGGGAAGAACAGGCCGGCTTCCTTGCCCGCCCGCTCGGCCGTGGCCGCCTGCAGGCGCAGCACGGTCGGGTCGTCGCCCCATACGTCGTCGCCGACTTCGGCGGCAGTCATCGCGGCCAGCATCGCCTGGCTCGGACGTGTCACGGTATCGCTGCGTAAATCGATCATCTGCGTGTCCTGAGTGAACGCGGACCGGAACCGATGCGCCCGGCCCTGCCGAAACGAGACTCAGAGTGTACGCAATTCGCGCGGCGCGTGCCGATGGGGCCGACGCGCAGCGGCGACGCGAGCGCGCGCCGCCGGCGAACGGGATGACAACGCCCGCTGCGATGCGCCCCGCGCCGGCACGGCCGGCATGCGGGGCGGCGTCGTCAGTCAATAACGCGGCGGCGGCGGCTGAATGCCCGCCGGCGGCATCGGCGGCGCCGAGGGCTGCGCGCTCCCGCCGTATCCGCCGCTCATCCCGCCCGGCACCGGCACGCGGTTGCCGGATGCGTACATGCACTGCAGGTACGCGTAGTCGTAGCGGCGCTGGATGTCGTACGCCGAGCCTTGTGCGGCGCCCGCCCCCACGACGCTGCCCGCGAGCAGCCCCGCGCCCGCGCCGACCGCGGCGCCGGTGCCGCCGTTGAACGCCGCGCCCGCCGCCGCGCCGAGCGCGGTGCCGACGGCCGCGCTGCCGAGCGCGCTCGCGGTCGACGCCTGGCCGGCGCTCACGCCACCCGATTGCTGGAATGCGTATTGCCGGCAGTTCGCGTCATCGACCCGGAACTGGTCGAACGATTTGCCGGTGCCCGGCAGCGCCATCACGCTCGGGCCGACCGGCATGTATGCGCACGCGCCGAGCAGGCCGGCCAGCGCCAGCACGGCCGGCACACGCAGGGATCGAATTGCCTGGTTCATCGTCGGGCCTCCCTCATTGCGGCCGCGCCGGCACCGATCGCCAGCCCGACTTGCAGGTCTTCACATACGGGTAGTAATGCCGCGACGCGTCGCAGTAGTACCAGAGGTTCGCGTCGCCGCCCGCCTGCGGCTGATCCTTCTCGACGTACACCGGCGGCGGGCCGGGATCGACCGGCACCGCGACGACGGGCGGCGGGTAGTAATACGGCGCCGGCACGACGGGGTAGTAATACGGATAACCGGGGCCGACATAGACCCCGACCCGGGCGGCATGCGCCACGCCGCCCGTCGCGACGGCCACCGCGGCGGCCGCGCCCAGCGCGAGCTTCAATCCATTCACGTCACGTTCTCCGGCAGGACGGTTCGTCGATACGAACCCGATACGTCGAACGCTACGCCGCGCGCGATCCGGCATCCATTACGGGCACGCGCGCGATTGTTGCGCGACGTTACCCGTGTGACAGACGCGGGCCGCACAGGCCCGCCGGCACGCCGTCGTGCGTTACACGCTAATGCGTGGAAACGGATTCGCGCGGATTTGAACCGGCCGATGGCACGCGCCGGTCGCG
The DNA here is from genome assembly GCF_002563755.1 of Burkholderia sp. JKS000303. Classification (NCBI taxonomy): domain Bacteria; kingdom Pseudomonadati; phylum Pseudomonadota; class Betaproteobacteria; order Burkholderiales; family Burkholderiaceae; genus Burkholderia; species Burkholderia sp. JKS000303. The sequence goes on from NZ_PDBZ01000003.1 coordinate 180,967, forward strand.
CGCGGCCCGTTGCGCGCAACGTGGGCGGATCCGTCGCACCGTTCCGATGATGCGACGCGCCATATTGACGCACGTGCGGCAGACCGCCACGCCGCGGCCGCGCGCGCCGCGCACCGCGTTCTTGATACGAATCAACGATTTATCCCGAAATCGGGCGCGGCGGGCTGGACATCTGCGACGAGTTGGCACATTTCGCGGCGCACCATCGCGACCCATACTCCAGCCAACCCCGATGCCCCGTCGGCCGGGGTCCGCCGGCACCCGCCGGCGGGTATCGTCAGCCTCGGTCAACTGGTATGGACACCGCATTTTCGGCCCTCGATCTGGCCCGCCTGCAATTCGCGTTCACCGTCTCCTTTCACATCGTCTTCCCGGCGCTGAGCATCGGCCTCGCCAGCTTCATCGCCGTGCTCGAATATCGCTGGCTGAAGACCGGCAAGCAGTACTACAAAACGCTGTGCCTGTTCTGGTCGAAGATCTTCGCGGTCGCGTTCGGGATGGGCGTCGTCTCCGGCGTCGTGATGAGCTATCAGTTCGGCACCAACTGGTCGGGCTTCTCGAGCTTCGCCGGTTCGGTCACCGGCCCGCTGCTGATGTACGAGGTCATGACCGCGTTCTTCCTCGAAGCCGGCTTCCTCGGCATCATGCTGTTCGGCTGGAATCGCGTGAGCCCGCGCGCGCACTTCGGCGCGACGCTGATGGTCGCGATCGGCACGCTGATCTCGACGTTCTGGATCCTCGCGTCGAATAGCTGGATGCAGACGCCGCAGGGCTTCGAGATCGTCGACGGCCGCGTCGTGCCGACCGACTGGTTCGCGATCATCTTCAACCCGTCGTTCCCGTACCGCCTGTTCCACATGGCGATCGCCGCGTTCATCGTCGCCGCGCTGGTGGTGGCCGCGACCGGCGCATGGCACCTGCTGAAGGGCCGCCGCGACAAGGGCGTGAAGAAGATGTTCTCGATGGCGCTGTGGCTGCTGCTCGTGCTCGCGCCGCTGCAGGCCGTGATCGGCGACCAGCACGGCATCAACACGCTCAAGCATCAGCCGGCGAAGATCGCCGCGATCGAAGGGCTGTGGGACACCGAGAAGGGCGGCACCGCGCTCAACCTGTTCGGCATTCCGGACATGAAGGCGGAAACCACGCGCTACGCGGTGAAGGTGCCGCACCTCGGCAGCCTGATCCTCACGCATAGCTGGGACGGCGAGATCCGCGGGCTGAAGGACTTCCCGCCGCAGGACCGCCCGAACTCGACGATCGTGTTCTGGAGCTTCCGGATCATGGTCGGCCTCGGCTTCGCGATGATCGGTCTGGCCGCGCTCGCCTGGCTGCTGCGCCGCCGCGGCAACCTGTACGAATCGAGATGGTTCCAGCGCTTCGCGCTCGTGATGGGCCCGACCGGTTTCGTGTCGCTGCTCGCGGGTTGGGTGACGACCGAAGCAGGCCGCCAGCCGTGGGTCGTGTATGGCGTGATGCGCACCGCGCAGGCCGTGTCGCCGCTGTCGGTGCAGCAGGTCAGCCTGTCGATGATGACGTTCGTGATCGTGTACTTCCTCGTGTTCGGCACCGGCGTGTACTACATGCTGAAGCTGATGAAGGCCGGCCCCGCGCTGCCCGATGCGCCGCACGACCCGAAACACGACCTGCCCGACACGCGCCCCGATCACACCGCGCGCCGCCCGCTGTCGGCCGTCGACGAGCTGATCGAGACCGTCTGAGCCCACCCATTCCGCATACGAGAAAACCTATGGACGTCACCGTAATCTGGGCCGCGATCATCGCACTCGGGCTCTTCATGTACGTGGTGCTCGACGGCTTCGACCTCGGCATCGGCATCATCTTCCCGTTCTTCCCGGACGAGAAGGAACGCGACCTGATGATGAACACCGTCGCGCCCGTGTGGGACGGCAACGAAACCTGGCTCGTGCTGGGCGGCGCCGGGCTGTACGCGGTGTTCCCGATCGTCTATTCGACGGTGCTGTCGGCGCTGTACCTGCCGCTGATCTTCATGCTGGTGTGCCTGATCTTCCGCGGCGTGTCGTTCGAGATCCGCGCGAAGGCGCGCCGCACCAAGCAGCTGTGGGATCTCGCGTTCATCGGCGGCTCGGCCGGCGCGACGCTGTTCCAGGGGATCGCGCTCGGCGCGTTCCTGCAGGGCATCGACGTGAAGGACGGCGTGTACGCCGGCGGCGCGTTCGACTGGCTCACGCCGTTCAGCCTGCTGACGGGCCTCGGCCTGATCGTTACGTATGCGCTGCTCGGCTGCTGCTGGCTCGTCGCAAAGACCGAAGGCGACGTGCAGCGCCGCCTGCATCGCGTGGTGTGGCCGCTGACCGTCGTGCTGCTCGGCTTCATCGCGGTGATCAGCCTGTGGACGCCGCTGCAGGATCCGGCCGTCGCGCAGCGCTGGTTCGATTCGGGGCTGTTCTGGCGCCTGCTGCCGGTGCCGTTCCTGGTCGCCGGGTGCGCGGTGTGGATGCGCCGCGCGGTGCGCGACCGGCACGACATGACGCCGTTCGTGCTCGCGCTGGCGCTCGTGCTGCTGGGCTATGTCGGGCTGCTCGTCACGCTGTTCCCGTATGCGATTCCTCAGACGATGACGATCTGGGAAGCGGCCGCGCCCCGTTCGAGCCAGACCTTCACGCTGGCCGGCGCAGCGGTTATCCTCCCGATCATCATCGCCTACACGACGATGGGTTACTGGGTATTCCGAGGCAAGGTGCGCCATGAAGACCAGCATTACTACCACCACTGATTCCGCCGCCGGCCAGCCCGGCGCCCCGCGCCCGAAAATGCGCGGCTGGATGTGGTTCATCGCCCTGTGGGCGGGCGGCGTGCTCGGCGCCGTCACGCTCGGCTATGCGTTCAAGATCTTCATGAACCTGACGCTGTTTGCGGTGAAGTGAGGCGGCCGGCCGACCGGCATTCCCCCCTCCGGACGCATCGCGCATCCGTCGATCACCGGACGGATGCGCCGCCCCGCCGCCGCGCGGGTTATTGCGGCGCGCGCCGCACGACGCCAAGCTTCAACCCCAGCATGCCGAATATGCAGTTCATCGTCTGGACCGTTCCGTCGCTGCGACCCTGTTCGATATCCTGAATCGTCTTCGTCGATACGCCGGCGAGCTTGGCCATTTCGGCGCTCGTCATAAATTTCCGCCGAAACGATAACCCCGCCTATCGCCGCTCGCGCAGCGCCGCTTCGATCTTGCGATCGGTCTTGTACTGGCTCAGCGCATACACCGACCAGATCGCGGCGGGCAGCCAGCCGATGATCGTGAGTTGCAGGATCAGGCAGATGATCCCGGCGATCGGCCGGCCGATCGTGAAGAACTGGAACCACGGCAACAGCAAGGCAAGCAGCAGGCGCATGAACGATCCTCTCGGTGCGTCGTTGAACGGGTGATACGTGGCGAATATGCCGGCGCACGCGTCCGAATTCAACCCGTGCCCCGGCAGCGCGGCGCCGTCATCCGCCCGGCGCCGCCCGCGCCCGCGTCATGCCGCGGGCGCAACCACCCCGTTCCCCGCGCTCAACGCTCGATGCCGAGCCCCGGCAGCACGCGCGTGTTCTCGGCCACGACCGCATTCAGCAGACGCGGTTCGGCGCCGAGCAGCCCGAGGATCGTCGGCGCGACCTGCTTCGTGCCGACGACGTCGGTCACGGTGCGCGCGCGATGCAGCCCCGGATACGACACGAGCAGGCCGAGGTGGCTGTCGTCCGGCGCGTTGCCGCCGTGCTCCTCGTCCTTCGCCTTGCTCGACGTGTAGATTACGCCCGGATTCGGCTGCACGATGATGTCCGGCGTGCGGCCGTTGGCCGGATCGCCGAACCGGTCGGCCAGCGCCGCGCCGTACAGGATGTAGGCCTGCGAGCCGTCCGCGCAGATCCCCGGCGCGTTGCAGCTCAGGTTCGCCTTCAGCGTCTGCACCACGGCCGTGCGCTGGTTGCGGTCGCGCAGCCAGATCAGGCCGACGTCGTCGGTCTGCACGAAGCCGGTGCCGACCAGGCCCGAACCGTCGTTCAGGTTGCCCGTCGTCGTGTTGTTCTGGCCGAAGTTGCCGTTCGGGTCGAGATAGTTGTTCGCTTCGAGCAGCTTCGTCAGCGTGTCGCCGTTCTTCACGAGCTTCGTGTGATCGGTCGGCGACTGGCCATGCTTCGACGTGACGATCACGGCCGTCGACGAATACAGGTTGGCCTGCTTCAGCGCCGCGACGATATGGCCGATCGAGTTGTCGACGTACGTGATCGCGTTCGCGACCTGCCCGTTCGGCGTGAAGCTCGCGTCGAGATAGCCGCCGCCCGTCGCGACCGTTGCCTTCTGCGCGACGCTGAGCGTCTGGAAGTCGGCGCCGAACAGCGTCGGCACCGGCGCGCTCTTCGTGCCCGTGGAATCGCGGCCAGCGATCTGGTTGATCAGCGCCTGCACGTGCAGGTTGTCGAAGCGCGCGGTGTGCGAATAGACGTCCGTGTAGTTCGTGCCCGTGGCCGGGTCGATCGAGTTGATCTCGGTGCGTGCGAGATCGTCGACGCCGGTGCCCGACGGCCCGTTCAGCCAGTCGTAGCCCCATGCGTGCTTGTCGGCCCACGCGGTGTACGCGTTCGGGATGCCGGCCTTCACGGCCTCGAACACCGTATTGGTCTTCACGTAGTTGTGCGGATAGACCGGCACGCACTTGCCGTTGACCTTCGCGTTCGGGATCGCCTGCGGGTTGAACGCGCCGCCGCCGTTGAGGTGGACGAGCGCGCCGCCGTTCTCGGCATCGATGCCCGTCGTCTCGTCGAACACGACGTTCCAGCCCTGCTTGCCCGAACACGTCGTGTCGCTCGGCGCGTACAGGTTGCGGTCATACGACACGTCGTAGAACAGGCCGGCCGTCTTCGGCGAGCCGCCCGTCACGAGCGCCGCGAGCCCCGGAAACGAATCGGAAAGACCGGGCGTATACGCGTTCGTGTACGTGACGCCGCTTTGCGCGAGCACCGCGATGTTCGGACACGTGTTCGCGCCGATGCAGCGCGCGAGATCCTGCTCGTGCAGGCCGTCGATGCTGAGCAGCAGCACGTGCTTCACGACGCGCCGGCCGTGCGCCGCATCGTTGCCCTGCGCGTTGCCGTCCTGCTGCGCCGCGCTGACGCCCGTGCTTGCGAGCGCCAGCGCACCCGCTACCATCACCGCCATTTTTCGTTGCTTAGCGAACCTGGAAATCATCACCCCACCTCATCGATTGATGTTGAACTGCATGACTTGCCGACAGGCGCGCAAAATATCGCCGCGCCGTGGGGCGCTCGCGTGAAGCGGGGCTTTCTGTTTTCTGTCAAACGTAACCAATCGCAAGTGACACGAAGCAGTCGCAAAGCTCGGCGACCTGGCGCACACATGCGACATGCGCGCCCGCCATCCGCACCGGGCCGGTGCACGGTGCGCGCAGCCGCCGCCGCGGGATTTTTTTCGGGGTTGGCGCGCGACTATTGGCGTGTGATAAAGGGTTTTCCCTGAGCCGGAGCCGAGTATGTCGACCCTGGAAGCGCTACGGTTCGTGCTGGACGATGCACGGACCCCGGAGATCATTCGCCATCACGTCGTCGACGCGCTGCAGTACGCGTTGCGCAACCACGGGTCCGCGTTCACCGCGAAGGAAGTCGCATGGCTCGCACAGTGGGACGATGCCCGGCTGCCGCTGGCCGCGAGGAAGGAGCTGGACAAGCGCGAACCGGCGATCGCCATGCGCTGAAACGAAACGCGCCGCCGCGCCCGCTGGGTGTGCGGACGCGGCGGCGGCGGAGGGGAATGGCGGGCGGGGTACCGGGCGCGGCTTACTGGAGCCCGAAGTCGACGCGCGTCGTCGCGCCCTTGTCGTCGATGCCCTTCGCGTCGAGCTTCGGCGCCACGATGAACATGCGGCTCGCATCGATCTTGCCGTCGAGGTACTGGCGCACCGCCTGCGCACGCTGCTGCGCAAGCGCGCGCAGCGCGTTGTCGTCGGCCGGTGCGTGATCGGCGAGCGCCTGCTTCATGTCCGCATCGGGCAGCGTCTTCTGCAGGCCGATCAGGTTGCGCGGCTTCTTGAAGTCGGCGGCCTTGTACGCGCGCGTCAGGTACTTGGTGTACTCCGACGGATCGACCTTCACCGACATCGGATCGACGCTCTCGCCCTGGCCGACCACGTCCTTCAGCTTCTGCTGGCGCACCAGGCGATCGACGTACGCTTCGCGCAGCCCCGGCGTGTCCTTCGCCGGATCGACACGGCCGATCAGGTCGAGCCGGATCGACGGCTTCTCGGTCAGCATCTTCACGACGGTGTCGAGCTTCTTCTGCTGTGCGTCGGTCAGCTCGTACGAGCCCGGCGCGAACTCGACGTAGCCGAGATCCGCACCGCCGCTGCCGAACGCGTTCGCGAGCAGCGTGAACGGCGACGTGACGGCCTTCGCGATCAGGTTCAGCACCGCGTGCCAGATGAGGCCGCCGACGCTGAATTCCGGATTAGACAGCGAGCCCGACACCGGCAGGTTCACGTCGATCTGGCCGCGCGTGTTCTTCAGCAGCGAGATCGCGAGCTTCACCGGCAGCTTGGTCGCCGTGTCGTTGTCGATGTGATCGCCGAACGTGAGCTGGTCGATGAAGATGTGGTTGTTCGCCGACAGCTGGTCGTTCGCGAGCTGGTAATGCAGATCGACGTTGAGCTTGCCCTTCGTGATCGGGTAGCCGGCGTACTTCGCCGAATACGGCGTCAGGTTGGTCAGCTCGATGTCGTGCGCGGTCGCCGTCAGGTCCAGCGCCGGCTTGTCGATCAGCGGGTTCACCGAGCCCTTGATCGAGATCGGCCCGTTACCTGACAGGTTCGCGGCGACATCGACCGGCGCGGACGTCGTCGAGTCGGTGCCGAACGCGCCGACCGTGCCCTTGATCGCAACGAGGTTCGCCGTGTAGTTCGGCTTGATGAAGTTGTCGGTGTAGGTCACGCGGCCGTTCTGCAGCACGAGCTGGCCGAAATGCATGCGCACCGGATTCTGCGGCGCCGCCGCGGCCTTCACGACCACCGTCGCCGACGCGGCGGCCGGCGCGGACGCCTGCTGCGCCGACGCAGCCGACGCGGCCTGGGCGGCCGCCGGCGGCGTCATGCCCGGCGACAGCGACAGCGGCACCGGCTCGGTCTTGCTCGCGTCCCGCGTGAGCGACTGCGCGGGGCCCGACTGCTGCGCGACGACGTCCTTCAGGTTCAGGCGCCCCTGCGCATCGAGCAACACGCGGCCGTAGAAGTTCGCGAACGTCACGCGCGCCGCGTCGACGTCGGTGCCCTTCTCGTCGTAGCGCACCTTCAGGTTCGACAGCGCGAGCGAGCGCCAGCCCGCGAACTGATCGGAGGTCGCCTTGTCGAGCATCCGCACGTCGACCAGCGCGACATCGCCGCGATAGGTCGCGCGCGGCGTGTCCTTCACCTGCGCGAACGTCAGGTTGCCCTGCGCGTTGAGCAGCGCGCTCGCGATGGTCGCGTTCAGCGCGCTGCCGAAGTACGGCTCGAACGCGGCCGCGTCGAGGCGGTTGCCGTTGATCTTCAGGCCGAGCTTCAGCGGCTGCGCGGTCACGTCGCCCGACACGTTCAACGAACCCTTGCGGTTCAGCGTCGCCTTCAGCTGCACCGGCAGCGGCTTCGTCATGTCGTCGCTGATCTTCTGCACCGACAGGTCGAGCGGCTTGATCGCGAGCTTCACCGGGTGCGGCGTCGACAGATCGGTGAAGTTCGCGGACGAATCCTTCACGTTCAGCGCGTCGATCCGGTAATGCCACGACGGCGCGGCCGCTTCGGCCTTGCGCGCGACCGTGCGCTTGGGCACCGATGCCTGCGCCGGTTCGGCCAGCGCCGCGAGATCAATCTTGCCGTCCTTCAGGCGCTTCACGTCGAGCCCGAGCCCGGTCGCGTCCACGCTCGCGAGCTCCGCGCTGCGCGCGGCGACATCGATCTTCGCGATCGTCGCGGTCGCATCCGACAGCGCGATCGCGGGCGCCTTCGCGTCCGGCGTCGCGAGCTTCAGCGACTTCAGGCTCACCGTGCTGTCGGCGACCTGCGCGTCGAGCGGCGTCTTGCCCCAGTCGGCCTTCGCGTTGACGTTCGCGCCGAGCGTGCCGTCCAGCACGCGCGCACGGGTCGCTTCGCCGAGGTACGGCTGGAACGCCGGCAGCGCGAGCGCATCAATCGTCAGCTTCGTGTCGGCCTGCTTCGCCGCCAGGTTGAGCGCGCCTTCGGCCTTCACGTCGCCGCCGTGCGACAGCGACGTCGACAGCGTGTACTTCGCGGGCGTCTTGCCTTGCAGCGTGAAGCCGTCGAGCGTCGCGGCGAGCTTGGTCAGCGACATCGCGGTCGGCGTCGCCGGCACGCGGTCGTCGACGTTGATCGTGCCGCCGTCGATCGCGAAATGGCGGATCGTGAGGTCCAGCGGCGGCGCTTCTTTCGCCGCGGCTTCGGCCTGCGTACCGCTTGCCGCATCGGCGGCGGCGGTGGCGCCCGACGCAGCCGACTTGGCCGTGGCGGCCTTCGGCGCGGCGGCGGGCTGGCCGGCGAGCTTCTCGACGTTCAGCACGCCCTGCTTGTCGCGCGACAGGTCGACGACCGGCTGGTCGATGCGAATCTCGTCGAAATGCAGCACGTTGCGCAGCGGCTCGAGGCCGGCCGCCGCGACGTGCACGCCGCGCGCAGCGAACAGCGGCTCGGACGCCAGGCCGGTGACCTTCGCGTCGTTCAGGTCGACGGTGCCGGACACGCGCAGCGCGGGCGAATCGCCGCTCATCACGAAGTTCAGCGTGAGGTCGCTGCTCAGCAGGCCGCTCGTCACGATCACCGGCAGCTTCGCCGGCGCGTACGAAATCAGCTTCGGCACGTCGAGCCGGTCGAACTTCAGCGCGACTTCGGATTCGCGCGACTGCGCGAACGGCTTGGTCTTGCCGTCGATCGCGATCGGGCTGCCATCGAACCGCGCGCGCAGCTTCGGCTGCACGAAGATGTCGGTCTTCGACGGCAGCGTCGCGATGAACGGGATCCCGAGCGTCCAGTTGTCGACCACGTGCTTTTCTTTCAGCAGACGATCGTCGAAGTCGATCCGGCCGTCGTTGACCTGGATGTTCGATACCGAGAAATGCGTAGGCTTGCTGTCAGGTTTGGACGGCGTCGAAAACTTCTCGATCAGGTCGGTGAAGTTGAAGCGCTGTGCGTCGTAGCGAACGATATGAAAGCGCGGCGAGTCGACCCGCACTTCGTTGACGATCGGTGCGCCGCGGAACAGCGACGACCACGACGGCCGCACGATGAGCTTGCCGATGTCGATGAAGTCGCCCTGGCCGCCGCGCTCGCCGATATGGACGCCGTCGGCTTCGAGGTTCAGCGTGTACGGGTTCAGCGCGATGCGCTGGATGGTGGCCGGCCGGTCGAGCTGCTGGCTCAGTTGCTGTTCGGCGATGTGCCGGATCAGCGGCGGCGCCGCGAAGAACCCGAGCAGTCCGAACAAAACGAGGAAGATCAGCACGCCGAGGCCGATACGCCGGGTCCGGCGCGAGCGTGCAATGCCGCCAAGGGCATGGAGGGTCGAGGGTACGGTTTCTTTGTCTGCGCTTGCCATGCTTGGATGCCTCGGGAATGGATGCCGGGCCGCCCCGGAAACCGGCACGGCCGCACACGCTATCCCGAAAGTATAGGCTCAGGTGGTGACGGAACGGCGTATGGGCGCGGCCGCCGCGCCCGCCGTTCGGACAACGGCGGCGGCCATCCGTTCATTTCGGAGGTTATTTCCGGACGACGACGGGCGGCATCCACGAGCCATCGCTCGCCTGCGGCTTCGGTGCGTACATCCGCAGCGCGAGCGTGAATTCGGTGCGCGGCGCGGGCAGCCAGTTGGCGCCGTGCGCGCCGCCCGGCGAGCCCGACACGACCACGTCGATCGAGCCGTCGTGGTTGCGGCGTAGGCGGTCGCGGTCGCCGAGCGAGCGGCGCGCCGAGCCGACGTCGGGCAGCGCACCGCCCGTCGTGTACGGCGTGAGCGTCCAGAAGCCGCGCACCGGCGGCAGCGCGCCCGGCGCGAAATGCAGCACGTAGCGGTTCGCGCCGTTCAGCGGATGGCCGTCGCTGTCGACGCGCACGAGCGCGAGCGTCTCGTCGTCGCGCGTCGCGGTGCCGAACTGCGTATAGGCCGCATAGGCGCGCAGCGCGTAATCCTGGCCGTACTTGCCGGCCGTGTCGCCGATCCAGCTCCAGCCGTTCGCGTTCAGCAGGTTCGGCGGCGCCGCCGCGAGCCGCGCGCGCGCTTCGGCGACGCCGGCCGTCGCAGCGTTCAGGCGGTCGCCCGTCCACAGCACCGGGTAGCCGGCCGATACGCCGATGTCGTTCAGCAGTTCCTGCGCATGCGCGTCGTCGGCCGGGGCCGGATTGTCCTGCAGCGCCTGCGCGAAGCGCGTAAAGAACGCCTTCGGATCGAGCGCGGCCACCTGCTCGGCCGGCGTGCCGCCGCTCGCGGCCTCCGACGGCGCGCTGCCCGCATGGACCGCAACCGACGCGCCGCGCGCGGCGCCCGTATAAACGGACAGCGGCACCACGCGAATCGCGCGCTGCAGTTTCTTCACGTTGGTCAGGTCGCGGCCGCCGCTCGTCTGCTGCCGCACTTCGAGCCACGCATTGGCCGACGGCACGTCGATGCGCACGACGCCCTTCGGCAGCGTGCCCTGCCAGTCCTTCGCCACAAAGGCAATCGTTTGCGATCGCGCACCGCCGCGAGCCGCGCGCATGGCCACGCTCGACGACGACCACAGCACGTTCGTCCACATGTCGAGCGCGCGGGCATCCCAATAGCGGCCGCGGGTGTCGGGCAGCGTGACGATCACCGGCTCGGCGCCGACGTCGAGCCAGCCGCTCGAATCGAGCGTATCGACGCCCGGCAGCGGCGGGTTCAGCGCGCCCACCGGCGGCAAGGCCTGTGCATGACGCAGCGTATTGAACGGCGCCTGGCCCGGCTGCGCGCCGTCGCCGCCCGTCGCGGCTTCCTTCGCGACATCCATCAGCACGAGCGGATAGGCATACACATAGGAGTCGGCCACTTCCGCGCGCATCCAGCCGGTTTTCCGCTGGATCGCATCGGGTTGCGACGCACACCCCGTCAGCAGCGCCGCCATGACCAGCGACGCACCGGCGCGTCGCAGAGAAATTGATTCTCGTAGGTTTTCAATCATTGATTACTGGCCGAATATCGTTCTTTTCAGTCAATGCCCTGTTCGACGCGCGACCGACGAAAGCAAGGCGCCTCAGCTTGCCGGCCACCGCTTTGCGACGGCGGGCGCTGATGTCAGGCCGGTATCATAGCGCCTAAGGGCATCCCCCAATATGCCGATTAGCGGGCGGGGCGGTAGCCGGTCATCGTCAGCCGGAAATTGCGTCGATCCGGCGCCCTGGTCCGGGCGCGTCGGCCATCCGCGCGGGCCGACAGGCGCGGCAGGAGCCCATCCGTGCGTCGAATCGTCGCCGGCGCTTGACCTTCCCATCATGGGAATGTTGATACTGGGATCATTCGCGGCACGAACCGCGCTTTTGGGGAATCCGACATGACTGAATCACTCGCGTCCGCAGCGCTGCACACGATCGAACTGAGCGTCGACGGCATGCATTGCGGCGGCTGCACCGGCCGAGTGCAGCGTGCGCTGGCCGCCGTGCCGGGCGTCGTCGAGGCGGCGGTCGATCTCGATGCGCATGCCGCGACGGTGAGCGTGCAGGACACGGTCGAGCCGGCGCAGCTCGTCGAGGCGATCGGCGCGGCGGGATATCGCGCGACGGTGCGCGAGCAGGGTGGCGAAGCGACGGGTGGGTTGCATGCGCCGGTCGTTGTGACGACCGAGCTCGACATCGACGGGATGACCTGCGCATCGTGCGTGTCTCGTGTCGAAAAGGCGCTGGCGAAGGTGCCGGGGGTCACGCGGGCGTCGGTCAATCTGGCGACCGAGCGCGCCTCCGTCGAGGCCGCGCCTGGGGTTTCCTCTTCGCGGCTGGTGGATGCCGTCACGCAAGCCGGATATGGTGCGACGCCGGTCGCATCGGATACTGCCGCTGCCGCCGCCGTCGCCCCCACCCCCGCCAGCATCGAACTCGACATCGACGGAATGACCTGCGCGTCATGCGTGTCACGCGTCGAAAAGGCGTTGGCGAAGGTGCCGGGCGTCACGCATGCGTCGGTCAATCTGGCGACCGAACGCGCCACCGTCGACGCCACCCCGATCGTTTCCACATCGCAGTTGGTGGACGCCATCACCCACGCCGGCTACGGCGCGACACCGGTCGCGACCACCCCACCGCCCGCTTCCACTTCATCGTCAGCCTCGGCCGATCTCGAATTCGACATCGGCGGCATGACGTGCGCATCCTGCGCCGGCCGCGTCGAGAAGGCACTGGCCGCCGTCCCGGGCGTCGCGCGCGCATCGGTCAATCTCGCGACCGAACGCGCGTCGGTGCATGGCACCGGCCCGCTCGATGCCGCGACGCTGATCGCGGCGGTCACGACGGCCGGCTACCGCGCAGCGCTGGCCGCCGCGCCGGAAGCCGATGCTGCAGCGGGCGCCGACACCGGTTCGCCCGCCACCGCCCCGACGCAAACCGCCGACGCTCGCAAGCGCCGCGAAGCGATCCGCGAACGCAACCTCGTGATCGGCTCGGCCGTGCTGAGCACGCCGCTCGTCGTGCCGATGCTCGTCGCGCCGCTCGGCATCGACGCGATGCTGCCCGGCTGGCTCCAGCTCGTACTCGCGTCGATCGTCCAGTTCGGCTTCGGCGCACGCTTCTACCGCGCGGCCTGGCACGCGGTGAAGGCGCGCGCCGGCAACATGGACCTGCTCGTCGCGCTCGGCACGTCGGCCGCGTTCGGCCTGAGCCTGTGGATGCTGTTGCGCGACCCCGCGGATCCCGGCCACCTGTATTTCGAGGCATCGGCCGTCATCGTCACGCTGGTGCGCTTCGGCAAATGGCTCGAAGCGCGCGCGAAACGCCAGACGACCGAAGCGATCCGCGCGCTGAACGCGCTGCGCCCCGACCGCGCGCGCGTCGTCGAGCACGGCGTCGAGCGCGATGTGCCGCTTGCGCAGGTACGCGTCGGCACGACGGTCAGCATCCGCCCCGGCGAGCGCGTGCCCGTCGACGGCCGGATCGTGTCGGGCCGCTCGCACGTCGACGAATCGCTGATCACCGGCGAAAGCCTGCCGGTGCCGAAGGACGACGGCGATCCGGTAACGGCCGGTTCGATCAACGGCGAAGGCGCGCTCGTGGTCGAAACCACCGCGATCGGCGCGGAAACGACGCTCGCACGCATCATCCGGCTCGTCGAATCCGCGCAGGCGGAAAAGGCGCCGATCCAGCGGCTCGTCGACCGCGTCAGCGAAGTGTTCGTGCCGGCGATCCTCGGCATCGCGATGCTGACGCTGATCGGCTGGCTGATCGCCGGGGCCGGCACCGAAACGGCGATCCTCAACGCGGTGGCCGTGCTCGTCATCGCGTGCCCGTGCGCGCTCGGCCTCGCGACGCCCGCCGCGATCATGGCCGGCACCGGCGTCGCGGCGCGCCACGGCGTGCTGATCAAGGATGCGCAGGCGCTCGAACTCGCCCAGCGCACCACCGTGATCGCGTTCGACAAGACCGGCACGCTGACCGAAGGTAAGCCGTCCGTGACGGCGTTCGAAGCCGTCGGCGTCCCGCGTGAACAGGCGCTCGCCATCGCCGCGGCGGTTCAGCGGCACAGCGATCACCCGCTCGCGCGCGCCGTGGTCGCCGCACACGATGCGGACGTCGCGACACGGCGCGGCGCGGCAGGTCCGGCCGACGCACCCGTCGCGGCCGATGCGCGCGCGGTAGCCGGACGCGGCGTCGAAGCACGCGTGGGCGGACACCTGCTCGCGCTCGGCAGCACGCGCTGGCGCGACGAGCTCGGCATCGTCGTGCCGCCCGAACTCGACACCCGGGCCGCGGAGCTCGAACAGGCGGGCAACACCATTTCGTGGCTGATGCGCGCCGACGCGCCGCGCGCGCTGCTCGCGCTGATCGCGCTGATCGCGTTCGGCGACACCGTGAAGCCCGGCGCGCGCGACGCGATCGCGGCGCTGTCGGCGCGCGGCGTCGCGAGCGCGCTCGTGACGGGCGACAACCGCGGCAGCGCGGCGGCCGTCGCGGCGGCGCTCGGGATCGGCGAAGTGCATGCGCAGGTGCTGCCCGACGACAAGGCGCGCGTGGTCGCGGAACTGAAGCGCACGCATGGCGGGATCGTCGCGATGGTCGGCGACGGGATCAACGACGCGCCCGCGCTCGCCGCGGCCGATGTAGGCATCGCGATGGCAACCGGCACCGACGTCGCGATGCACACGGCCGGCATCACGCTGATGCGCGGCGATCCGGCGCTCGTCGCCGACGCGATCGACATCTCGAAGCGCACGTACCGGAAGATCCAGCAGAACCTGTTCTGGGCGTTCGTCTACAACCTGATCGGTGTGCCGCTTGCGGCGCTCGGCTGGCTGAACCCGGTGATCGCGGGCGCGGCGATGGCGTTTTCCAGCGTCAGCGTCGTGACGAACGCGTTGCTGTTGCGCAGATGGAAGGGGCGTGCGCGATAAGGGAACACGGTACGAAAGCGGGCGGGGCAGCAGCCCGCCCGCTTGCCGCCACGCGCTGGATTCACCGGCTTCGACGAATCGTGAGCGCACCACCCGTCACGCGCGCACGCTCTCTCGTGAAATCGTCTCGAACCGCACACGGTTCGCCTGCGGTATCCGAATCTTCGTCGCTAACCCGACACGACCGGCTTGATCAGCGTCGTCGTGATCGGTGCAAAGCCGCACGCCCGATACAGCGCACGGGCGGCCGCGTTGTGATTGAACACCGACAGCCCGATCTCCGTGACGCCATGCGCACGTGCTTCGGCCTCGAGTGCATCGAGCGCGCGCGTCGCCCAGCCCTGGCGGCGCCGGGACGGAACGATGTCGAGGTCGTAGATGAACAGCGTGCGGTTCGGCCCTTCGGGCACGATCGCGTACCAGAGGTCGCCGACGGTGTCGCCGCTGGCGGCGTCGATCAGCTGGACGAGTGTCTGGCCGGCGGTGAGCAGGCCGTCCGGCAGCAGCGTGTCGAAGCAGGCGCGGGCGCGGGCCGCCGCGTCGTCCGTCGCGTTCTGCCCGGACGACACGAGATCGCGCGCGTAGCCGTCGATGGCGCGCGTGCGGTATGCGTGGAATTCGCCGGCCGTCATCGGCCGCATCTGCAGCATGGCCCGTGGGTCGCGAGGTCAATCGGACTTCCAGTGTAGCGGGACGAGCGCACCCGCGCGCGATGCCGATCGCGCAGGTCGCCGCCCGGGCGGCCAGATCGGGAAACCGCCGCTCGCACGGCGCCCGTTCCCTATGCATCCCCGCCACGTTCTGATTAAATGGCCGACCCCGACCGTGCACCGAACAATCACGATGAGCGATCTGAAAGGCGACATCTCCATCGGGAACACGCACAGCCCTGACACCGCCACTCGCCGCCGCACGTTATGGGCCGCCTGCGGCGCGCACGCGGTGCATGACGGCCTGACGGACGTCATCTACGTGCTGCTGCCGATCTGGCAGGCACAGTTCGCAATCAACTTCGCGCAGGTCGGCTTGCTGCGGGGATCCTATTCCGGGGTGATGGCAGGTTTTCAGCTGTTCGCGAGCCGCGCAGCCAGACGCTGGGGGCGCGAACGCATGCTGGTGGGCGGAACGGCGCTGGCCGGCATCGCTTACCTGATAGCCGGCCAGGCCGGCGGCCTGGCGGCGCTGATGATTGCGCTGGTGCTCGCCGGACTGGGCGCGAGCACGCAGCATCCGCTGGCGTCCTCGATGGTCAGCGACGCCTATGACACGGGCGGCGGCGTGAAGGAAGCGCTGTCCCAATACAACTTCGCCGGCGATATCGGCAAGACGCTCATCCCCGGCGTGATCGGCCTGCTGCTGACGATCGTGACGTGGCGCACGGGCACCCTGCTGATCGGACTGATCGGCGTTGCTTCGGCCGGCCTGATCGCATGGCTGATTCCGTCGAACCGTGTGACTGCCGGGCCGCGCGACAAGGCAGCGAAGGCTGTCGCCGTGCGCGGGTCGGTCTGGGGTTTGCGCGCGTTGCTCGCGACCGGAATCGTGGACAACGCGGTGCGGATGGGCTTTCTGACGTTCTTGCCGTTCCTGCTGAAAAGCAAGGGCGCCGGCACCGCCGGTATCGGCCTCGCGCTGGCGCTACTGTTCGTAGGCGGCGCGTTCGGCAAGCTGCTCTGCGGCTATCTGGGCGTGCGCATCGGCATGATGAAGACGGTGTGGCTCACCGAATCCGCGACGTCGCTGCTGATCGTGTTGGCCGTGTTTGCACCGTTGTTCGCGATGATGACGGCGCTGCCGTTGCTCGGGCTCGCACTCAACGGGACATCGTCGGTGCTGTACGGCGCCGTGCCCGAACTGGCTGCCGAAGGAAAACGCGAGCACGCGTTTGCGCTGTTCTATACAGGCACCATCGGCGCCGGCGCGCTGTCGCCGGTTCTGTTCGGCCGACTCGGCGACGTCGCAGGCGTGCCTGCGGCACTGCTTGCGCTTGCTGCGGTTCTGCTGCTGACACTACCGCTGTCGTGGTACGTGCAGAAGGGACTCGATGCCTGACCCTGCGCAATCGATCCGGCCGCGCGCGATCAACGAATCAACGACGGTACAGGACGATCGGGACGAGGTGCGCACGACGCACGCGCTCGGCTTCGGCGCGACGCGCAGCGTACGAGTATTCCGCGTCGAGCGGCAGGTGCGGGGAGACGAAAAGGTCGTCGATCTTTTGCAGCAGGGCAAGGATGAAGCTCATGTGAGACTCCTGACAGAGAATGCTAGGGTTTCCCCTTAGATGGACTCCATTCTAAGGGTTTTCCCTGAATTCTGCCAGCGCAGCGCATCAGTTTGCCGCACCTGCGCGGGCCCTGAGCAGCGGCCCGACACGACGATCCTTGCCAGCCTTGGGCTTGCAGGTAGGGTCGGAGTATTTATCGGGTTCGGCGTGTGCGCTTCTCGGCCGCTGCCGCGCGGTTCGCGCTGCGCTGCAGCCGGTCGACCTGGGACAGCAGCGCTTCGTGATGTTCGGCGAGCGTCATCAGCGTCGCCTGCTGCGTCGACAGATCGGCGGCCAGCCGATCGACCCGCTGTTGCCGGGTATCCAGTTCCTGCTTCAGGTTCGCGACCTGCCGCGTTTGCAGCACCAGCGTGACGAGCGCGGCGAACACGACGAACGCCAGCGCCAGCAGCAGCCGGTTGACCCGGCGCATCTCGCGATCCGCCGCGCGCTTCACGCCGGCCATCTCGCCCTGCAACGCGGCGAGCCGCTCCGACAACGGACGCAGATGGGCATCCGGATCGAAGGCCGGGGCGTCCGGCGCAGCCGGTTGCGTGTGATCCGCCGACGGCTTCGTCACGAAGGAGGCCGCGGACGCCACCGGCTGGACCTCGGCCGAAGCGGAAGCCGATACCGAAGCCTCGACCGGTCGGTCGACGTCGGGCGTGCTCGCGGTCATTGCGGGCTCGACGGGCTCCGGGGTCGCTTGCTGTTCAGACGATGGCGCAGCAGTCGATTCGGCTGAGGCCGGCACGGCGGTAACCGCCGCCGCGACGCCGGCAGTCGCACGTCGCTTGCCACTCGAGGACGCACGGCGGCCCTTCGTGGTCGCGCCCGATGTCCGCGCGGCTTCGGCCGGCACGGTTGCCGCGTCGACGCCTTCAGCGTCATTACCCGGCTTTGCGGAACGATCGTCGGTGGCGCCGTCCGTCGCAACGGCATGCGCCGTCGAAGGATCGATTTTCGTTGCGGATGCATCGGACACGGCGTGCACCTCCGTCAGGCCGGCATCGGTTACCGATGCGTCGGCCGCGATCGCAACGACGTCTTCGGACTGCCGCGCGACATCGCCGCCCTTCGTCGCGTCGGCATCAACCTTGCGCACGACATCGTCCCCGAGCGCATCGCCCTTTCCGGGCGTCGCCGCCAATTCATCCATCGTCACGCCGGCAGCGGCCTGCTCCACCGCGCCATCCGCGTCACCACGCGCCGCACCGCCGGACGCGCTGAACCCGTCCAGCGACGCCTGCCGCCCGGCGGCGTCATCGCCCACTGCGCCAACCTCGGCAACGGCTTCATCGCGCACCACGGCAGACGCACGCGCAACCGGCTCGAGCACCGGGTCGCCAAACAGGTCGAGCGTGCGTTCGTCGCGCGGCGCATCGCCGGCCGGCGCACTGCCCGGCCGCGCGGTTGCGCGCGCCGCCGTATTGCCGGCAGCCGCGGCTGAGCGCGGCCGCGAACGGGCCGACGAACGATGGGAACGAGAACGGGAACGCGGCAAGGAAACGGATTCGGTCATGGAGTCGGATAACGGGCTCGCGAACGCGGAACCGGATGTCGAACGGAATCAGTGACGGCCATTGTCGCATGACCGATGCCCGCATCGAACGATCCGATGCCGGCTATTCGTCGCCCATCGGCCCGCTGCCTTCTTCGAATCGCGTGACGCACGACAGCCCGCGCAGCTTGTCGCAGATGGCACGGTATTCGAGATCGGACACGCGCCCGAGCGCGATGCGCACCTCGTCGTGCTCGCCCGTGTCGTCGGCGCGCTGCACGATGAACTGCTTCACGCGCGCGCTGTCGGGGCCGAGCGCTGCGTGCAGCGAATCGAACGTCAGCGTGCCGCCCACCACCGTCAACGCGAGCTGGCGGCGCTGACGCACCGTGAAGTAGCGCCGTTCGAGCGGCTTGATGCCGGCCAGGATGATCAGGATGATGATCGTCGCGGAAATCGACGCGATATAAAGCCCGCCGCCCACCGCCAGGCCGATCGCGGCGACCGACCACAGGCTCGCGGCCGTCGTCAGTCCGCGGACGATCTCGCCGCGCAGCAGGATCGACCCCGCGCCGAGAAAGCCGATGCCCGACACCACCTGCGCGGCGATCCGCGACGGATCGAGCACGATGTGGTCGCTGCTGCCGAGCACGTCGGCGAAACCGAACGCCGACACGATCATGATGAGCGTCGAGCCGACGCACACCAGCATGTGCGTGCGCAGGCCGGCCGCCCATGAAAGGCGCTCGCGCTCGAAGCCGATGACGCTGCCGAGCGCCGCCGCGAGAACCAGCCGCATCACGAGTTCCAGGTTGCCGAGCATCCGATTTCCCTCCTTTTCTGGTGCCGGTCGCGCGGAATGTTATATCCTTGGCCGCGGCCGCGCCGCTCCGGGCCACGCCGACTCGATTCGATCCAAGCGCTCTACCCCGCCATGTCCGCACCCGACTCCGCTTCCGCCCAGGCCGCCCAGTTGCGCGACCATTTCGTGCACGTCATCTTGCCGATCTGGCAGGGTTCAGGGTTCGACCATACGCTACGTCTGCCGTTCGAAGCCGTCGATCCGGCCACGCACGCACCGCTGCCCGTCACCCGTTATCGCGCAATGGCGTGCGCACGGCAACTGTTCGTGTTCGCTCAGGCCGGCAACACGGCGCACGCGGCCACGCTGTTCGACTCGCTGTGCAGCCGCTTTCGCGACCCGCGCCACGGCGGCTGGTTCTACAGCGTCGACGCGCAAGGCGCGCCGCTCGACACGACGAAGGACCTCTATACGCACGCGTTCATCGTGTTCGCCTGCGCCGCATGGCATGCGGCGTCGGGCGACGCCGCCGCGCGCACGGTCGCCGAAGACACCGCCGCACTGATCCAGGACCGCTTCGCGCCGCAGCCGGGCGACGCGCGGCTCGACGCCGCGCGTCACGCCGATTTCTCGTCATCGGGCAGCGGCGCGCTGCAAAACCCGTTGATGCACCTGACGGAAGCGTGGCTTGCCGCAGCCGACGCGTTCGGCGACACGGCGTTCGACGATGCGCTCCTGCGCACCGCACAGGCCGTCGAGCGCACGTTCGTCGATACGGCGAGCGGCTGCGTCGCCGAGCTGCCGCTCGGTACGGCCGACAACCGCTTCGAGCCCGGCCATCAGTTCGAATGGTTCTATCTGGTCGACGCGGCTGGCGCACGGCTCGCGCAGACCGGCCTGCCCGACGCGCTCGCACGTGCGTACGCGTTCGCCGAGCAGCACGGCGTCGATCCGCAGACGGGCGCCGTCTGCGCGGCGCTCGACGCGCAAGGCGCCTGCCTCGACGCGACGCAGCGGATCTGGGCGCAAACCGAATACCTGCGCGCGCTCGCGACGCACGGCGGCACGCCAGCCTCCGCGCCGCTCGCGCGGCAGATCGGGCGCTTCGCCGCGCGCTTCCTGCATCCGCGAGGCTGGTTCGAGTGCAAGACGGCCGACGGGCAGGTGTCGCGCGCCGACATGCCGTCGACGACGCCCTACCACCTCGCGACCGCTTACGCGGCGCTGCCGACCGGCGCGTAATCCGCGTCGGCGAGCGCCCCCCCGCGCGCGTCGCCCAGTTCGAACACCGACACCGCCTGCATCAGGTGCGAGGTGTGGTCGTTCAGCGATGCGGCCGCCGCCGCGACTTCCTCCACCAGCGCCGCGTTCTGCTGCGTCAGCTGATCCGTCTGCGTGACGGCCTGGTTCACCTGCTCGATGCCGACGCTCTGCTCGACCGACGCGGCCGTGATCTCCGGCATCGTCTGCACCACGCGCGTGATCGACGCGAGCTTGATGTTTCCGAACATGGGGGAGATTCCTGGCGAGCCGACGATGAAGCAATGCCCCGGCACTAGCGGCATTTCTTCGTCGGACTTTAAGCGGCCGGCGACGGACGCCTGCCGGCGCGCCGCCAGCGATGCGGCCGCCATTCACGCCGATTCGCCCGCAAACGAGCACAACGCCCGCGTTCGGCGCAACAATCGCGCCGCATCGCGCCGGCAATCGCAAGAAATGCGGACGAATTTCCTTGCTTATCCGCAGCCCCCTTCCTAGAGTTCAGCGCAAGCGGACACGCATTGCGAGGCAAGTCGATGACGGACATCACGGACCACGCGCGCGGCGCATTGCGCGCGCAACCGTTCAGCATGTTGCTGGGCACGCAGTTGATGCATATCGGCGACAACGAGGTGTCGCTGTGCCTGCCGGTGCGGGAGGAACTGCGGCAACAGCACGGTTTCGTGCACGGCGGCGTCATCGGCTATCTCGCCGACAATGCGCTGACATTCGCCGGCGCGCTCGTGCTCGGCCCGCGCGTCATCACCGCCGAATACAAGATCAATTACCTGCGGCCGGCCGTGAACGGCACGCTCGTCGCCCGCGCGAAGGTGGTCTACGCGGGGCGGCATCAGGCGACCTGCCAGTGTCACGTGTTCGTCATCGACGGCGATCACGAGCGGCTCGTCGCGATCGCGCAAGGCACGATCAACCGCGTCGGCGACGGCAAGATGCCGGATGCGCCGGAGGAAACGGCGTGATCGCCGCGTGACGGCGCTCGGGGCGGCGGCATGCCGCGCGCCCCGGCTCGTCAGCCCGCATCCTCTCCGTTCAGCGGCAGGAAACGCGGCGCCATGCGCGCCCTGAGGTTGCCGTTTTCGTCGGTACGATAAATCCCGCGCGCCGCGTTGTGCGGATGCGCGGCCGCGTCGGCCATGCTCAGCACCGGCGCAAAGCATACGTCGGTACCCTCGAGCAGCGCGCGCCAGTGCGCGGACGGCTGCTGCGCGAAGACCGCCGCGAAACGCGCCTTCAGCGCGGGCCAGCGCGCGCGATCGTACTGCGACGCCGGATCGAGGTCGGTCAACCCGAGCCGCTCGACCAGCAGCGCATAGAACGGCGGTTCGAGCGCGCCGATCGTCACGCATTCGCCATCCGCGCAGCGATATACGTCGTAGAACGGCGCGTCGTGAAAGAGGCTCGGCTGCGCGCCGTCGAGCTGGCCGTTCGCGCGTGCCCACAGCGCGAGCGAGCCGAGCATCGACACGACGTCGACGATCGCGCCGTCGACCACGCGCCCCGGGCCGCCGCCACGCACGTCGAAGAGCGCGCAGACGATCCCGAACGCGAGCCCGAGCGCGCCGCCCGCGTCGCCGACGACGGTCGGCGGCAGGCCGGGCCGGCCATCGCGCGGTGCGGACAGCGACAGCAGCCCGGTCAGCGCGACGTAATTCAGGTCGTGCCCGGCCGCCGCCGCGAGCGGGCCGTGCTGCCCCCAACCGGTCATGCGTCCGTACACGAGCTTCGGATTGCCGCGCGCGCAATCGGCGGGCCCGAGGCCGAGGCGCTCCATCACGCCGGGACGCAGCCCCTCGACCAGCGCGTCGGCTTGCGCGATCAACGCGCGCGCCGCGTCACGGCCGGCCGGTGTCTTCAGATCGAGTTCGACGATCGTCTTGCCTTCGCGGAGCAAATCGCCAGCGCGGCCCTGCAGCGCGTCCGGTGCGCTCGTGCGGCCGGCCGGGCGCGCGATCAGCGTGATGCGCGCCCCCATCCCGGCGAGCATCCAGCCCGCGAGCGGGCCGGGGCCGAGCCCTTCGAATTCGACGATATGGACGCCGGAAAGCGGCGCGTTCAATGACATGGCGACCTCGCGGGAATGCAACCGGACAGGGGTGAAGCAACGCTCCGATTCTATGCGAAGGGACGCGCCACCCGCACTGTGCGCGGCAAGCCGACCAATACGTGAAGCGCGCGTCGAAGCCGGATGAATGCATGCCGTCGTCCGCCCGATGCCGACTGCGCCCGCCCCTTGCGGACGCACCGCCGCCCGGCTAACCGGCCGTTTCGTCCATGCGCTCGGCCAGTGCGTCGCGCATCGCGAGCACGATCGCGTCGCGATGCGGATCGATCCGCTCCACCGGCCCGGCCACGCCGATCGCAAGCGGCATGCCGTTCCAGCCGTCGGCGATCACCATCGAGATCATCGCCGCGCCCTGCGTCACCGTATGCGCGGAATACGAATAGCCGAGCCGCCGCGTCTCGTCGACCTTGTCCAGCACGACGTCCTCGTCGATCGTCCTGCCCGACTTCCCGAGCCGCCGGATGCTGCGCGACACGAGCCGCCGGATCGTGCTGTCGGGCTGCAGGCTCAGCAGCGCCCAGCCGAGCCCCGACATGCAGGTCTCGCGACGCGTGCCGATCGGCCCATAGAACTGGACCGGAATCCGGTGGGCGCCCGCGACGGCGTCGATGTACTGCACATACAGGTCGCTCTGCACCGCGATCACGACGGCCTCCCGCGTGACGGCCGCCAGCCGTTTCGCCACCGTGTGCCAGTACCGGCGGCTGCCCGCTGCCGAATCGACGAGTGCCTCGCCGAGATTGACGAGCCGCGCCGTCGGCGCATACACGTGCGTCCGCTCGTCGTAGGCGAGGTAGCCCAGCACCTTCATGCTGGTCAGCAGCGCCGCCGCGCTGGAGCCGGGATAGCGGCAGCGCGTGGCGATCTCGCGCACGCTCAGCGGCCGCTGCAGCTCGCTGAACAGCTCCAGCACCTCGAACACGCGCGCCGCGCTCTTGACCACGTTTCCGCTCATTCCGCTCCCTCCGCGCCGTTCCGGCAGGCCCTTCCACGTATGTGGAATGGAATTTCCCGCCGCCGACCGTCGTGACGATACTAGGCTTCGGCCCGCGGCGTGAAGCCCCGCGGTACAGAACAAACGGAGACATCATGTCAGCCTTTCTGATCCGTGAACGGCAGGGACCGATCCTGACCGTCACGATGAACCGCCCCGAAACGCGCAACGCCATTTCGGACACCGATGCGATCGATGCATTGGTCGCGTGCTGCGACGACGCGAACCGCGACGAATCGATCCGCGTGCTGGTCCTGACGGGCGCCGGCACCGTGTTTTCGTCGGGCGGCAACGTGAAGGCGATGCGGGCACTCGCCGAGTCCGGGCTGCACGACCTCGCGGCGATCCGGACGAGCTATCGGCGCGGCATCCAGCGTCTCGCCCATGCGTTCCAGCAGCTCGAAGTGCCCGCCATCGCGGCGATCAACGGGCCGGCCATCGGCGCCGGCACCGACCTCGCGTGCATGTGCGACATCCGCATCGCCGCCGACCGCGCGCGCTTCGCGGAAAGCTTCATCGCGCTCGGCCTCGTGCCGGGCGACGGCGGTGCGTGGTTCCTGCCGCAGATTGTCGGCGCGGCCGTCGCGGCCGAGATGTCGTTCACCGGCGATGCGATGGACGCGCAAACGGCGCTGCGCCACGGACTGGTGTCGCGCGTCGTCCCCGACGGCGAGCTGCTCGCCCATGCGCACGCGCTCGCCGAACGCATCGCCCGCCATTCGGGCACCGCGCTGCGCCTGACCAAGCGGCTGCTGCGCGAAGGCCGGCATACGAGCCTCGACACGCTGCTCGACCTGTCCGCGTCGTACCAGGCATTCGCACACGCGACGCCCGAACACCGCGCGGCCGTCGAAGCGCTGTTCGCCGCGCGCGACTGAACCCACGGCGCTTCGCCCGGCACGCCGCCGGCGAACGCCAGCATCACCGACCCTCGAAGGAAACCTCGTCATGACCAGCAACCACGAAGGCGCGCTCGCAGGGGTGCGCGTCGTAGACCTGAGCCGCGTCTATGCGGGCCCGTTCTGCACGCAGACGCTCGCCGACCACGGCGCGGACGTCATCAAGATCGAGCCGCCGCAAGGCGACGAAACCCGCGACTGGGGGCCCGCCATGCCCTCCGGCATCTCCAGCTATTTCTGGGGGCTCAACCGCAACAAGCGCAACCTCGCGCTCGACCTGTCGCATCCCGACGGACGCGACGTGCTGTTCCGTCTGCTGGAGACGGCCGACGTGCTGGTCGACAACTTCAAGCAAGGCACCCTCGAACGCTGGGGCATCGGCTACGACGACTGCCTGCGCGAACGCTTTCCGCGCGTGGTTCATTGCTCGATCTCCGGCTACGGCACGGATGGCCCGCTCACCCGCTTTCCGGGCTACGACGCGGTCGCGCAAGGGCTCGCCGGCTTCATGTCGATCAACGGCGAACCGGGCGGCATGCCGCTGAAGGTGCCGTTTCCGGTCGTCGACTACGCGGCCGGGCTGAGCGCCGTGTCGAGCATCCTGCTCGCGCTGGTGGAGCGCACGCGCTCCGGCCTCGGGCAGCACGTCGACATCGACCTGTTCAGCACCGCGCTGTCGATGCTGCATCCGGTCAGCACGAGCTGGATGGCGACCGGCGACGTGCCCGTCGCAACGGGCAACGTCTACGCCGCGATCGCACCGTACGGCGTCTATCCGTGCAAGGACAAGCCGGTCGCAACGGGCGCCGGCAACAACCGCACGTTCGCGAAGATGGTCGAAGCGCTCGGCGTGCCCGAGCTCGCCCGCGATCCGCGTTTCACGACCAACGCGCAGCGCGTCGCGCACCGCGATGCGCTCGACACGCTGATCGGGCAACTGACCGGCGAACTGCCCGCCGACGAGGTCGTCGATCGGCTGATGCGCGCCGGCGTCGCGACGGGGCCGGTCAACACCATCGCAGACGGATTCGGCCATCCGCAGGCGGCCCGCAACGCGATGTTCGTCAAGAACGACACGTATACCGGTGCGGGCATCCCGGCCAAGCTGTCGCGCACGCCCGGCTCGATCCGCCGGCCGCCGCGGCCGTTCGCGGCCGACACCGACGCCGTGCTCGACGCGCTCGGCATCGACGCGGCCGGCCGCGACGCGCTGCGGCAGGCGGGTGTCGTTCACGACGAACGAGCGGGCATCACCGGGAGCGCAGCATGACCCTCTCGCGCACCTTCTCCTCCCTGACCGGCGACGACGCCCCGTCGATCCTGCGCAACGACGAAGACGGCATCGCGTGGCTGACGATCCATCGTCCGCATGTCGCCAACGCGCTGTCCGCCGATGCGTTCCGGCGCCTGTGCGACGAACTCGTCACGCTCGACGACGACCCCGCGGTGCGCGCGATCGTGATCCGCGGCGCGGGCGAGCGGGCCTTCAGCGCAGGCGTGGATCTCGGCGACCCGGAGATGCGCGGCATGCGGCCGATGCGCGGGCTCGCACGCAACGTGCACGAGCTGATCCTCGAACTGCGCAAGCCGACCATCGCGGCGATCAACGGCTACGCGATCGGCGGCGGCTTCGAGATCGCGCTCGCATGCGACCTGCGGGTCGCCGCCGATCACGCGTCTTTCGCGCTGCCCGAAGCCCGGGTCGGCATGGGTGCGAACTTCGCGAGCGTGCTGCTGCCGCGCATGCTGCCGCGCGCGATCGCGATGGAGCTGCTGTTTACGGGCCGCCGCATCGACGCGGACGAAGCGTCGCGCATCGGGCTGCTGAACCGCGTCGTTCCCGGCGCCGCGCTCGACGACACCGTGCGCGAACTGGCGCAGTCGATCGCCGCGAACGCACCGCTCACGATCCGCCGCATCAAGGAGACGGCGACGCGCAGCTGGGGCCTGCCGGTTGCCGCGGCGCTGCGGCTCGACGTCGGCCCCGACGTCTACGCGAGCGAGGACCGGGTCGAAGGCGCCCGCGCCTTCCTCGAAAAACGCAAACCGGTGTTCAAGGGGCGCTGATCCCGACGGCGCGCGGCCCCGTCCGCCGCGCGCCGTCAATCGCCGCCCCGATCGCGGGCGCGGCACATAACAAACATGGAACGGAGACACATTCATGCAACGGAAAGCACTCCTGATCGGCACATGCGTGCTGTGCACGACACATGCGCACGCGTCGTCGGTCACGCTGTACGGGATCGTCGACAGCTACGTCGAGTTCGATCGTATCGGCAGCCTGTCGAGCTTCCGGCAGAGCGGTGGCGGCGGATCGACGAGCCGCGTCGGGCTGACCGGCGTCGAGGATCTCGGCGGCGGAACCTCGACGAAGTTCGTGCTGGAAAGCGGCTTCTCGCCGGCCGACGGCTCGCTCCAGGGCGGCATGCTGTTCTACCGGCAGGCGTACGTGGCGCTGCAGAACACCCGCTACGGCGATCTGCGGCTCGGCCGGCAATACACGCCGGCGTTCTACACCGTGTACGAAGGCGATCCGTTCGGCCTGAACGAGCGCATGTCGCCGCTCGCGCTGCTCGCGACGTCGACGGACACGATCACGACCAACACGACCCCGCCGATTCCGCGCTTCAACCAGGCCGTGTCGTATCTCGGCCCCGACTGGAACGGCCTGCGCGTGATGGCCACCTACGGCTTTCCGACGCCGAACGCGCTGTCGATGCAGGCCGGCCGCAACTACGGCGCGGGGCTCCAGTACCGGATCGGCGGGCTCTATGTCGGCGCGAGCTTCCAGGGCGACGTGTCGTCCGGCACCCTCGCGCCCGTCGTGCAGCCGACGACCACCCGCCACTACGTGTTCGCGGCGAACTACGCGTTCGCACGGGTCAAGCTGTACGGCGCGTTCCTCTACGGCGCCAGCACGGCGCCCGGCCTGCCCGCGTTCTCGACGGCGAGCGTCGGCGCGGCGATCAACGTCGGCGCGCTCGATCGCGTGCTGGTGTCGGTCGTGCGCCGCGACGTGAAGGGCTCGGCGAACGACGCGACCGCGTTCGGCATCGGCTACGACCATCCGCTGTCCAAGCGGACCTCGCTCTATGCCCGCTATCTGTACCTGAAGAACGGCGGCGACGCGAGCAACACCGTCGTCGCCGGCGTGCAACCGCAGCCGGGCGGCACCGAACAGGTGCTGGCGTTCGGCATCACTCACCGCTTCTGACGGAAGGCCCATGACCCCGACCCTGTCCACCCCGGCCGGCACGCGCGACACCGCGATGCCGGCGCTCTATCGCCGGATCTCGCGGCGCCTGCTGCCGTTCCTGATCCTCTGCTACACGCTGTCGTTCATCGACCGGATCAACATCGGCTTCGCGCACGCGCAGATGGCCGCCGAGCTGCACCTGTCCGATGCCGTCTACGGGCTCGGCGCGGGCATCTTCTTCATCGGCTACATGGTGTTCGAGATTCCGAGCAACGCGCTGCTCGTGCGGATCGGCGCGCGCCGCACCATCGCCCGC
This sequence comes from Burkholderia sp. JKS000303, assembly GCF_002563755.1. NCBI lineage: Bacteria > Pseudomonadati > Pseudomonadota > Betaproteobacteria > Burkholderiales > Burkholderiaceae > Burkholderia > Burkholderia sp. JKS000303. Next base: position 208,905 of record NZ_PDBZ01000003.1, read on the forward strand.
ATCATGGTGCTGTGGGGGCTCGGCTCGGCCGCGACGATGTTCGTCACGACGCCCGCGCAGTTCTACGTGTGCCGCTTCCTGCTCGGCGTGTTCGAGGCCGGCTTCTTCCCCGGCATCCTGTTCCATCTCGGCGCGTGGTATCCGCCGAAGCAGCGCGCGAAGGCGTTCGCGCTCTTCATGAGCGCGCTGTATCTCGCGGGGCTGATCGCCGGCCCCGTGTCGGGCGCGATCCTCACCTACTTCGACGGCGTCGCCGGCCTGAGCGGCTGGCAGTGGCTGTTCATCGTCGAAGGGCTGCCGAGCAGCGTGCTCGGCTTCGTCGCGCTGCGCTATCTCGACGACCGGCCGGACGACGCGCGCTGGCTGTCGGACGCCGACAAGGCCGCGCTGCGCGATGCGCACGCGCGCGCCGACGCAGACACGGACCACGGCGCCGCCCCCGCACGCCCCCTGCTCGCGCACCGCGACTTCTGGCTGCTGTGCACGGCCAATTTCGCGATCGCGGCGGCCGGCTACGCGCTCGTGTTCTGGATGCCCGTGATCCTGCATCGCGGCGGCCTGCACGGCGCGATGCAGATCGGCCTGCTGTCCGCCCTGCCCTACCTGTGCGGCATCGTCGGCATGCTCGGGATGGGCTGGCGCACCGAACGCCGGCACGCCTGGCGCGAACACGGTGCGGCCGCAATGCTGGCATGCGCGGCGACGCTCGTCGTGCTGGCACGCGTCGACGGCGCCGCGAACCTGACGATCACGCTCTGCGTCGCGGTCGCCACGCATGCCGCGGCGCTGCCCGCGTTCTGGGTGGTGCCGGGGCTCGCGCTGCCGAAGCGCTCGATGGCGGTCGCGATCGCGGCGATCACGATGTCCGGCGCGATCGGCGGATTCGCGAGCCCGTTCCTGATGGGCGTGCTGAACACCGCTACCGGATCGATGCGCGCCGGCCTCTATTTCAACGCCGCGCTGCTGGCGCTCGGCTGCGTGGCGCTGCTCGCCACGTTGCGCGCCCGGGCGGCCTCTCCGGCGCGCGCGTATTGAGCGCGCGCTTCCTTCGCCTCTTCATCGACATACCCATGAATTTCGAACTCGATCTCGATCACCGGATGATCAAGGACCTCGTCGCACGCTTCGTGAAAGACGAGCTGATGCCGCTCGAAGCGGCCGTGATGGCGCGCGAGGCCGACGGCCAGCACTTCGCGCTGCGCCCCGACGAACGCGCGCGGCTCGACGAGCGCTCCCGGGCGCTCGGCCTGTGGGGGCTCGACGCGCCCGTCGACGCCGGCGGCTCGGACCTGCCGGCCGTCGCGATGGTCGGCGTGAACGAAGCGATCGGCACGACCGTGACGCCGTACATCCTGCCGCCCGATTCACCGAATCTGCGGATGCTGTGCGACGCGGCCGACGGCGCGCAGCGCGCGCGCTACCTGGAACCGTACGCGCGCGGCCTCACGCGCGCCGCAATGGCGATTTCCGAGCCGGGCGCCGGCTCGGATCCGGGCGCGCTGTCGACGACGGCCGTGCGCGACGGCGACACATGGGTGCTGAACGGCCGGAAGATCTGGATCAGCCATGCCCGCGAAGCCGACTGGACGATCGTGATGGCGCTGACCGACCGGAGCAAGGGCAAGCGCGGCGGCATGTCGGCGTTCATCGTCGAGCGCGACACGCCGGGCTTCGTCATCGAGCGCCAAATCCCGATGATCGGCGGGCTGTCGACCTACGAAATCGTGCTGGAGGACTGCCGCATTCCCGCCACGCAACTGCTGGGCCGCGAAGGCGCCGGGTTCGCGCCGATGCAGGCGCGCCTGTCGAACCGGCGGCTGGAGATGGCCGCATGGTGCATCGGCCGCACCGAGCGTGCGGTCGCGCTGCTGTGCGACCATGCGAAGCAGCGCAAGACCTTCGGCGTGCCGCTCGCCGAGCGCCAGGCGATCCAGTGGTGGGTCGCCGACGCGCTGACGCAGATTCACGCGTGCCGCCTGATGACCTACGAAGCGGCCGCGCGGGTCGATGCCGGACAGGATGCGCGCACGCAGATCTCGATGGTCAAGGTGTTCGCGACCGAGATGGCGTCGAGCGTCATCGATCATGCGATGCAGACGCTCGGCGCGATGGGCATGACGAAAGAGCTGCCGCTGCACCAGATGGCGAACGAAGCGCGGCTGATGCGCATCTTCGAAGGCCCGAGCGAAGTGCACCGCTGGGTGGTCGCGCGCAGCGTGCTGTGACGCCGTCGTCACGGGTTCACCGGCCGGCGCGCGTTGCGCCGCCGTCACCAAGGAGCCGCATCCTGGACACACGTCATCTCGTCGACCCCGACCTCCGCCCCTGGCTGGACGTCTGGCCCACCGTCACGCTCGACGCCGGCAACCTCGCGCAGCACCGCACGCGCACCCTGCCGCTGCCGCCGATCGACACCGTCGGCACCACGCTCCTGCAGCGTCGCGTGCCGGGCCTCGACGGCGCGCCGGACGTGCCGGTCCGCGTGTACCTGCCCGACGACGCGACGCGCCCGCTGCCGGCGCTCGTGCACATGCACGGCGGCGGCTACGTGCGCGGCGCCGCGCAGGATCTCGAAGCCGTGCATCGGCCGCTGGTGAAGGCGCTCGGGTGCGCGCTGGTGTCGATCGACTACCGCCTCGCGCCCGAGACGCCGTTTCCCGGCGCGATCGACGATTGCTACGCGGCGCTTGCGTGGACCTTCCGTCACGCGGAGGCACTCGGCATCGACGCCGCGCGCATCGGCGTGATGGGCGAAAGCGCGGGCGGCGGGCTCGCCGCCGCACTCGCGCTGCTCGCGCGCGACCGCGGCGAATATCCGCTGGCCTTCCAGCACCTGATGTATCCGATGCTCGACGACCGCACCTGCGTGCGCGCGCCGCATCCGCATGCCGGCGAGTTCGTCTGGCATGCGGCCAGCAACCGGTTCGGCTGGACGTCGCTGCTCGGCCATGCGCCGGGCAGCGACCATGTGTCGCCTTACGCGGCGGCCGCCCGTGCGCAACGACTCGACGGGCTGCCGCCCGCGTTCATCGCGGTCGGTACGCTCGACCTGTTCGTCGACGAGAACATCGACTACGCGCAGCGGCTGATCCGCGCCGGCGTGCCGACCGAGCTACACGTATTCCCGGGCGGCGTGCATGGCTTCGACATCGTGCCCGATGCGCGACTGTCTGCCGCCGCGCGACGCATCGGCCACGACGCGCTGCGCCGCTTCCTGCACGGCTGACCGGCACCGGAGACGAAACCGACGCCGACGCAGAATCGACAAGGGCGGCCGAAGCCGCCCTTGACTGTCATCGGAACGACGACCGGTGCGATCAGAACGCGTCGCCCGGCACGCGCACCCAGCCTTCCATCAGCACGCGCGCGCTGCGGCTCATGATCGCCTTGGTGACGGTCCATTCGCCGTTCTCGCGCTGCGCTTCCGCGCCGACGCGCAGCGTGCCCGACGGATGCCCGAAGCGCACCGCGTTGCGTTCGCCTCCGCCTGCCGCGAGATTGACGAGCGTGCCCGGAATCGCCGCGGCCGTGCCGATCGCGACCGCTGCCGTGCCCATCATCGCGTGGTGCAGCTTGCCCATCGACATCGCGCGCACCAGCAGGTCGACGTCGCCTGCATTCACGCGCTTGCCGCTCGACGCGACGTAGTCGGCCGGCTTCGCGACGAACGCGACCTTCGGCGTGTGCTGGCGCGTCGCGATCTCGTCGAGCGTGTCGATCAGGCCCATGCGCAGCGCGCCGTGCGCGCGGATCGTCTCGAACTTCTCGAGCGCCTTCGCATCGCCGTTGATCGCATCCTGCAATTCGGTGCCCGTATAGCCGATCGCCTCGGCCTCGACGAAGATGGTCGGGATCCCCGCGTTGATCATCGTCGCCTTCAGCGTGCCGATGCCCGGCACCGTCAGATCGTCGACGAGGTTGCCGGTCGGGAACATCGACCCGCCCGCGCCTTCTTCCTCGGCGGCCGGGTCCATGAACTCGAGCTGCACTTCGGCGGCCGGGAACGTGACGCCGTCCAGCTCGAAATCGCCCGTCTCCTGCACCGCGCCATTCGTGATCGGCACGTGCGCAATGATCGTCTTGCCGATGTTCGCCTGCCAGATCCGTACGGTCGCGACGCCGTCGCGCGGCACGCGCGCCGCATCCACGAGGCCGCCGCTGATCGCGAACGGGCCGACCGCCGCCGACAGGTTGCCGCAGTTGCCGGTCCAGTCGACGAACGCGCGGTCGATCGCGACCTGACCAAACAGGTAATCGACGTCGTGACCGGGCCGCGTGCTCTTCGACACGATCACCGTCTTGCTGGTGGACGATGTCGCGCCGCCCATCCCGTCGATCTGCTTGCCGTACGGATCGGGGCTGCCGATCACGCGCAGCAGCAGCGCGTCGCGCGCGGCGCCCGGCGCCTGCGCGGCATCGGGCAGGTCCTGCAGCCGGAAGAACACGCCCTTGCTGGTGCCGCCGCGAATGTAGGTGGCGGGAATCCGGATTTGAGGAATGTGTGCCATGTCTGTGTTGTCCTGTCGACCGGAGCCGGCGCTCGAACGCCGGCCCCGGTCCCATGCAAAGCCCTGTGACGACGGGCGATGCACGTGTGCACCGCCCGGATTCAGCCTGTCAGCGTGCCGTCAGGCCGCCTGCGACGATTCGAGGAAGTCCTGCGCGAAGCGCTGCAGCACGCCGCCCGCATCGTAGATCGACACTTCCTCGGCCGTATCGAGCCGGCACGTGACCGGCACTTCGACACGCTCGCCGTTCTTGCGATGGATCACCAGCGTGAGATCGGCGCGCGGCGTGCGCTCGCCGGTCACGTCGAAGGTCTCGGTGCCGTCGATGCCGAGCGTCGTGCGGTTCGTGCCCGGCTTGAACTCGAGCGGCAGCACGCCCATCCCGATCAGGTTCGTGCGGTGGATCCGCTCGAACCCTTCGGCGACGATCACCTCGACGCCCGCGAGCCGCACGCCCTTCGCGGCCCAGTCGCGCGACGAGCCCTGGCCGTAGTCGGCGCCGGCAATCACGATCAGCGGCTGCTTGCGATTCATGTACGTCTCGATCGCCTCCCACATCCGCATGACCTTGCCTTCCGGCTCGACCCGCGCGAGCGAACCCTTCTTCACCGCGCCGTCGACCACCGCCATCTCGTTGATCAGCGTCGGGTTCGCGAAGGTCGCGCGCTGCGCGGTGAGGTGGTCGCCGCGGTGCGTCGCGTACGAGTTGAAGTCCTCTTCCGGCAGGCCCATCTTCGCGAGGTACTCGCCGGCCGCGCTGTTCGCGAGGATCGCGTTCGACGGCGACAGGTGGTCGGTCGTGATGTTGTCGCCGAGCACCGCGAGCGCACGCATGCCCTTCATCGTGCGTTCGCCGGCCAGCGCCCCTTCCCAGTACGGCGGACGGCGGATGTAGGTACTCTGCGCGCGCCAGTCGTACAGCGGCGCCGCACGCTCGCCGGTATCGGCCGTGCGCGCGAACATCGGTTCGTAGACCTTGCGGAACTGCTCCGGCTTCACGCTCGACGCCACGATCGCGTCGATTTCCTCGTCGGTCGGCCAGATGTCCTTCAGCGTGACGGGCTTGCCGTCCTGGTCGAGACCGAGCACGTCCTTCTCGATGTCGAAGCGGATCGTGCCGGCGATCGCATACGCGACGACGAGCGGCGGCGACGCGAGGAACGCCTGCTTCGCATACGGATGGATGCGGCCGTCGAAGTTGCGGTTGCCGGACAGCACGGCCGTCGCGTACAGGTCGCGCTCGACGATCTCCTGCTGGATCTTCGGATCGAGCGCACCCGACATCCCGTTACAGGTCGTGCACGCGAACGCGACGATGCCGAAGCCGAGCTTCTCGAGTTCCGGCAGCAGGTTCGCTTCTTCCAGATACAGCTCGACCGCCTTCGATCCCGGCGCGAGCGAGCTCTTCACCCACGGCTTGCGCGTGAGGCCCTTCGCGTTCGCGTTGCGTGCGAGCAAGGCCGCGGCGATCACGTTGCGCGGGTTGCTGGTGTTCGTGCAGCTCGTGATCGCGGCGATGATCACCGCGCCGTCGGGCATCTCGCCCGCCTTCTCTTCCCACTGGCCGGCGATCCCGCGCGCGGCGAGATCGGACGTCGGCAGCCGCTTGTGCGGGTTCGACGGGCCGGCCATGTTGCGCACGACGCTCGACAGGTCGAACGTCAGCGTACGTTCGTACTGCGCATGGTCCAGCGTGTCGGCCCACAGGCCCGCCGCCTTCGCGTAGGTCTCGACCAGCTTCACCTGCTCGTCGCTGCGGCCGGTGAGGCGCAGGTAGTCGGTCGTCTGGCCGTCGATGAAGAACATCGCGGCCGTTGCGCCGTATTCGGGCGCCATGTTCGAGATCGTCGCGCGATCGCCGAGCGTGAGGCTCGCGGCGCCTGCGCCACGGAATTCCAGATACGCGCCGACCACTTTTTCCTTGCGCAGGAACTCGGTCAGCGCGAGCACGACGTCGGTCGCGGTGATGCCGGACTGGCGCTTGCCGGTCAGCTCGACGCCGACGATGTCCGGCAGGCGCATCCACGATGCGCGGCCGAGCATCACGTTCTCCGCTTCGAGGCCGCCGACGCCGACCGCGATCACGCCGAGCGCGTCGACGTGCGGCGTGTGGCTGTCGGTGCCGACGCAGGTGTCCGGATAGGCTACGCCATCCTGCACCTGGATCACCGGCGACATCTTCTCCAGGTTGATCTGGTGCATGATGCCGTTGCCCGGCGGGATCACGTCGACGTTCTCGAACGCCTTCTTCGTCCACTCGATGAAGTGGAAGCGATCCTCGTTGCGGCGATCCTCGATCGCGCGGTTCTTCGCGAACGCGTCCGGATCGAAGCCGCCGCATTCGACGGCGAGCGAGTGGTCGACGATCAGTTGCACGGGCACGACCGGGTTCACCTTCGCCGGGTCGCCGCCGCCGTCGGCGATCGCGTCGCGCAGGCCCGCGAGATCGACGAGCGCCGTCTGGCCGAGGATGTCGTGGCACACCACGCGCGCCGGGAACCACGGGAAGTCGCGTTCGCGCTTGCGCTCGATGATCTGCTTCAGCGAATCGGCGAGGATCGCCGGGTCGCAGCGGCGCACGAGGTTTTCGGCGAGCACGCGCGACGTGTACGGCAGCGTGTCGTAGGCGCCGGGCGCGATCGCTTCGACCGCGGCACGCGCATCGAAGAAGTCCAGCGACGTGCCGGGCAGGGGTTTGCGGTTGGCGGTATTCATGATGTGGGGCGGAATTCGGGGTAAGACGTTCCGCGCGCGCCGGCGGCCCGCATCACGGGCGCCGGCACGCGCGGCGGGCGTTTCAGCGCTTCTCGATCGGCACGAACTGCAGGTCTTCCGGACCGGTGTAGTTCGCGCTCGGGCGGATGATCTTGTTGTCGATGCGCTGCTCCATGATGTGCGCGCTCCAGCCGGACGTGCGCGAGATCACGAACAGCGGCGTGAACATCGCGGTCGGTACGCCCATCATGTGATACGACACGGCGCTGAACCAGTCGAGGTTCGGGAACATCTTCTTCGCATCCCACATCACCGACTCGAGGCGCTCGGCGATGTCGTACAGCTTCACGTCGCCCGCTTCCTTCGACAGCTTGTGCGCGACGCCCTTGATCACCTTGTTGCGCGGATCGGAAATCGTGTAGACCGGGTGACCGAAGCCGATCACGACTTCCTTGTTCTCGACGCGACGGCGGATGTCCGCTTCGGCCTCGTCCGGCGAGCTGTAGCGGCTCTGAATTTCATACGCGACTTCGTTCGCGCCGCCGTGCTTCGGGCCGCGCAGCGCGCCGATCGCGCCGGTGATCGCCGAGTAGATGTCCGAGCCCGTGCCCGCGATCACGCGGCCGGTGAACGTCGATGCGTTGAACTCGTGCTCCGCGTAGAGGATCAGCGACGTGTGCATCGCGTCGACCCACGACTTCGACGGCGTCTTGCCGTGCAGCAGGTGCAGGAAGTGGCCGCCGATCGAATCATCGTCGGTTTCCGTTTCGATGCGCTTGCCGTTGTGCGAGAAGTGATACCAGTACAGCAGCATCGAGCCGAGCGACGCCATCAGGCGGTCGGCGATGTCGCGTGCGCCCGGCAGGTTGTGATCGTCCTTCTCCGGCAGCACGGTGCCGAGCACCGACACGCCGGTGCGCATCACGTCCATCGGGTGAGCCGATGCCGGGATCTGCTCGAGCGCGACCTTCAGCGCGTTCGGCAGGCCACGCATCGCGCGCAGCTTCGTCTTGTAGGCAGCCAGTTCGGTCAGGTTCGGCAGCGTGCCGTGCACGAGCAGGTGCGCGATTTCCTCGAACTCGCACGCTTCGGCGACATCGAGAATGTCGTAGCCGCGATAGTGCAGGTCGTTGCCGGTCTTGCCGACCGTGCAGAGCGCCGTGTTGCCGGCCGTCACGCCCGACAGCGCCACCGACTTCTTCGGCTTGAATGCGCCTGCGGCGGCCGGTGCTGCTGCGTCTTTCGTCTCGCTCATGTTTCCGTTCTCCAATGGGTATCGGGGGTGTCATGTCGGCCGGGCCCGGCGCTGGCGCGCGCGGCCCGGCGTCATGCAAAGCGTTCCGGGAACCGTGTCCCGGCGCGCGGGCACGTTACTTCTTGCCCTGCGCGAACAGTTCGTCGAGCTTCTGCTCGTACGCGTGATAGCCGAGGAAGTCGTACAACTCGGCGCGGGTCTGCATCGTCGGCACGGCGGCCTTCTGCGTGCCGTCGCGGCGCAGCGTCTCGTAGAAATTCAGCGCGGCCTTGTTCATCGCGCGATACGCGCCGCAGCAGTACAGCGCGATGTCGACGTTCGCCTCGCGCAGTTCGTCGAGCGTGAAGAGCGGCGTCGAGCCGAACTCGGTCAGGTTCGCGAGGATCGGCACCTTCACCGCTGCCTTGAAGCGACGATAGTCGTCGAGCGTCTTCATCGCTTCCGGGAAGATCATGTCCGCGCCGGCTTCCACGTAGGCGATCGCGCGCTCGATCGCGGCGTCGATCCCTTCGGCAGCGGCCGCGTCGGTGCGGGCCATGATCACGAACTGGTCGTCGGTACGCGCATCGACCGCGGCCTTCACGCGATCGACCATTTCCTCGACCGGCACGACTTCCTTGCCCGGACGGTGGCCGCAGCGCTTCTGGCCGACCTGGTCTTCAAGGTGGACGGCCGCGACACCGGCCTTGATGAACGAGCGCACCGTGCGCGCGATGTTGAACGCGCCGCCCCAGCCGGTATCAATGTCGACGAGCAGCGGCAGGTCGGTCGCGTTGGTGATCCGGTTCGCGTCGATCAGCACGTCTTCCATCGTGCTGATGCCGAGATCGGGGATGCCGAGCGAGTTCGCGGCGACGCCGCCGCCCGACAGGTAAACGGCCTTGAAGCCGACGGCCTGCGCCATCTTGGCTGCATACGCGGTGATCGCGCCGACCACCTGCAGCGGCTGCTCGGCCGCGACTGCCGCGCGGAATTTCGCGCCGGCGCTCTGAAGATGCGTGTTGCTCATGAACGGCCTCCTGAAGGAATGCCCATTAACAGCAAGGACCGGGCCAGCTTGCGGATCGCCGCTAACCCACTGATTCTTAAGCAACCAGCGTGGGCGCTTCATCGCCCATCCATTTCAATTCGGCAATTTCACGTTTCAAAAATGAAATTGCACGCGCATAATCGGTCGACATGGACCTCTCCTCGACCAAACCCGCCGGCCCGGCTGACCGAGCGGTGCGCCCGCGCATCTGGGCGATGGGCATCAGCCGCCTGCGCGAGCTGTTTCGCGAGATCGCCGGCGAATTCGACGAACGCGCGGACGTGCGCATCGTCACGCGTGCCTATGAAGACGCGCTGAGCGCCATCGCGGAGGCCGGCACCGCGCGGCCCGACGTGATCGTCGCGGCCGGCTCGAACGGCGCGTTCCTGAAAACGCGGGCGCAGGTGCCGGTCGTGGTCGTGTCGCCGACCGGCTTCGACGTGATGCAGGCGCTGGCGCGGGCCCGGCGCGATGCATCGCGGATCGCGCTCGTCAGCGCCGGCGAGACGCCGCCCGAGGTGCGCCGCTTCGTCGCCGCGTACGGCCTCGACGTGCAGTTTGCGTCATATCAGTCCGCGCAGGAAGCAGAAGCCTGCGTGCACGACCTGCACGATCGCGGCATCGAGACGATCGTCGGCCCCGGGCTCGTGACCGACCTCGCGGCGAGCGCCGGCATGGGCGCCGTGTTCCTGTATTCGCACGCGTCGGTGCGCAAGGCCGTCGACACGGCGCTCGAAGTCGCGTACGCGACGCATGCCGAGGCGTTTCGCCGCCAGCGGCTCGACAATCTGCTGCAGCATCTGCGCGACGGCGTGGTCGCGCTCGATGCGCGCGGCCGCGTCGAGGCGATCAACGAGCGGCTCGCGTCGGCGCTCGGGGTCGAACCCGCGGCGGCCGTCGGCCGTGCGCTCGTCGATCTGCGGCCCGAGCTGCGCACGCTGCGCGGCGAGGACGGCGACGCGCTCGCGACCGTGCGCGGCGTGCGCTACGTCGTGCATCGCGGGCCGCTCGTCGACCGTGGCGTCACGTCGGGCAGCGTGCTGACGTTCCAGGAGTCGCGCGCGGTCGAACGGCTCGACCGTGCGCTGCGTTCGCAGCCGAACACGCAGCAGTTCGCGGCGCGCTACGCGCTCGACGACGTAGTCGGCACGTCCGCGCCGATGGCGCGCGTGCGCGAACTGGTGCGCCGCTATGCGCGCTCCGACGCGACCGTGCTCGTGCTCGGCGAAAGCGGCACCGGCAAGGAGATGATCGCGCAGAGCCTGCATGCGCTGTCCGCACGGCGCAGCTATCCGTTCGTCGCGGTCAACTGCGGCGCGTTTCCGGAGGCGCTGCTCGAGAGCGAGCTGTTCGGTTACGAGGAAGGCGCGTTCACCGGCGCGCGGCGCGGCGGCAAGACGGGGCTGTTCGAGGCCGCGCATCGCGGCACGCTGTTTCTCGACGAGATCGGCGAGATGCCACCATCGCTGCAAAGCCGGCTGCTTCGCGTGCTGCAGGAGCGCGAGGTGATCCGCCTCGGCTCGACCGAGCCGATCCGCATCGACGTGCGCGTGGTCGCCGCGACGCATCGTCCGCTACTCGCGGCCGTCGAAGCCGGCACGTTCCGCGCCGATCTGTATTACCGGCTCAACATCCTGAACATCGGCCTGCCGCCGCTGCGCGAGCGCGCGGCCGATATTCCGGCGCTCGCGGCGACGCTGCTCGTGCAGGCCGCGCGGCGCGAGCCGCGGCTGGCCGAGCGCGTGCGCGATGCCGGCGACGCGCTGCGCGTGCTCGACGCCACGCAGGCGACGCTCGCGCGCTACCGGTGGCCCGGCAACGTGCGGGAATTGCAGAACGTGGTCGAGCGGATCGCGGTGGAACTGGCCGAGGAAGTCGACGAGAACGATCCGGCCGCCGCGTGCGGCGCGCTCTCGCCCGATGCATTGCAGGCGATCGCGCCCGAGCTGTTCGCCGCGCCGCCCGATGCGGCCGGCGCCGGCGACGACGATGCACAGACGCTCCACGCGCGCCGCCGTCGCGCGGAAGCCGACGAGATCCGTGCGGTACTCGACGCGTGCGGCGGCGACCGCGATCGCGCATGCGCGATGCTCGGCATCAGCAAGACGACGCTGTGGCGCAAGCTGTCAGCGAAATAGGTTCCGGCGTGACGGGCGGCTCGAGCCGCCGCTTCATTCGGCCTTGTGATAGTGGCGGTACGCCTTCGCGCGGTTGCCGCACGACGACATCGAGCACCATCGGCGGCTACCGTTCTTGCTGTCGTCGATGAACAGCCACTGACATGCGTCGTTCGCGCAGCGCTTGACCTTCGCGAGCCGCGCGCCGCCCAGCAGGTCGATCGCCGACCACAGCACCGGGCTCAGCACGCCCGCGAGCGTCGCGCCCGCGCGCCCGATCCGCCATCCATAGCCGCCGTCGATCCGCGTCAGCGCGACGCGCGGCGCGGCTTCCGCCAGAAAACCGCCAAGCAGCGCGAGATCGTCCGCCTGCGGCTCGCGCCGCTCGGCCTGCGCATGAAAGAGCCGGTACAGCGCCTCGCGCAACGCCAGCGCGCGCGCGAGCGTCGCCGGCTCGTCCTCTTTCTCCTTCTCTTCAGCGCGACACGCGTCGGCCAGGTCGGCCGGCACGCGCGCCTGCTCACGGCACCACGCAAACAGATCATCGAGCGTGCCGAAGGTTTCGGTCGGCGCGTCGGCGCCGCGCCAGTACAACGTGTTCGCGAAATCAATGCTCAGCGTTTCGGACGGCGCGGGAATCAGGCAGTCCGTCGTGACGGAAGGTTGCGTATCGTTCATGTCCCGATCGTATCTAACCACCATGCCGGTTGACAAGCCTGCGGACGCTTTCTAACATAACCAGCATGGTGGTTAAAAACAGGTTTGCGCACACCGCGCCCCTTCAGCTCAAGGAGACACAGATGTTCGATCGCCTTTCCTTCGGAGTTATCCACACCGGCCGCAGCCGCGCGCTCGACGACAGCATGCTCGACGCGCTGCGCCATACGCGGCTGGCTTGGTGCCTGTAAACAGGTTTGCTGCACGGACGTCCCCTCTTCAGTTCAAGGAGCCACAGATGATCGATCACCTTTCGTTCGGCGTTGCCCACATCGACCGCAGCCGCGCGTTCTACGACAGCACGCTCGGCGCGCTCGGCTACAAGCGGCTGTACAGCGACGACGGATCCCTCGGATACGGCACCACCGAACCGGTGCTGTGGTTGCAGCACGCGCAGCGTCCGGTCGTCGCCGATCCCGAATCGGGGCTGCACCTGTCGTTTCGCGCGACGTCGCCGGTTGAGGTCGATGCGTTCTACCGCGCCGCACTGCAGCACGGCGGTCAGGACAACGGCGGCCCCGGCAAGCGCGAGCACTACGGTCCCGGCTATTACGCGGCGTTCGTCGTCGATCCCGACGGGTATCGGCTCGAAGCGCATTGCGAACTCGACAACCTCGTCTGATCCGCCGCGTCCGGACACGGACGAACGACAAGGGCCCGATTCCGCATCGCGCGGAATCGGGCCCTTGTCTTTGCTGCATCGAGGTTCGGTGCACGGCGATCGCCGCCGGCAGTCATGCGGGGCGATCGTATCGGCGTGCGCAGGCCGGGAGGCCGCCGGGTTGCGCCGGCACCCCGCCCCGCACCCGCGGTTACTGCGCGCCGCGCGTGCTCTGCAGTTGCTCGCCGAGCCCGTCGATCCCGAGGCGTACCATCTGGCCGGGCTTCAGGAACACCGGCGTCGGCTTGATGCCCATCCCGACGCCCGGCGGCGTGCCGGTCGTGATCACGTCGCCCGGTTGCAGCGTCATGCAGGTCGACAGATAGGCGATCAGTTGCGCGACGCTGAACACCATCGTGCGCGTGTTACCGTTCTGATAGCGGTGGCCGTCGATTTCGAGCCACAGGTCGAGGCGCTGCGGATCCGGCACCTCGTCGCGCGTGACGAGCCACGGGCCGATCGGGCCGAACGTGTCGAAGCCCTTGCCCTTGTCCCACTGGCCGCCGCGCTCGATCTGCCATTCGCGCTCGGACACGTCGTTGACGACGCAATAGCCCGCGACGTAATCGAGCGCGCGCGCTTCGTCGACGTCCTTGCAGGCCGCGCCGATCACGACGCCCAGTTCGACTTCCCAGTCCGTCTTCACGGAGCCCTTCGGGATGTCGATGCCGTCGTTCGGGCCGCAGATCGAACTCGTCCACTTGCCGAACACCACCGGCTCCTTCGGCACCGGCATGCCGGCTTCGGCCGCGTGGTCGGCATAGTTCAAGCCGATGCCGATGAATTTGCCGACACGGCCGACGCACGCGCCGATGCGCGGCTCGCCGGATACGAGCGGCAGCGTGGCCGGATCGATCGCACGCAAGCGCGCGAGACCGGCGTCGGACAGCACGTCGCCGGCAAGATCCGGCACGTGCGCGGACAGGTCGCGAATCCGGCCGTCCGCGTCGAGAATACCGGGCTTTTCCTGGCCGGACGGACCATAGCGAAGCAGTTTCATCGTGCTCAACCTCTGTTGTCGAATGTGACAGGATACCGGCCGACGCAGCCGTTCACAGCCACGCGCCGGACTGAATGTCGATCGTCGATGGCGCGCATCGGCGCCATCGCCGGCAGGCCATTCGACGCGCGAAGCTCGCGCGGGCGCAGCGATCGCGGCGCCGCACCGAAGTGCGACGCGCATCGAACGGGCGGCCGCCGGTCTGCGCATCGGCGACGACGGCCCGGCATCCGCGCCATGTGCCGACCCGACCGGCCGGCTTCACGCGCGGCCGCGCCGTCGCTGGCCCGCCGCTCTTTGTACCATCCGCCGCCCGCAATGAAATGACCCGCGACGGATACCGACTATTGGGGCAACCGCCGGCGCTGCAGCGCAGCATCGGAGCCGCCGCCACGCTTGCGCGACGTCGAAATACGCGTTGTACCGGCATGGGGAGAATGAATAGGCAATATTCGTTGCGACCCTGTCATCGGAAACGACAGTTGATCCGTTCTTAATCGGTAACGATTGGTAAAAAGACGCTGCATTGCACACTGAAAGTTTGTTGTTAAGCTCGGACGGATGGTGCTTCCATCCACATCCGGGGCCAACGGTTCCGTGTGTGATATCGGCCAGCGTGCGTCGCCTGTCGATCGGAAATTCACTGACCTCATACCCATGACGCAAACGACCAACACCCCGTTTCTAGGCAGCGACGCACGGGAGTCGATGGGCGCGACCGACCGCTATCGCGCGCCCGCTCTGGACAAGGGTCTCGACATTCTCGAACTCCTGTCGGAACAAAAGGAAGGACTCACTCGCACCGAGATCACGAAGGAACTCGGCCGCAACGCAAGCGAGATCTACCGGATGCTCGAACGTCTCGTGGCACGCCGCTACGTGATGCGCTCGAGCAGCGGTGATCGCTACACCCTCAGTCTCAAGCTGTTCGCGCTCGCGCACCGGCATCCGCCGATGAACCGGCTGATCGCCGAGGCGTTGCCGCTGATGCAGCGTTTCGCCGATTCCGCCGAACAGTCGTGCCATTTGTCCGTCTACGATCGCGGCAATCTGCTCGTGATCGCGCAGGTCGACGGCCCCGGCTCATGGGGCGTATCGGTGCGCCTCGGCTCGCGCGTCGGGCTCGCCGATACGGCGTCAGGCCGCGTGATGCTGTCGTTCCAGGGTTCCGAGCAGCGCGCGGACATGCTGGCCGAGCACCGCAAGGTCAAGGGCGAAGCGCCGATGAACGAGCAGGAGCTCGCGCTCGCCTGCCTGTCGATCCGCCAGTCGGGCTACGTGCGCCAGGACAGCCGGCAGGCGTACGGCGTCACCGACCTGAGCACGCCGATCCTCGGCCCGTCCGGCCATGCAATCGCGGTGCTCACCTGCCCGTACATGCGCCGGATCGATACGCACATGGCGCCGTCCGTCGATGCGGTCGTCGACGGGCTGCGCGATACGGCCGGCCGTCTGTCGATGTGCCGCGCGGAGACGTACTGACGCGGGTTGAGGTCGAAGGCGGCCGGACGGGCACTTCGTCGGGCTGCCGGGCAAACGTGCAAGGCGAGAGGGGCCGTGGTGGCGCAGGCTTGCGCGGGCATTCCGCGGGGCGTTGCCGGGCAGGCCCCGGCGCTACGCTAGAATAGCGGCCCTCTCAAAAACTACGGCGGCCGGCTGTCGCGGCTGCCGTATCCGATGGATGTCATGGCCAAACTTCTGAACGATCAAGAATTCCAGCGTTTCTCCGAACTTCAGCAGAAGCAGGCGAGCTTCACGATCACGCCCGAGGAAGCGGACGAGCTGCGCGACATCGTCGCGCGCGCGCAGCAGAAGCGCGACGATCGTGCCGCAGCGATGCAGGCGATCGAGAACTACATCGAACAGTTCGACATCACGCCCGACGAACTCTTCTCGCCCGAGCAGATCGGCGACGCCGCGCGCACCTACGGGCTCATCACGGCCACGAAGAAGGAACGCACGCTGCCGCCGTCGATCACGTTCAACGGCAAGCCGTACCAGTGGACCAAGACGCTTCCGGACGACGTGCGCGCCGCGCTGTTCGACGCATTCACGTCCGGCGAGTCGGTCAAACGCTTCATCGCCATGCCGAAGGACGCCGCACGCTGTGCGCTGACGATCGCCCGCCTCGAACGCGAAACCGGTGGCATGTATGCCGAAACGCACCTCGAAGAACTCGCGATTTCCCGCGACCAGGTGAACGACGCAGCGGCAAAACTCGCTGCGTAAACCTCGCCTCGGGCACAGTTCATGCGTGCCTACCCTGACGCGGACGCCGGCAAACGCCGGCGCCGCGCCAGCCGGAGCGCTCCGTTTTCAGGCTCCCGAAAAGTCTCACCTTGGTGTCCCGTAAGCGCTCACCAATACCTCCCGAAAAAGCTCACCAAAGGCTCCCGGAGACGCTCACCTGCGTGTCCCGAAAGCCCTCACCGACGCGTTGCGCAAATGCGCTGCAGGCCCTCCCGGAAAGGCTCACCGGGGTTTCCCGCAAGCACTCACCGCCAGTCCCCGGGAAGGCTCACCGAACAGCTCCCGTATCGGCTCACCTCATGCGTCCCGGAAAAGCTCACCGACTGCTCCCGAAAAGTCTCACCTTTTCGATATTGCCGATGCAGAAGGTGCGGAATACGGGGGGCAGCGTGCTCGAATACGTCGCCGGAATGGTCTACACGCGGACGTCATCGAAGCTCGCGGCAAACCGGATGCGAATGCTGTGTCCCGACGCATTCGTCGTTTCCCGCCGATCGCGAGAGCCATACCGCTTCGTGTATTCGGTCGCGCGTTGATGCTCTGCATTCCGAAGTATGGCAAATCGGCACAGTCGGCTGTGAATGAGCATCGCGGATGCCGTGCGAACCGTGCCGTGCCGCCTCGCGTGTCCACGCATCCTCGCTCGGCCGGATGCGCGTTACGCGCGACTAGGGTTGCAGCTTCATTCTGAAGCCCACCACGCCCGGCTCCTCCGTCGTCGATGTCGCGAAGCCGCATGACTTCGCCAGCGAGATCATCGCCGTGTTCTCGCGCAGCGCTTCGCCGATCATCCATGCCGTGCCGCGCGATCGCGCATAGTCGATGATGCGGGTCATCATCAGACGGCCGAGCCCCTTGCCCTTCTGGTCGGGCCGCACCGCGATCGCGAACTCCGCGGTCTCGTTGTCGGGGTCGGCGACCGCGCGCGCCACCGCGAGCGTATGCGACCGGCCCGACACATCGGTGAACGCTACGATGAAGGCCATCTCACGGTCGTAGTCGATCTGCGTCATGCGCGCGACTTGCGAGTGATCGAAGCTACGCACCGCGCCGAAGAAGCGCATGCGCAGATCGTCCGGCGTCATCGCACCCAGCAGCTCGTTGTGCGCCTCCTCGTCTTCCGGACGGATCGGGCGGATCGTCACGGTCTCGCCGCGCCATTCGAGCGTCTGCTCCAGATGACGCGGATACGGCATGATCGCGAGCCGGCTGCGCCCGGTGGCCAGCGTGACGCGCGGCGCGATGATGTATGCGCGATCGGACAGCACGCGCAGCGTGATCGACATCGCGACCACTTCGCGGACGTCGCACACGACTTGCGACAACGCCGTCAGCGCGCCGAGCGTCGGCTCGACGGGCGTGCGACGCGCATAAGCCGAACGCTCCATCACCGCACGCGCGAGCACGGTATTCAGCGGCGGCAACCCATACACGACGAACGGCGCCGATACACCGTCCGCGGGCGGCACGGCATAGCGGAACACCGGGCCGAAATTCGCATCGTCATACATGTCGACCGTGACATCGACGACCCTGGCGCCGGCCGGTGCATCGGCCGGCTCGCCGTGCAGGCCGAAGTGCGACAGCCAGCGCAGCGCGGCGTCGCCGGCCAGTTCATGCTCGCCGGCCTCGACCATCCGCCGAGCGTCGGCCTGTGCGGAGGCGACGCACTCGGCCGGCTGTGGCGGCGTGCCCTCGGGGGTCTGCATCAGCAACTGCCGCCCGAGGTTGTAATCGACGAGACGCGCGTAGGCGCGTGCAAGCCGCTGCGGTGTCGTGTGGACCGGGATGCCGTTCGCGTGCAGCGCGTCGCGCGTCGCCGCGTCGACCGCGCCGAAGAAACACGCCAGGATGCCGCGATACGCATGCTGCCGCGATTCGATCAGCGTGCGCGCGACGGCATCGGCCGGCGCGCTGTGGGACGTCGAATGAACGACGAACAGCGTGCCCGTCTGCGGAAACGGCGCAAGCGCCTTGATGGCCGCCCCGAAATGCTCGGGACGCGCGTCGTCGCCCAACGTGAGCGGATTGCCGGGAGCGACGAGATGCGGCAACGCGGCCGCCACCGCCGACGTTGCCGCCGCCGGCCAGTCGGCCAGCACGTCGCGCACCTCGGCGACCGCATCGACCGCGAGTTTCGCGACGCCCGCGTCGCTGGTCACGAGCGTCGCCGCGCCGCGCGCGGTGACCCGCCCGACACCGAGCGTCTCGATCTCGTCGAGCAGATCGTCGAGCGCATCGACACGCACCATCCCCGCACGCTGGAAAGCGGCCGTGTACAGCGCATCGCCGGGATCCGCGCGCCCGGTGCGCAGCGCCAGCACCGGCTTGTTGCGCGCCGCCGCGCGCGCGGCCGACATGAACTTGCGCGCGGCGCACACGGTGTCGAGTTCGAGCAGGATCGCGCGCGTGCCGGGATCGCTCGCCAGGTAGTCGAGCACGTCGCCCGCATCGACGTCGGCCTCGCTGCCGAGCGCGACGACATGCGAGAAGCCGAGCCCCCGCGCATCGGCCCAGCCCAGCACCGCGTTCGTCAGCGCGTTCGATTGCGACACCCACGCGACGCCGCCCGCTCGCGCGGTATAGGCAGGCGCGCCGAAATGCGCATGGCGCGCGGGCGACAGCACGCCGAGGCTGCCCGGCCCGACGATACGGAGCACGAACGGCTTCGCGGCCTTGAGCGTGCGATCGAGCGCGGCCCGATCCGCATCGGTGCGCGCCTCGCCGACGATCACCGCGACGCGCGTGCCGAGTTCGCCGAGCTTGCGCACGATGCCGGCCCACGTAGCGGGCGGCGTGCAGATCACGGCGACCGAAGGCGGTGCGGGCAAGCGTTCGACATCGGCAATGACCGGATGCCCGTTCAGCTCGCGATACTTCGGATTGACGGGCCATATGGGCCCCTCGAATGCGCCGTCGATCACGCGCGCCCATACGATCGCGCCGAAACTTCCCGCGCGCAACGATGCACCGACGACCGCAACGGACTTGGGCTGGAACAACGCATCGAGATGGCGAACGGTCACATCGGCTCCATACGGTAACGAAAGACGACCCGACCGGTACACGAGCACGGATGGCCGTGCGCCGGTCGACGCGAACTCCAAGCATAGGCGAACCGGATGCGGCTGCCTATATGCCGAACGGCCGACTGTGCGGCGCGCCTCAACACTTGCAACATGGGCCCGTAACCGATGCCTTCGCACGACGGTCCGGGCGAAGGCGACACGATGCGGCGATCCGGTCGCCTCCTCAAAGGTGAGGATTTACAGGAGCCATGGTGAGCACATTCGGGAATTGCGCGCGGCGCTGCGTAAATGCGCGAACGGTGAAAGCCATCGGCAGTCCGTCAGCACCGCGAAACGCGCGAATGCCGAGGCGCGAGTGCAACGTAATTGCCGGGCTGTTTACCGCAATTCGCCGCGATATCCGGTCGAATTGCCGTGAATTCGCAAAACGGAATCCGCTAATCGCACGGTATTGTCGTTCGAGTCGCTGGCCGGAATCGCCCGGCAACGGCACAAAAACAAAACGGTGCGACGGCCGGTTAGCCGCTCGCACCGTCAGTCGACGCACGAAAGGTGAGGTTTTTCGGGAGTCAGTCCTTGATCAGGAAACGCGCGCGGTTCTTGCCGAGCCACGCCGGGGCACGGCCGCGGCCGCTCCACGTTTCGCCGGTCTTCGGATTCAGGTATTTCGGCGGCAACGGACGCTTCGGCTTTGCGGCAGCGGCGGCGCCTATCGGACGAAAGCCGAGTTCCTCTGCCGTAATGTCGAATTCCTCGATTTTGGCTCGAATCGCGGCAATCGCATCGGTAATCGCCTTTTCACGTTCCTTGTCGATTTTTTGCTGAAGCCTTTCGAGCTGCGCAGTCAGTTGCCTGTAGGTCGCCATATGGATGGAATTCCGTGAGTGTTATTCATGAAAAATAACCGACTCCAAGCGAATAGAAAAGCGCTTCTCCCGATTTAGATCCGTCACCCGGTCATTTCGGGATCAGTAGCCGCTCTTCTTCTTGCATGCGAAGAGAAGATTTCGCACGGCGTCATCAGTCGATTGATCGAGGATGTCGAATTCCCCGTTGCAGATGGCGCGGGCATTGTCCGTGCAATTGCTCCAGTCGTTGCCCGTGCACTGCACCTGTGTCGTCGGGCGCCCGTCTGAAGTGAACAGCGGCGCACCGCCGCCACACCCGCCAAGCCCCGCGACCAGGGCCAACAATCCGGCCTGACGCCAATGCGTTCGAGGCCACCGACAGACCGACGCAAGCATGTGTTTCATTGTTCTTTCCGTCAACCTTTTTCTGAATCCCGCGAGTATGCCATGCACCGTCTTCCACCGTTCAGTCGGGCGTCCTGTCAGGCTGGCCGCGCGTCTTGTACGGCAGCGCGCCGTGCGGATCGTCGGTGATGCGAACGAAAACCCGTTCGACGTCGGGAAGCGCGGCGAGTTCACGTTGCAAGGCCTGCCGATCGAATGCCGGATCCGCGCACCCTTCGACATAAATGAAGCGGCGCTGAACGGTGATCCACAGGCTCGTACCCTGCAAGCGGCCGGTGCCGTCGAAACGGGTCTTCGCAGCCGCGGCGATCGGGGCGTCGTACATATACGAATTCGACTTCGTGCAGCGGTGCGCGAGCCAGCAGCTCGTCCCGCGCTCGGCGCGGTAATGCGCGTCGTCCTCCATCTCGGCGCGGGTCATCCACGGGCCGAGCGGCAGCGGGCACTCGGCAAAGTCCTGCGACAGCGCCACGAACGGATCGTCGTACCAATTGCGCCGCGCCGCGGGCGCGTCGGCATCACCCGACTGCGCGAACGCGGACGCCGCCACCAGGACGGTCATCCATCCGGCGATGCGGATGCATTTCATCGCTGCCTCCTATCCGGCACTGCCGCGGTTCGGCCGCTCGCTTGCGACCGCCCCCGCCGCGCGGCGCTATCGGTCGATGCCGAGCGCCGCCAGTTTCTTGTAGAGCGTCGCCCGGCCGATGCCGATGCGCGCCGCCGCTTCCACCACCTTCCCGTCGCAAGCCGCGAGCGCATCGGTCAGGAACTGGCGCTCCCACGCGGCCAATGCATCGGTATACGAAACGACCGGCGCGTCGCCCGCGCCCCCGACAGCAGCCGCGGCAGGCAGCGTGCCCGCCGGCATGCCGTCCGGCGCGACGCGTACCGGACCGAGGAACGTTGCAAGCACACCCGCGTCGATCACCGAGCGATCCGACAGCATCAGCGCACGCTCGAGCGTATTGCGCAGTTCGCGCACGTTGCCCGGCCACGGGTAGGCGCACAGCATCCGCAGCGCATCGTCGGTCAGCTCGCAGTGCGCGGCGCGACCGTGCTGGGCCGCCAGCTCCTCGAGCGTCGCGTAGACGAGCGCGGCAATGTCGGACGCGCGATCGCGCAACGGCGGCGCGTGAATGGTCAGCACGTTGAGCCGGTAATAGAGATCGGCGCGAAAGCGGCCGGCCGCAACCAGCGCGGGCAGGTCGGCCGACGTCGCGGCGATGATCCGGACATCCGCGCGCACGATCCGGTTCGAGCCGACCGGTTCGAACTCCTTGTCCTGCAGCACGCGCAGCAGCTTGCCTTGCAGCGGCAGCGGCATGTCGCCGATCTCGTCGAGAAACAGCGTGCCGCGATCGGCCAGCTCGAACTTGCCGACACGCCCCTTGCGGTCGGCGCCGGTATACGCGCCCGGCGCGGCGCCGAAGAATTCGGTTTCGAGCAGCGTGTCGGGAATCGCGGCGACGTTGACGGTCACGAGCGGCTGGAGCGCGCGCGCCGAAGCCGCGTGGATCGCATGCGCGAGCAGCTCCTTGCCGGTGCCCGTCTCGCCGAGCAGCAATACCGGCGAATCGACCTGCGCGGCACGCCGTGCCTGACGCTTGGTTTCGAGGCTCGCGGCACTCGTGCCGACGAAGCTCGCGAATGTGTACTTGGCGCGGCGTGCCTGCGCGAGCGAGCGCTGCGTCGCGATCAGCTGCTGCTGAAGCTGCGCGTAGCGGGAAAAGATCGGCGTGAGCGTCTTCAACTGGTCGAACAACGCGAAGCCGATCGCGCCGACCGTCTCGCCCGCCTCGTTCTTCAACGGCAGCCGCGTGACGACCAGCGGTTCGCGGCCCGTCTCCATGATGTCGAGCAGGATCGGCTGCCCGGTCGATACCACCTCGCGCATCAGGCTGTTCGGAATCACCGTTTCGCAATCGAGGCCGACCGCCTGCTGCGGATCGGCGAAACCGAAGCGCGCCGCATATCGCTCGTTCATCCACACGACGCGTGCGTCGCGATCGACAACCACCGTGCCCGCACTCGAATCCTCGAAGGTCCGAAACAGCGACTCGGCGGCGCGCCGCAGCACGTCGCCGTAATTGACCGGCAGGCGAACCCAGTCGTTCATCATCGTGTCGTCGTCTCCGCGTATGCTTGGCCGAATGTCTCCGGATCGAGACGAATTATCTCACTCTGGAGACATGCCGGAATGCCTTGTCCGGGAAAGTCCTGCCCGATTCGACGGGCTGTCCTGACCGCCGGAGCGTCTCCGTTTGGAGACGTTTTATGTAGAATCATCAGACATTGGCCGGCGCAGGCCCGCCGGCCAGCGTCGGACCCTTGTCCGGCGGTGTAATCCGGCCTATGGCACGAAACCTGCACGAACCTGAGCCGGTCCGCGACACGTCGCGATCGAACAACAACCAAAGCCATTCAAAGCCATTAGGAGACTCCCTTGTCTTTCGTGATCGTCCTCGCCGCGCTGGCGTTCCTGATGTTCGCCGCGTATCGCGGCTACAGCGTGATTCTGTTCGCGCCGATCGCCGCGCTCGGCGCGGTTCTGCTGACCGAACCCGCCGCCGTCGCGCCGGTCTTCTCCGGGATCTTCATGGAGAAGATGGTCGGCTTCGTCAAACTGTATTTCCCGGTGTTCATGCTCGGCGCCGTGTTCGGCAAGGTGATCGAACTGTCCGGGTTCTCCGAGTCGATCGTCCATGCCGCGATCCGCTACATCGGCCGCTCGCGCGCGAATGCGGTGATCGTCGCGGTGTGTGCACTGCTCACCTATGGCGGCGTGTCGCTGTTCGTCGTGGTGTTCGCGGTGTATCCGTTCGCGGCCGAACTCTATCGCCAGAGCAACATTCCGAAACGGCTGATGCCCGGCGCGATCGCACTCGGCGCGTTCTCGTTCACGATGGACTCGCTGCCCGGCACCCCGCAGATCCAGAACATCATCCCGACCACGTTCTTCAAGACGACCGCCTGGGCCGCACCGGCGCTCGGCACGATCGGCTCGCTGTTCATCATCGTCGTCGGCCTTACGTATCTGGAATGGCGCCGTCGTTCCGCGATGGCGAAGGGCGAAGGCTACGGCACGTCGCTCCTCAACGAGCCGGAACGCGTCGAAACGACGTCACTGCCGAATCCGGCGCTGGCGATCCTGCCGCTGATTCTCGTCGGCGTGTCGAACTTCGCATTCACGAAGCTGATCCCGCAGTGGTACGGCGCCGCGTCGTACACGGTCGCGCCGGACGTGCTGCCCGGCGTGCACGCGCCGGTCACGACGTCGATCAAGACCGTCGTCGCGATCTGGTCGGTCGAAGCCGCGCTGCTGCTCGGCATCGTGGTGGTCCTCCTGACCGCGTTCAAGCGCGTCAGCGGCCGCTTCGCGACAGGTTCGAAGGCCGCCGTCGCCGGCGCGCTGCTCGCCGCGATGAACACGGCGTCGGAATACGGCTTCGGTGGCGTGATCGCCGCGCTGCCGGGCTTCCTCGTCGTCAGCGATGCGCTGAAGAGCATTCCGAACCCGCTCGTGAATGCGGCCGTGTCGGTCAGCTCGCTCGCCGGCATCACCGGCTCGGCGTCGGGCGGGATGAGCATCGCGCTCGCCGCGATGTCGGACCTGTTCATCAAGGGTGCGCAAGCGGCCAACATTCCGCTGGAAGTGCTGCACCGCGTCGTGGCGATGGCCAGCGGCGGCATGGACACGCTGCCGCACAACGGCGCAGTCATCACGCTGCTCGCGGTGACGGGCCTCACGCACCGCGAGTCGTATCGCGACATCTTCGCGGTCACCGTGATCAAGACGCTCGCGGTGTTCTTCGTGATCGCCGTGTACTACGCAACGGGCCTCGTGTAAGCCTGCGCATCGGGCGGCGCGCCACGCGCCGCCCCACCTCGCCCGGCCGCATCGACGCGGCCGGCGCTCCACCCCACCCTTCCCGCGCCCTTCCTTTACGTCGGTTCGACACGCCTGCACCGCAATGCGCAGCGCTTGCCGATCGGTTTGCCGGAAAACCCCGGCGAGCCACCCGGAATCGGCATTCAGCCGGCCCGGCCCCCGACCGCCTCGCGCACCTCCCCCCGCTACCACGCGCCGCCATCCGGCCCCGCTCGCCACCCCATCACCCCCCGCCCATTGTTGCCGGCAGCAGAACACTGCGTTGGGAGCGATCGCATTTTTCCCGCGCGCGGCCGGGCCTACACTCTTTTCAACCGCTGCCGCTTCGTCGATCGAAGGCCGGCCGCCCCGTCGAAAACATGGAGGTCCCGATCATGAAGCGCCTGATCCATGCAGTTGCCATCGCCCTGGCCGTCTCCGCCCCGCTCGCTGCGCAAGCGCAGTCGAACGCGCCGCTCACGCGTGCCCAGGTTCACGCCGAAGTGAAGGCGCTCAAGCAGGCCGGCTTCCAGTCGAGCGACTGGTTCTATCCGGCCAGCATCGTTTCCGCCGAAGCGAAAATCGCGCGGCAGCAGGGTGCCGGTTACGGCAGCGCGCACGGCGCGTCGTCGGAGTCGGGCCAGTAACCCAAACCACGCGGCCTCCGGCCCGCCCGACGGCACGCTCGCCCGCCGTCATGCCTTCACGGGCTGGATCAGCGTCGCGCACGTCGCTGCCTGCGGATCGCCCGCCGGCAGCTTCGCGCACACCCCGTCGAACTGCTTGACGACCGACCGGACCGACGCGTCGTGCGCGCCGCCGTCGCGCCACCGGTTCAACTGCGTGACGACCTTGGTCAGCGCACGCAGGTTCGCGCCGTAAAACGCATCCCGGGTCTTGCCGGCCTACGCAAGCACGCTCGCGGCGATCCCTTCGATCCGCGCCGAATCGTCCGGCGCCAGCGCGAATGCGGCATCGACGTCGCCCTGCTGCCACGCGATGCCAGGCGGCAGGCGCCCGGCGCCGGGCGATGCGCTCGATACGGCAGCGCCCTGCGGCGCGGCGGCTGCAAACGCCGCACCCGCGGCGGCGAACAGGCAGGCGGCAGTCAGATTCCGGAGAACGGTTTTCATCGAAGCGGGTTCCGTTGAAAGAGACGGTTGCGGGAAGCGACGGTCGCGCAACGTTCTGACCGGCACGTCACCAACGACCGGCCGCCGCATACGCGCATCGCGCAACAGGCCCCACCGCGGCGGCCGGCAAATCGCTCGACGATACGATTCATCGCGGCCACTTGAAACGAACAAATGCTCGAATGAATATGACGCGCGGCATCGCGCACGCGCGCTTGCCTTACCGTCGCTGCTTGACTCGCGCCATCTGGTACACCGACGCATACACACCGTCGCGCAGCGCATAGTCCGGCGCTTCGCCTTCGATCCGGAATCCGTGCTTTTCGTAGAGTGCGACCGCCGCGACGTTGTCGACGAACACGGTCAGTTCGACGCGCGTGATGTTCAGCCAGTTTTCCGCGAGCTCGATCGCCGCCGCGAGCAGCCGGGTGCCGACGCCGCGGCCGTGATGGGACGCATCGACCATCATCCCCAGCGACGCGGCATGACGGCGGCGCGGGTTCTGTTCAGGATGCAGCCCGAGATGGCCGACCACCGTGCCGTCGATTTCGGCGACGAGGCTCACGCCCTGTTCGCGAATGCGTTCGAGCCGCTGCCGCCATTTCTCGTGCGACGGATACGGATGCTGCAGCGTGTTGAGGTACACCGCGGGGTGCGCGACGATTTGCCGGATCGCGTCGATGTCGTGCATCTCGCTGTGCCGAATGGTGATATCGGTCATGACTGGGTAGCGTCGAAAGTATCGGTCGGAGGATGCCGCTGGTACGCAGCAACGCATCGAGCTTATCCGATTTCACGCGAATGAAACATCGCCATCGAACTGACCGGTTAAGTTGCATACACAACGACATGGCGTCATGCAGACATCACGCAATCGGCAATTCCTGCCCGATACCGCCGACACAAACCGGTAATTTCTTGCCGTCTCGACGCCCCCCACAGCAACCGATTCGTTGCGCCCGCAACGTCATCCGCGCAGGCTGCGCCATGTCATGCCCGCATCACGTCGACGTCATCTGCACGTCCTAGACTGGGCCGCGCCCTGACCGTCACTCACCGGGCCGGCACGTGCCGACATCCTCCCCCTCGCATCACGATGCGTGCCGGGCGCAGGATCGCGGCAACGGCCGACGCATTCGAACGCACATGCATCGCGGATCGTCCCGGGGGGGACGACGCATGGGACGCAGCTGGCCCCGGTCACGCATGCGCCCACCATCACAGGATCCGAACGCCATGACGTCACGCCGCACATTCCTTCAGAAGACCGCCACTTCAGGCCTCGCCGCCGCCGCGCTGTCCGCGTTTCCGCCGAGCATCCGCCGCGCGCTCGCGATTCCCGCGTTCCACGAAACGGGCACGCTCCACGACGTCAAGCACGTCGTACTGCTGATGATGGAGAACCGCGCATTCGACGGCTACTTCGGCACGTTCAAGGGTGTGCGCGGTTATGGCGACCGCTTCGCGGTGCCGTCGCCGAACGGCCGCGACGTGTTCTACCAGACGTATACGCAAACGACGCCGGCGACGACCTTCACGCCGTACCACCTCGATGCGAGCCAGGGCAACGCGCAGCGCGCGGGCGGCACGCCGCACACGTGGGCCGACGCGCAGGCCGCGTGGGACCACGGCCGGATGAACCATTGGCCCGACGCGAAAACGCCGCTGTCGATGGGTTATTACGACGCGGCGGAAGTACCATTCCAGCGCGCGCTCGCCGACGCGTTCACGCTGTGCGACCACTATCACTGCGGGATGCACACGGGCACGATCGCCAACCGCCTGTTCTACTGGAGCGGTACCAACGGCCCGAACGGCATCAGCCCGGCCGACGGCAGCCGCGTGAAGCTCGCCGCGCTGAACAACCAGTTCAACGGCGGCAACGACATCGGCCCGTCGAGCCAGGGGTGGACGTGGACAACCTACGCCGACCGGCTGCAGCAAGCCGGCGTGAAGTGGAAGGTGTACCAGAGCCTGATCGACAACTTCGGCTGCAACGAGATGATGAGCTTTCGCCACTGGCGCGCCGCCATCGAACAGATGCCGGCCGCGCGCCGGCCCGCGTACGTCGCGTCGACGGACATCACGCAGCCGGTGACGGCGGCCGGCGCATTCTACGATCCGGCGATCGACGATCCGTTGAGCCCGCTCGCGAAGGGCTTCGGCAACACGATGCCGTACGGCTTCCTCGAAACGTTCCGCGACGACATCCGCAACGGCAAGCTGCCCGAAGTGTCGTGGATCGTCCCGCCGTCGGTGTACAGCGAACATCCGGGGCCGTCGAGCCCCGCACAGGGCGCGTGGTACGTGCAGGCGGTGCTCGATGCGCTCACCGCGAATCCGGACGTATGGAGCAAGACCGTCCTGCTGATCAACTACGACGAAAACGACGGTTTCTTCGATCACATGCCGTCGCCGGCCGTGCCGTCGCGCAACGCGGACGGCACGCTCGCGGGCGGCCATACGCTCGCGAACGCCGACGTGGCCGTCGAGTACCACGACTTCGCGCCGGCCACGTCGAGCCAGCCGGCGGCCGACGGCCGTCCGTACGGCCCCGGCCCGCGCGTGCCGATGTGGGTGGTGTCGCCGTGGAGCCGCGGCGGCTGGGTGAACTCGCAGGTGTTCGACCATACGTCGACGCTGCTCTTCCTCGAAAAGCGCTTCGGCGTCGTGGAACCGCAGATCAGCGCGTACCGCCGCGCGGTGTGCGGCGACCTGACGAGCGCGTTCAACTTCCGCGCGCCGAACAACGAACCGCTGCCGACGCTCGCGGGCCGCACGACGAAAAGCCAGGTCGACGCGCTGAGCGCCGCGCAACAGGCCGCGCCGAAAATCACGCCGCCGGCCGCCCCTTCGCTGCCCGCGCAGGCCACCGGCGTGCGCCCGTCGCGGGCGCTGCCGTACGAGCTGCATGCGAGCGCGCAGGCCGATGGCGGCAAGGGCACCGTCACGCTGAAGTTCGCGAACACCGGCCGCGCGGCGGCGGTGTTCCACGTGTACGACAAGCTGCACCTGGATCGCGTGCCGCGCCGCTACGTCGTCGAACCGGGCAAGGCGCTGCGCGGCGACTGGGCGGCGCAGGCCGACGACAGCGGTAAATATGACCTGTGGGTGCTCGGCCCGAACGGCTATCACCGCCGCTTCACCGGCGACCTGGCCCGGCTCGCGGGGCCGCGTGCACCGCAACCGGAAGTGCGGGTCGGCTATGCGGGCGCGAGCGGCAACCTGCATCTGCGACTGCGCAACGACGGCGGCGGCACGGTGCGCTTCACGGTGAAGTCGAACAAGGTGTACGGCGCCCTGTCCGGCCATGGCGCGAACGACGATCACGGCAACCAGGACGGCAACAGCCAGGGGCGCGGGCACGGCAACGACGCGGGCACGACGTGGACCGTCACGGTGCGCGCCGGCAGCCAGTCGGAGCTGCACTGGACGCTCGACTCGACCGGGCACTGGTACGACTTCGTCGTCACCGCCGACAGCGATGCGCGCTTCTCGCGCCGCGTGGCCGGCCGCGTCGAAACGGGCCGCCACTCGGTCAGCGACCCTGCGATGGGGCTCGCCGACCGCTTCTGACGGCACCGCCGCAGCCCGGTCGGGAACGCGCCGGCCGGGCGCCGCTCGCCGCTCGCCGCGCGGCTCGATCCGGCTGAAACGCCCGCCCGGCGCGGCCCAAACATCTGAAGGATAGGTGGTGCAGCCCTCATTTCGAGCCCACGAAAATGCTCCGTGTTGCCGCCCGTTCGCGTTAAACTTCATCAAAGCTGCACCTACAA
Source organism: Burkholderia sp. JKS000303 (assembly GCF_002563755.1). NCBI lineage: Bacteria > Pseudomonadati > Pseudomonadota > Betaproteobacteria > Burkholderiales > Burkholderiaceae > Burkholderia > Burkholderia sp. JKS000303. The sequence continues at coordinate 238,220 of NZ_PDBZ01000003.1, forward strand.
CGACATCTTCGCCAACCCGGCATCCACGACACGAGGATAGGTTCGATGCGCACTTCCGGCTCATCCGGGGCAATGACCCTGCTCACCGAACACGACCCGGCCGACGGCCGCGAATTGCGCTCGCTCCGGCTCGAAGCGACCGGCGACGGCAAAAGCGTGCTGCTGATCGAGATCGACGAACGCAAGCCCGGCATCCATCGCGAGGTCCGCTACGAGATCACGCCGGCCGAACTGGTCGCGGCGATCCGCTCGCACGGCGCCGAGCTGCCCGGCGAAAACCACGGCGCCGCCTCGCTCGCCCGCACCCCCTCCTGATTGCCGAAGGGTGAGCCGCGCCCAGCGCGCCGGCTCACCAACATCTCCCTGCCGCCGTCAGGCGCTTTCCGTCGTTCCCGCCACCGGGTTGAAAATGGCCGATAATCGGCCCATCTGCGCTTCCTCTCCTGCGCCCATCCTTTTCGGCCAGCCGTCATGCTCCGTGACCTCGTCGCCCAATACGGGCCGCTTCTCGTCTTCGCCAACGTGTTTGCGGCAGCCATCGGCCTGCCGGTGCCGGCGATGCCGACGCTCGTGCTGTTCGGCGCGATGGCCGCGATGCATCCGGACATGATCGGCTCGCAGCTCGTGACGGTGATCGCGCTGTCGGTGCTCGGCGCGCTGATCGGCGATACGGCGTGGTATCTCGCCGGGCGACGTTATGGCGGCACGACGCTGAAGACGATCTGCCGGCTGTCGCTGTCGCGCGATACCTGCGTGAAGAAGACCGAACGTTTCTTCGGCCGCTACGGCGTACGCGTGCTGGCGGTCGCGCGCTTCATTCCCGGACTGTCGCTCGTCTCCGTGCCGATGGCCGGTGCGCTCGGCACGCGCTATCGCACGTTCGCCGGCTACGACGCGCTCGGCGCCGCGCTGTGGACGATCGTCGGGCTGGTGGCGGGGCTCGTGTTCTACCGGCAGATCGACTGGCTGTTCGCCGGCGCAAGCCGGCTCGGCCGCGCGGTATTGCTGGTGATCGTCGCGCTGCTGGCGATCTATGCGGCCGTGCGCTGGATGCGCCGCCGCGCGTTGCTCCGCCAGCTCGCGACCGCACGGATCGGCGTCGACGAGCTCGAGCGGCTGCTGCGCGACCCGGTGGCGCCGGTGGTCCTCGACGTCCGCTCGCCGGAGCACCGCAAGCTCGACCCGTTCACGATTCCGGGTGCGCAGTTCGCGGACGAGCGGCACATCGAAGACATCGTCGCGCGCTACCCGTTCTCGCAGCGGTTCGTCGTGTACTGCTCGTGCCCGAACGAAGTGACGGCCGCGCTGATGGCCAGGCGCCTGCTCGATGCAGGCTTCACCGATGCGCTGCCGCTGCGCGGCGGCCTCGACGCATGGCGCGATACGGGCCGCCAGCTCACGTCGCTGGTGGAAGACATGCCCGCCGCGAACGATCCGGTGGCGGGCCTGCACAAGCCGGCCTGATCGCACTGACTGCAGGCCGGCCGCGTAACGCTAAAAATACCGTTGGGGGACATTGCGTCCCCCTTCGATCAGTCGATCAGAACGCGTGCAGCGGCACGTTCACGACCAGGCGGTACTCGCGGTTCGTCGCGTCCGAGTAGTGCGCGGAACCGTTGTGCCACATCGCGATGAACGTGACCTTCGTGTTCTTCAGCTTGCCGCTCTGGAACGTGTACGACGGGATGAAGCCGAACTCGTGGTGACGGCCCTGCACCGGCGCGCCGTTGCTCCAGTAGATGCTCGACTTGGTCGGGTCGTTCGCCGCACCCGCGCTGCCGTCCGCACCCCAGCCCGTCACGCCCCAGATCATCGCCTTGAAGCCCGGCAGGCCCGCTTCCTTGCCGTAGAACGTGTAACGCAGCTGCAGCGACTTTTCGTGCGGCGCGTTGTAGTCGACGTCCATCGAGTTGGTCAGGAAGATGCCGTTCGTTTCGTTCAGGTAGTCGAAGAACTGGTCACCCAGGATCTGCTGGTAGCCGAGCAGCAGCTCGTGCGGGCCGTGCTGCGCAGCCAGCGACAAGCTGTATGCGTTGTTGTCGATCTTGCCCTGCAGCGCGTCGCCCGTGTCGTGCGTCGAATAGACGTTGCCGAAGCCCGTCCACTTGATCGTCTGCGTGCTGCCGATGCTGTGCTTCACCGACGCGTAGTACTGGTGCCACACGTCGTCGGCCTGGTTCGCGTACAGCGCGACTTCGCCGTTCGGCGAGTAGTCCCACGTGCCGCCGACGTAGGTCAGGCGGTTGATGCGCGTGCCGCCGTACTGGGTCGTGAGGTTCGTGAGCGTCGTATGGCCACGCGCATCGTTCTTCGTGAAGCTACCGGCTTCGAGCATCACGTTCTTGAATTCATTGCTGACGATCGTCGCACCGAGGAACGTCGGCGGCAGCGCACGGTTGTCGTGCTGCTCCATGAACGGGTTGTCGACGGCCTGCAGACCGTACTTGATCACCGTGTTCGAGATCCGCGCCTTCACGTCGTAGATGCCGGGGAATGCCCACGCGAGCTGGTTCCCGCCGCCGCCGCCCTTCGCGATGTGCACCATGCTGCCGGCGCCTTGGCCGCCGTCGAGCTTCAGTGCCGCATACACCGACGCGTCCACGCCGAAGCCAATCAGGCCCGACGTATAGCCGGACTCGAAGTTCGCCATCACGCCCTGGATCCATGCGTGACGATGCGGGCCGCCCTTCGCGTCGAGCACGTCCGAATAGTTGCGGAACAGGAAGTCGAGATGGCTGTCGGCGATGAAGCCCTTCGCCTTCGATTGCGCCGACGGTTCGTCGGGCGGCGTGACGGCCTGGCTTGCTTCGGCGTTGACAATGGCGTTCGGGGTCGTTGCCTGCGCAACCGTCGCGCTCGCGCCCGCGGCCGGCGCGGCCTGCGCGACCGTCAGCGGTGCGGGGGCCGCGTCGTCGGCGCGCGCGACGCCGCTCAGCGATACGCCGGCAAGTGCCGGCAGGCTCCATGCCAGCAGCATCTTCGATGCCGTCCCGATCGTCTTTTGCTTTTTCATCGTAATTCTCGTCTTGTGTTGATATCGTCCACGCCGGTCGCGATCCGCTTCCAGCCCCCCGGCTAGCCCGGCTAAAGGCGCGCCTGTACCCGCGACGCGAAGATCGTTCGCGCCGCATTTACCCCTGTTGACCTGCCTGGTTATGTTTGCTGCGTTACTTCACGCCGCTACACCCGCACGGATGCACGCGACCCGCGCGGCCGAGCCCTGCCGTACTTCCGGCAGCGGCACGTCCTGCGCGCACGCGTCGATCGCAACCGGGCAGCGCGTGCGGAACGCACAGCCCGACGGCGGGTTCAGCGGCGAGGGCATCTCGCCCGCCAGCAGCATCGGACGGCGAGCACGCTCGCGCGCCGGCTCCGGCGTCGGCGCTGCATCGAGCAGCGCCTTCGTGTACGGGTGCTGCGGCACGCCGTACACGTCATGCCGCGTGCCGAACTCCATCACGCGGCCGAGATACATCACGAGCACGCGCTGGCTGATGGCCTTCACCACCGCCAGGTCGTGCGCGACGAACAGATAGGACAACGACAGTTCGCGTTGCAGATCGCGCAGCAGGTTCACGATCTGCGCCTGGATCGACACGTCGAGTGCCGAAACGGGTTCGTCGCAGATCACGAGCTTCGGCTCGCCGATCAGCGCGCGCGCGATACCGACGCGCTGGCACTGCCCGCCGGAAAATTCATGGGGATAGCGCAGCAGGTGATGCGCATTCAAGCCGACGCGCTCGAGCATCGTGATCACGCGGCGGCGCACTTCGGTGCGACCGAGACCCGCGTGGTGCGTGACGAGCGGTTCCGCGACAATCTGTTCGATCGTCATGCGCGGATCGAGCGACGCGAGCGGATCCTGGAAGATCATCTGCACTTCGCGGCGCATCGCGGTGCCGCGCAGGTGATCGGACGCCACCGCTTCGCCGCGCCAGCGCACGGTGCCGGCGGTCATCGGCGCGAGACCGATCAGCGCACGCGCGAGCGTCGACTTTCCGCAGCCCGACTCACCGACGAGCCCGACCGTCTCGCCGCGCTTCACGTCGAACGACACGCCGTCGACGGCACGCAGCGTGCCCTTCGGCGACCACGGATAGCCGCCGAGCGGCACGCGGAAATGCACCTTCAGATTCTCGACGGACAGCAGCGTGTCGCCCGTCGCGCCGGCATCGCGGCGTTCATTGACGCTCATCGCAGGCCTCCCGTCAGATCGGCCGGCGGCCGGTGGCATGCGCGCACCGCGCCCACGGCGCCATAGGTTTCGAGCGCGGGGCGCGCGGCACCGCAGCGCTCCTCCGCATAGGTGCAGCGCTTCGCGAACGCGCAGCCGACCGGCGCGGTGCCGGGCATCGGCGGATTGCCGGGAATCGCGATGAGCGGTGCATCGTCCGCATCGGTCAGGCGCGGCAGCGCGTTGAGCAGGCCGATCGTGTACGGGTGCGACGGTGCGGCGAAGATCGAATCGGCCGGCGCGTATTCGACGGTGCGGCCCGCATACATGACCATCACGTCGTCCGCGAGGCCGGCGACCACGCCCATGTCGTGCGTGATCAGCACGATCGCGGTGCCGCGCTCGCGGTTCAGCTCGCGCAGCAGGTCGATGATCTGTGCCTGCACGGTCACGTCGAGCGCGGTGGTCGGCTCGTCGGCGATCAGGATTTCCGGCTCGGACAGCAGCGCCATCGCGATCATCACGCGCTGGCGCATGCCGCCCGAGAACTCGTGCGGATACATCCGGATGCGGCGCGCCGCATCGGGGATGCGCACCGACTCGAGCACCTCGATCGCGCGCTTGGTCGCTTCCTTGCGCGACAGCTTGCGATGCAACTGCAGCGTCTCGGTCATCTGCCGCTCGATCGTCAGGAACGGATTGAGCGACGTCATCGGATCCTGGAAGATCATCGCGACCCGGTCGCCGCGCACCGCGTTCAGCGCGCGCGTATCCATCTCGAGCAGGTTGTCGCCGCGATAGCGCGCGGCGCCCGTCGTCGTGCCGTTGCCGGCCAGCAGGCCGAGCAGCGCCATCACGGTCTGGCTCTTGCCGGAGCCCGATTCGCCGACGATGCCGAGCGTCTTGCCGGCTTCGAGCGAGAACGACACGCCGCTCACGGCGTCGATCGGCGGCGCGTCCTTGCGCGTGAAGCGCACGCCGAGGTTTTCAACTTCTAGCAGGGCAGCCATTTCAGCGATCCTTCGGGTCGAGCGCGTCACGCAGGCCGTCGCCAACGAAGTTCACGCAGTAGAGCGTCACGCACAGCATGACGGCCGGTGCCAGCAGCAGCCACGGCATCGATTCGAGTTTCTGCGCGCCGTCCTGGATCAGCACGCCCCAGCTCGTCATCGGCTCCTGCACGCCGAGGCCGAGGAACGACAGCACCGATTCGGTCAGCACGATGTTCGGCACCGACACGGTCGCGTACACGACGACCACGCCGAGCAGGTTCGGCACGACGTGGCGCAGCACGATCGACGCCGGCGACACGCCGATCGCGCGCGCCGCATCGACGAACTCGCGGTTGCGCAGCGACAGCGTCTGGCCGCGCACGACGCGCGCCATGTCGATCCACGAGAACGCGCTGATGGTCAGCACGACCAGCATGAACGAGCGGCCGAACAGGGTCATCATCAGGATCGCGATCAGCAGGTACGGGATCGCGTACATCATGTCGACGACGCGCATCATCGCGGAGTCGATGCGGCCGCCCGCGAAGCCGGCGGTCGCGCCCCACGCGACGCCGAACAGGCCGGACACCAGCGTGCCGAGCACGCCGACCTCGATCGACACGCGGCCGCCGATCAGCGTGCGCACGAGCAGGTCGCGGCCCAGTTCGTCGGTGCCGAACCAGTGCTGGTTCGCGAACGTCGGCGGCAGGCTGATCGAGCCCCAGTCGCTCGCGGCGGGATCGGCCGCGAGCAGCCACGGACCGACGAAACACGCGAGCGTGATCAGCGCGAGCAGCACGAGGCTGAACACGGCCGCACGGTTGTGAAGGAAGCGCGCGAACGCGAGCGCCAGCGGCGAGCGCGAACGCGGCGGCGAGTCGGTCTGCACGGGCAGACTGACGACGGGAGTAGTCGGAGTCATCGCAGTGCCTCGCTCAATAACGGATGCGCGGATCGAGCCACGCGTACGCGAGGTCGACCAGCAGGTTGAACAGCACCGCACAGACGGTCGTCAGCACGACGAGGCCGAGCACCAGCGTGTAGTCGCGGTTGATGGCGCCGTTCACGACGAGCTGCCCGAGCCCCGGCAGCGCGAACACCGATTCGGTGACGACGGCTGCGGTGATCGACGTGATGCAGACCGTGCCGAACAGCGACACGACCGGCATCAGCGCGGGCTTGAGCGCGTGGCGCAGCACGATCGTCGAGCCCGGCAGGCCCTTCGCGCGCGCGGTGCGGATGTAGTTGCTCGACAGCGTCTCGATCATCGAGCCGCGCATCACGCGGGCGAGCAGCGACACGTTGATGAGGGTCAGCAGCACGATCGGCAGCAGCCGGTACTGCCAGCCGCCGTCGCCCCAGCCGCCGGCCGGCAGCCAGCCGTTGCCGGCCGACGTCTTCAGCAGGATCGCGAAGATCCACACCAGCACCGGGCCGAGCACGAACGGCGGCACGACGTTGCCGAAGTTGCCGATCAGCATCACGAAGCGGTCGATCAGGCTGTCGCGGCGCACGGCCGCGACGGTGCCGAGCAGCACGCCGAACACGATCGAGATCGGGATCGACACGCCGCCCACGCCGAGACTCACGGGCAGCGCCTTCTTCACGAGATCGTTCACCGACCAGTCGACGTAACGGAACGACGGGCCGAGATCGCCGTGCAGCAGCGAACCGAGATACAGCAGGTACTGCTTCCACAGCGGCTCGTCGAGGTGGTACTTCGCGTTCAGGTTCGCGAGCGTCGCCGCGGACAGCTGCTTCTCCGTATCGAACGGACCGCCGGGCGTGAAATGCAGCAGCAGGTAGCAGACGGTGATGACGGCGAGAATCGTCGGCACCGCCCACAACGTGCGTCTCAATGCGTAGGCCAGCATGATCGCTCCGCTCAGTGCTTGATCAGGTACAGGTCCTGCGAAGCACGCATGTCGATCACGTTCTTCAGCGAGTAGCCGCCCACGTAGGGCTTCACGAGACGGTCGGCCGAGTACTGGAACAGCGGCACCATCGGCGTGTCGTTCATCGCCATGTCGTGCGCCTGCGTGAGCAGCGCGGCGCGCGCCTTGTCGTCGAGCTTCTGGTTGCCTTCGTCGACGAGCGCGTCGGCCTGCTTGTTGCAGTAGCCGACGGTGTTCTGCGAGCTGCCGCAGCGGATCAGGTCGAAGAAGGTCATCGCGTCGTTGTAGTCGGCGAACCAGCCGTCGCGCGCGATCTGCACCTTGCCGTCATGACGCTCCTTCATCAGCACCTTGAACTCGACGTTCTCGAGCTTCGTGTTGATGCCGAGCTTCGTGCGCCATTCCGACGCGGTAAACAACGCGACCTTCTTGTGCAGGTCGTTGGTGTTGTAGGTGAGCGTGAACGACAGCGGCTTCGCATCCGAGTAGCCGGCCTGCTTGAGCAGGTCCTTCGCCGCCGCGATGCGCTTGGCCATCGGCCACGCCGCCCATGCCGGCGTGAACGGCTGCACACCCTTCGTCCCATTCGGCATCAGGCCGTACATCGGCTTCTCGCCGGCCTGCGTGAGCTTCTGCGTCAGCACGTCGCGATCGATCACCATCGATAGCGCCTGGCGCACGCGCTTGTCCTTCAGCGCCGCGTCGCTGTTGTTCAGGTAGTAGTAGTAGGTCGCGAGCTGCAGGCCCGGGCGCAGTTCGCCGCCGAACTGCTTGCTGACCTGCTGGAAGATGCCCGACGGGATCGAGTAGCTGTAGTCGATCTGGCCGGCCTGGTACATGCGCATCGCGGTTTCGTCGCTTTCGATCGGCAGGTACGTGACCTTGTTGATCACGACTTTCGGCGCGTTCCAGTACTTCGCGTCCTTGGTGATCACGATGTGGTTGTTCGGCTGCCAGTCGACCAGCTGGTACGCCCCGTTGCTGACGATGTTGCCCGGGCGCGTCCACGCGTCGCCGAACTTCGTGACGGTGTCCTTGTTCACCGGCGCGAGCGGCGCCATTGCAGTCAGCTCGGGGAAGAACGCGACGGGCACGTCGGTCGTCACTTCCAGCGTGTACGGGTCGATCGCGCGCACGCCGAGCGTCGTCGGCGTGGCCTTGCCGGCGATGATGTCCTTCGAGTTCTTCACGAATTCAACGAGGATCGTGTACTTCGAGCCCGTCTTCGGATCGACGAGGCGCTCCCACGAATAGACGAAATCGGCGGCCGTCACGGGCTGGCCGTTGCTCCACTTCGCGTCGTGACGCAGCTTGAAGACCCACGTCTGCGGCGTCTTGCGTTCCCACGATTGCGCAACACCCGGCACGACCTGACCAGCCGCGTCGATACGGGCGAGCCCTTCGAACAGGTCGAGGCCGATCGTGTTGCCGGTCCACGATTCGATGTGCGCCGGGTCGAGCGACTCGACTTCGGCGGGCACCTGGCGCGTCAGGTCCTGTTGAGGAGCGAGCGCGACATTCGACGGAACGGTAACGGCGTGGGCTGCGGGCGTCGTCAGGGCGAGCGCGGCCAGCACGGCCGACATGGCATGCAAGGATTTCATCGTGGCAGTATTGAGAAGGTTTTTCGGTGAGCGTCGCGCGGCGGATGCCGCGGCTTACGCGTGAGACGCTGACGGGTACAGCGATTGAGGAGGCCCGTGATTCTCGTATTGCATGTTAGTATTCCTTACATTTCTTTCGACAGGCATTCCGTCTTCGAAACGAAGGAATACCTGTGCGTTAGAACAGTCTCGGTGTACCGACCCAGACCACCACCGACTCGACGTTCGCGGTGTTGACCCAGCTGTGCGGGACCGTCGACTGATAGTGCGAACTGTCGCCGGCCAGCAGGACGAACGTCTTGCCTTCCAGCGTCAGCGACACTTCCCCTTCAATCACATACAGGAACTCCTCTCCTGCATGTGTCGTCACCTCCGAGCGCTTCTGTCCCGGCGGCATCCGCACGAGGATCGCCTCGAGCTGACGCCCTTCGGATACGTTCGTCAGCCTCGCGAACAGATTCGCCGAATCGGCGAACCCGAAGAAGCGCAACTGCTCGCCTCGACAGACCGAGCGTTCCTCGCTCGGCGTATCCACGAAGTACTGCACCGTCACGCCGAGTGCCTGTGCGATACCGGCCAGCGACGTCAGCGACGGCGACGCGAGCCCGCGCTCGACTTGAGACAGAAACGGCTTCGAAATCCCCGCGGCGGTAGCGGTGTCGTCGAGCGTGCGCTTCAGTCGTTGGCGCAACGCGCGAATCTTGCTGCCCAGCGCGGCGGCATCTGCCGACCGCGAGTTTTCAGTGGGGGGAACCATAGCAGGCCGAAAAGTGGTCGTCAAAAAATGTTTGATGGAAAGTAACTAAGTTAGATCGATATGGCTTAGTCTTCGGGTTCGCACACGTCTTCGGTGTTGAGCCCGGTGCACTAAACAGGGCACGAAGCGAGCGAAACGACGCGCTATCTTGCCAGACTCGCCGGCTTCACAGGCAAGCTGCAAGGGGCTCTCCGGGAATCTGCTGAGAGCCGGGCGCCAAGCTTACAAGTAGATGATGAGACAAATGTTCCTGAAAGCTGCTGCCATATCGGGAGTTTCCCTGAGTGGCGCGGACCTGACGCACCGGACCGGCGAGCGCTACCATTCGCGCGCCGGTCGGGGCCTCGCACCACCTTACCAGGTGGAGTCCGACCCCGGCCCGGGCTGACCTGCCCGACTGTTCCATCGCCGACGCAAAGCCTACCCGGCCACTGTGCTCCGGCGCCAGTTCGACCCCCCAGGCGACGCGCGATCCGCGCCGTCCGTTTCAAACGAGATTGATGATGCACGCACCTGTTTCTCAAACCCGATCGTTTACGACGGTCTTCCTCATCGAAATGTGGGAGCGCTTCGGCTACTACGGCATGGCCGCGCTCCTGGTCCTCTTCATGGTCGACAGGCTCGGTTTCACCGACAGCCATGCGAACCTGACCTGGGGCGCGTTCACCGCGCTCGTCTACGCGTCGCCGTCGATCGGCGGCTGGATCGGCGACAAGGTGCTCGGCGCCCGTCGCACGATGATCATCGGCGCGGCCGTGCTGTGCACAGGCTACCTGATGCTGGCGTTCCCGAACGATGCGCTGTCTTACATGTACGCATCGCTCGGCGTGATCGTCGTCGGCAACGGCCTGTTCAAGGCCAACGCGGCAAACCTCGTGCGCCGCATCTATGAAGGCGACGATGCGCGCATCGACAGCGCGTTCACGATCTACTACATGGCGGTCAACATCGGCTCGACCGTGTCGATGCTCGCGACGCCGTGGATCAAGGATCACTGGGGCTGGCACGCCGCGTTCGCGGTCTGCTGCGCCGGCATGCTGCTCGCGATCCTGAACTTCATGCTGATGCACCGCACGCTCGCGCACATCGGTTCGCAGCCCGACGATCAGCCGATCCGCTGGAAGCGTCTCGGCGGCGTGGCGGTCGGCGGTGTCGCGCTCGCGCTGATCACGCTGTACGTGCTGCAGCACAAGCAACTCGCGGTCGCGAGCGTGTGGACGGCGGCATTCGCGATCCTCGCGATCTTCGCGTACATGATCGCGAAGTCGGAGCGTTCGGAGCGTGCGGGCCTGATCGCCGCGCTGGTGCTGATCGGCCAGGTGATCCTGTTCTTCATCTTCTACGTGCAGATGTCGACGTCGCTGACGCTGTTCGCGCTGCGCAACGTCGATCCGCGCTTCATCCTGTTCGGCACGACGCTGTTCACGTGGAGCGCCGCGCAGTTCCAGGCGCTGAACCCGATCTGGATCATGATGCTGAGCCCGGTGCTCGTGTGGGTCTACAACGCGTTCTCGAAGGCCGGCCGCGACCTGCCGGTCGCCGCGAAGTACGCACTCGGCTTCGGCGCAGTGGCCGCCGGCTACCTGGTGTTCACGATCAGCGGCCGCTACGCGGTGGATGGTCGCGTGTCGTCGTGGTTCATGGTGTGGGGCTACGGCCTCTACTCGCTCGGCGAACTGCTGGTGAGCGGCCTCGGCCTCGCGATGATCGCCCGCTACGTGCCGGCACGCATGAGCGGCTTCATGATGGGCGCGTATTTCGTCGCGACGGGTGTGTCGCAGTACCTCGGCAGCGTCGTCGCGAACTTCGCGCAGATGCCGTCGCATGACCTGCCGGCCACCGAATCGCTGCCGCTCTACCTGTCGCTGTTCGAGAAGCTTGGCTGGCTCGCCGCGATCGGCATGCTGCTCGCACTGCTGCTGCTGCCGATGATGAACCGCCTGTCGCGCCAGCATCAGCGCTGCGCGGAAGAGCGCCGCGAAGAAGAAACGCTGCAGGCGCAAGCGATGGCTTCGGCCCAGTAAGTACTATCCCTCGGCGTGCGGCATGCACGCCACATTCTCCCGCCGGCGCGGCCAGCACGTTCTACACTGGTTGCAACAGCGCATCCGCTCCGTCGCGATGCGCACTGGCGGGAGAAAACCATGAAAAGCAGAACGACACGGCTGTTGAGGATACTGTCCGACATCCGGCACGCGCAGCGCTGCACCGCACTGCGCGCCGCCCGGGCGGCAGCCGAAGCCGACGCAGTGCTCGCCGAGCAGGACGATCCGAAGTCCGACGCACGCGACGACGCCGAATCCGACGATCCGAACGCCGTCCCCCGCTCCCGCATCGGCTCACCTCACTGATGTCACCGCAGCCGCGCGGCGCCTTCCGGGCCGCGTGCGCGCCCTCCGCCGCCGCTTACGCGGCTGCACCGCGCCATCGCGCGAACCACGTTCCCGAACCCGCCACGGCAATCATCAGTCCGACCGCGCATGCGTCGGCCGCGAGGCCCACGCCGATATGCCGCAGCTCGGCGCCGTGCGCGACCGGGTGCAGCAGCGAGTCGATGACGAGCGAGATCGCGGCACCCGCGACGAAGCAGATCAGCCCGCGCTGGCCGACCGTGACGACCGGCCGCACCGCGCGCGCGACCCGCGCGATCCAGCCGTAGCGCACGAAGTCGGCCATCAGCCAGGCGACCGCCGCGAAGCTGACGATGCGCGGCAGGGCGAGATCGCGCTTGAGCACGCCTTCGGGCACCGGCAGCCCCGAGAGCAGCTTGTAGCTCGCGCAGCCGATCACGATCGCGCATGCGACGCCGGTCGCCGCGGCACTCCAGCGGCCGAGCGCGATGCGCCGGTAGACGGGCTGGCAGCGCGCGAGCACGCCCGCGACGAACATCAGCTGCCACGCGAACGGATTGAAGCTCCAGCGAAACGAATCGGTATCCAGCAGTTCGGGGCCGAGCCAGCCGGCCGCGAGCCACGACGCCGCGCTGAAGCCGACGAGCAGCCACGGATGGCGGCGCGCGAACGGCACGATCACGGGCGACGCGAGCGCGAACAGCACGTACATCGGCAATACCGACGCGAGATACGGCTGGCGCTGGAACGTCAGCAGCTCGGCGAGGCCGGTGAGCGGCGACGCGAGCATCACGCTGACGTCGTCGAGCGCGAGGTTCGGCGCGTCGATCCCGTAATGGTCGAGCACGACGGACACGACGAGCATGAGCGTCGACGTCGCGAGAAACGCGCGGTAGATCTGCATCGCGCGGCGCACGAACCGCCGCTGCGCGGCACGCGTGCCGTGCCGGTCGGCGATCGCGCCGTACGCACTCGCGGTCGCGAAACCACCGAGGAACACGAACACCTCGGCCGCGTCGCACAGCGCGAACGCATGGAGCGTCACGCGCGACAGCACGCTCGCGCCGATGTGGTCGACGACGATCATCAGCAACACGATTCCGCGGAAGAAATCGACTTCGATCAGGCGACCGCTGCGCGCGGGCGAAGCCGGGGTGGAGGGCGGTGCGCTCAACGACATGCGCCCACCTGCGCGACGAAGGTGCGACACGCGCCGGCGGAAAGATCGGAAAGGAAAGGGCGAGCGAAATCAGCAGCGATACGCGTATGCTCGCATCGCGCCAACCCGGCCGGCCCGGCACGGAGATGACCGTTCATGGAAAAGCTGCATACGAAGGGAAGACGGTCACGTCAGTCTAACGGCCGCTCGGGGATACCCTAAGTAACAAAGTGCAACGGAATCTTCTGTTCGATTACGGGGATGACGGCGGCGATACAGAATTGGCAGCGCGGCCAGCCTGATGTCAGTGCGATGCCAGTTCGACGCCAGCATCGCGAATTCGACAGAAGGAACGCGCGATGCGCAGCACGTTGCGCGCTGCGCTCGCGGCGTGCGTGCCGACGCTCAGCCGCGCGCCGGCAGGCGCCGCATCAGCATCGCGCTGTGCCACGCGGTCAGCGCGACGGCGACCCAGATCGGTCCGTAGGTCGCGAGCTGCGCGGCGCTCAGCGTCTCGCCGAGCAGCAGCAGCGATACCGCGACGAGCAGCACGGGCTCGACGTAGCCGAGGATCCCGAACAGCGCCATCGGCAGCATCCGGCTCGCCTTCAGGTAGCTCGCGAGCGCGAGCGTGCTGAGCACGCCGAGCCCGGGCAGCAGCACGGCCCACAGCAGCGGATGGCTGGCGACCGGCGTCGGGCTCGTCGACACCATCGCGAACGCGATCGGACATAGCAGCACGATCTCGAGCGCGAACGCGGCCAGCGAATCGGCGTTGATCCGCCGGCGCAGCACGAAATACGGCGGATAGCCGAGCGCGACGACGAGCGTCGGCCACGCGAACGCGCGCGTCGCCCACACCTCGTGCGCGACGCCGAGCGCCGCACACGCGACCGCCGCCCACTGCAGCGGATCAAGCCGTTCGTGATAGTAGTAGCGGCCGACGAGCACCATCGTCAGCGGCAGCAGGAAATAGCCGAGCGACACTTCGAGCATGCGCCCGTGCAGCGGCGCCCACAGGAACAGCCACAGCTGCACGCCGAGCAGCGCCGCGCTCACCGGCAGCGCGATCAGCAGGCGCCAGTCGCGTACGCTGCGCCGCACGAGTTCGACGAGCGCCGGCCAGCGGCCGCGCAGCGCGATCAGCGCGAGCGCGCCCGGTGCGGTCCACAACACGCGCCACGCGAAGATGTCGAGCCCCGTGAGCGGCGCGAGCAATTTCGCGTACGCCGACATCAGCGCGAACAGCGTCGACGCCATCACCGACAGCATGAGGCCACGCCCGGCCTCCGGATACCCCGTCATGCCTGGTTCGCCTTACTGCTGCTGGAAGCGCTCGAAGCGCCTTTCGACCTGACGCTCCTCGAACGTCACTTCGGTCACGCGCGCAGACGGCGGCCCGTGGCGCAGCCATGCGAGCATCCGGTCGATCTGCGCGCCGGGGCCCTGGATCATCGCCTCGACGCTGCCGTCCTCCAGATTCGCGACCCAGCCGCGCAGCTTCAGCGCATGCGCCTCGCGTACCGTCGCGTGACGAAAACCGACGCCCTGCACGACGCCGCGCACCCGTACGTAGTAGGTCTCGATCCGTTCGTCCAGTTCATTGCGGCTCATCGCGTCGCCCTCCCGTAGCGCATTCCATTCAAGCCCGGCATTGTAGACGCGTCGGCGGCTTCGCACACGCGTCCGGCGGGGCCGCCGCGCAGCCCCGCCGCGGCCCGGTGCGACGCCCCGCGCGGCGCTCGCGTCGCCGCCTGCGCCGACCACGTACAATCTCGCCGACGCACAACTGCCGCGCCGCTCGCGCGCGGCCCTGAAGGAAACGCATGACTGATACCTCCCGCGATCTCGTTCTCGTCACCGGCGCGTCCGGTTTCGTCGGCTCGGCCGTCGCCCGCATCGCGCAGCAGAAAGGCTATGCGGTGCGCGTGCTGGTGCGCCCGACCAGCCCGCGCACGAACGTCGCGGACCTCGACGCCGAGATCGTGACCGGCGACATGCGCGACGAGGCGTCGATGCGTGCCGCGCTGCGCGGCGTGCGCTACCTGCTGCACGTGGCGGCCGACTACCGGCTGTGGGCGCCGGATCCGGACGAGATCGAGCGCGCGAACCTCGAAGGCGCGGTCGCGACGATGCGCGCCGCGCGCGCCGAAGGCGTCGAGCGGATCGTCTATACGAGCAGCGTCGCGACGCTGAAGGTCACGAGCGCGGGCGATCCGTCCGACGAGAACCGGCCGCTCACGGCGGAGCAGGCGATCGGCGTGTACAAGCGCAGCAAGGTGCTGGCCGAGCGCGCGGTCGAGCGGATGATCGCCGACGAAGGGCTACCGGCCGTGATCGTCAATCCGTCGACGCCGATCGGCCCGCGCGACGTGAAGCCGACGCCGACCGGCCGCATCATCGTCGAAGCCGCGCTCGGCAAGATTCCCGCGTTCGTCGATACCGGGCTGAACCTCGTGCACGTCGACGACGTCGCGCACGGCCACTTCCTCGCACTCGAGCGCGGCCGGATCGGCGAGCGCTACATCCTCGGCGGCGAGAACCTCCCGCTGCAGCAGATGCTCGCCGACATCGCGCAGATGACGAACCGCAAGGCACCGACGATCGCGCTGCCGCGCTGGCCGCTCTACCCGCTCGCGGTAGGCGCGGAGGCCGTCGCGAAGTTCACGAAGAAGGAACCGTTCGTGACCGTCGACGGGCTGCGGATGTCGAAGAACAAGATGTATTTCACGTCCGCGAAAGCCGAGCGCGAGTTGGGCTACCGCGCGCGTCCGTACCGCGAAGGACTGCGCGATGCGCTCGACTGGTTCGGCTCGGCGGGGTATCTGAAATAACACAAAGCGGTGTGCTTCACGCCGCCTTGCGCACTTTGTTACACGTCGCTGACGGCCCGACCCCGGCGCAGCGGTTAAAATCGCGGGTCTTACGCAGAGAAGACACGCATGAACCTGAACGAACAGATCGATTCGCTCACCGCGGGCGTCGATCAGCTCCTCCACGATCACCACGCCGCGCAGCAGGCAGCACGCAGCGCAGAAGCGTTCGCGCGCGCCGCCGCAGCGGAAGCCCGGGCCGCAGCCGAACGTCACGCCGCGGCGGAAACCGAAGCGCAGGCTGCCGAGCAGCGCCACACGGCTGCCGCCGCGCAGGCCGAAGCCGCGCAGCAGCGCCATGTCGACGCCACCGCCACGGCCGAAGCCGCCGCCCAACGCCACAACGACGCCGCCGCGCAAGCCGAAGCCGCTGTCCAGCGTCACGCTGAAGCGACCGCGCTGACCGAAGCGCTCGCCCAACGTCACGCGGATGCCGAAGCCGCGTCGCAGCGTCATGCGACCGCGATCGCCGAAGCCGAGGCGGCCGCCCAGCGTCATCACGCCGCCGCGACCGAAGCGGACGCCGCCGCACAGCGCCATGCCGTGGCCACGACCGAGGCCGAAGCCGCCGCGAAGCAGCACGCGGAAGCGACCGCCGAAGCGGAAGCCGCGACGCAGCGCCACGCCGCCGCGATCGCCGAAGCCGAAGCGCTCGCGCAGCGTCACACGCAGGCCATCGCCGAAGCGGAAGCCGCCGCGCAGCGTCACGTCGACGCGGCCGCCGAGGCCGAAGCCATCACGCAACGCCACACCGAAGCGATCGCGCAGGCCGAAGCCGCCGCGCAGCAGCATGCGGATGCGACCGCCGCGGCCGAGCGCCACACGAAGGCCATCGCCGACGCGGAAGCGCTGGTCGAAGCCGTCGTGCAGGAAGCCGCAGCGACGGCCGCAGCGCCAGCAGCCGCAACGGCAGCGGCACTCGCCGCCGAAGTCGTCGAACCGGCGGCCGAGCCGGTTGAGCCGGTTGAGGATGCAGCCGCACCGGTGACAACCGATGCCGCCGATGCAGCGCCGGCGGACGCAGGCACCGCCGCCGTCGCGGCGACCGCGACCGAGGCTGCCCCCGCAGCCGAAGCCACCGCGGACAAAGCGACGCTGCACGTCGCCCGCCCGTCGCAAAACGAGCTGACGCTGACCGTCAACGGCCAGTCGATCACGCTGCACCCGGAGCAACTGGGCCAGCTGATCGAGGAACTCGCGCATGCGCGCGCGTCGATGCAGCCGGAACCGCCGCCGGGCATCCCGTCCGGCTGGCGCTTCGTGACGACGAAGAACCCGATGATGGCCGTGCAGAAGCAGTCGAACGGCGACCGCCTGCTGGTCGCGCGCCACACCGGCTACGGCTGGGTGCCGTTCACGTTCTCGCCGGACGTCGTGGTCCAGATGTACATGATGCTGACGCAGCGGTAAGCACGCGCGGCCTGCGCCGCAAACGAAACAGCCCGACCGGTTCGCACCGATCGGGCTGTTTGCTTTCCGGCGTCCGGGAACGGACAGCCGGCCTGTGCCGGCCGCCGCTCAGCGATCCACCGGCGCCTGCACGCGCGCCTTCCACTGGCCGCCCTTGCCGCGCCAGTAGCGCCACGCGGACGCGAACGTCGCGCCGACGTAGAACAGCGCGACGAGCGGCAGCGCGGGCGCCCACAGCGGCGAGCGCCGGTAGTAGCGCAGCATCGGCGCATACGCGGTGCACATCGACGCCCATGCGAGCCACGCCGGCCATGCCCGCGCGCCGTACACGAGCGCGGCGACCGGCGGCACGAGATAGATGATCGTCATCCCGAGCAGCGTGCCGGCGAGCAGCAGCGGCGAATAGTGGAGCTGGGTGAACGCGGTGCGCGCGATCATGTTCCAGATGTCGCGCCAACTGTCGTACGGGCGCAACGACACGCTGCGATCGGCCAGGTCGAGCCGGATCGGATGTCGGCCGCTGCCGCGATGCTTGATCTGCGCGGCGAGGCTGCAGTCGTCGATCAGCGCGCCGCGGATCGATTCGATGCCGCCCGCCTCCTCGAGCGCGGTGCGCTTGACGAGCATGCAGCCGCCGGCGGCGCCAGCCGTCCGGTTGCGCGGATTGTTGATCCACGAGAACGGATAGAGCTTCGCGAAGAAGAACACGAAGGCCGGGATCAGCGCCTTTTCCCAGAACGAATCGCAGCGCAGCCGCACCATCAGCGACACCAGATCGCGCTGCTCGGCCTGCGCGCGCGTGACGAGCTGGGCCACCGCGTCGGGCGGATGGCCGATGTCGGCATCCGTCAGCAGCAGGTAGTCGGCCGGCAGCCCGAGCGTACGCACGGCCGCGATGCCCTGCGACTGCGCCCACACCTTGCCCGACCAGCCGGCCGGCAGCGGCTTCGCGGCCAGCACCGTCAGGCGGTCGGCGCGGTTGATCGCGAGCGCGGCCGCGCGGGCGGCGTCGGCCGTGCCGTCGTCGCTGTGGTCGTCGACGATGATCAGGTGAAACTCGCCCGGATAATCCTGCTCGAGCAGCGACGTCGCCGCACGGGCGATCACGTCGACCTCGTTGCGCGCCGGCACGACCGCAACGACGGCCGGCCAGCCGGCGTCAGCGGCAGCGCCGCGCGCGTCGGGCGGCAACGCCCGCGCCGGGCGCGCACGCCAGAAGCCGCCGCGTGCGACGAGCAGCACGATCCAGATCAGCAGCGACAGGCCGGACACCAGGAAGGTCATCGCCAGCATCATCGGCACACCTCCTGCCGGGTGCTGGTCCACTCAATAGGGGTCGGAGTAAAAACACCCAAATCCGCATGGGCGGCAGGGTAATACGCGTGAGAATCGACGGTCATCGAATGGCCTTGAAATGAGCGCGACGCCGGGCAGCCGGACAGGCTGCCCGCGAAACCGCGCAGTTTACCGGGTTCCGCGTCCGTGAGCGCCGACGGGGCTCCGCGGCGGTTGCAACAGTGCCGATGCAGCACCAGAGCAAGGACGGCCCGATAGAGTTAAAATGCGCGATTAATTCGGGGTTCCGAGGCCTGGCTTGGCCGGTTCGTTTCCTGCCTTCATAACATCAAGCCGGGGCGAGCGGGCAGTGCCAGCTCCTCGAACCCCGGCGTCTGTCGTCGGAGTTCGCTCACTTATGCGAGTCATCCTTGCCCAGCCCCGCGGCTTTTGTGCGGGGGTTGTCCGTGCGATCGAGATCGTCGATCGCGCGCTGCAACAGCACGGCTCGCCGGTCTATGTGCGCCATGAAATCGTGCATAACCGGCATGTCGTCGAAAACCTGCGTAATAAAGGGGCGCGATTCGTTGAGGAGCTCGACGAGGTGCCGCATGGCGCCGTGGCGATCTTCAGCGCCCACGGTGTCGCCCAGACGGTCGAGCGCGATGCGCAAACGCGCGGGCTCGACGTGCTCGACGCCACCTGCCCGCTCGTCACGAAAGTGCACGTGCAGGGCCGGCAATATGTCGCGGCGGGCCGCCGGCTGATCCTGATCGGCCATGCGGGCCATCCGGAAGTCGAGGGTACGATCGGCCAGATTCCGGCCGAGGTGATCCTCGTGCAGAGCGAGGCCGAAGTCGGCACGATGACGCTGCCGGTCGATACGCCGGTCGCGTACGTCACGCAGACGACTTTGTCGGTCGACGACACGCGCGGCATCATCGAAGCGCTGCAGCGCCGGTTCACCGACATCGTCGGCCCGGACACGCGCGACATCTGCTACGCGACGCAAAACCGCCAGGCCGCCGTGCGCGAACTGAGCGAGCAGGTCGATGTGCTGCTGGTCGTCGGTGCGACGAACAGCTCGAACTCGAACCGCCTGCGCGAGATCGGCACCGAAAGCGGCGTGCCGAGCTATCTCGTCGCCGACGGCTCGGAAGTGAAAGCCGAATGGTTCGCGGGCGTGCAGACGGTCGGCCTGACCGCCGGCGCGTCGGCACCCGAGGAAATGGTTGAGGATGTAATCAGCGCGCTGCGTGCGCTGGGGCCCGTCGATGTCACGACGATGGCGGGCCGTGAGGAAAAAGTCGAATTCAAGTTGCCGGCGAAGCTTACGCAAGCTGTCGCCCGCGAAGTTTAAGGAGGACATCTCTTGTCTATTCCGCTGCTCCAGCAAGTCCGCGTCGGCGCATACATCATGCGCCAACACCTGTCCGGCAACAAACGCTATCCGCTCGCGCTGATGCTCGAGCCGCTGTTCCGTTGCAACCTCGCCTGTAACGGCTGCGGCAAGATCGACTATCCGGACCCGATCCTGAACCAGCGCCTGTCCATCGAGGAATGCCTGGAAGCCGTCGACGAGTGCGGCGCACCCATCGTGTCGATCGCCGGCGGCGAGCCGCTGCTCCACAAGGAGATGCCGGAAATCGTCAAGGGCATCATGAAGCGCAAGAAATTCGTGTACCTGTGCACGAACGCGCTCCTGATGGAAAAGAAGATGGACGACTACGAGCCGAATCCGTACTTCGTCTGGTCGGTCCACCTGGACGGCGACAAGGAAGCGCACGATCACTCGGTGTCGCAGGAAGGCGTGTACGACAAGGCGGTCGCGGCGATCAAGGAAGCGAAGCGCCGCGGCTTCCGCGTGAACATCAACTGCACGCTGTTCAACGATGCAGTGCCCGAGCGCGTCGCGAAGTTCTTCGACACGCTGGGCCCGATCGGCGTCGACGGCATCACCGTGTCGCCGGGCTACGCGTACGAGCGCGCACCGGATCAGCAGCACTTCCTGAACCGCGACAAGACGAAGAACCTGTTCCGCGAAATCCTGAAGCGCGGCGAAGGCGGCAAGCGCTGGTCGTTCAGCCAGTCGTCGCTGTTCCTCGACTTCCTGGCCGGCAACCAGACGTACAAGTGCACGCCGTGGGGCAACCCGGCGCGTACCGTGTTCGGCTGGCAGAAGCCGTGCTATCTGGTCGGCGAAGGTTACGTGAAGACCTTCAAGGAACTGATGGAAGACACGAACTGGGACAACTACGGCGTCGGCAACTACGAGAAGTGCGCGGACTGCATGGTCCACTGCGGCTTCGAAGCCACCGCCGTGATGGACACGATCTCGCATCCGCTGAAGGCGCTGCGCGTGAGCACGAAGGGCATCAAGACCGACGGCCCGTTCGCGCCGGACATCTCGATCGCGAAGCAACGCCCGGCCGAGTACGTGTTCTCGCGCCACGTCGAGATCAAGCTCGACGAAATCCAGCGCGCCGGCAAGGGCAAGCTGCAGAAGCCGGCCAAGCCGGCAACCGCGGCTTAAGCGCGTTGCGCTGCACGGAGGTTCACGCCTCCGCGCCAGCGGGCCACGAAAAAGCGCCACGGAGTGCATTCGCTCCGTGGCGCTTTTGTTTTGTCGGCGGTCGTCATGGGGCACCGCGTGCGCGCGCCGCATGAGCCTGCAAACGCCGCCCGCCTAGTGCCGCGACTCCGCCGCCGCGATCAGCTGCCACGCGGTCGGCCCGCGATCGAGCAGCGGGTCGGACGGCGGGTCGAGATCGTGCCGGTGCGCGTCGTCGGACGGCAGCGTCTGCGACTTCGCGATGCCGATTTCGTCGCCGCACACGGTGCACCGATAGATGCCCGCCACCGTCACCTTGCTGCCGGGCAGCAGGTCCTCACTGAATGCGCGGCCGCTTCCGCACGTGAAGTAGCCGCCGATCCTGTATAGCGCCATCGCGCCTCCTGACCGAAACGAATGCGTTCGCGTCGACACGCACGATCATCGCGAACGCGAGGAGGGATCGTCATCGCCCGAACGCGTGCGGGCTGCCGTGACGACCCCGGATGGCGAGAGCCGGCCTCAGGGGCCGGTCGCGTTGCCGCCGCTCAATGCAGAACGGCCGGTTCCCGCAGCTTCGATGCCGCCTGCTCGACCAGTGCCGGTTGCCCGGCGGATGCGAACGCGCAGACGTGATCCCACAGCTCGGCCAGCCGATGCCGCGTGAGCGTCGCGACGCATGCGTCGTTCGCGGCGAGCACGCGTTCGAGCACCGCGCATTCATCGTCGTGCAGCGTCCATGTGCCGCTTTGCGCGGCGCGCGCCACGCTCGCGTCGAGCACGCGCTCCGCCTCGACGCACAGGTCGATGCTCGCATCGGCGCATACGTCGTCGTCGAGCGCGAGGAACACCAGATAGACACTCGTGCGCAACCGCATCAGCAATGTTTCGCTGCCGTGCTCGCCACGCAGCGCGACGAGCGCCATGTGGCATTTCAGCGAGATGTCGCGCACATGCGCGGGCGGCAGCGGCAGCAGCCATTCGCGGGTCAGCGGCGCATGCCGACGGCCTTTTCGGACAGCCTTCATGATTCGCACCCGCTTGCGAACGCATCGTCCGCGATCCATACCGGCCACGCCGTGCGGCACGCGACAGCGCCGCGGCTCGCGTCCCACCGGCCGTTCGCCCGACTCCGTGCATCGGACGCATCGGCCCGCCGCCACGTCGCACGCTCACCGTAAAACCGGCGCAATGCCGACGCGCGCAACACGTCGGGGAATCGGTTCGGGCATCCCATGCTCGTCTCCCGCATCAGAACGTGTTCTCGCCCTTCAGGTAGTACGCGGTCTTCACGAAGAACGCCTGCACCGGATGGCCGCCCTGCGCAGCGCCGGCCGCGCGCGCTTCCATCGCGGCCCGCTCCTCGCGCGAGCGGTCGGGCACCGGGTTCCTCACACGCTCCAGTGCGCGCTGCATCGCGAGCGGATAGTTCTGGTTGCCGGCCGTCGTCGCACGATAGCCGGCGCGCGTCATCTGCATCAGCTGCACGTCGGTTTCGGCCCGCGCCGCCGACCAGGTCAGCGGCGCGACGTTCGGCTGCCATTCGGCATTGGCTGTCTGTGCGAAGCTCGCGGCAGGCAGCGCGGCAAGCGTAACGGACAGAGCAGCAAGGGAAACGAGGGATCGCATAGTGGCCTCCAGATGGTTGCGTCCGCATCGATCATCGTCGATGCCGTGCAACCATCGTAGGCTGCGTCGCAATGCGCTTGAATAGCCGATTCCGCAATTGATATTTTCAGCGCGACAATCCGGGCCGCGATCCGCGTGATTCGCCAATGCCGCCGAACCGGAATTTCTTTATTTCATTCAAATACCTGATCGCATTTTTCCAGACGATTCGCAGTCGTGCATCACGCGTCTTTTCAGTTTTTGAAATGACATATTGCCGACGCGAGAATCGGCCGCAGCCCGTGCCGGCGCGGCTTTCGACGCGATGCGATGCAGGCGGGCACGAACGGGAAAAACAGCGGCACGCGAGCCGGATAGTCGGACCCATGCGCCACCCGTCGCGCCGATATCCCGCGCTACGACAAGACGTGTCCGACAAGGAAGCGCGATAATTGCGCATCGTGCCGTATGTCACGGCGCTCACGCATGCCCTTTTCTTCTCGAGTCCTGCCATGGCTGCCATCGACACCACTGCCATCACGAGTTGGCACGCACACGTCTACTTCGACGCCGCGAGCCGCGACGCGGCCTGGGCGTTTCGCCTGATCGTCGAAGAGCGCTTCGGCGCGATCATCGAACTCGGCCGCTTTCACGAACGCCTCGTCGGTCCGCATCCGGCGTGGTCGTATCAGATCGCGTTCGGCGCCGCGCAGTTCGACGCCATCGTGCCGTGGCTCGTGCTGAATCACGGCGCGCTCGATATCTTCCTGCATCCGAACACGCACGACGAATTGCGCGACCATCGCGATAGCGCGGTGTGGATCGGCAAGTCGCATGTGCTGAATCTCGGGGCGCTGGGGGGCTGAGGCGGTCGGCGGCACGCGGCCGCGTTCGGCACGCGCGACATTCACGTTTCGGCCCGGCGTGAAACGTCCGGCCGCGTTGCATCAATACAGTGGTTCCGTTATCCACGTTTGCCGGAACCCGCCATGACGCACGCCGACACCGATGCGCAACGCATCCATCACAACTGGCACGCCGCCGTCGTCGCCCGCGACCTCGACGCGCTGATGTCGCTGTACGCGGACGACGCGATACTCGAAACGCCGCTCGTCGTCGTCACGCTGCCCGAGCACGGCTCGGGCGTGCTGCACGGCAAGGCCGCAATCGGCGCGTTCTTCGCCGCGGGGCTGCGCAATCCGGGCAACCGGCTAGGACGCTGGTACCGCACGGACCTGTTCTTTTCGAACGGCAAGCAGCTCGTGTGGGAATATCCGCGCGAAACCCCGGAAGGCGATCAGGTCGATCTCGTCGAGGTGATGGATCTGCGCGACGGGTTGATCGCGCATCATCGCGTCTATTGGGGGTGGGTCGGGTTCAAGGTGCTGCGTAACGTCACACCAGCGGCCGGTCGCACCTGATGCCGACGACCGCGAAGCATGCGCGACGCGCCTGCTCTGGCCGGCACGACCGTCGCATGCGACTGCGCATTCGCCGCCGCCCCGCGCCGCTCACGCGACATACATCGCGACACTGACGAACTGGCACAGGCTGCCGGCCAGCACGAAAAGGTGCCAGATGCCGTGCCCGTGACGAATGCGTTCGTCGTTGATGAAGAAGTAGATGCCGGCGCTGTAGATCACGCCGCCGGCCACGAGCCATGCGGTGCCGACCGGCGGCAGCGCGTGGATCAGCGGGCGGATCGCGACGAGCGCGAGCCAGCCCATCAGCACGTACAGCACCATCGACACGATGCGCGTGCGCCTGCCCAGCGTGAGTTCCTGCGCGATCCCGAACGCGGCGAGCCCCCAGCTCACGCCGAACAGCGACCAGCCCCACGGACCGCGCAGCGTGACGAGCGTAAACGGCGTGTAGCTGCCCGCGATCAGCAGATAGATGGCCGAATGGTCGCACTTCTGCAGGATCGCCTTGAGCCGCGGATTGCGCACGCTGTGATACAGCGTCGAGATCGCATAGAGCACGATCAGCATCGCGCCGTACACGCTGAAGCTCACGATCTTGTAAGGATCGTGGTCGAGCGCGCCCATCGTCACCAGCGCGACCAGCCCTGCCACCGACAGCACCGCGCCGACGAGATGGGAAATGCTGTTGAAACGCTCACCGACATGCACGACGGATTCTCCTGCGCGGATTCATCGGAAAAAAGAGAGTCATATGATACCGGCCGAAGGATTAAGCCGCGCTGAAGCCGGTCAAACGCCGCGGCGACGGCAGCGTGCCCCGCATCATCCGGCCCCCAAGGAAAAAGCGCCGCGAATACCTTCGCGGCGCTTCCTGGTCCGTCACCGGACGGCCTTACCGGACGACTGCTTCGGCCCGGTTCAACAGCACTTCCCTGCCCCCGACCCGTACCGCGCGTTCTGGCGTTCGCGGAAAAATTCCTCGTACGTCATCGGCTCGCGGTCCGGATGGGTTTCGCGGATGTGCGCGACGTAGGTGTCGTAGTCGGGCAGGCCGACCATCAGCCGCAACGCCTGCCCGAGGTAACGTCCCGCGCTGCGCAGGTCGCCGCCAAGATCGCTGAACATCGCGGCCTCCCGTTATCGGCCGCTGCCGAGCGCCTGTGCGGCCGGCAACGGCTCGTACGGCGTCTCGCGCACGGTCGGCTTCGACTCGCGCCGCGCGCGCAGCACGGCGATCACGCCGTACACCGCGATCGCCACGACGACGAAGATGAACAGGCCGGCCAGCGCCGCATCGATGTAGTCGTTGAAGATGATCCGCTGCATCTGCGCGATCGACTTCGCCGGCGCCAGCACCTTGCCTTCGTCCACGGCAGCCTGCAGCTTCGCGGCGTGCGCGAGGAAGCTGACCTTCGGGTTCGCATCGAAGATCTTCTGCCAGCCGGCGGTCAGCGTGCAGATCAGGAGCCACACGGTCGGCACGATCGTCACCCATGCATAGCGCTCGCGCTTCATCTTGAACAGCACGACGGTGCCGAGCACCAGCGCGATCGCGGCGAGCATCTGGTTCGAGATGCCGAACAGCGGCCACAGCGTGTTGATGCCGCCGAGCGGATCGACCACGCCCTGATACAGGAAGTAGCCCCACGCGGCCACGCACAGCGCGGTGGCGACGAGGTTCGCGGGCAGCGACTCGGTGCGCTTGAGCGCCGGGTGGAACGTGCCGAGCAGGTCCTGCAGCATGAAGCGGCCCGCGCGCGTGCCGGCGTCGACCGCCGTCAGGATGAACAGCGCCTCGAACAGGATCGCGAAGTGATACCAGAACGCCATCATCGCTTCGCCGCCGATCACCTGATGCAGGATGTGCGCCATGCCGACGGCCAGCGTCGGCGCGCCGCCCGCGCGCGCGATGATCGTCGTTTCACCGACGGCCTTGGCCGTCTGCGTGAGCATGTCCGGCGTCAGCACGAAGCCCCATTGCGTGACGGTGTTCGCCACCGCTTCCGGCGTCGAGCCGAGCACGGCCGCCGGCGCGTTCATCGCGAAGTAGATGCCCGGCTCGATCACGCAGGCGGCGACCAGCGCCATGATCGCGACGAACGATTCCATCAGCATCGCGCCGTAGCCGATGAAGCGCGCGTTGGTTTCGTTGTCGATCAGCTTGGGCGTCGTGCCCGACGAGATCAGCGCGTGGAAGCCCGACACCGCGCCGCATGCAATCGTGATGAACAGGAACGGGAACAGGTTGCCCGACCACACCGGGCCGGTGCCGTCGACGAACTTCGTCAGCGCGGGCATCTTCAGTTCCGGTGCGACGACCAGGATACCGATCGCGAGGCCGAGGATCGTGCCGATCTTCAGGAACGTCGACAGGTAGTCGCGCGGCGCGAGCAGCAGCCACACCGGCAGCACCGACGCGACGAAGCCGTAGCCGATCAGGATCCACGTGAGCTGCGTGCCGTTGAACGTGAACCATGCGGCGAGCGTCGGCGAATCGTGCACGGTCTGGCCGAACGCGATCGATGCCATCAGCAGCACGAAGCCGATGATCGACACTTCGCCGATGCGGCCCGGGCGGATGTAGCGCGTGTAGACGCCCATGAACAGCGCGATCGGAATCGTCGCGGCGACGGTGAACGTGCCCCACGGCGAATTGGTCAGCGCCTTCACGACGATCAGCGCGAGCACCGCGAGGATGATCACCATGATCAGGAACGCGCCGAACAGCGCGATCACGCCGGGCACCGTGCCGAGCTCCATCTTGACGAGGTCGCCGAGCGAGCGGCCGTCGCGACGCGTCGAGATGAACAGCACGATGAAGTCCTGCACCGCGCCGGCGAACACGACGCCGGCCAGGATCCACAGCATGCCGGGCGTGTAGCCCATCTGCGCGGCAAGCACGGGGCCGACGAGCGGCCCGGCGCCGGCGATCGCGGCGAAGTGATGGCCGAACAGCACGTACTTGTTGGTCGGTACGTAGTCGAGGCCGTCGTTGTATTTCACTGCCGGCGTCATCCGCAGCCCGTCGAGCTGCATGACCTTGCTGGCGATGAAACGGCTGTAGAAGCGATATGCGATCAGATACACGCAGACTGCGGCGATCACGATCCAGAGCGCGCTGACGCGTTCGCCGTGCGCAAGTGCGATCGTCCCGAATGCGAACGCGCCGAGCAGCGCGACCGCGATCCAGAGCAGGGTACTGGAAGCCCGATTCATGGCGTCTCCTGGTCTCCTATGTGGTTTTGAGTGGATCCGGTGAAGCGCCGAACCCGCGTGACGTCGATGCGTCGTGCCGCGTCTCGTGGAAGCCGCGGCGGTGGGCCGTAGTATTCCGCGCGACAGGGGACGCTTACAAGCGCACAACTACGTATGCGGGGCTACGTAGAATTACGTAGCTGTGGGTCATGTCGCGTCACGGGCGCGTCGCCGGGCGGCGATTGATCGCCGCCGGCAAGCCACGTACAGTATTTGCCTGCCTCGATTCCGGAACCGCCATGCCGATCGGATTTCAGAAGATGAACGCGAACGGCGACGACTTCGTCGTCGTCGACCTGCGCGGCCAGGACGCCACGCCGCGCATCGACCGCGAACTCGTGCGGCGCATGGGCGATCGTCGTTGCGGCATCGGCTTCAACCAGCTCGCGGTGATCTCGGACTGCGACGACGCGGCCGCCCGCGTCGCATTCTGGAACCCCGACGGCTCCGCGCTCGATACCTGCGGCAGCGCGACGCGCGGCATCGCGTGGAAGCTGATGCGTGAAACGGGCGGGTCGTCGGTCGTGCTGCGCACCCACCGCGGGCTGCTTGCCTGTGCGCGGGATGCGCACGGACTGATCACGGTCGAGATGGGCGCGCCGCGCATCGGCTGGCAGGACGTGCCGCTCGCCGAAGCCGCCGACACGCTCGCGCTCCCGCTGCCCGGCGCGCCGGCCGCATGCAACATGGGCAATCCGCATTGCACGTTCTTCGTCGACGATCCCGGCGCGCTCGATATCGAAGTGCTCGGGCCGGCGATCGAAACGCATCCGCTGTTTCCGCTGAAAACGAATGTGCATGTCGTGCAGGCCGTCAGCCGCACGCATATCCGGCTGCGCATCTGGGAGCGCGGCGGCGGCGTGCCGCTCGGCTCGGGCTCGTGTTCGTGCGGCGCGGTGGTCAACGGGATCCGGCGCGGGCTGCTCGACGAGACCGTGCGGGTCAGTTGCGATGGCGGGGATGTCGTCGTGCGGTGGGACGGCGCCGGCAGCAGCGTGTTGCTGAGCGGGCCGGTCGCGTTCGGTTTCGACGGGGTGTGGACGGCGTGACGAGCCGGCGTGGCGATCGCCGGCAGAAGCGATCTGCCGGGCCCGGTACATGCAGGATGCGCCGGGCCGCGTGCATCAGTGCTTGTCGTCGATCTTCTTCGGCTTCGGCGGCGACGGCACCTTCGCGTACTGGAACGCCGGCGTCGCCTTCAGCGCATCCTTCGTCGCGCCCGGCAGATAGATGTTGCCGTTGCGCACGTCGAGCGACGCGATCGGCACCGCGACGTCGTGCGCGGCCACGCCGAGGAAGCCGCCAGCCGACACGATCGCGGCCGACACCGAGCCGTCCGGCGCGACGATCAGGTCACGCACCTTGCCGACCTTCTGGTTCGCGTCGTTGTACACGGCCTTGCCGAGCACGCTCTTCTTCACGCTCCAGCCTTCGAGCAGCGCCTGCGATTGCTCGACGGTAACGCTGAGCGGCTGCGCGCCGGCGATCTGCGCGTGCGCGCTGATGCTCGAGGCGAGGATGGTTGCTGCGATGACGGTCTTGTAGAACTTCATGTGCATGGCACTCCGGTTCGATTGTTGTTGATTCCGGCAGCAAAGCGACGCGGGTGCAACGACTGATCCGTGTGCGCCCCGCGTCCCGCGCTTCGCCGGTAGCGTGACGGCCGGCCGCACCGCCACTGCGTGTGTGCGTAGCGAACCGGCATGGCCGGGTCGCAGCGTGCAACACGGCGCTCATGGTAGCGGCAATCGGTGGATCGTGCGTTCGGGCTGCAGTGGCGCAGAGGGGTCGAGCCGGACGAAGATCAACGATGGCGTGAACAGGTGGCGGGCGAATAGCGTGCGGCGCGAGCTCGGCGCGAAAAAACGGCGGCGTGCACGTCGATCAGGACACCATCGCAGACGCGCGACCGTTCCTCGCCGCCGTATCGCAATACGCATGCGGCGGGGCACCGCCCCGCCCCCGCTGCGTCACGCGTTGCGCGAATACACGCGCCGATGCCGCACCGCCTCGGCCAGCACGTCGAGCACCGGCTCCGTCTGCGCCCAGCTCAGGCACGCATCGGTAATCGACACGCCGTACTGCAACGGCACGCCCGGCTTCAGATCCTGACGCCCGGCTTCGAGATGGCTCTCGACCATCACGCCGACGATCCGGTGCTCGCCCTGCGACAGTTGCCGCGCGAGATCCTGTGCCACCTCGATCTGCCGTTCATGCGACTTGTTCGAGTTCGCATGCGAACAATCGACCATCACCTGCTCGCGCAGCCCGCTCTTGCGCAGCACCGCGCAGCACGCCTCGACATGCTCGGCGTCGTAGTTCGGCCCGCTCTTCCCGCCGCGCAGGATCACGTGCGCGTCGTCGTTGCCGCGCGTCTCGAAGATCGCGGCCATCCCCATCTTCGTCATCCCCATGAACGCGTGGCTCGCGCGCGCGGCGACGATCGCATCCGATGCGACCTGCACGCCGCCGTCGGTGCCGTTCTTGAAGCCGATCGGGCAGCTCAGCCCCGACGCGAGCTGGCGATGGCTCTGGCTCTCGGTCGTGCGCGCGCCGATCGCGCCCCACGCGATCAGGTCCGCGATGTACTGCGGGCTCAGCAGGTCGAGGAATTCGGTCGAGGCCGCAAGGCCGAGCGCGTTGATGTCGAGCAGCAGTTGCCGCGCGGCGCGCAGCCCTTCGTTGATCCGGAAGCTGCCGTCCAGACGCGGATCGTTGATGTAGCCCTTCCAGCCGACCGTCGTGCGCGGCTTCTCGAAGTACACGCGCATCGTGATCAGCAGGTCGTCCTTCAGCGCATCGGCGGCGGCCTTCAGCCGGCGCGCGTATTCGAGCGCCTGGCCGTGGTCGTGAATCGAGCACGGGCCGACGACGAGCAGCAGACGGTCGTCGCGGCCGTGCAGGATGTCGCCGATCGCGCGGCGCGTGTCCTCGACGAGCGTCTGCGTGCCGGCCGGCACCGGCAGTTCGTCCTGCAGCAGCGCCGGCGAGATCAGCGGACGCACCGCGCCGATGCGGACGTCGTCGATGCGCGTGGTGTCCTGCGTCGCGTCGGCGCTGCCTACCTCGCGATCGTGGGAAGGATTGTCGAGGTTCTGCATGGCGATTCTCCGGGGACGTCTGGAATGATGGGGAGGCTCGATTATGGCACTCGCGCGCGGCGACAGCGCCGCGCGACAGGGGGAATGCGATCGACGTCAACGCGGCGGCCCGCGAACCGATCCGCGCGCGCCGGCCGTTCGGCCGAGTGGTCGCGCGTCACGGAAGTACCGTACGATCGTGGCTGTCCGCTGCCGAAGCGCGCCGCCGCTCGCCGGCGACGGCGGCCCCGCAACCCGACCCAACCCGCCACGATGACCGTATCCGAACTGCTCAGCGCCATCCGCCAGCCTTACGCCGACCTGCTCGCGCAAGCAGCAACGCAACCAGCAGCCGTCGTGGAACCGGCCTACCGGAAAGCCGACGGCACGCTGGCCACCGAAGGCCCGCTCGCGCTGCCGTGCCGCGCCGACCTCGTCCATACCGCAGGCGAATCGGCCGGCCAGCCCGCGATGGTCGACTCGACCGGGCAACTGGATTTCGAGCCATTCGCGTTCGAACTTGAAACGGCGACCGTGTCGATCGGTCCGTTCCTGTGGGACTGGGCGACGATCGACGCGGACGGCCTCGACGAAGCCGCGGCAACCGACGCGTTCAAGGCGTGGTTCTTCGCATGGTTCGACGCCGACGACGCCAGCGTGCCGGCCGAAGACGGCCTGCACGGCATCGTTCACTATCTGTCGGAACCGGCGCGCACCGAACAGGGCTGGCGCGTCAACACGGATCTCGGCTCGGCGCCGGGCGCCGCGCTCGAAGATCTGCTGTTCCGGCTCGTCGACGCAGGTGCCACGCGGATCACCGTCGGCTGACTCGCTTCTCCATCACGCGGACACGAACATGAAAAAGGCACTCGCCGCCGTGCTGCTGTGCATCGCATTGCCCGCCTCGGCCGACGTCACCACGGAAGTGCTGTGCTTCCGGACAACGGGCGACAAACCCGTGCGCTTCGAGTTGCGCACGTATTACGACGACGTGGCCAAGTGGCAAGGCGGCGTCGTCCGGTATGCGAAAT
Organism: Burkholderia sp. JKS000303; assembly: GCF_002563755.1. Lineage (NCBI taxonomy): Bacteria > Pseudomonadati > Pseudomonadota > Betaproteobacteria > Burkholderiales > Burkholderiaceae > Burkholderia > Burkholderia sp. JKS000303. The sequence continues at coordinate 269,659 of NZ_PDBZ01000003.1, forward strand.
CGAAGACGGCGATCCCGCTGCTGTTCAAACACGAGGATCAGGAAGAACTCGCGGAAGGCCGTCCATATCAGTTCACGACCACGTGGTGGGAAATGGTCGACGGCAAGGTCAACGGCGAATACGAGATGATGAGCCAGGGTGCGATCGTCTATTCGATGACGTACACGAATGCGCGCACCGGCAAGAAGACCGCTTTCGAGTGGGCGCAGGACGTCGACGCGTCCGCAAAGACGGGGTGCCGCTGGTAATGCGGGTGCATCACCCGGCGCGCCTGCCTGCGCGCCGGTGCGGTGCCGGCTCCGGCGGTCCGTCAGCCCACGTCGGCCGGCGGATCGACGTCGATGCCGAGTTCGGCCGCCATCCGCTGAACGAGCGCGTTCAGGCGCGCGACTTCATCGGAAAGGCGCTTCTGCTCGGCCTTCAGCGCCTCGAATTCGGACGGCGGAACGGAATCCGCGCCGCTGCCCGTCTCGGCGCTGGCGAAGTCGGCGAGGTTCACTTCCCCGCACATCAGGTGCATCCAGCGATTCTCGCGTGCGCCCGGTGCACGCGGCAGCCGGACGACGAGCGGCTGCGCACGCGCGGCGAGTTCGTCGAGGAACGCCTCGACCGACGAGATGTCCGCGAAGCCGTGCAGGCGCGCGCTGTTCAGGCGCAGCTCGGCGGCCGTCTGCGGGCCGCGCAGCAGCAGGATCGTCAGCAGCGCGATCGCCTGGCTCGGGATGCCGAGCACGCGGTTCGCGTTGTGTTCGAAACGCGGCACGCGGCTGCTGCTGCCCTCCATCACGAGGCTCAGGTGCTTGAGCCCGTCGAGCGCGGTCGTGACTTCGTCCTCGCTGACGTTCATCACCGGCGAGCGCGCGGTTTTCTGGTTGCAGCCCGAGGTCAGTGCATTCAGCGACAGCGGATAGGTGTCCGGCACCGTGTGCTGCTTCTCGACGAGCACCCCGAGAATGCGGGCCTCGAGGGGCGTGAGTTCGCGCAGGGCGCGTGGCGTGGGCATGTCCGGCGTGGTGTTCATGGTGGCGTCGCAGCGTGCAGCAGGTGAAGGGAAACGGTCGCGGCCCGTGCGGCGTCGCGCGCGGGCGAGCCATATGATAGCTCGCGGCGTGGCGCCCGGCGCCGCTTGCGGCAAGCACGAGCGCCCTTGCCGCAGCCGGCTTTCGTCCAACGGTTCGGCCACGCGCCGTGGCACGGCAATGAAAGCGTGCCGCGCCGCGGATCTGCGCCCCGTGCACCTGGCGGCAATCGGCCCGCGCGCGGCTTCGCCCGCTCGTTTGCGCGTCGCGCAGGCCGGCGCTACGATACGCGTTCACCCCGACCCGCGGCGCCGCGCGCGAGCGCTTCGCGCATCGCACCGATACCGCGCATCGCCCGTCCCGCACGCCGTGTCGCCACGCATGCGCGCCGCCCGTCGACACCGTTCATCCGATCCGTTCACTCGTTCACCGCCATGACCGCCTCCTCTTTCGCGCCGAACGTGCGCGCCATCGTCACCGGCCACACGCGCGGCGTCGGCGCATCGCTCGCCGAACAACTGCTGCAGGAAGGCATCGCCGTGCTCGGCGTGTCGCGCAGCCGTCATCCGTCGCTCGCCGCGCAGGCCGGCGACCGTTTCGCCGAAATCGAACTCGACCTGTCGGACACATCGGCTGTCGCGACCTGGCTGGCCGGCGACACGCTGCGCCGCTTCGTCGACGGCGCGTCGATCGTGCTGCTGTTCAACAACGCGGGGATCGTCGACCCGATCGGGCCGCTCGCTGCGCAGGATCCGGCGCTCGTCGCGCGCGCGGTCGGCCTGAACGTCGCGGCGCCGCTGATGCTGTCGGCTGCGCTCGTACAGGCGGCATCGGCGCCGACCGAATGCCGGATCCTGCACGTGTCGAGCGGCGCCGCGCGCAACGCGTATGCGGGCTGGAGCGTCTACTGCGCGACCAAGGCCGCACTCGACCACCACGCACGCGCCGTCGCGCTCGATGCGAACCGCGCGCTGCGCGTCTGCAGCGTCGCGCCGGGCGTCGTCGATACGGGCATGCAGGCGACGATCCGCTCGACCAGCGAAGCAAACTTCCCGATGCGCGAGAAATTCGACGAACTGAAGGCGAGCGGCGCGCTGTCGACGCCCGAGGCCGCCGCACGGCAACTGATCGGCTATGCGCTGAGCGACGCGTTCGGCACGGAGCCGACGGCCGACGTGCGGAACCTGCCGGCCGGATAAGCCGGAGACGCGGCGCGTCAGCCTTCGAGCCGCTTCGTCCAGTCTTCGACCTGCCGCTCCGTCCTGCGCCGGTCGAGCATCGTGCGCCAGCCGGACGGCAACACCGGCACGTCGCACAACGCGTCGAGCGCAGCCAGGTCGAGCGTGCGCCGGTACAGCACATCGAGCACCGTCGACAGCGGCCAGCGCGGATACCGGCGCGCGTGCAGCGCCAGCACATCGCCCGGCGCCACCCAGCCTTCCTGCAGCACGCGGTAGTACCAGCCGGTCCGGCCGCTGTGCTGCACGAGCGCCGCCATACGCGGATGATCGAAGCGCGCATTGAGCTTCCAGCACGGCTGCCGCGACTGCGACACCTGCAGCACGGCACCGCCCAGCGTGAACACGTCGCCGAGGCACACGTCGTGCTCGGTCATGCCGTGCGTCGACAGGTTCTCGCCGAATGCGCCCGGTTGCGCAAGCACGTCGCGCGCGCCGATCTGCGCGGACCACCATGCGTAGTGATCGTGCGCGTAGTGATGAACCGCCTTGTCGGGCCCGCCGTGATGCCGTGCATCGGCCTGCTCGTCGCCTGCAAAGCCGAGCGCGCCGAGCCACAGCCGCTCATCGACCGGCTGCTTGTCGATCGCACTGGCCTGCCCCGCATGCGGCGCGCCAGCGAGCGGCCGGCGCTTGCCGACCCGCACCGCGGCGATGGCGGCCGCGAGCGCCGGCCGCGCGTCGTCGCTCATGCCCGCACACCGTCCGGCAGTGCCGCGAGCAGGCGTTCGAGTTCGCGCGTGCGCACGTCGCCGAGCGGCAGCAGCGGCCGTCTCGGTTCGCCGGCATCGAAACCGCGCAGCCGCAGCCCGGCCTTCACGGTCACCGGCAGCCCGCCGTTGACGATGAACTGCAGCAGCGGCAACTGCGCGTGGAACACCGACCTGGCTCGCGCCAGGTCGCCCGCGCGTATCGCGTCGACCAGCGCGAGCGGCAACGCGGCATTCAGGTTCGGCGCGGCGGTGCACCAGCCGGCCGCGCCCGCGGCCAGCGCGGCCAGTGCCATCGGGTTGCTGCCGTTGTAGAACGGGATCGTCCCGTCGCTCAACTGCGCGAGCCGGTGCATCCGCCCGATGTCGCCGGTGCTCTCCTTGACCATCGTCACGTTGTCGACGGTCCGGCAGATCGTCACGATCAGGTCAGGCGACATGTCGACGCCGCTCGTCGCCGGGTTGTTGTACAGCATGATCGGGATGCCGATGGCGTCGCCGATCGCGCGGTAGTGCGCGACGATCTCGTCGTGACCGAGCTTCCAGTACGACACCGGCAGCACCATCACCGCGTCGGCGCCGGCCTGTTCGGCGAAGCGCGCGCGGCGCACCGCACCCGCCGTCGTGAGATCGGAGATGCCGACGACGGTCGGCACGCGCCGGCGCACCGCGCGCAGCGACGCGGTGGCGACCGACTCCCATTCGGCATCGGACAGGTACGCGCTCTCCCCGGTACTGCCCAGCGGGGCGATCGCATGGACGCCGTCGGCGATCAGCCGCCCGATCAGCGCATCGAGTGCGTTCAGGTCGACACTGCCGTCGGCGGAGAACGGTGTAACCGGATAGGCGATCACGCCTTGCAACAGGATTGACACGATGTGGATTCCTCAATGATTGATGAAAACGGCGAACACGACGCACCGGCTCACGCGACGCAATCCCGATGCGTGCGCAACGCGCGCCGCGCGTAGTAGTCGAACGTCACGGCGTCGCGCTTCGGCTTCGAAATCCAGTCGTGCGCTTCCCGCGCCAGCGCCGGCGGAACGGGCTTGATCTCGCCGGCCGACATCGCCAGCAATTGCAGCTTCGCCGCGCGCTCGATCAGCAGCGCGAGGATGCAGGCCTCCTCGATCGTCTTGCCGACCACGAGCTGGCCGTGATGCGACAGCAGGATCGCGCGCTTGCTGCCGAGCGCCTTCGAAATGATCTCGCCCTCCTCGTTGCCGACCGGCACGCCGGGCCAGTCCTTCAGGAACGCGCAGTCGTCGTACAGCGGGCAGGTGTCCATGTGCGACACGACGAGCGGCTGCTCGAGCATCGACAGCGCCGCGACGTGCGCGGGATGCGTATGGATGATGCAGTTCACGTCCGGCCGCTCGCGATAGATCCACGTGTGAAACCGGTTGGCCGGATTCGGAATGCCTTCGCCGTCGACCACGTCGAGATCCTCGTTGACGCGCAGCAGGTTCGCGGCCGAGATCTCGTCGAAACCGAGCCCCAGCCGCTGCGTGTAATACGTGCCGGCATCGTCCGCACGGCAGGTGATCTGCCCGGCGAGACCGGAATCGTGACCGGCGTCGAACAGGATCCGGCACGCGAGCGCGAGCTTTTGCCGGGCAGACCAGCCGCTGTCGCCCACCTCGTTGTCGAGCCGCCGCTCCGCCAGCGCGACCAGCGCCTCCTTCGTCAAATTCAGCGTTTCCGCCATGTTCGCCTCCTGAATGGACCGGGTCTGCCGCGCCGCCCGCAGCCGTTTCCCGGCAACACATGACACACGATACATCATAGGACACTTTGTGTCATGCGTTACAATCGGTTTTTCGAAGGACACCCGGCGCCCCATGACGATTCGCCTGAAGCTGCTCAGAAAACAGAAGGGCTGGACGCTCGACGTGCTGGCCGTCGAGACCGGCCTGACGAAGAGCTATCTGTCGAAAGTCGAGCGCGGCCTGAGCGTGCCGTCGATCGCGGTCGCGCTGAAGCTGTCGAAGGCGCTGAACGTCGATGTCGAGCAGCTGTTCTCGGAGAGCCGCAACCGCGAGCTGATCACGGTCACGCGGGCCGGCGAGCGCACGCCGATGGGTGCGGCCGCCGACGGCCACGCGCATGGCTTCGAAAGCATCGCGGCCGGCGTCGCGCCGAAGAAGATGCTGCCGTTCGTCGTGCATCCGCCGCATGAATTCGTCGCGTCGACGTTCCGCGAGCACGAAGGCGAGGAGTTCCTGTTCGTCCACAAGGGGCGCGTCGAGATCGAATTTCCGAACGAGACGGTGCAACTCAAGACCGGCGATTCAGTCTATTTCAACGCACTCATCCCGCACCGCACGCGCAGCCTCGGCACGGCGCAGGCGGAGATCCTGGTCATCGTCAGCCACGACGACTAGATTCGTCACTTTTTCGCGCAAGGATCCCGATGGTCACGAAGACCACCGCACCGTTCCAGCAGATCAAGACGCTCGTTCGCCAGAACGTCGATGCGGGCGACTGGCGCCCGGGGGACCGCATTCCGTCCGAACTCGATCTCGCCGCGCAATTCGGCGTCGCGCGCATGACGGTCAACCGCGCGCTGCGCGAGCTGACCGAGGAAGGCGTGCTCAAGCGCATCGCCGGCGTCGGCACCTTCGTCGCCGAAGTGAAGCCGCAATCGAACCTGCTGATGATCGCGCACATCCGCGACGAGATCCGCGCACGCGGGCACGAATATCGCTGCCGCGTGCTGAGCCAGTCGCGCGAGCCGGCGTCGTTCGACGTCGCCGCCGCGTTCGGGCTGACGGTCAATACGCCGGTCTTTCACGTGGTGTGCGTGCACGAGGAAAACGGCCGGCCGATCCAGCTCGAGGATCGCTACGTGAATCCGGCCGCCGCGCCGGACTTCATCGACCAGGATTTCCAGTCCGAGCCGCCGTCCGAATACCTGTTCAACAACGTGTCGCACTACGAACTGGAGATCGAGCACGTCGTCGACGCGGCGCTGCCGACCGGCGAACAGGCGCGGCTGCTCGACATGCGCGCCGACGAGCCGTGCCTCACGCTCACGCGCCGCACCTGGACGAACGGGCTGCCGGTCACGTTCGTGCATTTCCTGCATCCGGGCAACCGCTACCGGCTCGGCTCGCGCTTCAAGCCGGGCGCCGGACGTCACCCGACCTGAGCCGCCGTTACCTTTCCAGCACCGTCACCCGCGCCTGAAACGACGCCGCGCGGCGGCCGCTTCATCCCGAAACGGCCGCCGCGCGCATGAAGCAGCGGGTCATGTCGCCGATATCCGCCGATCAGATCGCGTCGGCCTGCCCCGCGCCGTGCGACCACACGACCGGAAACAGCGGATGCTCGAGCCGTGCGCCGTCCGGCAGCTGATCCGCGAGCCCGGGGAACTCGGGCGAGGTCTTCCAGCGGCGCGGCGCGTGACGGATATCGTCGCCGACGAAGCGGATCGAAAACGCGCGCCGGCGATTCTGCGTGCCGCCCGACGCATGCAGCGTCAGCATCCGGAAGCACACCATGTCGCCCGGTTCGAGCGCCCAGTGGCGGATCGGGAACGCGGAACGGTCGGCTTCGATGTCCGGCAGGTCGGCGAGGCTGCCTTCCGGAAACCACTTCGCCTCCTTGTCCATGAAGGTGCGCGGCATCAGCCACGGCCCCTGGTGCGAGCCGGCGACGAATTCCAGCGTCGATTCGAGCGGCACCGGGTCGACCGGAATCCACATGCTGACGTTGTCGTCGCCTTCGATGTTGTAGTACGGCTGGTCCTGGTGCCACGGCGTGCGCTGCCGCGTGCCCGGCTCCTTCACGAGCAGGTGGTCGTGATGCAGTCGCACGGTCTGCGTGCCCATCAGCGCGGCGGCCACCGACGGCGCGGGCGAATTCACGATGAAGTCGCGGTACGCGTCGTTGTGCTGCCAGTTGCAGAAGTCCTCGAAGAACCAGCCTGGATCGTCCGGCCGGCTCGCGACCTTCGCGCGTTCGCTCGGCTGCGCAAGGTTCGTGTCGATGCCGGCACGCAGCGCGGCCACTTCGTCGGGCGAGAAAATGCCCTTGATGCACACGGCGCCTTCGTCGCGGAAGGCGGCGATCAGTTCGGGCGTCACGGCTTGTGCGACGCGGTCCTGGATACTCGTCATGGGTTGCCTGTCGATTGAATGAGTCATGGAGTCACGGTGCGGAGGTCAGTTGCTGCTTCGCGCCGTAGATGTCGAAGTCGAAATATTTCGCGGCGATCTTCTGGTACGTGCCGTTCGCGCGGATCTCGGCGATCGCGTCGTTCAGCCGCTTCTTCATGTCGGCGTCGCCCTTGCGCACGCCCATCGCGACGCCGTAGCCAGTGATGCGCACGTCGGTCACGTCGGGGCCGGCAACCGCGTAGCCCTTGCCGCGCGGCGTCTTCAGGAACGCGTAGCCGGCCTGCGTCTTGTCCTGGAAGGTCGCGTCGAGCCGGCCGTTCACCAGATCCTGATACACCTGGTCCTGGTTCTGGTACGACACGATCGTCACGCCCTTGGGCGCCCATTCGGCCTTCGCGTACGCTTCCTGCGTCGTGCCCTGGTCGATGCCGATGCGCTTGCCGGCGAGCGACGCCGCGGTCGGCAGCAGCTTCGAGCCGACGGGTGCGACGAGCGCGCCCGGCGACGCATACAGCTTGTTCGAGAAGTCGATCTGCTTGAGCCGCTCGTCGGTGGCGGTCATCGCGGACATGATCACGTCGAACTTGCGCGCGCGCAGCGCCGGAATCATCCCGTCGAAGCCCTGCTCCACCCACACGCATTTCGCATGCATCTGCTCGCAAAGCGCATTGCGCAGGTCGATGTCGAAGCCGGCGAGCGAGCCGTCAGGCTGCTTCGCCTCGAACGGCGGATAGGTGGGATCGATGCCCCAGCGGATCGTCGCCGTGTCCTGCGCGAACGAGACGAGCGGCGCGAACGCCAGCGCGGATACGACGAGCTTTGCAGTGCGATTCATTGTGTGTCCTTGTGGTCTCGACGTGGCGGGCGAGCGCCGGGCGTCCGTTGGGGAGCGTCGTGCCGGCATGCCCGGCGCGGGTCGCGAAAAGACGGGGACTTCGATGGAACTGCGATGCAGTCTAGACCGCTCAATTTTTGAGCGCAAGCAGGGGAAATGGAGGGGGTCCGAAATCGTGGAATCGAGAACGAAATCGCGGCAAATAGTGGCGCAGATAATCAATAAATGGTTATTTTTGCGGGAATTTTGCTCTATTTTCCACGTTTACCCGGCGTGATGCTCATCCGCCACAAAACGAGCTTCTACCGATATCCGCCCGGCCGGAATGTCTATACAGCTAGACCGATCGCTACCCTCCCGATGCCGATCGACCTGTACGGCCACGCATCCTATACCGCATCAGCGACCGTGGGTGGCGACACACATGGTTGAGATGTAAGGTATACCTTACATTCGCGTGAGATAAACCTGCGTCGGAGGTGAGCATGCAACTCTATGAAATCGGTCAGGCCGTTGCAAAACGGAGGGCCGAGCTCGACCTCACACAGGCTCAGCTTGCACGACTCGCCGGATTGTCTCGCCTCACGGTGAATCAACTTGAAACCGGCAAGGTGAAGGATCTTGGAATCAACAAGCTGATCCCGTTGCTCAATGTGCTCGGCATCGAACTCCTGGCGCAGCCGCGACCGCCTCAAAGCGGCCTTTACAAGGCCGTCGTGAGCTCGAACGTGAGCTACAAAGGCGAATTGACCGAGCACCTGCTGGCCGACGCGTTAAGCACGGGACAGATTCCGGCGGGATACGAATCGCAGATCTCCGTCATTCTCGATGAGGTGCCGCTTCCCGTCGTGGTGAAGGCCGTCGAGGAAGCCGCCGAACGCTCCGGCACGCCGCTTCGAGCCATCTGGAAAAACCTTGCCGCGTGGTCAAGGAATCTTCATCTGTACCGGGAGGTATGGGCGTGATTGCATCAGCCGACTTGCCCGAGGGCCCGTGGCAGGGCCTTTTCCGTCATGCGCTGACGCTCATCGACGAAATACGAAAGCACGGCACGTCCGTTCCGGACATTCGGCCGCGGCACCGTCCTCATGCGTTCGACTACTGCGCGAATCTGGCCGGCGAGTTCCTCCAGCAGCTTCCCGGCGCCAGCCCCGCGCACAAGTCGCGCCGCCGCTAACCCTACCGCCCGCCCGCCGCCGCCAGAATCCGCTCGATCTGCGCATACCCGCGGCTGCGCGCATGCTGCAGCGGCGTCTCGCCGTTCGAATCCGCCAGGTTCACGTTCGCCTTCGCATCGATCAGCAGCTGCACGATCCGCACATAGCGTTCGCTGCCGTCGCCGAGCATGATCGCTTCGAGCAGCGCGGTCCAGCCGAGCCGGTTCACGTGATCGACGTTCACACCCGCGTCGATCAGCGTGCGCACCGTCTCCACGTGGCCGCGCTCGGCCGCCGGAATCAGCGCGGTGCCGCGATACCGGTTCGTACTGCTCAGGTCCGCGCCGTGCGCGAGCGTCATGCGCAGGATGTCGAGACGGCCGCGTGCCCCCGCATACAGATACGGACTGTCCTGGATCGCATCCTTCGCGTTGACGTCGGCGCCCGCGTCGATCAGCACGCGCGCCGCCTCCACATGGTTGCCGTGCGTCGCGAGCAGCAGCGCGGTACGGCCCTGCCCGTCGCGCGAATCAATCCGCGCACCGCGCTCGAGCAGCATGCGGACCTCGCCCGCGTCGCCCCGATCGGCGGCGCTGCGCAGCCGGCCTTCGGGCGCGCCGCCGTCGGCGGCCGCCACGGCCGATGTAAGCGTCGTCAACGCAAACGAGCCGATGATCGCGATTCGTTTGAAAAACATCCCGTTTCCTCCTTGCATGTCCGTACGCGCCGCTGCGCCCGGGTCCGGCGAAACCGCAATTGCTGGCGACGTCCGGGCATGTTAAAAGTCGTCGCACACATTTGAAAATGAAATGTTCGAATCCACAGAAGTGCAGAAATGAATAGACCTTTGTTCGACCTCGACCTGCTGCGCGCGCTCGTGATGGTCGCCGATTGCGGCAGCTTCACGACGGCATCCGCGCGCCTGCATTCGACGCAGTCGACGGTCAGCCAGAAGGTTCGACGGCTGGAGGAGATCGCCGGTCATCGCCTGCTCGATCGCGGCACGCGCGACGTGCGGCCCACCGACGCCGGCGTGACGGTGCTCAGCTACGCGCGGCGCATGCTCGCGCTGAACGACGAAATGCTGGAAGCGCTGTCGGGTGCGACCGTCGCGCTGACGATCCGGCTCGGCGTGCCCGACGATTTCGCGGCGGGCCGCACGACGCACGTGCTTGCCGCGTTCCGGCGCGATCACCCGCAGGTGAAGCTCGAAGTGATGTGCGGGCTGAGCCGCGACATCAGCGCGGCATACGATCGCGGCGAGCTCGATCTCGTGCTGATCAAGCAGCGCCGCGACAGCCGCGAGGCGGTGGTGCGCTGGCCCGAGAAACTGCGCTGGATCGACAGCGCGCAGCATCCGACGATCAATCTCGATCCGGTGCCGATCGTCGTGTTCCCGCCGCGCGGGCTCTATCGCGACGACATGATCAAGGCGATCGAGGAGCGCGGCCGCCGCTGGCGGATCAGCTTCACGACGTCGAGCCTGAGCGGCATCCAGGCGGCCGTCGCGGACGGGCTCGGCATCAGCGTGCTGCCCGCGCGCGTGGTGACCGACGAGCACGTGGTGCTGACCGAGAAGGACGGCTTCGCGCCGATCGAGAACATGGACATCGCGATCCTGCATCGGCCGACCGCCGATCCGATGGTCAGCGAGCTGACCAGAACGCTCGCGGCAATGCTGGAGCAAGAACCGGCGTAGGCGCCAGGCGCGGTGCGACGTCTCGGATCGACATGAAGGCGCCGCACCCGGCGGGCGACCTTCGTCAGAACATCGTGTTCCCGTTCGCGGCCTGCTCCGGCACCGGCTGGTTCACGTCCCAGTGCTCGACGATCTTGCCGTGCTCGAGCCGGAAGATGTCCATGATCGCGCTGCCGCGCGTGCCGGGTTCGCGCACCGCGTGCACGTGCAGGATCACGTAGTCGCCGTCGACGAACGCGCGCTTGATCTCGCTGTGCGACTGCGGATATTTGTCGCGCAGGAACGCGACGAACTTGCGGAAGCCGTCGCGGCCGTCGGCCGCGTTCGGGTTGTGCTGCACGTAGTGATCGCCGACATACGCGAGCGCGGCATCGGCATCCTTCTCGTTCAGGCCTTTTTCATAGAACGCGAGCACCGTGCGGCGATTCGCTTCCTGCTGCGCATCGTCCGCGCCGGCCGCCGCCGCATGCACGGCCGTCACAGCGAACAGCGCCGCTGCCATCCATCGTGCGGCCGGTGCCGCCATCGCGCCCATCGTCCATCTGCGTCGCATCGTCGTCTCCCGGAGGATCAGGCTGAAAGAAGCCCGATCATACCGGGGCGACGCCACGCTCAGACCAGCGCGCCGTTGCGCGCGACGATCTTCCCCGACGACACGACGAGCCGCCGCGTTGGCCGCGCGACGACCGCCTCGGCGAACGTCAGCGCATCGACGAGCACGACATCCGCGCGCTTGCCGGCTTCCAGGCCGTAGTCGGCGAAACCGCAACCGCGCGCGGCGCTGTGCGTCACGCAGTCGAGCGCGATGTCGAGCGCGTCGTCGCGGCGGAAATCGTTGCGCATGCCGATCAGCATCGCGCGCTCGAGCATGTCGGGCGAACCGTACGGCGTCCACGTGTCGCGCACGCCGTCGTTGCCGCCGATGACGGTCACGCCGGCCGCGCGGCACGCGGCAACGGCCGGCACCGGCACCGCGGCCGGCGCGGTGGTGACGATCGCGACGCCCAGCTCGGCCATCCGCGCGAGCAGCGCATCGCGCTCGCGCTCGGCGATATCGCCAAGGCAGAAGCCATGGCTGATCGTGACCTTGCCCTGCATCCCGTGCGTGGCCGTGCGCTGCAGGATCAGGTCGAGCGAATACGCGCCCATCGAACCGCGCTCGTGCAGGTGCAGGTCCAGCCCGCGGCCGTGGCGTTCGGCGATGCCGAACAGCACGTCCACCGCCTCGACCGGATCGCCTTCGATCGCGCACGGATCGAGCCCGCCAAGCAGGTCGGCGCCCGCGCCGAGCGCGTCGGACAGCAGCGCGGCCGTGCCGGGCCGCTTGAGCACGCCCGACTGCGGAAACGCGACGATCTGGATGTCAACCTGGCCGCGCAGCGTCTCGCGCGTCGCGAGCACGCCGTGCAGATGCCGCAGCCCGGCTTCGGTGTCGACGTCGACGTGCGTGCGGATGCGCGTCGTGCCGGCCGCGAGGAACGCGCGCGACAGCGCGAGCGATGCAGCGCCGGCGTCGTGGCCGCTCGTCGCGCGGTAGTGGCGCTCGTTCTCGATGCGGTCGACGAGGCGCGGGCCCACCGCGTTGCGATACCACGGCATTCCCCAGTGCGTCTTGTCGAGGTGCGTGTGGCCTTCGACGAGGCCGGGCAGCGCGAGCGCGAGCGCGCCGTCCTCGATCGCGCAGCCGGCGGGCGCGTCGAGCGACGGGCCGACGCGCGCGATGCGATCGCCGTCGATCAGGATGTCGAGCGCGTCGTCGGCGTGGGTGCGGACGTTGCGGATCAGCAGGTTCGTCATGTCGGTTCCGGTAGGGTCGGTCAGTGCAGGGCCGTCACGATGCGCGCACCGTGACGGCGGTCAGGTCGTTATCGCGTGAAGCGCAGCCCGGGCGCGAACGGCGCGGCCGTATCGCTGACGCCGCGACGGAACACCCAGCGTTCGGCCGGCACGCCGGCGACGGCCGCTGCCGCATTCGGCGCGCTCACCGCGACGAAGCTCGCGTCGCAGCCGACCGCGATACCGTAGTTGTCCTTGCCGACCGCACGCGCGCCGGCATGCGTCGCCATGTCGAGCGCGATGCCGAGCGCTTCGTCGGTATAAAAGCCCGACCGGTAGCCGACCATCATCGCGCGTTGCAGCATGTCGCCGTTGCCGTACGGCCACCATGCGTCGCGGATGTTGTCGTTGCCGGCGAACACGTGCACGCCCGCGGCGCGCAGCTGCAGCACCGGCGGGAATGCGCAGTCGCCCGGCGCGTTGGTGAGGATCGACACGCCGGCGTCGGCGAGCGCCGCGGCCGCACGCTCGACGTCGTCGTGGCTCACCTGGCCGAGGGCGTATGCGTGGCTCACGTTCACGCGGCCGCCGAGGCCCGCCGCGCGCGTGCGCGCCGCGATCCGCAGCAATTGCGCGATGCCCGTCTCGCCGGGTTCGTGCAGGTGGATGTCGATCTTCGCGCCGCGCTTCTCTGCGATGCCGAACACGATGTCGAGCTGGCCGTCCGCGTCGCCGTCGAGCGTCGTCGGATCGATCCCGCCGATCACGTCCGCGCCTTCGCGCACGGCTGCATCGAGGATCCCGGCGGTGCCCGGGCACGTCACGACGCCGGCCTGCGGAAACGCGACCAGTTCGATGTCGACGATTCCGCGCCATTGTTCGCGCGCGGCCATCACGGCCTGCAGGTTCGACAGGCCCGTCGTCGCGTCGACGTCGACGTGGCTGCGCATCGCGATCGTGCCGAATGCGGCGGCCTGCTCGATCAGCGCATTGGCGCGCTCGACGATCGCCGGCGCAGCCGCCAATTGGCGCTTCTCGACCGCGAGGCGCTCGCGCAGCGAGCCGACCGATTCGTGCGGCACCCACCGATCGCCGACGAAACTCTTGTCGAGGTGGATGTGGCCGTCGACGAAGCCGGGCAGCACGACGCGTCCGCCGAGGTCGATCGTTTCCGCGCCGGGCGCGGCGGTGCAATCGGCGCCGATCTGGACGAAGCGGCCGTCATGGACGACGAGGTTGATGGGCTGGCCGCCGGCATCGACGGCGTTGGTGAAGAAACGATCGGTGGTCATGACTCGGAATGGTGGTGAGGCAGTCGCTGCGCGACGTCGACGCGGACAGGGGAAGGAACCGCGGCCGGCACGGCGCGACTGTGGGCAGGGAATCCGGTCACGATATCGGACGGGGCGGCCAGTGGCCAATTAAATGTCGCGATGCCGCGCATTCGATTTCATGATGTGCGGCGCACGCGCACGCCAGGCCTGGCGGGGGATGGGGTGCGATCACGCGGGCGGGTGGGCCGCCGATGCCGCGCACGCCGCGCCGCATGGCCCGACGGCGAGTTGCGCGGCAACAGACTTTACACGTTGTTACCCGGTCGCAACGGACGCGCATCCGCCCATTCCTTATACTCACGCCGAGTTCGCCACCCGTCCCGGCATTCGTCGGCGAACACGTTGCCGATGCAGGAAACACCATGATGCGCATGCCTTCCACGAAGACCGTTCTGTTCGCCTCGCTCGTCGCCGTGGCGGCGCTTCCGCTGACCGCCTGTGTCGCGCCGGGTTACTACGGCGCGCAACCGGGCTATCCGCAACAGCAATACGCGACGCCCGGCTACGCGCAACCCGCGTATTCGCAACCGGGCTACGTGCAGCCGCAGCAGCCGGCGTATCCGAACCAGGCGCCGCAACCGTACGACCAGTATGGCAACCAGCCGCAATACGGGTCGCAGCCTTACGCGAACCAGCAGCCGTACGGCGGCCAGTACGGCAACGGCTACGGCACGCAATACGGCACGGTCTCGAACATCCTGCCGGTCAACGGCTCGGTCGGCCCGTCGGGCGTCGCGGGCACCGTCGTCGGTGCACTGGTCGGCGGCGTGCTGGGCAACCAGTTCGGCCGCGGCCACGGCCGCGATGCGGCGACCGTGATCGGCGCACTCGGCGGTGCCGTCGCCGGCAACCAGATCGGCCAGCAGATGGGCGCGGCGCAACCGCCGAGCAGCTACCGGATCGACGTGCAGCTCAGCGACGGCTCGACGCGCTCGTTCGACGTGCAGTCGCCGGGCGACCTGCGCCCGGGCGATCGCGTGCAGATCAACGGCAATCAGCTCGCGCGGTATTGATGCGGGTCGTGCGCGCCTGATCCGATCGGGCGCACGGCATGTTTCTCACGCGCTTCTCACGCGCGCTTCACGCATTTCACGCGCTTGACGCCGTCGTGCCGGCCCGGCTCGACGGCGAGTGCGTTTCAGTTCCCCTGCCCTCCTTGAACCGACGCGGCGTACCCGCAGTGCCGCGCGTTCGCATCAGCAAACGCGCCTGACACTCACACGCGCTCGGCCCCCAGCGCGACGCGCGTCGAATGCGCGGCCGCCTGCAGACGCCGCGATCGCCGGTAGATCATCGCCAGCAGCACCAGCAGCCCGGTGCCGACATACAGCGACCCGCGCGTGGCCGCATCGACGCCGAGCATCACGAACACGAACGCGACGAACGCGAGGCAGATCCACGACGTGGCCGGCGCACACGGCATCCGGAACGCCGGCGTCACGCCGCGCGCGGCCATCACGCGCCGGAACTGCATGTGGGTCAGCACGATCATCGCCCAGATCACGGCCACGTCGAACGACAGGAACGACATCAGCCAGCCGAACACGCGCGCGGGAATCACGTAGTTCAGCAGCACGCCGACCGACATGAACACGACGGTCGCACCGACCGCGCGCGACGGCGAGCCGCTCGCGCTCAGCGTCGCGAACGGCGCGGGCGCGAGGCCGTTGCCGGCCATGCTCGACAGCATCCGCGCGCCGCTGAACACGATGCAGTTGAAGCTCGACAGCGCGGCCGTGACGACCACGAAGTTGACCACGCCGGCCGCCTGCCGCAGCCCGAGCGATTCGAACGTCGTGACGAACGGGCTGCCGTGCTCGCCGAGTTCGTTCCACGGGTACAGCGCCATGATGATGAACAGCGCGCCGACGTAGAAGATCAGGATGCGCCACAGCACCGAGTTGATCGCACGCGGGATCGCCTTCTGCGGATCGCGCGCCTCGCCGGCCGTGAGGCCGATCATCTCGACGCCCGCGAACGAATACGCGACGATCGGCAGCGCGCTCACGAGCCCGAGCACGCCGTGCGGGAACACGCCGCCGTGCCGCCACAGGTTCGACAGGCCGACCGGCTCGCCGTGATGGCCGATGCCGGTGAACACGATCAGCGCGCCGCCCGCGATCATCAGCAGGATCGTGCCGACCTTCACGAGCGCGAACCAGAATTCCAGCTCGCCGTACACCTTCACGTTCAGCAGGTTGAAGCCGGCGATCGCGGCGATCGCCGCTACGACCCAGATCCACTGCGGCACCGCCGGAAACCAGAATCCCATGTAGATGCCGACGGCCGTCGTCTCCGCGACGCCGACGCCGACCATGAACAGCCAGTAGGTCCAGCCGACCAGGTAGCCGGCAAACGGCCCGAGGTATTCGAACGCATACGCGCCGAACGAGCCGGACACCGGCCGGTGCACGGCCATCTCGCCGAGCGCGCGCATGATCAGGAAGATCATCGCGCCACCGATCAGGTATGCGACCAGTGCGCCGGGCCCGGCCGCGTGGATCGCGGACGCCGAGCCGAGGAACAGGCCGACGCCGATGGCCATCCCGAGCGCCATGAACGAGATCTGGCGCGCGCCGAGCTCGCGCCGCATCGTGTGCTGTTGCATGTTGTCTCCAGTCGTGGATCGTCGCGGCTCGCCGGATCGGACGGCCGCTGGGCGGGCGCCCCGGCGTCGTGCGCGGGGCCCCTTGCATCGCGCGGCGCCGGATTCAGCGGCCGTGCAGGAAGCGTTCGACGCGAAACGGCGTCGGGTCGACGAACGGCTGCGCGCCGGTCATCAGGTCGGCGATCAGCCGCCCGGTGACGGGGCCGAGCGTGAACCCGTGGTGCGCATGTCCGAACGCGAACCACAGGTCGCGATGGCGCGGCGCCGCGCCGATCACCGGCAGCATGTCGGGCGTGCACGGCCGGCGGCCGAGCCACGGCGCGCCGTCGACGCGCGCGCCGAGCGGGAACAGCTCGCGCGCGACCGGCTCGACGGCGGCGAGCTGCGTCGGCGTCGGCGGCGTGTCGCGATAGCCGAGCTCGACGCCGGTCGTCAGGCGGATGCCGCGCGTCATCGGCGTGATCAGGAAGCCGCTGTCGGCATCGAGCACGGGGCGATTCAGCCGCGCGCCGGGCTGCGCCGCGTAGTGCATGTGGTAGCCGCGCTTGACCGCGAGCGGCAGCGTATAGCCGAGCCGCTCGCACAGCAGGTCCGACCACGGGCCGAGCGCGACGACCGCCGCGCGCGCGTCGAGCGGACCTTCGTCGGTGTCGACGCGCCAGCCGTTCGCGGCCGACAGCGTCAGCGCATCGCCGGTCACGATGCGCCCGCCGAGCTGCTCGAAGTGCCGCGCATACGCGGTGACGAGCCCGTTCGGGTCGCTGATCGAATCGGAGCCCGTATAGCGCAGCGCACCGATCAGCGCGCGGCTCAGGTTCGGCTCCGCGTCGCGCAGCGCGGCGGCGTCGAGCGCGTCGAAGGTCACGCCGTATTCCGCGCGCCAGCGCTCGGCGTCGCGGGTTTCGGCGTCGCGGGTCGCGGCGGTGCGAAACACCTTGAGCCAGCCGCCTTCGCGCAGCAGCGCGCCGGCACCGGCCGCGTCGATCAGCGCACGATGCTCGGTCACGCAGTGTTCGATCAGCGGCGCATAGGCGCGCGCGATCGCGGCGTGGCGCGCCGGATGCGAATTGCGCCAGTAGCGATACAGGAACGGGATCAGTTTCGGCAAGGCGGCCGGGTGATAGCGCACGTCCGGCGAGCGGTTGCACGCGTATTTCAGCAGCGTGCCGAAGCCGCGCGGGAACGCGTACGGATACACGCCTTCGCGCTGGATCAGCCCGGCATTGCCGAGCGACGTTTCGTTGCCGGGCGCCTTGCGATCCACGAGCGCGACCGACAGGCCGCGCTGCTGCAGGTGAACGGCGACCGACACGCCGATCATGCCGCCGCCCAGGACGAGCGTATCGAACTTCATCGGGGCACTCCTCGGGCGTGCGGCGCGGGCGTCACGCGAGCGCGGTGACGGCGATCTCGACGTCGAGACCGGGTTTCATCAGCAGCGCCTGCACGCACGCGCGGGTCGGCGCGTGGCCGGCCGGCACCCACGCATCCCACACCGCATTGAATGCGTCGAAGTGCGCGGCGTCGCTGAGCCAGACATTGGCCGTCAGCACGCGCGTCTTGTCGACGCCGGCCGACGCGAGCAGCGCGTCGATGCGCGTGAGGATTTCGGTCGCCTGCACGGCGATCGGCGCACCGGCCGTGTCGGGCACCTGGCCGGCCAGATGGACGATGCCGTTGGCGATCACGACCTGGCTCATGCGCGGGCCGGTTTGCAGACGTTTGATGTCATTGGACATGGATTGCACCTTCGCGGATCCGGCCCCGACGGGCCGGTTGAATCGGGGGAATGGTCCGGAAAACGCCGCCGGACGGTCGCGAATCGGGCCGCTCGCGTGGGCCGCCGCGAGTTTCGCGTCGTCCGATGCTAGAGTGGCCGTCACGCCCGCCGTTGGCGATTTCGACGAAAATTATCATATACGATAAAATTTATTCTCGTATACGACAAAACCCGTATTCACGCCGCGTCCCGTTTTCGCATGCCCAAATCCACTGCCCCCGTTGCTCCGCCCACCGCCGACGCCCCGCCGCAGCTCGACCACCAGACGGTCGGCGCGCGGCTGCGCGACGCCCGCAAGTCGCGCGGCCTGACGCTCGCGCAGTTGTCCGAGCGCTCCGGTATCGCGGTTTCGACGATTTCGAAAGCCGAGCGCGGCGACATCGCGCTCACCTACGACAAGTTCGCGGCGCTCACGCACGCGCTCGCGCTCGATTTCGACACGATGTTCGGCCGCGCCACGCCGGCCGGCGTGATGACGCCGTCGTTCACGCCGGCCGGCCAGCAGATGGTCTACGACACACCGAACTACGCATACGGGATGCTCGCGAACGACCTGACCGGCAAGCGGATGGTGCCGGTGCGCGGCCGCATCCATGCACGCAAGCTGTCCGATTTCGCCGACTACATCCGGCACAGCGGCGAGGAGTTCGTGTTCGTGCTGAGCGGCGCGCTGGAATTGCGCTTCGAGAACGGCCATGCGTACCGGCTCGGCACCGGCGACAGCCTGTATTTCGACAGCTCGGTCGGACACGTGTACCTGAGCCTCGGCGACACCGATGCCGAAGTGCTCGCGTGCTGCGTCGACGGCGACGCGCGGCGGCCGCGCGACGCGATCTGAGCGACGCGCGGCGGCAACGCGACATGCCGGAACGGCCCGGCAAACGCGTGCGATTCCGCTTAGCATGGTCGATGCCCTGCGGCGCGCCGCAGATTCCGATACCGACCGCTCCACGACCGCCCCACACGATGATCACGATCCGCCTGCTCGACGCCGCCGATGCGGCGCAATTCCAGTCCGTCCGCCTGCATGCGGTCGACACGTCACCGACCTCGTTCCTGCCGACCCGCGACGAAGAAGCCGCCGTGTCGGTCGACGAATTCGCGTCGCGCATCACCGCCACCCACGAGCGCGCCGTGTTCGGCGCATTCGACGACGCCTCGCTCGTCGGCATCACCGGCGTGCGCCGCGATGCGCGGGCGAAGGTCTCGCACAAGGCAACGGTCTGGGGCGTGTTCGTCGACCCCGCGTATCGCGGGCGCGGCATCGCGCAATCGCTGCTCGACAGCGCGACCGCACATGCGGCGCAAGCGTGGCGGTGCACGCAACTGATGCTGTGCGTCAACGAGATCAACGGCACCGCGGAACGGCTGTACGCGTCGCAAGGGTTCGTCCGGTTCGGCACGGAGCCGCGCTCGCTGTTCGTCGATGGCCGCTTCTACGATGAACACCACATGGTGAAGACGCTCGCGTAACGCGCCTGCTTTCGGACTTCAGGCTCGCGTTCACGTACGTCGACTCACCCGCCGATCGCACGCGAACGCTGCCGCTTCCCGTTACATCACCGCTTGTCGGTGATCGTCGTGTTGACCACCTGCCCGGCGATCACCACGTTCGTCAGCGTCATCGCATTCACGTTGAACGCATAGGTCGGCCCCGGCGACGTGACGGTCGCCGTGCCGGATGCGACCGGCGTGCCGAAATCGCAGTTGCTGATCGTCACGCCGGAGATCGGCTGCACGGCGGGCGTCGGCGGCGTGCCGTTGTAGTCGAACGCGACCGGCCCCTGCGCGACGATCGCCTGGAAGCACGACGCGCTCACGCCGTTCAGCGTCACGTTGCTGGCCGTCACGTCCGAGATCGTCACGTTCTGCACGACCGGCGGCCGCGTACGCACCGCATCGTTCGCGGGCTGGTAATCGCAATCGAACGTGACGATCCCGCCTTGCGCGGCCGACGGATTGCCGGCCGCCGGCGTGACCACGCCGAGCGGCACGCTCGCGTTGATCGGGCTGCCCGCGAGCAGCGCACTGCCGTAGCCGCCGCCCTTCTGCGTCACGCCGTTCGGCAGCGTGACACCCTTCACGTGGAAGTCCTTCACGTAGCCGCCGCGGTTCATGTTGGTCTTCACGCGAATCGCGATGTTCAGCGGGTTGGTCTGCCAGTTCGCGTTCAGCATCGACAGGTTGGTCGCATAGATCTGCTCGACGCCGCCGCCCATTTCGCTGCCGAGCGTGATGCCGCCGTGGCCGCTGTTCATCGTGCAGTTGCGGATCAGGTGCCGCTTCGCCGGCCCGTATTCGGTGTCGCGATCCTTGCCCGACTTGATCGCGATGCAGTCGTCGCCGGTGTTGAACGTGCAGTCCTCGCACAGCACGTCGGTGCATGCGTCGGGATCGAAACCGTCGTTGTTCGGGCCGATGCTGTTGGTCGTCACACCGCGGATCACGACGTTGCGGCTCGCGGTCGGATGGTGCTGCCAGAACGGCGTGTTCTGCGTCTGGTAGTTCTCCATCAGCACGTTGGTGCAGCCGATGAATTCGACCATGCACGGCCGCAGGTAGTGGCCGAGGCCGAAGATGCGCTTCTCGACCGGCACGCCGGCCTCGGACAGCGCCGGCAGGTAGTTCTGGTCCTGCTGCCACGGCGTGACGGGTGACGTGAGCAGCGCATAGAGCGCGTCGGGAATCGCCGGTGCGACGATCCGCAAATCGACGTTGTTCGGGTTCGCATACGCCTGGCTCGGCACCGTCGCGCTCGCGCCGTATGCGCCCGACGACCCTTTGTAGGTCCACCAGCACACGCTGTTGCTTCCGCTGCCGGAAAACGGCGTCATCGCCTGGCCGTTGAGCACGGACGTCGGCCCTTCGCCGGTCAGCGCGATATTCGTCGCGTTGCGCGCATAGACGGGCGCGCCGTAGTTCAGGCAGTCGTTCGCCTGCCAGCGGCTGTAGTACAGGCGGCCGTTCGCGCCGCAGTCGACCGGGCCGTCCTTCGCGTAGTCGGCCGGGTTCGGGCTGAAGTAGATCGTGCAGTTCGCGCTCAGGTGGAAATTCACGTTGCTCTGCAGCACGATCGGCCCCGCGCAATACCAGTTGCCGGGCGGCACGACCACGCGCCCGCCGCCCGCACGCATGCATGCGTCGATTGCCGCGAGAAACGCCGGGCGCGAGTCGAAGGCGCCCGGTGCGGTCGTCAATTCCGAACCCGGGCTGACCGGCGATTTCGCCACCGGGTACGGCGACGTCTGCGCGACGGTCGCGCAGGCACGCGCGCCGTAGTGCGCGACGTCGAAGTCGCGCCCGCGAAACGCGAGCCGCGACACGTGCGCGAGCGACGCCGCGATGCGCGCGGCCGCGCCGTGCTCGCCCCAGATCAGGTCGACTGCCGCATTCGGCGGGCTGCCTGCCGCGAAAGCGCGGGTGGCGGCGAGCGGCCCGCCGAGCACGGCGCTACCGGCGAGCGCGCCGGTCCAGCCGATGAAGGCGCGGCGCGACACCCGCTTCGACGAAAACGATCGGACAGACGAAGACGAACGGCGGCTGGGGGCGGCCATGGGCACTCCTTCGATGGTTTGGGTGTCGATGCGCCGGATGGCGGATCGCAATTCATACGTCGTCGTACTACACCGAACAGTCTAGACGTGATCAGCGCTCGATCAGTATTTGTCGTTTACCCTATTTTATCGGCCTTTATGACTCGACGTGTGTGCCCACTCACGTTTCGCTTTTCTAAAAAAGAGATATGTTGTCGTATCTTTATGCGCACAAACTGCATGTATGACGGATACGCGGTCGAGTCCGAATCGACCGCGCGCATGGAATATGACAAGCTCGCGGAGACCTCACTCGCCCATTCCAACCCGTCAGAGGAGCATCAATTGCAGACCCGCCACGGAGTCGACCTCATCCGCGCCCGCGCGCTGTTCGATCGCGAACGTCGTGCATTCACCGAAGCCATGCCGACATCCCGCGCGTTGTCGGCAGAAGCAGCCGAGCACCTGCTCTTCGGCGTGCCGTTGCACTGGATGCAGGACTGGTCGACGCCGTTCTCGCTGGTCGTGAAGGAAGCGCGCGGCGCGACGTTCACCGACGTCGACGGTCATCGCTACGCGGACTTCTGCCTCGGCGACACCGGCGCGATGTTCGGCCATGCGCCGGAGCCGGTCGCGCGCGCGCTCGCCGAGCAGGCGACGCGCGGCTACACGACGATGCTGCCGAGCGAAGACGCCGCGTGGGTGTCGCGCGAACTCGCGCGCCGGTTCAAGCTGCCGGTCTGGCAGTTCGCGCTGAGCGCGAGCGACGCGAACCGCTTCGTGCTGCGCTGGGCGCGCGCGGCCACCGGCCGCAACACGATCGTCGTGTTCAACGGCTGCTATCACGGCACGGTCGACGACGTGTTCGTCGATCTCGTCGACGGCGCTCCGGTGCAGCGCGACAGCCTGCTCGGGCAATCGTACGACCTGCTGGCGAACACGCGCGTCGTCGAGTTCAACGATCTCGACGCGCTCGAAGCGGCGCTGAAAGATGGCGACGTCGCGTGCGTGCTCGCGGAACCGGCGATGACGAACATCGGGATGGTGCTGCCGGAGCCTGGTTTCTGGGAAGCCGCACGCGCACTGACGCGCCGCTACGGCACGCTGCTCGTGATCGACGAAACGCACACGATCAGCAGCGGCCCGGGCGGCTACGCGGTCGCGCACGGTCTCGAACCGGACGTGCTGGTGGTCGGCAAGCCGATCGCGGGCGGCGTGCCGTGCGCGGTGTACGGCTTCAGCGCCGACTTCGCGGAACGCGCGAAAGCGGCAAAGCTGAACGCGCCGCCCGGCCATTCCGGGATCGGCACGACGCTCACCGCGAACATGCTGGCGATGCATGCGATGCGCGCGACACTCGCGGAAGTCGCGACCGACGCCGCGTATGCGCATATGTTCGAACTGGCCGCGCGACTCGCAACCGGGCTCGAACGGGCGATCGCTCAACACGGACTGCCGTGGTGCGTGACGCGCATCGGCGCGCGCACCGAATTCCAGTTCACGCCCACGCCGCCGCGCAACGGTACGATCGCGGGCGAACAGCTCGACAGCGAGCTGGAGCACATCGTGCATCTGTATCTGCTGAATCGCGGCGTGCTGATCACGCCGTTCCACAACATGATGCTCGTGTGTCCGCAAACGACGGCCGACGATGTCGACACGCTCGTCGCGCAGTTCGACGCATGCCTCGGCGAATTGGTGTGACGTGATCCAGCGGCGCGCCCGGCTCGCCTGCATCGGCCAGCCGGACGCATGCACGCCGCGACTTCGGGAGATCGTCGGATCGTCCTATCCGATGGGCGCGCCCGCGATGCGCTCGCTCACGTCAAGCTCGTCGCGCAGCACCGCACGTGCATCGCCGCCGCTACTTCAGCAGATCCGTCGGATCGGCCTGCGCGCCGGGCATGTCCGCGGTGCGCGCGCTCACTCCAAGCTCGTCGCGCAGTACCGCACGTCTATAGCCGTCGCCACTTCGGCAGATCCGTCGGATCGACCTGCGTACCGGGCACACCTGCGGAGCGCGCGCTCACTTCAAGCTCGTCGCGCAGCGCCGCACGCGTATCGATGCCATCCGAACCCTGCCCCGACGCCCCCCCGCCATCGAGCGCCGGCAGGATGTAGCCGTTCACCATCCGGCGGAACAACTTCACGTTCTCCGCATCGCGCAGGCCACCGTCCACCGGCAGCACGCCGGTCATCACGATCACCGTATTGCGCTTCGGCAGCACCGTGATGAACTGCCCCTTGAAGCCCATCGCGTCGAATTCGGGCTCGCTCTCGACGATGTTGTTGATCCACCAGTAGTAGCCGAAATGCGGCGACACGCGCGGCGTCGTCATCTGCGCGATCCACGCTTGCGGGACGACCTGCCGGCCCTGCCAGCGCCCGCCGTCGAGCACGAGCATGCCGATCTTCGCCATGTCGATCGCGCGCAACCGCAACCCCCATCCGGCCGACACGAGGCCGGTGCGATCCGCACGCTCCCACGCGGCGCGCTTCATGTCCAGCGGGGCAAACAGGTGCGTCTGCGCGTAGCGCTCGACGGGTTCGCCGGCCGCCGCGCTCAACAGCGCCGATGCGAGGATCGGGTTGACGTCCGTGTATTCGAACGCGGTGCCCGGCGCGACCCTGGGCGCGGCCGACACGGCGAGCTTCAGCCGGTCCGGCGCGGTGTAGTAGATCGGATCGTCCTTCGGGCGGAAGTCGTAATGCAGGCCGCTCGACATCGACAGCACGTGCTTGAACGCGATGTCTCGCTTGTCCGCGAGCGCGCCACCGAGGTCGGGGCGCCACGCGGCGAGCCGCGCGGCCACCGGCTCGTCGAGCCGCACCGCGCCCTGATCGACGAGGATGCCCGCGACGAGCGACGTCACGGCCTTCGTCACCGAATACAGCTCGTAGGTCGACTCGCGCGACGCGTTCGCACCGTAGCGCTCGAAGATCAGCTTGCCGTCCTTCACGACGAGCAGGCTGTATACGTCGAGCTTCTGCTCGCGGATCCAGCGCGACAGGTCGACGAGCTTGCGCGAATCGACGCCGACGTCCTCCGGCGCGGCGGCTGCGATGCCGGTTTCATGCAGCGGCGGCAACGCGTCGGCCGCTTGCGCGGCAGACACCGCCGGCGCCGACGCCAGCGCACCGCCGCCGATCAGCAACGCCGCGAACCGCGCGAGCAGCCGGCGCGTGAAAGGCGCGCCAGGCCGCCGCGCATCGGGCCACGCCGCCGGGCCTGTAATCCCGCTTTCAATCCCGTTTGCAATCCTCATCAAATCTCCGGTGCATCGTTGAACGCGGCGGCGGTACCGGGCACGCCCTTCGTCTGCCGGCTGCGCGCGAGCTCGTCTTGCAACGCCTGCGTGGCAGCCGCGCTTTCGACCGGCGGCCGCGCGGGCGTGAGCGCCGGCAGGATGTAATCGCCGACCATTCGCCGATACAGGTTCAGGTAGGTCGCGTCGCGCAAGCCGCCGTCGGTCGGCAGCAGGCTCGTCATCACGACGACCGCGCGCTGCGCGGGCAGCACCGTGATGAATTGCCCCTTGAAGCCCATCGCGCCGAATTCCGGCGTGCCGTGCTTGACGACGTGATGAATCCAGCAGTAGTAACCGTAATCGTCCGCGGCCGGCGACGGCGTCGTCATCTGCCGGATCCAGCCGGCCGGCACGATCTGCTGGCCGTTCCATCTACCGTTGTCGAGCAGCAGCACGCCTATCTTCGCCATGTCGACGGCGCGCAGCCGCAGGCCCCAGCCGCCCGCCACCGCGCCGGTGCCGTCCGCGCCGCTCCAGCGGTAATGCGCGAAGCCGAGCGGCCCGAACAGCCGCTCGCGCGCGAATGCGTCCTCGGGCACCTGCGCCGCAATCGACACGGCCGTGCCGACCAGCACCGGGTTCACGTCGATGTAGTCGAAATGCGTGCCGGGCGGCTGCGCGGCACGGCTCGTCACCGCGACGCGCAACCGGTCGGGCGCGTCGTAGTACAGCGGATCGGTGCCTTCGCGCGTCGTGTAGCGCAACCCGCTCGACATCGACATCAGGTGCCGCAGCTCGATGTCCTGCTTGTCCGCGAGTTCGCTCGCGAGATCGGGCCGCGCGGCCGCGATCAGCGGCGCAACCCGGGTCGACGGGCCGAGCTTGCCCTCGCCGTCGAGGATGCCGGCGAGCAGCGCGGTGATCGTCTTCGTCACCGAATACAGCTCGTAGTTGTTGTCGCGTGTGAGGCCGTCGCTGTAGCGCTCGAACACGATCTTGCCGTCCTTCACGACGACGAGGCTGCGCACGTCCATCCGGTCGTGACGCAGCCATTCGGACATCCGCACGAGCGGCGCCGAATCGACGCCGACCGATTCGGGCACGACGCTCGGCATGTCCTGCGGCGCGCCGCCCGCGGCCTGCGCCGGGCCGGCGCACGACCCGGCGACGATCGCGGCGGCCGCGACGCCGCGTATTGCGTGGGAAACGCTCATCAAAATTTGCTCCTGTTGAAACCGCGCCCGCTACGTGGAGCGGGCGCTCGCATCGATGGACGTCAATCGAGACACGGCTTGCCGGCCGGCAGGAACTGCCCGCGCCCCGGCTCGGCCGCGAGCAGCCGGCCGTCCTCGACGAGCAGCTCGCCGCGCGACAGGCAATGACGCGGCCAGCCCGTCACCTCGATCCCTTCGTAAGGCGTGTAGTCGACCGCGTGATGCAGGGACGCATTCGCGATCCGCACGCGCTTGTCCGGGTCCCACACGACGATGTCCGCATCGGCGCCGACCGCGATCGTCCCCTTGCGCGGATACAGCCCGTACAGCTTCGCGGGCCGCAGCGACGTCAGCTCGACGAACTGGTGCAGCGACAGGTGCCCCTTGCGCACACCGTCGAACAGCAACGGCAGGCGCGTCTCCAGGCCGGGGATGCCGTTCGGGATATGGTCGAACGATACGGCATGGCCGCCCGGATGCTTGCCGCACGGATCGTCGTAGTTGAACGGCGCATGATCGGACGAGAACACCGAGAACACGCCCTGCTTCAGCGCCTTCCACACGGCCTGCTGGTTGGCCGGGTCGCGCGGCGGCGGGCTGCACACGCACTTCGCGCCTTCGTAGCCGCCGTGATCGTCGTGGCCGAGATCGGCGGCCGTCAGGTACAGGTACTGCGGACACGTCTCGGCGAGGATCGGCAACCCGCGCGACTGCCCCCAGCGGATCTGCTCGATCGCCTCGGCGCCCGACACGTGCACGATCAGGATCGGCACGTCGACGAGTTCGGCGAACGCGATCGCGCGATGGGTCGCCTCGCGCTCGACCACCGCCGGCCGCGCATGCGCATGGAAATGCGGCGCGGTGTGACCGGCGCCGAGCAGCCGCTCGGTCAGCCAGCCGATGCAGTCGGAATTCTCCGCATGCACCATCACGAGCGCGCCGTGCTCGCGCGCGACCGACAGCACGTCGAGCATCTGCCGGTCGTTCAGCTTCAGGTCGTCGTAGGTCATGTACACCTTGAACGACGTATAGCCGTTCGCGATCAGCCGCGGCAATTCCTCGGCCAGCACGTGCGGCGTCGGATCGGCGACGATCAGGTGAAAACCGTAGTCGATCAGCGCGCGCCCTTCCGCACGCCGGTGATAGTCGTCGACGGCGGCCTGCAGCGACTGCCCCTTCGCCTGCGCGGCGAACGGCACGACGGTGGTCGTGCCGCCGCACAGCGCGGAGCGCGTGCCGGTCAGGAAATCGTCAGCCATCTTCAGCCCGTCGGGCATCGGCTGGTCGAGATGGCAGTGCGCATCGACGCCGCCCGGCATCACGAGCATTCCGCTCGCATCGAGCTCGCGCGGCGCGCGCGGCAGCCCGTGGCCGAGCATGGCCACGCGCCCCGCGCGGATGCCGATGTCGCACGAGAACCGGTCCGCCGCCGTCACGACGTCCGCGTGACGGATCACGAAATCGAGATCGTTCGACATGGCGCGCGCCTCAGACCACGTCGCTGAAGAGACGCCCCCAGCCCTTCACCTGCCGCGTGTCGTAGTCGGCGAGCTGCAGCGACTTCCACACGACGGTCGAGATCGTGTCGTAGATCGGGATGCCCGTCTCTTCCTCGAGTGCCGGCACCAGATGCGCGGCGTTCAGGTTCGTGCAGAAGATCGAGATCGCGCGCGGGCCGGCCTTCGCGACTTCGCGCACCATCCCGCCGATCTGGTCGCCGGTCACTTCGGAGAACGAGAAATTGACCTTCAGGTTCAGGTGGCGCTCGGCGATGCAGTTCAGCCCCGAACGGCGGTAGTTGTCGACGATCTTCGTCTGCACGTCGTCGAGATACGGCGTGACGAGGCCGAACTCGTGCGCGTGGGTCTTCTTCAGGATCTCGTTGAGCGCGAGCACGGAGGTCGTGGCCGGAATGCCGGTCGCCTCGGTGATGCGCTGGCACAGCCGCTCGTCGGCCTCGAAGCCGAGCCAGCCGGACGACGTGCCGTTCCACGCGATCACGTCGACCTTCGCGTCGGCGAGCAGCATCGCGGCCTGGATGATCTTGTCGTCGTCGAACTGGCCGAGCGCCTGGCCCGACAGCGAGATTTCGGTCACGGGGAAGCGCGCGAAGTGCGCGGACACGCCCGGCAGGCCGGCGACCATCGCGCTCGTCAGCGGTTCGAGCGACGTGTTGGACGAAGGGGTGAGCATGCCGAGCAGGGTACGTTTCTTCATGATGGGTTTCTCTCTACCAGTGAATGCAATCAGTGCGGTGAAAAGGGTCGGTCAGACCGGGAGCTTGTTTTCGTAGTCGATCGCGCTGGAGCACACGAGCAGGCCGACGCCGGCCGCCGCGAACACCATCAGCGCAAGGAAGTAGGAACCGGTGAACTGCACGATCGCGCCGACGACGATCGGCACGGTGACGCCGCCGATATTGCCGCCGAGGTTCATGAAGCCGCCGAGGAAGCCGATCTTGTTGCGCGTGCCGAGCGACGACGGGATGCACCAGTACAGCCCGCACCAGCGCAGGAAGAACAGCGTCGACGACAGCAGCGCGACGCACACGACCGGGCTCTTCACGTACGCGACGGAGAAGATCGACACGGTCGCGATCACCGCCGCGATGCCGAACAGCGTGCGCATCACGACGTTCGGGCGGCCGCCCGCGGCCTTCCACTTGTCGGCGATCCAGCCGCCGAGCAGTTCGCCGACGAAGCCGCTGAAAAAGATGATGAAGGTCGAGCCACCCATCTCCTTGATGTCGAAGCCGTGCACCTTGTGCAGGTAGTTCGGCATCCACGTGAGCAGCCCGTAGAACACGCTGTTGAAGCACATCCAGCCGAAGAACATGCACCACACCGAGCGGTACTTGAAGAAGTCGCGCGAGCGGCCCGACGCACCGGCCGGCTCGGCCGCGAGATCGCTCGCGTGCGATGCCTCGATGTAGTCGGCTTCGAGGTCGTTGACGCCCGGATGCTCGCGCGGCGTGTTGCGGATGTACGACCACGCGACGAAACCGGCCAGCACCGTGCCGACGCCGGCCACCGCGAATGCAAGCCGCCACGAGCCGAGCAGCGCGATCAGCCCGGCGATCAGCACCGCACCGAGGGCCGCGCCGAGCGGCGCGCCGCCGTCGAGCAGCGTGGCGCCGCGGCCGCGCTCGGTCTGCGTCATCCAGATCGCGTTGAGCTTGCCGCCGGCCGGATAGATCGGCGCTTCGGCGGCCCCGAGGCCGAGACGCGTGAGCAGCAGCGCCGGCGCGTTCGTGCACACCGCGGCGATCGCCTGGAAGAAGCCCCAGAACACGGTCGCGGTCGCGATCACGATGCGCGGCTTGAACCGGTCGGCCAGCATCCCGCCCGGAATCTGCATCACCGCATAGGTCCAGAAAAACGAGCTGAGGATCAGACCCTCCATCGCCGGCCCGATATTGAACTCCTGCGAGATGTAAGGCATGGCGACGGACAGCGACGCGCGATCGACGTAGTTGATCGCGATGAGGCTCAGCATGACGACGAATATCTTCCAGCGGACGGCGGACTTGCCGACCGTCAGGGCGGCGACACCGGAGGTTGAAGACATGGACGGACTCCAGGGATGAACGAGGATGGTCGGGACGTCGCGCAACGTGGAGCCGAGTATAGGATTAGAAATTTATAATTACACATGGTGTAAACGATTGGTTTTATTGGAATTGTGTTTGCGTTATCGGCGAGCTTGGCCTGCACCGGGATCGTGATAAGCTTGCACCACCATGAGCCAGACACCCCGCAATCCCCTGCTTCTGCGCACGCGCGGCATGGCCGCCGAGATCGCCGCGCGCCTGCGCGTGATGATCGACGAGGGCGAATTGCCGCCCGGCGCGCGCATCGACGAAAAGGAACTGAGCCTCGCGTTCGACGTGTCGAAAACGCCGCTGCGCGAAGCGCTGAAGGTGCTCGTCGCGGAAGGCGCCGTCACGCATCGCCAGTACATCGGCTATCGCGTCGCGTCGATCGACGTCGACGATCTCGTGTCGACGTTCGAGCTGCTGCACGGGCTCGAGGCAATGGCGGGCGAGTTGCTGAGCCAGCGCATCGGCACATCGACGCTCGCCGCGCTGCAGGCGAAGCACCGGAAGATGGTCGAGTGCCACGAGGCCGGCAAACGCGTCGAGTATTTCCGGCTGAACCAGCAGATTCATCAGATGATCATCGACGCGGCGGGCAACCCGGTGCTGTCGGGCATCTATGCGTCGCTGATGTCGAAGGTGCATCGCGCGCGCGGCGCCGCGAACGCGGACACGCTGCGCTGGGCCGAGTCGCTGCACGAGCACGACGAAATCATGGCCGCGCTGGCCGACCCCGACCACCAGGCGCTGCCGCAGATACTGCGCAGCCATTCGGAGAACACCGCGCGCGAGGTGCTGGCGAT
Source organism: Burkholderia sp. JKS000303 (assembly GCF_002563755.1). Lineage (NCBI taxonomy): Bacteria > Pseudomonadati > Pseudomonadota > Betaproteobacteria > Burkholderiales > Burkholderiaceae > Burkholderia > Burkholderia sp. JKS000303. Next base: position 300,329 of record NZ_PDBZ01000003.1, read on the forward strand.
CCTCGAGCGCACGAGCACGACCGACGCGCCGGGCAGGCGCGCGGCCGAAGCGTAATGCTTCGTGAGGGGTTCGTGAGGGGTTCGTGATGGCCGCCGTATTCCGGCGGCCTGACGCGCGCTACGCCGCCTTCAACGCGCGCCGCGCCACTTCCGCGAAATAGCGCGCGCCGACCGGCAGGATCTCGTCGTTGAAATCGTAGGTCGCGTTGTGCAGCGGCACGCCCCCGTGGCCAGCCGCTTCGCCGTTGCCGATGAACACGAAGTTGCCCGGCACCGCCTGCAGGAACGCACCGAAGTCTTCCGAGATCATCATCGGCTGCACATCGGCATTCACCGCGTCGGCGCCCGCGATCTGCGCGGCGGCCTGCACGGCCGTGTCGACCCATTCCGGAGAATTCACCGTCGGCGCGAACTCGTGCGTGTATTCGAACGTGCAGGTCGCGCCGTGCGTGCGGCAGATCCCTTCGCTGATCTCGCGCATCCGCGTTTCCAGCAGCGCCTGCACATCGCGCGAATAGCTGCGCGTGTCGCCCTTGATCGTGACCGTCGACGGCAGCACGTTGCGCAGCCCGTCGGTGATGAATTCCGTGCACGAGATCACGGCCTGCTGGCCCGGATCGAGATTGCGCGACACGATCGTCTGCAGCGCGAGCACGATCTGCGAGCCGATCACGATCGGGTCGATGCCCATGTGCGGACGCGCCGCATGCGTGCCGCGCCCGTCGATGCGGATCACGAAATTATCCTCGCTCGCCATGATGCCGCCCCCGCGCGTCGAGAACGTGCCGGCGCGCATGCCCGGCATGTTGTGCGCGCCGAAGATCGCGTCGACCGGAAAGCGCTCGAACAGCCCGTCGGCCATCATCGCCTTCGCACCCCGCCCATGCTCCTCGGCGGGCTGGAAGATGAAGCGCACCGTGCCGTCGAAATCCTTGCGCTCGGCCAGCAGCTGCGCGGCACCGAGCACCATCGACATGTGGCCGTCGTGCCCGCACGCGTGCATCTTGCCCGGCGTGCACGACGCGTAGTCGCGGCCCGGCGCGTGCTCGGCGATGTTCAGCGCGTCCATGTCCGCGCGGATGCCGATCGCGCGCGTGCCGGTGCCGACCGTCAGGTTCGCCACCAGCCCGGTGCCGCCGATCCCGCGATGCACGTCGAGCCCGAGCGTCGTCAGGATCCGCGCGACGTAGTCCGACGTGTTCACTTCCTCGAAACCCGTCTCCGGATGCTGATGCAGGTGCCGGCGCCAGGTCTTCAGTTGTCCCTGCAGCGTGCTTTCTGCCGTTGCGTCGATTGCGTCCATCGTGCTTGCCTCGTCCGTCGTCATGTCGTTTGGTGCGCTCAGGCCACGATGGCCGCGCGGTTCAGCTTCAGCCAGTCGCGCTGGCGCGCCAGCACCGCATCGGCCGTGTCGCCGACGCACTGCCGGTAGACGGACGGCGCGGTCGCACCTTCCGTACTGATCGCCAGCACACGCGAATTCGCATCGAGCCCCGCCTGTCGGGCCGCCGCCGGGTCGCGCATCAGCACGGCGAGCCCCGCGATGCCCGCCGCGCCCGACTCGCCGGACACGAACGGCACGTCGCGTTCGCTGCCGCTGGCAAGCGCGCGCATCGCCTGCACCGCATCGTCGTCGTCGATCAGCATGAAGTGGTCGATGCACGGCTCAAGGAAATCCCACGCGAGCGGCGACGCCTCGCCGCACGCGAGCCCGGCCATCACCGAATCGACGCTGCCGGTCGCCTTCGTCGCGCGCCCGGCGAGCGCGCTCTGGTACAGGCAGTCGGCCTGGCGCGGCTCGACGACGATGAAATGCGGCCGCTGTGCGCCATCATGCTCCCAAAGATAGCTCGCGATGCCGGCCGCCAGGCCGCCCACGCCGCCCTGCAGGAACACGTGCGTAAACGGCCGCCCGTCGGCGCTTGCCGCCTGCTGTGCAAGCGCTTCGGCCGCGATCACGCCGTAGCCCTGCATCACGTCGCGCGGAATCGCCTCGTAGCCGTCGTACGACGTATCCGACACCACGTGCCAGCCGTTCGCGTCGGCCAGCTGCGCCGCGTGCACGACCGATTCGTCGTAGTTGCCGGCGATGCGCACGATCCGCGCGCCGTGTGCGGCGATCGCCTGCTCGCGCTCAGCGTCGACATTCGCGTGCAGCACGATCACGCAGCGGCAGCCGATCGAGCGTGCGGCGGCGGCCAGCGCGCGGCCGTGATTGCCGTCGGTCGCGCTGATCACCGTCAGGTCGGCCAGCGACGCCGCGTAGCGGCCGGTGACGAGCCCCTGCGGATCGAGTGCCTCGGCGGGTCGCAGCCGCTTCACGAGCCGCACCAGCGCGATCGGCGCGCCGAGTGCCTTGAAGCTGCCGAGCGGCGAGCGGCACGCTTCGTCCTTCACGCTGACGCTCGCGACGCCGAGCCGCGCGGCCAGGTCGGGCAGCGCGTGCAGCGGGGTGCGCGCGGCGCCGACCAGCGGCCAGTGCGACAGCCACGCGCCGCTCTCGTCGGCCGCGGCGATGTTCATGACGCGCTGCAGTGCGTCGGGATAGGCGGCGCGAGACGCGCGCGGGTTGGCGATCAGCATGGCGGGAAAGCTCCGGAAAGGGACCGCGGGCGGTCCATCGGTGGATTCGGTTCGGGCGCGCACGGGTTGCGCTCGTCGACAGTCCGAAAAATAATATTGCGCATGCCGGTGAACGAAATCGCCAAATCGGCGGTCCGGACGCAAAAATTTCTCATTCTTTCGAGGTTGCCGCGCCATCATGCCCACCCCACTCGATGCGTTCGATCGCAAGCTGCTGATGGAAGTCCAGCGCGACGCGCACACGCCGCAGAACGAACTCGGCGCCCGCGTGAACCTGTCGACCGCGGCCGTGAACCGCCGCCTGCGCCGGCTCGCCGAAGACGGCGTGATCGAGCGCTATACGGCGATCGTCGCGCCGGAGAAGGTCGATCATCCGCTGACGATCGTCGTCAACGTCGAGGTCGAAAGCGAGCAGATCGACCAGCTCGACGCGATGAAGCGGACCTTCGAGCGCTGCCAGCAGATCCAGCAGTGCTACTACGTGACGGGGGAATGGGATTTCGTACTGATCCTGGCCGTGCGCAACATGGATCAGTACAACGCGCTCACGCGCGAGCTGTTCTTCTCGAACAACAACGTGAAGCGCTTCAAGACGCTGGTGAGCATGAGCCGCGTGAAGGTCGGGCTCGAGGTGCCGGTGGATCCCGGCGAGTGACGGCCGGCGTCAGCCGCTGTCAGCGCGCGCCGGCGGCCAACGACCCGAAGAACGTCGCGACCTTCGCCTTGCTCGTCGTCTGCAAGCGCGACATGAGCCCGTGATCGACGTGCCGCAGCCCGTAGGTCTCGCCGATGTCGCGCTGCAACCGGCACCACAGATGGCTCGCGATCTCCGCGTCGACCATCGCGCGGTGAGCACGGCCCGTCTGCGGCAGGCGCAGCATGTCCGCGAGGTTCGACAGCCGGTGGCTTTGCGCATGCGGATAGATGCGCCTCGACACGAGCATCGTGCACGCGAACGCATGCTCCGCCGCCATCCCGAGCATCCCGAGCTCGGCCTGCCAGAAGCGCTTGTCGAAGCCCGCGTTGTGCGCGACGACCGGATAGCTGCCGACGAACGCGGCGGCTTCCTTCATGACCTTCGCCACCGGCGGCGCCGACGCGATCATGTCGTTCGTGATGCCAGTGAGCGCGACGACGTCGGACGGAATGCGGCGGCCGGCGTTCATCAGGCTCTGGTAACGGTCGACGATCTGGCCGTCGCGCAACAGAATCACGGCGATTTCGGTCGCCCTGTCGCCCATGTTCGGAGAAAGCCCGGTTGTTTCGAAGTCGAGTACCGCTACGGTTTGCATGGTCGAATCAGATGAAGAATACGTGGCGAACGACGTCGGTCAGGACGCTTCGCGCCGACAGAAAGTCGCCATAGTATCTCCGGATGCCGCAGCCGGCGGCAAATGCCGTCGTCATGCGCGGCGCGCCGCCGCCCGCCAGGCCGCGGCAAGGGACCGATGCATCCGCGCATCGGTCCCTGCCCACACCGTCTACGTCATCGACAACTGAAGCTCGCCGCCGAGTTCACGTCGCCCGAGCCGTTGTAGCGCGCGACCTGCGGATACGGGCACAGCGGACGCGTGCGGCCCGCACCCCACGACGCCGGCACGTCGGCGTTCGGCACCGCGTTCGTCGTGTCGCGCGCGGTGGCGACGATCGCGGCCGGCGCCTGCCCCTGCTCGACCCACGCGACGAGCGGCGTCAGCATGTCGAACTGATCCGTCGCGGGGCCGCCCGAACAGTGGTTCATCCCCGGCACCGGATAGAAGCGCGCAAAATCCGACGCGTCTCCGCCGTTCGCCTGCGCGACCTGCGCATACCAGTCACGCGTGTCGTTGAACGAGAACACCGGGTCGCCGGTGCCGTGATAGACGAGCAGCTTCGCGCCGCGCGACTTCAGCGCGGCCAGGTTCGTCTCGTCGGGCGGCGTCATGAACGACCACGCGGATTGCGTGTACACGCCGTTCGTCGCAAAGATCGACGGCGCATCGGTGTCCATGTCGAAGCCGAGCGCGAAGCCGGCGAGGTTCGCGAGCGTCGCGGCGGTCTTCGGCGGAGACATGAACGTGAACGCCATCGCGGCCGGGTCGAGCGTAACCGAATTCGACTGCTTCCACGCGGCCCAGCCGCTGCCGGCCACGCCCGGATCGTACGGAAAGCTCGCGTAGAGCGCCGTGCCCGCGCTGTTGCGCGCGCCCGCGAACACGTTCTCCAGCGCGCTCTTCTGCGCGGTCGTCAGGCACGACCCGGTGCGCGTGCCGTTCGCGCAGGCCGGGATGTCCGTCTCGACGCTGAAGTGCGCCTGGCACGCGGCGACGTCCTGCACCATCCCGTCCGTCGCGCCGTCGAGCGCATCGCATTTCTCGAGGATCTTCGCGCCGACGAACTGGCGCTCCGCATCGGTGAAGCCGCTGCGGATGTCCGGCAGCCCGTTGGTGCCGGTCGCCGACGCGATCTTCGCGAACTGCTGCGCGCCGTACATCTCGCCGATCGCGGCCTTCGGCAAGTGGAAGCCCGGGTCACCCGCGATGATCCCGTCGTAGTCGCCCGGGTTGCGCACCGCCGTGACCATCGCGTGACGGCCGCCGTTCGAGCAGCCGTCGAAATAGCTGCGGTCGGGCGCCTTGCCGTATGCGAGCCGGATCACCTGCTTGGCCATCGGCGTGAGCGCGTCGACGGCGCCGTAGCCGTAGTCGATCCGCGCCTGCGGATCGATGCCGAACAGCGGGTTCTGCGCGGCGCTGTGCCCGGAATCCGAGCTGATCACCGCGAAGCCCATGTTCAGCGCGTCGGTCAGCGGCCCGCCGCCGCCGATCTCGCCGGTCGCGGTCACGACGTTGCCGTCGAGCCCGCCGTTCGCCTGGTAGAAGAAGCGGCCGTTCCATGCTTTCGGCAAACGCATCTCGAAGCCGATCGCATAGGTGTTGCCGTCCACCGCGCTCACACGCTCGTTCATCTTCCCTTCGATCACGCAGTGCTCGGCGATCGGCTTGCCGGCCACCGTCAGCGCGCCGGCGGCCGCGGTCGTCACCGACGTGAACGACGTGTTCGCATACGCGAGCTTCGCGGCGAGCGCGTCGCAGGTCTGCGTCATCGCGGCGGGCGTCGCGGCGCTCAGGTGGGTCGGTGTGGAACTGACCGAATCGTCGCCGCCGCAACCGGCGAGCATGGCCGCCGCGGACAGCGGCGCAATACAGAGGAGTGCAGATTTCATGTTCAAGATATCTCCCGTTCGTCAGGCTGCCGATCAGAACATGTGGCGCACGCCGACCATCGCGCCGAGCTGTCCCATCCCTTCGCCGGGCGTCGTGCCGGCCCCGCCGCCGCTGACCGCGTAGCGCGCCTGCGCGCTGTTCCACAGATACGACGATTGCGCGTAGACGGCCGTGCGCTTGGTCAGCAGATAGGTCGCGCGCAGCGTGGCCATCGTCGCGCGCGTGTCGTGCGCGCTGTTGACGATCCGGTAGCCTTCGCCGTCGACGACGAAATCGGGCTTCACCGCATACGACGCCCCAACGAAGAACAGGTCCGAGTGCGCGCCGGGCGCGGCCGGCGACCCGGTCGACACGCGCCGCCCGATCCAGCCCGCGCCGATGCGCGCGCCGGCCGCCTGCGCGTAGGCGCTCACGTGCGTGCGCGCATCCTTGCCGCCGCTGCTGGTGAAGGCGACCGGCTCGACGCCGTCGAAGAAGTTCGCGGCCGCGCCGGTGCCGCCACGCTGTTCCTCGTACGAGGCTGCCGCGCCGAAGTACGCGCTGTCGTACTTGAGCATCACCGACCAGTTGCGGCACTGGAGCGCGTCGCCCGGCACCTGCCCCGCGCACGTGCCCTGCCCCGGCGAGTTGCCGGTGCCCGCGCCGTCGCGGCCGAACGAATAGGCCGCGCCGAACGTCACGCCGCGATACGTGCCGACGTAGGTCACCGCGTTGTCGGCGCGACCGTTCGGCACGTACGCATCGAACGAGCCGAGCCCGTATATGTCGGGACCGATGATGTCCGCGCCCTGCAGCGCGAGGTAGGTCATCGTGTACTGCCGCCCGAACGCGAGCGTGCCGAAGCCGCCCTTCAGCCCGACGAACGCCTGACGCCCGAACAGCCGGCCGCCCTGCCCGAGATCGCCGCCGCGCACGTTGAAGCCGCTTTCGAGCGTGAAGACCGCCTGGTAGCCGGCGCCGAGATCCTCCGCACCGCGCAGCCCCCAGCGCGACGGCAGCTCGCCCGTCACGCCCGGCATGCGCACCACGTGGTCGCCCGCCGCGTTCGCGTGCGACAAGAATTCGACGCCGGTGTCGATGATGCCGTACAGCGTCACGCTCGACTGCGCGTGCGCGCCGGGCGCGGCGAATGCGCAGCACGCGCCGGCGGCCAGCAGGCCGTTCCTTGTGTTCTTTTTCATGTCGTTGCGTCTCCAGACCTGGGTGAGTCGCGCGCTCTGACGGCGCGCATTGAAAAAAGCGAAACGTCAGTCGCCGGCTTGCGGGCGGCGAATCAGCACCAGCGCGGCGACGGCCGCAACCAGCGTGACGGGAATGCTCGCGCCGATCACCACCGGCGCGCTGTGGCCCGCGGCCAGCAGCGTCGCGGCCGCGAGCGGCCCGACGACGGAACCGAGCCGGCCGACGGCCACCGCCGCGCCGACGCCCGTGCCGCGCATCGCGGTCGGGTAATAGATCGCGGCGAGCGCATACAGCACCGACTGCCCGCCGACCACGAACATCCCGGCCGCGAACGCGGCCGCCGCGAGCGATACGAAACCGGGCGCGGCCGCCAGCGCGGCGAGCGACAGCACGATCCCGACGTACATGCCGCCGACCACGCGCGATGCACGCATCCGGTCGAGCGCCGCGCCGATGCCGAGCGCGCCGAGCCCCGCGCCGACGTTGAACGCGATCTGCACGAGGCCGACGTGCTCGCGGTCGAGCCCGCGCGCGGCCATCAGCGACGGCAGCCAGTTCAGCAGGAAGTACAGGACGATCAGCGTGCAGAAGTAGCTGACCCACAGCGCGACCGTCGCCGTCGTGCGGCCGTCGCCGAACAGCGTGCGTGCGACGCTGGTGCGCGCGGCCTGCGTGCCGGCGACGTCGAGATACGCGCGCGATTCCGGCAGGCACCACACCAGCAGCGGCACGAGCAGCAGCGGCCCCGCGCCGCCGACGTAGAAGATGTGCCGCCATTCGGTGTCGCCGGCGAGCAGCACGCCGATCAGCGACGCGATCACGCCGCCGAACGGGATCCCGCAGTACATCGTGGCCACCGCGCTGCTGCGCGAGCGCGGCTCGACCGCTTCCGACGACAGCGCGATCAGGTTCGGCATCGCGCCACCGAGCCCGATGCCGGTCAGCACGCGCACGACGACCAGCATCGCAAAGGTCGACACCTGCGCGGTGGCGATCGACAGCAGCCCGAACAGCACGGCCGACGCGATCAGCACGCGCTTGCGGCCGATCCGGTCGGCGAGCCGGCCGCCGAGCATCGCGCCCGGCAGCAACCCGAAGGTGCCCGCGCTGAACGCGATGCCCATCTGCGAGACGCTCAGCCCGAATTCGCGCGCCATGCGCGGCGCGGCGACGCCGACCGACTGCAGGTCGAGCCCTTCGAGGAGTGCGATCGCGAAACACAGCGCGAGCGTGGTCGCGACCGTGGGTTTTTCGGCAACGTAGGTGTTCATCCTGTCTCCAGATCCGATGTCTTGTAGTCGGTCGGCCTTGCACCGACCGCCGCGCGCCGCCGGCCAGTGGCGGACGAGCGCGCGAGGTGTCGGCTGAACGGCCGCCTTTATCAGGCAACCTGATTCAATGACCGCAAGTATGCCTGCCGGTCACGTGGCCGGCCGGTCGGTCGTTACGCCTGCTTGTTGTTGCTGGAACCTGCCCGCTGCTTACGCGTACATCACGTCGGGATCGCGCCGCGCCGGGTCGTACAGCGCGTCGATCGTCGCCGCGCGGTGCTGCTGCACGGCCGCCTGGTTCAGCGAACCCTTGTCGGTCACTTCGCCGAGATCGAGCGACGGCGGCGTGTCCATCAGCCGAATGCGCGCGACGAACGTCGAACCGCCGCTCGCATGCCGGTTCAGCGCGGCGAGCCATGCCGCGAACGCCGCGCGCACGGCCGGCGCGCACAGCACGTCGCGCAACGGCGCATCGGCGGCGAGCCCCGCGAGCGTGCGGCACACGTCGGCACGCGGAAACACCAGCAAGCCGATGTCGTCGCGATTGATCCCGGTGACGACCACGTCCTGCACGTACGGCGCGCCGCTCGACACCGCGTTCGCGCGCAACGGCCCGACGCTCACGAACGTGCCGCTGCTCAGCTTGAAATCCTCGGTCAGCCGCCCGTCGAACAGCAGTCCGAGTTCCGGCCGTTCGGGATCGGCGAAGACGCCCGCGTCGCCGCTGCGGTAATAACCTTCGTCGTCGAACACGTCGCGCGGATCGGCGTCCGCATGCCAGTAGCCGCGCATCACGTTCGGCCCCTTGAAGCGCAGTTCGAGCTTGCCGCCGCACGGCACGAGCTTCGCGTCGCAGCCGGGCGCGGGCAGTCCGATATAGCCGGCGCGCATCAGCGGCCCCGTCGTGAACAGGCACGACGGCGACGCCTCCGTCATCCCAAGGCCGGCCATGATCCGGATGCGCTCGCCGCAATGCGCGTCGGTCACGCGGTCGAGCCGGTCCCACGCGGCTTGCGACAGCCCCGCGCCGCCGAAGAAATACAGCTTCACGCGCGAGAAGAACGTGTCGCGCAGTTCGGCATCGCGTTCGAGCGCGGCGGTCAGCTCTTCCCAGCCCTTCGGCACGTTGAAGTAGATCGTCGGCGCGATCTCGCGCAGGTTGCGCACGGTTTCGTCGAAGCGGCCGGGCACCGGCCGGCCGTCGTCGATGTACAGCGTGCCGCCGTTGTACAGCGCGATGCCGAGGTTGTGACTGCCGCCGAACGTGTGATTCCACGGCAGCCAGTCGACCAGCACCGGCGGCTCGCGCGTGAGCTCGGGCATCGTCTGGCGCAGCATCTGCTGGTTGCTGCACAGCATCCGGTGCGTGGTCGGCACGGCCTTCGGCAGCTTCGTCGAACCGGACGTGAACAGGATCTTCGCGAGATGGTCGGGGCCGACCGCCGCATGGATCGCGTCGATCGAGCGCGGCGCGGTGGCGAGCAGGCGCGACAGCGGCACCGCGCGGCGCTTTTCGGCCGCGTCTGCGTTTGCATCGTCGTCGCGTGCGACGATCAGCGCCGCGTCGGCCGGCAACGTCGCGTCGAGCGCACGCGCGAACGACGCGCGTTCGGCGACGAACACCGCGCCCGGCTTCAGCACGCCGAGCGTGTGGCGCAGCTTGCCGTAGTCGGTCGACACCAGCGAATACGCGGGCGAGATCGGCGAGTACGGCACGCCGGCCAGCATCGCCGCGAACATCAGTTGCAGATGCTCGAGATCGTTGCCGGACAGCACCGCGAGCGGACGCGCGACCGACAGCCCGAGATCGACGAGGCCCTGCCCGATTGCGCGGGCGCGGTCGAGCATCTGCGCGTAGGTGATCTCGATCCAGCGGCCGTCGGCGCCGCGTCGCGCGGCCAGCACGCGCTCGGGATGCGCTTGTGCGCCGCGCACGAGGCAGTCGGTCAGGCGCGTCGGGTAATCGCCGAGCGGTTCGCGCGAGCGCAGATACCACGTGCCGCTTTCCGCGCGACGAATCTCGGCGGAGCCTACCGCGACGGCCGCCGCGCGATAGCGCACGCCGCTCGCGCCGGTCACGGGCCCGCTTGCGGGCTTCGATGCATTCATCGTCACCTCGCTCATATGGGGTAGTGACGCGGCGTGGTCTGCACGGTAATCCAGCGCAGCTCGGTGAATTCGGCGATCGACGCGCGGCTGCCGAAGCGGCCGTAACCGCTCGCCTTCGTGCCGCCGAACGGCATCTGCGCTTCATCGTGCACGGTCGGCCCGTTGATGTGGCAGATCCCCGATTCGATCCGGCGCGCGACCGCCATCGCGCGTGCGATGTCCCGGCTGAACACGCTCGCCGACAATCCGAACTCGCTGTCGTTCGCGAGCGCGATGGCTTCGTCGTCGGTGTCCGCGCGCAGGATCGCAACCACCGGCGCGAACGATTCCTCGCGATAGAGCCGCATGTCGCGCGTGACGCCGTCGGCGATCACCGGCTGCATGGTCGCGCCTTCGATCCGGCAGCCGAGCGGCAAGCGTGCGCCGTGCGCACGTGCGTCCTCGACCAGCGAAGCAGCCCGCGCGGCGGCGGCCGCATCGACCATCGTGCCGAGCGGACGACCCGCGCGCGGATCGTCGGCGACCAGCGTGCGCGCCTTCTCGCTCAACCGTTCGACGAGCGCATCGGCAATCGGCCGCGCGGCAATGACGCGCTCGGTCGACATGCAGATCTGCCCCTGGTTGAAGAACGCGCCGAACGCGATCGCGTCGACGGCCGCATCGAGATCGGCATCGTCCAGCACGAGCACGGGCGCCTTGCCGCCGAGTTCGAGCAGCACGGGTTTCAGGTGCGCGGCCGCGTGGCGCGCGATGATGCGCCCGACGTGCGTCGATCCGGTGAAGTTGATCCGCTTCACATGCGGATGCGCGATCATCCGCTCGACGAGTTCGGGAGCATCGGCCGCCGCGTGCGTGATCACGTTGACCACGCCCGCGCCGAGCCCGGCGTCATCCAGCACCGCGCCAATCAGCGCATGCACGCCCGGGCACGCTTCAGACACCTTCAGCACGACCGTGTTGCCGCATGCGAGCGGCATCGCCAGCGCCCGCGTGCCGAGGATCACCGGCGCGTTCCACGGCGCGATGCCGAGCACCACGCCGCACGGCACGCGCATCGCCAGCGCGAGATTGCCGGGCACGTCGGACGGGATCACGTCGCCGTCGATCTGCGTCGTCATCGACGCGGCCTCGCGCAGCATGTTCGCCGCGAGCGTCACGTTGAAGCCGAGCCAGCCGGGCGTGGCGCCTGTCTCGGCGATGCCGGTCGCGACGATCTCGTCGATGCGCGCGTCCATCAGGTCGGCCGCCTTCAGCAGCCGGCGACGCCGCTCGGTCGGCGCGAGCGCCGCCCACGCGGGGAACGCGCGGTGCGCGGCGTCGATCGCCGCGTCGGCGTCGGCGAGGCCGGCGGCCGGCGCGCGCGACGCGAGCACGCCCGTCGCGGGGTTGAATCGGTCGAAAGTTCGCCCGTCGCGGGCGGTACGCCACTCGCCCGCGATCAGCATCCGTCTGTCGGTCATGTCGTCTCCTGCCTTGCCTGTCTGTTGCGTTGCGTCGGCGGTAATGTCAGCGCTTGTATGCCTGCAGGCCCGGCTTGATCGTCTTCTCGTCGAGGAACTGCTTGAGCCCCTGCTCGCGGCCGTGCTCCGGATCGCGCAGCTGCGCCTGGTCGAGCTTCGCGTACAGGTAATCCTCGCACTGCTCCCACGTGAGTTCGCGCGAGCGCTTGAAGCCGTGCTTCGCGGCGCGCAGCACGACCGGGTTCTTGTCCATCAGCCGCGCCGCGAGCGCGATCGTCGCTTCACGCAGCTCGGCCAGCGGCACGCTGCTGTTGACGAGGCCCATGTCCGCCGCTTCGGCGCCGGTGAACGTGTCGCCGGTCATGATGTAGTGCAGCGCGCGGCGATGCCCGACCGTGTCCGCCATCGCCTTGCTGACGAGGTTGCCGGGCGGGATGCCCCAGTTGATCTCCGACAGCCCGAACACCGCTTCGTCCGCCGCGATCGCGAGGTCGCACGCGACGAGCGGCGAGAACCCGCCGCCGAAGCACCAGCCGTTCACCATCGCGATCGTCGGCTTGCTGTACATCCGCAGGCGGCGCCACTGCCATTCCGATGCGTCGCGCCGCACCTTTTCCTGCAGCGCGTCGGCGCCGCCGTCGATCTCGCGGAAATATTCCTTCAGATCCATGCCGGCCGTCCACGCGGCGCCCGCGCCGGTCAGCACCAGCACCTTCGCCGCGTCGTCGAACTCGATCGCGTCGAGAACCTGCAGCATCTCCTGGTTCAGCGTCGGGCTCATTGCATTGCGCTTGTCCGGGCGGTTCAGCGTGACCCATGCGATGCCGGCCTCCACGTTCACTTTAACGGTCTGCCAGCGGTTGTCGTACTTGCTCATGTCTGTTCCTGTCGTTCGTTTCCAGTGCGATTCGGTGCGCAGCGATCCTGCTGCGGACGGCTTCATTTAATATCAGGCTACCTGATATTGCAAGCGGCACGAGCGCCGGTGTAAACCCGGAGCGGAAAGCGGCAGAAACGGGGAACGAGACAGCGGCCGGTGCTGGCCGGGGAAGGCGAACGCGGGCCGCACGGGCCCGCGCCGTGAAGGTTCCGGAAAGTGTCAGCCGCGCAGGTTGCGCGAGAACAGTTCGAGCGCGCGCTGCACGTGCGCGGCGTCGTCGGCGGCGATGTCGCCGAGCATGCGCGTCTCGAGCGGGCGCAGCACCGCTTCACATTCGCGCAGCATCGCCGCGCCCTCGTCGGTCAGTGTCAGCAGGATGATGCGGCCGTGCGACGGGTCCGCTTCGCGCGTGACGAAACCGCGAGCGGCCATCACGCTCATCACCTCGTTCGCCGATTGCGGCGTGATCCACGAGCGCTCGGCCAGTTGCGCATTCGACGACGCGCCGCGTGCCTCGAGCACCGACAGCGCCGTGTATTGCGCGAGCGTGATGCCGAGCGGCGCGAGCGCGTCGGTCATATGCCGGCGCAGCAGCCGGTCGAGACCGCCGATCACGTAGGTCAGGCGCTGCTGGACACGCGCCTTCGGCTTGTCGCCTGTCGCGCGGGTGGCGTTCTTCGGATTCGCGGGCTTGGTCGGGGTGGAGCTCATGGCGCGGGCAGGATGGGATTGCGGGCCATCTTACCAGCAGGGCGGGGGGTGAACGCATGGTCGCAATATCGGGCTCAACGCGCCTTCATGTTGTCAGTTGATTCATATAAGTACGAAATTATCAGTCGCGTTACTAATTAAATTTCCGAAAGCAATCGATTCTCATCTTAAAAATTGTGCGGCACTTCGTGACGGGGTAAAAGGACGGCTTCATTCCTCGCACGGGTCATCGATGAAGAACGCACAAGGCCATGAAATGGTTCGCTTAGGAGACGCCACTGACCACGGCGGCGAAGTGATCGAGGCGGCCGGCGATTTGAAGCATATGGGAGTTGCCGTTGCGCTGGACGGTCACGCAGTGAAATGCCCCCGATGCGGCGGCGTGTTTCCACTATTGGCAAGCGGTTCGCGCAAACATCGCGGCCGGCGCGTCGGGTTTCACGGCGACAAAACCGCTTGCGGTGCGACCGTCATCGGTCAAGGCACAACGGGGGCGGTGTAAATGGCGATGTTTCCTCAAGCTCGCACGCTGTCACTCTCGGGCGAGGCGCTGCCGACCTACGGCATGGAGGCCCTACCAGTATTCGTTCCCGTACGCTTGCAGGGCACTGAATCCATCGGCCGAATCGATGAATGCCGCTACCTCGTCACGCTGCGAACCGACGACGCCTATGCAGTCTCCCCCAGTCGCACCGCTGATGTTGATCTAGACAAATTGGTTGGCACGGAAGTCACCGTGTCGATCCAGCTTGAAGGCAAAGGGCAGTTCATTCCGGGGCTCGCTGGTGCCGCTGGACTGGGCAACATCGGTGCGGGCACGCGCGAAATAACGGGACTGGTTGAAGCCGCCCGCATCGCCGGTCAGGATCGCGATGCAATCCTGTACGAACTGGAACTGCGCCCATGGCTCTATCGCGCGACACTGACGAAGGATTGCCGCCTGTTTCAGGATATGACCGTCGTTGAAATCACCGATGCGGTGCTGTCGAAATATCCGTATCCCGTCGACAAGCGTCTGGGTGCATTCCTGGGCGTCTACCCGACACGCGACGTGCAGCGGCAGGCGTTTGAATCGGATTGGGCGTTCCTGCAACGCCTATGGGAAGAATGGGGGATCTGGTGGTGGTTCGAGCATGACGACGGTCATCACCGTCTCGTCTTGTGCGATTCCATGGGCGGACACCAACCGCACGGAAAGGCCTACGAAACGCTGCGCTATCTGCCGCCCGATGGTCAGCGTATCGATGAGGAACACATTCACGCGCTGTCCGTGACCAGCCGCCTGACGCCCGGACGCGTGACCGTGACGGATTACGACTACACACGCCCGCGCGCCAATGTGGCCGCCACGGTGGACGACCCTCGCTCGACCGCGAGCGCTGACGGAGAGATTTACGGTTGGGGCGATTACAGTCAGCCGCTCGCGGGCGCGCAAGGTCTGACGGGCCAGCCGAACGATACGGCTCGTGAATCGCGTCACTTCGCAAACGTTCAACTTGAGGCGCAGCGTTGCGCGGGGCGGCGCGCGAACGGGAGAGGGAATCTGCGCGGCCTGACGGTCGGATACACCTTTACGTTGACCGGCTATCCGCAGCAGGCCGCGAATCGTGAATACCTCGTCGTGTCGTGTACGCTCGACATCGAGGAAGTCGCGGGGCGGACCGGCGGCGCGCAGACCTATCGCGTTGACGCGCAATTCGAATTGCTGCCGACGAACGAACCGTTCCGCCTGGAACGCGGCGTTCGCAAGCCCGTCATGAGCGGACCGGAGAAGGCCATCGTCGTCGGCCCTGCCGAACAGGAAATCTGGACGGACCAATACGGCCGGGTCAAGGTGCAGTTTCAATGGGATCGGCAGGGCCGGCACGACGAGCATTCGGGTATCTGGCTGCGCGTGCTGTCGCCGTGGCAAGGCGCGGACATGGGCGCGACGTTCCTGCCGCGTATCGGCCATGAAGTGGCCGTGTCGCACTATTACGGCGACCCGGATTTGCCGGTGATTATCGGCAGTGCCGTCAACGCGTTCCGCCAGCCCGCGCTGGACCTGCCGCACAATCATGCGCTGTCGGTGCTGCGCGGCAAGGAGCTTCACGGCACCGCATCAGGTCATCTCGCCATCGACGATACGCGAGAGCAAATCCAGACGCAGATCGCCAGCGACGCGGGCACGTCGGTGCTGAGTCTCGGCAACCTTCGGCGCATCACGCGGAAGAAAGGCCGTGCCGACGCGCGCGGCAAAGGCTTCGATCTGCGCACCGACGACTGGGGCGTTGTCCGGGCGTTGAAGGGTTTGTTCGTGTCGACGGGCGGCCAACCGGGCGGCCCCGGCCACGCCAAGGACGCCAAGGAGGCAATGGGTCGGCTGACGCAGGCGCGCGAACTGCAGGAAAGCCTGACGAATCTGGCGCAACAGCACGACGCACAGCAACGTGGCACGGACCAGAGCGATGTCATCCGTGCAATCAAGGCGCGTAACGATGCGATTCGGGGAACGCCGTCCGGCGGCGCGGATGACTTCCCGGAACTGACGGAACCGGACATTGTGATGGCCGGGCCGGCGGGGATCAGCCTCGCGGCCGAGCGTAGCGCCCATATCGCGAGCGGAGAGGATGTCGCGATCACGAGCGGCCGGCATGTCGGGATTGCCGTGGGGCGTTCGCTGTTCGCGAGCGTGTCGAATGCGTTCTCGCTATTCGTGCACAAGGCGGGCATGGCGCTTGTCGCCGCAGCGGGGAAAGTGCGCATCGAGGCGCGGACCGATGGTATCGACGTAACCGCCAAGAAGGCAATCCGGATCACGAGCACGGCCGACAGTATCCACCTGCATGCGGCAGAGGAAATCGTGCTGCACGCCGGCAGTACGGAGGTTCGCATCAGCGATCGGGGTTACGTGGTGCGGACGGCCGGCGAACATACGATCTATGCCGGCAGTCATCAGACAGACGAAGGGCAGGTGCGACCGATGCGCCTGCCGGTCACACCCGACAATCCGGGGCAGTATGCGGCGCACTTCGTGCTGTTGGAGCATGACAGCGGGTTTGCGCTGCCGAACCAGCCGTACCGGGTCACGCTCGACAACGGACGCGTGATAGAGGGCGTGAGTAACGCGCTGGGCGAAACGGATGTGGTGACGAGCCACGACATCGCGTTCGGCACGGTGGAGCTGCTGGCGGCGAGCGACCCGGACAAGGTGATTGCGGTGAACCGGGCAGCCATCGTGCGCGACAACACGACGCCCTACACCGCCCAAGCGCCGAACGCCGACAAACGCACCACGACGATCAAGGGCAAGAAGGTCAGCACCCCGGAACAGGGGGCGACGTCCGCGAGTCAGCCGGCCGCGTTCGCGAGCTGCGATCCGCTCAACTTCGGGTTGCGCTTCCATCACTTCATCGATGGGGCTAAACAGGACGATACGCCTCCGGACATGCCGGTGCGCCGGGATGTCGAGTATCCGGTGACGAAGGCCTATACGGCGGCGATCAAGAAGGCGCTTACCGGGATCGAGTGGGGCAAGTTCAATACGTTGAGCGGCGAGATATCGGACGAGGCAAAGGAAAGTATCGCGCTTGCGGTTGGCAATGTATTGAGTACCGCCCTTGCGGCGGGGCCGTTTGGATTGCCACGAGGCTCTTCAGGTGACCGGATGAGTTCAAATGGGGCGGCTCCCGATATCGATATTGTTAATGCAATGGAAGGCGCAGCCAGATACAACATGCGCCCGGACGTAAGCGCGTCGTTTTCCACGTTGAAGTGGGCAATTGTAATTCAAGAGACAGAAATCATGAAGATCATTGCGATGACAAAAAATGACGCCGCCTTGGGTGGCGCTCTGAAGGCACTCGCGGACACGCTTTATCACGAAGCGCGACATTGCCAGCAAGCGTTCTGGATGATGGCCTTGCTTCAACAACATCCGAACGACTATTCTATTTTCTCGCAGGCAATGCGGGTATATGACGACAGTATGCATAAGGATATCTTTGACGCAGCCAAAAAGACGCAACTTCCAGATGACGTGCGGGTGATAGCGGGGCTGCATCGCATGTTGGTTTTTCACTATTACTGGATGATTTTTTATCTGCAAAATCAGACGGGGGGAGCCTACGTAAAACCCGATGTACCAATTGCACAGGCCGAGGTGTGCGAGCTGTTGAGAGTGTCGCCAGAAACGGCGGCGAAGATGGTGAGTTTCGAAGAGGGATACCGGAGCCAGTTACATGAGGAAGATGCTTATGCGTGTGCAGAGGTGGTGCAAGCCTATTGGGACCGCCCTGATCGTGCTTTCGTGCGTAACCCCGGTACATGCACAGGAGAATACGATGCTTCACTTAACGCCATTGGGGGAGGGATTTGAAATGCAGACGACCGACGAAGAGCAGCGCGTCGTGCTGCGCGCCATCCTGAAAACAGCAATGGCGGTCCTGCGCGATGACGCGCCATATGATCCTGAACATATTGTCTTCGGCACAAATTACACAACGTGGACGCACCCTCCCGCAAAAGGGTTCCTTTATAAATACAAAAATCGTGCGCTGCGGGGTACGAAGATTGAGTTTTCCACCGGCGACGATCCGGAGGATTACAGTGATGATCGCGACAAGGTGAAGATTGTCCCGGCCGGAGTAAGAATTGTCGTTGACGCAAGGGTTGCCAATCTACCTGACACGGAAATCAAATCGCTTCTTCAGCTAGAGGACTATTGGATTGATCATCGAGGGAATCGCCGATATGGGAATGAAATAATGGGGCGCACCCCCGATGCTCCCAATTTGCAGTCTTTTCGCTACCGATCAAAAGATATTCCGGGCAGTAAATTTCCTATCGATGTTGAGCTTTTTTATATAAATCCCCCGGACGGATCATTTTCACCCTACCTCGATGAAGTTAGAATAAGTCGCACATACAAGATTTTGACGCCAGAAGAACGCAAACAGCGTCGGTTAGAAGAGCAACAAGCGAAGCGCCACAAATACGGGCTGATGAATCTGTGTACGGGGATGCTGTGTCCTGAAACGGGGATCTGGCAGGGATATACCAGGACTTCCAGTTCGGATATTCATATGATCCGGAAGGGACATAAATTCCCCGATGTCCGCACGCTGACCCCTCGGGAGCAAGCGGAGCGAAACCAGTACACGAACTTGTTTGAGCCGGGTCAGTGGATGTGGGTAAAGGAATATGTGGAGCCGGAGTGGATGAAGGAAGGCTGACCCGGATCAAGCGTGAGCCGGAAAGACGAAGGTCCATATGCAAAATCGCGTTCAAGACATCCCTTCCGAACAAACCGGATTCTTGTCCGCGAATGGATGGACTCCCCCCGTCATCGCCGGCCATTCAGGCCGTGGGCATCCCCGCAAACCGCGCGGTCGCCAACCCCGCATACCGCGTCTGTGCGACGAACACACCACCCGCGTGCGCATCGCTCTCCAGCGCGTCGTCGCTCAACCCGACCCGCGCGCTCGTCACGTACAACCTGCCTTCGCCGTCGAGCGTCACGCAGCTAGGCTGCGCGGTCGGCACCGCGATTCGTTCCGTCTCGACGCCGTCCGCGGCGTAGCGCACCACCCGCCGGCCACCCCACTGCGCGTTCCACAGGCCGCCGTCGCGGTCCATCGTCGAGCCGTCCGGGTCGCCGTCCGCGTCGGTCAGCCGCGCGAACGTCCGCACGCCGGCCACACCGGCGCGGCTGTAATCGCACACGCGGATTTCACGCACGAGCGAATCGCAGAAGACCATCTTCGTGCCGTCCGGCGAAAACGCGATGCTGTTCGCGATCGCCGCCGCCGGCAACGCCAGCCGTTCGAGCGTGAGGTCCGGATTGAGCCGGTAGAACCCGCCGACCGCGCGCGGCGGCTCGCCGCCTTCGTCCTTCATCCCGAACACGAACGCGCCGAACGGATCGCACCGGCCGTCGTTGAGCCGCGTCGGCAAGTCGGGTTCGACGTCGACGATCCGCGTGAACGCACCGCTGCGCAGGTCAAAGAACGCGAGATGCGTCGCGAGCCCGACGAGCAGCACGTCCGGGTCGCCGGTCAGCGCGAAGCATGCGAGCCGTTCGGGCATCGCCCACTGCGCGAGATCGGAACCGTCCGCGCGGCAGCGCCACAGCTGCGCGCCTTCGATGTCGACCCAGTACAGCGCGTGCGTCGCGTCGCACCACGTCGCGCCTTCGCCGAGCGTGTTGCGGCTGTCCGCCAGCAGCGTCGCCAATGCGCGCGGATGAGTCTGTTGCATGCCGTCTCCCGATATCTGCCGCGTTCGCGGGCGGCGCTGTCGTCAGATCTTCATCGCGCGCCGCTGGTTGCGACGATACTGGTCGAACAGCACCGCAAGCAACAGAATTCCGCCGCGTATCAGATATTGGTAAAAGGTCGGCACGTTCAGGAGGCTCATCGCGTCCTGCACCGCGCCCATGATCAGCACGCCGACCAGCACGCCGGAGATCGTCGCGACGCCGCCCGTCAGCGACACGCCGCCGAGCACGCACGCGGAGATCACGCCGAGTTCGAGGCCGACCGACGTCTTCGGGTCGCCGAGGCTCATCCGCGATGCGAGCATCACGCCGGCGAAGCCGGTCACGAGCCCCTGCAGCACGAACACGGCGATCTTGATGCGCATCACCGGCAACCCCGCGAGCAGCGCGGCCTCGCCGTTGCCGCCCACGGCCAGCACGTTCTTGCCGAACACCGTCTTGCGCAGCAGGAAGCCGAACAGGATGAAGCCGACGATGTTGCTCCAGATCGGAAACGAGATGCCGAGGAACGAGCCGGAGCCGAGTTCGAAGAAACGTTCCTCGGAGATCATCACCGCGTCGCCGTTCGACGTGATGAACGCGAGCCCGCGCACGACTTCCATCATCGCGAGCGTGACGATCAGCGAATTGATCCGCCAGCGCGCGATCAGCACGCCGTTCACGAGCCCGACCGCGCCGCCCGCGAGGATGCCGGCCGCGGTGCCGAACAGCACGCTGTGCGTCGCGGTGATCAGCGTCGACGCGACGACGCCCGAGAACGCGACGATCGACGCGACCGACAGGTCGACCTCGCCGAGCGCGAGCACGAACATCATCGTCACCGCGATCGAGCCGATCAGCGTGACCGACAGCAGCAGGCCCTGGATGTTGCGCGACGTGAGGAAGTCCGGCACGGTCAGCGACAGCACCGCGAACAGCACCAGGAACACCATCACGATGCCGGAGCGGTTGATCAGTTGCCACACGCCGCCGCGGGCGCGCGCAGGCGCGGCGGCGGCATCGGAGGACGGGGAAGTGCGTTGGGGTTGCATGGCCTGGCTCATATCGATTGCATTCCGGTTGACTGCGCGGTTGACTGCGCGCCGCTCAGCGCGGCAGCGCGAGCTTGATCAGCGTGTCGGGCGTCGCCTGCGCCTTCACGACTTCGCCCGCGATCCGCCCTTCCTTCATCACGATGATGCGGTCCGACACGCCGATCACCTCGGCCAGATCGCTCGAGACGATGATCACGGTGCGGCCCGCTTCCGCGAGTTCGTAGAACAGGTTGTAGATTTCCGCGCGCGCGCCGACGTCGATGCCGCGCGTCGGCTCGTCCATCAGGAACACGTCGATCCGCTCGGCCAGCCAGCGCGCGAGCACGACCTTCTGCTGGTTGCCGCCCGACAGCGCGCCGATCGGCGTGTCGCCGTCGGGGGTCTTGATCGCGAGCCGCTCGATGTAGCGTTGCGCGAGTTCGCGTTCGCGCCGTGCGTCGAGCAGCATGCGCGCCGGGCTGAAGTGACGGCGCGCGCTGATGTTCAGGTTGTCGGCCACCGACGCGATCGCGACGATGCCTTCCTGCTTGCGGTCTTCCGGGCACAGTGCGATGCCGGCGCGCACCGCGTGACGCGGACTCGCGAACGCGACGCGCTTGCCGCCCAGCTCGACGTGGCCGCCGCTCGGGCGCGCCGCGCCGTACAGCAGCTTCATCAGCTCCGAGCGGCCAGCGCCGACGAGCCCGAAGAAGCCGACGATCTCGCCGCGCCGCGCGGCGAACGACACCGGCTCCACCAAGCCCGGCCCGATCAGCCCCTTCGCCTCGATCAGCACGTCGCCGGCCGCGCGCGGCCGGTAGCCGTACACATCCTCGATCGAGCGGCCGACCATGCAGCCGATCAGCCGGTCGCGGTCCAGGTCGGCGACCGATTCGAACGTCTCGATGCGCCGGCCGTCGCGAAACACCGTCACGCGATCGCACAACGTGTCGACTTCCTCCATCCGGTGCGTGACGTAGATGATCGCGCGCCCTTCCGCGCGCAGCGCACGGATGATCCGGAACAGCTGCGCCGTTTCGCGCGCGGACAGCGAACTCGTCGGTTCGTCGAACGCGATCACGCGCGCATCGCGCATCAGCGCCTTGCCGATCTCGATCATCTGGCGCTGCCCGATCGACAGGTACTTCACCGGGATGTCCGGATCGATGTGCTCGCCGAGCCGCTCCAGCGCGTCGAGCGCACGCGCGGCGAGCGCGCGTTCGTCGACCACGCCGAGCCGGCTCGGCAGTTGCCCAAGCATCAGGTTTTCCGCGACCGTCAGCTCGGGCACCAGATGCAGCTCCTGGTAGATGATCGCGATGCCGGCCTCGAGCGCGGCGCGCGTCGACGCGAAGCGCTGCACCGTGCCGTTCAGCGTCAGCGTGCCGGCCTGCGGCTGGTTCACGCCCGACAGCACCTTCAGCAGCGTCGATTTGCCCGCGCCGTTCTCGCCCATCAGGCCGTGCACCTCGCCCGCGCGCACCGACAGCGACACGGCGTCGAGCGCGCGCACGCCCGGGAACGTCACGGTGATGCCGTCGAGCGCGAGCAGCGCGCCGCCGGGCGGCGGCGTACCGGCACCGTCACCGTCACCGGCACGAGCTTGCGCGGTGGCGGCGTTGCCGGACACGGCCGTCGTCGTCTGGATCGTCATCGCGTCGTCGCCCCGCACGCTCAGATGCCGAGCTCGGCGCGCACGGCCTGCCAGTTCGCGCGCGTCATCAGCTTGCCGCTCGTCTGCGTGTCGGCCGGCGGCACCTTGCCGCTGCGGATCCAGTCGACGAGGTTCTGCGTGCTGTCCTTGCCGTGGTTCGTCGAGCTGACCGCGATCGTCCCGTAGAAGCCGGTCGGCTCCTTCTTCTGGAATTCGGCGAACGCCTCGCCTGCGCCGTTGATGCCGACGCCGATCACGTCGGCCGCCGGGATATGCAGCTGTTCGGTCGCGCGCACCGCGCCCAGCACGGTTTCCTCGTTCAGCGCGTAGACCACCCATTTCTTGATGTTCGGATGGCGCGCGAGCACGGGCGCGGCCGCGCTGAAACCGCCTTCGTCGTCGGTCGTCTTCTGCGGCGCGTCGAAGATGTTGTCCTTGCGGAAGCCGTTCGCGAGCAGCGCCTGCGTGGCGCCGTCGGTGCGCAGCTTCGCCGTCGGCAGCTCGTAGTTGGTGATGCGTAGCGCGCCGACTTCTTCCGGCTTCCAGCCGCGCCGCTTCATCTCGTCGGAGATCGCCTGGCCGACCTGGTTGCCGATCTTGATCGCCGACATCCCGAGGTGCGGCACGTTCGGCAGCGGCTTGCCGGTCGAATCGACGAGCTGGTCGTCGACCGTCACGAACTTCATGTTGTAGCGCTTCGCGCGCGCGGCGATCGCCGGCCCGAGGCGCACGTCGGGCGCGCAGATCACGAAGCCCTGCGCGCCTTGCGAGCCGAGGTTGTCGATCGCGGCCAGCACCTTCTCGCCGTCCGGCGTGCCGATCTTCACGACCGAGAAGTTCTCCTTCTGGCCGAGCGCGGACGCGGCGTTCTGCTCGTTGATGAACCATGCCTGCTCGGGCATCTTCACCAGGAAGCCGATCTTCAGCGGTGCGTCGGCGTGCGCGGCGCCCGTCATCCCGAGCGGCGCGATGCAAAGCGCGGCCAACAGCGCGCGCAGGGTGTGGCGGCGAATCGTGCGGTTCATGCGGTGTGTCTCCTTGTATTGGCTTGGGTCTTCAACATCCGTCGTGCCGGGTCGCGCTGGCGGTCGCAGTGCCGCCCGGGCGCGCCGGCACGATGTCAGCGGCCGAACGCGTCGGTCCCGACGCGCCGCCCGAACAGGAACGCATCGGCGACGAGCCGCAACGGCCGTACGTCGACGTCGCTTTCGCCGCGCGCGATCAGCGCGCGGAAGTGCGCATACAGCGCCGGATACTCGCGCTCGGGCCCGATCTCGACCGGCTCGCCGTCGATCGACAACTGCGCGCCGCCGCGGCTGATCGCGAGCACGCCGTCCGACGTGTCGACCGCGATTTCCCATTGCTCGACGGGGCCATGCCGCCAGTCGAACTCCGCCCGCACCGGCACGCCGTCGGTATCCGCGCAATCGAGTTCGGCCGCGATCGGCATCTGTGCGTCGCTCGGCACGTAGAGCGTCGCTTCGCGCAGCACGAGCTCGCGCGGCAGGATCCGCGTGACGATCGACAGCGCATTGATGCCGGGATCGAACACGCCGAGGCCGCCCGGCTCCCAGATCCACTGCTGCCCCGGATGCCAGCGCCGCACGTCTTCCTTCCAGTGCACCTGCACCGCGCGGATCGAGCGCGTCGCGAGCCACGCGCGCGCCGGTTCCACCGCGCTCGCGCAGCGCGAATGCCAGGTCGCGAACAGCGTGAGGCCACGCTCGCGCGCGAACGCGTCCAGCGCGGCCACTTCGCCGAGCGTTGCGCCCGGCGGCTTCTCGAGCATCACGTGCTTGCCGGCTTCGAGCGCGGCGCGCGCCTGCGCGTAGCGCACCTGCGGCGGCGCGCACAGCGACACCGCATCCAACTCGGGCTCGGCGGCCAGCAGCGCGCGCAGGTCCGGATAGTTGCGCACGCCGGCCACTTCCGCGTGACGGCTCGCGCATGCGGTCAGCGCGAAACCCGGTTCGGCGGCGATCGCCGGCAGATGCTGGTCGCGCGCGATCTTGCCGATCCCGATCACGCCCAGCGAAATTACGTCGCTCATCGTGCGTTCCTCCTTCGCTATCCGCTCAGTGCGCCCAGCGCAGCACGAGCGGATCGAGCCGGCGCGCGATCGCGAGCAGCTCCGCGCGCGTGTCCGGATGCAGTTCCGGCATCGGGTGCCGCGGCCGCTCGCACGCGATCACGCCGCCTTCGCGCATCAGCGCCTTCGCGGTCAGGATCCCGGACTGGCGGTTCTCGTGATTGATCAGCGGCAGCCACGCCTGATAGCGCGCGAACGCGTCGTCATGGCGGCCTGCGCGGAATGCGTCGAGGATCGGCCGGATGCCGTCCGGAAACCCGCCGCCCGTCATCGCGCCGGTCGCGCCGGCGTGCAGGTCGGCGAGCAGCGTGATCGCTTCCTCGCCGTCCCACGGCCCTTCGATCGCGTCGCCGCCGAGCCGGATCAGCTCGCGCAGCTTGTTCGCCGCACCCGGCGTCTCGATCTTGAAGTACGCGACCTGCTCGATCTCGCGGGCCATGCGCGCCAGGAACGGCGCGGACAGCGGCGTGCCGCTCGCGGGCGCGTCCTGGATCATGACCGGAATGCCGATCGCGTCCGACACGCGCGCATAGAAGTCGAAGATCTGCGTTTCGGGCACGCGGAACGTCGCGCCGTGATACGGCGGCATCGCCATCACCATCGCCGCGCCGAGCTGCTGCGCGCGCAGGCTGCGCGCCGCACAGACCTGTGTGCTGTAGTGCGACGTCGTGACGATCACCGGCACGCGGCCGGCGACGTGTTCGAGGATCGTGCGGGTCAGCACGTCGCGTTCGTCGTCGGTGATCGCGAATTGCTCGGAGAAGTTGGCGAGGATGCACAGCCCGTCCGAGCCCGCGTCGATCATGAAATCGACCGCGCGCCTCTGGCTCGCGAGGTCGAGCTCACCGGTATCGGAAAAGGTCGTCGGGACGACGGGAAAAATGCCGCGATAGCGCGGCGTGCTGCTCGATGTCATGGTTCGCGTCCTGCGCCGGCCCCGATGCGAGGCCATCATGCGTTCACGGTTTCACAACTTGACGATGCGCGGGCCGATGCCCACGCGCAGCCGCGGCGCGCGTTGCGCCGCCGGCCCGCTCAATGCGAATGGCTCGGCACGTCCGCGCCGCGCGTGCCGACCAGGAAGTCGAGGTCGCACCCCTCGTCCGCCTGCAGCACGTGGTCGATATACAACCGCGCATAGCCGCCCTTGCCGAGCTGCCCGGCCACGCCCGGGGCCACGTTCGGATCGACGTCCGACAGGCGGCGCTGCAGTTCGTCATCCGTAATGTCGAGATGCAGCGTGCCGGCATCGCAGTCGAGTTCGATCCAGTCGCCGTTGCGCACCGCCGCGAGCGGGCCGCCGGCGGCCGCTTCCGGCGCGACGTGCAGCACCACCGTGCCGTATGCGGTGCCGCTCATCCGCGCATCCGAGATGCGCACCATGTCCTTCACGCCCTGGCGCAGCAGCTTCGGCGGCAGCCCCATGTTGCCGACTTCCGCCATCCCCGGATAACCGCGCGGCCCGCAGTTCTTCAGCACGAGCACCGAGCTGGCATCGACGTCGAGCGCTTCATCGTTGATCGTCGCCTTGTAGTGCTCGAGGTTCTCGAACACCACCGCGCGGCCACGATGCTTGAGCAGTTCGGGGCTCGCCGCCGACGGCTTGAGCACCGCGCCGCGCGGCGCGAGATTGCCGCGCAGGATGCAGATCCCGCCGTCCGCGATCAGCGGCCGGTCGAGCGGACGGATCACCTCGTCGTCGTAGTTCGGCGCTTCGCGCACGTTGTCCCACAGCGACTTGCCGTTGACCGTCAGCGCGTCGGGATGCGGCAGCAGCCCGCCTTCGCCGAGCCGGCGCAGCACGGCCGGCAGGCCGCCCGCGTAATAGAACTCCTCCATCAGGAAGCGCCCGGACGGCATCAGGTCGACGATCGTCGGCGTGTCGCGGCCGATGCGCATCCAGTCCTCGAGTTCGAGCGGCACGCCGATGCGGCCCGCGATCGCCTTCAGGTGGATCACCGCATTGGTCGACCCGCCGATCGCCGCGTTCGCACGAATCGCGTTCTCGAACGCGGCGCGCGTCAGGACCTTCGACAGCACGAGCCCTTCGAGCGCCATCTCGACGATACGGATGCCTGACATGTGCGCGAGCACGTAGCGGCGCGAATCGACGGCCGGAATCGCCGCGTTGTGCGGCAGCGCGACGCCGAGCGCCTCGGCCATGCACGCCATCGTCGACGCGGTGCCCATCGTGTTGCAGGTGCCCGCCGAGCGCGACATCCCGGCTTCGGCGGACAGGAAGTGATGCAGGTCGATCTCGCCGGCCTTCAGCGCTTCGTGCAACTGCCACACGGCCGTGCCCGACCCGATGTTCCGGCCTTCGAGCTTGCCGTTCAGCATCGGTCCGCCCGACACGACGATCGCCGGCACGTCGCAACTGGCCGCGCCCATCAGCAGCGCGGGGGTCGTCTTGTCGCAGCCGGCGAGCAGCACGACCGCATCGATCGGGTTGCCGCGGATCGCCTCCTCGACGTCCATCGACGCCAGGTTGCGCGTGAGCATCGCCGACGGCCGCAGGTTCGATTCGCCGTTCGAGAACACCGGGAATTCGACCGGGAACCCGCCCGCTTCCGAGATCCCGCGCTTCACGTGCTCGGCGAGCTTGCGAAAGTGCGCGTTGCACGGCGTCAGTTCGGACCACGTATTACAGATGCCGATGACGGGCCGACCGTCGAACTCGTGATCGGGGATGCCCTGGTTCTTCATCCAGCTCCGGTACATGAAGCCGTTCTTGTCGTTCGTGCCGAACCATTGGGCGGAGCGCAGCCTGGGTTTTGTTGCCGACATCGTCAGTCCTGTGGTGACGGGATACGGACGGAGTCTAGGGAGAATTTTGATAACTCGCTAATGACGTTTTAGGCGATTACGATATCCATTCCGATATTGATATAAACCCGTACGATGACCGAAGCCAGCCCGTGGGGAAACCGCAGCCGCCTGAAGACGCGCCAGTTGCTGCTGGTCGTCGCGCTCGCCGACGAAGGCAGCATTCATCGCGCGGCAGCCGCGCTGAACATGACGCAGCCGGCCGCGTCGAAACTGCTGCGCGAGCTGGAGGAGTCGATCGGCGCGGTGCTGTTCGAGCGGCTGCCGCGCGGGATGCGGCCGACGCTGTACGGCGACGCGCTGATCCGCCACGCGCGCGCGGCGCTCGGCAGCCTCGACCAGGCGCGCGAGGAACTCGCCGCGCTGAAGGCCGGCCATCTCGGCCATGTGGCGGTGGGGGCGATCACGTCGCCGGGGCTGCGGCTCGTGCCGCCGGCCGTCGCGGCCGTGAAGGGGACACATGCGAACGTGCGCGTGTCCGTCGAGATCGACACCAGCAATGCGCTGCTCGAACACCTGGCTCAGGAAAAGCTCGACATCGTGCTCGGCCGGCTGTCCGCCGAACACGACAAGCTGCACCTGCGCTACGAGCCGCTGACCGGCGAGCCGGTCGCCGCGGTCGTGCGGCCCGGCCATCCGCTGCTCGCGCAGGCGCCGCTGTCGCTTGCCGACGTGCAGCGCGCCGCGTGGGTCATGCCGCCGGCCGGCAGCGTGCTGCGCCATCGCTTCGAGCTGGTGTTCCAGCGTGCGAGTCTCGCGCCACCCGCGAACGTCGTCGAGACGGCCGCGCTGCTGTTCATCACGCAGTTGATCGAGCAGAGCGACATGATCGCGGTGCTCGCGGAGGACGTCGCGCTGTACTACGCGCGACACGGGATCGTCACCGTGCTGCCGCTGGAGATGGATTGCCGGATGGACGATTTCGGGATCATCACGCGCACCGACCGGCTGCCTTCGCCGGCCGTCGCGGTGATGGCCGATGCGATCCGCGCGGCCGCGCGGGACGTGTACGGGATCGCGCTGTAGCGATGCGCGGGAAGGCCCGCCCGCGCGGTGCGCGTGCCGGTCGAAGCCGAACGGCACGCGGGCGGTTTCGACCGCGTGCGCCGGTTACACCCAGGGCGCCGCGAGCCCTTCCGTCTTCAGCGCCCGCTGGATCGCCGGGCGCGCGAGCACCTGCTGCAGATAGCCGCCGAGCCGCGGACGCTGCCGCGCCGGCTCGGCGAAGCCGCGCGTCCAGCGGCACAGCATCAGCGCATACGGATCGAGCACCGTATAGTGCGCGCCGAGCAGCCAGGGGCCGCCGCTCGCGTCGAGCTGCGCGTCGAGCTGATCCAGCAGCGTCGCCACCTTCGCCTCCGCATGCGCCTTCACCTGCGCGGCGCCCGCCGCATTACCGGCGTCGACCCATCGCTCCGGATAGAAGTACGCGATCAGCGTCGCCTGCAGCGTATTGGTGAGCCACGTCAGCCACGTGTAGAAGCGGGCACGCTCCGGCGTGCCGAAGTCCGGCGCAAGCCGCTGCTCCGGATGCGTATCGGCCAGATGCAGGCAGATCGCGGCCGCCTCGTACAGCACCAGGTCGCCGTCGAGCAGCACCGGAATGAGCCCGTTCGGATTGAGCGCGAGATATTCGGGCGACTTGTGCTGGTCGCGCGTGCGGTCGACCCACGCAAGCTCGAACGGCTTGCCGATTTCTTCCAGCACGAAATGCGGCGCCATGCTTGCGTTGCCCGGGTAGTAGAAGAGCTTCAACGTCGTCTCCCTCGCGTGCGTCACGCCGCGGCGAATTCGATCACCGGCTCGCACCGGATCGGGAAATTGACGGAGTTCGCCACGTAGCATTTCGCATGCGCCGCGTGATGCAGCCGCTCCGCCAGTTCGCGATCGTCGCCGGCGCGAATCGTCACGTGCGGGTGCAGCACGATTTCGGTGAAGCGCCCCGGCTCGGCGCTGTCGAGCATCGTGCCTTCGGCGTCGTCGACATACGCGAGCACGCGGATCCCCGCATCCGAGCACAGATGCAGATACCAGAGCTTGTGGCACGCCGATGCCGACGCCAGCAGCAGGTCCTCCGGATTCCAGCGCGCCGCATCGCCGCGAAACGCGGCGTCCGACGAACCGGGGATATCCGGCTTCGAACCCGCGCGGATCACATGATCGCGGCCATATTCGCGATACCCCGACGTGCCAGTTCCCCGGTTGCCGGTCCACTCCACTGCCACGCGGTACTTGTGTTCGCCATGCGCCATCTCGCTCTCCTCGGCTATCGGAACGTGAGGCCGCCATTGTGGCACCGGAATGCCATTTGGTATACCATTATTCCAAATTCAGGAGCGCAGGGGCATGGAAGCCAGACTCGATTCCACGGCAGACGCGGTGGCCGCATCGCTGCGGGAAATGATCATCAACGGCGAGTTGCAGGCAGGCGAGCGGCTCGTCGAGCGCGATCTTGCCGAGCGTTTCGGGATCAGCCGGATTCCGCTGCGTGAAGCGATCCAGCGCCTGGAGCGTGAAGGGCTGCTGGACATCTTCCGCAATCGCGGCGCGGTCGTGCGGATGCTGAGCGCGTCCGACGTGCAGGAAATCTACGACATGCGCGTGCTGCTCGAAGGCGATGCGATTTTTCGCAGCGTGAAGCGGCTCGACGACGAGACGCTGGCGCGCGCCGAGCTCGTGCACCGGCTGCTCGGCGAATCGGGCGCGCCGCGCCGGCAAGGCGAGCTGAACCGCGAGTTTCATGCGCTGC
Organism: Burkholderia sp. JKS000303; assembly: GCF_002563755.1. Lineage (NCBI taxonomy): Bacteria > Pseudomonadati > Pseudomonadota > Betaproteobacteria > Burkholderiales > Burkholderiaceae > Burkholderia > Burkholderia sp. JKS000303. Next base: position 330,318 of record NZ_PDBZ01000003.1, read on the forward strand.
TGTATTCGTGCTGCGGCAACGAGCGGCTGTTGACGGCGATCGCGGAATTGCGCAGCCAGGTCGAGCGGTACGAGCGGCTGCAGGCGACGCTGCTCGCGGATACGCCGTCGTTCCAGGTCGAGCACACGGACATCCTGCAAGCGTGCAGGGAACGCAATGCGCGTGGCGCCCGTGCGATGACGGTCGCGCATCTCGAATCGGCGCGGCGGATCGTGATGCGGCTCGTCGAAGGCGACGGCGAGTGAGGCCGGCGGCCAATCCGGCCCGGACTCCGGTTCCGTTCAGTGGCCGGCGGCCAGCGCCATTCGCCGCTTCGCCCGTTGCACCGCGCGCCGGCACACCACGCCACGTGTGGCGTGACACAGCGCGACCTCCCGCGACGTCTAAGCCGCCGTGCGCCGCCCCGGCGCTGCGCCGGTCGTCCCGCGCACGACGAGCCGCGGCAATGACGCCGTCCGCACCCGCGACGCCTCGTCCACCTGCCCACCCGCCTCACGCAACGCATTGAGCAATTCGACCGCGAGCCCCGCCGCCTCGGCGGTCGGGATCGCGACGGTCGTCAACGTCGGACGCGTGTCGCTGGCCAGATGAATGTCGGTAATGCCGACGATCGACAGGTCGTCGGGCACGCGCCTGCCGCGGTCGGCCGCCGCGTGCAGCGCGCCGATCGCCGGCAGGTCGTTGGTCGCGACCAGCGCGGTCAGCCCCGGATGCGCGTCGAGCAGGCGGCCCGCCGCACGCACGCCGCCTTCGATCGAATCGGGCTCGGCCGCGACGATCGACGCGTCGAGCCCCGCTTCGCGCATCACGTCGACGAAACCGTCGTAGCGCGCCGCCTGCACGCCGCTCGCCGAGCCGCCGACGATCACGCCGATCTCGCGATGCCCAAGTTCGACCAGATGCCGCGTCGCGATCCGCCCCGCCTCGCGAAAATCCACCGCCACGCAAGGCAACCCGTCGGGCGGCGCATCGGGCCGCTCCCACAGGCACAGCACGACCGGCACGCCGCGCCGCGCTACCTCCACCAGATCCGGCAGGTGCAGGTTCGCGTTGGTCACGAGAATGCCTTCGGAAATCGTCCCGGCGATCTGGTCGAGATACGCCCGCCCCTGCAACGGATCTTCATTCGTATTGCAGACGATCAGGAACTGCCCGTTGCGGCGCACCGCGCGCTCGACCGCGAGCGCGAACTCGGGATAGAACGGGTTCGCGATGCTCGATACCATCAGCGCGACCGTCGGCGCACGCCCTTCCGCGAGCGCCCGCGCGGCCAGATGCGGCCGATACCCGAGCGCCTCCACCGCTTCCAGCACCCGCGCACGCGTCGCGTCACCCACCCGCCCGCGGTTGCGCAGCACGTTCGAGACCGTCGCGGCCGTCACGCCAGCGCGGCGCGCAACTTCATCCAGTGTTGCCATCGCTTGCTCACTATATGAGATGCCGATCCAGTATTTGCTTCGCTTACCGAAGCGGCGCACTATCGCCGCACACCCAGCCGCCCGACCGACGGGCGCGACTCGGCCGCGATCGGGACCGGCTCTTTTTTTGATCGCGATGATTAAGCGCTTAAGCATCGACGAAAGCGCATTAAAACATGGAGCGGAGACAATGGCGAGCATCTCGATGCGACGCGTGCAGAAAGCCTATGGCGAGCACGCGCCGGTCATTCGCGACGTCGATCTGGAGATCGGCGCGCACGAGTTCTGCGTGTTCCTCGGCCCGTCCGGCTGCGGCAAGTCGACCCTGCTGCGGATGATCGCGGGCCTCGAGGATCTGAGCGACGGCGAGCTGTCGATCGACGGCCGCCGCGTCGACGACGTGCCGGCCGCCGAGCGCGGCGTCGCGATGGTGTTCCAGAGCTACGCGCTGTTTCCGCACATGACGGTCTACGAGAACATGGCGTTCGGGCTGAAGCTCGCACGCGTGCCGAAGGCCGAGATCGACCGGAAGGTGCGCGACGCCGCGCGGATCCTGCAGCTCGACACGCTGCTCGAGCGCAAGCCGAAGGCGCTGTCCGGCGGCCAGCGGCAGCGCGTCGCGATCGGCCGCGCGATCGTGCGCGAGCCCGGCGTGTTCCTGTTCGACGAGCCACTGTCGAACCTCGACGCGGCGCTGCGCGGCCAGACCCGCGTCGAGATCGCGAAACTGCACCGCCAGTTCGAACGGGCGAGCGTCGTCTACGTGACGCACGACCAGACCGAAGCGATGACGCTCGCCGACAAGATCGTGCTGCTGCACACCGGCGCCGACACCGCGCAACACGGCAGCATCGCGCAGGTCGGCGCGCCGCTCGACCTCTATCACCATCCGGCGAGCCGCTTCGTCGCCGGCTTCATCGGCTCGCCGCGGATGAACTTCCTGCCGGCCGTCGTCACCACGTGCGATGCGCGGCACACGACCGTCACCGTCGCGCCGTCCGGCGAGACCTTCACGCTGCCGCGCGACGGCGCCGCGCTCGCGCCGGGCGCGACCGTCACGCTCGGCATCCGCCCCGAACACCTGACGCTCGGCGCCGCGCCCGACGCGACCGCGCTCGCGCGCGACGTCGTGCTGGTCGAACGCCTCGGCGAGCAGACCTACGTGCACCTCGACCAGCCCGGCGGCACCCCGCTGATCGCGAAAGTGCCCGGCGATGCGCCGCTGCGCCGCGGCGAGCGCGTGCACGCCCATGCGCCGGCCGCGGCCTGCCACCTCTTCACCGAAGACGGCCGCGCGGTGCCCGCGCGCGCCGATCTCCCAGTCCACCACTACGCATAAGGATCGGGCATGCGCCTCGGAGTCTGCTACTACCCGGAACACTGGCCGGAATCGATGTGGGCGGACGACGCCCGCCGGATGAAGGCACTCGGCATCGCGCAGGTGCGGATTGCCGAATTCGCCTGGAGCCGCATCGAGCCGTCGCCGGGCGAATACGACTGGGGCTGGCTCGATCGCGCGATCGACGTGCTCGGCGCGGCCGGCCTCGAGGTCGTCATGTGCACGCCGACCGCGACGCCGCCGAAGTGGCTCGTCGACCGTCACCCCGACATCCTCGCGATCGGCGCGGACGGCCGGCCGCGCAAGTTCGGCTCGCGCCGCCACTACGACTTCTCGTCGCCGACCTATCTCGAAGCATCGCGCCGGATCTGCACGGCGGTCGCCGAACGCTACGGCCGCCACCCGGCCGTGCGTTACTGGCAGACCGACAACGAGCTCGGCTGCCACCAGACGGTCGTCAGCTACTCGCCCGCCGCGCTCGCGCGCTTTCGCGAATGGCTGAAGGCTCGCTACGGCACCATCGACGCGCTGAACCGCGCATGGGGCACCGTGTTCTGGAGCATGGAATACCGCCATTTCGACGAAGTCGACGCGCCGGTCGGCACCGTGACCGAAGCGCATCCGTCGCATCGCCTCGACTACCGGCGCTTCGCCTCCGACGAAGTCGCGCGCTATCACCGGATGCAGGTCGACGTGATCCGCGCGCATTCGCCGGGCCGCCCCGTCGCGCACAACTTCATGCAGCTCTTCACCGAGTTCGACCACTACGAAGTGGCGCGCGACCTCGACATCGCGACGTGGGACAGCTACCCGCTCGGCGCGCTCGAGGAGCAATGGTTCGCGCCCGACGTGAAGGCGCGCTGGCTGCGCACCGGCCACCCCGATTTCGCGTCGTTCAACCACGATCTCTATCGCGGGATGTCGAAGCTGCCGTTCTGGGTAATGGAGCAGCAGCCGGGGCCCGTGAACTGGGCGCAGTGGAACCCCGCGCCGCTGCCGGGCATGGTGCGGCTGTGGAGTTGGGAAGCCTTCGCGCACGGCGCCGGCTGCGTGTCGTACTTCCGCTGGCGGCAGGCGCCGTTCGCGCAGGAACAGATGCATGCGGGCCTGCACACGCCGGACGATCGACTCGACGAAGGCGGCCGCGAAGCGCAGCGCGTCGCGCGCGAAATCGCCGCCGTGCTCGACGCCGGCACGGACGCCGACGCGAACGGCCCGGTGCGCGCCCCCGTCGCGCTGGTGTTCGACTACGACGCGAAGTGGCTGTTCGAAATCCAGCCGCAAGGCGCCGATTTCCACTACCCGCGCTTCGCGTTCGAGTACTACTCGGCGCTGCGCTCGCTCGGCCTCGACGTCGACATCGTTTCCACGCACGCACCGCTCGACGGCTACCGGCTCGTCGTCGTGCCGCCGCTGCCGGTCGTGCCGGACGACTTCGCGGCACGGCTCGCCGCATCCGGTGCGCATGCGGTGTTCGGCCCGCGCACCGGCTCGAAGACCGCCGACCTGCAGATTCCGCCGACGCTGCCGCCCGGCCCGCTCGCGTCGATCCTGCCGATGCGCGTATGGCGTGTCGAATCGCTGCGGCCGAACGTGACCGAGCGGATCGACGGCACGTTGCGCGACGGCTCGCCGCTCACCGGCGACGCGCGTCACTGGCGCGATCTCGTCGAGTTGCCCAACAAGGACGACGATGCCCGCAGCGTCGTACGCGCACGCTTCACCGACGGTCACCCGGCCTGCGTATCGCACGGCACGCTGCATTACTGGGCCGCGCTGTTCGACGACGCGACCACCGCGCGCCTGTTCGCCGACGTCGCAACGGAAGCCGGCCTCGCGCCGGCACCGCTCGGCGACGGTCTGCGCATCAGCCGGCGCGGCGGCCTCACCTACGTATTCAACTACCGCGACACGCCGCACACGATCGACGCAGTGCCGCCGTCCGCATTCGTGGTCGGCGCCGCGCAGGTCGAGCCGCAAGGCGTCGCCGTGTATCGAAGCCGTTCGTAGCAACCGCCCCGGCGCCATGACGACATGACGCGCGCCGGTCACGCACAACGACACACAGGACTGGAGACACACATGACACATCGCCCCCTTCGCGTCGCCGCCCGGCTTGCGACGGCCGCCGCGATCGCCGCCGCATCGTTCGGCGCGGCCGCACCGGCCCACGCGGGCACGCTGACGATCAACATCGCGTTCAAGGGTGCCAGCCAGCGCGCGGTCTGGCAGTCGACGCTCGAGGCGTTCCACAAGGCCCATCCCGACATCGACGTGAAGCCCACCTTCATCGACGAGGAAGCGTACAAGGTGCAGCTCCCCGCGTGGCTCACGACCGTCGCGCCCGACGTGGTGAACTGGCACGCGGGCGAGCGGATGGCGTACTACGCGAAGCGCGGGCTGTTCGAGGACCTGAGCGGCGACTGGGCGAAGAACGGCTGGGGCGCGATGTACGCGTCGACGCGCGACGCATCGTCGTACAACGGCAAGCAGTACGCGGCGCCGACCGTCTATTACTCGTGGGGGCTGTTCTACCGCAAGGACCTGTTCCGCAAGGTCGGCATCGCCGACGAGCCGAAGACCTGGGACCAGTTTCTCGATGCGTGCAAGAAGCTGAAGGCGGCCGGCATCACGCCGATCGCGGTCGGCGGCCGCGACGCGTGGACGCTCGCCGGCTGGTTCGACTATCTCGACCTGCGGCTGAACGGCAACGCGTTCCACCAGCAGCTGATGGCCGGCGACGTGCCGTACACCGACCCGCGCGTGAAGAAGGTCTACACGACGTGGAAATCGCTGATCGACGCGGGCTACTTCATCGACAACGCGTTGTCCTACGATCTCGACGGCGCGCAGCCGTTCCTGTTCCAGGGCAAGGCCGCGATGATGCTGATGGGCACCTTCATCGCCGCGGGCTTTCCGCCGAACATGAAGCAGGAAATGGGCTACTACCGCTTCCCGATCATCGACCCGAAGGTGCCGACCGCCGAGGACGGCCCGGTCGAATCGCTGCACATCCCGACCAGGGCGAAGAACAAGGCCGACGCGCATACCTTCCTCGCGTTCGTCGAAACGCCCGAGATGGGCGCGAAGCTCGCCGAGGGGCTCGGCTCGCTGTCGGCGAACAGCAAGTCGCCGGAGCCGGACGATCCCATCTCGCGGATCGGCTTCCGGATCCTCGCCGACACGAAGGGCGGCGTCGCGCAGTTCTACGACCGCGACATGACGAAGGAAATGGCCGACGAAGGGATGAAGGGGATGCAGCAGTTCGTCGCGAATCCCGCGCAGCTCGATTCTGTGCTCGCGCAACTCGAGCAGACCCGCAAGCGGATCTACAAGAAGTAATCGCGTGACTCACGCGGCGGCCGTGCGCCGCCGCGTTCGCCCAGGAGGCTTGCCGTGTCCAGTCCGATCGCGTCCAGACCCGTCGAAACGCCTGCCGCCCCGGCCGCCGTACCGCCGGGCCGCAGCACACCCGCCGCGCTGCCCGCGCGCCGCCCGTCGCCGGCCGTGCGGCGACAGCGACGCGCCGCGTGGCTCTTTCTCGCGCCCGCGTGCGCGATGGTTGCCGTCTATGTGATCTGGCCGATCCTGTCGACGCTGTGGCTGAGCCTCTGCAACTGGGACGGGATGACCGAGCGCACGTTCGTCGGCCTCGCCAATTACGTCGAGCTGCTGCACGCGCCGACGTTCTACACCGCGTTGCGCAACAACGTGATCTGGCTCGTGCTGTTCATGCTCGCGCCGCCGCTCGGCCTCGCGCTCGCGCTGTACCTGAACCAGGCCGTTGCCGGCATCCGGCTCGTGAAGTCGTTGTTCTTCGCGCCGTTCGTGCTGTCCGGCGTGGTCGTCGGGCTGATCTTCTCGTGGTTCTACGACCCGACCTTCGGCCTGCTCGCGCTCATCGCCGGGCACGGCATTCCGGTGCTCGGCGATGCGCGCTACACGACGCTCGGCATCGTGTTCGCCGCGCTGTGGCCGCAAACGGCCTACTGCATGATCCTGTACCTGACCGGCCTCACGTCGGTGAACCCCGAGCAGATCGAAGCGGCGCGGATGGAAGGCGCGCGCGGCTTCGCGCTGCTTTGGCACGTCGTGCTGCCGCAGTTGCGGCCGACCACGTTCATGGCGATCGTCGTCACCGTGATCGGCGCGCTGCGCAGCTTCGACCTGATCTCGGTCATGACGGGCGGCGGCCCGTTCGAGAGCTCGACCGTGCTCGCGTATTACATGTACGACCAGGCGATCAAGTACTACCGGCTCGGCTATTCCGCGGCGATCGCAGTCGTGCTGTTCGCGATCATGCTCGTCTACATCGTGTTCCAGTTGCGCCGCATGCTGCGCAACGAGCAGTGACCTACCGGGAATTCACTCATCATGTTTCCGACACCCGTTGCCCACTGGAAGCCGGTATCGCGCCGGCTGTACAAGCTGTCGCTGCCCGTCGCGCTCGTGATCTGGCTGTTGCCGATGATCGCGGTGTTCGTCACGTCGGTGCGCTCGACCGAGGAGCTCGTCGAAGGTCACTACTGGGGCTGGCCGCGGCACTTCTCGATGATCGAGAACTATCGCGACGCGCTGACCACGTCGCCGATGCTGCATTACTTCTGGAACAGCGTGCAGATCACGGTGCCGTCGGTGCTGGGTTCGATCGCGCTGGCTGCGATGGCCGGGTTCGCGCTCGCGACCTACCGGTTTCGCGGAAATACCGCGTTGTTCGGCACGTTCGTCGCGGGCAACTTCGTGCCGGTGCAGGTGCTGATGATTCCGGTGCGGGACTTGTCGCTCAGGCTGGGCGTGTTCAACACCGTCGAGGCGCTGATCCTGTTTCATGTCGCGTTTCAGACGGGGTTCTGTACGCTGTTTCTGCGCAATTTCATCAAGCAGCTGCCGTTCGAGTTGATCGAGGCGGCGCGGATCGAAGGCGCGGGCGAGTGGACGGTGTTCTGGCGGATCGTGCTGCCGTTGATCCGCCCTGCATTGGCCGCGCTCGCGATTCTCGTGTTCACGTTCGTGTGGAACGATTACTTCTGGGCGCTGTGCCTGACGCAGGGCGATGATGCCGCGCCGATCACCGTGGGCGTCGCCGCGCTGAAGGGGCAATGGACGACGTCGTGGAATCTTGTGTCGGCCGGGTCGATTCTCGCCGCGCTGCCGTCGGTCGCGATGTTCTTCGCGATGCAGAAGCATTTCGTCGCGGGGCTGACGTTCGGCGCGACGAAGGGTTGAGCCGGCGTGGGTCACGGATTCGCATCACCCCTCTTCATCGAGAGGTTGGCCCGCTTCGGCGGGCTTTTTTTATTCCGACGGGTTGACGGTGCGGGGAATAGAGCGGCTATTCACCGCATAATTTGCGGTGAATATTGAATCGCGCGGCCAATCGGTGGGGGAATCTCCGCATCATGAGCGGAGATTCCCCCCTTCATCGGGGAGTCGGCCGACTGGCCTGCATGGCGCTTCGCCCCCCCGACACTCGCCATGCCACTCGCTGACGTCAGCCGTGCGCAAGGCATGCTGGTCGGGCGATTGGCGGATATCGGCCTGTCGTTACACGGCGAGGCCACCGTCGAGGTTTCCCGCCTTTCGGCTCTCCCGCCGGGTCGGACGCTGGATGTCTCGCAGGCCCGACTACGCGTCGCCCACCCCGCCCCTCAACCTCACATCCACCGCCCCGATATTCTTCTCGTGCGCGACCAGCATCAACGACAGCGCGTGATGCATATCCAGATCCGCAAGCGTCGGCAGCAGCGCCTGCAGCTTGCGCACGACCCACCGCTGCCCGCGGTTCAGGAACGCCATCCGCTCGGCCAGATCGTCGATCGCCATCGCCTTTTCATAGAACGAGCCGGTCGCGCGCGTCGGCGTTGCGCCAAGCGTGCGAATCGCATCGACGAGCACGCTGCACCAGTGCGCTTCGTCCTGGCGGATATGCGCGATCAGCCGGTGGAGTTCGGCATCCTCCGTCACCTCTGCCGCCGTCTCCGACGCAACGCGTGCCCCGGCGCGCTCGGCCTCCAGCAATTCATCGAGCGCCGCGAGCAACGCCGTCCGATTCTCGTCCGACTCGCCTGCCGGTACCGCGACCGCCCCTTTCTCGACGATCGCCGCCGCATCGAGCACGATACGGCGCAGCACGTCGCCGGCCGATTCGATCGCACCGATCCGCCCTGCCCCCGTCCCCGCATACAGCGCCATCGCCTCGAAGTCGCCGGTCATCGTACGCAGCGGCGAATCGGTGCTGAACAGATAGATCGGCCGCCCTTCCTCGTCGCCGATCACGACGCGCTCATCGCCGAACGGATCGCCGCGTTCGCCGCGCGTGACACTCGACGGCAGCACACGCACCCGCGCGCCGCGCGGCCAGTTGATATGGAAGATGTCGGTCAGCAGTGCGTCGCCTTCACGCGCGTCGACGATCCGCTGCTGGTGATACGCATGCGCGAACGACTCGTGCGTCGCGATGAATGCGGTGCCCATCACGGCGCCCTGCGCGCCGAGCGCCATCACGGCGGCCACGTCGGCACCATCGACGATCCCGCCTGCCGCCAGCACCGGCAAGCGCGTCGCATGAACCACGTCGGGCAACAGCTCGGCCAACGGTCGATCGCCACGCACATGGCCGCCAGCCTCGTGCCCCTGAACGATCAGCGCCTGTGCACCGGCCGCCTCCGCCGCGCGCGCATCGTCGAGCGACCCGACCTGATGCACCACCCGCACGCCCGCATCGCGCAGACGCCGCACGACGCCCGGCATCACATCCCAGAACAGGGCAACCACGGGCACCCGCAATTCGATGCACGCATCGAGCTGTGCATCGAGCAGGTCAGGCGGCGTCGACGCGGGAATCAGGTTCACGCCGAACGGCCGCTCGGTGGCCGCGCGCACCAACCCGACCTCGCGCCGGATCAACGCGACCGGCTCACGCACCATCCCGAGAAAACCGAACCCGCCGGCGGCACTCACCGCACTCGCAAGCTCGGCCCGCGCAACGCCGCCCATGCCCGCGAGCACGATCGGCCATGCACAGCCGAGCAGGTCGCAGACTGGGCGATGCAGGATCTGGACGGCGCGGGCCTCGGGCCCGTCGCCACGCGTCGGAATCGACATGCAGCGTCCTCCTTCAAGGATCGGCGGCGCGTCACGGTTAACCGCCAAAGCACGTGTCGCGCAAAGGCGAAACGGTCGTGTCGGGCCGCGCATCGAATTGATCACATTGTGACATATTTACCCATCAGGCCGCTTCACGATGACGATTTCCTTGACGAACGTCATTGCGGCTGCGGCCGCTTCAACATGCGCTCACCTCAGGTCCATCCTTCGAGCCGCAGCGTCGAGCGCACGAGCCGCTGCTCCTCCTGTTCGATCTCGCGCAGATAGTCGACGCACTGGCGGATATGTTCGCTCGCGGCCTTGCGCGCCTGATCGGGCAACCGCCCGGTCACCGCGTTGTAGAGCCGCGCATGCTGGCGGTCGATCTGCTTCTTCAACGGCTCGCGGTGATAGAGATTGTTCACCGATGCGAACACGGAACTGAGCAGCAGATCGGTCAACGATTGCAGCGTATTGACGAGCACCGGATTGTGCGATGCCTCGCAGATCGCGAGATGGAACGCGTGGTCGAGCTTCGCGCGCGCGGCCGGATCGAGATCCTGCGCGTCGGCCGCCGTCATTTCCTCGTAACGGCGCCGGATCAGGATGAAGTCGGCGGGCGTGCCGCGCAGCGCGGCGAGCCGCGCGGCTTCGGTCTCGAGCATCCCGCGTACCTCGAACAGGTCGTACAGCGTGCGCGGCTGCGAGCCGAGCAGATGCATCATCGGCGAGACTTCGCGCTGCGGGGTCAGGCTCGCGACGAACGAGCCCTTGCCGTGCGTCGTATCGATGATCCCGCGCGCACGCAGCAGTTTCATTCCTTCGCGCACGGCCGTGCGCGACACGCCGAGCTTCTCGGTCAGCCGCCGCTCGGACGGCAGCGCCTGGCCGGCCTTCAGCACGCCGTCGACGATCAGTTGCTCGATCCGCTCGGCAACGACGTCGGCCACATTGCGCGCGGGCGCCTGTCGATCCTGCATTTCCATACTGGTATGACCACTTCGGACGAATTGCGTCGATTTTCGCACAAGCCCTTGTCGTTGTTATGTTTTTCGACTTCATCGAGATCTGCTTCCGGACCCTGTTCCAAAAACTGGTATGACCACTCGCGCGACGTCTGGACACGCCCGCACGTCCCGCCAAGAATGCCGTCCATCCGGCGCGCCGCCACCCACGCGGCTGCCTGCATGGTGGAGACGGAGACACACGATGAGTTTCACCTACGACGAACGGATCGACGGCCCGCTGGCGACGGTCGATCGCGACACGCTCGTCGCCGCGCTGAACGCGGCGGCGCCCGGCCTCGACGTGCTGCACGAGCGCGAGGCGCTGAAGCCGTTCGAGTGCGACGGCCTTGCCGCGTACCGCACGGTACCGCTCGCGGTCGTGCTGCCCGATACGGTCGAGCAGGTGCGCGCGGTGCTGCGCGTCGCGGCCGCGCTCGGCGTGCCGGTGGTCGCGCGCGGCGCGGGCACGGGGCTGTCGGGCGGCGCGATGCCGCTTGAAAAAGGCATCCTGCTCGTGATGGCGAAGTTCAACAAGATTCTCGACATCGACGCCGATGCCGGCATCGCGCGCGTGCAACCCGGCGTGCGCAACCTCGCGATCTCGCAGGCGGCCGCGCCGTACGGCCTCTACTACGCGCCCGATCCGTCGTCGCAGATCGCGTGCTCGATCGGCGGCAACGTCGCCGAAAACGCGGGCGGCGTGCATTGCCTGAAATACGGGCTCACGGTGCACAACATCCTGAAGGTCGAGATCGTGACGATCGACGGCGATACGCTGACGCTCGGCGCCGACGCGCTCGACGCACCTGGCTTCGATCTGCTCGCGCTGTTCACCGGCTCCGAGGGGATGCTCGGCATCGTCACGGAAGTGACCGTGAAGCTGCTGCCGAAGCCGCCGAGCGTGAAGGTGCTGATGGCGAGCTTCGACGACGTCGCCGAAGCGGGCGGGGCGGTCGCGCGCATCATCGGCGCGGGCGTGATTCCCGGCGGCCTCGAGATGATGGACAACCTCGCGATCCGCGCGGCCGAGGACTTCATCCACGCGGGCTACCCGGTCGACGCGCAGGCGATCCTGCTGTGCGAACTCGACGGCGCGGCGACCGATGTCGAAGAAGACGCCGAACGCGTCGCCGCGCTGCTGCGCGACGCCGGCGCCTCGGAGATCCGCGTCGCGCGCGACGAAGCCGAGCGCCAGCGCTTCTGGGCCGGCCGCAAGAACGCGTTCCCGGCGGTCGGCCGCATGTCGCCCGACTACTACTGCATGGACGGCACGATCCCGCGCCGCGAGCTGCCGCGCGTGCTCGAAGGCATCGCGGCGCTGTCGGCCGAATACGCGCTGCCGGTCGCGAACGTGTTCCACGCGGGCGACGGCAACATGCACCCGCTGATCCTGTTCGATGCGAACCGTCCCGGCGAACTCGACCGCGCGGAAGCGCTCGGCGGCAAGATCCTCGAGCTGTGCGTCGCGGTGGGCGGCAGCATCACCGGCGAACACGGCGTCGGGCGCGAGAAGATCAACCAGATGTGCGTGCAGTTCAACGCCGACGAAATCACGTTCTTCCACGCGGTGAAGGCCGCGTTCGATCCGCAGCGCCTGCTCAATCCCGGCAAGAACATCCCCACGCTGCATCGCTGCGCCGAATTCGGCGCGATGCACGTCCATCACGGCAAGCTGCCGTTTCCCGAACTGGAGCGCTTCTGATGCGACGCGAACGCGAAATCGAATCGATCGACGACAGCGCGGCGCTCGTCGCCCAGGTCGACGCCGCGATCCACGATTGCCAGCCGCTGCACATACGCGGCGCGGGCACCAAGGCCTTCGTCGGCCGCGCGGTCGAAGGCCGCACGCTCGACGTGCGCACGCACCGCGGCATCGTCGCGTACGACCCGACCGAACTCGTCATCACCGCCCGCGCGGGCACGCCGCTCGCCGAACTCGAAGCGATGCTCGACGCGGCCGGCCAGATGCTGCCGTGCGAGCCGCCATCGTTCGGCGGCACGGCGACCGTCGGCGGGATGTTCGCGGCCGGGCTGTCGGGGCCGCGCCGCCCGTGGGCCGGCGCGGTGCGCGATTTCGTGCTCGGCTGCCGCGTGATCACCGGCCACGCGAAACACCTGCGCTTCGGCGGCGAGGTGATGAAGAACGTCGCGGGCTACGACGTGTCGCGGCTGCTCGCCGGCAGTTTCGGTTGCCTCGGCGTCGTGACCGAGGTGTCGCTGAAGGTGCTGCCGAAACCGCGCTCTACCGGCGATCTCGCGTTGCCGCTCACGGCGGCCGAAGCCGTGCAACGCATTGCCGGATGGCGGCGCGCCGGGCTGCCGCTCGCTGGCGCCTGCCACGCGGACGGCGTGCTGCGCGTGCGGATCGAAGGCGGCGAGGGCTCGGTGAAGGCCGCGCGCGACACGATCGGCGGCGAGCGGCTGGACGATCGCGACGACCGGTTCTGGGCGCGCCTGCGCGACCTGTCGCTGCCGTTCTTCGACGATCCGCGCCCGCTGTGGCGCGTGTCGGTGCCGGCCGCCGCGCCGCTCGACGCGCTGCCCGGCGCGCTGCTGGTCGACTGGGGCGGCGCGCAGCGCTGGCTGAAGAGCGATGCCGCGCCGGCCGACGTGCAGCGGTTCGCCGCGCAGTGGGGCGGCCACGCGACCTGCTTCACGCCGGGCGTCACGCCCGAGCCGTTCCAGCCGCTGCCGGCCGCGCTGTTGCGCGTGCATCGGCAGTTGAAGGCCCAGCTCGACCCGCATGCGATTTTCAATCCCGGCCGCCTGTACGCGGACGTCTGACGCCACCCGATTCCGAACCGCCGATGCAAACCAATCTCAGCGAAGCCAGCAAGGCCCTCGACCGGGCCGACGAAGCGGAAGCGATCCTGCGCGCATGCGTGCACTGCGGCTTCTGCAATGCGACCTGCCCGACCTACCAGGTGCTCGGCAACGAGCTCGACGGGCCGCGCGGACGCATCTACCTGATCAAGCAGATGCTCGAAGGCGAGCCGTGCGGCGAACGCACGCAGCAGCATCTCGACCGCTGCCTGAGCTGCCGCAACTGCGAAACGACGTGCCCGTCCGGCGTGCGCTATCACACGCTGCTCGACATCGGCCGCGCGGAAGCGGAAAAGCGCGCCCGCCGCCCGGCGCGCGAGCGCCTGCTGCGCGCGGGCCTGCGCCACGTCGTGCCGAGGCCGGCCACCTTCGCCGCGCTGCTGAAGGCCGGCCGCGCGTTGCGCCCGCTGCTGCCGGGCACGCTGCAGGACAAGATCCCTGCCGCCGTGCCCGCGGCCACGCCGCGCCCGCCCGTGCGCCACGCACGGCGCGTCCTGATGCTGGAAGGCTGCGTGCAGCCTTCGCTGTCGCCGAACACCAACGCAGCCGCCGCGCGCGTGCTCGACCGGCTCGGCATCAGCGTCACGCCGGCGCGCGAAGCGGGCTGCTGCGGCGCGACCGAATATCACCTGAACGCACAGGACGCCGGCCTGGCCCGCGCACGCCGCAACATCGACGCGTGGTGGCCCGCGATCGAGGCGGGCGCGGAAGCGATCGTGCTGACGGCGAGCGGCTGCGGCGCATTCGTGAAGGAATACGGCGACCTGCTGCGCTCCGACCCCGTCTATGCGGACAAGGCGCGACGCGTCAGCGCGCTCGCGCGCGACCTCGCGGAAGTGATCGCGGCCGAGCCGCTCGACGCGCTGGCCGATGCCGCGCCGCGCCGCGTCGCGGTCCATTGCCCGTGCACGCTGCAGCACGCGCAGCGGCTCGGCGGCGCGGTGGAGCACATCCTGACGCGGCTCGGCTTCGATCTGACGAATGTCGCCGACGGCCATCTGTGCTGCGGCTCGGCCGGCACCTATTCGCTCACGCAACCCGAACTCGCGACGAAACTGCGCGACAACAAGCTCGATGCGCTCGAAGCCGCACGGCCAGACCTGATTGTCACGGCCAATATCGGCTGCCAGACTCACCTGAACGGCGCGGGCCGCACGTCCGTGCGCCACTGGATCGAGCTCGTCGACAACCGACTCGTCAACTGACCGCTGATTCCGGAGGATTTTCATGAAAACGAAACCCGAACTCGAACTCGCCGACGTCGAACGCATGCTCGCCGCGGCCCGCGCCGAAGCCGAACGTCACGGCTGGGCCGTGTCGATCGCCATCGTCGACGACGGCGGCCACCTGCTCGCGTTCGCGCGCCTGGACGGCGCGTCGGCCGCCAGCACGTACATCGCGCAGGACAAGGCGCGCGCAGCGGCGCTCGGCCGTCGCGAGACGAAGGCGTATGAGGATATGATCAACGGTGGCCGCACGGCGTTTCTGAGCGTGCCGCTGACGGGGTTGCTCGAAGGCGGCGTGCCGGTGACGGTGGACGGCCGCATTGCGGGCGCGATCGGTGTGTCTGGCGTAAAGTCCGAGCAGGACGCGCAGATCGCCCGCGCCGGCACACAAAGCGTCGCGGGATAACCAGCCAGGCCACGCGCGCGCATTTTTCCCCGGGAGGATTCACGATGATCGACCAAGCAGGACTGCAAGTCGCGCCAGCGCTCAGCCAGTTCATTGAAAACGAAGTACTGCCGGGCACCGGCATCGACAAGGCCGCGTTCTGGAGCGGTTTTTCGGCCCTGGTGCACGACCTGGCGCCGCGCAACCGCGAACTGCTCGCGGAACGCGACCGCCTGCAACAGGAACTCGACGCGTGGCACCGCGCGCACCCCGGCCCGGTGCGCGACCATGCCGCGTATCGCGCGTTCCTCGAAAAGATCGGCTACCTCGTGCCGGCCCCGTCGAACGTCGCGGCAGCCACCGCGAACGTCGACAGCGAGATCGCCACGCAAGCCGGCCCGCAGCTCGTCGTGCCGCTGTCGAACGCGCGCTATGCGCTGAACGCCGCCAACGCCCGCTGGGGCAGCCTGTACGACGCGCTGTACGGCACCGATGCGCTGCCCGAAGACGGCGGCGCCGAACGCACGTCGGCCTACAACCCGACGCGCGGCCAGCGCGTGATCGACTACGCGCGCAACGTGCTCGACAACGCGGCGCCGCTCGCGAGCGGCTCGCACCGCGACGCGCTGCGCTACCGCGTGCAGGACGGCCAGCTCGCCGTCGAAACGGGCAAGGGCGTCACGCACCTCGCGCAGCCGGCGCAGTTCGTCGGCTACCAGGGTGCGGCCGATGCGCCGTCCGCGATCCTGCTGAAGCACAACGGCCTGCACCTCGAGATCCAGATCGACGCATCGACCCCCATCGGTCGCGCCGATCTCGCGAACGTGAAGGACGTCGTGCTCGAAGCCGCGGTCAGCACGATCATCGACTGCGAGGATTCCGTCGCGGCCGTCGACGCCGACGACAAGGTCCAGCTCTACCGCAACTGGCTCGGCCTGATGCAGGGCACGCTGGTCGAAGAAGTCGCGAAGGGCGGCAAGCACTTCACGCGCCGCCTGAACGCCGATCGCGAATACACGACGCCGGCCGGCGGCACGCTGTCGCTGCACGGCCGCTCGCTGCTGTTCGTGCGCAACGTCGGCCATCTGATGACGATCGGCGCGGTGCTCGACCGCGACGGCAACGAGATTCCGGAAGGGATCCTCGACGGCGTCGTCACGACGCTGTGCGCGCTGCACGACCTGAAGGCCAAGCGCAACTCGCGCACGGGCTCGATCTACATCGTGAAGCCGAAGATGCACGGCCCGGTCGAAGTCGCGTTCGCCGATACGCTGTTCGCGCGCATCGAGGATCTGTACAACCTGCCGCGCAACACGTTGAAGATGGGCATCATGGACGAGGAGCGCCGCACCAGCGTGAACCTCGCCGCCTGCATCGCCGCGGCCGCCGCGCGCGTCGCGTTCATCAACACCGGCTTCCTCGACCGCACCGGCGACGAGATGCACACCGCGATGGAAGCGGGCCCGATGATCCACAAGGGCGACATGAAGTCGTCGGCGTGGATCCAGTCGTACGAGCGCAACAACGTGCTGGCGGGCCTGTCGGCCGGCCTGCGCGGCCGCGCGCAGATCGGCAAGGGCATGTGGGCCATGCCGGACCTGATGCACGCGATGCTCGAGCAGAAGATCGCGCATCCGCGCGCCGGCGCGAACACCGCATGGGTGCCGTCGCCGACCGCCGCCACGCTGCACGCGCTGCACTACCACCTGGTCGACGTGCAGGCCGTCCAGCAGGAACTCGAGAAGACGCCGTACGCGAGCGAGCGCGACACGCTGCTCGAAGGGCTGCTGACCGTGCCGGTCGTCGAGCGCGCCGCCTGGAGCGAAAGCGAGATCCTGAGCGAAGTCGAGAACAACGCGCAGGGCATTCTCGGCTACGTCGTGCGCTGGGTCGAACAGGGCGTCGGCTGCTCGAAGGTGCCCGACATCCATGACGTCGGCCTGATGGAAGACCGCGCGACGCTGCGCATCTCCAGCCAGCACATCGCGAACTGGCTGCGTCACGGCGTGATCACCGAAGCGTTCGTGCTCGACGTGTTCAAGCGGATGGCGCGCGTCGTCGACCAGCAGAACGCGGGCGATCCGAACTATCGCCCGATGGCGCCCGGCTACGACCAGTCGACCGCGTTCAAGGCCGCATGCGCGCTGGCGCTGCAGGGCACGTCGCAGCCGAGCGGCTATACCGAGCCGCTGCTGCATCAGTTCCGGCTCGCGTTCAAGGCACAACAGCACGGCGGTTAAGCCCGTGCATGCGGGACTTCCCGCATGCCGGCTTCACTCGAAACGGGCGGCCATCACGGCCGCCCGTTTTTCATATCCGGTTCACGCGAACGCTGAAACGGATAATCGGTGCGTATCGCACGACTTCGCCGTCCGGGTTCATCCGAGGTTAAAGCGTGAAAATCGGTGGGTGGGCCGCGCGCATCGCGCCCGCGATGGCGCCGGCCCTTGCGCTGCAACGCTTTGCCGGTTATCCGCAAGTATCGGACAACGCGATAATTTGATCCGGATCAATGAGTCGCAACATTTTTCGCGCGCGCGAATACGCGCGCTATACTCGGACCAATTCGCGCCGCCCGGTTCTCCGGATCGTCGAATCGCGGCAGATCTTGCCGGTGAACAGGTGATTTAACGGTTTATCCGACCCGCAATTACCGATAATCGGCGCCCGCTTTCCCGGTCGGTCGGGCGAAATCCGCACGGGAGAGCCGCGTACCGGATCGCCGCCAGCGAATCATACGAACAATCGCATCGGCATGCCGCCCGGCGACGATGCCACACGATCCTCGGACCATGGCAGAAACCGACTACGCAATGCCCGGCGAATCCGGCCTGTCAGGCCGTACCGCCGCTCGGCTGCGCCGGCTCCTGCTGCCGCACCTGATCTTCTACTCCGGGCTGCTGATCGCGCTGCTGCTCCTGCTGCTGTGCGGCATCGTGCTGTACGAGGGCCGCATCGACGCTCTCGACCGCGCGCGCACCACGCAGCAGAACATCGCGCTGATGGCGTCCTGGGATATCGAGCGCAACATCGAGCTCTATTCGCTGTCGCTGGATGCGGTCGTCGAAGGCGAGAACGACCCCGAGGTCGTCCGCCTGCCGATGGCAATGCGCCGCCAGGTGCTGTTCGACCGTGCGACGACAGCCAAATATCTCGGCGGCATCTACGTGCTGAACGCGAAGGGCGACATCTCGGTCGACGGCAAGAGCGACGTGCCGCGCAAGGCCAACTTCGCCAACGAGCCGTACTTCGCCGTGCATCGCGACCACCCGGACATCGGCCTGTACGTCAGCGATCCGTATCATTCGCGGCTGCGCGGCGGCTCGCCGAGCATCGCGCTCAGCCGCCGGATCACGCGGCCCGACGGCTCGTTCGGCGGCGTCGCCGTCATGTCGATCCGGCTCGAATACTTCCAGAACCTGTTCTCGCGCCTGACGCTCGGCGATCGCGGCTCCGTCGCGCTGATCAATACGGACGGCCTGATGCTCGCGCGCCAGCCATACGACCCGACGATCGTCGGCCGCGACATCAGGCGCGCCAGCACGTTCCGGCAGTTCATGACCGCCAACGATGGCAGTTTCCTCGATACCGCGTCGATCGACGGCGTGCAGCGCATGTACGTGTTCCGGCACCTCGACCACCTGCCGCTGATCATCATGGTCGCGCGCTCGGAAGCCGACATCTTCGCGGCATGGTACGACCGTGCCATTCCGATCGGCTCCGCGATGGCCGTGCTCGCGCTCGGCTTCCTCGGCCTGTCGCTGCTGCTCGACGTGCAGTTGCGCAAGCGTCACCGCGCGGAAACCGAGCTGCAGGCGCTCGCGCGCACCGACGGCCTGACCGGGCTCGACAATCGCCGGATGCTCGACGTCACGCTCGCGCGCGAATGGCGCCGCGCCGCGCGCTCGCAGCACGCGCTGTCGCTGCTGTTCGTCGACGTCGATCACTTCAAGCGCTACAACGACACGCAGGGCCACCAGGCCGGCGACGACGCGCTGTCGGCGGTCGGCCGCTGCATCGCCGGGTGCCTGCGCCGGCCGGCCGACTACGCGGCCCGCTACGGCGGCGAGGAGTTCGTCGTGGTGCTGCCCGACGTCGACACGAACGGCGCCGTGTCGATCGCCGAGACGATCCGCACGGGCATTCTCGATCTCGGCATCCGGCACGATGCGGACACGTCCGGCCGCCTGACCGCGAGCATCGGCGTGACGACCTGCTATCCGGAACGCGACGACAGCATCCAGGCCGCGCTGAAGCTCGCCGACGATGCGCTGTACCGTGCGAAGGAGCGCGGCCGCAACCAGATCGTCGTGCAGAACGACGCGGGCGCCGAATCCGGGGCGCGCCGGGCCTGAGCGCCGGTCGACCTGCCGCGGGGCGCCGCCGTCCGTACGCGAAATCGCCGACAATGTCGGCTCGCCGCGCCCCTCGCGCGGCGCCCGCCCGCCGGGTCGCGCCCGCCACACCACCATGAGACTCAAGGCAAAGATCTTCCTTCTGGCCATCGTGCCGTTCCTGCTCGCGATCGCCGGCATCGGCTTCGGCGTACGCCAGCAGGCGACGTCGCTCGCGCGCACGCAGCACGCGACGATCCAGGCCGCGTACCTGTCGAGCAAGGAAGTCGAGCTCAAGCACTATGTCGAGCTCGCAACCAGCGCGATCATGCCGCTCTACGACGCGAGCGGCCGCAACGCGCGCGACGACGGGATGCTGCGCACCCAGGCGCTCGCGATGCTGCAGAAGATGGATTTCGGCCCCGACGGCTATTTCTTCGTGTACGACCTGCACGGCAATTCGCTGATGCATCCGCGCGAGCCCGAGCGCGTCGGTCACAACTTCTGGTCGATGCGCGATCCGAAGGGCGCGCTGACGATCCAGCAACTGATCGGCGCCGCATCGCACGGCGGCGGCTTCGTGCGCTACACGTGGCAGCGGCCGTCCACCGGCAAGCCCGCGCCGAAGCTCGGCTACGTCGTCGCACTCGAACGCTGGGGCTGGATGGTCGGCACCGGCATCTATCTCGACGACGTCGACACCGCGCTGCAGCGCATCGACACGCGTGCGTCCGCGAACATCGAGCGCACGATGAGCTGGCTCACCGCGATCGCGCTGACCGGCGCCGCGGCGATCGCGGTGTGCGCGCTGGTGCTCAACGTCAGCGAGTCGCGCAGCGCCGATGCGAAGCTCAAGCAGCTCGCGCAGCGCGTCGTCGAATCGCAGGAGCAGGAGCGCGAGCGGCTGTCGCGCGAGTTGCATGACGGGATCAGCCAGATGATGGTGTCCGCGAAGCTGATGCTCGAATCCGCGCTCGCGCGCTTCGAGCGCGGCGCGACGCGCCTGCCCGACGCCGAGCAGGCGCTCGCGTCGGGCGTCGGGCGGCTCGGCGACACGCTGCGCGAAGTGCGGCGCATCTCGCATGCACTGCGTCCGGCGATGCTCGACGATCTCGGCCTCGCCGCCGCGCTCGAACAGCTCGTGCGCGAGCTCGGCGCCGAAAGCGGGATCGACATCGGCTATACGCAGGTTGCGCACAGCGGCGCGCGGCCGTTGCCCGCCGCCGTCAACACGGCGCTGTTCCGGATCGCGCAGGAAGCGCTCAGCAACATCGTGCATCATGCGCAGGCATCGCGCGCGGCCGTCACGCTCGACGTCGGCGCGCAAGCCGTCACGCTGACCATCGCCGACAACGGCTGCGGCTTCGACGCAGAACGGTCGCAGACCGATGCGCGGCGTGGCATCGGCCTGCGCAACATGCGCGAGCGCCTCGATGCGCTCGGCGGCATGCTGACGATCACGTCGCAGGTCGGCCACACCGTCGTGGCCGCGCGCGTGCCGCTGCGCGCCGCCTGACGACGCCCCCATCACCGGAGACCTTTGCCCATGAGCGCCCCCGATACGACCCGGCCCGCCGCCCGCCTGCTGCTCGTCGACGACCACCCGCTGGTGCGCGACGGCTTGCGGATGCGGCTCGAAGCGGCCGATCTGTCCGTGGTCGGCGAGGCCGGCAACGCCGACGAAGCGCTCGCACTCGCCGCGTCGCTCGAACCCGATCTCGCGCTGATGGATGTCGGGATGAACGGCATGAACGGCATCACGCTCGCCGGCGTATTCCACGAGCACTTTCCGGGGATACGCGTGCTGATGCTGTCGATGCATGACAACATCGAATACGTGACGCAGGCCGTGCGCGCCGGCGCGAGCGGTTACCTGCTGAAGGATTCGCCCGCGAGCGAGATCGTGCGCGCGATCGGCGCGGTGCTGGCCGGGCAGACGTTCTTCAGCGAAGGGCTCGCCGTGCGGATGATCCAGGCGAGCGCGGCCGCGTCGCCGCTCGACCGGCTGACGCCGCGCGAACGCGACATCCTCGACGCGCTGGCCGAGGGCTTGTCGAGCAAGCAGATCGCGCAGCAGACGGGGCTGTCGGTGCGCACGGTCGAGACCCATCGGCTCAACCTGAAGCGCAAGCTCGAGATCGAAGGGCAGGCGGAGCTGATCAAGTTCGCGGTCGAGCATCGGCGGCGATAGGGCGGAGCGGCGACATCATTCCGGCCGCGAAGCCGCCACGCGCGACACCTGCTCGAGCCCCGGCCGCTTCCGCTTTTCACGCCGCAGCACCAGCATCGCCGCAATCGCCATACTGAGGATCCCGGAACATCCCGTCGCGATCGAGAACCCGTGCGACATCGCATCCCGATATGCGCCGAGCATGTCCGTCCGCCCCGCCGCGAACACATGTTCCATCACCGCCTGCCGCGCCAGCGTACCGGCTTCGGCATGACCGGTCGCCTGCATCGCCGCCGTCATCCGGTGCACCGCGCCGACGCTCATCAGGCTGCCGAGCACCGCAATCCCCATGCTCATCCCGGTCTGCCGCAGCGCGTTCATCGTCGCCGATGCCATGCCCGCGCGTTCGGCCGGCGCCAGGTCCATCACGGTCATCCCGGTTGCCGGCACCGCGAGCCCCATGCCGATGCCAAGCAGCGCCAGCGCGAAGCCGACCGGCACGTAGGGCGTGCCCGCACCCAACCCGGCCATCACCGCGAGCACGATTCCGGTCAACCCATATCCGGCCACCATCAGCCGATGCAGCGGCACGCGCGCCGCAATGCGCCCGAACAGCATCGACGTGATCGCCGTCATCACGAACTGCGGCATCAGTTGCCAGCCGGCTTCGGCCGGCCCGCGCCCCTGCGCCTGCTGCAGAAACAGCGACAGGAAAAACAGGCTGCTGTACCCGGAAAAGCCGAGCACGAACGAGGCGAGATTGGCCCGCACCAGCCGCCGGTCGTGAAACAGCCACACCGGCAGCAGCGGTCGCGCGACACGCATCTCGACGCGAACGAACGCGACGAACGCCAGCGCCGCGCCCGCGAGCGGCGCGAGCACCTTCGTGTGCGACACGCCGGCCTCGCCGATACCGATCAGCCCGTAGGTCAGCAGGCCGAGCCAGATCACGCTGAGCGCCTGTCCGAGCGGATCGAACGCCGCGTGCTCGGGATGCCTGCGCTCCGGAATGCCCCACGCGCCGAGCAGCACCGCCCCGATGCCGATCGGCACGTTGACGAGGAAGATGTTCTGCCAGCCGCCGTGCTCGACCAGCAGGCCGCCCAGCAGCGGCCCGAGGATCAGCGCGAGCGCACTGAACGCGGACCAGCCGCCGATCACGCGAGCCCGCTCGCGAGGGTCCGGAAACGCATGCGTGAGGATCGGCATCGCGCCGGGAATCAGCAGCGCGCCCGCCAGCCCCTGAATCGCGCGCCCGACGAGCAGCGGTTCGAGCCGGCTCGCGCACGCACAGACCACCGACCCCGCCGTGAACAGGACCACGCTGCCGAGCCATACGCGCTTGTGCCCGTAGCGGTCGCCGAGCGGCCCCGCCGACAGCATGAACGCCGAGAGCGCCAGCGCATACGCGTTCACGACCCACTGCAGGCCGCCGATGTCGGTGTCGAGCGCGGTCTGCAGCGTCGGCAGCGCGACGTTGACGATGCTGATGTCGAGCGTGGCAAGAAACGTCCCCAGACAAGCGGCCAGGACGAGGGCGGCGCGGCGAGAGCGAGGCATGGCGGTCGGCCCGCAGTGGGCATATTGATGAGAATGATTCTCATCTTATATTTCGACTGACCGTCGGTCAATGGATTGAATTGGCTGCGCCCGAGTCGCTGCCCTAAACTGCGGGCTTTGCATGAACGGGCGTTGAGCCACGCGATGACGGACAGGACCAGCACCAGGACCACGACGACACAAGACGATGCCCCCGCGGGCAAGACGCCGCGCACGAAGCCGGCGGAAGTCCGCCTCGAGGAGTTGATGGCCGCGGCCGAAACGCTGTTCCTCGCGCAAGGCGTCGACGCGACGACCATCAGCGAGATCGTCGAGCACGCGCAGGTCGCGAAAGGGACGTTCTATCACTACTTCGAATCGAAGTCCGACATGCTGGCCGCGCTCGCGCAGCGCTACACGACGTCGTTCCTCGAGCGGCTGCAGCAAGCGGTGGACGCATGCGCGGAAGGCGACTGGCTCGGCCGCCTGCGCGTATGGATCCGCACCAATATCGAGACGTACGCGGCGACCTACCGCACGCACGACATCGTCTACGCGAACCATCACCACCACGATCGCACGAATGCCGACCGGAACGCGATCGTCGAACAGCTGCGCGCGATTCTCGAAGGCGGCGCACGGGCCGGCGCATGGCGGCTCGCGCATCCGACGGTCACCGCGCTGCTGATCTACGCGGGCGTGCACGGCGCAACCGATCACATCATCGCGGCGCCGGACACCGATCGCGCGACCTTCATCGAAGCCGTCGTCGCGGACTGCCTGCGGATGCTCGGCATCGACGCATAGCGCGCGGCACGGCTGACAGGCCGCGAACCCGCAACGAAAAAGGGCGCCGCGAGGCGCCCTTCATGCGTGAACCACGGACCGCCCGACGGCGATCAGTTCGTCCGCGAGTTGTGCTTCTGCAGATACGTGATCAGCCCGTCGATGCCGCCCGACGCGAGCTGGCTCTTGAACTGGCCCTGGTAGACCTGGATCAGCCACGCACCCGACATGTCGATGTCGTAGATCTTCCAGTCGTTGCCGACCTTGCCGAGCCGGTAACCGACCGACTGGCTGTCCCCCGGCGTCGCCACCGTCGACTGCACCAGCGCATCGGCACCCGACGCGCCGCCGGCCTTGAACGAGAACTTCGCGTCCTGGCTGCCGAGCTGCGCGAGCGACGCGGCATAGGTACGCGTCATCAGCAGCTTGAACTGCTTGTACAGCTCCTGCTGCTGTTGCGGCGTCGCCTGTTTCCATGCATCGCCCACGGCGATGCGGGTCGTGCGCTCGAAATTGGTCGCCGGCAGGAAGCGCTGCTCGACGACTTGCGTGACCTTCGCCATGTCGCCGCCACGCGCGGTCGGATCGGCCTTCATCGCGTTGACGGTGCCTTCGACCGCATTGCGGACGACGTCGACCGGCGCGCTCTGCGCGAAAGCGGAAACCGACACGGCGGCCGCCGCGACGAAAGCAAACAGATGACGTTTCATACGGATATCGCACTCGATGAGAAAAAACGGCCGGCGGATTGCATCGGCCGGTGGGTCGAAGTATAGCGGCCCCGACGCCGGCCTGCCGTGCAGTGACCGACTGTTACCTTTGAGCCCCTTTTGTCACAAGGCCCGCCGCAGCGCGGTCCCGGCCGATTATGTAAATATCCCCATACAAATCGCCAGCCGCTCCGCACCGATTCCTGCGCTGCAGAGCAAATATCCTTCCCGCCCCATAACGCGCCAACGTCGCGACCGACGGCACGTTGCGCCGGTATACTTGTTCCTTTGTCCCTTCCCAGCCCCCACCCGCACCGCCACATGGTGACCTCTCTCATCGTCCGACTCGTTGCATGGTCGGTACGTCGGCCCGTCTGGGTCGTCGTGCTGTCGTTCATCATCGCCGCCTTCAGCGGCGTCTATGTCGCGCAGCACTTCAAGATCAATACCGACATCAGCAAGCTCGTCGATGCCGAGCCGCAATGGGCCGCGCTCGGCCAGGCCGTCGACAAGGCGTTCCCGCAACGCAACGGCACGATCCTCGCGGTAGTCGAGGCGCCCGCGCCCGAGTTCGCGACAGCCGCCGCGCAAGCACTCACCGACGCACTGCAGAAGCAGGCCGACGCCGGTCGCATCGGTCAGGTCGCCGAACCGGGCGGCGGCCCGTTCTTCGAGCACAACGGGCTGCTGTTCCTGTCGCCGCAGGAAGTCTCGGATACGACGTCGCAGCTCGCGAGCGCGCGTCCGCTCGTCAACGAACTCGCGAAGAACCCGAGCCTGACCGGCCTCGCGACCACGCTGTCCACCACGCTCGGCCAGCCGCTGCTGACCGGCCAGGTGAAGCTGCCGGCGATGGCCAAGCTGCTCGCACGCAGTGCGGCCACGGTCGACGACGTGCTGGCCGGCAAGCCGGCCGCGTTCTCGTGGCGCGCGCTGGTCGACGCCGATGCCGCGCGGCAACCGGCGCGCGCATTCGTCACGGTGCAGCCGGTGGTCAACTACGGCGCGCTGAAGGCCGGCGCCGAAACGACCCAGGTGATCCGCGACACCGCGAAATCGCTCGGCCTCGAGCAACGCTACGGCGCGGTGGTGCGCCTGACCGGCGAACAGCCGCTCGCCGACGACGAATTCGCGTCGGTGGAAGACGGCGCGGCACTCAACGGCGCGCTCACGCTGCTCGTCGTGCTCGGCATCCTGTGGCTCGCGCTGCGCTCGAAGCGGATGATCGGCTCGGTGCTGGTCACGCTGTTCGTCGGCCTCGTCGTGACCGCCGCGCTCGGCCTCGCGATGGTCGGCTCGCTGAACATGATCTCGGTCGCGTTCATGGTGCTGTTCGTCGGCCTCGGCGTCGACTTCTCGATCCAGTACGGCGTGAAATACCGTGAGGAACGCTTCCGCGATCCGCGCATCGATCACGCGCTGATCGGCGCCGCACACTCGATGGGCATGCCGCTCGCGCTCGCCACCGCGGCGGTCGCGGCGAGCTTCTTCTCGTTCATCCCCACCGCCTATCGCGGCGTGTCGGAGCTCGGCCTGATCGCGGGCGTCGGGATGTTCGTCGCGCTGCTGACCACGCTCACGCTGCTGCCCGCGCTGCTGCGCCTGTTCGCGCCGCCGGGCGAATCGAAGACGCCGGGCTTCCCGTGGCTCGCCCCCGTCGACGACTTCCTCGACCGCCATCGCAAGCCGATCCTGATCGGCACGCTCGCGGTCGTGATCGGCGCACTGCCGCTGCTCATGTTCCTGCACTTCGACTTCAACCCGCTGCACCTGAAAGATCCGCACAGCGAATCGATGGCGACCCTGCTCGCGCTGAAGGATTCGCCCGAAGCGGCCGTCAACGACGTCACGCTGCTCGCGCCGTCGCTCACCGATGCCGACGCCGCCGCGAAGCGTCTCGATGCGCTGCCGGAAGTCGGCCGCACGACGACGCTGTCGACCTTCATCCCGCCCGACCAGCCGGCCAAGCGCGCCGCGATCGCCGCGGCCGCGAGCGACCTGCTGCCCGCGCTGACGCAGCCGGCCGCGCCGCCGGCAACGGACGCGCAGCGCGTCGCCGCGCTCAAGCGCGTGTCGGACCTGCTGGGCTACGCCGCGGAAGATCACCCGGGCTCGGGCGCCGCCGCCGCGCAACACCTGTCGGCGTCGCTCGCGAAGCTCGCGGCCGCCGACAGCACGACGCGCGACCGCGCCGAGCGCGCGTTCTCCGACACGCTGCGCATCGCGCTGAACCAGCTCGCGACGCTGCTGCAGCCGCAGGACGTCACGCGCGAATCGCTGCCGCCGCAGCTCGTGCGCGACTGGATCGCGCCGGACGGCCACGCGCTCGTGCAGATTTCGCCGAAGGTGCCCACGGGCGTCGACCCGAACGACGACACGATGCTGCGCCACTTCGCGAAGGCCGTGAAGGCAGCGGAGCCCGGCGCGATCGGCGGCCCGATCTCGATCCTGCATTCGGCCGACACGATCATCAACGCGTTCCTGCACGCGGCGCTGTGGTCGATCATTTCGATCACGATCCTGCTGTGGGTCACGCTGCGCCGTTTCGGCGACGTGCTGCGCACGCTGATACCGCTGCTCGTGTCGGGCATCGTGACGCTCGAGATGTGCGTCGTGCTCGGCATGTCGCTCAACTTCGCGAACATCATCGCGCTGCCGCTGATGCTCGGCGTCGGCGTCGCGTTCAAGGTGTACTTCGTGATGGCGTGGCGCGCAGGCCAGACGGGCCTGCTGCATTCGAGCCTCACGCACGCGGTGCTGTTCAGCGCCGCGACGACGGCGACCGCCTTCGGCAGCCTGTGGCTGTCGCATCATCCGGGTACGTCGAGCATGGGCAAGCTGCTCGCGCTCGCACTGACCTGCACCCTGATCGGCGCCGTGGTGTTTCAGCCCGTCCTGATGGGCAAACCGCGCGTCAAACGCGCCAAGAACCAATCGCAAGGAATCAATGAATAAGGTGCGAATCATTGCGGCGACCGTCGCTGCCAGCGCAATGCTGAGCGGCTGCGCGACGGGCCCGAACCGCAACCCCAACGACCCGCTCGAGCCGATGAACCGGGCGATGTACAAGTTCAACGACACGGTCGACACGAACATCGCCGTGCCGATCGCGAAGGGCTACCAGAAGATCACGCCGACGCCGATGCGCACGGCGATCAGCAACTTCTTCTCGAACCTCGGCGATCTCGGCAACATGGCGAACAACCTGTTGCAGCTGCGCATTACCGATGCGACGCAGGATCTGATGCGCGTGGCGATGAACTCGCTGTTCGGCGTCGCCGGCCTGATCGACATCGCGACGCCGGCCGGGCTGCCGAAGCATCACCAGGACTTCGGGCTGACGATGGCGCGCTGGGGCGTGCCGTCCGGTCCGTACCTCGTGCTGCCGGTGTTCGGGCCGAGCACGATCCGCGACGGCGTCGGCCGCGCGGTGGACGTCCGCTTCAACCTGCTGAACTACATCGAGCCGGCCGCGCGCAACCCGATGTACATCGCGCAGTTCATCAGCGCGCGTTCGGACCTGCTCGGCGCGACCGACCTGCTGAAGCAGGCCGCGCTCGATCCGTATTCGTTCGTCCGCGATGCGTACCTGCAGCAGCGCAAGTCGCTGACGTATCACAGCCAGTCGTCGTCGGCCACGCTGCCGAACTACACCGAGCCGGGCGAATCGGGCGCGGTGCCGGCGGCCACGCCGGCCGTGCCGGGGCTGCCGAACTACGAGGATCCGGGCGAGTCGGGCGGCGCATCGGGCGCGACGCCGGACAATGCACCGGCCGCGCCGGGCTTGCCGCAGTACGACGATCCGGGCGCGGACAGCGCGGCGCCCGCGAGCGCGCCGGCGGCACCTGCCGCGGCCTCTGCAGCCTCTGCGGCCGCCCCGGCGTCTGCACCGGCCGGGGCGACGACGGCGCCGGCCGCCAACGGCGCGCCGATCGCGCCGGCCATGCCGACGCTGCCCGCGAGCACGCCTGCCGCGCAGTAACGCGGCACGGCACCCGCGAGCAGGACCAGGAGCGCTGCATGATGCAGCGCTCTTTTTTTGCGCAGTCGAAAAAGAAAGGGAAAGGGGAGTAGCGGCGAACGCCGCTCAGACGATCCGCAATGCGCCCGCACGCTCGAATGCGTGCCGCGCCTGGATCAGCGTCGTGCGTGCCGCACGCGCGTCGCTGGCGACCTGCAGCAGCGGGCCGAGTTGCGACGGCTGCTTCAGCAGCTCGCGCAGGATCGGCAGGATGGCCGTGCTGCCGTCGTCACGCAGGCCGGCCGTCGCCGCACGCGGCAGCGTGCGCCACGCCGGGTCGACGATCGCGCGGCATACCGCGAACGGCACGCCGCGCGCCGCCGCGAACGCGGCCGCGATGTGCGATTCCATGTCGACCGCGAGCGCGCCTTTCGCACGATGCAGCGACGTCTTTTCCTGCTCGCTGATCACCGGCGCGCCGACGGCCGCCATCGTGCCGCGCGTGACGCGCGCCCACACCGGCGTGTCCTGCAGCGCCGCGACGAGCCGCGCGCTCCAGCCCGTGTCCGTCTGCACGCGGCCGAACGGCCCGTCGACCGCATCCGCGATCACGAGCGCGCCGGGCGCCAGATCGGGCGCGAGCCCGCCCGCCGTACCGAAGCTGACGATGCCCGCGCAACCGCGTGCGGTCGCTTCGGCCAGCGCCCGTTCGAGCCGGTCGGCCCGCGCGGCGAACACCGCCTCGACGCCGTGACCGCGCGCGATGCGCGCCTCGAACGCCATCCCCGTGACGGCGATGACGGGCAACGTGCCGTTGTGCTGCGTCGCGGCCACGCGTCAGATCCCGACCGTCACGCGCGTCGCGTTCGCGCGCTTCAGGTTGCGATAGCGCGCGAGCGCCCACAGCGGGAAGAACTTGCGATAGCCGTGATAGCGTAGATAGAACACGCGCGGGAAGCCGGTCGCGGTGAAGCGCGTCTCGTCCCACAGGCCTTCGTCGTTCTGCTGCGCGATCAGGTAATCGACGCCGCGTGCAACGGCCGGGTTGTTCACCTCGCCGGCCGCCATCAGGCCGAGCAGCGCCCAGGCCGTCTGCGACGCCGTGCTCGGCGCCTGCTCGAAGCCGCGGTAGTTCAGCTTGTAGCTGTCGCCGTCCTCGCCCCAGCCGCCGTCCTTGTTCTGGATCGACAGCAGCCACTGCGCGCCGCGCTTCATGCGCGGGTCGTCCGGCGTCAGGCCGGCCGCGTTCAGCGAGCACAGCGCCGTCCACGTGCCGTACACGTAGTTCATCCCCCAGCGGCCGTACCAGCTGCCGTCCGGCTCCTGTTCCTTCAGCATGTAGTCGAGCGCGCGGCGGGCCGGATCGCTGTTCAGCGGCGTCTCGCCGAGTTGCGACAGCATCGACAGGCAGCGGCCCGACACGTCGGCCGTCGGCGGATCGAGCAGCGCGCCGTGATCCGAGAACGGGATGTTGTTCAGGTAGTACTGCGTGTTTTCCGGTTCGAACGCGCCCCAGCCGCCGTCGCTGCTCTGCATGCCGACGACCCATTCGCGCGCGCGCGCCATCGAATCGCGATACGTGTCCGTGTGCCGGAGCTTCTGCGCGCGGTCCATCGCCATCACGACCACGGCCGTGTCGTCGACGTCCGGATAGTGCGCGTTCGCGTACTGGAATGCCCAGCCGCCCGGCCGCACGTGCGGGCGGCGCGAGATCCAGTCGCCGCGCACGTCGAGGATCTGCAGCGGGCGCAGCCAGTCGAGGCCGCGCATCACCGCGTCCTCGGCACGCGCGTCGCCGGTTTCGAGCAGCGCATGCGCGGCGAGCGACGTGTCCCACACCGGCGACAGGCACGGCTGGCAATACGCTTCGTCGTCGTTCACGACGAGCAGCTTCTCGACCGACTGGCGCGCGATCGCGCGATTCGGATGATCCTCCGCATAGCCGAGCACGTCGTACATCATCACCGAGTTGGCCATCGCCGGATAGATCGCGCCGAGGCCGTCCTCGCCGTTCAGGCGCTCGTCGACGAACGACACGGCCTGACGGATCGCACGCTCGCGCGTGTAGCTCGGGAACAGCCCGTCGGCCGCGCGCAGCGCATGGTCGACCACGCGGAAGAACGCGAACCAGCCGGGGCTCTGGTGGCCCTGGCGCGGCAGCAGCCCGGCGTTGACGGGCGGGTCGATGAACAGCTCGTCGATGCGCACGCCGCGCGGATTCTTCGCGAGCGGGCGCTTCGCGTTCAGCACCAGCAGCGGCACGATCACCGTCCGCGCCCAGTACGACACCTTCGACAAATGGAACGGGAACCACTGCGGCAGCAGCATGATCTCGACCGGCATCATCGGCACCGCGCGCCACGGAATCGCACCGTACAGCGCGAGCTGGATGCGCGTGAACACGTTCGACATCTCCGCGCCGCCCATCGCGTGGATCGCACGGCGTGCACGCTGCATGTGTTCGGCGTTTTCGTCGTCGCCGATCACCTTCAGCGCGAAATACGCCTTCACGCTCGCGCTGATGTTCGGCGCGCCATCGGTGAACAGCGGCCAGCCGCCGTCGGCCTGCTGGATGCGGCGCAGATAGCGGCCGATCTTCTGTTCGAGCTCGAGGTTCGGCGTCTCGCCGAGATAGTGGACGAGCAGCACGTATTCGGCCGGAATCGTCGAATCGGCCTCGAGTTCGTAGACCCAGTGTCCGTCCGCTTTCTGTGCGGCCAGCAGCGCGTCGGTTGCGCCGGCGACGGCCGCGTCGAGCCCGGCCGGCGTGGTGCCGGCGGACAGGGTAGCCATATCGGTGAGATCGTTCATCGGTCCCTCTGTTGCTTACTGTGTCTGGAGCACGTCCGCGGCCAGATGGCCGGAACGGATCGCGCCCTCGATCGTGGCGGGCAGGCCGGTGGCAATCCAGTCGCCTGCCAGCACGAGATTGGTCCAGCGCGTTCGCACGGCCGGGCGTTTCATTTCCTGCGACGGCACCGCCGCAAAACCCGCGCGCGGCTCGACGACGAGCTGCCACGCGGGAAGGGTGTCCGGGTTCGCGCCGCTCACGCGCGCGACGTCTTCCCAGATGCGCCGCGCGAGCTCGTCGCGCGGCATGTCGAGCCAGCGGCCCGCGTCCCGGATCGTCGCCGCAAGCGGGCCGCCACCGGTACGCACCGCGTCGACCACGCCGTTGACGACGCTCGTCTGCAGCGGGCTGCCGGCCGGCGTGTCGACCGCGAAATAGGCGGTCACGACCGCGCCGAACGTGTCGGGTGCGGTCAGATCCGGTACGAGCGGCTGCGCGACCTCGGGCGGCACGGCCAGCACGACCGCGTCGCCCGGCGCGAGATCGATGCGCTCGCCGCCGATCGCAACCGCATCGACCGCGTTGCCGTGCGCGCCGAATTCGAGCGCGTCGAGCCGCGAGTTCAGCCGGATCTGCGCGCCGCCATGCTGCAGCATCCGCAGCGCCGGTTCGACGAACGCGCTGCCGAGCCCGTGGCGCGCGACGAGCGGACGGCAACCGGCGCCGCCCGCGGCGAACGTGCCGCACAGCGCCGCGCGCGCGAGCTCGGCGCTCGCGTGACGCGGCTCGACGTTCAGCACACCAAGGAAAAACGGCCGCAGCCAACGTTCCCACAGCACGCCGTCGCATCGCATCGTCTGTGCGAGTGAGCGGCCCGTGCGCGCGAACGCGAGCGACGCGAGCACGAGGTAGTCGAGCGGCGTCGTACCCGGCGCGCGCGATGCCGCGTCGAACAGCCACGACGGCCAGCGTCCGTTGCCGAAGCGCAGCGTCCAGCGCTGCTGCGACGCGACGTCGACCATCGCAAATTCAGGCAGCGCGGGCCCCGCGAGCTGATCGGCCGCACCGATCGCGCGCAGGTAGCGCTGCATGGCGGGTTGCTCCGCGAAAACCTGGTGCAATCCGCTGTCGAGCGTCGTGTTCAGCGTCCCGTCGAACCATGAGCGGCAGCGGCCGCCCGCGTGCGCATGCGCGTCGTGCAGCACGATGCGCCGCCCGCGGCGTTGCAGCTCGACGGCAGCCGACAGGCCCGCGAGTCCTGCACCGATCACGTGGACGGTTCTGGGCATCGGCTCAGAACAGCGCGTAGCGCGCGGCGATCATCAGCATGCGCGCCTTCGGCTTGCGCAACGGCGCGCGTGGCGCGGCGAAGCCGCGCGCGATCGCGGCGTCGAGAATGCAGCGATACGCGCCCGACATGATGCGCGGCGCCTTCACCTGCGCACGCGTGCAGGTGTCCATCACCGCGTCGGCCTGGCGGAAGTGCTCGATGGCACGCTCGACCAGCGTCGCGCACACGCGCGGCAGCGCCGGATCGCGCACGATCGTGGCCGGATCGGTGATCGCGATGCCTTCGCGCGCGAGCAGTTCGCGCGGCAGGTAGCAGCGGTTGATCGCCGCGTCGTCGTCGATGTCGCGCAGGATGTTGGTCAATTGCAGCGCGCGGCCGAGGTGGTGCGACAGCGTGATTCCTTCCGCTTCCGGGATCCCGAAAATCCTCACCGACAGACGACCGGCCGCGCTCGCCACGCGATCGCAGAACAGGTCGAGGGTCGGCTCGTCGGGCGCGCAGATGTCTTCGGCGGCGTCCATCGCCATCCCGTCGATCATCGCGTGGAAGTCGTCGCGCTGCAGGTTGAACGCGCGGATCTCGCGCTCGAGCGCCACCAGATGACGCGGCGGCTGGCCGGCGAAACATGCGTCGATGTCCGCGCGCCAGCGATCGAGGCCCGCGTTGCGCTCGGCGCGCGGCAGGTCGCTGTCGGCGATGTCGTCGACCGCGCGGCAGAACGCGTAGACCTGGAACATCGCGTCGCGCTGCACGGCGGGCAGGATGCGCATTGCCAAATAGAAAGAACTGCCCGATGTGACGGCAGCGGCGTCGGTTTCTTGTTCGTCCACGACGAGATTGGAAACGGCCAAGACGAGCTCCACGGAGACACCCACGCGGGGCGATTGAAGAAGCCATGCCCGGCTGGGTTGGTCAGGGCGTCAAATGCGTGCGAGATATGCTAACGATCGACGCAGACAGGCACAAATTACCGGCCGGAAGCCGGAATTGGGCGAAAGTATAGCAATCTTTGAAGTTCGATGGCGGACACGCACCACGCCTGGCGGGCCGCTCAAGGCTGCTCGGTGCCACTCGGGGCAGCGCCGGGTCGGCAGGGCGGGCCGCGGCGGCGAACGGCGTCGCGCCGCCCGTCAGCCGTAGACGATGTCGCCCTGCAGATCGAGCGCGATGAGCCCCATTTCCCGGGTCAGCTGAAGCATCGAGCGGCGTTCGAGACGCGAGCCCATGAAGCTCGTCACATGCCCGTCGGATTCCGCCGTGAACTGGAACGACGGGCCGCCGGTGCCGAACCATGCGCCCGGCACGTCAGGTGACTCCTGCCAGTCGATCTGCTCGAATACGCGCGCGATTCCGGCACGCACCGCGTCGCTCAGGCCGATCGGCGGCGCGATCTCGCCCAGGTCGTCGAGGGAATAGGGGCCGGGCTTGTCCGGCTTCCGATAGAAGAGGTAGTCGACGTTCATGGGCGCAATCGTGAACAAAGCGTCAAATTAACGCGCTTCCGCGCAAAATCAAATCAGATCCGGACGAAATGTGGCCTGTACGAGACAAAAGGGCGCGATCGTGACAGCCGGTACGAACGTGCGCGGCATCGGGCCGCCGCGTTGATGCTTGAACGCGCGCAGCATCGTCTAAGATGAACGTCTTTCTCAAAAAAACACGGACACCATGGAGACGAACGTAACCGCCACCCCGCAGTCCGGCCATCCCGTTTTCGTGCTGGTGCACGGCGCATGGCACGGTGCGTGGTGCTACGCGCACGTCGCGGCCGCACTGGCCGCGCGCGGCTATCTGTCGATCGCGCGCGACCTGCCGGCGCACGGCATCAATGCCCGTTTTCCCGCGTCCTATCTCGAACGACCGCTCGACAAGGAGGCGTTCGGCGCCGAGCCGTCGCCGGTCGCGAACACGACGCTCGACGACTACGCGTCGCAGGTGATGCAGGCCGTCGACGACGCTTACGCGCTCGGCCACGGCAAGGTCGTGCTGGTCGGCCACAGCATGGGCGGCCTCGCGATCACGGCCGCGGCGGAGCGTGCGCCGGAGAAGATCGCGAAGGTCGTGTATCTCGCGGCGTTCATGCCCGCGTCCGGCGTACCGGGCCTCGACTACGTGCGCGCGCCCGAAAACAAGGGCGAGATGCTCGGTCCGCTGATGCTCGCGAGCCCGCGCGTCGCGGGGGCGCTGCGGATCGATCCGCGCAGCGGCGACGCCGCGTATCGCGAGATGGCCAAGCGCGCGCTGTACGACGACGTGTCGCAGGCCGACTTCGAAGCGGTGGCGAACCTGATGACCTGCGACGTGCCGGCCGCGCCGTTCGCGACCGCGATCCCGACGACCGCCGCCCGCTGGGGTGCGATCGACCGTCACTACATCAAGTGCCTGCAGGATCGCGTGATCCTGCCCGCGCTGCAGCAGCGCTTCATCGACGAAGCCGACGCGTTCGCGCCCGGCAACCCGACGCACGTGCACCAGCTCGACAGCAGTCATTCACCGTTCGTGTCGCAGCCCGCCGTGCTGGCCGGCGTGCTCGCGGACATCGCGAAAAGCTGACCGCCACCGCCCTCGCGAAGCAGCGGCGCGACGCTCACGCGTACGCGATCGACCGGTCGCGCCCGAGCCGCTTCGCACGATAGAGCGCGGTGTCGGCGTCGTTGACGAGCGCGTCGCTCGCGGGCGCGCCCGCCGTCGCGCATGCGGCGCCGACGCTCGCCGTCACCGGCACGCTGACGCCTTCCGCGTCGACCGGCGTGCTGCCGATCGCATCGCGCACCTTGTCGGCCACCCGCACCGCCTCGTCGAGATTGGTACACGGCAGCAGCAGCGCGAATTCCTCGCCGCCGAAACGGCCGAACGTGTCCTGTGCGCGCACGACCGACGCGACGCGGCGCGCCGTCTCGCGCAACACCGCATCGCCGACCGCGTGCCCGAACCGGTCGTTGATCGTCTTGAAGTGGTCGAGATCGAACAGCAGCACCGACAGGTCGCCGCCGTAGCGTTGCCAGCGCGCGAACTCGTCGCCGAGCCGCGCCTCGAAGAAACGCCGGTTCGCGATGCCGGTGAGGCCGTCGCGATTCGCGTGTTCGCGCAGCTTCGCAACCGCCTCCTCGCGCTCGCGCTGCATCACGCTCACGTGCGTGACGTCCGAGATCGTCACGCACACGGCTTCGACTTCGCGGCCGCGTGTGAGCGGCATGAACGTGCAGTCCTGCTGCATGTAGTCGACGCCGCCCGTGATCGGCCGGTCGTGCTCGAAGCGAAACAGGTAGGGCCGCTGCTCCCACGAGCTGAACGCGAAACTGCCGAGCTGGAACACGCTCTCGAGCTTGCGTTCGAGCCATGCGCGCGGCAGGTCCGGGAAGCAGTCGAACAGGTTGCGGCCGATCACGTCGTCGGCCGCAATGCCGCTGTGGTCCTGCATGAAGCGATTCCACATCAGCACGGTCATCGCGCGATCGAGCACGAACAAGCCGAAGCCCACCCGCTCGATCACGAGATCGCTCAGCGACGCAGCAGCGGTGGTGGTGGCGGTCATAGCGCGGACAACAACGCGTCGAGCGCGTCGCCCATCAACCGGATCGAATCCTCGGCCATCAGCATCACGAAATGTGCGCGAAACGCGCGATCCTCGAGCCCGAAATTCACTTCGAGCAGCAGTGCGACACTCCACGCGAGCGCGTTCGGCTGGAACACGTCGTCGAACGACACGTTCGCGCCGAGCAGCCCCGGCGGGAAGAACACCGGCTTGCGGCCGAGTTCGTCGAGGATCGACGCGACGCATGCGCTCATCAGCACGTTGGCGACGTCGAACACGAGTTCGTCCTGGGTCGCCATGCCGCCGTATACGCCGTCGCCGAACGTGCGATCCATCAGCGACATCAGCCGCGCGACGCCCGCGCTTCGGCACAGCACGATCGCCTCGCCCTTGATGTCGGAACGGAATCCCTGGCGCACCGCCGTCACGTTGTCGTGAATGCCGGTCATGTCGCGCAGCGCGGCGCCCGCGTCGGCGGCCTTCACGACGCGCACGCGCGGTACCGACAGCTCGATGAAATGCCCGAGCAGCAGCGCGAGCCGCGCGGCGGCGCGGCCCATCGCGAGGTTGGCGATTTCCTGCAACGCGTCGCGTTGCTCCGCCGTGAACACCGATTCAGGCATACAACCCATACTCCTTGAGAATGGGCAGCAATGCCTCCGACGTCACGGGCTTGGCAACGAATGCGATCGCGCCCAACTCGCGCACGCGGACTTGCGCCTGCGGCTGGATATCGGCGGATACCACGATCACGAACGTGTTCAGATCTTCGTGGCGCAGTGTCTCCAGGACCTGATAGCCCGTCATGTCGGGCATCGTCAGGTCCAGAAACATCACGGAAGCCTTGCCGTCACGATAGAGCGCCAGCGCCTCAAGACCATTCGCCGCATACGCGACGTCGACGTCCCAGTCTCCCGGCAGCGCCTTTGTCAGAAGTTTGCGAGCGAGCAGGGAATCGTCGGCAATCACAATCGGCAAAGGCATGGCGTGCAGCGGTATACGGAATGGTCTCTCTCGCGTTAACGACCGCACGGCGCACTTCTTGAGCCGTGCTGCAATCAAGCGCGGGCAACCGCCGGGCGGCCGGGCGCGGGCGCCGCGCACGAACACGCGACGCACCGCGCGGCAAACGCCGGCGGGCGCATATATCTGTCATAGGGAAAGCAACGCGCGATTCTCTGAGTAAACCGGAGGCGGTGCAACTCGCCATTTTCACCATTTCGAACAAAATCGGTCCGATCCCCCGACATTCCGAAAACAGCCGCGCCTGTTTTAAAGATAAGTACGCAAAATTTTTCTTTGTGTACGTTTGCGCTGCCGGATTTGTCGCGTTTTCAATCTTTCATTTAGCCCCTGTCGGAATCGTCAGGTCGGGCACGCGTGCGGCGGCGCGGCGGGCGCACGCAACTCGTTTATGATTGCATGCACCTTTGCTTCACCCGCTTCCTTCGATGACGTCCGAACGGCCTGCCGACTCCCGCACACCCGCCTCTCCGCCCGCCGATGACTGGCAGGACGACGGCAGCTATGCGTCCGGCGCACCCGAACACGATTTCGCGGTCCGGCGCGTCACGCTGATCGTGCTGCTCGTCGCGGCGATCGTGCTGCCGTGCATCTACGTGTCGGTCATGGCATACAACGACCTGAAGGCGCGCGAAGCCGCGGCGAGCGACGTGACGATGCGCACCGTGCGCGTCGCCGAGGAACATGCACTCAAGGTGTTCGACCTGACCGAAAGCCTCGATGCGCGCATCGTCGACCTCGTGCAGGACATGGACGACGCCACCGTGCGCCGCGACGAGTCCGACATTCACGACGCGCTGAACACGATCGGCGGCGGCTATCCGCAGGTCGCGGCCGTGTCGATCTTCGGCGCGAGCGGGATGCTGCTCGCGAACAGTCTCTACTATCCGGCGCCGTATGCGTCGATCGCGAACCGCG
The DNA here is from genome assembly GCF_002563755.1 of Burkholderia sp. JKS000303. NCBI lineage: Bacteria > Pseudomonadati > Pseudomonadota > Betaproteobacteria > Burkholderiales > Burkholderiaceae > Burkholderia > Burkholderia sp. JKS000303. The sequence continues at coordinate 368,660 of NZ_PDBZ01000003.1, forward strand.
ACGACTTCGCCGGCATCCGCGACGGCAAGGTGATCGAACACATCTCGCGGCTGATGATGGGGCCGCTCAAGCTCGAGAACATCCCCGTGTTCAACACCGGCGTCGCGCGACGCCACAGCGACGGTTCGTTCGCCGGCATGGTGTCGATCGCGTTGAAGTCGTCGTATTTCAACGCGTTCTACCGCGACCTGCTCGGCGGCGTGAGCACGCCGATGACGATGGCGCTCGCGCGCTCCGACGGCGCGGTGATCGCGTCGTATCCGCCGCCGCCGGCGCTCGCGCACACCGATCGCCTCGCCACCTTCGGCAACCCGCACAACGACCCGCGAGCGGGCGTGGTGCGGGTGCGCCATGAAGGCGCCAGCAGCGAGATCGTCGCGTACCGCCAGGTCGGCAGCTATCCCGTGTACGTGACCTGCGCATACCGCACCTCGGCCATCTGGCGCGAATGGTACGAACACCTGAGCGTGCTGTTCATTTCGATGTTCGCGCCGTCGATCGCGCTGTGGTCGGTGATCTGGCTGTCGCTGAAGCGGCTGAAGGCGGAAGAGCAGGCGTGGGACCGCTGGCAGGCGGAAGCGTCGATGCGGCGCTCGATCGAATCGGCGTACCGGCAGTCGCGCAAGATGCAGGCGCTCGGCAACCTGGTCGGCAGCGTCGCGCACGACTTCAACAACCTGCTGATGATCATCTCGAGCAACGTGCAGATCGTGCGGCGGCGCGAAGTCCAGCATCTCGACAAGGAGCTGGGTGCGATCGAGCGCGCGCTGAAGAACGGCCAGTCGCTCACGCGCCAGCTCCTCGGCGTCGCACGTAAGCAGCCGCTGCACAACGAGACGATCGACGTCGGCCAATGGGTCGGCACGTGCCGCGAACTGCTGAAGACGTCGCTCGGTTCGAAGTCGTCGCTGGTCGTCGCGATCGAGCCCGGCGTGTGGCCGATCCGTATCGACGTGGCGGAGCTCGAGCTCGCGGTGATCAATCTCGCGGTCAATGCGCGCGATGCGATGTCGACCGGCGGCCGCTTCACGGTCGGCGCGCGCAACGTGACGCTGCGTCGCGAGGACGGCTTTCCATTGACCGGCGATTTCGTGCAGATCTCGCTCGACGATACGGGCTCGGGCATGGCGCCCGACGTGCTCGCGCGCGCGTTCGAGCCGCTGTTCACGACGAAGGCGCACGGGATGGGGACGGGGCTCGGGTTGCCGCAGGTGTTCGCGTTCTGCGAACGCTCGGGCGGCCTGGCGACGATCGACAGCGCGGTCGGCGCCGGGACGTCGGTACGCCTGTACCTGCCGCGTGCACGGGTCGAGGACATCGTCGCGCGGCCGCAGCCCGTCGCGCACGATACCGGCGCGCTCGCCGGGCTGCACGTGCTGCTCGTGGAAGACAACGGCGAAGTCGCGGCCGGCACCGAAGCGCTGCTCACGCTGCTCGGACACCGCGTGACCTATGCGCCCACCGCCGACGACGCGTTGCGCCTGATCGAAGGCGCGGCCGCGAACGATGCGTTCGACCTGGTGATCTCGGATATCCACATGCCGGGCCGCCTGAACGGCATCGACCTCGCCGAAGCCATTGACCAGCGGCCGGGGAAGCTGCCCGTGATTCTGGTCACGGGTTATGCGGAAGAACTCGACCGCACGCGGACCGTCAACGTGCGCGTGCTGTCGAAGCCGTTCGACATCGCGCTGCTCGACGAGATCCTGCTCGGGATTCGCGAAGCGCGCGATGCGCGGCATGCCGGCGCCTGAACCGCAGCGCGCGAGTCAGGCACCGGCAGCGTGCTGGAGGCGGCGATCAGGCCGCCTTCAGCACGCGGACCCAGTCGACGTAGCGATCGACGAAGCCCTGCAGGAACTTGCGGGTGTCCTCGCTGACGATCTGGCCTTGATCGTCGATGCGGGCCGGGTCGTGCTTGATGAACATCTCGGGCTGGCCGAGCGTCTTCACGTCGAGATACGCGAGCACGTTGCGCAGGTGCTGCTGCGCGAGCGCCGTGCCGACCGCGCCCGGCGACGTGCCGAGCACCGCCCCCGGCTTACCCGACCACGAGTTGTGGCCCCACGGACGCGAGCCCCAATCCAGCGCATTCTTCAGCACGCCCGGAATCGACCGGTTGTACTCGGGCGTGACGAACAGCAACGCATCCGCCGCTTCGATCGACTGCTTGAAGCGCTTCGCGACTTCCGGATAGTCGGCGTCGTAGTCCTGGCTGTACAGCGGCAGTTCGCCGATCTCGACGAATTCGAACGAGAAGTCGGCGGGGGCGAGCGAAACGACGGCATGCGCGAGCGCACGGTTCGTGGAACCGCGACGCAGACTGCCGACGACAACCGCAACACGATAGGACATGGCTTTCTCCTTCCGGTGAGTGAGGAATCGAATTGATTGATTCCGGACAAGCGACAAAGGTCTGTTTATAGGCAAGCCAGCCCGTGAGCCGCCCCACGGGGCCACCCGGCCGACTTTCCACAAGGTTTTCCACAGAAATTGTGGATAACTTGACCGTTATGATCTGACGTTACAAACCGCCCGCGTTGCGATTTCGCGGCGCGCGGCGCGGGGTTCCGGCAAGCATAGCGCAGCGCACCGGACGCGTTCGTGAATTCGCGACGGAACATGCGTTGCGGGCCGACGCGGCGCCCAGTAAGCTGCTCGCACGGCGACGCGCCCGCCCTGTGGCGCACTCGCGATCGCTTCATGAGGCTTCCGATCCACCATGCCGTCCGCGTACGACGACCCTGCCTACCTGGCGCAACTGCGGCGCGACCTGCTGCGATTCGCGCGACTTCAGCTCCGCGACGCCGACACCGCAGAGGATGCCGTGCAGGAAGCACTGACCGCCGCGTGGTCGCACGCCGGGGAATTTGCCGGACGGTCCGCGCACAAGACCTGGGTATTCGGCATCCTGCGCAACAAGCTGATCGACGTCCTGCGCGCACGGCAGCGGATGGTGAGCCTGTCCGCGCTCGATGCGGAACTCGACGGCGAAGCTGTGCTCGATCGCGAGTTGTTCAAGGAAAACGGACACTGGGCCGCGCATACGAAGCCTCGACCGTGGCCGCGCCCCGAGACGCTGTTGCAGCAACAGCAGTTCTGGACGCTGTTCCAGGCCTGCCTCGACCATCTCCCCGAGCAAATCGGACGCGTGTTCATGATGCGCGAATTCCTCGATGTCGAGATCGCGGACATCTGCAGCGAATTGACGTTGACGACCAATCATTGCAGCGTGCTACTGTACCGGGCGCGCACGCGCCTGCGCACCTGCCTCACCGAACAAGGACTGACGACCGAAGATGCTGCCTGGGAAATGTAGCGACGTGACGCGACTGCTGTCGGATGCGCTCGATCGGCGTTTGACGCTGCACGAGCGGATGCAGGTGCGTGTGCATTTGCCGACTTGTAGCGGATGCCGGGCTTATCGCGGACAGATCGGGATGCTGAGGGTTGCCGCGCACGTGGCGGCGGGGCGGGATGGGGTGGACGCGATGGGGGATGGTTAGGGGTGTCGCGTGGATGTCGTTCCGGCCGGGTGGTGAGGGGGCGCTCGGTGACGATGGTGATGTGGGTGGGGTGGTTGCTGCTTTGCGCTGCGGCTGGTTTGCGCGGCGTGCGGTGATGGTGGCTGCGTGATGTGAGCGGTGGATGGTCCGTGGTCTGCGGACGTGCTCGGGTAATCCGGTGCGCTTGGCTGTTGTAGCTTGTGCGTTGCCGGCGGCTGCGGTTTTCGAGCTGCGGGAAGGGCGGTGTGGTGAGGTGTCAGCGGTGCGCGACTTCGGTTGGCTGATCCGGTGCGTTTTTTAGGTGTCGCGGATAGGCGATGTCCGGGCGGTGCGTCGCGCAGAGCGATCCCAACCGATCAACCCGGTGCTCATGCGCCGGGCTGATGCGATGCGATCAGAAAAATACGCCGAACAACAATTATTCGAACAGCGCGCGCACCGATTCAGGCGGTCGCCCGATGGCTGCCTTGCCTCGATACACGACGATCGGACGCTGCAGCAGAATCGGATGAGCGGCAATCGCTTCGTATGCCTGGGCATCGGTGAGATCCGCGCGAGCCAGATCCAGCGTCTTGTACGGCTCCTCGCCATCGCGAAGCATGTCGCGCACCGGACGCCCCAGCTGACGATGCAGTGCTTCAAGCTCCCCAACGGTCGGCGGCGTCTTCAGATACTCGACTACGTTCACCGGCGTGCCAGTCGTGTTCAGCGTATCGACGAGCGCGAGCGTCTCGCGAGACTTCGAGCATCGGGGGTTGTGATAGATCGTGATCATCTTTCAGGCCTGGATGGTAGAGGCCCGTATTGTAGCCAGTCTGATTGTGGGTGTTTCGGCGGGGTGGGAAAGAGGTCGCGCGGGGGCAGGGGTTCGGCGGGATCGAGGCGCGAGTCGCCGGGCCCCGTACGAGCGAAGCGTGTTTGAAATGTTTATGCGCATAAAGCGTGTTGCGCAGTCGAGCACCAAGACGCTCGAGGCCGGCGAAGGAACGTGGCTAACAATGGCTCCGCGCTATGGCACACCGAGAGCGGCAAAAGCGGACAGCCTCGCCGCGCACGAACGCATCTCGCAGGGCGGCGGCTACACCATGCGGATACGGCCGCCGGCCAGGATCGTGTCGAACATGAAGATGGCCAAACGCGCTCTGCCTCGTTGAGTTTATGCGCATAAAGCTGCGCGCATTCGGGCAGGTCTAGTGGCGCGCTCGTCGCGTGGCCTGCGCCTGAGTCCTGCAGCAATCAGCGGGGCAGCGCTCGATAGCATCCCGATGCGGCGGCGCTCGTCGCCCCTATGTTCACCGTCAGCGCGCGACCCTTGCGGTCGCCACCTTCGACGGGTTTATGCGCATAAACGTTGGGGGGGGACAACATGCAGCGGCCGCGCTATCCCGAGCATCCCGAGCATCCCGAGCATCCCGAGCATCCCGAGCATCCCGAGCATCCCGAGCATCCGCGGCAGTCTGCGCAGAGCAAGCGTACCCGTCCAGACGCAAGATCGAGTGGTGCCCCTCTGGCGAATACCCGCCGCAGCGCCGAAGTTTATGCGCACAAACTCGCCCTCGAAGGCAGCAAGCATCCTGAACAAGCGAGAGGGCAGGTGCCTCCACATCGCGGCGAGCAACCGACTTCTTCCGACGTGAAACCGCCCCGTCTGCGGGTCCACTACCCAGCCAATCATCGACCGTTCATAGCCGCACAACTGCGGCGCCTCAGCCACCCGATATTCGCCGCCTCGTTTATGCGCATAAACCGATATCCCGAATGGCTAACGCGTAGTTGGTGAACGACAATTTCATTGAAATATAAATATCGTCCTGTAGAATTCCAACGACCAAAAACAGGAGTGAAAATTGGCCGCAGAAATCATTGCAGTCACTCAACAAAAAGGTGGCGTCGGCAAAAGCACGATTGCCATGCACCTCGGCGCTGCATTCCACGAGAAAGGAAAGCGCGTCCTCGTCATCGACGCTGACGGTCAAAACACACTGGTTCACTGGTCGAGCGCGTCTGGCGATAGCGACGCCGGCATTCCTTTCCCGGTCGTCAACCTCGCCGAAGCCGGCGGCCAGATCCATCGCGAGATCAAGAAGTTCATCAACGACTACGACATCATCGTCGTCGATTGCCCGCCGTCGATCACCGAGAAGGTGTCCGGCGTCGTACTGCTGGCCGCATCGATTGCCGTGATCCCGACTTCGTCGTCGCCGGCCGATTACTGGTCGAGCGTCGGGCTGGTCAAGCTGATCCAGCAGGCGCAGGTGATGAACGAAGACCTCCGCGCCGTCTTCCTGCTGAACAAGACCGAAGAGAAGCGGATGCTGACGCGCGAACTCAAGCGCGCGCTCGAGGAACTCGGCTTCCCGCTGTTGAAGACGCAAATCCCGACCCGGGAAGCGTACAAGCAGGCGATGGCACTCGGTCAGACCGTGCTGCAGATGAACGATCGTGGCGCCAAGCTGGCCGCTGCGGAAATCCGCGCATGTGCCGACGAAATCGTCGCCATGCTGCCCTGACTTTATGCGCATAAAGGAGTCACATGAAGCCCTCCCAATTTGCAAAAGGATTCCAAGCGCGCCCGGATATCACGACGAGCGAAAAACGCACGGCACTTGATCGGCTGAATGCCATCGACGGCATCGTCAAGTCCGAGACGGCTACGCCGGCCCCGACGAAGTCGGCGAAGAAAGACATCGCACCGCCGCCCGTTCCGGAAGTCCTGCTCGATCCGTCGACCGACGAGTCGGCGCAATACCGCGCGTGGCGTCTCGAGAACCGCTATGCACCCGGTCAGGTGATCGAGCTGCCGCTGAAGACGATCAAGCATAGCCCGTTCAACCCGCGGCACTTCTATCTGAAATCGTCGATTGCCGAGCTCGCGGTCAACCTCGCGAAGCAGGGGCAACAGCAGGCAATTCACGTGATTCCGGACTACGACAATCCGGGCACGTATTTCGTCAGCGACGGCGGCCGCCGCGTACGTGCACTGAAGGAAGCGAACAAGGAATCGGTGAAGGCGATCGTGATCGACGTGCCGATCGGTATCCAGAGCTACAAGCTCGGTTACGACCTGAACGTGCAACGCGATTCGCAGACGGTATTCGACAACGCCGTCGTATGGCGCCGCTTCCTCGACGACAAGCATTTCCAGAGCCAGAAGGAGCTGTCCGAACATCTTGGCCTCGACGAGTCGACGGTCGCCGTTGCGCTGTCGATCGGCAAGCTGCCGGAAACCGTCATGCAGGAGATGGTCGCGCGTCCCGATCGCTTCGGTTCGAACATGGCGTATCAGGTCGGCCGTTATCACAATGCGCGCGGCACCGAGGCCACGCTGCGACTGATCAACAAGATCGTGTCGGACGACCTCAGCACGCGTCAGGTGTCGGACATCGTCAAGGGCCGTGTCGCGGCACAAGAGACGCCGAAACCGGCGGGGCGGCAGCGCTATGCGCAACGTCTGGAGATCAAGCTCGGCGGCAAGTCGGTCGGCGACCTGAAGTCGTATGGCGAAGACCGCATCGAACTGCGCCTGCGCGGGCTTCCGAAGGAAAAGCGCGACGCGATCCTCGAGCAGCTCGAGCGGATGCTGTTGTCGGAGTGAGGGAAGCGGCCGGCAGGGCCTGGCGATGCGCCGGGCCCGCCGATCAGGCGGGCGGCCGGCGGCGGCCCGTCAGAGGGCCTGAGCGGGCCTCAGGCGGCCCGCGATTGATTCAGGGTGAACGACAGCAGGTCGCCGTCGGTCGGCTCGCCCCAGGTCTTCCGGGCCAGCCAATCGAAAAATGCCGTCTCGGCCAGCTTGGACTCGAGGCCGCGCTTGCGCCAATCGTCACGCAGGTGCGAGCCCATCGTCGGCAACACCTCCGACTCGAACGACTCGCGCGCCACTTCGCGCTCGGCGTCACCCTGCTCGTCGTACAGCACCTTCGCTTCCTTGCGGCGGAACGCCGCGAATTCGCTCAGCAGACGCGCCTTCAAATCGTCCGGCTGCGCCGCGACGACCTTCGCCGACGGCGTGCCGGCCGGCAGCGCATCGACGGACTCGACCGGCGGCGCATAACCCTTCTTCAGCGCGTCCTTGAACAACGCCGGCGCACTGCGCACCGGCGGCAGCGTCGTGCTGCGCAGCCGCTGCTCGGTCATCTGCAGCGCCGCGCGAATCCGGTTTTCCTCACTGTCCGCGTAGAGCGTCTGCGCTTCCTTGAGCGGGATCCCGAGCTTCACCATCCGGTCGACCAGCGTGCTGTCGAACACGTTCGGGTGCTCGTCGAGTGCGAGCATCGGCTGCTTGCGCTCGGTCACACGGAACTGGATCTCCGCGACCCGCCGTCCTTCACGATGCTCGATCAGCTCGACGAAGATGTTGGTGACCGCGTTGACCTCGGCGATCGCCGGACGCAGATAGTCGCGCTTGAAGTACTTGTACTCGCGCTTCGCCTCGTCGCCGGCTTCCGTGTCCGGCGTGCCCGACAGAATCGGACGCCACCATTCCCACGGCTCGCGCATCGTCAGATGGCTCGGGTTCGTCAGATAGCGCACGCAGATTTCGTACAGCGCCAGACCGGCGCTGCTGCGCAACTGGCTCTGGAACTGCAGGCTCAGGCGTGCGTACTGGACCGGGTCGAGCAGCTTCTTCTTGATCTTCGGTGCGAACGAGAATTCGACCCACACGCGGCGGGTGGCCGGATCCTCGAGAATTTCGGCATCGGCGATCAGCGTCGAGATGCCCCACTTGCGGCCCGGCTTCTGGCTCGACGTGCCCGTGCTCCATTCGACCTGGACCGACACCATGCGGCGCAGGTGTTCCTTCACCAGCGCGGTGTCGTTCGAATCAAAAGCGGAGTTGGCGACGATGTCCGACAGCAGCGCGCGATAGGTATCGCCCGAGTCGTCGGCCTGCTGCGCGACGGCGAGCAGGACGTTGAACAGCTTGCGGGTCAGGAGCGTGATCTTGCCGCTCTTCGGCTGAATTGCGATCGCCTCGACGGCCTTACGCAATTCGGCTGAACTGGCACTCACCACATCCACATCGGTTTTCTTGGCGCGCTTCGTGGCCATGCGTCGGGTCGGAGGAGAAGTTTCCCGGAAGGATAGCGCCTGTGGTGATGTGCGTCCAGAACGACATACTCACCATAGCCGGTGAAGCACGCGTGCAAAGCGGCACTCACCCCAACGGCCTCCCGAAAACGCTCACCGGTCCGAAATCCGGGCGTTCCGGACTCTTCCAGACGTGTCGCGGGATGCGCCGGCTCACAGATTTTTGCCTGTGCACGACACGTGCGAAACCGGCTCCCGTATCACCTCACCTTTCGATTTGTCGTAATTTTACGACTGCCTCGACGTGCACCGGTCACAGCGTCGCCACTGCATGTCACGGCATCGCTTCGGCAGCCCTGTGCGAGCCTGTATGCATGTACAGGCGCGGCTGTCCGGCCGATCGCGATCATGTCCGGCATCCGGAAACACAGCCCGAAAAGCGGCTCCGAAGCGTGAAGCGAGCCTGCTTCACAAGCCCGGGCGCGCATTGTACAGCGCACAGAACCCGTTCGGTCCCGAAAATCCTCACCCGACCAACCCATAATTCTGTGACCCGCATGTCGACGAATCCCCGACACACGCGGGATTGGCCGCCAAGACCTCCCGAAAAGTCTCACCTTATTGAAAAAAACGGCGCTGCAACGGACGCAAAAGCGACTCCCGAAAAACCTCACCGTAACCGTCGCGGTATCAAAAATCTCAATGCCATCCGATACTTAGGTGAAACTGGCGTTCCGCTGTGTCCGGCGATCGCCCCCCGAAAAGCCTCACCTTTCAGGCAGCGAAGCGAATGCGACAGCTGTGTGTCGACCCCTGAAAAACCTCACCTGTGCCGAAAAGTGGCACAGAAAAAATCGGATTTCGGCCAGTCCTGGCGGGCTTTTCAGCGAATTCGTCGGATCACAGGTCCTGAAAAGCCTCACCTTTGACCATTTTTCGGGCAAACAGGGATCCCGAAAATCCTCACCTGTGAGTACGATCGCCGGCTGTGATTTAGCCCCCGAAAAACCTCACCTCAACGGGATCCGGGCAGGAAAACCCGGATTTCCCTCCCGAAAAGCCTCACCTTTCGGACTTCACAGGCCCCACAGGGCACTTTTGCTGTGCAAAATGGCGGCCGGTTCCCGGAAATCCTCACAGCAAATCCGCTGCGAGTCCCGTGAAACCTCACCTTTCGGGAAAAATGCCTAAAAGATGGGCAGAATCGGGGCAGGAAGAAGGTCCCGCAAAATCTCACCTATGTCTGCACAGGCAGAAATCTGTGCATGTAGGCACCGCGCGGGTTCTGTGGCTGTGTGGCCCCGAAAAGCCTCACCTTTGGGAAAACGCGCGTTTCACTGTGATCCCGAATCCGCTCACGACCTTTCCTGCATCGGCTCACGCAGTTCCCCGAACCCCATCACTTCTGCTCCCGCAAAAGATCACCTTGGTTCCCGTAAAACTTCACCTTGTCGTCCGGAAAGCCTTGCTACATAAGGCTGTGCCGTGGCGTTAACGTTTTTAACTAAGGGTTCAAGGGTGTTTACTTCTAATACTCTCAAGACATTCGTTCCCGAGTTTTCCACAGACACCCCAACCCCTGAACACCCACAGGCTCCGGTGTCCGTTGTCATGTGAAACAAATGCCCTTTTTCGTGGGATGCAGGAAAACACTTGCAATACAATGACTTGACGGACCTTCTTCGCTTTGTTTCACGGAATTTGAAGCATGGATCGCCTGGAACGGCTCACAGACCCGATTTCTGTGCGAAGCGACGTAAATTCGCGACGGTCGACGAAAACAAGTATCAAAAAATACGTATTTCGTTATGATCGCAACATATCAATGTCTGTGAGCCACGTCATGACGCTGGATGAAATTCGTCACGCCATCCGGGAAGAACTCGAATCACTGCGTGCGAGCGGCGCTCGACGTCAGGAATTGTCGCTGCATGCGTGCAAGCGTCTGTTCTTCGATCTCGGCATTCGGCCGTCAGCCGCCAATGTCCGGGATCTGACCCAGACCGGCAGCGCCAGCGACATTCCGAAGGACATCGATCACTTCTGGGAGCGCATCCGCTCCGCGTCCAAGGTCAGGCTCGACGGTGCGGCGATTCCAAAAGCTGTGGAGGAAAAGGCCGGCGCGCTGCTCGGTGCCCTTTATGAAGAAGCGCTGAAAGCCGCCCGGGAAAGCCTCGACGTCGACCGCGAGCAAGTTCGCGCGGGCGTGACCGACGCCGAGCAGCGCCTGCGCGACGCCACGGTTCGCCAGGAAACGCTCGAAGGCGCACTGGCCCGCAGCGAAACCCGCAACGACCAGCTGCAGACGCGTGTGACCGAACTCGAAGTGCAGCTCGTGTCGCAATCGACACACGGTTCGGCAAACGAAGCGACGCTGCTCACCACAGTCGCCCGACTCGAAAAGGAATTGGCTGCAATGGCTGGCCGGGTCGACGCCGAACAGACACAGAACGCGGCGCTACGCGATCGCATCGATACGCTGCAGGCCGAATTGCAGCAGCGCACCGAACACTATGCGCAGCAGATCAAGGACGCGGTGGCCGAAGCCGAACGCCGCGTCAAACCGATGCTGGTCGAACTCGATTCGCTGCGTAGCATGGCATCGACTTACCAGAGCGGCCTGCGCGACGTGCAGCGCAAGGAATTCGATTTCCTTCAGCAATTGAGTTCGGCCAAGGCCCGTGCAGACCGGCTCGAAGAGCAGTTGCGCACCCAGAGCGACGAACTGGAGCGCGCAACGCGCGATGTGAATACGCTGCGTGCGAGCCGCGGGATGAATCCGGAAATTTCGGCACTGATTCGGCGGCTGGCCGAGGCTGGCCAACTGGACGCAGACGCGTTTTCCGCGATCGGGACATCGCTGGATCACGAGATTCCGGTCCCGAATCAGTGCCCGCATTGCGACGGAGAGCCGGAGCTGTCACACGGCGACGACGGTTTCGAAGTGTCGTGTCCCGAATGCGAGCATGCGTCGGGGCCATGGCCTTCCCGATTCGAGGCGGTCGCGCGCTTTGCGCGAAGCTGAGCCGTCGACTGCCGGCGCGGCATCACAGGTGAGAGTGTCCGGGAAGCTTGAGGTGAGGTTTTTCGGGAGCTGTGAAACGGTGAGGCTGCGCCACACAAGGCTGCTCACGGATCATGTCGCGTGAGCAGCCAGTTCCGAATCAGTGAGTTTCGTCCTGCTCGGACGCATCACCGTTGGCAAGATCGTCGCGCCAGTTTTTCCATGCGCGATGCAGGCGGTTCGACGAGATCGGGCGCATGAAGCCCAGCCATTTGCCGACCCGCTCGGGCGGGACGTCGTGTTCGAACAGTTCGGCCGCATAGGTGTTGCGCAGCGTTTGCGGACTCGCACGCGCGGTGCGCGACGACGTGAGTCCGGCGGATTCGACGATCGCGTCAATCGCGCGCAGCATCGTCGCCTTGTGCATCGGCCGCCCGGCATGCGATGCGGGGAACACGAGTTCGCCCGGAATTTCCTGACGCTTGCGTTCCACGAGCCATGCTTCGAGCAACGCGATTGCGAACGACGCGAGATGGGTTTCGCGCGCGAAATCGGGATGCGTCGACTGGATCTGCAGCGAGGTGCCGCTCGTATTGATGCAACTAATCGTAAGCGCACGCGCTTCGCCGGTTTTCACGCCGGCGCCCAGAAATGCGGCAACGAGCGCGCGATCGCGCCGCTCCTTCCAGTACGCGGAACCGGATACGCCGATCGGCGAAAACAGGTAAGCCAGCAACTTCGCGCGTTCGGTCGGTGTCAGGAAACCAGTCGGCTCGTTGTCACGGGCCTTTCGCCAGGTCGCTTCGCCATCCTGAGCGATGAAGCGCGCAGGGTTGGTCGATGCGAACTCGGTGCGCCGGATGTGATCGAGTACGCGCTCGATCAATCGCAAATAGCGCATTCGTTGCGTTTTCCGGATCGGAAGTTCACCGACGAAGTGAGCGATCGACGCGGTATCGACCGTGGCGAGGTTTTTCTGATGAATACGCAGCCAGGTGAGAAACGCGCCCCATTGCGCGCGATAGACATCGGCCGACGAGCGACGGTAGTCCTGCATGGCAAGCCATGCGTCGAATGCGGTTTCGGGCGAGAGGATCCAGTCGGACGCGCCGCGGTCGAACAGGTCCTTTTCTTCAGGCCGTACGGGGATGTCGGGGGGCGTGGGAAGAGACATGTTATTTATTCCGTTAGTTGCGTGTATGGTAGCCCTTTCCGCAACGTCTCGGGCAGTAAGCAGGATGTTGGAGCAGGTCAGCCATGCTGGACGGCCGGGCCTGATGTCAGTCGCCCCAAGCCTTCGACGGACGGGGAGCGCGCTCGCGCGGCGACGCGTTCTGCGACGCTGCCGCTGCTTCATATGCGAGCACCGCGAACGAGAAGACGGCGGGGAGTGCGTTCGATCGGCCGAAGTCGATCGGATCGTCCGTTTCGGGAAAGGTCATGTCCGACGGGCGTTCGAACAACTGACGCATGCCGACTTCATGCCGGCTGGCAAAGCCGAGATCGGCGAGCGCCTCTGCTTCGATGGCGTGCAGCAGACGCCACGACAGCGGGACACGCTGCCGGATATAGCGCCCGGCAATATGGTGGACGATCAGCTCGAGGTCGTGCGCGGCAGCCTTGAAGCTGAGCGCGGCCAAATCTTGTTCTTCTGTCATCGCAGGCTCCTGTCGACCGAAGCAGGCGCCTCGGTGCGCCGACCCCGGCCATGCATGGCGGAATGTCCGTATACTGTACAAACATACAGTATTTTCCGCAACTGGCCTTTTGGCCAGCTACACGCATCGTCAGCGATGAATCACGATCAGTAGTGCGCGTGCCTCGGCCTTGCCGGGGTTGCGGATGGCGTGCGGCGTGTCGGCCGGATAGCGGGCGGTGTCGCCCGCTTTCAGGCGGCGGCTCGCGTCCGCGGCTTCGATTTCCATCGCGCCCTGCAGCACGGTCAGGTGTTCGCGCGTGCCGGGTTCGTGCGCGTTCGAGACGAGCGCGCCGCCGCCCGGCAGCGTCAGCTCGTACCACTCGAACTTGCCGGCCAGGTCGATCGGGCCCCATACACGCAACTGATAGCGGCCGTCGTGGCCGGCGAGCGTCGGAATGTCGTGCGGGCCGTCCACACGGATCGTCTCGGGGGCTTTGGGTTGCGAGAACAGTTCGTCGAGCGTGATGCCGAGCGCGTTCGTGAGCCGCCACGCCACCGCGATCGTCGGATTGGCCTTGTCGCGCTCGATCTCGGAGAGCATCGATTTCGATACGCCGGCGGCTCGCGACAGGTCGTCGAGCGTGAGCTTGCGCTCGTTGCGCAGGCGCTGGATCTGCTCGCCGACGCGCGGCGGCGTCACGGCCGGCTGCTGCGGTGTGGCGTCGGCACGCGTGCGCCGCGACGCGGAGGAACTTGCCATTTGGTTTCCGTTCGCTTAGAGTTGTTCGGTATTTCGAATTCTAGTTCGGAATATCGGATAAATGCGGTCAACCGAACGACCGACTATAACAGTAGCAGGCCGTTGCGCTGCCGCCACGAGTGGCGCGCGACGGAATGCGAAACCCTGTCAGGAGCTTTGCGATGCGTGATGCCTTTCTCGCCCAGGTGCGCGGGACGCTCGACCAGATCCGCGCGGATGGTTTTTACAAGACCGAGCGCGAGATCGCGAGTCCCCAAGCCGCGGCCGTGCGGCTCGCCGGCGGTGCCGGCGTGCTGAATTTCTGCGCGAACAACTATCTGGGTCTGGCGAACGATCCGCGCCTGATCGCCGCGGCGCAGGCCGGTCTCGATCAGGACGGCTTCGGCATGGCGTCGGTGCGCTTCATCTGCGGCACGCAAACCGTGCACAAGCAGCTTGAAAGTGCGCTGTCCACGTTTCTCGGCACCGAGGACAGCATCCTCTATTCGAGCTGTTTCGATGCGAACGGCGGCCTGTTCGAGACGCTGCTCGACGAGAACGACGCGGTGATCAGCGACGAGCTGAACCACGCGAGCATCATCGACGGCGTCCGTCTGTGCAAGGCGAAGCGGTTTCGCTACAAGAACAACGACCTGTCCGACCTCGAGGCGAAGCTCAAGGAGGCCGACGCAGCGGGCGCGCGCCACAAGCTGATCGCGACCGACGGCGTGTTCTCGATGGACGGCATCATCGCCGACCTGAAAGGCATCTGCGACCTCGCGGATCGCTACGGCGCGCTCGTGATGGTCGACGATTCGCACGCGGTCGGCTTCATCGGCGCACATGGCCGCGGCACGCCCGAGCATTGCGGCGTCGACGGCCGCGTCGACATCATCACCGGCACGCTCGGCAAGGCGCTTGGCGGCGCATCGGGCGGCTACGTCGCGGCCCGTCGCGAGATCGTCGAGCTGCTGCGTCAGCGTTCGCGCCCGTACCTGTTCTCGAACACGCTGACGCCGAGCATCGCCGCAGCGTCGCTGAAGGTGCTGGAACTGCTCGGCAGCGACGAAGGCGCGAAGCTGCGCGAGCGCGTGCGCGAGAACGGCGTGCGTTTCCGCGAACAGATGACGGCCGCGGGCTTCACGCTCGTGCCGGGTGCGCACCCGATCATCCCGGTGATGCTCGGCGACGCGCAGCTTGCGACGAACATGGCCGACCGGTTGCTCGCCGAAGGCATCTACGTGATCGGCTTCTCGTTCCCGGTCGTGCCGCGCGGTCGCGCGCGCATCCGCACGCAGATGAGTGCCGCGCACACCCCCGAACAGATCGATCAGACGGTCGCCGCGTTCGTGCGCGTCGGCAAGTCGCTCGGTATCGTCTGACGGAGGCGCGATCATGAAAGCACTGGCAAAGCTCGAACGCGGCCCGGGCCTCACGCTCACGCGCGTGAAGCGTCCCGAAGTCGGACACAACGACGTGCTGATCAAGATTCGCCGCACGGCGATCTGCGGCACCGACATCCATATCTGGAAGTGGGACGACTGGGCGCAGAAGACGATTCCCGTGCCGATGCACGTCGGACACGAATACGTCGGCGAGATCGTCGAGATGGGACAGGAAGTGCGCGGCTTCGCGATCGGCGATCGCGTGTCCGGCGAAGGTCACATCACCTGCGGTTTCTGTCGCAACTGTCGCGCCGGCCGCCGACATCTGTGCCGCAACACCGTCGGCGTCGGCGTGAACCGCGAGGGCGCATTCGCCGAGTATCTGGCGATTCCCGCGTTCAACGCGTTCAAGATTCCGCCCGAGATCTCCGACGATCTCGCGTCGATCTTCGATCCGTTCGGCAACGCGACGCATACGGCGCTGTCGTTCAACCTCGTCGGCGAGGACGTGCTGATCACCGGCGCAGGCCCGATCGGCATCATGGCGGTCGCGATCGCGAAGCACGTCGGGGCGCGCAACGTCGTGATCACCGACATCAACGACTACCGCCTCGAACTCGCGCGCAAGATGGGTGCGACACGCGCGGTCAACGTCGCACGCGAGTCGCTGCGCGACGTGATGGCCGACCTGCGGATGACGGAGGGCTTCGACGTCGGTCTCGAAATGTCGGGCGTGCCGAGCGCGTTCACGAGCATGCTCGAGGCGATGAATCACGGCGGCAAGGTCGCGCTGCTCGGCATCCCGCCCGCGCAGACGGCGATCGACTGGAACCAGGTGATCTTCAAGGGGCTCGAGATCAAGGGCATCTACGGTCGCGAGATGTTCGAGACCTGGTACAAGATGGTCGCGATGCTGCAAAGCGGCCTCGATCTGTCGCCGATCATCACACATCGCTTTGCAGCCGACGATTTCGAGAAAGGCTTCGATGCGATGCTGTCCGGCGAAAGCGGCAAGGTGATTCTCGACTGGACCGTCTGAGCGCCGGCGGGGCCGTCCGCGTGTTTTCCGGCTGTCCTGCCGGTGTTTGCTCGAGCGTTCGTCGAGGCCGGTTGGCTTCGACGAACGCGTAAGGTGAGAATATTCGGGAGCTGTGTTTGGGTGCCGAATGGCAACTCGATCACGCTTTCGCGGCACACGTGGACGCTGAATTCAACGGCTACACGCAGCTTCCCGGCTGCGATGCGAGGACGAACGCTTCGATTCCTTGGGCCGCTTCGGTGACATGCCGTCACACATGCACCTCACCCATCAGAGTCGCCCTTCTGTCACGCCGTTCGGTGTGCGTCTTTCTTCCTATCCTTCCGTTTTTTGTCTGCGCGTTCACATGCGGGTTTGAGTGGCTGCCCCAGGCTGGATAACTCGCGTGCCGAGGCTTGAGTCATGTTCCCATGACAACCTTGAGCGTGAGGCGAGCAACCAGAGGCGAACTCACCGTTCAACCTCTCACTCGACATTGATCGGTGCGCCGCCCGCTATTCGATCCACTCACCGCTCAACCATCGCGGTTCGAGTAGCAGACATCCCAACATCCAGACATGTCCTGAACACCACCAGGGCCTTTTCACACGGACGTTGACGACGGAGAACGATCGTTCTACCGTAAACGCATGAACACACCCCATGAACTCTCCGGCGAACCGGCCGTTCGCGACCGGCTGCTCGATGCGGCCGAAGCGCTGATCTACTCGGGCGGGATCCACGCCACGGGTGTCGATGCGATCGTGAAGCGGTCGGGTGCGGCGCGAAAGAGCTTTTATTCGCATTTCGAATCGAAAGAGGCGCTGGTCGTCGCTGCCCTCGAACGTCGCGACGAGCGCTGGATGCGCTGGTTCGTCGAGGCGACGCTGGCGCGCGGCAAGTCTGCGCGCGCGCAACTAATCGGCATGTTCGACGTACTGCGCGACTGGTTTTCACAACCCGATTTTCACGGCTGTGCGTTCCTGAACGCGTCCGGCGAGATTGCCGACGCGCACGATCCGGTGCGGGTCGTTGCGCGCGAGCACAAGGAACGCTTGCTGATGTTCGTGCGCGAACGGTTCGACGCGTATGCCGACGAAGCCGGGATCGAGCGTCGCGGGCTCGCCCGCCTCGCGCGTCAATGGCTGGTACTGATCGACGGCGCGATCGGCGTGGCGCTCGTCAGCGGCGATGCCAATGCCGCGCGCGACGCGCGCGCAACCGCCGAGCTGCTGCTCGACACGGCGTCCCGATCATCGAAGTAGTCCGTCCCGACGGCCGCGCTCGTGCGCGGCCAGAACCCTGAACAGGAGCATCCCATGTCCGCTTCCCCGGAAGTTCGTCCGCCCGTTCCGCCCTTCACGCTCGAAACGGCGCGCCAGAAAGTGCGCGCCGCGGAGGATGCATGGAACACGCGCGATCCGCAGCGTGTGTCGCTTGCCTATACGCCGCAAAGCCGGTGGCGCAATCGCGCGGAGTTCGTGACGGGCCGCGACGAGATCGTCGGCCTGCTGCAGCGGAAATGGACGCGCGAGCTCGACTATCGGCTGATCAAGGAGCTGTGGGCGTTCGGCGGCAATCGCATCGCGGTGCGGTTCGCGTATGAATGGCATGACGATGCCGGCAACTGGTTCCGGTCATACGGAAACGAAAACTGGGAGTTCGACGAAAACGGACTGATGGCGCATCGCCACGCGAGCATCAACGATTTGCCGATCCGTGAAGCGGATCGTTTGTATCACTGGCCGCTTGGTCGTCGTCCGGACGATCATCCCGGTCTGTCCGATCTCGGGCTGTGACAAACACGATGATGTCGCGCCCGATCGCACGTCGAGCGCGATGCCTGTGTTCAAAGGTGAGGAAATACGGGGCAGCGCGTTGAGGTGAGGGTTTTCGGGAGAAGGCGCTTTCCGTACCTGCGGTGTGACGTTTTACGCGCCGCACCTCACCGATCGCTTGCGCGGACAGAAGTACGAACGCACGCGCATTCGCAAAACGCACGGTGAGGTTCGATCGGTGGGTATCGACACCTGATGCAACTCACCGACCGCCTTCAACGCGATACAACCGTGTGTGCCATCGAATCACATCGCTCACCGTTCGACATCGAAACGCATGCACTGACACACACGCACCAAAATCGCCTGGGTGCGCAGCGGCATGTCGTGTCGCTCACCGCTGAACACGACATGCATCGACTCGGATTCAACTGCGCACCGCCCGCCGCGATCGATCAGCCGGCGATCCGCGCCGCGATTGCCTCGCCCACTTCCCGCGTCCCTGCCTGACCACCGAGATCGCGCGTGCGCGGCCCCGTGCGCAGCAGGTCCTCGATCGCCGCGACGATCGCGTCGTGCGCTTCGCGTTCGCGTCCCGCGCCGTTGCCGAGGAAGTCGAGCATCATCGCCGCCGACCAGATCATCGCGATCGGATTCGCGACGTACTGGCCCGCGATGTCGGGCGCGGAGCCGTGCACCGGTTCGAACAACGACGGGAACGTGCGATCCGGATTCAGGTTCGCCGACGGCGCGATGCCGATCGTGCCCGTACAGGCCGGGCCGAGGTCGGAAAGAATGTCGCCGAACAGGTTCGATGCAACGACCACGTCGAAGCGGTCCGGCTGCAGCACGAAGCGCGCGCACAGGATGTCGATGTGCTGCTTGTCGACGGCGATCTCGGGATAGCGTTCGGCCATCTCGGCCGCGCGCGCATCCCACCACGGCATGCTGATCGCGATGCCGTTGCTCTTCGTCGCGACGGTCAGGCGTTTCGCCCGACGCTGCGCGAGATCGAACGCGAACTTCAGCACGCGCTCGGTACCGTGACGCGTGAAGATCGACTGCTGCATCACCACTTCGCGCTCGGTACCTTCGAACATCGTGCCGCCGACCGACGAATATTCGCCCTCGGTGTTCTCGCGCACGATCATGAAGTCGATGTCGCCCGCCTTGCGACCGGTGAGCGGCGACGGCACGCCATCGAACAGGCGCGCGGGCCGCAGGTTGATGTACTGGTCGAATTCGCGGCGGAATTTCAGCAGCGAACCCCACAGCGAAATGTGATCGGGCACCGTCGCGGGCCAGCCGACCGCGCCGAACAGGATCGCGTCCATGCCCGACAGCTGCGCCTTCCAGTCGTCCGGCATCATCTTGCCGTGCTGCGCGTAGTACTCGCAGCTGGCCCACTCGATCTGCTCGAACGCGAAGCGGATGCCGAAACGCGCCGTGACGGCGTCTAGCGCGCGCAGCCCCTCGGGCATCACTTCACGGCCGATGCCGTCACCGGGAATCACGGCAATCTTGTAGGTTCTGTCGCTCATGCAAGTCTCCTTGGCTGGTCGGGCCGCTGGCAGCATGCGCAGCGGAACATGACGCCATTCTATTTATTTCCATTCGGATTAAAATCCCGCGAAAGGTTAATCGACTTTCCACGAATCGTGAACAAATCGCCGAATCTCGACGACCTGCGCGTGTTCAGCCTGGTCGTCCGTCTGACGAGCTTCAGCGCGGCCGCCGAGCAGCTCGCGGTGTCGCCTGCCTATGTCAGCAAGCGCATCGCGCTGCTCGAGGCGCAACTCGGCACGCGGCTGCTGCATCGGTCGACGCGTCGCGTGACGGTCACGGAAGCCGGTGAGCGCGTATTCGCGCGCGCCGAGAAGATTCTCGACGACGTCGACCATCTCGTCGAAGACGTGTCCACCACGCGCACGGTGCCGCGCGGCACGCTGCGAATCTCGAGCAGTTTCGGCTTCGGCCGGCATGTCGTTGCGCCGGCGCTGCTCGACTTCTCCGCGCGCTACCCGCAACTGAACGTGCGGCTCGATCTGTTCGACCGGCTCGTCGACGTCGCGGGTGAAGGCTACGACCTCGATGTGCGCATCGGCGACGACATCGCCGATCACCTGATCGCGCGCCGCCTCGCGGCGAACTATCGCGTGCTGTGCGCGTCACCCGACTATCTCGCGCGACGCGGCACGCCGCGCTCGCTCGCGGATCTCGCGTCGCACGACTGTCTCGCGATCAAGGAGCGGGACCATCCGTTCGGTGTCTGGCGGCTGAACCTGCGCGGCGAAACGGCAACCGTGAAGGTGGGCGGCGCGCTGTCGACGAACCACGGCGAGGTGGCCGTGCAATGGGCGCTGGCCGGGCGCGGGATCGTGTTGCGTTCGATCTGGGAAGCGGGGCCGCTGATCGAACGCGGCGCGCTGTGCCGCGTGCTGCCGGAAGCGCACCAGCCGGCGAACATCTGGGCCGTGTATCCGGAACGCGTCGCGGCATCGGCGAAGGTGCGCGTGTGCGTCGATTTTCTGGCCGAGACGTTCACCGGTCTGAATGCCGCGGCGAACGACGATGCGGGCTGAAATCGGCTAAAGGTGAGCTTTTACGGGGGCGGGTTCCGGGCATCGGTTGATGCGCGCTTGCGGCTCGCAACAGCGTCGTGAGCCGTAAACGCGATGGCACTGCCGATCTGTTTGCCGAGGGCAGGCCCGCGACGATCTCCACTGGCGGCTTACGCCGCTTCCGCGACGTTCGTTGCACCGAGCATCAGATCGAGATTCTGTACAGCCGCGCCGGATGCGCCTTTGCCGAGATTGTCGAACACGGCGGACAGCAGCACCTGACCGTGCTCGTCGTTGACGAACACGCTGAGCCGCAGGTCGTTCGTACCGTTCAGCGCCTCGGGATCGAGATGCGTGATCGTGCGCGCGTCCGCGAGCGGCGTGACGTCGACGTGGCGCGCGCCGGCGTAATGGTGCGCGAGACATGCATGCAGCAACTCACCGGTTGTGCCGGCCGGCAGAAGGCGCAGGTCGATCGGCACGGTCAGCACGATGCCTTGCCGATAGGCGCCATAAGCCGGCACGAACAGCGGACGGTGCGCGAGCCCGGCATGCAGCTGGATCTCGGGCACGTGCTTGTGCGCGAGCGCGAGGCCATAGACCTGCAGCGGTTTCGCGCGAGTGGCACCGTTCGACTCGAATTCGTCGACGGCGCTGCGTCCGCCACCCGAGTAACCGGACACGGCATGGATGCTCACCGGGTAGTCGCGCGGCAGCAGGCCCGCCTGTTGCAGCGGCCGAAGCAGGCCGATCGCGCCCGTCGGATAGCAGCCCGGATTGGTGACGCGCCGTGCGCGTGCGATTTTCTGCGCGTGCCCCTCCACCATCTCGGGAAAGCCGTAGACCCATTCCGGGTCGGTGCGGTGGGCCGAGCTCGCGTCGATCACGCGTACCGCCGGATTGCGGATGAAGCCGACCGCTTCGCGCGCGGCTGCGTCGGGCAGGCACAGAATCGCGATGTCGGATGCGTTGATCGCTTCGGCGCGCCGCACGGGGTCCTTGCGTTCCGCGTTCGGCAGCGTGACGAGCCGCAAGTCGGTGCGATCGCGCAGGCGCTCGTGGATCTGCAATCCGGTTGTGCCTTGATTGCCGTCGATGTAGACAGTGGGAAAGCTCATGATGGTCGCGCTCCTTGCTTCGGACGTCGGGAAAACCGTATCGTCCGTCGAACGCCTAGAATAGGAAAAGTTGAATTTCCTGATTGCTGGATTCAGTTTTCCTGAATGAGAGGTAGGCATGCGCGAGATCAGCCTGGACCGGCTGCGTACGCTGGTCGCCATCGCGGACCAGGGATCCTTCGTGGCTGCGGCGCAACTGCTTCATCTCGCGCCGCCGACCGTTAGTCTTCACGTCGCCGAACTCGAAAGCCGCATCGGCGCGCCGTTGCTGTCCCGCACGCGCGGCAACGTGCGGCCGTCGACCATCGGTGAAGTGCTGGTGGAGCGGGCGCGCCGTCTGCTGGCCGAGGTCGAGTCGACACTCGACGACGTGCAGCGGCAGGTGCAGGGGCTGACCGGACGGGTGCGCCTCGGTGCGTCGACCGGGGCGATCGCTCATCTGTTGCCGCAGGCGGTGGCCCGGTTGCGCGAGCAGCATCCGGATATCGATGTCCAGATCGCGGTGCTCACGTCGTCCGATACCCTGGCGCGCATTGCGCAGGGCACGCTCGACGTCGGGCTGGTTGCGCTGCCGCAGCCGGCGGTCGCGGGGTTGTCGATCCGCGCATGGCGGCGCGATCCGGTGCTGGCCTTTCTGCCCGTGGACTGGCAGCTCCCGGCGCGCGTGACGCCGGCCTATCTGGCCGCGCGTCCGCTGATTCTCAACGATGCGACCACGCGCCTGTCGCGGCTCACGACCGAATGGTTCGCGCTCGGCGGCCACCGGCCCGAACCGCGTATCGAACTCAACTACAACGATGCGATCAAGAGCCTGGTTGCCGCGGGTTACGGCGCGACGCTGCTGCCGCACGAGGCGGGCGCGCCGCCGCCCGACGCGCGGATCGTGACGCGGCCGTTGCGTCCGGCGTTGTGGCGCGAACTGGGCATCGCGCATCGGGCCGGGCCGGTCGAGCGACCGACACAGCACGTGCTCGACGCGTTATGGGCGCTCGGCGCGCGATAGGGAATGGTGGTGTGGGAGGTTCGCTCGCCATCGTGCGTGAGCGGGGGGCGTTGTGTGGAACATGCGCCGCAGGTGAGGCGCGGCCGGACGCATCATGCGTCGCGCGGGGCCGTGCCGGTGCCCGCCCGCTGCCGCAGTCCGTTACAGCCGGTTGTCCTTCGCGAGCATCAGCACGCGCGCCCAGCGCTGCGCGTCGCGCTTGTCCATCATCGGCAGTTTCCATTCGCCGCGCACGCCATCGCGTACGCGCACGACGAGATGCCAGCGGCCATCGATCGGCGCGGCCTCGCAGCCGTCGAGTTGCGACAGCGTATAGCGGCCGTCCGCGCCGTCATGCGACAGCCACAGCAACCCCTGCGTCGCGGACACGCGCAACTCGCCCCACGCGCGATGCACGATGTGGGTCCAGCCTTGTTCTTTCGTGTTCGGTGCGATGTCGCGGCGGCGTTTGATCCACCACGCGATCAGCGCGATCAGGATCGCGGCGGCGAGCACGGCGGCCGCGATCGCGACCGGCTGGCCGAACTGCGCTGCGATGACGTGAAACAGGTGAACGGCGCCCCATCCCAGGGCGATGAGCGCGAATAGCGCAATGAAAATCGGCATGTCGAATCGATAAGAAAGGCGGCCCGGCGCATCCATCGCGCCGGGCCGTCGCACACGGCATTACCGGCGGCGGTGAATGTCGTGCGTCACGAAGCCCGCGTCGTTCACGGGCAGCGCGAGGCCGTCCTTGACTGCGAGCGTCTTGCGGATGTCGTCGAGCCCCGCGGACCAGTGGTCGCGCATCGTCGACAGACCGAACTGATAGTCCTTGTAGTGGTGCTCGTACGCCTTCTGCTGATAGATCAGATGCTGGATGTTGTACTTCTTCCCGCTCGACATCGCATCAGCCTCGATGCACCACGGGTCGTTCTTGCGCTGCTCTTCCGGCACCTGATCGAGCACGTGGCGCAGCACGTTGCGATAGCGCTGTTCGCGCTGCAGCGTGTCGGTGACGAAACGCGTGCGGCTCGAATACTGCACGTCCTTCGTGCGTTCCGCGACGTCGGCCATCGTACGCGGCAGCGGCCCGCGTGCGCTCCACAGATCGACCTGGAACGCGAGCGTGTCGCGGCGCGGACGCGCGCGCAGCACTTCCATCAGCGGCGTGTTCGACACGACGCCGCCGTCCCAGTAATACTCGCCGTCGATCTCGACCGGCGGGAACGCGGGCGGCAGCGCGCCGGACGCCATGAAGTGCTCGGGCGCGAGGCGAACGCGCGAGTTGTCGAAGTACACGAAGTTGCCGGTGCCGACGTTGACCGCGCCGACCGATACGCGCGTCTCGCCCGAGTTGATCCGGTCGAAATCGCACAGCTTGAGCAGCGTCGCGCGCAGCGCGGACGTGTCGTACCAGCTGATCTTTTCCGGATGATCGGCGACGCCCGGCAGCGGCGGCGGGAAGCGCGGCACGAAGAACCCTTGCTGGCCCTGCATCATCGCGCTCGCGGCCTGCGACGCGGTGAAGAACGTGCGGACCTGGTCGATGCTGTTGAACAGCGCGAATTCGAAGGCGGCCGGAATCGCGGGAAAGAACGCCGGCTGACAGATCGTTTCCCAGAATTCGCGCAGCCGTTCGACGCGATGTTCGGGGGCATTGCCCGCGATCAGCGCGGTGTTGAGCGCGCCGATCGAGATGCCGGCGATCCAGTCGAGGGGAACGCCCGCCTCGTGCAGACCTTCGAACACGCCGGCCTGATACGCGCCGAGTGCGCCGCCGCCTTGCAGGACGAGCGCGATCGTTTCGTACGGCAGCGACCGCGCAGCGGCCGGCGCACCGGCTTCGTGATGCAGGTCCGCCGCATCGACGGCCTGCTTTTCTGTACGCGCGTGCGGTTTCATCAATGACTCCGAGAAATCCCGCCATGGATGGCGGAGAGGAACGGAGTGACGCCGATCGGCGGCACTCCACGTTCCATCGTGACAATGAGCGGTGATGCGGGAATCGCCTCCCGTCCGGGAGGCGGGGGCGTTACTGCATGAACCAGCCGTGGCTGACGACGAACGACTGGCCGGTGAGCGCAGCGCTCGGGAACGCCGACAGGAACAGCACCGTCTGCGCAACGTCCTGCACCGTCGTGAACACGCCGTCGACCGTGTTGCCGAGCATCACCTTCTTGATCACGTCCTCTTCGCTGATCCCCAACTCCTTCGCCTGCTCCGGAATCTGCTTGTCGACCAGCGGCGTACGCACGAAGCCCGGACACACCACGTGCGAGCGCACGTTGTGCTTCGCGCCTTCCTTCGCCAGCACGCGTGCCAGGCCAAGCAGGCCGTGCTTGGCCGTCACGTACGCCGACTTCAGCGGCGACGCTTCGTGCGAGTGCACCGAACCCATGTAGATCACGACGCCGCCGCGATCGTCCTTGTACATGTGCTTGAGCGAGGCCTTGGTCGTCAGGAACGCGCCGTCGACGTGGATTGCCTGCATCTTCTTCCAGTCGGAGAACGAGTAGTTCTCGATCGGGTTGACGATCTGGATGCCGGCGTTCGACACGAGGATGTCGATCGAGCCGAACGCTTCGGCCACCTTGTCGATGCCGCTGTTGACCGCGTCCTCGTTGGTCACGTCCATCGCGACGCCGATTGCCTTGCCGCCTGCCTTGTTGATCTCGTCGGCAACCGCGTTCGCGCCGTCCTGGTTCAGGTCGGCGATCGCGACGGCCGCACCCGCTTTCGCGAGTTCGAGCGCGATTTCCTTGCCGATGCCGCTTGCGGCGCCCGTGACGACTGCGGTCTTGCCATTCAGGTTGCTCATTTCGAATTTCCCGTGGTGAAAGGATTGACAGGGAGAAAGGACTGCGGACGTGTTACTGAGCCAGGTAATCGTAGACGACTTCGCCCAGGCCGAGTGTCAAATCTGCTACGAGGTGGCGTGCTTCGACGATCTCGAGGACCGGCAGATCGGCCACCGGCGCGAGCGCGTGCGGCGCCAGTTCGAGCGATGCGGGGCCCGTCCACGCGCCCTTCATCTTGATGTCCTGCATGTAGTAGCGCACCAGTTCGCACACGCGTGCGGTGCCGTCGACGTGCGGGATGATCTTCAGCAGGAAGTTCGGGCCGGCGAGACGCTTCAGCTGCTCGTCGATGTCGAGTTCCTTGTGCTTGTAGCCCATCGTGCCGGTCGCGACGCGCACCTTGCCGTAGTCGAGCGTGCCCAGGATGTGATCGGTGTTCACGTGCAGCGTGGGCGATGCGAGCTTCTTCGGGAAACCCCACAGCTCGCGGCCGCCGGCGATCGGCGGGTGATCGTCGAGATACATCGCGAGCGTATAGCCGCCGGCCTGGCCGTTGTATTCGACGGGGATCACCTGGCCGCTTTCGGTGTAGTCGCCGAAGCCGGTCGAATCGGCCATGCGAATGAATTCGTAATGAACGAGCGGCTCGGTGATCTTCAGCGGCTCGGGGACAATTTCGCGGAGGCGATCCGGATCGGTGCGATACGTGATGATCAGAAACTCACGATCGACGAAACGGTACGGGCCCATCGGGAACGCGGGGCTGGTCAACGGCATCGCAAACGCTTTCGATCGGACATCGCTGGGTTTCATGCGGACTCCTTGTTGTTGATCGCTTCGTGGATGAGTGGTCGTAATCGTATGCCTGTGCGTTGCCGTTGTGCGATGCCGCATTTGGAATTAATTGTTGCCGATTTCGATGTATCAGCGATGTAAATGTTGAGGCGAGCGACACAAACGGCGCGGATTGCGCCCGGCGGCCCGATATTCGCACATGTGAATGACGCCACGATGTGAAAAAGGTGAGCCTTTACGGGATGGGCGGTGAGGTTTTACGGGAGACAGTCGCGCGGGAGTGTGACAATTGTGTGAACTTATGTTGCAGTGCAGGCTCTAAGTGCGTTCGCCGCGGCGAACTGGCGTCGGTTCAGGCTACCCGAACACCGGCGCAGGTCGCCCGGCGCATTAAGCACCACTTAAGCGAGTGAGCACTAGCATCGTTCGCATTCGACCGGCACGACCGGTCCCCCACTCACGTTCCACCCAACCGGATTCATGCAGAACCTCAATCTCACCCTGTTTTCCGCCATCAATGCCGGCGCCGCGCCGAACCCCGGCGTGGCCCGCCTCGCGATCTTCGCCGCCGACTGGCTCGTCTATGCGCTGCCCGTCATGCTGTTGCTGACCTGGATCTTCGGCGAGCGGCCGACGCGGCGTCAGGCGATCGAAGCCGGCGTCGGTACTTGCCTGGCGCTCTTGCTCGCGCAGGTGCTCGGACATTTCTGGTTCTCCCCGCGGCCGTTCATGGCCGGCGTCGGCACGCAACTGATTTCGCATTCGCCGGACAGCTCGTTTCCGAGCGATCACATGACGTTCGCATGGAGCCTCGCGGTCGGCATGCTGCTCGCCGGTACGACGCGGCTGACCGGGTTCGTGATGATCGCGCTGGCCGTGGCGATCGCGTGGGGCCGTGTGTATGCGGGCGTGCACTGGCCGTTCGACATGGCGGGCGGCGTGCTGGTCGGCACGGCCGGCGCGCTGGCCGCGCACCTGTATGGGCAACGTGTGGTCGAGCCGCTCGAACGGATCGGTGACGCGGTGCACGCAGTCATGATGGGGCGCGAGCGCGCGCCGTAAGCGGGACAAGCAGGAGAAGTACGGGCCGGACGCCGTCAGCCAGGCGTCCTGGCCGATTCGGCCGAAGCGGAGGTGCCGCCGCCGGCTTCGTGCAGTTCGGGCGTCTCGCCCGGGTGTTGCGCGGCGTCGCGTTCGAGCGAGCTTTCCTTCAGGATCGCGCACATCGCGACGAACAGCGCGAGCACGACTGCGGCCAGGCCGCAATATCCGACGATCTTCAGGTTGCGAAGGAAAGGCGACGCGTGGCTTTCTTTTGTCATGACCGGGCGCTCCTGTACGGGCTGCGGCGGCTGTCGTCCGACAGCGGCGTCGCAGACATACATATATACCAGCCGCGCCGCCGATGCCAACCCCGCCGGCGCGCGCCCTTTCCCGGTCAGTCTTCCAGCGTCTCGTGCACGGCCGCCGCGCCGCGCTTCCAGTATGCCGCCGCGCGGATTCGCGACTTGTGGACCCCGCGCTCGCCGGTCAGGTGCAGGCGCACCGCGCGCATTGACTGCGCTTCGCCCGCCGCCCACACGTAACCGTCGCCGGACGACGGCAGCGGCAGCTCGCGCACGGCGGTCAGCAGCACGTCTTCGTCCGCAACATCCGCTTCGGCGCGAAAGCGCCAGATTTCATGCACGTCGGCGCGCGTATCGAACGCGATCTGCGCGGTGCGATCCGCGACTTCCAGCACCACCGCCGCACGCGAGCCGGCCGGCAATTGCTCGAGACGCCGCGCGATCGCCGGCAGCGCCGTATCGTCGCCGATCAGCAGATGCCAGTCGAAATCGATCGGGACCACGAACGAACCGCGCGGGCCGCCGATGCCGAGCCACTGGCCGACGCGTGCCTGCGCGGCCCACTGCGAGGCGGGGCCCGGATGGTTCAGCACGAATTCCAGATCCAGTTCGCAGGCGGCGCGGTCGAAGCGGCGCGGCGTGAAGTCGCGCGCGACGGGTTTCGGTTCGCCTTCCGGAAACTCGGGACCGTTCTCGCCGAGGGTCGGCAGCGCCGGTCGATCGGCGCCGGGCTGCGGGAAAAACACCTTCACGTGATCGTCGAACGACGACGATTCGAAATCTGCGAGGTCGGGGCCGCCGAGCGTGACGCGCAGCAGGTGCGGCGTCACCGCGTGCACGCGCACGACCTGCAGCAGGCGGAACTTGAGGGTATGGCGCACGCGGGTGACGGCGCGTTCGGATGTGTTTTGCATCAATCCGTTCTCCTGGGGTTGTGACGGGGCGGCGCGGGTTACGCGCCGGTGCCGCCTTCGATTTCGGCCGTCGCGCGGCGCATGATGGCCGCGATGCGACGCTGTTCGTCGGCATCGGCGGCGCTCTTGTGCAGCAGCGCACGCTTCAGGGCGAGCCGGGCTTCGACGAACTCCGGCAGCCAGCCGGGCTGTGTTTCGTCCGGTGTTTCGCTGCCCGCCGCTTCGCCGGCGAATGCGCGGCGCATGAATTCCATCTTGCGCGCGAGATGCGTGAGCCGCGCGAACAGGGTGTCGACGCGTTCGCGCTGCGCATCGAGATGCGCGCGGCCGGCGTCGGTGAGGGCGTAGCGCTTGCGGTTGCCTTCCGCCTGCGACGCGACGAAGCCGACTTCCTCGAGATACGTGAGGGCCGGGTACACCATGCCGGGGCTCGGGCTGTAGAAGCCGTTCGAACGCGTGTCGAGCGCCTTGATGAGCTCGTAGCCGTGGCTCGGCTGCTCGGCGACGAGCGCGAGCAGCAGCAGTTGAAGATCGTCGGAGCTGAACTGGCGGCCGCGCGGCATGCCGTCGTCGCCGAAATCGCCAAAGCCGCCGCGTCCGCCACGGCCACCGAACGGGCCGCCACCGAACGGATCGTGGCCGCGCCGATGGCGGCCGATCGCGTGCCAGAGACCGGCGAACCATTCAGGGCCTGCATGCGCACCATGACCGTCGCATCGGGCATGGCCGCGGGAGGAGTTGTGTCGCATGATCGTGTCCTATATGTCGTAAAACATATCTAAAGATATATATCGAAAGATAGGGTGTCAAGGGGGATTATTTGGGGTTGGATGATTGCGCAACGAGCCAGGATTCCCCTGCCGCTTCCCCGTATCGAACTGTCCTTCCGGCTCGATATGCCGAATGCGCCGGCATAGGGGTCAACCCTCAAACACCCGAACTCCCGGGGTTCGGCGGCCGGCATTCTGCGCTGTTCCGCACCCTGCTGCTGGAACACTGCATATTTAGACAGCCGCTAACCCCCGGTTTCGCACAATCAAATTCCGAGCCGTTTTTGGCGTAGGCAACCTGCGTTCACTCGTGCCTGGCATGGGTGTCTCACGACGGTGGCGGCCAATGACCAAGGCATGCCCCACATCGAAGCCTGCTCTTGGAGATGGTTATGAATGGCCGGAAAAAATTGAAAGGGATGAGTGCGGCAATCGGCGTCGGCGGAGCGGCGCTGCTTTATGCCGCATCGGCAAGCGCGAGTCTCAACGTTGCGGTCGCGGGACCGATGACGGGCGAGTACGCATCGGGTGGCGAGCAGTTCAGGAAGGGCGCCGAGCAGGCGGTAAAGGACATCAACGCGGCCGGCGGCGTTCTGGGCCAACAACTGAACCTGATCGTCGGCGACGACGTGTGCGATCCGAAGCAGGCGGTGTCGGTCGCCAACGACTTCGTCAACAAGAAGGTCGCATTCGTCAACGGCCACTGGTGTTCCAGTTCGACGTTGCCGGCGTCCGATGTGTACAACGACGCGCAGATTCCCGAGATCACCGTTTCGACAAACCCGAAGATCACCGAGCGCGGCATCAAGGGCTTGTTCCGCATTACGGGGCGCGACGATCAGCAGGGCTCCGTTACGGCCGCGTATATCGCGGACCACTTTAAAGGCAGGAAGATTGCCGTCATCGACGACAAGACCGCATACGGCGGCGGTCTCGCCGACGAAATCGCCAAAGGGCTCGCGGCAAGGCAGACGCCTGTCGCATTGCGTCAGTCCATCACTGCGGGCGAGCGCGATTACTCCGGGTTGATCAGCAAGATGAAGGTGGCCGGCGTGCAGGTTCTGGCCTACGGCGGCTACTACCAGGAGGTTGCGCTGATCCTGCGTCAGGCCGCGCAGACCGGTCTCGATCTGACGGTAATCGGCGGCGACACGCTCAGCAACAACGAGCTGGTCAATGCGGCGGGCCCGCAGATCAACAAGGTGCTGTTCACGTTCCCGCCCGATCCGCGCAAGAGCGCGGCAGCATCGAAGGTCGTTGCCGCCTTCCGCGCGCAGAAGATCGAGCCCGAAGGCTACATGCTCTATTCGTACGCGGCCATGCAGGCATACGCAGACGCCGCGAAGCGTGCGAAGAGCACCGACTACGCCGCCGTCGTGAAGCAACTCCATGACGGTACGTTCGACACCGTCGTCGGTCAGCTGAAGTTCGATTCGAAAGGCGATCTGAAGAATCCGGGCTACGTCGTCTACAGATGGAACGGCAACAGCTACGACTACGTCAAGTGATGCGGACGGCAACGCATATCGCATGAAGGGCGCGGCGGGCCGCACCGGGCGGGCCGCCGTGCTGCAACGAGATGTATCGGAGAAGCTATGAGTCAGGCGCTACAGCAGCTGATCAACGGTTTGACCCTGGGGGCGATATACGGTCTGATCGCAATCGGCTATACGATGGTCTACGGCATCATCGGCATGATCAACTTCGCTCACGGAGACATCTACATGGTGAGCGCGTTCATTGCCGTGACGTGCCTGACGCTGCTCGGTTCAGGCGGCGTTTCTTCCGTGGTGCTCGCGATCGGCGTGACGCTGATGGTCACGATCGTACTGACGTCCGCGTTCGGCTGGACGGTCGAACGGGTGGGCTACCGCCCGCTGCGCGGCTCGAATCGTCTGGCGCCGCTGATTTCGTCGATCGGCCTGTCGATCTTCCTGCAGAACATGGTGCAACTCACGCAGGGCGCACGCGTCAAGTCGGTTCAACCTGTCGTGACGGGCGGCATCAATATCCCGATGGGCAGTGCGGGTCACGATGTCTATCTGTCGAACATCCAGATCCTGATCGTCATCGTGACGATTGCGCTGATGGGCGCATTCACGTTGTTCATCCACAAAACCTCGTTCGGCAGACAGCAGCGCGCGTGCGAACAGGATCAACGCATGACGCGATTCCTGGGCTACGACGCGGACCGCATTATTTCGGTAACCTTCATGATCGGCGCCGGACTTGCCGCAATCGCCGGCGTGATGGTCACGCTTTATTACGGCGTTGTCGACTTCTCGATCGGCTTCATTGCCGGCATCAAGGCGTTCACGGCGGCGGTGCTCGGCGGCATTGGCTCGATTCCCGGCGCGATGCTGGGCGGCGTCATTATCGGCCTGATCGAGGCGTTCTGGTCCGCTTACCTGTCGCCGGAATACAAGGACGTGGCAACGTTCGTGATTCTGATCGTGTTCCTGATGTTCCGGCCGTCCGGGCTGCTCGGCCGCCCAGAGGTGGAGAAAGTCTGATGAGTACGACGATGTCCAAGCAAGTCAATCTTCCGTTTCGCATTCGCGACGCGCTGGGCGCGGCGATCGTTGCCGCGGTTGTCGGGCTGCCGATGCTCGGGCTGACGACGCACGACGGCTCGGGTGGCCTTCAGGTGCAGACCCGCTGGCCGTTGCTCGGTGCGTTCGTGATCGCCGCGTTTGTCGGGCGCATGGCGCTGCAGTGTCTGCTGGAATATGTCGCGACTATCCGGAAGAGTCGCATTCAGAAGGGCAAACAGGCCACGGCGTCTTCTTCGAGACTGACGTGGATCGGGACGTGCGCCGTCGCCTTCGCGATCGTGCTGCCGGCGATGTTCTCCGGCAATCGCTACGTGGTCGACACGGCGACGACGGTGCTGATCTACGTGATGCTCGGCTGGGGGCTGAACGTGGTGGTCGGCCTCGCGGGCCTGCTCGATCTGGGATACGTCGCGTTCTATGCGGTCGGGGCTTATTCGTACGGATTGCTATCGACTCATTTCGGTCTCGGATTCTGGGAAGTCTTGCCGATCGCGGGCGGTCTCGCCGCCGCTTTCGGGATGATCCTCGGCTATCCGACGCTGCGGTTGCGAGGCGATTATCTCGCGATCGTCACGCTCGGTTTCGGCGAGATCATCCGGCTCATACTGATCAACTGGGGCGACCTGACAGGCGGGCCGAACGGTGTCTCCTCGATTCCGAAGCCGACGTTTTTCGGGCTGCCGATGCAGGCGTCGGCGGACGGTCCGACCTTCTCCAGTCTGTTCGGCATCGAATACTCGCCGCAGCAGCGGATCGTGTTTCTCTACTACCTGATCCTCGGCATGGCGCTGCTGACGAACCTGTTTGTTTCCCGTCTGCGCCGGCTGCCTATCGGCCGGGTGTTGATTTCCACCGAGTCTTAACCCACCGATTTCATCTAAATCTGACCCACCCTGAGACAGCGTAGTACATCTATTCCGGTGTGGATAACTCTTCGTTACCCGCTGGTTTTGCTGCTCTTTTTCTTGTTGTCTTTGCCTTGGCAGAACTGGTCCTGAAGCGCCACGATTCATTGCCCGTTTCGACGATGTGGCAGTGATGGGTGACGCGGTCCAGCAGCGCTGTCGTCATCTTTGCATCCCCGAACACGCTCGCCCACTCGCCGAAGCTGAGATTGGTCGTGATCGCGACGCTCGTGTGCTCGTAAAGCTTTGAGAGCAGATGGAACAGCAATGCACCGCCGGTCTGGCTGAACGGCAGATAGCCCAGCTCATCGAGAATCACCAGATCGACGTACATCAGCTTGTGGGCGATCTGGCCTTGTTTGCCGATGGACTTCTCCTGCTCCAGGGCGTTGGTCAGCTCGACGGTCGAGAAGTAGCGCACACGCTTGCCGTGGCGCTGTACGGCTTCGATTCCGATCGCTGAGGCGAGGTGCGTCTTGCCAGTGCCCGGACCACCGATGAACACGACGTTGTGCGCGCTTTCGAGGAACGACAGCTCGCTCAGTTCGCGCACCAGCGCTTCGTCGACGTGTGCCTGCGCGAAGTCGAAGCCCTTCAGGTCGCGGTGGGCCGGGAAGCGCGCAGCGGTCATTTGATAGGCGATCGAGCGCACCTGCCGTTCGGCGGTTTCAGCCATCAACAGCTGCTTCATGAAGCGCTCCGGCTCGAAGTCAGTGTGGCGCGACTGCGCGAGCAGCTCCGGCCACGTGCTCGCCATGCCGTGCAGTTTAAGACCCTTGAGCTGGGCCGCGATATCGTTAGACATGACGATCCTCCGGTGGGTTGGCGCGCAGCGTCTCGTAACGGCTCACGTCGGCCGCGGGCTCTTCCTTGAGCTGGAGTTTCGTCGTGGCGAGGCTGCCATTCGTGACGGGCGCCTTCAGCCGGCTCAGCACGTTCAGGACGTGCTCTGCGCTGGGGCGTCCTGAATCCAGCGCAGCCTGTACGGCGAGCAGCACCGCATCGAGCCCGTGTTCGCGCACCGCAGCGAGCACCTGCGTCATGACGCGATCGCCGCCCGGGTGTTTCAGCAGATGCCGCTGCAGCAGTTGCAGCGGCTGCGGCATCGTGATGAACGGTGCGCCGTTGCGCAGTGCGCCGGGTTTGCGCTCGACCAGCGTGACGTAGTGGCGCCAATCGTAGAAGGTCATGTGCCGCTCGAAGCTGCGTTCGTGGCGTGCGATCTCCTGGGCGTTGGCGACGACGCTGAGATATGCCGGATAGCAGCGCACGCTCACCAACTGGTTCGTGTACTCGGTGGGCACGCTGTAGCGGTTGCGTTGGAAGTGAATCAGGCTGGTCGACGAGACTCGCAGGGTCTGCTCGATGTAGCCGTCGAACGGCCGTGGATTGGGCATCAGCCGGGTACGCTCGTCCTGCAGCACATCCTCGACTGTCAGCTCAGGCCACTGCGGGTGCCGCATGTGCCACGCCTCACGACACTGACCAGCGACCCATTCGTTCAGGATCTCCAGCGTTTCCCAGCGCCGTAGCGCTGCTTCGTGCCAGATCTGACGTCGCCGGTCCTGAACGTTCTTCTCGACGATGCCTTTCTCCCAGCCTGCAGCCCGGTTGCAGAACTCCGGCTCGAACAGGTAGTGACTGCACATCGCTTCGAAGCGCGCGTTGACCGCACGCTCCTTGCCGCGGCCAACCTTGTCCACGGCGGTCTTCATGTTGTCGTAGATGCCGCGCCGCGGCACGCCGCCGAACGCGGCGAATGCGCGGGCGTGCGCATCGAACAGCATCTCGTGACTCTGTGTGGGATAGGCGACGAGCCAGAACGCGCGGCTGGAGTTAAGTTTGACGTGGGCGACCTCCAGGCGTCGCCGTAGCCCGCCAACAAACGCGTATTCGCAGCTCCAGTCAAACTGGAAGGCTTCGCCGGGTTCGAAGGCGAGCGGCACGAAGGCCTTCCTGCGAGGCGCCTCAGCCTGCTCCTCGTGCCAACGCCTCACGAACGCGCTTACGCGGCCGTAGCTGCCGGCGTAACCCTCGGCGCGGATCGCCTCGAACATGAACCGGGCGGTGCGCCGGTCACGCTTCGGGCGATGACTGTCGGCACGCAGCCAACCTGTCAGCTGTGCGGCCCAGTCGTCGATGACGCTCGGGCTGACGCGCTTCGGATACTTCGGCTCGACAGCATCAGTCTGCCGCAGCCAGCGGCGCACCGTGTTTCGGGACAGGCCCGTACGCCGCGCAATCTCGCGCAGTGGGACCTTCTCGCGGAAATACATCCGCCTGATCTTGGCCAATATGCCCACCGTGATCACCTTTGTATCCCCTGCTCAAAGATTGAGCAGGGCATTCAATCACGTGGGTCAAAATTCGATGAAAATTTTCAGCTCTAGTGGGTCAGTTCTGTGCGGACATCAACAATCCAGCGGTTGCGCCTCGAAAAGTGCTACGAGGTGCTGTCGCAGACCGGGGCCGACGGTGCGAGCATTACGCGCCTCGCGTTGCAGTCCGGCTTTTCCGATCCCGCGTATTTCGCGCGGCTGTTTCGCCGGCGCTTCGGTGTCACGCCGTCGCAATGCCGCGATGCGGCGATGCAGGGCGTAGGCGGCGCGGCGTCGATGCGCTAATCGTCGACCGGTGCGTCGCGTTTCGGCGGTACCGCGCAATGGCGCGCGTCACTCCCCCGGCATCGTTCGGTATGCGACACGATAAGCCCTTGGACTACACCCGAACCGCGCCTTGAACGCTCGCCCGAAATGCGTGATGTCCGAAAACCCGCACGCGATCGCGAGTTCCAGCAGCGTGCGGTGGGTATCGGCCGGATCTTCCAGCGCGCGCCGGCTCGCCTGCAACCGGTATTCCTGAATCAAACTCCGTGGCGTCCGCTCGGTCGCGGCCAGCGCGCTGTACAACGTGCGTCGCGACACGTTCAGCGCGCTCGCCAGCTTGTCTGGCGACAAATCGGGATCGCTGTAGTGGTGCGACAGATAGCGTTCCGCATTCATCCGCAGCGTCGCGCTGCGCGCATTGGCGCCGGTCAGCGAATCGCTCGCCTCGCGGCGGATCACCGAATCGAGCAGCATCAGCGTCGACTGCTCGAAGCCGAACAGGCTTTCCGGATCGTTCGGCACCTGCCCGTCCATCAGGTAATGGATGGATTGAAGCGCCAATTGCGCATTGCCGACGGTTCGACGCACCTGCACGCCCGCCCGCTCCACGAACCAGCGCCACATCGTGCTGCTTCTCGGCGGCGTCAGTGCGGCGACGAAGCGCGACGCGTTCGCCGATTCGATCATGTACGGCTGCGTCGCATCGT
The DNA here is from genome assembly GCF_002563755.1 of Burkholderia sp. JKS000303. NCBI lineage: Bacteria > Pseudomonadati > Pseudomonadota > Betaproteobacteria > Burkholderiales > Burkholderiaceae > Burkholderia > Burkholderia sp. JKS000303. The sequence goes on from NZ_PDBZ01000003.1 coordinate 404,817, forward strand.
AGATCACCCACTCGCCGGGATTGACGGTCGACGTCGCGTTGCGCTGCGTGACGCGGCTTTGTCCGGCGATCTGGAACAGGATCTTGTAGCAGTCGCTGTCGGCGCGCGATGCGAGCGAGCGGTCGCGATCGACGCGGATCGCGCTGGTGTCGACGTCGGCCATTCGCAGGCCGCCCACGGTCGCCACCCGCACCGACATCCGGAACTGCGGGCCGGTGTCGTGAAAGATCAGCGGCAGGAAGCTGTCCGCGATCAGGGCGCGCAGGTTCGTGTTGCTGTTGCTGGCGTCGACGACGAGTTCGTGTGCCATTGCCGGAAGAGGAAGTGGGCCGGGGAGCGCGTCAAGGGTAATGCAAACGGCCGCGACGCGGGTTCAGACGCCGCCATTGTCGGGAGCCCGGCCCCACGGCGTCAATCGTGGTTTCTCCACGTTTTGCCGTGCTGCCGCCATACGGCCTCGATCTGCACGCTGAGGCCAAAAGTGTGCACGCAACGCCGATCGGCGCGCGCGGCGCGTCCCTAGAATCGAACAGCGGTCGGCACGCGGTCCTGTCGAATCGCACCGGCTGGCTCGCGCCACGAAAAACCACCCCCTCTTCAAGGAGACCCTGCCGAAGGCCGGCGACGGACGCATGCGGCGGCAGCGCACGCCGGCGACCGTGGCGCGGCCGACCGCGGGCGCATATCAGGATGTCCGATAGAACTTTCGACTACATCGTCATTGGCGCCGAAAAGGCGTCGGACCTGATCGCCCGCGCGGCCTGATCGGGCCTTTCACACCCACCTTCACATTCAACGGAATTTCCGGAGGAACACAGATGGCACTGGTTCGGATGCAGGACGAAGTCAAAACGTTTCTCGCGCGCGAACACGGTCACTACATCGACGGCCGCGCGGTGGCCGGCCGCGGCGAACGGATCGACGTGCGCGATCCGTCGACGCGGGCGGTGATCGGCTCGGTCGCGCAGGCGACCGACGACGACGTCGAAGCCGCGATCGCGTCGTCGCATCGCGCGTTTCGCGGCGAATGGGCCAGCCTGACGCCGGCCGATCGCGAGCGCATCCTGTTGCGCTTCGCCGACCTGATCGACGCGCACGGTGAAGAGATCGCGCAGATCGAAACCGCGCAGTCGGGCAAGCTGATCGGACTGTCGCGCGTGATCGAGGTCGGCTGGTCCGCGCGCTGGCTGCGCTATTACGCGGGCTGGGCCACGAAGATCGCGGGCGAAACGCTCGCGCCGTCGTTTCCGAGCATGAACGGCGAGCGCTACACGTCGTTCACGCTGCGCCAGCCGCTCGGTGTCGTGTTCGGCATCATTCCGTGGAATTTCCCGGTGATGATCCCGGTGTGGAAGTTCGGCGCGGCGCTCGCCACCGGCAACACGGTGCTGATCAAGTCGTCGGAGTTTACGCCGCTCACGATGCTGCGCATCGCCGAGCTGGCGACCGAAGCCGGCCTGCCGCCCGGCACGCTCAACGTGATCAACGGCACCGGCCAGGTCGGCGCGAAGGTGATCCGCGATCCGCGCGTGGCGAAGGTGTCGTTCACGGGGTCGGTGCCGACCGGCCGCATCATCGGCGAGGAAGCCGTCAACGCGAACTTCACGCGCTTCACGCTCGAGCTGGGCGGCAAGAATGCCGCGGCGTTCCTGCCGGATACGCCGGTCGACAAGATTCTCGATGGCATCGTCGAGGCCGGTTTCCTGCACAGCGGGCAGGTGTGCGCGTCGGCGGAACGCTTCTTCGTGCATCGCTCGACGTTCGACGAGGTGGTCGAGAAGATGAAGGCACGTCTCGACAGCTTCCAGCCGGCCGACCCGATGGACGACGCGGGGATGATCGGCCCCGTCTGCAACGAGCCGCAGTTCCGCAAGTGTCTCGACGCGTTCGAGCTCGCGCGCACGGAGGGCGACACGATCGTCACCGGCGGAGGCGCGTATGCGCGTGACGGCTTCTACGTGAAGCCGACGATCGTGCTGCCGCGCTCGCTGGAATCGGCATCGTATCGCAAGGAGATCTTCGGGCCGGTCGGCGCGTTCGTGCCGTTCGACGACGAGGAAGCGCTGATCGCGATGATGAACGACACGCCGTTCGGGCTCACCGCGAGCCTGTGGACGAACGATCTGTCGAAGGCGCTGCGCTACGTGCCGCGCATCGAAGCCGGCACCGTGTGGGTGAACATGCATACGCTGGTCGACCCGGCCGTGCCGTTCGGCGGCGCGAAGGGGTCCGGTATCGGACGCGAATACGGTTCGTCGTTCATCGACGCTTATACCGAACCGAAATCGGTGACCATTCGCTTCTGAGCGGCGTAGCGCCAATGGAAATGCCCGCCCGGGACGACCCGGGCGGGCATTTTCGTCAAAGGGTGCGGCGCGTCAGAACCGCGTACTGAACCCGATCCGCGCGATCGACTGCGCCGTGCCACTCGCCGCGCCATCCGCATCCATCACGCCATTGATCTGCGCATTGCTGCCGTGGCTCGCGCGCTGATGCACGCCGGCCACATACACCATCGTGCGCTTGGACAGCCAGTACTGAACGGCGGCCAGGAACTGGTGCGCGTGCGCGTTGTCGAGCGTGTCGTTGCCCTTCATGTACGTGTAGCTCGCGCCGACCACCCAGGCCGGCGACGGATGCCACGCGGCGCCGGCTTCCGCCGACCACGCGCCCGCGCCGTTCCACGCGTTGTGCACGGTCGTGAAGAGCGCCTTCGCGGTGACCGTGCCGAGCGTGTAGTGCGCGCCCGCGCCCCAGTTGCGCACGCTCGTGGCCGGCATCCCGTCCGCCGCGCCGTATTTCTGGTTCGTATAGGCAGCGCCCGCGCCGAACGGGCCATTGTCGTAGCTCGCGCCGACGCTGACCGTGTTGTTCGCGCCGATCGACCCCGCGACGTTGCCGAAGCCGTACAGCGCACCGAAGGTCAGTCCCGAGATCGACGCGCTCGTGTACTTCACGGAATTCGCGACGCGGTTGCTGCCCGCGACGCGATCCCAGTCGAAGGCGCCGGTCGGGTTGTTCGGCAGCGCGAGCTTGTCGAACGGCCCGTTGCGAAAGCCGTACAGCCCGACGAGATCCTGCGCGATCTCGTTGCCGCTCGCGGCCAGCGAATCGACCATGAACTCGTACTGGTTGCCGAGCGTCAGCGTGCCGTAGCGGTCGTTCTGCAGCCCGACGTAGGCCGTGCGCGCGAACAGCCCGCCGCCGATCATCGACCCGTTCGCCAGCGAGAATTGATTGACGAGCCGGAAGATCGCATGCGTGCCGGCGCCGAGGTCTTCCTTGCCTTCGAAGCCGAGCAGGTTCGGGAAGAATATGTTGTCGTCGAATTTCGCGTTGCCGTGGCCGCCTTCGTTGCTGACATAGCTGATGCCGGCGTCGAGCAGCCCGAACATCGTCACGCTGCTCTGCGCGAACGACACGGCCGGAATCGTGCAGGCCGCGAGGGCCAGCAAGGTCTTTTTCGTCATCTCCAATGTGCTCCTCACATGCTTCCGGTCATGCCGGAATATTTTTGATGGGACTACTGATTTATATGAAGATAAGATGTTGCGAAGCGACCGATTCGATCGCGCCCGGAACGGAATCGGTCGATCCCGCGGGCGTCGGCGATGTCGATCGCTCGCCGATGCCCGCGGGTACTGCGTCGGCTAGACCGTCGAATACCCGCCGTCCACCGGTACGATCGCGCCGGTGACGAACGACGCGGCGGGCGAGCACAGGAACAGGATCACGTCCGCGACCTCGTCGGCCGAGCCCCAGCGCCCGAGCGGCGTGCGCTCGAGAATCCGCTGCGATGCCTGCGTGTCGGCCATCAACCCGCTGCTGAGCGGCGTGTCGATCCAGCCGGGCGCGACCGCGTTCACGCGGATGCCGCGTTCGGCCCACGCCTGCGCGAGCGAGCGCGTGAGCTGCGCGATGCCGCCCTTGCTCGCGCTGTACGCCGGGCGATCCTTGCTGCCGAAGTACGTGTACATCGACGCGACGTTGACGATGCTGCCGCCGTTTGCCGACAACGCCGGCAGCGCGGCATCGGACGCCCGCATCACCGACGTCAGGTTCACGTTCAGCACGAGCTCGAACTGGTCCATCCGGTATTCGTCCGCGTGCCGGCTGATGCCGACGCCGTTGACGAGCGCATCGACGCGCGGCAGCGTGCCGATCGTGCGCGTCAGTGCGGCGCTGTCGGTCACGTCGAGTTCGATGCAGCGAACGCCCGGATGGACCGGGGCATGCGGGCCGGCAGCATCGAGCCCGAGCGAGACGACCGATGCGCCCGCTTCCGCGAACCGCAACGCGGTGCGCGCGCCGATGCCGGACGTGCCGCCCGTCACGATGATGGTCTTGCCGTCAAACGACCACTGGCGGCTCATGTTCGATACTCCCGATGGTGTGAAGGGGCCGCGCCGGCCGGTGCGACGGCGCAACGAGGATCTTGATCTGCGCGCGATCGGCGAGCAGCGCATCGAAGCCGTCGGCGACGGCGTCTTCGAGCGATACGGTTCGCGTGACGATCGACGTGAGGTCGAGCGCGCCCGAGCCGATCAGCCGAAGCAGGTCTTCGTACACGTGCCGGTAGCCGACGCTGGCCGTGAAGGTCAGCTCGTCGTTGACCGCGCGGAATGCGTCGAAGCCCACATGCGGCATCAGGCCGACCATCACGAGACGGCCGCCCTTGCGCAGCCCCTGCATCGCCGCTTCGAACGTGGCCGGCAGGCCGGCCGCCTCGAAGCTCACGTCGACGCCGAGCCCGCCCGCGGCTTCGTGGATTGCGTCGCGCAGCACCGGCGCGTCGAGCGCGCGCGCATCGAACGCATGCGTCGCACCGAAGCGCGTGGCGGCCGCGAGCCGTTCCGGCGACACGTCGACCGCGACGATCGTCGTCGCGCCCTGCAGCTTCGCGAGCAGGACCAGCAGCAGGCCGATCGGCCCGAGCCCGAACACCGCGCAGGTGTCGCCGAGGCGCAGCTCGCCGCGCCGCAGCGCGTGCAGCGCGACGGCGGCCGGTTCCATCACAGCCGCCTGTTCGAGGCTCACGTCGTCGGGCAGCCGGTGCAGCATATAGGCCGGCACCACCGCGAAGTCGGCCATCCCGCCGTCGCCCATCAGCCCGGCGAAGCCCATCGACACGCACAGGTTGTACGACCCGGAGCGGCAGTATGCGCACTGGTGGCAGCGATACTCGGGTTCGATCGCGACGCGATCGCCCGGGACCAGCGTCGTCACGCCCGCGCCGACCTCGACGACGGTGCCGCTGAACTCGTGGCCGAGCGTGAGCGGTGCGGTACGGCCCGACAGCGGATGCGGCGTGTCGACCGGAATCGCGTGCGGGCCGTCCGCATATTCGTGCAGGTCGCTGCCGCAGATCCCGCAATAGGCGACCGCGATGCGTACCTCGCCGGGCCCGGCGCGCGGCGTGTCGAGATTGACCAGGCGGATGTCGCGCGGGCCATGCCATTGAAGTGCACGCATGTCAGCGTCCTCCGAGGTTCTGGGTATCGAGGCGGGCGCCGGCACCGGCCAGCGCGCGCTTGCGCAGCACGGCCGGCGCGGTTTCGACGAGACCGAACGACAGCACGCACGCGAGGATCGCGCCGGCGGCCGACGTCCACATCGCGAACTGCAGGCCGTACTTGTCGGCGGCGAAGCCGGCGACGGTCGGCGCGACGAAGCCGCCGATCAGCTCGCCCGCGCCCATGATCAGGCCGAGCGCGCTGGCGATCGCGCGCGGCGGCACGGTTTCGGCCGGGATCGTCGCCATGAACAGCGTGAAGCAGCCGAGGCCCGTGTACGTGACGAACACGAGCACGCCGAGCGCCCACAGCGCGTTGACGTGGATCAGCACGATCGGGCAGGTCGCGGCGATCAGCGCGAACGCGATCATCGTCGGCTTGCGGCCGATCCGGTCGGAAATCGCCGGCACCGCGAAACCCCAGAACACCCATGCGGCACCGAGGCAGGTCATCACGACGCCCATGTCGGCCGGCGACAGGTGGCGGCTCTCGACGAGGAAGACCGGCGCGAACGAGATGATCACGACGAACCACGTGAGGAAGAAGCAGCTGATCAGCATGCACAGCAGGATGTTGCGTTCCTTCAGCAGTGCCCAGCGGCTGACCTGCGCGCCGGGCAGGGCCGCGCTGTCGGCCTGGGCATGCCGTACGCCGCCGGGCGGCACTTCGCGAACCCAGCGCCAGATGCAGAACGCGATCAGGAAGCCGGGAATGCACGACACGTAGAACGCTTCGCGCCAGCCGTACGTGGTCGCGATGCCGATCACGACCGGCGGCCCGATCATCGCGCCGAGCAGGCCCGCGGCCGAGCCTTGCAGCAAGCCCATGTTCAGCCCGCGGCGGCTCGGCGTCGAACTCTCGACCATCAGCGATTGCGACAGCGGCAGCACCGGGCCTTCGGCGATGCCCATCAGCGCGCGGAACGCGATCAGGCTCGCGAAGCCGCCGACGAGGCCCGACAGCGCCGAGCAGACGGAAAAGCCGAGCACGGCCGCGATCAGCAGCGGCTTGCGGGTGCCGCGCGCGTCGGACCAGGCGCCGGTGGCGGCGCCCGACAGCGCCCACGTCAGCGCGAGCGCGGACGACACCATGCCGAGCTGCGTATTCGACAGGTGCAGCTCGGCCGACATGAACGGAAACAGGAACGACAGCGCGAGGCGGTCGAAGAACACGAAGCCGAACGTCATGAACAGGATCAGCAGCAGCCTGTTCTCGTACGTCCATGCGCGTTGGGGGGAGGGGTGGGATGTCATGGGCGGCCTCGTCGCGCGTCAGCGGAACAGCTTCTCGATCGCGTCTGCGCCGAGGCCGACCTTCTCGTAGTGCGCCTTGCACATCGCGATGTACGAATGCACGTCGAAGTAGCCGTCGGGATTGCCATCTTCGTCGAGCCAGATCAACGGACCCTTGACGATGAAGAACGCGCGCATCGGTTCCGGATGATCGAACGCGACGAGCGTATGGCCTTCGCCCGGCGTCTCGTACACGAAATCGCCGCGCGTCGCGGTCCATTCGTGCTCCAGATAGCCCCACTTGCCGGACAGCGTGTACGCGAACACCTCGTGCGGGTGATAGTGCCGGTTCACGAGCCCGGCTTCCTTCGCCATCAGGATGTCGCACCATTTGTTCTGCGACGGCGAGATCCACAGCGGCCGCGATGAAACCGTTTCGGTGAACGGAACGTAATAGCGCTCGTCCTCGGTGGCCGCGTTCGGGATGTAAGCTTCGGGCAGCGCATCGGGCTTGAACGGATTGGCAATCGGCGCGATGTTTTGCCAGAATTCGGATACGGCTTTGTCGACCACGGTTTGTCTCCTTGCAGGTTGGTGTCGTGGGGACGACTTTAGCCAGCCGGTGCGCGGCGCTCTTGACTGGGCTGGACGAATTGCTTGACCGGGCCGGACATCGCACCGCACCAACGACAAGACGCACCCTTCCCCAATCCGTGCCGCTCCGCACGACAGGCGCCCGCAGGAGGCGACGTGACGAATTCGACCGTTTTTTCACGCACGCGAGGCTCGACGGCCGACGTGCCGGTGCGCGACCGGATGGCGTACTGGGATGCGTTCAACGCCGCGACGCTGGTCGGGTTGCGCTGTTCGTCGCTGTCGCCGGCCGGGCTCGAGGTCGAGAAAACCAATCTCGAGCTGCCGGGGCTCGGCGTCGCGGACATCAGCGGCCGCGATCACGTGATCGAGCGCAGCCCCGCGCTGGTGCGCCAGTTGCCGAAGGAGTCGCTGTTTGCGTGCCAGATCCTGAGCGGGCGTGCGTATTTCATCCAGCGCGACCGGTGCCTGCTCGCGGAAGCCGGCGACGTGGTCGTGTACGACACCCGTGTGCCGTATCTGTTCGGATTCCTCACGCCGATGCGGCAGCTGCTGATCGACATGCCGGTCACGACGTTCGACGACCGCTTCGATGCGGAGCTGGCGGCGCTGCCGCTGCGGATCGCGCCGAAGCCAGGGGCGGGCGCGATGCTCGGCGCGACGCTGCGCGCGAGCGTCGAGCGCTTCATGAAGGATCCGGTCGAGGGTGATGCCGCGCGCTTCGCCGAGCGCACGCGCACGCTGGTCGCCGAACTCATCGACGTGGAAGTGAACGGTGCGGGCGCGTCGCGCGCGTCGCTGTCGTATCTGCTGACCGCGAAGCAGTACATCGCGACCCATCTCGGCGACCCGGAGCTTGGGCCGCAGGCGGTCGCCGATGCGGTCGGGCTGTCGTTGCGGCACCTGAGCCGGCTGTTTGCCGCCGAAGGCAAGTCGATCACGCAGCACATCTGGTCCGAGCGGCTGTCGCATGCGCATCGCGAGCTGACCGATGCGCGGCTGCGCAAGACGAGCATCGGCGAGATCGCGTTTCGCTGGGGCTTTTCGAGCCAGGCACACTTCAGCCGCGCGATTCGCGAACGCTACGGCGCGTCGCCGATGGCGCTGCGCAGTGCCTGTTGAGGCTGCGGAATCGACGTTGAAACGGCGCGTGGCTTACGCGCCGTTTTCATTTTCATTGCCGCGCAACGTGCGCCGTCAATCCGCCAGCATGAATTCGGCGCAGCGCTCCGCGATCATGATCGTCGGCGCGTTCGTGTTGCCCGACACGATGCGCGGCATCACCGACGCATCGCAGATCCGCAATCCGTCGATCCCCTGCACGGCGAGACGCGGCGTCACGACCGCGTTTTCATCGCTGCCCATCCGGCACGTGCCGGCCGGGTGGTAGACGGTTTTCGCGCGGTGCCGCACGTAGTCGGCCAGCGCGTCGTCGGTCAGCGTCTCGGCTTCGCGCACGACGCGCGCGAGCGACGGCGCACGCAGGATCTGCCGCGCGAGCGCGACGCCGCGCACGAGGCCGTCGACGTCGGCGGGGTCGGAGAGCGCGCCGCTGTCGAAGCGGATCGGCGCGGCGGGATCGTTGCCGCGCAACTGCACCGAGCCGCGCGAGCGCGGCCGCAGCAGGCACGGGTTGATCGACAGGCCGTGGCCGGGCAGCGGTTCGCGATCGACGTCGCCGACGAGCGTCGGCAGCACGTGGAACTGGATGTCCGGGCGGCCTTCGCCCGTCGTATCGACGAACGCGCCCGATTCGACGACGTTCGACGTCAGCAGGCCCGTGCGGCTCAGCATCCACTGCACGCCGTGGCGCAGCGCCTTCAACCCGCGATCCTCGCCGAACAGGCTGATCGGCGCGTGGCTGTAGCCGTAGATCGACACTTCGAGATGGTCCTGGTAATTCGCGCCGACCTCGGGGCTGTCGTGCAGCACGTCGATGCCGTGCGCATGGAGATGCGCTCCTGGCCCGATGCCCGACAGCATCAGCAGCTTCGGTGTACTGAGCGCACCGGCGGCCAGCACGACGTCGGCACGCGCGGCCGCCGAACCGGTCGCGCCGCTTTCCGTGCGCCACTCGACGCCGGTCGCGCGCCGGCCGTCGAAGCGCACGCGCGTCACGCGGCAGCCGGTCAGCACGCGCAGGTTCGCGTGGCCGAGCACGTCGGCGAGATAGGTCGCCGACGTGCTGCCGCGCTGTCCGTTGAAAATCGTCGTGTGATAGAAGCCGGCGCCGTGCTGCGCGGCGCCGTTGAAATCGTCGTTGTACGCGATGCCGGCTTCCTGCGCGGCCCTCACGAACGCGAGGCTCAGCGGATGCCGGAAGCGTGTGTCGCCGACCTTCAGCGGCCCGTCGGTGCCGTGGAACGGCTCGGACAGCCGCAAGTGCGATTCGGCGCGCTTGAACACCGGCAGCACGTCGTCCCAGCCCCAGCCGGCGCAGCCGAGCGCGGCCCATTCGTCATAGTCGGCGCGCGTGCCGCGCACGTACAGCATCGCATTGACCGAACTGCCGCCGCCGAGCGTGCGGCCCTGCGGCACGTAGGTCTTGCGCCCCGCCGCGCCGGCTTGCGGCTCGCTTTCGAACGTCACCGTGCGCTGCGTACCGAGCACGCGGATGAACGTCGCCGGAATCCGGATGAACAGGCTGTCGTCCTTCGGGCCGTCCTCGAGCAGCAGCACGCGTTTGCCCGCCTTCACCAGTCGATGTGCCACCGTGCAGCCGGCCGAACCGCCGCCGACGACGATATGGTCGTACGTCTCCATCCCGCTTCTTCTCCTTGCTGTCGGGCGGCGGAACGAGTGCCGCCGCACAAGAAGCCAGCTTATCGACGGGGATGCGGACCTATTTGACCGGGACGGCCGCCGTGCTTGCCTCGCATGGACACGGCGGCGGTGCTTGCGGGGCACGCTGATAGCGGGCTTGGTTCCCCAACGGGACTTCGTCCAGGCGCATGCCACGACGAACGACGCCGCAATGCGACTGGAAAGGTGCGCTTTCCTGTCCTGGAAAAGTTATTCGTGGCCCACGCAATCCCGCTATCAGCGTGAACTGGCCCTAGCGTGCTTCGGCCGGCGCGCGCGCGTCGCTCGGCGTTTCGCCGAAGCGCGCCCGATAGCTGCGGCTGAAGTGCGCGCTGTTGTTGAACCCCCAGCGGAACGCGATCTCGCTGACCGTCAGGTGTTTCAGCGACCGGTCGCGCAGGTCGGCGCGGCAGCGTTCGAGACGCCGCGCGAGGATGTAGCGCGTGAGCGGCATTCCTTCGATCTCGAACACGCGCGCGAGCTGGCGCGGCGACAGGTTGAGCGCGCGGCTGACCGACTGGCTGTCGAGATCGTCGTCGGCGAGATGGCTGTCGATGAACGTCTTCGCGCGGGACAGCGTATGGACGGTCGATTTGGACGGCGACGCGTCGCCGTCGCGCAGCCGCAGCATCGACTGCATCACGTCGAGCATCGTCGCGGCGCGCCGTTCGCGCGCATCGGGCGTCGCTCCGTAAGGCTCGGCGAGCAGCGCGTACATCCGCTGCACGGCCCACGACGTGACGCCGTCGCCGCGGTCGATCTTGACGACGCTGCGGTAGCGCCACGGGCCGACGCGCGCCTCGAAGATATCGCGCGGCACGTCGAGCACGGTCATCGCCATGTTGGCCGGGAAGCCGTGGCCGTACGGCATCGACGTGTCGTACAGCACGATGTCGCCGGGCGCATGCTGGATGCATTCGACGTCCTGGAACGTATAGCCTTGTCCTTCGTGCATCAGGCAGATGAATACGGCGTCGCGCTGGTCCGCGTGGATGTTGTGCGGCGTGCGCACGACCGCGTGCCGGTTCGCGACGATGTCGCACACGCCGAGCAGGCCCAAGTCGCGCTTGCGCAGCGTCGCGTCGATGCCTTCGGACGATTTTCCGCTGCACTCGATGCGCACGAGCGAGCGGGCGACGTGGTCGACCCAGAAGTCGACGCGTTCGTCGCCGCGTACGGTACGCGTCGAGATCGTGACGCTTCCCGTGCTGATGTCCGGCATGACGTTCTCCCAATGACCGCCTGAGCGGCGCAGTCTCGGGTACGTCGACGGGCGCGGTCAATCGGTAAAAGACCCGGGGCCGGGGCAGGAGGCGCGAGGGGCGGCGGGTTGCGGGCGGATGTCCGTCTGAGTCAACGATGGTGGCCGTTGCAGGCAAAACAGGTGAGCGTATTCGCGCTAGGTTGTCGGGTTGACGCGGGCTTACTTCGACGAACCGGTCGGCAGTCCGAGCGAAACATCCTGCTCGTAGCCCATTTTGCTGTCGCGGAACTCGACGGTCACGTGGCCGGCACGCTGCGCATCGGTGACGTTTGCGTAGATCGACGTCATCACCATCCCCGCATCGCAGCCGAGCGCGATCGTGCGATCGGTGCGACCCGTCGCGATGTTCACCGCGCGCAGCGATCGCATGGCGATGCCGCATTGGCCGGACAGCGTGTAGACGCCGACCAGCATGTGCGTCTTCGTACGGGACCACATCGGGACGTCGACGGTGCCGTCGAGCTGAAGGTGATCGCGATCGTTGTCGTTCAGGCGTCCGACTTCGTTCAGCGTGACCGGAAGCGTCTTGCGGCCATCGTCCCAGAGGCCGGTTGCCGTTTTGCCCGTGACGGTGATCGTGATCGGGCAAGGCTTCGGCCGCGACGGCGATGCGGGCGGCACGACCGGCGATTCGGCAGCCGATGCGGGTGGCGACGCTTCGCACAGCGTCATGCGGCCGTTGGGTTCGCGATGGCCCTGCAGCGGAATCGGCTTGCGATGCGCGTCGTAGTAATAACTGCCGTCGACGCGCCAGCGGCCTGCGTCGTTGTGGTCGAGCGCGTCGTAGGTCTGCAGCGACACGTGGACGGGGGCACTGCCGATCGTGCCGGTGTAGTTCACGACTTCGTACCAGCCGGCATGCGACACGACCGGCGCGCACGCGAGCAGTGCGGCGACGGTTGCGGAGAACGGGTGGACGTAGCGGGGGCGGCGGGTGTTCCGGGGCATGGGTGGTTCCGTGCGTGGTGTTCGTCCGGTTTCACGGATATCGGTTCGACCGGGTCGAGCCGCTCAGCCGTCGGGACGCACGCCATTGTATCGAGCCGCCACGCGCGAATTTCATGCGTCCGCGAATGCGGCAACACCGGAACGCAGATGACGCAGGCCGGTCGGTGGAACCGCTGCACGACGCGATTCCACCGACCGGCCTGTGCTGTTGCAGGCGACGTCAGGCCGCGCTGGCCTCGTCGATCTTGCGGATATCGTCGTTGTCGAGCTGCACGCGGATCGCTTCGCCGAGCAGCGCGAGCTGATCGAGCGACGTCGCACTGGCGATCGGCGCGGTGATCGTCGGCCGTGCGATCTGCCAGGCGAGCGCGATCGCGGCCGGCTTCGTGCCGTGCTTGGCCGACACGTCGTCGAGCGCCTTGAGAATGCGCAGCCCGCGTTCATTCAGATAGCTGGCGACGCGATCGCCGCGCACGCTCTTCTTCAGGTCGGCTTCGCTGCGGTACTTGCCCGACAGGAAGCCGCTCGCGAGCGCGTAGTAGTTGACGACGCCGAGCTTCAGGTCGCGCACGACCGGTTCGAGATCGCGTTCGTACTCGGCGCGGTTGATCAGGTTGTATTCGGGCTGGATCACCTGATATGCAGGCAGGCCGTTGCGCTGGCTAATGTCGGCGGCTTCGCGCAGGCGCGCGCCGCTGTAGTTCGACGCGCCGATGATGCGGACTTTGCCCGCGTCGATCAGCGTCTGGTACGCGGCGAGCGTTTCTTCGAGCGGGGCCGTGTCGGCGAGATCGCGGTGCGAGAAATACAGGTCGATGTAGTCGGTCTGCAGGCGGCGCAGCGAATCGTCGGCGGCCTTCAGGATGTTGTCCTTGGTCAGCCCCGCGCGCGCGGCGAGCATGCCGACCTTGGTCGCGATCACGACCTGTTCGCGCTTGCCGGAGCGCTTGAGCCACTTGCCGATGATCGTTTCCGATTCGCCGCCGCTGTGGCCGGGCGCCCAGGCCGAATAGACGTCGGCCGTGTCGATGAAGTTGATGCCGGTGTCGGCGAGCGCGTCGAGTAGCGCAAACGACGTGGGCTCGTCGGCCGTCCAGCCGAACACGTTGCCGCCGAAGGTGAGTGGTGAAACCTGGATGTCCGACGTGCCGAGGGTGCGTAGTGCCATGCTTCTCTCCGAAATCTGCGAGGTGACGGGATCGAACTACGGGATGGGACGAGATGACGGCGACGAGACGGCGCGGGGGCGACGTGTTTTCGCCGTTGTCGCGGGACTCGGGACATTCTCGCCGATCTCCCGGAATCGTGCAGTCGGCACGCGGCCGTGGCGGCGGAGGAATCGCACGGATAGCGGACGTGTCGTCCGTTGCGTGGTGATCCGGTCGGTTGCGTTCGATCTGGAACCAAATGTTGCCGCGGATGCTGGCGGGAGGAACGGGGAAGAAGCGGAGGGAGGGCTGCTGCGCGCGGGCGGCACGCTGCTGCCCGCGCTTCGATCGGCGAACGTGTTATCGCAACTGCACGGCCGCCAGGAACAGCACCATCCCGCCGATCGCGCCGTCCAGCACGCGCCACGCCACGGCCTTGCGGAACCACGGTGCGAGCAGTCGCGCACCGTATCCGAGACCGAGGAACCATACGACGCTGACCGACATCGCGCCGACGGCGAATGCGAAGCGCGCGCCTTCCGGCTCGCGTGCGCCGGCCGTGCCGATCAGCAGGAACGTGTCGAGATACACGTGCGGGTTGAGCCACGTGAACGCGAGCGTCATCAGCACGATCGCGGCCGCGCTTTGCGGCGGCGGCGCGACTGCGTCGCCGCGGACGTCGAGCGTTGCGTGCCCCGGCTTGAACGCGCGGCGCAGCGCGTTGATGCCGAACCACGCGAGATACGCGAGACCGACGTACAGCACCGCGTGGACGAAGGTCGGATAGCGCTCGACGAGCACCGACGCGCCGCCGACGCCCGCGCCGATCAGGATCATGTCGGACAGCGCGCACAGCAGCACGATCTTGCCGACATGCGAGCGCATGATGCCTTGCCGAAGCACGAACGCGTTCTGTGCGCCGATGGTGACGATGAGCGACGCGCACAGGGCCACGCCGTGAGAAAAAGCGATCCAGTTCATGATGGGGAATTGACAGCAGTAGACGGGTGAATCGGTTAGCGCTAGTCTGCGGTCAGCCTTGGAATAAGAGAAGCTAATTCACCTAATGTCGATTAAGGAAATCTAATGCTGGACTACGCGTTGCTCGACGCCCTCGCGGCGGTGATCCGGCACGGCTCGTTCGAACGGGCGGCCAAGGAGCTGAACGTCACGCCGTCGGCGGTATCGCAGCGCGTGAAACTGCTGGAGGAGCGCGTCGGCAGCGTGCTGGTCAAGCGCGGGCAGCCGTGTGTCGCGACGACGTCGGGTGCGCTGCTGTGCCGGCATACGGAGCGCGTGCAGTTGCTCGAAGCCGAGCTGGGCGGCCGGATGCCCGCATTGCCGGGCCAGATCGCGAGCGCGTGGCCGACGCTGCGCGTGGCCGTGAACGACGACAGCGTCGCGACGTGGTTCATCGACGCGGTCGGGCCGTTCTGCACGGAGCGCGAAACGCTGCTCGACCTCGTGATCGACGATCAGGACTACACAGCTGCGCGGATTCGCGACGGCAGCGTGCAGGGCGCGGTGACCGCGCAGGCCGAGCCGATCCAGGGATGCCGGTCGACCCGGCTCGGGCACATCCGCTATCGCGCGGTGTGTACGCCGGCGTTTCACGAACGCTATTTCGGCGCGGGCATCACGCGCGACGCGCTGCGCCGCGCGCCGTGCGTGATGTTCAATCCGAAGGACGGGCTGCAGGCGCGTTTCATCCGGCGCGTGACGCGTGCGGATCTCGATCCGCCGCAACACTGGATACCGCACGTCGCCGGTTATCTGCGCGCATGCGAAACGGGGCTGGGATGGGGAATGTGCCCGGACCGGATGGTCGATCGCCAGCTGGCAGCGGGCGAACTGGTCGACATGTCGCGCGGACGGACGGTCGACATCGAGCTGTACTGGCAGAGCTGGCGCCTGTCGATCGGCTGGCTCGACGATTTCAGCGCGGCGCTGAAGGCGCGCGCCGCACTGTTTCTCGACTGATCGGGGGCAGGGAAGGCGGGCGGCGCGTCTTGCACGCGCCGCGCCGGGTCAGACGTGATGCAGGCCGTCGAAGTCGACGATCTGTACGAGGCGGCCCTGCATTTCGATCAGGCCGCGCTTCTGGAACTTCGACAGCGTGCGGCTGACCGTTTCGAGCGTCATGCCGAGGTAGCTGCCGATGTCTTCACGCGTCATCCGCAGGTTGAATTCCGACGGCGAGTAACCGCGCTTCAGGTAGCGCTGCGACACGTCGAGCAGGAACGCGGCGACGCGCTCTTCGGCATTCAGCGAACCGAGCAGCATCGTCTGCGACGTTTCACGCACGATCTGCTCGCTCATCAGCTTGTGCATGCGCAGCTGCATCGTGCCGGCTTCCGAGCACAGCGACTTGAGCGCGCTGTACGGAATCACGCAGACCGAGCTGTCTTCCAGCGCGACCGCGGTGCGCGGGTGGGAGTCGTCGCAGATGCCGTCGAGGCCGAGCGCTTCGCCCGCGAGGTGCAGGCCGGTGACCTGCTCGCGGCCGTCATGGCGCGTGGCGACGGTTTTCAGCGAACCCGAGCGCACGGCGTACAGGTTGTCGAACGCGTCGCCTTCGCGGAACAGCGCTTCGCCGCGCTTGACCGGGCGAGCGGCGCAGATGACCGATTCGAGGCGGCTGAGCGCTTCGGGGGCGAGGCCCTGCGGCATGCACAGATGACGCATCGAGCACGACGAGCAGTGAGGGGCCTGGCGGGGCGCCCAGCTGGCTGCATGGGAAGGGGCGGCGGGCCGTGTGGCGACGGGCGTCAGCATGATCGTTTACTCCGGCGTTGAATCGACAGAATCATTGTCCCACCGCAAGTTGGCGCTGTCGGGTGACAAAACGTCGCGACCGCGCGCGCATGCCGCGGCGCGTCGAACCGGCATGCGTGCATGCCGGTCGTTGCGGGTGCACGGTGCGCGCGCCGGCATGTTCAGCCCTCCTGCTCATCTGTTTGCGAGGCAGCCGGGATCAGCAGCACGGGCAGCGTCGCATGGCGCACGCACTGCTCCGCGATGCTGCCGAGCACGAGGCGGCGGAACCCGCGGCGGCCGTGCGTGCCGAGCACCAGCAGATCGGCGCCGAATGCCTTCGCGCCATCGAGGATCAGTGTCGATACGTCGTTGAGCGACGACGCTTCGCTCATCAGCGCTTCGCCCTTCACGCCCGCCGCCTGCATCAGCTTCGTGAAATCCGCCGCGAGTGCGTTGCCCTGCGCGACGAGCTGGTCGCGCAGCACGGACGGATCGTAGCCCGGCACGTTGTAGTAGATCGCGGCGTTCTCGACGACGTAGAACGGCTGCAGTTCCGCGCCGTGCTCTTTCGCGAGTGCGAGTGCGGCATCGAATGCATGGCGGGACGTGTCGCTGCCGTCGATGGCAACCAGAATGCGCTTGTACATAGTGTCTCCGAGTGGCGGGTTGAACGGAAGTCGGCCGAACGGCCAAACGGCCGAGCAGGCCGTACGTTGCTGCGAGGCAGAGTAAACGAACGGCAGGGACTTTGCAGCGACGTGCCGGTTGTCGCGATCGCGACGCTTGCGTCGTTGCGGCGGTGTACGACGCTCGCGCGTCATGCGCGCATCGCATGTTGCACTGCGTGACGGGCGAGGCAGATCGTGCGTCGCGTCGGCCGTCCGGGCGGCGCGTGGCGGCAAGCCGCGGCGCGACGACGGCGCACATGCACCGTGCGGATACCGCATCGTCACCGGCAGCGGCCGCACCGGCGTCAGCGGTGCCGTCCGCCGCTGCACGACACCGTCCGCATCGGCGAACCTCGCGCGCGCACCCCCCATTGAATCGCAACCGCGTCGCGAACGTCCTGATTTCGATCAACATCGATGCATTCACATCGATCGACATTCGCGGCGCACCCGCGCGTCGTCACAAACCGGCGCCGGTAGCGATACCGATACGCAAGCGTACCCGCGTGCGCACCGAACACAAGTCGGGCGCACGCGGACCATCGGCCCGCGCGTCACGCCGGCAAACGAACGATCGATTCAAACGCCGCGCGCTACTTCGGCACCGCGGCGATCTCGATCACGCGTTCGGGGCGGCGTCCGTGTCCGGGCCAGTACGCACTGCCGTACATCCGGTGAACCGGGCCGAACAGTTCGTCGCCTGTGGGCGGCGGTGCATCGAAACCTTTCTCGATCACCGTGTAGCCGGCCCGCAGCGCGAACGCCGGGTGATTGCCGCCGGGGCGGCTGTCGAACCCCGCGAAGCCGTCGCCGGCTTCGGGCATGGCGTTGACGAGCGACGCGTTGCTGCGCGTGATCTGGTCGGGCGAGATCGCGCCGCCGCCTGCCAGACGCGCCGCCTCGCGATGCTTGCCGTCGGTGTCGACGGTGCTGTCGTGCGTGTCGTCGTTGTCGAGTTCGATGCTGCGTGGATGCGCGGTGTGCGCTTGAGCTGACGATTCCATCGCGGTTCTCCTGGCGGCGAAGCGCTCCGGATCGAAGCAAGTCCCGTTCCGGGCACGACGGGAAAAAGGCGCGCGGGCGATCGCCGCGGTCGCGCGACGCGCACTGATTTGTCATGATTTATTTCAGCTAGAACACGCGTTTTCTACAGAGTATGATTCTTTTCCTGCGAAGCGGCGACAGGGGAAGTGATCTCGCCGTCTCTGCCCGCGCCGGGGCCGCAGCACCCTTAAAGACGGGTAGTGAACAACAAAGCAAGGGACTAGAGGTGGCGGATTCATGCAAGCGACTACTGCCTTCACGCACCGCGGTTATCTGTTGAATTGCGCGCCCGCGCGCGCCACTGACGGGTCGTTCAAGCCCTATGTCGTGATCTCCCGATCGAGCGACGGGGAACTCGTTGCCAATCGTTTTTTCCCGATCGAACTCCAGTTCAACGACGAAGGCGACGCGATCGCGCACGCGCGCGACTGGGCCGTGCGCTGGATCGACGCGAGCAGCATCACGATCTGACGCCGTTGCGCACCGGCAGCCTTGGCCATCCGGCCGATCCGCAGCGGGCCGCTGCCGGACGAAAAACGCGGTAATCTTGCGGAACCCGTCACTTTATTAGCGGCCGTGCGACTGCGCGCGGCTGCCCGCATTGGCATATGTCGACATCACCCGCCCGTCAGTGGGGCCTCGAAGAAATCGTCTCCGGTTTGCGCGAGTCGCGCGAGGAACTCCATCGCACGCGTCATCCGCGCGGCATTCGTGAGCTGCCGTCGCGCGACGCGATCTGCAAGATTGTCACCGGCCTGCGCGCGTCGATGTTCCCGACGCATTACGGCGCGCCCGATCTCACCGACGAAAGCGTCGACTATTACGTCGGCCATACGCTCGAAAGCACGCTGCGCGTTTTGTCCGAGCAGATTCGCCGCGCGCTGCCGTTCCTGCCCGAGCATGTGGACACGCCGTTCGCGGAACTCGACGAGCGCGCGTTCGAGATCGCGCGCGAGTTCGGGCGGCAGTTGCCGTCGATTCGCGCGCTGCTGGTCAGCGACATCCAGGCTGCGTATGCGGGCGATCCGGCCGCGCAGCACATCACCGAAATCCTGCTGTGCTACCCCGGCGTGCTGGCGATGATGCACCATCGGCTCGCGCATGCGTTGCACGGGCTCGGTGTGCCGCTGCTCGCCCGGTTCATCAATGAAATCGCGCACTCGGCTACCGGCATCGACATCCACCCGGGCGCGCGGATCGGCCCGAGCTTCTTCATCGACCACGGCACCGGTGTCGTGATCGGCGAAACCGCGATCATCGGCGAGCGCGTGCGCGTGTACCAGGCCGTCACGCTCGGCGCGAAGAGCTTCCCGGCCGACGGCGAAGGCACGCTGGTCAAGGGCAACGCGCGGCATCCGATCGTCGAGGACGACGTCGTGATCTACGCGGGCGCGACCATTCTCGGTCGCGTGACGATCGGGCGCGGCTCGGTGATCGGCGGCAACGTGTGGCTCACGCACAGCGTGCCGCCCGGCACGAGTGTCGCGCAGGGCAAGGTTCGGGAAGGCGGGAGCGGCGAGAAGCCGTAACGCGGCGTGCGAACGCGCGGGCGTCGCGCTGCGCCACGCAGCGGATGACGCAGGATGGATCGGCGGCCGGGCCGCCGTCGGGCGCTATCGTGCGTGGGCGGCGCGCAGCCCGGTCGACCCGGCGCACGTGGGCGGCGCGCAGCCGCCTTCGTTTATCGAAGCCTCAGTGCTTGCCGGCCGGCGAGCGATGCTTGTACAGCACGTCCTGATCGACGCGGATCAGGTTCTGCCCCGCATCGACGACGAAATCCACGCCGTTGTACGCGCTGCCCGTGAGCAGCAGGATCGCGCTCGCGACGTCGTCGGGGCCGGCGATGCGCGCGAGCGGCGTCGAGGCGCGGCTCGCGTGTTCGAAGTCGGCCTGCGTCTGGTCGTCGCTCGGCAGCATCAGACCGGGGAACACCGCGTTCACGCGCAGCACCGGCGACGACGACAGCGCGAGCATCTGCGTGAGGTTGCCGAGCGCGGCCTTCGCGACCGTGTAGCTGAAGTGGTCGCGGTGGAAGTTTTCCTTGATCTTCTGGTCGACCACGTTGACGACCACGCCCTGCGTGCCGGCCGCGCGGGCCCGCTCGTAGAACGCACGCGTGAGCAGGATCGGCGCACGGCAATTGACGGCCCACGCCTGGTCGAACGCCGCGAGGTCGAAGCTCGGGAAGTGGTCCTGCCAGAACACCGACGCGTTGTTGACCAGCACGTCGAGGCGGCCGAAGCGCGCATAGACCTGATCGATCAGCGCGGCGATCTGCGCGGCATCCGACAGGTCGGCCTGCAGCGCGACCGAATCGTGCCCGCGTTCGGCGATCGCGCGGGCCGCTGCCTGCGCGGCATCGGCCGAGCGGTCGTAGTGCACCGCGGTGCGATAGCCGTGCGCGGCGAAATACTCGGCGAACGCGCGCCCGGCCCGGCGCGCGGCGCCGGTCACGAGCACGACGGGCGCGTGCGCCGCTTGCGTCGTAGACTGCATTACGTATTCGTCAGGTTGACTGAAGAAGGATTCGCGACGATCGACAGGAATTCGCGCCGCGTCGACGGATCGCTGCGGAACGTGCCGAGCATGCGCGACGTGACCATTTCGACGCCCGGCTTGTGCACGCCGCGCGTCGAGATGCACTGGTGCGCGGCTTCGAGAATCACGCCGACGCCCTTCGGCTGCAGCACGTCGAACAGCGTGTCGGCGATCTGCACGGTCATTTTTTCCTGGATCTGCAGGCGTTTCGCGAACGCGTCGACGAGGCGCGCGAGCTTCGAGATGCCGACGACGCGATGATTCGGCAGATACGCGACGTGCGCGCGGCCGATGATCGGCACCATGTGGTGCTCGCAGTAGCTCTCGAAGCGGATGTCCTTCAGCACGATCATCTCGTCGTAGCCGTCGACTTCGCTGAAGGTGCGCGCGAGGATGTCGCGCGGGTCGAGCGCGTAGCCGGCGAAGAACTGTTCGTACGCGCGCACGACGCGTGCGGGCGTGTCGTGCAGGCCTTCGCGGGTGGGATCGTCGCCGGCCCAGCGCAGCAGCACGCGAACGGCATCCTCGGCTTCTTCCCGGCTCGGTCGGGATGCGGCCGGCTCGGGCCGCGCGGATTTTTTACCCATCAGGTCGCTCCATCGAATTCAGCCGCCCGCGGCGGCGCGATCCGGCCATTGTTTCATGCTTTCGCGGGTCGTGCGTGCGGCCGGCCGCTCACCCGGCGTTCACCTTTCCTCACTTCGGCCATTCGTCCTGTTCGTCGTTGAACAGCGACGCGACGACCCCGCGCAGCCACGCGGTGCGCGGGTCGTTGTGGAACTTGCGATGCCAGTGCTGCTTCAGGTCGAAGCGCGGCAGCGGCAACGGCGGCTCGACCGGCACGATGAACGCGTGCTCGGCCGCATACGCATAGCCGATCGCGTGCGGCACCGTCGCGATCAGGTCGGTGCGGCTCAGGATGAACGGCAGGCTCATGAAGTGCGGCGTCTCGAGCACCGCGCGGCGCTGCATGCGCTGCTTCGCGAGGTATTTCTCCAGCACCTCCTGGCTGCGTCCTTCGGCGCGCACCACCGCGTGCCCGCACGAGAGGAACTGCTCGGCCGTGAACGGGCGCGCCTGTTCGAGCGGATGGCCGCGCCGCATCAGGCAGACGAACCGGTGCGTAAACAGTCGCTGCTGGAAGAAGTTGTTGCCGTCGAGATCGGGGAAGTAGCCGACCGCGAGATCGATCGAACCCGCTTCGAGACCGCGGCCGACTTCATCGTGCGCGAGCGAGACGGAGCGCAGGTTCGCATACGGCGCACGTGTCGCGAACGCCTGCAGCAGCTTCGGCAGGAACACGATCTCGCCGACGTCCGACAGCGCGATCGAGAACGTGTGCGTGCTCGCCGCCGGGTCGAAGTCGTGCGGCGCGACGAGGCCGCGCTCGATCTGCGCGAGCGCGTCGCGCGCGGCCGGCAGCAGCGCGAGCGCACGCGGCGTCGGCTCCATCCCGCGCGACGTGCGCACGAACAGCGGATCGCCGAAATAGTCGCGCAGGCGGCCGAGCGCCGTGCTCACGCGCGGCTGGCTCACGCCGAGCAGGTCGCCGGCGCGACTCACGTTGCGCGTGTCGTCGAGCGCGACGAGGTAGGGAATGAGGTTCAGATCGAGGGCATCCATCGCCAGGCCAGTATCCGGAAAACGTATACAACTTATCTCCTAAATCGCGTTGCCGCATAGTCGGGAAAGCGATCAAATGCATTACACGATTCGAATTAATGTTCAGGAGACGAACAATGCGTACCCAAGTCGCCATCATCGGCGCCGGTCCGTCCGGCCTTTTGCTTTCCCACCTGCTGCGCCTGCAAGGCGTCGATGCCATCCTCGTCGAGGCGCGTTCGCGTGAATACTGCGAGAACCGCATCCGCGCCGGCGTGCTGGAACAGGGCACGGTCGACACGCTGAACGAAGCCGGCCTCGGCGAGCGGATGCGTCGCGAAGGGCTCGAGCATCACGGGATCGAACTGCTGTTCTCCGGCCAGCGCCATCGCATCGATCTGAGCGCGCTCACCGGCGGCCGTGCGATCACCGTCTACAGCCAGCATGAAGTCGTGCGCGACCTGATCGCGGCCGGCGACGCGCATGGCCACCCGATGCATTTCGACGTCACGGACGTCGCGCTGCACGACGTCGAAAGCGAGCGCCCGTTCGTCACGTTCAAGCACGCGGACGGCCGCGCCGACCGCATCGACTGCGACTACATCGCCGGCTGCGACGGCTTCCACGGCATCGCGCGGCAGACGATTCCCGCCGAGCGGCTGAATACGTTCGAGCGCGTGTACCCGTTCGCATGGCTCGGCATCCTCGCCGACGCGGCGCCGTCGCTCGATGAACTCGTCTATGCGCATCACGAGAACGGCTTCGCGCTGTTCTCGATGCGCTCGCCGACGGTCACGCGCCTCTATCTGCAGTGCAAGCCCGATGAAAACCTCGCCGAATGGTCCGACACGCGGATCTGGGATGAACTCCACACGCGTTTCTCGAACGACACCGGCTGGACGCCGACCGAGGGCCGGATCACGCAGAAGAGCGTGACGCCGATGCGCAGCTTCGTGTCGGAGACGATGCAGCACGGGCGGCTCTTCCTCGCCGGCGACGCCGCGCACATCGTGCCGCCGACCGGCGCGAAGGGGATGAACCTCGCGGTCGCCGACGTCCGCGCGCTGTCCCGCGCGCTCGGCGCACGCTACCGCAACGGCGACGCGACGCCGCTCGAGCGTTATTCCGCGACCTGCCTCGAGCGCGTGTGGCGCGCCGAGCACTTCTCGTACTTCATGACGAACATGCTGCACTCGTCGCCGGACGACACGCCGTTCGTCAATCGCCTGAAGTTTGCCGAACTGAAGTACGTGACGCGCTCGCGCGCTGCCGCGCAGTCGCTGGCCGAAAACTACGTCGGGCTGCCGTTCGACGACCAGACGACCCCCGAGGCATCCCGCCTTGACAACGCGCTGTGCACGACTCTATGATCGGCCCATCGTTCGCTAATCGAATCTAGGTTCGAATAGCGAACAAATGCCGAAGGCCGACGATGGTCTTCGGCGCGGCACGCGACACGCGCGTGTCCCCTCGACAGGCCGCGCATCGTGCCGCGGGTTCGTATCAGGAAGAGACATGGTCAACAAGATTTTCGAATCGCTTCAGTCGGCCGTCGCCGACGTCCACGACGGCGCGACAATCATGATCGGCGGTTTCGGCACGGCAGGCATGCCGTCCGAGCTGATCGACGCGCTGATCGAGCAGGGCGCGCGCGGCCTGACGATCGTCAACAACAACGCGGGTAACGGCGAGACCGGTCTCGCCGCGCTGCTCAAGGCCAAGCGGGTGAGCAAGATCATCTGCTCGTTCCCGCGCCAGAGCGACTCGCAGGTGTTCGACGCGCTGTACCGCGCGGGCGAAATCGAGCTGGAGCTCGTGCCGCAGGGCAACCTCGCGGAGCGCATCCGCGCGGCGGGCGCCGGCATCGGCGGCTTCTTCACGCCGACGGGCTTCGGCACGAAGCTCGCGGAAGGCAAGGAAACGCGCGTGATCGACGGCAAGTCGTATGTGTTCGAGACGCCGATCCACGCCGATTTCGCGCTGGTCAAGGCGTACAAGGGCGATCGCTGGGGCAACCTGGTGTATCGCAAGACCGCGCGCAACTTCGGGCCGATCATGGCCAGCGCCGCGAAGGTCGCGATCGTGCAGGTGTCGGAAGTCGTGCCGCTCGGCGGGCTGAACCCGGAGCACATCGTGACGCCGGGCATTTTCGTGCAGCGCATCGTCGAAGTGCCGCAGGCCGCGCATGCGGCCGAGCTGGCCGCCGAACGTGCCGCATCGCAAGCCGCCTAAGGAGACCGACATGAAACGACTGACCCGCGATGAAATGGCCAAGCGCGTCGCCCAGGACATCCCCGAAGGCGCGTACGTGAACCTCGGCATCGGTGTGCCGACGCTGGTGGCGAACCACCTCGATCCGAGCAAGGAAATCTTCCTGCACAGCGAGAACGGCCTGCTCGGCATGGGCCCGGCGCCCGCGCCCGGCGAGGAAGACGACGAGCTGATCAACGCCGGCAAGCAGCACGTGACGCTGCTCACCGGTGGTGCGTATTTCCATCACTCGGATTCGTTCGCGATGATGCGCGGCGGCCACCTCGACTATTGCGTGCTCGGCGCGTTCCAGGTGTCGGCGAACGGCGACCTCGCGAACTGGCATACCGGCGCCCCGGATGCGATTCCGGCCGTCGGCGGCGCGATGGACCTCGCGATCGGCGCGAAGCAGGTGTTCGTGATGATGGAGCACCTGACGAAACAGGGCGAGAGCAAGATCGTCGCGGCGTGCTCGTATCCGGTGACCGGCGTGCAGTGCGTGAGCCGCATCTATACGGATCTCGCCGTGCTCGACGTGACGGCCGACGGCCTCGCGGTGAGCGAGATCTTCACCGACCTGTCGTTCGACGAACTGCAGAAGCTGACCGGCGTGCCGCTGATCGACGCGACGCGCAAGGCTGCGGCCTGACCCGCGAGCGTGCCGGCCCGCTCGTTCGAGCGCATGCCGGCACGCTTGGGTAGACAATAGGCGCACGCCGTTTCCCTACTCTGATGCCATGCTCGAAGACAGCGCCCGCCTGACCTCCCTGATCTGCGGCACCGAGCCGCTCAACCGGATCTGGTCGCCCCGCGCGACGATCCAGCGCATGCTCGACGTCGAAGCCGCGCTTGCGCGTGCGCTCGCCGCGCAGCAGGTGATTCCCGCCACCGCGGTTGCGCCGATCGAACGCGCATGCGACGCCGATCGGCTCGATGCCGACGCGCTCGCGCATGGCGCGGCGCTCGGCGGCAATCTCGCGATTCCGCTCGTCAAGCAGCTCACCGCGCAAGTGAAGGCCGACGACCCCGAGGCGGCGAAGTTCGTGCACTGGGGCGCGACGAGCCAGGACATCATCGACACCGCGACCGTGCTGCAGCTGCGCGATACGCTCGACGTGCTCGAGCCGTTGCTCGACGAAGCGTGCGCGTCGCTCGCGACGCTCGCGCGCACGCATCGCGCGACGCCGATGATCGGCCGCACGTGGCTGCAGCAGGCGTTGCCGATCACGCTCGGTCTCAAATTCGCTCAATGGCTCGATGCGCTGCTGCGCCATCGCGCGCGCTTCGCCGAATTGCGCGAGCGCGTGCTGGTGCTGCAGTTCGGCGGCGCCGCCGGCACGCTCGCGAGCCTGCGCGAACGGGCATCCGGCGTGACCGCCGCGCTCGCCGCCGACCTGAAGCTCGCCGTGCCGGCCGTGCCGTGGCATACGCAGCGCGACCGCATCGCGGAAGCCGCGTCGTGCTTCGGCATGCTGACCGGTACGCTCGGCAAGATCGCGCGCGACGTGTCCCTGCAGATGCAGACCGAAGTCGGTGAGCTCGGCGAACCGGCTGCCGCCGGCAAGGGCGGCTCATCGACGATGCCGCACAAGCGCAACCCGGTCGGCTGCGCGGCCGTGCTGACCGCCGCGGTGCGCGCGCCGAACCTCGTCGCGACCGTGTTCGCGGGGATGGTCCACGAGCACGAGCGCGCGCTCGGCGGCTGGCAGGCCGAATGGGATGCGTTGCCCGATCTGGCTCGCCTGACCGGCGGCGCGCTCGCGCAGATCGCGCAGATCGTCGCGGGCCTCGACGTGAATACCGAGCGCCTCGCCGCGAACCTCGACCTGACGCACGGGCTGATTCTCGGCGAAGCCGTGATGCTCGCCCTTGGCGACCGGATCGGCCGGCTCGATGCGCACCATGTCGTCGAGCACGCGTCGAAGGAAGCCGTGCGCACGGGCGCAACGCTGTTCGACGTGCTCGCGGCCGATGCGACCGTGTCTGCCCACTTGTCGCGCGATGCGCTCGCGCGGCTGCTCGATCCCGCACATTACGTCGGCGAGGCGCAGGCCTACGTCGACGCCGTGCTCGCGCTTCACGCGCGCGCGCAATAACCAGGAGAACATTGATGCCCTTCGCCACTGTCAACGGCGTGAAACTGCATTACCGGATCGACCGTGCCGCGCGCGACGACGCGCCGTGGCTCGTCTTCTCGAACTCGCTCGGCGCCGACCTGCAGATGTGGGCGCCGCAGATTCGTCCGCTCACGCAGCACTTCAACATCCTGCGCTACGACACGCGCGGCCATGGCCATTCCGAAGCGCCGGCCGGCGCGTACACCGTCGACCAGCTCGCGGGCGACGTGATCGGCCTGCTCGACCACGTCGGTATCGAGCGCGCGCATTTCTGCGGGATTTCGATGGGCGGCCTGACCGGCGCCGCGCTTGCCGCGCGCTTCCCGTCGCGCATCGTGCGCGCCGTGCTGTCGAACACCTCGGCCAAGATCGGCTCGCCGGAATTGTGGGGGCCGCGTGCGCAGAAGGCGCGTACCGAAGGGATGGGCGCGCTGGCCGACGCCGTGCTGCCGCGCTGGTTCACCGACGCGTTCGTCGGGCGCGAGCCGCGCCTGTTCGACGCGATCCGCGACACCTTCGTGCATACCGACAAGGACGGCTATGCGGCGAACTGCGACGCGCTGAGCGCGGCCGACCTGCGCGAGGAAGTGAAGGGCATCGCGCTGCCGGTGCTCGTCGTGACCGGCGAGAAGGACATGTCGACGCCGCCCGACCAGGGCCGTGCGCTGGCTGCCGCCATTCCCGGCGCGCGTCACGTCGAATTCGACGCCGCGCACATTTCGAACATCGAGTGCACCGACGGTTTCAACCGCGCGCTGCTCGAATTCCTGACCGCGTGAGGCACCGACGATGGATGATCAGCAACGTTACGAAGCAGGGATGAAGGTGCGCCGCGCGGTGCTCGGCGACGCGCACGTCGATCGTTCGATCGAGAACCGCACCGAGGTCACCGAGGAATTCCAGAACCTGATCAGCCGCTATGCGTGGGGCGAGATCTGGACCCGCGACGGCCTGCCGCGCCATACGCGCAGCCTGCTGACCATCGCGATGATGGTCGCGCTGAACCGCGGCGAGGAGCTCGCGCTGCACCTGCGCGCCGCGCGCAACAACGGCGTGACGCGTGACGAGATCAAGGAAGTGCTGCTGCAGACCGCGATCTATTGCGGCGTGCCGGCCGCGAACTCCGCGTTCCATCTCGCGGACAAGATCTTCAAGGAACAGGATGGGGCCGCCTAGGTGGGGCTGCCTAGGTGCGGCTGAATAACACGACCGGCTCGCGCCGGACGTGACCCGATCGCGACGCCTGCCGCAGCCGGCAGGTGTCGACGATGCATGACGCGCCGGCGGCGAATCGGCGCGCGAACAAGGAAAGACGCGGCCAAGAGGCCGCGTTGTTCATATCAGCGTTACATGGGACCGGGAGCGCGCGGAAGCGCCACCTCCGGTCGACAAGGAGACTCGCGATGAATCGCGCACCCGTGGTCGATGTCCAGACCTTCATCAACGAGCAGCCGTTCGGCGGCTTTCAGTGGCTCGTGTTTCTGATGTGTTTCGTGATCGTGCTGCTCGACGGCTTCGATACGGCCGCGATCGGCTTTATCGCGCCGTCGCTGCTCGGCGAATGGAACCTGACCAAACCCGATCTCGCCCCCGTGCTGAGCGCCGCGCTGTTCGGCCTCGCGTGCGGCGCGCTGGTGTCGGGTCCGCTGTCCGATCGACTCGGGCGCCGCTCGCTGCTGATCGGCTCGGTGCTGCTGTTCGGCGTCGCGTGTTTCGTGTCTGCATTCTCGACGACCATCGGACACCTGACGATCCTGCGTTTCGTTACCGGCGTCGGCCTCGGTGCCGCGATGCCGAACGCGGTCACGATGATGGGCGAGTTTTGCCCGGACAAGCGCCGCGCGACCGTGATCAACCTGATGTTCTGCGGCTTCCCGCTCGGTGCGGCGTTCGGCGGCTTTCTCGCCGCGTGGATGATTCCGCATTTCGGCTGGCGCAGCGTGCTGATGCTCGGCGGCGTGACGCCGCTGCTGCTCGGCGTGTTGCTGCTGCTGAAGATGCCCGAATCGGTGCGTTTCATGGTGGCGCACGGGAAGAGCGTCGACCGGATCCGCGCGACGCTCGCGCGCATCTCGCGCGATGCGATGAACGCAGGCTCGTTCGCGATGACCGAAGCGGCGCCGCAGACCGGCAGTCAGGGCCTCGGCGTCGTGCTGTCGCGCTCGTACATCGTCGGTTCGGTGATGCTGTGGATCGCGTACTTCATGGGCCTCGTGATCTTCTACGCGTCGATCAACTGGATGCCGATCCTGCTGAAGGATGCGGGCCTGACGCCGAAGAGCGCGACGCTGATCTCGGCACTGTTCCCGCTCGGCGGCGTCGGCGCGGTGCTGTGCGGCGTGCTGATGGACCGCTTCAACGCGAACCGCGTGATCGCCGTGTGCTATGCGCTGACCGCGATCAGCGTGTATGCGATCGGCCAGGCTGCGGGGAACGTCGGGCTGCTCGTGCTGGTCGTGTTCGTGGCCGGCGTGCTGATGAATACCGCGCAATCGTCGATGCCGGCGCTTGCCGCCGCGTTCTATCCGACCGAAGGGCGCGGCACCGGCGTGGCGTGGATGCTGGGTGTCGGCCGCTTCGGCGGGATCGCCGGCTCGTTCCTCGTTGCGGAACTGACGCGCCGGCACTTCTCGTTTGCCGGTGTGTTCGCGACGATCGCGGTCGCCGGCCTGCTCGCATGCGTTGCGTTGCTGATCAAGCAGCGGGCACGCCCGCACGGCGTCGCGCAGGTGGCCGGCAAGATCGAATCGCTCGGGCATTGAGCGGGAGCGGGGCCGGGGCGATGCGCCGGCCCCGTGTGGATGGACGTTGCCGCGGTGGGTCGCAAGACGGCTGACACGCAACGACGGGACGGGCTGCTTCGGCGGCCCGTCGTCATTTTGGCCGTCGCGCCGTTACTCCTCTGCGTCGTGTTCCTTGACGAAGTTGCGCAGATACGCGCGCAGCGCGGCTTCCTGGCTGCGATGATCGGCATGATTCGCGGCGCCCATCTCTTCCTCGTCGCCGAACAGCGTGGGCGGCGCGCAGTAGGTGCCCACTTCGACGTTTTCGCGCAGGACGCGGATGTCGTGCGTGAGCGGGTGATACTCCGCCATCCAGTGCATGCCCTCGATGTGTTCGCCGGCTTTCAGCATTGGCTTCATCGACACTCTCCATGCAGCGACGGTGCAACCGCCGAAGCGGTTGCACGCGCCCGTACCAAAAGGGTACGCCTGCATGGGGCGAAGCTCAACGGGTGCGCTGTGAGTGCCTACTGCGGGAGCAGGTGCGCGATGAGCGGATACAGCGACAGAATCAGCAGCACGGCCATCGTCACGTTGAAGATGCGCAGTGCGCGGGTGTTCGACAGGAAGCGGCGCAGGCCGAGGCCGAACGCGGCCCACAGGCTGATGCACGGAAACCCGATCAGGATGAAGACGACGGCCATCCACGCGGCGTTCATGCCGTAATCGGCGGACAGGCGGATCGTCGTCGCGGCGGTCAGTACCATCATCCACGCCTTCGGATTGACCCACTGGAACGCGGCGGCTTCGAGGAACGTCATCGGCCGCGGCTTGGCGCCTTGCGCCTTCACTTCGCCCGACGTGCCGATGCGCCACGCGAGGTACAGCAGGTACGCGACGCTCGCGATTTCGAGGATCGTGTACAGCACCGGTACGCGGCGGAACGCTTCGCCGAGGCCGAAGCCGACGCACAGCATCAGGATCGCGACACCCGTGCTGATGCCGAACAGGTGCGGCATCGTGCGGCGGAAGCCGAAATTGACGCCGGATGCGAGCAGCATCGTGTTGTTCGGGCCGGGCGTGATCGACGTGACGAGCGCGAACAGCATGCCGGCGGGCAGCGCGCTCAGGGTGAGGAATTCCATCGCGGATTCTCCATTCGTGTTCGGGACTGGGATGGAGTCAGTGTAGCGACGGTTTTCGGTACGGTACCGGTACAGTTGGTTTGACGATTACCGGTACGGGGTGGGGGTGGCTGGGGCGGGGTGGTTTCTGTTTGTGGTCCCCAAACCGCAGAGGCTAGTTGATCACTATCGTTCAAAGTTTATTGGCAGGGACGAGACGGCGCGTGCGCAGTGACGGAACGCTAGCGTCTTGGCGCTTCCTTGGATCCTGCCGGCCGGCTAGATTCTCTTCACCGGGCCGCTGGTGGTTCCCATCTTGTGCTCTGGAATCCAGAACCGCTGCGAATGTTCCGGGGAGGGGACACGTCGTCGACTGGGAGGGCGTCCCGCAAGTATTTATCGCCAAACTTTCTGCCGGGATATGTGGACGTGGAAGGACGATGCTCCGAAAGATGACTTTTCCGAGAATTTCCGTGACCCAAGCTCCCTTTTCGGAGAGCCCGCAATCAGTCGTTGCATATCCATGGCAAGGCGTGTGGCATACTCCGAATTCTGTCAATTGCCCTACAGCGTCACTCCCGGACAACTGACGCAGAGCGAGAGACCGGCATTCAGGCGAATCGCCGTCGATGGTTCGCGAGACGAGTAAATCTGGACCTAACTCTGGGGGCGGCTACAGGGTATCCGTCAACAGAACGACAAGATGATCGGGGAGCGACGTTGTGTTGAACTCGGTTCAATTTCGACGCGCGATGGATGCCGTCGAGCGGATCACCGATGACGTGCCGCCGTGGCAAGACATTCTCGTGACGGCACGCGAACTCATCGGTGCGGATAGCGGGTCGCTCGTCATGGTGGACGGCTTGGGAAACCCGCTGGACATCAATCAAGTCGATGCCCCGGCCGCGGCGATGCAGGAATACCAAACGCGCTTCCACAAGCTCGACTTCATGGTGCACGCCGCCTCCAACTTTCCTGTCGGTACTTGGTTCGACAGCAACGAAATCGTTCCCAAGGCTGCCCTGCACCGCACCGAGTACTACGCGGATTTTCTTCACAAGCATCGTTTTGCTCAGGTCTTCGCGCTGGTTCTCGAACGCGGCCCGAAGCGCATGATCGGACTCAGCTTTCAACGATCGTCGATCGTTGAAGGCGTGACGAAGCATCTGTCCGACGGTGCTGCCGGTGCGTATATCCACAGTTTCAGAGCCGCCGTCGAGCGACGACGTCAAGCGACGGCCCACCATCTCGACTTGATCGAAGCGACATTCGGTGCGATGGGCGAGGCAACGTTTCTTTTGTCGAATTCGGGCATCGTCGTGCATGCCGCCGCCCTTGCGAAATCACTGCTCGATGACTCGCGTGGCCTTTGCATCAAGCAGGGCAAGCTATGGCATCCGAGCACGGCCGTCCTGGACCGTTTATCCATGAACGTCGCGGCGACACTCCGAACCGGACGGCGCTCCACCATGACGGTTTCGCGCTCATGGGGCGAGACCTTGCGTCTGGATATGACGGTAGCGGATCCGCGTATTCGCCTCTCCAACGAGACGATGGTCTTTGTCCGGATGCGCCGCAACAGCGCGTTGAATGAAGCGAGCGCCGAGAATCTGGTTACGACATTCGATATCACCCAAGCGGAAGCCAAAGTGCTCGTCGCTCTAGTCGCGGGACTTGTCCCCTCGGAGCTTGCCGTCCAGAACGGCGTCTCGGAGAACACGGTGCGCACGCAGATAGCGAGCTTGAAAAGGAAGATGCACTGCAATCGGATCGTCGACCTTGTCAGGCTCGCCTTGCAGGCGCAAACCTAAGACTCCCGTCCATGCAACGCGCCGCCAGACCGGCCGGTTAGATCGACCTCGTGATTTTGCGGGCGACGTCACCAAAATTGATGACGTATCTGTAATGAAATTCCCGCATGCTGGTTACGGACGAAAGCAGGTGCCGCGTTTCTACGGGATCCTGTCACGGATTGAGCGTGGCGGGTTGCGTGGCATTTCATCAGCCATGAGCGTCAGCACAAGTTGGACATCCAAATATGAATAAGATGTTTCTGAGAATCATTGGAATCGCGCTCCCGCTGAAGATGCTTGTTATAGCGTCAGCAATTCTGAGCGGCTGTGCGCTTTCTTATAAGTCACCATACTTTTATTCCGGCCAGGTGACGGTTGAGACAGTGGAAGATTGCAGGCTCGAATCGGTAGTTTACAAATATAGCAGCAGCGATTCGTCATATGACGAAAAGCGCGATGCCGAGAAGGTGCAGGAAGAACAGGCTCGTCGCTACTCGTGGTCTGGCGCCTGCGAAGGCGGATATATCAGCGGTCCGGGCTACCTGAGTTACGACGTGATTTTCCCCAACGATAAGGTTTTTCATATAAAGAAATTTGCGGTCATGAAGCCGCGCAAGCCCATGGTGTTCTTCATGTATATCGGGGAAAAAGGCGCCTCCGGGTATTCGCAGCAATTCATTGGATCCCTCTCCGCCGGGCGTGACCGCTTTGAGAAAAGTTTGACCGAATCCGAATGCGTCGCCATGGAGGACTGCAAGCGTATGCACGACGCCTATTTCGCATTGGTAGGCGTCGAGCAGCAAGCCAAAGTCAATACCAACGCGAGCGATCTTGCGGAAAGAGAGCGGGCGCAGATCGAGAAGCAGGCTGAAGCAGACGCCGCTGCGAAGCAGCGTATTGACGCGATGGAGCGCCAGTTCAAAGAGGAGACTCGTGCCAAGGAGCGGCAATGGCTTGCCGAGAAAGAACAGGCTCGCAGCGCAGACACGTCGTCCGGCACGTTGGCGATGCTCGGCTCCGTGGTCAAAGGTGTGGCTTCGATTAGCGGAAAAAACGCGACACAACTTCAGGCGCTGGGCGCGGCGATGCAAGGCGATACGCAGGGGGCGTCACGCTATATCGCCCAATCGGCCGCGCAATCTGCGCAGTCGCCAGCGGCAAGCTCAGGTGCGTCGGCGTCTTGTCGCAATACGATCAATCAAGCAGAAGCGTGCTGCCGGAAGGAAGGGGGCGTACCCGCCAGATCGGCAAACAACGATGGAACGGAAAGTCTGTATTGCAGAGTAGCTGCGACAGGACCTGGAACGGGAGTCCAATGGGGCTGTCGGTATAGCGGCGGGGTTTTGCAGGGTTCTTGCGCGGTACGGTAGTTGAGAATCGCGACGTACCGATGCATGTGGACCATTCAATCATGCGACATCGGCGTGCTGCGGTATGAAGTCCAGTTTTCGACCACCTTGAAGAAGAGAAAGATGAGAGCGCGTAGCACTCTCGCGTTTGTCGTGCTGCACATGCTGTCGTTATCGGATCGTGCCGCCCACGCCTTCTTCCAGGCGTGACCGACGGCCAAAGCGCAACCAGGACGGGAGCGCTTGTGGCCTGTACGCATGCCCACGTGGGACGCTGATCGCGAAGTCCCGCCAGCACGCTCGGACACGGCCGCGATTTTCCGGGAGTTCCGGTACCAAAGGACAAGCACACCGATAATGCCGGCGAGAGCGAACGCGCCAATCGATGCATGTAAGCGGTCACTGAGCAACGCCGTTTTCGTGGCGGAGCTGAATGGCGGGAGCTAGTCTTAAAAGCTCATGGGGTTGTCTTTTCTGTGCAAGCTATTGTCGATTGAAAATAGAGTAGTAAAGCTAAGATAACGCGCATGCCATCGGGGCTGAAGCTGTCCGAATGGAGACCACATGAAACTGCATGCAGCCGCAGGGGCGATACTGCTCGTTGGTATATTTGCGAGCGGATGCTCGACCGATGGCGAAGTAAGTCGAAAGTGGTCGAGCAATATGCGGGAACTCGGAATTTATCCGATCTTTCCGCCGAGCGCGGACTATCGCGTCGGGGATGTCAGAACGCTTCCGCTTTGTGAGTTCGACGATCGGAAGAGCAAGTATCCAGGCATTGGCCTATTGACCGGCTCGCTCGAGCCGTTTCTTTTGGATACCTCGACGTCGGGTTCGGGGCCGGAACTCAGCCAGCGCCTCACGCAACGCAACGTCAATCACGCCGCGTTGCCGGACTATCCGCAACCCGTTGCAGGCGCGAGCGGCGTCAGTGCAACCTACGTCGCAGCAACGGCGCCCCGAGCAGGTTCAAAGGAGCTTCCACTGGCGCAGGTCGCGTTCCCGGGGTTCGTGAATGTCACTGCGCACGGCGGCGAAATTTCTGCGTTGCTTCCCATCGGCAATTTTCCGTTGCCGATGGGAACCACCTTCTCGAGAAACGCGTCGGCAAACGTCAACATCAGTGTTGCGGATTCCTATTCGATGCCCGCGAGTTCACTTCTCAAGCTGTTCGAGGCCAGGAAAGCCGATATCCTGCTTTCGCAGCTATTTTATGGGAGCGATGCCTACGAGGGGCGGCCGTGCAACGGGAAACTGGTCGTGACGCTTATCAACGAGGTTTTCTACGGAAGAGTGTTCGACGTTACCTTGAATGAGGAGGCTGCGGTGGCGCTCAGCGGTGCGGCCAAGCGTGCGGTGCTTCACTCTGCAGAGCTGCCGATTGCCGCTACGACTGCCACCGCCGCATCCGGGCCGCAGGCAACCAGCGACGCGATTGTCGCCGCGAGGGACGCGGCAGCCTCCGCTGCGTCCGGCATCGCGGCCAATCTGTGGAGCGGAGCCGCAACTTCCATCGCATTGAGGCGCACATATCAGCAACCAATCGCGGTCGGCTACCGTGGGGTACGGCTGATTTACGAGTGGAAGGGAACGGAAGCACGGATCGTCGGTTCGGTCGAATCCAACAGCCGGAATAGCGCACATCCCGCCGGCGCATCGAGCGGCACTCGACCTGCGCCGAAAGAAAATGGCAACGGTCCGGCGAGTGGTGGTGCGCCGTGACGGATCATAGAACCGAGCGAGGCTATCGCGCCGCCGCATCCGCATCGGCTCGAACACGCAAGAGGGGCTTCGCGCTCGATCGACGCGCGGGATGCATCATCGGCTTGGTCGTTTCGATCGCGGCACCGTGGTTTTCCTGCGATGCTGCCCGCGCCGCAGCCCAGGGCGATCAAAGCGCGCCGGCGTTCGGCTATCCGGTGTCCGATGGCAGAACCACAACGCTCGATTTGCCGGAATTGGCGCCCTCCAATCCGGCCACACGGCGTCGGCTTTTTCAAGACCCAAATGGGCCACTGCTCGATCCGGCGAAGCAGTCCGGGATTGACGATCGGTTTTCGGCGCTGATGAAGCGATTGCACGACGATGAGTTGACGCTTCCCGGAACCGATGTGCCGGGCGCATTTTTTGAAAGTGAGGGCACCCGCAGGATAGCGACAGCTCGTGAGTTGGCTGCAAAGGCGGTATCGACGGCGAGGCTGGGCGCGCTATATGACTCACTCGGTTTTCAGGAGGCCGTCTATTTGTTCGGTGGCGACGAGTTGCCGAATTGCAGTGGCGTGCTGGTGGATCGTTCGTGGGTACTGACATCCGCACATTGCCTCGAAAAATGGCAAAACGAATATGAGTTGCTGGTAAGTCTGAGTCAAACCGTTCTGGATCGCCATGCGAGCGCCGGAAAGCAATGGGAAGCGGTGGTCGATCGAGTCGAGATACCGGACGAGTATCGAAATCGACAATCGGATCTTGGCCGGAACTCGACCGAACTCGCAAGATACGACATCGGGCTCGCACATATTGCTCAACCGCTCGATGTCGAGTCTCGCGCTACTTTGAAGGGTCCGGATACATTGCCGCCTGTATTTAAGGCGGCGATCGCGAGCTTCGGCGCCAACAGGGATACGCGGCCAGTCGGAGCGGGCGCATCGCTAGATGTCGGCTGGAGCAACGTGACCGCGAATTCGGATGTACTGAGGTTGGAGCCTGTCGATGCGAACGCGGCTGGCGCGACGTCTACGGGAATTTGTCCCGCCGACTCGGGAAGCCCGGTTTATCTGAACGCGAAGATCGATAACGGTACTCCCGTGTGGTTGCCGCAAGTGGGCGCAATCGGCGCAAAGATCGAACACCGCCGCGTCGTAGGCATCGTCTCCCGTTACGTGCTCGTCGAGGGAGCGTCGATCGACAATGTCTGCGCATTGAAGACTGAAGGTTACGCGACACGCCTTTCCGGTGATCGCCTTCAGTGGATCTGCGCGCGGGTTGCAGCAGCCTGCAAATGAATCGCGACGAATGCTCGGAAATCGCAGGCATACGAGTACGGAAGGATCCGGATTTAGCGCGGCTAACCGGGGCCGCGTAGTCCGCATTGCCCGGATACCGGAGTGGATTGGCACCGCACCGGTTGCCGCGACTTTTTGTCGAACGCGTTGACGGTAAGTCATCGCCGCTCGGTTGGTTGGAGCATTTCTACGTGCTGTCGAAATCGGGGAGATCAGCGATGTTGTGTAAAAAGCATGGATACGCAGTGGCTGGGATGGCTATAGCAATATTGCTCGGGGGCGCAGCCGCTCGCGCGGCTGAGTTGCGCGGAGAAGCGATCTCGGAAGAATATCGTGCGAAGTTTCGTGGTTGCGACGAAACCGATCAGTTCGGCGACGTGAAGTTGCCGATCAAGAAGAACGGCAGGACCATCTGGTACGCGTGCAGGACGGACCCGAGCCGCCTCGAACGTCTGGAAAGGATTGGCGCTACGGGGAATGCGCCTGAAGCGGTTCTATTCGAGGCCAAACTCGCACATGACCTCGACGGCTCGCCAAGAGCATGCACGACACCCGGAAAGACCGATCAATGTGGCACGTCTCTCATGCTCAAGCCTACCCGCGATCAGCCTTGCCCGGCTGCGTTGAAGAAGACGAGCGGCAAATACTGCCTGCCGATCGACGCGTCGAAAATTGCGTACATCGCTGTACCCGGATTTGGGCCCCGCGGCATGGATGGAAAGGCATTCGGGAAAAAGACGAACATCGCGTTGGGCGACCTCGGCGTCGTGATCGCGAACGGAAAGGTGGTGCCCGTCATCGTTGCCGACTACGGTCCGGCGTACAAGATTGGAGAGGGGTCGACCGCGCTGTTGAGCAAACTGTCACAGGGTGGCGACCCCAGGACCATTGATGCGGGTGTGAAGTACATCGTCTTTCCAGGCACTTCAATGGGCAGGAATATGTCAGCCGACACGCTTGCCGATGACATTGCGCAGAAGGGGATGGCACTCTACGAGCGACTCGGCAAATAGCGTATGCGTTTCGACGAGGTCGTCATTGACGCGCATGTTCGATCGCCGAGCGAACGCTGACGACCTCGCCTGCGCCGACGCGGTCACACGTTCGTCCACGTTGACTCCCGTGGCGAACGTGCCGCCACGACACAGTCGATCGCCACGGCGGGTGCGAACGACCCCGTCACCGACGAACTCGCGGAAGCGATCGACTGTATCCGTCGACTGGCTCACTCGACGACATACAGGCAATGCGCAAGACAGCTATACGCAGGTGTGGAGATTTGCGCTCCAACGGAAATCGACGGTGCATGCGAGCTTGTCGAATGGTGCCTGGAGAACACCATAAACAGTAATTCCTGGGGCACTCGTCACCATTCGACACAGCTCCAAATTCATCCGCAATTTCAATTCCGGTATCTTGCTGCAATTTTTTCTTGAAGGTCAGTTACTCGACACTTCGATCTGCAAAAAGTCGCTTAAACTACGGTAGGCCCTGGTGAATGTGCCCGATTTAGGCGCGGGATTTGCATTCTCGCCGATTGAGTCGAGGGCCTTATCCGTAATGTCGGAGATCATTCCGAAAACGCGGTCTGATTCCTGCAGATTACGTGTCAGGTATGCGGTCAAGCGTATTTTTCGAATCTTGCCGTCTGATCCGATGATTCTGAACTCGCTGAAGTACTCCAGCCTGGAGACCGAAGGCCCTTGGGTGATCGACGTTACGCAAACCGTTTGCTGTATGTCTTCGGGGTGAACAAGCGCGCCGAGGTCACCAATTGATCGGGAGTCGTCCGTGGGGTTGAGAGACAGGATTTTGTGGCAATGGTCGTCAAGGGTGATCTGCTTTGTTTGAACATCGCATTCAAAAAAACCAATATCGCCAAACCGCGCCACAATATCCAGCCGATCTCGAAGTTGATGATTTTCATTTCGCGATTCGAGTTCCCCGGTCACTTCCCGTGAAATACAGAGAATCGTTGTTACCTGGCCGGCAGGACCGATTACAGGGGTCAACATATTATCCCAGTGCTGGACCCGACCATTGGAATCTACGCTGCGTCCCGGGAATCGGCCGGACTTCCCATCCTTTGCCAGACTCAATGCAACCCTGCCGGCAGGTTGAATATCCGCAGGCAACAAATCTAACCAGGGCATGCCAAAAGCAGAATTTTCCGGAATACCCAGTGCCTGGCAGCCAGCCTTGTTCATATGCAGCAACATGCCATCGGTCGCGACCAGCTTGATGCAGTCGACGCTGATGTCCAGCATGTCGCTCTGAATGGATGCTCGTCTCTCCAGGGAAATCTCCCGGGTCTTTAATTCATCGATATCGAAGAAAATGCACAGCCACTCCAGGTTTTTAGTCGGCTGAAGGGTTGCGATATACCAGCGTTTGCTGTCGATGTCGCTGCCGTTCAATCTGCATTCGAACGAAATGCAAGTTCCCTTCACCAGCGCTGCGCAGAAATTGGAGACTGCGCGATATCTGTCCGAAGGATTGATTAACTCGGCCCAGGGGTTGTATTTTTTGCGGATCGATGGACGGATTTATCAATTTCCGCCATGGATCATTCAGCGAAACAACATAGCCTCGGCCATCGATAATGCATGCCGGCAGGCAGATCGTGGACAAAACCACCTTCGGGTCGGAAACGGGTTTGTCTTTGGGTTTGTTGTTTTCTATGTTTTTGATGTCACTTATCGTATCTGCAATCATGGGTGTCTTCTCCATTTGATGCTCGATCGTGAAAATTTTATCGATGGATGTCGGAAAATACGAGGTATTGCCTTCGTTGTGCACCGGTCCGACTTGTGGGATGGAGAAACACTTCGTATTCGCATTCTGAGGTTAGAGCGCGGGTGATCGTTCTTTTGAGAAGCAGATTAAATAATCCTGATCGACTTGACTGTAAATAAATTGAAGGGGTTGCCTGAATTGTTAATACATTCAGGCTATTTGGGTGGAATGTCAAGTGGCGCGCAGTAATTTGCGTTTATATCGAACGTGTCTTTATCACGAGTCCGTATAATAATCAGACAAATGCCGTGATTGACGAACTATTGATGACTTGTGGTTGATAATAGGCGCGAGAATAAAGCCCCGGTTGATATTTTCTATGCGGGTGCCGGAGGGGGGCGTGTTGGTTATTGCGCCTCTGGCCGTCAGTAACGGATGGGCAAGCTATAGCCCCGCGCATTGCAGGCGGACATGTGCTCAATTTACCGGCACCGTCCTCGGCACGATCTCGGTGCCATTGCTGAACTGCTTGCCGCGGGCATGCCGGCGAGCTCATATCCGTCTCTCGGTTTTGCGTTCGCCAGATGCTGCGAACTGTGACCGGTTATGGGGCTGCAGAGCGCACCGCTGTCAACGAAAGCAGTGCGATCGGCAACAGGTATGGGGCCGGATATTCGCTATCCGGTCTTCGACGAGGGGCGAGGCGCCGCTCGACACGTCCTCACCGCCCCTCTCACATGCCCGGCCTCCCGTCCGTGACATTCGCCGAGAACACCGGCCGGGCCGGCACCTCACTCGTCGTCGTCGTTCCCTGGACGCGTCGCTTCATCCAACTGCTTCATGTTCTCGAGCAGTTTCAGCAGGTAATGCAGCGCATGCGTGACGTCGTCGGTCGAAAAGTCCTGCAGGACATGCTCGTAATAGTCGTGAATCTTCGGCGTCACCTGATGCAGCCACAGCTCGCGACCGGACGGCGTCATCGTGATGAGTCGCGAGCGCCGGTCCTGGCTGCTGGCGACGGCGACCACGTGCCCGTCACGTTCCATGCGGCTGATTAATCCAGACAAATTCTGTCGGCTCACCATCAGGTAGCGGGCCAGGTCGCCCACGCTCATCCCCTGTTCGACCTGCGATCGGGACAGCGCGCCCAGGACTGCCCACTGCTGTGTCGTCAGTCCCTCGGCTTCGACCGCCCGTGTCCCTGTTTTATGCAACATATTTGCGCATTGATAGAGGCGAAAGAATAGCCGGTTCGCGAGCTCCATTCGTGCGTATTTGCCTGTATTTTCCGCTTTTACCAAGGGATTCTCCTAGTGTCGTCGTTCTTGTTTCCGAAGCGGTGCCCGCCTAGTATACGTCAATACATTGACATATATGGGTCCCTGAAACGGTGCGGGAAAAAGGGCAATGGTAACGCTTGCAACTGATGGAGACGATTGTGCAAAGACTCGAAGGCAAGACGGTCATCGTGACCGGTGGCGGCGGCGGTATCGGTGGTGCAACGTGTCGTCGCTTCGCGGCAGAAGGCGCGCGGGTGGCCGTGCTGGATCTATCGATCGAGGCGGCCGGAAAAGTGGCGGACGAGATTCAGGCGGCGGGCGGCATCGCCCGCGCCATCCGCTGCGACATTACTGACCGCAATGACGTCGACGGGGCGGTGGCCGCAACCGAGGCAGAACTCGGTCCTGTCGACGTACTGGTCAACAACGCCGGCTGGGACGTATTCAAACCGTTCACGAAGACGGCGCCGGCCGAATGGGCGCGCCTGATCGCGATCAACCTGACGGGCGCGCTTCACATGCACCACGCGGTGCTGCCGGGCATGGCGCAGCGCAAGGGTGGCCGAATCATCAACATCGCATCCGATGCCGCGCGTGTCGGCTCGTCCGGCGAGGCGGTGTACGCGGCATGCAAAGGCGGACTGGTGTCGTTTTCCAAGACGATCGCACGCGAGCATGCGCGTCATGGAATCACGGTGAACGTCGTCTGCCCGGGCCCGACCGACACGGCGCTGTTTGCCGAATACAAGGAAGGGGCGGGCAATCCGGAAAAACTGATGGAGGCGTTCCAGCGCTCGATTCCGCTCGGGCGGATCGGCCAGCCCGATGATCTGCCGGGCGCGATTCTCTTCTTCGCCAGCGGCGACGCCGGCTTCATCACGGGGCAGGTATTGAGCGTGTCCGGTGGCCTGACCATGGCGGGCTGATCCCGCTTTCTGCAAGGAATCAATCATGAACTACGAAGACATTCTGTTCGAAGTACGAAACGGCGCGGCATGGATCACGATCAACCGGCCCGACAAGATGAACGCATTTCGCGGGCGCACCTGCGACGAGTTGATCCATGCGATCAACAAGGCCGGCTACTCGCGCGAGATCGGCGTGATCGTGCTCGCGGGCGCGGGCGACAAGGCGTTCTGCACCGGCGGTGACCAGTCGGCCCACGAAGGGCAGTACGACGGTCGCGGAACGATCGGCCTGCCGATGGAGGAGCTGCACAACGCGATCCGTGACGTACCGAAACCGGTGATCGCTCGTGTCCAGGGCTACGCGGTCGGCGGCGGCAACGTGCTGTGCACGATCTGCGATTTCACGATCGCGTCGGAGAAGGCGATTTTCGCGCAGGCGGGGCCGAAGGTCGGGTCGGTCGACCCGGGCTACGGCACGGCGTTCCTGGCGCGCGTGGTCGGCGAGAAGAAGGCGCGCGAGATCTGGTACCTGTGCCGTCGCTACCCGGCATCGGAGGCGCTCGCGATGGGCCTCGTGAATGCGGTCGTGCCGCACGACCAGCTCGACGCGGAAGTGCAGAAGTGGTGCGACGAGATCATGGAGAAGAGCCCGACCGCGCTCGCGATCGCGAAGCGCTCGTTCAACATGGACACGGCACACCAGGCCGGCATCGCCGGGATGGGCATGTATGCGCTGAAGCTCTACTACGATACCGAAGAGTCGCGCGAAGGCGTCAAGGCCTTCCAGGAGAAGCGCAAGCCCGAGTTCCGCAAGTACGCGAAATAACCGCACAGCCCTGACAGCGCAGCCCGCGCCGGCACGTTGCGGCGTGCGCGGGCTCGCCCGATCACCGGAGACGACATGAATCCCTATCTCGATGAAGACCTCGTTGCGCTCGGCGAACATGCGCGACGTTTTGCTGAAGGGCGCATCGCCCCAGGCTTTCTGGAGCGCGACCGCTCCCGCGTGCTCGATCGCGAGCTGATGCTCGAGATGGGGCAGATGGGGTTCATCGCACCGGAATTGCCCGAGCAGTACGGCGGCCAGGGGCTCGGTTGCATTGCGGCGGGCGTCATCCACGAGGAGATCGCGCGGGCCGATCTGAGCCTGTCGTACATCAACCTCCTGGCGTCGCTGAACGG
Organism: Burkholderia sp. JKS000303; assembly: GCF_002563755.1. Lineage (NCBI taxonomy): Bacteria > Pseudomonadati > Pseudomonadota > Betaproteobacteria > Burkholderiales > Burkholderiaceae > Burkholderia > Burkholderia sp. JKS000303. The sequence continues at coordinate 447,391 of NZ_PDBZ01000003.1, forward strand.
ACAGATTCTCGCGCAGCACGCCGCGCCGGAAGTCGCCAGGCCGTGGCTGGAACGATTGACCCAGGGCAACGCGCTGCTTGCGATCGCATTGACGGAGCCGCGCGGCGGCTCGGATGCCGCGAACCTGCGTCTGCGCATGGAGCGGGTCGGCGACCACTACGTGCTGAACGGCGAAAAGACCTCGATCTCGGCTGCCGATCAGGCGGACGCGGCCGTGGTGTTCGCCCGCACGGGCACGGTCGAGGCCGGCGCGCGCGGGGTTTCCGCGATGCTGGTGCCGATGGACCTGCCGGGGATCACGCGTAGCCGCTTCGATTGCCACGGTCAGCGCGCGATCGGCCGCGGGTCGATCTTCTTCGAGAACGTGCGGGTGCCCGCCGATCACCTGCTGGGCGAAGAAGGAAAAGGTTTCGTGCAGGTGATGCAGGGCTTCGATTTCTCGCGCGCGCTGATCGGCTTGCAGGTGCTGGCCGTCGCCAAGGTCAGCCTCGAGGAGACGTGGGAATACGTCGCGCAGCGCGAAGCGTTCGGCAAGCCGCTCGCGGCATTTCAGGGGGTGTCCCATCCGCTGGCCGATTTCGAGACCCAGGTGGCGGCCGCACGCCTGCTCTGCCTGCAGACGCTCTGGCTGAAGGACCGACACCTGCCGCATACGGCCGAGGCGGCGATGTGCAAGTGGTGGGGGCCGAAGTTGGCCTATGACGTGGTGCACCAGTGTCTTCTGTCGTTCGGCCATGGCGGTTACGACCGCGGGCCGATGGAACAGCGCCTGCGCGATGTGCTGGGTTTCCAGATCGGCGACGGCACGGCCCAGATCATGAAGACGATCATCGCCCGCACGCGGGCCGGACGCGATGCCGTGCCGGCATAAGCACGGTATCGACGCACCAGACAATTTCGGAGACACGACATGGAGTTCGACGCCGTTCTGATCCCCCCGCGACGATCGACGAGTATCGCCCGCGGATGGTGGCGGGACCGGACCATCAACGACGCGCTTGACGCATGTGTCGCCGCGTGCCCGGACAAGATCGCGCTCATCGCGACTTCCGTCGAGGACGGCGCGACGACCCGCTTCACCTACCGCGAAATGGCGACGCTGGCGGACCGGATTGCGGTCGGGCTCACGCGCCTCGGCGTCGGCCGTAACGATGTCGTGTCCGTGCAGCTGCCGAACTGGTGGCAGTTCACGCTGACGTATCTGGCCTGTTCGCGCATCGGTGCGGTCATGAATCCGTTGATGCACATCTTCCGCGAGCGTGAGCTGTCGTTCATGCTGAACCACAGCTGCAGCAAGGTCATGATCGTGCCGAAGCGGTTTCGCGGCTTCGATTTCGAACGGATGATGCTTGGCCTGAAAGGCGATCTGCCGCACCTGCAGCACGTGGTGGTGGCGGGCGGCGAGACCGACGGGCAGCCGGGCGCGAACAGCTTCGAAGCCTTGCTCTCCGGTCCCCGGTGGGAGCAGGAGTCCGACGCCGGAACGATCCTGGGCCGCCATCGGCCCGGGGCCGACGACGTCACGCAGTTGCTCTATACGTCCGGCACGACGGGCGAGCCGAAGGGCGTCATGCATACGGCGAACACGTTGCTGTCCAATATCGTTCCGTATGCCGAAGCGATGCGACTCGGTGGCAGCGACGTCGTGATGATGGCTTCGCCAATGGCACATCAAACGGGCTTCATGTACGGGCTGATGATGCCGATCGTGTTGCATGCGACGGCTGTCCTGCAGGACGTATGGCAACCGAAGACGGCGCTCGAAGTCATTCGCGCCGAGCGTGCGACCTTCATGATGGCATCGACGGTATTCCTGACCGACCTCGCCAATACGGCGAACGAGACCGGCGAAACGGTGCCGACGCTGCGCACGTTCCTGTGTGCCGGTGCGCCGATCCCGGGCCCGTTGGTCGAACGCGCGCGCAAGGCGCTCGACGTGAAGATCGTGTCGGCCTGGGGGATGACCGAGACGGGGGCCATCACGCTGACCGGGCTCGACGACGAAGACGAACGGTCGATATCGACCGATGGCCGTCCGCTGCCGGGCGTAGAAGTGCGGATCGTCGACGAGAACGATGTGCAACTGCCTGCCGATACGGTAGGTCGACTCATGGCGCGCTCCTGTTCGAATTTCGCCGGCTATCTGCGCCGCCCGGAACTCAATGCAACCGACGCCGATGGCTGGTTCGAGACGGGCGATCTCGCGCACGTCGACGCCCGCGGCTACATCCGCATCGACGGGCGCAGCAAGGACGTGATCATCCGCGGTGGCGAGAACATTCCGGTGGTCGAAATCGAGGCGCTGCTGTACCGCCATCCGGCGATTGCGGCGGCGGCGATCGTGGCCTATCCGGACGAACGTCTCGGCGAGCGGGCCTGCGCCGTGGTCGTGCCGCGGGAAGGCGAGTACGTCGACCTGCCGGGCATCGTCGATTTCCTGAAATCGCACAAGGTCGCGATGCACTACATCCCCGAGCGCTTGCTGGTGCTGGACGCGATGCCCGTCACGCCGGCCGGAAAGATCCAGAAATTCAGGCTGCGCGACGCGCTGCGGGAAGCCGGGACATCGAACTGACGCGGTGTCGCGCACGGCACCGATCGCAACGGAACAGGATACGTAAGCCATGGAAGACCAACTGGTTGTGACCGAAACCGTCAGGCGGGTCGGCATCATCTCGCTGAACCGGCCGAGGCAGATGAATGCACTGAACGATGCTCTGATGGATGCGCTGGGCGACGCGTTGCTGCTTTTCGACGGCGACGACGACATCGGCGCAATCGTCGTGACAGGTAACGCACAGGCTTTCGCCGCGGGCGCCGACATTGCCGCGATGGCGGACTGGGACTACATGGATGTGTACCGCGGCGATTTCATTACCCGCAATTGGGAGACCATCCGCCGGGTGCGCAAGCCGGTCATCGCATCCGTGGCCGGCGTGGCGCTCGGTGGCGGCTGCGAGTTGGCACTGGCATGCGACATCGTGATCGCGGCCGACGATGCCAGGTTCGGCTTGCCGGAAATCAGGTTGGCACTCCTGCCGGGCGCGGGCGGCACGCAGCGCCTGCCGCGTGCGATCGGCAAGGCCAAGGCGATGGACATGTGCCTGAGCGGACGCCTGATGAGCGCGGCCGAAGCGGAGCGCAGCGGCCTCGTGTCGCGCATCGTCGCGGCCGATGCGTTGCGAGACGAAAGCATCGCGCTTGCGACGACGATTGCCGGCTACTCGTCGCCGGCGTTGATGGCGATCAAGGAGTCGATCAACCGCGCGTACGAAAGTGCGTTGTCGGAAGGCGTGCTGTTCGAGCGCCGGCAATTGCATGCGCGATTCGCCAGTCAGGATGCCCGGGAAGGGATGAGGGCATTTCTCGACAAGCGCAAACCGGTCTTCGGGCATCGCTGAACCGAAATCGGCGAGAACGATATACAGGAGAACTTAAATGGCGCTCGATAAAGAGTCGTTCGATTTGCTGCTGGCATCGGTCCAGCGCTTCATTGCCGAACGGCTGGTGCCGGCGGAGGATCTCGTCGAAGCGCTCGACGACGTGCCGGTCGATATCGTCGAAGACATGAAGCGGATGGGGCTGTTCGGTCTGTCGATTCCGGAGGAATACTGCGGCATCGGCCTGTCGATGGCGCAGGAATGCGCGGTGGCTTACGAGTTGGGTCAGACCGCACTGGCGTTCCGCTCGGTGTTCGGCACCAACGTCGGGATCGGCTCGCAAGGGATCCTGATGGACGGTACCGAAGCACAACGGCGCGAGATTCTGCCGCGTGTCGCGAGCGGGGAATTGATCATGTCGTTTGCATTGACGGAACCTGATGCCGGCTCGGACGCAGCGGCGCTCCGGACCCGCGCCGAATTCGACAAGGACGGCGACTGCTACGTCCTCAATGGTTCCAAGCGCTTCATCACCAACGCGCCACGCGCCGGCGCCTTCACGTTGATGGCGCGCACCGGTGACGAAGGGGCGAATGGTATCTCGGCGTTCGTCGTGCCGTCGGACCTGGCCGGCATCAGCCTGGGCAAGCCGGACCGGAAAATGGGGCAGCGCGGGACCAAGACCTGCGACGTCATTCTGGAGGACGTACGGGTGCCGGCCGGCAACATCATCGGCGGTACGCCGGGCATGGGCTTCAAGACGGCGATGAAGGTGCTCGACCGCGGGCGTCTGCATCTGTCGGCACTCGCGTGTGGCGTCGCGCAGCGGGTGCTGAACGAGTCCGTCGGGTATGCGCGCGATCGCAGGCAGTTCGGACAGCGCATCGGCGATTTCCAGCTGATTCAGGCGATGCTGGCCGACAGTCAGGCCGAACTGTATGCGGGCTGGTCGATGGTGCAGGACTGTGCGCAACGCTACGACCTGAAACCGTCGGGTCAGAGCGATCCGGACGTCAGCATGCGCGCGTCGTGCGCGAAGCTGTTTTGCAGCGAGATGGTGGGCCGCGTGGCGGATCGTGGCGTTCAGATTCACGGCGGTGCCGGCTATATCGCCGAATACAAGGTCGAGCGCCTGTACCGCGACGTGCGTTTGCTGCGTCTGTATGAAGGCACGACACAGATCCAGCAGCTCATCATCGGTCGTGCACTGATGCGTGCCGACTGACGATTCCCTTCCTGTTCCGCAAGTCGATTGGAAAATCATCATGAATTCAGCCACCCAGCATCCTGCGTTTCAGTGGAGTGATCCGTTGTTGCTCGATCAGCAGCTCGACGAAGACGAGCGGCAGGTACGCGATGCCGCGCGGGCGTATTGTCAGGAGCAGCTTGCGCCGCGCGTATTGCACGCGTTTCGCCACGAGCAGACCGATCCGGCGATTTTTCGGGAAATGGGCGCGCTCGGCTTGCTGGGTTCGACGATCCCCGAGACCTATGGCGGCGCGGGCCTGAACTACGTCTGCTATGGCCTGGTGGCACGCGAAGTCGAAATGGTCGACTCCGGCTACCGGTCGATGATGAGCGTGCAGAGCTCGCTCGTGATGGTGCCGATCCACGCATTCGGCAACGAAGCGACGAAGCAGAAATATCTGCCCGGGCTCGCACGCGGCAAGTTGATCGGTTGCTTCGGCCTGACGGAGCCAAACCACGGTTCGGATCCGGGCGGCATGATCACGCGCGCGAAGAAGGTGGCAGGCGGCTATTCGCTGACGGGCGCGAAGATGTGGATCACCAACAGCCCCATCGCAGACGTATTCGTCGTGTGGGCCAAGGATGACGAAGGCCTGATTCGCGGCTTCGTGCTGGAAAAAGGCTGGAAGGGGCTGTCGGCGCCGGCCATTCACGGCAAGGTCGGGTTGCGCGCGAGCGTGACCGGCGAGATCGTGATGGACGAGGTGTTCTGCCCGGAAGAAAACGCGTTCCCGGATGTCAGGGGCCTGAAGGGGCCGTTCACCTGTCTGAATTCCGCGCGCTACGGGATCGCATGGGGCGCGCTGGGCGCCGCCGAAGACTGCTTCCAGCGCGCACGCCAGTACGTGATGGATCGTATTCAGTTCGGCAAGCCACTGGCGGCGAACCAGCTGGTCCAGAAGAAGCTGGCCGACATGATGTCCGAGATCGCGCTCGGTCTGCAGGGCTGTCTTCGTCTGGGCCGTATGAAGGACGAAGGTCCGGCGGCCGTCGAGATCACGTCGATCATGAAGCGCAACAACTGCGGCAAGGCGCTGGATATCGCCCGCACGGCGCGCGACATGCTCGGCGGCAACGGCATCAGCGACGAGTTCGGCATCGCGCGTCATCTCGTGAACCTCGAGGTCGTGAACACCTACGAAGGGACCCATGACGTGCACGCACTCATTCTCGGCCGCGCGATCACCGGCATTGCCGCGTTCTGAGCGGGCTGGCGCGACCGCTGCATCATCCACAGGGGACAACACGTGAAGGCAGCGTTCATCACCGGGCATGGCGGCAACGAGGTGGTCGAGGTCGGCGAGCGGCCACGGCCGGCGCGAAGTGCCGGCAACGTGCTGATCAGCCTGAAGGCCGCGACGCTCAATCGGGTCGATCTGTACATGCGCGACAGCGGCGCGGGGATTACGCATCGTCTCCCGCAAATCATGGGCATCGATGGCGCCGGGACGATCGAGGCGGTCGACGAGTCGGAAACCCGGCTGTCGCCGGGGCAGCACGTCGTCGTGCATCCCGGTATCGGGTGCGGGCGCTGTGAATATTGCCTGCGCGGGGAGTCGGTGTTGTGCATGTCGATCCAGTATCTCGGCGAACACCGCGACGGCACGCTGGCCCAATACGTCAGCGTGCCGGCGACGAACGTGTTTCCGATGCCTGCGGCGCTGGATTTCGCAGAAGCGGCGGCGTTGGGTGTCGGTCACCTGACGGCGTGGCGGATGCTTTTCACGAAAGCGGCGCTCAAGCCATGGGAAACGGTGCTGATCTTCGGGGTCGGCGGCGGCGTGTCGCTGGTGACGCTGCAACTGGCGAAGCTGGCTGGTAGCCGCGCGATCGTCACGTCGCGCGACGATACGAAGCTGCAGCGTGCGGTGTCGATGGGCGCCGACCATGCGATCAACGGCGCGACGCAGGACGTCGTCAAGACGGTCATGGCGCTGACGGATGGCCGCGGCGTGGATGTCGTGATCGAGAACGTCGGCGCGTCGGTGTGGGCGAGCGCGTTGAAGTCCGTCGCGCGAGGTGGCCGGATCGTGACGTGCGGCGCGACGACTGGCGATCAGCCGCCAGCGGATCTGCGCCGGATCTTCATCCGGCAGTTGCAGATATTCGGTTCGACGTTGGGCACGCTCGATGAATATCGCGATTTGCTCGCGCTGACGGCGCGCGGCGGATTACGCCCGGTGATCGATTCGCGCTATCCGCTGGACGACGTGCACGCGGCGCTCGACCGGCTTGCATCCGGTGCGCAGTTCGGCAAGGTCGCGATCGAGATCGACGCATGACGGCGAACCGGTCGACATTCCATTCAATGAAAGGGAGGGGCACATGAAATTACTGGTCGCAGTCAAGCGGGTGGTCGACGCGAATGTGAAGGTCGGTGTGAGGTCCGATCAATCGGGCGTCGACATCGCGAACGTGAAGATGTCGATGAACCCGTTCGACGAAATCGCGGTGGAAGAAGCCGTGCGCCTGAAGGAAGCGGGCGTGGCGACTGAAGTGATCGCCGTGTCGGTGGGCGTTGCGCAAGCGCAGGAAACGCTGCGTACGGCGCTGGCGATCGGTGCGGATCGCGCGATCCTCGTCGAATCGAACGACAGCGTCGAACCGCTGGCCGTCGCGAAGATCCTGAAGGCGCTGGTTGACAAGGAGCAGCCGCAACTGGTGATCCTCGGCAAGCAGGCGATCGACGACGATTCGAACCAGACGGGGCAGATGCTGGCCGCGCTGGCTGGCCTGCCGCAAGCGACGTTTGCGTCGAAGGTGACGATCGCCGACGGTAAGGCAACCGTTGCACGGGAAGTCGACGGGGGTGCGGAAACGTTGTCGCTTCAACTGCCCGCGGTCGTGACGACCGACCTGCGCCTGAACGAGCCGCGCTATGTGACGCTGCCGAACATCATGAAGGCGAAGAAGAAGCCGCTGGAAAACGTGAAACCGGAAGACCTCGGTGTGGATGTGACGCCGCGTCTGAAGACGCTGAAGGTGGTCGAGCCGCCGAAGCGGGCGGCCGGCGTGAAGGTGCCGGACGTGAAGACGCTGGTCGAGAAGCTGAAGACCGAAGCCAAGGTGCTGTAAGAGGGAGCGGAAAGAAATGACGATTCTGGTGATTGCAGAACACGACAACGCGTCGATCAAGGCCGCGACGCTGAACACGGTGGCAGCGGCGGCGAAGATTGGCGGTGACATTCACGTGCTGGTGGCAGGCCACAACGCGCAAGCGGCTGCGGACGCAGCGGCAAAGATCGCAGGCGTGTCGAAGGTGCTGCTGGCCGACGCACCGCAACTGGCCGCAGGCCTGGCGGAAAACGTCGAAGCGACGGCGCTGAACATTGCGAAGAACTACTCGCACATCCTCGCGCCGGCGACCGCCTACGGCAAGAACATCACACCGCGTATCGCTGCGAAGTTGGACGTCGCACAGATCTCGGACATCACGGCGGTTGTATCGGCCGACACATTCGAGCGTCCGATCTACGCGGGCAACGCGATCGCGACGGTGCAGTCGAGCGACCCGATCAAGGTCATCACGGTGCGTGCGACGGGTTTCGATCCGGTTGCGGCAGAAGGCGGCAGCGCATCGGTCGAGAAGATCGAAGCGGCAGCAGACGCAGGCAAGTCGCAATTCGTGAGCCGTGAAGTGACGAAGCTGGACCGTCCGGAACTCACCAGCGCGAAGATCATCGTGTCGGGCGGCCGTGGTCTGGGCAGCGGCGAAAACTACACGAAGGTGCTGGAGCCGCTGGCGGACAAGCTGTCGGCAGCACTCGGCGCATCGCGCGCGGCAGTCGACGCGGGTTACGTGCCGAACGACTACCAGGTTGGCCAGACCGGCAAGATCGTCGCACCGCAGCTGTACATCGCGGTGGGCATCTCGGGTGCGATTCAGCACTTGGCCGGCATGAAGGATTCGAAGGTGATCGTCGCGATCAACAAGGATCCGGAAGCGCCGATCTTCAGCGTGGCCGACTACGGTCTCGTCGGTGATCTGTTCGCGCTCGTGCCGGAGCTGGCCGACTGCCTGTGATCGCAGGGTAGAACGTCTGCATCGGCATAGGCCGATTTCGGCATCCAGAAATGCCGACCACGCGGGTGGAGCCGGCAGGGTTAAAGGCGGCACCGCGCAAGGTTGAATGCATCGGGATCAGACGTTCCACACGCGACGATTCCGATCCGGAAGAACTGCTGCATATCCAAAAATTGTTGGGCTGAAATCAGCCATGAATCGAGCAAAAAATCAGCAATTTAATTCGGATTCCTGTTTTGAAATGAGGTTGCGAGATTTGCAGTATCCGTGCTGGCCGATCTGGCTGAGCGGCCGATCAGTGCGTTGATCGAGAGCAATCAAGATGATAGCCGGCGCACCTTGAGCGCATCTGAAGAGGAAGGGGGCGCGTTGCTGGTGGATGCGGGAAAGCGAGTTGAAGATCCGTTTTATAAAGGTAGTAATACTAATTATGTGAATGCGTCTGAATGGAGTCGCATAAAACCTGGAGCAGCACATGAAATCGAACCAAGTATTAAGAAAAGTTCTGACCGGCCTGGTGTGTGCGTCATCTGCCTCCTGCATGGTTCCCCTCGCACACGCGGGCTCGCAGCTACTGCCGGGGATTTCGACCGGCTTGCCGCTGGGCGCGCCGCTGCCGCCGGGTATCTATAGCGTCACGCAGCTCAACTACGGCTGGCGCGGCAGCTCGCCGACGGTCGGCGTCGGTGTCGGGATCCCGAGCTGGCTGATCTGGTCCACGCCGTGGACGGTGGCCGGCGGCCGCTTTCTGCTCGATACGGTGACCGCGGTCGCGGACGTCGACGTGAAGGGATATCACAGCTATACGGGGGTTGGTAACACCTATATCGACGCCCAGCTCAAGTGGGATCTCGGCGGCGGTCTGTCGGCCGGCTTGCAGAGCGGCGTGTTTCTTCCCGTGCGCAACGACCTGACTGCGCTTGGCGTGACGCGCAATTTCTATTCGTTGATGGAAATCGCGGCCTTGACCTACGAGCGCAACGGCTGGGAGTTCGATGCGACGGGTATTTACGGTACCGGCAAGCATGGCACCGAGCTGGGCGAGAACGCGGCGCCGCAGTGGAGCAACTTCGATCTGACCGCATTCAAGCGGGTCGGCAAGTGGGAAGTGGGCGCGATCGCGTTTGGCTCGAACGACCTGACCTCACCGGTGGCCGGTTACCAGAAGCAGTCGCAGGTCGCGCTCGGCGGGCTGGTCGGCTACAAGATCGGCCACGACACGCTGCAACTCAAGGTGTCGCGCGACGTCACCGAAACCGGCTATACGGGACACGAGACGCGGGTCTGGATGAATCTGATCGTGCCGTTGTGGAGCCAGAAATAAGGCGACGTGTCGGGTGGCGGGCGCATCGGCGCGTGCCCGTCACGGTAGAGCCCGGTGGCGAAGAAGCTGTCGAGTGTTCGCAGGAGCGTGATCCCATGACTTTACTCGATCAAATGCGCGTCGCCAGACAGGCTGCCGCGCAAGCGGCCAATGCCGTCGATGCGGATATCTGGAGATGGTTCTCGACGATGGTGGAGGACCGACGCATTCGCTGGTGTTTCGCCGGCAATGCGTGGCTGGTCAGTGTCGATCATCGGCACGTTGCAACCGACCCGTGCTTTGACAGCGCTATTCGTGTCGCCAAGAGTGAGTCCGAGCGTCGCGGGCTGCGTTTGGTGCGACGTCGTAACGAGCCCCAATACGCCGACGCCCCGTCGTCCCTGTGCACCTGAGCGGCTCCGCGCACTGAGCGACGGTTCAGGATTTGAATGCGCGGTTGACAGCCGTTCACGCATTGACTAGATTCGTCACATGAGCGCACTTTTCGTCACGACTGCCACCACCACCACGACCGCCCATGGCGGGCCGGGGGGAGGTCGCACGTCGTAGGTCAGTGCCTCGAGCGATCCCCAGGCCCCGCCGGAAACGGACGGGGCCTTTTTCATGCTCCGTTCGACCGGTACCCCACGTCAACGGAGAGCAGCATGGATGATTTCGATCACCGCGTACTCGGTAACAAACTCGATTTGTTTCACCAGCAGGATGAAAGTCCGGGCGCCATTTTCTGGCATCCGCGCGGCATGGCCTTGTATCGCGTCGTCGAGGAATATATTCGCGTCCGGATGCGTCAGGCGGGCTTCTCCGAAGTGCGGACGCCACAGATCGTCGCGCGCGAGCTTTGGGAGCGGAGCGGCCATTGGGAGAAGTTCGGGCGAAACATGTTTTCGCTCGAGAGCGACGACCATCCGTACTGCCTGAAGCCGATGAGTTGCCCGTGCCACGTGCAGGTCTTCAAAAAGGGCACGCGCTCGTACCGCGATCTCCCGATTCGCTATTCGGAATTCGGCGTGGTCCACCGGGCCGAACCGTCCGGCGCGCTGCACGGCCTCATGCGTGCCCGTGCGTTCACGCAGGACGACGCCCATGTGCTTTGCATGCCCGATCAGGTCGAGGTTGAAGTCGCGCGATTCTGCGTGTTGCTGAAGACGATCTACGTGGATTTCGGATTCGGCGCATTCGACGTGGCGCTGTCGACGCGACCCGCGATCCGCGCCGGCGACGATGCGGTGTGGGATCGCGCGGAAGCGATGCTGGCGTCTGCCGCGCGGGCGGCCGGGCTGGACTTCGCGATCCAGGCGGGTGAGGGCGCGTTCTATGGCCCGAAGCTCGAATTTCATCTGCGCGACCGTCAGGGCCGGACGTGGCAGTGCGGGACGATCCAGCTCGACTTCGTGCTGCCCGAGCGGCTCGGCGCCGCCTATGTCGCCGAGGACGGCGCGAAAGCGACGCCCGTGATGTTGCACCACGCGGTGCTGGGCAGCCTCGAACGGTTCATCGGCATTCTGCTCGAACACTACGCGGGGTGGTTGCCGACGTGGCTCGCGCCCGACCAGATCGTCGTGGCGAACATCGGGCAGGACGTCCGCGCCTTTGCCGAGGAGACGGCGTTCGCATTCGAAGACATCGGGTGTCGCGTGCTGCGGGATTTTCGTGCCGAGCGCTTGCCGCGCAAGATCTTCGATGCAAGGGAGCTGGCCGCGCCGATCGTCGCCGTGACGGGGCGGAAGGAGGCACTCGCCGGCGAGGTGTCGCTGCGCATGAGGAACGGGGAGCAGCACGTGCTGACGATCGACGATGCGCTCGTGTACCTGAAGCAGCATGCGCGGGCGCCGTCCGCGACGCGGGTATCAAGCAAGCCGCAAGCGTAAGTGACCATTCACTCTCGCGCAGTCGCGTGCGCCGTCGGCCGGCCGGGCCTGCAATTTTTTTCGATTTAAATAACGCTATTCTCGGCGATGCCGATGATCGAATGCACGTCCGATGTAATACCGACCGCGCCGGATGATTCAGCGGAAGTATTGACGCATTGCCGATTTCAAACCATCCGGCCGTCCCTCATGTGAATGATTCCACCATTCAGGAGAGCATCAGCCATGGTCGCCAGACAACCGATTCAGGCCGTGCTGCTCGCCGCCGCGATCGCTGCGATTGCGCCGGCCGGATACGCGCGCAACACCACCGACTGGATCGCGAACACCTACGGCACGCTCGCCGCGCACGTCGGCAACGTCGCACGCTCGATGTGGGTCGCGCCCGAAGGCGTGATCTACACGTCGTCGATGTGGGACGAGGATGAAGGCGGCGTCGCGATCTACCAGAACGGCAAGAGCCTCGGCTCGATCGGCACGCATTCCGAATTCCAGGGCAGCGCGATCACGGGCAACGCGACGTCGCTGTTCGTCGCGCTGCAGCCCGGCAGCGGGTACGGCAGCGGTGCGGTCGGGCGCTACAACCGCGCGACGCGGTTCCGCGACAAGCTCATTCAGGTCACCGCGGCGACGAACCAGCCGCGCATCGACGTCGTCACCGGGCTCGCGACGGCCGGCTCACTGCTCTATGCGAGCGATTTCTACGGCAACCGCGTGCGGGTGTTCACGACCGACGGCGTCTGGCAGCGCGACCTCGGCGTGACCGCGCCGGGCGCGCTCGCGGTGGATGGCGCGGGCAACGTGTGGGTCGCGCAGAAGGGCGCGGGTTCGATCGTCGAATTCAGCGCGACCGGTGCACTGCTGAACACGATCCGGATGGCGGCCGGATCGCAGCCGTCGGCGCTCGGTTTCGATGCGGCGACGGGGCAGCTGCTGGTCGGCGACGAAGGCCCCGACATGAACATCAAGCGCTATGCCGTGTCGGGCCGGCCGGCGCTGGTCGACACGTTCGGCGTGCGCGGCGGCTATCTCGACACGACGACGGGCATCAAGGGGCAGGTGGGCGCGAAGCGCTTCACGCGTGTCGTCGGCCTCGGCAAGGACAGCGCCGGCAACCTGTACGTGCTCAACAACCCGTGGGGCGGCAGCTGGGATCTCGGCCGCAACGGCGCGACCGACCTGCACGCGTACAGCAGCGCGGGCAGCCTGCGTTGGACGCTGCAGTCGCTGAACTTCGAAGGCATCGCCGCGCCCGACCCGGTGACGGATGGTTCGCTGTTCTACAGCGCCACGCACGTGTACGGCGGCACCGCGGGCGGCACGTTCGTCGCGAACACCGTCGATCCGTTCGCGTATCCGTCGGACCCGCGCATCGACATGAACGATCCGCAGCGCGACGAGCACTTCGGGCTGCTGACATCGGTCGGCGCAAACCGGATCCTCGTCGCGGCGGGCCAGAATCCGCCGGTCTACTACTTCTTCCACTTCAACGCGGCCAATGGTTACGTGGCGATTCCCGACGGCTCGATCCCGGGGCCGGCGTTCGACACGACGCGGCGCGTGTCGGCCGGCTTCAGTCTCGACAGCAAGGGCGGCGTATGGGCCGGGCTCGACAAGACCGGCGCGATTTATCACTACCCGCTGACCGGTTTCGATGCGAGCGGCAAGCCGTCGTGGGGGCCGGGCGTGCCGACGCCGGTGCCGGCCAGCATCCTGCCGCTCACGCGCATCGTCTATCTCGCCGACAGCGACACGATGGTGCTCGCGCAGGGCGTCGTCGGGAGTACCGACTGGACGTCGATCGGCACGCGCATCGAGGTGTATCACGGCTGGCGCGCGGGCAACACGACGAAGCCGAATCCGGTGATCACGCTGCCGCACGGCGGCGCGAAGTCGATCGACGCGGCCGGCAATCATCTGTTCGTCGGCTACTGGTTCAGCAGCAGCGGGCCGCTGTGGCCGAACATCGACGCATTCAACCTCGACACCGGCAACCTCGACACGACGCTCGTCAACGCGAGCCCCGCGACGGTGGACACCAGCAGCGCGATCGACGCGATGTACAGCGTGCGCGCGTATCGCCGCTCGAACGGCGAGTACGTGGTCACGAAGAACAACGTGAAGGGGAACAGCATCACCGTTTATCGGTGGACGCCTTGAGGGCCGGCGACGCGACCGTTCGCGGGCGGCGGTCGAGACCCCGGCATCGTCGCGGATGTCCCGCTCGCCCGACGCGTCAGTTCAGCTCAGCCCGCTTGCGCGTGACGCGATAGCGCATCTTCCCGTTGCGCAGATGCCCGGTCGTGGTCACGAGCCAGTCGCCGTCGGCGGACAGGCTTTCGTCCCAGTTCGCGATCTCGACGAGATGGCCGCCTTCGTAATGCCACGTTTGCGACGAGTGGCTGCAGCAGCTGTTGCGTTGCGCGGAAGTGACCTGTTTCCTGCGTGCGTCGAAGCCGATCTGCGGCAGGTCGGACAGCGCCTGGTCGAAGACGAAGCGCCGGGTCTTCGGGTCGAACAGGAAGAAGTTGTCCGTGCTGTTCGGCCCTGCGCCGCCGGAGCTGCCACCGATCATCAGGTCCGGATGACCGTCGAAATTGGCGTCGACCAGCGTGAGGCTCGTATCGCTCTCGCCCCATGGGTCCGCGTAGAAATCGCGGATGACCTGCACCCGTTTGCCGGTCGCGCGATCGAGCACCTCGATGGCGACCGCCGTCGCGGGATCATTGTCGCTAGCTCCCGCCGTGAAGGCGACGCGGAAGCGAAACTGCTTCGTCTGAGCCTGCTGATCGACCCATTTGACGTCCTCGAGATCGTCGCGATCGATCCAGCCGCGCGTGGGCGTGCCGTCCTGCGCGAAGCGCTCGACTTCTTCCCATTCCGAACCTGACGCGACGACGGCCACGTAGCTGCCTGCGGGCAGCACGCCGGGCGATGCGCTGCGGCTCGCATTCGGGAAGAACGGCACGTCCTTCGTCAGGTACTGCACGCCCTGATATGCACGCGGCGTCGCGAGTTCGAAGCGATCGCCATGGTGCGTGATCGCGTAACGGGGATGCGACTCGCCCTTGTCGTCGTAGTCGGTGCGCAGGTACTTCCTGTCGCTGCCCCAGCTGACCGTGAAGGTGTCGGTCGTCCAGCGGAATGCCGCTTCGTCGCCGGAGATGTTGGTGCGGCAGAACGGTTGCACATCGGAGTAATCGTTCCAGCCGGGAAACGCATACGCAGGGCAGAGCCTGTTCGGGCTGTTGACGTCGTAGCGATACCGGCCGTCGACGAGGAACAGCACGCGATTCTGCGTGCGACCCGGATCGCGGGCGACCACCGCGTAGCTGATCCGGGCCGCCGGCGGCAGCGCGCGCTCGAACGTGTCGTCGTCGATCTCGCCATAGCTTGCCGGCTGCGCTTTCGGCATCTCGCGGTAACCGTCCGGATCGAGCCGGTAGATGCCGGGTTCGAGCAGGGTGGGCGTGGCTGCGCCGGCGTCAGCGCAGAGGAATGGGGCGGCGAGCAGAAGCGCGAGGATCGAGGACTTCACGGCGTCGGGAGGGCGGGCATGAACTGTGAGAGGAATGGCCGGCGATCGATGCGGGACGACATCGCCGTCGCCGAAGCAGGTCGGGTGCGGCAGGGTCATCCTCACGCGCGCCAGATCATGTTGGTTCCGGTGCCGGTTTCCGTTTCCGATACGAACCGGAACCCGAGCCGTTCGTAGAGCCGCCGCGCCGGGTTGCCGTGGAGGACGCCGAGCGAGACGGCCATGTTCGCGCGCGTCGCTTCGGCCAGCAGTTCGCTCAGGACCGCCTGGCCGATGCCCTGGCCCTGTCGGTCGGGGAGCAACTGGATCTGGTGGACGTGCCATTCGTGCGCGGCGCGCGTCACCTTGAGCAGGCCGATTTCGGTGGCGTCGGCTCCTTCGCAGATGATCGATGCGTCTTCGAAGTGCGCGCGGATGCGCTGGTCGTGCGTATGGTCGTCGGTGGGCACGCCGGCCCGCTGCAGGTGCGGCGTCATCGTGAGCCGACGGAGTCGCAGCAGGAAGGGCAGATCGGCCAGGGAAGCCGGGCGCAGGCGGATGATGGGTCTCATGATCGGCGATCGTTCGCGGGGGAAGGTTGGGCCACGAAACGCATGATTGCCGAATTCGCGGCGCGAATCAAAGGCCAGGCCGCCGAATCTGCAGGCCGGGCGATGCGCGAGGACGCCCGTGACCGCGTATTCGGTTTTGGCGTCGCCCCGTCATCCGTGACGCGCAACGGTTCATGGCGTCGAGGCTGGCCGAGCCGGCGCTGTTACCGGGTATCGCCGAGCGGATGCGCGCGAGGAAGGCGACCCGTTCGGCATCAAGAACGCGACGATCCGCGCGATCGTGAAGAAGAAGTTACGCCGCTTCCGGCTTTCGGGCGATCCGCTCGCGAATCTCCGGCGATGCCAGGCACGTCGTCACGGCTTCATAGCCGGGCGCACCAGGGTACGGCGCCACGCGGGAAGGCGGACTGTGATTCGCCGGACACAGGATGATCGCTTCATCGGACCCGACCGTCGACAGATCGAGGATCGCCGATGAGCGCGTCATCAGGAACAGCGGCCGCGCGCCGGCCCCGGCGCGTTCACGCAGCCACGCGATCAGCGCCTGTTGCGTGGGCCGGTCGAGATCCTGTTCGATCATGTCGACGACCCGCGCGCCTGGACCATCCGCTGCGAGGCTGGCAAGCAGCGCGGTCAGCGCCGGCGAGCGCGTCGCGCCGGCGTCGGCAAGCGATGCCGATGCGCGCTCGACACGCGCGTTCAACGCCGGGTCGGCATGCAATGCGTCCAATGCCGCGGCAGCACCGTTTTCCAGCCGGTCGAGTCCCACGAACACCGCGCCGGGCAGCGCGTCGGCGAGCCGCATCGCGAGCCGCGTCTTGCCGCTTCCCAGCGAGCCGATGATGTAGTTCAACGGCCGGATCTCGCGAAACTCGAACCATTCGCCGCCCCACGGCCACGGCAGGCTGAACGCGATCCCGGCACCGCCATCGTCGAGCAGCCGCGTCAGTTCGCCGCCGTCGGGCAGCCGGCCGCGCGCCAGGCCGGCGCGGATCGCGCGCACGCGGTCGAGCTTGCGGACGAGATCCTGAATGCCGTGGTCGAGCGCCGCTTCATGAGAGGCGAGCGCGTCATCGAGGCTGCGCGGGGCGCCGTCGAGCACGCTTGCGACCTGCGCGACGCTCAGGCCGAGCGCGCGCAGCGCGACGATGTCGGCCGCGCGCGCGAGATCGTCGGGGCCGTACATGCGGTATCCCGCCGGCGTCCGCTCCGGCGCGACGAGACCGTGCTGCTCATAGAGCCGCAGCGCCTTGACCGATACGCCGAGCCGCGCGGCGGCGGCCGACGCGCTCAAGCGAAGCGTGGACGTGCCCATTCGTCACCCCTGTCTGCTGTCGATTCGTTGCGTCCAGCATAAAGGCGACCCCAAGGGCCGGGTCAAGCCCGTTCACGCAATCCGGTACACGCGCATCGCGTTGTCGTGCCAGATCGCGTCGCGCGCGACGTCGTCGAGGTCGGCCATCGCGCGCGCGAACGTGCGCAGCAGCGCCGGATACGACACGCGCAACCCCGCCACCGGAAAATTGCTCGCGAACAGGCAGCGCGCCCAGCCGAAGATCGCGATCGTGTCGCGGATGATCCGCGCGTTGTCCGCGTCGTTCCACACGGCGTCGCGCAACCCGAGTTCGGAGATCTTCACGCTCACGCGCGGCAAGGCCGCGAGCGCTTCCATCCCGCTGCGCCAGCGCGCGAGCCCGGCGTCCGACCGATCCCACGGCAGCCCGGTGTGTTCCAGCACCACGTCGACGGCGGGCGCATCGGCCAGCAGCGCGGCCGCTTCGCCGAGATGCCAGAACGGCACGCGCAGATCCCAGCTCAGGCCGTGCGCGGCTAGCCGTTCGAGCGCGGCCGGCCAGCGCGGGTCGCGCAGCGTGCCGGGCCCGTCGACGGCTGCATCGGCCGATGCAGCGGTGCGCGGCTTGAAGCGCACGCCGCGCACGCGCGGCCACGCGGCCTGTTCGGCGAGCCGCTCCTGCGCGTCGCCGGCGAGCAGGTCGACCCACGCGACGACCGCCGACGGCAGCCCGTGCGCGGCCGCGACCTCGTGCAGCCAGCGCGTTTCCGCGAGCGCCTCGTCATGCGCGCGTTCGGCCTCGACGTGCACGCTCGCGACGATCGGCGCCCCTTGCGCCGCGTGGCGCAAATCGGCCACGCCGAAATCGCGGCGCAGCGCCGCGTAGTCGCCGAACATGAAGCGCGCCGGATCGTACTGCTCCTGCAGCCACGGATAGTGCGCCCCCGTGCCGAGCTGCCACAGGTGGTGATGCGCGTCGACGAGCCTGGCCGGCGGCGCGTCGCCGTGCCGCTCAGCGCGGGCCTGCTGCGAGCACATACGACGCATCCGGTTCGCGCAGCGTCGGCAGCGCACCGACGAAGCGCCACGCATCGAGATCGAGTTCGCGGACGTAGTCGTCCTGGAACGACACGTACGCGACGCGCCGCGACGGATGGAACGACAGCGCGGTCGGATTCGCGGGCAGCGCGACACGTTCGATCTCCTCGAGCTGCCGCGCGTCGAACACCGAAATCGACCGTTCGCCGGAATTGGTCAGCAGCAGCAGGTCGCGGCCGTCCGGCGCGGTGGTGCGGTAGATGCGGTTCGGATCGCTGCGCGTCTTCACGCGGCGGCCGCAGGTCATCGTGTCGGTGTCGATCTCGACGAGCGTGTCGTCGCCGCGATTCGCGACGAACAGCGTGCGCTCGTCGCTCGACAGCGCATTGCCTTCCGGGCGCGGGCCGGGCATCACCGCGCGCGGCGCGACGGTCGCGTCGCGCGGATGAAACTGCGTGACGGTGTTCGACAGCAGGTGCACGCCGTAGGCGCGGCTTGCATCGCGCGTGAGCGTCACGAGGTGCGTCTTCACGCCGCCGGACGGCACGGCCAGGTTCGGCACCGGCTGCCGGGTCGGCTCGTCGAACACGAGCAGCATGTCGTGCGCCTCGCTCATCGCGTACAGCCGGCCGTCGCGATCGCTCGCCATCCCGTGCGGCCGGTAGTACGGCCACAGGTCGAGCATGCGCGTGTGGGTGCGCTCGACGAGATCGATCTCGGCGATCCGGTGATCGCCTTCATGGCCGCGCGACCACGCGGTCTCGATCCCGAAGATGCCGACGTACGCGTAGCGGTTGTTCACGTCGACGGTGAATTCGTGCGGGAAGTTCGGCAGCACGACATGCTTGAGCGCGGCTTTCGTTTCGAGGTCGTAGAAGCTGAAGGTATGGGCGCATTTCTGCACCAGCAGCAGGATGTCGTTCATGGTGAGTCTCCGTCGTTTCGTGCGCGTGCCGGCTTTCCGGTGCGCGCGTATCAGATCAGTCTTCGCAGCGCTTGGGCAGCGTCAGCGCGAGCAGGCCGGCCACCGCGAGCGTGATCGCGAGGCTGTACACGCCGGCCGCGGCGCTCACGTGCTGGGTCAGCACGCCGACCGCATACGGGCCGCAGAAGCCGCCGAGGTTGCCGAGCGCGTTGATCAGGCCGCGGGCGCTGCCGGCCGTCTCGACGCTGCACAGCTTCGGCGGAATCGCCCAGAACACGCCGGCCGCCGCCTGCAGGAAGAAGCCGCAACCGATCAGGAACGCGAACGACACGATCATCGACGCGTGGGTGAGCACCGACAGCGCGAGGCACGCGGCGAAGCCGACCAGCGGCAGCAGCACGAACAGGCGGCGCTTGCCGGTTCGGTCAGACAAATACGACGTGCCGAACATCCCGATCATCATCGCGACATACGGCAGCATCGCGAGCAGGCCGACCTTCCCCATCCCGCCGTGCGTGAGGTTTTTGAGCAGCGTCGGCAACCACATCGTATAGCCGTAGATGCCGACCTGATAGCAGAAGTTGATCGCGATCAGCAGCCAGATCGTCGGGTTGCGCAGCATCGCGCCGAACGACGCGGCGGCCGGTGTGCCGGCGGCCTGCTTGCGCGCCTGTTCGTCGCGCAGCGCGTCGAGGATGTACGCCTTCTCGCGCGGCGACACCCAGCGTGCGGTCTTCGGGCTGTCGTCGGCGAACAGCATCCATGCGACCAGGCACAGCACCGACAGTGCGCCCGCGATGAAGAACAGGTGACGCCAGTCGTATGCGGCGAGGATGAAGCCGGACAGCGGCGCGGTGATCATCCCGGCGAGCGGCACGAACATGATGACCATCGCGTTGGCGCGGCCGCGTTCGCGGTCGGGAAACCAGTGGCTGACCATCGTCAGCACGACGGGCAGCATCCCGCCTTCGGCCACGCCGAGCAGGAAGCGCAGCGTCAACAGTTGCCACGTATGGGTGACGAGCCCGGTCAGCACCGACAGCATCGCCCAGCTCACGAGCGACCACGCGATGAATGTCTTGCCGCTGCCGAGCGCGGCGCGCCGGCCGGCCGGAATCTGCAGGAACAGGTAGCCGAAGAAGAAGATGCCGCCGGCAAGGCCGGCCATGGTCGCGTCCATGCCGAGATCGGCATTCATCCCGCCCGGCATCGCGAACGCGATGTTCACGCGGTCCATGTACGAGATGATGCAGGCGAGCAGCAGCGGCGGGATGACGCGCAGCCAGCGGCGGCGCGGAATGGCTTCGCCGGCATCGTAGGCCGGGTTGGCGGGGTTCAGCAGGTTCATGGTGTCTCCAGTCCATGTGATGAGCGGCGGCGGCCTTCTGTCGGGCCGCCGTCACGCCGATGCGCAACGCACGCACGCGCGTTGCGGGTGCAAACCGGGGTCTAGCGTCCCCAGCGCAGCACGAGCGGATCGAGCCGCCGCGCCGCGTCGAGCAGGCCCGCGCGCACCTGCGGGTGCAGGTCGGGCCACGGCGCGCGCGGCCGGTCGCACGCGATCACGCCGCCTTCCTTCATCAGCGCCTTCGCGGTCAGGAAGCCCGACTGGCGATTCTCGTAGTTGATCAGCGGCAGCCAGCGCGCGTAGTGCTCGCACGCTTCGTCGCGACGTCCGGCGAAATACGCGTCGGTGATCCGGCGAATGCCGTCCGGATACCCGCCGCCCGTCATCGCGCCGGTCGCCCCCGCATCGAGATCGGCGAGCAGCGTGATGCCTTCCTCGCCGTCCCACGGCCCTTCGATCGCGTCGCCGCCGAGCGCGATCAGCTCGCGCAGCTTCGACGCCGCGCCGGGCGTCTCGATCTTGAAGTACGACACCGCGTCGAGTTCGCGTGCGAGCGTCGCGAGCAACGACGCCGGCAGCGCAACGCCGCTTGCCGGCGCGTCCTGGATCATCAGCGGAATGTCGAGGCCGTCGGCGACATCGCGGAAGAACGCGCGCACCTGCGTTTCCGGCACGCGGAAGGTCGCGCCGTGATACGGCGGCATCACCATCACCATCGCGGCGCCGAGCGCCTGCGCGTGGCGGTTGCGTTCCGCGCAGATCCGCGCGCTGAAATGCGACGTCGTGACGATCACCGGCACGCGGCCGGCGACGTGTTCGAGCGTGGTGCGCGTGATGAGGTCGCGTTCGTCGTCGCCGAGCGCAAACTGCTCCGAGTAGTTCGCGTGGATGCAGATGCCGTGCGAGCCGGCGTCGATCATGAAGTCGAGGCAGCGGCGCTGGCCGTCGAGGTCGAGCGCGCCGTGCGCGTCGAAGATCGTCGGTGCGACCGGAAAGACGCCCTGGTAGCGTGCGTTCATGGCGTCCCTCACTCGACGATGTCGAACTGGTCGAGGAATTCGGTCTTCAGCGTGAGGCCGAGACCCGGCACGTCGTCGCGCAGTTGCAGGAAGCCGTTCTCGGCCACCGGCTCGCCGTCGAAGATGTAATAGAACAGTTCGTTGCCGACTTCCACGTCGAACATCGGGAAGTACTCGCTCATCGGCGACGCGAGCGTGCTCATCGTCAGGTGATAGTTGTGCATCTGGCCCGCGTGCGGAATCACCGGCACGCTGTAGGCCTCGCACAGCGCGTTGATCTTGTGCGCCATCGTGATGCCGCCGACGCGGTTCGTGTCGTACTGGACGACCGACACGGCCTTGCGGTCGAGCAGCTGCTTGAAGCCGTACAGCGAGAACTCGTGCTCGCCGCCGGAGATCGGGATGTTCGTGAGCTGGTTCAGCTCCGCGTAGCCGTCGATGTCGTCGGCGATCACCGGCTCCTCGAGCCAGCGCGGCTGGTATTTCTCGAGCTTCGGCAGGATGCGCTTCGCATACTCGAGGTTCCAGCCCATGTAGCACTCGAGCATCAGGTCGTTGTCGTAGCCGATCACCTCGCGGATCGCCGCGACCGATTTCAGGTTCTCCATCACGCCCTGCTGCCCGTGCGCGGGCCCGTAGCCGAAGCGCATCTTGAACGCGCGGAAGCCTTCCTTCAGGTACTTCTGTGCTTCCTCCTGCATCGCCTTCAGGTCGGTGCGATACAGCTTCGAGTAGTAGCAGGGGATCTTTTCCTTGGTGCGTCCGCCGAGCAGCTTGAACACCGGCTTGCCGACGCTCTTGCCGAGGATGTCCCAGATCGCGATGTCGACGGCCGAGATCGCCGCCATGCCGATGCCCTTGCGGCCCCATGCGTGGGTCGCGCGGTACATCCGCTGGTTCAGGTATTCGTAGTCCCACGGATCCTGGCCGATCACGAGTGGCGCGAGGTACTGGTCGATGATCGCCTTCGCGATGTGCGGCGCGAGCGCGACGTTGCCGAGGCCGACGATGCCGTCGTCGGTCTCGACTTCGACGACCGTCCACGCGTGGAAACGGAACGTGCTCATCGTCTCCTGCGGCGCGTACAGCAGGTCCATCGCGTTCGAGCAGAAATTGCCTTGCGGCGGGACGGTCTTGCCTTTCCACTGGAATACGCGGGCGCGCACGGAACGGATCTTCATGATGGTGTCTCCGGAATGGATGGTGTCGTGTGTAGAAGGCGTGCGGGGGTCACGCTGAAACGGTGGACGTGCGGCGCGCGGCGCCCATCCGGCACGCGATCTGCAGTGCCTGCCAGGTCGCGCCGACGTCGGCGCTGCCGCGGCCCGCGATGTCGTACGCGGTGCCGTGCGCGGGCGTCGTGATCGGCACGGGCAGCCCGCCCTGCACGGTCACGCCGCGCGAGAAGCCGAGCAGCTTGATCGCGATCTGCCCCTGGTCGTGGTACATCGTGACGATCGCCTGGTAGTCGCCGGCCTGCGCCTTCAGGAAGATCGTGTCGGCCGGGAACGGGCCGTGGAACGGCGTATCGGTCGGCCACGCGCGCGCCTGCAGCTTGCGCACCGCCGGCTCGATGATGTCGACTTCCTCGCGCCCGCAGCTGCCGCCGTCGCCGCCGTGCGGGTTGAACGCGGCGATCGCGACCTTCGGCGCGGCGACGCCGTTCGCGAGCAGCGACCGGTAGATCAGTTCGGATGCCTGTTCGATCCGCTCGACGCTCAACTGGGCCGCCGCATCCTTCAGCGGGATATGCGACGAGATCCGTGCGGTCCACAGCTCGCCGAGCGTGTTGAATTCGCAGAAGTAGCCGGTCACGCCGAGCGCGGCGGCGAAGTGGTGCAGCTCGTCGTCGTGCTTCAACCCGCCGAGCTTCATCGCGTACTTGTTCAGCGGCGCGAAGCAGATCGCGTCGATGTCGCCGGCGAGTGACGCGTCGAGGCACTGGTCGAGCACGGTGAGCGTCGAGTGGCCGCCGGCCGCGCCGGCCTGGCCGACCGTGACCTGCGCGGGATCGATCGTGTCGACCGCGACGAACGCGGCGCGCGCGGTGGACGGCCGGCCGCGCACGGCGGCGAGCGACGCGACGGGTTCGACGTCGACCGTCACGCCGGCCACGCGCTGGCCGGCTTCCCACAGCCAGCGGTCGCCGATCAGCACGAGATTCGCGCGGGCGGTTGCGTCGGGCCGTGCGAGCAGTTTCGCGATCAGTTCGGCACCGATGCCGGCGGGGTCGCCGAGCGTCAGCGCGACGACGGGCAGGGGGGCGGCGGGCGATGGCGTGTTCATTGCAGTGTCTCCGGTGGCGGCGCGTGGCCGTTCGTGTATGGGGTTCATGCTAGGTAGACGGAATGAGTCGGTAAATTGAAAACTCTTGATGAATTGATAACCTGGAGTAATCGAAATGGGCTCGATTGATCGACGAGACTCGACTCCCCAATTGCTGAACCGGTTGCGGATGCGGCAGATCGCGCTGCTGCTCGCGGTGGACGAATGCTCGACGCTGCGCGCGGCCGCCGGCCAGCTCGGCCTCACGCAGCCCGCCGCGACGAAAATGCTGGCCGAACTGGAAAGCGCGCTCGGCCAGCGGCTGTTCGACCGCGTCGGGCGCGGGCTCGTGCTGAACCCGGCCGGCGAGCGCGTGCTGGGCTATTTCCGCGGGATCCGCGGCAGCGTGGAGGCGCTCAATCGCGAGCTGGGCGAACTGCAGCTCGGCAGCGCGGGGCGGCTTGCGATCGGCAGCATCATGGCGGCGTCGCCGGGGCGGCTCACCGAGGCGCTGGTGCAGCTGAAGGCGCGCTATCCGCTGCTCGCGATCGACATCGCGGTCGACACCAGCGACCGGCTGATGCCGCAGTTGCGCGAAGGGGTGCTCGAAGTGGTGATCGGCCGTAACGTCGGCACCGACTGCGATTTCCGCGTGGTGGACGACGAGGCGCTCGCGATCATCGCGGGCCGCGACCATCCGCTCGCGGGCGCGGGGCCGGTCGGATTCGATGCGCTGCTCGATTACGCGTGGATCCTGCAGCCGGCCGGCAGCCCGGCGCGCGAGGTGGTCGAGCGCGAATTCCGCGCGCGTCACCAGCCGATGCCGCGCGGGCTCGTCGAAACGGGCTCGATCCTGACGACGATGAACCTCGTCGACCGCTCGCACATGCTCGGCGTGATTCCGCTGACCGTCGCGCAGCGCAACGCCGAGCACGGGCTGGTGGCGATCCTCGATTACGTGCTCGACCAGAAGCTGCCGTCGTACGGCAGCCTCGTGCGGCGCGACCGGCCGCTGAGCATTCCCGCGCAGCAGTTTCTCGCGCTGTTCCATCGGGACGGGGCGGGGGATGACGGCGATGCGTAATGGCGCGGTTTGTCAGCCGAGGCGGCCGAGCCAGCCGAGCCAGCCGCGCCAGCCACGCTGGCCGAGCAGGCCGGTCAAGCCGTTCAGCCCGAACAAGCCGGTCAGCCCGAACAAGCCGATCAAGCCGATCAAGCCGATCAAGCCGATCAAGCCGATCAAGCCGATCAAGCCGATCAAGCCGATCAAGCCGATCAAGCCGAACCAGCCGAACCAGCCGAACCAGCCGAACCAGCCGAACCAGCCGAGGCGGCCGAACCAGCCAAGCACGCCAAGCACGCCAAGCACGCCAAGCACGCCGAGCCGAGCCACCACCATCACGGAACGCGGTGAAGCGTGACGGCGACGCCGGCGAGGCGGCTGAGGCAGGCGAACCCGACGCGAGCCGCTTCAGCGCGCCGACGGCGCGGCCGGCGCTTCGGCGAGCGACGGCGCCGATTCCGACAGCGTGCGCTCGGGCCGAATCCGCAGCGCGGCGACGATGCCGATCAGCAGCATCGCGACCGACCCGATGAACGGCACCGTCCAGCTGCCGGTGTGGTCGACGAGATAGCCGAACAGGATCGGCGACAGGATCCCGGAGACCGCGGAACCGGCATTCATCATCCCGCTCGCGATGCCGGCGTGTTTCGGCGCGATGTCGCTCGGCACCGCCCAGATCGGCCCGATCGTCAGTTCGAGACACAGGAACGACCCAGACAGGCACAGCGCGACGCCGGCCGTCGAATGCACGAACGCGAGCGGCAGCAGGCAGGTGAGCGCGCCGGCGAAACTCGCGACGATCACGCTCTGGCGCGACAGCGCGAGGTTGCCGGTCTTGCGGTAGATGCGATCGCACAGCCAGCCGCCGACCGTGTCGCCGACCACGCCCGCGAAGAACACGCCCGATGCGAACAGCGCGGTCGACTTCAGGTTCAGGCCCTGGCCGTTCAGGAAGAACGTCGGCAGCCACGTGAAGAACAGCCATGCGGTCCAGCCGTAGCAGAAGTACACGAAGATCGTCGGCGCCATCCGTCGGAACAGCGGCCCCCACGGCGTCGGGCCGGACGGCGGCGCGGGCCGTGCGACGGGGCGCGTGCCGCCGTCGTCGCCGAGCGGGTGTTCGCGGAAGCTCACGATCCACCACGCGAGCCACACCAGCGTCACCGCGCCGATCACGAAGAACGCCGCGCGCCACGACAGCCACGTCATCAGCGCGGCGACGATCGGCGGCGTGACCGCGTTGCCGAGCCGCGAGAACGAATGGGTGAAGCCCTGCACGACGCCGCGCCGTTCGCGCGAGAACCAGTGCGTGATCGCGCGGGCCTGCGCGGGCAGCGTCGCGCCTTCGCCGATCCCGAGCAGCAGGCGCGCGGCGAACAGCAGCGCGAGGCTGTGCACGAGACCCGTCATGAAGGTCGATGCGACCCAGATCAGCCCGCAGCCGATCAGCGTGATGCGGGCGCCGAAGCGGTCGGCGATCCAGCCGCCGAACACCTGGCAGACGGCGTACGAGTACGCGAAGGCGGAGAAGGCGACGCCGAGTTCGGTGTTCGAGAGTCCGAGTTCGGACTTGATCGCACCGGCCGCGGTCGCGAGGTTCACGCGGTCGACGTAGAGGATGAACGAAAGCGCGCACAGCAGCCACAGCGTGTGGCGCCGTTGACGATGATCGGTAGTCATGTGTCTCGCTCCAAGGTCGTGCGCGGCGTTGCAATGACGCCGCGTTCACGGGCCGGGCCAGCATCGCGCGCCGGAGGAGGCATCGTCTATTGAATCTTTTGGATCAATTGATAACCTGAGGTGTTCGGTTTCGCCGCACCCGGGCGCAGGCGCGGACGGGCTGCGGGTTTTCCGCGAGCGCTTGCGGCATGATGCGGGAGGGTCGTGCAGCGATACCGGTGCAGCGATGATGAAGTGACGAAGCGGTATCGCATCGTCGGGAATGGACGGACATGGAACAACAACTTTCACGCCACCGGGACAGCCGCTTCTGGCAACTGCCGCCGGTGCAATGGTGGATCCAGGGGCACGGCCGCGACGGCTATTCATTCCGGCTGCTGCTGGTGCCGCTCGTTACCGTGTTCGTGCTCGAATTCGTGTGCGTGATGCTGGGTACGCTGTCCGGCGCGCTGCTCGTGAGCGGCGCGATGACGCTGTTGCTCGGGTTCGCCGGGTTTCATGGCGCGAAACGCGAATGGCTCGTGCCGTCCGCGACGGCGCGCGCGCTCGTGAAGGCGCGTACCAAGCAGGCGGCCGAGCGCTTCTCGTCGCTCGGCGCGGGCGCGACGGTGCTCGCGATCTTCGTCAGCGCGACGTCGCTGTCGCTCGTGCTGTCGGGCCAGCCGATGCTGGACAGCGTGTCGAAGGACACGGTGTCGATCTTCATCGCGCTGGTGTTCCTGCCGGTGTACGTGTCCGGCGCGGTGCGCAAGCTGGCGATCGCGCGCGTCGAGGAGCTGGAAGCGCTGCGTCAGGCGACGGTGGGCACGCGGCTGAAGTTCGACCGGGCCGGCGCGGTGCGGGCGGTCGTCGTGCAGGGGCCGGCAGGGAAATCGACCGTGTCGGTCGCGGAGTACACGCTGCTGGGTTTCGAGCCGCCGCTCGAGCGCGTGGGGCGCGAGACGGGCGCGTGACCGTTCGACGGCACGCGCCTTCCCGCCTGGATGCGACCCGGCGACACCCGTATCACGACGAGGATGACGATCATCCCGACGGCGCTCGATGGCCAGTAGCCCCGGCTTCGGCTGTGCGGCCATGAAGGAAATGCGCCGATGAGCATCAGAATCAGGATGATGATCAGGCTCGTACCGAGCATCGCCCCCCTCCTGGACGTGTTCGACATGACGGTGGTTGCGCTCGCAATCCGCGTGCCGCGAAGCGGGGCGGGCGAAAGCCGGCGCAAGCGCACTGTCTGGTCAGGTGGAATTCACGCAATGAATACCGACTGATTCAAAAAATAAATTTCAAAAATGCAGGCCCGGTCGCTATGCTGGGCCTTCGGTTTCACTCGGGCGGACAGGGCACGCAATGGCTGAACTCTTTCTGGTACGGCACGGGCAGGCGTCGTTCGGCACGGACGACTACGACCGGCTGTCCGCCGCGGGCGAGCAGCAAGGCGTCTGGCTCGGCGAATACTTCGCGCGGCAGGGCCTCGCATTCGACCGCGTGATCTGCGGCACGATGAACCGGCATGCGCAGACGGTCGATGCGATCCTGCGCGGGATGGGCCGTGAAGGCGCGCCGGTCGACCGCCATCCCGGCCTGAACGAATACGACTTCCACGGGCTGTTCGCGGCGGCGGCCAGCGACTATCCGGAGATCGCGCGGCTCGCGGCCGGCTCGATGAAGGAACACTTTCGCGCGCTCCGGCAGGTGCTGTACCTGTGGGCCGACGACAAGCTCGGCGACGCGGCTCCCGAAACCTGGACGCATTTCCAGCAGCGCGTCGCCGACGCGCGCGCCGCGATCCGCCACGGCGGCGCGCAACGCGTGCTCGCGGTGAGCTCCGGCGGCCCGATCGCGGTGACCGTGCAGCAGGTGCTTGCCGCGCCGCCGTCGAGCGCGATCGCGCTGAACCTGCAGATCCGCAACAGCAGTCTTTCGCAGTTTTTCTTCAACGCCGAAGCGTTCCACCTCGCGTCGTTCAACGGCATTCCGCATCTCGAGGATCCCGAACGACACGCATGGCGCACCTACGGCTGACTCCACGAACGATCGCGACGATGACGAACCCTTCCCAGCCCCTCGACGTAGCCCGCCTCACGCGCTATCTGGAAGCGCACGTACCGGGTTTCGAAGGCCCGCTCGACATGGAGAAGTTTGCCGGCGGCCAGTCGAACCCGACCTTCCTGCTGCACGCGAAGAGCGGCCGCTACGTGCTGCGCCGCCAGCCGCCCGGCGAGCTGCTGAAATCCGCGCATGCGGTCGATCGCGAATTCCGCGTGCTGAGCGCGCTGTCGGGCACCGCGGTGCCGGTCGCGCATCCGTATCACCTCTGCGAAGATCGCGACGTGATCGGCAGCCTGTTCTACGTGATGAGCTTCGAGGACGGCCGGATCTTCTGGGATCCGGCGCTGCCCGAACTGCCGAAGGACGAGCGCGCGACCTGCTACGACGCGCTGCTGCGCACGATGGCCGCGCTGCACGATGTGGACGTCGACGCGGCGGGCCTCGCCGACTACGGCCGCCCCGGCAACTACTTCGAGCGTCAGATCGGCGTGTGGACGAAGCAGTATCGCGCGGCGGAAACGGAACGCCTCGACGCCATGGAGACGCTGATCGACTGGCTGCCGAAAGCGTGTCCCGAGGACACCGGCCGGCCCGCGCTGGTCCACGGCGATTTCCGGATCGACAACCTGATGTTCGCGCGCGATGGCTATCGCGTGCAGGCCGTGCTCGACTGGGAACTGTCGACGCTCGGCAACCCGCTCGCCGATCTCGCGTATTTCTGCATGTGTCTGCGGCTGCCGACGGGCGGCCAGGTGCGCGGGCTCGCGGGCCAGGATCGCGCGGAACTCGGTATTCCCGACGAAGCGGCGATCGTCGCGCGCTATTGCGAACTGCGCGGGATCGCGCCGATCCACGACTGGCATTTCTATCTGGCCTTCAGCTTCTTCCGGCTCGCGGCGATCGCGCAGGGTGTGAAGGCGCGCGCGCTGCAGGGCAATGCGTCGAGCGAGCAGGCGTTGCGCGTCGGCGCGATGACCGGCCGGCTGGCCGAACTCGCCGTGGACGTGATCGGCGCGCATCGCTGAACACCGGTATCGCCGCAGCCGCCGCGCAGCGGCACGGTTAAACATATCAATGGAGGAGCACAGCAACATGGCAACGAACCTGTTCGACCTGACGGGCAAGATCGCACTGGTGACGGGCGCAAGCCGCGGCATCGGCGAGGAAATCGCGAAGCTGCTGGCGGAGCAGGGCGCGCACGTGATCGTGTCGAGCCGCAAGATCGACGACTGCCAGACGGTGGCGGACGCAATCATCGCGGCAGGCGGCCGCGCCGAAGCGCTGGCGTGCCACGTCGGGCGGCTGGAGGATATCGCGGCGACGTTCGAGACGATCCGCGGCAAGCACGGCCGGCTCGACATCCTCGTGAACAACGCGGCCGCGAATCCGTATTTCGGGCACATCCTCGACACCGATCTCGCCGCGTACGAGAAGACGGTCGACGTGAACATCCGCGGCTACTTCTTCATGTCGGTCGAGGCCGGCAAGCTGATGAAGGCGAACGGCGGCGGCGCGATCGTCAACACAGCGTCGGTGAATGCGCTGCAGCCGGGCGACCGCCAAGGCATCTACTCGATCACGAAGGCCGCGGTCGTCAACATGACGAAGGCGTTCGCGAAGGAGTGCGGGCCGTTCGGCATCCGCGTGAACGCGCTGCTGCCGGGCCTCACGAAGACGAAGTTCGCCGGCGCGCTGTTCGCCGACAAGGACATCTACGAAACCTGGACGGCGAAGATCCCGCTGCGCCGCCACGCGGAGCCGCGCGAGATGGCCGGCACGGTGCTGTATCTGGTGTCGGACGCGGCGAGCTACACGAACGGCGAATGCATCGTCGTCGACGGCGGCCTGACGATCTGAGCGCGCGATGAAACTCGACAGCTATGCGGGGCAGTCCGTGATGATCACCGGCGCCGCGAGCGGTTTCGGTGCGCTGCTCGCGAGCGAGCTGGCCGCGATGGGCGCGCGGCTCGCGCTCGGCGACCTCAACGAAGCGGCGCTGGAGCGCGTAGCCGCGCCGCTGCGCGCGGCCGGCGCCGACGTGATCGCGCAGCGCTGCGACGTGCGTGTCGAAGCCGACGTCGCGTTGCTGGTCAAGGCGGCGGTCGCGGGCTTCGAGCGGCTGGACGTCGGCATCAACAACGCCGGCATCGCACCGCCGCTGAAGGCGCTGATCGATACCGAAGAAGCCGATCTCGACCTGAGCTTCGCGGTGAACGCGAAGGGCGTGTTCTTCGGGATGAAGCACCAGATTCGCCAGATGCTCGCGCAGCGCGAAGGCGTGATCCTGAACGTCGCGTCGATGGCCGGGCTCGGCGGCGCGCCGAAGCTGGCGGCCTATGCGGCGTCGAAGCACGCGGTGATCGGGCTCACGAAGACGGCCGCGCTCGAATACGCGCGCCACGGCATTCGCGTGAACGCGGTGTGCCCGTTCTACAGCACGACGCCGATGGTCACCGACAGCGACCTCGGCGAGCGCCAGGACTTTCTCGCGCAGGGCTCGCCGATGAAGCGGCTCGGCCGTCCGGAAGAAATCGTCGCGACGATGCTGATGCTGTGCGCGAAGGACAACACCTATCTGACCGGGCAGGCCGTCGCCGTCGACGGCGGCGTCTCGGCCTTCTGAACCGAACGAACGGAAAACGCAATCTCGAGGAGTCGATCATGGACTTTGGCTACACCCCGAAAGTGGAAGAACTGCGCGAACGCGTACGCGCGTTCATGGATGCGCACATCGTGCCGCGCATCCGGCAGTGGAACGAGGAAGTGCATGCGGGGCAGTACCCCGTGTCGTTCATGGAAGCGCTGAAGGAACGCGCGAAGGCCGAAGGGCTGTGGAACCTGTTCCTGCCGCACCTGAAGGACGACGAGCCGGGCGTGGGCCTGACCAACCTCGAATATGCGCCGCTCGCCGAGATCATGGGGCGCGTGAGCTGGGCGTCGGAAGTGTTCAACTGCAATGCGCCGGACACCGGCAACATGGAGCTGCTGCACATGTTCGCGACGCCGGAGCAGCGCGAACAGTGGCTGCTGCCGCTGCTGCGCGGCGAGATCCGTTCGGCGTTCGCGATGACGGAGCCCGACGTCGCGTCGTCGGACGCGACCAACATCACGACGCGCATCGAGCGCGACGGCGACGACTACGTGATCAACGGCCGCAAGTGGTTCATCACGAACGCCGCGCATCCGAACTGCAGGATCTTCATCGTGATGGGCAAGACCGACCCCGATGCGGAATCGCACCAGCAGCAGAGCATGATCCTCGTGCCGCGCGACACGCCGGGCCTGACGATCGTGCGCAACATCACGGTGGTCAACCACTACGCACCGGAAGGGCACTGCGAGATCACGTTCGACAACGTGCGGGTGCCGGCGCGCAACCTGCTCGGCGAGGAAGGCAGTGGCTTCGCGCTCGCGCAGGCGCGCCTCGGCCCGGGCCGCATTCACCACTGCATGCGCTCGATCGGCGCGGCGGAGCTTGCGCTGGAGCTGATGATCGACCGCGCGCAGTCGCGCGAGGCGTTCGGCAAGCCGCTGAACCGGCACGGCACGATCGGCGAATGGATCGCGCGCTCGCGCATCGAGATCGACCAGGCGCGCCTGCTGGTGCTGAAGGCCGCGTGGATGATCGACAAGGTCGGCGCGAAGGCCGCGCGCAAGGAGATCTCGATGATCAAGGCGCTCGTGCCGACCGTCTATACGGACGTGTGCGACCGCGCGATGCAGGTGTTCGGCGCGATGGGCCTGAGCCCCGATACGCCGCTCGCCGATCTGTGGACCTGGGGCCGCGCGCTGCGCTTCGCCGACGGCCCGGACGAGGTGCACCTGCAGGCGATCGCGCGCATGGAGATCAAGGACGCCGTGCGCGGCTCGACCGAGCCGTACCTGACGCGCCCGCCGCGCGGTTGAGCGGCGCGACGTGGACGAACGAACGGCGCGCGCCGTAAGATCTCGGCAAGGAGATCCGGCGATGCGCCTTTCGAAGATTGATCTGAACCTGTTCGTCGTATTCGAGGCGATCTACAACAAGCGCAACCTGACGCGTGCGGCGGAGGTGCTGAACCTCACGCAGCCGGCCGTCAGCAACGCGCTGGCGCGGCTGCGCAAGACGCTGAACGATCCGCTGTTCGTCAGCACGCCGGCCGGGATGATGCCGACGCCGATGGCCGAGAACATCGTCGGCCGCGTGCGCGAGGCGTTGCAGTTGCTCGATTCGAGCGCGCACGAAGGGGACGTGTTCGACCCCGCTTCGTCCGAACGCGTGTTCCGGCTCAGCATGAGCGACCTGACCGAGGCGCTGCTGTTGCCGGCGCTCGGCGAACTGCTGCAGACGCATGCGCCTGGCATGCACGTGCGCAGCTATACGATGGACCGCCGCGAAGTCGCGACCGCGCTCGCCAACGGCTCCGTCGACATCGCGATCGACGCACCGCTGATCGCCGATCCGCACCTGCACCAGGCGCTGCTCGTGCGCGACCGCTATGCGTGCATGATTCGCGACGACCACCCGTTCAAGGGCGATACGCTGACCCTGGACGACTACCTGTCGATGGGGCATATCCACGTGTCGAGCCGCCGCAAGGGCAGCGGGCACGTCGACGCGGAACTGACGCGGCTCGGGCTGCGCCGCAACATCCAGATGCGCGTGCAGCACTACATGGTCGCGCCGCTGATCGCGATGCGCGGCGATCTCGCGCTGACGGCGCCGCTGCGGCTGCTGCAGCGCTATCCGGCGCGGATTCTCGAACTGCCGTTCGAGATGCCGGGGCTCGAATACTTCTGCTACTGGCATCGCAGCGCCGATCAGGATCAGGGCAGTCAGTGGCTGCGGGAGCAGTTGATGACGCTGATGGGCGGGATGGGGGAGGTGCAGTGATGCAGCCGCGGCGGGCGGCGGTCATTTCGACGTGAGCCAGACCCCCGCAACGATCGCGCCGATGCTGGCGAAGCGCGTGATGTCGAGCGGCCGCGTCATCGCGCCGAGCCAGCCGAAATGATCGAGCATGGCCGACACGACGAACTGCGTCGCGACGATGATCGTAAACGCCGTCGTCAGGCCGAGCTGTGACGCCGTATAGCCGATCGCGCTCGACAACATCGTGTCGAGCCGCCGGATCGACGCATTGATGGCCGATTTCTACCGCCACTTCGACAACGTCGAGCTGATCGTGCGGATCGAGGTGTTCAACGGCGTGTGGGAAGCGCTTGCCACCGGGCGCGCGGATATCGCGATCGGCGCGACGACGGCTGTGCCCGTCGGCGGCGAATTCCGCTTTCGTGACATGGGCGCGATCGAATGGGCCTTTCTCGTGAGCCCCGATCATCCGCTTGCCGGCGCCGACGCGCCGTTATCGGCCGACGTGCTCACCGCGTTCCCGTCGATCTGCCTCGAAGACACGTCGCGCGACATTGCGCGCCGCGATACGTGGCTGCTGCCGAATCAACGGCGGCTCGTGGTGCCGGACTGGCAGCGCGCGATCAACTGTTTCGTCGAAGGGCTCGGCATCGGCTACATGCCGCTGCATCTCGCGCGCCCGTTCGTCGAAACCGGGCGGCTGGTCGAGAAGACGCTGTGCGAGCCGAAAACGCCGAGCCCGTGCTGTGTCGCGTGGCATGCGCAGAAGACGGCGCCGGTCATGCACTGGGTGCTCGACTATCTCGGCGACAGCGAACAGCTGCACGCCGAGTGGATTTCGTGAATGTGTGGGTGACGATCAGGGTTGCAACGCCTGCGCCAGCACGCGCGCCACATGCAACGCGTGCGTCTGCGCGCCGTCGTGGATCTGGTGCCGGCAACTCGTCCCGTCCGCGACGACGATCGCGCCTTCGGCCCGCGCACGCACGGCCGGCAACAGCGACAGTTCGGCCATCGCCTGCGACGCGTCGTAATGCTCGGCTTCGTAACCGAAGCTGCCTGCCATCCCGCAGCACGACGACTCGACCGGCGACACCTTCAGCCCCGGGATCCAGCCCAGCACGGTCTGCACCGGTGTGAATGCGCCGAATGCCTTCTGATGGCAGTGGCCGTGCACCAGTGCCTCGGTGGCTCCGTCGAGCGCACGCAGCGGCAGCGACAGCCGGCCGGCCGCTTGCTCGCGAACCAGAAACTCCTCGAACAGAAAGGCATGACTGGCGAGGCGGGCCGATTCGTCGCCGTATCCATACGCGAGAAACTCGTCGCGCATCGACAGCAGGCACGAAGGCTCCAGCCCGACGATCGCGATACCGCGTTCGAGATACGGCCGCAGCGTATCGAGCGTGCGTTTCGCTTCGGTCTTTGCTTCGTCGACGAGCCCGGCCGCGAGGAACGTACGCCCGCAGCACAGCGGCCGTTCGCCTTCTCGCACGTTGACATGCACGGTGTAGCCGGCGGCTTCCAGCACGGCCTGCGCGGCACGTGCGTTGTCCGGCTCCTGATAGTTGCTGAACGTATCGACGAAGAGCAGCACGTCGCGGGTTGCCGAACCGGCCTGAGCGTCCGGCGCCGACATCGCGCCCGCACCCGCATTCGCCAGAAACGGCCGCGCAAAACCCGGCAGCGCGCGTTGCGGCGCGAGACCGATCCACCGCTTCATCACCGACGCAACGACCGGCACGCCGTTCGCGAACGCGATTGCACCGCGCATCCTCGAAGCCCACGGCGCATAACGCGGCAGATAGGCAATGAGCCGTTCGCGCAGTGTCGTCCCGTGCTTGCGGTTCCACGCCTGCCGCGCCTCGATCTTGAAGCGCGCCATGTCGACGCCGGTTGGGCAATCGCGCTTGCAGCCCTTGCACGACACGCACAGGTCGAGCGCGGCTTTCACGTCGTCGCCGGCGAGGCCGTCGGCACCGAGCTGGCCCGTCACCGCAAGCCGCAGCGTATTCGCGCGGCCGCGGGTCACGTGCTGCTCGTCGCGCGTCACGCGATAGCTCGGACACATCGTGCCCGCGTCGAACTTGCGACAGTGGCCGTTGTTGTTGCACATCTCGACGGCCGACGCGAGCCCGTGCGTGATGTCCGTGCCGCTACCCGGTTCGGTTTCCGCTCCGGTCAGCGGGTTGCGCGTGACGTTCCAGGCCGACCAGTCGAGCGCGGGTTGCAGCGGCAGCGCCGCATAGCCGGGTGCGAAGCGGAAGTGTTCGCGCGCATCCATGCGCGGCGGATTGACGATCTTGTCCGGGTTGAAACGGTTGTCGGGATCGAACAGCTGCTTGATCTCCGCGAACGCCGCGTTCAGGCGCGGGCCATACTGCCACGCGACCCATTCGCCGCGGCACAGCCCGTCGCCGTGCTCGCCCGAATATGCGCCCTTGTACTCGCGCACCAGCGCGGCCGCTTCGCCGGCGATCTCGCGCATCCGCGTCGCGCCGTCGCGCCGCATGTCGAGGATCGGCCGCACGTGCAGCGTGCCGACGCTCGCATGCGCATACCACGTGCCCTCGGTTTCATGCTTGTGGAACACCTCGGTCAGGCGGCGCGTGTATTCGG
Source organism: Burkholderia sp. JKS000303 (assembly GCF_002563755.1). Lineage (NCBI taxonomy): Bacteria > Pseudomonadati > Pseudomonadota > Betaproteobacteria > Burkholderiales > Burkholderiaceae > Burkholderia > Burkholderia sp. JKS000303. The sequence continues at coordinate 483,473 of NZ_PDBZ01000003.1, forward strand.
CGAGATGTTCGAGCGGCACCGCGCAATCCTCGATGAACGACACCGGCTTGCCGTCGCCCTTCATGCTCATCATGATGTTCAGCCCGGCCTTGCGCACGTCCCACAGTGCCTTCTGCGCGCCGGCGTCGGTCATCTTCACGACGCTGCCGGACAGGCCGAGATCGGCCATCAGTTCGACGAGCCGGTCGAGTTGCGTCAGTTGCGCATCGCGCGATTCGCCGGCGAACTCGACCAGCAGGATCGCCTGCGGCTGCCCGACCAGCGCCTGTTCGATCACGGGCCGGAACGCCGGGTTCTCCATGGATAACTCGATCATCGTGCGATCGACGAGTTCGACGGCTACCGGCTTCAGCTTCACGATGTGCTGCGCGGCATCCATCGCCTGATAGAAGGTCGGGAAGTTCACGACGCCGAGCGTCTTGTGCGCGGGCAGCGGCGCGAGCTTCAGCGTGATCTGCCGGCTGTAGGCCAGCGTGCCTTCCGAGCCGACGAGCAGGTGCGCGAGATTCGCATGGCCGTCGTCGGTGTACGCACGCGGGTTCTGGCAGTCGAACAGGTCGAGGTTGTAGCCGGCCACGCGGCGCAGCACTTTCGGTACGCGCTCGACGAGCTCGTCGCGCTCGCGCGTCGCGATCCGTTCGACGTCGTGCAGCAGGTCGAGCGTGCGGCGGTCGGTGACCGGCTGCGCGAGCGAGCCGAACCGGCACGCGCTGCCGTCGGCGAGGATCGCGTCGATTGCGAGCACGTTGTGCACCATGTTGCCGTATTCGATCGAGCGCGATCCGCACGAGTTGTTGCCGGCCATCCCGCCGATCGTGCATTGCGCGCCGGTCGATACGTCGACCGGGAACCACAGCCCGTGAGGCTTCAGCCACGCGTTCAGGTGATCGAGCACGATGCCGGGCTCGACGGTCACGGTGCGCGCCTGCGCATCGAATTCGACGATCCGGTTCAGCCACTTGCTGTTGTCGACGACGAGCGCCTCGCCGACCGTCTGCCCGCACTGGCTCGTGCCGGCGCCGCGCGCGAGCACCGGAATCTTGCGGTCGCGGGCGATGTCGAGCGCGATCCGCAGGTCGTCCTGGTCGCGCGGCACGACCACCCCGAGCGGCATGATCTGGTAGATCGACGCGTCGGTCGCGTAGCGGCCGCGGCTGGCGCGGTCGGCATGGACGTCGCCGCGCAGTTCGGTGCGCAACTGCGCGAACAGCGGCGACAGCACGGCGCCTTGCGACGGCACGAGATGGACGGGGCGAACCAGCGAAGGCGAGACGGCGGATTTCATGGCGGCGGTCGGTATCGGTTGGGAACGGATCGGGCGACGATCAGGCAAGCGTGACGCTCACGGGCGGCAATCCCGGGAGATGGCCGACGGCCGTGCCCGCGGCCGGCGGGAAAAACATGCCCGTGTACGAGCCGGTCGTGACGACGGTGCCGGCCGGCAGCGCGATGCCGCGCCGCGCCGCGTGATTCACGAGCCACGGCAGCAGGCGGCGCGGATCGCCGGCCGGGTTCGTGCCCGCCGCGGTGTCGACGATGTCCTGCCCGTCGAACGCGAACGCCGGGCCGGGCGCGACGAACGGGAAATCGGCGCGATAGCCGGCCATCTCGCCGAGCACGAGCGCGCCGTGGTTCTGCAGGTCGGCGAGCTGGGCGGCGGGCGCGACGTGCGGCCATTCGCGATAGCGGCTTGCGACGATCTCGATCGCGGCGCCCATCTGCGCGATGCCGTCGAATACTTCATCGTCGGCATACGGGGCGGCGCGCGGTGCGAATGCGCGGCCGAAGCGGAACGCGATTTCCAGTTCGAGCCCGAGCGGCCGGAACGCGTCGCGTGCCAGCGTGACGCCGCTCGCGTGCCGGCAATCGTCGGGCAGCGATGCGCACTGGATCGGTCCGTCGGGCTGCTTCGCGCCGACTTTCCACGCGCCGATCGCGGCGCCGCGTTCGGCGAGGATGTGCGCCTGCACCGCATAGGCCGCGTCGGCGCTGGCGGGGACCAGTTCGGGCGGCAGCGCGGTGAACGCGATGCCGTGTTGCCAGCCGGCGACGAGCCGGGCGGCCAGATCATGGGTAGCGTGCTGGGTCATGGATGACGAGAAGGAAGAGGCGGGCGCCGTGATGCCGGCAGCGCCCTGGCAGGCATCAGGCCGGCGACCGCTTGGCGGCGGGTTGCTCGGTGCTCGATTCGGTGAAGCGGCTGTCGGGCTGCATGCGGAACGCGAGCAGCACGCCCACGCCCATCAGCACCATGCTGCCGATGAACGGCAGCTCCCAGCTGCCGAAGCGGTCGATCACGTAGCCGGAGATCACCGGCGACAGGATCGCGGCGAGCGCGGAGCCGGAGTTCATCATCCCGCTCGCGGTGCCGGAATGTTCGGGCGCGATGTCCATCGGCACGGCCCACATCGGGCCGATCGTCATCTCGGCGAAGAAGAAGCCGGCCGCGAGGCACGCCATCGACACGTACAGGTGGTGCGTGAACAGCAGCGGCAACAGCGCCAGCAGCGTGAGCAGCATGCAGATCGACACCATCCAGCTGCGTGCGCGCTTGAGGCTGCCGGTGCGCGTCAGGATGCGGTCGGTGACGAGGCCGCCGAGCGTGTCGCCGATCACGCCCGCGAAGAACACCGCCGACGCGAAGATCGCCGATTTCTTCAGGTCGAGGTCGTAGCTGTGCAGGAAGTACTGTGGAATCCAGCTCAGGAACAGCCACAGCGTCCAGCCGTAGCAGAAGTAGACGATCGTGACGGGCATCATCCGGCGAAACAGCGGACCCCACGGCACCGTCGCGGGCTTCTGCTTCGGCGGCGGCAGCGCGTCGAGCTCGGCCTGCGTGATGCGCGGGTGATCCTTCGGATGTTCGGTGTAGACGAGCGCCCAGATCGCGACCCACACGATGCTGATCACGCCGCAGATGTAGAACGATTCGCGCCAGCCGTACACGGCCATCACCGCGACGACCGCGGCCGGAGCGACCGCATTGCCGACGCGCGAGAACGCATGCGTGATGCCCTGCGCGAAGCCGCGTTTCTCGCGCGGCACCCAGCGCGACATCGCCGAGGTCGCGGCCGGGAACGTCGCGCCTTCGCCGAGCCCGAGCAGCAGCCGTGCGGCGAGCAGCGACATCAGGCCGCCGGCCATCCCGGTGAGCAGTGTCGCGACAGCCCACAGCAGCCCGCAGGCGAGCAGCGTGCGGCGCGCGCCGAAGCGGTCGCTGACCCAGCCGCCGATGATCTGGAATACGAGGTACGGATACGCGAACGCGGAGAACACGAGGCCGATCTCCGTCCGGTTCAGCCCGAACTCCCGGCTGAACCCGGCGGCGGCCGTGCTCACGTTCACGCGATCGAGGTACGTGATGAAGTACATCACGCACAGCATCACCAGCACGATGCTGGTCGCTCGGAACAGCTTCATGTTGCGTCTCCTTGATGTTGTCTGGCTTGCCACTGCGGCCGCGCCGGCTCTGGGTCCGGCTTGCTGCGGCCGCAGCGCGGCCGCGCATCGTGCGCGGGCCGCAACGGGGAACGGGCGGCGTGCCGGCGGCGAGGCGCCGGCGCGCGCGATCAGGCCGCCGCGCGCAGCGCGGGCGTGTGGGTGCTCGATGCGATGAAGTCCATCGCTGCGACGATGCCGCTGCCGGCAAGCGGCACGCCTGCGAGCTTCAGCCCCATCTCGCAGCCGGCGAGCGTGGCCATCAGCGTGAGGTCGTTGCAGTCGCCGAGATGGCCGATGCGGAACATCCGGCCGCGCATCTTGCCGAGCGCCTGGCCGAGCGACATGTCGAAGCGCTCGTAGATGAGCTTGCGCACCGCATCCGCGTCGACGCCGTCGGGCATCATCACGCCCGTCAGCACCGGGCTGTAGACGGCCGGATCCGCGCACTGGATCTCGAGGCCCCACGCGCGCACCGCGCGGCGCGTTGCTTCGGCAAGCCGCTGGTGGCGCGCGAACACGTTGTCGAGCCCTTCGCCGAGGATCATGTCGAGCGCTTCGGCGAGCCCGTACAGCAGGTTCGTGTTCGGCGTGTACGGCCAGTAGCCGTTCTTGTTCGCCTCGATGATCTCGTGCCAGCCCCAGAACGCGCGCGGCAGCGTCGCATGTTCGCTCGCCGCGAGCGCCTTCGGCGACACCGCGTTGAAGCTGATGCCCGGCGGCAGCATCAGCCCTTTCTGCGAACCGGAGACCGTTACGTCGACGCCCCATTCGTCATGGCGGTAGTCGGCCGACGCGAGCCCCGAGATCGTGTCGACCATCAGCAGCGCCGGGTGGCCGGTCGCGTCGATCGCGCGGCGCACCGCGGCGATGTCGGACGTGACGCCCGTCGACGTCTCGTTGTGCACCACGCACACGGCCTTGATGACGTGCGCGGTGTCCGCGCGCAGGCGCGCTTCGATCATCTCGGGCTGCACGCCGCGGCGCCAGCCTTCGATGCCCGGCAGGCCGAGGAATTCGGGCTTCAGCCCGAGCGCCTCGGCCATCTTCTTCCACAGCGTCGCGAAGTGACCGGTCTCGTACATGAGCACCGTGTCGCCGGCGCTCAGCGTATTGGTCAGCGCGGCTTCCCATGCACCCGTGCCCGAGGCCGGATAGATGACCACCGGCTGCGTGGTCTTGAAGATCTTCCTGATGCCGGCCAGCACCTTCAGGCCGAGCGCGCCGAATTCGGGGCCACGGTGATCGATGGTCGGATAGCTCATCGCCCGCAGGATGCGGTCGGGCACCGGGCTCGGCCCCGGAATCTGCAGGAAGTGGCGGCCGGACGGATGGAAGTCGAGTTGCAGCATGGCAGTTCTGTCTCCTTGGTTGCATTTTGAATTTTGCATGCAAAATACTTTAGCAGAGCGATCGTCACAGAACCAAGTGCTGATTTCGCCGAAAATGCCGGTGTTTACCCGACATTCGTGGCGTGATATTCGGGTCGGGCGAGTTGCAGTAGAATCGCGTGAAGCAAGAAGGAAGGACTTTGCATGCAAGATTTGAACGAACTGGAGCATGCCGGCGGCGCGCCGGCACTGCCGAAACTCGAGCGGCAGCGGTTGCACGACACGGTGGTCGAGCACCTGCGCAAATTCATCGTCGAGGGCGTGCTGACACCGGGCATGCGGCTGAACGAGCGCGAGCTGTGCGAAACGCTGGGCATCTCGCGCACGCCGTTGCGCGAGGCGTTCAAGGTGCTGGCGGCCGAGGGTTTGCTCGTGCTGTCGCCGAACCGCGGCGCGAGCGTGTACCGGATGAGCGAATCGGAGATCCGTGAGACCTTCGAGCTGATGTCGGGGCTGGAGGCGTTTTCAGGCGAGCTGGCGTGCGAGCGCATCACGCCGGCCGAGCTCGCGGAGATCAAGGCGCTGCATTACTCGATGCTCGCGTGCCGGATGCAGAACGACCTGCCCGGCTACTACAGCCGCAACCAGGAAATCCACGACCGCATCAACGAGGCGGCGCGCAACTCGGCGCTGCGCGCGACGTATCAATCGATCAATCGCCGGATCATGTCGATGCGGTTCCGTTCGAACCAGCACGTCGAGAAGTGGGATCGCGCGGTGCACGATCACGAGGAGATGATCAAGGCGCTGGAAGCGCGCGACGGCAAGGCGCTCGCCGCGATCCTGCGGCGGCATCTGCTGGAGAAGCGCGACGCGGTGTTGCTGCTGCATGGGGAAGTCGACGCGTAGTGGTCGTGCGTCGCATGCGGCCGCCGTCGCGTCGCGCCGGCGCGCGCCGCTCAGAATGCGGTGCGCAGGCCGAGTCCGGCCGAATCGCCGTTTCCGTAGCCGCTCGCACGGTCACGCATGAACGCGACGTAGACGTCGGTCCGTTTCGACAGCCGGTAGTCGTAGCCGAGCGCCCAGGTCGTGCGTGACGGGCGATCGCGGCCGTGACTCTTCGCGGCCATGACCGACGCGAGCAGCGTACCGAAGCCGAGCGGCACCGCCGCGCCGACCTGCCCGCTATGCGTGCCGAGCCCACCGCCGTCGATCGCGTCGTGCACGTACTGGTAGAACGCGGTGAACTTCACGAACTTCAGGTCGTAGCCGACGCCGGCCAGCACGGCGTCCTGCTGCGTGAAGCCGGCGATGGACGTGGTCAGGTCGCCTGGCGCACGGTCGTACTTCGCCTGTTGGAACGCGAGCGTCGCACTGAACGCTTGCTGCCGGTCGTACGTGACGCTGCCGCCCCACTGGTTCGCCCCGGCATGGCCCGGTGCATTGCCGGTCGCATAGATCAGGCTCGCCTGCAGTGCATGCGCGCCGGGCGTCGAATACAGGACCGAATTGCTCCAGCCGTTGTCGCCGACGAGGCCTTGGCCCGCTACGCCCTTGTACATCTGGTTCAGCGCCGGTGCAAAACCGAACGACGTCGAGAACGGGTTGAAGCGCACGACGGAGATGTAATACGGCGTCGTGTTGCGTCCCGCGCGCAGCACGCCGTATGGCGTCGCAACGCCGACATACGCGTTGCGCCCGAAGAACGTATCGCCGCCGAAGCGGCCGGCGCCGCCGTTCGACGGTCGCATGAATGCCTCGAGCGCGAACTGCAGCGCATAGCCGCCGCCGAGATCCTCGCGTCCGCCGATGCCCCAGAAGCTCGTCGTGAAGCCCCCCGAATTCATCGCATACGCGCGCGGGTTGCCGAGGCTGCGTTGCGTGCCGACGTAGACGTCGGCGAGCCCGTATAGCGAGACGGACGACTGGGCCGCCGCATCGTCGGCGATCGCGCAGGCGATCAGCGCCGTGCCGACGGTCGATATCAGGTGTTTGCGTCGGTGGTTATTCCGGGTCGAATATATAGTCATACTGATCAAATGTCATGAAGTAACAGATTGAAAGATGGGGCACTGCCTCGTCGAACGGCGCGTGACGAACGAAAGTCAGCCGTCGCGAACGTCAGAACACGTGCCGGATCCCCGCGCGCCCGACCGCCTGCTCCCGGTTGCCCGACGGATTGAAGCCGGCGATCTGCGCGACCGGCGCGTCGCCCGCCGCCTTCTGGAACGCGCCCATCACGTAGACGCTCGTGCGCTTGGACAGCGCGTACTCGACGCTCAGGTTGAACTGGTGGTATTTCGGCTCGGCGTTGGTCGCGTGGTCGCGGCCCGTCGTGTACGTATAGCCGGCGCCGATCGTCACGAAGGGCGTCGGCGTGACGAGTGTCGACAGTTCGTAGTTCTGGAATGTCGCATCGTGCCCCGCGCTGCCCTGCTGGAAGTTCGTGTTCGTGAAGTCGGCGAGCAGCTTGAGCCACGACACGGCCTGATAAGACGCGCCGACGCCGAACACCTTCTGCGCACGCGCCGCGTCGAGGTAGTTGCCGTAGATCGCGTTCGTGAATCCCGGATAGTTCTGGTAGCCCTGCGTCGACACGCCGGGGTTGTTGATGCGCAGATAGCCGATACCGAACCCGATCGGGCCCGCCGCGTAGCTCGCGCCGACGCTGAACGTCGCGTTGTCGGAGAAACGGCCGGGCTGCCCGCCGAATGCATAGAGACCGCCGAACGTGATGCCCGCGATCGTCGGGCTGCGATACTTGACCGCGTTCGAGATCGGGAAGCCGTTGTCGGTGTTGTCCATGTCGTTCGGGTGCGCGAAGTAGTAGCCGCCGATGTTGCCGTTCAGCGTGAACGGCTCGACGTAGTCGACGATCGAGTCCCACTGGCGGCCGAGCGTGAGCGTGCCGAGCTTCGTGTCGTTCAGCCCGACGTAGGCATTGCGCGAGAAGGCGAGGCCGCTGCCGAGCCGGCCGGAGTCGAGGTCGAAACCGCTTTCGAGCCGGAAGATCGCGCTCAGGCCGCCGCCGAGATCCTCGGTGCCGCGCACGCCCCAACGGCTGCCGGCCGTCACGCCCGACGCGAGCTGCACGAGATGCTTGCCTTGCACGTTCGATACGTAGTCGACGCCGTCCTCGACGATGCCGTACAGCGTGACGCTGCTTTGCGCGTGGGCGGTGGCGGCCGCGGCGAGCGGCAGCGCGAACAGGATTTTTTTCATGATGAGGGTCCGTGTGGGGTGGGGGTGAGACGGCGAGCGAGCGGTGCTTCGATCCGGTTGCATACGGGAACGTAGGGACGTGCGTGCCCCGCGCCGCGATCGAGCGACGATCGCGGCGGCGGGCGGGACAACTGACGGGTGAAACGCGGGAAGGGGCGGTGCGCCGCTCAGTCGCGATAGGCGCGCAGCAGCGTATCGGCGGCGCGGAAGTCCGGCGTGAGCGGGCGGTCGCGCTCGAGGAACGCGACCTTCGCGCGCAGTGCGCGATAGAGCGGCTGCGTGGCCGGCGCGATCGTGAACGACGGCTGCTTGTGCTGGCGCAGGTCGATCGCCTGCGCGGCTTCGATCAGCTCGAGGCCGAGCAGCGTGTAGCTCGCGTCGATCTGCTTCTGCACGCGCTGCACGACTTCGGGCGCGTTCGTCGCGACGTCTTCGATGCCGCCGGCGACCGGCAGGTAGTCGAGCGACACCGGCATAGCGAGCGACTTCACCGTCATCGCGAGCGCGGTCGGCGGCTTCTCCATCGCGCCGAATGCGTGCACGGTCTCCTCGGTGCCGAGGAAGCGCGACAGGCCGGTGAGGTGCGGGTCGTTCAGCTTGACGATGCGCTGCGCGGACGCGAGCGCGTTGTGGCCGAGCGCGAGCCCGAGCTGCTCGAACGCGAGCACCCACGGCAGCGGCTCGAAGTTCGCGCTCGGCAGTACCGCACCACCGCCGTCGACATAGCCGGCCGCGTCCTGCGCGCGGTTCGACTTCGGCGTGACGCCGACCGCGACGCCCGGGTTGTCGTCGCTGGAATTGAGCTGGATCTGCAGCAGCGCGCGCGCTTCGTCGTAGGTGCGATCTTCTTCACCGAGCAGATAGACGCCGGAGCGGAAGCTGAGCGGATCCTGCAGCGGCCGGTCCGGATCGCGATTCCACAGGCTGCTGCCCGCGAGCAGCGTGCGCAGCGTCGCGCCCGCGCGCAGCGTGGCCGGGAACGGCCGCAGCGCCAGCGTGTCCTCGCGGAACGGCGACACGTTGCCGTTCAGCCCCTGCAGGCTCAGCGCGAACACGACCTTCGATACCTGCGCGAGACGCGCCATGTCGGTGAGCGCCAGCGCCGCCATGCCGGCCGAATACGCGTTGGAGCTGAGGATCGCGAGCGCGTCCTTGCCGTACGGACGGATCGTCGCGATGCCGGCCGACTTCAGCGCGTCGGCGGCTGCGAGCTTGCGGCCCTGGTAGTACACGTCGCCTTCGCCGAGCATCGCGAGCCCGACGTGGCTGAGGATCGTGATGTCCGCTTCGCCGATCGAGCCGTCCGCGGGCATCGCCGGCGTGACGCCGCGATTGAGGAACTGCGCGTACGCATCGACGATCGCCGGTTGCACGCCGGCCCCGCCGTCGAGCATCGCGTTCAGGCGTGCGGCCATCGCGGCGCGGGCCACGCGCACGCTCATGTCGGGGCCGACGCTGCCCGAGTGCGCATGGATCAGCCCGATGTTGAAGCGCGTCGACGCATCGATCACCTCCTGCGACAGCTTGCCGTGCGCATCGACCATCTCGCGGTCCTTGTTGAGGCCGACGCCGACCGTCAGCCCGTAGATCTGCTGGCCGGCCGCGGCGGCCTTCAGCAGCACGTCGTGCGCGGCCACGACCCGCTGGCGGGCGGCCGGCGCGATCGACACGGCTTCGCCGTCGGCGATGCGCGCGATCGATTCGGGGGTGACGGAGCGGCCGTCGAGCGTGACGTCCGCGAAGGCCGGGACAGCAGTGAAAAGCGCGAGCGCGAGCGCGCTCCGCATGAGGAAGCGTTGCATGAAGCAGTTCTCCGGTTTCAGGCGTGACGTGACGTGGAAGACAGCGCGGCGATCGATATGAGGGCGATGACGCTGGCGGCCATCACGTACCAGGCAGGCGCGAACGGGTTGCCCGATCGTTGCGTGAGCCAGGCGAGAATCGCCGGCGCGAAGCCGCCGAAGATCGTCGTGGCGATGTTGTAGGACAGCGACATGCCGGTTGCGCGCACGCGGGTCGGGAACAGCTCCGACAGCGCGGCGGGCGCGACGCCGGTGAAGATCGCGACCATCACGCAGAACGCGCTTTGCACCGTGACGAGTGCGGCGAGCGTGTGCACGTCGGCGAGCCAGTGCAGCAGCGGATACACCGACACGAGCATCAGCGCGGCGCCGGCCGCGAGTACCTTGCGCCGGCCGAAACGATCCGACCAGCTGCCCGCGCACACGCAGGTGACGGCCATCAGGCAGTTGCCGACCAGCGACGCGATGAACGCGTCGCGCCCGTCGAAGTGCAGTGCACGCTGCACGTGCGTCGGCATGTAGATCACCAGCGCGTACACGCACACGGCCCACAGCACCGAGAATCCGGTCCCGACGGCGAGCGCGCGCGGATAGTCGCGCACGACCTGCAGCAGCGGCGTCTTGCGCTCGGCCGGCGCATGCGCGGCACGCGCCATCTCCGCGCGGAAATGCGGCGTTTCGTCGAGCGTCTTGCGCAGCCACAGGCCGACCGGCGCGATCGCGAGGCCGAGGATGAACGGAATCCGCCAGCCCCAGTCGCCGATCTGTTCGCGCGACAGCGTGAGCGTCACGGCGGTCGCGACCAGCGCGCCGAGGATGTTCGACGCGGCCATGCTGGCCTGCAGCCACGATGCGTAGCGGCCCTTGCGATCCGCCGGCGCGTGCTCGATCAGGAACGCCGCGGCGCCGCCGACTTCGCCGCCGGCCGAGAAGCCCTGCAGCAGGCGGCCGCACAGGATCAGCAGCGGCGCGCCGACGCCGATCGCGGTGAACGGCGGCGCGAACGCGATGATGCCCGTGCCGGCCGCCATCACGAGGATGGTCAGCGTCAGCGCGGCCTTGCGGCCCGCACGATCGCCGTATACGCCGATCGCGAGCGCGCCCAGCGGCCGCGCGATGAAGCCGATCCCGAACGCCATGAAGGCCTCGACCAGCTCGGTGCCCGTGTCGCCGCGATGGAAGAAGTTCTGCGCGATGTACACGGCAAAGAACGCGTAGACGGAAAAGTCGTACCACTCCAGCGCGTTGCCGATCGACGCCGCGGCGATCGCGCGCCCGGCACTCGATGCGGGGGGCGACACGGCGTCGGCCGTGTCGAGGGGAACCGCGGTTTGCTTCACTTCGATCTCCTGTCCTGTTGTCGTGCGGGCCGGCCGTTACAGCCGGATGTGCGGAATCTGCTTGCGTTCCGCTTCGTCGAGCGCTTCTTCGTAGCCGGCGTCCGCGTAGCGGATCACCCCGAGCGCGGTGTCGTTGGTCATCGACAGCGTCAGGCGTTCGTTTGCCGCCGCGCTGCCGTCGGCGACGACGGTGACGCCCGCGCTCGTCATGTAGCCGCTGTAGCCGCCGCCGCCCGAATGGATCGCGACGAGATCGGCCATCGACGAACAGCTCATCATCGCGTTCAGCAGCGGCCAGTCGGCCACTGCATCGGAGCCGTCGCGCAGGTTCTCGGTCATGATGTTCGGGTGCGCCATCGCACCCGCGTCGAGGTGGTCGCGCGTGAACGCGATCGGGCCGGCCAGCACGCCGTTGCGCACCATCGCGTTGACGGCGAGCGCGAGCCGCGTGCGCTCGCCATGGCCGAGCCACGCGATGCGTGCGGGCAGCCCTTCGAACGGCACGCATTCGCGCGCGCGCTGGATCCAGTTCGTGACGATCCGGTTGTCCGGGAAGTGTTCGAGCAGGTAGTCGTCGATGATGCGGATGTCGTTCGGGTCGTTCGACAGTGCAATCCAGCGGAACGGGCCGATCGCGCGGCAGAACAGCGGGCGCAGGAACGCCTCGGTGAACACCGGGATCTCGAACGCGCGCGCGACGCCGCCGTCTTTCGCATGCGTGCGGATCAGGTTGCCGTTGTCGAACACGATCGCGCCGCGATCCTTGAAGCCGAGCATCGCTTCGACGTGACGCACGATCGACGCGCGGCTTGCATCCATCAACCGCGTGCGGTCGCTGTCGCGCAGCACGCGCACGTCGTCGAGGGTGTAGCCCGACGGCACGTAGCCGTACACGAGATCGTGCGCGGCCGTCTGGTCGGTGACGATGTCCGGTACGACGCCGCGCGCGAGGATCGCCGGGAACACGTCGGCGGCGTTGCCGAGCAGGCCGACCGAGATCGGCTCGCGCCGCGTCTGCGCGTCGCGGATCAGTGCGAGTGCCTCGTCGAGATCGCGCGCCTGCCGCTCGAGAAAGCCGATCTGCAGCCGCTTGTCGATGCGTGTCTGGTCGATCTCGACGACGAGCGTCGCCGCGTTGGCCATCCGCCCCGCGAGCGGCTGAGCGCCACCCATGCCGCCGAGGCCGGCCGTCAGGATGAAGCGGCCGCGCAGGTCGTTGTCGAAATGGCGCTCGGCGATCCGCGAGAAGATTTCGTAGGTGCCCTGGATCACGCCCTGCGAGCCGATGTACTGCCAGTCGCCGGCCGTCAGCCCGCCCCAGCAGATCAGGTTGCGCCGCTCCAGTTCGTAGAAGTGCTCGGCCTTCGCCCACTGGCCGATCAGGTTGCAGTTCGCCATCACGACGAGCGGTGCGCTCGCATGCGTGCGCAGCAGCGCGACGGGCTTGCCGGACTGGACGACGAGCGTGTGGTCCTCGTCCATCGTCTTCAGCGTGCGCACGATCGCGTCGTGCGACGGCCAGTCGCGTGCCGCGCGCCCGAGCGCCGCATAGACGATCAGCTGATCGGGGTCCTCGCCGACGGCGAGCACGTTCTCGAGCAGCCGCAGCAGCGCCTCCTGGCGCCAGCCCTTGCAGCGCAGCGTGTTGCCGGACGTGACTTCGAAGGTACGGGTGGTCTGGTTCATCGTCGTGCCTCCCGTTCAGCGCGCGAGCGCATAGTCGGCGATCGCGATGCCAAGCGCGGCTTCGACGGGCGGGTAGACCGCGGGATCGAACACCGACGACGACAGCGGAATGTGTGCCTTCGCGACCCGCAGCACGTGGATTTCCATCCCTTCCTTCAACTGGCCCGCGCTGACGGGGCGGCCTTCTGCGTCGAGCGTCGTGATCACGTCGGGGTAGGTCGCGATCCGTTCGCCGTGCGCGTCGTCCACCGCCATGTGTTCGTTCATCACGTGAATGACGGCGCGTTGCGCGCCGCTGCCGACGTAGACGAGCCCGACGTCGAATGCTTCGTGCGTGTATTCGAGCGTATTGCGCTCAACCTTGCCGCTCGCGATGATCTCGCCGTGCGTGGCCGCGCAGATCGCATCGATCACCGCGCTGCCGCCGCGCCGTTCGGCGTCGATGATCGCTTCGCCGAGTGCCAGCGCACGGCTGATGCCGCCGAGCGCCGCATGCTGGCGCACGTACGACGCGCGAATCGGGTTGCGGCAGCTCGCGATGAAGCCGCCCGCCATGTCGGCCGCCTTGCGCAGCACCGGCGACACCTTCGCGGTCGCGCCGCGCACGACCACTTCCATGTATGCGTGCCGTTCGCGGTTGCCGCCGGCCGCGGCCTGGATCATCGGCGTCGTGCTCGACGCAAGGCCGAGCGAGCCCATGTCGCCGGTCGGATGCGCGCGAATGTCGCCCACCGCGTCGACCACCTTGGTGCCGAGCAACGCGGACGGCAGCCACGCGTTCAGCGTGCTGGACATCCCGTTCTGCCCGATGATGAGCCCCGCGAGCGGCGCGCCGAGCGCGTCCTGCACGAGCTGCGCTGCTTTCACGTAGTCCGAACCGAGCATTTGCCAGTCGGTGAGGCCGCCCGGCGCGCCGATCGCTGCGGCGGTGGCGATCCACGCGTCGTCCTGCAACTCGTCGATGCTCACCAGTTCGGGGCGGCCGATCGTGACCGCGAGCGTGCCGAGTTCACGGCCGTGGTCGGCCCAGCCGCCGCCGCCGCATGCGAAAACCGAACCGCCCTTGACGGCGGCTTCAACGTCCTTCGAAGACAGAATGCGTCCCATGTGTCGTTTGTCCTGAGAGGGGAAAAGGGCTGTACGCGCCGGCCGGAAAGCCTTGTGTGGCGGTACTGTCCAAACGATTCTAGGGACGCCGAATATTGAGCGTTATTGCTATTTTATGGAGACTTCATAACGCAATGTTAAGGCTAGGGTAATCCCGTGATGGCGTGCTAATGACGGAATTCATGCGTCTGCGGAAAGCGCGTGCAGCGTGTCGATGAACTCGTGCGCGAGGCGCGACAGCGGCGCGAGTACCGGGTGCAGCACGCTGACGGGGGCGGAGATGGTCGGCACGATCGGCTTCACGACGATCTGCGGCCACACGGGCCCGGCGACCGTCAGCTCGTCGATCAGCGCGATGCCGGTGCCGGCCTGCGCGAGCGCGCACGCGACGTGCGCCTGCTGCACTTCGATCTTGACCTGCGGCACCAGCCCTTCGTCGCTGAACAGCCGGCGCACCAGTTGTCCGAGCGGAATGTCGCTGCCATAGCCGATCAGCGGCTGGTTCGCGAGATCGCGCACGGCCAGCGTCTTGCGCCGCGCGAACGGGTGCGATGCGGGCACGGCCGCGACCATCCGGTTTTCATTGAGGAGCTGGCTCTCGACGTTCGGGTGTGTGTCCTGCAGGAACGCGATGCCGAGTTCGACCTGTTGCGTGAGCACGGCCTGCAGCAGCACGCTCGGGATCATCGTGTGCAGGATGATGCGCACGTCGGGAAAGCGCTCGTAGAACGCCGCGATCGCGCGCGGCAGCAGCGATTGCCCGAGGTTGGGGCTGCATGCGATGCGCAGGTGGCCCATCCGGTTCTCGATCAGATCCTCGGCGATTTCGTTCACGCGCTGCACGCCCTGGTACACCGCATTGACCTCGACGAACAGCCGCTGCGCTTCCGGCGTCGGGTAGAGGCGCCCCTTGATGCGCTCGAACAGCGCGAGGCCGAGCCGTTGCTCGGCATACGAAATGAGCCGCGAGACGGCCGGCTGCGACACGTGCAGCAGCTTCGCGGCGCCGCTGATCGAGCCGGTCAGCATGATGGCGCGAAACACCTCGATCTGGCGCAGGTTCAGACGCACAGCCTTAACTCCATGTTATGTGGGAACGATAAATCGGCATGCGACATTCTGGCAGAGCGCTGCCTAAACTGCTCGTGATCAAAAAAGCAGGAGGCGAAGATGAGCGAATTCGAACAGGTCGTACGCGGCCGGCTGGTCGATGCGCACGAGGTGGTCGACGACGGCTGGCTCGCGATCCGGGACGGACGGATCGCCGCGCGCGGCACGGGCGTGCCGCCGGTGGCGCGCGACACGGTTGATGCACGCGGGCGGTGGGTGCTGCCGGGCGTCGTCGACGGGCAGGTTCATGCGGCCAGTCAGGCGAACCAGGAGGGGCTGGGTCACGCGTCGCGTGCGGCCGCTGCGGGTGGCGTGACGGTGATGGTCGACATGCCGTACGACGATCCGGAGCCGGTCGCGTCGCGCGCGCAACTCGACCGCAAGATCGCGGAAGCGGAGCGCGACTGTCACGTCGACGTCGCGCTGTACGGCACGCTCAACGCGAAGCACGGCCTCGAAGCGGCGGCCGGGCTGATCGACGGCGGCGTGTGCGCATTCAAGTTCTCGACGTTCGAGGCGACGCCAGGCCGGTTCCCGCGCGTCGAGGAAGACGTGCTGTACGACGCATTCCGGCTGATCGCACCGTCGGGTCTCGCGTGCGGCGTGCACAACCAGATGCAGGACATGACGCGCAAGAACGTCGCGCGGATGATCGAGGCCGGCGATACCGGCTGGGATGCGTTCCTGCGCGCACATCCGCCGCTGATCGAGAACCTCGCGACCGCATTGATCTACGAGATCGGCGCGGAAACGGGCGCCCGCGCACACGCGGTGCACGTGTCGACGTCGCGCGGCTTCGCGCTGTGCAACATGTTCCGGCAAGCCGGCCATCGCGCGAGCATCGAGACCTGCGTGCAGTACCTGATGCTCGATCACGAGACGCATACGAAACGCTTCGGCGCGAAGACCAAGCACTATCCGCCGATCCGGCCACGCGCCGAACAGGAACGGCTGTGGACGCACATCGCGCGCGGCGAATGCACGTTCGTGTCGTCGGATCACGTGAGCTGGGGGCTCGAACGCAAGGGCGATCCGAACGTGTTCCGCAACGCATCGGGCGGCCCAGGGCTCGAAACCCTGCTGCCGGCGTTCTGGACCGGCTGCGAACAGCACGGCGTCACGCCGACGCGGGTTGCCGAGCTGCTCTCGACGAACCCGGCACGGCACTTCCTGCTCGACGATCGCAAGGGCTCGCTCGACGTCGGTGTCGATGCGGACTTCGTGATCCTCACGCCGGAGCGTCATGCGTACGATCCGTCGCACAGTCTGTCCGCCGTGCAGTGGAGCGCGTTCGAAGGCATGGAGTTCACGGTGCGCGTTGCCGCCACCTACTGTCGCGGCGCGCTCGTGTACGACGGCGAGCGCATCGTCAACCCGGCGGGCTCGGGCCGCTTCCTGAAGCCGCACGGCAGCCGGTCGATCGCCACGCAACAGGAGCACCACGCATGAAGCAGACGGATTTCCCGCCGCTGAACGCCGAGCGTTTGAATGCACGCGTCGAGCAACTCGCACGCTTTACCCGGCCCGACGTGCCGTGGACGCGCCGCGCCTTCTCGCCGCTCTTCACGCAAGCGCGTGCATGGCTTGCCGCGCAGTTCGCCGAAGCGGGGCTTGCGGTGTCGATGGACGCGGGCGGCAACCTGATCGGCCGTCGCGCAGGCAGCGGCCGTTGCGCGAAGCCGCTCGTCACGGGGTCGCACTGCGACACGGTCGTCGGCGGCGGCCGCTTCGACGGCATCATCGGCGTGCTCGCCGGCATCGAGGTCGCGCATACGCTGCACGAACAGGGGATCGTGCTCGACCATCCGTTCGAGGTGATCGACTTCCTGTCCGAGGAACCGAGCGACTACGGCATCTCGTGCGTCGGCAGCCGGGCGCTGTCGGGCGTGCTCGACGCCGGCATGCTGCGCGCGACGAACGCCGAAGGCGAAACGCTCGCCGATGCATTGCGCCGTATCGGCGGCAACCCGGACGCGCTGCGTGAACCGCTGCGCGTGCCGGGCAGCACGGCCGCGTTCGTCGAGTTGCATATCGAACAGGGGCCCGTGCTCGAGACGCGCGGCTTGCCGATCGGCGTCGTGACCAACATCGTCGGGATCCGGCGCGTGCTGATCACCGTGACCGGGCAGCCCGACCATGCGGGCACCACGCCGATGGACATCCGTCGCGACGCGCTCGTCGGCGCCGCACACCTGATCGAGGCCGCGCATGCGCGTGCGTCGGCGCTGTCGGGCAACCCGCACTACGTGGTGGCGACGATCGGGCGGATCGCGATGACGCCGAACGTGCCGAATGCGGTGCCGGGGCACGTCGAGCTGATGCTGGAAGTGCGCAGCGACAGCGACGCGATACTCGACGACTTCCCCGAGACGCTGCTGGCCGGTGCGGCCGCGCGGCTCGAGGCGCTACGGCTGAGCGCGCGCGCCGAGCACGTGAGCCGCGCGCGGCCGACCGACTGCCAGCCGCTCGTGATGGACGCGGTCGAGCAGGCGGCCACGCAGCTCGGCTATCCGAGCATGCGGCTGCCGAGCGGTGCGGGGCACGATGCGGTGTACGTCGCGCCGACGGGGCCGATCGGGATGATCTTCATTCCGTGCTTGGGCGGCCGCAGCCATTGTCCGGAGGAGTGGATCGAGCCGCAGCAACTGCTCGACGGGACGCGCGTGCTGTACCAGACGCTCGTGGCGCTCGATCGCTCGCTGGCAGGCACGGCATAACGGCCGCAGCACGGGCAGGCCGCACCCGGTGGGTGCGGCCTGCTTCGCTCAATACGAATCGTCGTCGAAGCGGGCCGATACCGGCCGCCGCTTCATGTCCTTCAACCAGTCCCGGACCTTGTCCGGATCCTCGAACTCGCGCAGCGCGACGGTCAGATCCTGGTTGCTGCGCTGCATGCCGGCGATGTCGCGCGTGAGTATGCGGATGACGGTGTCGGGCGCGACCTTGGTCGACGAAGCGATGCCATACGTGCGCCGGAAATCGCGCTCGACGTGCTCGATCTCCTGATCGAGTTCGCGCAGTTGCTCCTCCAGGATGCCGTTGTAGCGCGTGAGCCGCGCTTCGCTGAGCCCGTCGATCGCACGGCGGTCGATCTGTTCGATCTCCAGCTGCAGTTCGAGCAGTTGCAGCAGATTGCCCTTCTCATAAGCGCGGTTGACTCGCTGCATCAACACGGTCTTGCGCTGCTGTTCCTGCGGATCGGTTTCGCGATCGGGATGCAGCGCGCTGGCGAGCTTGCGATAGATCTCGCGGATCGACTTGCTCGATTCGGCCTGTTCGGCTTCGCGTTTCGCTTGCGCGGCCGACTGCTTGGGCGCTTTCTTGCGCTTCGCGCGCTGGGCTTCACGAGCCGCGTGAGCGGCCATGTCGCGCTCGAACTGCGCGTCGAGTTCGGCCTGCATACGCTCGGCGAGTTCTTCAGGCGACAGCGCGTCGAGATCTTCCGACGGCTCCGGTTTGGGATCGGGTTCCGGTTTCATCGGCTCGGGCGCGGCCGCCGCATTGCCGACGTTCGCGGAGGCGCGGTGCCGGGCGTAAATGGCCTTCAGCCCGGCGTCGTCGCTGACGTTCAGCAAATCGCCGGCCATATCGGCGATCAAGTCGGACAGCGTCCGTTGTTCGGCCTTGCTCAAGCCCTTCTGCAGGAACGCATCGTCGAGCAGATGGATCAGCTGGATCCGCAGCGCCGTCGATTCCTGTTCGAGCGGCAACAGAGCGTCGACGAATTTCTTCTGGAACGCCGGCATGACGGCTTCCCATGCGCCGAGCCGCTCGCGTCGCTTTTCGATCTGCTTGACGAGCGTATTGAACGTTTTCTGGGCTTTCGACAGGCTGGCTGTCTCGTGACCGGGCGCAATGGCGACCTCGGCACCGCGACGTGCGGTCATGATGAATATCCTCCGGCCGCGGCGGATGGCGCGGCAGGCCGGTATTCTAGCCGGACGGGCGCGTGCGTTCCGGCGAGCGATGCACCGATGCCGCTGCGTTACAGCACCGCCATCGATTCCGTC
Organism: Burkholderia sp. JKS000303; assembly: GCF_002563755.1. NCBI lineage: Bacteria > Pseudomonadati > Pseudomonadota > Betaproteobacteria > Burkholderiales > Burkholderiaceae > Burkholderia > Burkholderia sp. JKS000303. The sequence goes on from NZ_PDBZ01000003.1 coordinate 502,519, forward strand.
ATGTTCTGCTTCATGTAGTCGAGGAAGCGCTTCTGGAACAGCATCGTGTGTTCGTGCGCGGCCCGCTCGGCCGCATCGGCATCGCGCCGCGCGATCGCGTCGATCAGTTCGTCGTGGTCGCGGCCGAGCTTGGCTGCCGTCGGCGAGCTCACCGTGAAATCGAAGTGCAGATGGAGCAGGCGCTGCCCTTCGCCGAGCAGCCGCTCGTAGTAGCCGATGAAGTACGGATTGTTCGCGGCGTGCGCGATCGCCATGTGCAGCGCCTTGTTGGTCTCCGACATTGCCTGGAAGTCGCCGCTTGCGACGGCTTCCATGTAGACGTCGTCGGCCTTGCGGATCTTCGCGAGGTCGGCGTCGGAGCGCTGCGTGGCCGCGAGCCGCGTGACCGCGCGCTGGATCAGGTCGAGCGCCGAGATGTATTTCGGGAATTCCTCGATTTCGAACGGCGTGACGAGCGTCGTGCGGTTCGGCAGCACCGTGACGAGCCCCTCGCTGCTGAGCCGCGCGATCGCGTCGCGCACCGGCGAGCGCGACAGCCCAAACTGCGCGGCCAGCGAGATTTCGTCGAGCTGCACGCCGGGTTTGAGCTTGAGCGTCAGGATCTGCTTGCGCAATTCCTCATACACATATCGCCCGCCGTGCCGGCGGCCGCCACCTTCGGTTTCAACGGCCTCTTTGCTCATCTCGCCACCCTTCCTGTAATCGACCCGGGTCGCCGGGCGCGCTCTGGAGTTTAGCATCGCGCCCTCACGTCCCCGCCGGCCCGAACCCGTCGCCCCACGTATCGCTCAGCATGAAGCCGGCGGCGAGCGGGTCGTCCGGATCGACGCCGAGCTGCTGGAACCCGAACACCCACGCGCGCCCGGTGACGCGCGGCAGCACGGCCGGCCGGCCGCCCACTTCGGTCGTGCCGAGCAGTTCGACGCGGAATTCGCCGCCGATCGTCGAACGCGACGTGAGGCGGTCGCCCACCTGCACGCGCCCGCGCGCCGCGAGGGTCGCGAGGTTGGCCGAGCTGCCGGTGCCGCACGGCGAGCGATCGACCCGGCCGGGCGGCAGCGTCGTGCAGGTCTGGTACACCTTGTCGTCGACGCGATTGCGGAACATCACGTACGCGACTTCGTTGATTTCCGGGACCAGCGGATGCTGCACCGCGACCTGCCGGTTGATGATCTCCTTGAGCCGCACGCCGTGCGTCGCGAGCTGGCGCGCATTGTCGGGCGCGATGTCGAGCCCGATCTGGTCGACGTCGACGAGCGCGTAGTACACGCCGCCGAACGCGATGTCGGCCTTGATCGTGCCGAACTCCGGCGTGTGCACGTCGACGTCCAGCTGTTCGACGAACGACGGCACCATGTCGAGCGACACGCCGACGCAGCGGCCGTCGCGGCACGCGGCCCGCGCGGTGACGAGCCCGGCCGGCGTATCGAGCACGACGGTGGTCTCGGGTTCCTGCATCGGCACCATCCCGAGTTCGAGCAGTGCCGTGACGACGCAGATGCAGTTGCTGCCCGACATCGGATGCGCCTTGTCGGCCTGCAGCACGATGAAGCCCGCATGGGCTTCCGGGCGCGTCGGCGGCAGCAGCAGGTTGACCGACATCTGCAGGCAGCCGCGCGGTTCGAGCACGACCAGGCGCCGCAAGCTGTCGTCGGTCTCGTTGATGTGGTTCATCTTGTCGAGCATGGTCCTGCCCGGCACGTCGAGGACGCCGCCGGTGATGACCTTGCCGATCTCGCCCTCGCAATGCACGTCGACGAGTTGCAGCGTTTTGTTCCAGCGCATGATCGATTCACCTTCCTACTTGATGTACCAGCCCCACGGCTTGTCGCTGTCGTAGCGCGTGATCTGCTTGATCTCGAGGTAGTTGTTCAGCCCCCATTCGCCGAGTTCGCGCCCGATCCCGCTCTGCTTGTAGCCGCCCCACGGCGCCTCCGTGAACGTCGGCTGCGAGCAGTTGATCCACACGATGCCCGCGCGCATCGCGCGTGCCACGCGCTCGCAGCGCGGCAGGTCGGCCGACATGACCGCCGCCGCGAGACCGAAGCGCGAATCGTTGGCCGAGCGTACCGCTTCGTCTTCCGTATCGAACGGCCGCACGCAGACCACCGGCCCGAAGATTTCCTCGCGCCAGATCCAGCTGTCTTCCGGCACGTCGGCGAACACGGCCGGTTCGATGAAGTAACCGCGCTCGAGATGCGCGGGCCGCCCGCCGCCCGTGACGAGCCGCGCGCCTTCGTCGCGGCCGCGCGCAATGGCTTCCCGCACCTTGTCGTACTGCCCGCGGCTCACCAGCGGGCCGAGCAGCACGCCGTCGTCGCGACCGTTGCCGATGGTGATTTTGCGCGCTTCCTGCGCGAGCCGCTCGACGAGCGGCGCATACAGCGGGCGTTCGACGAGCACGCGCGACGTGGCCGAACACACTTCGCCCTGGTTCCAGAAGATGCCGAACAGGATCCATTCGACGGCCGCTTCGAGATCGCTGTCGCCGAACACGATGAACGGCGACTTGCCGCCGAGTTCGAGGCTCACGTTCTTGATGTCGCGCGCGGCGGCCTGCATGATCCGGCTGCCGGTCGGCACGCTGCCGGTGAATGCAAGCTTGTCGATGCCCGGGTGCTCGGCGAGCGGCGCGCCGGCGTCCGCGCCGAGGCCCGTCACGACGTTCAGCACGCCGGCCGGCAGCCCGGCCGCATCGGCGATGCCGGCCAGCTCCAGCGCGGTGAGCGGCGTCAGCTCGGACGGCTTCAGTACCATCGTGCAGCCGGCCGCGAGCGCGGGCGCGACCTTCCACGCGGCCATCAGCAGCGGAAAATTCCACGGGATGATTGCGCCGGCCACGCCGATCGGCTCCTTGCGCACGACGGTGCTGAAGCGTTCGTCCGCGAGCGGCACGGACGTTTCCGTACCCCTGTCGAGTCGTTCGGCGAGCCCCGCGTAGAAGTCGAAGCAACCGGCCGCATCGCCGAGATCCCACAGCGCTTCGGGCAGCGGCTTGCCGTTGTCGCGCACTTCGAGCTCGGCGAGTTCGGGCAGACGGTCGCGGATGCCTTGCGCGATCGCGCGCAGCACGGCGGCCCGCTGCGCGCCGGTCATGCGCGGCCACGGGCCTTCGTCGAAGGCGCGCCGCGCGGCCTTGACCGCCGCATCGATGTCTTCCGCCGTGGCGGCGGCCACTTTCGCGATCACGGTTTCGTCGCCCGGATCGAGCGTGTCGAAGGTACGGCCCTGAACGGGCGCCACCCAGCGGCCGTCGATGAAAAGTCGTTCGTAGGAGTGCATGAAGGTCTCGAAAGTCAGGCGAAGCGATAAGCGCTGAATGGCGCAAGGTCCTGCCGCGTCGGGCGGCCGGCGGCGAGGTCAGCGACCAGCCGCCCGGTCGTTGCGCCGAGCGTGAGGCCGAGCTGGCCGTGACCGAACGCCATGACCACGTTCGGCAGCCGCTTCGAGCGGTCGATCACCGGTTTCGTGTCGGGCAGGAACGGCCGGTAGCCGACGCCGTACTCGACGTGCGTCGTCTGCAGCTCGGGCAGGATGCGTTTGGCTTTCTCCAGGATGATGTCCGCGCGGCGGAAGTTCGGCGCCGCATCGCGGCCGGCGAACTCGATCGTGCCGCCGATCTGCAGCCCGCGCGTCATCGGGCTGAAGCAGAAGCCGCCGTCCGCATAGATGACGGAGTGACGGAACTCGACGCCCGGATCGGCGACGAGCGCCTGATAGCCGGCGATGCCTTCGAGCGGTACGCGTACGCCGAGCTGGCCGAAGAATGCGCGCGAGCCGATGCCGGCCGCGACGACCACGTGATCGGCCGCGAGGCGCTCGCCGTTCGCGAGCGTTACGCCCGTCGCGCGTCCGGACGCCTCGTCGACGCGCGACGCGTTCGCGCGGATGCGGCGGCCGCCTTGCGCTTCGAAGCTGGCCGTCAGCGCCGCGACGAAGCCTTCGGTATCGTTGACCGCGCGCCAGTCGGGAAACAGCAGCCCGTGCCGGAACTTCCCTGCGAGCGCCGGTTCGAGGTCGCCGATGTCCGCGGCCGACAGTCGCTGCGATTCGAATCCAAGCGACTGTCGCAGGTCCAGATGCGGCTCTTCGTGCGTGATGCCGGCCGGATCGTCGAAGACTTCGAGCACTGGCCGCTGGCCCATCAGCGCGCGGTCGCCGCACGCGTCGAGCAGCGGCGCGTAGTCGGCATAGACGTCGTGCGTGAGCGTGGCCATTGCCTGCGCGATCGACACGATCTTCGCGTGACGGGCCGACGCGACGAACCGGAAGAACCACGGCAGGATGCCCGGCAGTGCGCCGGGCCGCAGCGCGAGCGGCCCCTTCTGGTCCATCAGCCAGCGCGGCACTTTCATCAGGATGCCGGGCTTCGACAGCGGGATGATCTCGCTGACGGCCATCTGCCCGCAGCTCCATTTCGCGGTGCTGTCGCCGGGCGCGGCCGGATCGATCAGCGTGACGGCGTGGCCGTCGCGCTGCAGATAGAGCGCGCAGCACACGCCGACGATCCCGCCGCCGATCACGACGGCGGTTTCCTGCCGGGCCGTACCGGGCGCCGCGGGAGCGGGTGGTCGCGGAATCGCATTCAATTGACGAACTCCTGCAGGCTGAAGCCGTGCGCATACGGTTGGGACGCATCGACGCGATACTGCGCGCGCCCGGTGACCCACGCGCGCCCTTCGATGCTCGGCCGCACGGCGTCGAGCCCGCTGTCGAGGCGTGTGACCGATTCGACGCGGCCGATGAAGCGGCTGCCGATCAGGCTCTCGTGGCAATACGCGTCGCCGGCCTTCAGCCAGCCGCGCGCGAAACGCTGCGCGACGCGTGCCGAGCTGCCGGTGCCGCATGGCGAACGGTCGACGAGGCTGTCGCCGGCGATCACCACCGCGCGCCCGTGCGCATCGTCGGCGATCGGCTTGCCCGTCCACATGCAATGGTGCACGCCGCGAATCGCCGGATGATCGGGGTGCACGACGTCGAGCGCCGCGTTGACCGCGCGCTGCACGTCGCGGCCCCACGCCAGCAGTTCGTCCGGCGTGAAATGCTCGCAACCGGGGAAGTTCGGCTGCACCTCGACGATCGGGTAGAAGTTGCCGCCGTACGCGATGTCGACGGCCAGCGTGCCGAGCGCGGGAACGTCGATCTCGACGTCGCGTGCGAGCAGGAAGCTCGGCACGTTGGTGAAGCGCACCGAGCTCACGCGCGCGCCGTCCATCTCGTAGCGCGCGACGATCTGCCCGGCCGGCACGTCGACCGTCACCATGCCCGGCTGCTTCGGCACGACGAGCCGCTCCTCGATCGCGAACGCGATCGAGCCGATCGTCGCGTGGCCGCACATCGGCAGGCAGCCCGACGTCTCGATGAACAGCAGGCTGAAATCGGCGTTGTCGCTGACGCTCGGGTAGAAGATCGTGCCCGACATGTGCGCATGGCCGCGCGGCTCCAGCATCAGCGTGCGGCGCACCCAGTCGTGATGCGCGACGAAGTCCTCGCGGCGTGCGTTCATCGTCGCACCCTGCAGCGCGGGCGCACCGTCGATCACCATGCGCACCGGCATGCCTTCGGTATGGCCTTCGATGCAGGTAAAGCTGTGAATCGTCATGTTGGGATTCCTCGGTCGGCGTACCGGCGCCGCGCGACGCCGGTACGGGTGCGCGTTATGCCTGCGATGCCTCGAAGATCGCGCGGAACGCCGCTTTTTCGTCGTCGGTCAGCGGCTGCAGCGGCATGCGCGCGTTGCCGACCTTGAAGCCGGCCAGCTCGCAACCGTACTTGACCTTCTGGATGAACTTGCCCGACTCCATGCTCGCCATCACCGGGAACAGCGAACGCATCACGTTCTGCGCGCCCGCGATGTCGCCGGCCGAGAATGTGTCGTAGAAGCGCACGACCTGTTTCGCGAAGCAGTTTGCGGGCCCGCAGATCCAGCTCGTCGCGCCCCACAGGAAGAAGTCGAGCGCCTGGTCGTCCGAGCCGCACGACAGCTGGTAGTGGTCGCGGTACTTTTCGCCGATCTCGATCGCGCGCAGCAGGTTGCCGCTGCTTTCCTTGATGCCGATCACGCGCGGATGATCCTTGAGCGCGTCGAGCACGCCGAAGCCGACCTCGACGTTGGTGCGCACCGGGTAGTTGTACAGAATGACGTTCACGTCGGTCACCGCGGCGAGGATCGCTTCGTAGTGGCCGGTCAGTTCGTCCTGCGACGGCAGCGCGTAGTACGGCGGCGCGATCAGGATGTTCGTGTAGCCGGCGTCGCGCGCCTGGCGCACCTGCTCGATCACTTCGCGCGTCGACGAGCCGTTCGCGCCGGCGATCAGCGTGCCGCGATCGCCGACCACTTCGCGCACGGTCTTCATCACCGCGCGGCGCTCGTCGTTCGTGAGCGCGTAGTACTCGCCCGTCGAACCGAGCGGCACGAAGCCGCTGACGCCCGCGGCGAGCTGATATTCGAGGATCGACGCGAGCGTGTCGTGATCGACGGCGCCCGATGCATCGAACGGCGTGACGAGGGCGGGCAGAATGCCTTTCAGTTGCATGAGTTTTCTCCGGCTTGACGAGCGTTGAGGGTTAATAGGCATAGCGCCTGAGCATCCTGGACTCCACTACGCCGACCATGCGGGTCAGCGGAAAGGCGACGAGGAAATAGATGACGGCGACCGTGGTCAGGAACTCGACGGGTCGTGCGGTGCTGTTCGAGATGTTCTGGCCGACGAACATCAGGTCGGCGATGCCCACCGACGAAATGAGCGCGCTCTCCTTGAACAGGCTCACGACGTTCGACAGCAGCGGCGGAATCGCGCGCAGCAGCGCCTGCGGAAAGATCACGTAGACGATCTTCACGTGCGGCGACAGGCTGAGCGCGATGCATGCGTCGTGCTGCTCGCCGGCGATCGACTTCAGCGAGCCGCGAAACGTCTCGCTCGTGATCGCGGCCATGTACAGCGTCCACGAGATCAGCACCGACAGGTACGGCGGAATCGGCAGCCGCAGCACGACCGGGAAGCAGAAGAACACCCAGAACAGCTGGATCAGCAGCGGCGTGCCGCGGAAGAATTCGACGAACGCGGTGACGGGCCCGCGCAGCCAGCGCGACGGCGACATCCGCAACAGGCTCAGCGCGAAGCCGAGCAGGCTGCCGACGAGCGCGCAGGTCACGGTGAACGCGAGCGTCAGCCCGAGGCCCTTCGCGAGCACGAGCCAGTACGGCCAGACGACGGAAAAATCGAGGTTCACGGCGGGCTCCTCAGCGCTGGACGGCAGCGTCCTGACGACGCTCGATGACATTGACGAGTTTCGCGATCGGCAGCGACAGCGCGAAATACACGAGCGCGACCACCGAGTACGTTTCGAGCGGCCGGTACGCCTGCGTCGCAACGCTCTTGGCGACGTACATCAGGTCGCCCACCGCGACGATCGCCACCAGCGCGCTTTGCTGCAGGCTGCCGATGCCGTTCGTCAGCAGCACCGGCATCGCGCTGCGCAGCGCCTGCGGCAGCACGACGAACATCGTGCGCTGCCACGGCTTGAGGCCGAGCGCCACCGCGGCGTCGAGATGCTCCTTTGGCACGGCCTGCACGCCGGCGCGGTACGCTTCCGCGTTGAACGCGGTCAGGTTCAGCCCGAGCGCGAGCACGCCCATCGCGACCGGATCGATGAACACGTCGACCATCATCGGGATGCAGTAGAAAAACCAGATGATCTGCAGCAGCGCCGGCGTGCAGCGGAAGAATTCGATGAAGAGCTGGGCCGGCCAGCGCACGAGCGTCCAGCGGCTCATCGCGAGCAGGCACAGCACGAAGCCGAGCACGAGACCCATCGCGTTCGCGGCAACCGCGAGCACGACGGTCACCCGCAGCCCGTCGAGCAGCGCGCCGATGCTGCCCAGGAGGAAACTGAAATCGAAGTGGTAGTTCATGGCTTCGGCCTCAGTCGAGATGCAGGACTTTCTCGAGGAATTCCCGCGTGCGCGCTTCCTTCGGACACTTGAAGATCTGGTCCGGCGCGCCTTCCTCGACGATCTTGCCGTTCGCGCAGAACACCACGCGCGTGGCGATGTCCTTCGCGAAGTGCATGTCATGCGTGACGATGATCATCGCCATCTTCTGCTCGGCGAGCTGCAGCATCACGTTCTGCACTTCGACGACCATCTCCGGATCGAGCGCGGACGTCACTTCGTCGAACAGCATCAGCTTCGGTTCGAGCATCAGCGCGCGCGCGATCGCCACGCGCTGCTTCTGGCCGCCGGAAAGCTGGCTCGGGTACGCATGCAGCTTGCTTTCGAGGCCGAGGCGCGCGAGATACATGCGGGCACGCTCGGTGGCGTCGGCCTTCGACAGCCCGCCGACCCGCACGGGCGCGAGGATCAGGTTGCCCAGCACCGACAGGTGCGGAAACAGCGTGTAGTGCTGGAACACCATGCCGACCTGCTTCTGCAGTTTCGCGTCGATGCGCCAGCCGCCGCGCGCATCGCCGCCGCGGATGTACGACGCACCCTGGAACGCGATCTCGCCGCGCTGGATGCCTTCGAGGCCCATCATCACGCGCAGCAGCGAGCTCTTGCCGCTGCCGCTCGGGCCGATGATCACGAGCCGGTCGTCGACGCGCATGTCGAGACTCATGCCGTCCATGACGACGAGGTTCGGGCCGTACGCCTTGTGCACGTCGCGCAGGCGGACGAAATCGGCGGACGGCGCGGACGCGGCGAAGCGCGTGGTCGAAAGGGGATGCATGGCCGACCTGACGGCCGTCGTTTGAGGCGACAACATGACTGTCTCTCCAGGGGCGCCCGAGTTCGGCGCGCCAAGTACGTATCGGAAAATCGACGCCCGCCGGCGAGCGGCCGGGCCCGTTTGCGCGGCCGGCGCTTACTTGCCGGGGACGAGCATCGCCTGCACGGACGTCTTGATCAGGCGGTTCATCGCGCCCGACTTGACCTGCTGGGCGAGGTAGTCGTTGAGCACGTCGAGGTCGGCCTTCGGCGTGTCCTTGCGCAGCCCGAACGCGACTTCCTGCTGCGCGAGCGGCGGCGCCGGATTGAAGCTGGCGGCCCAGTCGGGGTGCGCTTCGGTCAACAGCATGTTGGTGATGTTCGCGTCGGCGAGCAGGTCGGCGCGCTTCGAGATCAGCGACAGGCGCGTCTCGTCGTTGCCCGGCAGCCGCATGATCCGCGCCTGTTTCAGTTCGGCCGAAATCGCCTTGTCCTGCGACGTGCCGGACATCACCGCGACCGTGACGTTCGGCTTGTCGATGTCGGTGATCGAGCGGAGGTTCTTCGGCACGCGCGGATTGTTCTTGTTGTAGACGAACGAGACGTTGTAATCGGTCGCCGGCGCGGAGAACGCGACGGCCTTTTCACGCTCGGGCGTGTCGTTCAGCGCCAGCGACAGATCCCATTTGTCCGATTGCAGGCCCGCCACGATGTTGTCCCAGCTCGTGTCGACGAATTCGACCTTCACCTTCAGCACGTTCTGCCCGAAATCGCGGCACAGATCCGAGAAGAAACCGCTGTAGGCGCCCGTTTTCGGGTCGCGCATCACGTACGGCGGCGCGACCGCCGCGCCGCAGCGCAGCACGCCGGCCTTCTTCACGGCGGCCCAGGCATCGGGCCCGGCAGCGTACGAGGGCGCGGCGGAAAGCAACGACGCCGCCGCCACGGCGCACGCGGCGATTTGACGGGTGAAACGGGACAGTCGATTCATGGTGACCTCACTCGATATGGGTAAACCCGGATCCTGCTGTTTGTTCCACACAAGGATGTGTGTTTTGTTGTGTTCAACGTTGTGTGCATATTAGAAGGGCAAAAATCGCTGTGTCAACGAGAAGTTGCGCTGTGACGTGGTCGGGTTTTCCCCGGGGCGAGGGCGGCGGCCGGCCGTATCCGGTTCGGGATGGCGGACGCTGGCGTGCCGGGAAGGGAGGCGCGACGCGGAGCCGGCGGCGGCTACGGACGGTCGGCGACGGAAAGATCGGAGCGGTTCGGCGGGTGTCCGGGCGGACCGGTGCGCGCGTTCGGCGCAAGAAGCGGCTTGATGGAGGTGCGGCGGTGTCAGGACGCCGTCGTACTGGCCGACGACGGCGTCGTTGTTTCAGGCGGCGAGCGGTTCGGCTCGGGAAGTCATGCTTGCCGCAGCGCGTGGCGGCGCGTTATCGCTTCACCGCGGCGACTGCCGGTGCGCCCGAAAACGTGCCCGGCGCGCCGGTCGGACCATAGGCGGCTTCGCTGCTCTTGTGCTCGGCGAGGCGCTTCGCGGCCAGGCGTTCCTGGGCGGCGATCAGGTCGTCCGGATAGTTGTCGCTTTCGCCGGTCGACGGATCGTAGCCGACCGATTCGAGGTCGAGCAGTTCCTGGCGAACCTGTGCGCGCGTGAGCGTCGAGTGCGACGACTGCGCGTAGGACGCGGTCGGTGCGGCGAGCAGAACGGTGGCGGTAGCGGCGACAGTGGCGATGGTGACGATGATGGATTTCACGATTTCCTCAGAAGGTTTCGTTGCGGTTCGGCGCGAGTGCGATGGCCTGAACCGACGTGACAAGTTTAGGAACCCGGATCGCCGGGATATACGGCCAATCCTGGCGAGCTCTGTTCCAGATCGAGTGAAAGTGGGCGGCGCGCGACGCGGCGTTCACGCATCGGCAATCGCCGCATCGGCGACCCTCGCGTTGACCGCACCGACGGCACGCGGCGCGCTGATCGACGGCAACCTGAATCGTTCGGCCGCGAGATCGACGAACGCGCGCACCTTGCCGGGCAGGAACTCGCGGCCCGGGTACACGAGCGACACGGTCACGCCGTCGTTCACGATCCGGTAGTCGCCGAGCACGCGCGTCAGCGTGCCGATGCGCAGGTCGTTGGCGACCGCGTATTCGGGCAGCAGCGCGATGCCGCTGCCGGCCAGCGCGAGCTGGCGCTGCATCAACGCGCTGTTCACGGTAACCGGCGCATCGAGCTGGAGCGCATCGAGCGTGCCGTTCGGGCCGGCCCACCGGCAGGTTCTCGGGCCGGTCGCGAGGCTGATGATCCGGTGGCCGTCGAGGTCGGCTGGCCGCCGCGGGGCTGCCGCTTCGAGCAGGTAGCCGGGCGACGCGACCGCGACGAGCGGTGCATGCACCAGCGTGCGCGACACGACGGACACCGACGTGATCATCGAGTCGGCGACGATGCCGGCGTCGAAGCTGCCGCCGAGCAGGTCCACTTCCGCTTCGGTCAGCGTGATGTGCAGCGACACGTCCGGATGACGCGACTGGTATTCGGCGAACAGTCCGGCCAGCTCCGTCGACATCAGGCTGTGGAGCACGACGACGTTCAGGTCGCCGGCAATCTGGCTCGATGCCTGCGTGGCGCGCGACTCGATTTCGGACAGATCCATCAGCAGCGCGCGGCATCCTTCCGCATAGCGGACGCCGACTTCGGTCAGCACCGTCTTGCGCGTCGACCGTTGCAGCAGCTTCACGCCCAGGTGCGCTTCGAGATCGCCGACGTAACGCGTGACCAGCGACGGCGAAAGATTCAACTGGTGCGCGGCATGGGAGAAATGATGCGTGTCTGCGACCTTGAGAAAGACCCGCATCGCACTGAACAGATGGTTCACGACGATTCCTGTGGCAGGGGCGTTGGAGGCGGTGCGATCAGCTGCCGAAGTAGACGTTGCAGAAGCTCACGGGGCCGACGCAGTCGGCATCCGTAGCGGGCTGGCGGGTGGCCGGCGCCGGGCGAAGCGGAACGATGGCCTTCGTCGCGGCGGTGGCGCGCACGCTGCTGCCGTCGTTCGAGCGGGCGGCGAGTTGCGCGGTGTAGGCGGGGGCGGCTGCTTGCGATGCCGGTTGTTGTTGTTGTTGTTGTTGTGCGTATGCGCTGGTGGTTGCGGCGACGCCGGAAAATGCGATGAGAACGGTCACGACGGGGGTAATGAAAGAATTAAACATTTAGGATTCCGATAATATAGGTATGGATTTTTTCATGTTCGATCCGGTATGTCCGCGCATCACGGAAAGATCGTGCGGTTGGGGTTCTGGCGCCCGCTGCGTCGGGATTCGGTGCGGTTGGATTACCTTGAATCGATGACGAAAGGATGAAGGAAAACCCTAGTCGTGTCCAAGGCGAATTTCCGATGCGGTCGATAAGACAAATAGATTGTCGATCGACGAAGGGGATTACACGAATACAGGGATAAAAATTCGGAATTCGAAATGAAGGCGGCGCCGACGCATGCGCACGATCGCCGCGCCCGTCATGGGGGCGCGGCGTCGGGTCGACTCGGCGATTCGTGCGGGTTTCGTCGCCCGTCGGGCGACGAAACGGCGGTCACGCGTGATCGCGTGGTGTCAGTGTGCGCAGCGACGACAGGCTGCCGTGTTCGAGCATCTCGCGCACCAGCTCGGCGAACGCGGTCGACGCGACGGTGCGGTACGCGCCCTTGCGACGCAGCAGCGCGACCGTGCGGACTGGAAACGGCGGATCCAGCGGCACGTACTGCAGGTCGCGATGCTCGAACTCGATCGTGCCGGGCAGGATCGTCGCGATCTTGCCGCGGCTCACGATCTTCAGCACCGCGCTGATCGAATTCGCCTGCAGCGCGACGTCGGGCTGCATGTCGTACGACTGGAAATAACTGTCGACATAGAAGCGCGACACGAAGCTCGTCGTCAGCAACGCGAGCGGCGTGCCGGCGAGCTGCGTCGGCGTGACGGGCTCGCGCTGCGCGGTCAGCGGATGCGTGCGGCCGACCACGAGCATCAGTTGCTCGGGAAACAGCGCCTCGGCCTCGATTTCGTCGGAGCGCACGTCGACGAAGCCGAATGCGAGATCGACCTGATCGTCGCCCAGCGCGGTTTCCACCGCATCGAGCGACATCTCGGTGATCTCGATCACGATGCCCGGATAGCGCTCGTGGAACTGCTCGATCACGGGCGCGACGAGGTATTCGGTGAAGGTCGGCGTGAAGCCGATCCGCAGTTGCCCGCGCGACAGGTCGTGCACGTCGTGCAGCGCGCGCTGCGCGGTCAGCAGGTCGTTGTGCGCGCGGCGCGCGTATTCGAGGTAGACGCTGCCGAAATCGGTGAGCTGGACCATACGCCCGCTGCGGTCGAACAGTTGCGCGCCGAGTTCGTCCTCGAGCTGGCGCACCTTCTGCGATAACGCCGACTGCGACACGCTGAGCGCTTCGGCGGCTCGCGTGAAGTTGCGGTGCTCGTCGATCGCCAGCAGATAGCTGATGTTGCGAAGGAGGGGGCTGCGTTGGGTGAACTTCATCTTCCGCGGATTGAGTCGCTGGTCGCGTGGATCGGGCATGGCGACATTATGCGCTGGTTGCGACGCGGCGGGCCGCGCTCGCACGGTGCGCGGGAAGACGTCGGCAAGCGTGGCAACGCCGGTGTCGGGCGCGGTTGTCGTGACCGATGCGGGCGCCGCATCGCGTTCGATCGTCAGGTCGTCGGGTACGCTCATTGCCAACCGCCTCCGAGCGCCAGGAACGTCGAGATCTGGTCGTTGTTCACATCCTGCTGTGCGGCTGCGACCGCCGTTTCGGCGGCCAGCCACGTGCGCTGCGCATCGAGCGACGCCAGCCCGCCGACCCGGCCGCCGCGCCGCAGCTCGTCGGTCCGGTCCATCACGTTGCGCGCCGCGTCGCGCGACGCTTCAAGGCGCTGCAAGCGGTCGAGCGCACCCGCATAGGTATCGAGCGACGTTTCGGTTTCGCGCAGCGCGGTGAGCACGGTCGAGTCGAAATGGGCGAGGCTCGCGCGGCTGTCGGCGTGCGCGGCTTCGATGCGGTCGCGGATCGTGCTGCGATGCAGGTCCCACGTGACCATCGGGCCGATCGCGAAGCGGTTCGTCAGCGGTGTGAAGAACGCGGCGGCGCCGCCGGTCGAGCCGATGCTCGCGCCGAGCTTGATGTCCGGATAGAGCGCGGCCGTCTCGACGCCGATGCGCGCCGTCGACGCCGCAAGCCGGCGCTCGGCCGCCCGCACGTCGGGGCGGCGTTTCAGCAGCGCACGCCCGTCGCCGGTCGGAAGCGGCTTCGACAGCTGAAGCGGCGTGCTGCACGTCAGCAGCGTGCGATCGTAGTTTTCCGGCGGCTGCCCGGACAGCGTCGCGAGCCGGAACGCCGCGTTCAGCCGGCGTGCCTGCCACGGCGCGAGCTGCGCGCGGCTGTTCTCGATGCCGCCCTGGTCGCGCTGCTGCTCGAACGTCGGTGCGCGGCCGTTCGCAATCAACTGGCGCGTCAGCGCGAGGCGCTGCTGCTGGATCGCGATCGAACGTTGCAGCACGTCGATCTGGTTGCCGGCATTGCACAGGTCCGAATACGCGCGCGTCACTTCGGCGGCGACGTTCACGCGCACGAGATCGCGCGCCGCGGCGACGGCCTCGTTGTCGGCCGACGCCGCCTCGATCCCGCGCCGGATGCCGCCGAACAGGTCGAGGTCGTAGCTCATCGTGAGCCCCATGTTGTAGATCTCGTGACGCGGCGGCTCGACGTGCGACAACACCGAGGCCGCCGACTGCTGCGTGTAGTTCGTCGACGCGTCGACGCCGACGCTCGGCTCACGCGCCGTGCGTGTCGCCGCGAGCAGCGCGTTGCTGCGCTCGAGGTTCGCCTGCGCGGCGCGCAGGTCGACGTTGCTCGCCAGCGCTTTTTCGACGAGCCCGTCGAGCACCGGATCGTTGTAGAGACGCCACCAGTGATCGGGCAACGGATCGGTCGACGCGACCGCTGCGCCCGCAACGAACACGCCGTTCGCGGCCGGTGCGTTCACGAGCGCGTTCGACGGAACGCGATAGTCGGGGCCGACCTCCGCGCACGCGGCGAGCGCGATGCACAGCGCGGCGAGGGCGGTCGTTCGCAGGCTCACCATGGCAGGCTCCTGCGTACCGTCACGTCGCCGGCCCGCGAGTGAATCTCGACCGATGCGGTTTGCCCCGGCACGAGCCGCACGCCGGGCGGCACCGCATCGATCACGACGCGCACCGGGATGCGCTGCGCGAGCCGCACCCAGGTGAACGCCGGGTTCACGTTCGCGAGCTGCGCATCGCCGCCCGCGCGTTCGCGGTCCTCGACGCCGCCGGCGATGCTCTGCACGTGACCGCGGATCTCGGTGGCGACACCCATCAGGTAGATGCTGGCCGGATCGCCGACATGAATGGCCGGCAGCTTGGTTTCCTCGAAGTAGCCTTCGACGCGCAGCGACGCGTCGTTCACCAGCGCCATCGCGCCCTTGCCGGCGTTCAGGTAGACACCCGGCAGCAGCCCGACGTTGGTCACGGTGCCGTCGATCGGCGCGCGCACCAGCGTGCGCGCCAGGTTCAGCGCGGCAAGATCGCGCGCGGAGTGCGCCTGCGCGAGCGCGGCGCGCAGTTTCTCGACGCGCGTCGTGCCTTGCTGCGTCGATTCTTCGGCGACGACGTCCGGCATCGCGCGATTGCGGCGGTCTTCGCGCACCGCTTCGTCGAGTTCGGCCTGCTCGCTTGCGACGTTCGCATCGGCCTGTTCGAGCGCGATGCGGTAGCGCGACGGATCGATCACGAGCAGGATCTGGCCTTTCGTGACCTTCTGGTTGTCGTGCACGCGCACGTCGGTGACGAGGCCGCTCACGTCGGGCGCGATCGGCACCACGTCGGCGCGCACCTTGCCGTCGCGGGTGAGCGGTTCGATCTGGTAGCGCACCCACAGCCCGTAGATCGCGCCGAGGATGCCGAGGATGATCGCGACCGTCAGCACGGTGCGCAACAGGGGGATGATTCGCTTCATGTTCAGGAAAGGAGGCGATACGGGAAATAGGCGTCGGCGAGACGGGCGATGCCCCACCACAGCACGAAGAACGTCGCGAGCTCGACGAGCGCCGGTTGCCACAGCAGCACGCGCAGCGGCAGGCGCACCAGCACGCCGCGCAGCAGGAACGTGACGGCCAGCGCGACGACGGCCCACGCGAGTGCGGATGGCATGTAGATGCCGAAAATATGGATCTCTTCGATCATCGGGTCGCTCCTTCGACGAGTTGGACATGCGGAAACAGGTTGCAGCGCATGCCGACCAGCGCGAGCAGCGTGGCGTCGTCGCGGCCGGTGGTGTTGCGCGAGGCGGCGCCGATCGCGCGGTTCAGCGTGCGCATGAGCGCCGCCGTGGCCGGGATCGGGTGATGGGCGTCGGCGCGTGCGCGGTACAGGTTCGACACCTCTTGCAGCGCGGCTTCGATCGCGACGCGCGTCTGCGCATCGCCTTTGTCGAGACCTTCGCGCACCTGGATGATGTTGCGGCCGATGCGCAGGTCGCTCAGCCCGTCGACGGCATGCAGCGCGTCGCCCGGGTTCGCGAACGCCATGCGCGCGGCCACCTGGCCGAGCCGGTCGACCGCGCGCGCGGTCCACGTGGGCGCATCGAGCGGCCGGTGCGGGTCGGCCATCTGCGCGAGATCGGCCCAGTTCTGGCGCACGATCCGGTATGCGGTCCAGCGCGTGCTGGCCGAGCGGAAGAGTTTGGTCACGACCAGTGTCGTGACGATGCCGCCGACCTGTGCAAGCCCCGTGTTGAGGAACAGCGCGAAGTCGGCCTGGAAACGATCGAGAAAGCCCATGGCGACGATGAAGCAGGAGAACATCGGAAGCGCGCGTGCGGTGCGCGCGGGATCGGCCTGGATGTAGCCCATCCAGATGAAGGCCGGTGCGAGCGTCAGGATCAGCATCCCGGCGCCGTCGACACGCGGCAGGATCACGAACAGGTACAGCGCGGCGAGCGGAAAGGTGACGAGCGTCGACACCAGGTAGCGGCCGATCACCGGCGCGGGATCGTCCTGCGCCGCGAACGAGCAGGTGATGAGCGCGGCGAACGCGGCGGTGGCTGAACCGTTCGGCCACGCGAGCAGGATCCACACCGCGCAGTAGATGATGATCGCGGTGGTCGTCGCGGCGCCTGCCAGCAGCGCGAGCCCGTGGTCGCGCGAGAGCCGGAAGCGCTGCGCGCCGTCGACCGGCGGCAGATGGCGTTCGAGTTCGGCATCGCTTTCCGCGAAGGTCCGCACGAGTCCGCGCGCGGCGTGCAGCGTGTCGATGAAATCGGCGGTGCGGTCGAACAGGTTCGCGGCGAGCAGCGACGTCCAGGTCGGATCGAGCAGGCGCTCGGCCGCCAGCGCGCGACAGCGCGCGGCGAGGCCGACGTCGAGTGCTTCGCCGACTTCCTGTGACGCCTTCAGGTCCTCGACCACCGCGTCGACCAGTGCGGCGGTTTCCGCATCGACCGCGTTCAGCGCGCGCAACTGGTCGAGCCGGTTCGCGGCGGCCGACGCGATCGACAGCAGCGCGGCGAGGCGGTGCTGCAGCGCGGTGACCGTGTCGCGCGTCGCGAGCGCGAAGCGCTGGTCGAACGGCAGCGTCGTCGCGATCATCCCGAGCTCGGTCACATCGGCCGCGAGCTTGCGGCGATGCTCGTGTTCGAGCCGCGTGTGCTGCGTGCCGAATGCGTCGACCGTCCAGCGGCACGCGTCACCCAGAAACGACAGCGCGCGTTCGTGAATCACCGGCCGGCTGTTCGCGGGCTTCAGCAGCATGTGCGTGATCGTCACGCACAGGATCGCCACCGTCATTTCCTCGACGCGCGACACCGCGGTGATGAAGATGTTGGTCGGATCGTCGAGATACGGGAAGCAGATCACGGCCGAGCTGAATGCGGCCATCTGGAACAGGAACGCACGTGGCGTGCGGTCCAGCACCGCGAGATAGATGCAGAAGCCGATCCACAGCGCGAGGCACAGCACCAGCAGGGCCGGCGAGTTCTGCAGGTTGGGCGCGACCACGACCGTCACCACCGCGCCGGTCGCGATGCCCGCGAGCCGGTAGATGACCTTCGGGCGGAACGCGCCGGCCATCGGCTGCGCGGTCACGTACACGGTCAGCAACGCCCACCACGGGCGCGGAAAACTGACGGTAAACGAGATCAGCAGCACAAGCGCGGCGGCGATAAAAGTGCTGATCGAGAAAAGGAGCTTTCTCGGATCAATAGAGAATGGATCGCGCGGCCGTAGCGGCGCGACGGTGGCTTGCGACACGTCGGTTTCCTTGGGCGAGACAGGCGGAGAGCGTTGCTGCGGCTGCGTTACGGCGTCGGAGGCGGGGTGCCGCACGTCATCTGCTGCAGCGCCGGCTTGCGGCATGCGCGGCGGCGGAGGGCGGTGGGGTGTGCGGGAACAGGAGACCGCACGAAAAGGGGGGGTGTTGCAGGCATTTCAAGCACGGCGTGCGCGCCTTTTCCTTTTTATTCAAGCGTATGGCGACGCCACGTCGATTGCCGCGGGCGCCACGAAAACTCGGTTGCGAAGGATCAGGGTTTCATTCGATTGCGATGGACGAAATTGTGCGCTGCGGCGCGCGCGGCGTCCAAGTCGGATTTCTGACCGGGTCGATCGGTTTTACTTATCGCTCGGCGCAAGAGCCGACATGAATGCCGATCATGGGGCGCGAAGCGGTTGCGAGTGCAACCCTATGACGATATCGGCGGACGCGATGCCGCCATCCCGTCAGTCGCCGAACAACTGTCCCTGCCCTGAAATCACGCGTTCGAAGTCGTCCCGCAAAAACGGCAGGATCGCATCGGCGACCGGTTGCAGCTGGCGGCTCACGTAGAACGCGTAGTCGATCGGCGAGCGCATCGTCTCCAGCGGTTCGGGGCCGGCCGTCGTCATCACGTAGCTGATCCAGCCGCCGCGTTGATACTGGAGCGGCCGGCCGCGCGCCTGGTTGAATTCGTCGGCGATCCGCGCGGCGCGCACGTGCGGCGGCACGTTGCGTTGATATTCGCTCAACGGCCTGCGCACGCGCTTGCGATAGATCAGTTGCGCGTCGAATTCCCCGGCGAGCGTGCGGCGCACGTAGTCGCGCACGAAGTCCTGGTACGGCTCGCGCTTGAACACGCGCCGGTAGAGTTCGCGCTGGAATACCTGCGCGAGCGGCGTCCAGTCGGTGCGCACCGTTTCGAGCCCCTTGAACACGAGGTCTTCGCCGCCGTTGGCCGCGCGCGCGAGGCCCGCGTAGCGCTTCTTGCTGCCTTCCTCCGCGCCGCGCACGGTCGGCATCAGGAAGCGGCGGTAATGCCGCTCGTACTGCAGCTCGAGCGCGCTCTCCAGCCCGAAGCGATCGTGCAGGTGCGTGCGCCACCAGCGGTTCACGTGCTCGACGAGCGCGCGGCCCTTGCTGGCGGCTTCGTCGTCGTCGTGCGCGTGGCCGAGCCACACGAACGTCGAATCGGTGTCGCCGTAGATCACTTCGTATCCCTGAGCTTCGATCAGCTCGCGCGTGCGATGCATGATCTCGTGGCCGCGCATCGTGATCGACGATGCGAGGCGCGGATCGAAGAACCGGCAGCCGGTCGAGCCGAGCACGCCGTAGAACGAGTTCATGATGATCTTCAGCGCCTGCGACAGCGGGGCGTTACGCTGCCGTTTCGCTTCGTCGCGGCCTTCCGACACGCGCCGCACGATGTCGGGCAGGCAATGCGCGGTGCGCGAGAAGCGCGCACCGAGAAAGCCGGGCACGGAGGTGTCGTCGCCCGGATGCGCGAGCCCTTCGATCAGCCCGGCCGGGTCGATCAGGAACGTGCGGATGATCGACGGATAAAGGCTCTTGTAGTCGAACACGAGCACCGAGTCGTACAGGCCGGGCCGCGAATCCATCACGAAGCCGCCGGGGCTGTTCTGCCCCGTCACGTCGCCGAGGTTCGGCGCGACGTAGCCGAGCCGGTGCATGCGCGGCAGGTACAGGTGCGTGAACGCCGCGACCGAGCCGCCGGTGCGATCGGCCGCGAGGCCCGTGACCGTCGCGCGTTCGAGCGCGAAGGACAGCAGGTCGGCCTTGTCGAAGATGCGCGTGACGAGCTCGCAGTCCTTCAGGTTGTAGTGCGCGAGCGCGGGCTTGTCGTGATCGAAGCGGCGCTGGATCTCGTCCATCCGCTGGTACGGATTGTCGATCGACTTGCCTTCGCCGAGCAGCGATTGCGACACGTATTCGAGGCTGAACGACGGGAACGTCCACGTCGCCGATTTCAGCATGTCGATGCCGTCGAGGATCAGCCGGCCGGCCGCGCCCGCGAAGAAGTGGTCGGGCTGCTGGCCGTGCGCGCGCCAGTCGAGCACGCTGCCGCCGCGGCCGAGCTTCAGCGGCACGCCGAACTGCTCCGCGTGCGCGTGCAGGATGCGCAGGTCGAACTGCACGAGATTCCAGCCGATCACCGCATCGGGATCGTGCTCGTCGAACCACGCGTTGAGCCGCGCGAGCATCTCGGGCCGGCTGTCGCAGTAGTCGAGCCGGAAGTCGAGCGCGGGCGCGGGCGCATCGCCGTTCGGCAGCCCGAGCATGTAGACCTGCCGCTGTCCGCAGCCTTCGAGCGCGATCGAATACAGCTCGCCGTGGATGCTCGTTTCGATGTCGAGCGACACGCAGCGCAGCACCGGGCGATAGCCGGTCGCGCTTTTCAGTTCGCCGTCGGCCAGCGTGCCGTCGCGGCCGGGCACGCCGCGAAACTGCACGGGCGCGGTGATGAAGCGCTCCATCGTGTAGCGGTCGGGCGGCTGCACGTCGGCTTCATAGACGTCGACGCCGGCCGCGGCGAGGCGCTTCTGGAGTCCGGACAGATGACGGTAGCGCCGGCAGTAGAGGCCGACGACCGGGCGTTGACGGAAGTCGCGCAGCGCGAGCGGGCGCAGCTCAGCCTCGCGCTCGCCGGCCAGCGTGCGTTCGGCGAGCGCCTGCTGCTCGGCCGGCACGAACGCGACGGCTTCCTGCGGGCGCAGCCGCACGCGGCGCGGGCCGTGTTCGGTTGCCAGCCAGAACTCGATCTCGATGCCGGACGCGGTGTCCCGCCAGTGGCGGGTGAGGATGAAACCCTGCTCGAACGCCGTCAAAACGCTTGCTCGTCGTGGATGCCCAGGCGGCGGATTTTAGCGCTGTCGCGCGGTTCCCGCCGGAGTACGTGCCGATGGCGTCAGGTGGCAGGAAGCCCTCGCGCGACCCGCCACGCGGTGCGTGTCGCGTCGACCGGATGCCGCAGCCAGCGTCGCGCGCCGAAAACCGTCGCGGCGCCATGGACGGATGCACGGTCGCACGGCGAGCGGAGTCGCGAAGAGAATAGCCGCTCGGTCGCGCCGGCGCGTGACGTCGTGTTCGACGTGGTTCGGCGCGATGCCGGTGTCGGCCCGGCATCGGCGACGCGGGGCCGAAGCCCGGCCCGCATGCGATGCGCCGGCCGGCGCTCAGGTCGCCATCGACGTGAAATCGCGCTTCAGGTTTTCCGGCCGCTGCGGGTGCTGATACAGATAGCCCTGCGCGTACTGGATCCCGACCGCGTGCAGTGCTCGATGCTGTTCTTCCGTTTCCACGCCCTCGGCAATGAGCTTCAGGTCGTAGTGGTGCGCGAGCGCCGCGATCCCTTCGATCAGCCTGGCATTGCCCGTCTTCAGCGGCGAGATGAACTGACGGTCGATCTTCACGTAGTCGAACGGAAAGCGGGACAGCAGGTCGAGATTGCTGTGATGCGTGCCGAAGTCGTCGATGGCGAACTTCGCGCCTTTCGCGCGCAGCGCGAGAAACATCGCGGTGGTGCGCGGGTTCTTTTCGAGCAGGAGGCGCTCCGTCACTTCGAGCACCAGCGTGAAGCCCGGCGGCAGCTGGCGGATCGTCTCTTCGACGATGGACACGAAGCGCGGGCGTTCGAGATCCTTCGGCGCGATGTTGACCGCGATACGCAGCGGCATCGAGGGCGTCAGGCCGGTCAGTTCCGCTGCGGCCGTGCGCACCACGAATTCGGTCACCTTCGGCAGGATCGAACTCGACTCGACTTGCGGGATGAACACCGCCGGGCTGATGGCCCCCCATTTCGGATGCTCCCACCGCAGCAGCGCCTCGACGCCGACGGTCCTGCGGGTCTGGACGTCGACGATCGGCTGGTACACCACATGGAATTCGTTGCGCCTGAGCGCGTTGCGCACCGCCTTCAGCAACAGCCGCCGCGGCGCCATCGCGAGCAGGTACGCCGCCGCGACCAGGCCGTCCATCAGCAGCGCGATCGTCACGACGACCAGCCGATAGCGCCACTGCACCTGCGATACGTATCGTTCCGACGAGTTGACCCGGACCGTGAACGGCCAGCGGTTCGACGTGATCGCGCTGCCGTTCGCCGGCATGGCGGCGGATTGCGGCACGAACGTGCCCTGCTGATCGAGGCCGCCCGCACCCTTGACCGACAGCGTGGCCGTCTCCGCGCCGAAGCGGGTGCCGTGCGCCAGCACATCGGATAGATAGTCGCCCTCGACCAGATACAGCACGCCCGATCCCGGCCCGGTCGAGCGCAGTGTCGCGAGCACGGGGACGCCGTGCTGAAACGGCGTCTGCGGCAGCAGCGTCGTGACCGTCGTGCCCGGCTTCGACGCGGGCATGTACGCGTCGAGCGGCAGGTCGATCGCGCCCAGCGCGGACGAGCACGACACGCGGCCGTCATTGACCAGCGCGACGGCGCGAAGGTAACGCAGGCGGGTGCTCACTTCGGCCAGCGTTCTGAAAACCGCCGAGCACGGCTGCCCGACGAGCGCCAGCAGTTCGTCCGGGTTGCGCGTGCGGATCCCGTCCAGGATGCGGTCCACCGAGAACACGATGTCGTTCGCGACGACGCGTTCATGCCGGGCAACTGCTTCGCGCGCGAGCCGATCGGCCACGACGATGCCCAGCACGAGCACGACCACGCAGACGATCAGGACAATGGAAAAGACAATGTGGGGCCACGCGCCGCTGCGCTGGAACGCGGGCTTCGGGCCCGGTGCGGGCGGCGGCGTTCCTCGGGTCGCGTCTGTTGTTGTATGCATGGGCATGCCTGTCGAACCGGTCGATGAACTGGCGCGGAGTATTCATCTTGCTCGGCCGGGACACGGCGGCACGCGCCGATATCGGGACGCAAAGCGATTCTACGCTGGCGACGTGCATGCCACGGCATCGCGGCAGGGTCGCTGGATTCGAGGCGTTTCTCCAGAACATACATTGATTGCGCATGTATATTGAAGTCGCGCACCCAAAAAACCCCCGACCGCATCATGGTGCGGCCGGGACAGAAGACACCTTCTCTTGGCACGAGGATGGTGCGCGGCAAGTATAAGAGGTGACGCGCGATTGCGAAATATTGTTACTCAACAAATGGTGCAATTTTGTGATTGACGCTCAACGTGAAATATTTGAGTAGTGCGACGGCATCGGGATTGACCGTCAATCTGCCGCGAATGTCGTCCAACCCGCATCGTGCGGGTTTCTTTTTTCAGGATCGGGAGATACCCGAAGGCGGCGGATGCGCACGATGCGTGCGTCGGGCCGCCCGCGCGTCAGAAATCGTCGCGCATCTTGTGGAGCAGGTCACGTGGCGACTGGTGCGTGTCCACTGCGGTCAGGACGTCGGTCAGAAACCAGGGCAGGTTCAGTTGCGTATCGGCATCGCTGACGCACACGCGAATCGGCGGAGCTTTCGACGTGGCGCGGGAGCTGGAGGACGGGACGCAATTCCGCGTTTGCCGGGCCACCGGTGCCGCGGCGTTGCCCGCGCCGGTATCGGCGGCGGCCGCCGGCAGGCTGGCCGCGGCGAACAGGATCAGGGCGATGAGAGGGGCGGTGCGTTTCATCTGAATCTCCGGCGATGTTCGTTCGACATCGCCGGTCAAGCCGAGTTCGGGGATCTCCCGTGCCATCGGTCATCTGTCCCTGTCTGCCCGCCTCGTCATCGACACGGCTTCATCCGCGCGCGACGTTTGCGGCCCGTGCCGGCTGGCGGCTGCGCCACTGCTGTGGCGATTCGCCCGTCCAGCGACGAAACGCGCGCGTCAGCGCGCTGTGTTCCGAATAGCCGAGCAGCCACGCCACTTCCGCGAGCGTCAGGCGCGGATCGTTCAGGTAGTCGATCGCGAGTCGCCGCCGCGTGTCCTCGCGCAGCGTCCGGAAATTGAGCCCGAGTTCGGCGAGCCGCCGATGGAGCGTGCGCGACGACACGTGCATGTCCGACGCGACCTGTTCGATGCCTACTTCGCCGCGCGTGAGCAGCCGCGCGACGGCCTCGCGCACCGACTGTTCGAGATCGTCGGTCTGTCGCAGCTCGGCGAGCAGCGCGCTCGCCTGCCGTTCCATCATCTGTCGCAGCGCGTCGTCGGGCTGGCGCAGCGGTTGCGTGAGCAGGTGCAACGGAAACGCGAGCCGGTTGACTGGCTGCCCGAACCGCACCGGGCAGCCGAAGTAGTCGGCGTAAGGCTGCGTGTCGACGGGCTGCGGATGCACGAAGCACACTTCGGCCGGGCTGTCGTGCGTGCCGGTGATGTTCCGCGCGAACTGGACGATCGCCGTGAGCGCCACTTCGTCGACGAGCGCGCCGAGCGGCTCGGGCGCATCGTGCCATTCGATCGCGACCGCCGCCGCTTCGACGCGCACTTCCATGCGCGCGACGTTCGCGATCAGGTGTTCGTATTGCTGCCAGCGCGCGAGCGCCGCACCGGCGTCGCGGCACGCATGCAGCGCATAGCCGAGCGCGCCCAGATGCGCGGGCGAGATCCGCTGGCCGACGTGCAGCCCGAGCAGCGCATCACCGAGCGCGTCGGCGGCGCGTTCGAGCAGGCGCCGCCAGTGCGCGCTCGCGTACAGCGTGAGCCCGCGATCGTCCTCCGGCGGCCGCGCTTCGCCGAGCACGCGCGCCGCATCGCGCCCGTGCTCGGACAGATAGTCGAACAGCAGCCGGACGTAGGTGCTCGAGTAGTAGACGCGCTGTGTCGGGATCGGGGAGGCGGCGGGCATGGCGGAAAGTGTCAAAGAATCGTCCGCAAGTGTCAACGCGGGCCGACCCGTGCAAGACCATACTGCCCGTCAATTCCCGACAGAGGCGATCGATATGCCGGCAGAGTGGATGACGTGGCTGCAAGCGTTCATGGGCCACGACGTGGACTGGAAACAAGTGCTGCTCATCGGCATGACGCCCGTGTTCCTGATCGCGTTCATGATCGAGTTCGCGATTGCGACGCGGCGCGGCCGGCGCGAGCAATTTCGCTGGAAGGAGATCGTCGCGAACCTGTCGCTCGGCGCCGGCTACCAGGTCGCGGAGACCGTGATGGGTATCCTGTTCACCGGGGCGATCTTCGCATGGGTGTATCGGCATCGCCTGTTCGACGTGCCGGTGAACGGCTGGACGATCGTGCCGATCTTCGTTGTTGTCGAGTTCTGTTACTACTGGTTCCACCGCACGTCGCATCGCGTGCGCTGGTTCTGGGCCGCGCATGTGCCGCATCACAGCGGCGAAGTGATGAACTTCACGACCGCGATGCGGCAGTCGCTGCTCAACGCGTTCGTCGGCGTGTTCGTGTTCTACCTGCCGCCGGTGTGGCTCGGCATTCCGCCTGCGGTCGTGCTGTTCCTGCTCGCCGTCGATCTCGCGTACCAGTACTTCGTGCATACCGAAGCGATCGGGCGGCTGCCGCGCTGGTTCGAATACGTGTTCGACACGCCGTCGAATCATCGCGCGCACCACGGTCGCAATCCGCGCTATATCGACAGGAATTACGGCGGCGTGCTGATCATCTTCGACCGGATGTTCGGCACGTATGTCGAGGAAACCGAGCCGGTTGACTATGGCATCACGCAGCAGATCCGTTCGTACAACTTCCTGGTGCTGAACCTTCACGAGTTCGTCGACATGTGGCGCGACGTGTTCGCGCCGGGGCCGTTCGCGCAGCGGATCCGGCATCTGTGGATGCCACCCGAATGGGAACGTCCCGGACATCGGCCGATTCATACGTGGAGCGTCGAGCGCAAGGGCGACGGGGAAGACGATGCGCTCGAGGTGGGCGACGTGGCCGACGTAGTCGAACATCGAGCATGACCGCGATTTGCGGCGGATCGGCGCGCGAAACGTTAAGAATCGTTTGAATCGCTGGTCCGATGCTTGCGATGCGCCATGCGCTCCTTTACTGTGCCGCCACGACGACGCCGATATCGGGCGTCAAGCCAGATCGCAAGGAGCATTCGTCATTACCGCATCGAATCGTCGCACGCATGTCCGTGCATTTCTCGTGGCGTCGGTCGCCTATTTCAATCTCTCGCACCCTGCGTCGGCGGCCTATACGGAGTCGTGGATGAGCGACCAGGACGTGAAGGCGTACTCGCGGCAGGTCAAGCAGGCACCCGTTGCGGCGAGCCGCTCGACCGCGGCGAAGCCGGTGCACCCGCCCGCTCGTTCGCAATCGACCGCGCCGGTTGCCGCGAAGGCCGACGCGAAGCGTGCGTCGAAGGCGCCGGCGGCTGCCGCTGCCGCGAAGGCCCGGAAGGTGCAGCATGCGGGCCAGGCCGAGCCGAAACAGTCAGTCGCTGCGAAGCCGAAGGTCACGCGAGTGGCACGCACGGGCGCAGTGACCGTCCATTGATGCACACGTGCCGCGCCGAACGTCGCGGCATTGAACGGATGCGGAGCACATCATGTCGCTGATGGACCGCCTGTTGTCACGCGGCGTGCAGCAACCGTCGTCGCGACGGCGCGTGATCGTGCGGGTCTGGCTCGACGAGCACGGACGTGTCCGCGATCTCAAGGTCAGGCACAGTTGCGGCGACCCGGCGCTCGACGAGAAGGCGCTCCACGCGATCGCCGTGATGCGCTTCCCCGCCGGTCATCTCGGCTCCGGCGGGAAATCCGCGAAGCGCTGGCACGATCTCGATTACGCGGTGGACTGACGCCACTGCGCGTCACTGATATCCGTAACAGCGCTTCAGCGCCGCGTAGTCGTAGAAGTGACTCGCCGGTGCGAGCTTCGCGCCGTCGCACGCCGCCTGGAAATCCGTCTCGCGCTCGTTGTACAGCATCTTCACGATGAGTCGCGAGCCGTTGCGATATACGTCCCACTGCATGTTCGCGGCCATCGGCGACACCTGGTCGCCGCGCCACGGGTTGTTCGCATACGTGTAGGTCTGCGCCTGCGGCGTGGGCACGAACACGTTCTTCAGGTTCATGATCGACGCGAACGGAATCACGATTTCCGCATGCGTGAAGCGCAGCTTCGCGGCACGCGTCAGGTCGCCGCGCGCGATCGCGTCGACTTCGTTGAAGAAGTCGTCCTGCAGCACCTTCGCCATCCGGTACGTGACCGGGTTCGCTTCCTGGATGCCGGGCCCCTTCTGGTAATAGTCCTCCGCGTCCTGCAGATAGGCGAGCGTCTGCGCCTGCTCCGCGCCGATGTACTTCTCCATCGTGACGCCGCCCGTTTCGGCCGTCATCGCCGGTGCGACCTGCAGCAGGTTGTACAGCACGTTCACCGCATCGACGGCCGATGCGATCTTCGTCTTGCCGTCACCCTTGAGCGTATTGGTGAACTTGCCGTCCGACGACGTGAACGCATAGGTGCCCGTGTTCGCGAACGTGTATGGCGTCTTCGTCTGGTAGTAGGTCGCGGGTGTCGGGGTGGGCGTCGGCGTGGGCTGCGGTTCGGTCGGGGTGCCGCTGTTGTCGGTCGACGTGGCGGGCGGGTTCGACGTCTCGCCGCCGCACGCGGCAAGCAACAGGCAGGCAAGGGCGACGGCGGAGGCGGTGCGGGAAGGGCGTGTCATCGTGGCTTGAAACGGGCGCCACGGCGCGGATGCGCGCCGTCGCGGTTCCGGGAGGAATCGGTCGAGCCCGGAAGTGTCGCAAGCGACTTTGACAGCACAATGTCAGGATTTGGTCGGGTAATCGTCGGTATGCCGACGGATTGGGATTGTCGGCGGTGGCCGGCCGCGAGCCTATAAAGCGCGGCACTCGCCGGTGCAATGAGTGGCACGATGACCGTCGGATGGGTGCCGTCGTGCATCAGGCTGCCGGGTATCGCCAACATTCTCGGTTCATGCGCGATGACGGTAATGCGTCGTCTTTGATAAACCGGCGCCGCGTATCGCCGACTTGGCCGGAGCCGAGTTTCGCGCACCATCCATCGTCTTCCGGGCACGGTTGACCGTGTGCGCGACCGTACCTAACGGCAAGCGGGATGCGATGCTTTCAGGTTATTCGGCCGGTGACGTCTTGTTCGCCGTGCCCGGAACGGGCAGTCCCGTCGAGGGATCGAGATGTCTGGCCCTCGCCATCCCGGTGATGAGTTCGTCAGACGGCTTCGCGGGTGGCGTGGCCGCGTCCTGTTCCTTTTTCCATTGGAATGTGCCGTCCCATGGTGGAAGTTTCGCCGGTGGCAGCGGAACGATCTTGTCGATGTCAGGAACCTTGGGACGGCGGCCGTCGTTGGCATCGAGAAACTTGCCAATCAAATCGTATCGCCGTGAACGCTCAGGATCGTTCGGCAGATCAAGATAGTCGAGTTGATTCGATGATGGCGGTCCCTTGAACCCATCTCGCAGAACGGAGGCCGACAGGCTGTCTCCTGCGCTCACGCCTTGTTGAAATGCTTTAATGGCTGCAGCGTAATCTGACCTGTCTTGCAGGAAAACCCCGAGCGTATTGGCGGCGTCACCATAGCCCTGATCCGCAGCGCATTGCCGCATCTGCCGGGCAATGTCAGGTGCTCGATCATGAGGCGCCAATTGTTCCGCAACATAAGCCTGTGCCTCCGGATTACCCAGATCGGCAGCCTTGCGTAAATAACGCAAGGAGGCTTCACCATCCGGCTTCAGGCCATAACCCGTCTCAAGGTAATGCCCAATATCATAGTAGCCACCCGGAACCCCCTGCTTGATCAGTTGTATCGCCAAATCAACAGCTTCGGTTGGTCCGTCAGGCGAGTTCGCCAATCCTTGCGAAATGAGCGATTGCAGGCTTTGGTTTGCTTTGTAATGATCGTATGCCGCTGCGATTCTGTAGTAGCGGGCGATGTCACTGAAATCCTTTTTCCCCTCATTGTTCCGGAGGTATCGACCGTACAGAAAAAGCTTGTCCGCTTCCGGATCGAGGGGCGGCAAATGCTCGGCTTCATGCGTGCAGGTGAATGCAAGGTTCGGACGTACTGCACGCACGTCAGGTAACGGATGCATGGCTTTTTCGCTCTTCGAGCAAGCTGCCAGCAGGCATGAGATGAGGAGGGCGACAGGTGCTCTACGCATCATCAATCACGCCTGCTTCGCGTGTCGTAGCCACGAGAGCAGCATTGCGCACGAGTCGATCAGGTCTGGTCAAGATACGCAACGAGTTCCCACGCAACTTGTTCGACGTGCTGACGTGTACCAATCATGCTGTCGAGCATTGCCAACTTTCTCGGTTCATGCACGACGACAGAGGGCAACGCGTCGCCCTTGATAAACCGGCGCTGCGTATCGCCAACCTGGCCGGTGCCAAGTTTCGCGCACCATACTCCGTCTTCCGGACAGGATTGACCCGTGTGCGCGACCGTACCTAACGGCAAGCGGGATGCGATGTTTTCAGGTTGCTCGGTCTGTGATGTCTGGTTTGCGGAGCCCGGAAGGGGGAGTCCCGTCGCGGGATCGAGATGCTTGGCCTTCGCCATCTCGTTGACGAGTTCGTCCGAGGGCTTCGCGGGTGGCGTGGCCGCGTCCTGTTCCTTTTGCCATTGGAATGTACCGTCCCATGGCGGCAGTTTCGCGGGTGGCAGAGGAACGATCTTGTCGATGTCGGGAACTTTGGGGTTTCTGGTTTCGTTGTCGGTCAGGAATTTCCAAATTGCTTCGTAACGCTTGGATCGCTCCGGATCGTTATCGAGTCCGAGATAATACAATCTATCCGATGGCGGCGGCCCTTTGAATCCATCTTTTAAGAATGAAGCCGCTTGAACATTTCCCGCGCGAACACCTGATTGAAATGTCCGAATCGCCTCTGTCGGATTTTCATTGTTTTTTTGATCAATGCCTAATCTGCTCGCAGCACTCCCATATCCCTGATCAGTCGCACATTTCAGCATCTGCCTGGCGATATCGGGGGCTCGGTCATGCGGCGCAAGCTGCTCGGCAACGTAGGTTTGTGCCTCAGGACTTCCCAAGTCAGCTGCTTTCCTGAAATACCGCAAAGCCATCTCGGTATCTTGCTTTAAGCCGTAGCCAACTTCGAGATAGTGCCCAATATCGTAATAACCGCCCGGGACCCCATCGTCGATTAACTTCTTTGCCAGATCAATGGTTTCTCTTGCTCCATCTGGGGAGTTGGCAAGCCCTTGCGAAATCAGCTTTTGCGCATTGGTGTTTGCTTTGTAGTGACTATACGCTGCAGCTATTCTGTAGTATCGAGCGATTTCATTGAAATTCTTTGGCCCGTCTGAATTTTGCAAATATCGCCCATACTGGAACAGTTGATCTGCTTTCGGATCTAGCGGCGGAAGATGCTCGGTTTCGTGTGTGCAAGTGAATGCGAGATTGGCCCGTACAGCCGACATATCGGGGAGTTTCGATTCCACGGAATCTTCCTTGTGAGTACACGCACCGGCGAACAGCACAGCCGAAAAAACTATCAATAGCCGTCTCATTTCTTAGTCTTTGTAGGTGCGCTCATTGGACGTGCGCATAAAGCGAACAATCGATGCATAGGGTGATTTCTTTCCGTCTGCCTGAAGGCTTTCATTGTTGCTAATTATGTCAGACCAGGTATTGAATGCTTCGGCCGGATTATCCGATGCACCTCGCCCGCCGGTATGCAAACTCCACAACTGCTGGCGTAGCCGCTTGGTCACGTCACCATTTTCGTGGCAGACGTTGAGCTCGCTATCTGCCTCCATACTACGCGTGTTGATGTTCGCAGACCCCAACGTCGTAAACACGTCGTCGATCGTCATCAATTTTGCATGAACATAGATGGGTACCCAGTTTCCCGGCGGCGAATCCGGGGCCACCAGCGTACAGACATGGGTTTTAAGCCCATCGTAGTCCTTATTCAGAACAGGTTGCGGCGCGCTCTTCATTTGCGACGCAATCGATTCCTGCCGCTGCTTCAATTGCTCGATTCTAGCTTTCGCATCGGCAACCCGCTTTGCCGAGTCGGGGGAGTCGACGATGCCTTGCACTTCGAGCGCCCCGAGCAACGCTTGGTTTGCCTGTGACTGCTGATCTCCAACCGCCGCCATCTGTTTCTTTAAAGCAGCCTGACGTGCATCTTCTTGCTCCAGGGTAGCGACGCCCGGAATGCTCTGCGCCTTCCCCAACGCGTTCAACATCCGGTACGTGTTGACGGTCCCCGTTCCGACTGCTTCTTCACTTGAATTCGTGATGGCAAAAAGATACAGCGGGCCATGTGTCGCAACGCTGCGCCCCCAACTGACGTGCGTTGCGGCAACCGCTTTGATTGCATTCGCCAGCGGTGGCCATCGGAAATATTGATTCTGAATAAAGATGTGCTGGGTTGCATTGTTCACGGCTTGCAGATAAAGCTTTTCGATGTCGCATCGCCCTTTCTGGGACTGTGTGCGAACAACCTGGGCCATCAATGGCGTATCAATGCCCGGATCGTATCGAACCTTCAGGCGGTCCTTAAGGCTGTCTCGCGCTTTCCCAAGTCCTTGGCCGGTTGCGTCGTCCCACGCTTCGCAAAAGTTCGCATTCAGATACTGCAGTACCGGGCCGGTCACATAGCTGGAAATGTCTTGCCACGGCGTAGGTCCGCTGCGCCCCGTCGAAGGCGTCTTGGGCTTGTAACTGTGATCGTTCGTATCCCAGTATTGATCGAGCATGTTATGCCCCATTACAAAGCCTACAGCGCTCTCCGGGGCCTCATAGTCGACAAGCACCATCTTTTGATGGTGCGTCGGAATCGCGACACCCATGCTACC
Source organism: Burkholderia sp. JKS000303 (assembly GCF_002563755.1). Taxonomy (NCBI): domain Bacteria; kingdom Pseudomonadati; phylum Pseudomonadota; class Betaproteobacteria; order Burkholderiales; family Burkholderiaceae; genus Burkholderia; species Burkholderia sp. JKS000303. Next base: position 534,245 of record NZ_PDBZ01000003.1, read on the forward strand.
GCTGTTGATCGTCTTTGTCTCGAGGTCACGCCCCTTGTCTTCTCCATGCCAGAAGGTACGCCATGCAATTTCGGCCCGATTGGCAGGACTGAAGCCCCGGGTGGCGAAGTCAATATTCTTTAGCGCGTGCTCTCTGTAGTACAGCGCATGTGCTTTCTCGTAAGCAAGTTTCGCCAGAGGTGTCAGCAGTGAAGCGCTTGTTACGTTATTCAGGTCAGCGCGCCAATACCATTCCGTGTCGAATTTTCTTTCTTGGTTTGTCTGATAGTCGCGAGTCAGCATCGGGTGCCGACGATAGGTGTCATCAGATAGACGCTGTTTCAACCCGGTTATCATGTCGTAGCCAGGCATGTTGTTCTCGCCCAACTCAGTAAGATACAACGGGTCCCGCCAACACAGTAATCGGACTTTGACGCCTTTCTGCCCCTTCTGCTCAAGCAGCTCTCCGATCCGAAGCGAGCCACCCTCGCGCTTGAAATACATTGACGGCTGAAACCCCCAGCAAATGATGTCGATAGTGTGCTGGGCCCTCATGAGCGCGTCGTAGAGCGTCCCAAATGCCTCTTCACCATTCACCAAAGGCCTGAATGTCGCCTTCTTCGCCGAGTATTCGGTAAATTGTAAGAACCATGGCAGCGTCGCCGTCGCATTCGACGTGTGATTCAGAGCCAGCGGCGTGGTGAAAACATTGTTCGTCATTGCCATGAGCTATGCGTCCGAAGAAGGATTGAGCAGATCGTTGTACTGTTGGCGATGGACGGCCCGGTCGGGAGCGACTTCGTCGTCAGGTGAACTCTCGAGAAACTGAAACCCCTGATTCGCGAGTTTTCCGTTTGCCGCATCCCGATACTCTCCCGGAACCGGAATCTCGTGCTTCACCCCGTTCGCCATTTCCAGTGTGTACTTCTGCGTCGTGACCTGATGATCGATCGGCAACTGCCCCGTCTTGTCGAACACGCCTTGCTTGACCAGTGCTCCGTCCGCATAAAGCTTGTAGGGCATGCCCACCGGAACGACGCTGGTTGCCGACGGCGATGCCATGGTATTCAGCATCAGGCGTCGCGTCGGCAGATCCTTGAACGCAGGATTGGTGACATCCATTTGCGCAGGACCACTGAACGCATGCTGTGCCCCCTTGATGTCGATCTTGCCGGGCGCATGAATCTCGATGTCACCGCCCTTGAGCCGGATGTACGCGCCACCCGACGTCAACAGGATTTCCTGCTGGGCCGATGCCTGGACCTTCTCGGTCACGGAGGCAAGCAACAGCGACTTCTGCGCCGTCACTTCGACGTTGTCCGCATGGGTCTGAACCTCGATCTTCCCCTTCGCAGCAAACAGTTTCATCCCGGCGTTCTGGACGAACAGGCTCAGTTTCTCCGTAATGCTGGCGACAAGCGACTTGCCGGTCGCAACGTGGGTGCTTTGCCCGCTGACGATATTGACGTGCTGATCCGCGGCAACGTGCGTCGACTGCTGCGTCGACAGACCAATGCCGGCAGGCGCAGCAACCAGAATCACGGGGCGCGTGAACGCGCCGGCATTGCCAGTCCCGCCGCCCGCGGTCACGCCGCCACCACTGGCCGCACCTGATTCGTTGTGCTGCGTCGCCTCGGCAAACGCCTTGAACGCGTCGTGGCCATCCTTCAGGCTTTCCGCCTTCGACGTTTCGCTCGCCTGTGACAAGCCGTCGAGCACGTTCGCCGAGCCGCTCAGCTGACGTGTCGCCAGGCTGGCATCGAGGGGTTGACTGGCGACGGGGTGTGTCGTCACGAGCAGTCCTCGTCCTGCTCGCAACGCCCCGTAGGCCTCCGAACTCAGATCGAAGCCCCTACCCAGATAGCTGCCGCGCGCATTATCGGTTTGATCGACCAGGTAGCCCAGGTGCAACGCGGCGTTCGTACTGCTGCTATACAGGTGCACGCGGTTCTGCCCCGTCGAATCGTCCATCACCATCTGGTTGTAACCACTTCCCGAAAATTCCTGGGACCGGTAACCCGACAGAAGAGCATTCGAATGCCATCGTGGCTTGGAGGTCCCGTTGTACACCCGGTGCAATGCAATCGGACGATCGATGTCGTTCCCGATATGGCCGATCAGCAGTTCCTCGCCGGCTCGCGGCATATGAACACCGCCGTACCCGTCGCCAGTGTCGGATTGCGCGACACGCACCCAGCACGAAGCCCGCTCGTCGCCTTCGTTGTGCCTGTCCCAGATGAACAGCACCTTGATGCGGTTCAGCTCGTCGGTATACGCTTGTTGCCCTTTCGGGCCGGCCACGATGGCTGATTCAAGCTTTGCTTCGGGTTTTCCATGTTCGAGAGGGCTGTGATAAGGAACCGACGTACGCTGCGCTTCGATGGCGATTCGATAGAAGCCCGTCGAGCCGTCGATATGCGGTACGGCGAACGACTTCTCGGTGTCGTCCGCATCGGCCTGCTTCACGGCCTGATAGAGGCTATGCGGGTAATTCGCTTCGTGACCGGAAAGAGGAACGTTGTTGACGATGATCCACTCGACCTCGATCACTGCGAATTCCCGGTGATCCGCCGCATCCTGATCATGCTCGGGATGACCCGTCAGCGTGAATCGCCGCCCCGCATCGATTCGGCGGACGCCACCGACACCGTCGTAACGTTTCGCGCGAGATTCCCACTCCTCCATGCGGATCTTGCCGAGATGATCACCACGCTCCTGTTCGGGGTACGTATAGCCGCCGGTGTATTCATACACTTCGGTCTGCGACGGGAGGTCGCCCTGATTCGCCATCGTGGGCACCGATGTCGCCTTCGGATTGGCCGGCGTCGATGGATTCTTGTAGTCGAACGTTCGAGTCGACAACAGGACGGATTGCAGCGTCCGGGTTCCTGCCCACTGCGTGAATGCATCCACTTCACCTTGAGCGCTCGCGCGGGAAAAGTCGACCGTCGCCGGAGCAAGCGGCTCGAGCGTCTGGAGATGGTCGGTGATCACCAGCGTATGCGATTTTCCGTCCTGGGCCTGTTGCCAGATTCCATACAGCCCCTCGGATTCGAGAAGCCGATGCACGAAGTTCCAGTCGGTTTCGTCCTGACGGCAGTATGAACGGGAAGGCAGCGGTTGGGACAATTCGAAACGATACATCCCGCGTGCCTGGGGATGGTCATTGAATACGTCGGTAACGATCGCGTCGACGCTCTTGTCTTGCCAGTGGCGCTGGTCCCGTCGGAACTTCAGGAAATGCAGCCACGACGAGAAACTGAGCTGATAACAGGCAAGGCCACCATCCACGCCGAGTTTTCTGGCGGTATGGACGTAGCCGTGGTGAGGAAGATAGGTTTTGTCGGTTTGCTGAATCCACAGCGTGATGGGCTGCGAAATCAGTGCCTTGAGCTGGACATCGTTCGATGTCGACACGCAGTCGATCATGAACAGGTAATCTCGACCGATGCGAGACTGCCCCAACACCCGGTGGGGGATCAGAACGTTGCTGCCGAGCGGGGTATCGAGCTTGAGAAGCCGTTCCCGCTGTGCCAGCCCTCCCGTGATCGTCCCGATCATGCTGTGCGCATCCATAGCGCCTCTCTCAGAATTATGTTGTTCTTGATTCGGGATTCTACGAATGACGATTCTGTGACGTCAATCGGGCGGGATTCAAATAATGAAAAACGTAATGATTAATTTATGTAGTTGAATGGCGTTAGTAATTGTGTGCTGCCGCACCGTCACTCGCACCTGTACCCGGCAGTACCGTGACGCTCGACAGCGACGTATCTCGCGCCACGAAGCGATACCCCGCCGTGATCGAATTCCCCGGCGGATCAGCCGCCGCGATCCCACCCCGTGCGTCGTGCCACGCTCATTTACCGCACACCCGTTGTCGGCCCTGTGTGAAAAGAGTGCCGGAACCTGCGCCACGCTCGCATAAACGCGGTGCAGCAATCAAGCAATGCAAATGAGAAACCACGGGAAGCCCCGTCGGTACCGGCTACGTCTTTCCGCTCCGGCCGTTCAGAATTCGAGCCGCCATCAGGAGATGTGGCAATGAATTTCATCTTGTTCGTACGACGTCGTGAACATCATTGCTGGGGGGATGGAGACTGAAGGGCCGCGTCGCCCACTGCATGTGGTCGGGATTCAGTATGCGCAGGGCGAGCGGTATCAGTACCCGCAACGGTGGGGAATCCGCAGCGGGGATTTCGAGTGGGTGCTGATTTAGTGAGTCGTTCGTACGATATCCGAGTCGTGCGGACATCGTCCAACGACCTTCAGAATCGTGTCGTACAGTCAGCCAGCAGACGTCACGCGACAGCGGGGCGCATTAAGCCAGAGGACCAGACATGAAGCTGAAACAGGCCACCAGCCGCATTCGGGTGGCCTCATGCTGGTCCCGATGCCATTCGGCGCGCACACACACGTTCGCACCGACGGCGGGAAATACCTCGACTCCGTTTACCAACGGCCTGATCGTCCTGCCGGCGCGATCGACCGCACCGTGTCGGTGATGCGCACGCAGCGCGACAGGCCGAAGACTTCAGCTTCGCGGCGTTCCGGTTCGCTGCTCGCAACGGCGACCGCACGTTCCGGCGGCACGCCGAGCGCCTGCAGCGCGACGTCGAACGGATGCTGATTTGATACGGAGTCCTGCTGGTTGGCGTCGCTCACGACGACCGAGAAGCGGTCGAGGTTCGCGCGGCCGAACTGACCTTCGAACATGTCGCTGAGCCGGTCGGCCGGCAGCGTCGTGACGAGACCGAGTCGATAGCCTTGCTCCGATGCGCTGTCGAGCCACTGGATGATCGCATCGCGCTGGTTGCGCGATTCATGTGAATCCGGTGTCGCTTCGATCTGCGCAAAGGCGGCGTCGAGACGGGTGACGATAGCTTCGATGACCACGGTGATTCCTCTCCTGAGACGTGAAGATCCGTTCGCGGACGGGAATGCCACACACCTTAGCGTCCACCCGGAATACGCGACCAATTAATATTTATATGTGACTCATACGATTTGGCTAATGAATCGGGCAGCAGGCCAGAGCCGGCGGGGGATGCATGCGATGCGGGCCGCGCGCATGAATTGCATCGTATCGACCGGCTTCAATGTGATGCACCAAACACGTGCCCGATTCGAATGCACCGGTTGTGTGCATGTAAAAAAACGGCGTACCGGGCGATCGGCCCGATACGCCGTCATGCAACGTGCCCGCGAGCGATCAGTGCAGCTTGATCGACGGCTGGTTGCGGCTTTGCAGCCAGTGGCTCAGCGACTGGAACAACGCGCGCTTCAACCCGTACACGCTGAACAGGTGCTTGCGATACAGGAACTTGTACAGGCCGATCGCAGCGAGCCCGTCGACGATCAGCGAGCGCGAGCGCACGCCGAGGTCGCCCTGGTACACCGCACCCGCCTGCCCGAGCGACACGACCGTGCCCGCGTCGCGGAACGTGAAGCCCGTCACCGGCTTGCCGGCAAGCCGCCGCACGAGCGCTTCGCCGAGATACACGGCCTGCTGGTGCGCGACCTGCGCGCGCGGCGGCAGGAACCCGCCCGCATCGGCCGACGGGCATGCGGCGCAGTCGCCGAACGCATACACGTGCGGATCGTCGGGCGTCTGCAACGTGTCGGTCACGATCACCTGGTTCGACCGGTTCAGCGCGATGTCGCCGAGTTCGCGCAGGATCGCGGGGCCCGCGACGCCGGCCGCCCAGATCGTGATGTCGCTCGCGAGGCGCTCGCCGGCCGCGGTCGTGACCGCGTCCGCGCCGACTTCCGCGACGCGCGTATCCGTCAGCACGTCGACGTTCAGCGTGCGCAACTGCGCGTGCATCTTGCCTGACAGCCGTTCGTCGAGCGCGGGCAGGATGCGCGGGCCGCCTTCGATCAGCCGGATGTGCACGTCGCGTGCGGACACCAGCGCCTTGAAGCGATACGTCGTCAACTGCTGGATCGCGTGCCGCAGCGCCGCGGCCAGCTCGACGCCGGTGGCGCCCGCGCCGATCACGTTGATGCAGATCGGCGCCGCACGCCGCGCGGGCTGCTGCTCGGCCAGGTGATTCGCCTTCGTGCACGCGGCGAGGAACTTGCGGCGGAAATCCTCGGCCTGATCGAGGTTTTCGAGCGGCAACGCGTGGCGCGCGGCCCCCGGCACGTTGAAGAAGTTCGTCACGCTGCCGACGGCCAGCACGAGATCGTCGTAGTCGAGTTCGCGCTGCGGCAGGATTTCCGTGCCGTCCGCATCGTGCACGGCGGCGATCGTCGCCGTGCGGGCCGCGCGGTCGACCCGCTGCAGCGCGCCCTGCACGAAGCGAAAGCCGTGACGCTTCGCCTGCGCCGCGTATTCGATCGTGTGCGATGCCGGATCGCGATGGCCCGACGCGGCTTCGTGCAGCAGCGGCTTCCAGAAGTGCGTCGGGTAGCGGTCGACGAGCACGACGTCGGCTTGCCCGCGGCGCCCGACCGTGTCGCCGAGGCGCGTGGCGAGGTGCAGGCCGCCGGCGCCGCCGCCGACGATCACGATGCGCGGCACGCGCGGTGCGCGATCCGTTGCAAGGATAGGCGTGATGTTGTCCATGTTGTGGCTCCCGCTGATGACGATTCGGATGACATTGCTCAAGAACCGACGATATAGTTTCGAACCCACTCGAACAATTTAATGTTTATAAGCGACTCATATGTATTCACTTATAGGAAAGACCGCGACATTCCGGCAGCTGAAGGCACTGGACATGATTGCGCGGCTCGGCAGCGTGTCGCGCGCGGCCGAGGAGCTGAACCTCACGCAGCCGGCGGTATCGCTGCAGGTTCGCCTGCTCGAGGAGGCCGTGGGCGCCGCGTTGCTGCAGCGGGTGGGGCGCGGCGTGCAGCTGACCGCGGCCGGAGAGATCGTGTCGCGCTATGCGCGCGAGATCCTGCATCTGTGGAGCGAGGCCGGCGACGAAGTGGCCGCGCTGACGGGCGATCTCGGCGGCACGCTGCGGATCGGCGCGATCACGACGGCCGAGTACCTGATCCCGCCGCTGCTGGTGAAATTCACCGCGACGCGGCCGCACGTGAAGACCTATTTCAAGGTGGGCAATCGCGACGACATCATCCGCATGCTCGCCACGCATGAAATCGATCTCGCGGTGATGGGCAGCGCGCCGAAGGAGCTGCGCACGCACGCGGTCGAGTTCGCGAAGCATCCGATGGTGTTCGTCGCGGCGCCGGGGCATCCGTTGATGCAGCGCAAGCGCGTCGCGCTGAAGGATCTCGAATCCGCGCACCTGCTCGTGCGCGAACGCGGCGCGGGCACGCGCTCGACCGTCGAGAGCCTGTTCAAGACGGCAGGGCACCGCTTCCATGTGGGCTCCGAACTGTCGAGCAACGAGGCGATCAAGCAGATGGCCGAAGCCGGGCTCGGCATCGCATTCCTGTCGTTGCACGCGTGTGCACTCGAGCTGCGCACGGGGCTGCTCGGGCAACTGCCGTTTCCGGGCAACCCGATCGTGCGCGAGTGGTACGTGATCACGCTCGCCGACCGACGCATCTCGCAGGTGACGGGGCTGTTCCGCGACTTCCTGATCAAGCAGGGCGCGCCGGTGATCGACGGCGCGACGGTGGCGCCGCCCGAACGCCGGCGCAAGTAACGCAGATCATGACGGCTGGTCAGCCGATTCCGAAGTCGTCGTTGCTGTCGGGAATCGACGCGAGCAGCCGTTCGAGCCCGTACCAGCCGAGCACGCGCAGGCATTGCGTGGCAATTGCGGTTCGGAGGTTGCCCAAGCGGGAATCGGAACGGGGCAGGGAGGCAACGCGGGCGGCGCCGGACGGCGGCGCGGCAAACGTCGTGCGAGGCGGGCAGCAATCGGGCATGACGGGCTCCGTAGGTGTCGGATGAGGCGATCGTAGGCGTCGCCGCGCCCGCTGGCGCGCACGCAAGGATGGGCCGGAGCAGAAACGGATGATCTTTTTCTGCAACGTGCGGGAATGGCTGGCCAGACCCGGCAAGCGTCCCGAAAAAGCGTCACAATGCGCGTTCGACACCGATCGGGTGGAGGGACACCATGAGCGATCCGATTCTCGCCGCGCCAACGGACAACGGCGTGCCGGTCAGCCTGCGCTCCAGCCGCGGCCTGGGCTGGCACGGCTTTGGCGCAGCGCTGCTGGAGATCCGCGCGGGCACATACCGGATTCCCGCTGCCGATCATCACCGCATCGGCGTGCATATCGGCTCGCCCGTTCGCGCGGATTGCGTGTGCGACGGCGAGCGCGTGTCGCGCATCCAGGCGCATGGCGACGTCGACGTGATTCCGGCCGGCCTGCCGGGCCGGTGGACCGACAGCGCCGACTGCCGGATCCTGCACATTGCGCTCAGCGACACGTTCGTGCGGCGCACGTTCGAGCAGCTCGAGCTGAAGCCGTCGCAGGCGCGGATTCGCCGCCGGCTGCAGGTGCGCGATCCGCGTCTGCAACACATCGCGTGGGCGATGGCCGCCGAACTCGAGGCGGAGAATGCATCGGATCCGCTCTATGCGGAGAGCCTGTGCACGGCGCTCGTCGCGCGGCTGGTCGACAGCCAGCCGGCGTTCCGCGAGCGTCGGCGCATGCTCGCGCCGAAAGCGGCGGCGCGCGTGATCGACTATGTCGAGGCGAATCTCGAACGGCGGATGACGCTCGTCGAGCTCGCGGCGCTCGTGTCGATCAGCGTGCCGCATTTCAAGGTGCTGTTCCGCGAGACGCTCGGGATGCCGGTGCACCAGTATGTGGTGCGGCGTCGGGTCGAGCGCGCGAAGGCGCTGCTGCTCGAAGGGCGGCTGAGCATCAGCCAGATCGCGCTCGAAGCCGGGTTTGCGCATCAGAGCCACATGGCGAACTGGATGAATCGCGTGCTGGGGGCGACGCCGACGGAGATCGCGCGGTCGGGGGCGCGGGGCGGGTTGAGGCTTGCACATGACGGTGAGAGCCGTTGAGCAACCGCGGCAACAGGCTGGTGCTCCGCGCGGGCCGGCGGTCGGTGAATCCGCTGGCCGTCGGGCATGGGCATGCCAACAAAAATCACGCTGTTCGACAATGACAGCGCCTGCCATGCAGCGGACGAACCCGACAGCGGCCTAAGCCGCCATCCTTTCCTGTTCCGCCTCATCCATCCCTGCGCGCCCTCGCGGCCGCGAGCGCCGACAATCACCCCACCTTCATCCCCCAGGAGCGGATCGTGTTCGTGATTTTCGGAGCATCAGGCAACGTCGGCTTGTCGACCGTGACGACCCTGCGCCATGCAGGCCACCCCGTGCGCGCGGTGCTGCGCGACGCACACCGGCGCGATCGCTTCGCGCAACTCGGCTGCGACGTCGCGATTGCCGACCTCACCGACGCACGCTCGGTCGCCGCGGCGATCGACGGCGCGCAAGCCGTGCAGATGCTGTGTCCGGTGCCCGTTGCCGACAGCGACCCGGCCGCGACGATGGAGCGGACGATCGACCTCGTGACCGGCGCACTCGCCGCGAATCCGCCGCCGGTGCTGCTCGCGTTGTCGGACTACGGCGCGGAACGCGACGGCAACACGGGCATCACGCGGCTCTTTCATCGTCTGGAAGCAACGCTGAAGACGGTTCCGACGCAGCTCACGCTGTTGCGTTCGGCCGAGCATCTGCAGAACTGGACGCGCATCCTGCCGGTCGCGCTCGCAACCGGCGTGCTGCCGAGTTTTCATCATCCGGTCGACAAGAGGTTTCCGACGGTCTGGGCGCCCGACGTGGGTGTCGCGGCGGCGCGGCTGCTGCTCGATCGGACTGAATTCGGTAACGGGCCGCGTATCGTCAGCATCGAAGGACCGCAGCGTATGAGTGTGCTCGACATCGCGGAGATGCTCGGTGCGGCGGCTGATCGTCAGATCGTCGCGCGTGAACTGCCGCGCGATGCATGGACTGCGACGCTGTTACGCGCAGGGCTCAGCGAGCGTCATGCGCAACTGATCGTTGATTTGTACGACGTGCACAACGCGGGGCAGATCGATGTGGAGGACGGCGTGTCGGAGCGTGTGTATGGCGTGACGGCACCGGAGGAGGCGCTCGCTGTGCTGGTGCGCGAGCAGGCGGCGCCGGTGTGATGCGAGCAGCCGCTATCCGGGGTTGATGTTGATGGACCGGGTTGGCAAGTTACGAAACCCGGTCCGGACTGCAGGGCGCACTTTAACCGTGCCCCGAAGTCCTGCGCTTCAGCCACATGCGCCCGGGCGGCTCGAAGTACGTCCCGAGCCGCACGAGTCCGGCCTTCTTCAGATGGCAGGTCATTTCAAAACTCACCAGCACGCCAGGATCATCATTTTCGAGGATGTCGACGTCGATGGAGCGGATGCGAGGCTCATATTTCAGGAGCGTCGCCTCCATCTGCTGCTTGAGCATGTGGGCTGATGCGGGCAGCGCCTTGTAGATGTTCGTCAGATCCGGCAGACCATATCCGCCGACGGACGACCGGTTCCAGTGGCGTGTACTGTCGCATCTTGCGCCGAATTTCCTGTCGATGATGGGCGCGGAAGTGCTGCATGCGGCGCCTGGCAGTCCGTCTCGGACACCTCTTCCAGCGCATATCGCGCGGTGTTCTTCAAGCAGGTGAAGGTGCTCAACGTCGATCTGTCCGCTCGGGAGGCATTGAACCCCGACGACGCCGGTCGAGCGACATCGGTCGCGGTGCGCGTGTATCAGTTGAAGGACCGCAAGATGTTCGATGGCGCATCCTACGAGGACCTGCTGAAGAACGACCGGACGGTCCTTGCACAGGACCTGCAGGCGAACCTTGCCGCCGTGCTGAACCCGGGGGCGTCGGCGAGCCTTTCGCAGCCGATGCAGGCCGATACGAAATACATCGCGATCGTGGCGTTCTACCGCAACCCGGGCAACGGTGACGGGTGGAAGTACGTGATCGAAAAGAAGAAGCTCGATGCGGACAAGCCGTTGAAACTCGAGCTTGTCGATCAGCTTCTGCTGGCCAGCGGCGCTCCTCGCAACACCTCGAGGTAGTGCCTGACTGGCCGGTCGTCGTTACGATCCCCGCAATGCGAAGGACACGACCCGACCTGATTCGCGCGCTCGATGAACTGAACCACGACATCCGGCGAACCCGCGCCCGGGAAGGCATTGCATCGAGTGATCGAGGGCGGCACCGTGCGCCTGCTCAAACGTCCCGACGCCCCCGCGTCCTGCTCGTCACCACATACGCCACCGACCCGATCACGATCCCCCAGAATGCCGACCCGAGCCCGAGCCACGTCATCCCCGACGCGGTCGCGAGGAACGTGATCACCGACGCTTCGCGGTGCGCCTCGTCCTCGAAGATCCCGTGCACGTTCGACCCGATCGCGCCAATCAGCGCGAGCCCCGCGAGGATCGCGACGAACGCCTTCGGCAGCGCGAAGAACAGCGTGACGATCGTGCCCGCGAAGAGCCCGCCGATCAGGTAGATCACGCCGTTCGCGATGCCGGCGATGTAGCGCCGGTCCGGATCCTCGTGCGAATCCTTGCCGGTGCACAGCGCCGCGGTGATCGCCGCAACGACGATCGTGATTCCGCCGAAGCACGCGACGACGAGCGACATCACGCTGGTCGCGGTGATGATCGGCCGCGCGCTCGTGTGGTAGCCGGACACGCGCAGGATCGCCATGCCCGGCAGGAACTGGCCGGTGAGGCTCACGACGACGAGCGGCAGCGCCAGGCTGAGCGTCGTGCCGAGCGTCCATTCGGGCGCGATGAAGATCGGCCGCGCGATGCTCGGCGACACGTTGCCGAGATGCGTCATCCCGAGCAGCGTCGCGAGCGCGGCGCCGGTGAGCAGCACGAGCACGATGCTGTAGCGCGGCAGCACGCGCTTGAAGATCACGTACGCGGCGATCATCCCGAACCCGAGCACCGGCTGCGCGGTGGCGGCGGAGAACGCGTGCATGCCGAACGGCAGCAGGATGCCGGCCATCATCCCGCACGCGATGCCGCGCGGAATGTGGCGCACGAGCCGGTCGAAATAGCCGGTGATGCCGATCACGAGGATGATCAGCGCAGCGGTGATGTACGCGCCGACAGCCTGGTTCAGCGTCAGTTGCGGAAACAGGCCGACGAGCAGCGCGGTGCCGGGCGCCGACCAGGCAGTGATCACCGGCACCTTCAGCTTCCAGCTCGCGAACAGGCCCGACACGCCGGCGCCGATCGAGATCGCCCAGACCCACGACGACACCATTGCATTGGACGCATGCGCGGCCTGCGCGCCCTGGAAGAAGATCGCGAGCGGGCCCGCGTACGAAATCAGGACCGCGAGAAAGCCCGCTGTAATCGCGGAGATGGACCAGTCGTTGCCGATCGAGCGGGTCGCGCCGGGCGAGGTGTTCGGTTGCATCGTCGTAGGGGTAGCGCGCGCGGCCGGGGCCGGATCCGCAGCGGAGGGTTGCCTGATAGCCCGGAGGAGCCGACATTTTCGGCGTTGTCGGTGGAATTGACAATTCATCGCCGGATATCAACACTGTTTACTTTCGATAAACAGTCCGGGCGAACCAGATGGACAGATTGCTGGCGATGCGGCTCTTCACGTGCATCGTCGATTCCGGCAGCTTCACGCGCGCCGCGCAACAGCTCGGCATGCAGCGCGCGTCGGCGACGCAGATCATGAAGCAGCTCGAGTCGCACCTCGGCGCGCGGCTGCTGGTGCGCACGACGCGGCACGTGAGTGCGACGGTCGACGGCACGGCGTACTACCGGCGCTGCGTGGATATCCTGGACGGCATCGACGAGGCCGAAGCGTCGTTCTCGCACGCGGCGCGCCATCCACAGGGCGCGCTGAAGGTCGATCTCGCGAGTTCGTTCGCGCGGCTCGTCGTGATTCCGGCGCTTCCCGAATTCTTCATGCGCTATCCGCAGGTCACGCTCGACATCAGCGTCGGCGACCGCCGCGTCGACCTCGCGCGGGAAAGCGTCGACTGTGTCGTGCGGATCGGCGAGCTGACCGATTCGTCGCTGGTCGCGCGCCGCGTCGGCATGCTCGAGCAGGTCACGTGCGCGAGCCCGGGCTATCTGGCCGAGCATGGCCGGCCGCGCAATCTCGCCGATCTCGCGAAGCATCGCGAAGTCGCGTACGTGTCGGCGTCGAGCGGCAAGCGCGTGCCGCTCGTGTTCGGCACGGACGACAACGCTCAGACGACGGAGTTGCCCGCATCGGTGTCGGTCAACAACGGCGACGCGTACGTGACGGCGTGCGAGGCCGGGCTCGGGATCATTCAGGTGCCGCGCTATCACGTGGTGGAGAAGCTGCGCGGCGGCACGCTGACGGAGATTCTCACGCGGCTGCGTCCGCCGCCGTTGCCGTTGTCGGTGCTGTATCCGCATCGCGGCCATCTGTCGCCGCGGCTGCGGGTGTTCATCGACTGGATCGGCGAGCTGGTGCGCGAGCGCGCATGGTGACACCGGCGATGCAGGCCCGGCGAGCCGTCACGTACTGATCCGGGGATAGCCGTCGACGGCCGCTACTTTCGCGCTGCTTCCGGCCGATAGCGACGCCGTGCCGCGATCGAACGGGTGCACGGGTGTGTCGGTTGGCGTCCATGCATGGCGTGTCAGCAGCGTGCGATAGCCGCCGCGAATCACGAAGCCGCCGTTTTTTTCCGCATATGCCGTGCGCCGCATCCGGTAGGCGCGCGGCAGGTCGTACCACGGCAGCTTCGGCAGGTCGTGATGGACGAGGTGATAGTTGTTGTTCAGGTACAGCAGTCGCATCGCGAAGCCGGCTTCGTTGATCGCGATGCGTGCCTTCGGATGCGGCGCGGCGCGATGCTCGAACAGCGAGCGGATCATCGCGAGCGACAGCGCGGGCCACGTGACCGCCAGCAGGTAGTACCACCACGGCACGCCGATCGACCACTGCAGCCATGCGAGCAGTGCGGCCACGCACGCCGCGTGCGTCAGCCACATCGGCAGATAGTGGAAGTCGCCGCGCCGAAACGCGTCGAACGCGTCGACGCACACCGCCGCGACGCTCGTCGGTGGTCCGAATACCAGCCGCCCGATGAAGGTCGTACGCGCAACCGTGAGGGCGCGACGCCAGCCCGGCAGCTGCACCCACCGGTCGTGCGAGACGTAGTTGGTTTCCGGATCGACGCCCGGCACGGTCAGGTCTTCGTCGCGGTGATGGTCGAGGTGCGTGTCGCGATACAGCGTGTACGGATACCAGACCGTCAGCGGCGGGTAGCCGAGCAACCGGTTCACGAACCTGGAGCGCGTCGGATGGCCATGCAGCAGCTCGTGCTGCAGCGACATATGCCACGCGCCGAGCAGGATCAGCGGCGGCGTCGCGGCCGCGAGCGACAGGCGCTCCGCGCGCACGAGCAGCAGCACGGCAAGCCAGCCGCCGTAGATCGCGACGACGAGCAGCCAGGTCGGCCACTCGGTGCGGGCAGTGAAGCGGGCGTCCAGCGCGGCAATGGCGCGCGCGTGGTCGACGTCGAAGTATTCGGCCATGTGCTGACGGGGACGGAACGGGGGCGATGCGGGACGCGGAGGGTCGAGCAGGGGCCGGATCGGGCGCGCTCGCCGGATTTGCCTGCCGGCTCACGGCGCGACGCGTATTCGAACGATATCCGGCCGGCATCGTGAGCCAAACCAATGGATTCGGATTTGCTTATCGCTCCCGCGCCGATAAGCATTGGCGCCCGGCATGCCGGGTTCGGTGTCCATTACGGTATGCGAACCGGTTTACGCCGGAGGCCTGACGATGCGTAGAATGCCCGCATGAGCCAATGGATCGCCGCATTGCCGATGTACAACGTGACGCTGCGCCACGCCGCACTGTGGCGCGCGTTGTTGCGCGACGCACTCGCGCATACCGGCGACCCTGCCAGCGTCGCGCTGCCCGACGAGCCGTTCGGCGATCTGCACGCGTTGTGGCGGCGCGGCGACCTGCTGCTGTCGCAGACGTGCGGCTATCCGTACCGGATGCTCGGATTGCGCGAAGCCGTGCAGTTGATCGCGACGCCGGCCTTCGATGCGCCGGGTTGCGACGGCGCGCACTACAGCAGTGTGCTGGTCGTGTCGGCACGGGTGCATGACGGCGGCGCGACGACGCTGGCCGGCTGTCGCGGGTTGCGCGCGGCATTGAACGGCCGCGATTCGCACAGCGGGATGAACGCGTTCCGGCATGCGGTCGCGCCGCATGCGCATGACGGGCGATTCTTCGGTTCGGTGCAGACCTTCGGCTCGCACCTGCGCGTGCTTCAGGCACTGGCCGCGGGCGACGCCGACTGTGCGGCGATCGACTGCGTGACGTTCGCGTATGTGCGCGATGCGCTACCCGAGCGGTTGAACGACGTCCGGGTCATCGGCACGACGGCGAGCGCGCCGGGGCTGCCGTTCATTGCATCGAAGGCGCTCGACGGAACGCGGGTGCGTGCGTTGCAGGCGGCGCTCGATCAGGCCGTCGCGGCCGATCCGCAGCGCGCGAGCGCGTTGCGGCTGACCGGGTTCGAGCGGCTGTCGCCCGACGCGTACGACGCGATCGCCCGCTTAGAGCAGGACGCCGCCGCGCACGGCTATCCCGCGCTGGCGTGAGCGGGGCGTCGTCCTAAAACGGCAACGCACCGGGCGGCGCATTGCGCACCACCGCGAGCGTCGTGCCGATATGGTCTTCGAGCGCGAGGGCGGCGCGCGCATCGGCACGGCGCATCGCGGCTTCGAACAGGCACGTGTGTTCCGCATGCACGTCGCGCTTCGAATCGCCGAGTCCGATGCACACGCGCCGGTAGCGTTCGCTCTGCTGCGACAGCATGCGCAGGATCAGGTAGGTCCACGGGGTCGCGGCTGCCGAGATCAGCGCTTCGTGAAAGCGCCGGTTGCACGCTTCCCACGCGGCGCGGTGCTCGATCGACACCGGCTGCTCCCAGGCCGACAGCATGTCGAAGCTCTGGCGCACGCGCTGCGCCCACGCGTCGTCGCCGCGCCGTACCGAGTCGCGCAGCGCATCGACCTCGATATGAATGCGCAGCCGCGTGATCGCTTCCAGATCGTCGACCGACATCGGCGTGACGCGAAACCCGCGCTGCCCTTCGGCCACGACCAGCGCATCGCTGACGAGCCGCGTGAGCGCCTCGCGCAGCGTGCCGGCCCCGACGCCGTATACGTCCTTCAAGTGTTCGACGCGCAGCTTCGCGCCGGGCGGGTAATGCCCTTCGATGATGTGCTGCCGGAGCTGGTGATACGCGTGCTCGCTGAGCGTGCGGGCGTGCGGTTCGGTATCGTCGGCGGCAGCCGGTTCGAGCGCGGGCGACGCGTCGTCGAACGGATGGGCGGGCAGGATGGTGTTCATGTCACGCGTCCTCCTGATCCTGTTTGCGGTTGAGGCGATAGCTGAGCTGGGCGCGCGTCAGGCCGAGCAGGCGCGCGGCGGCCGACAGGTTGCCGTTCGCGCGGTCGACGGCTTCGTGCAGCAGTGCGCGTTCGAGGCCGTCGAGCCCGCCGCAGCCCTGCAACTGGTCGAGGATCGCCGTGCAGTCGATCGACATCGCGGTCGCCGGCCGGATCTGCCCGGCGCGGTCGACCGTTGCGCCGCCGGGCGAGCCGACGCCGGGGAACAGGTCCTTCGCGTCGACCGGACGGTTCGGGCGCGCCAGGATCACCGCGCGCTCGATCAGGTTCTCGAGCTCGCGCACGTTGCCGGGCCAGCGGTAGCCGCGCAGCGCGTCGTATGCGTAGTCGGTCAGCGTCGGCGCGGGCTTGCCGTGCAGTGCCGCGAAGCGTTCGAGCATCGCGTCGGCGAGCGGCGCGATGTCGTCCTGCCGTTCGCGCAGCGGCGGAATCAGCACCGGGTACACGTTGATCCGGTAATAGAGATCGGCGCGGAAGGTGCCGTCGCGCACGGCCTGTTCGAGATCGCGGTTGGTCGCTGCGACGACCCGCACGTCCACCTTCCTGCCGTCGGTCGCGCCGAGCCGTTCGACTTCGCCCTCCTGGAGCACGCGCAGCAGCTTCGCCTGCACGTCGAGCGGCAACTCGCCGATCTCGTCGAGAAACAGCGTGCCGCCGTCCGCCCGCTCGAAGCGCCCGGCGCGCGCGGCTTGCGAGCCGGTGAACGCGCCTTTCTCCGCACCGAACAGCTCGGATTCGATCAGCGCATGCGGAATGGCCGCGCAGTTGATCGCGACGAACGGCTTCGCCGCCCGCGGGCTGAGGCTGTGCAGCGCGCGCGCGAAGCGCTCCTTGCCGACGCCCGTTTCTCCGGTGAGCAGCACGGCGACCTTGGTCGGTGCGGCCGTCTCCAGCAGCGCATAGGCGGCGCGAAACGCGTCGGAACGCCCGACGAGCCGGGTCCGGCCGTCGTCGGGCGTCATTTCCAGGCGCAGCGATTCGACCTCGGTCTGCAGGTCGCGGATCGTGTTGATCAGCGAGTCGGCCTTGAACCACGACGAAATCTCTTCCGCGTCGGGCCATTCGTCGGCCGGCTTGCCGACGATCGTGCAGTGCGGGTCGTGCATGCCTACGCAGGACGTTTCCTTGAACAGGATCGTCCGGCCGATGAAGGCGCTGGTGTAGCCGGTCGCATACCCGATCAGCATCCAGCACACCGGTTCGGGCTGCGGCCCGAACGTGCGGCGATGCACGTCGGCCTCCCATGAATGTTCCCAGCGGTATTCGCAGTAGAACGCGCCGGTCGCGGGATCCGCCTCGAAGCGCAGCGGCGTGACCTGCACCGCGCCTTCGAGCATGTGCAGCTGGGGGCCGACATGGAACATGTCGAACAGCGACGCGCCGCTGCGGATCTCGCGGGCGAGCGCCGCGTCCCGTTCGCCCGCGGCGAAGCCGACCCGGGTGAAGAAGCGCCGGGTCTGCGCGGGCCCGACGCTTTCCATCAGTTCCTGGCGCAGCGTCGCCAGTGCGCCGGCATGCAGCAGCACCATCCGCTGTCCGGCCAGCCAGATGCGACCGTCGCTCGCCGAAAAATGGATCAGCTTGCGCAGGTCGGTGTCCGGCGGCAAAGGGGGCAGGCTGGGCCGCGTCATGTCTCCTCCATCGAGATTTCTCGTGATTTCAATAATTTTCGCGACCGGCGCCGCGGCGGATCCATCCATTTGATCATTTCATCAAATGCACCAGAGCGGGTTGCTCAAATGATGAAGAGGGCCGTCGGATATGAGGTTTGGCGCGGTCGCCAGCGCCCGTTTACCGTTCTGGTTAACCGCTATTGTGGGTCGCGAAATTCAACTTCGCGTCAGGGCTTTCCCTGAATTATCGAGATTTTTTGCTGCCCTGGCCGAACGTGGCACGGATGCTGCATTGAAGTCCGGCATGGAGGCGACCCCGATCATGAATCAGCACCCCACCGATCTTTCCCTGCTCGATCCCGGCCGCAAGTGCGTCCGCGTGACCGGCACGAACATCCGCGGCTTCGTCGAATTCGAGTTGTCGATCGGCGGCGCGCCGGAACTGTTCGTCGAGCTGACGTTGTCTCCTGCCGCCTTCGATGCGTTCTGCCGCGAACAACGGGTGACGCGGCTCGACGTCGAAGCGAACCCATGACCTTGAGGAGCAAGAAGTGACCATCGAGCTGAAGACAGTCGACATCAAGCCGCTCCGGCACACCTTTGCGCATGTCGCGCAGAACATCGGCGGCGACAAGACGGCGACGCGCTACCAGGAAGGCATGATGGGCGCGCAGCCCCAGGCGAACTTCCATTACCGGCCGACCTGGGATCCGGACTACGAGATCTTCGATCCGTCGCGTTCGGCGATCCGGATGGAGAACTGGTACACGCTGAAGGATCCGCGCCAGTTCTACTACGCATCGTGGGCGACGGCGCGCGCGCGCCAGCAGGACGCGATGGAGTCGAACTTCGAGTTCGTCGAATCGCGCCGGATGATCGGCCTGATGCGCGACGACGTGGCCGCGCGGGCGCTCGAGGTGCTGGTGCCGCTGCGTCACGCCGCGTGGGGCGCGAACATGAACAACGCGCAGATCTGCGCGCTCGGCTACGGCACCGTGTTCACGGCGCCCGCGATGTTCCATGCGATGGACAACCTCGGCGTCGCGCAGTACCTCACGCGTCTCGCGCTTGCGATGGCCGAGCCCGACGTGCTGGATGCGGCCAAGGCGACCTGGACGAACGACGCCGCGTGGCAGCCGCTGCGCCGCTACGTCGAGGACACGCTGGTCGTGACCGATCCGGTCGAGCTGTTCATCGCGCAGAACCTCGCGCTCGACGGCCTGCTGTATCCGCTGATCTACGACCGCTTCATCGACGAACAGATCGCGCTCGAAGGCGGCTCGGCGGTCGCGATGCTGACCGCGTTCATGCCCGAATGGCACACCGAGTCGAACCGCTGGATCGACGCGGTCGTGAAGACGATGGCCGCGGAATCCGACGACAACCGCGCGCTGCTCGCCCGCTGGACCCGCGACTGGTCGGCGCGCGCCGATGCGGCACTGGCACCGGTCGCGGCCCGCGCGCTGCAGGACGCCGGCCGGGCCGCGCTCGACGAAGTGCGCGAGCAGTTCCACGCACGCGTCGCCAAGCTCGGCATCGCACTCTGACGACGGGAATCCTCCCTTAACCCAAGGAACGCCAGCATGTCCAACGTATTCATCGCCTTTCAGGCCAATGAGGACTCCAGACCGATCGTCGATGCGATCGTCGCCGACAACCAGCGCGCGGTGGTGGTCGAGTCGCCCGGCATGGTCAAGATCGACGCGCCGGACCGGCTGACGATCCGCCGCGAAACGATCGAGGAACTGACCGGCACGCGCTTCGACCTGCAGCAGCTTCAGGTCAACCTGATCACGCTGTCCGGCCACATCGACGAGGACGACGACGAGTTCACGCTGAGCTGGTCGCACTGAACGCCGCGCAACGCGCACCGACAACACCGGAGACACGAATGGACACGCCAACGCTCAAGAAAAAACTCGGCCTGAAGGACCGCTACGCGGCCATGACGCGCGGCCTCGGCTGGGAGACGACCTATCAGCCGATGGACAAGGTCTTCCCGTACGACCGTTACGAGGGCATCAAGATCCACGACTGGGACAAGTGGGTCGACCCGTTCCGCCTGACGATGGATGCGTACTGGAAATACCAGGGCGAGAAGGAAAAGAAGCTGTACGCGGTGATCGACGCGTTCACGCAGAACAACGCGTTCCTCGGCGTGAGCGACGCCCGCTACATCAACGCGCTGAAGCTGTTCATCCAGGGCGTGACGCCGCTCGAATACCTCGCGCACCGCGGCTTTGCGCACGTCGGCCGGCACTTCACGGGCGAGGGCGCGCGCATCGCGTGCCAGATGCAGTCGATCGACGAGCTGCGGCACTACCAGACCGAAACGCACGCGATGTCGACCTACAACAAGTTCTTCAACGGGTTCCATCACTCGAACCACTGGTTCGATCGCGTCTGGTATCTGTCGGTGCCGAAGTCGTTCTTCGAGGATGCGTATTCGTCGGGGCCGTTCGAGTTCCTGACCGCGGTCAGCTTCTCGTTCGAATACGTGCTGACGAACCTGCTGTTCGTGCCGTTCATGTCGGGCGCCGCCTACAACGGCGACATGTCGACCGTCACGTTCGGCTTCTCCGCGCAATCGGACGAATCGCGCCACATGACGCTCGGCATCGAATGCATCAAGTTCCTGCTCGAACAGGATCCGGACAACGTGCCGATCGTGCAGCGCTGGATCGACAAGTGGTTCTGGCGCGGCTACCGGCTGCTGACGCTGGTCGCGATGATGATGGACTACATGCAGCCCAAGCGCGTGATGAGCTGGCGCGAGTCGTGGGAGATGTACGCGGAGCAGAACGGCGGCGCGCTGTTCAAGGATCTCGCGCGCTACGGCATTCGCGAGCCGAAGGGCTGGCAGGACGCATGCGAGGGCAAGGATCACATCAGCCACCAGGCGTGGTCGACGTTCTACGGCTTCAACGCGGCATCGGCGTTCCACACCTGGGTGCCGACCGAAGAAGAAATGGGCTGGCTGTCGGCGAAGTATCCCGACTCGTTCGATCGCTACTACCGCCCGCGCTTCGATCACTGGGGCGAGCAGGCGAAGGCCGGCAACCGCTTCTACATGAAGACGCTGCCGATGCTGTGCCAGACGTGCCAGATCCCGATGCTGTTCACCGAGCCGGGCAACCCGACGAAGATCGGCGCGCGCGAATCGAACTACCTCGGCAACAAGTTCCATTTCTGCAGCGATCACTGCAAGGAAATCTTCGATCACGAGCCGCAGAAATACGTGCAGGCGTGGCTGCCGGTGCACCAGATCTACCAGGGCAACTGCTTCCCGCCCGATGCGGACCCAGGCGCGGAAGGCTTCGATCCGCTCGCCGCGGTGCTCGACTACTACGCGGTGACGATGGGCCGCGACAACCTCGATTTCGACGGTTCGGAAGACCAGAAGAACTTCGCGGCCTGGCGCGGCCAGACCACGAGCAACTGACCCGCAACCGACAAGCAATCTTGACGAGGGCCCGCGCAGCGCCGAGGCGCGAACGCGGGCCGACAGGAGACAAACATGGCCGTCATCGCGCTCAAACCCTACGACTTCCCGGTGAAGGATGCCGTCGGGAAGTTTCCGGCGCCGCTGCTTTACGTGTGCTGGGAAAACCATTTGATGTTCCCGGCGCCGTTCTGCCTGCCGCTGCCGCCCGACATGCCGTTCGGCGCGCTGGCCGGCAACGTGCTGCCGCCCGTCTATGGTTATCACCCCGACTTCGCGAAGATCGACTGGGATCGCGTCGAGTGGTTCCGTTCGGGCGAACCGTGGGCGCCGGACCCGGCGAAGAGCCTGGCCGACAACGGCCTCGGGCACAAGGATCTGATCAGCTTCCGCACGCCGGGCCTCGACGGCCTCGGTGGCGCGAGCTTCTGACCGCCACGCGGACGAGCGAACCATCATGAGCCACCAACTTACCATCGAGCCGCTGGGCGTCACGATCGAGGTCGAGGAAGGACAGACGATGCTCGATGCCGCGCTGCGCCAGGGCATCTACATTCCGCACGCGTGCTGCCACGGGCTGTGCGGCACCTGCAAGGTCGCCGTGCTGGACGGCGAGACCGATCTCGGTGACGCGAACCCGTTCGCGCTGATGGATTTCGAGCGCGAGGAAGGCAAGGCGCTCGCATGCTGCGCGACGCTGCAGGCCGACACCGTGATCGAGGCCGACGTCGACGAGGAGCCGGATGCGGAAATCATCCCGGTCAAGGACTTCGCGGCCGACGTCACGCGCATCGAACAGCTCACGCCGACCATCAAGTCGATCCGGCTGAAGCTGTCGCAGCCGATCCACTTCCAGGCGGGCCAGTACGTGCAGCTCGAGATCCCCGGCCTCGGGCAGAGCCGCGCGTTCTCGATCGCGAACGCGCCGGCCGACGTCGAGGCCACCGGGGAGATCGAGCTGAACGTGCGGCAGGTGCCGGGCGGGCTCGGCACGGGCTACCTGCACGAGCAACTGGCGACGGGCCAGCGCGTGCGCCTGTCGGGCCCGTACGGCCGCTTCTTCGTGCGCCGCTCGGCCGCGCTGCCGATGATCTTCATGGCCGGCGGGTCGGGGCTGTCGAGCCCGCGCTCGATGATCGCGGACCTGCTCGCAAGCGGCGTCACCGCGCCGATCACGCTGGTCTACGGTCAGCGCAACGCGCAGGAGCTCTACTACCACGACGAATTCCGCGCGCTGGCCGAGCGCCATCCGAACTTCACGTACGTGCCGGCGCTGTCGGAAGGCGCGCCGGACGCGGGCGGCGACGTCGCGCAAGGGTTCGTCCACGACGTCGCGAAGGCGCATTTCGACGGCGACTTCTCCGGGCACCAGGCGTACCTGTGCGGGCCGCCCGCGATGATCGACGCGTGCATCACGACGCTGATGCAGGGGCGCCTGTTCGAGCGCGACATCTATCACGAGAAGTTCATTTCGGCGGCCGACGCGCAACAGACGCGCAGCCCGCTGTTCCGGCGGGTGTGACATGGACGCGGGCCGCGTATGCGGGACGGTCACGATCGCGCAGACCGACGAGCGCTATGCGTGCGTGTCCGGCGAGTCGCTGCTGGCCGGCATGGCGAAGCTCGGCCGGCGCGGCATTCCGGTCGGCTGCCTGAACGGCGGATGCGGCGTGTGCAAGGTGCGCGTGCTGCGCGGTGCGGTGCGCAAGCTCGGGCCGGTCAGCCGCGCCCATGTGAGCGCGGAAGAAGAGCACGACGGCTATGCGCTCGCGTGCCGCGTCGTGCCGGACGGCGACGTCGAACTCGAAGTGGCCGGCCGGCTGAAGAAGCCGTTCTTCTGCGGCGCGGCGTGTGCCGGCACGACGGCCATCAACAAGTAACCAGGAGGAGACTCACCATGGGTGTGATGCGTATTGGTCATGTCAGTCTGAAGGTGATGGACATGGAAGCGGCGCTGCGTCATTACGTGCGCGTGCTCGGCATGCAGGAAACGATGCGCGACGCGGCGGGCAACGTCTACCTGAAATGCTGGGACGAATGGGACAAGTATTCGCTGATCCTGTCGCCGTCCGATCAGGCGGGGCTCAAGCATGCCGCCTACAAGGTCGAGCACGACGCCGACCTGGATGCGCTGCAGCAGCGCATCGAAGCGTATGGGATCGCGACCGAGATGCTGCCCGAAGGCGCGCTGCCGGCGGTCGGCCGTCAACTGCGGTTCCAGCTGCCGAGCGGCCACGAGCTGCGGCTGTTTGCGAAGAAGGAACTGGTGGGCACCGCGGTTGGCTCGCTGAACCCCGATCCGTGGCCTGATGACATTCCAGGCTCGGCCGTGCACTGGCTCGACCACTGCCTGCTGATGTGCGAACTGAACCCGGAGGCCGGCGTGAACCGCGTCGAGGAGAACACGCGCTTCATGGCCGAGTGCCTCGACTTCCATCTGGCCGAGCAGGTGATGGTCGGCCCGGGCAACACGATCCAGGCCGCGACCTGGATGTTCCGCAGCACGACGCCGCACGACATCGCATTCGTCGGCGGCCCGCGCAACGGGCTGCATCACATCGCGTTCTTCCTCGACGACTGGGCCGACGTGCTGAAGTCGGCCGACGTGATGGCGAAGAACAAGGTGAAGATCGACGTCGCGCCGACGCGGCACGGGATCACGCGCGGCACCACCATCTACTTCTTCGATCCGAGCGGCAACCGCAACGAGACGTTCGCGGGGCTCGGCTACCTCGCGCAACCCGATCGCCCGGTCACGACGTGGACCGAGGAAGAGCTGGGGCGCGGGATCTTCTTCCACTCCGGCGAGCTGAACGAAGCGTTCACGACCGTCTACACCTGATCTCGCAAGGAGCACCGCGTCATGCATCAGAACGATACGAACCGGAGCGTCGACATGCGCACGATCGACTGGCTCGCCGCGGCGCGCGCGGCGCAGGCGGCGGCCGAGGCAGCCGAGCGGCTCGGCGTGCGCGTGAACGTCGCGGTCGTCGATGCGGCCGGCCTGCTCGCGGCATTCGTGCGAATGCCCGGCGCGCCGCTGCATTCGATCGACATCGCGATCGACAAGGCGTACACGGCCGCGAGCTTCGGCTTGCCGACCGGCGCGTGGCACGACGCGCTGGCGACGCACTCGGACGCGGTGCGGCAGGGCCTCGTGCTGCGCGCGCGCTTCGTTGCGTTCGGCGGCGGGCTGCCGATCGTCGACGACGGCGCGTTGATCGGCGGCATCGGCGTATCGGGCGGCAGCGAGGCGCAGGACGAGCAATGCGCGCATGCAGGGCTCGACGCAGCGGGCTTCGGCGGCCCGTGACGCGCGGCGCACGAAACGCGAACGCTTCACGAACCCATCGGATCACGGATTCACGACCATCGGCAGACACATCATGTACGACACGGAAACTCTCGCCGCGACACGCGGCCCCGCCGGCGGGCAGCCGGAACCGCGGCTCGTCCGCAACTTCATCGACGGCGACTATCGCGCGGGCGAACGCTGGTTCGACAAGCGCTCGCCGCTCGACAATGCAGTGATCGCACGCGTGGCCGAAGCGAGCCGCGCCGACGTCGACGCCGCGGTACAGGCGGCGCGCGCGGCGCTGGCCGGGCCGTGGGGCGGCCTGAGCGTCGCGCAGCGCGTCGAGATCCTGTATGCGGTGGCCGACGGCATCACGCGCCGCTTCGACGATTTTCTCGAAGCGGAAGTGGCCGACACCGGCAAGCCGACGAGCCTCGCGAGCCATATCGACATCCCGCGCGGCGCCGCGAACTTCAAGGTGTTCGCCGACGTCGTGAAGAACGTGCCCGGCGAAACGTTCGAGATGGCGACGCCGGACGGCGCCGGCGCGCTCAACTACGCGATCCGTCGGCCGGTCGGCGTGGTCGGCGTGATCTGTCCGTGGAACCTGCCGCTGCTGCTGATGACGTGGAAGGTCGGGCCGGCGCTCGCATGCGGCAACACGGTGGTCGTGAAGCCGTCCGAGGAGACGCCGCAAACGGCCGCGCTGCTCGGCGAAGTGATGAACGCGGCGGGCGTGCCGCGCGGCGTCTACAACGTCGTGCACGGCTTCGGGCCGGGCTCGGCCGGCGAATTCCTGACCACCCACCCCGGCGTGAACGCGATCACGTTCACCGGCGAGACGCGCACCGGCGCGGCCATCATGAAGGCCGCGGCCGACGGCGCGCGGCCCGTCAGTCTCGAGATGGGCGGCAAGAACGCGGCGATCGTGTTCGCCGACTGCGATTTCGATGCCGCCGTCGAAGGCACGCTGCGCTCGTGCTTCGCGAATACGGGGCAGGTCTGTCTCGGCACCGAGCGCGTGTATGTCGAGCGTCCGCTGTTCGAGCGCTTCGTCGCCGCGCTGAAGGCCGGCGCCGAGCGGTTGCGGCCCGGCCGCCCGGAAGCGGAGTCGACCGGCCTCGGCCCGCTGATCAGCCAGGAACATCGCGACAAGGTGCTGTCGTATTACCGCCAGGCCGTCGAGCTCGGCGCGACGGTCGTGACGGGCGGCGGCGTGCCCGACATGCCGGACGACCTGCGCGACGGCGCGTGGGTGCAGCCGACGATCTGGACCGGCCTCGGCGACGATTCGCCGATCGCGCACGACGAGATCTTCGGGCCGTGCACGCTCGTGATGCCGTTCGATTCCGAAGCCGAAGCGATTGGCCGCGCGAATGCGAATGCGTACGGGCTGTCGACCGCGATCTGGACCAGCAACCTGTCGCGCGCGCATCGCGTCGCGGCGTCGATCGACGTCGGCATCGCGTGGGTCAATTCGTGGTTCCTGCGCGACCTGCGGACCGCATTCGGCGGCGCGAAGCAATCGGGCATCGGCCGCGAAGGCGGCGTGCATTCGCTCGAGTTCTACACGGAGCTGCGCAACGTCTGCGTGAAGCTCTGACTCCCCGTCACCGACCGGAAAACTCCTATGGACTCCACGTTGATTACCACCCTGGGCGACCGGCTGTACGACGCGATGACATCGCGCACGCCCGTCGCGCCGCTGACGTCGCAGCACGAAGACCTGTCGGTCGACGATGCGTACCGGATCCAGCAGCGCTTCGTGCAGCGCCGCCTCGATGCCGGCGAGACCGTCGTCGGCAAGAAGATCGGCGTCACGTCGAAGGCGGTGATGGACATGCTCGGCGTGTACCAGCCCGACTTCGGCTACCTGCTGTCGGGCATGGTGTATGGCGAAGGCGAGTGCATCGCGCTTGACACGCTGATCCAGCCGAAGGCCGAAGGCGAGATCGCGTTCGTGCTGAAGCGCGACCTGCTCGGCCCGGGCGTGACGAACGCGATGGTGCTGGCCGCGACCGAATGCGTGATGCCGTGCTTCGAGATCGTCGATTCGCGCATTCGCGACTGGAAGATCCGCATTGGCGACACGGTGGCCGACAACGCGTCGTGCGGCGTGTTCGTGCTCGGCGACCGCGCGGTGAGCACGCGCAACGTCGATCTGTCGACCTGCGGGATGGTGCTCGAGAAGAACGGCGACGTGATCGGCACCGGTGCCGGCGCGGCCGCGCTCGGCTCGCCGGTGAATGCCGTCGCGTGGCTCGCCAATACGCTCGGCCGCCTCGGCATTCCGCTGAAGGCTGGCGAAGTGATCCTGTCCGGCGCGCTCGCTGCAATGGCGCCGGTCGGACCCGGCGACAACTTCCGCGTGTCGATCGGCGGGATCGGCGCGTGTTCGGTGCGGTTCGCGTGAGCGTCGCACATTCCCCATTTCAGTCAAACGAGGCATTCCCCATGACCCGAAAGATCCGTTGCGCGCTGATCGGCCCCGGCAACATCGGCACCGACCTGCTCGCCAAACTGATGCGCAGCCCCGTGCTCGAACCCGTGTGGATGGTCGGCATCGATCCCGATTCGGACGGCCTGAAGCGTGCGCGCGAACTCGGCCTGAAGATCACCGCGGACGGCGTCGACGGCCTGCTGCCGCACGTGCAGGCCGACGGCGTGCAGATCGCGTTCGACGCGACCAGCGCATACGTCCACGCGGAGAACAGCCGCAAGCTGAACGCGCTTGGCGTGCTGATGATCGACCTGACGCCGGCCGCGATCGGCCCGTACTGCGTGCCGCCCGTCAACCTGAAGGACCACATCGGCTCCGGCGAGATGAACGTCAACATGGTCACGTGCGGCGGCCAGGCGACGATTCCGATGGTGCGCGCGATCTCGCGCGTGCAGCCGGTTGCGTACGGCGAGATCGTCGCGACCGTGTCGTCGCGCTCGGTCGGCCCCGGCACCCGCAAGAACATCGACGAATTCACGCGCACGACCGCGGCGGCCGTCGCGCAGGTCGGCGGTGCGAAGGAGGGCAAGGCCATCATCGTGATCAACCCGGCCGACCCGCCGCTGATCATGCGCGACACCGTGCATTGCCTGACGGAAGGCGCACCCGACGAAGCGCGCATCGTCGAATCGGTGCACGCGATGATCGCCGACGTGCAGCGTTACGTGCCGGGTTACCGGCTCGTCAACGGGCCGGTGTTCGACGGCAACCGCGTGTCCGTCTATCTCGAGGTCGAAGGCCTCGGCGACTACCTGCCGAAATACGCGGGCAACCTCGACATCATGACGGCCGCCGCCGCGCGCACCGCCGAAATGTTCGCCGAGGAACTGCTGGCCGGCCGCCTGACGCTGGCATCGGCCGCGCCGGCAGCGGCCTGATGCCCGCCGACGCGAACTCCACGACCGCACGAAAAGGAACGGCTATGAATCTCAAAGGCAAACGCATCACCGTCCACGACATGACGCTGCGTGACGGCATGCACCCGAAGCGTCACCAGATGACGCTCGACCAGATGCGCTCGATTGCGACCGGGCTCGACGCGGCCGGCGTGCCGCTGATCGAGGTCACGCACGGCGACGGCCTCGGCGGCTCGTCGGTCAACTACGGCTTTCCCGCCCACACCGACGCCGAATATCTCGGTGCGGTGATCCCGCTGCTCAAGCGCGCGAAGGTATCCGCGCTGCTGCTGCCCGGCATCGGCACCGTCGATCACCTGAAGGAAGCGCATGCGCTCGGCGTGCATACGATCCGCGTCGCGACGCACTGCACCGAGGCCGACGTGTCCGAGCAGCACATCGCGATGGCGCGCCAGCTCGACATGGACACCGTCGGCTTCCTGATGATGAGCCACATGAACAGCCCGGAAGGACTGGTGAAGCAGGCGAAGCTGATGGAGTCGTACGGCGCGAACTGCATCTACATCACCGATTCGGCCGGCTACATGCTGCCCGACGACGTGAAGGCGCGCCTCGGCGCGGTGCGCGACGCGCTGCAGCCCGAAACGGAACTGGGCTTTCACGGCCACCACAACCTCGCGATGGGCGTCGCGAACTCGATCGCCGCGATCGAGGCCGGCGCGAACCGGATCGACGGCGCGGCGGCCGGGCTCGGCGCCGGCGCGGGCAACACGCCGCTCGAAGTGTTCGTCGCCGTGTGCGAGCGGATGGGCATCGAGACCGGCATCGACGTGTGGAAGATCCAGGACGTCGCGGAGGATCTCGTCGTGCCGATGATGGACTTCCCGATCCGCATCGACCGCGACGCGCTGACGCTCGGCTATGCCGGCGTCTACGGGTCGTTCCTGCTGTTCGCGAAGCGGGCCGGCGAGAAGTACGGGATTCCGGCGCGCGACATTCTCGTCGAGCTGGGCCGGCGCGGGATGGTCGGCGGGCAGGAGGACATGATCGAGGACACCGCGCTGACGCTCGCGAAGGCGCGCGCCGCGCAAGCGAAGCGGGAGGCGGCATGAACCTGTCGATTGACACGATCGAGTCGCTGGCCGCACATCTCGACGACTGCATGCGCGAAGCGCGCGATACGCCGAAGATCACCGACCGTCATCCGGAGATGGACTGGGACGACGCCTACGCGGTGCAGGATGCGATCCGCCGCCGACAGCTCGCGCGCGGCGCACGCATCGTCGGCTACAAGGCCGGCCTGACCTCGCACGCGAAGATGCGGCAGATGGGCGTCGACACGCCCGTCTTCGGCTTCCTGACCGACGTCTACGACTTGCCCGACGGTGGTGAATGCGACACGTCCGCGCTGATTCATCCGAAGGTGGAGCCGGAGATCGCGTTCGTGACGAAGGCCGAGCTGAAGGGGCCGGGCTGTCATGTCGGTGCGGTGCTCGCCGCGACCGACTTCGTCGTCGCCGGGATCGAGGTGATCGACAGCCGCTACCGCGATTTCAAGTTCGACCTGAAGAGTGTGGTGGCCGACAACACGTCGGCCGCGCGCTTCGTCGCGGGCGGCCGCCCGCTGGCGGTGGACGGCGTCGACTTGCGCACGCTCGGCATCGTGCTCGAGAAGAACGGGCAGCCGGTGGCGTTCGGCGCCGGCGCGGCGGTGCTCGGGCATCCGGCCGCCGCGATCGCGATGCTCGCGAACCACCTCGGCGCGCGCGGCGAATCCATTCCCGCGGGCAGCCTGATCCTGTCCGGCGGCATCACGGAGGCGGTGGCGGTTGCGGCCGGCGACAACGTGACGCTGCGCGTGCAGGACATCGGGTCGGTCGGCCTGCGCTTCATCTGAACGAAACAAGGAGGCCATCGTGCCGGTAGCGCATCTGTACATCCTCGAAGGCCGCGACGACGACAAGAAGGAACGCCTGATCGCCGAAGTCACCGAAGCCATTCACCGCTCGCTCGATGCACCGATCGAATCGGTGCGCGTGATCATCACCGAGATGCCGAAAGGGCATTTCGGGATCGGCGGGCAGAGTGCGAAAAAGCGCGGACGCTGACACGGCGTGCGCCACGTAAATCGACTGGAGGAGCGTCATGTCAAGCAACCCTGAAATCGGCCGCCGGATCGTCGCGGGCGGCCTCGATACCAACTATCACGACGTCGGCGACGGGCCGCCCGTGCTGCTGATCCACGGCTCCGGGCCGGGCGTCACGGCCTATGCGAACTGGCGGCTCACGATGCCCGCGCTCGCCGGGCAGTTCCGTGTGATCGCGCCCGACATGGCCGGGTTCGGCGAAACGGAACGGCCGAGCGGGTACACCTATTCGATGGACAACTGGGTCGACCACGCACTCGGCCTGCTCGATGCGCTCGGCGTCGAGCGTGCGCACGTGGTCGGCAATTCGTTCGGCGGCGCACTGGCGCTCGCGCTGGCGATCCGCGCACCCGAGCGGGTTGGCCGGCTCGTGCTGATGGGCGCGGCGGGCACGCGCTTCACGCTGACCGAAGGGCTCGACGCCGTCTGGGGCTATACGCCGTCGATCGCGAACATGCGCGGCCTGCTCGACATCTTCGCGTTCGATCGCACGCTCGTGAACGACGAGCTGGCGAAGCTGCGCTACGACGCGAGCGTGCGGCCCGGCTACCAGGAAGCGTTCGCGAACATGTTCCCGGCGCCGCGTCAGCGCTGGGTCGATGCGCTCGCGAGCGACGAGGCGAAGCTGCGCGCGTTGCCGCACGACACGCTGATCGTCCACGGCCGCGAGGATCGCGTGATTCCGCTCGACAGTTCGATGAGACTGCTGGAGCTGTTGCCGAACGCGCAGCTGCATGTGTTCGGCCGCTGCGGACACTGGACGCAGATCGAGCACGCCGCGCGCTTCAACCGTCTCGTGATCGAGCACTTCAACGAATAGGCGGAACGGCGGGGCGATCAGGGCGGACACAAAAAAATCAATTCAGTAGAACGAATATTGGAGACATAGATGAAACGGAAGGCTGCATTCGGACTGGTCTCGCTCGCCGCGTGCGCGGGCATGGCGCTGAGCACGGGAGCGCGGGCGACGGAGGGGGGCGGCGATACGATCGGCGAGGGCGCGGAGGCGTTTTTCGCCGGCGCGTTGCCGCCGGCCGGGCTCTACGGATTGCTGTATTACACCCATTACCATGCATCGCACTTCAACGATTCCCACGGCAACAGCTCGGTGCCGGGCTTCAAGCTCGATGCCGACGTGCTGATTCCGCGCGTCGTCTGGATGTCGAACCTGTCGGTGCTCGGCGGGCGTTACGGCGCGTATGCGGTGTTGCCGATGGAGCATCTGGCGCTGGATGCGGGCGGCGCGTCGTTCGACCGCACCAATCTCGGCGACCTGATCGTCAGCCCCGCGCTGATCGCATGGGGTTCGGGCGCGCTGCGCACCGTCGCGGCGATCGAGTTCGTGTTCCCGACCGGCCAGTACGACATGCATGCGGCGCTGAACACCGGCAAGAACTACTACACCGCGCGGCCGGTGTTCGGCGTGTCGTGGTTGCCGAACGACAAGGTCGAGGTGTCCGCGAAGATCACGTACAGCTTCAACTCGCCGAACAACGACACGCACTACCACTCGGGCAACCTGTTCCACGTCGACTACTCGGCGAGCTATGCGGTCACGCCGAAGGCGCGGGTCGGCCTGTCGGGCTACTTCATCGAGCAGACGACCGACGACATGCAGAACGGGCAGGCGGTCGGCGGCGACGGCTTTCGCGGACAGGCGTTCGCGATCGGCCCCGGGTTCCGTTACCAGTTCAGCAAGGTCAGCCTGGAAGCACGTGTCGTGAAGGAGTTTTTCGTGCGCAACCGGCCGGCCGGCGAGGCCGTGTGGGCGAAGGCCGTCATTCCGTTCTGACGCGCCGGCGCAAGCCGGTATGGTGTGGGACGCCGCCGTCGCGGGGCGTCAGGTTGCGCTGGCTCGTGCGTTAACGCGCGATCGAGGCGAGGCGCGGGAACAGCGGCAGCGCGTTCGCATGGTTGATCGCGGCGTGCTGGTCCGGGCCCAGCGCGGCATGGGCATCCTGCGCCGCGGTGAACGACGTGCTGACCGACGGCGGCGCGTACGGGAAGTCGCTGCCGTACAGCACGCGCTCGGGGCGGGCGAATGCCGTGAGGCTCGGCAGCGCGGACGGCGACGACAGCGCGGTGTCGAAGTAGAACGTGCGCAGCAGGTCGAGCAGCCCGTCGCGATCCGGCACGTCGTTGCGCACGCCCGGTGCGAGTTCGGCGAAGCGGTACGCGGTGTACGGCAGGAAGCCGCCGGCATGCGACAGGATGATGCGCACGTTCGGGTAGCGCGCGATCACGCCGTTGAGCACGAGCTGCAGCGCGGTGCGCGTCGTATCGAACGGGTAGTCGAGCAGCGGGCCGGGCATGCCGGGCAGCACGTCGATCGCGGGCTTGGCCGGATGAATGAACACCACCGCGTGACGGCGATCGAGCGCGGCCCACACGGCGTCGAACGCCGCATCGCCGAGATACGTGCCGCCGTAGTTGCTGAGCAGCACGACGCCGTCGGCTTTCAGCGTGTCGAATGCGTGGTCGATTTCGGCGAGCGTGCCGTCGACGTCGGGCAGCGGCAGCGTCGCGAAGTTGCCGAAGCGGGTCGGCCATTTCGCGACGAGGCCGGCCACGTATTCGTTGACCTGACGGGCCATGTCGCGCTTGGCCTGGCCGTGCCAGCCCTGGACGCCCGGTGCCGTCAGCGACAGCACGCCGGTCTGGATCTCCAGCGAATCCATGAACGCGAGCGCGGCTTCCGGGCGCCACGCGGGGCTGCTCCAGCCGGACGGGTCGCCGCCGTGGGCGGGCAGGGCGTCGGCCCAGAACGGCGGGACGACATGCTGGTGAACATCGATGCGGTTGCGGTCTGTCATGATCGGCTTCCCTTGAACGTTCGCTGCGGCGCAGCGGATGTTCATCAGGATGCGCGCGGTTGATTTTTCGTTCCAATAGATTAAATTTCGAGATTAATCGTTCCGAGTGATCAATCGACCGTATGGACCTTCGCCATTTGCGCTACTTTCTCGCGGTTGCCGAAGAAGGGCACTTCGGCCGCGCGGCGGAGCGGCTGCACATCGTGCAGCCCGCGTTGAGCGCGCAGATTCGCGCGCTCGAAGAGGAACTGGGCGCGACGCTGTTCGAGCGCAGCACGCGCAAGGTGCTGTTGACCGATGCCGGCCGGCTGCTCGTGACCGAGGCGCGGCACACGCTCGAGCAGGCCGAGCGCGCGAAGACGGTGGTGCGGCGCGCGGCACGCGGCGAGACGGGCGTGGTGCGGATCGGCTTCGTCGGCAATGCGGTCGCGACGGGGCGGCTGTCCGACGACCTGATCGCGTTTCACGCGGCGTGGCCGGAGGTGGCGCTCGACCTGCATGAAATGGCGCCGGCCGCACAGCAGGACGCGATCCTGGCGGGCCGGCTCGACATCGGCTACTGTCCGGCGTTCGGCACGGCGTTCGATCCGAAGCTGGCCGTGCGAACGGTCGGCAGCTGGGCGTGGGAGGTGATGATGAGCGACCGGCACGCGCTCGCGAAGCGGCGCTCGGTGAGTGTCGCGGCGCTCGTGCACGAACCGTTCATCCTGTACGCGGCCGACGGCGACGACGAAGGGCAACTGGCGATTCTGCGACAGGTGCTCGGCGAGGCGCCGCGCATCGCGCACAAGGTGAGCAGCACGCTGTCGGTGCTGGCGTTGACGGGGGCTGGCCTCGGGGTGGCGCTGGTGCCCGCGCCGTTGAGCCGGATCGCGGCGCCGAACATCGTGTACCGGAAACTCGCCGGCCGCGTGCCGGGGTCCGAACTCGTCGCGCTCAGCCGGAGCGGCGGGGAATGGGGTGCGGTACAGCAGTATCTGGCGATGCTCGGCGCGCGCACCGCATAAGGGGCGCGCGCCGAGCATCGAACCGTCACTCTTCGTCCATCAAGCGGACTTTGACCCGCTTGCCTTTGATCTTCCCCGCATTGAGCTTGCGCAGCGCGTCGTGCGCGACGCCGCGCTCGATCGCGACGTAGGTCGAGAACTCGGTCACGTTGATCTTGCCGATCTGCTTGCCGTCGAACCCGGCGTCGCCGGTCAGCGCGCCGAGCACGTCGCCCGGACGGATCTTGTCCTTGCGCCCGCCGAGGATCTGCAGCGTTTCCATCGGCGGCAGCAGCGTGCCGTCGCCGGCCGGCTTCAGTTCCGCGAGCGGATGCCATTCGACGTCACGCTTCTGCGCCTGCTCGATCGCGCCGACGCGGCCCATCTCGTCCATGCTGGCGAGGCTCAGCGCCCAGCCTTCCTGGTCCGCGCGGCCGGTGCGGCCGATGCGGTGCACGTGCACTTCGGGGTCGGGCGTCACGTCGACGTTGATCACCGCTTCGAGTTGCGCGATGTCGAGCCCGCGCGCGGCGACGTCGGTCGCGACCAGCACCGAGCAGCTGCGGTTCGCGAACTGGATCAGCACTTGATCGCGCTCGCGCTGGTCGAGCTCGCCGTGCAGCGCGAGCGCGTGGAAGCCCTGCGCGTGCAGCACGTCGAGCAGGTCGCGGCATTGCTGCTTGGTGTTGCAGAACGCGATCGTGCTGACCGGACGGTAGTGGTTCAGCAACTGGCCCACCGCGTGCAGCCGGTCCGTTTCCGCCACTTCATAGAAGCGCTGGCGGATCTTGCTGTCGTCATGGCGCTCCGCGAGCTTCACTTCCTTCGGATTGCGCAGGAACTGCTGGCTCAGCTTCGCGATGCCATCCGGGTAGGTCGCCGAGAACAGCAGCGTCTGGCGCGTCGTCGGGCACATCCGTGCGACCTTCGCGATGTCGTCGAAGAAGCCCATGTCGAGCATCCGGTCGGCTTCGTCGAGCACGAGCGTGTTCAGCGCATCCAGCTTCAGGTTGCCGCGGTCGAGGTGATCCATGATCCGGCCCGGCGTGCCGACGACGATATGCGCGCCGTGCTCGAGGCTCTGTGTCTGCGGACGCATCGGCGTACCGCCGCACAGCGTCAGCACCTTCACGTTTTCCTCGGCGCGCGCGAGGCGGCGCACTTCCTGCGTGACCTGGTCGGCAAGCTCGCGCGTCGGGCACAGGATCATCGCCTGCACGTCGAAGCTGCGCGTGTCGAGACGCGCCAGCAGCGCGAGCGAGAACGCGGCGGTCTTGCCGCTGCCCGTCTTCGCCTGGGCGATCAGGTCATGGCCGGCCAGCGCGATCGGCAGGCTCGCGGCCTGGATCGGCGTCATGTCGACATAGCCGAGCTGCGCGAGGTTCGCGAGCGCGGCGGGCGTCAGCGGCAGCGCGCTGAACGGCGTGGCGGTCGGTTGGGTCAAGAGAGGTCTCCGAGGTAGGGGCGGCCTTCCATCTGCTCGTAGGCGACGTTGCCTTCTTCGTCCTCGAAGCGTTCGAGATAGTTGCGGGCGCCGCACAGCGGGCAGCGGAACAGCAGCCCCTGGCCTTCGTCCTTGATGACGACGTCGGACGTCTCCCACTGCGTGCCGCAGCTCTGGTTTCGGCAGGTAAACACGGTCTTTCTCCAGCTGAATTCGGTTGGTGACGCGCCCGGGCGGGCGCGGCAACGCCAGGCGGCACGCGCGCGGCTTGAGGCGCGGGCCGTACCGGCGGTTGCTCGGATTGCGTCGATGCGGGTCATGGATCGGGCGGCGACGAGGTCGCGCGTGCCGCAATTCTAGCGGAAGCGGACCCCGGCGAGGGCGTCGCCGCCGTTGCGCATCATGAAAAACGGCCGCCCCGAAGGGCGGCCGTGCGATGCGGTGAACCGGCGCCGGGCGTGTTACAGCGCCATGTCGGCGGATGCCTTCGCGGCGCGTGCCGGGGCCGTGCCCGTTGCCTGCGACGGCACGTTCACGTCGATCTGCGGCGGCGGCGCGAGCTGCAGCACGTCGCTCGTGTAGGTCCATTCGGCGACGACCTTCGCCGGGCTGTCGTTCAGCTTCGTGCCGTAGCTCGGCACGATCTGGCGGATCTTCTGCTGCCACTCGGGCGTCGCGACCTTGTCCTTGAACACCTTCTGCATCAGGTTCAGCATGATCGGCGCGGCGGTCGACGCGCCCGGCGACGCGCCGAGCAGGCCCGCGATGCTGCCGTCCTGCGCGCTGACGATCTCGGTGCCGAGCTTCAGCACGCCGCCCTTCTTCGGATCGCGCTTGATGATCTGCACGCGCTGGCCGGCCTGCCACAGGCGCCAGTCTTCCTTCTTCGCGTTCGGGAAATACGCCTTCAGCGCGTTGAAGCGGTCGTCGTCCGACAGCATCAGCTGGCCGGCCAGGTACTCGACCAGCGGGAACTCGTCGACGCCCACGCGCATCATCGGCGCGACGTTGTGCAGGTTGGTGCTCTTCGCGAGGTCGAAGTACGAACCGTTCTTCAGGAACTTGGTCGAAAACGTCGCGAACGGCCCGAACAGGATGATCTTCTTGCCGTCGATGATCCGCGTGTCGAGGTGCGGCACCGACATCGGCGGCGAGCCGACCGACGCCTTGCCGTACGCTTTCGCGAGGTGCTGCTTCACGACGTCGGGGTTGTCGGTCACGAGGAACGAGCCGCCGACCGGGAACGCGCCGTAATCCTTCGCCTCGGGGATGCCCGACGCCTGCAGCAGGTGCAGCGCACCGCCGCCCGCGCCGATGAACACGAACTTCGCGTCGACGGCCTGCGGCGGGTCATCCGAATGCAGCTTGACCCACGACACGTGCCACGTGCCGTCCGCGTTGCGCGAGATCTCGCGCACTTCGCTCGACAGCGACAGCGTGAAGTTCGGCTGCGTCTTCAGGTAGCCGACGAACTGGCGCGTGATCTCGCCGAAGTTCACGTCGGTGCCGATCGGCGTCCAGGTGGCGGCGACCTTCTGCGTGCGGTCGCGGCCTTCCATCATCAGCGGCACCCATTGCTTGATCCGGTCGTAGTCTTCCGAATACTGCATCCCGCGGAACAGCGGGCTCGCCTGCAGCGCTTCGTAGCGCTTCTTCAGGAAACGGACGTTGTCGTCGCCCCACACGAAGCTCATGTGCGGCGTCGAGTTGATGAACGAATGCGGGTTCTTCAGCACGCCCTGCTTGACCTGCCACGCCCAGAACTGGCGCGAGATCTGGAACGACTCGTTGATCTCGATCGCCTTCGAGATGTCGATCTTGCCGTCCGCCTTCTCCGGCGTGTAGTTCAGCTCGGCCAGCGCCGAGTGGCCGGTGCCCGCGTTGTTCCAGCCGTTCGAGCTTTCCAGCGCGACGCCGTCGAGGCGCTCGACCATCGTCATCGACCAGTCGGGCTGCAGCTCGTGCAGCCACACGCCGAGCGTCGAACTCATGATGCCGCCGCCCACCAGCAGGACGTCGACCTTCTTCGTATCGGCGGCATGCGCGGACGACGCGGCGACGCACAGCGCGAGCGCCGACAGTATTACCCGTAACGTTTTGATCACAGCAGATCCTCTTTTTTCAACTTGGATGCATCGGCTTGCCATCCCGCCCGGTGACGCTCGATCGCGATCGGCTCACCCATCCGGAGATCCGGACCGCGAATCCGGAATCCCGGATCGACCCGGTTCGACGTTGTATTTGCGCACGCGAAATCATTGCGAAGGACACCTTCGGATCGGTGCCAGCCGGTCATGCCGTTGCGCGCGTCACAGGCGTGCGCGGCGCGCCTCGGCCCTTGCCGCAAGCCTCGCCGTTCGACGTTTCAGGCTGCGTGGAAGGAGGCCGCGCGCGACGCGTCTAGCGGGGGCGGAATGGAAAGGGGCGCGTAATGTAACCGAACTCGATTGGCGTGTCGCCCGTGCCAAATAGCCTTGGTTTTCGTGGGGATTTTTGCGTGTCCGGGTTTCCGGAATGACGCTGCGCGGGACGGGAAAATGTGCCGCCGTGACGGGGCGTCGCGCGCACCGTCGGTCCTGCATCCGGTCGCGGCGTTGCACCGCGGCCGGCTACCGCATTACTTCCCGCCGCCGTTCCGGCAGAACTGCTCGAACACCTGCGCGGAATTTGCGATGCCATGCGCCTTCGCGAGCTCCCACGGACGCTCGCATTGCTGGGTGCGTTCGCACCATGCGTAACCGGCCGAGCCGATGCAGCCGTGCGCATCGCGGTCGCCGCCGACGATCGGCGGAGCGGCCTGCGCGGTCTGTGCGTCCTGCGTGTCCTGCCCGGCGACATTGGCCGGAAGTGGGGAAGGCGGTTGCGTCGCGCATGCGCTCAATGCAAACGCGACGGCGATCGCGGCGGCAATCGACGCGGAAGGAATGAAGTGTTTCATTACGTAGCGCTCCATGGGATGACGATCGACGGCGGATGCCCGTGCACGGGCGGAGGGCGTTCACGCATCCGGTATGGGCACGCGCGACGAGAACTTGATTTCGCGTAACGCGAGGCTCGACTGGATCGACGACACGCCGGCCTGTTTTCTCAGCACGTGTTCGACGAATTCCGCATACGCGTCGAGATCGGCCGCGACGACCTGCAGGATGTAGTCGGCCGCGCCGGTGATCTTGTGGCACGACGTCACTTCGTCGTGCCGCCGCATCACGTCCTCGAAGTGATCCGAATCCTGGCCCGAATGCATGTTGAACGTGACCTGTACGAACGCGAACACGTTCATGCCGAGCGTGCGGCGGTCGAGGTTCGCCTGGTAGCCGGTGATCACGCCTTCGTCCTCGAGGCGCTTGCGCCGCCGCCAGCACGGCGTGACGCTCAGCGACAGCCGCTCGCCGAGCGTCGCGTTCGACAGCGCGCCGTCTTCCTGAAGCAGGCGCAGCATCGCGCGATCGACGCCATCCAGCTCCGCTGAAGCGCGATTTTTGCTCATTCCAGGGTCTCCGTAGGCGATTTTCTCAAAATTGTACGAAACCGGGATCTGAAAAGCAAAGCTATTGCCGGTCGGCGTCAATAGACTGTTGCCACCCCTCACAGCCCTCACTGCAACGGTCAACCATGCTCACGGTCTACAGCAGCGATCATCATCTGCATCGCGGCGTCGAACTGAAAGACGGCGCGATCACCGAATCGTTCGAGAATCCCCTTCGTGCCGAAACGGTGCTCGCGCAGGTTCGCGCGGCCGGCCTCGGCGACGTGATCGCGCCGCGCGCGTTCGATCGTGCGAACTATGCCGGCGCGCACAGCGCGCGCTATGTCGACTTCCTCGCCGGCGCGTGGGACGAATGGGCCGCGACCGGCCGCACCTGCCAGGCGCTGCCGCTCGTCTGGCCGGTGCGCGCGATGCCGGCGGCGACGACGCTGCCCGGGTTCATCGACGGCAAGCTCGGCTTCTTCGCGATGGATGCCGGCGCGCCGATCAACGCCGGCACCTGGGACGCGGTGAGCGCGAGCGCGAACTCCGCGCTGACCGGCGCCGACCTGCTGTCGAACGGCGGCGCGCGCGCGGCGTTCGCGCTGTGCCGCCCGCCCGGCCACCATGCGGGTCGCGAATACATGGGCGGCTACTGCTACCTGAACAACGCGGCGATCGCCGCGCAGCACGGCATCGCGAGCGGTGCGGCGCGCGTCGCGGTGCTCGACGTCGATTTCCACCACGGCAACGGCACGCAGGACATCTTCTACGACCGCGCCGACGTGCTGTTCGCGTCGATCCACGGCGAGCCGCCGGTGTCGTACCCGTACTTCTCCGGCTACGCGGACGAGCGCGGCGCGGGTGCGGGCGAAGGCTTCAACCTGAACCTGCCGCTGCCGAAGGGCACGCAATGGAGCACCTACGCGACGGCGCTCGACCAGGCGGCGGCCGCGATCGCCGCGCATACCCCCGACCTGCTCGTCGTGTCGCTCGGCGTCGACACGTTCGAGCACGACCCGATCAGCCATTTCCGCCTGCGCTCGCCGGACTATCTGCGCATCGGCGAAACGCTCGCGCGCCTGAACCTGCCGACGCTGTTCGTGATGGAAGGCGGCTACATGGTCGACGAAATCGGCATCAACGCGGTGAACGTGCTGCTCGGATTCGAAGGGCGCGCGTGAGCGCCGCTTGCCTTGCATGAACGACGGACCTGATCACGAACGAAGAGCGACAACGAAGGAGACGAACATGAATCGGCATCAGAAGAAGACGGCATGTGCGGCCGCAGTCGGGCTGGCGTGCGCACTGTCCGCGTTTTCCGCGCGGGCGGATGAAATCGTGCGCATCGGGCACGTCGCGCCGCTGACCGGCGCGATCGCGCACCTCGGCAAGGACAGCGAGAACGGCGCGCGGCTCGCGGTCGAGGAAATCAACGCGAAGGGGCTGGTGATCGGCGGCAAGAAGGTCACGCTGCAACTCGACGCGCAGGACGACGCGGGCGATCCCCGCCAGGCCACGCAGGTCGCGCAGCGGCTCGTCGACGACAAGGTGGTCGGCGTGGTCGGCCACCACAACTCGGGCACGTCGATTCCAGCGTCGCGCGTCTATCGCGACGGCGGCATCGTGCAGATCTCGCAGGCCGCGACCAACCCGATGTACACGCAACAGGGCTTCAAGACGACCTATCGCGTCGTCGCGACCGATGCGCAGCAGGGGCCCGCGCTCGCCAGTTACGCGGCGAAGAACATGGGGATCAGGACGGTCGCCGTGATCGACGACTCGACCGCCTACGGGCAGGGCCTCGCGACCGAATTCGAGAAGGCCGCGAAGGCGTCGGGGATGAAGGTCATCTCGCACGACGCGACCAACGACAAGGCGATCGACTTCCGCGCGATCCTCACGAAGATCAAGGGCGAGAACCCCGACGCGATCATGTACGGCGGGATGGACGCCACCGGCGGCCCGCTCGCGAAGCAGGCGCGCCAGCTCGGCCTGCGCGCGAAGGTGCTGGCCGGCGACGGCGTGTGCTCGACCGACCTGCCGAAGCTCGCGGGCCCGGCGTCGGACAACGTCGTGTGCTCGGAAGCCGGTATCGCGCTCGAGAAGATGCCCGGCGGCGCGGCGTTCGTGAAGCGCTACGAAGCGCGCTACCACCAGCCGATGCAGGTGTATGCGCCGTTCTCGTACGACGCGGTGAACATCATCGTCGACGCGATGAAGCGTGCGAATTCGACCGACCCGGCGAAGGTGCTGGCCGCGATGCCGGCGACCGACTATCACGGCGTGATCGGCGAAACGAGCTTCACGCCGCAGGGCGACCTGAAGCACGGCGCGATCTCGGTGTTCACCTACAAGAGCGGCAAGAAGGCGCTGCTCGACATCGTCAGGATGTAACGAACGGCGACGGGGCGTGCCGCGCCCCGTTGCATCACGACGCCTGTGTGCGGCGCGGTTCGGCCGGCGGCCGCTGCTGCTGCTCGACGTCGTGCACGATATGCAGCTCGCGCGTGCGGATCGGCAACGCGCAGTCCGCCTCGGCGAGCGTCTTGCGCACCTGGCGCGCGAGACGCCAGCGCATCGCCCAGAACTTGTCGGTATGCGTCCACACGCGCACGTTCGCGATC
Source organism: Burkholderia sp. JKS000303 (assembly GCF_002563755.1). Taxonomy (NCBI): domain Bacteria; kingdom Pseudomonadati; phylum Pseudomonadota; class Betaproteobacteria; order Burkholderiales; family Burkholderiaceae; genus Burkholderia; species Burkholderia sp. JKS000303. Next base: position 575,781 of record NZ_PDBZ01000003.1, read on the forward strand.
GCCGTGCTGTCGTCGAAGCGCATCACCATCACGTCCGGCGCGGGTTCGTGCAGCACGTCGGGATCGGCCGCGGCCAGCGCGCGTAGCGCGTCGAGTGCGCGATCGATGTCGTCGTGCACCGACACTTCCACTTCGAGATCGAGACGACGCGTCGGATTGCGCGTGTAGTTGCGGATCGCGCTGCCCCACAGCGCGCTGTTCGGGACGTACTCGCAGATGCCGTCCGGCTTCGTGAGCCGCGTCATGAAGAGCCCGACCTCGTCCACCGTCCCCGCGACGCCCGTGCCGCCGTCGATGTAGTCGCCTACCTTGAACGGCCGCAGCAGCAACAGCATGATGCCGGCCGCGATGTTCTGCATCGTGCCCTGCAGCGCGAGCCCGATCGCGAGGCCGGCCGCGCCGAGCACCGCGACGATGCTCGCGGTCTGGATGCCGAGCTGCGACAGCGCGCCGACGATCGCGACGATGCGGATGCCCCACACGGCGACGTCGCAGAGAATCGGCCGCAGCGTGTCGTCGACGCGCTCCTTGTTCGCGAGCAGGCGGCTCAGCCAGTTGCCGATGCGCTTCGACAGCCACCAGCCGGCGACGAGCAGCGCGAGCGCGCCGCAGAGCCTGATCGAGAGCGTGGACAACGCGGTCCACAGGAACGTCCAGCGTTCCGGATGAAGATGATCGAGAAACATGACGGAATTCCGGGTTGAAGACAAAGGGCGCGACACGCAGCGTGTCGGCAGCCCTCGACTGTACACGGCACGCCGAGTGTCGCGCGAGCACACGAGGCCGGATTGCCGCGCGTTCCGGCGATGAAATCGCGATTTCGTTAATGTACTAAGCCGATATCAGAACAAATAGGATCTGTCCTATTCAGCGGTACGGGGCGCGTCGATACACTCGATTCCTCATTGCCGGATCGCGAGGATCGTTCCTCCGCGAGATCCGGCGCTTTCCCGATTTTTCATTGATAGCGAGCGACGACGCGATGCGGTTCGACCTGTGTTTACGTCTCGCACGCGAACGAGGTCGTTGTGCGCCACGCGGTGCCATCCGCTTGCCGAATCGCCGCGCGCTGCTGCGCGGCATTGTCGCGGCGGTGTGGCTTGCCGGCGCGCAGGGCGCGGTGGTGCAGGCGTCATCCGGTGCCGCACCGTTCACGCCCGCAGTGGCGCAGGCGGCCGATCTCTTCGACGTGCCCTTTTTCAATTCCGCGCGCACCGTCTGGGGCGGCCTGCTCGCCTCGACGACGGTGCCGCGTATCGTGCACGCGCCGGACGCGGCCGGTGCGCGGACGGACGATCGACCTCGCGCATTCGTCGTTCGCGCCGGCGCATGCGCGCCGTACATCGTGCTCTGCGATGCCGCGCGCGATGCGATCGAGCGTGATTACGCGGGCCGCTTCGACTACGGTTTTGCATCGTCGTTGCCCGCGATTGGCATGCCGTTCGCATTCGCGTCGCGCGATGCCGGTCTGGCATCGGCCGAGCCGTTCATGCTCGCGGAGCCGGCGGGCGGCGCGCGGGTCGGCGCGATCGCCGGCAGCCTGCGCGCCTCGCTCGCGCGTGCGAATCTGTCGGCCGGCGTCTCCGCACAGGTCACGCGCATGCTGGCCGATCGGCTCGACCTGAAGCAGCAGGGTGCCGTGGGCGATACGTTCCGCGTGGCCTTCGAACCGGCTGACGACGCATCGTTATCCGGCGATCCGCGCGTGACTGCGCTCGATATCCGCTTTCGCGGCCAGCGCGTCGCGGCGGTGTGGTTTGCCGCCGATGCGCGGTCGCCGGGTGCTTACTACGATCTCGACGGCGTGCCGCTCGCCGGCACCCGGTTCGCGCTGCCGGTCGGCGCGACGCGCACCAGTTCGCGTTTCGGCACGCGCGTGCATCCGGTGACGGGTGCGCGTCATGTGCACTCCGGCGTCGATCTTGCCGCACCGACGGGCCGCACGGTCCGTGCATCGGAGCGCGGCGTCGTGTCGTTCATCGGCACGGAGCCGGGCGGCTACGGCAAGTACGTGGTGGTGCGGCACGACGGCGGCTATGCGTCGTATTACGCGCATCTGTCGGCGTTCGAACCGACGCTGCGTACCGGCATGCGGATCGCGCGCGGGCAGCGCGTGGGTGCGGTCGGCAGCACCGGAACGGCAACCGGGCCGCATCTGCACTTCGAGGTGCGGCGGCACAATCGCCCAGTCGATCCGGTCGCGCTGGTGCAGGCCGCGAAGGCGGACGTGCTGAAGGGGCCGCAGCGCGTGGCGTTCGAGCGTGTCGCGAAGGGCGCACGTACGCAGCTCGCGTCGGCTGCGTGGTCGCAGCCGACGGCGGCCGCGCAGCGGGGCGCGTCGCCGGCCGGCTGACTGCTTTCCCCGGGATGGGCCGGCAACGGGCCGGTTAAATGAAAAAGCCGCCGAACTTCGAGCGCGCGTGCCGCTTGCAGCGGTACTCCTCATCTCCAAATTGAGTGGCTGTCAGGTGTATCAGGCCAATGCAGTGCGATATTGGCTGCAAGAATCAGTCTCGTCCGATAGGCACCGCGGCAACGGGTCACTATGCTTGCGCGGGTGCGGTGCCGGTGAGGTGCCCTGTTCATGTTCGGAGTGAGTCGGTCAACGATCTTCACCGGCGCCGCACCTCCTCCCAGTTGCGATCCAGTTTCGGCGTGGGCGTTCGGTGGTGGCCGGTGGGCGCGGCCACGACAGAGAAAGACGATGTTGAAACAGCACGCTGCCATATGCGAGCGCCGTTGACCGCATCCATAACGCATATCTACGAATACATAAAAGATAGCTACTCCTTCAATGATGGAAAGTCGCCGTCAATCAGTCGGTATTTGGGGGGGATAAAAGTAGCATGATTATTATGAATGGAGGACGGATTGGAGGGTTTCCGTATCGGAGTCGTGTCAACTCGAATTTTGGCGATTCTCTCAATATTGAGTCGACGATTAACTGGAAATATCTGATTGACGATTTTCTTGGTAAACCGATAGACGCACGAAAAGGCGTTGTTAAGAAATTTGGGGCGTACGATGTGCGCCACCGCGTTTAAAAAAAATCTATAGTGATTGGAGGATCAAGCATAATCGCGGAGAGGACTTTGTCATATCTTCCGATTTGCGATATCTTAAGTTGACCACCCCCATCAAACTCAGTCTGGGTGAAATATGCAGATCGCCAGAAAAAATGTAATCGCGATCGCGTTTGTTTTGGTGTCGATAATTTCGACTCTCGCGTTGCGGAGCTCATATGAGGGCTGCGCAAGTTATACGCAGGATCTTAACGGCGGAATGAGAGAGTTCGGTGGCGAGAAGTATAAAATTGAACTATGTGGCACGCGCCGCTTTCTTGGCGACGGCGATGAAATTCGACTTCAGGTATTGGGTCCGGCAGGGGATGTTTTGGTCGAGAGATTTTTTGCGGTGCGCACAATTAACGATGCAGCACCCAGGGAACTGGAGTACGGGGACGACACTATTTTCTACTACGATCAATCGAAGTCGTCTCCGTTGCGCTTCATTGCCATGCCGCCATCCAGGATGAACTGGTTGACGGCGAGAATACCCTTGCTGCAACGGCTGATCGCGGTCTTTTCATAAGATGGAGAATCAGAAAGCAATGGATTGAACGGTGAAGGCGCTCCCCATCATCCTCGGGACTGCCGCAGGTGTTGTCGCTGTGTTCTTGGCCGGTGCCATCGCATAAGCGGATTCCCCCGCCATTCCCGCCTACGGGGCCTGCCCGCTATTCAAAAAATCACTCGTCACGCCGTCCCTCCCACGGGCCCCGGGGGGCGCCCGGCAAGAACGATCAAATGCGTGCGCCGCCGATGACATATAGTCCGGCCGACACCTTCATGGGCACGCTGACGGTCACGCCTTCCGTCGCGGGCGGCAACACGTATTCCGGCGGTACGACGATCACGAAAGGTACGCTGTCGGTAGCAGCCGATAGTGCAGTCGGCAGATCAGAAGGAAAGCTGAATTTAAATGGCGGAACGCTGCAACTCGACGGCGAGCATCAGCGCACGATTACCGGGAATGCGGGCGGTAGGCATGGTGATCGGATGGCTGCGAAGGCAATACATTGACCGGCCGATCGGAGCGGGCATTCGATCGTTCTTGCAGGGGCGCGCCCCCGGATTGCCTCCGAGCGATCGATGCAAGCGGAACGGATGACTTTGTTGCCATCCTGCGCTACGCTCCAAACTCCGATACCCTGAGTCGCAATATCATGTCGTTCATCAGCACCGGCGTCGAGTATGGCCTGCATTGCCTGCTCTATCTCGCCGACACTTCCACCGGCGTGCGCGATGCGAGCGTGCGCGATCTGGCCGAGATGCAGGGCGTGTCCGTCGATTACGCGGCGAAGCTTTTCACGCGTCTCGCGAAGGCCGGGATCGTCGTCTCCAGCGAAGGCATTCGCGGCGGCTTCACGCTGGCGAAGCCGGCGCGCGATATCTCCGTGCAGGACGTCGTTGCGGCGATCGACGGTGACAAGCGATTGTTCGACTGCCGCGAGGTGCGCGGCCAATGTGCTGTGTTCGAGGGCGACGCGCCCGCGTGGGCCACGCGTGGCACCTGTTCGATTCACGCGGTGATGCAGGTGGCGGAGCAGGCGATGCGCGCGGAGCTCGAGAAGCAATCGCTCGCCGATCTCGCCGCGCGCGCCTGGTCGAAAGCGCCGGCCAGCTACGGCCCGAAAGTGATCGACTGGTTCGCCGATCGCGCCGCGAGCCGCGGCGGCGAGCGCTGAGTCGCGCCGTGGTGGCGCGGGATGGCGCGACAACCCGCGGGGAGCGCCTGTCGCCCCCCGCGCATCGACGGCACCGGCGCGCCACTCAGGCCACGACGATCCGCAACGGATCCGCGGCCGCGAGCGCTTCCGCGCGATCCGCACGCGGCGGATAGATCCACTCGGAATTGATCTGGTGCTTGAGCTTCTTTGCTTCCGCACCCGCCAGCTTTACTTCGCGGTCCCAACCTTCGGTATAAACCGCGCCCCACGGGCCAAGATCCAGGCACGTCACGTATTTCGGCTGGCTGTACGGAATCTGTTCCAGACCCAGCAGGTCCGCCGCCGCGTTGTGCCCCGCCGAGCGGCCCAGGTTCATCGCGTGCTGGCACGACATCATCGTGTGATTGCCGTCGTCGTCGGTTGCCGCATACGCGACGTCGCCCGTCGCATAGACGCCCGGCACGCCGTCGACCGCGAGATTGCGATCGACGTGCAGGCGCCCGGCCGCGTCCCGGCGCCCCGGAACCTGTTCGGTCAGCGTGCTCGCGCGCAGGCCGGCCGTCCAAATCACCGTGCTTGATTCGATGCGCTCCCCGTCTGCCGTCGTGACGCCACCCGCGTCGACCGACGCGACACCCGAGCCGAGCTGCCACGTCACGCCGAGCGTGCGCAGCGCTTCCTCGATGACGGGGCGCGGGCCCGCGCCCAGGTCAGGGCCGATTGCGTCGCTGCGCTCGACGATCACGACCCGCACGTCCGTCTCCTCGCCCAGCGCGGCGCGCAGGCGCGTCGGCATTTCCGCCGCCGTTTCGATGCCCGTGAAGCCGCCGCCCGCGACCACGACCGTATTGCGCGCCGTCGACGCCGGCTGTCGCGCCAGGGTGCGAATGTGCGTTTCGAGTTCGACGGCTTCGTCGGTCTGATCCACGCTGAACGCGTGCTCCGCGAGACCCGGAATCGCCGGGCGGAACAGGCGGCTGCCGGCGGCCAGCACGAGGCGGTCGTAGTCGAGCGTCGACGCGTGACCGTTCGTGCCGAGTACGTCGACCGTCCTGCGCGTCACGTCGATGCGCTCGACCGTGCCCTGGACGAACTTCACGCCGACCGCATCGAAGATCTCGCCGAGCGGCGCGCGAAAGTTCGCCGGGCCTTCCTCGTAGAGGCGCGGACGGACATGCAGGTGCGCATCTGGCGCCACCACGGTAATTTCCACGTCGATTCTGCCTTGCTCGTCGAGCAGGCGCGCCGCGCTCAATGCACTCCACATGCCGGCAAAGCCGGCCCCGATCACAAGAATTCGCTTCGTCACTGTTCCACTCCGGTTGATGGATGCGCGGAGTCGACGGAACGTCGACGTTGTCCGCAGCATCGCTGCGCTTCATAACTACGATTCTATGAGTCGTAGTTATGAAGCGCAAGTCCCGCGATGTGGATGAAGCGCCGAAAAATCAGGGAGCGACCGACGAAGGCATGCGCGGGGAGGCGGGACATCGCATGGGTACGAACGGCCCGATGCGCAATCGCCACGCCGGATGGCGTGGCGAGGCGGGGCGGGATGCCGCTGCTTAGCCCAGCGGCCAGTTCAGGATCGCGATGCCGTCGTTGTAATCGCCATCGGTGCCGTCCTCCGAGCCGACGAGCCCGAAGTAGGTCTTCTTGAAGATGTCGACCTGACGCGAACCGATCTTCGACGGCTTGCCGTTCGCCGTCACGACGACGCGCACCTTACCCTTGCCCGAATTCAGGATCTGCGTGTTCAGGTTCGCGTCCTGCGTGCCGGCGCCCTGGAACGTCGCGGCCGGCTTCGCGTTGTCGTCGACATAGACGTCGATCGTCTGCTGCGCGGACGAATTGACGAGCGCCGTCACGCCGAACGCGATGTTCGGCGGCAGGTTGAAGACGCCGTCGCGTTCGCCACCACCGGTGGTGGCGGGATCGGGCTGCACGGGTTGCGGCGTCGCCTTCAGAAAGTAAGTGACCACTGCGCCGACACCGAACTTCGCCGCGGCGGCGGGCAGCACGCCGGGCGCGCCGGCCCACGTTACCGTGCAGGCGACTACCTGTCCCGCCGCATCGGTCTTCACCTTGTTCTGCCAGTTGCTGACGTCGAAGCTGTACGGAATCGTCGCGATGTCGACGAATACGTCGTACTGCGGCAGCTTCTCGACGAGCTGCGCGGTCATGAACTGGCGCATCCGGTCGAGCACCACCTGATCGCCGTTCGATTGAACGGCGGTGGCGTCGTTGCCGGCGAGTTGCAGCAGTGCGTACAGATCGTCATGGGTAAACGGTTGTTGCATGTCGTCCTCGTCTTGATGGAATGTCCGTCTGCGTGCGGCCGGTGAACGCGTTCACCGCGTCGCGTGTGCGGAAATACGTGGAGCAGCACTCAATCGGCGATACGTTGGCCCCGTCGCCACGGCGATGCCGGCCGCGGGGCTAGCGCGCCCCGGGAGGCCGGCATCGACAGGTTGTTTAGCCGATCGGCCACTGCAGCACGACGATGCCGTCGTTGTAGTCGCTGTCGTGACCGTCTTCCGATACGACGATCCCGAAATTGACCGTGTATGCCGAGCCGTCCGATTTCTTGCCGGTGATCGGCGCGAGCCGTGCGTCGGTAGCCGACGTCTTGCCGTTCACCGTCACTTCGAAGCGCAGCTTGCCGTTACCCGAATTCAGCGTGGCTTCGCGCGGGCCGTCGCGCGTGGTGAGCTTGTGATAAGCCGCCGGTTCCTTGCCGTCGCCGATGAACAGCTTGATGTGCTGCTGCTCGGCGGCATTTGCAAAGAAGATCGCGCGGAAATCGGTGTTCGGCGGAATCGAAAACTCGCCGGCACGGTTCGAGGACGTTTGAGAGTCGGCCATGCATGTCTCCTGAAGGTGGGTCAATAAGGCGCGTTGCCGCGATGCGCAAACGTTTGCTGTTTCAAACGCGGCGGAGCCAGCATGGCAAGAAATAAATGGAAAAATATTCGGTCCGAAATGGAAATTTCCCAGTAAATCGAAAAGCGAAACAGTCCGATTTAATGGCGCAAATTCAATGGCTTGTTGGTCGATATATTCGTGAAACTATATCGAGATATGACGCGCTTTTTTGAATAATGGGCAGGCACGCAGGGGGGATGGCGGGGGGGAATCCGGCTTCGGGGCGGACGCTCGGTGTTCGCATGTGGCAGCGTGTTGCTTCAACGTCGTCTTTCTCTGTCGTGGCCGCGCCCACCGGCCACCACCGAACGCCCACGCCGAAGCCGGATCGCGGCCGGGACAAGGCGGGGTGCGGCGCCGACGGCGATCGTTGACCGGCTCGTTCTCCCGAACTTGAACAGGACACGCCACTGGCACCGCACCCGCGAAAGCATAGCGACCGGCGCTCGTCGCGCCTATCGGACGAGACTGATTCTGCGCGTGTTTCTGCGCATGACTTCGCGCAGCGCCCATTGACAGCCCGCGCTGCGTTGTGATTTGATTCCGGCCATGCAAGCCGCCCAGCCCCTCTTCTCGCTACGACTACTAGCCCGTTCTTCCGGGCTGGGTCTGCGGCTGCGCGCTTTCCATCTGCTTCTTTCCTGAAGCGCCAGATTTCCCCCGTATCACTGACCTGGCCCCGGTTATCGACCGGCGCCTGAGTTCGTCCTTCTTCCGTATCGCTCCGCTCCGTCCCGGTCGTTCAACCGCCAAGGCCGTCGTTCGCCGTACCGCTTTGCCGTTGTGCCGCCTTTTTGCCGTTTTTACCGCTGCGCGCGCAGCCGGCCGCCATCCGTGACGGCTGCCGCGCGGCGGTGACCCGACCCACCGACCGAGGACTGACCATCATGATGCTGAAGCACCCCGCGACGAAGTACCGAGCGTTCACGCCCGTCAACCTGCCGAACCGCGCGTGGCCGTCGCGCACGATCACGCACGCGCCGATCTGGATGAGCACCGACCTGCGCGACGGCAACCAGGCGCTGTTCGAGCCGATGGACGCCGCGCGCAAGATGCGGATGTTCAAGACGCTGGTCGCGATCGGCTTCAAGGAGATCGAGGTTGCGTTCCCGTCGGCGTCCGAGACCGACTTCAACTTCGTGCGCGAACTGATCGAAGGCGGCCATATTCCCGACGACGTGACGATCGAGGTGCTCACGCAGGCGCGCGACGACCTGATCGAGCGCACGTTCGACGCGTTGCGCGGCGCGAAGCGCGCGATCGTGCACCTGTACAACGCGACCGCGCCGGAATTCCGCAAGATCGTGTTCGGCCTCGAGCGCGACGGCGTGAAGCAGCTTGCGGTGAACGCGGCGCGCACGATCAAGCGCTTCGCCGACGCGGCGACCGATACGCAGTTCACGCTCCAGTACAGCCCCGAAACCTTCACGGCGACCGAACTCGATTTCGCGAAGGAAGTATGCGATGCCGTGTTCGACGTCTGGCAACCGACCCCCGAGCGCAAGGCGATCGTGAACCTGCCGGCCACCGTCGAAGTCGGCACGCCGAACTTCTATGCGGACCAGATCGAATGGATGCACCGCAATCTCGCGCGACGCGATGCGTTGATCCTGTCCGTGCATCCGCACAACGACCGCGGCACGGCGGTCGCGGCGGCCGAACTCGCGGTGATGGCCGGTGCGGACCGTATCGAGGGCTGCCTGTTCGGCAACGGCGAGCGCACCGGCAACGTCGATCTCGTGACGCTCGCGCTGAATCTGTACACGCAGGGCGTCGATCCGGGCCTCGATTTCTCGCAGATCAACGAAGTCGCGCGCACGGCCGAGGAATGCACGCAGTTGCCGATCCATCCGCGCCATCCGTACGTCGGCGACCTGGTGTTCACCGCGTTCTCGGGCTCGCACCAGGATGCGATCAAGAAGGGCTTCGCGGTGCAGCGCCCCGACGCCGTGTGGGAAATGCCGTACCTGCCGATCGACCCGAGCGACCTCGGCCGCACCTACGATTCGATCATTCGCGTGAACAGCCAGTCGGGCAAGGGCGGCATCGCGTACCTGCTGGAGCAGGGTTATGGCATCGCGCTGCCGCGTCGTCTGCAGGTCGATTTCAGCGCGGCCGTGCAGCGCCTGACCGACGACAGCGGCCACGAGGTGACGAGCGCGCAGATCTGGTCGCTGTTCCAGCAGGAATACGTGGAAGGCGATGCGCCGCTGCGTTACGTCGGCCATGAACTGACCGAGCGCGACGGCCGCGAGACGATCGTGCTGACCGCTGACGTGCACGGCGAGCGCCGCGTGCTGCGCGGCGAAGGCAACGGCCCGCTCGACGCGCTGATGCACGCGCTGCGCACGCCGCTGCGGATCCAGCACTACGAGGAGCGCGCGCTGTCGCAGGGCGCCGATGCGAAGGCGATCGCGATCGCCGAGCTGGCCGGCGCGGGCGTGCACGGCAGCGCGTTCGGCGTCGGCATCGACGCGAACCTGACGACGGCGTCGATTCGTGCGGTGATCAGCGGCGTCAATCGCGCGTATGTGCGTGCGGACGAGGCGGCGCAGGCGACGTTTTTTGCCGCGCAACCCGCGGTGAAGGCCGTCGCGTAAGCGTAGCGGTGGCGGTCGTGCCGGTGTGTTCCGGCGCGGCCGTTTCGCCGGGTTTGCTGCCTGCAAGCGTGCGACGAGCGCAATCGCGAAGCGGTTCGCGCACCGCCGGCCGTGCGCATGCGGCGGCGTTCGTATTGAAGGGGAAGAAGACATCGTGATGGGGACGGACGCCCGATATCGCGCCTGATATACCTGACAGGGGAACAATGTCGGCGATGCGCGTATCGTTCCCCCGGCGCAGGCGGAACGAATCGTCTGCCGATATCATGAGCCGTGCCGCGCGCGTGTCGCCGGCATGTCATTCGCGGCGGCCTGGTTGCCGGCTGCTTGCGCTCCGTGGCTCTTCCATTCAATCGGCCCGTTGCCGGGCCCATCGCGAGGAAAGCATCATGACGAAACCCGATTCCCTGAAAGGCGAGGTGAAGGAGCAGGCGCAACAGGCCGACCGCCACAACCTGGCACGGCCGAACGTCAACGGCGCATTGTGGGCGCGCGGCCTGACGACGCAGCGCGTGGCCGACCTGTTCAGAACGCTGCCGGGCCTGCCGGGGCACTGGATGCAGTTGCAGAACGAGGTCAACGCCGGCAATCGCTACTTCTATGGCGTCCAGAACGGCCACCAGACGACCGACGAAGGGAAGGAACTGATCCGCTGGATCGCCGATGCCGTGGTCGGCGCCGCGCAGAAGGCCGGGTTCGATTTCCCGCTGCAGCAGCTTCGGTTTACCGCCGACACGGGCTGGCTGAAGCTCCAGCGCGTGTCGGGGCGCGTGATGGTGTTGTCGCGGCCTTGAGGCGAACGAGGTACGCGAGACGTCGAATTCACCTCGCCGCATGACCGAACAGTCTCGGATCCAGCGTGAAAGGTTCGGTGCGAACGACCTTGACGGCGCTCATGTCAGGATGCGTCGGATCCAGCGGCAGATTGCCGTCGGTCGGACATACGACCGATGGCACGCGCATCACCCGTTGCTGGCCTGCCTCGAGCCATTGCCGACCCAATTCCGTCGTGGATTCACGATCACACGTCAGGTCCGCCCAGTCATCCGGTAGCGAGAGCGTGACGTACGTGTCGTCAGGGCCCGACACGCTGTGCCAGCGCATCCTTCAGCCGCGCAGCCGTGATCTCGCCCATGTGCGACTCGACGAGCTCGCCGTTCGCGTTGAAGAACAGCGTCGTCGGCAAACCGCGCGACCCGTACGCGTGCATCGCATGCAGCGAAGGATCGAGCAGCACGTTGTCGAAGCGCAGACCCTGCTGCTCGAGGAACGTGCGCACCGCTTGCGCGTTTTCTCCCTGGTTGAGCATCAGCACCGTGATGTCCGGATGATCGTGCTGCGCTTGCTCGAGGATCGGCATCTCGCGCCGGCACGGCGCACACCACGTTGCCCACAGGTTCACGACGACCGGCTTGCCGGCATAGCGCTGCGGCAGCACGGGCGTCGCATCGAGCGCTTCGAGCTGCATCGCGGCGAACGGCGGCGCGTTGCGCTGCAGCGTCGCGAGCGTGCCCTGCACGATGCCCCATGCGGCAAGCCCCACGAGGATGCCGGCCGCCACCGGGCGGCGCAGCGCCGGCAGACGACGCAGCCGCCATGCGGCGAACACCAGCGCGGCCGCGATGCCGATGCGCCAGTCGAAGCCGCCGTCGCCGAGCGCGACGATCGAGCGCGGCGCGGCCGCATAGTCGCGCCACCACTGCGCGACGTAACCGACACGCGCGGCGATCAGCCCGAGCAGCAGCACGTCGAGGATCAGGCTCGACGCGCTCTTGTGCTGGCCGTCCGGCGGGCGGCGTTGCATGAAACGCGCGACGAGCCACGCCAGCAGTGCGGCGGCGGCTACCGCGACGACGCGGATCGAAAAGGGACCGATGCTCAACATGGGAAGGAAAGGCTGGAGGAGGGAGGATCGGCCGGCGCGGGCGATGTCGTCGCCGGTCATGTCGCGTTTCGACCCCGCATCATGCGCACGGGTTCCCGGTTTTTCCTGCGCCGGCGGGCGGCGCGCATCGTCGGATGGATGAAGCGTGCATACGCGGCGCCGGCGTTCAGGCGTTCAGGCGTTCAGGACGACGTCGCGTTCATGCAGGCATCCAGCGTATCGGGCCGAACCCAGGATCGTGCACGCGCGCGCCGGTTACTTCCCGTTGCTGCCGAGCCGGTACGCGGTGAAGAACTCGGCCCACGGCGAACCGGTGGCAACCGACACGTGCAGCGCCGACGTTCGCTGCTTCAACGCGGTAAATACGTCGTTGATGCGCGCCGTCTGCGCGGGATCGCTGAACGGCCGCGGCCGCACCCGGCCGGCTGCGAACGCACCGTACGCGATCGCGAGCAGGCGCGCACTGTCGTCGACCGAGAAGATCGAGCCGTTGATCGCTTCGACGAGGCGCGGCCGGTCCTCCTCGCGCGACGCGGCGAGGCACTGATACACGATCGCCGACACCTCGTGCAGATCGTTCGCGCGCAGCAATGCCGGCAGCTTCGACGCGATCCGGTCGGCCGGTTCTTCCTGTATGGCCTTGCCGAAGTCGAGCACGGCGGCCATCGGATTGGTGTCCTGCTTCACGCGATCGAGCGCCGACACCTGCGCAGCGATCGCCGCTTGCGCGTCGTCGGCGGGCGCGGCTTGCAGTACCGCGGCCACCTGCTGTTTCCATTCCGGAAAAATCATCCGCACGTTGCCGAACTGCTCGCCGCCCTGTGCTGCCGGGTCCCACCGATAGAGGATCGTGCCGCCGTGAATGAACGGCGAATACAGATGCTCGGGCGTTTGCGGCAGCGGCCGCCGGTTGATCGCCAGCCACGCGAGCGTCAGCCAGTCGTAACGGCCGGTGGCCGGCACCGACGGGCTCGAACTCGCGACGACCTGCCACGTGCCGCGATTCGCATAGCGGCGGCGTGCATCGGGCACCGCGACGGTCTGCTGTTTCGCGGTGTCGAAGTAGGTATTGCCGGTGACGATCTCGCCGCTGTCCTGCGCAGGGGTGATGGCCGCGATGACCCACGACGCGCCGTCGGGCGAACGATAGTCGGACGGCTGCAGCGTGGCGACGTCGTGCACCATGCGCGTTTCGGCGGCGACGGCGCTCGGCGGCAGATTGGCGGGACCGGAGACGATACTCGGCATGGACTTTCCTCGAAATCGGGTGCGTATCGCCGAGCCGCGACGACGCGCGATGAAGCACGGGATTTTCTCGTAACTGTAGAACGTCGCCGCCGGAAACGGAAACCGGCCGGCGCCCGGGCCGTGCTCACGCGCGTGGCCGTTTCGGCTTACCATCGCCTTCCGGGCCGACACGCCGCACCTCGAACGAACGCCGAACCGACGCGCAGATGACCGACACGAAAACCATCACCGAACACTGGACGTATGTTGCCGACCAATGGATCGACTGGGCCGGCAGGCCGGGCCACGATGCGTTCTGGACGTATCGCGAGGGGCTTGCCGCGTATCTCGGTCGCGGAACCGGCGGCGCACTGGAGATCGGCTGCGGCGAGGGCCGCGTGAGCCGCGAACTGAAGGCGCTGGGGTATGACGTGACGGCGAGCGATGCGGTTCCCGCGATGCTCGACGCCGCGCGTCGCGCCGATTCCGCACACCGCTATGCGCTTGCGGACGCCGCATCGCTGCCGTTCGATCCGGCCAGCTTCGATGTCGTGATGGCGTACAACGTGCTGATGGATCTCGACGACATGCCGGCTGCGCTGCGCGAGGCGCGTCGCGTGCTGAAGCCGGGCGGGCTGCTGTTCGTGTCGCTCGTGCATCCGTTTCGCGATCGCGGGCGCTTCGCGGGGCCGCAGCCCGATGCGCCGTTCGTGATCGACGGCACGTATTTCGGCCGCGAGCATTTCGAGGGCGTGGAGACGCGCGACGGGCTGTCGATGCATTTCGCGGGCTGGTCGCTGCCGCTGCAGGCATACATGGATGCGCTCGAGGCGGCCGGCTTCGCGATCGTGTCGCTGCGCGAGCCGCCGCCCGATCGCGCGGATACGGACCCGTTGAAGCAGTGGTCGCGCGTGCCGCTGTTTCTGTGGATCAAGGCACGGCCGCTGGATTGAATTTCCCGCGGCCATGATCGTGGCCCCGCAGCGTGCTGCGTGATCAGCGCGGCAACACCTTCCGATAGATCACGAATCCGGTTTTCTCCGCGATGGTGTCGTAGAGCCGCATCGCGGTGTGATTCGTTTCGTGCGTCTGCCAGTACACGCGTTCGGCGCGATGCGCGCGCGCGGCGTCGTACACGGCTTCGATCAACGCGCGGCCCACGCCTTTGCCGCGCTCGCTGTCGAGCGTGAAGAGATCCTGCAGATAACAGGTCGGGCCGGCGAGCGTCGTGCTGCGGTGATACAGGAAATGCACGAGCCCGACCAGCCGGCCGTCGCGTTCCGCGACACGCGCATGCACGGGCTCGTAGCCGTCGAAGAAGCGCGACCACGTGAGCTGCGTGATCTCGCGCGGCAGCGCGGTGTCGCCGAAGCGGCCGTAGAAGCGGTTGTAGCCGTCCCACAGCGGCAGCCAGTTGTCGAAATCGTCTTCCCGCACGGGGCGTACGGTCAGGCCGGTGTCTGTCGCGTTCATGGTCGTGAACCTCTCGAAGGGATGGATGAAGCGTTGCCGGCGCGGCCGGAAACGGAAACAGGCATCTACGATAGAAAGTTCGTGGCACCATGTGTAGACCCATGACATTGATCATTTCTGGAGCCACGATGGATTACGCGGTGCTGCTGTCGACCTTCGAGCGCGAAGCGGGGCCGCACGCGGTCACGCGGATGTCGCAGCAGCAGCAGCGGCTGTACGCCTGTTTGCGCGACGCAATCCTGGGCGGCCGGATCGCCGAAGGCGCGCGGCTGGCCGCGTCGCGCACGCTGGCCGGCGAGCTCGGCATCGCGCGCAATTCGGTGCTGTACGCGTACGAGCGGCTCGCGTCGGAAGGGTTCGTGGCCGGCACGCGGCAGGGTACGGTGGTGGCGCGGATGGGCTTGCGCGGGTCGCAGGCCGCTGCTGCTGCGCCCGCCGGCGATACGACGGTGCTGTCGCGGCGCGTCGCGCGGACCGAGCGCGCGACGAGCGGCCTCGACGAGTCGCTGCCGTTCATGCCGGGTGCGCCGGCCGTCGACGAATTTCCGCTCGCGCAATGGCGACGCTGCATCGAACGCGCATGGCGCACGGCCGGGCCGGCGCAGCTCGGCTACCAGCCGGCGGAAGGCGATGCGGTGCTGCGCGACGCGATCGCCGGCTATCTGCGTGCGTCGCGCGGCGTGCGCTGCGATGCGGAGCAGGTGATCGTCACCGACGGCACGCAGGGCGCGCTCGACCTGTGCGCCTGCGCGCTGGCCGATGCGGGCGATGTCGCATGGATCGAGAACCCCGGCTACCACGGAGCACGCAACGCGTTTCTCGCGGCCGACCTGCGCGTCGAGCCGATCGGCGTCGATGCGCAGGGGCTCGCGCCGCATCCGGACGACTGGCGCGATCGGGCGCCGAGGCTCGTCTACATCACGCCGTCGCACCAGTATCCGCTCGGCGCGGTGATGAGCCTGGAGCGGCGGCTCGCGCTCGTCGCGCACGCGCGTGCGGCCGGCGCGTGGATCGTCGAAGACGACTACGACAGCGAGTTCCGCCACCACGGCACGCCGCACGCGGCCGTGCAGGGGCTCGCCGACGACGCGCCGGTGATCTACCTCGGCACCTTCAGCAAGGTGATGTTTCCCGCGTTGCGGCTCGGTTTCATGGTCGTGCCGCCCGCGCTCGTGCAGCCGCTGCGCGACGCCGCGGGCGCGATGATGCTGCACGGCCGCGCGGTCGAGCAGCGCGCACTGGCGGACTTCATCGACGCCGGGCATTTCACGCGGCATCTGCGGCGCATGCGCCGCGTGTATGCCGAGCGGCGCGACGCGTTGCACGACGCGCTGGCGTGGCGGCTGAGCACGCGGCTGACGGTGTCGGGCGGCGCGGGCGGCATGCATCTGTCCGCGCGGCTTGACGTGCCGGTGGCCGACACGGCACTGAGCCGCGTCGCGCAGGCGCACGGGCTGATCCTGCGGCCGCTGTCGTCGTTCTGCCTGCCGGGCAGCGCGCACGGTTACAACGGGCTCGTGCTCGGCTACGGCGGCGTGCCGGCCGAGCGGATGGACGCGCTCGCGCGCCGGATCGGCGAGATGATCGACCGCGTGCTGGCCGGGCGGTGATGACTGGCGCGCCGCGCCGGCGTGCAGCCGCGGCGCGTGCGGGCCTTGATCGAACGGTTGACGCACGCGTTGACGACGGCTTGATCGCACACCGGTCGCGCCGGATCCGGCGCGCGCCAATGCCGGTTTCGACGCCGCGGCGTCGAATGCAATGCATCGACGGATGGCTCGGCCCGGACACGACGACGAATGCACCCGTCGCCCGCCAAATCCGTTGCCCACATTTCGTCATTTAGCTAATATTCAAAACGTTAAACGAGACCGAACCCATGGACGACGTCACCCGCATCAGCGCACTGGCCAACGAAAGCCGCCTGGCCGTGATGCGCTGGCTCAAGCAGCCGCGCAAGCATTTCCCGCCGCAGCCGCATGGCGACTTCGACGAACTCGGCGTGTGCTGCACCTACATCACCGAGAAGCTCGGCATCGCGCCGGCGACGACCACGCGCCACATGCGCATCCTCGCGGATGCCGGGCTTGTCCGGGCGACGCGCGTCGGCAAGTTCACGTATTACAAGCGGATCGACGATGCGCTGCATCGCCTCGGTCGCGACCTCCTGCAACTCTGATCGTCACAGAGGCAATCGACATGGATGAACTCGCTTTGCTGGCCGACGCCGACCGGCGTGCGCATGACTATCTCGCATCGACGGGCGAACGGCGCGTGTATCCCGACGCCGCCGCGCTGGCCGGCCTGAGCGCATTCGACGAGCCGCTGCCCGATGCGGGCCGCCCGGCCGACGACGTGCTGCGTCTGCTCGACGAGCGAGGCACGCCCGCGACCGTCGCATCGAACGGTCCGAACTACTTCGGCTTCGTGATCGGCGCGACGCTGCCCGCGGCGGCCGCGGCCGAGCGGCTGATGCTCGCGTGGGACCAGTGTGCGTCGTCGTTCGCGAATTCGCCGGTGGCTGCGACGATCGAGCGGCAGGCCGCGCGCTGGGTCGTCGACGTGCTCGGGCTGCCGGAAGACAGCGCGGTCGGCTTCGGCACGAGCGCGACGGCCTGTACGCTCGTCGCGCTGGTCGCCGCGCGGCGTGCGCTGCTGGCGCGCAAGGGCTGGAACGTCGACGAGGACGGCCTGATCGGCGCGCCCGAAGTGAAGGTCGTGCTCTCCGAGCTCGCGCACATCACGGTGAAAAAGGCGCTGCGCGTGCTCGGTTTCGGGATGAAGCGCCTCGTCGTTGCGCCGGTAGACACGCATGGCCGGATCGATCCCGCGGAATTGCCGTTGCTCGACGACATGACGATCCTGTGCGTGCAGGCCGGCGAAGTGAACACCGGCGAGTTCGATCCGTTCGCCGCCCTGATTCCGCGTGCGAAAGCCGCAAACGCATGGGTGCACGTAGACGGCGCGTTCGGCCTGTGGGCGCGCGCATCGTCGAAACGCGCGCTGACCGACGGCATCGACGGCGCGGACAGCTGGACCACCGACGGTCACAAGTGGCTCAACACGCCGTACGACGGCGCGATGGTGATCTGCCGCGACGCGGCGGCGCTCGCGACCGCGATGAACAGCGACGCCGTCTATCTGAGCGGCGCACAGGACGCGCAGAAGAACCTGAGCCTCGAATTTTCGCGGCGCGCGCGCGGCATTCCCGTGTGGGCTGCGTTGCGCTCGCTCGGCCGCGCCGGCGTGGCGACGATGGTCGAGCGGCATTGCGCGCAGGCGTCGCGTGTTGCGGACGGGCTGCGCGCAGCCGGCTACGACGTGCTCAATCGGGTGGTGCTGAACCAGGTGCTCGTGCGCGCCGGCACCGACGACGAGACGCTCGCGATCCTGCAGGCCGCGCAGGATTCGGGCGACGTGTGGTTCGGGCAGACCGTGTGGCAGGGGCGGCCGGCGTTCCGGATCAGTGTGTCGTCGTGGCGCACCGAGGACGAGCATGTCGACCGTCTCGTCGCACTGCTGACGAAGCTGCGCGGCGTACACGTGGGTTGAGCGGCGGCGGTGCGTATGTTCCGGGCGCGGCGTTTGCATCGCGCTTGGGCTGATTACGCGCCGTCGTCATCTTTCCCCGGCACGTTCGCCGACGCCGCTTTCAGGCAGTCGATCAGATGCAGCGCGGCCGGCGTCAGCAACGCATGCCGCCGCATCACGATCGCGACGGTCAACGCCGGCAGCGGCTCGGCGAGATCGAGCGCGACGATTCCGCGCGACTTGCGCTCGACGTCCGCGAGCGGTCGCGCGAACACGCCGAGCGCGTCCGTCTGCGACACGAGCCCGAGCGTTGCCGCAAACGACGGACAGTGCAGCACCCGCTTCGGTATCTCGAGCCCGTGCGGCGTGAAGATCGAGCGCACCAGATCGTCGCCACCTTCCCCATAGCGCGGCACACACCATTGCGCGTCGCCCAGCTCGCGCAGCGAGCGCGCCCGCACGAGCCGATGCCGGCCTCTCGCGACGACCACGAACGCCGTGCGGAACAGCGCAATGCTCGCGAATTCGTCGGGGTCCGGCAGCGCGTTCGACAATTGATGGGTAACGATGAAATCGAGCGAACCGTCGCGCAGCCGCGCGAGATCGGTTGCGGTCAGTGCATCGTCGACGTTCACGGTCGCGCCGGGCAGCTTGCGCGTGAACGCGTCGAATGCACGCGGCAGGATGGTGAGCGCGACGGTCGGGCTGACCGCGATCGACACCGATCCGCTCGTGCCGAGCCGCAACTGCTCGATTTCGTCGTGCGTACGCTGGATCTCCTCGACGATCAGCCGCGCGCGAATCGCGAACGCGCCGCCGTAGTCGGTCAGCGCGACGCCCTTGACGCTGCGCATCACGAGCGGCACGCCGAGCTCCGCTTCGAGCTCGCGCACGATGCTGCTGATGGCCGGCTGCGTGACGCCGAGCGCGCGGGCCGCGCCGCGGATGGTGCGGTGTTCGGCGACCGCGAGAAACGCATTGAGCTGCTTGAGCTTCATGGGGTGACAAGAGAAAGTTATCGCATGTAACGAAATCTTGGATTTTTCTTATCGGATCGAGTGTATATGCTCGGAGCTTTTCAGGAGCGGTCACGATGATTCTCGTAAACCAGCAACGGCTGTGGGATTCGCTGATGGAGATGGCGACGATCGGCGCGACCGCGCGCGGCGGCAGTTGCCGGCTCGCGCTGAGTGCCGACGAAGTGCTCGGCCGGCAACGTTTCATCCGCTGGTGCGAGGAAGCCGGATGTGACATCCGCATCGATCCGATCGGCAACGTGTTCGCGCGCCGGCCCGGCACGCAGCCCGACGCGCCGGCCGTGATGTGCGGCAGCCATCTCGACACGCAGCCGCTCGGCGGCCGCTTCGACGGCGTCTATGGCGTGCTCGCGGGGCTCGAAGCGATTCGCACGCTGAACGAGCAGGGTGTCGTCACGCGTCATCCGATCGACGTCGTCGCGTGGACCAACGAAGAAGGCTCGCGCTTCACGCCGGGCATGATGGGTTCGGCCGTCTATGCGGGCACGCTCGATCTCGACTACGCGCTGGCCCGGCCGTGCATGCAGACGGGCGTGCTGCTGCGCGACGAACTCGCGCGCACCGGTTTCGCCGGCCGCGAGCGCGAGCGGCAGATGCCGAAGGCCTATTTCGAAGCGCATATCGAGCAAGGCCCGGTGCTGGAGAGCGCCGGTTTGCCGATCGGCGTCGTGACCGGCGTGCAGGGCATCTACGAGCTCGACGTCACGGTGACCGGCTTCGAGTCGCATGCGGGCACGACGCCGATGAGCGTGCGCAAGGATGCGATGGGTGTGGCGGCCGCGATGATCGCCGCGATCGTCGAGCATGGGCACGCATTCGATGCCGATGCGCGCGTGACCGTCGGCCACGTCGCGTGCCAGCCGAATTCGCCGAGTACGATTCCCGGACTGGTGCGCTTCAGCGTCGACGTGCGCCATCCGTCGCAGCCGGCGCTGCAGCGGCTCGTTGCCGATATCGACGCGATCTGCCGTGAGCGCATCCCGCTGCGCGGCACGCAGGTGGAGGTGCAGACCATCGCCGAATACGAGCCGGTGGTGTTCGATGCCGATTGCGTCGCGCGCGTGCGGGAGGCGACGCTGGCCGCCGGTTATCCGTATCTGGAGATGTGCAGCGGCGCGGGCCACGATGCGGTGAACCTGTCGTACGTCGCGCCGAGCGCGATGGTGTTCGTCCCGTGCAAGGCCGGGTTGAGCCACAACGAGGCCGAGGATGCCGATCCGCAGCACCTCGCGCAAGGCGCGTCGGTGCTCGCGAACCTGCTGGCCGATTGCGCGCGGTAGCGGTGCGCTCCGGCCTGCATGACTGCGTTTCGCGTCTGCGTGAAAATGTCGGACAATAGCGCGGCATGCATGCCGCGCTGGCCCGGGCGGCGCGTTCAACCGCTGCATTCACGCTGACGAGATCCCCATGTCCACGACACCTCCCCGGGAACTGCTGAAAGCCGTTGACATCGCGAAGATGGAACCGACGCGCGCGGTGCATTCGCTGAATCCCAATGCCGTTCGCCTCAAAAGGCCACTCAGCGACCTCACGGGTCTTACGCAAATCGTTACCCATCTGCTCACGCTGATGCCTGGTCGCGAATCGTCCGAGTATCACCGTCACCTGTACGAAGAAGAATGCGCGTACGTGCTGTCCGGCACGGGCACGGTCACGATCGGCGAGCGCCGTCACGACATCGGCGCCGGCGACTTCCTCGGCTTCCCGCGCGGCGGCGAAGCACACGTGCTCGAGAACACGGGCGATGCGCCGCTGGAACTGCTGATCGTGGGCCAGCGCCTCGAACACGACGTGTGCGAATACCCGCGGATCGGCAAGCGGCTGCATGTCGCCGGCGAACTCGAAGACTTCGTCGATTTGCCTGCGCAGTCCTGAGCGCAGGTTCGCGCGCGCTTGCTTGCCCGGCGCACGCGTGGCGCTTCCGGCGCGATCCCTTCCGGGCGATCCGGATGGCGGTTGCCGTCAGGTTCGCGCGTGGGTGCGTCGTCGCGCTTATGATGCAGGAACGCCACTGACAGGATTCCACGCCATGGACGCGCCGCATCCGCCGATGAATGCCCCGATTGCCGAAACGGAACCCGACACCGAAACCGTCGCCGAGCCGCGCGCGTCACGCGTGCAGCGGCCCGTCGCGCTCGTCACCGGATCGACGTCGGGGATCGGCGCGGCCATCGCACGACGTCTGGCCGCCGACGGCTATGCGGTGATTCTGCATTCGCGCAGCTCCGCCGACACCGGCCGCGCGATGGCGCGCGAATTCGGCGCGGCCTACGTGCAGGCCGATCTCGCGGACGATGCGCAGCGCGTGCGGCTGATCCGCGATGCGCTCGCGGTGCACGGGCGGCTCGACGTGCTGGTCAACAATGCGGGCGTGAGCCGCGTGATTCCGCACGACGACCTCGCCGCCGCGACGCCCGACGTATGGCGCGAGATGCACGAGATCAACGTGATCGCGCCGTTCCGGCTCGTCGCCGAAGCGCAGCCCGCGCTGCTCGAAGCGGCGTCGAGCGGGCGCGCCGGGTGCGTGATCAACGTCAGCTCGCATGCGGGCGTGCGGCCGAAGGGTGCGTCGATTCCGTATGCGGCGGCGAAAGCCGCGCTCAATCACACGACGCGCCTGCTGGCGCGTACGCTCGCGCCGGCGATACGCGTCAATGCGGTCGCACCGGGGCTCGTCGATACGCCGCTCACCGCCGACTGGACCGACGCGCAGCAACTCTGGCGCGAGCGGGCACCGATGCGCCGCGCGGCGACACCGGACGACGTCGCGCAGACGGTGGCGATGCTCGTTGCGTCTGATTACGTGACGGGCGAGATCGTGATGCTCGACGGGGGAATGAACCTGACGTGACGGGGAGGGTTCAGGCGATCGGTGCGATCGGGCTGGTGGATGCGACGCGGCGGCCGCGTGCCCGGGGGCATGTACGCCGGCGGCGAAGCCGCCCGGCGGTTTCACCGATCACCGGGCCCGCGGTCAGCCGAGATTCGACTGCAGCCGCGCGAGCGCGTGGTCGTGCGTGCGTTCGAACTTCAGCGGCGTGACCGCGATATAGCCTTCGCCGAGCGCGACCGTTTCCGAATTCGCATCGTCGTCGCGCGGCCCGCGGGCCAGCTTCAGCCAGTGGTATTCGATGTCGCGCGGATCGCGCCCCGACACGATCTCGACGCCCTGCAGCGTGCCGGTGCCCTGGTTCGTCACCTTCAAGCCGCGCACGTCGTCGGCCGGCCGCGGCGGGAAATTCACGTTCAGGCACGCGTCGCTGTCCCAGCCGGCCGCGACGAGCCGGCGAATCACATCCGGCGCATGCGTGAGCGCCGTATTCCACGGCACCGCGTTGCGATCGGTGAACGCCTGGCTCAGCGCGATCGCCGGCACGCCGACCAGCATGCTCGTCATCGCGGCGCCGACCGTGCCGGAGAACACGGTTTCCGTACCGAGGTTCGCGCCGCGATTCACGCCGGACAGCACGAAGTCGGGCCGCGCGTCCTTCATCAGGTGGCTGACCGCGATCGCGACGCAATCGCCCGGCGTGCCGCCCACCGCGAAGCGGCGCTCGCCCTTGCGATGCGCGCGCAGCGGCTCGTGCAGGCTCAGCGAATGCGACGTGCCGCTCTGGTCTTCCGCCGGCGCGACGATCCACACTTCGCGCGCCAGTTGCGTGGCGACCTGTTCGAGCACTTCAAGGCCGGGGGCGTCGAATCCGTCGTCGTTGGTGAGCAGGACGCGGTCGAACAGCGGGCGGGTTTCTTGCATCGGGATGATCCTCGCGGGTAGGCAATGAGAGGGGACAGGCATCGCGGGTACATCCGCAAGGCTAGCATCCCGTCGCGACGCGTGTCGTGTCGAGCGTGGCCGCACGCGGCGCGCACACGTGAAAACGGGCGCATGGCGCGCCCGTTTCCCGATTCGAAAACCGCCCGTGTAGCGGGGCGGAACGACGTTTGCCGCGCTACCCGAGCAAATGCCGCAGCAGGCCGGCCGATGCGACGCCGACGATCACGGTCGGCAGGATCGACAGGCGCGTGGCCGCGAGCAACGTGATGGCGAGCGCGAGCAGGTCGGCCGGGCGCGTCGACACGAAGGCCGGCGCGATCACCGAGATCAGCACGCAGCCCGGCACGTTCTCCATCACCGACGCCATCCGCGGGCTCAGCGTACGGTTGCGCAGCAGCACGTAGCCGAGCACGCGCGACAGGTAGGTCGTCGACGCCATCAGCACGATGGTCGCCACCGTCGCGAAATCAGGCAGCATCGCGCGGCTCCCACAGCAGCGCGGCGATCAGGCCCGCGCATGCGCCGGCCGCGACGTACCACGCGCCGGGCACGGCCAGGTGCGTGGCGGCGGCGACGACGAGGCTCACGAACCACGGACGGCTCGCGCGCATGCCCTTCCACATTCCGCGCAGCAGCACCAGAAACACGGCCGTGAACGCCATGTCGAAGCCGTACTGCTCGACGTTGCCGATCGTCGGGCCGACCGCCGCGCCGAGCGTCGTCATCGAGATCCACGTCAGGTAGAGCCCGGAACACACGCCTGCGTAATACGGGACGCTGATATGCGTGGCCGAGCGCGAGCGCGCGTCGGCGAGCGACATCGCCCAGCTCTCGTCGCACATGAAGAACAGCGCGGCGAACGCGCGGCGGCGCGGCAGGCGCCGGATGTACGGCTCGAACGCCGCACCCATCAGGATGTGGCGCGAATTCACGAGGAACGACATCGCGACGATCAGCGCGATGTGCGGCGGCGACGTCCACAGATGGATCGCCGCGAATTCGGAGCCGCCGCCGAAGTTCAGGCCCGTCATCATCGGCACCTCGAACAGGCTCAGCCCTTTTTGCGCGGCCTGCGCGCCGAGCACCAGCGCGAACGGCACGAAACCCAGCATGACGGGCAGCGCCGCGCGCAATCCGCGACCCATCTCGGCGACATAGGCGGGCTTGTCGCGAAGCCCGGACGACGTTGAAACGCTACTGCTCATTACTCCTCCTTCGGGGGACGAGGATTGTCTGCTTTTTTGACTCGAATCGGGTTGCGTTGTGGCCAGATATTCTTGAGAATTTGGCATCGAACGTGCGATTTCTGATTTTTTTGGAATTGGGTGCCAATGAAGCTTGACGCTATCGACCGCCGGATCCTGAGCGCGCTCCAGCGCGACGGCCGCATGCAGAACGTGGAACTCGCGCACGAGGTCGGGCTGTCGCCGTCGCCGTGCCTGCGCCGTGTGCGGCTGCTCGAGGAAGCGGGCGTGATCGAGAAATACGTGGCCGTGCTGAATCCGGCGAAGGTCGGCAAGGGGCTGACGATCTTCACGCGCGTGTGGCTCAAGGGGCAGGACGCGGGAACCGTGAACCGCTTCGCCGAGGCGGTCCAGCAGATGCCGGAAGTCGTCGAGTGCCATCTGATGGCCGGCGACTGCGATTTCCTGCTGCGCGTGGTGGCGGCCGACATCGACGACTATCGGCGCTTCCAGATGGAATACCTGACGCGCATTCCGGGCGTGCTGAGCGTGAAGACCGACATCCCGATGCAGAAGATCAAGCTCACGTCGGCGCTGCCGACGTAACGCGATCTACGGGCGGATGGCGAAGGTGGCAGGAAGGGTCATCAGCCGGTGACAATCGCCCGATAAACTGGCGGAACAAGCCGCTTCGCCGCACACCGGATGCATCGCATCCGGCGTTCCACGCGCCAAGCAACTAACGGTCAACCGCGAAGCGATCGGACGGGCGCGAGGCGCGACGTTCTTCGCAGGTCGGTGCGTTTTCTCGTCGGGTCGCGCATGCAGCCATTCAACAATCCGTGGAATTCGCTGGAAATCGTCAAGCTCGTGCTCGGCGTGCTGACGCTGTTGTCGGTCGCGTGTCTCGGCTGGCTCGTCGCGCGCCGGCTGAAGCGGCTCGAACTCGTGCAGTGGACCAACCAGCGGCTGATCGAGAAGCGGCTCACGCTGTACGACACGGTTGCGCCGCAGCTCAATGCGCTGCTGTGTTTCTACACGTGGATCGGCTACTGGAAGGACATCTCGCCGGACGACGTGATCCGCGCGAAGCGCGAGCTCGACCGCACGTTTCACATCTATCGCTACCTGTTCGACGACGACGTGTACGACGCGTATCACACGTTCATCCACGCGCTGTTCGAGATGCATACGGGGCCGGGCCGCGATGCGCGGATCCGTTCGCTGATCCAGGCGCCGGACGGCGACCGCAGCGTGCACGGCACGTATGAATGGAAGCCGGCATGGGCCGAGCGTTTCTCGACCGTGAACGTGACGGACAAGGCCGACGTGCTGGAGCACTACACGCGGTTGATGGAGCGGCTGCGCGTCGCGCTCGGCGCGAATCGCTGAATGCTGCTTGCTCGGTGCCCGTCGTCTGTTACCGGTTGCTTGTCGCACGCCGGTATCGGAAGCCGCTGCCTGGCGGCGCGGATTGAGCCTCTCTCGCATGCAGCAGAGGCGCGATGCGGCTGCGGCTGACACGCTCGCGGTCATCACCGCTCGCGCGAGGTTCGCATGCGTGTCGACCCGGAGGCTTCGTCGTTCGTGATTCGCCGGCCGGGTGCGGCGAATCAAGCGAACGAGATCACGAGTTTCTTGCCACAAGCGGCCGCGTACTTGCGCAATGTCGTGATGGACGGTGAATGCTGGCCCGTTGCGAGCGCGCGTTCGAGGCGCGTCACTGCTGGTGCCTTCGTGCCCATGCGCTCGGCGACATCGGCTTGCGACAGCCCGGCGTCGCGCCGCGCAGCCAGCATCACGTCGAGCAGTGCGAGGTCTTCGCGGTTCAGTCGTTCGTATTCGGCGCGCACCTCGGGGTCGGACAAAGCGCGCTCACGCAGTGCCTTATACGTTGCCATCTTGAACCTCCTTCAGTCGGCGGCGCGCGATTTCCAGTTCTTTCCGTGGTGTCTTGTGCGTCTTCTTCACGAAACAATGCAGCATGACGATACGCCGGTCGACGATCGCGCAGTAGAACACTCTGGCGATGGCTTCGGCGCCCTTGAGCCGCATTTCGTACAGTCCGCTGCCCATCGACTGGGTGTGCGGCTCGCCGAGGTTCGGGCCGTATTGCTCCATGCGGTCAGCGAGCGCAAAAAAACGGGCGAGCAGCGTCTTCGGTAACGTGACGACGCCCGTCTCTACGCGCGCATCGAAGAACTGAATCTCATACGCAGTGGCCATAATGGTAACAAATATGTTATTTCGACGCAAGCGCGATTTCCGGCCGCGGCTGCGAATGCAGGCGGCCGGTCGCGTTCGCGATGTCATTGCGTCATTCGGGGGTTCTCGACTGGAGAGGAAAGCCCGACTGCATCCGGGCGGGCCGAAGCGCGCGTGGCGCGTCGCGGTGTCAGCGTAGACTGCGCACGTTGAAAGAGCCGCGGGGGGCGATTGCCGCCGTCAACAGCGTCAATTCCGCCCGGCCACCGCAAGCCGCGCGGCCAGCCCCACGAACACCGTGCCGAGCAGATACTGCGGCAGCTTCGACGGCCGGCGGCGTGCGCCGAGCCGCTGGCTCAGCCGGCTCGCGGACAGAATCACCACACCGTTGACGACGATCCCGATCAGGTTGAGCACCGTCGCGAGCACGAGAATCTGCACGGCGATCGACCCGTGCTCGGGCCGCACGAACTGCGGGAACAGCGCGAGCACGAACAGCGCCATCTTCGGATTCAGCAGGTTCGTCGTCAGGCCCTGACGGAAAATCGCGATGGTCGAGTGGCGACGTTGCGATGCGACGGGCGACAGCGCGGTCGCATCCGAGCGGAAGGTCTTCCATGCGAGATACAGCAGATAGGCTGCACCCGCGAAGCGCACGGCGTCATAGGCGATCGGCACCGCGACGAAGAGCTGCGACAGCCCGAGCGCGGCCGCGAGCGCGTGGCAGTACGTGCCGGCCTGGATGCCGGCGAGCGTGGCGAATCCCGCACGGCGGCCCTGGCTGACGCTGCGCGACGCGATCAGCAGCATGTCGGGGCCCGGTGTGGCGGTCAGCGCGAGACATGCGCCGGAGAAGAGCGCAAGCGTGGAGAGGTCGATCATCGGAGTCCCTTTTGGCTGGAGAGGCGTGAAAGGGAGGCCAGTCTAGGTGCGTCGGCGACACGGGTCAATCGACCGAACGGTCGATGATTCGACATCCCGGCACGGCGGGCGCCCGACGGATTCGGGGGATTGCCCGCACAACGCCGGCCCGAGCGCCCGCGCCGGCTACTGCTTCCGGCACGCCACCTGGTAATCGATCACGGTATTCGCGGACGGCGTGTCCGGCTCGCCGCCGACCGTCGTCACGCCGAGCACGCCGGCCGCGCTTCGATATCGCAGCGCGCAATAGCCCATGCCGGTGCCCGAGCACGCTTCGGCTTCGATGATTCCGTGTTTCGCGAGCGTCGCCGCGCCGTCCATCGCGTCCGGCTTTTCATGCGGCCGCAGCGGCTGCCAGCCGTGCGCGATCAGGATCTTGCGCGCCGCGTCGAGCGGCTTCCCGTACACGTTGGGCACGACCGCCCGCCCATGACAGTACGTCCGTTCGGCGGCGACCGTGGTCAGCCGCAAGCCGCCGTTCTCTTCTCGCAGCTCGCCGACGGGCGGCGCCGGGCCGTCGCCGCCCCAGACCAGCAGCGCGCCGCTTTCGAGCCGATCGACCGAGCCGAGTTGCCAGCGGGCCGCACGCGCCGTGTAGCCGAGCGCGACGAGCGCCGTGCCGTCGAACACGCCGATATTGGCGTTGCGCGCATAACAAATCGCGCTCGTGCCGGCCTGGAACCCGCTCGCGAACGTGACGACCGTGTAGCGGCCGAGCGGCGCTTCGGACGTCACGAGCCAGCCGAGCTTCGCGACGTCGCGGCCGGCCGCGGTGGCGGCTTTCACGCGATATCGCGCGCAAAATTCGTCGAGCGAGCCGTTCTCCGGCGAGCGCGGCAGCGCGCCGAGCGGAACCAGCGACGCGCCCGCGATATCGGACGCCGTCCGCAGCGTATCGGCCGATACCGCGCCGCTGAATGCGACGCACGCGAGCGCCGCGATCGATGTGATGCGGCGGGCAAACGGTCGGGCATGGATGCGGGGCACGGGATCTCCGGGAAAAGCGGGCGGCGGCGCGCCTGCCCGTCGCGTACGACTCAGTCCTTTGCGACCACGTCGATCCGCAGCGCTTCGCCGCCGTCGACGATCGCCTGCAGTCGATCGACGTTCGGGTGCGCGCCGGGGCGGTTGCGGGCGTCGGCGGTGTGTTCCGCGAACACGGCGAGGCCGTGCTCGGCCGCTTTCGCGTCGAGCGTGCCGAACGCCTGCTTCAGATAGTGGTACACCGCGAGCGAGCCTTGCTTGCCCGGCTGGTTCTCGATGCTGGCGACCACGTCGCCGTTGGCGCCGACGAGATCGATGCGCGCGATGCCGTCGATGGCCGGCAGTTGCGCGAGGTTGTCCTTGAATACTTGGGTCGGTTGAATCACTGGAAACGCTCCGTCGGTTCGGTCATGGGCCAATCAGCATGGCCGGCCGTATCTTATCCGATGGCGTTGCGGACCGTGCCGCGCAGCGTTCCGCCGGCGGGCGTCATTGCTGCGCGGCATCCATCGACATCCCCGCGTCGCGCGAGCATTCGACGTCGGAACTGCGATACGCGCGCTCGGGAATCTCGGCGAGTCGCGACGGATGCACCTGATGCGGCGCGAGGCCGTAGAACTTCTGGAAACTCATGATCAGCGGCGACCATTTGTCGGGATCGACGCGGTCCGGATGGCCGTCCATCAGCAGGTCCGGATGCACGTGCACGCGCTGGATGCGCACCTCGAACACGCGAATGCGGTCGCGCAGGTCGGGCACGTCGTCGCCGATGCCATGCGTGGCGGCGACCACCGCTTCCAGATGCACCGGGCATTCGAGCGCACGCGGCGGCGCGACGGTCTGCGACGCCGTTTCGGTGAGCCCGGCCGTGCCGAACTTGTCGGGTTCGTAGACATAGCCGCGCGCCCGCTTCGATTCGGGCACCGGATCCGTGCCCGTCGTGCGCGCGATCCGGTCGACCGCATGCGCCTGCGCCGACGACGGCAGGTTCAGCACGCACTCGCCGGTGCGCAGCAGGTTCCGGGTGGTTTGCGAACTGGCGGCGAGCCCGAGCATGCAGCGCCAGCCGAGCCAGAAGGCGGACGACATCGGCGCGAGATTGGCCGTGCCGTCGGGGTTGAGCGTGCTGATCAGCACGACGGGTGTGCCGAAATAGAGGATGTTCGGTTCGGTGACGCGATGCGGAGCGTTCATGATCGGTCCTTCGTTGACGGGATCAGTCCGCATGCTGATCCCGTCGCGCCCGCGCGGCGCTCCGAATCTTGTCGTGTCATTCGACTGGCACGGCGCGAGTCGGCGCTGTCCGCGCCCGCCCGCCGTCGGCATCGCGCGTGCTTTTCCGCTAGAGTAGGAGATCACCGGTCGCGCACGCCGCCCGCACGGGCGCGCAGCGGCCACTCCGTCATTGCACACGAGGGCCCGATGGACATTGAGCAACGCTACACCGCCAACGCACCGACACGTGCGGAAGTCGATGCACTGGCCGGTGCCACCGTCATCGAATTCGGCGCGAACTGGTGCAGCATCTGCGCGGGCACGCAACCTGCGATCGTCGCGTCGTTCTCCGCGCATCCCGCCGTGCGGCACCTGAAGATCGAGGACGGCCCGGGCCGTCCGCTCGGCCGTTCGTTCGGCGTGAAGCTGTGGCCGACGCTGGTGTTCCTGCGCGACGGGGTCGAAGTCGCGCGCGTGGTGCGCCCGGCCGATGCGAAGCAGATCGAAGCCGACGGCTTCGCGGCGCTCGCCTGAGGTCGCGATCATGCAACAGGCCATCACGCACGTCGGCGTCGATACGCGCGGCAGCGGCCTTGTCGAGTTCACGCAGCAGGTGCGGGCATTCGTCGAGCAGCAGGCGATCCGCACCGGCCTGCTGACCGTGTTCTGCCGCCATACGTCCGCGTCGCTGCTGATCCAGGAGAACGCCGATCCGTCGGTGCAGCGCGATCTCGAACGCTACTTCGCGACGCTGGCGCCCGAGGACGATACGCGCTACGAGCACGACACCGAAGGCGCCGACGACATGCCCGCGCATCTGCGCACGGCGCTCACGCAGGTGCAGTTGTCGATCCCGGTCGAGCATGGACGCATGGTGCTCGGCACCTGGCAGGGCCTCTACTTGTTCGAGCATCGCCGCGCGCCGCACCGCCGCGACATCGTGCTGCATCTGATCGGCGAGTAGGCGCGGGGCTGAAGCGTGCGCGGCCGACGCCGCACGCAACCATGCCCGCGTCGTTCAGCCGAGCAGTTTCTCGACGAGTGCGCCGAGTTCGCTCAGGTGAACCGGCTTCGGCAGGAATGCGTCGAATACGCGCCGGTTCTGGCGCAGCGCGGCCGACTCGTAAGCGCTGACGCCGAGAAGCGACGGGAACCGCCCGTCGTTGTCCGGCTGCGCGACCATCCGGATCCGCTGCGCGACTTCGAAGCCGCTCAGGTCCGGCAGTTCGAGATCGAGCACCACGAGATCGTAGTGTCCTGCCTCGAAGCGCGCGATGCCTTCGTGCCCGGTGCCGCATAGATCGGCGTCGAGGCCCAGCGCGGACAGCATCGCGCCGAGCGTCTCGCGCGCGTTGTCGTTGTCGTCGACCACGAGCGCGCGCCGATGGCGATGCGTGGCGACGGCGCCCCATTCGGGCGCGTCGCCGGTCGTTTCGGGGACATCGGGCGCATCGGCCGGCAGCGTCACGACGAACTCGCTGCCTTCGCCGACGACACTGCGCACATCCACATGACCGCGTAGCGTCGTCACGATTTCGCGCACGACGGCGAGCCCCATGCCGATCCCGTCCACATGCAGGCCGACCGCATCGTTCGCGCGATAGAACGGCTCGAAGATTTTCGGCAGATGCTGCTTCGCGATGCCGGCGCCGGTATCGCGCACGGCGAGCTTCAGTTGCCGGCCGGCCGGCGCATCGGCGAGCGCGATCGACACGTGGACCGATCCGTCGAGCGTGTACTTGACCGAATTCTCGATCAAGTTCGACAGCACCTGCCGCAACAGCTTGCGATCGGAGCGGATCGCGAGGTCATGCGGCTCGACCTGCTGCACGACCTCGATCCGCCTGGCCGCGATCTTCTCGCGCAGCGGATCGAACACCTCGGCGAGCAGCGACGCCATCCCGACCGTCTCCGATTGGGCAAGGCGCTTGGTCGAGCGCAGCTTGATGTAGTCGGTCAGGTCCTTGACCAGCGCTTCGAGCGACGACGCGGAGTTCTGCAGTCGCCGGATCGTCTTCAGGTTCGCGTCGGACTGCGGTCGCGCGAGCAGGATCTCGATCGACCCGCAGATCGCCTGCAGCGGCGTGCGCAGTTCGTGGCTGACCATCCCGAGGAACGCGTTCTTCGCCTCGATCATTTCGAACGCGCGATCGGACGCCTTGCGTTCCGCGTCGAGCGCCGCGTCCTGCCGCTCGAGCAGGTCGTCGCGCGTACGCATCGTATAGAACAGCAGCAGGAACAGCGCGCACAGGATCACGCCGAGGATGATGCCGAGCGACAGGATCGCCCGCTGCTTTTCCTTCAGCTGATGGAACGTGAAGTCGCGCTGCGCCATCTCGATCGCGCGGAAGTAGTTCGCGAGGCCGTTGACCTTCGGCCAGTACCGGTCGACCTCGTCCATCACGCGCGGCGCACCCTTCGGCGCGTCGCGCAGTGCTGCCACGTCATGCTTCAGGCGCGTCATGAATTCGCCGAGCACAGCGATTTCGTCGCGCGCGCGCGGGATGCGCAGCCAGTATTCGGACACCTCGGACGGCCGCTGCAGGAACCCGAACGACACCGACAGGCTGTCGAGCTGCATCTGCACGTGATCGAAGTTGTCGTCCACGTGCGTTGCGTAGAGGATCAGCTGGCGGTCGAAGCGCGTATAGACGTTCCGGTATTGCGCGGCAGTCCAGAACACGCCTTCACGCGGCCCTTCGAGCACGCCCTCGTTGACCGAGGTCGCGAGCAGGTCCGACAGCAGGAACGCCCACGCCGCGAATCCCATGATCCACAGCGTTCCCAGAACCACGATGATTTTCTGGTTTTTCCAGCGTCCGCGCCTCAGCCTCATGTCGCGCGCTTACTTGACGGTCAGGCCGATGATCTGCCATGCGAACTTCGCTTCGCCGAGCGGCGTCTTCAGCTCGTCGGGATACTGGTCGCGCGGATACATGACCCACAGCGGGCCGTAGTTGTCGTTGTCGAGCACCTTGCCGTTCATCGTGCGCGCGAGGATCACGCCGTACTTGTCGGCGTCCGAGACGGGGATCGTGAACGTGTATTCGTCGATGCAGCGGAATTCGATCTCGGTGCCGTGCGCGTCGACCGTCTTCAGCACGTCGGACAGGCTCGGGCCGGTGAAGGTCGCCGTCGGCGTCCAGCTCGTCGACGTGACGATCGTGTGCTGCGGCAGCGCCATCAGCGCCTGCTCGGAAAAGACGAACGTCGTTTTGTCGGGCTGGTTGCTGCGGCCGATGCTGCCGTCGACGGTGAACGTGAAGGATGCTGCCCAGCTCGCTGCGGCCATGCCGAGCAGGGCCGCAGCGGTCACGCTCTTGATCCACATCGTCGAAACTCGCATGTTTTTTCCTCGTGGTTGTAATGGTTGGTTTTCGTTGGGGCGTCAGCTTGCCGCAGCGGCGGCCGGCAGCGCGATCTTCAGTTCGCGCGCCACTTCGGCGAACAGGATCGGCAGGCGCACGGGCTTTTCCTCGCAGCGCGCGTTGTAGTGCGACACGACGTGCGCGATCTCGTCCTCGCTCGCTTCGCCGGTCGAGATCTTGCCGGTCAGCAGGAAGATCGGCGCGCCGCCGTTCTCGCTCGAGCGGATGCCGCGCACGAGATCGGCGGCCGTCTGGTCGCCAAGCATCCAGTCGAGGATGTAGCCGTCGAAATCCTCGACCTCCAGCGCCTTGCGGAACGATGCGCCGTCATAGTACGGGATCGCGTTCACGCCTTTTTCGATGAAGTATTCGCAGAGGGTTTCGGCGACGTCCTGCGAATCGTCGACCACCGCGATGCGCGCTGCATACACGTTCGGCTGGCTCGAGCGCAGCTCGACGACGTCGACCGGATACGTGCGCCCTTCGCGCGCGTGCTGGCGTTCGGTGATGATCCATTCGCCCTGCCACTGCAGCGCGACGAAATCCGTTTCGATCTGGCTGCTGGCCTTCGTGGAGATCGCCGCGCGGCAGCGAAAGCGACGCGATTCGATCACGAGCGTCGCGTCGATCATCTCGGCGGCGGCGGGCTGCGCGGCCTTGTCGTCGAGCAGGAACGCGGGCGGCACGCCGAAGTGCGTCGCGATGTCCTGCAACTGCGACAGATTCCACGGGATCAGGCCTTTCATCTTGCGCGTGACGACCGAGAAACTCAGGCCGAGCACGTTCGCGATCGTCGTGTTGTGACTGCGCGGCGGAATGCCGTTGCGCGTCAGCAAATCGCGCACCTTGGTGGCGGTGATGAGATCGACGTTGGCCTGCTCGCTATTGGACATCTTGAAGGGGTCTCCCGGGTTTCAGCGACGACGAGGATATTCAAAAGTGACGCGATACGCAAACTTTGAAATCGCAAATCACCTTGACATGCTAAATTTCTCCATTATTATTGCTCACCACGTCACTATTGTTTGTCGCGTCAGGTTTGAAAGCCAATGTCGGCAACAGTCGGCACAGCGAAAAGCGGCTGCGACGAAGTGACTGAACGATTCGAAAGAGAACCTGAGAGAGCCTTGGACTGCGTGTCGGCGTTGGCGAATTGTATTCGCCTCGCCGCGCGCAAACCGGGTGCGCGCTCGCGGGGGGGATAGCGCGAAGCAGTGCGGCGCAAATAAAACGTGGGGAAGGCAAAAAAGATGGTTCGCCGTTTACTTGCACCGGGGCTGCTGTTGCTATTGACCGCGTGCGCGCAGGATCCGTCCGTCACAAGCAACACGGTACGGATCTGCGACGAAACCGGTTGTTTTGATCGCCCAAAAGATCAGGTCTCCTATCAAAAAAGGGACGATTCGGACGACCGTGAAGATCCGCGCATCGTCTCGCTGAAGCAGACCGCGAAGACCCAGCCGAAGGCCGCCTACGACCTCGGCCTGCGTTATTTCCGCGGCGACGGCGTACGCCAGGACAGCTATCAGGCACTCAAGTGGATGCGTGACGCAGCCGAGCGGGGCGACCTGCAGGCGCAGAAGGCGCTCGGCAGTTTCTATCTGTTCGGCCTCGAGGAGATGGGCTCCGATCCGCGCGAAGCGGACAAGTGGCTGTCGATCGCGGCGGCCCGCGGCGACCAGGAATCGAAGAAGCTGCTCGAGCTCGCCCGCAAGGCCAAGAAGGAAGACGAAGAAGACTGGAAATGGCGCACGCAGTGGCGTGACGTCTATTCCGGCTATTGGAATTCGGGCTATCCGTACTACGGCGTCTGGCATCAGACGTACTGGTACTACTGACCGGACCGACAGCAACGGGGGCTGCAGCGGGGAGACCACCATCGCGCGCCGCGCCGGGGGCTTATCGAAGTTCGCACGGACACATAAGCCGAACAACGACTCTATCGAACGACAACGACATGAAGACCATCCTTTCCCAACGTCTTACTCAAGGTGCGCTGGTTGCAGCGCTTTGCGCGTCCGTCGCCGGCTGCGGCGGCATGGTGACGCCCGGCGGCCAGAATGCCGGGGTGACGGGCGCCGCCGCGGGCGGCACCAGCGCCGGTGCCGATTCGGGCCTGGAGCGCTGCACGTCGCCGCTCGGCACGATCGCCGTCGACGACGGCCGCAATGCCGACTGGTGGGGCCCGTTCGGCAGCGCGACCAAGATGACGACCATCGACCCGCTGCTGCGGCTGGCCGTCCAGCAATCCAACTGCTTCGTGATCACGTCGATCGGCAACCAGAAGAGCGACGCACGCCTGTCGCGCATCACGCAGATGCAGCGCAACTCGGGCGAATACCGCGCGGGTTCGAAGCAGCACAAGGGCCAGCGCGTCGCGGCCGACTACTACATGGAACCGCAGATCGTCATCAACGATTCGCCGATCGGCGGGATCGGCAGCATGATCGGCGGGCTGATCGGCAACAGCGCCGTGGCGGCGGTGGCCGGCCACCTGCAGACGAAGGCATCGGTCGTCACGCTGACGCTGTTCGACGTGCGCTCGGCCGTACAGATCGCGGCGTCCGAAGGAAGCTCGACGGCGACCAACTACGGCGCGGCGCTCGGCGGCTTCGGCGGCGGCGTGGGCGGTGCGCTCGCCGGCTTCTCGTCGACGCCGGAAGGCAAGGCGACCGTCGTCGCGTTCATCGACGCGTACAACAAGATGGTCGTCGCCCTGCGCAGCTACAAGGCGCAGGACGTCAAGGGCGGCCTCGGCCGCGGCGGCCAGCTCCAGGTCAACTGACGTTCCCGGGCCGGCGGTGCGCCGCCGGCCGGTTCCTGATTCGTGATTCGTGACCGTCCGTGCGCGCGGCGTGATCCGCGCGTACCGGCTTCGTTCGTCCTTTTTGCATTGAGGTGATCCCGATGAAAGCCGTTGCTCTGATCGCATTGACCTGTCTGGCGCTGACCGCTTGCGGCGGCGACGATTCCTCGCCCGCGGCATCCGGTGGATCGGACACGAGCAACAACGGTGGCACCGGCGGCACAGGGTCGGGCGGCACGGGAAGCGGCGGCAGTGGCGGCTCGGGCGGTTCCGGTGGCTCGGGCGGCGGCACGCTGACGTGGCGCTACGAGGCGCAACCTGTCGCGGCCGACAAGGCGAGCTTCCTCACGCTGGTCAATAGCGAAGGCGCGAAGGGTTACCGCTATCTGGGCGACTACTACTACAGCGCGAGCAACGGCGGGACGCAATCGATCTTCGTGAACGACGGCACCGCGCAGACCTATACGTACCAGCTGCAGACGGCGCCGGCCGACATGACGTCCTTCGTCAACACGGCCAATGCGCAAGGGTCGAGCGGCTACCGCTACGAAGGGCCGCTCACGTTCGGCGATCTCTACCGCAAGGATGGCGGCTCGTCGGCCACTTACACGTACACGACGACGGGCCTGCCGGCCGATGCCAATGCGTTCCTCACGCAGGTGAACGGCCAGGGCCAATCGGGCTACTGGTTCCTGGGGCCGATCGCGGTGGCGTCGGTGCAGGCGAACATCTACATGAAGAACAACGCGTCGAGCGCGACCTATACGTACGACGCGCTGGCGCCGACGTCGACCGTCAACGACTTCATCGCGCAGGCCAACAGCGAAGGGGCGAAGGGCTATCGCGCGAAGGGCGCGATGGCGTTCGGCATGGCGATCTCGTGGATCTACGTGAAGGACCAGACGCAGTCGCCGACCTTCACGTACCAGTCGGCCACGATCCAGTCGACCGGCGCGAGCTTCGTCCAGCAGGCGAACACGTTCGGCGGGCAGGGCAGCGCGTATCTGAGCGACATGGCGCTGGGCACCACGCCGCCGCTTGCGATGGCATCGTTCTATTTCACGCCGAAGAACTGCACGGGCTTCCTGTGCACGACGCTGAATCCGCTCACGCAGAACTGAGCGAACGTCTCTGGCGCAACGGCGTCGCGCGGGTCGTTCGCGGCTGAATGCCCCGCCCGTGCCGAATCGAGTGCCTCAGGCGCGTCACGTTGTCCGTGGACGCGCCTTCTGCCGCCGGCTTGCCGGCGGCGTTTCGTTTACGCGTGCGCGCGCCGCGGATCGACGGCAAAACTTGTCCTATCGGATCGGGCACGCTGTGGGATTGAGCGTCCAGGCTTAGGTCAAGTTCAAAAATGATGTTCAATCAAATCGGACGTGTACTAAAAGGATAATGCACGACCGATTTTCGCCGTGTCGTTTGGCATGATCGGGAAACCTCGATCCCGAGTATTTCCATCATGACGTCCATTCCGGCAGGGAATTCGCCGGATTCCCGCACTGCGGGGCGGCGTCACGCCAGGCCATGCCAGACAGCACGCTTCAATCCATCCGTCGCTACCAGAGCATTTCGATGTTCGGGGGCGGCATCGTCGTCACGATCCTGATCCTGATCGCCTGCGGGCTCGGGATCACGTCGATCGTCTACGGCTACCTGGACGGCGAGCGGCGCAATTTCCTGAACGGTGCCGAGGAAGCCAGCGACGAAGTGCAGGTGGCCGAGACGTCGTTCCGCAACGGCGTCGCGAATACGCAGTTGATCTGGCGCGAACTCGGCGCGGCGCCGCCCGACGTCGTGAACGCGTTCTTCGACAGCGGCCAGCAGTTCGCGATCAAGCCGTATCCGTCGCTCGTGGTCGGCGTGCCGGGGCACACCGCGCAGCGCGACGAGGTGGCGCGCTATCTCGCGCTGTCGTTCATGCTGTCGCGCATCTGCGCGGCCAGTTCGCTCAATCGCGGGCGCACGCTCGAGGGCTACCACTACAGCACGCGCACGGGGGTGTTCGGCCTCGTGCCGCACCTGGCGCGCGACAATCCCGCGCTCGCGACGGCCGAAGCGCGTGCGCAGGTCCTCGCGGCCCTGCACATCGATTTCGACGGCCTGGCCCCGAACGACGGTCGGCCGCACGTTCGCTGGCTGCCGCCCTACACCAATCCCGTGACGGGCCAGGTGCGTATCCGGATCGCTGCCGAAGCGCGCGCGGGCGGGCTGCCGTTCGCGGTGCTTGTCACCGAATACGCACCGGAATACCTGCTGTCGTGGCTGTCCGGGCGCAGCACGGCCGGCGTATTCTTCATCACGTCGGCCGACAACCGGCTGATCGCGATCGATCCCGGCGTCGAGCGGACCGACGCGTTGACCGAGCGCCTGTCGAGCCTCGATGTCGCGCAGGGCGATCAGGTCTCCGGCGAGCGGCTCTTTCGAGACGGCACAATCGTGTTCCGCACCCGGCTCGCGGCGACCGGCTGGACGATCGCCTATGTGCTGACGTGGGCCGACGTGGCGGCCGGCGTCGGCGTGCGGGCCGGCGCGCTGGCGGCGTCGACGCTCGTCGCGATCGCCGTGATGTGGCTGCTGCTCGTGCGATTCCACCGGCGCGTGCTCGTGCCGGTCTACGCGCGTTCGGCGCGCGTGTTCGAGAGCGAGGCGCTGTGCCGCAGCGTGATCGCGATGGCGCCGGTCGGTATCGGCCTCGTGTCGCTGTCCGACCGCCGCGTGATGCTCGCGAGCGACGTGCTGGAGCAGATGCTCGTGCCGCACGGCGGCGATCACCACGCGCTGACAGCACAGGTGCTGGCGCAATACGACGCGTTCGTCGCGCACGGCGGGGCGGGTCGGACGATGATGACCGAGCTCGTGCTCGACGCACACGATGATGCACCGCTGCATCTGGAGGTCATCGCGCACAGCGCGCGCTACCAGGGCGAGGACGTGCTGATCGCGGCGTTCGCCGACACGACCGCGCAGCGCAGGCTCGTGCATCAGCTCGAGGAAGCCGTGCGCGCGGCCGATTCGGCGAATGCGGCCAAGTCGTCGTTTCTTGCCGCGACGAGTCATGAGATCCGCACGCCGCTCAACGTGATCCTCGGCAACCTCGAACTGCTCGGGCGCACGGCGCTCGATGCGTCCCAGCAGAGTCGCGTGCAGACGCTGCGCGCCTCGGCCGAGGGCCTGCTCGCGATCGTCAGCGACATCCTCGATTTCTCGAAGATCGAAGCCGGTGCGATGTCGGTCGAGTCGATCGAGTTCGACGTGATTGCCGTGATCGAGCGCGAGCTGGCGGCGTTCGCGTCCGTCGCAAAGGCGAAAGGATTGCCGCTGTTCGCCGATATCGATGCGAGCGGCGGGCAGCGGATGCGCGGCGATCCGACGCGGCTGGCGCAGGTGGTCGGCAACCTGCTGGGCAACGCGATCAAGTTCACCGGAACAGGGCGCATCGTCGTGCGCGTGGCGGTGGGGCGGAACGCGCACGGGGCGCCTGAGCTTGCGATCGGCATCGAGGATACGGGCATCGGAATCGATCCCGCGCAACAGGCGAGGTTGTTCAAGCCGTTCTCGCAGGTCGACGCATCGATCACGCGGCGCTACGGCGGCACGGGGCTCGGGCTCGCGCTGTGCGATCGGCTGGTCGTGGCAATCGGCGGGACGATTGCGGTCGACAGCGCACCGGGCATCGGCAGCCTGTTCACCGTCCGCGTGCCGCTGCACATGGGCATCGCGCCGAAATCCCCGGCCGGTGCCGGTATCCGCACCGGCGACGGCCGGACGCTGATCGTCGTGTCACCGGAGGACGCGTGGCGCGCGTTCGCCTTTCCGCATTTCCGCGCATGGGGTTTCGATGTCGCGATGCATCCGAGTCCGATCGGGATTGCCGCCGGGTGCCTCGTGCGTGCTCACGCGATCGTGCTCTTCGGCGATTCCGACCAATGGCGGCGCGAGGAACTCGACAGTCTCGGCGGCGACACGCCGGTCGTGCTCGCGACACCGGACGGCCCGCTGCAGCCGGACGTCGTGGGCCGCACGATCCGCGTGTCGAGCTATTCGCTGAGCGGGCTGCGCACGGCGATCGAGCAGGCGCGCGTGGCGATTGCGGAACAGCAGGGGCAGCCGGCCGGCGAAGCCGATGACGATCGGCCCGCAGCGGCTTCCGGCGTGCGTGTGCCGCGCGTGCTGGTCGCCGACGATGCTTCCGTCAACGGGTCGATTTTCCGCGAGCAGCTTGACGTGCTCGGCTGCGCGGTCCGGTGCGTGTCGTCCGGCGGCGCGGCGATCGACACGCTCGCCAACGGTGCGTGGGACGTGCTGCTGCTCGGCGCCGACCTGCCCGACATGCCGGCCGGCGAGCTGGCGGAAGCCGTCCATGCGCGTGCGCTGCCGTGCGACATGATCGTCGTGGCATCGCATCTGTCGCCCGACGATGCCCGGCGTTACGCCGCCTCGAACGTCGAGTGCGTGCTAACCAAGCCGGTGACGCTCGCCGACTTGCGCCGCGCGCTGGCACGCATCGCGCGGCAGCGCGGGATCGCGTTTTCCGCCGGGGCAGAGGATGAGCGGGCGGCGCCGAGGGCGATGGGGGCTGCGGCGGCACACTGGCCGGGACGATAGGAAAGCGACGCCACGGCGGCATAGATCGCCAGCGTAAGAACAGGGAAGGCAGACACGCCACAGCGTACCGATGTTGCGTGATTTCGACTGAAGAAGGAAGGGTAAGGCCGTGCGCTATATGGGAAAGGTGTTCGGACTGCTGCTCGGATTTGCGACGCTGCCGGAGAAATCCAGACGGGATTTCCTCACGAAGCTGAACGAGTTCATGATGATGTCGCCGTCGCAGAAGCGGCGGGCCATCACCGAGTGGCAGCATGTCGCGGAAGACGGGGCGAGTGAACCTGGCAAGTCCGAGGCCAAACGCTAGGCAGCGGCTCAGGCCGCTTCGCGGGACGGGATGGATCGACGGCGTTGGGGGCGCCGTCGATCGGGGGTGCGTGGGCGACGGATTGCCGAAGGTACCCGTCGTCGCGACGTCGTGTCCGGCCCGATGGGCGGCGCGCCGGCGGGGGCGCCGAACCGCGGCGGGCGTGGGCCTGTGGCGGCGACCGCACCCGATTGCGTCGCGGCGACGCAGACCCTGCCGATTATCTTAAAATTACATCGCGCACCGCCCGGTTCGCTGATCTTCGCAATACGGCCGTGTTGCGAGATCGCTTCGAATCCCGGCGCGTCGCACAACATGGCGCGTCGGGCCGCGTGTATCGGGAGAAGAAGAGAGATGGATGAATTTTTTGTGCGGGTGATGGTGGCGGACGATCATCCTTCGTCCGCGCTCGGGATGTCGCAGGCACTCGCGGGGAGCAGCACGATCAGGCTGCTGGGTACTGTCTCGAATTCGACCGATCTGGTGGCGATGCTCGACGAGCAGCAGAGCGACGTGCTCGTCGTCGACTACGTGATGCCGGGCGGCAAGTATGGCGACGGTCTCGCGTTGTTGTCGTTTCTGCAGCGCCGTTATCCCGCGCTTCATCTCGTGACGATCACGATGATCGACAACCCGAGCGTGCTGCATGCGATTCAGCGGCAGGGCGTCGGGTGCATCCTCAGCAAATCCGACGCGATTTCGCATCTGGTGGGTGCGGTGCATGCGGCTTACGTCGGCGCGAATTATCTGTCTCCGTTCGTCAAGCAATTGCTGGAGGGCGCGGAGGCATTGCCGGGTACACGGGTGCTGACGGCGCGCGAGATCGAGGTCGTGCGACTGTACGGCGCCGGCCTGACGGTGGGCGAGATCGCCGTTCAGCTCCACCGCAGCAAGCAGACGATCAGCTCGCAGAAGTCGAGCGCGATGAAGAAGCTCGGTATCGTCCGCGACGCGGACCTGATCCGCTATGCGAGCGAAGGCCGGTTGCCCGACGTGTCGGCCGCCGATGCGGCGGCGCGGCGCGAGTAGCCGCACGCGATGCGCGACCCCACTCCGTTTCCTGCGGCGAGCCGCCGCCGGCCGTGCGCTTCCCGGCGCCGACGATAATTCATGCCCGCCAACCTGAAGCGATTCGCCACCCTCGCGGCCGTGGCCGGCCGCAAGCCTTTCGATCCCGGCCGCGTGCGCCGTCAGCAGCAACTCCTGCTGTATGGCGGAGGGATCGCGGTCACGCTGTTCATTCTGATTTGCGCCGCGCTGGTCGTGCGGCTCGACGTGCAGGAGTATCGCTCGCAGGAGCGTTCGACATTCCTGCAACGTGAAGCGCGGTTCAATACGAGTCTGAGGGCGGCCGACACGGCGCTGATGACCTACGGGGACAGGATGGAGCGGCTCTGGAATCAGGGCGCGCAACCGTCGCCCTCCGTACTGGAGGCATTCTCGGTCGAGGGCGGGGTGCTGACCCCGCGCAACGGCAGCACGTCGATACTCGCGTTACGCAGCGTTGAGCCGGATCACCCTGCCGCATCGTACGCGAGATATCTCGGGGTGCTGGCCGGTCTTGCTGCGCGGGACGGCCGGTCGCCGTCACGATCGCCTGCGGCGGACGCCGAGCCGGTCGGTGGGTATCTGATCGGGCTCGACAGCCCGTTTCTCGCCGTACTGGGGGCGCCGCTCGTGGCGCGCGCACGTGCGCTTGCGCCGGGCGCCGATCCGAAAGCGCTGATCGCGCAGTTGATGCCGACCGGGGTCGCGAAGCGGAAGCTGGACGTGCAGAACCGCCCGTTCATGCTTGATCGTCGTTTTGACCCGTTGTCCGGCCGGACTGTCGTGCGGTACGCCCGTCGTCTGGACGACGCGGACGGGCGACCGTTCGGTTGGTTCGTCGTCAACGGGTTGTTTCGGATCGACGACATGCTGGTGCCGCGTTCCGACGACGAGGACATCGCGGTCATCGACGCGCAGCGGAACATCGTCGTCGGGCGGCAGCGCGATCCGGCGATGATCGAACGCGCGCTGCGCGACGCGCGCGATTCGTCGGGCGAACACGTGTTCGTGCGGCGGGTCGGCACGCACTTCATCATCAGCGATCGCCTGCCCGACAGCAGCCTCGTCATCATGACGACCTTCTCGTGGCGCAGCCTGGTGAAAGCGACGATCGTCAGCGTGAGCGCGACGCTCGGCGCCGCGCTGTTCGGCCTCGTGTTGTTGTGGTCGACGATCGTGTTGTTCGACCGTCGCGCGCTGCGTCCGGCGAACCGGCGTGCGATCCGCCTGATCGAGAGCGAGGCGCTCAACCGGACGTTGATCCGCCATGCGCCGGCCGGGCTGCTGCTGCTGTCGGTGGCGGACGGCGAGACGATGGTGCGCAACGACGCCGTGCTCGCATACGACGGCGATGAAGCCGGGCTGCCGCTCGGCAAGCGCATCTGGCAGGCCTATCGTGAGCACCGGGCAGGTAGCGGCGACCGGCGCGGCGCCGTGCTGCAGGAGCTGGAGATCGAGCGTCAGGGCCACGGCACGGCCTACCTGGCGGTGCATGTCGTGCGAACCAAGTTCCGCGGTGTCGACGTGCTGCTCTGCACGTTGACCGACGTCACCGCCCGCAAGCTGACGGAAGACAAGCTGAAGGAAGCGCGCACGGCCGCGGACGACGCGAACAAGGCGAAGTCGACGTTCCTCGCGACGATGAGCCACGAGATCCGCACACCGCTGAACGCGATCGTCGGCAATCTGGAGTTGATGGCGCGCGCGCCGTTGCCGGCCGAGGAATTGCGACGCCTGCAGACGGTGAGGTCGTCGTCGGATGCGTTGCTGCACGTGATCAACGACGTGCTCGATCTGTCGAAGGCCGAATCGAACCAGATGGTGCTCGAAGCCGTGCCGTTCGATCTGCGCGCCGTACTGCACGACGTCACGGCGATTTTCCACCCGCTCGCGCAGGCGAAGCAACTCGGGCTCGAATGCCGGATCGCCGCGGAGCTGGCCGACGGTTACGTCGGCGATCCCACGCGCTTGCGCCAGGTCGTGTCGAATCTCGTCAGCAATGCGATCAAGTTTACCGGGCACGGCAGCGTGACGATCGAAGCGCGCCGTGCGAGCGGGGCCGGCCACGCGCGCGGTGTCGAGATCGTGGTGCGCGATACCGGGATCGGTATCGCGCCGGAGAGTGTGCCGACGCTGTTCGACGTGTATGTCCAGACCGACGCGTCGATCTACCGGCGCTTCGGCGGAACGGGGCTCGGGCTGCCGCTGTGCCGGCGTCTGGTGCGGCTGATGCAGGGCGATCTGACGGTCGAGAGCCGGCCGGGTATCGGTACGACGTTCGCGGCCGTGCTACCGCTGGCCGACGCGCCGCGCGGGTGGCGCACCGCATTCGACGAGCCGGAACCCGAGGCGCCGGCGCTGCCGATGGTCGCGGACGACGATGCGCCGCTCCGCGTGCTGGTGGCGGAAGATCACCCGGCGAGCCGTGCATTGTTGCGCGATCAGCTCGACGCGCTCCGTTGCGACGCCACGCTCGTCGAGAACGGTGTCGAGGCCATGCGTGCGTTCTTCGCGTATCCGTTCGACGTAGTGCTGACCGATCTCGGCATGCCGGAGCTCGACGGCTTCGCGCTCGCGAATTTCCTGCGCGAGCAGGGCGCGAAGGTGCCGGTGATCGCGATGACCGCGCACGCGACCGACGAGGATCGGCGCCGCTGCGCGCAGGCGGGGGTTGTGGAAGTCGTGCTCAAGCCGCTGTCGATCGATGCGCTCGAGGCCGTGTTGCGCCGGCACGGGATGCGCGGCGCGGGGGCGGAGACGGCGGAATCCGGCACGCGGGAGAATGTGCCGGCCATGACGGACGAGATCCGGCGAACCTTGCGCGACGCAACGCTGAACTCGCTGCGCGCGCTCGACGCGGCGCTGTCGAACGGTGCTGTCGATGCGATTGCGGTCGAACTGCACTCGATGCGCGGCGGTTTCGCGATGGCCGACAATGCGCAGGCGCGGGACGCCTGCGCAGCCATGGAGCGTGTCGTGAACGAAGGCGGGGCCGAAGCGTTCAGAGAGCACTGGCCGGCCTTCCGGAACACGATCGCAAGGGCACTGGAGCGCTGAAGTTGCGTGTGCGTCGATGCGCGCATGTACGTGGCATTGAGCCCTCGGGCCGCGCCTGCCCGCGTTATTGATAACTCATCGTGAAAGTGGCGACGGCATCCGCGGTACCCGCTGT
Source organism: Burkholderia sp. JKS000303 (assembly GCF_002563755.1). Classification (NCBI taxonomy): domain Bacteria; kingdom Pseudomonadati; phylum Pseudomonadota; class Betaproteobacteria; order Burkholderiales; family Burkholderiaceae; genus Burkholderia; species Burkholderia sp. JKS000303. The sequence goes on from NZ_PDBZ01000003.1 coordinate 620,777, forward strand.
TACGTTACCGGTCCGGACGTAATGTGCGGTGAGCGGAATGTCGACGCTCCGGTTGCCCGTTTCCGTGACGAACCATTGATTCGGGTTACCGGCTGCGGATGAGTCGGGGCCGTAGGAGACGGGCGTCGACTGGTTCATGATCCGTACACCCACCCCTTTGGCCGTGGAACTCGGCGTGAGGCCGAGCACGTCGCTCCGGTTACCGGTATTGGTTGCATCGGTCAGCGTGGTGAACATCCGCGTGGATGCGCCTTGCGTGCCGCCCGTGCACTGCAGATTGATCGCAAAGCTTTGACCGGGCCCGATGCCGTCCCGGTTCAAGGTCGCGATCGCGACACTGCCCATCGGAACGGCGATCTTCTTGGTGTTGACCGTGCAAGTCGGAACCAGGGGTTTGACGGCCAGGGATCCGCTCAGGCGCACGACAACCGCAATTTGATTGTGAGAGGGGAGCGTTATCTTGCCGATTTCGCCGCTCAGCGCTCCGGCAGCTGTAATAGGGCCCGTTTTCACGAGCTCGGCTACAAACTCAAATGTGGGGTAGAAGAAAAAGCCGCTAACGCCGGAATTGTCGACGGAGTAATTGGCCCACCACTGGACGCTGCTCCCGGTGGTTGAGCCGACCCGAAGTCCTACGCCGGCGACACTGGTCGGATAGGTCTGGAAGCGAGCGTCCAGCGCGCCGATTCCCGAGTAGTTCATCATGCCGATGGTGCTGGGGTTCGAGCAGCCGTTGATGGTGGTGCTACTGTCCCCCATTTTGCTTTGTACTCTGCCGAGCACCGCGCCGTCCGGCACTGTGGGATCGAAGCTTGGCAACGCACCGAAACTCACCGAGTAGTACGCCGTCGTGACATCACCGACGAACTGTTGCGAGATTTTGCATTTTGCCTGCGCGTGGGATTGCCACACGAGCGCGACGAGCAACGCCGCGCAGACTTTGGCGATCGATATCAAACGATTCGGGATTCGAAATCGTGTCAGGGGCGGTATCGGATATGGCTTGCTCATCTTCGATTGCGGGCTTGTCGGGTTGAAGGCTCGATGCATCGCGCCCGGCATTCGGCCATGGCGCGCTGGATGGAGTTCGATGGAGTACGTCTCGCGGCGATGCCGCTGTTCGATCCAGTCACCCGGCAAATGCGCGACAGAGGGCCGACGTTTGCTGTGACGCATGCGTCGGCTTTTCTTTGAAATGAGCTGGAATGAGTGCTGGGTGCTTGATCGTTTTGAATGATATCGTCGCGAGAGGGTGGCCTATATGAGACAAGTACTAACATTTATTTAATTAATATAAGACAAGTACTATTTTCAATAATTTTGTCTGATCGTTTGCTTTGAGTGCCGAGGTTTCGGCTGCGTCGCACGAGGACCAAGACTGCTGGCGAACGCCCGTATACCCGTACTTCCGACTCATCGCGCATGCCGCGACGCCGGTTCCCCTCGTGTCTTGATCTCCTGCCCACTGTTTGAGCCGGAGATCCAATCTCGCTTGTCGCCGTGCAAGTCGCCGGCCACGCTGGAGGTCGCATTCAAATGCGACCCACTGCTCATCGGGCGATGCGGACGGACTCGATCTGAAAAGCGGGAAATTACAAATATTTTTAATACTTCAACGATGGTTGCAGTCCGAATATACGTATGAAGATTAAATTGTTCGTACTTGTACTAGCTGAATTTAAATCAATATCGGTCACGAACTAGATACTAAATGACGCCGAATTGGCATCATGCATCTCGCTCTGTAAGGAGTTTTTAATCACGTTTCATTCGGAGAAAATCGTGGCTTTCAACAAGAAAATTCTGGTACTCGCAGCAGTCGCAGGCATGTTCGCAGCAGGTTCGGCGATGGCGGCCGACGGCACGATCAATTTCACGGGCAACATCACCGCGGCGTCGTGCCTGATCACCGGCGGCGCAGGCACGAGCGTGACCGGCGAGAAGGGCAAGCAGGACATCGCGGTCAACCTCGGCACGGTCAGTGCGGATTCGATCGGCGGCACGGCAGGTCACAGCATCGCGGGCGGCACGTCGATCAGCCTGAACCTCGACTGCGGCAACACTGCCACTGACCTGACGCTCGTGAAGATGAAGTTCGACCCGCTGGCCGGTTCGGGTATCGACGGCAAGAACAACAAGCTGCTGAAGATTTCGGGCTCGGCGGTAGGCGTCGGTATCGGTCTGTATGACGACAACAACAACCTGCTGAACCTGGCGGCGAACGAGACGATCAACGCGCCGCTGGTCAAGGGCGGGACGGACGAGAAGCCGACTTACACCGCTGCGCTGAACATGCGTGCGGGTTACGTCGCGAATGGCGACAAGGTGGCAGCAGGTACGGCCAACGGCACGCTCCCGTTCACGCTGTCGTACGAATAAGCATCGTCAATCGAGCGGCGAAATGGCACGTGGTGCCATTTCACCGCCGCCTCCAGGTTCGAATCCGCCATGAAGAAATCGCTCATCGCCGGGCTGGTTGCGGCCGGCTCGATGTTGTTCCTGTCCATTCCATCGCATGCCGGCATTTCGTTGTCCGGCACGCGTGTCGTTTATCCGGCGCAGAGCAAGGAAGCGTCGGTCGTCGTCAAGAATCAGTCGAAGGACGACGTGATGATCCAGTCATGGATCGAGTTGCCGGATGGCGCGAAGGGCGACCTGCCCTTCGCGATCACGCCGTCGCTGAGCCGCCTCGGCGGCGACAAGCAGCAAATCCTGCGGATCTTTTATGCGGGTACCGGGCTCGCGGCCGACCGTGAATCGGTGTTCTGGCTGAGCGTGCAGGAGATTCCGCAAAAGGCCAAGGACGACAACTCGCTGCAGATCGCGGTGCGGCAGCGGATCAAGTTGTTCTACCGGCCGGCCGATTTGTCGGGCAAGCCCGACGATGCGCCGGGCCAACTGAAGTGGCATTGGAGCGCGGGCAGCGGCAAGCCGGCGCTGGAAGTCGTCAACGACACGCCGTATTTCGTGTCGCTCGGCCACGCGAGTCTCAAGGCCGGCGCAAGCGCGTATCCGATCGCGACCGAGATGATCGCACCCAAGTCGCCGAAGCGTCTTGCCGTGAAGGATTATTCCGGCAGCGCGCTGCCGGCAAACGCCAAAGTCGAATTTACGTCGATCAACGATTTCGGCGCCACGGCCGATACACAGGCCGACGTCACGAAGTAACCCGTCCGTGATGCGGAGTCGGCCGAATCGCCAATGACACATAGATACGTTGTACTAACTAAAACCATATAAAGAGCGCGCATTCAGGACATGAACACAACTGTCAAGAAAATTGTAGAGGCTTGCCAGCTCGCGTCCTGTTTGATGGCGCTCGGCGCCATGTTTGCGCCCAGCCAGGCACAAGCTGCGGAATTCAACGAACTGTTCCTCAAGAAGGGGGACGGCCCGGTCGAGCTTTCCTATTTCGAGAAAGGTAATTCGGTGGCGCCCGGCATCTACGATGTCGACGTGTCGCTGAACGAGCGGCGCGCGAAACGCGAATCGATCCTGTTCAAGACGGATACGTCGGGCGACGTTCGCCCGGTGATCACCTACGGTCTGCTGAAGACGCTCGGCGTGGACGTGAAGCGTCTCGAGCGCGAGCACAAGCTGGAAGCGGGGCTGGCGGACGACGCGCCGGTCGAGCTGGGTTCGCTGGCCGATGGCGCGTCGACGAGTTTCGACGTCGGTACGCTGGCGCTCGATATCAGCGTGCCGCAAGCCTATGCGCCGATGCAGACGCGCGGCTATGTCGATCCGTCGCTGTGGGACGAAGGCATCACGGCTGCGTATTCGAACTATCAGGCGAACTTCAGCCACGACACGGATTCCGGCTATCGCAGCGACTATGCGTATCTCGGGTTGCGCAACGGCCTCAACATCGGCGCATGGCGGCTGCGTAACGAATCGGCACTGTCGTGGCGACGCGGCAGCCCGTCGGATCTCGCCGCGAATCGCAGCTACGTGGAGCGGGACCTGCAACGCATCCAGGGGCGCCTCTCCGCGGGCGAGGTGTATACGCCTGGCGAGATCTTCGACAGCGTGCGTTTTCTCGGCGCGCAGGTCAGTTCCGATACGGGGATGCTGCCGGACAACGAGGTCGGCTATGCACCTGTCGTGCGCGGCATCGCACAAAGCAATGCGGTAGTCGAGGTGCGTCAGAACGGTTACGTGATCTATTCGGCGTCCGTGACGCCCGGCGCGTTCGAGTTCCGGGACATTTACCCGAGCGGCTCGAACGGCGACCTCGAAATCCGGGTCATCGAATCCGACGGCAGCGTGCGCACGTACCGGCAATCGTATTCTTACCTGCCCGTGATGATTCGTCGCGGCACGATGCGCTATGCGTTTTCGGCGGGCCAGTATCGCGGTTTTGGTCAGTCGCGACCCAAGTTCGCGCAGGGCACGCTGATCTATGGCGTGTCCGACAACCTGACCGGCTACGGCGGCTTCATCGGCGCGGAGCGATACGCGGCTATTGCGCTCGGGCTCGGCTACAACTCGCGGCTCGGCGGCGTGTCGTTCGACATCACGCACAGCCAGTCGAATGTCATGGGCCGCAAGACCAGCGGGCAGAGCTTCCGGTTCCTGTATTCGAAGACGCTGACGGCGACCGAGACGACCTTCACGATGGTCGGCTATCGCTATTCGACCGACGGCTATCGCACGTTCAGCCAGCACGTCGACGATCTCGATCGCCAGTGGGGCAACGGGTCGTTCCGCCAGAAGAGCCGGGTCGACCTGAACATCAACCAGTCGCTGGGCTCGGGCGGGTCGCTATACGCGAGCATCGGCGATACGAGCTACTGGAACCAGGGCGGATCGAGTCGCAACATCCAGCTCGGCTACAGCGGCGCGCTGAAGAATCTCAGCTATAGCGTGGCGGTGGCGCATACGCGCGATTCGGGGCCGTTCGGGGGCGCCGATACGCAGTTCACCGCATCGGTCAGCATCCCGCTGGGCGGCGGCACGCGTTCGCATCGCCTGTACGCGAACACGGTCGCGTCGACGAGCGGCGACGTGAGTTCGCAGGTCGGTGTGAACGGGTTCCTGAACGATGCGAACACGGTCAACTATTCAGTGCAGGGCGACTATCGCAAGCATGCCGGCGGGTCGGGGGGCGTGGGCCTCGGCTGGGATACGCCGCTGGCCAAGCTGGCGACGAACTACAACCAGTCGGGCAGCGGCAAGCACGTGGACGCCAGCATCGCCGGCTCGGTGGTCGCGCACAGTGGTGGCGTCACACTGGGCCAGACGGTCGGCGAGACGTTCGCGATTGCCGAAGTGCCGGGCGTGCGCGGCGCGCGTTTTTCGTCGTCGACGAGCATCAGCACGGATCGCCGCGGCTACGCGATCCTGCCTTATGCGCAGCCGTATCGCTACAACTGGCTCAACGTCGATACCGAGAGCCTCGGCTTCGATACCGACCTGACCGACAACGCGAAAGCGGTGGTGCCCACGCGCGGCGCGATCGTGAAGGCGAAGTTCGCAGCCGAAACGGGGCGCCGCGTGCAGTTCGGCGTGAAGACGTCGGCTGGCGGCAACGTACCGTTCGGCGCAACGGCTTACGACGAGAGCGGCAAGGTGCTCGGCATGGTCGACGACGCATCTCGCGTGCTGGTGTTCGGCATCAAGGACCAAGGGCGCCTGTCGATTCGCTGGAGCGACGGATCGTGCGAAGGCGACTATGCGCTGCCGGCGCGGAAGCCGGCGGTCGCGTACGAGCGCGTGGCGATGGTCTGCAAGATGGCGGGGCAGTGAATTTGATTGACAGCCGACGGGCCGATTGTCCGTTCGGCTCGATGGCGCTTAAGCCCATCTGCTTCTCGACGACCAGTAGTTTTATCGCGATAACGATCTGGTCGAGTACCTGCTGGATATCTCGAATCTATCGCCATTGGTTTTTCCCGACGCAAGCCGAACGCAGCCGGCGGCATCGTGCGCGCCCATGTCGAGGGCAACGCCGGCTCCGACGAACTGTTGCGCCTGTCCAGCATCGGCACGCGCGCTGTCGCTGAAGTGCGGCCGGTCGGTGTCGACCTTTTCGATGGCCGGCGCAATGGCGTGCCGCGCAGCCGATTCGATCGTGCGCCTGCCGCGTTTCACCGGCGTGGCAGCGGTTGTCGCGCGAGGGAATAGCCAATTGAAAGCTTGAATTTTCTTTAACGATCAGCGGCATACATCCAGATCGGTAAAAAATTCGTACTGGAACGAGTTGATTCTGGCGATACTCGCATAATTGTCCTATCGAATGCATCGAGCAGATTGTCGAAAATTTCGTCAGTGGAATTCAGTGTTCCACACAACGAAAGTCGCCAGTGTCACTGGCATTTTTTCCGCAATCTCAATTAAGGCAGGATCATTCGATGACGCTCAACAAAATCATTCTCGCACTCGGCATGTCCGCGGCGCTGGTCGGCATGGCTCAAACGGCGCAAGCCGATCCGGTGTCGAAGAAGATCACGCTGACGGCGCAGATCAACGACGGCATCTTCGTGTCGAAGCCGGACGGCTCGACCTGGTACAGCACGGAAGAGCTCACGCCCAACGATTACACTCAATCGAAGTTCTCGAAGTCGCTGCCGGTTCGCGTGTGGACGAAGAACCCTGACTTCAACATCTCGCTCGCGCAGCCGCTGAAGCTGTCGAACGGCAACTACGAAATGAAGAATACGAAGATCATGATCGGCAGCGCCGCGGGTGATTCGGAAGTCAAGTTCGGCGCGGTTCAGAAGGTCACGCAAACGGTCTCGGGCAACGGCGGCTACGACGAAGTCCACAACCTGAAGATCAACGTCGACGCACCGACGATGGTCGGTTCGAACAGCACCAACGGTAGCTACAGCGGCGATCTCGTGATGGTGTTCGAGCCGGTCGCGGCAGCAGGTGGCGGCGAGACGCCGGCCACGAAGTAACCCCACCGTAGTTCCCTCGCGAAGCCCCACCTCCGGGGGCTTCGCTCCCCGCTTCGTCCCTGCGCCCAGACGGCATCGCTGATCTGGATTCTGATTTCGTTCCTGTCGCAAAGAGAATAGCGTGTTGACCTATCGAGCTCCGTTTCCGTTCAATAGGCTGTGGCTCGGTGCATTCGTGTTCATCTCGTCGCAGTCGTTTGCCGAAGTCAAGGTGTCGTACGGCGTGCCTGAGGGCTTCAGTGCCGTTGAAATGGACGACAGCGCGCATTATGTCGCGACGTTCAACGGGAAGACGTTGCCGGGTTTGGTGCGGTATTCGGCGACAGAGGCGGCACTCGATTTCGATGCCGCTAAATACGCGGCAAACGGCGTTTCGCCGGACGATGTCGATATTATCCGCAAGGTCCTCGCCAAGATCGACTACAAGCGTTGCAGCAAGGGCTGCGACATCGAGGTCGACGGCTATTACGTCACGGTCGACAAGCTCAGGCGCTCGATATCGATTCGCGATTCACGCGAGGATTACTTCGCCCCGGAAACAGGCTTCGGGCTGGTCAACAACCAGTCGGTCGACTTTCGCGCGTCGTCGAACGGTTATCGCGCCGCCAACGTGAATGGCGCGACCTGGGTCGGCCTGCCTTCGCGCAGCTTCGGCTACGTCAGCTGGTACGCGAACCACACGGCAACGCGCGGCACGAGCTACGACTCGCAGGGCGTCTCGTCGTATTACCTGCAGAAGAACTTCGCACGAACCTATGTGCGGGCCGGCAAGCAGAACAGTATCGACTACGCGTCCGGTTCGGTCAGCACGCTGCTGTCGCCGAGTTTCGATCAGTTCGTGACAGTCGGCAGCCAGACGAACCTGCAGGTCGATCGCAATGCGGGTTCGCTGGTGCTGTACGCCACAGCGGAAGGCAACTACGAGTTTTACCGGAATGGCCGCCTGATCGCGAAGCGCCCGGCCATGCTCGGCCGCAACGAGATCAGCTTCGCGGATCTGCCGGGCGGCTATTACCCGGTACAGGTGCGCCTGGTCGACCGCAACGGCAACGTGGTCACGCAGGAAGTTCGCGAGATCAACAACGTCAACTTCGGTGCGGCCAGCGGCAACGCGTGGCATTTCACGGTCGGCAAGGAGATGAGCGAGCGCGGCGGCTTCCTGATGGAAGCCGCGATGAGCCGGAACTTCCGCCAGTTCTACATGAACGCGTCGACGCTTGTCGGCCGCGGTGGCGACTGGGCGGGGGAAGTGAACGTCACGCGCCCGACGCAGATCGGCGACGTCGACATCACGCCGACGCTCGGTGTGCTGGCGGGCGAGCGCAAGGCCGGCGGCTACGTCAGCCTGGCCGCGTCGAGCGAAGCGCTCGGCAGCCTTTCCGCCAGCCATTATCTGAACAACGACGTGTCGCGCTTCTATACCAGCACGTCGAGCACCAGCGTGTCGTACAGCCGCATGCTGCGCAAGGCGACCGTCGGTTACAACTATCAGCAGTCGGGCTTCGGCGCCACGCACCAGGCGGAAGTACGCTGGAACTATCGGCCGAACGGCTTGTGGGCAACCTTCGCGCTCGGTGTACAAAAAGGCAGCTTCAGCCGCACGAGCGCCGGATATGGCGTGTATTTCAACATGACCATGCAGCTCGACAAGGTTCAGGCCAGCTTCAGCGCCGCGCGCTCGGGCGGCCAGACGCAATTGAGCGGCGATTACCGGAAGGATTTCCAGGACGGTTTCGGTACGACGACGCTCGGGGTCACGGGCAACCGCATCAATTCCGACTACGGCATCAATGCGTATGGCTCGCGTTCGGGCACGCGTGGCGACGCGTCGCTGAACATCGGCTACAACGGCGATGCCAGCAACGCCGATTTCAACTATCGCGGCATGGTTGCGGCCAGCAAGGATGGCGTTGCGTTCGGTCGCTACAGCAATGGCGGTAGCGCGATGCTGCTGCGCACGCCGAAGCTCGACGGAATGAATTACGGCTTCAACGTGGAGGGCAATCCGGTCGGTGGCGGCAGCACCTATGCGGTGCCGTTGAATACGTATGCCGACGTGGCATTCGCGCGCGTGTACAGCAACAACGACAAACTCGACATGAATATCGAAGTGCCCGCCAACATCATCCGCGCGCATCCGGGGCAGGTCTATGCGGCCAACGCGAAGGTCGACATCAACATGATCTACAGCGGCTTCCTGAAGGATGCCGACGGCAAGCCGGTCAGCGGCAAGATCGTCGAGACCGGCGACGTCGCGCATCGCAACGGCCTGTTCTCGATCGTCAGCAAGACGATGCTGTCGCAGATCACGGTAGACCGCGACGGGCTTCGGTACACCTGCAGCCTGAGGGAGGCGAGCGGCAGCAATTTCCGCTGCGAACCGCCTGGGCTCAACGCATCAAAGGAGTAAGCACGTGAATTTCAAGATGAAGCATTGGGTATTCGCTTTCGTTGCGCTGGCGTGCGCGACCGTCCAGACGGCGCAGGCCGAGGGCGAACTGATGGTGATGCCGGCCGCGACCCGCGTGTACGCCACGCACGATGAGAAGGTGACCGTGCGGAACATGGGCGATGCGCCGCTGTACCTGTCGATCACGCTGCAGAAGGTCATGAATCCGGGCATGACGCCCGAGAAGAAAGTCGATCTCGGGCAACTGGACAATCCGGGCATGCTCGCGAGCCCGGACAAGCTCACGCTCGGCCCCGGCCAGAGCCGGCAGATCGAGTTGAAGTCGTTGACCGAACCCGCGCAGGAAGAGCTTTACCGGCTGTACGTGGTGCCGATCCGATCGCTGAAGGTGGAAGACGCACCGAAAGACAAGATCACCGCACCGATGTCGGTGGCGATCGGCTATGGCGTACTGGTCCGGCATTTGCCGCCGCCGGGCAAGCTGAAGGCGGCATGGGCCCATCGCTGCGACGATGGCGGCATCACGCTGGAAAGCACCGGCAACGTGCGCACGGTGTTCTCGAACGTGTCGTATGACGGCACGAAGCAGCCGCAGACCGTCGCGGTATTTCCCGGCACACCGCAGCATTTTGCGACCAGGCGCATGACGCTCAGTGTCGACGATGCGCCCACGGCGCTGCAATGTCCGTGATGAAGCGCCTGCCGCGCTGGGCATTGGGGGCGTTGACGCTGCTGTGCTGCAGCGGCAGTTTTGCCGCCGGCATCCTGAAGTTGTCTCGCACCGAGTTCACGCTGTCGCCCGACAAACCGGCCAATGAGCTGTGGGTCGAGAACGTTGGCGATACGCCGTTGTATCTCGATGTCACACAGCAGCGGGTGTCGAATCCGGGGCACGTGCCGGAGGACCTCGTGCCGGTTGAGGACGTACCGCAGCCGACGTTGCTGGTCCAGCCCAGTCGGCTGGTGCTGTCGCCGGGGCAGAAATACCGGATGGTGTTGAAAGAGCTTTCCGGACCCGACGAGCCCCAAGTGTGGCGGGTGACATTCCGGCCCCGTGAGCACATCGTCATTGACGCGGATCGCGATGGCGACACGACAGCGCCGCTGTTCGTCAGTATCGGCTATGGCGTGGTGATTTATCAGTTACCTGATGCAGAAAAATGACGGCGCGAGGCGATGGGGATTCGTGGAAATGAATTTCTGAATCTGCTGGGCCTGGCATATCTGATTGGTGGGCAGTTGTGAATCCGTGCGATGTTTTCGGAGTTTTTAAATGATTAAGATGGATTGCAGGATCGGTCTGTTTCGAAAGTGGTGCGGATTTGTATTTATTGTGCTTATTTCGATGTTTTCCGTAAGGGCGCATGCTCTTGCCAGTCTGATTCTCGAGAGTATGAGTACGGGCTATAGCTCGTGTTCGTGGACGGATAACGGGGATGGAACCAGCACTCTCGGTCTCACAATTAGCTTTAAAGAAGCCAAAGGGCATACGGCTGGCAACATATTCAGAACGAGAGGGTTGCTTGTTTATACCTATAAAGAAGGTGGTGTCCTTAATCCAAGTGAAAAGATAGTGCACGTTGCAACAATGAACGGTGAGCGGGCCTTGTCCAACTATACTGGAACTCAATATGTCATGTATCACCACTGGCAGAGTTCTTTCAAGACGCCATGGGAAAATGAGGAGCCGATGGTGGCATATGTTACCGTGAAGATATCGAATTCGACCATTACCGATTGGCCTGCCATTGGCATTCGTGCGGGGAATTACACCACGGGTGACGACGTTGGAGAAATTTCCGGGGTCGCATATATTCGCCAAGGAGAGAACCAGGGAAATTGCTCCATTGTGGTGGATCCCGGAGTGCCGCCACCGTTAGAAATCTCGATCAAGATGACTGCGCCGGACTGGAACCTGGGCGATTTGCAGCGAGGAGAATCGGAGAAGACGTTCACCGATGCGGCGAACCAGCTTTGCTTCACCTATTCCGGCTCGGCAGTCAACGGCAAGCGCTTTGTCATCAACGCAGGGAGCGCCAATGGTGTCGTCTCAAACCGCTACAGGCTCAAAAATGTCGACGGCGCGTCGCAGTTCATTCCGTACAGCATCACGCTGAACGGTGGTACGTCGCCGCTGTCTTTGCCGAATACCTCGAGCGTCCCGGTGCCGTTAAATAGTTCGGGGAAGACGTGCTTCGTGCCGACCTTCAAGACCACCGTCGATGACAATGTCAAAGACGGCGACTACAACGACGTGCTCACGTTCACCGTCGTCACCAAACCGTAGAGGAATCCACGTGAAGGACGTTTTGGCAAAATGCCTGATTGTCTCGCTGATGCTGCCGGTCGTGTCGTTCGCGGAGACGGTGAAGCTGACCGGCAAGACGACGAGCAAGGTGACGGCGCATGTTGCACGGCCGAACAATTTGTTCGTGACGGACGACAAGGGCGGCTGGTTCGATCAGGGGCTGCAAATGCAGCAGCTTGGCGGCTGGGAAACCCCGTACGAGGCGCAGGCTCGACTGAAGGTCGTGTCGACCAGCGGCGTGTTCCAGGTCCGCCTGGATTCGCCGTTGACCATCACGCATCAATCCAATCCCGCGTTGGCGTTTCGAACGCCGACAGTCAAGCTTGCCCCCGAAGGCGGCGTATCGAAACCGCTGCTGGTTGGCCAGGGCACGGAGTTTCAGAATCCGGCCGCATCGGGCACCGGGAACGATTCGGTGGGCTACTACAAGCTCGACATCGCCGCTTATCCTCCGGCCGGCGACTTCAAGAGCACTACCGGCACGTACAAAGGGATGTTGTCGATGACGTTCGAACCGGTGGTCAAGGCGCCTTGATGGTCATCATGCAATCGAGCGTCGATCAAGCCCGATCGTCGATGCGCAAACGGGGCGCGAGGGAATCGGTTGAAGGGGATGCCGGCATGAAGCGGATGTTGTCGAGGTTGACACGTGCCGCATGCGTGGTTGCGCTGGCTGTTCCCGTGTCGGCGGCGGCCGCGATCGACATGATGCCGAAAGACATCACGCTAAATGGCGAAGTCACGTCGGTACAGGTGATCAACCATGGAGATCACGCCGAGTACGTCAGCGTGTCGTTGTCGCGCCTGTTGAATCCCGGCGTGCCACTGGAAAGCGAGCGTCTTGAACCGGTCGTTGACATCGGGCAGCCGTCCCTTTATGCGTATCCGTTCCGCATGACGCTGGCGCCCGGTCAAACGAAGACCATCACGATCAAGGCATTGCGTCCCGTCGAGACTGAGACGGTCTACCGACTGGACGTGAAGCCGGAGACCAAGGTGCTCGGCACCGGCCAGACGAAGCCATCTGCCAGTATTGTCGCCAACCTCGCGTTCAGCGGGATCGTCCATCAGTTGCCGTCCAAAACGCGGGCGACGCTCGCTGTCGCGTGCGAAGCATCCGGCGCACGACTGACGGCGACCGGCAATGTCCACTATCTCGTGGAAGGCGCCAAAGCGGATGGGCAAAGCCTCGACGCTTTCAACGTGTATCCGGGCACGCCGCTCCCGGTGTCCGGGCACACTGTCGAGATTCCCGGCCATACCGTTTGCAACGGGGCTGCCGCGAAGTCGCTCCGTCCTGATTGAAGACGCATGTGCGGTGCCGGTGGAGGCTCGCGGTCGCGTACCGGTGCTTCCACCGGTCGACGTGACGATGCTTCTGACTCCACCTTCGCTGTTCTCTCTCCCCGTTGTTTGATGTTGCCGCCTGGATCGCCCGGTAGAGCCCGATGTGGCAGGAGCGGCTGACGGACGTACGCTGCGGAGATGGATTTCGGATTCCGTCGCAGCACGTCGACGCGCTGGCCCCCAACCTGCAATTCGGCGGTAAGCGGCGCGAAACGCAGATACCCCAAGGCGGGTTCATTTTCCAGCTACGCTGCTTTTGCAGTCCCGGCTGGCGGCTTCGATGAAGCCGCCAGCCATCGAATGTCGCGCTTTGGGTGGACGCGACGAGCCCGCCGATGTTGACTTGCGCGCCGGAGCCGAACAGCACGCCGTTCCGGTTGACGAGGAACACGTGGCCGTTGGCGCCGATCTGGCCGTCGATGCGGCTGCCGTTGTTGCCGATCACGCGGTTGAGTGCGAGCGACTGGCTGGTCGGCTGATGGAACGACACGCGCTCGCCGCCGGCGACGCGGAAGTCCTGCCAGTTGGTGATGAGCTTATCGGTGTGCTGGTTGACGGACATCGTGCGGTCATCGTCGGAGCGCGGGGTTTCCCCGACCGCGGCCCAGCAGCGCTGGGCCTAGTTCCACATCAGTGCATAGGTCTTGTTCATGATTTTTGATGTCCTCATTGAAAACCAGGATGTCCTGTCGAATTGCGTGTCTGACCGACCGGCTGTATGAGCCCAGTAGCCGGGAGGCTACCGGGCGAGCACAGCCAGATTACCCGCAACGTGCGATGGCGTCCGGGCAGCCGTGCGAATCGGTGGCACCGGACGCCAGATCGGTCAATGCTTAGTCCTCTACCTGACCGACATTGAGGCCGACGAGCGGACCGGAGATCTGTCCATGGCCAGGCACGGTTTCGACGCGGCCGCTGGTCGACGAACCAGAGATGAAACCGAAGTTCCCGCCGGCGAGCCCGCCCAGCATTGCGTAGCGGCCGCCGGAAACCACTCCTTCCGACATTGAATTGGTGATGGTCCCGCCGTTGTAGCCGACGAGGCCGCCGACGAAGCTGTAGTCGCCGCCCTCGACATTTCCCCACGCATACGATCGGTCGATGGTGCCACCCAAGTTTTCTCCGACGAGGCCGCCAGCAATGGATTGAGCGCCCGCCTTCAAGGTGCTTCGAGCGTGGGTCGTGGAGTGGACAATGCTTCCGGTATTGCGACCGACGAGACCGCCGACTTTGCTGCCGAGCCCGGACAGCACGTCGAAGCCGGAGCGCACCATGTCGATGACGCCTCCGTTTTCGCCAGCAACACCGCCTATGATGCTGCCGATGCCGCCGGTGATATTACCGAATGATGAGGATCCTCCGCCGATGCTGCCGGTGTTGCGGCCCGCGATGCCACCAAGCGTGCTTTCGTTTTTGCCCGTCACCGTCGCTACGACCCACATGCTTTGTACGGACCCTTCGTTCACACCGACTACGCCGCCGGCCGTCGATTTGTCTGCGACTGTCACGTTGCCTTCCGCGCGCGAGTTGTGGATGGTGCCAAGCTTGTCGTTGTGCCCGGCGAGGCCGCCTGCCACGCTGTTCGTACCGGCGATGACGTCGCTTGCTGAGGCCGATTGGTAAATGTCCCCTCGGTTGTAGCCGACGAGGCCGCCCGCGATGCTGCCCGTGTCGGCGATTACATTGGCTGCCGCGGTCGATCCATAGATGTTTCCCTGGTTGTGGCCGACGAGACCGCCGACAATAACGCGGCCCTTGGCCGTGACGGTCACTTCCTTGGCTGTCACGTCCTCGATCGTGCCGAGGTTGTAGCCGGCCAGGGTCCCGACGGAGACCGGCGAGCTGTACGGTTGACCCGACGCGAGCGTGATGATGTTCCGCAGGTTGAGGTTGGCGATGTAGCCGGCGTTCACCGCGAACAGGCCAACGAAGTTGTAGCCAGCATTGGAAATTCTCAGGCCGCTGATCGTATTGCCGAGACCCTCGAGCACGCCGGAGAACGGCGAATGTCTGCCGATGCTGCGGAATTCCCCGCCGGCCCCGTCGATCGTGTTGCCGAGCGCGTAACGGCCTCCCAGGTTCGCGTCGATATTGCGTAGATCGTCGACGGTGTGCAGCAGCTTGTAGTTCTCGCCATTCCAGCGGAACGATGCATTTTCGCCGGACGGCATCAGGGCGGCTTGGTCATGCATGAAACCGAGGTATTTCGTGGTCAGCTCAAGATGAGCATTGCGACCGGTGAGCTTCACTGTATCCTTCACGCGGAGGTTGTAGGCGTTGACCGTCAGGCTGGCGTTCGTGCCGGTTGCCAACATCGCGTGCCACAGCGAGACGTAGGTCCCGGTCAGCGTGAGCGCGTTGTCGCTGTTCCACACGACCGGGCCGCCGACCATCAGTTCCGGGCCGCCGGCCATCAGTCCGGGCTGCGTGTTCGTCAGCGCGACGTTTGTCGTGCCGAGATTGCGCGACAGCGTGTCCGCGTCGATCGAATTGCCGGTGACGTTCGTGCCGTTTACGCCACCGTTGGCTGCTTCGATGGTCCACTTGCCGGCGGTGTTGCCAGCACGCGTATCGACGATCGTGTCGTTCGCGATGTCGACACGTTCGCCGCGCGTCGTGACTGAGCCAATCGGTGCGCCGGCTTCGGCCGCGCTCGCATCGAGCTTGCCCGCGACCTCGACGGTGCTGCCGTCGAGCGTGATCTTGCCGCCGCGTGAGCTGAGGCCGAGCGCCTCGATCTTGCCGGTATTGTTGACCACGGCATCGAGCAGGTTACCCGCCGCGCGCGCGGTCATCAGCACTTCGCCGCCGTCGGCTTTGAGCAGGCCGCCGTTGTTGGCCTGTGCGTCGACAGCGCCACCTTCGACCTGCAGGCTGAGCAGGTCGTTACCGTCGAAGTTGACCTTGAACGCATTGCCGGCGCTGAGCGCAATTCGCCCCATCTTCGCCTGTATCACGCCGTTGTTGGACACGCGCGCGCCGAGCAGCGCAACGCTGCCGCCGTCGGCGGCGGTGATGTGGCCGTCGTTGACGATCGACGCGGTGGAGTTGCCCGAGAAGTGGTAATTGCCGGCGAGGAAGTCGGCGTCGGCGATGTTCTGGGTGGACGCGACGAGGCCGCCGACGTTGATCTGTGCGCCGGAGCCGAACAGCACGCCGTTCGGGTTGACGAGGAAGACCTTGCCGTTGGCGTCGAGCTGGCCTTGAATCTGGCTGCCGTTGTTGCCGACGACGCGGTTCAGCGCGATCGACGTGGTGCCGGGCTGATGGAACGACACGCGCTCGTTGCCGGCGATGTTGAAGTCGTTCCAGTTGGTGATGAGCTTGTCGGTGTGCTGGTTGACGAGCATCGACTTGCCGTCGTTTTCGCGAATGATGTCGGCCTTGCCGGCGGTGATGTTCTCACCGGTGGGCAGCGCGAACGCGGGCAGCGAGGTGAGGCCGAGCAGCGAGAGGGCGGCGGCGATGCGCTTGGCGCTGCCGGGCTTGGCGCGCCGGCGCGCCGTTTCCCCGACGGCGCTCCAGCATCCCTGGGCCTGGTTCCAGACTAGGGCGTAGGTTTTGTTCATCTTTGGTCTTCCTGGTTGATTGTCGGAAGTCCGGCCGACCTTGAAGGCCGATCGGCCGGAGGGTGGCTGCCGGCGGCCTTGCGGCCGCCGGCTACGAGCGGGCAGGCCGCTCGCAACAGGTAACGGAATCCGGTGTGCCGCTCAGGCGGCGAAGCCGGAACCGTCCAGGCTTAGGTCAGGGCTTCACCAGACCGTAGTCCACGCCGACCAGCGCGCCGTAGGACTGGTCGTAGCCAGCCTTGACGTCGACGCGGCTGGTGCTCGACGAGCCGTAGACGCGGCCGAAGTTGCCGCCGACGAGGCCGCCCAGTCGGGCGTAGCGGCCGCCGGATACGGTGCCGCTCGACGACGACGCGGTGATCGTGCCGCCGTTGCTGCCGACGAGGCCGCCGACGTAGCTGGCGTCGCCGCCCTTGGCGGAGCCCGTCGCATGCGACTGGTCGACTGTCCCGGTCATGATGCCGACGAGGCCGCCGACCTTG
The DNA here is from genome assembly GCF_002563755.1 of Burkholderia sp. JKS000303. Classification (NCBI taxonomy): domain Bacteria; kingdom Pseudomonadati; phylum Pseudomonadota; class Betaproteobacteria; order Burkholderiales; family Burkholderiaceae; genus Burkholderia; species Burkholderia sp. JKS000303. The sequence goes on from NZ_PDBZ01000003.1 coordinate 637,795, forward strand.
CCCTGCGCGCCGGCTTCGACGTCGCCCGACGCCGTCGACCGCGCGATGGTCCCGTACTCGTTGCTGCCGACCAGGCCGCCGGCCGACGAGAAGTCGCCGGCCTTCACCGCGCCCGTGGCGCGGGAATCGGCGATCGTCCCGCTGTTGCGGCCGGCGAGGCCACCGGCGTAGCTCGATTGCCCGGCCAGGACCTTGCCGTTCGCGCTCGACGTGCGGATGAGACCCTGGTTGAGCCCCACGAGGCCGCCTGCCGTGCTGTTGTTGCCCGTGGCCACGTCGCCGGTTGCGTCGGATGCCTCGATCGTGCCGGCATTCGTGCCCGCAAAGCCGCCGGCCGTGCTGTTGTTGTCGCCGGCTACGTTGCCGCTGGCCAGGGACGTCTCGATGAAGCCGTCGTTCGAGCCGGCGAAGCCGCCGAGCGTCGATTTGCCCGTGGCACGGACGTTGCCTTGCGCGTCGGACGCATGGATGCGGCCCGCGGTGCCGTTGCGCCCGGCGAAGCCGCCGATGACGCTGTCGGCGCCCGCGACGACGTTGCCCGTCGCGGTCGACTTGTCGATGTCGCCGTCGTTGTAGCCGGCGAAGCCGCCGGCCACCGCGTTGCTGCCCGCCGTCACGTTGCCGTTGGCCTGCGACTTCAGGATCCGGCCGCTGTTGGTGCCGACGAGCCCGCCGATCGTGCTCGAGGCGGCCGCGAACACGTCGCCGTCGGCCGTGGACGCGTCGATCTCGCCCAGGTTCACGCCCGCGAGGCCGCCCGCGACGCTGTGCTCACCGACGCTCACCTTGCCGCTGGCGCGCGAATCCGTGATGGTGGCCAGGTTGAGGCCGACGAGCCCGCCTGCGATGGCGTTGTTGCGCGCAGTCACGCTCGCGGACGACGAGGACTGCTTGATGATGCCGTTGCCGTCGTTGAAGCCGACGAGCCCGCCGACCATCGGGTTGGCGCCCGTCGCGTTGATGCGCCCCGCGCTCGACGAGCGCTCGATCAAGCCGGTGTTGTGCCCGACCAGGCCGCCCGTGGGGCCGTCGTGCGCGGCGTTCACCTCGACGTCGGCCTGGCTGTCGCGGATGGTGGCCGATACCGGCGGCTTGTTCAGCAGCGTCAGGTTCTCGCCGACGAGGCCGCCGATCGCTTGCGCGTAGCGATCACCGTCGATACGGCCGGTGACCTTCGCGTGCTCGATCGTGCCGCCATAGTTCGACCCGACGAGACCGCCGATGATTGCCGAGCCCGTGGCCGAGACCGTGACGTTGTTGGCCGTCACGTTCGAGATCACGCCCGAGTTGCTGCCGGCGAGCGTGCCGACCGAAGTCAGCCAATACGGCTGACCCGATGCGGTCGTCACGATGTCACGCAGGTTGAGGTTGGCGATGCGGCCGGCGTTGTGCGAGAACAGGCCGACGTCCGACTGGCCCGGGTTGGAGATGCGCAGGCGCTCGATCGTGTTGCCGAGGCCGTCGAATACGCCGTAGAACGATTGGTTGCCGCCGATGCTGCGGAAGTTCGTGTTCGCGCCGTCGATCGTGTTGCCGATCACGTAGCGGCCGCCGCGGTTTGCATCGACGTTACGCAGGTCGGCTACGGTATGGAGAACCTTGTAGTCCTCGCCGTTCGAGCGGAACGACGCGTTGTCGCCGGACAGCGTCACGGCGGCGTTGTTGTTCAGCGTATGGCCGTTCTTCGAATTGAGTTCGAGGTGCGCGTTGCGGCCGGTGAGCTTCACGGCGTTGTTGATGCGGATCTTGTCGGCGGCGTTGACGTTCAGGCTGGCATTCGCGCCGGTGGCCGACAGCGTTTGCTGCAGGTCGACGTTGCCTTTCTGCGACGTGAGCGTGAGCGCGCGATCGCTGTTCCACGCGACCGGGCCGCCGACCGTCATGTCGCCCTGCGTGTTGGTCAACGCGACGTCGGTGGTGCCGAGGTTGCGCGACAGCGTGTCGGCGCCGATCGAACGATCGCCGTTGACGCCGGCGTTGGCGGCTTCGATGGTCCAGGTGCCGGCGTTGTTGCCTGCACGCGTGTCGACGCGGGTGTCGGCCGCTACGTCGACGCGTTCGCCGCGCGTGAGGATCGAACCGCCAGATGTGTCGGCGTCGGCCGCGCTCGCGTCGAGCTTGCCGGCGACCTTAACGGTGCCGCCATCGAGCGTGATCTTGCCGGCGTGGTTGGCGAGGCCCTTTGCTTCGATCGTGCCGGTGTTGTTGACCACGGCGTTCAGCAGGTTGCCGGCCGCACGCGCGGTCATCAGCACTTCGCCGCCGTCGGCCTTGAGCAGGCCGCCGTTGTTGGCTTGCGCATCGACGGCGCCGCCTTCGACCTGCAGGCTGAGCAGATCGTTGCCGTCGAAGTTGATCTTGAACGCGTTGCCGGCGCCGAGCGCAATGCGGCCCATCTTCGCCTGGATCACGCCGTTGTTGGACACGCGCGCGCCGAGCAGCGCGACGCTGCCGCCGTCGGCGGCGGTGATGTGGCCGTCGTTGACGATCGATGCGGTGGAGTTGCCGGAGAAGCGGTAGTTGCCGGCGAGGAAGTCGGCGTCGGCGATGTTCTGGGTGGACGCGACGAGGCCGCCGACGTTGATCTGTGCGCCGGAGCCGAACAGCACGCCGTTCGGGTTGACGAGGAAAACCTTGCCGTTGGCGTCGAGCTGCCCCTGGATCTGGCTGCCGTTGTTGCCGACGACGCGGTTCAGCGCGATCGACGTGGTGCCGGGCTGATGGAACGACACACGCTCGTTGCCGGCGATGTTGAAGTCGTTCCAGTTGGTGATGAGCTTGTCGGTGTGCTGGTTGACGAGCATCGACTTGCCGTCGTTTTCGCGAATGATGTCGGCCTTGCCGGCGGTGATGTTCTCACCGGAGGGCAGCGCGAACGCGGGCAGCGAGGTGAGGCCGAGCAGCGAGAGGGCGGCGGCGATGCGCTTGGCGCTGCCGGGTTTGGCGCGCCGGCGCGCCGTTTCCCCGACGGCGCTCCAGCATCCCTGGGCCTGGTTCCAGACCAGTGCGTAGGTCTTGTTCATGAGAGTTCTTTCCTCTGGAAAAGTACAGGGTGATTGTTTCGTATCGGTACGTATACCTAATGAAACGGGAAAGGCCGAAAACACGCAGGATGCATGCCTTCGACGAGGCGGGCGGCGACGCCGCCCGTGCTGCTTGCGGCCCGCCCTGCCTGGCGGGCCGCTCGCCGCGTACCGCTCAGAAATACTGGGCGGCTTGCAACCAGACACTCGGTGACCGCGTGGGCGACGCGACCGGATCGGCGTAACCGACCGGCAGCGCGGCGGTGAGATTGATTTGATGGCGCGCGCCGAACCAGCTCGCGCCGATGCCGAGCGACGACAACTGCACGGTATTGCGTTCGCGCGACCACCGCTGCTTGCTGAGCTGGATGCGGCCGGTGTCGGCGAACACGCTCAGTTGCAAGCTGGGCGCGGCGAGATAGCGCAGCTCGGCCGTGGCCTGCCAGCCCTGGTCGCCGCTGCCGGCGCCGAGCGCGAAGGCGCGCACGCCGTACGGGCCGCCGAGGCTGAATTTTTCCGATGCATCGAGATTGCGCGACGACAACTGCGCACTGAATTGGGTATAGAGCTGGAATCGCGAGCCGAGCGCCTGCAGCCGCAGCGCGCTGACATTCAGCTTCGCGAACTGGCCCTGCGTATGGACGTAGTAGTCCATGTCGAGCGGATCGTTGCCGCTCAGGTGGCCGATGCCGAGCGTGGCGGAGAAGCCGCTCCTGCCGCCGCCGCCGAAGGTGTCCTGGTGGTTGCCGCTTACGCCGAACGACCACAGATCGACGGTCTTGTCGGTGACCACGTCGAACGCGCCGTACACGTCGCGCAAATGCTTGTTCTCATAGACCACTTGTGCGTCGAGGTTCGTGCGCCTGCTGCGCAGCAGCGGCTGCGTGACGAACGCGGAGCGAACGTCGGCGCCGCCGTGGAAGCGCAGGTCCTTGAGGCTGCCGCCGATCCGGTAGTTCATGTCGGAATACGCGACGCCGACGCGCGTCGACGCGGGGCCGACGGGCAGTTGATACGACGTGCGGAAATAGCGCTGGTTCGTATTGCTCGTCAGTCCGCGCAGCGAGAAGCGATCGCCGACGCGCAGCGGCGCGTTGACGTCGACGCTGCCGGTTGCGCGGTAGCGGCCGGTCAGCGGATCGCCGAAGTTGTCGAGTTCGATCGAGCCGGTAGCGAAGCGGCTGCGTTCGGCGTCGATCACGAGATCGGTCGTGCCGGGTTCGGGGCCGGGCCGCAGCGTGCCCTTCGCATCGACGCCGGGCATCTCGTTCAGCAGCATGAGGCTGCGCTCGAGACGGTTCCCGTGCGCAATCTCTCCGGGCTGCAGCGACGCAAGCGGTTGACGCAGCGCGCGATCGAGCACGCGCGAGCGGTTGTGCAATTCGATCTGCCCGTAGCGGCCTTCGACGACGGCGATACGCACGACGCCGTGTTCGATGTCCTGGCGGGGCAGATACGCGCGGGCGAGGACGTAGCCGTGTTCGCGGTAGTACGTCGTGACCCGGCTGGCGGCCTGCTGCAGATCACCGAAGCTCAGGTCGCGGCCGACGAGATCGGCGAGCAGCGGGTCGAGCCGTGTGGCGGGAATGGCCGCATTGCCTTCGATGGCGAATGCGTTGACCGTGACGCGCGGGCCGTCAGCCGTGGCAGGCGGGGGCTCCTCGGCCGGCGCAGGCATCGCGAGATCGGGCGCGGCGGGGGCGGGCAGTGCAGGGCGGAGTGTTTCGACGTCGCGTAGCGACTGTCCCGCATTGGGGACCTGGACTTGTGCTTGCGCGAAACCGTGAATCGATAGCGCGAGGCCGGTCAGGCACGCGACGCGGAACGGGCCGGCCAGCTTTCGGGCAAAAGATCCCGATTGGCGCAACGGCTGGGCACAGTGCGGGGATGCAGGTGTGGTGCGAGGAAAAGCAGGTGCGTGCACGGGCGTCGGAGGCGGCCAGGGCACGGCGATGAAAGAACGAACGGAGCGAATTTTTGACCTCGAACGGATGGTCCTGTCAGCCGATGCGTGATCCCTCGCCCGGCTGTTTGGAATGCCGACGATGTTACGAAATGATTTTCTGGGTGAATATGGAACAAGTACGAGCGGCGCAGGCAGGGCATTCGGTTCTGTCAGATTTTTGCCGCGATCGGGTCGGTAATACGTGTTTCTTGAGACCTGGAATATCTTGAAAATTCACATCGGCCAATTTCTGAACGACGGACCGTGGCAGAGAAAAATAAAACAGGGAACTGCATGCCGTCTTCACTCGCGCGAACTTTCGATGCGATGGGGTGATTCTGAAGTGGATCGAAGAAGAAGGTCTGTCAGACCGGTCGCATGGTCAGATGCTTGACGATCGATCTGCCTTTGAGTAGGCGCGTTTTTCTCTCGAAAGATTGGGACAAGACCAGTTTAAAAGCAACCATATTTAGTACGTGTCCGATTTTTCGAGTGTGCCCATGATGGCAGTATTCGTACTTCACCATGTCGATGGACGATAAATCTGAGGAACGTTCTGAGTGGTGACCCATTTCGAATCTCTGAGTTTCATTGTCTAGATTGACTATTTGATGATGTTTTGTGTTGATTTTTGACTCTTTGAAACGATATCAATTTCCAATCCTAAATATTGTGGAGTGATTTTCTTTCGAGCGTGGCATGAACATGGGCCGTGACGGTGCGAGGCGTGCGGTTGATTGCGCGGGTGCCGTCGATCCGCTTCGACTGGAAATCGACCAAGTGTTATGTATTCGTTCGATCATGGTCGGAATACCCGATTCATCACTAGAAGCGCCATCTGGCATCGGCTGATCGATGTGTGTTTGCTCGTGGCCGCTGCGGTGGCAGCGAAGCAGTGGATCGATGGCGCGTCGTATTCGCAATCCGATGCGATGCTGATCGCGCTGTTGATGCCGTTCATGCTGATCCTGTTCTCGTCGAAAGTCTCGCATGGCGAATCCGCGAGACGCGTGATGCGACATCGCGTGCGGTTGGCCGCTGCAGGGTCGCTGGCCGGTGGTGCGGCCTTTGCGACGTTGATCGGCTGGCATGGCATATCCATGCCGGGCTGGTTGGCGGGCTGGTTCGTCTTGGCGGCGATCGGATGTGCGACGTCGGTCGGGGTACAGCGCTGGCTCGGCGGCCATGCAGCGGCGCCGCGCGTGATGCGTCGACCGGTGGCCGTCGTCGGGCAGGGCGAGCATGGATTCGAATATGCACGACGCGCCGAGCAGGACACCCACTCGTGGGTACGCGTTGCCGCGATATTCGACAGGGCACCGGCGTCGGGGCCCGAGGCAGGCACTGCGAAAGTTCACCGCGATCTGACGCGCTTCGTCGAGTGCGTGCGTCGCGAGCGTGTCGAGGAAGTCTGGATCGTGTTGCCCCTTTCCGCGGCCGATAGCGTCGGTGCGATCGTTCGCGCGTTCAGCAAAGATCTCGTGGACATCCGCTTCATGCCGGATCTGACGGAGATGGCGCCATTCGGTCCGCACCGGACGAATCCCGCGTTTGCACCTGCGCTCGATCTTGTCGTGCGTCCGCTGTCGCGGCAGGCGCTGGCCGGCAAGGCGATCTTCGATCGCACCTTCGCCTGTTTCGCGTTGCTCGCGGTTGCGCCGTTGATGGCGGTCATCTCGATCGCGGTCAAGCTGTCGTCACCAGGCCCGGTGCTGTTTCGGCAACAGCGGATGGGTGCCTACGGGCGTCCGTTCACGATCTACAAGTTCAGGACGATGCACGCGCACGACACGGGTGCGCCCGGGGAAATCCGGCAGGCGACGCGAGGCGATCCGCGCGTGACGCGTGTCGGTGCATGGCTGCGACGGACGAGTTTCGACGAGTTGCCGCAGTTCATCAACGTGCTCAAGGGCGACATGTCGGTGGTTGGGCCGCGTCCGCACGCGGTTGAGCACGACATCTTCTATCAGGACCTCGTCGATGGCTATATCCAGCGATACCGGGTCAAGCCGGGCATTACCGGCTGGGCACAAGTGAACGGCCTGCGAGGCGAGACCGACCGTATCGAAAAAATGCAGCGGCGTGTCGAGCACGACTTGTATTACCTGCGGAACTGGTCCATCGCGTTCGATGTGCGCATCGTGCTGGCAACGCTGTTTCACGTAAAGGCACACAGCAATGCATATTGAGCGATCTCTTTCGGCGCGCCCGCGCGTCGCGGCCATTGCCCGTGTTCGGCCGATGTCCCGCTGCGCGACCGTGTGGCTGGCTTGTGTCGTGCTGGCCGGGTGTGCCTATGCGCCCGGCATGCGAATGACCGCACCGGCCGGCGCGGGGATGCCGCAGGTGGCCTATGTCGACACGGACAGCAACGGCGCGCAAGCCGATCGGCATGCGCCGATCGTCGAACTCGATCTCGGTCGTGTTCGGCAGATGCGCGCTCAGGCTGCGCAGGGCGCGCTCGACGTGTCGCGTTCGCTCGCCGGCACGGCACCGCCCTACGCGATCGGTCCCGGTGACGTGCTACGGATCGTCGTCTGGAACCATCCCGAGCTGGCGGCCGCGCAGGGACCGCAGCAACAGGGCGCCACGCGCGACGCCGATCCAGTTGCCGGCTTCGTCGTCGATCAGGACGGCGCGCTGTCCTTTCCCTATGCAGGACGGATCGAGGTCTCGGGGTTGCGGCCGGAGCAGGCGCGCGAACGCGTCGCGGCGGCGTTGTCCCGTTACTTTCGCGATCCGCAAGTCACGCTCGGCATTGCGTCGTTCCGGTCGCGCCAGGTGTTTGTCGAGGGCGAGGTGCGCAATCCGGGCGTGTTGTCGTTGAACGACGTGCCGACGACGCTTTACGACGCGATTGGCCGTGCGGGCGGGCTGAACGATTCGGCCGATCGCAGCAGGATCGAGCTGATCCGAGGGGGCGCGTCCTATACGCTCGACCTGACACAACAGGCGGCCGGGCATGGCGGCGCCGCGCGCATTGCGTTGAAGCCGGGCGACCTGTTGCGCGTGGCATCGCGCAACGACAGCTTCGTCTACGTGATCGGCGAGGTCGGCAAGCCGGTCGCCGCGACGCCGGATCGCAACGGGCGCATCACGCTGGCAGACGCGCTGGTGCAGGCCGGTGGCCTGAATCCCGGCTCGGCCGACGCCGCGCAGATGTACGTGATCCGTGGTTCGCTCGACGAGCAGCCGCAGGTGTTTCACCTCGACGGCACGTCGCCGGTCTCCATGCTCGCCGCGAAGGAATTCGACCTGCAACCGAAGGATGTCGTCTACGTCGACGCAAACAACCTGGTGCGCGCGAGTCGCGTGCTGAACCTTCTGTTGCCCGCCATCAATGCCGGCATGACCGCCGGACTGATTACGAAGTGACACGTGGCGCCCCCGTCCGCACTTCATGACAGTTATTACGTATTACTAATTCATGATCTCTCGCGTTCTCTTTGTCTGCAGCGGCAATGTGTGCCGCAGCCCGATGGCCGCTGGCCTGTTCGCCAGCTTGCTGCCCGGGGTGGCGGTGACGTCGGCCGGTCTCGATGCACCGGTCGGCCATCCGGCCGCGCCGGAAGCGGTCGCGGTGCTGCGATCCCATGGCATCGATCTGTCCGGTCATCTCGCGGTGCGTCTGTCGGACGCGATGTGTCGAGCCGCCGACCTGATTCTCGTGATGACCGCGGCGCAACGCCGCGAGCTCGAAACGCGTCATCCGTTCGCGCGCGGCAAGGTGTTCCTCGTCCGTGAGTTCGATCGCGTCGACGTGTTCGACCCGGTCGGCGAATCGCGCGCACGCTTCGACGCGTGCTACGCGTTGCTCGCGACGGGCCTGACCGACTGGGTCGCCCATCTCGGCTATGCGGGCCGGCGCCGTGCGGGAGGATGGCAATGACGAGGACCGTTGCACCGGAAGGCGGGTTCGACTTCGCCGCGTTGCTCGATACATTCCTGATTCATCGCCGGACGATGACGGCAGTCTTCGCGTCGGTCGCGATCGCAGGCGGCGGTTGGGCCGTGCTGTCCGCACCGGTCTATCAGGCCGATATTCTCGTTCAGGTCGAGGACAGCAGCACGGATTCGATGGCGCGTTCGGCGTTCGGCGATCTGTCGTCGATGTTCGGCGTCAAGACGTCCGCCGAGACGGAAAAGCGCGTGCTCGGATCGCGTTTCGTCGTCGCGCGCGCCGTCGACCGGCAGCGCCTGTTCATTGATGCGCGGCCGGTACGTTTCCCGGTGGTCGGCGATGCTCTGGCGAGAATGAGCGGGCCCGGCGCGTCGTCCGGCGGGGCCGGATGGGGCGGATATGCGTGGGGCGACGCGCAGGTCGCGATCGACGTGTTCGACGTGCCGGCCCGGTTCGAAGGCGACCGGTACGACCTCGTCGTGTTGCCGGGGGGGCGTTATGCGCTGTCGGGGCCGGGGCTTGCAGGGCAAGTGACCGGCGACGTCGGGCAGCGCATGCGGTTTGAAGGCGCGGGCGGGCCGGTTGCATTGAAGATCGATGCGCTGGAGGGGGCGCCGGGCACGCGCTTCGAGCTTGTCCGGCATGCGCGGCTCGACGCGATCGTGCGCTTGCAGAATGCGCTGCGCGTGGCCGAAGCCGGCAAGGATTCGAATGTGCTCAGCGTTCGGCTGAGGGGAACCGACGCACACCGGATCACGGCGACGCTCAACGAAATCGCCGGGTTCTACGTCGAGCAGAATGCCGCGCGCAAGGCGGCCGAGGCGGCACGATCGCTTGATTTTCTCGAGCGGCAGCTTCCGGAACTGCGACGCACGCTCGACGATTCCGAGGCGCGGCTCGCGGCGTTGCGCAGCAAGCTGGGATCGGTCGACGTCGTGGGTGATGCGCAGGCGATCCTGCAGGCAGCGGCCGACAACGAAACGCAGCTCGTGCAGTTGCGCCAGAAACGTGCGGAGCTGTTGAGCCGTTTCACGGCGGAACATGAATCCGTCGTCGCGCTCGACAGGCAGATTGCCGTGCTCGACGCGCAGGCGCATGAAATTGGCACCCGGATCGCGCAATTGCCGAAGCGGCAGGGCGAGCTCGTGCGGCTCGAGCGCGACGTGAAGGTGAACAGCCAGCTTTACGTCGGCTTGCTCGACAACATCGAGCAACTGAAGCTGCTGCGCGCGAGCCGGATCGGCAACGTCCGCGTGCTGGACCTGGCCGAGGAGCCGCAGCGACCGATCCGGTTCCGGCGTGTACTCGGCATCGCGGGCGCCTGCATGCTCGGCGCACTGCTGGCGATGGCGGTTGCCTACGCGCGCGGGCTGCTGTGCCGGGCGCCGTCCGATCCGACGGAGCTCGAGGACGCGACCGGCCTGCGGGTGGCGGCCGCCGTACCGCGCGTAAGCGGGCGGCGCGGCTTGCGTGTCGCTCGTGGCGCCGATCTGCGGCCGCTCGCGAGTCGCGATCCCGACGATCCGGCGATCGAGGCATTGCGCAGCCTGCGGGTCGCCTTGCAGTTTGCGATGCGCCGGTCGGGCAACAACGTCGTGCTGATCACGGGGCCCACGCCCGGTGTCGGCAAGTCGTTCGTATCGGCCAATCTCGCGCTGGTGATCGCGGCGGTTGGCCAGCGCGTGCTGCTCGTCGACGGCGACTTGCGGCGCGGTCGACTCGACGCGATGTTCGGCGCCGCGCAGGCCAGCTTTGCCGACGTGCTCGCGGGCGATTCGGTGATCGATGACGCGATCCACACGACGCGCCATTCCAATCTCGATTTCATGGCGTCCGGTGTCGGCCGGCGCAATGCCGCGGACCTGCTCAACGCCGGAACGCTGCCAGCCGTCATGGCCGAATTGGCGGGCCGCTATGACGTCGTCGTCATCGACAGCCCTCCGCTGTTGCTGGTGTCCGACGCAACGCTGCTGGCGCCGCTTGCCGCCGGCAATGTGTACCTGGTTGCACGCGCCGGTCGTACCGAGCGTGGCGAATTGCAGGAGGCGGCGCGCCGTTTGCGTCAGGTCGGCGTCGAGATGGCCGGCGTGATCCATAACGGCATCGATCCGCATGCCGGCCGGTTCCGCTACGGCATGAAGTACGCGACCTATCGCTATGGGGCGTCGAAGGGTCGCGATCCCGAACCCGAGCAGGAGGTGCTGCCATGAGCGGCGCAACGAGACGGGACGCGACGGCGCTCGCGATGCTCATGCTGAGCGCGGGTGGCGCGGCGGTGCTGGCATTTGCGGTGCAGGCCGTGCTCGCGCGCGCATGGGAGGTGGAAGCCTATGGTCATTTTGCGACGGCGCTGGCCGTCGTGACGGTCGCCGCGCCGGCGATCGGGTTCGGCGTACCCGCATTCTGGCTGCGTGCATACGGAATGGAGGGCGCGCGCGCGGCGCGCTGGGTGCCGGCGTCGCTGCACTTCATCTGCATCAGTGCGGTCGTGACCACGGCAGCGGTCGCCGCTTGGGCATGCGTGGGCGTCCACGAACGCGACACGGCGAACCTGTTGCTGTGGATGCTGCCGGTGTTGCTGGGCCAAAGCGCGATCGAGCTGTGTGGCGCGCGGTATCAGCTCGAAGGCAGGTTTGCTCGGGTGAGCGTATGGCAGGTCGCCCAGCATGCGGCACGGCTCGTCGTCGTGCTGCTGGCCGCCTGGCTGCACGCGGGAGGGATGCCCGTCGCCATCGCGTTCGGCGCGATTGCCCTCTGCATGACGATCGGCGCGTGGCGCTCGATGCGCGTGCTGCGCGACGGGACGGCCGTGCTCGACGGTTACGGCGGCCGGAGCGAGACGGGCAGTCCGGTCGAACCGGTACCCGGTGTCGCGCAGATTGCGCGGCAGGCGTTTCCGTTCGGCATGGCGAGCCTGTTGTATTTCGCCTATGCGCAGGGTGGCCTGATCGTCGCGGCCATCGTGCTCGGGCCACGCGATGTGAGTGCGTACAACGTCGCGGTCACGACGCTGGCCGCGGTCTACCTGCTGCCGTCCGTGCTGTTCCAGAAACTGTTGATGCCGCGCCTGCACCGCTGGGCGGCGACGGACCCGGCGCGCCTGCGGCATGCGTTTCGCGTCGGCAATCGCTGGATGGCGCTGGTGGGCCTGGCGGCGGGCGCGGTGCTCGCCGCAGCGGCACCCTTCGTCGTTCCGCTCGCGTTCGGCGAGCGCTATCGCGACGTGGTCCCGATCGTGCAATGGATGGCGCTTTGCACACCATTTCGATTCGTGACGACCAGCGCATCCTCGGTGATGACCACGCGCGATTTCATCTCGATCCGGAATCGGTGTGCGTTCGTCGCGCTCGTCGTCACCATCGGGCTCGGCGTGGCGTTGATGCCGATATGGCGATTGGCCGGCGCGGCGGTCGCGGCGATCGCCGGCGAGGCGCTCTGGTGTGTGCTGGCGCTGGCGATGGGACGACGTTGCGTGGCTTCGGCGCGGCATCCGTTGGTCCCGGCCGGATCCGCGGAGGGGCGAGACACCGCGTGCGGTGTTTCGGACCGATCCGACCGCCCGCCGGTCGCGCCGGTCAGCGTGATCGTGCCGTGTTATCGCAGCGTCGCGACGCTCGAGCGGGCAGTGGCGTCGGTCTATGCGCAGACCTGGCGGCCCGCCGAGCTGATCCTGGTCGACGATGCGAGCCCCGACGACACGCTCGCCTGCATCGAACGCTTGCGTTCGAGATATGGCGACGACTGGATTCGCGTGATCGCGCTGCCGCACAACGGCGGTCCGGGTGTCGCGCGCAATGTCGGCTGGCGTTGCGCGACGCAGCGCTTCATCGCGTTTCTCGATGCCGACGATACGTGGCATCCCGACAAGATCGCGCGCCAGTGCGGCTGGATGGATGCCAATCCCGAAGCGGCAATCACGGGGCATCCGGTGCAGCAGCTTGCGGAGGGCGCTGCACCGCGGGCCGATCGTGCGGCGTATCGCGCGCCCGTGCCGGTATCGCGGCGCGCCGTCCTGTTCTCGAACGGCTTTACGCCATCGAGCGTGATGGTGCGTGCCGACATCGCGGCCCGTTTCGATGAGCGCAAGCGTCACGCCGAAGACTATTTCATGCTGCTGCAACTCGTGCTGGTCGAGCGCGGCGGCGCCTATCTGTTCGACATGCCGCTGTCGCATGTCTACAAGGCGCAATTCGGCGCTGGCGGCTTGAGCGGCCAGCTGTGGAAGATCCAGCAAGGCGAGCAGCACAACTATTGGCACTTCTACCGAACCGGCGCGATCGGGCGTGGTGAGTGGTGCGTCTATGCGGTGCTGAGCTTCGCGAAGTACCTGCGGCGATGCGCGTTGTCGGGCCGGTTCGTATGAGCGGGCGCGCGCTGTCGAAGCGGAGCGTTCGATGATTCATTACCTCGTTCCGCTCGCGATCTTCTATTTCGGCATTGCCCTGTGCGCGACCTATGGCGGCACGAGCCGGGCAGTGCTGCTGGCAGCGGCATTGCCGATGGTCGCGCTCGTCGCGCTGCGCGGGCACGCCGGTACCGATACCGCGGCTTACTACGCCGCATTTTCCGGACTGGAGACGGGTGTCGGCTACGGATCGGAGCCGATCTTCCTGGCGCTGACCGGGTTGCTGTGGTCCATCTGGCCCGATCCGCGCTTCGTCGTCAACGGCATCTCGCTGCTGATCGCGCTGATCCTGCTGTGGGCACTCGGCGGCGCACGGTACGGCGCGTGGTTCGGCGGTCTGCTGATCGTGCCCGGCATGTTCTACGAACTCTCGATGAACGTGATGCGGTTCGGGCTCGCGGCCGCGCTATTCCTGGTCGCGACGCGCGTGCCGGCACACGAGCGGCCCTGGCGCTACGTCGTCTTCACCGTGCTGGGCGCGGGCATGCATTACTCGTCGGTCCTGCTCTTCGTCCTGTTTCCGGCCGTCACGCGCCGCGGGCAGGGCCCGGTGCTCACGTTCGGCGTGTTGTGTGCATGCGTGGCGGCGTTCGCGATGCCGGCCTACTTCGGCGACAAGACCGATCTGTATGCGGGCATGGCTGCGCCGAATGCGTCGTCGGGCTTGCTGTTCGTACTGCTGCAGACGGCCATGCTGGCCACGCTCTGGCGCTTTCGCACCGAATTCGCCGTGCCCCGTGCGGGCTTCTGGCTGCTGGCCGGGCTGGAGGCGGCGTTCTACGGCCTCACGCGGGTCAGCTATGCCGGCATCCGCTTTCAGTTGCTGCTCACCTTCCTGATGGCCGTGGTGATGCTGCGCCAGTACCGGCCCGCGAACGGTCGCATGTCCCAGGCACTTGCCGTGTGCCTTTTCCTCATCGGCCTCGTCGCGCTGGCGGGCCGGTTCAACAACATGCTCGACGAAGCCGGGCGCGGTGCCTCTCCATTCTTGCCGTACCGCGTGCTGCCGGCGCTCGAAGCGATCTATCGATAAACAGAAGACCTGGCCCATGAAATCCTGTCCCAGAAAAATCGTGCACATGACGGAGGCGCTCGGCGGTGGCGTGCTCCACTGCATCGCGCTGCTCGCGAACGCGCAGGCCGCGGCCGGCGATCAGGTGATCGTCGTGCATTCGGTCCGGCCGGATACGCCGTCGTCCGACGTCCTCGATACGTGGTTTGATTCACGGATCGAGCGTCGCGTGCTGCCGATGTCGACCTCGATCGGGCCGCGCGACGTGCTCGCGCTGTTCCGGGTCGCCGCCTGCCTGCGGCGCTTGCGTGCCGACGTGATCCATCTTCATTCGTCGAAGGCGGGCGCACTTGGCAGGATGGCTGCGCGCCTGCTTGGCAGCACGCATCGAACCCTGTACTCACCGCACGGCTTTGCGTTCCTGCGGAGAGACATATCGAGCCGGCGGGCGCGGCTGCTGATCGGGATCGAGCGGATCCTGCACGCCATCGGCGGCCAACTGGTCGCATGTTCGCGCAGCGAGGCGCGTTATGCGGCGATGCTGTTGTCGCGCCAGCGCGTGCGTGTCGTGGACAATGCCGTCGATCTGAGCCGCTTCGTCGAAACGGAAGACATGCCGGTGCGCACGACCGCGGTGGTCTGCACGTCCGGCCGCGTCGTGTATCAGAAGGCGCCCTGGCGGTTCGCGCGGCTTGCGCAATCGCTGGCCGGTCGGCACGACGTGCGGTGTGCATGGCTGGGCGACGGCGCTGCCGATCAGGTTCGACGGTGGCTTGGCGGCGCCCCTGTCGAGCAGTCCGGCTGGATCGGCCCGGATGCGATTCGCGCTGCGCTGGCGCGCAGCGACGTGTATGTCCTGCCGTCGCTGTGGGAGGGTATGCCGATCGCGTTGATCGAGGCGCAAGCGATGGGGTTGCCGGCCGTGGCGAGCCGCATCGTCGGCAATCGCGACATCGTCGAGCATGGCGTGACCGGTTTCCTGGTCGACGACGATGACGAATTGCTGCATTACACGGAACTGCTGTTGCGGGATGGCGCGTTGCGGCGGCGTATGGGCGATGCCGCACGCGCACGCGCATTCGCGCGCTTCGGCGCCGCGCGGTTCGTGCGGGGATTCGACGCGCTCTACGACACCGCAAGTGGACGCAGTGCGCCGCGTGCGCCGTTGCGACGCGGCTGGCGCGAGGAAACGCCATGAGCGAAGCGACACGATTCACGCAGACGGAAGGGCGAGTCCGCACGACGCAGCGGCGTGCCGTGCGAATCGCGTTCTTCGGTTTTTACGGACGCCGCAATTTCGGTGACGACCTGTTCGGTTATGTGTTGCAGCGGATGGCCGAGCGCCTGGGCGGTGTGCGACCGATGCTCGTTGGCGCGCCGGTTCGGCCCGAGCTGAGCGCCGCATGGCGCTGGAAGCCGGTGGCGCGCTACTTCGGGCGCAATGGCCGGACCGGAACGATTGCGCGCTTTGCGACCTATTGCGCGGCTTTGGTGCGGGCAGATGTCGCTGCGTTCGGCGGCGGCTCGCTGTTCGGCGCGCACGCGTCGCTGGCATTCGCGCGGCTGATCGTTGTCGGGGGCGCGCTGATGCGCAAGCCGGTCGCCGCGCTCGGTATCTCGTTGGGGCCGTTCGACGACAGCGGGCGGCGAGGGCAGTTCCTCCGCCTCGCGGCGCGGCTCGACGCGCTCGCGGTGCGCGATGCGGCGTCACTGAAGGAACTGCACGGTTCCGCCGTCAGGCACCCTGCGGCACTGCTGGGTGACCTTGCGTTCGCGTTGCCGGCGCTGTATCAGCCTTCGTGTGCTGGCGGGCCGCGCACACTGATCATTGCCGTACACCTGATGGGTTATGTCGAGCATGCGGCGTCGATCCTGCGCGACGCAGATCGGAGCGGCCGTTTCGACCGTGTGCGCTTCGTCGCGCTGGATGAGGCCAGTGCGCGAGTGGCCGACGCGATACGCGGGCGCTATACGCCGCAGACGCTGCAATTCGACGACGTCCGCTATGCCGATTCGATCGAGTCGATGGTCGATGTCCTTGCATCGGCGTCATGCATCGTGACATCGAAGTTGCATGGGGCGATTGCAGGGCACGTCTACGGCGTACCGGTACTGCTGTTCTGTTATCAGCGCAAATGCGCGGATTTTCTCGACGACCATCGCTTGCCGGGGCCGCGCGATCCGATGCCGGCCCCGGGCGATTGCGTGGCTGCGGTCCGTGTGCTGAAGGGGGCGCCGGGCGATGGGGTCGACGAATCGTGCTACCTGCGTGCGGAACGGTATCGCCGCGTATTCGCCGGTTTCATTCGTGCCGTGGCTGGACTGCACGATTGACGACGAGTCGGGGGCTCGGGTTCGGCAGGGACATGATTTATCCCTGCCGAGCCGGCTCGATTGTCCGGGACCCCTCAACCATTCCGGAAAATCTCGCTATACGCGCTCAACGCCGGCACGCCACCGAGATGCGCATACAGCACCTTCGACCCCGGTTCGAATTCCCCGAGCCGCACCTTGTCGATCATCCCATGCATCGACTTTCCTTCGTAGACCGGATCGGTCAGCATGCCCTCGAGACGCGCGCACAGGCGAATCGCTTCGAGCGTGCCGTCGTTCGGCAGCCCGTATTCGGGGCCGGCGTAGCGTGTGTCGAGCACCACGTCCGCCGCGGTGATCGGCCGGCCGAGCTCCACGATCTCGGCAGTGTGCCGCGCAATGCGCGTGATCTGTTCGTGCGTGCGCTCGGGCGTCGCCGATGCGTCGATGCCGATCACGCGATCCGCGTGCCCGTCGGCCGCGAAGCCGACGACCATCCCCGCCTGCGTACTGCCCGTGACCGAGCAGACCACGATGTAGTCGAACTTGAACCCGAGTTGCGCTTCCTGCTCGCGCACTTCTTCCGCGAAACCGACGAACCCGAGGCCGCCGAGCGGATGCTCGGAACACCCGGCCGGAATCGGATACGGCTTGCCGCCGGCCTGCCGCACGCTCTCCATCGCTTCTTCCCAACTGCGGCGAATGCCGATGTCGAAGCCGTCCGACACGAGCCGCACGTCGGCGCCCATCATCCGCGACAGCTGGATATTGCCGACGCGGTCATACACCGGATCCTCGTAGTTGACCCAGTGCTCCTGCACAAGCACGCACTTCATCCCGAGATGGGCAGCGACGGCCGCGACCTGGCGGGTCTGGTTCGACTGAACGCCGCCGATCGACACGAGCGTGTCGGCGCCTTGCGCGAGCGCGTCGGGGACGAGGTATTCGAGCTTGCGCGTCTTGTTGCCGCCGAACGCGAGGCCGCTGTTGCAGTCCTCGCGCTTCGCGTACAGCTCGACCTTGCCGCCGAGATGCGCGCTCAGGCGCTTGAGCGGCTGGATCGGCGTCGGGCCGAACGTGAGCGGATAACGGGGGAAACGTTGCAGATTCATCGACAAGCTCCGAAGGGCGGTGGGCGGGAAACCGGATCGGTCGGGCGCGGTGTGCGGCCCGTGTCCCGATGGAAAAATGATAGGCAGGACCGCGAGAAATGAGCTTGCGAAATAAATCGTGAGGACCTACGTTATCGATGAGATAGGGATGAGCTGAATAATTTTGATTCGTAAAATTGACAGGGAACGCAATGAAATTAGATCGCGGTAACGCGGCGCCGGCCGACGCCGCGCCGGCGCTCGATCGCATCGACCGCGCGATCCTGAGGCAACTGCAGCAGGACGCGTCGATCTCGAACGTGAGTCTCGCCGCGAAGGTGAAGCTGAGTGCGCCGGCGTGCCTGAGGCGCGTCGAGCGATTGAAGGAAATGGGGCTGATCCGCGGCATCGTCGCGCTGCTCGATCCGAAGCCGCTCGGTGCGGGGATGCTGGTCGTGATCGGCTTCGTGCTCGATCGGTCGACGCCGGAGGCGTTCGCCGAATTCGAGAAGGCCGCGCAGAAAGTGTCGGGATGCGTCGAGTGCCACGTGGTGACCGGCGAGTTCGACTACTTCATGCTGGTGCGCACGCGTGACAACGAGAGCTTCAACCGGCTGCACGCCGATCAGTTGCTGTACCTGCCAGGCGTGCGGCAGGTGCGCTCGTTCATGGTGCTCAAGGAGATTTTGTCGACGCATGCGCTGCCGTTGTAGCGCATGGTGATGGGGCAGAGCGTGTTGGACGTGGTGGACGGTGTGACCCGTGACGACTCGTGTGGTTTTTATTTGCCACGTGCGACTGCGGTATTGCTCCAACCTTCCGCATGCGCCGCGCGGGCGGCGCTCGCAACAGGGTCCGGGCGCTTTGTCGACGACGCATCGCACGGGATTCGCGCAACGGCTTCGCGCGATCGGCACACGGGGCGCGTCGGTGTGACCCGGGGCGAGTCTCAACGCGTTCGAATACGGCAGGACAGGCATGGCCCCGCGCGTCGCCGTGATCAATCGACTCGCTACCGCTTGCGCCGTCTCGGGTCGATGCCGTTTTGTTCCAGTAGCTTTCGCAGTCGTGCGTTATCGCCCCACAGCGTAGCGAACGCGATCAACATCATCAGGGTGGGAAACCATTCGCCGGTCGCGGCGATGATGGCCCATCCGACGGCCGCGCAAATCAGCGCCGTGACGATGAGAAGCAAGCGATCCACGATCCACTTCATCGCACACCCCGGATTGCCGTGTTTGCCTTCAACCCGAGATAGCTATGCGGGCCGGGTGCGAGAACTTCGGGATGCCGCAGGATTTGCGCCATGATCACCGGATGCACCGAAAGGCCGTAGCGCGAGCCCCATTGCGCGACCGCCAGGGACAGGTTGCTTCCGCGTTTGCCGATGCCGCATGCCGACACGGCATCTGTCGCCACCATCAGACTACCGATGACCGCACCCAGATAGACGCTGCCGAGAATCGCCCCGACGACGGTTGCCGCTTCGAGTTTTGTGGTCGCGCCAAGCAATTCCGCGACCGTCGCGTCCGGACCTAACGTCTTTAGCGCGCCCATCATCGTGCTGACACTCGCTACCGCTGTTTACAGGGTCGCGAATAGCGTCGTGGGAACGGGCATATGCAGTGCGGCCATGTTTGCTTGAAACGCTTCTGAAAAGCTCGAACATCTCGGTGTTGTCATGGGTAAATCTCTTGACGAATGGATTTATTCTACCTATTCGTCTTCGCCCTTCATCTCAAATATGGGCGTTGCTTTATCCGCTCATGCTTCGTGACTGGCCTTGCAAGATCGCTTCGACTTTCTTCCATACGGTGTCACTCGTGGTGTTCGAACTGTCCCGTCCCGCATACACAAAAGACAGGCTGCAAGCAGCGTCGGGCGCGTCGTCAGCGTTGCCACGGCGCCGCCCCCGGCTGCTGCTGCGCCGTCTTGCCGAGCCGCTCACGCGCCGTGCGCAGGATAACCGCATCGATCTCGCCGTCATCCGCAAGCGCCTTCAGCGCGGCGAGCACGATGCTCGCGCGATCCACTTCGAAGAACGCGCGCAGTGCATCGCGCGTGTCGCTGCGACCGAACCCGTCGGTGCCGAGCGTCACATAGCGGCGCGGCACGTAGGCGCGGATCAGCTCGGGCACCGCGCGCACGTAGTCGGTTGCGGCAACCACCGGGCCGCGCGTTCCTTCGAGCCGCCGTGCGACATACGACGCGGCCGGTTCGTCGCCGAGCCGCGACAGCCGCTCGGTTTCCATCCCGTCGCGCTGCAGTTCGCTGAAGCTCGTGACGCTCCACACGGCCGCGTCGATGCCCCAGTCGTCCTTCAGCATCCGCTGCGCGGCGAGCACTTCGCCGAGAATCGCGCCCGCGCCGAGCAACTGCACGCGCGCGGCGTCATTCGATGCGCACGGCAGCCGGTGCATGCCCTTCAGGATGTCGTCGCGCCGGGCGGCCGGATCGTCGTCGGGCATCGACGGCTGCGCGTAGTTCTCGTTCGTGACCGTCACGTAATAGAACACGTCGCGCTGCTGCTCGACCATCTCGCGCATGCCGGCATCGACGATGGTCGCGACTTCGTACGCAAACGCCGGATCGTACGCGCGGCAGTTCGGAATCGTCGACGCGGCGAGATGGCTGCTGCCGTCCTGGTGCTGCAGGCCCTCGCCGCCGAGCGTCGTGCGGCCCGAGGTCGCGCCGACCAGAAAGCCGCGCGAGCGCTGGTCGGCGGCGGCCCAGATCAGGTCGCCGATGCGCTGGAAGCCGAACATCGAGTAGTAGATGTAGAACGGCAGCATCGGCAGGTCGTGCACGCTGTACGCGGTCGCGGCGGCGATCCACGACGACACCGCGCCCGCTTCCGAAATGCCTTCCTCGAGAATCTGCCCGCGCGTGTCCTCGCGGTAGTAGAGCATCGAGCCGAGATCCTCGGGTTCGTAGCGCTGGCCGAGCGGCGAATAGATGCCGACCTGCCGGAACAGGTTCGCCATCCCGAACGTGCGCGCTTCGTCGGCGACGATCGGCACGACGCGCGGGCCAAGCCCGGGATCCTTCAGCAGCGCGCCGAGCATGCGCACCAGCGCCATCGTCGTCGACATCTCGCGGCCCGCCGCATCCAGCGCGAACGCACCCCAGGCCGGCTTCGGCGGGACGGTCAATCCCTTCGACGCCGCCATCCGCCTTCTGGGCAGATAGCCGCCCAGGGCAGCCCGGCGAGCATGCAGGTAACGCATCTCGGGGCTGTCTTCGGCTGGTTTGTAGAACTTGAGCTGCTCGACGTCGAGATCCGACAGCGGCAGCCGGAAGCGGTCGCGGAACGCCTTCAGGTCGTCGACGTCGAGCTTCTTTTGCTGGTGCGTCGTCATCCGCCCCTGACCGGCCGTGCCCATCCCGTAACCCTTCATCGTCTTCGCGAGGATCACGGTCGGCTGGCCGCGATGCGCGAGCGCGCGCGCATACGCGGCGTGCAGCTTGCGTGCATCGTGGCCGCCGCGGCGCAGGCGGTCGATCTGAGCGTCGGTGAGCTGCGCGGCGAGCGCTTCGAGCGCCGGGTCGCGGCTGAAGAAGCGCGTGCGGTTGTAGGCGCCGTCGTTCGCGGAGAAGGTCTGGAACTGGCCGTCGACAGTGTCGGCAAACGCACGCGCGAGCGCGCCGGCGTGATCGCGCGCGAACAGCGGATCCCAGTCGGAGCCCCACAGCACCTTGATCGTGTTCCAGCCGGCGCCGGTGAACAGCGCCTCGAGCTCGTCGATCACGCGGCCGTTGCCGCGCACGGGGCCGTCGAGCCGCTGCAGGTTGCAGTTGATCACGAACACGAGGTTGTCGAGCCCTTCGCGTGCGGCGAGCGACAGCGCGCCGAGCGATTCGGGTTCGTCCATTTCGCCGTCGCCGAAAAAGCCCCACACGGTGCGGCCGCCGGTGTTCGCGAGCCCACGATGCTGCACATAGCGCATGAAGCGCGCCTGGTAGATCGCGTTGATCGGGCCGATGCCCATCGAGCCGGTCGGGAACTGCCAGAAGTCCGGCATCAGCCATGGATGCGGATACGAACACAGCCCGGGGCCGGCGATCTCGCGGCGGTAGTGCGTGAGATGCGCTTCGCCGAGAAAGCCTTCGAGATACGCACGCGCATAGACGCCCGGCGACGAATGCGGCTGGAAGTAGACGAGATCGCCGCCGGCGCCGCTGCGGTCACCGGCGTCGTCGCTGCCGGCCGGCGCCGCGCGGAAGAAATGGTTGAAGCCGACCTCGAACAGGTCGGACGCCGACGCATAGCTCGCGATGTGGCCGCCGAGTTCTCCGTATGCCCGGTTCGCACGCACGACCATCGCGAGCGCATTCCAGCGCAGCGCGGCGGACAGCCGTTCTTCGAGTTCGACGTCGCCCGGGTAGGGCGGCTGTTCGTGCGCGGCGATCGTGTTCACGTACGGCGTGACGGGGCCGCGCGGCGCCGCGAGCCCGCGGCCGTGCGCATGCGCGGCGAGCCGGTCGAGCAGGTATTGCGCGCGCGCTTTGCCGACGTGTGCGACGACGGCATCGAGCGACTCCAGCCATTCGGCGGTTTCTTCCGGGTCGGCGTCGGCGTGGGCGAGGCCCGCGCGCCGCGTGGCATCCATACCGTTGGACAGGTCCGTCATCGCAGGTCTCCCGCACACCGCTTCGGGGCGGCGCGCAATCAGTGGCAATCGGTCGAATCATGCTACCCGCCGATCTGCAAAATATGCGTCTGATTTCATTGGGATTTCGCGAGCGGATAGTGTAAATATTCCGGTTGTAGCCACTCTTCCGGAATATTTCGACCATGAGCAGCAACCCCAGGCGGCTCGACCGCATCGACATCGGCATCCTGAACCAGCTTCAGCAGAACGCGCGGATCACGAACGCGGAGCTTGCGCGCGCGGTGAACCTGTCGGCCACGCCATGCTTCAACCGCGTGCGCGCGCTGGAGAAGCTCGGACTGTTCCGCCAGCAGGTCACGCTGCTCGATCCCGAGCCGCTCGGGCTGCGGATCAACGTGTTCATTCAGGTCAGCCTCGAGAAGCAGGTCGAGGACGCGCTGCAGCGTTTCGAGGAAGCGATCTCGCAGCGCCCGGAGGTGATGGAGTGCTACCTGATGTCGGGCGACGCCGACTATCTGCTGCGCGTCGTGATGCCCGACATGCGCACGCTCGAGCGCTTCATCATCGAGCGCCTGACGACGATTCCCGGCGTGTCGAACATCCGGTCGAGCTTCGCGCTGAAGCAGGTGCGCTACAAGACCGCGCTGCCGCTGCCGGCGGCGGGGCTCACGCTGGTCGACCCGGACGAGTCGGCGTCCGACTGGAGCTGAAGGGCGGCCCGGGTTTCAGATTGCGGACGAAGTGCCGACGAAATGGCGACGAGACGGCGACGAGACGGTGACGAATCGCCGACGATTACCCGACCGTGCCGAAAGGGGCGAACGATCGCGCGGCGGGCTGCCGCCGCAAGGCTGCACATGATGTCTGCGTCGTCACGACACGGCGCGGGGCGATCGCGTATGCTCGTTCCGTCAGCGGCGACGGTGGCTGCCGTGGCCGGATCAATCGTGTGACGACGCATCAACGAGCGAGGGCATCATGGCAAGACCGACGATGGCGGAATACCTGGCGAAGACGCTGGCGGCAGCGGGCATCGAACGCATTTGGGGCGTGACGGGCGACAGCCTGAACGGCCTGTCGTTCAGCCTGAGCCAGCTTGGCACGATCCGCTGGATGCATACGCGGCACGAGGAAAGCGCCGCGTTCGCGGCCGGCGCCGATGCCGCATCGACCGGGCGGCTCGCCGTGTGCGCGGGCAGCTGCGGCCCCGGCAACCTGCACCTGATCAACGGGCTGTACGACTGCCACCGCAATCACCAGCCGGTGCTCGCGATCGCCGCGCACATTCCGTCGACCGAGATCGGCCTCGGCTATTTCCAGGAAACCCATCCGCAGGAGCTGTTCCGCGAATGCAGCCATTTCGCGGAACTCGTGACCAATGCGTCGCAGTTTCCGCGCGTGCTCGCGCGCGCGATGCGCACCGCGATCGAGGCGCGCGGCGTCGCGGTGATCGTGCTGCCGGGCGACATCGCACTCGGCGATGGCCCGGAAGAAACGCCGGCGTGGAGCGAATCGTCGCCGCCCTCGATCCTGCCGGCGGACGCCGATCTCGACCGGCTCGCGGCGCTGCTCAACGGCTCCGATGCGGTCACGCTGCTGTGCGGCAGCGGCACGCAGGGCGCGCACGACGAAGTGGTCGCGCTGGCCGACACGCTCGGCGCGCCGGTCGTGCATGCGCTGCGCGGCAAGCAGTTCGTCGAATGGGACAACCCGTTCGACGTCGGGATGACCGGGCTGATCGGCTTCAGCTCGGGCTATCACGCGATGGAGTCGTGCGACACGCTGCTGATGCTCGGCACGGACTTTCCGTACCGGCCGTTCTATCCGACCCACGCGAAGGTCGCGCAGATCGACTGGAAGGGTTCGCAGCTCGGCCATCGCGCGCCGCTCGCGCTCGGGCTCGTCGGCACCGTGAAGGAAACGATCGCGGCGCTGCTGCCGCGCCTCACGCGCAAGACGCAGCGGCGCTTCCTCGAGAACGCGCTGAAGCACTACGCGGCCGCGCGCAAGGGGCTCGACGATCTCGCGGTGGCCGAGCCGCCGGGCCGGGCGATTCATCCGCAGTACCTGACGAAGATCGTCGACGAAGTCGCGGCGGAGGATGCGATCTTCACGGCGGACGTCGGCACGCC
The DNA here is from genome assembly GCF_002563755.1 of Burkholderia sp. JKS000303. Classification (NCBI taxonomy): domain Bacteria; kingdom Pseudomonadati; phylum Pseudomonadota; class Betaproteobacteria; order Burkholderiales; family Burkholderiaceae; genus Burkholderia; species Burkholderia sp. JKS000303. Next base: position 662,230 of record NZ_PDBZ01000003.1, read on the forward strand.
GACGCTATGGGCCGCGCGCTACCTGACGATGAACGGCAAGCGCCAGCTGCACGGTTCGTTCAATCACGGCTCGATGGCGAACGCGATGCCGCAGGCGCTCGGTGCGCAGGGCGCGCATCCGGGGCGGCAGGTCGTGTCGCTGTCGGGCGACGGCGGGCTGTCGATGCTGCTCGGCGATCTGCTGAGTGCCCGCCAGCTCAACCTGCCGATCAAGATCGTCGTGTACAACAACAGCCTGCTCGGCTTCGTGTCGATGGAGCTGAAGGCGGCCGGCTATCTCGATACGAACGTCGACCTGAGTCCGACCGATTTCGCGGCGATCGCGAAGGGCGCGGGGATCTTCAGCGTGCGCGTCGAGCATTCGGAGAATGTGGAGCACGCATTGCGTACCGCGTTCGCGCATGACGGGCCGGCGGTCGTCGACGTCGTCACGTCGAAGTACGAACTCGCGATGCCGCCGAAGATCGAGATCGCGCACGCGAAGGGCTTCAGCCTGTTCATGCTGCGCGCGATCCTGAGCGGGCGCGGCGACGAGATCGTCGAGCTGGCGCGGACCAATCTGCGGTGAGGGTGCGGGGCGGCGGCGCGTCAGTCGTGCAACGCGTCGCCCGCGCCGGCCGCCCATTCGCGAACCGCTTCCACGAACAGCCGCAGCGCGGCCGGCGGATGCCGGTTCGCCGGATAGTACAGACACAGGCTGTCGAATGCCTGCTCCCATTCGGGCAGCACGCGCACCAGCCGGCCGGCGGCCAGATGCTCGGCGACCCGTGATTGCGTGACCCACGCGATGCCGATGCCGGCGAGCGCCGCTTCGACCATCAGGCTCAGGTTGCCGAGCGTCATCGGCCCGTCGACGTCGACGCTGACGCGCTTGCCGTCGCGCGTCAGGTCCCAGCGATAGAGCGCGCCGCTTTCGAACCGGAACCGGATGCATCGATGGTGCGGCAGGTCCTGCGGGGTAGCAGGCGCAGGATGCCGCGACAGATAGTCGGGCGACGCAACCGCGACGAAGCGGACCGCGTCGCCGTAGCGCACCGCGATCATGTCGCGCGGCACGTCCTCGCGTACGCGGATGCCCGCGTCGAAACCGTGTTCGACGATGTCGATCAGCCGCGAATCGACGATGAACTCGACGTGAATGTCCGGGTAGCGCGCGACGAAGCCGGGCAGCACATGGCGGATCAGCGGCTGCGCCGCGGATTCCGACGCGCTGATCCGGATCTGGCCGGACGGCCGGTTGCGGGCGGTCGCGGCGTCGTTCATCGCGTCTTCGAGATCGGCGACGGCAGGCCGCACGCGCAGCAGCAACTGTTCGCCGGCTTCGGTCAGCGCGACCGAGCGGGTCGTGCGGTTGAACAGGCGCACGCCGAGCCGCGCTTCGAGATGGCGGATCGCATGACTGAGCGCCGACGGCGACACGCCGAGGATGCGGGCCGCGCCGCTGAAGCTGCGCTGTTCCGCGATCGTGATGAAGGTGGTCAGCTCGCCGAGGCCAGTGCGCAACATTGATGAAATTTCCTCAATAACGCATGAAATGGTACGCCGATTGTTGAGTGGAAGCCATCAACCTACACTGGTTTCCGCAACATCCGTCAATCGTCATCCACTTTCAGCAGGAGAGATCCATGCAAACACGCAAGCTCGGAAAGAGCGGCCTCGAAGTCTCGGCAATCGGGCTCGGCTGTATGGGATTGAGCTACGGCTACGGCCCGGCCACCGACAAGGCGAGCGGCATCGCATTGATTCGCGCGGCGTTCGAGCGCGGCGTGACGTTCTTCGACACGGCCGAAGCGTATGGCCCGTTCGTCAACGAGGAACTGGTCGGCGAGGCGGTTGCGCCGTTTCGCGACCGGGTCGTGATTGCGACCAAGTTCGGTTTCGAGAACGGCGAGGCGATGAAGGGCGTCGACAGCCGTCCGTCGCATATCCGCGAAGTGGCCGATGCGGCGCTCAAGCGGCTGAAGGTCGATCGCATCGACCTGTTCTACCAGCATCGCGTCGATCCGAACGTGCCGATCGAGGACGTCGCGGGCACGGTCAAGGACCTGATCCGCGAAGGCAAGGTCGCTCACTTCGGGCTGTCGGAGGCCGGCGAGAAGACGATTCGCCGCGCACATGCGGTGCAGCCGGTGGCGGCACTGCAAAGCGAGTACTCGCTTTGGTGGCGTGAACCCGAAGAGCGGATCCTGCCGACGCTCGAGGAACTCGGCATCGGCTTCGTGCCGTTCAGCCCGCTCGGCAAGGGCTTCCTGACGGGGGCGATCGATGCGAACACCACGTTCGACGCGACCGACTTCCGCAACGTCGTGCCGCGCTTCTCGGAGGAAAACCGCAAGGCCAATGCGGGCCTCGTCGACCTGCTTGGCCGGATCGCGGCCGACAAGGGCGTGACGCGTGCGCAGATCGCGCTCGCATGGCTGCTGACCCGCAAGCCGTGGATCGTGCCGATTCCGGGCACGACGAAGCTGCATCGGCTCGATGAGAACGTCGGCGCGGCCGCGGTTGCGCTGACAACCGACGAGTTGTCGGCGATCGAGGTGGCGCTGCAGCAGATCACGATCGTCGGCGAGCGCTACCCCGCGCATTTTCAGCAGCGCGTCGATCGCTGAGCCGGCGCCGGTGCGGATCTGCGGGAAATCTTCACGTCATCTTAAGTTTGCGTTTCCTAGAATCGTTTCATCGCCGCGTTTTCTGCGGCGGAACGATTCGTCGGGAGGATGGGCATGAAAAAGACCCGTATGGCCGTTGCATGGCGCGGCGAAGTCGTCGGCACGTCGACGCCGGACGTGCGACAGAGCACGGAGGCTCGATGACCTGGCCGAACGCGTTGCGAGTCTCGGCGCTGTTCGTGCGCGAGTGGGTGGGCCGTCCGGCCTCGGTGGGTGCGTTATGTCCCAGTTCGCGGCAGCTTGCGCGCGAGATGGCCGACGCCGTGCCGGATGGCGACGGGCTCGTCGTCGAACTCGGCGGCGGAACCGGCGCGGTGACGGCGGCGTTGCTCGAACGCGGCATCGCGCCGCAGCGGCTGGTCGTGGTCGAGCGTTCGCCGGCGTTCGTGCGGCACCTGCGCACGCGCTTTCCGGGCATCACGATCGTGTCGGGCGATGCGCGGCAGCTCGAGCGGCTGCTGCCACCGGCCGCGCGGGTCGACGCGATCGTATCGTGCCTGCCGTTGCGCACGCTGCCGCGTGACGCCGTGACGGCGATCGTCGAGCAGTGCCGGCGCGTGCTGTCGGACGACGGTGCGATGATCCAGTTCACCTACGACTTGCGACCGCCCGATCGCCACCCGCTGGGCAATTCGGGCTTGGCCGCCGCCGACAGCCGCATCGTGTGGGCCAACATTCCGCCCGCGCGAATCGTAACCATGCGCCGGGCCGAGGTCGGGCAGACAGCGTGATGGCGATACAGCGAACCGCTTCTTTTTCTTTCATTTTGCCTTCGGACGCTTGCGGCTGACGGTCATGCCGCGGCGTCCGGCATGCGCGCCGATGCCGCTCTCAATGCGGCAGACGACGCAGCCGCACGAGCTTGCCGTCACCGTGCAGGAGCGACGGCGGACCCGCGGACCGGATGGCATGCAATGCCGGCCGCGGGTACGGCAGCACCGACGCTGCTCAACTGACGAAAAAGGCGTGGTAGATCCCCATGGCCGCATCGCCGACGAGCAGGAGCCCGATGACGATGAACGCGACGCGACCGATGCCGCGCACGCGCATCGCGCCGACATACAGGCAGAGCAATCCGAAAAAAAGCGTCAGTGGCCAGTAGATGGCGCCATAGATCACCGGGAAGATCCAGAACGGCAGGTCGATGCTGATCTGAATGCGCGTCAAACCTCGTTTTTCAGGACGAGGAAGGATAGCGCGGACGCCGTAGGCGTCCTTTGCGGCTGCTAATGCGTTTTTTTGCTGTTCGATGTATTGGCGGACGATTTCGATAGGCGCTCCGCCACAATTTCCCGCAAAGCAAGACGGAGACCACAGCGCCCCGCCCCACGACTTTTTCCGAATGCGGGCGCATTCTGCCGGTTCATGCGACTTGAGACGCCGTTGAAGCTGTTCACCAGCGACGACACGACGGATTCGAAGTCCAGACAGACACTGGCGAAGATGCTGCGCATGTCGTTCGGCATCTCCGTGGTAAGCACATTGCGCCGGTGCTTGTGGTCAGGAAGACCACATGCACACGGATCAGAAAGACGCAATGGCGACCACGTCGAATGGCTTGACTCTCGCTTGTGGGCCACGCATACAATGGCCCGATCTACCTGCACAAAGCCACGACCACGATCAGCCAAAACCACGCGATGGTGTGCATCGAGGACTTGCAGGTACGAAACATGTCGAAGACGGTGGCTGGCAGCCCCGATGCGCCGGGCAAAAACGTTCGGGCCAAGTCCGGCCTGAACAAAGCCATCCTCGATCAGGGCTGGTTCGAATTTCGTCGTCAGCTGGACTACAAGCTGGCGTGGAACGGCGGCTGGCTCATTGCCGTGCCGCCGGCGAATACGAGTCGCACGTGTCCGGCCTGCGAATACGCGAGCGCGGAAAACCGGCAGACGCAGGCCGCATTCCGCTGCGTCGCGTGCGGTCATGAGGAGCATGCCGATGTGGTCGGTGCGATCAACATACTGGCGCGGGGACACCGCGTTGCAGCCTGTGGAGAGCCGGTGCAGTCAGGCCGCTCCGTGAAGCAGGAACCCGCCGAGGCGCTCTGAGATAAGCATCATCGTCTCAGACGCGGCAGGAATCCGCCGCCTTCAGGCGGCGGAGGATGTCAAGTCGCTCATTGGGCGGACGCCTCAGCGGCGTCGGGCGTCGCGGCCCATTCGGCAGGTGACCGGCTCATGAAAAACTGCTTTCGCCACGTCGCGATGCCGAGGCTGACCGCGCGCACGCTTACCACGGTGACCCGATCCTGCGTCTTCAGCCATGGCGATGCGGCAAGCGCCGCATGCGCGACGGCGGTGGTGCCGGTCTTGTTCAGCAGCGTTGGCGTGCTCGCGCTCACGGTGATGGTGGTGAGGGTGGTCGACGTGTCGCCCGCCGGTGTCGCCGCGCGCATGTTGCCGATCCAGACACCGCTCTGGAGCACGCCCGGAACGGCGGAGACCGCGCGCTGGATCCGCTGGACGTCGGCGAGGTGATCGGTCGCGGCGAACCGCGTGGTGGCAACACGGCCGCCGACGATCAGCAGCACGCCAACGACAGCCAGGATCGCCCAGTGCTTCCGGCCGACCGGCGCGGCATGCTCGACGTCGCCCCCGACATGCAAGACCCGGGTGGCGGTCAGCAGGTCCTGGACGGACTGGCGGCTCGGCCGGTTGAACGCGAGCAGATAAAGCAGCGCCACGCCCCAGAAGAACACGATCACGCCGTTCGCGGTGGTCAGCCACGCCATGCCCGGGTCCTGAAGCGCGGGCAGGTCGATGAAGCCGATGCCGCCGAGAATCAGCGGAACGGCGATCAACGCGTACCGCGCCCACGCGCGCAGGTATCCCGGGCCGGCATGGCCGGGGCCGGCGTTGTCGGCAACGCGGATCTTCATCACCCGCTTGCCGAGCGACTGATGCCGACGCCCGCCTTCGAGCAGGGCGAAGTAAATGGAGCCGATCGCGAAGCCGATCAGCCTTCCCCATTCGCCGATCGCCGACAGGACATCGAAAAACAGGATCGCGAGCGCGAGCCCGATCAGTCCGATGACGATCGAGTCGATCGCAAAGGCGGCGGTTCTCCGCCAGAAGCCGGCGGTGCCTGGCGATTTCAAGTCTTCGTTGCGCTCCATGGCAATGGCCCCCGAATGCATCGTGTTGGTCGAATCGTTGATGTTTGGTTGTCGCGGGCGGGATGACACAGGCCGATCCCGGTGCGACGGCGACCGGCAAATCATAGCGATCGACCTGACGCGTCATTGCAAACGATTGTGAGTCGTGACGCGGTCATCCCGGAATCAGAACCGCACGCCGTCGGGCACACGGGCCGATGGACGCATCCCCGCGCGCTTGACGACGCGTTCCAGCGGCGCCGCAATCCCGCGCGCGATCGCCGCGCTCAAGGCAGCCGACAGCAGCAGATACGCGATCAGCAACAGCAGCTTGTGGTCGCCATGCGTGGCCGACGGCGGCCAGAACGTGCGCAATGCACCGAGCACGATCAGGTGGAACAGATACAGCTCGTAGCTGAGCCGGCCGCTCCAGCGCAGCGGCGCCAGTGCGCGGCCCGGCGTGTTCGTGCCGTTGGCGTGCGCGCCGATCAGCAGCACCGCGGTGCCGAGCGCCATCGCGGACACGCCGACGACATGGCTTTCCGAGATCGGCCATGCGAGATAGAGCACGCTCATCGCAAGCGCCGCCAGCCATTGCACGGGCGCTGCGGCGAGAATCTGCCAGCGGGCGCGCGCTGCAAGCAGCGCGGTGCAGCAGCCGATCGCGATGCCGTCGAAGCACGCGAAATACGCATAGAGAAATCCGCCTTCGTCGCCCGCATGCGTGAAGCGGTACACAGGACCGATCGCGATGACCACCGCCCAGAACGCGAACAGCCGCGCTTCGCGGCGCAGTGCGAGGCACAGCAGCGGAAACGACAGGTAAAACACTTCCTCCACCGACAGCGACCACAGCACGCCGAGCGCGTAGTTCACCCATCCGGCCGCGCCGATCAGCACGTTCATCCAGAACGTGAGCGACGCGAGATTCACGAGCCAGAACGACACGGTGACGCCCTGCGGCGCGTGATTTTCGAAGATCGGCACGCCGGCCGCGGCCAGCCCGTTGACGAGCGCGAGCAGCAGGAGCAGGCACGGGACGATGCGTGCGATGCGCGACACGTAGAACGCGCGCACGTCGAGCGCGTCGAGGCTGCCCCAGCGGCGGCGCGCATTCGACGTGATCAGGTAGCCGGAGATCACGAAGAACATCGTCACGCCATAGTTGCCGTTGCGGACCACCGCATGCACGGCGTCCCAGCCAACCCCGCGCGCGACGGACGTGTCGCGCAGCGAATACGGGATGTTGAAGTGATGCAGCAGCACGAGCAGGATCGACACGCCGCGCAGCATGTCGATCCGCGCGTTGCGCGGCCCGGTACTCATTGCGGGCGGCCTGGTTGGGCGAACGCGGGCAGCGCCGGGAGAAGTGCGTCGCGCGAGCGCAGGCTGGCGTTCGGTTGAAAGTCGGGCAGCGTGATGTGCGAGTGATTCAATCTCAAGCGAAACTCCATCGGATCGGGGCGGGCCGCCCGGAAGCGGCCGATCGTATGCGCCATGAAAGCAACGTCCGGCAGCGTGAATGCCGGAGGTCGAGATGGCTCACAGTGTATCGGCGGAGCATGGGCGGTTGTCCTGTCATCGTTGACGGGGCGTGCACGGCCCGGCGGCCCAATCACCTGAGCGCGCCCCGAAACAAAAAGCCCGCCGGCAGGCATGCGCCTGCGAGCGGGCAAAGACACCGCGGCAGACCGCGCGGGGTGTCGCGTGAAGACGGCGAAACCGCGTCAGAACTTGTGACGCAGCGCGAGACGCACGGCCACCTGATTCGACGTCGACGACGGCGCGTCGGTGCCGGGGATGAAGGCCTGGTCGAGGATCGAATCCGTCTTGTCGCCGGCGATGTGCTGGTACGCGGCCTGCACGTACACGTCGGTACGCTTCGACAGGTTGTAGTCGGCCATCAGCCCGACCGAGTGGATCTTCGGCTTCGCGTCGCCGGTCGACGCGTCGTATTTCTCGAGCGACAGCACGTACTGCGCGCCGACCATGAACGCCGGCGTGATCTGGTATGCGCCGTTTACTTCGAAGTTCTGGTACTTGATTGCGCTGACCGTCGCCCCCGGCGCGATGATCGCGCCCGGCGTGCCGAGATAGCCGTTGCCGGTCGGGTTCTTGTAGTTCGAGTTCGTGTATGCGAAGCCGACCGTCGCGGGCCCGAACGTGTAGTTGATGCCCGCGCCGAACACGCGCATGCGCTCGGCGATGTAGCTCGCGTCATTCGACGTGATCGCGCCGGCGGAGCCGTCTCCCGGGTGGTTCGCCTGCAGGTACGCGGCGGCAATCAGCAGCCCGTTGTTCTGGTATTGCGCGCCGAAGCTGTACGCGCGGTTGTCCGAGAAACCGGTGCTGTTGCTGAAGCTGTATGCGCCGCCGAACTGGAAGCCCGCGAAGTTCGGGCTCGCATACTTCACGGTGTTGTCGAGCCGGAACGAGTTGTCGGTGTTGTCGTTGTCGAACGGGTGCGCGAGCAGGTAGCCGCCCCAGTTGCCGTTGGCGGTGGTCGGCGCGAGATAGTCGACGACGGAGTCGTACTGGCGACCGAAGGTCAGCGTGCCGTACTGCGTCTGGCTCAGGCCGACGTACGCCTGGCGGCCGAACATGCGCCCGCCCTGGCCGAGCCGGCCGCTGTTCACGTCGAAACCGTTTTCGAGCTGGAAGACCGCTTTCAGGCCGCCGCCGAGATCCTCGTTGCCCTTCAGGCCCCAGCGGCTGCCCTGCGCGTAGCCGCTCGCCATTTCGTAGACGTGGCCGGTGCCGACGTTGTTCGTGTAGTTCAGGCCTTCGTCGATCACGCCGTACAGCGTGACGCTGCTCTGCGCGAATGCGGGCGACGCGAAGGCGGCGGTCACGGCGAGCGCGGTCAGTGTCTTGTTCATTCAGATCTCCGGGTGTCCAGCTTGTATCGGTTGTCGTGAGCGCGCCCGGTGCGGCGCGTCCCGTCATCCTGGGCGAAGCGGCGCGGCGCGCGCGGCGCCGGCCCGCGGGTGCGGTGGCGTGGCGGCGGGCGGCGTCCGGTCCGGTCTCCTCCGATGACACCGCGCATTGTTCCCAAGCCGAAACGGAATCGAAAGCGAGTAATTTCGATGGATGGAATCGGGTTCGCCGATGGGGCGCGCGACGGGCCGCCTCGGCCGCCGGAGCCCGGATCGGGAAAGATTGGCGAACCCGATCGAAATGATCGGAATTACTCGTTTCCCTAAACAAATTGGCGGTTGAAACATGCAGGCTGACCGGACGTGGACGCGGGACATGCACACGTTTTTCGGCCGCCGCGCGCATGCCGCGACGCACAAACAACAGATCAGACTGGAGACGACCCATCATGCAGATTCGACGACTGAAGACAGTCCTTCTCGCCGCCGCGGCGATCCTGTCGGCGCCCGCGGCTCATGCGGCCGCCGGCGCGTGCGCGGACGGCAAGACGGTCCATTTCGCCGGCGTCACGTGGGAAAGCGGGTCGTTCTCGACCGAAGTGCTGCGGCAGATCATGGAGAAGGGCTACGACTGCAAGACCGATGTCGTGCCCGGCAGTACGGCCGCGACGGAAACGGCGCTCGCGCGCAACGATCTGCAGGTGTGGTCCGAGCAGTGGACGGGCCGCAGCGAAATTGTCGCGAAGGCGGTTGCGGCCGGCACCGTCAAGCTCGTCGGCGATACGTTGCCGGGCGGCACGAAGGAGGGCTGGTACGTGCCCGAGTACGTGGTGAAGGGCGACCCGGCCCGTAACCTCAAGCCGGTGGCGGCGGGCCTCGCATCGGTGGAGGATCTGCCGAAGTTCAGGCAGGTGTTCGCGGATGAAGAGGAGCCCGACAAGGGCCGCTTCCTGAACTGCCCGACCGGCTGGGATTGCGAGCGCGTGAATACGCGCCTGCTGCGCGTGCTGAAGCTCGATGCGTCGTATACGAATTTCCATCCGGGCACGGGCGCGGCGCTCGATGCGGCGATCGCATCCGCGTACCAGCGCGGCGCGCCGATCCTGTTCTACTACTGGGGGCCGGCCGCGCTGATGGCGAAATACCGGTTCGTCGCGCTGAAGATGCCCGCGTACAACGAAGCATGCTGGAAGACGCTGCGCGAAGAGCACGCGACGAACCCGTGCGCGTCGGCGTACATGGTGTCGCACCTGAAGATCGGTGTGTCGAAGCCGTTTTACGACGCGAATCCCGCGCTCGTGGCGGTGTTCGAGAAGGTCGGCTTCCCGATGGATTTCCTGAACCAGACGATCCTCGACATGACGACGAAGAAGATCGACGGCGCGGCCATGGCGACGCAGTTCCTGAAAACGCGTCCGGACATGTGGAAGCAGTGGGTGCCGGCCGATGTCGCGCAGAAGATCGCGGCCGGCCTGAAGGGCGCGTAACGCGGGCGGCGGCATCATGCGCGCCGTCGCGGCGCGCCGGAGAACGAACATGAACGGCTTCTTCCTGCACCTGTCGATCGCCGACTGGGTGAACGGCGCGGTCGAAACCTTCGTCGCGCGATACGGCGACAGCTTTCACCACGTCAGCGCGCTGCTGCTGCGCTATCTGCTGGTGCCGCTCGAGGGCGTGCTGCGCGTGGCGCCGCCGTGGCTCGTGCTGCTCGTGGTCGGCGCGATCGCGTGGAATGCGACGCGCCGTGCGGGCCTCGGCGCGTTGTTCATGCTGCTGCTCTACGCGATCGGCTGCTTCGGCCTGTGGGACAAGCTGATGCAGACGCTCGCGCTGATGCTCGTCGCGACGGTGCTGTCGGTCGCGATCGGCGTGCCGCTCGGCATTCTCGCGTCGCGCAGCGCGTGGTTGCGCCGGCTGTTGCTGCCGGTGCTCGACGTGATGCAGACGCTGCCGAGCTTCGTCTACCTGATTCCGGTGCTGATGCTGTTCGGGCTCGGCAAGGTGCCGGCGATCCTCGCGACCATCATCTATGCGCTGCCGCCGCTGATCCGGCTGACCGACCTCGGCATCCGCCAGGTCGATCCGGACGTGACCGAGGCCGCGCGCGCGTTCGGTACGACGCGCTGGCAGTTGCTCGTCAACGTGCAGTTGCCGCTCGCGCGGCCGAGCATCATGGCCGGTATCAATCAGACGACGATGATGGCGCTGTCGATGGTCGTGATCGCGTCGATGATCGGCTCGCGCGGGCTCGGCGAGGACGTGCTCGCGGGTATCCAGACGCTCGACGTCGGCAAGGGCACGCAGGCCGGCATCGCGATCGTGATCCTGGCGATCGTCATCGACCGCATCAGCCAGGGCTTCGGCCAGGAGCGGCGCGCGCGGCGGCGGCTTGCGCAGCAGCGCCGGCAGAAGGGCGCGTCGCGCGTGCCGTACCGTCTGCCGCGCAAGGCGGCGCCGTCCGGCACCGAGTCGAACCCGCCGGCGCAATCGTCGCGCGCATAGCCACGGAGGCACACATGGCAACCATCGACGTCAGGCACGTATACAAGCTGTTCGGGCCGGAGGCCGCGCATCCGCGCGTGCTCGACCTGTTGCGGGCGGGCAAGCGCAAGGCCGACGTGCTGTCGGAAACGGGCTGCAACGTCGGACTCAACGACGTGAGCCTCGGCATCGCGTCGGGCGAGATCTTCGTGATCATGGGGCTGTCGGGCTCGGGGAAATCCACGCTCGTGCGTCACTTCAACCGGCTGATCGAACCGACGGCCGGCGAGATCGTGATCGACGGCAACGACGTGATCAGGCTCGATGCGAACGGATTGCGGGAATTGCGCCGCTACAAGGTCAGCATGGTGTTCCAGAATTTCGGGCTGCTGCCGCACCAGACCGTGCTCGACAATGCCGCGTACGCGCTGCGCACGCGCGGCGAGAACCGGCACGACGCGCTCGATGCCGCGCGCGACTGGCTGACGAAGGTGGGGCTCGACGGGTATGGCGAGCATTACCCGGACGAGCTGTCGGGCGGGATGCGGCAGCGTGTCGGGCTCGCGCGTGCGCTGGCGGCCGACACCGACGTGCTGCTGATGGACGAGGCGTTTTCCGCGCTCGATCCGCTGATTCGCACCGAAATGCAGGATCAATTGCTCGAGTTGCAGGCGACGCTTTCGAAAACGATCGTGTTCATCACGCATGATCTCGACGAGGCCTTGCGCATCGGCGACCGGATCGCGATCCTGCGCGATGGCACGCTCGTGCAGGTCGGCACGCCGGACGATATCCTGTCGCGGCCGGCCGACGAGTATGTACGGCGGTTCGTGGAGAAGCGGACCGGCGTGAACTGACCGGTCGGGTCGGCTCGCGGATGAAACGCGGCGCATCGCGACGAGCGGTGCGCCGGTTTTTTACCGGACGCCGGCGATACGAACCCGCGCGGCATGCCGGCGTTTCGCCGTCAGCCCTGACGCGGTGAGTTCGCGTCCACGTACACCCACGCCGATGCGCCCGACGCGAGCACGACGAGATCGCGGCGGTATGCATCGACTTCGTAGTCGTCCGCGTGCTTCAGTTCCTCGGGCGTGATCGCGAACACGGTGCCGCTGACCTTGTCGCCGGGATTACCGGTATAGGTCACGACCGGGTGATGCGTCTTCCCGCTGGTCGCGACGACCTCGGGATCCTTGATTTCCAGCATCGCGAGCGAATAGCCGGGCATGTGATCGGCATGACCGCCCAGCAATCGGCCGAACGTTGCAAGCTGCACCTGTTCGAGCTGAAGCGTGCCGTACGAGAAAAGGTTTTCTGAAAGCGTGGAATCGACGTTCGACATGACGGATATACGTGGAAGCGGAGTCGTCGATTCTATAACCTCATACGGATGCCTGCAGGGAAGCCGGGCTGCGGTGTGCGATTCGTACCGACGCGCCCGGCCGCCGGATCAATGTGCGACGGTTTCCCGCGCGCCGGCCGGCACGCCGCCCGCCTCGCCGCGCAACGCATCGGCCAGGATCAGATCCGCGCCTTTTTCCGCGACCATCATCGTCGGCGCATTGATGTTCCCCGACGTGATGTTCGGGAACACCGACGCATCGACGATGCGCAACGCCTTCAGCCCGTGCACGCGCAGCGATGCGTCGACGACCGACGTCGCCGCATCCGGCCCCATCGCGCACGACCCGCACAGGTGGTAGATCGAACCCGACTGCTCGCGGAAGTACTGCCGCATCGCTTCGTCGGAATCGACCTGCGGCCCCGGCGAAATTTCCTCGACCGTCATCGCCTTCAGCGCCGGCGCCTGCATCAGCGCGCGGATCACCTTGCTGCCCTGCACGGCTTCGTCGAGATCCTTTTGCGTGGTGAGTGCATTGATGCGGATTTTCGCGGCATCTTCCGCGCGGTTCGATGCGATCTCGATCGTGCCGCGGCTCGTGGGCCGGCACGGGTTGAACGCGATCAGAAAACCGGAGTAGGGCTCGGGCTTGATGCTTGCGCGATCGCTCTTCGGGATCCGGTACGACAGCGGGTTGAAGTAAAGCTGCAGGTTCGGCTCGTGCGTGTCCGCCGTGCCGCGGAAGAACCCGCCGGCCTGGTTCACGCTCATCGCGAGCGGGCCGCGCTTCGTCAGCAGATAGCGCAATCCGATCTTCACCTTGCCGAGCAGCGTCCCCATCTCGTTGTTGAGCGTCGGCCGGTTCGCCTTGAAATAGAAGCTCACGCACAGGTGGTCCTGCAGGTTGCGGCCGACGGCCGGCAACGCATGCACGAGCGGCACGCGATGACGCGCGAGCAGCGCCGGATCGCCGACGCCCGACAGTTGCAGCAGCTTCGGCGTATCGACCGCGCCGGCCGCGAGAATGACTTCGCGCGCGGCGCTCAGCGTTTCGTCGCCGCGTTCGCCCGCGACGATCACGCCGGCCGCACGCGTACCGTCGAACGTCACGCGGCGCACGAGCACACCGGCGCGCAGCGTGAGATTCAGCCGGCCGAGCGCGGGTCGCAAATAGGCGAAACTGCTCGAACAGCGTTCGCCGTGCTTCGTGTTCAGGTCGTAGATGCCCGCACCTTCGAACCGCGCACCGTTGAAATCGTCGGTGCGCGGCAGGTTCAGCTGCTCGCAACCCTTCAGGAATTCATGGACGATCGGATGCACGTCGGCCTTCATCGACGTGATGTGGATCGGCCCCGACGTGCCGTGATGCTGCGGATCGGTTGCGCCGGCCGCGTGCGTTTCGAGCTTGCGGAAGTACGGCAGCACGTCGTCGTAGGCCCAGCCGGCATTCCCGGCCGCGGCCCAGTCGTCGTAGTCGCTGCGCTGGCCGCGCACGTAGACCATCGCGTTGATCGAGCCCGAGCCGCCGACCACCTTGCCGCGCGGGCAGTACAGGCTGCGACCGCCGAGCTGCGCTTCCGGTTCGCTGTAGTACATCCAGTTGTAGCGGCGGTTGTAGTAGGTCTTCGTGAAGCCGACCGGCACCTTGAACCAGAACGACGCGTCCTGTTCGCCCGCTTCGAGGAGCAGCACCGAGTGCCGGCCCGATTCGCTCAGGCGGTTCGCGAGAATGCAGCCGGCCGATCCCGCGCCGACGATGATGTAGTCGTAGGTCATGTCTCGTCCTTCGTGCTCAGCCCTTCGCGGGCGCGAGATCCTTCACGTCGACGGGTTTCTCGCCCATCTGCAGATGCAGCCGCTCGCCGGTGTACGGCGTGTGCCGGCGCACGACGTCCATGTCGAGCTCGATGCCGAGGCCCGGCTCGTTCGACGGGATGATGTAGCCGTCTTCCCAGCGGATCGGGGTCTTCACGACCTCCGCATGGAAGCCGCCCCAGGTCATGATGCTTTCCTGGATCAGGAAGTTCGGCGTGCAGGTCGCGAGCTGGATGCTCGCGGCCGCGCCCACCGGTCCGTTGTACAGGTGCGGCGCGATCTGCGCGTAGTGCACTTCGGCGAGGGTCGCGATTTTCTTCGCTTCGAGCAGCCCCCCGACACGGGCGACGTTCAATTGCAGGATCGACGCGCCGCCCGCCTGCAGCAGCTTGTGGAATTCGTATTTGGTCGTCAGGCGCTCGCCGGTCGCGATCGGAATCGACGTGTGCTTCGCGACGTCGGCGATCGCCTCTTCCTGACCCGGCGGCACGGGCTCCTCGAACCACAGCGGGTCGTATTTCTCGAGCCGCTTCGCGAGCCGGATCGCCGACGACGGCACCATCTGACCGTGCGTGCCGAACAGCAGGTCGGCCTTGCTGCCGACTGCTTCGCGTACGCGGCGGCAGAACAGCTCGCAGCGATCGAGCACTTCCAGCGACAACTGGTGGCCCGAATAGGCCGTGTACGGGCCGGCCGGATCGAACTTGACCGCCGTGAAGCCGCGCTTCACGTTCTCGGCCGCGCATTCGGCGGCGAGATCGGGATCGTCGTAATCGTATTCGCCGTTCGCGTTCTTCGGGTACAGGTACGTGTACGAGCGCAGCCGTTCGTGGATCCGGCCGCCGAGCAACTCGTACACGGGCTTGCCGGCGGCCTTGCCGACGATGTCCCAGCACGCCATCTCGAGCCCGCTGACGACCCCCATCATCGTCAGGTCGGGCCGTTGCGTGAAGCCGCTCGAGTAGGTCTCGCGGAACAGCCGCTCGACGTGGTGCGGATCGTGGTTCAGCAGGTAGCGGTCGAACACGTCGTCGATGATCGGGCCCATCGCCTTCGGGTGGAACGTCGCCGAGTAGATCTCGCCGACGCCTTCGATGCCGCAGTCGGTCTTCAGCTTCACGAAGATCCAGTACATCCCGCCAATATGCGGCGGCGGGACGGCGACGATGTGGGTTTCGAGCGAAACGATCTTCATGCGGACTCCTTGAGGCGGTTGACGCGATTGATGCGGTTGAGACGATGTTTGAGGCATGCCGCGGCGCCCGCGCCACACAGAGCGATGGCCGCGATATAGCCGAAATAGAGCTGATAGCCGTGTGCGCCGGGCCAGGTCTGCGTCACGTAGCCGTTGATCAGCGGCACGAACACGTCGGGCGAATAGCCGAGCACCGAGATCAGGCCGATGGCGAGACCCGCGCAGTGCGTGGGCACGCGGCAGTCGTCGAGCAGCGACCAGTAGAGGCCGCGTATCGCATAGGTGAGGATGCCGATGAACAGCACGAGCACGACGAGCATCGCTTGCGGGCTGTGCGGCGGCGCGGCGATCAGCCCGACGAGCGACAGCGCCGCGAGCACGAGTGCCCAGAACAGCACGGACACCTTCGACACGCGGTCGCCGAGGAAGCCGCCGCCGATCCCGCCGACGGGGCGCATCCACAGCTTGAGGGTCGTGATGAAGCCGGCCGCGGTCGCGCTCAGCCCGAAATTGCCTTCGTGCAGGTAGGCCGAGAAGCTGTAGGTGGCCCAGAACACCTGATAGCCGCAGAACACGATCGCCGCGACGAGCCACAGCTCGGGAATCGCCGCGAGCGTCTTCAGATCGGTCAGCACATTGGTGCGGCGGTCGTTACCGCGGAGGTCGTCACTGCAGCGGTGCCGCGCTGCCTGGCGCCCGTCGGCGCGCGGTCGATCCTTCACCAGCGCAAGCAGCACACCGAGCGCGATGCAGAAGCACGCGTACAGATGCACGACGAGCGTGAAGCCGGCCGCGTCGGTGCCGCCTCGCGCCTGCGTCACGTACGCGAACAGCGTGATCGCGATCGTCGCGAGCAGTGCCTCGACGAGCCCGCGCCCGCCGTCGAGCAGCCCGAAGAAGCGGCCCTGTTCGTCGGGGCCGGCGATCATGTTCACGCGCTTGATCACGGCCGCCCAGAACGTGAGGCCCGTCGTCAGCCCCCAGCCGCCGAAGATCAGTACGAGCGCGTCGAACGACGGTCCGGTCGCGTAGACGAGGCCGAGCGCGCCGGTCGCGAGCAGCGAGAAGCAGATCAGCCAGCGCGGCGACAGACGGTCGGCGAGCCAGCCGCTCGGCAGGTAGCTGAGCAGGAAAATCGTGCCGAGCGACGAGTACAGATAGCCGAGTTGCACGTCGTCGATCCGGAAGAACTGCAGCATCGTCGGCTGGTACACCTGCCGCAGGTACAGCATCGGGTAGATCGCGCCGGCGGCGATCACGAGCAGCAGCAGCTGCAGGTAGCGCTGCGCGCGCGACTCGTGCGCGGCGCCGGACAATGCGAGCGACGCGGCGGGCGTCGACGGCTGGGTGGGCATGATGTCTTCCTCCATCAGGCGCCCTGGAAGCGGGCGTCTGCAGATTTGTTATGTGCAGGTCGATCGTGGGAACGGCACGTGCGACGGGGGCCGTTGCCATGCGCGCCGGAAAATGGCACCGGGAAATGGCGCCGGGGCGTGCGTCAGTGTCAGTACTTCATGACGACGAGGCGCGTCTGCGTGAATTCGAGCATGCCGTGCTTGCCGTCGTCGCCGCCGAGCCCCGAGCGTTTCCAGCCCGCGTGAAAGCCCTGGTACGGATCGGCCGGCGTGCGATTGACGTACAGCTCGCCGGCTTCGATCGCGTTCGCCACCTTCATCGCGGTGCGGTAGTTCTCGGTGTAGAGCACCGACGACAGCCCGAACTGGTGATCGTTCGCGAACGCGATGGCCTCGTCGATCGTCGTGTAGCGCAGCACCGGCATGATCGGGCCGAAGGTTTCCTCCTGCACGATTTCCATGTCCTGCCGGCAGCCGGTGAGCAGCGTGGCCGGGTAGAAGAAGCCGGGGCCGTCGGGAATTGCGCCGCCCGTTTCGAGCGTCGCGCCGGCCGCGACCGCGCGTTCGACCATTGCATGGATGTGCGCGCGCGCCGATGCGCTGACGAGCGGGCCCATGTTCGACGGATCGGCTGCGCGATCGCCGCTGCGCACCGCGGCCATCTTCGCCTTCAGCAACGCGACGAAGCGGTCGTATACGCCGTCATGCACGTACACGCGTTCGACGGCGGTGCAAAGCTGCCCGCAGTGCGTGGTCTTCGACGCGACGAGCGCCGCGGCCGCGCGTTCCAGATCGGCATCGGGCTCGATGATCGCGGGTGTCTTGCCGCCGAGTTCGAGCGACGGCTTCGCGATGTTCGCCTTGCAGTAGTCGAGCACCTTGCGGCCCGCGTTCACGCTGCCCGTGAGCGTGATCATTCCGACCGCCGGATGCGTGCACAGCGCCTCGGCCGTCGCATGATCCATCGTCAGGATGTTGACGACACCCGGCGGGAAGCCCGCGTCGTCGACGGCTTTCGCGATCTCGAATGCCGACACCGGCGTGTGGTTGCTCGGTCGCACGACCACCGTGTTGCCGGCGATCAGCGCAGGCGCGATTTTGCGCAGCAGCGTGTAGACCGGATAGTTGAACGGGATCAGGCACGCGACGACGCCGATCGGCTCGCGTTGCAGGAACAGGTTTTCGTCGGGCGTGTCGCTCGGAATGATTTCACCTTCGATCCGGCGCGCCCATTCGGCGTGATAGCGCGTGATCTGGCCCGCGTAGACGGCTTCGTTCGACGCGTCCTCGACGCTCTTGCCGGATTCCCGAGCCAGCGCCGCGCCGATCTGCGGGGCGCGTGCGGTGAGCGCATCGGCGAAACGATGCAGGTACGCCGCGCGCTCGGCGCTCGGCAGCGTGCGCCAGCCCTTTTGCGCGGCGGCGGCCGCGTCGGCCGCGGCGAGCGCGTGGGCCGGCGTCGCGGCGGGCACGCGCGCGAACGGCGCTTCGGTGGCGGGATCGTGGACGACGATGAACGCGTCGCTTTCCGGGACGACGAAACGGCCGTTCACGTAGTTGCGTTCGGTTCGCATGAAGAGGCTCCTCCAAGGGGGGGCGGGCGGATCGCTTCGGATGGCGAAACGCGCGACAACAGGACAGGAGCCATTCTGTTCATGCGTTTATTGCACGACAAACGACTTATTTTCGCGCCGAGCATGAGAAAAACGCACGTTACTCGGCCGGGCAACCGGAATCGCCCGTCAGACAAGGCCACCGCGGCGACCGGGACGGCGGGCGGCGGCGGCACCGGCGGGGGTATTCCCCGACTGATTTGCGTGTGTCGGGGCGCGGGAGCCGGCAGGGCGGCGCCCGCCAGCCAGGCGACGCGTGAACAGGCCCCAGGGCCTGTTCACGCTAATAACGGGCCCTTCTGGTGGCCAGCCCCACGAATGAATTTTCCAAAACAGGGGAACGTGCCTTTCCGCCCGCATGTCGGCGTCGTTCGTCGTTGCAATAGCTACGGCTATTGCGCCTCCTCTCTCCTTGCCCTACGGGCGGAAAGGCACGTTCGCAAGCCCGTTATTAGCGTGAACAGGCCCTAGCGCAGCGGCACCTGCGGCAGCGGCGATGACGGTTCGAGGTGGCGTTTCGCGAGCCACACTTCCTGTTGCAGCCAGTCGCGGAACTGCACGATGTGCGGCAGGTTCGTCTGTTCGGGGCGCGTGACGAACCAGTACGACTGATGGCCGTCGACGTGTACGTTGAGCACCTGCATCAATTGCCCGGTCGCGAGCTCGCGCGCGACCATGTGGCGGTCGGCGATCGTGATCCCGAGGCCGTCGATCGCCGCGCGGATCGCGTGGTCGAGCAGGTCGAACTCGTAGCCGCCGCGCGTATCGACATCGGCGATGCCGGCGGCTTTCAGCCAGTGCTGCCAGGTCAGGTAGCGCTGGTCGTCGGTCGCGAGCACGTGCAGCAGCGTGAAGCGGTTCAGGTCGATCGGCGCGCCGTCTTGCCGCAGCCGTGCGTAGAGCGCGGGAGCGCAGACGGCGATATGCTGCTCCTGCATCAGCAATGCGTTGTCGAAGCCATCCCATTCACCGTCGCCGAAGCGGATCGCGCAGTCGAGCACGCGCGATTCGCCGAGGCTGTCGTGGATCCGGGTCGTGAGGCTCAGCTCGAATTCGGGATGTGCGTCGCGCAGCCGGCCGAGGCGCGGCATCAGCCAGCGCGCGGCGAAGGTCGGCGGGACGTTGGCGCGCAGGCGGTTCAGATGGGTTTTCTCCTGCAGGCTGCGCACGGTCAGCTCGATCTTGTCGAACGACTGTTGCAGCGCGCGCAGCAGCACGCGCCCGGCCGCCGTCAGTTCGAGCTGGTGATGGCGGCGCTCGAGCAGCGTTTCGCCGAGCTGGCCTTCGAGCTGGCGCACCTGCCGGCTCACCGCGCTCTGCGTCACGTTGAGCAGTTCGGCCGCGCGTGTAAAGCTGCCGGTGCGGCCGGCCATCTCGAAGGCTTTCAGCGCATTCAGCGCCGGCATCTTGCGTCTCACGGGGCGGTGTCGTGTTTGGTGCGGGATGCTTATTGTAGGCGGGTGGACGGCGCGGCGGGAACGACGAATGACGCGGCCGGCCGATGGGCCGCGCGCAACGGATATCGGGGTTTTCACGACCTGCCGGGCGGCGCGTTTTTCTGCGATAAAGCTGCGCGCAAGATTGCCGGCGGCCTGGCCGGCAGCCAGACGAAAGACGGAGAGGAAACACATATCATGCGACGCCTGCCATCGTTGATCGCGTTGCGATTTTTCGAAGAAGCCGCGCGTCATCTGAGCTTCAACCGCGCGGCGGTTTCGCTGTGCGTGACGCAAGGCGCGGTGAGCCGGCAGATCCGCTTGCTCGAGGAGGCGCTCGGCGCGCGGCTGTTCGAGCGCGATCACAAGGGCGTGCGTCTGACGGATGCCGGCGAGCGGCTGCTGCCGTTCGTCGGGCAAGCGTTCGACACGATCGAGCGCGGCGTCGGCGAGATCGCCGCCGCACGGCCCGGCGCGAAGCGGCGCCTTACGGTGTCGCTGCCGCCGACGTTCGCGACGCAGTGGTTTTCGCCGCGGCTCGGCACGCTCGCGGAGGTGCTGCCGGATGTCGAGCTGTCGATCCGCACCGAGCCGGCCGACGATTGCCATTGCCACATCCGCTTCGGGCGCGTGGCGCGGCCGGGCATGCAGTCGGAGCTGCTGATGATGGAGCGCCATGCGCTGGTTGGCGCGCCGCGCTACCGCGGCGACGCGCTCGATGCGCTGCTCGGCCGGCTGCCGTCGCTGCACGTGCTGCACGAGGGCAAGCGCCTGACGTTGTGGGCCGACTGGTGCGAGCAGGCAGGGATCGCGGTCGAGCGGATCGGCGACGGCATCGAGTTCTCGACCCTCGAACAGGCGATCCGCGCGGCGCGCAAGGGCGCCGGGCTTGCCGTGGTCGACCTCACGATGATCGAGGAGGAGATCGCCGAGGGCAGCCTCGTGGAGCTGTCGCCGGTGCTGCCGATCGGGCCGTTCGGTTATTGGCTCGACATCGCGCCGGAGAACGTCGCGATCGAGCCGGTGCGCGCGTTCGCCGCGTGGCTGCGGGAGCAGGCGGCGAGGCAGGGGTAGGGGCGACGATGCGACGCGGCTGATCGGGACGTTGGAAAACCCGAGCCTCGTCCTAATCCGGCACGCATGGTCTCCGCGTTGTTATCCGTTAAAGATGGTTACCGTGCCGGCTGTGGGTCATTGGGTCATTGATCGGGGTCCTGGCCGAAATGGAGAAGGGTTTTCCGGCGCCCGACGGCCCTTGCTTCAGCTTCCGAAATGATGGGCAACTGACTCTTCGAGTGATCGATGCGCCCCGTATCGAAGACTTTTCTTGGTGGCCGTGATACGGGCTGGCTGGCGGGGCGCAGGCCGTGCTCCGCGGCAAAGCCGCGCATGACGCGCGCCAGGCTGTCATGGAGTGCGTTCGCGATGAACGTACCGATGACCTGCATGGTTTCTACGCGGTGCCCGATTGTCGAGCGATCTCGCTTCGCCGCAGTGCGTGCGATCCGGAATCCCGTGATGCGACAGCGCTTGACAGTCATTCGTAAATCTCCTTTTCAATCAGGTATGCGCGCAGCGCCCGCACGGACTCGCGATGCGGTGCGACGTCGAATGTCATCCACCGGTGCGACCCGGCTACTCGCCAGAAGTCGCGACCGGCTCTCGTCGCGTAAAGTGCCCGCAGCGATCGAAGGGACCCGTCGGCCAGCCCGATCGGGTATCCGCGGAAGTACTGGAACAGCGCTGCTTCGTCATCGTGCTCGCCGGGAATCGGTGCATCGAAGCCGAATCTCGGCCACGCGTAGTATCCGTAGAGTCGTGGGCCGCCGGGTTTCGGCGCAGCCTTTCGACCGCCCACGGCCAGTGCGACGATCCGAGGGATGCCCAAGGTAGCGCACGCTCGAGCGATTCTCCAGAGCATGGCCGCGCCGAGTCCGACGACCGCGCTGTCGGAAAGATCGATGGTCTCTAGTTCGAGTACGGACGCGTCCGTGCTTCGAAGGACGGATATCCGATTCTCGGATCGGATCAACGCCGGGTGGGTGACGGCGAAAGTCAGCCTGCCTGAACTGTCGAGATAGCTCTCGATATCCGATTCGGCCGGCGCGCCGCACAGGGACACGAGCAACTCGTCGGTGACTTCGCCTTCGATACCAAGCAGCGCGGGAATGTCCAGATCGTTTCGCTCGACCGTCAGTCGATCGTCGAAGTAAATCGCTTCGTACGGGAGAACATGACTGAGATCGACATGAAGGGCCGGCATGGTCGTGCACAGGAAACGGAAAGCCCCAGCATATCGCCGCGAATCCGGCGGCCCCAGTCTGCCGAACAGCCAGCTCGAACGTGCCGCAGCGGGGCGTCCTGCCGGGCTTCCGCCCGGCTCGTACCGATACACACGATGTCGCGTCGCGCCTGCCGGCGGGCCCGGCCCTTCCGGCAAGCGCGCCGCGCATCGGTCCTTCAGTGCCCGGCCGCCTCCTCCAGCGTCAGGTGCTTCGTCTCCGGTGCCCAGGCGATCGACACGATCATCCCGACCAGCAACACGCCGGCCAGCGCGAACATCGTCGCGTGAAAACCGAGCGTCGCGATGCCGACCGGCAGCAGGAACGTGCCGATCGCCGATCCGAGCCGGCTGCACGCGATCGCGAGGCCGACGCCGCTTGCGCGTACTTCGGTCGGGAAGCACTCGGGTGGAAACACGCCGACAAGATTGCTGAATGCCGACATCGTCAGCGTGAACACGGCAAACGCAACGATCATCGCGATGGCCGCCGACGACGGCAGCAGCGCCAGCGCGACGAGCGACGCGCACGTTACCGCGAACGACCCGATCAGGAAGCCGCGCCGCGACAGCCGGATCGTGAGCCAGATTCCGATCAGCGCGCCGAGCACGAGGAAGCCGTTCAGCATCAGGTCGGCGCCGAAGCCTTCGGCGAGGCCGATCGTCTTCAGGATCGTCGGCAGGAACGTGTAGATCGCGAAGTACGGAATCACCAGGCACACGAAGAACGCGCAGTTGAAGATCGTGCGGCGAATCAGGTCGCGCTGGAACAGTCGGGCAAAGCCGCCGTGCGCGTGCGGTTCGGTGGCGCCGTCGAGCATCACGTGCGGCCCGAAGTGCTTTGCGACGATCGCGCGCGCTTCGCGCTCGCGGCCCTTGCCGAGCAGCCAGCGCGGCGATTCGGGCGTGCCGATCCGCAACACGAGCACGACGAACGCCGGCAGCGCGGCCGACGCCAGCAGCCAGCGCCATGCGTCGGGCGCGACGTCGCTGTAGGCGAGGCCGAGCACGTTCGCCGCGACATAGCCGATCGTCCAGATCACGCTGAACGAACCGAGCAGCGCGCCGCGATGCTTGCGCGGCGAGAATTCGGCGAGGATCGCGTGGCCGACCGTGAAGTCGCCGCCCATCCCGAAGCCGATCAGCACGCGCAGCAGGCACAGTTCGAGCGGCGACGACACGAAGAACTGCGCGAACGCGGCTGCGGTGATGATCACGAAGCTCGTCAGGAATATTTTCTGGCGACCCATCCGGTCGGACAGCCAGCCGAACACGAGGCTGCCGAAGAAGATGCCGACCAGTGCCGAGCTGCCGATCATCCCCATCCAGAACGCATCGAGCGGCATCTGCTTGCCGAGCGCGGCCAGCGCGTAGCCGATCGTGCCGAGCGTATAGCCTTCGGTGAAATGCGCGCCGAACGTCAGCCCCGCGATCTTCACGTGGAAGCGGTTGAGCGGCACGTCGTCGAGTGCGACGGGGTGGTGCGGCACATCGGCGCCGCGCGACGGCGGCAATGCGCGCGCCGTGCCGGATTGAAGGTTGGCTTGATTCAAGCTGTCTCCTGGATTGTTGTGCGTCCGGCATGCGACGTGCGGGCATCGAACGACGCCGGGAAGCCGTGCCGGGCGCCGCGCGGCCGGATGGCGCGCGGCGCATGTCGAGCGTCGGGACCGCCGGGCGCGGTCAGCGGCCGAGACCGGCCATCAGCGTGTACTTGAGCTCCACGTACTCGTCGAGGCCGTACTTCGAGCCTTCGCGGCCGAGCCCCGATTGCTTGACGCCGCCGAACGGCGCGACCTCCGTCGAGATGATCCCGTCGTTGACGCCGACCATCCCGCTTTCGAGCGCGCCGGACACGCGCCATGCGCGGCCGAGGTCGCGCGTGTAGAAGTACGCCGACAGACCGAACGGCGTGTCGTTGGCCGCGGCGACGGCTTCTTCCTCGGTCGTGAAGCGGAAGCAGCCGGCCACGGGGCCGAAGGTTTCCTCTTCGGCGATCAGCATGTCGGGTGTCATGCCGGTCAGCACGGTCGGTTCGTAGAAGGTGCCGCCAAGCGCGTGGCGCTTGCCGCCGGTGAGCACGCTCGCGCCTTTCGCGGTCGCGTCGGCCACATGCCGCTCGACCTTGCCGAGCGCCGCTTCGTTGATCAGCGGCCCCTGGTCGACGTCGCCCGCGAGCGCGTTGCCGACGCGCAGTGCGCGCACCGCGTCGGCGAGCTTGCGCGTGAAGGCGTCGTACACGCCGTCCTGCACGAGGAAGCGGTTCACGCACACGCAGGTCTGCCCCGTGTTGCGGAACTTCGATGCGATCGCACCCTGCACGGCCGCGTCGAGATCGGCGTCGTCGAACACGATGAACGGCGCGTTGCCGCCGAGTTCGAGCGACAGCTTTTTCAGCGTGTCGGCCGACTGCTTCGCGAGCAGCTTGCCGACGCGTGTCGAGCCCGTAAACGACAGCTTGCGCACGACGGGCGAATGCGTGAGCGCCTCGCCGATGGCGACCGCGTCGCCCGACACGACGTTGAACACGCCGGCCGGCACGCCCGCACGCTCGGCGAGCACCGCGAGCGCGAACGCCGACAGCGGGGTTTCCTCGGACGGCTTCAGCACCATCGTGCAGCCCGCCGCGAGCGCGGGGCCGGCCTTGCGCGTGATCATCGCGAGCGGGAAATTCCACGGCGTGATCGCCGCGACGACACCGACCGGTTCGCGCGTGACGACGATCTGCGCGTCGGGCTTCGGGCTCGGGATCACGTCGCCGTACATCCGCTTCGCCTCTTCCGCGAACCATTCGAGAAAGCTCGCCGCGTACGCGACTTCGCCGCGGGCTTCCGCGAGCGGCTTGCCCTGTTCGCGCGTCAGCAGCTCGGCGAGCGCGTCGCGATGTTCGAGCATCAGTTCGCCCCAGCGTTTGACCCGGGCGCCGCGCGCCTTCGCGGTCAGCGCGCGCCAGCCGGGCAACGCGCGCGCCGCGGCGTCGATCGCGCGCTGGGCGTCGTCTGCGCCGCCTTTCGCGACTTTCGCGATGGTCTCGCCGGTCGCGGGGTTCAGCACCGCATAGGTCGCGTCGCTCGCGCCATGCGGTTCGTGCCATTCGCCGCCGATGTAGTGGCCGGTTCTGAGAAATTCGGTCATCGTGTGTGGTTCCTTCAATCCGTGAAGCTGCCCTGCGCCGGGCGCGACGCGCGCGCGATGCGCCGGCCGGCCGTGTAGTCGTTGATCAGGTCGCACGGCGTGTAGTTGCGTTCGAGCTCGTGCAGTTCGTCTTCGCCGAGTCGGGTTTCGAGCGCGCCGAGCGCGCTGTCGAATTGCGCGACGGAATCGGCGCCGACCAGCATGCTGGCAATGCCGGGACGGCTCAGCACCCAGGCCTGCGCGATTTGCGCGGGCGGCACGCCGCGCCGCTTCGCGACCTTCGCGACCGATTCGGCGATCGCGAGCGATGCCTCGTCACCGTACATCTGCGCGGTGAAGAAGTCGGTCTGGTTGCGCGTCGATTGCGACTCGCAGGTCAGCAGGCCGCGTGCGAGCGGGCTGAATACCGACACGCCGACGCCCTGGTCGATGCAGTACGGCACCATTTCGCGCTCTTCCTCGCGATATGCGAGGTTCAGCTGCAACTGCATGTTGATCGGCTTGTCCCAGCCGTTGCGCTCGCACACCTGCATGATCTTTGCGAATTGCCACGTATACATCGTCGACACGCCGATATAGCGGGCCTTGCCCGCGCGCACGATGTCGTGCATCGCGCTCATCGTTTCCTCGACGGGGGTGTTCACGTCGAAGAAGTGCAGCATGAAGATGTCGACGTAGTCCATTCCGAGACGCTTCAGCGACCCGTCGATGCCGTCCAGCACGTGCTTGCGCGAATGGCCGCCGGCGTTCGGATAGCTGCCCATGTCGTAGCCGACCTTCGTCGTGACGACGAGCTCCTCGCGGCGCGCGTTGCGCTTCAGGATGCGGCCAACCACTTCCTCGCCGACGCCTGTCGAATAGAAATCCGCGAGATCGATGAAGTTGACGCCGGCATCGAGCGCGCGGCGCACGATCGGTTCGCTCTGCGCTTCGTCGAAGATCCACGGCTTCCATTCGGGCGTGCCCATGTTCATCGTGCCGAGGCACAGCCGGGACACCTTCAGGCCGGACTGGCCGAGGCGGACGTATTCCATGCTTCCTCCTGATTCGGCCTTGCCGGCCGTTCGTTGTCGGTCAGTGCTTGTTCGGCGTGTAGAACGGGTTCGATACGTCGCGCGCGGCGGCGAACACCGCGTCGCGATGCGGCAGCCCCTCCATCGCGGCGACGATCGCGTTGCGGCACGCGCGGTAGTTGTTCTCGAACACGGCGTCGAGATCGTCGGTCTTCGGGTTCACCCAGTTCGCCGACACGACGACCCAGTCGTTCTCCGCTTCGGGCGGCAGCGTGCCGTTTTCGAGCGCTTCGGCGACCGCCTTCGCGATGCCGGCCTGCGAGGCGCCCCACGTCGCATTGCCGTGGAAGTCGCCGTCGATCTGCGCCTTGTTCACGTACAGCGTGAGCGGCTTGGTCGGTATGCCCGGCTGCGCGATCACGACGAACGGCGCATGGCCGGCCGACGGCGTCGCGAGTGCGGTCGCGAACGCCTGCCCGGCGGGACCGTTGCGCGGGCCGATCAGCACGTTGATGTGCGCGAGGTTGACGCCGGGGCCTTCGAAGCCTTCGCCGATGAAAAGCTGTCTGGGTTGCAGTGCGGTCATTGCTGTGTCTCGTCGATGAGGTGGGTGTGAGGCGATTGTCGGGGGCCGCGGCGCGGCCGGTGAATCGATGTTTTCTGATCGAGGTATGAGTTTTCGTCGTCTCCGGGAAAGCCCTGAACGCCGCGCGCGAACGCCCGCCGGCCGGGCGGCCGGTGCTTCGGGACGGTGTCGCGGAACGGGCGGTGCGGGCGGACGGCTGCCTGCCGGCTCCGGGTTTGTCATACCCGGGCAGGGGTTGGAGGGCCGTGCGGGTCTGGACAACAATCGGCATCGCCAGTCCCATCTTTCGTCGCCCCGTCCTTTTTCGAAAGCGAGTAATTCCGATGGCAGCCATTCAGAAGCCCGATTGGTCGAAGCTGAGTTCGCTCGACCCGGAGCTGATCCGCGCATTCGTTGCCGTCGTCGAGAGCGGCGGCTTTACCGCGGCGGCCCGGCAACTGCATCGCACGCAGTCGACCATCAGCCTGCGGATCCGGACGCTCGAGGAGCGGCTCGACACGCACTTGTTCATGCGCAACAGCCGGCGGCTCGAACTGTCGCGGGACGGCGAGAACTTCCTGATTCACGCGCGGCGGATCATCCAGGTGCAGAACGACGCGATCATCGCGCTGAAGCAGACGAGCAGCGACCGCGGCGTCGTGCGTTTCGGGTTGCCCGAGGATTACGCGGAGTTGTGGTTGCCCGACCTGCTGAAGTCGTTTTACGCGCTGCGGCCGGGTGCGCGCCTGCACGTGCATTGCCGGATGTCGCTCGAACTGGTCGAGCGGCTGCAGGCAGGCGAGCTCGATGTCGCGCTGGTGGTGCGGCATGGGCCGAATGCGGGCGGGCGGTTGCTCGGCCGCCACGACGTCGTGTGGGCCGCGCATCGAGACTTTGCGCTCGACCCGCTCGCCTCGGTGCCGCTCGCGCTGTTTCCTGAAACCTGCTGCTACCGGCAGCGCGGGCTGCAGGCGCTCGCGACCGCCGAGCGGCCGTATCACGTCGTCTATACGAGCCAGAGCCCGACCGGCATCAAGATCGCGGTGAACCATGGCGCGGCCGTCACGATGATCGACCGCTGCACGCTCCCCGGGAACTGGCGCGTGCTGGACGACGCAGACGGTTTGCCGCCGTTGCCGCCGGCCGATCTCGAGTTGCATCGCTCGCCCGGCATCTGCGATCCGTTGACCGACGATCTGGTCTCGCTGATCGAGGCGATGGTCGACGAACGGCGGCGGGCGTCGCTCGAGGCGTTCGCGTAGTCGAGCGCCCGGCGCGCGGATGCCGGGGCGGCAGGCCGGCACTCCGTCGAGCCGGGAGTCCCGGAATCGGGAAGGCCGGTGGACGGCGCGGGTGCTGCCGCATGCCGTTTTTTGCACCGCAATGCCGTTTTTTTGCACGGCGTTTATATCTCTTCTTCTAAGCTCGGGATGTGTTGAACAGCCGCGACGGCCTCCGTCCGTTCCATGACCTTCATCCATCCTGTCCCCGCTTTCGATGTCGCCGGCCGCCAGTTGCGCACCGGTGAGCGCCGCAGCGTCATTCCGCTTCCTTTGGTGCGCCGGCGCCCGCGCCTGCAACTGCCCGTCACGCTGACGGCCGGTTCCGCCGCGCTCGCCCACGCCCGGCTCGCGGCGCTCCTGCATTCCCCGCTCGGCGTCCATGTCGTCAGCGCGCGCACCGTGCGCGACGTGATCCACGTGCAATTCGACATCGCGGCGGAGGATCTGGACTTCACGCTGCGCATGCTGATCGCGCTGCAGGCCGACGCGGTGATCGGCCCCGTCGCCCGCCGGTTGCATGTCGGATCGCAGCACCGCCAACCCGGGGCGCGCTGATTGCTTGTTCGGTCCGCCACCTTTTCTCCGGTTGCCGTGTTGTCGGTGAACCGGTCGAGGTGGACGTTCGTGCGCCGCGTCGTACGCGGCGCCGGCCCTCGACAGGGAGGATTCATGTATCTCACGGAAGAAGTGCGCATCGCGCGGCCGGCAGGCCGGCGCGTGCGGGGCGCGACGCTGCCGTCGGGCAGGCAGCTCGCCCGGCAGTTGATGGTGACGGTTCGCGCGGCGGACGTGCTGCTGCGCCAGGCGATCCGGATGCCGGATCGGCATCAGTGGTCGGTCGACCTCGAGCGGGTCGACGCGGCCGGCGGCCCGTTGGCCGCATGGGATTCGCACGTGACGTTCCGCATCGCCAGGGTGTTCGAGCCGGCTGTCGACGCGAACGCGCGGGCCGGCGATCCCGACCAGGTCGCCGTCGACATCCGGTTGTTTCTGCCCGAGCAGGCCTATCTGGGCGAACAGCGTGTCGGCATTTTCGGCCGGCGGCATGGCAACCGGTTCGGCGCGACGCTGTCGGTGACGGCCGGGTCGCAGTGGGGCGGCGGGCGCAACGAATGCATTCCGCCCGCCGGGCGGCACGTGCATGGCGACACGCTCGAGGCGCTCGTCGACACGGTCGCGGGCATCGTCAACGCGGCGCTGCCGGCCGCGGGCCATCCGCGAGCGGGCGAGGCGTGACGCCGCACGCAGCGGCGCCTGATCGCGTTCAGGCGTCGCCGGTCTGGCCGGTCTGGCCGGTTTGCCGCTGCAGGTCTTCCATCAGTTGTTCCGCGAGAAAGTCGCACGGCGGGCGCTTCGATTTCGTGCTGCGCGCGAGGATCAGCTCGAGCGGCGGCAGATCGGGCAGCCCGTGCGAGCGGCCGAGCATCGACAGTTGCGCGGGAATCGCGCAGCGCGCGAGCGGCGCGACCGCGAGGCCGGCTTCGACCATGCTCAGCAGTCCGAGCAGGCTCGGGCTTTCGTAAGAGGTCCGGAACGGCAGCTTCGCGCGTTCGAGGCTGCGGATCGCGTTCTCGCGCGCGACGCTGCCCGGCATGAACACCGCGATCGGCAGCGGCCGTTCTTCCCATACGCGCGGCCCGTTCGTCATCGCGGCCCACGCCATCGGCTCGTGGCGGATGAAGTCGCCCGACAGCCCCTTGATGCGGGTGCCGCACACGAGATCGACGGTGCCGTCCTTCAGCAGCGGCGCGAGCGCGCTGCTCGGCAGCCCGATCACCTGGATCTCGACCTTCGGATAGGTCGCCGAGAATTTCTTCAGCACCGACGGCAGCAGCGACGACGCATAGTCGTCCGGCACGCCGATCACCACCTTGCCGGTCACTTCCGGGCGCACCACGGCCGCCCACGCTTCGTCGCGCAGCGCCAGCATTCGTCTGGCGAATCCCAGCAAGACCTCGCCTTCGCGCGTAAGCACGATGCTGCGCGGCTTGCGCACGAACAGCGGCCGTCCGATTGCGTCCTCGAGGCTCTTGATCTGCATGCTCACGGCCGACTGCGAGCGGTTCACGGCCTCGGCCGCACGGGTCATGTTGCCGGTTTCCGCGACGGCGACGACGGTGGCCAGCACGTCGTGATCGAGCATCTTCATCGGTATCAGGAAAACTGAATGTAACGATCAGCATTATGCGTTTTTATTGTCGCAATGTGTCTGCCATAGTGGAATCACACCGGCTGCATCGTTCGATGCCGTGCGGCAATGGCGCCGGCGTGGCCGGCATGCAGTGTTGAACAGGGAAAGTGGTACCGATGATGGATCATCCATTGCGCGCCGCACTGGCCGCGGAATTGCATGCCCGGCCGTTCCTGCGGCTCGCCGAAGCCGTGTCGCTCACCCACTATGCGATCTACGCGGACGGCCAGCCCGATCTTCACGAAACGCTGCTGCACGCGCTGTGCCGCGATACCGGCATTGATGCGCCGCACGAGGGCGCGACGCACTATGCGGTGCAGTCGCCGTCCGGCTGGCATCTGAAGTGGGAACGCCACACCGAATTCTCGACCTTCACGTTCGTTGCGCCCCGCCGCGACACCGGCTATTTCGACGATCTCGCGATCGAAGGCATCCCGGCCGCGTGGTTCGCGCGGCTCGCCGGGATCCGTTTCGTCGCGGTGCGCATGGAGTTGCTGTCGGGCGACGCCGCGCGGCTCGTGTGCGGCGACCTGCGCCGCTGGATCGACGGGCCCGCGCTCGTCGGCAGCCGCGTGCTCGGCGGCGGCAAGGTGTTCTGCGACTGGCATGTGCGTGCCGACGGCTTCATGCGCTTTCTCGTCGTCGACGAGGATTTCCGCGAGGAGCAGGGCGGCCGTTTGCTGCAGCGCCTCTATGAGATCGAGACGTACCGGATGATGGCGCTGCTCGCATTGCCGGTTGCGCGGCAGATGAGCCGCGAGCTCGACGAAATTCATGCGGCGCTGCATGCGCTGATGCAGCGGATGGACGCGAGCGGCGCGGCCGGCGACGACGCGGCGCTGCTCGTGAAGCTCACGCATCTCGCGGTGCGCGTCGAGGCGCTGTCGGGGTCCGGCGGGCGTTTCAGCGCGTCGCGCGCGTACGAGAAGCTCGTGCTGGCGCGCATCCAGGAACTGCGCGAGGAGCGCATCGAAGGCATGCCGACGATCGCCGAGTTCATGGAGCGGCGCTTCGCGCCGGCAATGGAAACCTGCCGCAGCGTGTGGGCGCGTCACGAGCAGATCGCCGCGCGGATCGCGCGTGCCGTCGACCTGCTGCGCACGCGCGTGAATCTCGCACAGGAAAAGGACGTGACGCGATTGCTGGCGGGCATGGAGCGCACCGCCCGCAACCAGCTTCATCTGCAGCACGCGGTGGAAGGGCTGTCGGTGGCGGCTATTTCGTACTACGTGCTGTCGCTTGCGGCCGCGGCGTTCAAGGCGCTGCACGTGATGAACCTGCCGGTCGATCCCGAACTGGCGGAGGGCCTGCTGATCGCGCCGGTCGTGTTCGCGGTGATTCACATCACGCGGCGCACGCGCGCGCAGCTGGCGCGCTCGGAGGCCGCGCATGACGGTGCGCCCGTGCATGCGGCGGCGTTGAAGCAGGCAAGCTAGAACATCAATGACATATCAAAGGAGTGGAGATGAATCATATGCAAACGCAACCTCGATTCTTCAGCGGCCTCGACGCGTTCGACGAGCCGGTTTGGGACGAAACGGGTGCGCCGAAAGAGGCGCACGTGACGTCGTATCAGGCCGCGATGCTGGAGCCGACGACGTCGCTGGTCGGTGGCACGCTCGATCGGCCGGATGTCGCGGCCGTGGCGATTCTCGGGTACAACTGACGCGGCGTTGAACGTGGTGAACACCCGGTCGTGTGTGCGCCGGGCGGGTTTGTATTGTTTGCCGGTGCGACCGACCGTGACTTGCGGTGATGCTCAGTCGCCCGACTGGTCGTTGGCCCGCATGCGCGGCATCGTCGGATACTCGACCCACTGGGCTTCGATCTTGCGGTCGGGCAGAAAATGAAACTCGATATAGCCGTCGCGCTTGTTCGGCAACTGCGGGACGGCGATGTCCGTCTCGTAGATTTCCGGCGACATGTGCTTCGCATCTTCGTCGGGTGTCAGGTCGTACGTGATCTTGAGGTGCCAGGACTTCTTGTTGCGCGGCACTTCCATGCAGCAGACTGTACCGCCGCCACCGCCGAACTGGCGGGCGTGCACGCTGCCCGCGCCGAAGCCGTCGACGACGAAGTTGTAGACGCCACGGCTGGTGTAGTTGAAACCCACCACGCGATAGGGGCCGTAGCTGGCGGTCTGTGCATGCAGCCACCATGCGCCGCCTAATAGCACGACGGCGACGATGAGCGGGTTGCGAATGAGGCGGTGCATCACGCCCAACATGTCCATGACTCCATCGTTCGAGCCATCACGTTTGTCCGTCTAGCGGGCGTCCGGAACATGCGCGTCGATCCGACGGCCACGCCGACTCCCCACCACCCCCCAGCTTCGATCATCGCGCGCGTTTGCCCGCGCCGGCGTGCTGCGCGAGCGCCAGCTCGACGAACGCGCGCGCCGCGGCGCTCCGATACGCGCCCTTGCGCTGCAGCAACACGGCGGTGCGCCGCAGCACGGCCGGATCGAGCGCCACCGCGACGAGATCCTCATGCTCGATGGCTATCGTCGCGGGCAGCAGCGTCGCGAGGTGGGTGCGGCGCACGATCTCGATCACCGCGCCGATCGAGTTGGCCTCCATCAACACGCGCGGCTGCACGTCGTGCTCGCGGAAATAGCGGTCGATCTGACCGCGCGTCGCGAATTCGGCGGTGAGCAGCACGAGCGTCGCATCGCGTAGCGCGCGCTGGCCGGCGGCGCGTTTTTTCGCGAACGCATGCCGGCGGTTCACGACGAGCGCGAGCGTCTCGACCAGCAGCGTCTGCACTTCGATGTCCGCGCTCTGCACGTCCTCGAACGCGATGCCGACGTCGAGCTCGTCGTCGACGAGCAGCGCCTCGATCCGTTCCTGCGACATCTCGCACACGGACAGCGACACGTCCGGATAGCGGCTGTGGAACGCGTCGACGAGCGGCCCGACGAGGTAGGTCGTGAAGGTCGGCGTGACCGCGATGCGCAGCGAGCCGCGGCTCAGGTCCTGCACGTCGTGAATCGCGCGCCGGCCTTCCGCGAGATCGTGCAGCGCCTGCCGCGCATAGCGGAAATACACGTCGCCCGCATCGGTCAGCCGCGTGACGCGGCCGGTGCGGTCGAACAGTTGCGCGCCGAGGGTGTCCTCGAGCTGGCGGATCTGCTGCGACAGCGCGGGCTGCGACACGTGGAGCGCGGCGGCGGCGCGCGTGAAGCTGCGATGCTCGGCGACGGCCAGGAAGTAGTTGATATGGCGCAGCAGCATGTCCGCTCCTATAAGTGGCACTTATGCCATGGATCATAAATCAGTCTTTTACGTTATCGGAAGCGGGGCGTAACCTGCCCTTCATTGATCCCGCTCGTACCGGAGGCCACGCGATGAAGGACATCATCGACGGATTTCTGAAGTTCCAGCGCGAAGCCTATCCGGAGCGCGCCGCGCTGTTCCACGATCTCGCACGCCGGCAGAACCCGCGTGCACTGTTCATCTCGTGCTCGGACAGCCGGCTCGTGCCGGAACTCGTCATGCAGCGCGAACCGGGCGACCTGTTCGTGATCCGCAACGCCGGCAACATCGTGCCGTCGTATGGCCCGGAACCGGGCGGCGTGTCGGCGTCGGTCGAATACGCGGTCGCCGCGCTGCGCGTGACCGACGTCGTGATCTGCGGACACTCCGACTGCGGCGCGATGACCGCGATCGCGACGTGTCAGTGCATGGACCACATGCCGGCCGTCGGTCACTGGCTGCGCTATGCCGACTCGGCGCGCGTCGTGAACGAGGCGCGCACGCATCGCAACGAGCGCGAGCGGATCGACTCGATGGTGCGCGAGAACGTGATCGCGCAACTCGCGAACCTGAAGACGCATCCCGCCGTGCGGCTCGCGCGCGAAGAGGGCCGCCTCGCGCTGCACGGCTGGGTCTACGACATCGAGTCGGGCTCGATCGACGCATACGACGGCGCGACCGGCCGGTTCGTGTCGCTCGCCGAGCATCCCGGCGTCCGCGCGACGCCAGCGGCGCTGTCCGCCGCTGCCTGAAACCTGTTTGCCCACTCACGAGGTATTGCCATGATCCAGTCCCAGCACAGCCAGAGCGCACGCCATGCGCTTGCCGAAACCGTCGTGCTCGCGAAGGCGCGCAAGAACCTGTCGTTCGCGCAGCTCACCGAAGGCACCGGCCTGAGCGAAGCGTTCGTCACGGCCGCGCTGCTCGGCCAGCACGCGCTACCGGCCGATGCGGCGCGCAGCGTCGCCGACAAGCTCGGCCTCGACGACGACGCGGTGCTGCTGCTGCAGACGATTCCGCTGCGCGGCAGCATCGACGATCGCGTGCCGACCGACCCGACGATCTATCGCTTCTACGAAATGCTGCAGGTGTACGGCACGACGCTGAAGGCGCTCGTCCACGAGAAGTTCGGCGACGGCATCATCAGCGCGATCAATTTTCGGCTCGACGTGAAGAAGGTCGACGATCCGGAAGGCGGTTCGCGCGCGGTGATCACGCTCGACGGCAAGTACCTGCCGACCAAGCCGTTCTGATGCGGTTGCCGCGCCGCGGCTTCGTCTGACGCACGCCGGCTGCCGGCCGGCGCGCGATTCCGCCAATCCGTTTCAACGAGGACACAGCCATGGATTTTGTGAAACGCACGATCGATCTCGCGATGAAGAACGTGGAAGAGGGCGGCCGCCCGTTCGCGACGGTGATCGTCCGCGACGGCGAGATCGTCGCGGAAAGCCCGAACCTCGTCGCGCAGACGAGCGACCCGACCGCGCACGCGGAAATCCTCGCGGTGCGCGATGCGTGCCGCAAGCTCGGCACCGAGCACCTGACGGATTGCGAGATCTACATTCTCGCGAGCCCGTGCCCGATGTGCCTCGGCTCGCTGTACTACTGCAGCCCGAAGCGCGTGATCTACATCACGACGCGCGAGGACTACGCGCCGTTCTATCGCGACGACCGCAAGTATTTCGAGCTTGATACGTTCTATGCCGAGTTTGCGAAGCCGGTCGAGGCGCGGCGCCTGCCGATGGTGCAGCAAAAGCACGGCGACGCGATTCGCGTCTACCAGCGCTGGAAGGAACTGAACGCCAGGTAATGCAGGCGGCGCTCCGCCGCGACTGCTCGTTTTCCCCACCCCTTCCCGTCGCCCGGCGGCCATCGTGCCGGCCGGGTTTTCCGCATGGCCGCGCGTGCGCTTGCCGCGCCCCGTTTTCCGGCCTTTTCCCGCCCTTTCTCACATCGATTCCGTTCAATGTCCGGAACGGAAATCCGCGATCCAAAAAGTTTTTGACGGGTTTAAAAATTCGCTCTGGAGACGACAGATGCGAGCAGAAAGCCCGATGAAAACCGATGAAATCATCATGACAGCCAGCATGGCGAACGAAGCCGACGGCGTGCCCGAGCGGCCGCTGACGATCGCCGTGCGTCATGTGCCGGTGCCGTTCCGTGCGCCGGCCGGATGCCGCCGCCGCTGATCACCGCGCCTTATCCCCGATACCCGATTTCTTGCGCCACACGATCCGGATGAGGAATCGCTCGATCCCTCTCCGCCGGCACCGCGCGACCGCACGACCGGTCGCGCCTGACACCCGACATTCGTTTACTTTTTCAACACGGACCATCATGAAACGGGAATCATTCAGTATACCTGAAGCAGTGCGTCGCGACGCGACGACGGACATGCTCAAGCCGAACGACGCGTTCGTGCGCATCGAAAACGTCGTGAAGAAATTCGGCGACAGCACGGCCGTCGACAACGTGAACCTGACGATCGCGAAGAACGAACTGTTCGCGCTGCTCGGCAGCTCCGGCTGCGGAAAGTCGACGCTGCTGCGCATGCTCGCCGGGCTCGAGACGGCCACCTCCGGCAAGATCTTCGTCGACGGCGAAGACCTCGCGTCGCTGCCGCCGTACCGCCGCCCGGTGAACATGATGTTCCAGTCGTACGCGCTGTTCCCGCACATGTCGGTCGAATCGAACGTCGCGTTCGGGCTGAAGCAGGAAGGCACGCCCAAGAACGAAATCAAGGAGCGCGTGGCCGATGCGCTCGCGCTCGTGCAGATGAGCAAGTACGCGAAGCGCAAGCCGCATCAGCTGTCGGGCGGCCAGCAGCAGCGCGTCGCGCTCGCCCGTTCGCTCGTGAAGCGCCCGAAGCTGCTGCTGCTCGACGAGCCGATGTCCGCGCTCGACAAGAAGATCCGCCAGAAAACCCAGCTCGAACTCGTGAACATCATCGAGAAGGTCGACGTGACCTGCGTGATGGTCACGCACGACCAGGAAGAGGCGATGACGATGGCGAGCCGCCTCGCGGTGATGAGCGAGGGCAAGATCGTGCAGATCGGCTCGCCCGGCGAAGTGTACGAATACCCGAACAGCCGTTTCTCGGCCGAGTTCATCGGCTCGACGAACCTGTTCGAAGGGCGCGTGGTCGAGGACGAGCCCGACCACATCTTCGTCGAGAGCGACGATCTCGAAGCACGGATGTATGTGAGCCACGGCGTGTCCGGCCCGCTCGGGATGCCGGTCGGCATCTCGGTGCGCCCGGAGCGCGTGCAGGTGTCGCGCGACAAGCCCGGCTCGCAGCACAACTGGGCGCGCGGCGTGGTGACCGACATCGCGTACATGGGCAGCTACTCGCTGTATCACGTGCGCTTGCCGAGCGGCAAGACGGTCGTGTCGAACCTGTCCAGCTCGCACCTGATGCACGACAGCGCGCCGTCGTGGAACGACGACGTGTTCGTGTCGTGGTCGCCGGCCAGCGGCGTCGTGCTGACGCAGTGAGGACGACATGATGAGAACTTCCGCTTCCACTCCGTCCGCGCCGGTATCGACCGGCGCCGCAAGCGCCGGCTCGGGCCGCGCTCGCCCGGGCCGCTTCGCGCTGCTGTCGCGCTTCCTGCCGTCGGGCCGCAGCGTCGCGATCGGCGTGCCGTTCCTGTGGCTCACGGTCTTCTTCGCGCTGCCGTTCGTGCTGGTGTTCAAGATCAGCTTCGCCGACCAGGTGATGGGGATCCCGCCGTACACGTCGCTCGTCGAGTTCAAGGACGGCGTCGTGCACTTCGCGCTGCAACTCGGGCACTACGCGTTCCTGCTGCAGGACGACCTGTATATCGCGACCTACCTCAGCTCGCTGAAGATGGCCGCCGTGTCGACGCTGCTCTGCTTGCTGATCGGCTACCCGATGGCGTACTACATCGCGCGCGCCGAGCCGGCGCGACGCAACGTGCTGATGATGGCCGTGATGCTGCCGTTCTGGACGTCGTTCCTGATCCGCGTGTACGCATGGATCGGCATCCTGAAGGATGACGGCCTGCTGAACCACGCGCTGATCGCGCTGGGCATCATCCACACGCCGCTGCGGCTGTATCACAGCGATGCGGGCGTCTATATCGGCATGGTCTATTCGTACCTGCCGTTCATGGTGATGCCGCTCTACGCACACCTCGTGAAGATGGACCTGACGCTGCTCGAAGCCGCGTACGACCTCGGCGCGAAGCCGTGGGTCGCGTTCACGCGCATCACGCTGCCGCTGTCGAAGAACGGGATCATCGCCGGCAGCCTGCTGGTGTTCATTCCGGCGGTCGGCGAGTACGTGATTCCGGAGCTGCTGGGCGGCGCCGACACGCTGATGATCGGCCGCGTGATGTGGGACGAGTTCTTCAACAACATGGACTGGCCGATGGCGTCCGCGGTGACGGTCGCGATGGTGCTGCTGCTGCTGGTGCCGATGGCGCTGTTCCAGTACTACCAGGTCAAGGAACTGGAGGAAGCGAAATGATCAAGCCGAGCAAACCGCTGTCGACGGGCGTTCTCGCCTTCGGCTTTCTGTTCCTGTACATCCCGATCATCAGCCTGATCGTGTACTCGTTCAACGAGTCGAAGCTGGTGACGGTGTGGTCGGGCTTCTCGCTGAAGTGGTACGCGGCGCTGTGGCAGGACGACGAGCTGCTGACCGCGGCGTGGCTGTCGCTGAAGATCGGCCTGCTGACCGCGACCGCATCGGTCGTGATCGGCACGTGGGCCGGTTTCGTGCTCGCGCGCTTCGGCCGCTTCAGGGGCTTCACGCTGTACACGGGGATGATCAACGCGCCGCTGGTGATTCCGGAGGTGATCCAGGGGATCTCGCTGCTGCTGCTGTTCGTGGCGCTGGAGCAGATGTTCGGCTGGCCGAAGGGTCGCGGGATGGTGACGATCTGGATCGGTCACGTGATGCTCTGCGTGTCGTACGTGGCGATCATCGTGCAGTCGCGCGTGAAGGAGATGAACAAGTCGCTCGAAGAGGCCGCGCTGGATCTGGGCGCGACGCCGCTGAAGGTGTTCTTCGTGGTGACGCTGCCGCTGATCTCGCAGGCGCTGCTGTCGGGGTGGCTGCTGTCGTTCACGCTGTCGATCGACGATCTGGTGCTGTCGGCGTTTCTCTCCGGGCCGGGGTCGACGACGCTGCCGCTGGTGGTGTTCTCGCGCGTGCGGCTCGGGCTGAACCCGGAGATGAACGCACTGGCGACGCTGTTCATCTCGGCCGTGACGATCGGCGTGATCGTCGTGAACCAGGCCATGATCGCGCGCGAGCGTCGTCGTGTGGCTGACTTGAAGGCGGCGTTCGCGGTGGCCTGAGCGGGCGCGGCGGGTGTCGAGGCGGCGGGCGCATGATGCGCCCGCCGTTTGCGCTTTTGTCATGAAGTGCGTCAGGAGTCTCGTTCGGCGCCCGTCGCGCAGCGTGCGGACGCGCTATAGTCGTGCGACGCCCGTTCACTCATGCCTTGACTACATGACCGCACATCCCGACGTCTCCTTCCAACTGACCGATACCGAACAACCGGCCGCACGCGACTTCATCAGCAGCAAGCTCGGCGAATTCAACCACGCGATGACGGGGCGTGCCGACACGGCGGCGCTCGACGTTTACGTGACCGATCCCGCGACCGGCGAGGTATTGGGCGGCCTCACGGGCCGGACGTCGCTCGGCCTGTTCTTCATCGACCTGTTCTACCTGCCGGATTCGCTGCGCGGCGGCGGCTTCGGCAGCCGGCTGCTGCGCGAGGCCGAAACGGAAGCGAAGCGGCGCGGCTGCGCCCGTGCGGTGCTCTACACGATTTCGTTCCAGGCGCCGGATTTCTACCGCAAGCAGGGTTACGAGGTGTTCGGCGAAGTGCCGTGTGAGCCGGAAGGCGCGGCGCGCGTGTTCATGGTCAAGACGCTTTGACGGAGGTCGTGCGGTGGCGGAAGGGGGATGCAGCGCCCGATAGCGGCATCCTCTCGACATTCACCGACATCGAGCAATCGCGCGGCGAGGCACCGAAGCATGCGACGCCGTTGACTGTCCGCGACGGCTGCCACGCCTGAAACATCCCGGCAACACGCACGATCACCGCCCCGGCGTCGCGCGCTCCACGATCATGTCGTACAACGCCCGCGCCGCGGGCGACAACTGCGCAGCCTTGCGCGTCACCAGCACGAGCGTGCGCGACACCGACGGTTCGACCAGCTCGATCGTGCGGATCATCGGATACGCATTCTTCTGAATCGCGAGCTTCGGCACCACGGCTGCGCCGAGCCCTTCGGCGACGAGCCCGAGCGCGGTCGAACTGCGCTGCACCTCGTAGAACGAATGCAGCGACACGCCGCTCGTCTTCAGCGCACCTTCGAGCAACCCGCGATTGCCGCTCACTTCGCCGGCGAAGATCAGCGGATGCGGCTGCAGCGCCGCCCAGCGAATCCGCCGCCGCTTCGCGAACGGATGATCGTCGCGACACACGAGCACGTACGGGTCATCGGTCAGCGACACGCTGACGAGTTCGGGGTGCTGATCGCCGGCGATACCGATCCCGAATTCCGCCTCGCGGCGCAACACGGCCTGCAGCACCGACGCCGATGCGTGATCGAGAATCTTCACGCGATCGTGCGGCCGGCGTTCGGAGAACGCGCGCAGAATGCGCGGCAGGTATTGCACGCCGACGGTCGGCACGCACGCGATCGTCACGTCGCCGCGCTGGCTCAGGCCCGTTTCGCGGATTTCGGTCAGTGCATCCGACAGCTCGTTCAGCAGCCGGCGCGCCTGCGGCAGGAAACGCAGGCCGATCTCGGTGAGCGTCGTGCGGCGCGTCGTGCGCTCGACCAGCGCGACGCCGAGAAACGATTCGAGCTTGCGCAACCGTTGCGTGATGGCCGTTTGCGTCACGTGCAGCGTATCGGCGGCCTGCCTGAAGCTGCCGCCGTCGGCGATCGCGACGAAGGCCTGCACACCCAGCGTATCGATTTTCATCAGAATTTTGAATCAATAACGATATTAAATTCATTTTACTGAAGCTGAGCAGGATCGCAGAATGCGTTGCATCGACGGCTGCCCGTCCCCGGCACCGTCCACGCCGACCCGGAGGAATATCGTGACGACCCCACTCGACCCATACGCGAACCAGTACGTGCAATTCGAGCGCGAACGCACGCGGCCTGTCCGCGATCTGCTGGCTGCCGTGCCGGACACGCCGATCCACACCGCGATCGACATCGGCTGCGGGCCAGGCAACTCGACCGAGGCGCTGATCGCGCGCGCACCGGACGCGACGGTGCGCGGGATCGACGCGTCGCCGGACATGATCGCGGCCGCGCGCAAGCGCCTGCCCGCGCTGCGCTTCGATCTTGCGGATGTCGCCACGTGGGACGATCCGGGCGGCTACGACCTGATCCTGTCGAACGCGGTGCTGCAATGGGTGCCCGCGCACGACACGCTGTTTCCGTCGCTGGTCGGCCGGCTCGCGCCGGGCGGCCATCTCGCGGTGCAGATGCCGGACAACCTCGATGAACCGGCGCACCGGCTGATGCGCGAAGTCGCGGCTGCCGGGCCGTGGGCGGAGAAGCTGAAGCAGGCGGCGCGCACCGAGCGGTTCGATGCGCGGTACTACTACGCGCTGCTGTTGCCGTTGTGTTCGCGCGTGGACGTGTGGCGCACGACCTACTACCACCCGCTGAGCGGTGGCGCCGATGCGGTGGTCGAATGGTTCAAGGGCAGCGCATTGCGGCCGTTCCTCGCGGCGCTGGACGAAGGCGAGCGCGATGCGTTCATCGCACGCTACCGCGACGCCATCGCGGGGCCGGACGGCTATCCGGTGCTCGACGACGGCACGGTGCTGCTGCCGTTCCCGCGCCTGTTCATCGTCGCGACGCGGAAGTAACGAATCGGTCATCCCGGCGCCGGGCGGCGGCCGGAACCCGGTCAGGCCGGCGGCCGCACCGATTTCGGGTCGACCGTCCGGCTTGTCGCGCGCTGCCCGTCGCGCAGGTCCTTGTACCAGAAGAGCGCGACTTCGCCGTCGTGCGCGCCGTCGGCGTACAGGAAGCGGTCGTGCCCGCCCACGACGAAGCCCGCGCGGGCATACGTGCAGCAGGCCGCGACATTGTTCGCCTGTGTCTCCAGCCGCATGAAGCCGAACCCGCGGCTGCGCGCCCACGCTTCCGCCGCGGCCAGCAGCAACTGGCCGATGCCTTGCCGCCGGCAGGTCCGGTCGACCGCGAGTTCCGCGATCTCGGCCATCCCGTTCCAGCTTTCCGTCATGGCGACGAATCCCGCGAGGCGCCCGCCCGCGGTCGCCCGAAACAGCGCGGTGCCGCCGGAGGCGTCGAGTGCGTCGCTGGCCGGGTCGAAGTCATAGTCCTTGCGCTGCACGGGCACCGCGCGCAGGTCGAGCAGATCCTGGTACGGCGCATTCAACTCCCACGCGATCTCGAACGAGAAGTCGCATCCGTTCAGTTCGCCGGCGGGAAGATCGACCACCTGTTCGATGCTGATGTGCTCGGCTCGGTCCATGTGTCGGTGTCCTGTTTTCCGTTCCTGTCTCGAATGGCTGTGCTCGTACCTTGCTTCCCCACGCGGCGTGGGTTCAACGCCCGATTATGCGGGATATCGGCGCGGTTTCTGCTGCGCACCGGTTATCCCCGCCGGATTGACATGGATCACGGGTGCTGCGCGACGCCTGTGGAAGAAAGGCGACAGGAACCCGAATAATTGTTTACCGCTTGATGACAACTCGATATATTTCGCAAGATATATCGAAGGTCGTGATGCCGACAGGCATCGCGCCGTCCATCTGCTCCACGAAAGCCGGAAGAGATTCTGGCCGGCATCGTCGGGGCAACGCGTCGTGATCGCGTGCGTATCGAAGCGCACGCGCCGCGGCGCTGCAAGTCGAGCGACTGCCCTTGCGGCATGCCGCTTCAGCAAGTTCATACCGGCATCGTTTCCGAACATCGTGCAGCGCGCATGAGGCGTTCGTACGTCCGGCCGATCCGGTGCGGCTTGCCCCCGTTCGTCATCGTTTTTCGTCAACTCGCCGCGCGTTCAGCAGCGATGCAAACGCGTGCGCTCACAACAAAAGGAAGC
Organism: Burkholderia sp. JKS000303; assembly: GCF_002563755.1. NCBI lineage: Bacteria > Pseudomonadati > Pseudomonadota > Betaproteobacteria > Burkholderiales > Burkholderiaceae > Burkholderia > Burkholderia sp. JKS000303. The sequence continues at coordinate 704,919 of NZ_PDBZ01000003.1, forward strand.
ACCATGAAGAAGACCATCGCGGCCGCGGCCGCACTCGGGATGTTCGGCGCCGCACACGCGCAAAGCAGTGTCACGCTCTACGGGTTGATCGATGCGGGTGTCACGTACTCGAACAAGGTGGCGACGTCGACGGGGCACGACAAGCTCGTCAAGTACGGCGACGGTGTCGCATCGGGCAGCCGCTGGGGCATCCGCGGCACCGAGGATCTCGGCGGCGGGCTGAAGGCATTGTTCGTGCTGGAAAGCGGCTTCAGCAGCGGCGACGGCACGATCGGCCAGGGCGGTGCGATCTTCGGCCGTCAGGCATTCGTCGGCCTGTCGAAGAACGGCATCGGCTCGCTGACGTTCGGTCGCCAGTACTCGTTCTCGACCGACTACATCGGCGGCAACTACACGATGGGCAGCCAGACGCCGGCCGGCAACTACGCGTACCACATCAACGACCTCGACCAGCTGACGTCGAGCCGCATCAACAACGCGGTGAAATTCCAGAGCGCGAATTTCGCGGGCCTGACGTTCGGCGCGATGTACGGCTTCTCGAACTCGACGCAGTTCGCCGGCACGCCGACCACCACCGGCGCGAACGGCACGCAGGGCTCGTCGAGCGCGTACAGCTTCGGCGCGAACTATGCGCAGGGGCCGTTCGGCATCGGCGCCGCATACATGAACATCCGCTTCCCGAACGGCGCGTCGCCGGCGTTCGGCGTGAGCATCGCGAACATCAACACGCTCGGGTTGCGCGACCTCGAAACGTTCGGCATCGGCGCGCGCTACGCGATCGCGGCGGGCCTCGTGTGGGCGAACTGGACGCATACGACGTTCAAGCCGCTGTCGGGCGATTCGTCGAAGCTGAACAACTACGAAATCGGCGGCCGCTACGCGTTTACGCCGGCATGGAGCGCGGGCCTCGGCTACACGTTCTCGAAGCTCGACGATCGCTTCGAAGGCAAGTGGCACCAGGTCAACGCGGCCGTCGACTACGCGCTGTCGAAGCGCACCGACGTGTACGTGAGCGCGGCCTACCAGAAGGCGTCGGGCAGCAACACGATCAACGGCCGCGTGGTGCCGGTGCAGGCGGAGATCGGTTCGTCGGCGTCGTTCATCGGCAACGCGGGCGCGAACACGCAGTTCGTCACGCGTATCGGCTTGCGTCACAAGTTCTGATCGACACGCAGCACGGATGTCGTCGAAGCCGGCGATGTCCGCAGGGCGGGCGCTCCGGTGGGGCGCCCGTTTTGCCGTGACGGCACGCAACACCGCAGCCACGCGACGCATCGGCGCGGAACGCGCTATATTCAACGGCGCATATCGAAACGATAGTCGAACGCACGAACCCACATTCATTGGCACGGGAGCACCATTTTGAATTCGACGCACCGGGAAGCCGTCGGCGAAGCCTTTTCGCTCGACGCGATGCAGCATGCAAGAACCATGACGTGGCAAGCCGTCGACGCGATCGCGGCCGGCATCCGGCCCGGCATGCGGGAATCGGAGGCCAACGCGCTCGGGTTGCGTGTGCTCAAGGAACTCGGGATGGACCGCATCTGGCATCCGATCCTCGTGCGCTTCGGCGAGAACACGCTGCGCACCTTCAAGGAGCGCTCGATCGACGACCCGGTACTCGCGGCCGACGACATCTTCTTCATCGACCTCGGCGCGGTGTGGAGCAAGCACGAGGGCGACGCGGGCGCGACCTTCGTCTGCGGCGACGATCCGGACATGCAGGCGTGCGCGCAAGCCGCGCGCGTCATTTACGACGAAGTCGAGCACCACTGGCGCAGCACCGGATGCGCGGGCATCGCGCTGTACGAATTCGCGGCGCAGCGCGCCGACGCGCACGGCTTCCGGTTGAACGTCGACATCAAGGGCCATCGCGTCAGCGATTTCCCGCACGCGATCTACAAGGCCGGCAATCTCGGCGATTTCGACGGCGCGCCGGCTGCCGGGGTGTGGATCCTGGAAATCCAGATCGCACACCCGACGCGGCCGTTCGGCGCGTTCTACGAAGACCTGCTCGTATAGGCGTGAGCAGGGCGCCCGGCGACGCGCAGCAAACGCGCGTCGCCGGGTGGACAGCGCACCTCAGATGCTGATCGCGACGGGGCCCGCCAGCGGCGTATAGCCGTCGTCGAACAGAAACCACGCATCGTACTGGCCCGACGCCAGCGAACTGTTGGCGGTCGACGAGAACAGCAGCGAGCCGGTGCTTTTCGGCAGATACGCCCACGACTTGTAGCCGCCCTTGGTCGGCTGCGCACCGCGTGCATAGATGCCGACCCAGTTCTTCGGGCTGTGGCGCCACGGCGGCACGACATAGTCGAAGCGCAGCGTGCCGTAGGACGCCCCCTGCGACGACAGCACCGGGACGAACTTGCCGTTCGTATTGCCGATCGCCGAATCGGTCAGCAGCGCGCCGGATTGCGCCTGCACGCAACCGGCCACGCGACGCAGGAAGTTCGGATCGTTCGCGTCGCGGATGCTCGCGTCGTACCAGCCGGCGTCGCCGTACCACGTGATGGCCTGCGTCGCGCCGGCCGGCACGCTGACCGACTGCGCGGCGTTCATCCCGTACGCGTTGTCGACGAGCTGGAACGTCGTCGCGCCCGATCCCGCGGTATTGTCCAGCGTGATCTGCACGTTGCCGTTCTGCACGTCGTAGCAGAGGCTCACTTCGGCCGATGACCCCGTATTTCCCGACGCGCCGATGCTGCCGCGGAACGTCTGCAGGAATCCGTTCGGTCCGTAGACCGAATAGTCGTAGCCGCCGGTCGAATTCAGCGCAAGCGTATCCGCCAGGTTCGTGCACGCGTTCGCACCGGCGCCGATCGTGTATTGACGCGGAATCGTGCTGGTGCCGTCGACCCACGCCTGCAGATGCACGCCTGCCGTGCCGGTGTTGGTCATCGTCAGCGCGAGCGTCTTGCCGGACCGGTTCACCTTGCCCTGCACGAAGAACTCGTACGGCAGCCGGCATGCGGCGTTGCGGCCGGCTGTCTGCGCAGGCACCGCGGTGGTGGTGGCCGGCGGGATGATGACCGTCAGGCCGTTCGGGTTCATGTTGCTGGCCGGGCTCGGGATCGCCGGAATCGTCTGGTCGGGGTTCGTGAAGTCGAACGCCGATGTGAGATCGCCACACACGCTGCGCCGCCACGGCGTGATGTTGGTTTCCTGCAGCCCGAAGCGCGCTTCCAGAAAGCGGATCACCGATGTGTGATCGAAGACCTGCGAATTGACCTTGCCGCCTTTCGACCACGGCGAGATCACGAACATCGGCACGCGCGGGCCGAGACCGATCGGCACGTCGCCGCTCGCCGAACCGTCGGACGCCGCACCGCTGCTGCCGACGAATTCGGCGGCCGTCGACACGGTCGACTGGCCGGTGCCCGCCGACGCGCTCGACGGTACGGCAGGCGGCACGTGATCGAACAGCCCGTCGTTCTCGTCGTACATCACGAGCAGCACCGTGCTGGCCCAGACCTTCGGGTTCGACGTCAGCGCATTGAGCACGTTGCTCACATACCATTCGCCGCCGCTCGCGGCCCATGACGGATGCTCGCAGTACGCGTACGGCGCGGCGATCCACGATACCTGCGGCAGCGTGTCGTTCGCGACGTCGGCCTGCAACTGGCTGAACAGGCGCGTGTCGTATTCGGTGCCGCCGCCGCTCGGGTCGATCTGCGTGCCGTCGAGCGCGGGCGCGAGCGGATCGTTCGCGCCGAGGTTCTGGTACTGCCTGAAGTTGAGAATCACGTTGTCGCCGTAATTCCCGTTCCACCAGAGATCCTTGCTCGAGCCGTTGTATTCGCCGTAGCCGTGGCCCGAATCCAGCCCGTTGCCTTTGTCCTGGTAGAACTTCCACGTGACGCCGGCTGCATTCAGCCGCTCGGGCATCGTGGTCCAGCCGGTGCCGGTCATCGTGTTGGTCGTGTACGGCGCGTAGCCGGGAACGTTGCCGCAGCAACCGGTCCACAGATACAGGCGGTTCGGGTCCGTCGGGCCGAGCATCGAGCAGTGGTAGCCGTCGCACACGGTGAATGCGCTCGCCAGCGCGTAATAGAACGGGATGTCGTTCTGCGTGAAGTAATACATCGTGCCGCTGGTCTTCGCGTCGGCCCAGTTGTCGTAGCGGCCGTTGTTCCATGCGCTGTGCGTGCCGCTCCAGCTGTGGTCGAGGTCGCCGTAGTAAGTGTCGCCGTTCGCGACGCCGGCCGGCGGCGACGGGTTGAACGGGAACACGTAGGACAGCAGCCACGGCTGGCGCCAGACCGGATAGCCGCTCGAAATCACGACCGGGCGCGGGTCGCCGAAGCCGCGCGCGCTGCGCAGCGTGCCGAGGTAGTGGTCGAACGACCGGTTTTCCTGCATCAGGATCACGACGTGCTTCACGTCCTGAAGGGTGCCGGTGACGGTGGCTGCCGGGATCGACTGCGCGCGCAGGATGCTTTCGGGCAGCAGGCCGGTAACCGCGGTGGCGCCCGCGAGCTTCAGCGCATCGGCGAGGAACTGACGTCGTGTCGTGGAGGTGTTTTGCATGATCGCTCTTTGTCGTGAGTGACCGCTCGGACCGGCCGGGCGCTGCCGCGCATCGTGCGCGGCGCATGGCGACGGCCGTCGTGCGGACGTGGGCGTGCGCCCGTCAGTGGCAGGCGGTGGCGCAGTGCAGGACCGGCGCGGCGGCCGGGCTCGACACCGACGCGTGGTTCGCGGCGAGATTGCCGGGTGCGCTGGAGTCGCCATCGCCGCAACCGGCCAGCGTGCAAATGAGCGCGATCATGACGACACCGCGCCAGTGCGGAACGCGGTGTTCCGTACCTGGCAGCGGTGCGGTGCCGCACCGACCCGATTCGAGTCGGATTCCTGAGTGATTGAAATCCGTCGTACCTGTTCCTGATTTCATTGCCCCTCCTGACATGAAATGAACAGCCGAGAATATCGCCCGAATCAGAACAACTTCATGACAGGCCAGCCGCGCGTGTCGGCGACGTCCGACAGCCGCGCATCGGGATTGGTCGCGACCGGATGCGTGACGTAGTCCAGCAACGGCACGTCGTTGATCGAGTCGCTGTAGAAGTAGGTCCGTTCGAAATCCGACGGCGCGTAGCCGAGCGAATTCAGCCATTCGGTGGTGCGTACGATCTTCCCTTCGCGAAAGCTCAACACGCCGGTGCTGCGCCCGGTGAACTGCCCGCCGGGCGTGCCGTCGTCGGTAGCGAGTTCGATGCCGAGCAGGTGCTCGATCCCGAACTCGGCCGCGATCGGCCCCGTCACGAACACGTTGGTCGCGGTGACGATGCAGCAGAGATCGCCGTTCTCGAGATGGCGATCGACCAGCGCGCGCGCCTGCTGCGTGATGGCCGGCCGGATCACTTCGTCCATGAACTGCGCGTGCCAGCGCTCGAGCTGCGCCCGCGGATAGCGGGTGAGCGGCGCGAGCGTCACGGCCAGATACGCGTCCATGTCGAGCGTGCCGGCCGCGTAGTGGCCGTAGTGCTCGTCGATCAGCGCTGCGTGCTCGTGGTCTTCCCGCCAGCCGACCCGGGTGATGAAGCGGCCCCAGGCCTGATCGCTGTCGAGCGGCAGCAGCGTGTGATCGAGATCGAACAGCGCGAGATTCTTGTGCATGTAAAAGTCCTTGTATTGCGGGCTTACGCGCCGATCAGCTTGTCGATCGCGTCCTTGGCGTTCTTGCCGTCGATGGTCGTGACACCGTCGAGCCACTTCGACAGCACGCCGGGGTTCTTCTTCACCCAGTCCTTCGCGACCGCGACCGGATCGGCGTGATTCATGATCGGCACCATCAACTGGTTTTCTTCGTCGGTCGTGAACTTGAGGTTGGTCAGCAGCCGGCCGACGTTCGGGCAGTGTTCGAGGTAGCCCGGCGTGACGAGCGTGTAGACCTTCGCCGATCCGTAGTTCGGGCCGAACACGCTGTCGCCGCCTTCCAGATAGGAAATCCTGTAGTTGATGTTCATCGGATGCGGTTCCCACGCGAGGAACACGATCATCCGGTGTTCCTGCACGGCACGCGTCACCTGGACCAGCATCCCGGCCTCGCTCGATTCGACGAGCTTGAAGCCGCCCAGGCTGAACTCGTTCTTGTCGATCATGCGCTGGATCAGCGCGTTGCCGTTGTTGCCGGCGCCGATCCCGTAGATCTTGCCGTCGAGCTGGTCGCGGAATCTGGCGATGTCGGCGAAGCTCTTCAGGCCCTTGTCCGCCGCGAATTGCGGCACGGCCAGCGTGTAGCGCGCGCCGACGAGGTTCGGCTGCGGCAACTGGTGCACGGCGCCCGCATCGACGAACGGCTTCACCGTCGGCGTCATGCTCGGATCCCAGTAGCCGAGGAACGCATCAATCTGCGCCTTCTTCACGCCGGCCAGCACGATCGGCGGCGACGCGATCGTCTTGCTGGTTTCGTAGCCGAGCCCGTCGAGCAACATCATCGCGACACCGGTGGTGGCCGCGATGTCGCTCCAGCCCACATCGCCGAGCGTCACCTTCTTGCAGACGTCGCCTTCGGATGCGTGAACGGGAGCCGTCGCGATCGACGCGACCAGCGTTGCGGCCAGCATCCATACCTTGTTCGTCATGTTGGTCTCCTAAGCAAGTATTCCGGATCGTGTTGTGAGAGAGGTCCGACTTCGATCGTATTGATCGGATGAAACAAGCGAATCTGGGTCTAGCTGTGTTGTGTTTCGTACCGTATATTAGAACGCACAAAATCGCAAGTTCACACAAAAATACAACTTGCGATGAGGCTGGCTCGTCAGGAAAACGAAAGCAGGCGAAGTCGTACGGCATGCCGCGCGGCCCGCGATTCATCAAGTTGGGTAAAGGAAGGAGACCTCGAATGATCAGTCAGATGGAAATCATTTCCCGGCTGCTGCTGGCCGCATTGCTCGGCAGCATCATCGGTATCGAGCGCGAGCGGCTGTCGTGGGCGGCCGGGTTGCGCACGCACATGCTGGTGGCCGTCGGCGCTGCGCTGGTGATGGTGGTGTCCGCGTTCGGCTTCGCGGACATCCAGAACGCGAAGAACGTGTCGCTCGATCCGTCGCGGGTCGCCGCACAGGTCGTGTCGGGCATCGGCTTTCTCGGCGCCGGGTCGATCATGCTGCGCGGCGAGATCATCCGCGGCCTGACGACGGCGGCGAGCCTGTGGGTCGTGGCGGCGGTCGGGCTCGCGGTGGGCGGCGGGATGTACGTCGCCGCGATCGCCGCGACGGCGATCGTGCTGGCGATCCTCGCGGGCCTCAAGCCGATCGAGAAACGCTTCTTCGCCGCGCGGCAGCGCTGGGGTGTGCGCATTCTCGCGCGGCGCGGCGCGGTGAAGCTGACGTCGCTGCAGGCGATGCCCGGGATCGATCAGGCGCGCATCGTCCAGTTCATCATCGAGCAGGACGACACGACGCCGGACGACGACCGGATCCATGTGGTGTTCTCGAAGATGACGAGCAGCGAGTTCCAGGCGGTCCGTCAATCCCTGCAGACCCTCGTCGGCATCAAAAAGATGGAGGAGAGCGCCGCGTAGACCCGGTTCGAATAATATTGACGTTCATTTCCGAGGACATTTCATGTGGCAAGAAGAGCGATATCAGAGGATCCGGCTTCTGTTATCGAAGATGCAGCGCGTCTCCACCGACCGGATCATGGCCGACCTGAACGTGTCGCGGGAAACCGTGCGGCGCGATCTCGTCGACCTCGAGGCGATGGGGGAGCTGAAGCGCGTGCACGGCGGCGCGGTGCAGGTGGGCGACGAAGCGCCGATCGCCGAGCGCGCGCAAACGCACGTGAAGGCGAAGCTCGCGATCGCGCGCGCCGCGGCCCGGCTCGTCACCGGCTCGCAGACGCTCTTCATCGACGCGGGCACGACCACCACGCTGCTGGCCGAGGAACTGTCGAAGCTGTCCGGCCTCACGATCGTCACGAACTCGATCGACGTCGCGCTGAAGATGCGCTCGAGCGACCCCGGGCAGGCGAAGAACGAAACGATCCTGCTCGGCGGGATGATCGGCAGCCGCGCGGCCGCGACGGTCGGCGACGGGACCATCACCGAGATCTTCCGCTACCGGGCCGATCTCGCGCTGCTGTCGCCGGTCGGCGTCGATCACGTGCGCGGCGCGACGAACTACGACCGGATGGAAACGGAAGTCGCGCGCGCGATGGTGACCAACGCGGCGGACGTCGCGATCCTCGCCGACTTCAGCAAGCTCGGCACGACGAGCCGGATCGGCTTTTGCGAACCCGCGCGGATCGGCACGCTGGTGACGGACCAGAAGGCGGAGTCGGTCGACAGCTACAAGCACATCAGGAAGGCCATCGGGAACATCGTGCTGTCGTGATCCAGACCGGCGTGCGGGGCCCGATCCGCGCGGTTATTCCGCCCATGCGGGCAGCCTTCTGTCGCGCGGCCGTTTCCCGGCGTAATATATCCGTCGATACAACGATGGTGCCGCCCGGCGGCGCCGGCACGGAGGCGGGCGATGGAGATGGCAGGCACGATGGCGCCTTCGGCGCATGAGGCAGCGGTGGGTTCGATCGCGCTGGCCGGCGCATTCGAGCGGCCGATGACGGTCACGCTCGACGACTTGCGGCGCCACGCGTGCGTGAACGCCGAGCCGTTCGACCTGCGCTGCTTCACGACGAACCGTTTCATCCGCTCGGTCGAACCGTATCGCGGCGCGCGGCTGAAGGACCTGATCGACGCGGCCGGGCTGCGCAACGACATGCCGGGCGACTTCAAGCGCATGGTGTTCATCGCGTATGCGCACGACGGCTACGCGGTCACGTTTTCCTGGCACGAACTGTTCAACACGCCGGTCGGCGAACGCGTGATCGTCGCATTCGAATGCGGCGACACACCGCTGTCGATCGACGACGGCGCGCCGCTGCTGTTCTCCGGCGCGGACGTCATGCCCGCGCCGCGCCACGTGAAGCGGCTGGCGGGGATCGTCGCGCGCGTGATGGCGCTCTGAGCCGGCGCTGCGCCGGGCCTGCCTTCGTGTATGCTTGCCCGCATCGTTCAACCGGCAGACAACATGAAGACTTCGGCACACCCCAAGCCAGCGGTGCGGTTCAGAATGCGCATCCAGCAGGGCGACACGATCGCGCTCGGGCCTGGCAAGGTTGCGCTGCTCGAGGCGGTGCGCGAGCACGGGTCGATTTCGGCGGCGGCGCGCAGTCTGGAGATGTCGTACCGGCGCGCGTGGCTGCTGATGGACGAACTGAACCGGTCGCTGAAGTCGCCGGCGACGATGTCCGAGCACGGCGGCCAGAGCGGCGGCGGCAGCGTGCTCACGCCGGTCGGCGAAGAAATCATCCGCCTCTATCGCGAGATCGAGGAGCGTGCCTACGCGGCGTGCGCGGACGAAATCACCGCGCTGACGAAGCTGGTGCGCCGCTGAGGATTGCGCAGTCGCGCGGTGCCGGTGGCCTAGCCGTGCCGCAGGCAGAAGCGCGACGCTTCGCCCGCCTGCGCATCCGGCGGCATGACCTCGCGCGCATGCGCATCGAGCCGCCCGATCAATTCGACGAAACTGGCGACGCTCGCGGTTCGTAGCGGGTAGTACGCGATCTGGTGACGCTCGCACATCCGCTTGAGCAGGTTCACCGAATCATGGTCGATGCAGTCGACCGGAAACACGACGAGGTTCGCGCCCGGCAACGCCGCGGCCAGCAGGCCCTTGCGGTCCTCGATGCCGCCGTCGTGCAACGTCATTGCGCCGCCCGCCGTTTCGACGATCCGCCGGATCACCCGGTTCGAGCCGGGCCGGCCACCGACATAGACGACCCGCTTGTGCTGCAGGATCGACAGCGATTCCGCCGCGGGGGCGGCCGGATCGTCGTTCGACGCCTGCACCGCCTGTTCGATCGCGCTCGCTTCGGCGCGCAACGTCTTCACCATCGCCATCAGGTCGTCGAGCCGCGCGCGCATCGCGCGGGCACTCGCCTGTTCCGCGGCGATCCGCTGTTCCGCGGCCTCGCGGCGGCTCGTGTGCAGCGCAAGACGTTCGTCGCGCGCGGCCAGCGCTTCGCGCAGCTCGCGGACTTCGTCGCGCAGCACGCTTTCGGCGCTCATCGGCTGCGCGCTCTCGCGTGCGCGGCACGCATCCAGTTCCTTCAGCGCCGCGTCGCGCTCGACGCTCATCTCGTGCAGGCGCGCCTGCTGCCGTTCGATCTTCGCGTGCAGCGCCGCATTCTCTTCCTCGAACGCGACCAGCCGGCGGATATCCGCCCGATTCGCCGCGCCGACCAGATGCGACAGCATGTGCAGGTCGCCGAACGCGGCCTGGCGCACGCTCATCGTGGTGCGCGGATGCGTCATCAGCGCCCAGTACGCGGGCGGGATGTCGCCGCTTTTCAGCGCGTCCTGCCACAGCGCGATGAGTGCGTCCGCATCCTTTGCCTTGTCGAACGCACGGATCGCGCCCGCATAGCGTTCGTCGAGCGCCTTGTGCAGCGCCTTGCCGCCGGCCGCGCCCTCGATCGCAAGCTCGACGGCCGCGTGGTGGATTTCCAGGTCGGTGGCGCGCTGACGGTCCAGATCGGTGAATTTCGGCACGAGCTTGCGCAGCTCGTGCGTGGTCAGGCAAGTGCCGATGATCGAGCAGTGCAGGTTCGAATCGAGCTCGGACAGGCGCGTGCGGCGCTTCAGTTCGACATGTTGCGCTCGGGACGGCGCGCAGCAGGCGTCGATTCGTGCGGCGTCGGCGGGCGAAGTGCCGCCGGACGACGGCAGGCCCGCCGTGCGGGCCAGGCGAAAGGGCGGAGCGTGCATGTGGACCTCGATCCGGGCCCGGTGGGCCGGAGACGGATGCGCGAAAGATTGGCGAAATATACCACGGAATATAACGCACGAAATTCCGGGGAAACGCCGGGTGCGCGGCTCAGCAGGGCACGGCGGACTCGGGGTGCGACGCGTGGCGCGCGCCGGGCGACGGCGGCTGCATATGGCGTTCCATCACGTGTTCGACGCACAGTCCGACCAGCAGCACGTCGACGCGCTCCAGCGCGGCCACCGCGTTGCGCATCGCGGCCGGGTCGTTGCTGAACGCGTCGGAGAACACGTCGTCGCGGGTGCGTTCGAGGCTGCGGGCCTGACCGATCGCCCGTTCGAGCGCGGGCAGGCGTGTGAAGCGTGCGGCGCGTGCGTCGCTTTCGAGCGTCGCCAGCAGTTCGCGCAGGCTCAGCGCGGACAGCGTGTCGTCCGTCGTGGCCGAGAACAGCCGGATGAAGCGCATGACGCTGCCGCGCAGGCGCCGGAACGCGTCGACGACGTCCGTGACCTGCTGCGCGCGACCGTCGCTCGGCAACGGTCTGAGTGCGCTGATGCCGCGCGTCAAGGTCGGCGCAGGCGCGTGGGCGCGTGCGGCGCGCAACGGGGCGCGATCCGTCGGCGTGCGGGGCATGGTGGTTCTCCGGTGGTGCTGATGTCGATATATTCTACGGAATATATCGCTAGTGTAAAAAAAACGGCGCCGCCCCACCGGGCACGGCGCCGCCAACGGCCTGAAAGGCCGCCCTGGTCAACCGATCGCGCGCATCGCGTGGCGCAGTTCCTGGTAGCTGCGCAGGCCCGTCACGCCGAGTTCGCGGCCGATCCCGCTCAACCCGAAGCCGCCCCAGCACACATGCGGATAGATGAGCTGCGGCGCGTTGATCCACACGAGCCCGGCACGCACGCGCGACTGGAACTGCTTCGCGACGTCGGCATCTTGCGTGACGATCGTTGCGACGAGCCCGTAGCGCGTGTCGTTCGCGAGCGCGATCGCCTCGTCGTCGGTGCGGAACGACTTCACGCACGCGACCGGGCCGAATACCTCGTCGGTCCACAGCAGGTTGTCGGCGGCCGGTTCCGCGACCACGACGGGCGCCATGAAGAAGCCGTCGCCGCCGCTGTCGGCCACGCGGCCGCTGAACGCGACGCGCGCGCCCGCCGCGATGCCGCGTTCGAGCATCGCGTCGACGCGGGTGCGCTGCGCGGCCGAGATCATCGGCCCCATCGCGACCTGTCCGGTGCCCGGCGGCGCGACGACGAGCGCGCGCACGGCCGTCTCGAACGCGGCCATGAAGCTGCGATAGACGCTGTCGTGCACGAGGATGCGCGCGGTGGCCGAGCACATCTGGCCTGCGTTGGTGAAGGCGCCCGCGACGGCGAGCGACACCGCGACGTCGAGATCGGCGTCGTCGCGCACGATCAGCGACGACTTGCCGCCGAGTTCGAGCGTCACGCGCTTCATGTCCTCGGCCGCGGCCTGCATGACCTTGCGGCCGGCGGCCGTGCTGCCGGTAAACGAGATCTTGTCGATCAGCGGATGCGCGGTCAGCGCCGCGCCGACGTCGGCGCCGCCGTTCACGACGTTGACGACGCCGTCCGGCACGCCGGCTTCGGCGATCAGGTCGAGCAGCGCGTGCTCGGTCGGCGACGTCAGCTCGGACGGCTTCAGCACGACGGTGCAGCCGGCCGCGAGCGCGGGCGCGAGCTTCCACGCGGTCGTGACCATCGGGAAGTTCCACGGCATGATCAGCGCGGCGACGCCGACGGCGTCGTAGAAGCGCTCGGCCGCGACGGCGTCGCTCGGCAGTGCGACGGACTCGGCGGCGAACAGCGCCGGGTTGTCGCACAGCTGCGCGTAATACGCGAAGGTTGCGACGACGTCGCCGACGTCGGCATCGGCTTCGAACGGCGGCTTGCCGCTCACCTGCATCTGCAGCGCGGCGAGTCGCTCGCGGTCGGCTTCGACGCGCTCGGCGATTTTCGCGAGCAGGCGGCCGCGCTCGGCGGGCGGCGTGTCGCGCCAGCCGGCGAACGCGTCATGCGCGGCGCGAACCGCGGCATCGACGTGCGCGGCCGTCGCGAATTCCTGCCAGCCGATCGTCTCGCCGGTCGATGCGTTGAAGATCGGCGCCCCGGCTTCATCGGAATGCGTGCGCACGGGCCGGCCGGCGATACGCGCGGCGGGCAGCACGCGCGTCGCGGCGGAAGGGGAAAGCTCAGCGGTGGACATGACGGTTTTCCTGTCGGTCGGATGGGCGGATCAGCGGTAGGCGACGCCCGGCATCACGCAGAGCATTTCGAACGCGAGGTTCGCGCCGACGAGCGCGGTGGTGCCGGTCGGATCGTACGGCGGCGACACTTCGACGAGATCCGCGCCGACGATGTTCAGCCCCTTCATCCCGCGAATGATCTCGAGGCCCTGCTGCACCGACAGTCCGCCGATTTCCGGCGTGCCGGTGCCGGGCGCGAACGACGGATCGAGGCCGTCGATGTCGAAGCTGAGATACACCGGCGTGTCGCCGACGCGCTCGCGCACGTGCGCCATCAGCGGCGCGAGCGACTTGTTCCAGCATTCCTCCGCCTGCACGACGGTGAAGCCCTGCTGGCGGCACCAGTCGAAGTCTTCGGCGTGGTAGCCGGTGCCGCGCAGGCCGATCTGCGTGACCTTGTCGCATTGCAGCAGGCCGTCTTCCACCGCGCGGCGGAACGGCGTGCCGTGCGCGATCTTCTCGCCGAACATCGTGTCGTTCACGTCCGCATGCGCGTCGATGTGGACCACGGCGACCTTGCCGTATTTCTTGTGCAGCGCGCGCAGGATCGGCCACGCGATCGTGTGGTCGCCGCCGAGCGTGATCGGCCGGCAGCCGTTCGCGACGATCTCGTCGTACGCCTCTTCGATGCGGCGCACCGAATCCTTCAGGTCGTACGGGTTGGTCGCGACGTCGCCGATGTCGGCGACCTGCAGCGAATCGAACGGCGCGGCGCGCGTGGCCATGTTGTACGGGCGCAGCAGCACGGATTCGGTACGGATCTGGCGCGGGCCGAAGCGCGAGCCCGAGCGGTTCGACGTGCCGAGATCGAGCGGCACGCCGACGAAGCACACGTCGAGGCCGTCGGTCGTGTTGGCTTGCGGCAGGCGCATCATCGTGGCGATGCCGCCAAAGCGAGGCATCTCGTTGCCGCCCATCGGTTGGTTCAGTTCGCGGTGCATGGTGCCGTCTCCTCTTTCTGGTGAAAAACGATCGGCCGATGGTAGAGGAGAACGCGGGCCCGAAGATTTTGAAGTCGCAACGTTTACATCGACGGGTCTCGATGCGAGTGGCGCTGCGGCATCGACGCGGCGCGAGCGATCAGCCGGCGATCGCGGGCGGTGCGTCGTGGTCGTCGTCGGCAGCGATGGCGGTGCCGTGGGAAGCGGCGGAGGGGAACGCCGGCACGGCCGAGCCCCATGCGGCGAGCTCGCGCTTGGTGCGCACGCCGAGCTTCTGGAATGCCCGCTTCACGTACGACTCGGCCGTCGCGACGCGCACGCCGAGGATGTCGGCGGTTTCCGGCACGGTCTTGCCGGAGAGCAGGTGCTTGCAGGTTTCGTATTCGCGCCTGGACAGCTTCACGCCGTCGGCCGCGATCCGCGCATCGAACTGCGCGAGCGGATGCACTTCGGGCGTCGGATGCGCGACGCGACGCGCGGCGGTGGTCGACGCGTGCAGTTCGAGCAGCGGGAACAGCACGTCGCTGATGCTGCGAAAGCGGTTCATCTCGGCGAGCGTGAACGGCGGACGGTCGCGGCCGCGCTCCAGCGCGATCGAATGCTGCGCATAGCGGGTGCCGCGCGCGAGCACGCATTCGTGGCCGATCTGCACGTCGTCGTAGATCCGCTGGCGGAATTCGCCGGGCGGAATCGCCGCGATGTCGCGCACGACCAGCATCGTGCCCGTCTTGCCGCGCAGCCCCGCGAACAGCGGATCGCTGTCGAGAAAGCGCTCGTAATAGAGCGTCATCACGTCAGAGATTTCGGCGGCCTCGGTGCCGATGCCGCTGCTGCCGATCCATTCGCAGCGGTAGCCGGTGGGCATCGAGCCGTCGACGCGCGAACGTTCGACGTGCGCGACGTCGAGCGGCACCACGTCGTTCAGCAATTGCGTGAGGCGCGGCACGAAGTGCGGCGTGCCGACCGTCTCGATCAGCTCGCCCAGCGCCTTGAACGACACGTTGAAGCGGTCGGTGTCGCGGTGGAAGGGGTTCACGTTGAGCAGCATGCGGTTCCCAAGGGCCTGTTCCCGCTCATAACGGGCTTGCGAACGTGTGTTGCCGGTCGTAGTGCAAGGAGTGAGGAGCGCCGTTTGGCTGAGCCAAACAAGCGACGATCGACGCCGCAATACGGCCGGCAACGCACGTTCCCCTGATATAAAAAATACATTCGTCGGGCTGGCCATCAGCAGGGCCGGTCGCTGCGTCATGCTCCTTGCGAATACGCTCGGTATTCGCTTCGTCGCAGTCCTTGCGCTCGGCCCTGCTGATGGCCAGCGCAAGCCCGTTATGAGCGGGAACAGGCCCTTAAGGCGGCGCGATTTTAGCGGGTGCAACGGAAAACGTCAGTAGGGGGAAATACGGTACGGAGTCCTGCCACCCCTGCGCACCCGGAAAACGCGGTTTGTCCCCCCCGAAGGGGGGCATACCGGGGCAAGGTAAATGAGTAACTTTGTCTCTGCTTTTTTCAATCAAGAGACGAAAGATTCAAATGACCAAATTGATCAAGGACATCCTGCCGCTCGGCGCAGGCATCGGCGAATTCACGAAGCTCGACTTCGGGATGGACGAAAGCGACTGGCGCGCGGCCGAAGGCAAGAGCGGCAACTACCTCATCGGCTGGTGGGAAGGCAAGGTCGGCTCCGTGGAGTTTCCCGAAACCGCCGCCGACGAAGCCGTGTGGCTGGTCGAGGGCCGGATCGCGCTGACCGACGTCGAAGGCAACCGCAAGGAATTCACGCCGGGCCAGGGCTACCTGCTGCCGGCCGGTTTCGCGGGCCGCTGGGAGACGATCGAGGACGCGAAGAAGTTCTACGTGCTGCTCGAGAAGTCGTGATGTGAGCAACCGCTGCCGCGGCGTCGTCGTCAGGTTGACGCGGGCCCGGCGGCGGTTGTGTTTTCGATCGACCGCAAGCGACGTCCGTCACGCGCGTTCCGCCGGAACGGGTCGCGGCTTGCGGCGCCTGCGCCGATCATCGCTATCGGCGAAATCGGCACGCCGCGCATGCATGACGGGCGCGGGCCGCGTTTCACGTGGGATGGCTGGGATCATGGAAATGGAAGTCAACGAAGCAACACAAGCCGCACCGGCTCACGCACACGCCACGCGCGGCGCACCGGTCGCACTGAGCGCCGCCGACGCGCTCGCGAATACGAAGCTGTTCCCGTACTGGCTCGACAACCCGGCCGCGCCGGCCACCGAGCCGGAACTCGTCGGCGACGTGACGGCCGACCTGCTGATCGTCGGCGGCGGCTTCACCGGGCTGTGGACGGCCGTGCAGGCGAAGGAACAGATGCCGCACCTGAACGTGGTGCTGATCGAGGCCGGCAAGGTCGCGCACGGCGCATCGGGCCGCGCGGGCGGGATCATCTCGACGTCGGTGATGCACGGGCTGCCGAACGCGGTGCGCGTGTTCCCGAACGACATCGCGCAGCTCGAGGAATTCGGCCATCACAACCTCGACGGTTTCGAGGAAACGCTGAAGCGCTACGACATCGACGCCGACATCGAGTGGAACGGCGAAATGACGGTGGCGGTCGACCCGGAGCACATCGCGCACCTGAAAGGCGACTACGACCTGCATCGCGAATACGGGCACAACGTCGTGCTGCTCAACCGCGACGAAACGCTCGAACAACTGAACTCGCCGCTGTTCGCAGGCGCGCTGTGGTCGCGCAATCGCAGCGGCATCGTGCACCCGGCGAAGCTCGCGTGGGGGCTCAAGCGCGCGGCGCTGCAGCTCGGCGTGAAGCTGTACGAGCACACGCCGCTCACGACCGTGACCGACGAAGGCAGCACGGTGTTCGTGAAGACGCCGAAGGGCAGCGTGCGTGCGCCGCGCGTCGTGTTCGGCAGCGGCACCGCGAAGGTCGGCATTCCCGACATCAACCGCCGCGTGATGCAGGTGCGCGACCACGTGCTCGCGACCGAGCCGCTCACCGACGAACAGCTCGCGCGGATCGGCTGGAAGAATCGCCAGGGCGTGTACGACACGCGCACCCAGCTCAACTATTTCCGGCTGACGAAGAACAACAACATCATCTTCGGCGGGCTGGTCAGCTATCACTTCGACGGCGATCCCGAACCGCATCAGGACGGCCAGCGCGACACCTACCTCCGGCTCGCGGAAGCGTTCTACCGCACGTTCCCGCAACTGGGCGACGTGCGCTTCTCGCACGCGTGGGGCGGCCCGATCGACTACTGCTCGCGCGGCTCGGTGTTCGCGAAGCGCTATCTCGGCGACAAGGCGGTGTTCGTCGCCGGCTACACGGGCTTTGGCGTCGCGGCGAGCCGGTTCGGCGCGTTCATGGGACTGAACATCCTGTTCGATCGCGACAGCCCCGAGCGCAAGCTCGACATCGCGAACCAGAGCCCGAGCTACATCCCGCCCGAACCGATGCGCTGGGTCGCCGCGAAGATCACGTTCCATGCGTTCGACGGCGCCGATGAAGAAGGCGGCTGGAAGCGCGCGTGGATCAACGGCATCAAGGCGATGGGCTTCCCGATGTAAGCGACGCGGCGGCGCAGGTGCGGCCGCCGCGGCACGACAACAACCCCTCGAGGGGACGGTCCGCACCGCGGACACGGAGAGAGACACGGAATGACTGGTGTAAATCTGCAGGATGAAGCGCGACAGGAACGCGCGCTGTTCGTCGTCGTGATGCTGCTGCTCGGCATTCTCGGGCCGACGGTATTTCTCGGCCTGCCGGCGATCGTCGGGCAGGTCGAACGTCATTGGGGCTTCGGCGAAGCGGCGCTCGGGCTGTCGAGCTTCGTCGAGGTGCTCGGCGAATCGACCGGCACGCTGCTCGTCGCCTTCGTGCTCGGCCGCCAGCCGGTGCGGCTCGTGCTCGCGGGGGCGGTCGCGCTCGCGGCCGGCGCGAACCTCGGCACGCTCGCGACGCACGGGCTCGTCGCGTATTCGGCGCTGCAGTTCATCGCGGGCGTAGGCTCCGGCGGGCTGAACGGCATCGCGCTGCGCTACCTGTCGTATTCGCGTGCGCCGGAGCGCAATCTCGGGATGATGTTGATGGGGCAGGTGCTGTGGAGCATGGTGCTGCTCGCGTATATCTTCCCGATGCTGAGCGACACGTGGGGCGCGCATGGCGTGTTCGGCTTCGTCGCGATGGTGCTTGGCGCGTTCGTGCTCGCGACGCCGCTGTTTCGCCGCGGCGAGACGCTGGCCGCGCCGACGCCGGATGGCGCGAGCGGCAGCATCGACCGCAACGGCGCGATGCTGGTGCTGTGCGCGCAGCTCGCGCTGTACGGCGGCGTGGGCGTCGTGTGGACCTTCCTCGAGAAGATCGGCACCGATGCGGGCCTGAGCGGCAAGGCGGTATCGCTCGTGCTCGGCATCGCGAACGTCGCGAGCCTCGTGATCTGCGCGGCGATGCCGAAGCTCGGCGCCGGCGCGGGGCTGCGCCGCTGGACGCTCGTGAACCTCGGCGGCTGCGCGGTCGCGGCCGTGCTGCTGGCGATGCCGGCATCGGTCGCGACCTTCACGCTCGGCGCGATCGTGTTCATCGGCTGCTGGACGGGCGGCGCGCTGCTGATCTACGCGACGATTCCGCAGTACGACCTGATCGGCAAGTCGGCCGCGTTGTCGCCGGGCTGTGTCGCGCTCGGCTACGGCGTCGGCTCGGTCGCGGGCGGCTCGCTGATCGAGCGCGTCGGCACGCAGTCGGCGCTGATCGCGGCGATCGTGCTGTGCGCGGTGGCGTTCCTCTGCTACGTGCGGCTGCGGCCCGCGGTGTTCGGCATGGAGCGCGTGCTCGTGGCGACGCCCGAGTGACGGACGCGGCGCGCGTCGCTGCCGATGGCGGCGCGCGACCGATTCGGTTCATCGGCGAAGGCGGCCGGCGGGGCGCGCGATGCGCGTCGTGCCGTGCCGGCCCGGCAACGCGCGCATGCGCAGTGGCTTGAAGCATGTTCTCGAATACCACCGATCTCGATCTCCGGCTCATCCGGGTCTTTCTGGCCGTCGTCGACGCACGCGGCATCACGGCCGCCGAGGCGTCGCTCGGCGTGCGGCAGTCGACGATCAGCACGCAGCTGTCCGCGCTCGAAGCGCGGGTCGGCTTCAAGCTGTGCGATCGCGGCCGCGGCGGCTTTCGCCTGACGTCGAAGGGCGAGCGCTTCGCGGCGACCGCGCGCACGCTGGTCGCGGCGACGTCGGAGTTCGTCGCGCGCGTGCGCGACATCGACCGCAAGCTGGTCGGCACGTTGTCGATCGGGCTGATCGGCCAGGCGCCGCTCGTCGAGAATGCGCGCCTCGCCGACGCGATCGGCGCGTTCCGCAAGCGCGACCAGGCCGTCACGTTCGCGATGAAGGTCGCGTCGCCGCAGGAGCTGGAGGAAAGCCTCGTCAACAACCAGCTCGATCTCGCGATCGGGTATTTCTGGCATCGCGTGCCGGGGCTCGACTACACGCCGCTGTTTACCGAGGAACAGGTGATCTACTGCGGGCGTGGGCATCCGCTGTTTCATGCGTCGCGACCGGTGTCGGCCGACGACCTGCAGGCGCACGACTGGGTGTGGCGCACCTATCCGGTGCCGGAGGAGCAGTATCCGCTGCCGGAGCGGCGCGTGACCGCGAGCGCGGACAGCATCGAGGCCGCGACGATCCTGATCCTGTCGGGCGGCCATCTCGGCTACCTGCCCGCGCATTACGCGGAGCCGTTCGAGCAGCGCGGGCTCGTGAAGGCGGTGGGCCGCTCGACGTTCAGCTTCGACGTGCCGCTGCATCTCGCGATGAAGCGCAGCGCGAGCGACAAGCCGATCGTCGATGCGTTCTGCGACGACCTGCTGCGCGCGTTCAACATCAAGGTGGTCGCGCTGGCCGCGTAGCGCGCGCGGCGTCGCTTCAGCAGTCGACCATCACCCAGTCGAACAGCTCGCGGCGCGTGCGCACGCCGAGCTTCGCGAACGCGCGCTTCACGTACGACTCGGCGGTCGACAGCTTCACGTCGAGCTGCTGCGCGGCCTCGGGCACCGAACGCCCGCACAGCAACAGCTTGCAGATCTCGTGCTCGCGGCGCGACAGCTGCACCTGCTGCCGTTCGAGACGCGCATCGAAACCCGCATACGACACCGCATTCGCCGACATCGACGCGACCCGCCGTGCGCCGCACGAGCGTGCATGCAGCTCGAACATCGGGAACAGCAGGTCGACCATCTGCCGGAAGTGGAACAGCTCGTCGGTCGCGAACGCGGCCTGCCCGTCGGTGCGCGCGAGCCCGAGCGCGTACTGCACGTGCGCGGTGCCGTGCACCAGCACGCATTCCTGCGCGATGCGCGGCTCGTCGAAGATGCGGCGGCGGAAGTCGCCCTGCGCGAGCCCGTCGATATGACGCTGCACGAGCAGCGTGCCGGCCTTGCCGCGCAGCGGCGCGAACAGCGGATCGACGTGGCAGTAGTCCTGGTAGTACGCATCCATCACGCGCAGCGTGTCCGACGCATAGCGCGTGCTGCCGCTGCCCAGCCACTCGACGACGTGACCGGACGCGCTGCCCGTGTCGGCGCGCCAGCGTTCGAGATGCACGGCGTCGGCCGCGATGCTGTCGTTTACGAACGCGGTGATCGCGCCGATGAAGTCGGGCGTGCCGACCGCGCGCAGCGTCGCGCCGAGCGAGCCGGGCCGCACGCCGACCAGATAGTGGCCTGGCGTGGCGGGATCGGGATGGAGAAGTCGCATGGTGGGCGGAGTCGAGCGGATGACAGCGCGACGTTACGCGAAGCCCGCGTGCGCGTCTGCCGGGAATTCACCGGATTTTGCGGCCCGTGTCGCGCGTTGTCCCCACATTGACGACAAGCAACCCGCCGCGCACCGCCCGATTCCGCGCAAGCCCCGGCGCCGGGGGGGCAGACCCGTGCATATCGTCTGCCTATAGTGAAAGTACTTCGAAAACCGGAAAGGACAGGCAATGCAGAATCAATCGACGCACCCGGCCGCGGCGCCGGCGGATTTCGTGCTGACGCACGCGAAGGTCTACACCGTCGATCCGCACCGCCCGTGGGCGCAGGCCGTCGCGGTGCGCGACGGCCGGATCGTCTACGTCGGCGATACCGCGGGCGTGCACGCGCATGTCGGCGCGGCGACCCGGGTCGTCGATGCGGGCGGGCGGCTGGTGCTGCCGGGCTTCGTCGAATCGCACTGGCACTTCGAGACGACCGCGTTCGCGTTCCAGGCGTTCGTCAACTACGAGGATCCGCAGAAGGTGCTCGGCGCGCTGCGCGCATACGTGGAAGCGCATCCGGACGAGCCGGCGATCACCGGGATGGGCTGGGTGCAGGCGACGATCCCGCCCGAGCTGCTGCGCAAGGAAACGCTCGATGCGATCTGCGCGGATCGCCCGGTGTGCCTGCTGTCGACCGACTTCCATTCGATGTGGGTGAACTCGAAGGCGCTGGAGATCGCGGGCATCGACGCGTCGACGCCGCCGGTGCAGGAAGGCGCGAGCTGGTTCGAGAAGGACGCGGTGACGGGCGAGCCGACCGGGCTGGTGGTCGACGGCGCCGCGTATTCGATCCTGATGCAGCGGATCAGCGCGGCCGGGCTGCTGCCGACCGGCATGGATCTGTACCTGAAGTCGATTCCGCCGTGGCAGAAGAAGCTGTGCGCGGCCGGCGTGACGACCGTGTTCGATGCGGGCTTCTTCGATGCGAGCGGCGACCAGTCGCTGCTGTACGAGACGCTGCAGACGATGGAGCGCGCGGGCGACCTGAAGCTGCGCGTGGTCGGCAGCGTCGCGGTGATCGGCGAGATCGACGATCCGGTCGGCACGCTGGTGAAATATCGCGAGCAATACGATTCGCCGCTCGTGAAGGCGCGCGCGCTGAAGCTGTTCCTCGACGGCACCGAGGCGAACCACACCGCGTATCTGCTGGAGCCGTATGCGGACCGCCCCGACACCTGCGGCGCGCCGACGATGCCGGCCGACACGTTCAACCGCTACCTCGTCGAAGCCGATCGCGCGAACGTGAACGTGATGGTGCACTGCGTGGGCGACGCGGCCGTGCGGATGGCGCTGGAGGGCTTCGAAATGGTCAACCGCGACAACCCGCCGCGCGATCGCCGCCACGTGATCACGCACGCGTTCCTCACGCATCCGGACGACATCCCGCGTTTCCGCCGCGCGGGCGTGATGGCGAACACGCAGCTGCAATGGGGCGTGGTCGATGCGTACACCGAGCAGTTGCGCGATCACTACGGGCACGAGCGCTGGAGCAACATGTACAAGTTCCGCACGTTCGTCGAGGCGGGCGTGACGGTGTCGATCGGGATGGATGGCCTCGCGTGCCAGTGCCGCTGCCAGCACAAGCCGCTCGAACACATCGAATCGGGCCACACGCGCCAGCTCGCGGGCGAGCCCGACGCGCCGGTGTTCCCGGACATCGCCGAGCGCCTGAGCATTCCGCAGCTGATCGCCGCGTACACGATCCACGGCGCGTATCAGCTCGGGATGGAGCACGAGGTCGGCTCGCTGACGCCCGGCAAGCGCGCGGATCTCGTCGTGCTCGAGAACGACCTGTTCGAGGTCGGCCAGTACGACATCGGCCGCATCGACGTCGCGCTGACGATGATGGGCGGCGGCGTGACGCACGTGGGCGAGGATTTCGGCGCGCGCACGGGCATCGGCGCGCGCTGAGCGGGGGCGGAAGCGGCGGCGATGCGACGACGACGCGGCGAAGCGGCGAAGCGGTGACGGGATGGCTTTCAAACCGCTTGCGCCGCGCGCCGATTGTGCGGCGTGTCCCCCTGTTGGCAGGGCAGACCGGCCAATTTCCTCTGGCTACATTTTCCTGACCGAACGAAACACCGTTCGTGATGAACGGCTCATGATATCGACGGAGGAAAACATGGCAGGAGACTGGAACAACACGTTGCGTACGGCATGCGCGGCGCTCGCGCTGGGCGGGCTCGCGTGGTTCGGCGCGCCCTCGGCGCACGCGGCGGATGTCGTCAACGTGTACAACTGGGGCAACTCGATCGGCAAGCAGACGGTCGCGAACTTCGAGAAGGCGACCGGCATCAAGGTCGTCTACCAGGAGTTCGATTCGAACGAGACGCTGCAGGCGAAGCTGCTGTCGGGCACGTCGGGCTACGACGTCGTCGTGCCGTCCGACATCTTCTGGGCGCGGCAGCTGCAGGCCGGCATCTACCGCAAGATCGACAAGGCCCAGGTGCCGAACTACGCGCTGCTCGATCCTGAAATCATGAAGGTGCTGTCGAAGGACGATCCGGGCAACCAGTACGGCATTCCGTGGACGTGGGGCACCGACGGGCTCGGGATGAACGTCGAGAAGGTGAAGGCCGTGCTCGGCAACGGCGCGCCGCTCGACAGCTGGTCGCTGCTGTTCGATCCGAAGTACGCGAGCAAGCTGAAAAGCTGCGGCGTGTCGGTGATCGATTCGCCGGTCGACGCGTTCGGGATGGCGTTCGTCTATCTGAAGAAAGATCCGAACACGACGAACCCGGCCGACTACCAGGCCGCGTACGAACTGCTGAAGACGGTCCGGCCGTATATCACGCAGTTCAACTCGACGAGCTACATCAACGATCTCGCGGGCGGCGACATCTGTCTCGCGCTCGGCTGGTCGGGCGACGTGAACTCCGCGCGCATCGCGGCCGCCGCCGCGAAGAAGCCGTATCACATCAAGTACGTGATCCCGAGCGAAGGCAGCGCGATGTGGTTCGACATGATGGCGATCCCGAAGGATGCGCCGCATCCGGACGCCGCGCAGAAGTTCGTCAACTTCGTGCTGTCGGAGAAGGAGAGCGCGAACCTGACCAACGACACGTCGTATCCGTCCGCGGTGCCGTCGTCGAAGCATCTCGTGCGTGCGGAAGTGACGAGCGATCCGGCCGTGTTCCCGCCGGCCGACGTGATCCGCAAGCTGAGCCTCAGCAAGCCGGTCCCGCCCGAGCTGATGCGCCTGCAGAACCGGCTCTGGACCAAGCTGAAGACCGAGTAAGCCGACCCCGTTCCCCGCTTTCGTTTGCGCGCGCCCCGCCGCCCCTCGCGGCGGGCGGGGGCGCGCTCGTCCCGACGATTCCCACACGACATGAAAATCAAACACATGACGGCGCTGTGCCTGCTCGCGTTCGACGCGGCATCGGCATTCGCACACACGCCGCGCGATGCGACCGACTCCGGCAAGATGAAGGCGCTGCAGGCGCAGGTCACCGCGCTGCAACAACAGGTGACCGAGCTGCGCGCGAGCATGCTCGCGGCGAAGGCGCCGGCGACCGCAAGCGCTGCCCCGGCATCGGCAGGCGGCGCGCCGATCGGCACGATCAACACGGCGGCGGCCGCCACCCCGGCAGCGGATGCCGCGCCCGCGTTCACGAACGACGACCTGCAGCAGATGCGCGAGCAGATCGCGAACGCGTCGCTGAAGGTCGACTCGCTGCAGGAAGCCGCGACGACCGGCCCGCTCGCGGGCCTGAGCATCACCGGCTACATCGATCCGGTGTACCTGTTCAACCGCGCGCAGCGCACGTCCGGGTTCCAGTTCCTGAACCACGATCCGGGTGCGTACGACTACTTCAACAGCACGATCGGCGACGTCTACCTCGACATCAAGAAGACCTTCGGCGTCGGCCCGATGGCGCCGTCGGCCGAGATCGTGATCCAGCCGAACCGCGGCTTCGGCAACGTGTTCAGCAACGCGCACGGCGGCATCGGCAACAACATCATCACGCAGGCGCAGGTCAACGTGCCGCTCGGCACGACGAAGACCTTCGAGGCCGGGATGATGACGAGCCTCGCCGGCTACGAAGTGCAGCCGTCGAACCAGATGCTCACGCTCACGCATGGTTTGCTGTACGACTTCAGCGAACCGGGCAATCTGGTCGGTATCGGGTTGAAGGGCTCGAACGACGCGATGACGCGCTTCTGGCAGGTGATCATCGGCAACGAGGTGCTGCGCACGGCCGGCGCGATCGCGAACGCGGCGAACAACACGACCAAGACCAACTGGACACCGACCATCACCGCGCGCTTCGACAACGCGACGTCGACCGCATTCGACTTCGGGATTTCCGGCATGCTCGGACGGCAGTCGCTGTTCTCGCCGTGCGCGGATGCGGGCGGCTACGGTTACCAGTGCAACGGATCGTCGCCGACGGGCCTCTACAAGTACGTGGAAGCCGACATGACCTATACGCACGACAAGACGCAGATCAACGCGCAGGTCGACTACGGCGAACTGCAGAAGGGCGCGTGGAACGGCGGCACCGCGCGCTGGTACGGGATGTCGCTGCTCGGCCATACGAAGTGGACGTCGGCGTGGGTCGGCCGGATGGGCGCGACGCTGCGCGTCGACTACCTGAACAACACGGCGAACGGCGGTGGCGGCACGAACATCCAGTACGGGCTCGCGGGCGGCAATCCGTCGGTGAACGGGTCGAGCGGCTTCGGCATCGACCCGTCGTGCTTCCAGGGTTCGGCGACGAACGGCACCGAGTGCAAGGGCGCACAGCGCTATGCGATCACGGCCGACCTGCTGTTCTATCCGACCCAGCAGATCACCGTGAAGGTCGAGTATCGCCACGACGCGGCGAACCATCCGGTGTTCCTGAGGAGCAACGGCACCTACGGGCGCAGCAACGACCTGGCCGGGATGCAGTTCATCTACGCGTTCTGATCGAGGCCATCGCCTGCCGTCGCCTGTCGTCGCCGCGCGAGACAACCCGGTCCGGGCCGGATGCGCCCGGACCCTATTCAATCCAGGAGAATTCATCTTGAAGCTGCACACTTTCGCGACCGACCTCACCGATCCGCGCGAGCGCGGCCGCCGTATCGGCGAGCGTTTCGCGCCGGAGATTCGCGAGACGGTCGCGCGCTACCTCGCATTCTTCCCGAAGCTCGGCATCGAGCCGCAGCGCGCGCGGGAGATCGGCGAGGCGAGCCTCGCGTCGCTTGGGGCATGGTGCCCGGCACTGGCCGACGAGGTCGATGCGATCGCGGATGGTGTCGACCTGCCGCGCTGGCAGCTCGCGTGCCTGAACGCACGCACCGAGATTCTCGCCACGGCGCCCGCATCGGCCGAAGGCGAATGCTCGACGACCGTCTACGCACCGGCCGGCCCCGACGCGCCGCGCACGCTGCAGACGTGGGACTGGCACGACAGCCTCGCGCCGCAAGGCCTGCTGATGCAGTTCGGCACGCGGCACGGCCGCGCTGTGAAGCTGTTCTCCGAATTCGGGATGCTCGCGAAGCTCGGCGTGAACAGCGCGGGGCTGGGGCTGCACTTCAACATCCTGCACCACGCGAGCGACAACGACAGTGCGGGCGTGCCGGTGCACGCGATCGCGCGGCGCATGCTCGAAGAAGCGACGACGGTGCAGGACGCGATCGACCTCGCGCGCAGCGCGCGCGTGAGCGCGTCGACGGTGCTGACGGTATTCACGCGACAGGACGGGCATCCGCGCGCGGCGAGCATCGAGCTGAGCCCGTCGGGCGTCGGTGTGGTCGTGCCGCGTCCGGACGGCTGGCTGCTGCATACGAACCACTTTCTCGATCGTGCGTTGAGCGGCGGCGAATGCATGCCGGACAGCTCCACGACGCGCGAGCGTTTCGCGCACCTGAACGATGTCGTGACGGGAATGACGAGCGCCGACGTGCGCGAGCGTGCGGCGGCGATGTGCGGCGCGGCCGGCGACCAGGCGGTGGTGTGCTTCCATCCGGACCTGTCGATGCCCGACACCGAGCGCTGGGAAACGCTGCTGACGGTCGGCATCGACACCGACGCATGCGCGCTCGACTACGTGGCGGGCAATCCGCACGACCTCGCGCGCGACGGGTTCCTGCGGTTCTGATCCGCGGCGGGCGGGGAATGCGGTGCGGCACGCGCGTGCCGCACCGCGTTGCACTCAGGCGTCGATGCGCTCGACCTTGCCGACCAGCAGCCCGTACGACAGGCTGCCGGCGAGCGCCATCGCGGCGATGTAGGTGATCGCGCGCGAGAAGTCGGCGCCGTCGACGAGCAGCCCGATCACGATCGGCGTCGCGATCGCCGACAGGTTGCCGATCAGGTTGAACATGCCGCCCGTGAGGCCGAGCAGCCGCGCGGGCGCGAGCCCCGACACGAGCGACCACGTGATCGACGCGAAGCCGTTGCCGAAGAATGCGATCGTCATGAACGCGATCACCCAGCCGGTCGAGCTCACGAAGTTCGCGCCGATGATGCAGGTCGAGATCAGCAGCCCCGAGATGATCGGCAGCTTGCGCGCGAAGCCCTGCGACGCGCCGCGACGCATCAGCCAGTCCGACAGCAGGCCCGAGCACAGCACGCCGACGAATGCGGCGAGAAACGGCAGCGACGCGAGAAAGCCCGACTTGATGAAGTCCATCCCGCGGTACTTGACGAGGTAGGTCGGGAACCACGTGAGGAAGAACCACAGCGTCGAGTTCAGCGCGAACTGCCCGAGATAGATGCCCCACAGCTTGCGCCGGCCGAGCACGACGCCGAGGTCGCGCCACGTCGACGGCGTGCGTTCGCTGCGCGCGGCGATGCGGTCTTCCAGATCGACGAGGCCGCCGCCGTCGCGGATCAGTGCGATCTCGGCCGCGTTGACGCCGGGGAACGCACGCGGCTCGCGATACACCGCATACCAGATCGCGGCCCACGCGATGCCCGCGACGCCCGTCGCGACGAACACCATGTGCCAGCCGAGATGCACCTGCAGCCACGCGAGCACGGGCGTGAGGAACGCGAGGCCGACGAACTGCCCGGACGTATAGCCGCCGATCGCGCTGGCGCGCTCGCGGGTCGGGAACCACGTCGTCACCACGCGGTTGTTGATCGGGTAGGCCGGCGCTTCGAGCGCGCCCACCGCGAGACGCAACACGATCAGCCCGACGAACGAACCGGCGAAGCCGAGCAGCAGCGTCGCGGCCGACCACAGCGCGAGCGCGCCGGCATACAGCACGCGCGGCGATACCTTGTCGACGAGCCAGCCGCCGGGAATCTGCATCAATGCATAGGTCCAGCCGAACGCGGAGAACACGAGGCCCGCGCGAACCGGGTCGATGTTCAGTTCCTTGAACAGCGCGGGAGCGGCGATCGACAGGTTGCTGCGGTCGAGATAGTTGATCACGACCGTGACGAACAGCAGGATCAGGATCAGCAGGCGCTTGCGGCTCGGCGGCGCGGTAAAGGCGGCGGCCGCGCGGGCGGCGGTATCGGGTGCGGTGTCGCCGCGTGTGCGCGGCTGCTCCGGCGGGTTGGCGTGGGTGCGTGACGCGGATTGGGCCACGGTTGTCTCCTGTGTTCTGTGCCGGCCTGCACCCGCGTGGCGGGGCGGCCGTGTCCAATGGCATTGGGGCGAACGTTAGAGCCGTGGAGCGACGTGCGTCAACATTTGAACAGGCATCCCTATTAATGGGACG
This sequence comes from Burkholderia sp. JKS000303, assembly GCF_002563755.1. NCBI lineage: Bacteria > Pseudomonadati > Pseudomonadota > Betaproteobacteria > Burkholderiales > Burkholderiaceae > Burkholderia > Burkholderia sp. JKS000303. The sequence continues at coordinate 733,342 of NZ_PDBZ01000003.1, forward strand.
CTTCGCGCTCAATATGTGGGAAAGCCGCGTGAACGTGCGGGATTTTGCCGTCCGGACTGCCGTGCGCTATTTGCCGCGTTCGACGAACGTGGTGCCGTCGTAGCGATATTCACGCGTCGCGGGGCCCGCGTGGCCGATGTAGGTCCACGCGATTCTGAAGCCCGGCGGATCGTCGAGCCACTCGATCGCGCCGTACGGCGACCGGTTGTTCACGCCGGTGTCGAGTGATATGTCGTTCAGGCAGCTTTGCACCGGCATCGCATAGCGCGAGGTCGCGACGTTCCCGCTGACCTGAAGTGCGTACAGCGTACCTTCCTCGCCGGCGCCGCAGTAACCCATCGGGTTGTCGCTCGACGATTGATTGACGAGGACCAGGACGAACTCCTTGCCGTCGATGACTTTCGAGCTTGCCGACGGGAAGCCGATGCTCGACGCCGACGCGACGGCCCGACGCAGTGCTATTGGCAAGCGCACGGTGGTCGTGCGGCGATGCGCGGCGTCGACCTCCACCAGGCGTTTTCCGTCCTGTTGCAGTGCGTGCCCGTTGGATAGCCGGACCGACGCAGGCGCGTCGGTGTCGGCGAACGCGCTCGCGGCAATTGCGAGGGCGGCGGCGCAGACGCACCACGTCGTGAGCGAAGATGTGACCGACATGAAAGATTCCTGACTACCTTCGGCGATGGCGCTTGTCCGGACCTGCCCGTAAAACTAGCGGGTCGCTTCTTTCGCCGCGACCCATCCCTGCGTCGTGCCGCCGCGCGGATTGCGGTACAGCACCTTCAGCCACTGGAAATCGGCACTCGCATCGACCAGTTCCAGCGTATCGCCTGCGACGACATAGCGGCGCGTCGGCGCATCGTTCATCGCATCGTGCAGCGGCAGGCGGGCCGCGCGCACCTTGAACGTGACCTTGCCGCCGCCGTACGCATCGGGGCGGCGTGAGACGCGCTTGCCGTGCTCGTCGTAGGTCAGCAGCATCGACGACGGGCCCGCGTCGCCGTCGAGCAGGTCGCGAAGATCGTCGGGAATCGCTTCGCTTGCCTGATAGAGATACATCCGGCCGTTGCCGTCGAAACGATACGCATCGGTGTACCAGATCGGGCCGCCGCGGCACGAACTGTACAGCGTGCGCTCCTTCGGTTTCGCCTGCACGTTGATCAGCTCGTCGCAGTTGCCGTGCGGCATGTCGGCTGCCGGCATTTTCAGCGGCTCGAACTGCTGGCGTGCGGCGTCGTACAGAAAGATGCCGTAGCTCTCGTTGACCATCCCGAGCAGCGCGTGCGCGGCGAGATCGCGGTGGCCGTCGAAGTTGTAGTCGTCCGACGCGAGCCGGTAATGACCTTCCTCGTCGGTGACGCCGACGTCGAGCGTCTGCGTTTTCCCGCTCGGCAGGAAGCGGATCGTGACGCGCGTGCCGTCCGCGCGTTCGACGCGGGCCGTGACGGTGTCGTCGACCTTGAACGTGAGCAGCGGTTTGGCCGCGTGCGCGGCGGCAATCGACGCGCAGCACGCGATCAGCAGCGCGCAGCGACGGAGCAGTGGTTGGAATCGCGAGGGGCGTGTCATGAGCGGTGTTCTGACGCTTGGCGTGACATGGCCGGCTTACGCGCTTGCGCTGTCGTCGCGATAGCCGCTCTTGCCGTCGAAGATTTCCTTCAGCGCGGCACGCAGCAGGACGGGATCGTGTTCGCCGGGCGCGAGATGGATCACGTAATGCGTATGGCCGTCCAGCCGCGCGGCGGTGCGTTCATCGAGCTCGACTTTGATCGTGTCGCCCGTCAGGCGGACCGTCAGATCCTTCACGTGCGCGGTGAGCTGGTCGTGCACCATCACCTCGATCGACGCTTCCTCCGGAAAGCGCAGCAGCGAGAAGCAATAGTCTTGCTGCGCGTCGTGGCAATAGATGTTCGCGCAGCTTTCGTCGTCGTCGATGTCGGAGGTGGCCGCGCCGACGGTGGCGTGTAGTTCCATGATGGTTCTCTTGATGTGGGGGTTATCGGGGCAGGGCGGTTTCCGCGTCGGCCTCGCATTGCGCATCGCGCGCCTTCAGCCACAGCCCGAATGCGCGCATGACTTCGACGACGGGCCGCAGCCGGTCGCCGTCCGCGGTGAGATCGTACTCGACGCGCACCGGCACTTCCGGATACACGGTGCGCCGCACGAAGCCGGCGTCTTCGAGCGCGCGCAGATCGAGCGTCAGCATCCGCTGCGAGATGCCCGGCATGTCGCGGCGCAGGTCGCTGAAGCGCTTCGGCCCGTCGAGCAGGTACGACACGAGCAGCAGCCGCCAGCGACCGCCGAGCATGCGCATCGCTTCTTCCACGGAACATCCTGTCGCACTCGTTTTCATCTTGCGGATCCTGCCCGGTAACTTTTTTGTGACTACGGCACAAACGACTGCCGTCTTCTCATCGCTGCGGCGATGCGAGATATTAGCGCCCGCGTCGCGGCGAATCGAGATACGAACCCACCCACCAAGGAAACGCATGAAGCTCTACCACGCTCCCGGCAGCTGTTCGCAGGCGATCTGCATCGTGCTGCGCGAAGCAGGCCTCGACGCGGAAATCGTCGTAGTCGACGCGCGCAAGCATCGGGTCGAGGACGGCCGCAACTATTACGACGTGACCGAACTCGGCTACGTGCCGCTGCTCGAACTCGACGACGGCACGATGCTGCGCGAAGGCCCGGTGATCGCGCAGTATCTCGCGGATCGACGGCCGGAAGCGGGGCTTGCACCGGAATACGGCACGCTCGCCCGCTACCGGCTGATGGAATGGCTGAACTTCCTCGGCACCGAAATCCACAAGGGTTTCATTCCGCTGCTGTATGCGGTGCAGGCCGGGAAATATGTCGAGCCGGTGCGGCAAAAGCTCGACGGCCGCTTCGCGTGGATCGACCGGCAGCTCGACGGCAATCCGTACCTGACGGGCGAGACCTTCACGATCGCCGATGCGTATCTGTTCGCGCTGACGGGCTGGGGCAAGGCCGACTGGATGCGCTCGGTGTACAACGCGGACCTCGACCTGAGCCGGCATGCGAACCTGCGCGCGTGGTACGAGCGGGTGCGGGCACGGCCGGCCGTGCAGCACGTGCTGCAGGCCGACGCGCGGCCGAACGCGTCGTGATGCTTCCGGACCCGCCCGGCGCAATGCCGCGCATTCAGCGTGTCAGCGTCACGAACAGATAGCCGGCATAGCCGACGCCGTTCACCAGCAACGCCCCGATCGCGAGCCCGCGTGCGCGCACGTTGACGCGCAGCCAGGCCGCCGCCGCGAGCGTGACGATCACGCCGGTCAGCACCTCGGGGCGCGGCTCCCACGGCGTCAGCATGATGCCGATTGCCGGCAGCAGCGTGCCCTGGAACACCATCGCGCCGGTGATGTTGCCGAACGCGAGCGTGTCCTTGCCGCGGCGGATCCACAGCACGCTGTTGACCTTCTCCGGCAATTCGGTCGCGATCGGCACGATGATCAGCGACAGCAGCAGCGCCGAGATGCCGAGCAGGTGCGACACGCCTTCGACGCCGTGAATGAAGCCCTTCGCGCCGCCGACCAGCAGTGCGACGCCGAGCGCGAGCTGCAGCGCGATGGTCGCCAGGTTGGTCGGCAGCCCGATGCGCGACAGGAACATCGCGTGCGGCGCTTCGGTGCCGTGTCCGGCGTCGACGAGCCGGGTCGACGCGCGGAACGTCATCACGACGTACAGCACGTAGATGCCGACCAGCATCGCGGCGAGCAGCGCGCGCACCGCCCACACGTGATGCGGGACGAACATCGCGGCGGTGGCGAGCGCGAATGCGGCTATGAAGCAGTTCAGGTCGCGCACGAAGCCGCTGCGTTCGGGCGCGATCGCGCCGCCCGGCCCGCGCGAACGGATCACGGCGCACGCCATCAGGAACGTGGTGAGCGTCGCGAGCATCAGCGGCGCGCCGAGAATCGCGCCGACGCCGATCTCCTCGTTCACGGCGGCATTCGACGTGCCGCCCGCGAGCGCGAGCAGCGGCACCATCGTTTCGGGCAGCGCGGTGCCGACGGCCGCGAACAGCGACCCCGTCACGCCTTCCGAAATCTTCAGCCGTTCGCCGAGATGTTCGAGTGCATTGGTGAAGAGTTCGGCGGCAACGAGGATGACGATCAGCATGAACGCCAGTTCGACGAGCATCAACGTCATGCGGCACCTCCGCAGGCAGGCGTGCGGGCAGCGGCAGCGAAACGGAAACGGGAGGGGAAGGGCGGGACGAACATGGGAACTCCGGGGCCGGACGTAGACGAACCATGACGCATCTGCCGACGTCCGACCAGGAACGACGTGATGCGTCGATGGTCTCGCCAGACCGATTCGGCCGAACGCGCCACGGCCGCAGGCCGAGTGTGTTGACGCGTTCGCTTTCCGGGGATGGAAAGCAGGCTACTCCCCAAAGACGAATGGCAGTCTAGCCGAGCCGAATGCTTTCGGCAAGCATGCAGAGGCGGCCGCGGATCCGGCGCGACAGCCGCCCCCGCGATGCATATCCCCCTTCGCGCGGGGCGCCGGGACGACGCGCCACACGACGGCCGCCACCCGCACAGGCCGCTGCGGCGTGCCCGGCGCGGCGGGCACACCTGCGTTCGGCAAGCATCGCGAAAATTACATCGGACTGTCCGATCATTACCGGAAACTGTCATTAAGCGCCGCTAAGCTTTCGCCACCCTCACAACCGGGATTTCCCGTCATGCGCTCGACAATCCGCCTGTTTGCCCCGCTATTGCTGCTACCCACGCTCGCCGCACCGGTATTCGCGGCCACGGCCGCGCCCGTCAGCCCGAACTGCGGCGGCAGCACGACGCCGATCGCCGACATCCAGGGGCCGGGCGCGCCGTCGCCGCTCGCCGGCCAGAACGTGTCGATCGAAGCGGTCGTCACCGCCGATTTCGGCGGCACGGACGGCTTCGGCGGCTTCTTCGTCCAGCAAGCCGACGCGCAGCGCCGCAACCAGCCGGGCGTATCGGAAGGGCTGTTCGTCTATGCGCCGAAGGCGCGCGCGCAGGCCGGCGATCTCGTGCACGTGACGGGCAAGGTCGAGGAAAAGTACGGGCAGACGCAGCTCACGCTGGCCGGTGCGATCGCGGTGTGCGCGAACGGCCAGACGGTCACGCCCGCGACGCTCACGCTGCCGGTCGACAACGCGAACGCGTTCGCCGCGTATGAAGGGATGCGCGTGCGCCTGCCGCAGACGCTGACCGTCACCGACAACTACGAGCTCGGCCGCTACGGCAGCGTGATGCTCAGCAACGGCCGCCTGCGCACGCCGACGAGCGTGGTGCTGCCGTCGCAGGCGCAGACGCAGATTGATGCGAACGCGCGCAACCGGCTGATCCTCGACGACGGCTCGAACAAGCAGAACCCGGGCACCGTGCCGTATCCGGCGCCGGAGCTGTCCGCCGCGAACACGCTGCGCTCGGGCTACACCGTGCGCAACGTCGAAGGCGTGCTCGAGGTGCGCTACGGCGCGTGGCGCGTGCAGCCGCTGCCCGGCGCGGCCGTGCCGGCGTTCGACAAGCGCGAGAACCCGCGCACCAATGCGCCCGCGCGCGATCCGAAATCGAACCTGCGCGTCGCGTCGTTCAACGTGCTGAACTACTTCAACGGTAACGGCGTCGGCGGCGGCTTCGACGATCCGAACAACCGCGGTGCGAAGAACTACGAAGAATTCCAGCGTCAGGAAGCGAAGATCGTCAGCGCGCTGAAGGCTCTGAACGCCGACGTGATCGGCCTGATGGAAATCCAGAACAACGGCTACGGCGAACTGAGCGCGGTGCGTCAGCTCGCGGCGAAGCTCGGCAGCAACTGGCGCGTCGTCGATCCGGGCGTGTCGCGCCTCGGCGGCGATGCGATCACCGTCGCGATGATCTACGACAGCCGCGCGGTCGAACCCGTCGGCCGCGCGTCGACGCTCGCGATCGACGACAAGAACCGCCAGCCGCTCGCGCAATCGTTCCGCCGCATCGGCGGCAAGCAGGCGCTGACGATCGCGGTCAACCACCTGAAGTCGAAGAACTGCCCGGACGCGACGAACGACGATCTCGACCAGGGCGACGGCCAGGGCTGCTGGAACCCGACGCGCACGCGCGCGGCGGCGAAGGTGGCCGACTGGCTCGCCGGCACGCCGACGGGTGTCGCGGGGCAGGGCGTGCTGATGATCGGCGACTTCAACAGCTACACGCATGAAGACCCGATCCGCCTGCTCGAGTCGCGCGGCTATCGCAACCTCGTGTCGCGCTGGATCGGTGAGAACGCGTACAGCTACGTGTACAACGGTGAAGCCGGCTATCTCGACCACGCACTGGCATCGCTGCCGCTCGCATCGCACGTGAAGGCCGTGCACGAATGGCACATCAACGCGGACGAGCCGCTCGCGCTGCAGTACACGCTCGCGTACAAGTCGGCGGATCAGCAGAAGACGTACTACGCGCCGGATGCCTATCGCTCGTCGGATCACGATCCGGTGCTGATCGACATCGCGCTGCCGGGCGGCGGGAACTGATCGCCGGCCGAACACGATCGAAGACACGCGTGCGGCGTAGCCGCACGTCGTCGCGCGAGCGGTGGCGATGACGCAGCATCGCGCACTGCCGCTCGCGCGGCGCCTCTCCCCATGCATCACGTGTCCGGCGCAGGATTGCCCGAGCGCAATCCGAAATGCGCGGAACGAATGATCGCCTCTTCATTGCAATACCGCGCGTATTGCATCTCGATGCCGCCCGGACCGGACGGCCGATTTATTCGGACGGCATGTAAATAATTCCGTATTTCGATTTGGTGAATTATTCGGATCGGTATTTTGTGGGTGGCGATGGATTTTATTCGCCGTGCCGGGCTAATCGAAATGAGATAATTAAAATGAAAGAAAAATCAGCTCGATTCGATGCGGCTGCCGACCCGGCGCACCGGCCTGAAAAGCATTGCGCGGCATGAGGGAAAGTGCGTGAATTCCAGCGCATGGGGCGGATATGACGCATCGAATTCGAACAAACGTTTTTCTTTCAAATTCAATACACTGGCCGCCGTTTGCATCATAAGAGAATTTTTAATATCAGAATGATCTTTGACAACGCGGCGCAGCACCGCCTATTTTTGTCATGTCGTAAATTTTGGTAATAAAAAAGTCGTCAGAACTGCAAGGGGGCGGCGTCCACGCATCATTCTCCGCCAGCAGTTTGCTGTCTCTGTATCAAGTTCAGTCTCTCGAAGAAGTCCCATCCCCAACCGCCGTCTGCCGACCGTGCAACGCGAGTGGCGGGTACGCCTGCGCGCGTTGCGCCGGCGATGGCGGCCTGTGTGAAGCGGTATCCGACCCAACACAAGGATAGAGGCATGAAACCAGACAGGAGCAGTACCGGCAGCCGCCGCGAACGTCGCGGCCGGCTGGCCGGGCTAGGCGCATTGACCGTCATCACGCTGGTGCTCGCAGGCTGCGGCGGCGACGATTCGTCGTCCGTCGGCGCGTCGAGCCTCGCGCAGACCACCGCCAGCCAGCAGGCGAGCGCGCAGGCGGCCGGCGGCCAGACGCCGGCGGCCAACCAGCCTTACGTCGACCCCGTCGCCTATTCGATGAATGCGACCGACAGTCTCACGGCCGCGCAGGTCTCGGAGAAGGCGGCCGTGATGCATTACCAGTGGAAGTCCGGCGGCACGACGGTCAACTACACGACCACCACCGGCCACCTGACCGCGCAGGATGCGAGCGGCAATGCGGAAGCGTCGATGTCGTACGTCGCGTACACCGCGCCGAGCACGAACGGCAAGCCGCGCCCCGTCACGTTCGTCTATAACGGCGGCCCCGGCTCGTCGTCGATCTGGCTGCGGCTCGGCTCGTTCGCGCCGACGCGCGTCGCCACGCCCGATCCGCTGTTCGGCAACAACTGGCCGAACTATCCGCTCGTCGACAACACCGAAAGCCTGATCGACACGACCGACCTCGTGTTCATCGACCCGCCCGGAACCGGGCTGTCGGAAGCCGTCGCGCCGAACATGAACCAGAAGTACTGGGGTTCGGATGCGGACGTCAACATCATGCGCGACTTCATCCAGCGCTACCTGAACGTCAACAGCCGCAACACGTCGCCGATCTACCTGTACGGCGAGTCGTACGGCACGCCGCGTACCGACATGCTCGCACTGGCGCTCGAATCGGCCGGCGTGCATTTGACGGGGATCGTGCTGCAATCGTCGATCCTGAATTACTTCGCGGACGCAACGGAAGCGGTGGCGATCACGCAGTCGACCGAAGGGTTGCTGCTCGACACCGATACCGTGGCCGGCTATCTGCCCGGCTATGCGGCGGTCGCGGCGTACTTCAACCAGGTGTCGCCGGCGCCGGTCAACCAGGATCTGTATGCACTGCAGACCGAGCTGGTCACGACGCTGATCTACAACCAGCTGCAGAAGTACTCGCAGTCGTGGGTGTTGAGCCAGCTCGGCATTCCGGATGCGCTCGGCACGCCGGTCTTCCCGAGCGATGCGACGCTGAAGCTGTGGTCGTTGCCGTCGGGCATGACGCTGCAGGCGCTGCGCGGCTACTTCAACGCGAATCCGTTCGGCACGAGCCTGCTGCCCGGCACGACGATCGGCCGGTACGACGGACGCGTGTCGTTGCCGAACGCCGATCCGCGGCTGCAAACGGACGGCGATCCGTCGGACATCCTGATCTCGCAGCCGTTCACGAACGCGCTCGCGACGCAGATGCCCGATTACCTCGGCTACACCGCGCCGAACGCGACCTACGTGCCGTTGAACGACAACATCATCGGCCTGTGGGACTTCTCGCACGACGGCCAGCCGATGCCCGACACGATCCCCGATCTGCTTGGCGCGCTGCAGCTGAATCCGAAGCTGCATGTGCTCGCGGAAAACGGCTTCCACGATCTGGCGACGCCGTTCTTCAACACGGAGAAGCAACTCGCGCGGCTGCAGACGGTGAAGGGCCTGAACCCGAAGCTGCAAGTGAACTTCTTCCAGGGCGGGCATATGATTTATCTGGATGACGTGGCACGTCCGCAGATGAAGCGCGACCTGAAGACGTTCTACCAGGGCCGCCGGATTCCGACCGCGCTGACGCTGCGCACGCTGCCGCCGCCGTGGCCGGACGAGAATCCGGCCGGCACGCCGACCGGCAGCATTCCGGGCGCGACGGCCGCGACGACGCTGGCAACGGCACCGTAAACGACGGACTCCTTGTCAAAGGAACCCTCTATTCATCCATTGAATGCGAGCGATCATGTCCCTAATCCAATTGATGCGGCGTATGTCCCCGTTGATCGTCGTCGGTGCCGTGATGAGCAGCGCCTACGCACTACCGCCGCAGGCGGTGGCGCCGGTGAAGCTGCCACACGGCGGGCACGGCGTCGACGGTCCGTTCTTCCCTTCGACCCGCGTGGCGCCGGTGTTGCCGTCGACCGGCGCGACATTGCAGCAGCAGGCGCAACAGCGCGTCGACGCCAGGCTCGGCGGCAATACGGTGTTGAGCAATGGCGCGGCGGTGACGAAGGCGCAGGCGCAGAGCAACGGGCTGGGTTTCGTCGCGAAGCACTTCGACGAGATCGATGCGAAACACACCGGTCGCGTGACGATGAGCGATGTGAAGCAGTTCATCCAGCAGCGGCAGGTGCAGGCGCAGCAGGAACAGCAGGAGTGACGATGTCGTGGTGCGGCGTCGGGCGTGTGCGGACCGCACGGCCCGATGCCGCGCGATGATGAAAAAAACGGGCTGCCGAATGAACGGCAGCCCGTTTTTCATGCGCTCGCCCCGACACCGGATGAAGCCGGTCGCGGGGCGTCGCGTGTGACGCGTTGCGCGATCAGCCGTAGACCGGGAACCGCTTGGTCAGCTCGGCGACGAGCGTGCGCACGCGCTCGATCGTCGCTGCATCTTCCGGCGCTTCCAGCACGTCGGCGATCAGGTTGCCGACCGTCTCGGCTTCCGCCGGGCCGAAGCCGCGCGTCGTCATGGCCGGCGAGCCCAGACGGATGCCGCTGGTGACGAACGGCTTTTCCGGATCGTTCGGGATCGCGTTCTTGTTCACCGTGATGTGCGCTGCGCCGAGCGCCGCTTCCGCTGCCTTGCCGGTGATGTTCTTCGCGCGCAGGTCGACCAGCATCACGTGGCTTTCCGTATGGCCCGACACGATGCGCAGCCCACGCTTGACCAGCGTTTCCGCCAGCACGCGTGCGTTCTCGACGACCTTCTGCTGGTATTCCTTGAACTCCGGCGACAGCGCTTCCTTGAACGCCACGGCCTTCGCCGCGATCACGTGCATCAGCGGGCCGCCCTGGATGCCCGGGAAGATCGCCGAGTTGATCGGCTTCTCATACTCGGACTTCATCAGGATCACGCCGCCGCGCGGGCCGCGCAGGCTCTTGTGCGTGGTGGTCGTCACGAAGTCTGCGTGCGGCACCGGGTTCGGGTACACGCCCGCTGCGATCAGGCCGGCGTAGTGCGCCATGTCGACCATCAGGTAGGCGCCGACCGCCTTTGCGATCTTCGACAGACGCTCGAAGTCGATCTTCAGCGCGAATGCCGATGCGCCCGCGACGATCAGCTTCGGCTTGTGTTCGTGCGCGAGCTTTTCAGCGGCTTCGTAGTCGATGTCTTCGTTCTCGTTCAGGCCGTAGCTGACGACGTTGAACCACTTGCCCGACATGTTCACCGGCGAACCGTGCGTCAGGTGACCGCCGTGCGCGAGGCTCAGCCCCATGATCGTGTCGCCCGGCTTCAGCATCGCGAAGAACACGCCCTGGTTCGCCTGCGAACCCGAATTCGGCTGCACGTTCGCGGCTTCCGCGCCGAACAGTTGCTTCACGCGGTCGATCGCGAGCTGCTCGACGACGTCGACGTACTCGCAGCCGCCGTAGTAGCGCTTGCCCGGATAACCTTCCGCGTACTTGTTCGTGAGCTGCGAACCCTGAGCGGCCATCACGGCCGGGCTCGTGTAGTTTTCCGACGCGATCAGCTCGATGTGATCTTCCTGGCGGCGGTTTTCCTGCTCGATCGCTGCAAAGAGTTCGGGATCCACATTTTCGACGGTGCTGGTGGAGCGGTTGAACATGTCGTATTCCAATGGCAGATTGAGAAATGCCATGCCGGACGGCGTCCGTCATGGCGGGGGAATCTTGTCTTGCAAGGGATTCAGCGGGGCCGGATGCGGCATCGCGGCGGCCCGGCGGACGACGGCGGCGATCTGTCTCCCGGCGTCATATTTGAAAAGAGCGGCCCGGTTTGCGCAAGAACGATTGCGACAAATCGGTAGAACGCCGTCGGCACCAGCGGGTGTGGAATGGGCGAGGGGGATGCGGCGGTCGCGGGTGCGGGATTTGGGCGACAGACCGGATCGGCGAGGGGGCGCGGCTGGCGGGCACCGCGCGCCCGAGCGGGTCATGCGGTCAAGGAACCGATTCCGGCGCAGTGATGCGCGGCGCCGGCGAAGCTGGATTCGTCAGACGCAAGGGGGCCGCCCGGCCGCCGTCGGCCGGGCGCGTGGAACGGCAGGGCGGCCCGGTTCAGCGCGTGTCGCGCCGTTCGTTCGCCTGCGCCAGCCAGCGTTCCAGTGGATGTCTCGCCAGCAGCGATGCGAGGTCGATGGCGATTCCGGGCAGCCGCGGAAGTAACGCTTTCCATTTTGCCAACATGCGTTGCTCCTGAACGGTGCCGCGTGGGCACCTTGCCTGAACCGGGCCGCGCCCGAACCCGCGACTACAGCCCGAGCGCGGCCTTCGCCGCTGCCGGCCCATTGCCGCCGTCGAAGCTCGTCACGCCGCGCAGCCAGCCGTCGAGCGTGTCCGGATGCTGGCGCAGGTAGTCCCTTGCCGCGTCGGCGGGTTTGGCGCCGTTCACGACGGCCAGCATCATCCGGTTTTCCATCTCGGTCGTGAAGCGCAGGTTCGATACGAGCCGTCCGGCGTTCGGGCAACGCTGCGCATACCCGGTCGCGGTCAGCGTATAGACGCGCGCTTCCCCGTAGTTCGGGCCGAACGACGCGTCGCCGCCGGCGAGATACTGGATCGGCACCTGGATGTTCATCGGATGCGGCGCCCAGCCGATGAAGACCACCCATTTCTTCTCGCGCACCGCGCGCTGAACCGTCACCAGCATGCCGGCCTCGCTCGATTCGACCAGCTTGAAACCGCGCAGCCCGTACTGGTTCGTATCGATCATCTTCTGGATCGTCGCGTTCGCGCTGCTGCCCGGTTCGATGCCGTAGATGCGGCCGTCGAGCTCGGTCCGGTGCTTCGCGATGTCGTCGAACGACCGGAGCCCGCCCTGGTACGCATAGTCGACGGTGGCGAGCGTCTCCTTCGCGCCGGACAGATTCGGCGGCTCGAGCTTCACGAACGCATGCGCGTCGAGGAACGGCTGGATCTGCTTTTCCTGGATCGGCCACCAGTATCCGAGCGAGATGTCGATCTGCTTGCTCTTCAGCCCGGCGAACGAAATCGGCACCGACGAGATCGTCGTGGCCGGCCGGTAGCCGAGACTCTCGAACAGCAGCGACGCGACGGCCGTGGTTACCGTGATGTCGGTCCAGCCGATGTTCGACAGCCTGACGTCGCGGCACGTCGCGTCGTCGCGGGCCGATGCGACGGCGGGCAGCGTACAGGCAAGCGCCAGCATCCCGGACGCGTAGACGTTCTTGAGCCTCATGCGTGAACCCCTGTTCGTGTGTTGTCGAGAAGCGACCGCGTCGTGCGGATCGCGCAGTCGATGCATGCCCCGATGCTAGCGAGCCGAATTGCGCCGCATTCGTCCAAAAGCGACATCGAGATAGCGGATCCGGACACCCGTGCAGGCGTCGCGGGGCCGCGCTCGCTTGCCCCAGTTTTTTCGGCCCATTTGGCTTTTATTTCATCGTTTGCGACGTCATGCACCGATGCGTAGATTTCGCATCAGAGCAGATTTCTCCCGCTTGAATCCCTAGTTCAACCCTTCAGGAGCGCGTCATGAGCGAATGCCTTGCGCAAACGGATATCGACCTCGCCGGCCACGGGTTCAGGATGCACGACGTCGCCGCATCGTCCACCCTCAATGCCAGGTGCTATACGGATCGGAAGTACTTCGATGTGGAAATGGCGTCCGTCTTCCAGCGCAGCTGGCAGTGGGTGTGCCACGTCGAGAAGGTCCGCGAGCCCGGTGCGTACTTCGTCGCCGATGTCGCGGGCAGAAGCATCGCGATCGTGCGCGACCGGAGCGGACAGTTGCGTGCGTTCTACAACGTCTGCAAGCACCGCGCGCATCACCTGCTTTCCGGCGAAGGCAAGGCGCGGGTGATTACGTGCCCGTACCACGCCTGGAGCTACAACCTCGACGGCGGGCTCCGGAACGCGCCGATGACGGAAACGCTCGTCGACTTCCGGAAGGAAGAGATCTGCCTGTCGCAGGTGCAGGTCGAGGAATTCTGCGGCTTCGTCTACGTCAACATGGACCCGCATGCCGCGTCGCTCGCGTCGCAAGGCGGCGACCTGCAGGCGGAGATCGAACGGTTCGCGCCGGACGTCGGCGAGCTGACGTTCGCGCGCCGGCTGCAGTTCGACATCAAGTCGAACTGGAAGAACGTGGTCGACAACTTCCTCGAGTGCTATCACTGCCCGACGGCGCACAAGGATTTCGTCAGCCTGCTGCAGTTCGATACGTACAAGGTCACGACGCACGGCATCTACTCGAGCCACATGGCCAAGGGCGGCAATGCCGGCAACACGGCCTACAGCGTCGAGGGCGCGACGTGCGACGACCACGCCGTCTGGTGGGTCTGGCCGAATACGTGCCTGCTGCGCTATCCGGGGCGCGCCAACTTCCTGGTGCTGAACATCATCCCGGTGGCGCCCGACCGCACGATCGAGACCTACGACTTCTACTTCGCGTCGGCGGAGCCCACGCCGCAGGAAATCGAAGCGATCAACTACATCCGCGACGTGCTCCAGCAGGAGGACATCGATCTCGTCGAGAGCGTGCAGCGCGGCATGTCGACGCCGGCATTCGAAAGCGGCCGGATCGTCAGCGATCCGCAGCAATCGGGGATGAGCGAACACGCGCTGCATCACTTTCACGGGCTGGTGCTGCAGGCGTACCAGACCGTGCTGAAGTGACGCGCCCGTCGCACAGCCGCATCCGCAGCTTCAACCATCCGCATTCACGAGGTTCCTGACATGTCGAACAGCATCATCATCACTTGCGCGGTGACGGGCGGCATCCATACGCCGACGATGTCGCCGCACCTGCCGATCACGCCCGCGCAGATCGCCGCCGAATCGATCGCCGCTGCGGAGGCCGGCGCATCGATCATCCACCTGCATGCGCGCGATCCGGAGACGGGGCGGCCCACGCCCGATCCGAAGGTGTTCATGAAGTTTCTGCCGGTCATCAAGGCGAACAGCGACGCGATCATCAACGTGTCGACGGGCGGCGGTCTCGGCATGACGCTCGAGCAGCGTCTCGAAGCGGCGCTCGTCGCGAAGCCGGAGATGGCGTCGCTGAACTGCGGGTCGCTGAACTTCGGCATCTTTCCGATGCTGCAGAAGCACGACACATGGCAGCACGACTGGGAGCCGGCGTTCCTCGACATGACGCGCGACTTCGTGTTCAAGAACACGTTCAAGGACATCGAGTACACGCTGCGCGAGCTCGGCGAAACGCATGGCACGCGTTTCGAGTTCGAGTGCTACGACCTCGGGCATCTGTACAACCTCGCGTACTTCGTCGACAAGGGGCTGCTGAAGCCGCCGTTCTTCATCCAGATGATCTTCGGGATCCTCGGCGGCATGGGCGCGGACACCGACAACCTGAGCCATCTGCACAGCATCGCGCAGCGCCTGTTCGGCGACGGGTTCGAATGGTCGGTGCTGGCGGCCGGGCGCAACCAGATGAAGTTCGCGACGCAGTCGGCCGTCATGGGCGGCAACGTGCGCGTCGGGCTCGAGGACAACCTGTACATCGATCGCGGGCAACTGGCCGCGTCGAACGCCGATCAGGTGAGGAAGATCCGGCGCATCGTCGAGGAGCTGGGCTTCACCGTCGCGACGCCGGCCGAGGCGCGGGCCCGTCTGGGGCTGAAGGGTAAAGACCAGGTCGGGTTCTGATCGAGCCGACGCTATCGGTGAACATTCACGAGGTCGAGCAGTCATGCAAACGAAGAACCTGATCCACGGCGAACTGGTCAGCGGCGACGGCGAACCGCTGCCGGTCGTGAATCCCGCAACCGGCGACGTCATCACGCACATCGCCGAGGCGACGCGCGAGCAGGTGGACGCGGCTGTCGCGGCGGCCGCCGCTGCGTTCCCGGCGTGGTCCGCGACGCCGCCGGGCACGCGCGCGGCGTGCCTGCTCGCGCTGGCCGACGCGATCGACGCGCACGCCGACGAATTCGCGGCGCTCGAAGCGCTCAATTGCGGCAAGCCGCTGCATTCCGCCAGGAACGACGAACTGCCGCTGACCGTCGACGTCATCCGGTTCATGGCCGGGGCGGCCCGCTGCGTGTCGGGGTCGAGCGCGGGCGAGTACGTCGCGGGCTTCACGTCGATGATCCGCCGCGACGCGGTCGGCGTCGTCGGGTCGATCGCGCCGTGGAACTATCCGCTGATGATGGCCGCGTGGAAGCTTGCGCCCGCGCTGGCCGCCGGCTGCACGGTGGTCCTGAAGCCGTCCGAACTCACGCCGCTGACGACGTTGCGCGTCGCGGAGCTGGCGGCCGGCATTTTCCCGAAGGGCGTCGTCAACGTCGTCGTCGGGCGCGGCGCGACGACCGGCAATGCGCTGATCGACAACCCGCGGCTCGACCTCGTGTCGCTCACCGGCGGGCCGGCGACGGCCAGCCGGATTCTCGAGGCGTCGTCGCGGCACCTGATGCATACGCACATGGAACTGGGCGGCAAGGCGCCGGTGCTCGTGTTCGACGATGCGGACCTGGACGCCGTCGTCGAAGGGGTGCGCGGCGGGTCGTTCTTCAATGCGGGGCAGGACTGTGCGCAGCCGTGCCGGCTCTACGTCGAAGACGCGGTGTACGACCGGTTCGTCGCCGATCTCGCGAGCCGCGTGTCGTCGATCCGGCTCGGCGGCCCGAACGATCCGGCCACCGAAATGGGCCCGGTGATTTCCGAGCGGCATCGCCGGCACGTCGCGGGTTTCGTCGACCGTGCGCGCGAACTGCGTCATACGGAGATCGTCACCGGCGGGCAAGCGGTCGACGGCGACGGCTTCTTCTACGCACCGACGATCGTCGCGCATGCGCGGCAGGACGACGAGATCGTGCAGAACGAGGTGTTCGGCCCGGTCGTCTCGGTCACGCGCTTCAGCGGCGCGGAGCAGGCGATTCGGCTCGCGAACGACAGCAAATACGGCCTCGCGTCGTCGATCTGGACGCGCGACGTCGGGCGCGCGATGACGATCGCGTCGCGCCTGCGGTGCGGGATGACGTGGGTGAATGCGCACGGCATCGCGACGGCCGAGATGCCGCACGGCGGGATGAAGGCGTCCGGGTACGGCAGCGACATGTCGGTCTACGCGCTTGAAAACTACACCACCGTCCGTCACGTGCAGATTTCGCACGCGTAGACGAACAGGGCCGTGCGCGGATATCGAGCATCCACAGGGAGTCACCATGCAACATCGCACTGGAACGCTGGACCGCCAGCCGCTGATCGTGCGCGCGCTCGCCGACGAGGCGAACGGCATCCGCAGCTACGAACTGGCCCGCGAGGACGGCGGCGTGCTGCCGCCCTACGAGCCCGGCGCACATCTGGCGGTTCACCTGGGCAACGGCATCACGCGACAGTATTCGCTGTACGACGCGCCCGGCGCGCATGACCGCTACCGGATCGCCGTGCTGAAGGATCCGGCCAGCCGCGGCGGCTCGCGCTTCCTGCACGACGCAGTGGCGGTCGGCGAGCGGCTGCAGGTGAGCGGGCCGTACAACCATTTCCCGATGTCGGCGGACGCGACTTCGGCGTTGCTGATCGCGGGCGGAATCGGCATCACGCCGATCCTGTCGATGGCGTACCGCCTGCATCGGGACGGCCAGCCGTTCGAACTGCACTACTGCGCGCGCCACGAAAGCGATGCCGCGTTCGTCGCGCTGCTGCGCGACACAGTGGCGTTCCGCGATCGCGTGAACCTGTGGTTCGACGGCGGCGATCCGCGCAACGGTCTCGACGTGAAGGCGCTGCTGGCCGACGCGGTGGCCGGGCGTCACGTGTATTGCTGCGGGCCCGGCGGCCTGATGAACGCCGTCGAGCGGGCTGCCGCGCACTGGCCGGACGGTGCGGTTCATTTCGAGCGCTTTTCGGCGGCAACGCCGGCAGACGCGGAGAACACGGCGTTTCGCGTCGTGCTGCAGCGCGCCGGCGTCGAGCTCGACGTGCCGGCCGACCAGAGCATTCTTCAGGTGTTGAAGCACGCGGGCTTCAGCGTCGAGACGGTATGCGAACAAGGGATCTGCGGTGCGTGCCTGACCGATGTGGTCGACGGCGTGCCGGAGCATCGCGATCACATCCTGACCGACGACGAGAAGTGCGCGAACGACGTGATCGCGGTCTGCTGCTCGCGATCGAAATCGCCCCGGCTCGTGCTGGACCTTTGACTGGCCGGGATGGCCGGCGTGACCCACACCCGGCAAACGGCATTTCTATTCAGGATGGTGGAGAGCAATGAGCGATAAGCATGACATTCCGCACGGCATCGACGTCGTCGGCATTCTCGGGGCCGGCACGATCGGCGCGAGCTGGGCGGCGCTGTTTCTCGCGTCGGGGCTGGAAGTCGACGTGTACGACCCGTCGCCGGACGTCGAGGCGTTCGTGCGCGACTACGTGCGCCATGCATGGCCGAGCCTCGAGCGTCTCGGGCTCGCCGAACGCGGCAACCCGGACCGGGTGCGCTTCCTGCGCACGCCGGAAGAAGCCGTCGCGCGCGCGCAGTTCGTGCAGGAAAGCGTGCCGGAGCGCATCGAGATCAAGCACGAACTGTACGGCCGGATCGAGCGTCATCTCGACCCGCGCGCGATCGTCTGCTCCAGCGCGTCGGGCCTGCTCGTGAAGGAAATGCAGAACGGCTGGCAGAATCCGGGCCGCTTCATTCTCGGTCATCCGTTCAATCCGCCGCACCTGATTCCGCTCGTCGAACTGCTCGGCAACGAGCGCACCGAACCCGGCGTGCTGGAGCTGGCGGAGCGGTTCTACGCCGCATGCGGGAAGACCACGATCCGGGTCAACAAGGAAGTGCCCGGACACGTCGCGAACCGGTTGCAGGCGGCGCTGTGGCGCGAGGCGATCCATCTCGTCGTCGAAGGCGTGGCGAGCGTCGCGGACGTCGACAAGGCCGTGCATGCGGGGCCCGGGCTGCGCTGGTCGGTGATGGGGCCGCACATGCTGTTCAACCTCGGCAGCGGCGGGCATGGCCTCGGCGTGTTCTGCGAGCGGTTCGCGCCTTCGTTCCATCGCTGGTGGGACGATCTCGGCAACCCGAAGCTCGACGCCGAGACGATCCGGATCCTCGTCGAAGGCATCCGGTCGGAAGAGGACGACCGCAGCTTCCACGAGCTGGCGGCCGAGCGCGACCGGAAGATCGTCGAAGCGAGCCGGGCGATCAACGCGGCCGAGCATCCGTCGCGCGCGCTCGACGTCGTCGGCAACCGCAAGGTCGCTGCCCGGTGAGCGAGGCGGCGCGCGCCGGGCGTGGCGCGCCGCGCACGCCCGGCAGGTTGCGTGAAACCGCAAAGGATGAAGCCAGATGAGCGAAGAACCCGTCGTGTACGAAGGGACGGTGCTGGACGAGTGGATCGACTACAACGGGCACATGAACGAAGCGTGTTACGTGCGCGTGTTCAGCGAGTCGATCGACGGCCTGATGGACCATCTCGGGATCGATGCGGCCTTCAGGGCGCGCGAGAACGTGTCGATCTATACGTTGCAGACCGTCGTGCATTATCTGAAGGAGCTGCGGGCCGGCGAGCCGCTTGCCGTCACCGCGCGCGTGCTCGAATACGACAGCAGGAAGGTGCGGGTTTTCCTGACCATGTGCGATCCTTTGCGGCTGCATCGCTTTGCTACGATGGAAGCGCTGTTGCTGCACGTCGACATGGCGTCGCGGCGCAGCGGCGCGTTCCGCGCGGCGACGCTCGACGCGATCGACGCGCTTCACGCGGCCAGGCGACATGCGCCGTGGCCCGCGTGCGCCGGCGAGGGCATCGCGTTGCGACGCGAGCGCCGGCCGGCGGCATGAACGGCAGTATCCCCCCGAATTCGACGGAGAACGCGGCTGCCGGACGGCGAGGCGCGCCGTCGGAGCGGCCCGAATCAGACGTATCGGAATCGAGATGATCAATCGCACCAAGCATCTTCCGCCGCTGTCGTACCTGGCCGCCTTCGAGGCGGCGGCCCGGCACGAAAGCTTCACGAGCGCCGCCGACGAACTCTGCGTGACGCAGAGCGCGGTGAGCCGGCAGATCCGGCTGCTCGAGGAAACGCTCGGTTGTGCATTGTTCGTCCGCTCCCACAAGGCCGTTGCGCTGACCGACGCCGGCCGCAAATTCCAGCGGACCGTGAACGCGGCATTCGAACTGCTGGGCGCCGCCGCTTACGACCTGCGCGTGCAGGCGGGATCGTCGACGGTCACCGTGTCGACGGATCTCGCCTTCGCGTCGCACTGGCTGATTCCTCGCCTGCCGAAGTTCCGTTCCGAGCATCCGGAAATCGTGATTCACGTCGATGCGTCGGATGAGGACACCAAGCAGATCCGCAAGGGCGCGGATCTCGCCATTCAGTTCGGCGACGGCTACTGGCCGGCATGCAACGTGCGGTTCCTGCTCGAGGAAGAGATCTTTCCGGTCTGTGCGCCGGCCTATCTCGCCCGGCTCGGGCCGATGGCGGACGCGCGCGACTTGCTCGGCGCCACGCTGATCCATCTGGAGACCCGGCACTGGGACTGGATGGACTGGGCGACCTGGTTCGGGCACAACGACATCGTGCTGACCGAGCAACGGCAGGACCTGTACATCAACAACTACCCGGCCGTGCTTCAGGCGGCGATGGGCGGGCAGGGCATCGCGATGGGCTGGCGCTACCTCGCCGACGACATGCTCGCGTCCGGCGTGCTCGTGCGGCCCATCGAGACCTCCGTGCGTACCGGACGCGGCTTTCACCTGCTGCATCCGAGCGACCGCATGCTGACGCCGGAAGCGCGGGTGTTCTGCGACTGGATCGTCAGGCAGTGCGAGGGCTGACGCCCTCACTCGAACCATCTTGCACACACAGGATCGAGCGAATGAAAACGTCATTCAAAACATTCGGATTCCTTACGTTGGAAAAGTATTCGATGATCGCATTGACGAGCGCGATCGAGACGCTGCGAATGGCGAACCAGCTTCGCGCGGCCGAGCTTTATCACTGGTGCGTTTATTCGATCGACGAACGCGCGGTGCTCGCCAGCAACGGAATCGCAGCGGGCCCGGCGCGCGTGCTGGATGGCGCGCAGCCGCTGCCGGACGTGTTGTTCGTGTGCGGCGGATGGGACGTGCGCGATGCGGTGGACGGCCGGGTGACGGCCTTGCTTCGGTCGCTGGCGGCTCGCGGCGTCACGCTGGGCGGCCTCTGCACGGGAGCTTACGCGTTGATGGCGAGCAATCTGCTCGACGGCTACCGCTGTGCGGTGCACTGGGAAGTGCTGTCGGATCTGCATGCCGAATTTCCTGACGTGCGCTTCGTCGACGATCTGTTCGCGATGGATCGCGACCGTATCACGTGCACCGGCGGCACGGCGCCGCTCGACATGATGCTGTACCTGATCGCGCGGGATCAGGGCAAGGTCATGGCCCGGAACATCTCCGAGCAGTTCTCGGTCGATTGCGTGCGGGAGGTGTCCGATCCGCAGCCGATTCCGGTTGCATCGCGGGTCGGGTTTTCGCGCGAGGAACTGGTCGAGACGGTCCGGCTGATGGAGGCCAACATCGACGAGCCGCTATCGATGCCGGAGCTGGCGCGGCTGGCCGGCGTGTCGATGCGCCATTTGCAGCGCGTCTTCAGGGATTCGCTGGATACGACGCCCTACGAGTACTACATCGGCATTCGCCTGCGGCAGGCACTCAAGCTGATCCGCTATTCGAACCTGCCGATTGCGAGCGTCACGAAACGATGCGGCTTCCAGAGCACCACGCATTTCAGCCGCGCGTTTCGCTCCTTCTTTGGCCATGCGCCAAGCCACGAACGCCGAACGGGTGATCCTGCTCCTTGAGGGCGACTCGATTCCGGTCATTTCAACGACACAACCAGGGGTACTTATGAATCGCGCAAGTTTGGCAGGGCTGGCGGCTGCGGTGTTGTTCCCGATGATGGGTAGCCATGCGCATGCCGCGGAACCGGCAACCTGCCGGAATGTCCGAATGGCGGACGTCGGCTGGAGCGACATCGCGGCAACCACCGGGATCGCCTCCACGGTGCTGTCCGCGCTCGGCTACGCGCCGTCGAAGACCATCGCGTCGGTGCCGATCACGTTTGCCGGCGTCAAGAACAAGCAGATCGACGTGTTCCTCGGCTACTGGTCGCCGTCGATGGACCCGATCATCGGGCCGTTCGTGAAGAGCGGCGCCGTGCGCGTGCTGCCCGAGCCCAACCTGCGCGGCGCCAAGTTCACGCTCGCGGTGCCCGACTATGTGTACAAGGCGGGGCTGCGCACGTTCGCGGACCTGCCGAAGTATGCGGACAAGCTGCAGAACCGCATCTACGGGATCGAGCCTGGTAACGACGGCAATCAGCTGATCGACAAGATGATCAAGTCCAACAAGGACGGCATCGGCAAGTTCAAGCTGGTCGAGTCGAGCGAGGCCGGCATGCTCGTCGAGCTGAACCGGGCGGTGCGCGACAAGCAGTGGATCGTCTTCCTCGCGTGGGAGCCGCATCCGATGAACGCACAGTACAAGATCGACTACCTGTCCGGCGGCGACGACGTGTTCGGGCCGAATTACGGCGAAGCGCGCGTCTATACGGTGGAGCCGCCCGACTATGAGGCGCGGTGCCCGAACGTCGCGAAGTTCGCGTCGAACCTGAAGTTCACCACCGACATGGAAAACCACCTGATGATCCCGATCATGGACAAACAGGATCCGAACAAGGTCGCAGCCGACTGGCTGAAGAAGAATCCGTCGGTGCTCGATAAGTGGCTGGCCGGGGTGACGACGTTCGACGGCAAGCCCGCGGGCCCTGCGGTGAACGCATACCTCGCCGCGCACTAGACGCGAGGGGAACGCTCCGCGTGGTCTCGCGAGCGTTCGTTCTCCTGCTTGTTCACGCCTGCGGGGTTTCGCGTGTATCCGCCGACGCCGGCCGTCCGAACCGTGCACGATAGTCGCGCGGCGATACACCGACCCGCTTCGCAAATGCGCGCTGCAACGCATCCACGCTGCCGAATCCCGCCTGTTGTGCGATCCGTTCGAGCGGCCAGTCGGACCGCTCCAGCAGCGCCTTCGCACGCTCGACGCGCGCGGCCAGCACGAACTGCGCAGGCGACAACCCGGTCTCCTTGACGAAGTTGCGCGAGAACGTCCGTTCGCTCATGTGCATGCGCGCGGCCAGTGCGGCTACGCCGAGATCGCCGGTCGGATCGTCGGTGATGCCGGCGAGCAACGTGCGCATCTGCGGCGTCGCGTTCGCATGAACGTCGAGCCCGACGCTGAACTGCGCCTGTCCGCCGGGGCGGTGCATGAAGAGCACGAGTTCGCGAGCGACCGCCAGTGCGGTCGGCGCACCGCAGTCCGCCTCGACGAGGGCGAGGCACAGGTCGATGCCGGCCGTCACGCCGGCCGACGTATGGAACGGCGGGTCGCTCACGTAGATCGCGTCCGGCTCGATCCGCACGTTCGGGCACAGCGCCTGCAGCGTCGAACACTGGTTCCAGTGCGTGGTCGCGCGCTTGCCGTCCAGCCATCCCCCTGCCGCGAGCACGAACGCGCCCGTGCAGATGCTCGCGATTCGCCGCGTGTGGGCGATCCGCGTGTGCAGCCACGGCAGCACGCCGGCGTCCGACGCCGCGTGCCGCAGCGCCGCTTCGCTGCCGCCGGCGACGATGAGCGTGTCGATGCGCGCGGGCAGCGCCGCGAGCGCGGTCGGGCCGGCGAGGCGCAGGCCCGCATGCGTGACGATGTCGTGGCCGTGCTGCGACGCGAGCGTCAGTCGATACGGCGCGACATGGGCGGGAAGGTGACGGTTCGCAACCGCGAACACCTCCATCGGGCCCGTGATGTCGAGCGACTGGACGCCTTCGAAGCCGACGACCACGATGTCGCGTGCCGGACAGGTTGACTGGGACATGGCTGAAAGTGCGGTGGAATTGTCCTTGTGACCGCGTGCATGATCCTTGTAATTTTCCGGACGTGCAATCGAGCGACGCGGGTGAGCGATGCGGGAACGGAAGAGAAGCGGGGTCATGCGCGCGATGGCGGCGCTGTTCGTGTGCGTGGCGTTGGGCGCCTCGGTGCCGGGGCGATCCGGGCAGGCCGTCGCGGACGGCGCGCAGCCCGTCACGCAAACGCTGACGATCGGCGCACCGAAGGACGGCCGCAAGCGGCCGCTCGTCGCGATCGTCGCGGACAACGCGGGCACGGAGACGACCGATTTCATCGTCCCGTATGCGATTCTGAAGACGTCCGGCGCAGTGGACGTGGTCGCGGTGTCGAGCGAAGCGGGTGCCGTCGACCTGATGCCCGCGCTGCGGATGCTGGCCGATACGACGTTCGACCGGTTCGACGCGAGCATGCCGTCGGGAGCCGATGTCGTGATCGTGCCCGCGCTGCACCGCGCAGACCAGCCCGCGGTGCTCGGGTGGCTGCGCCGACAGGCCGCTGCGGGCGCAACGATGGTCGCAATCTGCGATGGCGCGGAGGTACTCGCGAACGCGGGGCTGCTGCGGCAGCGCACCGCGACGTCGCACTGGTATTCGCGCGACGGGCTGCGTCGGCGTTTTACCGATACCGCGTGGGTCGACGATCGCCGCTACGTGATGGACGGCACCGTGATGACGACGACCGGCGTGTCGGCGTCGATTCCCGCGTCGCTCGCATTGGTGAGTGCGTTAGCCGGGCCGGCAGTCGCGCACGAGACGGCCACGGACGTTGGTGTGCAAGGATGGCGTGACGTTCACGACGGCAGCCGCTTCGGGTTGAGCGCGCGAGCGGTGGCCACTGCACTGACGAATCGCATGGCGTTCTGGCGGCATCAGACGTTCGATCTTCCGGTCGGGAACGATTTCGACGAATTGCCGGTAGCGTTGACCGCCGATGCATGGGCACGCACGTGGCGCAGCGATGTCGTCGCGACGGCGGATGCGCGCGTGATCGAATCGAAGCACGGGTTGCGCCTGCTGGTGCAGCCGGCCGATGCCGGGCACGCGCGCTTGACGATTCCGGACGGGCGGCGCGGCGATGCGGTGCTGCCCGGCGTGCTCGCGGACGTCGCGGCGCGTTATGGCGATGCGACGTCCGACTGGGTTGCGCTGCAACTGGAGTATCCGAAGTAGCTGGCGCCGGATTTACGCGTCGCCCGACGCGAACAGCGCTTCCCAACCCAGAAACGGCCCGAGCGGAATGATGTCCCAGTCGATGAGCCCGGCCTTCGCGAGCGGAAACGCGCGCAGCGCTTCCCGCGCGCTGTCCACCGATTCGCATTCGGCAATGATCGCGACGCCCGGGCGATCCTGACGCAGATAGATGTCGCGGACGATTCCGCGCGTCAGCAGTTGCCAGCCGTAGCGCACTTCGTCGAGCAGATGCGGTTGATACGCGGCGGGGCTGGCGCCGGGCAGCGGTACGTCGAGGCACAGCAGTTTCATGTCGATCTCCTGTCGCGGCGCGGAGCGGGCAGTGCTCCGCATGCCGATGCTTGCTGCGTCGATTGCACGCGTTACGCCGTGGCCTTGAAGCGCGCGGCCAGCTCGGCGACGCGCTGCCCCAGATGCGCGGCGGTTTCGAGGTCGCTGCCGATCGGCGACAGTTCCGGCGACACGTCGTCGGACTGCGCCATCGCGCCGAGCCACCCGCCGATCCGGTTGTGTTCGTCCGCCGTGCGTCCGGCGAACAGGTCGAGCCCGACCCAGATCATCCCGTGCTGCGCGGCGAACAGCGCCATCGTCATCAGCGAGTTGAGCTTGTCGCCGTGCTGCGCGCCGGAGTTGGTGAAGCCGGCCGCGATCTTGTTGCGCCACGTTTGAGGAATCCACGCGGCCCGCGTCGAGTCCTCCATGAACTGCTTCAGCCGTGCGCTGATCGAGCCGTTGTAGGTGGGCGAACCGAAGATGATCGCGTCGCTGGCGGCCAGCGTGTCCCACGGGATCTCGCCGTCGGCGACCGCGACGAGCCGGACGTCGGCCCCCGGTACGCGGCGAACGCCTTGTGCGACGGCTTGCGCCTGTTTTTCGGTATGTCCGTAGCCACTGTCGAAAACGATGGTTGCCAGCATGCGAGGTCCTTTGCAGTCCGTTGAGCGATGGCGCATTGTCGGCAACGCGGGTCGCAACCGGAAGTTGGGTTCGGGTTGAGTCGCCTTCAACTCGAGGTTGATAATCGGCGCAGCGGGACGGCGTACCGTTCGACGTGGTTACCGATGGAGGATGCCTTGGATTTGTCACAACGCACGCGCGCCATTCTGTCGTTCGTTCACGCGGCCGATGGCGGCAGTTTCGCGGCGGCGGGCCGCATGCTGGGCATCACGTCCGCGGCCGTCAGCAAGAACGTCGGCGGCCTCGAGAAGGCGCTCGGGGTGCGGCTGATGAACCGCACCACGCGCACGCTGAAGCTCACCGACGAAGGCAGCGCGTTTCTTCGCCAGGCGCGTATCGCGCTGGACGCGCTCGATCTGGCCGTCGACAGCGTCGTCGCGCAGCGCCTCGGCCCGCAGGGGCGGGTGCGCATCTCGACGAGCTCGGCGTTCGGCCGCGAGCAATTGCAGCCGGCGCTGCCCGGGTTGCTGG
Source organism: Burkholderia sp. JKS000303 (assembly GCF_002563755.1). Taxonomy (NCBI): domain Bacteria; kingdom Pseudomonadati; phylum Pseudomonadota; class Betaproteobacteria; order Burkholderiales; family Burkholderiaceae; genus Burkholderia; species Burkholderia sp. JKS000303. The sequence goes on from NZ_PDBZ01000003.1 coordinate 759,311, forward strand.
CCCGGTATCCCGGCTTGTCCGTGGAGGTGGATTTCGACGACCGGATCGCCGACGTCGTGCGCGACGGCTACGACATCGTGATACGCGGCGGCAACATTCACGACTCGGCGCTGGTGTCGCGGCCGATCTTCCGGATGAGTGCCGTGCTGGTTGCGTCACCCGCGTACCTGGCCGAACACGGCGTTCCGCGCACGCCCGCCGATCTCGGCGCGCATCGGCTGATCGCACGCCGGTTCCTCGGCGGAGAAGTGACGACGTGGGGATTCAGGGCAGGCGGCGACAGTATCGTCGCGTTCGATCCCGGCAAGTCGGCGCTGTTGACGTTCTCGGCGCCGGAGGCGGGGGTGCAGGCCGCATGCGACGGTTTGGGCATCGCGCAGGTCGGCGTGCATCTCGCGTGGCCGCACTTGCGTGCCGGGGCGCTGAAGGTGGTGCTGCGTCGCCATCACTTGCCGGGCAACTACGAGATGACGATGCAGTATCCGCATCGTGCGTTGAAGGCGCCGCGCGTGCAGGCGACCGTCGACTATCTGCTCGACGCGTTCGCCGCGAACGAGCGCCTGCATGTGCCGCTGAAGGCACTGGATGCGTACGGCGCGTGATGACTGCGGCGCGTTGCCGTTGCGGGTCGCGTTTCGTTACCCGCGGATTACGCTCAGGCCGTCGCCGTGCGGCGGGCCATCAGCCGGTTCCACAGCATCCCCGCCCGGCTCCCGCTTCGGCAATACGCGAGCACCGGCTTCGGCAGCGCATCGACCAGCGCGCCGAATGCGTCGACTTCCGCATCGCCGATGCGATCGCGTTCGACCGGCAGATAGTGCGCATCGAGCCCGAGCTCACGGGCCGCGGCTGCGATTTCGTCGAACGCCGGTTGATCGGCGTCTTCGCCGTCGGGGCGGTTGCAGACCACCGCGCGGAATCCGGCATTGCGGATCGCTTTCAGGTCTGCCACGCAGATCTGCCGCGAGGCCGTGAACCCGGTCGTTGCCGCGATCCGGCATTGTTCGATCGCGCGCTCGAAACACGCGATCGCGAAATCGACGTCCTGCTCCGTCGTGAAGCGCCCGAAGCTCACGCGCACGGTGCGGCTCGCGGCATTTGCGTCGAGACCGATCGCGGTCAGCACGTGGGACGGCGCGCCGCTCATCGAGTTGCAGGCGGACGTCGACGACACGGCCAGCGCATCGCCGAGCATGAACGGGAAGAAGCCCGGCGCGTTCACCGTCAGGCTCAACGTGTGCGGAATGCGTCGCGCCGCTGCGGCGTTGTGCGTGACGTCGCCGAGCGCGAGCAGCGCGTCCGTCAGCCGCGCGCCGAGTGCCGCGATCCGCACGGCTTCGCTCTCGAGCTTCCCGGCGGCGACTTCGCACGCGACACCCATGCCGACGATCTGATGCGTCGCGAGCGTGCCCGAGCGCAGGCCGCGCTCGTGTCCGCCGCCGTGGATCTGCGGCGCGATCTGCGCGGCGATGTCGCGGCGCACGAACAGCGCGCCGATGCCTTTTGGACCATACACTTTGTGCGCGGACATCGACATCAGGTCGATGCCGAGCGCGCGCACGTCGATCGGCGTCTTGCCGAGCGCCTGCGCGGCGTCGACGTGCAGCAGCGCGCCGGCGGCGTGCACGATGCGGGAGATCGCGCCGATGTCGGTCAGCGTGCCGAGCTCGTTGTTCACGAGCATCAGCGACACGAGGCCCGTATCGGGGCCGATCGCGGCGGCGACCGCGTCGACCGTGATCTCGCCGTCGGCGGTGGGCGACAGGTAAGTCGCCGTCATTCCGCGCTTCGACAGGTTCGCCATCGTGTCGAGGATCGCCTTGTGTTCGATGCGGCTCGTGATCATGTGGCGCTTGTCGGCCGCATTCTCCGCATAGCCCTTCAGCGCGAGGTTGTTCGACTCGGTCGCACCCGACGTCCACACGATCTCGTCGGCATCCGCACCGATCAGCGCGGCGACCTGCTCGCGTGCACGCTCGACTTTCTCCTTCGCCAGCCGGCCGGCCGCATGCGAACTCGATGCAGGATTGCCGAAGACGCCGTCGGCGCCGAGGCAGGCCGTCATCGCTTCGATCACGCGGGGATCCGCAGGGGTGGTGGCTGCGTAGTCGAGGTAGTGCAGCGGGGTCGTATCGCTCATGTCCTTCTCTGATCTTTCTCTTCTGAATGGGAGAAATGATACGAGGTCAGGCGGGGAAAAAGGATCCAAAGTTGGCTGGTGATTCAGCTTGATGTGGAATAATGTTTTGTCTATTCGGCTGTATGTGGAAATTATTTTTGTTCGGCCTGGCTGGCCACGGTGGCAGATCGTTCATGCGGACGCCCGCATGGCTGTCGGCTGCCTTGATCGGGCAGGGTGGACGATCTCAGTGCATCTCGCACCCAGGCGTGCAGCGCGTGCTCATAGTTCGCCGGGATTGTGACCGTGAGCGTGACGAGGCGCGTGTCGGTGCCTGATCGCTCGAGATACCGCTGCCAGGCCTTGCGCACGAGTTGCGACATCGCGGAGCGCGTCATGCCGAGTTCGGCGGCCAGCGCCCGCTGTGACCGGCCCTTCACGAAAATCTCGTGCAGGGCCCACTGGTTCAACGGCTTGATCCGCGTGTCCTGCATCCGCAACAGCCGGAACTGCTCGGCAGTCATGCGTCGGGGCTCGAGCATTCAGATGCGCCCCGAATTCGGAAGTGAAGAAATCAGCGCCGCACCGCATGACGTCTCGTGACCGTTGAACGCGGCGGCCCGGCCTTCGACGTTGAATTGCGGATCGCCTTGGGCGATGGTGCACGTGCCGTGGATCGGACACGAACACGTGTCGCCGACGCGCGCGACTGCGTGACCCATCACCTTGCTTGTTGCCGCGCCGGTTTCGACCTGGCCGCCGTGGGTATGGGTGTCGCCTACCCGGATGATTCCTCGCATATATGCTCCTCTGAATGATTCATGTGGCGGTTGCTTGCGTGGGCAGCGCGATCGCCGCGCCGGGTTGCATCACCACGAATAACCCTGCATGCCGTAATCGGTGTCGTATCGGCGCCCCCACCACGGCAGGTACGCATTGTTTCCGCCGCGTGCGCGGAACCAGTCCTTGGTCGGATCGATAGGCGTGAGCTTCGACGGCGGCCTGACGATTACCGCGACGGGATGCTCGGGATCGGTCGTCCCGGCGACGAGCGCGTTGCCGCCGTAGTGATTGACGCGGCCGATCGCGAGCGCCACGTTGGTCAATGCGCTACCGGTTCCCATGTCGCCAAGCAAACCGGCCGTGTTGAAGGTCTGCTTCATGTAGTCGTATTCCGGAAGGGTTTCGGTCAACGTTCGTGTGAGCGAAACAAGGCGTGACGACGATGTGTCGCTGGGTTTACCAGCGTCGTGGAAGATGTAGTTGATGTCCGGAACGGCGATGCCGGTGTTGCGAGCGGCCTGGTCGATGGCGACCTTCCACGCTTCCACGGCACGGGTGGTGCCGACCTTCCGCTCAAACGCCTGTGTATTGCCGGTTGCGGCCTTGCCAATCCACGCGAGCGGTTCGCGCTCGGTGTTGAAGTTCGGGCCGGCGAGGAACAGCACGACGAGGTTTTCGTTGATCTGGGCGTCCGTGGGCGGGAAGTTTGGTGCGTCCCAATTCATCACCCATACGGTCTTGTCTGGGTTTGCCTGCAGGTAGTCCAATGCCAGGTTCAGCGATGTAAAGCCGGCGTTCGCACCGCCTTGGGTGATGTGCACACGTGTCCATGAACGTGTCGGATTTGTTCGGACCGTCTGCGTTTGCGAAGCTGTACGGCGCATTTGCCAGCACATAGGCGTCCGCGACGCAGTGGCCGGTGCGACCCCACGGATCTTCAACATCGGGGAATGCGTCGCCGAAGAACGCCGCCGTGAGGCCGACGATGTTGCCCTGGCTGTGGCATACGACGGTGATCGGTACGTCGGCCTGCATCTGGCGGATTGACTCGATCAATTTGGCCAATCGCAAGGCCGCGAGCACGCCATACGCACGGGGCGGAGCACGATACAGCGGCCGATTGGTTGGATTGATGCCTTGCACGGTCATCCATCCCATCGTCCGATCATCCAGACCGCCATGCCAAAGATCGGGCAGGCTCGAACAGCCGTTCGTGAACGGACCACCACCCCAATAGTCCTTCTCGTTCAGAAAGATCTTGTCGCCATACTCTTTGAGTTCTTCGCCAGTGGCCCGATAACCCCACCGAAAGTGAATGACAGGCGAAAACGACGGATCCGGTTTGATGTAGTTGTCTGCCAGCAAATCCGGATTCAAGAACCCGTCCGGCGTCACGCTCTCCGTATACTTCGCCGGCGTCAATTGCCCGGCTTCGATGCCGTGATACATCAATTGATCGTCGAGCCGCCCGATCCGGCGATTGAGGCCTTTGCACAGCCCGTCCTCCGTCGCATCGAACCATTCGCCCTCCGAGTTCACGCCATGCACGAAGATGACGACACCGGGCAAGGGCATCTGCCTGACGCAGATAAGCGGTATGCCCTTCACGAACCTCGTCACCCCTTCGACGCGACCGACGATGATCGGCGGCGGTTCGGGGCGTGACTTAGGTGCGTCGGGCGTATTGACCTGAGTAGTGGGTTCGTTGGCGGGTGTGTCTGCTACCGGTCGCAGACCGGGAGGTGAATCGGTCATCCGGGCTCCTGCATGTGATTAGAGATGCTTATTGAATCTCATCGTATTGTTATAAATTCGGATTTGTTAGAAATAGAATGATTGTTTAAATAAGGGGTGAGGCTGGAAGATGTGCGGCGAAGAATATCAAACTTGCCTGATGAGATAAATGGATTTGTATTTTGAGATGATGTGATTGTTTTTGTTTTATTTTTTGAAAAGTCTTGTATTGGAGCGCGATTTTTTTTGCGAAAATCTGTTTTATTTGAATTTTTTAAATATGACGGTGATTGTTGATTGGGTTAAATTGAATGGAGATATTAAAAAGCGAGATCCGTCCCATATCGAACCGACCATTGACCCGTTGCCGTATCGACACGATCACACGCTCAAACCCGCACTGAGCCCACCGATTCGTCCCCGATTACCCGGCCGGGCAAACGCCGAATGCCCCGCGCCATATACCCGTATCGAGCATCCCAAGCAGCCGAGCACACGCGCCTACGATGTCTATGAGGGATTCCCCCGTAACCCGCGATCGAGCACCCGATCGACGCTACATCCCTTCCCGCAGCGCTTCTCCACCCGCATTCCCCGCCTGCCCGTCCCGATTATTTGCATTTCGCGAATGGCGCGTTCGCCGGTTGTTCCATACCCGATCCGCATCCACACACCTATCGTTCGGGGCGTCGGCTGATTGAATTCGACGCCTGCAACCGGAAAGGCGGCCGTCACATCCTCGCGGCTCACGTCGCATCGCATACAAAAAACATCGGAACCGGCTCACGCACGTACGCCCCGGCGCGCGCAGGGGGGCCAATCCACGGAGACAGACATGAAATCAAACGAGTGGGATACCGCCTACGAGTGGAAAGCGGTGACGCTGCTGGCGCTCGGCTTCGGCCTGGTCGGCCTCGACCGCTGGCTCATCGCGCCGCTGTTCCCTTCGATCATGAAGGATCTGCACCTGACCGCGCAGGACGTCGGCAACTGCATCGGCGTGCTCGGCCTGTCGTGGGGGATTTTCGCGGCGCTGATGGGCGGTATCTCCGACAAGATCGGCCGCCGCAAGGTGCTGATTCCGGCGATCGTCGCGTTCTCGCTGCTGTCGGGCTTCTCGGGGCTTGCGGGCGGCCTGCTCGGTCTGATCGCGATCCGCGGGCTGATGGGCGTCGCGGAGGGCTCGTTCTGCCCGACGAGCTTCGCGGCGACGGCCGACGCGTCGCATCCGCGGCGGCGCGGGCTGAACCTCGGGCTGCAGCAAAGCGGCTTCGCGCTGTTCGGGCTCGCACTGTCGCCGATCATCGCGACGCAGCTGCTCAACTTCGTGTCGTGGCGCTGGGTGTTCGCGCTCGTCGCTGTCCCGGGCCTGATCCTCGGCGCGATCATGTTCTTCGTCATCCGCGAGCCGAAGCGCACGAAGGAGGTCGCGTCGGAACACGCGCCGGCCTCGCTCGGCCACGTGCTCAAGAGCCGCAACATCCTCGTCGCGATGGCCGCGCTGTGCTGCGCGATGACGGGCGTGTTCGTGCTCGGCGCGCTGCTGCCGCTGTACCTGACCGACTACCTCGCGCTCGGCACGCAGAAGATGGGCCTCGTGGTGTCGGCGATCGGCTTCGGCGGCTTTCTCGGGCAGTTCGGGTTGCCGGGCCTGTCCGACCTGGTCGGGCGTCGCATCGCGAGCATCGTCGGTTTCGCCGGCACGGCGGTGATGCTCTACATTTTCCGAGGCCTCGGCCCGCAGCCGGTCGTGCTGTTCGCTGTCCTGTTCGTCGCGTCGTTCTTCACGCTCGGCCTGGTCTCGCTGCTGTCCGGCCCGGTGGCGACCGAAGCCGCCCCCATCGGCCTCGTGTCGACGTCGATCGGCGCGGTGGTCGGCGTGGGCGAAATCTTCGGCGGCGGCATCGCGCCGGCGATGGGCGGCTACGTCGCCGCGCACTTCGGGATCCAGAACATCCTGTGGCTGCCGATGTGCGCGGTGATGCTCGGCATCGTGGTCAGCATGCTGCTGCGCGAAACCGCACCCGCCGTGCTGCAGCGCCGCGTAGCCGTGCAACCGGAGCTGACGGCGGGCAAGCAGCCGTAATGCGCTGCGCAGCCATACCGCGCCCGGCGCCCTGTGAGATTGACACCCGTCAGGTGACACAGTGACGCTTTTCGCATGACCCAACCGGCCGGCAGGTGCGGTTAGACTGCCAGTTTCGCTTTCGGGAAGGGCGCGGTATGGACCGGTTTCTGAGCATCGAGGCATTCGTCAGGGTCGCGGAGGCGAGCAGTTTTGCGGAAGCCGCGCGACAGCTCGGCGTGACCAGTTCGGTGGTGACGAACCGCATCCAGCAACTGGAGAAGTTCGTCAACGCGCCGCTGTTCCATCGCAGTACGCGCCATGTTCGGCTGTCCGAAGTGGGCGAGACCTTCTACCGCGAGTGCGCCGAGGTCGTGGGGCGCGTCAACGAACTGACGGACCAGATGCGCGAGCTGCGCGCGACCCCCACCGGGCGGCTGCGCATCCAGATGCTGCCCGGCTTCGCGCTCGATCACTTCGGCGTACCGCTCGCCGAATTCCATCGCCGCTACCCGGGCATCCAGCTCGACATCATCGTCAATGACCGTGTCGTGGACCCTGTCGAAGAAGGGTTCGACATCGCGTTCCAGATCTTTCCGCCGATATCCGAATCGCTGATCGAGCGGCGCCTGTTCGTCGTGCGTCGCCTCTTCTGCGCGGCGCCCGCCTACCTCGAAGCGCATGGTGCGCCACAACATCCGCGCGAATTGCTGCAGCACACCACGGCGCTGTATTCGGGCTATCCGTCGCGCAATCGCTGGACGATGACGCGCGGCGACGAGGTCGTCGAAATGGAGTTGCCGGGCATGATCCGCTCGAACTCCGTGCACCTGCTGCGCGAGTACGCGCTGACGGGCGGCGGTGTCGTGTGCCTGCCCACGCTGGTCGCGAGCGACGCGCTCGTCGCGGGCCGGCTCGTGCCCATCCTCACCGACTTCGAGATCGCGCCGCTGAGCTTCGCCGCCGTTTATCCCGCAACGCAGCGACAGGCGTTGAAGGTGAAGGCACTGGTCGAATTCCTCGTCGAATACATCGGCGACGAGTCGCCGTGGGATCGTCCGTTGCTGGAGCGCGGCTGGGTCCGCTGACCCGGCGATTATTCGCGAAACGCAAATGCCGTAGTCGCGGTCCGTTACCTTGTTGAGGGGCGCCCTCGCCCCTAAAGTTGAATCCAACAAGCGGTTCAACTCAGGAGACAAGCAATGACCGACACGGCATTCCACACCGTCTTTGGTTCGCTCGACGGCTACACGAAGGGCGAGATCGAAATCACCAGCGGCAGTGCGCAGCACTACGCGTTCTCGAACGTCTTCGAGGTGGCATCGAAGTCCGCCCCCTACGAAAAAGTCGTCGCCGGAAAAAACCTCGAATACGTCATCGAAGTGTTGCGCACCGACGGCCAGTCGCCGTGGTTTGCCTGCGCGCACGACGAGTTCGCGATCCAGATGGATGGCGAAGTCCGCATCGACTTCATCAAGCTCGACAATCCGCCGACCACCGGCCGCGGCACCGTGAGCGCCGGCACGCAGCCGGTCGGCCGCGAGATGGGCTACGTCGTGCTGCGCAAGGGGCACCAGGCGCTGCTGCCGGCCGGCTGCGCGTATCGCTTCGCCGCCGGCACGCCGGGCGTCGCGCTCGTGCAGACCGTGCTCGGCGAGCTGTCCGTCGAGAAGTGGGCCGATATCTGCCTGCACTGATCGTTTCGATCGCCCTCATTCGAACATTCCAGGAGACACGTTATGGCCACTCTCGACACCCTCGATCATCCCGCGAGCTTTGCAGCCGATCTCGTCCAGGTCACGCAACCCGATGCCGTGACCGGTTACTGCCGCTTCCAGCTCGGCGCGTTCGAATTCCAGCGCGACGAGTATTTCGTGAAGATCTGCTGGCCGGCAAAAGGCCAGACCCGCACCCATGCGATACCCGCCGACGCCTTCCTGCGCGCGATGATGCGCGACGTGGCATGGGGCTTCTTCTACGGCTGGGTGAATTTCGATCACGTGTTCGGCACGCGCAATCACTACGGCAAGGTCGACATGTATGCGGGCACGTTCAACGGCATCCTGAAGGATGCCGGCGTCGACTACACGGAGACGTTCGACACGCCGACCATCATGGCGACCTTCAAGGCCATGCTGCACGACTGGACCAACGAAGGCTTCGATCCGTTCGCGGCGCCCGAGGAAACGGGCTCGGCATTCGGGCGCAAGCATGGCGAGAACGGCTCGGCGATCGAGCGCACGCGCATCGCGACGCGTCGCATGCCGGGCCTCGAAGGCGACTCGCCGCTGCGCGACGAGCTGCCGGTCAACCGCGCTTTCCTCGATGTCGCGCAGGACGAGCCGGAAGTGCATGCCGCGCCGGGTTTCGAAGGCGAGCTGCATGCGTTCAACCTGTTCAAGTACCTGTCGCGTTCGGACGTCACGTGGAATCCGTCGGTCACCTCCGTGTGCGGCCGCAGCCTGTTCTGCCCGACCACCGAGGAATTTATCCTGCCGGTGTTCCATGGCAACGACCGCGTCGAGTGGTTCCTGCAGCTGTCCGACGAAATCGTGTGGGACATCGGCGACAAGAACACCGGCGCGCCGCGTGCGCGCATCACGATGCGGGCCGGCGACATCTGCGCGATGCCCGCCGACATCCGGCATCAGGGCTATTCGACGAAGCGCTCGATGCTGCTGGTCTGGGAAAACGCGACGCCGGACCTTCCGCAGCGATACGAGAGCGGCCAGCTTGCGCCGTATCCGATCGAGTTCTAAGCAGCGCTTCAGCAAAAAATCGAGGACGATTCATGCAAACCCAACTCTTCATCGACGGGCGCTTCGTTGACGCCGTCGACCGCGGCACGATCGACGTGCTCAATCCGCACGACGGCTCGCTGATCACGAAAATCGCCGCCGCCACCGCGGCGGACGTGGACCTGGCCGTCGAAGCCGCCACCCGCGCGTTTCCGAAATGGTCGGCCATGCCGGCGGCCGAGCGCGGTCGGCTGCTGCTGCGCCTCGCCGACGCGATCGAGGCCAATGCCGAGGAACTCGCGCAGCTCGAATCGCTCGACACCGGCCATCCGATCCGCGATTCGCGTTCGCTCGACGTGCCGCGCACGGCCGGCTGCTTCCGCTACTTCGGCGGGATGGCTGACAAGCTGCAGGGCTCGGTGATTCCGGTTGAAACCGGCTTCCTGAACTATGTGCAGCGCGCGCCGATCGGCGTCGTCGGCCAGATCGTGCCGTGGAATTTCCCGCTGATGTTCACGAGCTGGAAGATGGGCCCGGCGCTGGCCGCGGGCAACACCGTGGTGCTCAAGCCGTCGGAAATCACGCCGCTGTCGACGTTGCGCATCGTCGAGCTGATGGCGGAGGTCGGCTTCCCGGCCGGTGTCGTCAACATCGTCCCCGGTTATGGGCACACGGCCGGCCAGCGGCTCGCCGAACATCCCGGCGTCGGCAAGATCGCGTTCACGGGGTCGACCGCGACGGGCCGCCGGATCGTCGAAGCATCGCAGGGCAACCTGAAGCGCGTGCAGCTCGAGCTGGGCGGCAAGGGCGCCAACATCGTGTTCGACGATGCGAACCTCGACGCGGCCATCAACGGCGCCGCATGGGCGATCTTCCACAACCAGGGGCAGGCGTGCATCGCGGGCTCGCGTCTCGTGCTGCACGAGCGCATCGCCGATGAATTCCTCGAGCGCTTCGTGTCGCTGGCTTCGTCGATCCGTGTCGGCAACCCGCTGGACCCGAACACCGAGATGGGCCCGCTGACGTCGAAGCAGCACCTCGACCGCGTGCTGTCGTTCGTCGACGTCGCGCGCGAGCAGGGCGGCCGTGTGCTCGCCGGCGGCAGCGCGCCGCAGGACGCGGCACTCGCCAACGGCTACTACGTGCGCCCGACCGTGATCGAAGCGAAGAGCTCGGCCGATCGCGTCGCGCAGGAGGAAGTGTTCGGCCCGTTCGTCACCGTGCTGCGCTTCGGCAGCGACGAGGAAGCGCTGTCGATCGCCAATGCGACCGAATACGGGCTCGGCAGCGGCCTGTGGACCAACGATCTTTCCCGCGCACACCGGATGGCGTCGCAGATCGACGCGGGCATGTGCTGGATCAACTGCTACAAGCGCGTGAATCCGGGCAGCCCGTTCGGCGGCGTCGGGAAGTCGGGCTACGGCCGCGAGATGGGCTTCGAGGCGATGCACGACTACACGGAAGCGCGTTCGGTGTGGGTCAACGTCGACGGCAAGGTGCCGCCGCACTTCAAGCGTTGAGGCTGCGATGGAGCGCTTCGTCTATCAGGGAACGCCTTCGCGCGTCGTATTCGAATGGGGCGCGCTCGAACGTCTGCCCGACGAGCTGTCCACGCTCGGCGCGCAGCGGGCGCTGATCCTGTCGACGCCCGAGCAGCAGGCGCTCGCCGAACGCGTGAGGGACGTGCTCGGCGAGCGGGCCGCCGGCGTGTGCGCGCAGGCCGTGATGCACGTGCCGGTCGAGGTTGCACGCGCCGCACGCGAGACGGCCGCCGAGCTGGGCGCGGATTGCTGCATCGCGATCGGCGGCGGCTCGACGATCGGGCTCGGCAAGGCGATCGCGCTCGAATCGTCGTTGCCGATCCTTGCCGTGCCGACGACGTATGCGGGCTCGGAGATGACGCCGATCTTCGGGATCACGGAGGGGCGGCTCAAGCGCACCGGGCGCGACGCGCGCGTGCTGCCGCGCACCGTGCTGTACGACCCGTCGCTGACGGTGTCGCTGCCGCCGGCGATCTCGGCCGCTTCGGGCGTCAATGCGATGGCGCACGCGGTCGAAGCGCTCTATGCGGAAGATGCGAACCCGGTGATCAGTCTGATGGCCGAGGAATCGATTCGCGCGCTCGGCGAAGCGCTGCCCGGCGTGGTTCGCGAACCGGCGGACCGGGAAATGCGCAGCCGTGCGCTGTACGGCGCGTGGCTGGCGGGCACCTGTCTCGGCGCAGTCGGCATGGCGCTGCACCACAAGCTCTGCCATACGCTCGGCGGCACCTTCAACCTGCCGCATGCGCAGACGCACGCCGCGATGTTGCCGCATACCGCCCACTACAACCATGCCGCGGCGCCCGACGCGCTGCGACGTGTCGCACGGGCGCTGGGCGGCACCGACGCGGCCGACGCCGGCCCGCTGCTGTTCAGGCTGAATCGGCAGCTCGGCATTGCGCCGGCGCTCGCCGACATCGGGATGCCGGAAGCAGGCCTCGACGAAGCCGCGGACCTCGCATGCCGGAACCCGTACGCGAACCCGCGGCCGATCGAGCGTGCAGCGATTCGCGAATTGCTTCAGCATGCGTGGGAAGGGCGCGAGCCGCATTGAGCGGCCGGCTGGATCCAAGGAGACGAACGTGACGAATGATCATCAAGACGGCGACACCCGGCTGACCGAACAGGTCGTCGCCAGCTTCGACGGTACGCCGAACCCGCGCCTGCGCGTGCTGATGCAGAGCCTCGTGCGGCATCTTCATGCGTTCGTTCGCGAGACCGAGCTGACGGAAGCCGAATGGATGGAAGCGATTCGCTTCCTGACCGAAACCGGGCAGATGTGCGACGACGTCGTGCGACAGGAATTCATTCTGTTGTCCGACACGCTCGGGGTGTCGATGCTGGTCGATGCGATCAACCATCGCTTCGCCACCGGCGCGACGGAAACGACGGTATTCGGCCCGTTCTACATCAAGGGCATGCCCGATCGCGCGTATGGCGAGAACATGGCGTTCACGCCCGGCACGCCGGTCGTCGTGCACGGCCGGGTGCTCACCACCGACGGCGCGCCCGTGGCGGAGGCCGTGCTCGACGTGTGGCAGACCGCGGACAACGGCATGTATTCGGGGCAGGACACCGAACAGCCTCACGGCAACCTGCGCGGGCGCTACCGGACCGATGCCGAAGGCCGGTACGCGATCACGACGATTCTGCCGGTCAGCTATCCGATTCCGACCGACGGCCCGGTCGGCAGGATGCTCGACGCCACCGGCCGTCATCCGTGGCGGCCCGCGCATCTGCATTTCATGATCGACGCGCCCGGCTATCGCACGCTCGTCACGCATCTTTTCGATGAAGACGACGAATACCTGAAATCGGATGCCGTCTTCGGCGTGAAGCCGTCGCTGATGGTCGCGTATCGCCCGCGCGCCGCGGATGAAGGGATCGCTCGCCACGTCGGCCTGAACGGCCCGTATCGCGAAGCGACGTACGACTTCGTGCTCGACCGGAGCTGATCGACATGGCGCGCTTTTTTGCGGTGTTCGCCACCGACCAGCCCGGGATGCGCGAGGTGCGCGACCGCGTGCGGCCCACGCACCGGACCTACCTGCGTTCCGCCGCGCAGCACGGCGTGTATGTGCGGCTCGGCGGCCCGACGCTCGATCCGCAGGGCGATGCGATGAACGGCACGTTGCTCGTCGTCGAGGCGGACGACATCGACGCCGTGATGCAGTTCGTCGGCAACGATCCGTACGTGAAGGAGGGGCTGTTCTCGCGTGTCGAGGTGCGTCCGTGGGACTGGAGCCTCGGCAACCCCGAACGGAGAGTGTGAGTCATGGATGCCACGCAACTCTGTCGCTTCTCCGACGTGCCCGATGGCGGGGCACGGGTCGTCGACGAAGCGTGCATCGGACGCCCCGTCGTCGTCGTGCGGCGCGGTGAGCAGGTGTGGGCGTACGTGAATCGTTGCCCGCATTTCTCGGTGCCGCTCGATTTCATTCCGGGCAACGTGTCCTGCTATCGGTCGCAGGTGCTGATGTGCGCGCATCACAGCGCGCTGTTCCGGTTCGACGATGGCGTGTGTATCGACGGGCCGTGTTCGGGAGCCGGGCTGGAAGCCGTGGCCGTCGAGGTGGACTCGGCCGCGTGGGTGGTGTGTCGACGCGCCTGAATCGGTAGACGGGGCGATCGCCCCGGGTTGGATGAAATCGGGAATCGGCGGGATTTCATCCATTCAATTGGATCAGTATTACTAAATAAGTTTCAGTGTGCCGGCCGGGATGAAATTCTGATCCGGGCAGGGGAAGGTGTTGTTTCTCGAAGCACCGGGCGAGTGCTCGCGACATGGCGGGTGTCCGCCCGAATTTCAAAAAATAGACGGAGACAAAATGAAACTGAGGTTTGGCGTATTCGCGATGGTCGCCATCGCGCAGGGTGCGTACGCGCAGAGCAGCGTGACCATGTTCGGTCTGATCGACAGCGGCATTTCGTATGTCAGCAACGAGGGCGGAGGGAAGAACGTCAAGTTCGACGACGGCATCTTCACGCCGAACCTGTTCGGCTTGCGCGGCACGGAAGATCTCAGCGGCGGATATCGCGCGACGTTCGCGCTCGTGAACCAGTTCTCGATGGCGAACGGCAGCATCGTCGGCACCGGCCTCTTCGGGCGTAACGCATACGTGGGCATCGAAAGCGACCGGTTCGGCAGCATCCGGCTCGGCAATCAGTACGACTTCATGGTGGATTCCCTCTTTGCGAAGGACAATGAAATCGCGATGGATCTCACGGGGCTGTACGGCTTTCGCAACGGCCCGTTCCAGCGCCTCGCGCTTCCGGACAACCCGACCGGCGCGTTCGACTGGGACCGCACGGCAGGCAGCAAGCCGGTCGCGAATTCGGTCAAGTACAGCTCGCCGACGATTGCGGGGTTGTCGGGCGGCGTGATGTATGCGTTCGGCGGCGTGGCCGGGTCAGTCGGTGCGGACAATACCGTGAGCGCCGGATTGAACTACGAGCTTGGCGCGTTCGGCATCGGCGCGGCCTATACGAACGAGAAGTACGGGCCCGCGCCGGGCACGCCGTCGACCAGCGTGCGCAACTGGGGCGTCGGGATGCACTATGACTTCGGGGCCGTGACCGCGAAGGCGTTGCTGACCACCGTGCACAATTCGTTCAACGGTGCCGGGGTGTGGATGGCCGAAGCCGGCGGCCTCTGGCGCATCAGGCCGGACGTCTTTTTCGGCGCGAAGTACATGTACATGAAGGGCAACGAAGCCGTGAACGACAACCACGCGCATCAGGTCAGCGTCGCGCTTCAATACCTGTTCACCAAGCGGACGATGGTTTATGTGTCGGCGGACTATCAACGCGCGAACAGCGGCGCGAATGCGCAGATCAACGGCGTGCTCGATCCGAACGGGGCGTCGAGTTCGGCGAGCCAGGCGGTCGCGCGGATCGGGTTGCACACGATGTTCTGATCGAGCGCTGCGTGGCCGGTGTGCAGACGGCGGCAGGCGGAACTTGCGTTCGGCCTGCCGCCGTTCGAATTACGACCCGGCCGTTGCGGCGGCTTCCTTGGCCTTGTCCTGCTCTGCCGCCAGCGCTGCATCGGCCGCCTGTGCGCGCTGGATGGCCGGGCGGGCGAAGACGCGATCGATATAGGCTCGAATGAGCGGCGTCTCGGGCACCAGCTTGAACATCGTGGTCCAGTTCAGTGCCGAGGCCCACAACACATCAGCCGCCGTAAAGCGCTCGCCCAGCAGATAGGGGCCGTCGGCCAGTTGCGCGGCGAGCGCGTTGACGACGGCATCGAAGTCGCCATAGGGCGATGTCGAGTATGCCGCTGGCGCGCGGTTCATCGAACGATCGACGAGCGCCGGCTCGAAGCACGAACCGTAGAACGTCATCCAGCGCAGATAGGGGCCGCGCAGCACGTCGCCGGGCGCCGGCGACAGGCCGGCTTCCGGATACAGTTCGGCCGCGTACAGGTAGACGGCGGCCTGCTCGGTGACGATCGCGTCGCCGTGGCGCAGGGCGGGAACCTTGCCTAGCGGATTGATCGCGAGGTAGTCGGGGTCGTGATGTTTGCCGGTGGAGAGATCGAATGCGTGCAGCTCATAGTCGGCGCCCAGTTCCTCGAGCAGCATGCGGGCGCCGGCCGATCGGCTGCGCGGGGAGTGGTACAGGGTCAGGTGACGGTCTTGCGGCATGTTGATGGCTCCGGTATGCGGTCGGCGGCAGGAATTCAAATGTAGGGCGTTCGCGTAGCGCTGTCTTGGAAAAATCCGCTGCGGCGGTGCATCATCACGCAATCCTCTTCCTGGTTCGTCACCATGGCCGACTTGCGTAACGTGACCGACACGCCCAAAGGCGTCGTCGGCCCGAAAGCCTTCAATCAGCGGTTTCGCCTGAATCGCTATCATCCGTGTGCCGAGCTGGCCGGTGTGCTGGATCACCACTGGATCGTCGAATGGGATCTGCGCGACCAGCCGCCGTATGTGCAGCGCACGCTGCCGTATCCGTGCGTGAATCTCGTGTTCGATCGGCGGCGGACGGGCGTTTTCGGGGTGGTGTCGGGGGCGTTCGAGACGACGTTGGCCGGGACAGGGACGGTGATCGGGTTGCGCTTTCGGCCGGGCGCGTTTCGGGCGTTCTTCGGCAAGCCGGTGCATTTGGTGACCGACAAGGTGTTGCCGGTGTCGACGCTGCTCGACTGTGACGATGCGCAAGCCGAGGACGCCGTGCTCGGTGCCGGGGATGACGCCGGGATGGTCGCGGCGGCGGAGGCGTTGCTGTTGCGCGTGCTGCCGCCGGCCGATCCGCAGGTCGAGCGGATTCATGGCATGTTGCAGATGCTGCAGCAGGATATCGGGCTGACGCAGGTGCGGGATCTGGCCGAGCGTGCGGGGTTGAGCGAGCGCACGCTGCAGCAGCTCTTTTCCAATTACGTGGGCGTGACGCCGAAGTGGGTGATCTGCCGATACCGGTTGCACGAGGCCGCGGACAAGCTTGCGGGCGGCGAGCCGGTCGATCTCGCGGAACTGGCGCATGCGTTGGGGTACTTCGATCAGGCGCATTTCACTCGCGATTTTCGCAAGCTGGTGGGGAAGGCGCCGGCGGAGTATCGGCGGGAGGATGGGCAGGGATGAGGGGCCGGATTGGTATGACCATTGACCTGCTGCGGACCGGCAATGAACGGACGATGAGGGCGCCGGTCAACGGTGAATTTCAGGTAGCAGGTGCGTTGCCGATCAGTCCCGCCTATAGTGCTCGTCGTTGACCGATCTGCAAGAGAATCAGGAGTTCGTCGTGTTTCACCGGAAATCCAAGTTGGGTCGTTCGAACTTCGCATGCGTCGTCGCGTTGACGATGATGCTGGCGCCGATCGTGGCGCATGCAGAGGCGGAGGCTGTCGCCGGCGCGACGCACGTTGCGCACGCGGTCAGTCACGCCGCGTCGCCTGCACGGCCGATTGTCGGCGACGACCCGGTTGCCATTCGGGATGCGCTGAAGAAGCTGCACATCACCACCGTCCAGCCGTCGCTGAGCGACCGGGTTCGCGGTCTGGTCTCCAGCGTTGCGGACCGGCATGGCCCCAATCCCGACCTGGCGGCCGTCGATCTGGATCGCGACGTGACGTTCGTGATGCCGGTGCGGTACGGGCTGAGGTATTCGACGCGGCGGCACCTGTTGACGCTGGACGTCGACCTGTTCGACGCAGAGCGCACCGACCGGACGGACATCCTGCTCAGAAAGGTCACGACGGGGCCACGTGGGCGAGGGCTCGTGATTGCCCCCGAAGCGAAGGCGAAAGGGTACATCCAGCAGGTCGACATCATCGAAATTGATGCCGGGCAAGGTCAGAAGACCTCGGTTCGCAGCCGCATGCGGCTTTCGCCTGCCGTGTACGCTCAGGCGCATGGCGATTTCGCGCTCGTCTTTTCAGGGCGTCTGGTTCGGCCTTATCTGACTGAACAGAGCGAGCATGTCGATCCGAGTATTGATGAGCCGACGGACATTACGACGAGGATCTCCACGTTGCATATGGATATCCGTTCCATCGCGCTGGTGAGTCCGTCGACCGGCGTCGTGCTGTCGAAGAAGCTGCATTTGTCGAAGTAGATTGTTTCTCGCGCAGGCCGGAACATCTCGAACGTGCGGGCCGACCCCGCGTCGTTTTTCGCCGAATTCCCGGCGCATGCGCTCACGCGTGGCGTCGCAGCGGTTCCTACACTTCATCGTGCGGACGATACGTGCAAAGCGTGTCGTGTGTGCATTGAAAGATCCTGCGGCGCGCACACGCCGATCGTCCGACGCCGACAACCTCGAGTGGGGAAGCGAACGTGTCATTCGATCTGGATCATCCGGATTTCGCACATAAGGCAAACCCTGTGCGCAGGCTGGTGGCGGCGCGCCGGGCCGGCTTCAGTCTCGACGCGTCGTTCTATCTGAGCGACGCCGTGTTCGACGTGGACATGCACGCGATCTTCGGACGACACTGGATCTTTGTCGGTGTCGAAGCGTCGATTCCGGAGCCTGGGGATTATTTTCTCGCGGACTTCGGACCGTATTCGATCATGGTCAGCCGGGGCGACGCGTTCGAGCTCAACGCATTTCACAACGTCTGCCGGCATCGTGGTGCACGGATCCTGCACGAACAGCGAGGTGCGGTCGCGAACATCGTCTGCCCTTATCACCAGTGGACCTACGCGCCGACGGGCGAGCTTCTGCACGCGGAACTGCCTGCCGGTGCCGACAAGGCGTGCTACGGCCTGAAGCGCGTGCACGTGCGCAGCCTCGGCGGCCTGATTTTCGTCTGCGCGGCCGATGAGCCACCGGGCGACTTCGACGCGCTCGTCGAAGCGGTCGGTGCGTATGTCGACCCGCACCGGCTGCGCGACTGCAAGGTGGCGCAGCAGATCGACATCGTCGAGGACGGCAACTGGAAGCTCACGATGGAGAACAATCGCGAGTGCTATCACTGCACGGGCCATCCGGAACTGCTGCAATCGACCTTCGGCGTGTTTGGATATACGGAGGACGATGTCAATCCTCGCCGCCGCGAGGCGGTGCGCGAGCACAACGCGGCGCTGGCGGCATCGCGCGACATCTGGGCACGCAACGGCTTGCCCTGTGAGCCGGTCGAGCATCTCGACGATCGCGCGACCGCGTTCCGGATTCAGCGCGTGCCGCTCACCGGCCCCGGCGAGTCGATGACGCTCGACGGCAAGGCCGCATGCAGCCGGCTGATGGGGGATTTCACCGAAGCCCGGCTCGGCCGCCTGCAGTTCCACCTGCAGCCGAATTCGTGGCATCACCTGCAGGCCGATCATTCCATCCATTTTTCGGTCTTGCCGATCAGTGCGGGCAAGACGCTGGTGCGAACGACGTGGCTCGTGCACCGGGACGCCGTCGAGGGACGCGATTACTCGCTCGACAACCTGACCCACGTGTGGAAGACCACCAACGAGCAGGACAAGTTCTACGTCGGCCTGACGCAGCAAGGCGCGCTCAACCCGGCCTACGAGCCGGGGCCTTACGCGCCTTCGGAATGGCAGGTCGAAAAGTTCTGCAACTGGTACATCGGACGCCTGCGTACCGCGCTCGGCGAGCGTTGAGCTTCGGAGCGAGGATCGCGGCAGCCGGGCGGCACGCGCCAGGACGACGTATCGGCCGCTCCCCGATCTTCATGCGTCGCGCACGGAGCCATGCGGTGGCGCGATGCGTTATCCGGCACTCCGCCGTCGCTTGGTGTCATGCCGATGCCGACACGACACGTGAAAATGAACGACACGTGTGCGGCTTGCCGGGTGGCGAGCCGACACGCCTGCCTGTTTCCCGCCGGTCGAACCATGGAGCGAGTATGAATCTGTCGCAATCCGGAAGCGTGACGTACGATCCGTTGTCCGCCACGATTCCGGAGATCGATTTCGCGAATCGCGAGGAGACTGCGCTCGTCGTCGTCGATGTCCAGTACAACGACGCAGCGGCGGATCGTGGCTGGGTGAAGGCGTGCGAGGCGGTGTCGCCGGGCTCGATGCGCTACTACGTCGATCGGCTCGAACACACGACGCTCCCGGCGATCCGCGCGCTGCTCGACGCGTTCAGGCAGACCCGTCGTCCGGTGGTGCATCTCGCGATCGGATCGGCTTATCGCGACATGCGGGATTGTCCTGCGCGCTTTCGCGCATGGACACGCACGCTGGAAACCGCGGCGGGCATCGAGGACATGTGGTGGACCGGCAATCCCGACTATGCGTTCCGCGATGAAGTCGCGCCGCTGGAGGGCGAGACGGTGATACGCAAGACGACCCAGGGCGCGTTCAACGGCAGCGAGATTCAGAACGTCCTTGATCGCATGGGCGTGCGCAATTTGGTATTGACCGGCGTCGTCACGAGCTGCTGCGTCGAGACGACGGCACGGGATGCTGCTGATCGCGGCTTTGGCTGCGTCATGGTTTCGGATGCTTGTGCTGACACCGATGAAGCGATGCACGACGCGGCACTGACGAACTTCGCGCTTTATTTCGGCAAGGTGGTGTCGCAGGCCGATCAGATCGTACGGTCGGTGATCGATGGCCACACAAAGGCACCTTGAGGTGTTTGCGTGTAAACACTTCTAATTCGCTTTGCCATTTCGCCGCCCGTGCCGAACGCCCCTCACTCCACCGTCACCGACTTCGCCAGATTCCTGGGCTTATCAATATCCGTCCCCCGCGCCAACGCCGCGTGATAAGCCAGCAACTGCATCGGCACCGTATGCAGAATCGGCGACAGCGGCCCGTAGTATTCATTGAGCCGAATCACCTCGATCCCTTCACCCGGCATCAACCCGCAGTCCACATCCGCGAACACGAACAGCCTGCCGTTTCGCGCACTGACCTCATGCATGTTCGACCGGAGCTTTTCCAGAAGCGCATCGTTCGGCGCCACCGCGATAACGGGCATCTCGTGACTGACCAACGCCAGCGGCCCGTGCTTCAACTCCCCCGCGGGATAAGCCTCCGCATGGATATACGAAATCTCCTTCATCTTCAGCGCGCCTTCCAGCGCGATCGGATAATGCATCCCGCGCCCGAGAAACAGCATGTTGTCGCGTCGCGCGAGCAGTTCCGACCAGCCCATGATCTGCGGTTCCAGCGCGAGCACCTTCGACATCGCATCCGGCAGATGCCGCAGCGCGCGCAGATGCGCCTTCTCCTCGTCGTCGCTCAACCGCCCGCGCACCTGCGCCAGTGACAAGGTCAGCAGGAACAACGCCACAAGCTGCGTCGTAAAAGCCTTCGTCGACGCCACCCCGATCTCGATCCCCGCCCGCGTGACGAACTGCAGCGCGCATTCGCGCATCAGCGCACTCGTCGCGACGTTGCAGATCGCGAGCGTATGCCTCATCCCGCTGCGTTTCGCGACATGTACCGCCCCGAGCACGTCGGCCGTCTCGCCACTCTGCGACACCGCGACGACGAGCGTGCGTGGATTCGGCACGCTGTCGCGATACCGGAACTCGCTTGCAATCTCGACGCTCGCGGGCAGCTTCGCGATGCTCTCGATCCAGTACTTCGCGGTCAGCGCCGCGTGATAACTGCCGCCGCACGCGAGCAGCAACACCGAATCGACGTCGTTGAACACGCGCCACGCACCGTCGCCGAACAGCTCCGGCATGATCGACCCGACATCGAGCAACGTATCGGCCACCGCCTGCGGCTGCTCGAAGATTTCCTTCTGCATGTAGTAGCGATACGACCCGAGGTCGGCCGCGCCGCTATGCGCGGCCACGCGCTGCACCGCACGTTCGACACGCTGGCCGGCCGCATCGACGATCCAGTAGCGATGGAGCTGGATATCGGCGACATCGCCGTTCTCCAGATACGCGATGCGATCGGTGATGCCCGACAACGCGATCGCGTCCGACGCCAGAAAATGCTCGCCGTCGCCGACACCGACGATGAGCGGCATCCCGTCGCGCGCGCCGACGATCCGGTGCGGCTCGTCGCGGCACATCACGGCGATCGCGTAGCTGCCGCGCAGTCGCGCGACCGCGCGGCGCACCGCGTCGAACAGGTCGCCGTCGTACAGATGGTCGATCAGGTGCGCGATGGCCTCGCTGTCGGTCTGGCTCGCGAACACATAGCCGTGCGCCTGAAGCTCCGCGCGCAGTTGATCGCAGTTCTCGATGATCCCGTTGTGCGACAGCGCGATGCGGGCCTTGTCGTCGCTCGGCGAGAAGTGCGGATGCGCGTTGAGCGTGACGGGCGCGCCATGCGTCGCCCAGCGCGTATGCGCGATGCCGGTGTAGCCGGACAACGCATGTTCCGCGATCTCGCGCTGCAGGTTCGCGACGCGGTCGACACTGCGTGCGCGGGCCAGCGCGCGGTCACGGTAGACCACGACGCCGCACGAGTCGTAGCCGCGGTATTCGAGCCGCTTCAGCCCGTCGACGAGGTTCGGCAGGATGTCCCGCTGGGCAACCGCCCCGACAATTCCACACATATCGCGCTCCGTAAATGTCCTGTCTGGACCCGTGACAGCGATGGTAGAGGCGGTCAGGTGGAATTAAATTTCAAAATACTTCAATAAATGAAACAGACAGACAATCAGCTATCATGTTGAAATTAAATTTCACGCCTTGACCGGAAGGAGCCGCCGATGGCCGGCATCACGCTCGACGAGCTCGACCTGCGCATTCTCGCGATCCTGCAGGACGACGCGTCGGTATCGAACCTTGAACTGGCCGAGCGTGCGTTGTCGTCGCCGCCGACCTGCATGCGCCGCGTGCGCCGGCTGACGGACGCGGGCGTGATCCGCCGGCAGGTCGCGGTGCTCGATCCGGTGGCGATCGGCACGGCCGTCACGGCATTGATCGAGATCAGCCTCGACCGGCAGACGGCGGAAGACTACGACGCGTTCGAAGCCTATGTGTGCGCGGAGCCGGCGGTCACGCAGTGCTATCGCGTGTCGCCGGGGCCGGATTTCGTGGTGGTGGCCGATCTGGCCGACGTCGCCGAATACGACGAATTCGCGCGGCGGCTGTTCACCGGTGCATCGAACGTGCGCAACGTGCGGACGTTCTTCTCGACGCATCGCGCGAAGTTCGAAGCGAACGCGCGGGTCGCGCATGCGATGCGCAAGCGTGGCGGCTAGCGCGAGCGACGCTCGCCGAATCGCACCGGGGCGACGTCAGAACGCGAGCGACTGCTGCATCGCATGGCGCTCGCCGCGCTGAAACCCCGCCCCTTCGAGCGACAGCAACGCGCGCTTGCGTTCGATCCCGCCCGCATACCCGGTCAGGCTGCCCGACGCGCCGATCACGCGATGGCACGGCACCATGATCGACACCGGATTGCGGCCGACCGCGCCGCCGACGGCGCGCGCGGCACTCATCGGCAGCCCGACGCGTTCGGTGATGTCGCCGTACGACACGAGCTCGCCGAACGGAATCGCGAGCAGTTGCTTCCACACGCTGCGCTGAAACGCGGTGCCGCGCAGGTGAATCGGCACCGAGAAGGTTTCGCGCGTGCCGGTGAAATACTCGGCGACTTCTTCGGCGACCTTGCGTGCGAGCGGCGATGCGGTGCGTGCGTCCGCATTCGCATCCGACGCGATCGCGAGCGACGGATAGTATTTCTGGCCGACGAAAAAAAGGCCCGTCAGCGCATCGTCCTCGATGCGGATGGCGATGTCGCCCAGCGGGCTCGGAATCAGATGGGCGGGAGTCATCGCGACGCTTCTCCATGAAGGCGCCACACATGCAGTGCGGCATACGCGCGCCACGGTGCCCAGCGCGCGGTGTGCGATTCGGTTGACGTGATGCGCGAACGCCCGGCGCGCGCGGCGGGAAGCCACGCGTCGTCGGCGGGAAACGCGTTCGGCCAGCCCATCGCGCGCATCGCGACGTACTGCACCGCGCGTTCGTCGAAACCGGGCAGCGCGCGCAACGCGGCGAGCGTCGCATCGAGCGGCGCCATTGGTTCGAGCGCGAGCGTGCCGTCGGCGACCGCACGGGCCAGCGACACGATCGCGTGCGCCGCATCGCGTGAGACGCCGATCGCGTCGAAGGCTGCCGGCGGTGCGCAAGCCAGCGTCGCGGCGCAAGGCAGCGCATGCGTGAGGCCGGGCGGTGCGTGCTCCACCGGCGTGCCGAAGTGTTCGGCAACGCGCGCGAGCAGCGCGGCGGCGGGCGTTGCCGTTAACTGCTCGCCCGCGATCGCGCGGATCGCAATCTCGAGCCCGTCGAATGCACCGGGCACGCGCAGGCCGGGCGAGCCGTCCGCGAGTTCGCCGAGATGCGCGTCGATCACGTCGGGCCGGCTGTCGAGATCGAACAGCCGCCGCACGCGCGCGAGCACGGCCGGCACGACGGGCGTCAGCGCGGGCGACACGGTGACCGCGAGCGCGAACCGCTGCGGCACGTGCGCGACGGACAACCAGCCGGTTACCTCACCATCGCCATGTCCGTTCGGCACCGCGACGACTCGCGCATAACCGTTCGCGTCGATCCGCTCGACGCCGTCGATCTGCCGCTGCGCGAGAAACTGCATCAGCTCGGCCCACGCGAACGGCGGCCGGTACGGCAGCGGGAACGTCATGTCGCCGCCGGCCGTTGCACCGGCGCCCTTGCGCAGGCGCAGCGGATTGAGGCCGTAGCGTTGCCGGAACAGGTCGTTGAAGCGCCGCACGCTGCCGAAGCCGGCGGTCGACGCGACGACGGCCACCGGTAGCGCCGTGTCGGTCAACAGCCGCTTGGCCATCAGCAGCCGGTGCGTCTGCGCGAATTCGACCGGCGACACGCCGAACTGCGCGGCGAAGATCCGCCGCAGATGGCGCTCGGTCACGCCGACCCGCTGCGCGAGCGCATCGACCGCGTGTTCGTTCAGGAAACCGTCCTCGATCAGCGTGGCGGCCGCGTCGGCGAGATTGCCGGACAGGTCGAGCAGCCCGTGACCGGGCGCGAGCTCGGGCCGGCAGCGCATGCACGGCCGGAAGCCGGCTTTCTCGGCCGCGGCGGCGGTCGGGTAGTAGCTGCAGTTCTGCGCCTTCGGCGGCTTCACCGGACAAACGGGGCGGCAATACACGCCCGTCGTCGACACGCCGACGAAGAACCAGCCGTCGAAGCGGCGGTTCCGCGAGAGCAGGGCGTCGTAGCAGGTGTCGGGATCGAGGCGCATGCGACGACTGTAAACCATCCTCGCCACCGATTCTGGCTGAAATCGGACATGTGTATCGGCGGGCGCTCCCGCGTCATGACCCGGTTCACGCCCCGTTTCCGCGCGGGGAAATCCCGGAAAAACGATTAATGCCAATCTGCGAAACAGTCGTCTCTTTTTGCGTGGGCCGATTTGAGATGACTCATCGAAATCCCCGACTGACATGCCAGCGGCACCCGTCCTATTCTCTGAAAAACGTTTTCCAGACATCGACAGGCGACCGGCCGTGCTACCACCGTGGCGTGCCGCCGCCCGCCCGGCGCCCGTCGCCGGTCACGGACACGCATCATCCAGCGGCGCGACGGGCGCGGCCGCGCATCGGAGACACTCATGCAATCTGCCGTCGTCGGCGCCGTGCGCGCCGCGGCCAGCCGCTATCGCTGGACCGTCTGCGCGCTGCTGTTCTTCGCGACCGTCATCAACTACATGGATCGGCAGATCCTCGGCCTGCTCGCGCCGATGCTCCAGCACGACATCGGCTGGAGCCAGGTGCAGTACGGCCGCATCGTGATGGCGTTTTCCGCGTTCTATGCGATCGGGCTGCTCGGCTTCGGCCGCATCGTCGACTGGCTGGGCACGCGCATCTCGTACGCGGTCGCGATGCTGGTGTGGAGCATTGCCGCGGTGCTGCACGCGGCGGTCGGCTCGGTGATGGGCTTCGCCGCGGTGCGCGCGCTGCTCGGGATCGGCGAGGGCGGCAACTTCCCGGCCGCGATCAAGACGACGGCCGAATGGTTTCCGCGCCGCGAACGCGCGCTGGCAACCGGCATCTTCAACTCGGGCGCGAACATCGGCGCGGTGTTCGCGCCGGCGATCATCCCGGCGATCGCGGTGGCCTACGGGTGGCGCGCGGCGTTCGTGATCATCGGCGCGATCGGCATCGTGTGGCTCGTGGTGTGGCTGGTGATGTACCGCACGGCCGACACGCGCGCGCTCGCCGCCGAATACGACGAGCCGCGCGACGAAGCCGAAGCGCTCGACGCGGCGAACGCGGACGCCGGCGCGCCGCGCTGGGGCGAGCTGATCCGCAAGCGCGAGACGTGGGCGTTCCTGATCGGCAAGTTCCTGACCGACCCGGTGTGGTGGTTCTACCTGTTCTGGCTGCCGAAGTGGCTCAACGAGTCGCGCGGGATGGACATGCAGCATATCGGCCTGCCGCTCGTGTGCATCTACGCGCTGACGACGGTGGGCAGCATCGGTGGCGGCTGGCTGTCGTCGGTGCTGCTGCGCGCGGGCTGGAGCGTGAACGGCGCGCGCAAGACGGCGATGCTGATCTGCGCCTGCTGCGTACTGCCGATCGCATTCGTGTCGCAGGTGCAGAGCCTGTGGATCGCGGTGCTGATCGTCGGCCTCGCCGCGGCCGCGCACCAGGGCTGGTCGGCGAACCTGTTCACGACCGCATCCGACCTGTTCCCGCGCCGCGCGGTCGCGTCGGTGGTCGGCATCGGCGGGATGGCCGGCTCGATCGGCGGCGTGCTGTTCTCGGAAGTGATCGGCCAGGTGCTGCAACGCACGGGCCACTACTGGGTGCTGTTCGCGATCGGCGCGCTGGCCTACCTGCTTGCGCTGGCCATCATGCACGTGCTCACGCCGAAGATGAAGCCCGCGAAACTCGACGCGTAAGCGCGGGTCCGCAAACGAACGCGCCGCCTCGAAGGCGGCGCGTTTGCTTTGGCGCGAACGGATGCGGTGCGACGCGAGCGCGATGCGCGTCAGCCGGCCTCGGCCGTCGATGCGCGCACGATCAGCCGCGGCTCGAACGTCGAATAGCTCGCGTCGGTGCGGCCGGCGAGCGCGTCGATCAGCTTCTGCATCGCGAGCTCGCCCATGTTCTCGCTCTGGATGTCGATGGTGGTCAGCGCGGGCGCGGCGTACTGGCCGTACGGCACGTTGTCGATGCCGGCCACCGACACGTCCTGCGGCAGCCGGAACCCGAGCGACGCGGCTTCCTTCATGAAGCCGAGCGCGATCAGGTCGTTGTAGCAGATCACGGCCTGCGGGCGCTGCGGCCCGAGCATCACGCGCGAGCACGCGCGCTCGCCGGCTTCGGCGGTCGGCGCATGCGCATCGTGCACGTCGAGCGTGAGCCCCGCTTCGGCGAGACAGTCGCGCGCGCCCTGGATCCGTTCGTCGTTCGGGCGGGCCTGCCCGAAGCCGAGATACGCGATGCGCGTGTGGCCGAGATTGAGCAGGTGACGCGCGAGCATGTAGGTGGCGAGCCGGTTGTCGATGCCGACGCTCGGAATCGGCAGGCCGGGGCTGCGCCGCAGCAGCACGAGCGGCTTGTGCAGGTCGAGCATCCAGCCGGCTTCCTCGTCGGGCATCCGCGTGCTGACGATCAGCCCGTCGACGCGCTGCGCGAGCGCCTCGATCAGCGAGCGTTCGCGCGCCTGGCTCTCTTCGGTGTCGACGAGCAGCAGCGTGTAGTCGTGCTGGAGCGCGACGCGGTTCGCGCCTTTGACGACGTTCGTGAAGTACGGGTTGCTGATGTCGAGGATCACGACGCCGATGGTGCGCGTGCGCCCGGTGATCATCGAA
The DNA here is from genome assembly GCF_002563755.1 of Burkholderia sp. JKS000303. Classification (NCBI taxonomy): domain Bacteria; kingdom Pseudomonadati; phylum Pseudomonadota; class Betaproteobacteria; order Burkholderiales; family Burkholderiaceae; genus Burkholderia; species Burkholderia sp. JKS000303. The sequence goes on from NZ_PDBZ01000003.1 coordinate 786,472, forward strand.
CGTGCGAGCGGGTTCGAACGGTAGCCGAGCCGCTCGATCGCCTCCTTGAGCCGCGCTTCGACGGTCGGCGAAAAGCGCTGCGTGCCGTTCACGTACTTGGACACCGTCGCGACCGACACGCCGGCGTCCGCGGCCACGTCGCGGATCGTCGGGGAAACTTTTTTCATCGAAAGGGTAACGTTTTCGTTAGCTTGCTCCGGATTGTGGCAGAAAAAGCCGGCGTCCGGCCACCGGCCCACATCGGGAAAGTGCGGATGGCCGGGAGCAGCTTCGACCATTGACGTTCGGCTTTTTTACCGCGTATAGTTGGAAAACGTTTTCCATTTTTCGGTACACCCCGCACAGATTCAAGGAGACACACTCGATGAACGCCTCATCCACCGGTGCGCGCAAGCCGTTCGGGCGCCTGCTGCTGACCGGCGCGGCCGGCAACCTCGGCCGCCAGGTGCGCGGCGCGCTGGCGAACTGGGCCGACGTCGTGCGCGTGAGCGACATCGCGGCGCTGGACGACGCGGCCCCGCACGAAGAAACCCGTGTCGTCGACCTGGCCGACCGTCCGGCGGTGATGGACCTGGTCGACGGCGTCGACGCGATCGTCCACCTCGGCGGCATTTCGATCGACGCGCCGTTCGACGATCTCGTCGGTGCGAACATCACCGGCACGTACAACCTGTACGAAGCCGCGCGCAAGCACGGCGTGAAGCGGATCGTGTTCGCGAGCTCGAACCACGCAATCGGTTTCCATCCGGTCACGGAAGTGCTCGATGCCGATTCGCCGCTGCGTCCGGACAGCCTGTACGGCGTGACGAAATGCTTCGGCGAGTCGCTGTCGCGGTACTACTTCGACCGCTTCGGCATCGAGACGGTGTGCCTGCGGATCGGCTCGTCGTTCGAGGTGCCGAAGAACCCGCGCATGCTCGTGACGTACCTCAGCTACCGCGACTTCATCGAACTCGTGCGCTGTTCGCTGCTGACGAACCGCGTCGGCCACGCGATCGTCTACGGCGTGTCGGACAACCCGGTGAAGTGGTGGGACAACACGAAGGCCGGCTTCCTCGGCTTCCGGCCGCAGGACAGCTCCGAGCAGTTCGCCGGGCTGTTCCCGGTAACCGCCCCGACCGCCGAGTACGACGACGCCACGCAGCAGTATCAGGGCGGCGGGTTCGTCGTCGGCGAACCGATGGTGCGCAAGGCGACGTAATCGCCGCAGCGCCCCATGCGGCGTGGCTCAGCGCAGGATGTCCGTCGCGTTGTGCCGCTCGTCCACGCCGTCGATCAGGATCACCGGGCCGCTCGCGTGTCGCGTGCGCAGCGGCTGAATCTGCTGGTACGCATCCGATTCGTACCAGGCGCGCGCCGTGTCGAGATCGGGGAACGCGATCGCGATCAGGTCGCCGTGCCACACACCTTCGCGCACGTCCGGCCGCGCGCCGTGAATGACGAAATGGCCGTCGAACGGCGCGAGCGTGCCGTCGATGCGTTCGAGGTATTCGACGATGTCGTCGCACATCTTGACGTCGTGCAGGTGAGCGAGGGCGTAGGCGGTCATGGCGGGCTCCGTGGTGTCGATACGGCCGGTTGATCGGTCAAGCCATGATCGTCGCGCGTGCTGCGCGCGTCGATTACCTGCGACGTAAGCGAATTCCCTCCAGCCTCGCGCCACCCCGCGCGCACGGCGCAGCTTGCCAGCCGGCCGCGCGTCGGTAAGAATGCGGCGAGACCACACGCGACCGGGCGACGAAGCCGCATTCCGACGGCACCCGTCGATACGCGTGAACACAATCGAACAAATACGGCGGCCGCTGCAGGCGTTCGCCGCTCACGCACACGCTATCCGCCATGATCCGGCGCGCTTCCCGCCATCCGCTCGCGATCGCCGCGATCGTCCTGACGCTGCTGCTCGGCGTCACGCACCTGGTCGTCGTCGAACTCGACGCACGCGCCCGGGCCGCCGCCGACCTGAAGTTCGGCGAATTCGTCACCGACACGAGCAACAAGATCCAGGTTCAACTGCTGCGCTACGTGGACGTGCTGTCCGGCGTGCGCGGGCTGTGGTCGGTCGTCGGCGAACCGACGCGGCGGCAGTTCCGCGACTACGTCGCGTCGCTGCACGTGGCGCAGCGTTTTCCCGCGCTCGAAACGATCAACTACTGCGACTACATCGCGACCGCGGATACGCAGTCCTACGAGGAAGCGATGCGGGTGCGGCTGCATCGGCCCGATTTCACGGTGTTTCCGGCCGCTACGCCGCACGCGTACCGGATGGTGCTGCGCTACAGCGTGCCGTACAACGCGGTCTACGTCGGGCGCGACATTGCGGCGAACTTTGGCTGGAACGTCTGGCGAGACACGAACCGGACGGGGGAGCCCTATACGTCCGGCGTCGGCGTCGCGCAGCTCGACGGGCACGTCGGCCCCGGCCTCGGCATCCGCCTCACGGTGTATCGCGGCGGCGAAGTGCCGCCGCCCGCCGAGCGCCAGTCGCGCGCGATGGGCTCGGCGGGCATCTTCGTCGACGTGCGTTCGCTGATTCGCGAGGCGATGCCCGACGACGACTGGCAATTCGTGTCGTTGCGGCTGCATACGGTCGCGAAGCCCGGCGAAATCGCCGACGTGCGGCGCCGGATGCTGTTCGCGTACGACAACGCCGCGTTGGCCGGCGCGGCGACGATGACCGAACGCCGGACCTTCACCGTCGCCGGGCGGCAGTTCGTGCTCGACATCGCGGTGCCGGCCGACCACTTCCAGGACGCGATCGGCCGCCATATCCGCGCGCTCGGCTATGCGCTCGGCGGCGCGATCAGCCTCGCGGCGGCCTGCATCATCTATCTGCTGCTGGTCGCGCAGCGCCGGCTCGCCGACACCGTCTCGCAGCAGTCGGCATCGCTTGCAAGCACGCAGCTTCAGGTGTCGACGCTGCTCGATGCGCAACTGCACGCCGAGCGCGAGCTCACGCGGCAAGGCGAGCGCGAGCGCCAGCAGATCGGTCGCGAACTGCACGACGATCTCGGCCAGAAGCTGACCGGTGCGTCGCTGATGCTGAGCACGCTCGCGCAGTCGCCCCGCGACACGGCGGACGATCGTCAGCTGGTGATCGACAGGATTTCGGCGATCGTCGAGGATGGCATCCAGACGATCCGCACGCTGTCGCGCGGGCTGTCGCCGTTCGACGGTTCGCCGCACGATCTCGCGGCCGCGCTGCGCGAGCTGTGCGGCGACGTCGACCGGCTCGTTGCCGACGGCTGCCACCTGAGCGTCGAGTACGATACCGAGCTGCTGTCGCCGGATGCGTCGCTGCATCTATACCGGATCGTGCAGGAGTCGGTGTCGAATGCGCTGCGGCACGGGCGCGCCACGCGGATCGATGTCGTGTTGCGCGACATCGACGGCCGCGTCGCGCTGGCGATTCACGACAACGGCTCGGGCTTCGCGGCCGGCATCGATCCGGCCGCGCAGCCGGCGTCGCGTCTCGGGCTGCGCAGCATCCGTTCGCGCGCCCAGCTGCTCGGCCTGCGCGCCCGCTTCCTGACCAATGAAACCGGCGGCACGACCGTCGAAGTGGACTGACGATGAACCAGACCATCGTGCTCGTCGACGATCACCCGATCGTTCGCGAAGGGCTCGCGACGCTGCTGCATGCGGTGCCCGGCTATCGGGTCGTCGCGCAGGCCGGCAACGCGCGCGACGGCCTCGACGCCGTGTGCGCGCACCGGCCCGACATCGCGGTCGTCGACCTGATGCTCGGCGACACGCTCGCGCTGCGGCTCATCGAGGAGATCGCGCAGAGCTGCCCCGACACGGCCGTCGTGTGCATCTCGATGCATTCGGACGTGGCGTATGCGGAGCCGGCCGCGCTGGCCGGCGCGCTCGGCTACGTGAACAAGGCGAACGTGAGCCGCACGATTCTCGACGCGATCGACTCGGTGTTGCGCGGCGTGCCGTATTTCCCGCCGCAAGTGCAGCAGAACCTGCTGCGCCGCGCGCGCGGGCAGGCCGCGAAGCCGACGACGCCGCTCGCCGCGCTGTCGCCGCGCGAGATCGAGATCCTGCGGATGATCGGCGAGGGGCTGACGAAGCAGCAGATCGCCGAGCGGATCGGCCGCAGCGCGAACACGGTCGAAGCGCATCGCACCAACATCAAGCGCAAGCTCGGCCTCGACAACAACGCCGAGCTGATTCGCTTTTCCGCGCTGAACCTGTTGCCGGCGCCCGCGCGCTAAACCGTGAAGCGAGGGCGCCTCGCTCACGGGTTGAGGCCGGTGCCGATCCGTCGAGCGATTGCCGGGCCCGTGCGCCGGCCCTACGATCCCGACCAATACGACAACAACGCCGCGGGGTCTCCATGTCATTCCGATTCTTGCCCGCCCGGCCCGGCATTGCCGGCCCGTCGAACCCACGCGGCCTGACTCACTGAACGACCCTCGCGCGAACGGCAAGTGCCTGCCGTCGCGCGCGCGGCCATTCGTCGTTCGCGACCTTCAAACCACAAGAGAGAGACCACATGAAACAACAGACCCTGGCTGGCCTGCTTGCCGGCGCGACCGTGCTCGGCGCGCTGTCCGGATGCGGCGGCGGCGATGGCGGTTCGCCGTCGAACAACGGCGGCAGCAACAACAGCAACGTGACGACGTCGTTGAGCGGCACGGTCGCGACCGGCGCGCCGCTCGGCAACGTGACCATCACGGCCTACGAGGCGAACGGCAACCAGTGCGGCTCCGCCGTCAGCGCGGCCGACGGCACGTACCTGATGAAGAACATCCATTGCGCGTCGCCGTTCCTGATCGAGGCGCAGACGGCCGACGGGCTGCTGGTGTCGCCGTACGTCGGCTCCGGCATCGTGGCGAACATGAACCTCACGCCGATCACGACCGGCCTCTTCTTCGGCACGATCGCGAAGAGCGGCATCACGCGCACGCTGACCGATTCGCTGCAGGCGCTCGACGCGGCGACGCTCAAGGGCTACTACGCGAACGTCACCGCCGATCTGGAGACGATGTTCCCGCCGTCCGCGTACGGGGTCGACTGGTCGAGCATCGATCCGGTGACGACGCCGTTCGAGGCGAATCACCAGCTCGTCGACGCGGTGCTCGACCATCTCGGGCTGATTCGCCCGACGGCCGACAACCCGTCCGTCACGTACGTGAACACCAGCACCAACCAGCAGTTCTCGACGACCGCGTCCGACAACGGCGGCGCGGCGACGGTCGGCAGCGTGGCGACGCAAACGCCGCTCGCGTCGTCGGTGGCGCCGGCGAACACGACGGTCAACTATCTCGACTTCAACTACCGGCAGCCGCTGGCGTCGACGACGAGCCTGACCGGCTCGATCCTCGATGCGGGGGCATCGGGCAACGGTATCGCCGGTACGGTGTCGTTCGGTAGCCCGCAGGTGTCGTCGCCGTTCACGAGCGTCGACGGCAACTACACGTGGGGCGCGAAGGTCGCGGCCGGCAACGGCTTCGATTCGAACGCGAGCGACTTCAACCTGCCGGCCGCCGCGATGGTGTGCCAGTCGCTGTCCGGCGGCACGGGCCCGTCGAACCTGAAGTCGACCGACGTGCTGGTGCCCGCGAACGCGGTGCCGGTGACGCAGGCGTCCGATCTCGTCGGCGTGTCGTTCACGCGTTACTACGAGGACTGCCTGCAGGGCGGCACGAGCCCCGCGACGACGACCGGCAACTATCTGTCGTTCGACGGGCAGGGCGGCGCGACCTTCGTCGTCGCGAATGGCGGCTCGGCGTCGCAGACGATCACGGTGCCCGCCACGCAGGTGACGGGCGCGCTCACCGGCACGCCGCTCGTGTCGCTCGGCGGCCAGCCGGGCAACACCGTGCTGTCGGCGTACCGCTATCAGACCGCGTACGGGCTCACGCGCTACGTGCTGGTCGAGCGCGGCAGCGCGGATGCGTCGTCGGGGTACGTCGGCATCTGGCTGCAGTAACCGGCTGCATCGAACGGGCGGCGCGGGATGCTTTACCGCGCTGTCCGTCGATGGGTCGGCTGCGGGCACGGGCGGCTTCGCTGCGTGTGCCCGTGCACATCCGGACGAGGTCGGCGTGCGAGCGCCATCGTCCGGATTTTTTTGATCGAGCGTTTCGGCAAAGTGTTGCCGATGCAGTGCGCGTGCGACGCCGCGTTGCGTACCGTCCGATCATTCGTCGACAGCATGGCAGGCCAATGACGGTCGCCCGTGCCGACGCCCTTACGCGCGCTTTCGTACCAGCCGTGGCGGCGATGCCGGCACGGGCGCCGGTTCCGACTCCGCCGCTTCCTTGCACAGCTTGTCGAGCATGCGCTGCGCGGCGGCCGCGCAATCCTCGCCCGCCGGCTTGTTCGCGATCTCGTCGATCAGCGCCTGCAGATTGCGCCGGTTCAGTGCGAGACGCTGCTCGAGCAGCGCGATTTCATCGACCTTGTGCCGCAGCGCGTGCAGCAGCTCGTCGTGCGGCCATGCGCCGAGATCGGGCGGCAGCAGCGCGCGGATCTCGTCGAGCGCGAAACCCGCGCGTTGCGCGCGGTCGATGATCGCGAGCCGCGTCAGCGCATCCGACCCGTATTCCCGATAGCCGTTCGCCTGCCGGCGCGCGGGCTCGAGCAGCCCGCTCGCTTCGTAGAAGCGGATGCGCGATGCCGCGAGGCCGCTGGCCCGTGCCAGTTCGCCGATTTTCATGCTGTGCTCCAAAAGGGGCTTGACCTTGAAGCTAACTTTAAAGTTATGGTTGGGCATCGTCAATCGAGGAAGTCCACCATGAACCTGTTTGCGCCCCTGACACTGCCCAATGGCGCAGTGATTCCGAATCGGCTCGCCAAGGCCGCGATGGAAGAGAACATGGCCGATGCGGATCACGCACCGTCCGATGCGTTGCTGCGCCTGTACCAGGCGTGGGCCGACGGCCGGGTCGGCCTGATCCTGACCGGCAACGTGATGGTGGACGGTCGCGCGATGACCGGCCCGAACGGCGTCGTGCTCGACAGCGCCGCCCATCTCGACCGCTTCCGGCGGTGGGCGCAGGTGTCGCGTTCCGGCGGCGCGCAGGTGTGGATGCAGATCAACCATCCGGGGCGCCAGATGCAGGCGGCGCTCGGCCAGACGACGCTCGCGCCGTCGGCCGTGCCGCTCGCGCTGGGCGCGCTGTCGAAGCAGTTTCCGGTGCCGAAGGAGATGACGGAGGCCGACATCGCCGACGTGCAGCGGCGCTTCGTGCGCGCCGCGCAGCTTGCCGAGCAAAGCGGCTTCACCGGCGTGCAGATCCACGCGGCGCACGGTTACCTGCTGAGCCAGTTCCTGTCGCCGCTCACCAACCGCCGGCAGGACGCGTGGGGCGGCGGCATCGAGCATCGCGCGCGGCTGCTGCTCGACATCGTGCGGGAGGTGCGCGCGACGGTGTCGCCCGCGTTCGCCGTGGCGGTGAAGCTGAATTCGGCCGATTTCCAGCGCGGCGGCTTCAGCGCGGACGATGCGAAGCGCGTGGTCGAACTGCTGAATCCGCTCGGCGTCGATCTGGTCGAGCTGTCGGGCGGCAGCTACGAAGTGCCGGCGATGCAGGGCGAGGCGCGCGACGGGCGCACGCTGGCCCGCGAAGCATATTTCCTCGAATTCGCGCGCGACATCACGGCCGTCGCGCACATGCCGCTGATGGTCACGGGCGGGATTCGCCGCCGCGCGGTGGCCGAGCAGGTGGTCGACAGCGGGGTGGCGATGGTCGGCATCGCGACCGCGCTGTCGATCGAGCCGAACCTGCCGCGCGACTGGCAGGCCGGCAAGGACAGCGCGCCGGTGCTGCAGCCGATCCGCTGGAAGAACAAGGCGCTGGGCGCGCTGGCCAACATGGCGGTGGTCAAGTTCCAGCTCGCGCGCTTGAGCGGCGGGCGACGCACGCATCCGGGCGTGTCGCCGCTGCGCGCGCTGGTGTCGCAGCAACTGGCCGCGCAGTGCCAGACGCGGCGCTACCGGAAGTGGATGGCACGCCGCGCGGCCGCCCCGCGCGCGTGACGTGCACGCGTGTCCGGCCGCAATATCGGGCCGGATGAAGCGTCGCCCGGCGCACCGTCCGCCGGGCCGATTCTTTCGGATTACTGTCCGAAATATCGCATGCGTTTACAGCGAAATTCAGGCACGGGATCGTGATTGCTGCGTGGCATAATCCAGCACCCTGATTTCACGCCTTCATCCTGCGCGTCATGCACGCCACCCGATTCCGCAGACCCGGCAGCTTCATCGGATTGATCGCAATCCTGATGATGGCGCTCGCGCCTGCGGTGTCGCAGATGATGGCGTCGCGTCACCGGCTCGTCGATGCGTTGGCCATCTATTGCACGGCCGGCGTCGACGATACGCTGGCCGCGCACGACGACAAGCCGGCGCACGGCGCACACGCGCACTGGCAGGCGTGCCCCTATTGCAGCTTCGTCGCGCATGCGGCCGCGCTGCCGGGCCGTCCCGCCGCGTTCGCCGCGCCGCGTTCGGGCTCGCAGAGGCCGGTCGTGTCGGCGTCGATCCCGGCGCGCATCCCGGTCGTTCATACCGTCGCGCAATCGCGCGCACCCCCCGCGTTCTCCTGATTCCGTCCGGCTTTTCCCGTGACTTGCCGTCGCTTCGCCACCGGAGCGCGGCCGTTCGTCGCGCGCGTGCGCGACGGCATCGAACCGCAATCGGAGAACACCTTCATGCCCCGCTTTACCGAACGGCGTGCGCCCCGCGCATGCGCCGCGCTGCTGGCCGCCGCTGCCGGCCTGTCCCATGCGTCTTTCGCGCACGCGCACGCCGTGGTCGGCGACCGCGTCTTTCCTGCCACGATGACGGTGGACGACCCCGGTGTCGGCGACGAATTCGACATGCAGTTCGGCCATGTCAAGTCGCCCGACGGCAATGGCGACGACATGAACGTCAATACCGTGTCGTACGAGTGGGACAAGCTGATCACGAAGAACCTCGCGTTCAGCGTCGCGAGCCAGTACGTGTCGCAGAACGACCCGAACGGCGGCTCCGCGAAGGGCTGGGACAACGTGACGCTCGGCCTGAAATATCTCGTCTACGCGAATGCGGCGCACGAATTCATGGCGTCGGTCGGGCTGCTGACCGAGGTCGGCGGCACCGGCGCGAAATCGATCGCGAGCCCGTACTCGACGTTTACACCGACCGTCTATCTCGGCAAGGGTTTCGGCGACTTGCCGGCGTCGCTCGGCTATCTGCGCCCGTTCGCGCTGACGGCCGAGATCGGGCCGAACCTGACCACGGCCTCGTCCGACCAGGGCCCGAACTCGCTCGGCTGGGGGCTGACGCTCCAGTACAGCATCCCGTACCTGCAGCAGCAGGTGAAGAACCTCGGCCTGCCGCAACCGCTCAGCAACATGGTGTTCGTCGTCGAGGCGCCGATGAGCACCTGTACGGCGGGCGCGTGTTCGGGCCAGACGACCGGCACGATCAACCCCGGCGTACTGTGGCTCAATCGCTACGGGCAATTCGGCGTCGAGGCGCAGATTCCGGTCAATCGGGCATCGGGCAACCACGTCGGCGTGATCTTCGATGCGCATCTGTATTTCGACGACCTGTTCCCCGGCTCGCTCGGCAAGCCGCTGTTCTGATCCACGGAGAAACCGCATGAACCTTTCGACCACGATGCGCGCGGCGGCTGCCGCGCTGCTGCTCGCCGGCGCGCAACTCGCTCACGCGCATGCGTATCCGACGCATCAGGATCCGTCCGCGGGCGAGACCGTGACCACGTCGCCGAAAACCGTCGCGATCGATTTCGACGACGCGCTCGAACCCGCGTTCAGCTCGATCGCCGTCACCGATGCGCAGGGGCACGCCGTCACGAGCGGCAAGGCCGAAGTCGACGCGTCGAACAAGACGCACATGTCCGTCGCGCTGAATCCGCTGACGCCGGGCGTCTATGCGGTCGCGTGGGTGGCCGTCGCGGTCGACGGCCACCGCACGCAGGGGCATTACGCGTTCACGGTGAAGTGACGCTCGATGGCCCGTCGCCGCGTGAGCATCGACGGGCCATCGTGCCGCGCGGGTCAGAACCGGTAGTTCGCGAGCACTTCGACGCGGCGGTCGTTGCCGAGCAGATACTGCGTCTCGTTGTAGTACGCGGACTGCACGTAGCGCCGGTTGAACACGTTGTAGGCGCGCGCGGTGATCGTCGTGTCCTTGCGCGGCTTCCACGCGAGCCCGAGGTCGACGTTCGTGTACGACGGCATCACGAGCGTGTTGGCCGTATCGGCATAGCGCTTGCCGACGTACTTGATCCCGGCGATGCCGGTCCAGTCCGGCGCGAAGCGCCAGCTCACCCACAGGTTCGCGAGCCGCTGCGGCACCGACACCGGCACGTTGCCCGCACGCGAGACCGTCGTGCCGCCGGACGCCTGCTGGAAGTCGTCGTATTTCGCGCGCAGGATCGACACGTTCGCGTCGACGCGCCAGTCTGTCGCGAGTGCCGCGCCGACCGTCGCTTCCACCCCGCGCGACGATTGCCGGCCGACCTGGATCGACTGGTTCGGGTTCAGCGGATCGGCCGTCACGAGGTTGTCCTTCACGATCCGGTAGGCGGCCAGCGTCCATTCGGCCTTGCCGTCGAGGAACGACTGCTTCACGCCGATCTCGATCTGCCGGCCGGTCGCGAGCGTGAAATTCGCCTTCGACGCATTCAATGACAACAGCGACGTGACCGGATCGGCCGCGACCGAATACTGCCCGTACACGGCGAGACCGGGGCGCACGTCGTACACGGTGCCGATGCGCCAGCCCGTGTTCGCGAACACTTTCGCGAGCGCGCCGCCGTTCACGAGATCGTCGCGGTTCACGCTCGCGTGGTCGTAGCGCAACCCGCCGATCACCGACCAGCGCGGCGTGATTTCGAGCCGGTTCTCCGCGAACAGCGCGTACTGGTTCGCCTGGCTGCGGTACTTCGGATACGTGCCGGCCGCGTTGATGAAGCTGCCCGGGTCGAAGCGGAACGGATCGACCGTCGACGTGCCCGAATACGGCGAATTGTTGTCGTGCTGGAACGTCGTGTGGTTGAACTCCGCGCCCGCCGAGAACGTGTTGCGCATCCCGAGCAGCATGCCGGTCGCGGTGGCCGTCGTCACGTTGCCGTACTGCTGCTGGTCGTGGAAGATTTCCGTGTAGCTGCTGCGCTGGACCTGCGCGCTCGACGGCAGGTACGTGTAGTACTCCGCATCCTTCCAGTGGCGATTGCTCTGCATCCGGTACAGCATGCTCGTCACGTTCAGGCCGTCGCTCGGCTGCCAGTTCGCCGATACCGTTGCCCAGCTGTCGCGGAACGCGATGTCGCTGTCGCCGACGTTGTAGTTCTTCCGGTCGAGCGCGCGATCGCGTGCGCCGTTCACGAGCGGCACGCCGAAATACTGCATCGGATGCTGGAAGCCCTGCGCGTACGACGCCGTCACGTACAGGTCCGGCGTCACGTCGTAGCGCAGCGCCCCCGAGACCGACAGGTTGCGCGAATCGCCGCGGTCGACCCAGTTCGCCGAGCGGTTGCCGCTGATGTCGAAGCGGTACGACAGCGCGTCGTTGATCGCGCCGCCGCTGCCGAACGCGACGCGCGCCGTGCGTTCGGTGCCGCCGCCGACCTGCAGCTCGTTGCGGATCGGCGTGCGGGTCGGCTTCTTCGGAACGATGTTCACGACGCCGCCGATCGCGCCTTCGCCGTAGATCACCGAAGCGGGGCCGCGCAGCACGTCGATATGGTCGACCGACCACGTGTCGAACGGAAAGGTGACGCCGATCGCGCCATACGGGCGCACGCCGTCGTAGAGCTGCGTGACCGACGACGCGCCGACGAAGCCGCGCGCGCCCAGCTCCGAGTCGCCGTTGCCGGGGTGCGGCGAGGCGCTGATGCCGGCGGCGCGGCTCACCGCATCGACGATCGAACTGTCGCCGCGCGTGTCGAGCGTCGCGCGGTCGATCTGCTCGACGCTCGCGGGCGTTTCGAGCGGCGACAGGTCGAGGTGGCTGCCGGTATCGAGCGGCCGCTGCAGCGGCGCGACCCTGCGTGCATCGACGCGGATCGGCTCGAGCGTCGTGCCGGCGCCGTCGGCGCCGCTTTCCTGTGCCTGTCCGAGCGGGGCAAAGGCCGCGAGCGCGGCGGCGGGCAATATCAATCCGAACTTCATGTTTCGGTATCCTTGGAATGGGGTGCTGTCCGACGATCAGGCGGCCGCGCGCGTCGCGCGGCCGAACAGCAGGCGGTCGATCGACCACACCGCGACGATCGTCAACCCCGTCAGCGGAAACACGATGCCGAGCAGCACGAGCCCCGCGATCCAGCCGCGCATCGGCGGCGCCCCGCGTTCGCGCGATGGCGCGCCCAGCGTTCCGGCCGGACGACGCTTCCACCACATCACCGTGCCGGTGACGGCCATCGCGGCCAGCCCGAGCGACAGCACCGCACAGAGGATCTGGTTCGCGAGCCCGAAGTAGCGACCCATGTGCAGCGACGTGCCGTACGACACGGCCTGCGATATCGCGCCGTAGTCCGCGTAGTGGATGTCCTGCAGCACCGCGCCGCTGTACTGGTCGATGGCGATCGTGCGCTCCGCCTGCGGGTCGGCCGGGAAGTACGACGCGGTGAAGACGCCGTCGGGGCCCGACGGCAGCGCGAGCGTGTAGCCGCTCGTCACGCCGAGCCCGGCGACGATCGCGATTGCGCGCGCGAGCGGCAGCGGTGTGGACGATGCCGACGTCGATGCCGAAGGCGACTCCGGCACGGGTACGTTGCCGATCGCCCACGGCGTTTGCGGCAGCGGCAGGTCGTCCATCACCATGCCCGGCATCGACTCGCCGCCGTCGTGATGATGATGGCCGGCCGGCACCGCCCCCGGTGCCGGTGCAGCCGCCGCAGCCGACGCCGCGGCGCCCGGCCGTGTCGAGCGCAGCGATCCGCCGCTCCATGCGCCCGGCGGCGCGCCGAGGTTCACGGTCGCGGCCAGCGCCTTGAAGTTCTTGCCCCATGAGCCCGACCACGGCAACCCGGTCAGGATGAACGCGACCGTGCCGGCCGCGAGCCAGATGCCGGCCGTCGCGTGAATGCTCTTCCACAGCGGCCTGCCGCGCAGCGACAGGTCGGGCCGCAGTGCGCGGCCCACGCGCGTGGCGCCGCGCGGCCACCACAGCGCGATGCCGGTGCCGATCATCACGAACGTCCAGCAAGCGGCAAGCTCCATCAGCAGCTCGCCGGTCTTGCCGAGCAGCAGCTTGCGATGCAGCATCCGGTCGACCTGCATGAAGCGTTGCTCGACGCTCAGCGTGCCGAGCACGCTGCCGTCGTACGGGTTCACGTACACGCTCTCGCGGCTGCCGTCGCGCAGCCGGAACACGTATTCGGCGCTGCGCGCCGGCGCGGTGGAAACCTGCACCGAAACCGGCGTCGCACCGGCCGGCATCGCAGTGCGTGCCTTCGCGAGCAGCGTGTCCGGATCGAGTCGCGGCGTTGCGCGCGGTTCGACGATCAGCCGGTGCGGATACAGCAGCGGCTCGATTTGCGGCTGGAAGCAGTAGAGCGTTCCCGTGATCGCGAGGATCACGAGAAACGGCATCACGAACAGGCCGGCATAGAAATGCCAGCGCCAGAGCGTCCGGTAACCGGCGCTGGCGGAACGGGCGGGCGACAGGGCCCGCTCGACGGTGGTCGACATGGTGTCAGCTCCTCGTGTGCGTCGATCGGTCGGGCCGGCATGGGCCGGCCGCCGCCGACGCGCGGCGCACCCGCGTGCGCATGGCGGCGGAACGGACGACGGCACGTCATGCGCGGACGGTCATGGCGCGCATGGCGACGTCGCCCGAGCGGCGGGCGCAGTCGGGTGATCGCGTGAATCGGATGGTGTGAAACGAACGGCGTGACGGCCCGCGCACGTCGACGTGCGCGGGCCGTCACGCGAGACGATCAGCAGAACCGGGGAGGCGCGCGGGTGGGCGGGCGGTCGTCGAAGATCGACCGCGCGACGCGAGGGATGGCGAAACGAATCCGGAACCGCCGCGGCACCGCGGCGGGAAACAACAGCACCCGCACCGCGAACGACGCCAGCGCCGTGAACAGCGCCGCGCCGAATGCGCAGAGGCCGTCGTCGCCGCTGGCGGACGAGGCTGCGTTGCCGGCGTGTGCATCATGCTTCAGCGCGTCGGCGAGCGCGAACGCATCGTTGGCCGGCGTGATCGGCGCGCCCGCATCGAAACGGGCGGCGAGCGCTGCCACGTCGACGATCAGCGGGCCGCGCCCCGAACACAGCACCACCGAGCCCGCATCCGGACCGTCCGGATCGAGCATCACGGCGCCCGACATCAGCGCGCGGGACAGCAGCGTGACAAGGAGGAAACCCCACAGAAGCTGTCGCGCGACGCCTTGCCGGAGCAGGAAGTGGCGAAGTGCGTTCATGGCGCGCGATTGTACCTCCGATCGTGCGGCGGGCCGGTTGCGGTGCCGGAGAGCGGGGTGGGCTGGCGTGCCGCGGAGGGGCGTTCAGCGAGGGCGGTTATCGGACATGCGCGCGTATCCGCGGCCGTTCGTCATCGAGGTCGATCGTTCGCGCCGGTTCAGACCGGATACGCATCGTCGACCTTCAGGTTCGCGAGCCGGAACAGCGTGCGCAGTGTCTGCGGATGGATGTCGCGGCGCGCGGCGAGCGACGTCAGCATGAAGTCGAGCACCTTCGCGTAGCGCAGCAGCACGAGGCAGCGCGTGAGATCGGCGGTGCCGCCGCGCATGTCTTCGGCGAGACGGACCATCTGGCCGGACAGCGTGCGCGCCATGTCCAGTTCCATCTGCTGCTTTTCGGTCCAGTCGGGCAGCGGCTGTTCGAGCAGCTTCGCGAGAAAGATCTGGAACGACGTTTCGGACGAGTTGGGCAGCGCATCCATGAATGGCCTCGTTGCTTCGCGGAGTTCGTGGCCGCGCCGATCGGCGCGGCGTTCATGAAATACGGGATGCAGGTTCCGTACCAGCGCCGCGATCCGATTGTCGAGCAAGGTAGACGCGCGTCGCGGCGTCGGCCGTTGCGTCCCGCCGAGACTGGCTCGCCCGGAAAATCGAGGCGGCCGTCCATACGCGTCGCGACGTGGGTCATGCCGGTGCGGCGGCGGTCGAACGAATGAAATGCTTCAACGATGTAACGTAACGCAGGGTCAAAACCGGCTTCGTGTTTCTGTCGGCGACGAGCGGGAAGGCCGCGCTCAGGCGGGGCACGCGGCATCCGCGTGGCGCCGGGCGCGGTGGCCTGCGACACCCGACACGGACGGCGGCAGGCAGCCACGCCCATGCGCCGGATGTTTCATAACCGAGACAGTCCGAACGGGGCCGCCCGGATGCGTACGCCACGTCGTGCGCTTCGCCCAACTGGCCCAGCGAATTGCCGGCCAACTGTCCATGGGCAGATCCCGCGCATGTGCGAACAATTAACCGATCATCCGCCGCGAGGTTCGACATGAGCGTCCACGCTTTCTTCTCCGCCAATCTGCTGCTGGCTTACACGGCCTATTTCGTCGGCACGGCCAGCCCCGGCCCGAGCAATCTCGCGATCATGTCGGTCGCCGCGAACCACGGCCGCAAGGCGGCACTCGTGTTCGCGCTCGGCGTGATTTCCGGATCGATGTGCTGGGCGATGGTCGCCGCGCTCGGCGTGTCGGCGGCGCTGCTCGCGTGGTCGAAGCTGCTGGTCGCGATCAAGCTGTTCGGCGGCGTGTATCTGCTGTGGCTCGCGTTCAAGTCGGGCCGCACCGCATGGTCGCCCAACGCGGCCGCGACGCTGAAGACGACGACCGAGCCGCGGCTGTCACGCTTCTACGCGCGCGGCGCGATGCTGCACCTGACGAATCCGAAAGCCATCCTGGTGTGGGTGTCGATCGTCGCGCTGTCGTCGAACGGTTCGGGCGCGTCGCATGGTGCGGTCGTGCCGGGCTGTCTCGCGATCGGCTGCATGGTGTTCGGCGGTTACGCGCTGGTGTTCTCGACCGATGGTGCGCGCCGGTTGTACGTGCGTGGCCGGCGGGCGATGGAAGCGTGTCTGGCGGTGGTGTTCGGCGTCGCCGGTATCCGGCTGTTGGCGTCGAACGTGTAGCGTCCGACCGTCAGCGAGGCTGAACGACTTCTGCGAGGGGGAGGTGGGCCGACGCCGGACAAGCGATCGCGTTGACGGGCAGGCCAGCGTATCGTCCGTCGCGGCCGGTCTTGAATCGAGCGCTCCCGAACCGGACGCGCACCCCGGCATCACGCGCGCGGCGCGCCGGATCCACCAACCGGATCCGGGCGACCGCACGAGCGTGTCGGCGCGCGACGCGCCGTGCGTCAGAAGATGAAGCCCGTGTTGATGAACTTCGAATAGTGATCCGACACGATCGAGTCGAGCAGCTGCTTGCTGCCGTCGGTCTGCTTTGCCGCAACCATCGAGCGGATCGAGAACGCGCGCAGCGCGTCAGTCACCGACAGCGTGCCTTCGGCCGAATCCTTGCGTCCCGCGAACGGGAACACGTCCGGCCCGCGCTGGCACTGACAGTTGATGTTCACGCGGCACACCTGGTTCACGAGCGGATCGACGAGCGCGCCGATCTGCGCCGGATCGGAACCGAAGATGCTGACCTGCTGGCCGTGCTCCGACGTGGTCACGTAGTCGAGCGCGGTTTCGACGTCGTCGAACGGCGCGACCGGGATGATCGGCCCGAACTGTTCCTCGCGATACAGCTTCATCCCTTCGGCGACCGGATACACGACGGCCGGATAGAACAGCGTCTTGCTGAACTCGCCGCCCTGGTGATTGACGACCTGCGCGCCCTTGGCCTTCGCGTCGTCGATCGCTTCGGTCATGTACGCGGTGCGATGCATGCCCGGCAGCGGCGTGATGCTGACGCCTTTCTCCCACGGCATGCCGATCTTCAGTTGCTCGAGCGCGGCGGTGAAGCGCTTCAGGAATTCGTCGACGATCGAGCGATGCACGAGCAGCATCTTCAGCGCGGTACAGCGCTGGCCGTTGAACGACAGCGCGCCGAGCAGGCACTCCTTCACGGTGAGATCGAGATCGGCGTCGGGCAGCACGATCGCCGCGTTCTTCGCGTCGAGGCCGAGAATCGCGCGCAGCCGGTGCGACTTCGGATGCTGCTTCTTCAGGTGATCGGCGACCTTGCTCGAACCGATCAGCGCGAGCACGTTGATCTTGCCCGACGCGAGCATGTGCGGCACGACCACGGCGCCCGGCGCGTAGATCGTGTTGATCACGCCTTTCGGGAATGCGTCGCGGAACGCCTCGAGCAGCGGTTCGAACAGCAGCGTGCCGTACTGGGGCGGCTTGAACACCACGGTGTTGCCCATCAGCAGCGCGGGGATCAGCGTCGCGAAAGTCTCGTTCAGCGGATAGTTGTACGGCCCCATGCACAGCACGACGCCGAGCGGCGTGCGGCGAATCTGGCCGATCGTGCCTTCGGCGATCACGAAACGCGAGTTCGCGTTGTCGAGCTCCTTCAGCGCGTCGATCGTCTGCGTCATGTACGTGACGGTGCGGTCGAACTCCTTCTGCGAATCGGCGAGGCTCTTGCCGATCTCCCACATGATCAGGTTCACCACGAGCTCGCGCTGCGCGACCATCCGCTTGATGAAGTCCTGCATGCACGCGATGCGCTGCTCGACCTTCATCGTCGGCCACTCACCGCGGCCCGAGTCGTACGCGCGCACCGCGGCGTCGAGCGCCGCGTCGCTTTCCGTCTCGCCCATCACCGGGTAGCTGCCGATCTCCATCTGCGCGACGCTGCCGTCCGGCTGCCGCACGCACACGGGCGACAGCACGGTCTTGGTCGTGCCGTCCCACGGGCGCAATTCGCCGTCGACCAGCGACACGCGCTGGTGGATCGGCGAAGCGAGCCGGTATTCGGCGGGGATGTCCTGATAGGCGGGAAACAGCTGCTGCAGAGAGGCGGAATCGGGCATGACGGTCTCGTTTGACGGGTGTCCGGAAAGGACGGGCGACACGGAATCCTGAGCTGAGTGATCCTCGATCCTGAATCGGCATCATGACGCGCGCACGACGTCGCGTCACGCGACAGCATGGCCGAAACACGGAATGGAACCAGTTCCATTAAAAAGCAACGCCGTGCCGATTGCAAGAATTGCCGACTGCCACCGTTCAATCCGAAAGGAATTTGAAGGATTGTGTCCGGTTATGGGGGATATGCCGCTCAGCGCATGCGCAAACGTTTTACTTCGGCCGGTTTGCGTGGATAATGACCGGCGCGGCGAAGCAAAAAATGCAGGGAACCTGAGAGAACCGATGCAGTGAAGAAGAAAGAAAGTCCGCCGCGCTGCCGATGCGAGGTCGGCTGCCCGGAGCGTCGGGTCGGGGTTGCCCCGGCCCGACGCGCACCGGACACCCGGGCCGTCGTTCGTTCGGCCCTTCGTGGCGGCAAATTCGTTGCCGCGACTTTCCCCGTCCTGGTTTTCCCGCTGCGAAGCAGGCGCATGAACGCCTGACGCGCGTGACGCTATTCGACGTCCTCGTCGTCTTCGTCATCCTCCGCTTCGCGTTCCTCCTGCCCCGGCGCCGCATACGCGCTCGCCTGTTCCAGCAGCCATCCGCGGAACGATTCCAGCGGCTTGCTGTGGCTGAACTCCGTCGGATACACGAGGTAGTACGCCGAATCGCCGACCGTCGCCGCGTCGCACGGCACGACGAGGCCGAGCTGCTGCAGCTGTTCCTCGACGAAGAACTTCGGCACCAGCGCGATCCCGAGCCCGGCCGCGGCCGCGCTGATCAACATCGTATGCAGCTCGTAACGCACGCCCTGCATCGTGCGGATGTCCTCGACGCCGTGCGTCTCGAACCATTGCGCCCACGCGCCGGGGCGCGTGGTGGAGTGCAGCAGCGGATACGCGAGCAGATCCTCGACGCGTTCGACCGGCCCGTGGAGCAGCGACGGCGAGCAGATCGGCACGACTTCCTCGCCGAACAGGTAGTCCGACGACGTGCCGGGCCAGGTCGGCTTGCCGTAGTGGATCGCGGCTTCGAAGTGGGTATCCTCGAACGAGAACAGGTCGGTGCGGCTGCCCATGTTCACGCGCACGTCCGGCGTGCGGTCGTAGAAGCTCTTGATGCGCGGGATCAGCCAGTGCGACGCGAAGGTCGGCAGCACCGCGAGTTCCAGATAGCCGCCACCGCTGCCGTGCGCGATGATCGACAGCGTGTCGCGGTCGAGCGCCTCCAGCGCGCGCCGCACCTGCGTGCCGTACAGCTTGCCGGCGCGCGTCAGCACGACGCGCTGCTTCACGCGGGCGAACAGCCGCACGCCGAGGCTTGCTTCGAGCGTCGCGATCTGCCGCGACACCGCGCTCTCGGTCAGGAACAGCTCCTTCGCCGCGTGCGTGAAGCTTTCGTGGCGCGCCGCGGCTTCGAAAGCCACGAGCGCACCCATGTTGGGGATCTTGAATTTGCGCATGATGCTCGTTTTGTCTGACGAACGGACCCGCCCGAGGCGGGCCGGCGGACGAGTGCGGGGACCGTGAATAATTCCAAAAACTCATCACGTGTCAATTTAATCTCGCTTTACGCCCCGCTGCAACCCTTTGAATAATGCTTCCCGTGCAAGGTCAGGCGCCCGCCGGGCGGCCGGCCACCGAGTTGCCGGCACGTTTGCCGGCGGTCCCCCCGACACGAGAATCCTGATGCGCAATCCGAATATCGAGAGCTTGCTGACGAAGCTGCTGGGACAGGCGAAGACCGATGCCCTGTTCGCGACCCTGAACATGCCGGCCATCCTCGAAGAGTGGGAAGCCGACGTCGTCACGCGCGCGGAAATCGCGCAGGCGATGAACATGGCGCTGTTCGAAGGGCTGCTCGAACGTTCGGCGAACGGTCGCGCCTATACGGCCGACGCGATCGAAAGCGGCGGTTCGGTGTACTTCGATCACGGCGCGCTGCGCACGGTGCGCTGGCCGCATACCGGCGCGCTGCCGCCGGGCGAAGCCGCGTTCACGCGCATCCTGCGTCCGCTCGGCTTCCGCCTGAACGGCCGTTATCCGCTCGACAAGCTCGGCATGACCGGCCGCGCCTACGCGCATGAAGATGCACCGGACGAGATCGCGCAGTTCTTCGTCAGCGAACTGCATCCGGAACGCTTCTCGAAGGAATTCCAGCAGGCCGTGACGAACGTCGTGAGCTCGTCGCGCGATCCGCTGTCGCCGGCGGCCGTCGCGCTCCTGTGGGAGATCGAGCGCGAAGGCTGGCTGTCGCTCGACGCCGCGCATGCGCTGCTGCCCGAAATCGTCGGCGCATTCGCCCGCCAGCACGCGCTGCCGAACGAACTCGACTACGAGACGCTGCTGCTCGAATCGGCGGAGATGGCCTGGATCGCGACCGAAGGCAACGCGTTCAACCACGCGACCGATCGCGTGACCGACGTGTTCAAGCTGTCCGACGACGAGAAGGCGAAGGGCCGGCCGATGAAGCCGGAAGTCGAACGCTCGCGTTCGGGCCGCGTATTCCAGACGGCCTATCGCGCGGACATCGTCGAGCGCGAATTCCGTACCCGCGACGGCGGCACGGTCAAGCGCAACGTGCCGGGTTCGTTCTACGAATTCATCACGCGCCGTCGCACGTTCGACCAGACGGCGCGCCGCTGGGTGACGGACCTGCGCTTCGATGCGGGCAACGCGCAGGGCATCTTCAAGATGACGGCGAACGCGAAGTAAGCGCGGCACGTCGCCATCGCGCAACGCGCACCGGGCGTAAAAACAGGCGGGCCGGCGGCTGATTTCAGCCGCCGGCCCGTTTTCGTTGCATGGGCGCCGCGTGCGTCAGAAGAGGTGCGTGACCAGAAAGAACAGCACCAGCAGCCCGATCGGTACGCCGAGCAGCCATGCGAGCAGATACTTGCCCATGTCGGTGTTCTCCTCGTTGCCGCGACGCGCGGTGCGTCGCGGCGGGGTGAGACGGCTCGCGCGTTACAGCTCGCGATCGAAATCGCGCAATTGCTTCTCGGCTTCGTCGCGAGCGATCCCGTAACGCTCCTGGATCTTGCCGGCCAGATAGTCGCGGTTGCCTTCGGCGACCGTCAGGTCGTCGTCGGTCAGCTTGCCCCACTTGGCCTTCAGCTTGCCGGTGAGTTGTTTCCACTGGCCCTTGATCTTGTCCTCGTTCATCGTGTGCTCCTTGAGTAAGGTGAGAAAAGCGCGGCGCTCGGCCGCTGGATAGCTCAGGCCTTCGCCTTCAGCCCGGATGCGTCGACGTGCGTCACGCCCTTGATCGCGCGCGTCACGGCGACGGCCTTCTTCACGGCGATCTTCGTCGGCAGCACGCCGGTGAGCGTGACGACGCCGTCCACCGTCTTCACGCTGACGTCGGCGCTCTTCACGCCATCGGTGGTCGCGAGTTCGCTCTTCACCTTGGTCGTGATCCAGGTGTCGGTGACGGGCTGGTTGGATTGGGTCGTCATGTCGGTGTCGGCCGACGAAGCCTGGGCCTGTGCGTTCGTCAGCGGCGCGGCGGAAAGCAGGAAGGCCGCGCTGACGGCGAGCAGTGTCGAAAGGTGCGAGGTCTTGTTCATTGATAGTTCTCCTTCGATTGGCTTGGTGAACGAGCGAGTCGGCGAATGCGGATCGCGTCGCGCGCGGCGCTTACCGCGCGATCGGCGTGTCGTAGCCGGGCTCGCGCGGCGGCATGTCCGGGCGCGGTACGTCGGGCGGCAGCGGCACCGGCGGATCGGTGCCGGGCGGCGGTTCGGGCGGATTGTCCGGGGCCGGTTCGGGCCGCGTCGGGTCGGGTGTCTGATGCAGCTTCATCAGCGGAACCTCCTCTGCGGTGTGGAAGGGCAGCGCGTGAGCGCCGATGCAGGACCAGCGTACCGGGGCGAACGTACGCGGACATCGCGCAAATTCACCGGGTTCGCTAGTGCGTTTGCACGGGGGACGGAACGGTGTGCGGGAGCGGGAAATGCGGCCGTGGCGCGCGCAGCGCGTGACGACCGGCGCGGGGGGCGTGCTGCGCCGCTCGGCGGGGTATCGCACGATGCCGAAGCGGCGTGCGAATGTACTATCGGGCATAGTGCATCCGTGCCTGTCGCCCGTAGCGGCGACACGCGATCATCGCCGCACGCGCCCATCGGCGCGTGCCGGCCACGATGCGACCGGACCGGCCATCATGCTGACGACGTGGACCACCATTCAATGGACGAACCAGTCAACGAACAGGCGCTGAAGTCGCATACCGACCGGCGCCAGCTGCACCAGATCATCGCGGGGCTCACCGAGGGCGTGATCCTGATCGAGCCCGACCAGCGCATCGTGTGGGCGAACGAGGCCGCGCTCGCGATGCACGGCGTGACCGAACTCGACGCACTCGGCGCGGACGTCACCGAGTATCGCGAGCGTTTCCGCCTGCGTTACCGGAACAACCATCCGGTGCGCGACGGCCACTATCCGATGGATCGCGTGATCGCGGGCGAGGAGTTCAGCGACGTGACGGTCGAAGTCGAATCGGCGGCCGACGAGAACGTGAGCTGGGTCCACCGGATCCGCAGCCTCGTGCTGACGAACGCGGCCGGCGAGCCCGACTGTCTCGCGCTCGTGCTGCACGACGCGACCGAATGGGCGAGCGCGGAGGAGCGCTTCGAGCGCACGTTCAGCGCGAATCCCGCGCCGGCCGTGATCTGCCGGCTCGACGACTTGCGCTACGTGAAGGTCAACCAGGGCTTCCTCGACATGGCGGGCTACGTGCGCGACGACGTGCTCGGCCGCTCCGTCTACGAGATCGACGTGCTGGAGCAGGCCGAGCGGCGCGAACTCGCGATCGAGCGGCTCGGCGAGGGCGCGACGATCCCGCAGATGGAGGCCGTGCTCAAGTGCGCGGACGGCAGCACCAAGGCGGTCGTCGTCGCCGGGCAGCCGATCGACATGAGCGACGAGGCGTGCATGCTGTTCACGTTCATGGATCTCGAGCCGCGCAAGCAGGCCGAGCTTGCGCTGCGGCAGAGCGAGGAGCGGTTCGCGAAGGCGTTCCGGATGGCGCCGGTCGCGACCGCGATCGTCACGGCCGACGGCTTCGAGCTGCTCGACGTCAACGATGCCTTCGTCGGGATGACGGGCCATGCGCGCGACGACCTGCTCGGCAAGTCCGCCGACGAGATCGGGTTGTGGGCCGAGCGCGGCGCGCGGCAGCACCTCGACAGCCGGCTCGCGCGCGACGGCAACGTGCGCAATGCCGACGTGCAGATCCGCACGCAGGACGGCGACGTGCGCGATTGCGTCGTGTCGGCCGACCCGGTCGCGATTCACGGGCAGGATTGCGTGCTGATCGCGCTGCTCGACATCAGCGATCGCAAGCGCACCGAGATGGAGCTCGTCTATGCGATCGAGACGGCGATGCAGGATGCGTCGTGGTTCAGCCGCACGCTGATCGAGAAGCTCGCGAACGTGCGGCGCGCGAATGCGCCGGATGCGGGCGCGCAACTGTCGGATCTCACCGCGCGCGAGCGCGACGTGTTCGACCTGCTGTGTCGCGGTCTCGCCGACAAGGAGATCGCCGGGCGCCTCGGCCTCGCGCCGAATACGGTCCGCAATCACGTCGCGACGATCTACGCGAAGCTCGACGTGCATAGCCGCGGCGAGGCGATCGTGTGGGCGCGCGAGCGCGGCATCGTCGGCACCGCCGAGACGAATGGTGCGCGCGGCGAGAAGGGCGGCGCGAACGGCAAGCGCTGATGCCGGGCGTTCCCGCGATCCGGCGTCATCGGTGCGAATGCACCATGCACACCGGTGCATCCGCATCTGCCCCGCGCGGTGCGCGGCTGCGATCCTGTCCACTCGGCGGTGCGGCGCGGGGGCGCCCGCAAGTGGCCGCATTGCCGTCTCCCCAAATCATCGCAGGAGACGACCATGGACAGGAATCGCATCGAAGGCAAGCTCAAACAAGTGAAGGGTTCGGTCAAGGAAGCACTCGGCAAGGTGACGGGCGATCGCGAGACGGAAGCGCAAGGCGTGGCGGAGCAGCAGGCCGGCAAGCTCCAGGAGAAGGCTGGCGAGGCGGCCGACGCGGTGCGCAAGCATACGGGCACCGACACGCATATCGACCGGCACTGATGCACCGGGCGCCATCGGCCGGATCGCGCGCCGCACGCCGCGCCGCGTGATGCGCCAAGGCCGCTCGAAGCAGCGGTGATTCTCCATCGGCATTACCTCGCCCAGCCTTGGCGCAGCGGCCTCTGCGCACATCCCGCCTGACGTTTTCCCTCCCGGCCCGCCGTCGCGCGGGCCGTCTGCCGTCCGATGCGACGGTACTTGATGACAATTCCTCACAACGTAGTTCCGATATTTCGTTTGCTGCACGCGTATTGGCTACCCACAATCGGTTCACCTCTTTCGCGCTGACAGGTTCCCCGGAGACGGAGCCGCGGTGATCAACCGGCGCGCGAAAGGTCGCCGGCGCGCGGCAGTCGCGCGTCGCATCCCGACACACAGAAGAAGGATTGGCCGATGACGTTCCGCATTCGTTCGCTTTCCGGCATTGCATTGACCGCCGCGATGTTCGCGTTCCAGGCGGGCGCGGCCCACGCGCAGGAAACGGTCGTCAAGATCGGCGTGGCCGTGCCGCTGACCGGCGGCGGCGCCGCCTACGGCAAGGACATCGAGAACGGCGTGCGCATGGCCGTCGACGAGGCGAACGCCGCGCACACGACGATCGGCGGCAAGCCGGTGAAGTTCGTCGTCACGTCGCAGGACGACCAGAGCGATCCACGCATCGGCGTGCAGGCCGCGCAGCAGCTGACCGACGCGCAGGTGGCCGTCGTGATCGGCCACTTCAACTCGGGCACGACGCTGCCTGCGTCGAAGATCTACGCGAAGGCCGGCATTCCGATGATCACGCCGTCGGCGACCAATCCCGACATCACGCGCGCCGGGCTCGGCACCGTGTATCGCGTGATCGCGACCGACACGCAGAACGCCGGCAACGCCGGTGCGTATGCGGCGGGCGTGACCAAGGCGAAGCGCATCGCGATCATCGACGACCGCACCGCGTTCGGCCAGGGCGAGGCCGACGAATTCGAGAAGGCCGTGAAGGCCAACGGCGGCACGATCGTCGCGCGCGAATTCACGAACGACAAGGCCGTCGACTTCAGCGCGCAGCTCACCAAGATCAAGAGCACGAACGCCGACCTGGTGTTCTTCGGCGGCCTCGACGCGCAGTCGGCGATGATCGTCAAGCGGATGCGCCAGCTCGGCATCCGCGCGCAGTTCCTGGCCGGCGGCGGCGTGATGAACGCGAACTTCATCAAGCTCGCCGGCAATGCGGCCGAAGGCGCGTCCGTGTGGGAATACGGGCAGCCGCTCGCGCGTCTCGCGAAGGGCAAGCAGTTCGAAACCCGATTCAAGCAGAAGTACGGCGTCGACATGCTCGCGTACGCACCGTTCGCGTACGACGCGACGTGGATCGCGATCAACGCGATGCAGAAGGCGAACTCGACCAAGCCGGCCGATTTCAACGGCGCGCTGAAGAGCACGCGTTACGACGGCATCACGGGCACGATCGCGTTCACGAACACGGGCGACCTGAAGAACCCGAGCTCGACGCTGTATGAAGTGAAGAACGCCGCGTGGCAGCCGGTTACCACGCAAACGGCGAACTGAACACCCGAACGCGCGCGGACTTTCGCGGCGCGCCCGGACGTGCTGAAATACCTGCAGCGATCGGATGCGATCGCTGCGCATGTCGGGGCGATTCGCCGGGTGGTCCGCACGCACGGCGCCGCGCGCGACGCGGCACGAACAACCTTCGGGCGCGGCCGGCTGGCCGCGCCTTATACGTGCAACTGGAGTCAGTCGTGAGTTCTCAAGTCGTCATCGTTGGCGGTGGTGTGATCGGCAGCTCGATCGCCTATTTCCTGCGTGCTACCGATCCGACGGTTTCCGTGACCGTCATCGAACGCGATCCCACCTATGCGAAGTCGTCGTCGGCACTGTCGGCCGCGTCGATTCGCCAGCAGTTCTCGACGCCGTTGTCGATCGAGATGTCGCTGTTCGGGATCGACTTCCTGCGCAACATCGGCGAGCGGCTCGAGGTCGACGGCAACCGGCCGTCGATCGACCTGCACGAAGGCGGATATCTGTTCCTCGCGACGCCTGCAGGCGACGCGACGCTGCGCGAGAACCACGCGCTGCAAACCCGGCTCGGCGCCGATATTCGCCTGATGGACCGCGATGCGCTGCGCGCGAAGTTTCCGTGGCTGAACGTCGACGATCTCGTGTCGGGCGCGTACGGCGTGAGCGGCGAAGGGTGGTTCGACGGCTACGGGCTCGTGCAGGCGCTGCGCAAGAAGGCGCAGGCGCTCGGCGCGCGCTACGTGCCGGCCGACGTGAAGTCGGTCGTGCGCGATGGCCGCAAGATCACGCATGTCGTGACGGGCGACGGCGAGCGTTATGCGTGCGACACGGTCGTCAATGCGGCAGGCGCGTGGACGCGTACGCTGTCGTCGATGATGGGCATCGACATTCCCGTGTATGCGCGGCGTCGCAGCATCTTCAACGTGTCGTCGCCGGCGAAGCTCGCCGATTGTCCGCTGCTGATCGATCCGACCGGCGTGTATTTCCGGCCGGAAGGGCGCACGTACATTTGCGGGACGTCGCCGAGCCCGGATCGCGATCCGGACGATCTGCCGCTCGACCAGGTTGATCACGACCTGTTCGACGACGTGATCTGGCCGACGCTCGCGAATCGCGTGCCGGAGTTCGAAGCGCTGCGCGTGGAGAACTGCTGGTCCGGGTACTACGAGTACAACGTATTCGATCACAACGCGATCATCGGCTATCACCCGGAACTCGACAACGTCGTGTTCGCGAACGGGTATAGCGGCCACGGGTTGCAGCAAGGGCCTGCGACCGGGCGCGGGGTGAGTGAACTGATTCTGGGCGGGCGGTATGACTCGCTCGACCTGTCGTCGCTCGGCTGGGCGCGCGTGCTGGAAAACCGGCCGATCGTCGAAAAGAACGTCGTGTAGCGCGGCGTGACCGCCCGGTGTGGGGTGGGCGGGATTCTCCTTGTGTCTCAATCTGGTTGGCCCGGCTTTGCCGGGCTTTTTTTGTTCTTTGTGGATTGCCGGTCACGACACCCCCGACACCCCCGACACCCCCGACACCCCCGACACCCCCGACACCGCACGCGTCGACTGATGGCCCGGGTTCGTTCGTGCTACGATTTGCGACGCCTGACCGACATAGCGAAAGCAGGCACCCACCGACCCTGTACCGAGTTCACTCGATCCATGTACGCAGCCGCCTGGCCTCCCTCGAAAACGCACTGAAAGCCTGCACCGATGCCGTGATTGCATCCGTCTGGCCTTCGTCCCGGACTGTTGTCGACAACAGCCCGGGGATGTCGCTCGAATCGACTTCTCACGTCGGATTCGTGCGACGGCATTTTCACGAGACCACAACATGCGTATTTTCAATACGATGGCGGCTTGCGCCATCCCCCTCGTTCCCCGTTCGCTGATCCGCAAGATCTCCCGCCGCTATATCGCCGGCGAAACGCTTTGCGACGCGCGTGCGCGCATCCAGGTGCTTCATGCGGCAGGCTTCAGGACGACCGTCGATGTGTTGGGTGAGAGCGCGGCGTCGTCGGATCAGGCAGAGTCGATGGCGCGCGATTATCTCGATCTCGTCCAGGCGCTCGGTGCGCAAAACGAGCCGACCGAGCTGTCGATCAAGTTGACCGCGCTCGGCTTGCATCTCGACGAAGACGCCTGCATGGCGCGCGTCTCGGCGATTCTGCGCGCGGCAGCATCGCAAGGGATCCGCGCGTGCATCGACATGGAAGACGTCAGTTGCACCCAGAAAACGCTCGACGCGTTCCGGAAGCTGGAGTCCGATGGCTATCCGGTCGGACTCACGCTACAGGCGTATCTGAAGCGCACCGACGACGACATCGTTTCATTGCAGGCACGCAAGAGTCGCATGCGGATCTGCAAGGGAATTTACGTGGAAGCGAAGGCACATCTTGTCGAGGGCGCATCGACGGATCGGTCTGCGATCAACGCACACTTCGTTCGGCACGTGTCGAGCGCGATTCAGGCAGGGTCATTCGTCGGCATTGCAACGCACGATGCACAATTGATCGATGCGTTGACCCGGTGGCTGCAACGCGAACAGATCGACACGGCGCGCTTCGAGTTCCAGATGTTGCTGGGTGTGTGTGAACCGCTGCGTGACGCTTTGCTTCGGCAAGGATTCAATGTGCGCGTCTATGTGCCATACGGGCATGACTGGTATGGCTACAGCACCCGGCGAATCAAGGAGAATCCGCGCATTGCCGGCTATGTCCTGGCGGCGATGATACGTCGCGAGCGGACGCGCTGACCGTTACGGTTCATCCCGGGAACCGGGGCCGACGAGATCGTCGGTCCCGGTTCGAACGGTCGCTTTCGAGAGGGCCGGCTGACTTGCCGAAACCGCTCGTCGGAAAAACAGCCTCTTACGACATCGCGCGCTGAACCATGCGCTGCCGCCCGAGATGCAGCGTCACCACGCTCAGGATGATCAGCGCGAGCGCGACGCACTCCGGCAGACCGAACTTCTCGCCGACGGCCCAGCCGATCAGCAGCGCGACGGCCGGCGCCATGTAGGTCGCCCCGGAAGATGCCACCGCGCCGAATTCGTCCAGCAGGTAGTAATACAGCAGGAACGAGATCCCGGTGCCGAGAATCCCGCCGCCGACGACGAGGCCGATCCCCGCCAGCGGATGGCCGACGATGTGCGAAAGGCCGTCGAAGTTCGTGACGGCTGCCAGCGCGACGACCGCGATTCCCATCTGCCACGTCGCCAGCGTGAGCGGCGGCAATTGCAGCGGGCTCAGGAACGCCCGCACGTAGACGTACGACAGGCCGAGCACGAGCGAGCTCGTCAGGAGCCAGAACACGCCGGACAGTGCGATCGTGCTGCTGGCGCCTTCCCACGGACGGGCGATCAGCGTGATCCCGAGAAATCCGAGCAACACGCCGCCCGCCATCACGCGATTGAGCTTTTCGGATTTCAGGAAGAGCGCGGAGAAGATCGCGGTAAAGAGCGCGGCCGCATTGCCGAGCACGGCCGCGATGCCGGACGGAAGCAGCGCGGTGCCCTGCGTGATCGCGAAATAGTAGAACGCGGTTGCGACGAGCCCCATCACGATGAAGTGGTGAAGGTGGCGTAGCTGGCTGACGTGAATGACTTTGCGTTGCCACGCGACGCATGCCAGCGGCAGGAAGCCGAACAGCACGCGCACGAATGCGATCTGCATCGGGCTGATGAACTGCGACGCGTACTTCATGTAGATGAAGTTGGATCCCCAGAAGAGGCCGAGCAGGAGGAATGCGACGCGTGCGAGCTTCATGATGGTGATCGTTCGAGGAGAATCGTGATGCGTTGCGCATCACGTACGCTGTCCGGCGTAATGAAGAGGATAGGGACTCGCAGGATTCGGGTCCATACGCGCTGCTTACCTAGGTAAGTGCGCGGCATCACGCTCGTGCGCGACTCAAGCCAGCAGGCGGCCGATGAGATCGTGTGTCGTTCGGACTTCGTACTTCCTCAACAGGCTCGCGCGATGGATGTCGACGGTGCGCGGGCTGATGCTCAGCTCCTTGCCGATTTCCTTGCTCGTCAGGCCGTGCACCAGAAATGCGGCAACGTCGCGCTCGCGTTCGGTCAACGTGCTGGTGACGTCGGGATGCTTCGTGTCGCCCGACAGGTCGGTGAAGGTCCAGATGGCCAGCTCGAACGGCCGCTTCGGGTTGTAGCCGAAGCCGCAGACGGTGACCCAGAAATGGCTGCCGTCGATGCGCCGCATGATGCGGTCGTCGCTGAAGCCCGCGTGTTTCGCGAGCAGCGGCGCGAGGCGACGGCCGGTCGTCGCGAAGTCCTTCTGTTCCGGGTACAGCTTCGCGAACGACTGGTCGACGATGTCGTCGCGGGTTGCCCTGAACAGCTGCAACGCGCGGTCGTTGCAGTCGACCATGATGCGTTCCTTCGCCACGATGGCCGCGACCGGCAGGTGCCGGAAGAGATCTTCGTAGTCGAGGCTGGGCATCGTGTCGGTCATGTTCGGCATCGTGTCGACGGGCCCGAACCGGGTTCGGACCCAGGCTATCGGGCGGGTTCACTCCGGTCCGATTGTAGCGCTTGCCGGGCGAGCGGCTCGACCTGAAAGATGCAGCACGCGTGCCCCTCGCCCGCGCATTGCACTTCGGACGAAAACGCGCGCGGGCCTTTGCTCGCCGTGTCGACGGCGGTGTCGTTGACCCAGTCCATCGCACCGGCGAACCAGCCGGCGAACATGTAGCAGAGCTTGCCGTGCGCGTCGGGCCGGGCCAGCACGAAGGACGAGTGATGCAGGTGGATGCGCGCATGCGCCGTCGCCGGATCGGCTTCGGCGATGCTGAACACCCCCCAGCCGCGCTGCGACAGGCGCTTCAGGTAATGCTCGAACACCGCCATGCCGCCGATGCCGTGCTGCTTCGCCTCCTTGTCGCACCAGTGATAGGCCGACTTGTAGCCGGCCGGGTAGAGGATCGACGCATAGGCTTCGCGTCCCAGCGCGTCTTCGACCGCCACATGATTGTTCGTGAAGAAGTGGCGCGGGACGTACAGCATCGGCAGCGCGTCGGTGGTCCAGACGCCGGTGTCCGGATCGACGTCGATGGGCAGTTGTGGCTGCATGGCGGCGACGGGTGCGTGGTGCGGCTCAGACGTTCCAGACTTCGCCGAAGACCCGCAGCCAGTTCTCGCCCATCACCTTCTTGATGCGCGACTCGCTCCAGCCGGCGCGTTGCATCGCGGCCGTCAGGTTCGGGAATTCGCCGATCGTGCGGATGCCTTCCGGGTTGATGACCTTGCCGAAGTCCGTCAGGCGGCGATAGCGGCCCTTGTCGTGCGTGATCCAGTCGAAGAATTCCGTGCTGTAGCCCTGCGTGAAGTCCGTGCCGATGCCAACCTTGTCTTCGCCGATCACGTCGATCACGTATTCGATCGCTTCGAGATAGTCGTCGATGGTGGCGTCGGCGCCGCGTCGCAGGAACGGCATGAACATCGTGACGCCCACGAAGCCGTTGGCTTCCGCGATCTCGCGCAGCTGATCGTCCGTCTTGTTGCGCGGATGCTCTTTCAGCCCGGACGGGCAGCAGTGCGAGTAGGTGACCGGCTTCTTCGAGCAGGCGATCGCATCCGACGAGGTCTTCGCGCCGACGTGCGACAGATCGACCATGATGCCGACCCGGTTCATCTCCTGAATCACTTCACGGCCGTATCCGGACAAGCCGCCATCCGGTTCGTAGGAGCCCGTGCCGACCAGGTTCTGCGTGTTGTAGCAGAGCTGCACGACATTCACGCCGAGTTCCTTGAACACTTCGATATAGCCGAGGTTGTCCTCGAACGCATACGAGTTCTGGAAGCCGAAGATGATGCCGGTCTTGTTCTCCTTCTTCGCGCGCAGGATGTCGTCCGTCGTGCGCACCAGCGTGAGAATCTCGCTGTATTCGCGGATCTGCTGCTTCATTTCCGCGATGTTGTCGATCGTCTTCTGGAAGTCTTCCCACACCGAGACCGTGCAGTTGACGGCCGTGACGCCGCCCTTGCGCATGTCTTCGAACACCGATCGCTCGAATTTGGAAATGTTCAGGCCGTCGATGATGATGCTGGAGTCGTGAAGGCTGCTCATGGTGTCTCTCTATGTGTTGATTTTGTGCAGGCCGGCTCGAGGAGCCGGACGTGGGTTCAAACGGCGCGTTCGACGCCGCGCTGCGCGGATCTCGCCGTCGCCGGACCGGCATCTTCGAGCGCGGTCTTCGACGTTTCCGGCAGTGCCAGACCGCCGATCATCGCGAAGATCGACACGGCGATCAGGTAGTACGCCGGCGACAGGTTGGTGCCCGTCGAGGAGATCAGCCACGTGGCGACGAGCGGCGCGGTGCCGCCGAAGATCGTGTAGGCGAGGTTGTACGTGATCGCGGAGGCGGTGTAGCGGGTTTTCGTCGCGAACACTTCCGACATCAGCGGGGCCGTCACCACACCCGAGAACACCGCGCCGATGGCCAGCAGCGCCACGCCGACCAGCGAGTGCGACAACACGCCCGAGCCGCCCAGCGAGAAGGCCGGATAGACCGACACGATGATGAAGATGCAGGTGCTTGCGATCGTGGCGCGGCGGCCGACGAGGTCGGAGAAGAGGCCGGCGACCGGACACAACGCCGCGGCGAACAGCAGGGCGAGGACCGTCACGAGGAGCGACGTGCCGCGCGACAGGTGGCCGGCCACTTGCAGGTACGTCGCGAAATAGGTCGTGAACGTGTAGAACGACAGCGCGGTCACGGACACGAATGCACCGAGCTTCAGGATATTCAACGACTGCGAGTGCAGCGTTTCCATCAGCGGTGCGTGCGCGATGTCGTGCTTGCCCTCGAGCGCCTGGAACGCCGGCGTCTCATTCAGGTTGACCCGCAGGTAGACGCCGATGAGGCCGACCGGCGCGGCGATCAGGAACGGCACGCGCCAGCCCCAGTCGATCATCGCCTGCGACGACAGCGACGATTCGAGCAGATAGGCGACCACCGCCGCGCAAGCGAACGACGAGAACGTCGACACCGGCACGAAGCTGCCGAAGAAGGCGCGGCGGCGGCGCGGCGCGTGTTCCATCACGTACGCGCATGCGCCGGCGTATTCGCCGCCTGCGGAGAAGCCCTGCACACAGCGAATGATCGTGAGCAGCACGGGCGCCCAGTAGCCGATGCTTGCGTAGGTCGGCAGCAGGCCGATCAGCGTCGTCGAGCCGGCCATCATCAGGATCGTCAGCGCGAGCGTGCGCTTGCGCCCGATGCGGTCGCCGATGACGCCGAAGATCAGGCCGCCCAGCGGGCGGAATGCGAATGCCACCGCGAAGACGGCGAAGGTCTTCAGGAGTCCGATGGTCGGGTCGCCGCTCGGAAAGAACTCGCGCGTCAGGATCGTGGCGAGAAAGCCGTATGCGGCGAAATCGAACCACTCGACGAAGTTGCCGATCGACGCCGCGGCGATCACGCGCCGTAACGTTTTGGTGTCGACGTTTTGGGTACTCATGGTCGTGTCCTTTTCAGATGCGCGCTCGATTCGCGTCGAAACCATACTAGGGACGCCAATTACCTAGGTCTATACGTGTCAATTACCTAGGTAATCGGGGGCGGGTGGACGGTTCGCCGGGTAAGCGCCTGTCATGCGCCGCCCTGCGGGGCGTTCAATCGGTGGTGGGGGATGGCGGGGACTCGCCGTGGATTTGCTGACTTTGGCCTACAAATTTCCTGATTCGATGCGTTTTTGTATCCCTTGGGCTACATATTGCCGAGATGCGCAGCGCAGCCGGGTTTTCCCGAGGAGAGCGCGCGGCGCGCGAGCAGCGCTCATTGACCGGGACCAGACGTTCGACATCGTCAGACGGATCGTCGACAATCGGTACGCGATTGAGCAGCGGCCCGTCATCTCGCGTGCCGTTCGACCGGTCTGCCGTTTGTCGAACTTTTCGAATCGGGTTACCGGAAAACTGCCATGGCACATTCGCAAACGTCTTTCATTCTGTCCGTCGTCGATCCGGATCTACGGTACCCGTGCCTCGACGTCCGGTTCGAAACCGACGACCTCGATACGCTGCGTCGACTGGTCGATCCCGATGCGTCCGACGATGCCGCACTCGACGACGCCTATCGTCTGTCGTCGGCACAGGTCGCCGCCGTGTGCGACGCCTTCGGGATCGCGTTCGACCACGGCTCGCGCGAAGGTTTTCTCTGCAAGCACGTCGATACCGGCGTTCGCGTCCCTTACCTCATCCATACCGGCTATGAGCTGGCGCTGATGGCGCAGGGGCGAAAGCCGTTCGGGTTCATCGAATACAACAGCGAATGGCAGCCGTCGGTCGAATTGAAGGCGCGCTTCGACGCGTATGTCGATCAGGGTGTGTTCCATTCGCAGGAAATCATTATCGATGCGTCTCGCCCAAACCATCCGGCACGCCGCATCGGGCAAGTGCTCTATACGCTCAAGGGCGAGGAGTGGCGCATCACGGCGCTGGAACTCATTCGACAGCACATCAACCTGCGAGGGGACGGCTGCGAGAACATGGAGCGGCTGGAAGGCGCGTTGCTGGGCTACGAGAGATGGCAGAACGATTGGTGGATCGACCACCTCGCGAGGAGCGGTATCAACCTCTACGGCTCTTCGAGTATCGTCAAGGTCGACCGCGCGCAATACGATTGGCTCGTTCATGCGGGATTCCGGGCACTTCCGCCTGTCGATGCGCCGACGTTCATGCTCTATTCGGCGCACCGTCTCGATGATGACGCAATGAAGACGGCCATGCAGGAGGACCCGACCATTGAAGCGTTCGTTCAGTTCAACGTCGGGTTGAGTCACATCATGCATGCGGCCGATTTTGGGACGGGCGGCCCTTACGAGATTCCGGCATCGTTGATTCCGACGATCAACCGCCACCTGTTGCGTGCGGTCCGCGTCTTGATTCAACGAAGTGATGGCGGCGCGCCGGCCGGGCGTCACGAGTGAACGGTTTCCGCGCGAAAGGCGAGTCGTTGCTAAATCCGCGCAGGGTTGCTATCGCGATCGACCCGGCTTCGCCGTGCCCGTGCCATTCCACGCGTTACCGCACGCCATAGACGGCATCGCGCAGATCGACCGTGTATTGCCCGTTCATTCCTTCATACAGCGTGTTCGACAACGACACGACGGTGAGCCCGCGGGCGCGGTCGACGAACCACGAGTGGCCGTACACTCCGCCCCAGCGCCAGGTGCCCGCCGATTCCGGCGACGCGGCCGCCTGCGGGTCGCGCAACACCGAAAAGCCAATCCCGAAACCCACGCCGGGCCGGTCCGGCAACTCGACATCGCCCGTCTGTACGCGGCCCATCTCGTCGACCAGTGCGGCAGGCAGCAGCGTACCGCCGCCCGCGCGCAGCGTGTCGAGCACGTTCAGCACGTCGCCGGCGGTGCCGACCATCCCGGCGCCGCCCGACGGGAACGCATGCGCATCGAGCGCGCGCGACGGGGAGTAGGTCACGCCGACGAACCCGTCGATGATGGGTACCGTCTCGTTCTCCGCGAGCCGGTGCGGCTGCGGCGTGTCGTTGACGTAAGGGGTGGCGAGCCGTGCGGCATCGCGTGCGACGAACGCCGTGTCGCGCGCGCCGAGCGGACGCAGCACGAGCGCATCGATCGCGTCACCGAGCGGCGCGCCGCAGACGGCCTCGATCAGCGCGCCGACGACGTCGATCGCGACCGAATAGTTCCAGCTCGTGCCGGGCGCATACAGCAACGGCACGCTCGCGATCCTGCGCACGTTTTCGCCGAGCGTGATCGTCGCGCCATCCAGGCCGTCGGAGATGCCCGTGCGTGCATAGATGCCATTCGCGTCGGCTTCCGCGAAGCGATAGGCGAGGCCGGCCGTATGCGTGAGCAGTTGGCGCACGGTGATCGTCGGCACGCGACCATCGGGCAGCGCGGGGCGGAAATCAGGCAGCCAGCGCGTGACGTCTTCGTCGAGCGACAGCTTGTGTTGGGCGACGAGCACCATCGCAGCCGTCGAGACGATCGGCTTCGTCACCGACGCGAGTCGGAACAGCGTGTCTTCGCGCATCGGCGTGCGCGACTCGCGGTCGGCGAATCCGGCGGCGCGGCGATAGACGAGCTCGCCGTGGTGCGCGACCAGCACGACCGCGCCGACGAGGCGCTGTGTGTCGAGCTGGCGGGACAGGACCGCGTCGATGCGCTCGACGAGCGCCGGATCGGTTTGCGGTTGCGGTGACGATGAGGGCGAGGCGGTCATCCGGGACTCCGTCGTGGTGGGTCTGCACGACATGGTAGGGGGCGTTCGCCGGAAGCAGCGTTAACCCGTACACGGAGAAGGGCTACGCGTGCCGAGTACGCCGGCGTGCGTAACCGGGCGATATGTCACCACTTGGGCACGCTCGCGACGGCGACCGGCACTTCGTCATATGGAGTAATAGCTGTAATCCGGGCTGAAATCTTCTTCGGGCGGTAACGGGCTAGACTGGCCTCGCCTTGTCCCCCCCAAGGTGTTGTTTTAGCTCCGCTCGGCCTGCGCCTCTCGGCGCGGGCCTATTTTTTGGCTGCCGCCATCGACGACACGACGATCGCCGATCGGATGCACGTTGGAGGACACCCCCAGTGACCACCCACCCGACCGCCCGCGATGCAGGCTCGCTCATGCGCATCATCGTGTCGAGCGCGGCGACGGCAACCGCCGCGCTGTCCTTCATGCCGACCGCATTCGCGCAAGACGGCGCGCCTGTTACCAGCAGCGTATTCGTGCACCAGCCGTACGACACGGGCAACAGTGCGATCAACGAGAACTTTCAGTACATCGCGCATCCGCCGATACGGCCTGTGACGGTGAGTACGCCCACGGTCGCGCATGGCGGGCATCGGGGCCGGCGGGGCCAGGCTGGCGCGACCAGCACACCGAGTGGCGGGTCGGGCAACGAGGCGGCCGTGCCGCTGCCGACCATGCCGACTGACGGGACGTCGGGTGGCCCGGTTACGCAGTAGCGGCTTTTCTGCCGATTCGTTCTTTGGGGTTGTTACGGTAGCGGACAATTCGGTGCAGCGTTCCGGGTGGCGGTCACACATTCGCAGGCTGGCAGTGGTGTCAAAACGCACCACCGCCGTCAGCGGCTACGCCGCTGACCCGCCTTGGTCTTCGATCACACCTTGTCGAACGCGTCGAGGGCGCGGGCCGAATACACCAAAGCTGCACCCGCATTCAGATTGATCGCGACACCCAACGTCTCCGAAAGCTCCTCCACCGTCGCGCCGGCCCTCTTCGCTTCGGCTACGTGGACGGCAATGCAGCCATCACAACGCGTGGTGACGGCGACGGCCAGCGAGATCAATTCCCGCGTCTTCGCATCGAGATGGTTTGTCTTCGTGCCGGCTTGGCCGAGCGACACGATGCCTTTCATCGTGTCGGGCGCAAGCTTCGAAAACTCCCGCAGGCGAACCGTCAGTGCTTCGCGGCAGGCATTCCAGTCGTTCATGGTTTCTCCGTCGTCAGTAGGGAATGGGGTACCGATTGGTGTCGCTCGGCTTAGGCCATCTGGCGGAATCGTTCGAAGCCTTCTTCGAGGTCGGCGATCAAGTCAGACGGGTCTTCGAGGCCGATGTGAAGCCGAATCAGGTGTCCCGGCTCCTGCCAGCGCGTTGCAGTCCTGATCTTTCGCGGGTCGACCGTCATGGCGAGACTCTCGAATCCGCCCCATGAATAGCCAAGACCGAAAAACGACAGATCGTCGAGCATCGCGTTGACCGCTGCATGCGGCGCGGCCTTCGTCACGAACGAGAAGAGGCCGCTCGCACCCGAGAAATCCCGCTTCCACAGCGCGTGATCAGGATGTGATGGCAGAGCCGGATACAGTACGCGCGCAACTTCTTCACGCGTTTCGAGCCAGCGTGCGATCTTCATCGCACTGTCCTGATGACGCGCCAGGCGCACTTCCATCGTGCGGAGTCCGCGGAGACCGAGATTGACGTCGTCCGGACCGACAAACATGCCAAGCTGATAGTGCAGCGCCTTGAGTGCTTCCCATGCGCGCGGGCCCGCCGCGACGGTGCCCAGCAATGCGTCGGAGTGGCCGACGACATACTTCGTTGCCGCCATCAGCGAAATGTCGGCGCCGGCCGCGAGCGGTTCGAAGTACAACGGCGTGGCCCAGGTGTTGTCCGCGATGACCAACGCGTGGTGCCGATGTGCGACGTCGGAAATGGCCGGAATGTCCTGGATTTCGAATGTATGCGAGCCGGGCGATTCGACGAACACGCCCTTCGTGTTCGGCCGGAACAGTTCGCCGATGGCTGCGCCGATGGATGGGTCGTAGTAAGTCGTCTCGATTCCGAAGCGCCGTCCGGCCGTCTCGCAGAAGTGGCGTGTCGGCGCATAGACGCTGTCCGGAACGAGCAGATGGTCACCGGCGCCGGCGACCGCGAGAATTGCCGTCGTGCAGGCGGACAGGCCCGACGGACAGAGGACGGCACCTTCCGCGCCTTCGAGCGCGGCGATGGCTTCGCTGAGCGCGGCCGTGTTGGGATTGCCCCATCGGCCGTACCCGTACCGTCCGTTGCCGTTCGTCATCGCGTCGACACTCGGGAACAGCACGGTCGAGCCGCGATGGATCGGCGGATTTACGAATCCGTGATGATCTTCAGGATGACTACCTGCGTGGGCCAGGAGCGTTCCGGCGCCGATATTACCGTGATCGTCTTGCATGATGAGTTTGTATCAAGAGAGCGTGATGAGGGAGATCAGTTGAGGAGCGACCGGCGTCTTGCATAGGCAAAGTACACGACGAGCCCGATCGTGAGCCAGACCAGGAATGCGATCCAGGTCGTCGCTTGAAGGAACAGCGTCAACGTGATGCAGAACGCAATCGCGAGCAGCGGCACCAGCGGCACGGCGGGGCAGCGAAATGCGCGAGGCAGGTCCGGGCGTGTCTTGCGCAACACGATGACGGCAACCGAAATCAGGCTGAACGCGGCCAACGTGCCGATGTTGATCAACTCGGTCAGCACGTTGAGCGGAACGACTGCTGCAATCAGACCGAAGAGGACGCCGACCATCCAGGTTGCGAAGAACGGCGTGCCGAGCGTCGGATGGACGCGCGACAGCTTCTCGGGCAACAGGCCGTCGCGCGACATCGCGAAGACGATGCGCGTCTGGCCGTAGGTCATCACGAGGATGACGGTCGTCATGCCGAGTATCGCGCCGAGATCCACGAACCCCGCGACCCAGTTTTCGCCTGCGTATTGCAGTGCGAGCGACACGGGGTGGTCGATGCCGAGGAACTTCTGGTACGGGACGATGCCGGTCATGACGGCCGACACCGTGACGTACAGGACCGCGCAGACGCCGAGCGAACCGATGATGCCGATCGGAAGGTCGCGCGCCGGCCGCTTGACCTCCTCGGCGGCGGACGTGACGGCATCGAATCCGATGAACGCGAAAAACACGAGCGCCGCTGCGCTGAATACGCCCGAATAGCCAAATGGCGTAAACGGATGCCAGTTAGCCGGTTGAACGTGGCGAACGCCAACCATGATGAACAGCAACACGACGCACACCTTCAGTCCGACCATTACGTTGTTGAGCCGGGCCGATTCGCGGATGCCGAGCGATAGCAGAGCGGTCAGGC
The DNA here is from genome assembly GCF_002563755.1 of Burkholderia sp. JKS000303. Lineage (NCBI taxonomy): Bacteria > Pseudomonadati > Pseudomonadota > Betaproteobacteria > Burkholderiales > Burkholderiaceae > Burkholderia > Burkholderia sp. JKS000303. The sequence continues at coordinate 825,662 of NZ_PDBZ01000003.1, forward strand.
CCAGCATGATGACGAATGCCGGCAGGTTGAACCACGTGTGGACGCCGGGGATTGCGCCCGGTGCGGCCGACAGAACGGTCGGCAAGTGCAGGCCGAATCCGCCGATGAGCGACTGGAAGTATCCGGACCAGCCGACCGACACCGCCGAGCTCGCGAGGCCATATTCGAGCATCAGGTCCCAGCCGATCATCCACGCGACGAGCTCGCCGAGCGTTGCATAGCTGTACGTATAGATTGACCCGGCGACCGGCACCGACGATGCGAATTCCGCGTAGCACATCGCTGCGAATCCGCACGCAAGCGCGGCAATGACGAACGAAAGCGTCAAGGCGGGCCCTGCGGTGAGCGCACCGGTTCCCGTCAGTACGAAGATGCCGGTACCAACGATCGCGCCGATTCCCATCAGGATGAGATCGAACGGCCCGAGCACTTTCTTCAGGCCGTGTGGCGCGTGGCTGGCGGCAACCATCGCCGTCAGGTCCTTTGTTCTGAACAAACTCATTGCACTCCTCCGGGTCTTCTTGATAGATGGCTGCAACCTGTTCCTGGTCGCGCTGTTCCGATATCGGGGACGGCGTCCTGTCCGGATGAATCGATCCGTACCGGTCCGTTCTTCTTTGGTTAATGATTTTAGATAGACCGGTTAAGAAGATTTCTTCGGGCTAACCTTTTTGCCTTTGAGCACGAATACAATTAACCGACTGATGAGCGAGGTGAGGCCGATGGGCGGAAACTGCCATGGCGCGAGAAAGGCGAGGGACCTGAAATGACGGAACTGGATGACACGGACCGAAAGATCCTGGAGTTGCTGCAGGTCGATGGCCGGTTGAGCAATGCGGAGATTGCGGAGAAGATCGGCATGTCGGCCCCCGCGTGCTGGAAGCGGCTCAAGCGACTCGAAAAGCAGGTGATTCAGGGCTATCACGCGACGCTGAATCAGCAGGAGTTGGGGCTTGGGTTATTTGCGTTCATCAACATCATGCTCGACAGCCACTCCGAGAAGGCGATGCATACGTTCGAGGCGGGCGTGATGGCGTTGCCGAATGTGGTGGCCTGCCACAACGTGTCCGGCAAATACGATTACCTGCTGCAGGTCGTTGTTCGGGACATGGAAGGGTTCCACCAGCTCGCGATGCATCGGATCCGCAGCTTGGGGAATATCAAGGAGATGTATACGGGGTTCTCGTTGAAGGAAATCAAGCGGTCGACGAGTTTGCCGCTTTGACGGATGGGACGACTCGACTCCAGGCGACACATGGAGCGGTGCGATAGGGGCACCTGATCGCAAGATCGTACAAGCGTGACGAATTCGGCCCGAGTATTCTGTTCTCCTCGCCGGGAAAACAGGACTGACGATGACACGCAAGGTGTTCTGGGACGAACCTTATCGAACTGCGCTGGACACCGTTGTTACGCAGGTGAACGACGATCGGGTGCAAGTCGATTCGACGATCTATTTTGCGTTCTCGGGCGGCCAGGAAAGCGACGCCGGTTCGCTGGGCGGCTATCCGGTGCTCGGCGCGGAAAAGCGGGGGCTCGACATCGTGTACACCCTTCCGCACGGGCACGCGCTGAAAGTCGGCGATGCCGTGACATGGCACATCGACTGGGAGCGGCGATACCGGCTGATGCGCCTGCATTTCGCGGCGGAAATGGTGTTGCAACTGGTCTATCGACTCCGGCCCGGTATCGAGCGCATCGGCGCGCACATCGCGCAGGACAAGGCGCGCGTCGACTTTGCAAGCGATGTCAGTCTGTCGCCGCTGTTCGCAGAGATCGAATCGGCGGTGACGGACCTGACCGCGCGCGATCTGCCCATCCTGACCGATTTCAGCGATGTCCGGACGCAGCACCGATTCTGGAAGGTCGACGGCTTTGCGACGATGGCATGCGGCGGGACGCATCCGAAATCGACGGGCGAAATCGGCACGCTGAAACTCAAACGCAAAAACACCGGCAAGGGAAAAGAGCGAATCGAGATCACGCTGGTCGAGTAGCGGTGTTTTTCGCGTCTTCGGTCGATTGGCCCGTGTGGCGCCGGAAGCGACAAGCAGCACGCGGCGTTCGAACGATCGACTATACGATTGACTGACGCAGTCCAAAAGGACGTTTTTCCCTCATTTAAAGCCAAATGTCCGGATTCGATGTTTTTCCGTAAAATGCGCCTTTATCGGGATTCCTTCGGACTTATTCGTCATGCATCGAATTGGATTCTTCGTCTGCCGCGGGTACGATGTTCTCGATCTCGGCGGACCCCTTTCCGCGTTCAATCAGGTGGCCACGGCAGCCGGTCGTAGCCCTTACGATCTGCATGTCATTTCGCAGCCGGGCGGCGCCGTTCTCGGCAATGTGGGCATGCCGATCGAGACGAAGCCGATCGGGAGACGAACGTTCGACACCGTCGTTTTCGTGGGCGGCGACATCGCTCCGATGCAGACCTCCGAGAACATCGCCGCTGCCCGGAAATTGGGCGCCAAGGCGTCGCGGGTCGCAAGCGTGTGCACGGGGGCGTTTTTGCTGGCTGAAACCGGCTTGCTGGATGGCCGCAGAGCCACGACGCACTGGCGATACACGGCGCAACTGCAGTCGCGTTTTCCGCTCACCCGGGTCGAGGGCGACAGTATCTATATCGCGGATGGCCACATCTGGACGTCGGCGGGCATCGCGTCCGGTATCGACCTGGCGCTCGCGATGATTGAACGAGACATGGGGCCCGACGTTGCGCGCGCCGTCTCGAGGCTGCTGGTCGTTCCGTATCGCCGGCCGGGCGGTCAGTCGCAGTTTTCCGCGATGTCGCACATGGAGCCGGAGTCGGATCGTATCCGCATCGCGCTGAATTTCGCGCGCGAACATCTGGCCGAAGCGCTGCCCGTCGAGCGGCTTGCCGATGCGGCGAGATTGAGTCCGCGACAATTCGGACGCGCGTTTCGTCGCGAAACCGGCGAGACGCCAGCCAGGGCGGTCGAGCGCTTGCGCGTCGAAGCCGCGCGACTGCGGCTGCAGGATGGCAGCGAGCCGATCGAACAGATTGCACTGGCGGTGGGATTCACGGATCCCGAGCGGATGCGGCGGGCATTCGTCAAATTGCACGGACACCCGCCGCAATCGATCCGGCGCCAGAGCCGCTTGAACGGTGAGCGCTGACCGATCGAAAGTCGATCAGCGCACCATTCGGCCGGCGCGTGCCTAATGGCTTGCCGGCGTTTCCGTGACACGATTCTCCGTGTTGCGTCCGGCGCTCAATTGCCGTCGGATTTCAACGGGCCGTCATCGTTCCACATGTCGCGATGCAGCTTCCAGGCGCCGCCCTGTTTCAGGAAGACGAGGGTCTGCTTGCCGCGGTATTTGAGCTTGCCGTCGTGGTCGCGGATTTCCGCATCGGAAATCTCCGTCACGACCCGGTCATTCCCGTAGAACTCGAAATTGCTGAACGATACGGTAGCCGGCTTCGAGCCGGCATATCCTTTCGTGAAGTACTCGGTGATCGCGCGGCTCCCGGTTATCTTGTCGCCGCCCGGCGGCAAGAGCGTGCCGTCGTTCGTATAGAGGCGGCCGATCGCCTCGTAGTCTCCGCGTGCGAAGGCGTCTGCCCAGCGCGCGTTCTCGGCCTTGATCGCCGCACCGGGCGGATGTCGCGAACCGCCGGCGACGGCCGGCGCCGCCAATACCGAAAAGGAGAGGCAGACTGCAAGCGCGGCAGTGCAAAAACGGATCTGTGGCATTCGATGATTTCCAGTCGTGGCTTGAATTGAAGAGGGCTGCAGCGTTGTGCAGGTGAAGCAGGCAAGGTCGATTGCGTCCTTCATCGCGGCCGGCGCGGGCCTTCGCACACCTTGCCTGCCAGGCTGTTCAGCGAACGCCCGGAATGCGCGCGAGACCTCTGGATGCGCCGGGCAACGCCTTGTCGACCATCGCGATGACTTCCGGCCGCGCATCGCGCGGATGACCGGAATGGAACGGCGGAGCGGGGTCGTATTCGATCACGAGTTGCGTGAATTCGGCGGCCTGTTGGCCGCGTAGCCTGGCGGCGACGCGCAGCGCGAAGTCGATGCCCGCCGTCACGCCACCGCCGCTCATGAAGCGGCCGTGGTCGTCTTCCACGAAGCGATCCGGGACGGGGATCGCGCCATATTCGGACAGCTTGTTGACGAATGCCCAATGGCAGGCACTTCGCTTGCCCTTGAGCACGCCCGTGGCGGCGAGCACGAGCGACCCGTTGCACACCGACGTGACGTGCTTCGCGCTTTCGGCGAGACGCCGGATCTGGGCCTGATACGCCGGGCGCATCGGCACCGACAAATCGGACCCGCCGGGAACGAGGATCAGGTCGGTCTTCTCGATATCGGCCAGTCGTTCGGTGTTGCCATAGACGACGCCGAATTCGAGCGTCACGTTGCCCCCGTTGAGGCTCGCGTAGCGAACATGCGTGTTCGGCAGCCGATGAAAGATCTCGCTGGGGCCCGCGAAATCGAGCAGGGTGCCGCCGTCGTAGTTCACGATCAGAATATTGAGCGGCTCGCTCGGCGCGAGTTCTGCCGCATTGCCTGCCTGCGCGAAGGCAGGCGTGGCGCGACCCAGCAGGGCCCCTCCGCCCAGGACAGCGCCGAGCGTGGCGGCGCTCCCGAACTTGAGTACGTCGCGACGTGAATGGCCTGCGTGGGTGAGTGTTTCGCTGGAGGCGTCGTTTTTCTTGTGATCGGTCAAGTGAATCTCTCCTTGTACTTAGGCTTCCTCTGCAAATAAAGCCAGGTCGGCCGGATTGAAAGACCCCGCGACAAAGCGCGTGGCGAACGAGGGATGACGATGTGGATGCGTTGCGCTGAAGTGACGTGCGCCGCGTCTGGAACGATGGGCGAAGGCTTAAAGCTGTGAAGCCCCGCCATCGACGACCAGCTCGGTGCCGACGACATAGGACGATTCGTCGCTGGCGAGATAAAGCGCCGCGTACGCGATGTCCTCGGCCTTACCCAGGCGGCCCACCGGAATCGTCTGAGCAAACTCGGCCTTGCGGTCGCGGACCCACTCGTCGGACATGCCCCACCGCGAGAGCAGCGGCGTGTCGATCGCACCCGGCGCAATCGCGTTGAAACGGATCTTGCGGTCGAGAAACTCGTAGGACCAACTGCGGGCAAGCGATCGCACGGCGGCCTTTGCTGCCGCCGTCAGCGAAATGCCATGCTTGCCGGTCTGCGCGACGAACGACGTGTTGAGGATGACCGACGCGCCATCCCGCAGCTCGGGCAGCACCGCTTGAAGCGTGAACACCACGCCTTTGACGTTGATGTCCATGATCCCGTCATAGAGGTCTTCGTCGATGTCGCCGACTGCGGACGGGAAAGCCCAGCCCGCGTTGGCGAACACGATATCCAGGCCGCCGAACCGTTCCTTCACCTCGGCGGCGATTGCGCGCATGTCGTTGATCGAACGGACATCGCCCTTGAGCACGAGCGCGTGCTCGCCGAGCTCGGCCCTCACGCGTTCGAACGCGCTTTCGTCGCGACCGGTCACGGCTACCCGGGCGCCTTCCGCCATGAAGAGCCTGGCGGTTGCCAGGCCGATGCCGCTGGTGCCGCCGGTAATCAAAGCCGTCTTGTTCTTGAGCCTCATCATCGGTTCCTTTCTCTGCGTTGAGATCGTTCAAGCCGAAAGACGGCAAGCGCGATTGCGTTCGTGCCCGTGTTTCGGCTTGATATCCGGTACAAATTATGGAACTTGGGGTGAATGGCTCAAAGGTCGTATAACCCTCAAAAAGCGTCACTTCGATTCTGACGGATCACTCGCGCGTTGCGGTGTGTGCGCGATCCGTGACGGCGAATTGTTTCGGAAAAGGGGGGGCGGACGATTGCCGGCAAGCCTGTCGGCGCGGCCGAATTACCCGGTGCGTTGCCGACGACGGCATGGCCGGCGGAGGGCCTGCTGCGCTGGAACCTCCCCCCCAATTAATGACCAAACCGCAAGACCTAGTGCATAGATATCGTTTGCCGCCGCGTTAATGACTATCGACAATCGTGGCTCGAATTCACCGCCGTGGTGCACACCCGCGCCGCGGCGGGCGGCACTTGTCGGCTATCCCGGCCGTCCCTGCCCTCCAGCTCACGACGACATGTACGCGTTCACGCCCTCATTCCAGAATCCTGCCGGTTCGCCGATCCGCGAGCTGTTCAAGTACCTCTCCGAACCGGGGATGATTTCCTTCGCGGGCGGCTATCCGGCCAGCGACCTGTTCGACGTCGACGGCCTGAACACGGCCGCCGAACGCGCGTACGCGCAGCCGGTCCGCTGCCTGCAGTACGGTCCGACCGACGGTCTCGCCGAGCTGAAGCAACAACTGATCGCGTTGATGGCGCGCCGCAACGTCACCTGCACGCCGGCCGAACTGCTCGTCACGACCGGCTCGCAGCAGGGTCTCGACCTGCTGTTGCGCGTGATGGTCGCGCCGGGCGACGTCGTGCTGACCGAACAACCGGCGTACCCGGCGACGCTGTCGGCGATGCGTCTGCAACAGGCGCGCATCGTGACGATTCCCGTCGACGGCGACGGTCTCGACGTCGATCGCCTCGCGTCGCAACTCGCAGCGGGCGAGATCGCGCAGCCGAAGCTGCTGTACACGGTGCCGACCTTCGCGAACCCGACCGGCGCGACGCTCACGCGCGAACGCCGCTTGAAGCTGCTGCGTCTGGCCGTGCAATACCGTTTCCTGATCGTCGAGGACGACCCCTACGGCGACCTGCGTTTCGCGGGCGAGGCCGTGCCGTCGATGCTCGCGCTCGCGAGCGAAGTCGATGGCGCGCGCGACTGGATCGTGCACTTCGCGAGCCTGTCGAAGATCGTCGCGCCCGGGCTGCGGGTGGGCTGGACGATCGCGCCGGCCGAGATCGCACGACGCTGCGTGATCGCGAAGCAGACGGTCGACCTGTGCAGCACGCCGTGGACGCAAGCCACCGCCGCCGAATATCTCGCCGACGGCGCGCTCGAACGCCATCTGCCGCGCATCACGGCGGCCTACCAGCGCAAATGCGACGCGATGTGCGATGCGCTGCGCGACGGCTTCGGCGATGCGATCACGTTTCATCGCCCCGAAGGCGGGATGTTCGTGTGGGCGCGCATCGGTGCCGTATCGTCGGATGTGCTGCTGCAGCAGGCGATCGCGAACAAGATCGTGTTCGTGCCGGGCAAGGCATTCTTCGCGGACAACGTCGACGCCGCATCGCTGCGCCTGTCGTTCGCCGCGCCCGACGTCGACGCGATCCGCGAAGGCGTCGCGCGCCTCGTGCGCGCGTATGGTACGGCGCTGGCCGCGTGAGGAGACACACATGAACTTCATCATCAACGACACCGCATGGATGGACGAAGCGCCGGGCATGGCCGGCATCCGTCCCGTCGAGCACAAGTCGTCGCAGATCAACGCCGGCCCGCAGTATGTCGCCGACGTGCTCGGCCGTTTCGGCGCGGTTTCGACCGACATGCATGACGCGGCACCGGTCGTGCTCGGCTACAACTGAACTGCGTGGCGGCGCGCAGCGGGCGAGGGCGGCGCCGCCGAAACGGTTAAGCTAACGCGATCGAATCACGCGGGATCGCCGCCTCATCATGTCCGATATCGCTTCCGAATCGCTCGCGCAAACGTACGATCGTCTGTGGTCCTGCCTCGAGTCGGGCGTCAGTGTGCAGCGCTCGCCGTTCACGATGCTGCAGGCCGCGACGCTCGGCCTCGACGGCGCGCCGAAAGTGCGCACGATCGTGCTGCGGCAGGTGAGCCGCGCCGATCGTCTGCTGTCGTTCCATACCGATGTGCGTTCGGAGAAGGTCGCGGAGCTGCGTCGCGATCCGCGTATCGCGATCGTCGCGAACGATCTCGATGCGCTCGTGCAGATTCGCACGGAAGGCACCGTATCGATTTGCGATGACGACGTGCAACGTCGTGCGATCTGGCAATCGAGCCGCCCGCATACGCTGCTGCTGTATCGCGCGCCGTTGCGTCCGGGCACGCCGATCGAGTTGCCTGAAGAGGCGCATATCGCGGCGAGCCGAAGCCCGGGCGCTGCAATCACCGACGACGGCTATCGGAACTTCTGCCTGCTCCACGTCAAGCTGACGCGCATCGACTGGCTCGACCTCGCCCGCAGCGGCCATCGGCGCGCGGTATTCGACTTGAACGACGACGGCTACGAAGGCCGCTGGATCGCTCCCTGACGACGGCGTCCGTATCGCTGCGACAAACGCGTACATGCCAGGCAAATCCGCGAGACATCAGACTGTCGAATTGGGCGCCGCATGACCTGTGCGTGTCCGAAGGGAAACCGGGTCAGGGCGCTGTTCCCCGTCAATTCGAGTCGATCTTCCGTCCGGACGACTGCCGATTGCGCGTCCTGCCGCGACACGGGCGGGCCCCAAAGACGAGTTGCGCTAGAAGCGTTCTGAATAGGGCAACGTTCGTGCCTCACCGAGAGCAACGATCAGACTGATCAGTGGCCACGTCGCTCGGCACGCCCGGGAATCATCGTCGGCAGTGGCGAATGATGGGGTTCTGGTGCGTGTGGATAGGCCGTTCGGAACGGGGATGCATCGAAGTGTTCAGAATCGGACGATCTCGAGTGCGTACATCGTGCGCTTGCAGGCCGCGAACTCGCGAGCACAAGCGACGATCGGCAGTGACTGTCGCGCGTCGATGCGCGGCAAGATGACGATGCGGGAGACTTGCATGGCGAAAACCCGCCCAATCTCCGAGTTGCCCGGGGGCAAAGCGCGTGCGGCGCCTCGGCCTAGGTATTGACGGCCGCCAGTGCCTGACTGTTGTCCGAGTACAGCAAATTGACGAGATGGTCACACATCTCGCGCAACTGCTCCGGATCGTGGTTGATTCGTTCCATCACCGCGAGTCCACGCGTGAAGGTAATGATCATTTGAGCCGTCGCTTCAGGAGACTGGGCAAGCGATGCGCGGATCTCGTCCCGCGACAGCGCCTCGACGATCGCATTTTCCAGATTCTTGAGCAGGCTGCGGACACTGTCCTGAATATTGTCGGCGGATGCGTCCGCTTCGATCGCACTCTTGGTCGTCAGGCAGCCGCGAGGCGGGACATGCGCGGTCATGCTGGCAATTGAACTCTCGAAAAACTGCTGCAGTGCGGTATGCGCGGATGGCGCATTCAGTGCTGCCCGTGTCTCGTCAAGTACCCGGGTCGCATATCGATCGAACGCAAGCTGGAAGAGCTGCTCCTTGCCGCCATACGCGTGGTACAGCGAGCCTCGCTGAACATTCGCTGCTTCTGCCAGGTCAGCCATGGAGGTTGCTTTCCAGCCCTTTATCCAGAAGATTTCCAGAACCCTCTCGAGGACTGCGTCTTCATCGAATTGCCGAGTCATTGCCATAGGTCCGTCGCCTCCTCAAAAAATCGTTGACCGGAGTGTCAACGTTGACTATGCTGACAATTATAGTTCAAATCGCGACAGGTCAAGGATCAAGTTCGCGGACAACCCGGTGTTGCGTTGGAAGGTCGGGCAGACCAGCGCGTCTGCCCGACGATTGGCCGACAAAAAAATGAACGACAAAAAATAAGCAATCCTCAAATTAAGATTTGTAGTGAACAGAGAAGGCTCTCGAGAGTCAACCGGCGTTCCTGGTCGCGTTGCCACCTGTTCCTCATCAAGAGTGACGGACGTGAGCGGCGAATGTCGATTGGGCGAGAGTCGGTTCTGTGTGCATGGAAGTTCGGCAGCAGGCACGTATTGGGAAACTTGCAGCTTCGTGATGTTCTTCTTTTTAGTTACATTCATAAGGAATGCATATTATGACGAACGCAGTCGAATCGACGGTCAACGCAGACTCGAAACGTGACCACGCACCGTTGGCGGACTTCGATGCCGAGATTGCTGCGTGCCTCGAGGCATCGCATCTGACGACGGAAACGAACCGCTTTTTTGTGGAAGCCAAGGCGGTGAAGTCGATCGAGCCGTTGGCCGCATTGGGTATCGCGCACGGCTGGCGCGAGATCACCAAGGCGTTCATGTTCACGTCGCTTGCAGGTTTGGGCCTGATGGCGTCCGAGGCCGATGCCGAGGCCCACCCGAACACCAATCTCCTGACGGCGATCCAGACCGTATTCCAGGTTATTGGCGACGACCTGTCCAACGTCATGTCGGTGTTCAAGGAAGTGGCCCCGGCCGGCCCGGCCGGCATGCACTACGCATGGTGGGAAAGCGCCATCGTCGATCCGCTCAAGGCGACGTTGGGCGATGGGGCGAACGATACGTCGAACCTGCTCGGACCTGGCGGGAAGCGACTCATCGAAAATATGCGCCAGCTCGCGCATGACCCGCTCGGTGCTGCCGTGCAACTGCGTGTCGTGGAGGCCATCGCGCTGGATATCACGGTGGCATTCAAGCGCGTCTTCTCCAGAGTCGACGTCGACGGCGCTCGCCTGTTCTCCCGACCGGAACACTTCCAATGGATGGATTCCCACATCCACGCCGAGGTCGAACATCACAAGGCAGTGAGCGACGACGATACGGGCACCACTGCAATCGCCGATACCGTGGAAAAGCAGGCGCGCATGTTGCAGCTCACCCGGACTTACGCAGCGTACTGGAATATCGCACTGAACGAGTTCGCCGATTTTCTCCACCTGTCCGGAGCACGAGCGCCCGTCGCGGCTGCCGCGTGACGATCGCCTTCCTGCCGACGGGGTGCGGAGTCGAAGTATCCGTTATGTGAATGGCAATCGGGCCGTGCGCTACACCTGAACGTTTTACCGACGACGTGTCGATAGCAGGCATGGTCGCAGGACTTTGATGTCCGCCCCAACCACAATGCGAAAACAAGTACTGGAGCATGACGATGCAGAACGCTACCTTCAAGCAGCAGTTTCTTGATAAAGGGTACTTTACCGTTCCAAACGTAATCGACGCTGCCGGGCTGGATATTCTCCGCAAGGCGGCTGACGACTGCATGAACGACACCACGGATCCGGGGCGCGTGACTGAAGTGGATGGCAAGACGGTTCGCGGACTCCACGGCGCCCACCTTCGCAACGAAGCGCTGGCAACGTTGTGTCGGCACCCGACTCTTCTGGGGGCGGCGAAGTTCGTCCTGGGCGAGGACGTATACGTCCACCAGTTCAAGCTCAACATCAAGGCCGCGTTCGTCGGCGATGTGTGGGAATGGCATCAGGACATGACGTTCTACCATCGCGAGGACGAACTGCCCGAACCGCAGTTCCTGACCGTCGCCGTGTTTCTGGACGATGTTACCGAGTTCAATGCGCCGCTGACCGTGATACCCGGGTCGCATGTGGACGGCTTCAAGGAGAGCATCAAGCATACGATCGACACTTACGACAAGCAGAGCGATTGGCTCAGCAACACGACGGCCAAGCTTCGCTACACCGTCGATCGAAACGTGCTGCGCGAGATGGTGCGCCTGCACGGCATGGACGCCCCGAAGGGGAAAGCGGGAGACATCGTCGTCTTTCACGCGAATCTGTTCCACGCATCGGGCGTCAATATCTCTCCGTTCGACAGACGCGTCGCATTCATTTCCTATAACAGCGTGAAGAACCTGCCGATTCAGACGCGCCCGCCGCGCCCGGAGTTTCTTGCGGCGCGTGATTATTCGCCGTTGACGCCTCGTGAGCTCAGCGATCTGTCGCCGAACCGGGACTGCCCGGAAGACGATCGTGTGCGCGCGGAAGTGACTAGCTGAGATAGCGAGGGCTGAACCATTGCCCGACGATGAGCCGATGGGCCTCGGACTCGTACGTCAGGCTGAGTATAGGGCGACGCGTCTCTGAGCGGTGCGGGACGCGTCACGTCGGTGAATCGGATGCCAGGCAATATATTTAGGAAAACAAATGACTTTGCCTAAATCGCTAACCAACGAAGGTGAGCTTCATCGAATATCCGTACGAGCATCGTACTTGCGCTTCCCGAGATGGACGCAACCGCTCTGGACGCGCTTGACTGGCAAACCTCTCCCGAATGAGCAGGCGTGGTTCACGCTCCATCCGGCGCTTTCCCTCGGCATGGATGTCCTGTTGGCGATCGGGACGTGCGCGGCGCACTTGTATCTTTTGACGTCTTCCAGAGACTGGCTTCGCATATTGGGTTACGTCGTTGCGCCGATGGCGATGGTGTTCCTGGTCGGATTGCTCCGGAAGATTCAGGTCGTGTATGGGCATCATGCAATACACGAGACGCTTTTCAGACGTGGGGGCAGGATGAACGGCCTTGTGTCGAAAGGCCTGACCATCTTCGTCCTGGCGCAGAACGAAATCGAGTACGAACAGGAGCATCTCGACCATCATCGGCGTTCGGTCTTCACGACGCGGGATGATGCGGACGCGTCGTTGCTGTTCAACTTCGGAATCCGTCCGGGGCGTTCCATCGCCGAACTGAATCACAACCTGCTCAGCACGCTTTTTTCACCGGTTTTCCACCTCTGGTTCCTCAAGTCCCGTGTCATATCGAACCTGAGGCGACCCCTGATCGAACAGTGTCTCGTGGTCGTGTGGCTTGTCGTGCTCGTCGTCGTCATGCCCGCATGCTTTGGCTTGAATGCAACCGCGATTGCACTGTGGCTTCCGTTGACCGTTCTCTATCAAATGAGCGCGCTGCTGCAGTTTTCGACGGAACACATCTGGCTCGTGGGCGCGGCGCCAGGCGTCCAGCAGCGCGTCTACGCGGAACGCTGCCATGGGCGGTTTTGCGGTGAATGCGTTCCCGGCGCAGATGGCGATGTCCCGTCGACCCGGGTGTGGCTTCGGTGGTGGTGCAGGACATTGTTCATGCACATTCCCATGCGTGTCGGCGTCCTGGTCGGAGACCTGCCGGCACACGACTGGCATCACCTGGCTAGTGCCGTAGGTCATAGCCATAGAAGTTGGCCTCACGCGATATTCGAACGCCAACGCGCGATCGATAGCGGCAATTCCGCCGGAATGGAAGAGCGCGAGCTGTGGGGCATCGAAAACATGATCGCGCATGTGTTCGTCCACATGTCTCAAGCGTCGGAGTTGCCCGCCGAATCGGAGTTGGCGGCCGGCACGTCTCCCGCGAATGGTTCTTGAACAGTCGAGGCCGCCGGCCGGCATCGAAATTCTCGTGTCAACCCGATTCAAACGACAGGTCGAAAAAGATGGCATACGCAGACAACGCAAGCAAGTTCGTGGCGGTGATCAACCGCAAGCATCCGACTCCGGTCGTGCTGAATGCGCTGGCGCACACCGCATTTGGTCTGTCCGGCAATGCGGGTGTCGGCAATCTCCTGGAGTACCAGAACGTCGCGTGTGATTTTGTAGCGAAGATCGATGAATCGCCGTTCATCATTCTCGAGGCCAAGAACAGTAACCAGCTTCGTGTGCTTCTTTCCAACGTGAAGGAAGCGTCGAGCACGAGCATTGCATACAACGTCTTCACGACTTCAATGATCGGTGCGTCGGCAGCAGCGCAGATGGAAGCAACGCGCACGGCGCTCGATGAGGCACTGGACTTCGTGGTGGTGGTGATCTTTGGCGCGCGAGAGGGGGTGGAGGCACTCACGAAGCGATTCTCGTTGTTCAAGCAATAGCCATGAAGCGTACCGACACACGTCGGATCATTTGATTACACATAGTGAGAACGACATGGGATCGATAAAGGCGGTACCGGCGGCTCCGGGATATGCGGCGGACCTGGATGCAAGGAAAGGGTGGGCGATGGTCTTGGCCGCCGCTACGTTGTGGGGAACCACCGGGATCATCTTCAATGTACTCGGAACGTCGGCCGGGGCAAATGCTGTGTCGATCAGCTTCTTGCGACTGGCGTTGTCGGTGCCATTTCTGCTCTTGATGGGACGGATCCATTTGGGAACATGGTTCGTCCGATTGACGCCCAAAGGTCTGCTTGTGCTTGCGGGACTCGGTCTGGGCATGGCGTTCTACCAGCTGACATACGTGCTTGCGATCGAGCGAGTGGGTGTGGCGATCTCGGTGTTGATCAGCATCTGCGGCGCACCGATTTTCGTTGCCTTGATCTCGGTCGCCTGGCTGGGAGAACGATTCAATGCGCAAACGATGATTGCGCTGGTCCTCGCAATCGTGGGCACGGTGTTTCTGGTCGGTCTTCCCTCAGGCGTCGTTCAGGATGTTCGGCAATTCTGGATCGGTGTCGCGATCGCGGTTGCCTGTGCGGTATGCCAGGCCTTTTATGTACTGGCCGCCCGGGCTTCTGGAAAGATCTGTAGCCCCATGCACGCGGGCGGGATCGGATTCGCCATTGGCGCATTGGCGCTGTTGCCGTTCGGTCTTCACGACGGGCTGCAACTCCATTACACGACGGACGGCTGGCTGATGTTGCTTTATGTGGCCGCGGTGCCGACGGCGATTGCGCAAACCCTTTTCCTGGGCGGTATCAAGGGTACGGGCGCCGTCGGTGGTGCGATCGCGAGCCTACTGGAGCCGCTGGTTTCCACGGTACTGGCCGTTTTGCTGCTGCACGAGCGGATGACCTGGTACAGCATCGTCGGGGCGGTGATTCTGTTGAGCGGGATCGTGATCATTCAGTGGACACCCGCGGAGCGAAAGCCCGTGCCGAGACATGTCGAGTGAACGATTTTCGAAGAGCGAGCGTAAGAGTCAGCCGGGTGTCCAAAGGAGAATCGCGATGAGTTTTTACGACCGTCATGTCTTTGTCTGCACGAATGAGCGCGAGAACGGGGAGGCGTGCAATGACCACGGGGCGTCGGAAATTTGCCAGTATGCAAAGAAGCGGCTGGCAGATGCTGCTTCCCAACACGCCCCTAGGATTCGAATCAATCGTGCCGGTTGCTTCGCGCGGTGCAGTGATGGCCCGATCGTCGTGATCTACCCGGAAGCTGTCTGGTATACCTACGTCGATAAAACCGATATCGATCAGATCGTCGACGAGCATCTGGTCAACGGTCGAGTCGTCGAACGCCTGCGAATCGACTAGTAACACGGTAAGCAAGCGAGCCCGGTGCGGGTCCCGTATCGGATACGGTTACGAGTCGAGGCGTTTGTTTTTTGCTGCGCGCTGCTTGAGCAGCATCGATACGATTGCAAGCACAAAGGGCATCTTCTGGATGTCACGATCCTTGAGGTCGACAAGGTCGTCAATCGACTCGATCGAGCGATATTCGTCAGCCACCTTGAAGAAGGTATTGACGACGGAATCGGCGTATCTTGACGTGAACGAAGCATCGGTGAACGCCTCTGTCTCAACCTCGATCAGCATTCTCCAGGTGATGGATTCGACCCGTGTGCGATGAAATTCCGGCCGCTTGTCGACGGCGGCGACAATAAGAGAAGTCAAGTCGGACGCTGCGTCGTGAAGCGACAGATCGATACCAGGAGGTGCGGGGCGGAACTCCATCTGGACCTCGTGTGGTTTGGCCAATATTGGTTCGGGGAGATCGTGCTGTCGTTTTCCCGGTTTTCGAGTGGGGCGGGTCATACACGGGCGTATCAGCCCGACCGAAATTGCAGCGCGCAAGGAATATTCAAAGCCCCGGAGTTGCGGCGACGCTTGTTCGATTTCTGTTCGCGGCGCTGGCGATATTAGCACTTGCCGAGTTGTCTGCGGGGGCTGCGCCGCGTGCTCGCTCGGCTGGTCGCGTCACCGACTCGACTCGCCTCGCGTCCGTGACTACGTGAGCGCATTCAACGCCCGCGCGAATCGCTTGTCCGCCAGATACGCGACATTGAACCGGCAATACGCGGACGGCTGATCGGCCTGCGGCGAGAACACCGCGCCCGGCGCGAGGATCACGCCGCGCTCGAGCATCGCCTGCGCGAGCTGCATCGAGTCGGGCCACCCGGGCAACGCAGCCCATAGATACAGGCTCTGCTCGCATGGCCGATACACCTGCGCGCCGAGCCGGTCGAGCGCATCGAGCGCGGTGGCCGTCGCGCGCCGCAGCTTCTCCTGAAGATGATTCGTATGGCGGAGGAAATGCCCGTCGCTGACGATCGCATCGAGCGTGCGCTCGCAGTACTCGGAGCTGCTGACGTGGGTCAGCATCTTCACGTCGGCGAGGTCGCTCGCGAGCGCCGCGTTGCACGCGAGAAAGCCCACGCGCAACGCTGCCGACACCGACTTCGAGAAGCTGCCGATATAGATCGTCCGGCGCAGTTGATCGAGCGTCGAAATACGCGTGAGCGAACGCGGGCGCAGGTCGGCGAGCGCATCGTCCTCGACGATGATCAGGTCGTGCGCGTCGGCGAGTTGCAGGATCCGGTGCGCCTTCGCCGCGCTCGTATCGGTCGCGGTCGGGTTGTGCCCGACCGATTGCGTGAAGAACAGCTTCGGCCGATAGGCGGCGATATGCTCGGCCAGCTTCGCGACATCGGGGCCGTCGATCTCGCGCGGCACGCCGACGATGTTCGCGCCGCTCAGCTTGAGCTTGCCGAACAGCGGGTAGTAGCCGGGATCGTCGACGAGCACGGTGTCGCCAGGCCGCACGAAGTAGCGCAGCACGAGGTCCATCGCCTGGTTCGCACCGTGCGTGAGCACGATCTGCGTGGGCGGCGCCTCGATCTCGTAGCCGGCCAGCTTCTGTTGCAGCGACTGGCGCAGCGGCAGGTAGCCGAAGCGGCTGCCGTAACGAAACAGCGACGCGGAGCCGGTGCGCACGATGCGCTGCTGGTACTGGTTCAGCCGTGTTTCCTCGAGCCATTCGATCGGCGGGAAGCCTTCGCCGAGATTCAGCACGTCGGGCTTCTCGTGAAGCTGTTCGCGCATCAGCCACACGATGTCCATCGCGCGGCCGAGCGAACTCGGCTCGTCGATGTCGGGCGCGGCCGCCGCGCGCCGCGTGACAAAGAAGCCGGAGCCGCGGCGCGGCTCGATCAGCCCGTCGGCGGCGAGCATCTCGAACGCGCTGATCACGGTGTTCTTCGAACACCCGGACGCCTCAGCATATTCCCTGATGGAAGGCAGCTTCGCGCCGGCCGGCAACACGCCTTCCTCGATCTGTCTGGCGAGATTGTCCGCCATGGCGCCAGACAGGCTGGCTTTTGCACGCTGTTTCATCGCGATGTTCCGTCGCAGGGGTTCACTGTCATGGGTACGGATGTCTGACTGTCTGGTCCGTCTGTACCTTTTCAAAGGGTACAGCGTGACTATTATTCGGCTATCCGCTGCCCGCCGCAACCGCGACAGGCCACACTGCCACCCCGAAACAGAACGACCTCTCATGCCCATCGATTCCGCACTGCCCAACTTCCGCTCGCTCACGCCCGAACAACGCCTGGCCCACCTCGCTCGTACCGTCGGGCTCGACGATGCCGAGCACGCATTGCTCGCCGCCCCCGGCGCGCTGTCGCTCGACACCGCGAACGGCATGATCGAGAACGTGATCGGCACGTTCGAGCTGCCGATGGCGGTCGCCGGCTACTTCCGCATCAACGACCGTGACGTGATCGTGCCGATGGCCGTCGAGGAACCGTCGATCGTTGCGGCCGCATCGTATATGGCGAAGCTGTCGCGCGCGGCCGGCGGCTTTCGCACGTCGAGCAGCGGCCCGCTGATGCGTGCGCAGGTCCAGGTGATCGGCGTCGGCGATCCGTACGGTGCGCGGCTCGCGATCCTGCGGCACGCGGCCGAGCTGATCGCACTCGCGAACAGTCGCGACAAGGTGCTGGTCGGCCTCGGCGGCGGCTGCCGCGACATCGAGGTGCACGTGTTCCCGGACACGCCGCGCGGCGCGATGGTGGTTGCGCACCTGATCGTCGACGTGCGCGACGCGATGGGCGCGAACACGGTCAACACGATGGCCGAAGCCATCGCGACGCGTATCGAAGCGATCACGGGCGGGCAGGTACGGTTGCGGATACTGTCCAACCTCGCGGATCTGCGGCTCGCACGCGCAGAGGTACGGTACTCGGCCGCGACGCTCGCGACCGACGACTATTCCGGCGAAGCGGTGATCGATCGCGTGATCGACGCCTACGTGTTCGCGGCGACCGATCCGTATCGCGCGGCGACACACAACAAGGGGATCATGAACGGCATCGATCCGGTGGTGGTCGCGACCGGCAACGACTGGCGCGCGGTGGAAGCCGGCGCGCATGCGTATGCGAGCCGCAGCGGCCGCTACACGTCACTGACGACGTGGGAGAAGGCCGACAACGGCGACCTCGTCGGCACGATCGAGATGCCGATGCCGGTCGGGCTCGTCGGCGGTGCGACCAAGACGCATCCGCTCGCGCGTCTCGCGCTGAAGATCATGAACGTGACGTCCGCGCAGGAACTCGGCGAGATTGCGGTCGCGGTCGGCCTTGCCCAGAATCTCGGTGCGCTGCGCGCGCTCGCGACCGAAGGCATCCAGCGCGGCCACATGGCGCTGCATGCGCGCAACATCGCCGTCGCGGCCGGCGCGACGGGCGCGGACATCGACCGGATCGCGCAACGGATGGTCGCCGAGAAAGACGTGCGCGCGGATTTCGCGGTCGAACTGCTGGCGGCGCATGGCGACGCCTGATGCCTGACGCATGACGTTCGCGGGCATGCCGCATGACGCATGCCGTGCCGGGACAGCCGGCCACATATCAATCCAGGAGGAGACACATGGAACAGACCGGTTCAGGCGCGGTATCGGCGGCGCGGCATCGCGCGCAGCCGTTCGCGCAGGCCGATGCAGGTACCGACACGCTCGTCGAGGTGTGGGGCGACACGGTGGCCACGAAACATCTGGCCTGGTCGGTCCTGCTCGGCATCGCGATCAGCCTCGGCGCATTCGAGGCAGGCCGTCTCGCGCTCGCTTCATTCGTGCAGGACGCGGCCATCGCACGGGCCTATGCGATGTTGATCGGCCTCGGCGGCTGTCTGCTGGCCGGTGCGCTGTGCGCGTGCCTGTTCAAGCCGAAGCGCACGGTGATCGAGCATGCGGCCGACGGCCCCGAGCGCGACGAAGCGCTTCGGCAGCTCGCCGAAGCCTCGGGCGGGCTCGGGTCGGTGAGCGACCTGTCGCCGAGCGCACGCGCGGAGATGGAAGAGCTCGGACTGCTCGACCTGTTTGCTTCGTACGAAGCGTCGTCTGCGCGGGCGCGCACGGGAGGCCGCTGATGGACGCGCTTCTGCATGCACTGCCGTCGGCGCTGGCGATGGGCCTGCTCGGCGCGATCGTGTTCTCCGGCATCGGGCTGATCTCCGGCACCGACGAAACGACGACGATCGCGCCGCTCACGCTGCTCGTCGCACTGCTCGGCGTGCCGCCCGCCGGCGTGTTCACGTTCTTCCTCGCGGGCGCGGTGGCCAAGCACATCACGCACGCGATCCCGACCGCGCTGCTCGGCATTCCCGGCGACACGATGGCCGCGCCGCTGTTGCAGCAGGCGACGCTGCTGCGCGCGCTCGGCGTGCCGCACATCGCGCTGCGCAAGATGATCTCCGGCGCGATCGTCGCCGCGTTCGTCGCGCTGCCGCTCGCGGTGCTGTTCGCGTCGCTGCTCGCGCCGTTCGGCACGGCGATCGCGAAGGCCGCGCCGTGGGTGTTCCTCGCGGCGGCAGTCGGCATCGCGTATTTCTCCGCGGGGCGCTGGGCGGCGGTGCTGCTGCTCGTGCCGTTCGTGATGCTGGTGGTCGGGCTGCAGGCGCTGACCGGTCACTATGGCGTGAAGCTCAGCGTCAGCTACTTCCTCGGCATCGCGATCGGGCCGCTGGTCGCCGACCTGTTCTCGATCCTGTCGCCGGCCGAGCGGCGGCGCATGCGGCGCGACGGGCCGTCGACGTTCGTGCTCGCACCGGACGTGAAGCGCTGGCGCGGCTACTTCCCGAATCCGCTGAAGGTGCTCGATCGCGAGCAGGTGGGTTGGACGGTCGGGACGGCCGCCGTGTCGAGCGCGACGTTCGTGTTCAGCCCGGTCGCGATGACGGTGCTGATGGGCGAGATCGTCGGTGCGCGCGTGCGGCATGCGTACCAGCGGCTGACGACCGTGATCGCCGCGCGTAACGGCGTGACGGAGGCGACCTACATCGCCGAGGCGCTGATTCCGCTGATCGCGTTCGGGCTGCCGCTGAGTCCGGTGGCGGCGGGACCGGCCGCGCCGCTCTTCAATGCGCCGCCGCGCTTCACGGTCGACGCGGCGAGCGGGCAGATCCACAACCTCCATACGCTGATGAGCTGGCCCGAGTTTCTCGGCTACGGGCTGCTGTCGATCCTGCTGGCCGCGCTGATCGCGTATCCGCTGGCGATGCATCACGCGCACCGCGCGGCGTCGTTCGTCGCGCGCAAGCTGAGCCACGAAGCGATCATCGCGACCTTCGCGGGGTTGATCGTCGTGATCGGGGTCTGGGAAGGCCAGTTGCTCGGGCTCGCGGTGATCGTCACGATCGGCCTGTTCGGCGGCATGCTGTCGCGCCTGTTCGCGTTCAACACGGGCGTGCAGTTCATGGGTTACTACGTCGCGGTGCTGAGCGTGCCGGCAATCGTCAAGCTGCTCTGACGCATCGGCGCACGGGGCCGTGCGTGCCGCGCGGCCCCGAAACGCGCCGTTTCGCGTGCGATTTTGAATCGCTGTGTGTCGTTCCCGAACGCAGATACGTTGAGATACAAGACATCCGGACCGTTCGGATATAAAACCGGTGAAGCAGTTCACACGGCGGCGCGGTGCCATGCGCCGCTCGCGTGAACGGCGATACTGGAGCGCTCGCACATGCGCGGGCTCCATCCTTGGCGATCGACAATGGAGAACGAGTCATGCCTGATACCGTGAATACCCGCCGCCGTCTGATCCTTGGTACGACGCTCGCCAGCCTGAGCCTTGCCGACCTCGGGTTCGGCTCGCTGGCGCGCGCGCAGTCGGCACCCGATGCGTCGGCACCGAAGCGCGCGGCCGGCGTCGCGTCGCTCGGCAAGATCCACCAGATCGACGCGGGCGTGCTCAACGTCGGGTATGCGGACCTCGGGCCGAAGAACGGGCCGGTCGTGTTCCTGCTGCACGGCTGGCCGTACGACATCTACAGCTACGCGGAAGTCGCGCCGCTGCTCACGGCGGCGGGCTACCGCGTGATCGTGCCGTATCTGCGCGGCTACGGGTCGACGACGTTCCGCTCGGCCGACACGGTGCGCAACGGCCAGCAGGCAGTGACGGCCGTCGACATCGTCGCGCTGATGGATGCGCTGAAGATCGACCGCGCGGTGTTCGGCGGCTACGACTGGGGCGCGCGCACGGCCGACATCATCGCGGCGCTGTGGCCGCAGCGCGTGAAGGCGCTGGTGTCGGTGAGCGGCTACCTGATCGGCAGCCAGGAGGCGAATCGCAAGCCGCTGCCGCCGCAGGCCGAATTCCAGTGGTGGTATCAGTTCTATTTCTCGACCGAGCGCGGCGCGCTCGGCTATGCGGCGAATCGCGATGCGTTCAACAAGCTGATCTGGCAGCTCGCGTCGCCGAAGTGGCAGTTCTCCGACGAGACCTATGCGCGCAGCGCCGCGTCGTTCCGGAACCCCGATCACGTGGCGGTAGTGATCCACAACTATCGCTGGCGTCTCGGGCTTGCGAAGGGCGAGGCGCAATACGACGACATCGAGCGGCGTCTCGCGGCCGGCCCGGCGATCACCGTGCCGACGATCACGATGGAAGGCGACGCGAACGGCGCGCCGCATCCGGAACCGGCAGCGTATGCGAAGAAGTTCACGGGCAAGTATCAACACCGGACGATCACCGGCGGCATCGGTCACAACCTGCCGCAGGAAGCGCCGCAGGCGTTTGCCGATGCGATCCTGCAGGTGGAGCATCTGTGATGCGGGCGGGTGCTGGCTGGTGTGTTGATCGGGGGTGGGCGTGTCGACGTGTCGGAGCGCGCTCGGCGCTGACCGGGCCCGGTCGCCCGGATGGCGTTGCCGTGTCGTTGACTCACCACGAATAGCCCTGCATGCCGTAATCCGTGTCGTGTCGGCGTCCCCACCATGGGAGGTAGGCGTTGTTCCCGCCGCGTGCGCGGAACCAGTCCTTGGTCGGATCGATTGGCGTGAGCTTCGACGGGGGCATGACGACAACCGCGACGGGATGTTCGGGATCGGTTGTGCCGGCAACCAGTGCGTTGCCGCCGTAGTGATTGACGCGGCCGATCGCGAGCGCCACGTTGGTCAATGCGCTACCGGTTCCCATGTCGCCAAGCAAACCGGCCGTGTTGAAGGTCTGCTTCATGTAGTCGTATTCCGGAAGGGTTTCAGTCAACGTTCGTGTGAGCGAAACAAGGCGTGACGACGATGTGTCACTGGGTTTACCGGCGTCGTGGAAGATGTAGTTGATGTCCGGAACGGCGATACCGGCATTGCGGGCGGCCTGGTCGATGGCGACCTTCCACGCTTGCACGGCACGGGTGGTGCCGACCTTCCGCTCAAACGCCTGTGTATTGCCGGTTGCGGCCTTGCCAATCCACGCGAGCGGTTCGCGCTCGGTGTTGAAGTTCGGGCCGGCGAGGAACAGTACGACGAGGTTCTCGTTGATCTGGGCGTCCGTGGGCGGGAAGTTTGGTGCGTCCCAGTTGATCGCCCATACGGTCTTGTCAGGATTCGCCTGCAAGTAGTCCAGCGCGTTGTCCAGCGACGTGAAGCCGGCGTTCGCACCGCCTTGCGTGATGTGCACGTCGGGAGGCGTGGGGCGGCTCCACATCGTCGGGAAATATGGATTTCCGATCAAGAATGTCGACTTGATCTCCTTGGTCAAAAATTCTCTCGATTCTGCGATTTCGAGCCGTTCCGGAATCGCCAACTCAACATGAATTCCGGCCAGTTCGCGCCAATCCTTGGGATCGTTGGGTTTAACCGTGTAAAAATAGGATGAGTTCATCGCGTAGCGGTTACGCAATAAATCCAGGAATTCCTCCATATATTTATGGTAAAACCCCTTAAACGTTTCCTCGCCTTCGTTGCCGTATGCGATACCCGCTACAGATTGCAGCGTAGTAAAGGACTTCGGATCGGTGCGAACCATATCGTCATTTTTGTTAGGTGCTGAAAGCCCTTGCGTCCACAGCAATTGCCACTCGGTAGGATAGTCCCTGCGTTGCAGTGGATTCAGCCAAATCAGGCCGACAACCTGCGCGACGAATGGCCTTGCCGGTTCTGCTACTGCTAGCGCGGTGTTGCCCGCGGACTCCTGCGCAGGCACTGCTTGTGCCGAGCGCATCGCGGCCGTGGTGAACAGAAACACCATGAGCGCGGTCAGGCCGGGTACGACAACGAATCGTTTCATCCAGTCTCCCATTTCCAAATGTGCCGGGCCGGGTTGTTCTACGTGTGCCATCAACGTGGCCATGAGTACGGCGGTGATCAGCCATGTCAAAACGGCGATGGCAGCGCGGCGCGGCCATGTGGCGATTAGCGTCTTCAAATCACACCCCCGACCCTTAGATAAAACTCGCCCTCACGCTCATCCAAGATCGCGTCGGGTATTGCCCCCTCGCTTTTCTCTGCATGTACCCATTTATGCATAGGGAGGTCATCGACAGTTCCCGATTTGAAATACTTCGCGTATTTCTTGACCTGACCGTCATCCGGGGCGCCTGCCACCATGCGCCAGTCGGCCTGAATACGCAGCTCTTTGAGCTGCTTCTCCGTCAGATAGCACCGCCCCACGGCAACGTCATACGCAAGGGCCTTCTCGGCATGCTCGGGATTGGTCATCGTCGTAGAGTGGTTGGTCGGACTATTGGTCGCGCCGCGATCGAGCCAGTCGACGATCTGCTTGTCGCGCCATTCCTTGTAGCCTTCTGGCATTTCGCTTTTGCCGTCCTCGCCAATCACATGGCCGTCGCGGTCGAGCCATTCGGTGTTCAATGTTCGACGTGCCTCCATCCGCATCAGCGCGCGATCCTCGTAGCGCTGCCCGGCTTCGGTTGCTGCCGTGCCTTGCGCAACGCTGTCCTTGTTCTTTGCTTTGTACTGGTCGTAGGGATCGTCAGCCCGTTTGTCTGCATCGGCCTTGCTCGCATCACGCCATGCAGCCGGTGGATCGTTGCCTTCGTTGAAGTCGCTTACCGCGTCACCGTCCTTCGTTTCGACGGGTTTGCCGAATCGCAAGGCCTTGGGCGGAAATGGATCATCCAGCGCGGGAGCATCCGCTACCACCGTCCAGCCCTTTGGTGGATCGGCGTTCACGCGGAGCATGTTCAACGCCGAACTGATGCCGGTCACGACGAACATGAGCGGTGCGGTTGCCAGCGTCGCCGCTATACCCCAAACACTCTCATTGTCTTTGACTGCGCCGATCAGGTTGAATTTGGCCGGTGGCGATGGCGGGTACCAGAAGCCTGACTTCGTTCCTGGCTTGCCATGCCGCCAGTCATCCTCCCAATACCGATAGGGTTTCTGTACGCCGACGGGAAAGCCGGATGCGAACACGCGCTGCGTCAGGACACCAGCGGCGCTGATGTCGTCGAGTTCATGCTTGCTGATCCCGCGCCAGCCGATGCCTTGAACCGTCACCGCCGAAATCACCTGATCGTGCGGACAGCAATACGCGGTGACGCGGCCATACGTCGATCCATTCAAGCCATGCCGATCGCGATCCTGTTGCGCGGCATAGGACCGGTTGCTCGTTGGCGAGATCCGCTTGTTTTTCATGTCTTCATCAACCTTGTCCACCGGTTGTTCGAAGTCCTTGCGGGCACCAATGATCGACAGGAATTTGCCGAACGTTTTCGTGCGCGCGGCGTAGCTTTGCCGTCCACGATGACCGCTCGCATCTTTCGTCGCGCGTTGCGACCACGTATCCATGAACGTGTCGGATTTGTACGGGCCATCTGCATTCGCAAGGCTGTACGGCGCGTTTGCCAGCACATAGGCGTCCGCGACGCAGTGGCCCATGCGGCCCCACGGATCTTCAACATCGGGGAATGCGTCGCCGAAGAACGCCGCCGTGAGGCCGACGATGTTGCCTTGGCTATGGCATACGACGGTAATCGGTACATCAGCCTGCATCTGGCGGATCGACTCGATCAATCTGGCTAATCGCAAGGCCGCGAGCACGCCATACGCGCGGGGCGGCGCGCGGTACAAAGGGCGATTGGTTGGATTGATGCCTTGCACGGTCATCCATCCCATCGTTCGATCATCGAGACCGCCGTGCCAAAGGTCGGGCAGGCTCGAGCAGCCATTGGTGAACGGACCGCCGCCCCAGTAGTCCTTCTCGTTGAGGAAGATCTTGTCGCCGTACTCTTTCAATTCCGCCGCAGTCGCGCGATAGCCCCACCGGAAATGAATGACTGGCGAAAATGACGGCTCGGGCTTGATGTAGTTGCCAGACCAAAGCTTCGGATTCAAGAACCCATCCGGCGTCACGCTTTCGGTGTACTTCGCCGGCGTCAATTGCCCGGCTTCGATGCCGTGATACATCAATTGATCGTCGAGCCGCCCGATCCGGCGATTGAGGCCTTTGCACAGCCCGTCCTCCGTCGCATCGAACCATTCGCCCTCCGAGTTCACGCCATGCACGAAGATGACGACACCGGGCAAGGGCATCTGCCTGACGCAGATAAGCGGTATGCCCTTCACGAACCTCGTCACCCCTTCGACGCGACCGACGATGATCGGCGGTGGTTCGGGGCGTGATTTAGGTGCGTCGGGCGTATTGACCTGAGCAGCGGGTTCGTCAGTGGGCGTGTCCGCTATCGGTCGCGGATCGAGAAATGAATCGGTCATCCAGACTCCTTGGCATGCCTGATACGTTCCTCCGTCATCGGATCGATATCGGAAGAATCGATAAGTGTCCGAATCAAAGAAGAACCGGAACGAGGCGGCAAGCATAACGATCTGGCACACACGAAAAAACACTGATTCCGGAAAAATGCGCGCAAAGGCCGTGGCAACGAACGCGGATTGTCAGAATGTGTTTCAAGCAGGAATGCTTCGCATTGCTTCATGGATGTAGATGCACGCGACCTCTCGATCCGATTCGTCTGTGAGGTGCGTTATCCGGTGATGAAATCGTGTGATGCACGTGCGTACGACACTGCGTCCGTACCTTGCAGCGCCTGAATCGTTATCGTCCGTGCAAGCGTGGCAAGACCGACGCGTTTGCATTGCACTTTATCGATCGCCGCTTCATAAAAATCGGATTGTGCTGAAGCCATGTTGTTGAAACATGCCGGATACATGAGCGGGTTCTACTGTCGACACGCAGCAAACGTTCGGTGCCAGACTTTCGCGTCGGACGCCCGGTGATCGATACCCCACTTCCTCCAGCGAGCGCGCTCGTGAAAGCCGCTCGAATCCTCGCGGTTGCCGTGCTCGTTTCAATTCCATGACGACGTCCAGTGCGCCGCTCGTGACTTCACGGCACGGCCGCCTTTCAAAATCCTTCGATGCATGACATCGAACTGTCATCTCCTCACATCCCCCGCACGCCCCCGCCCCGATAGCGTGCCTCTGCTATTGCATTTCACGCGCCGCTGATTAGGAAATGAATTTTTATTGGTTCTGCTTCTCCGAGTGCGCTCGCATAGTGGGGCTGACGGCTATAGACAGCACGCAAGCTGCACCGGCCGCATTCCCAGGGTGTTGGTTCATACGAATCTGCGAGAACAAGGAAGCGTCATGACTTTTGCATTGGAAGAACGAACCGCCGCACAGCAGGCGCTCGAGGACGCCCGCACGGCGGCCGCATCGGCGGGCACGCCTTACGCGGGCGGCGTGGCGCCGCAAGCCGCATGGGCGCTGTTCTCCGCCGGCGACGCGTTGCTGGTGGACGTGCGCACCGCGGAGGAACGGAAATTCGTCGGCCACGTGCCGGAGTCGCTGCACGTGCCGTGGGCGACCGGCACGAGCCTGACGCGCAACCCGCGCTTCGTGCGCGAACTGGAAGCGAAGACCGGCAAGGACGCGGTGGTGCTGCTGTTGTGCCGCAGCGGCAACCGGTCCGCGCAGGCGGCCGAGGCTGCGGCGAAGGCCGGGTTCACGCAGGTATTCAACGTGCTCGAAGGGTTCGAGGGCGACCTCGACGAGCGGCAGCAGCGCGGCGGCCGGAACGGCTGGCGCTATCGCGGCCTGCCGTGGGCACAGGACTGAGTCACGGCCGTTACGGGGAGAAGTCAGCATGGCCGCATTTGAAATCGACGACATCGTTCAGTCGCTCCAGACCGTGCGCCGCGCGTGGCGCGAGAAGCAGCGGCGCTCGCTCGAACCGGGCGGGCGCGACCTGCCGGCGCGCGAGGCGCTTGCGCAGATCATCGGCGCGCTGAAGGGCGTGCTGTTCCCGATGCGGCTCGGGCCACCCGACCTGCGCCAGGAAAGCGAGAACTTCCATGTGGCCCATGCGCTCGACGCGGCGCTGAACGCGCTGCTCGCGCAAGTGACGCTGGAGTTGCGCTACGCCGCGCGTCAGCGCAATGCCGACGCGCAGATCGACGACGTTGCATCCACGGCCGTGCAGGCCTTCGCTGCGCGCCTGCCCGACATTCGCCGCCTGCTCGACGGCGACGTGCTGGCCGCGTTCCATGGCGATCCGGCCGCCGGCAGCGTCGACGAAGTGCTGCTCTGCTATCCCGGCATTCTCGCGATGATCCATCACCGGCTCGCGCACGAACTGTACCGGCTCGGGCTGCCGCTGCTCGCGCGGATCATCGCCGAGCAGGCTCACGCGGAAACGGGCATCGACATTCATCCGGGCGCGCGCATCGGCGGCGGCTTCTTCATCGATCACGGCACGGGCGTCGTGATCGGCGAGACGGCGATCATCGGCGAGCGCGTGCGCGTGTACCAGGCCGTCACGCTCGGCGCCAAGCGTTTCCCGCGCGATGCGGCCGGCCATCTGGAGAAAGGGCTCGCACGCCATCCGATCGTCGAGGACGACGTCGTGATCTATGCCGGCGCAACGGTCCTCGGCCGCGTCACGATCGGCCGCGGCGCGGTGATCGGCGGCAACGTGTGGCTCACGCAGGACGTGCCGGCCGGTGCGAACGTCACGCAGGCCGTGCTGCGCAGCGAGGCGAATGCCGCGCCGCGTGTACGGGCCGAGCCGACTGAGCCGGCCGAGCCGGTGCCCGACACGCAGGTGACGCCATGAGCGACCTGATCCAGCACTTCGGCGCCAACGTGCGCAAGCTGCGCGAAGCGCGCACGTGGTCGCAGGAGCAGCTCGCCGAACACGCGGGGCTGAACCGTTCGTATGTCGGCGAGATCGAGCGCGGCGAGGCGATCGCATCCATCGTCACCGCCGACAAGATCGCGCGCGCATTCGACGTGTCGATCTCGACGCTGCTGCCGCGCGCGTACGTCACCTGACGGCGTCCCGCTTTTTCCCCTTCGGTTGTGCCGTGTGACGGCTATAGCATGTTGAGCCGGCAGGTGCGTGCTTCCGATAATCGCCAAGCGTCATAAGCAATCCCGTTTTTCATCTTAAGAATCCGGAGCCACACATGTCGACCGTTGCAAGCGGCACGGCCGCGCTGAGCGATCACGCCGCCCGCCAACTAGCGAACGCTACCAAGACCGTCCCCCAGCTTTCCACGATCACGCCGCGCTGGCTGACCCATCTGCTGCAATGGGTGCCGGTCGAGGCCGGCATCTATCGCCTGAACCAGGTGAAGAACCCGGAAGCCGTGCGCGCCGCGTGCACGCAGCTCGAGGACGAAAGCGTGCTGCCGCAGACTTTCGTGCCGTACGAGGAACAACCGCGCGAGTATTTCCTGAACGCGGTGAGCACGGTGCTCGACGTGCATACGCGGATCTCCGATCTCTACAGCAGTCCTCATGACCAGATCAAGGAACAGCTGCGCCTGACGATCGAGACGATCAAGGAGCTGCAGGAAAGCCAGCTGATCAACAACCCGGACTACGGTCTGCTCGCGAACGTGACCGACGAACAGCGGATCTTCCCGCTGACGGGCGCACCGACGCCGGACGATCTCGACGAGCTGCTGACCAAGGTGTGGAAGGAACCCGCATTCTTCCTCACGCACCCGCTCGCGATCGCCGCGTTCGGCCGCGAATGCACGCGGCGCGGCGTGCCGCCGCCGACGGTCAGCCTGTTCGGCTCGCAGTTCCTCACGTGGCGGGGCATTCCGCTGATCCCGTCGGACAAGGTGCCCGTCGCGGACGGCAAGACCAAGATCCTGCTGCTGCGCGTCGGCGACAAGCGCCAGGGCGTCGTCGGCCTCTATCAGCCGGGCGTCGCGGGCGAACAGGGGCCGGGCCTGTCGGTGCGTTTCATGGGGATCAACAACCAGGCGATCGCGTCGTACCTGATCTCGCTGTACTGCTCGCTCGCGGTCCATTCGCCGGATGCGCTGGCTGTCCTCGATGACGTCGAAATCGCCAAGTTCCATGACTATCCCGACACCTACCGTTAATCCCGGCTCGGCCACCGGCGACGCGCTCGCGCTGCCGCACGCGCCGCTGCCGGCCGGCCTGCCTGACCCGGCGGCGCTCGCGCGGCTCGCGTCCGAGTTCTTCGCGACGCCGCCCGGGCAGGCCACCGCGCCCGGGCTGTCGGCGGGCAGCGGCGCGGTCGGCGGCGTGCCGTCCGCATTGCCGGCGGCCGCGCCGATCCTGGCGTCGGTGAGCAACCCGGCGCCGGCCGGCTCGCCGCTCGCGGGGCCGGGCGGCACGGGTACCGGCGTGCCGGGGCTCGCGCTGCCGCAAGGCAAGGCGCCCGGCGCGAACCTCGCGCCGTCCGCGCCGACCCACGTGCTGTCGCTCGGCAACCGCGTGCCCGCGCTCGCGCCGCATGCGGCCGCGCAGAACGGGCTGCCCGACAACGCGGTGTCGATTGCGCCCGCGTTCGAGCCGCGCGTCGGCGGTGCGGCGCTCGGTGTGCCGCAGGCGAGCGCGGCGGTATCGGAAGGCGCGGTGAAGGGTGCGCCGACTGCGTCGCCGTACTACTTCACCGACGGTTCGCTGCAGGGCTGGCAGGCGACGCCGCAGGACATCGTCGTGCCGTCGAACGGGCTCGCGTCGCCCGAAGCGTTCGGGTTGCCGGGCGACGATGCGTTGCGCGACCTGCTCGCCGTGCATCGCGACGTGCCGGCTGCGCGTGCGTCGGGTGCGGACGTGCCGCGTTACTTCATCGACGATGCGCACGCCGCGGAGCTGCAGGGCAACCTGCATCGCGGCGCGCATCCGCCGTTCGACGTGAACGCGATTCGCCGCGATTTCCCGATCCTGCAGGAACGCGTGAACGGCAAGCAGCTCGTCTGGTTCGACAACGCGGCGACGACGCACAAGCCGCAGGCCGTGATCGACCGTCTCGCGTATTTCTATGCGCACGAGAACTCGAACATCCACCGCGCCGCGCATGCACTGGCGGGCCGCGCGACGGATGCATACGAGCATGCGCGCGACACCGTGCGGCGTTTCATCGGCGCTGCGTCGCCGGACGAGATCGTGTTCGTGCGCGGCACGACTGAAGCGATCAACCTGATCGCGAAGACGTGGGGCGTGCAGAACGTCGGTGAAGGCGACGAGATCGTCGTGTCGCATCTCGAGCATCACGCGAACATCGTGCCGTGGCAGCAGCTCGCCGCGCAGAAGGGCGCGAAGCTGCGCGTGATTCCGGTCGACGATTCGGGGCAGGTGCTGCTCGACAAATACCGGAAGCTGCTCAACGATCGCACGAAGATCGTGTCCGTCACGCAGGTGTCGAATGCGCTCGGGACGGTCGTGCCGGTGAAGGAGATCGTCGAGCTTGCGCATCGCGCGGGCGCGAAGGCGCTCGTCGACGGCGCGCAGTCGATCTCGCACATGCGCGTCGACGTGCAGGCGCTCGACGCGGATTTCTTCGTGTTCTCGGGGCACAAGATCTACGGGCCGACCGGGATCGGCGTCGTGTACGGCAAGCGCGCGATTCTCGACGACATGCCGCCCTGGCAGGGCGGCGGCAACATGATCGCGGACGTGACGTTCGAGCGTACGGTGTTCCAGCCGCCGCCGAACCGCTTCGAGGCCGGCACCGGCAACATCGCGGATGCGGTGGGGTTGGGGGCGGCGCTCGATTACGTGAGCCGCGTCGGCATCGAGAACATCGCGCGCTACGAACACGATCTGCTTGCGTATGCAACCAGCGTGCTCGCGCCGGTGCCGGGCGTGCGGCTCGTCGGCACCGCGCGCGACAAGGCGAGCGTGCTGTCGTTCGTGCTGAAGGGCTATGAGACCGAGGAAGTCGGGCAGGCGCTGAACGAAGAGGGCATCGCGGTGCGCTCGGGGCATCACTGCGCGCAACCGATCCTGCGGCGGTTCGGGCTCGAAGCGACGGTGCGGCCGTCGCTGGCGTTCTACAACACGTGCGATGAAGTCGATGCGCTCGTGCGTGTGGTGAGGCGGCTGGCGACGCGGCGCTGAGTCGCACTGCGAGTGACAAGGCCGCTTGCGGGCGTCGTCGATGACGCGCCGCAAGCGGCCTTTTTTTATGGCGAGCGTCCGATGCGGTTCGACGCACACGGCCATGCTCCACCACGGAGACGATTTTTTGGCGACGTGACGCGGCTCGTGGTCCGCTATCTGCTGTAAAAGGCGATACCGCCGGCTTCAACGCCCGGTCAGCATCCTTCCGCCGAGCCCCATCAGCAGCAACCCGGCCGTCGTATCGAGCACGGCCTTGCGCCGAATCAGCAGCCGGCGCACGGACGGGTGCGACGCGAGCAGCGCCATCGTGCAATACCACGCGCCCGAGATCCCGATCGACAGCACGACGACCGCGAGATCGAGCCACGCCGACGCGTGCGCCGGCACCATCAACGCGAAGATACTGCCGTAGAACGCGACGGATTTCGGGTTCGTCATGCTGACCACGTAGCCCCTTTTAGCGGCGTTCCAGTCGGAGGACGCGGCCGGCGCGGACGCGGGCAACGGCTTGCGCGCGGTCAGCACCATTTTCAGGCCGAGCCAGATCAGGTACGCGGCGCCTGCCAGCCGCAGCGCGGTGTGCACCCAGGCGACGTGGGTGACGAGCAGGCTCAGCCCGGCAATCGCGATCGCTGCCCAGGTGCCGGAGGCAGCGGAGAGGCCCAGGCCGGTCATCACGCCGGCGCGGCGCGACACGACTGCGGTCGACGTGACGATCACGAAATTCGGGCCCGGGCTGGCGACGCTCAGCAGCAGGACGCCGGCGAGCGGCAGCAAGGTGGCGATGGCGGTCGACATGGCTTTGGGGAGGCGACGAGGCGGAATGAGCGTTCATCTTACCGCGGACGCCGCGCCGCGCCGGTATGCGGGTCGATCAATAAAAAACGCGTGACGACTTTCGTCGCCACGCGTTGCCTTACCTCGGAATCGCCGGGCATGCCGGCGAACCGGCACACCGCGACGCATCGTCAGAAATCGAACCCCGGCCCGCCCGCGCCCGGGCCGCCCGGCGACGCGGCGGGTGCCGCATCCTTCGGCGCTTCGAACACGGTTGCATCGGTCGTCAGCAGCAGCCCGGCCACCGACGCCGCGTTCTGCAGTGCCGTGCGCGTGACCTTGGTCGGATCGAGCACGCCCGATTCGACGAGGTCGCCGTATTCGCCGGTCTGCGCGTTGTAGCCGAAGTTGCCCGTGCCTTCCGCGACCTTCGCGACGACCACGCTCGATTCCTCGCCCGCGTTCGCAACGATCTGGCGCAGCGGTTCCTCGAGTGCGCGCAGCACGATCTTGACGCCCGCGTCCTGATCGGCATTCGCGCCCTTCAGCTCGCGGATCGCCTGCCGCACGCGGATCAGCGCGACGCCGCCGCCCGGCACGATGCCTTCCTCGACGGCCGCGCGCGTCGCGTGCAGCGCATCGTCGACGCGATCCTTCTTCTCCTTGACCTCGATCTCGGTCGCGCCGCCGACCTTGATCACCGCGACGCCGCCCGCGAGTTTCGCGACGCGTTCCTGCAGCTTTTCACGGTCGTAGTCGGACGTCGCTTCTTCGATCTGCACGCGAATCTGCTTCACGCGTGCCTCGATGTTCTTCGCGTCGCCGGCGCCGTCGATCACGGTCGTGTTTTCCTTGCCGACCTCGATGCGCTTCGCCTGGCCGAGTTCGGCGAGCGTCGCCTTCTCGAGCGTGAGGCCCGTTTCCTCGGCGACGACTTGCCCGCCGGTCAGGATCGCGATGTCCTCGAGCAGCGCCTTGCGGCGATCGCCGAAGCCAGGCGCCTTGACCGCGACCGTCTTCAGGATGCCGCGAATGTTGTTCACGACCAGCGTCGCGAGCGCTTCGCCTTCGACGTCTTCCGCGATGATCAGCAGCGGGCGGCCCGACTTCGCAACCTGTTCGAGCACCGGCAGCAGGTCGCGGATGTTCGACACCTTCTTGTCGTGCAGCAGGATGTACGGGTTCTCGAGCTCGGCGATCTGCTTGTCGGGATTGTTGATGAAGTACGGCGACAGATAGCCGCGATCGAACTGCAGGCCTTCGACGACGTCGAGCTCGTCGGCGAGCGACTTGCCGTCCTCGACGGTGATCACGCCTTCCTTGCCGACGCGGTCGATCGCTTCGGCGATGCGCTGGCCGATCGATTCCTCGCCGTTCGCGGAGATCGTCGCGACCTGCGCGATTTCCTTGCTGGTGGTGGTCGGCTTGCTGATCTGCTTCAGCGCGTCGACGGCCGCTGCGACCGCCTTGTCGATGCCGCGCTTCAGATCAAGGGGATTAAGCCCGGCCGCGACGTATTTCTGGCCTTCGCGCACGATCGCCTGCGCCAGCACGGTGGCCGTCGTCGTGCCGTCGCCGGCGGCGTCGCTGGTGCGCGATGCGACTTCCTTCACGAGCTGCGCGCCGATGTTCTGCAGCTTGTCCGCGAGTTCGATTTCCTTCGCGACCGACACGCCGTCCTTCGTGACGACCGGTGCGCCGAAGCTGCGTTCGAGCACGACGTTGCGGCCCTTCGGCCCGAGCGTGACCTTCACTGCATTCGCGAGAATGTTGACGCCTTCGGTCAGCTTCGCGCGGGCGATGTCGCTGAAAATGATTTCCTTCGCTGCCATGATTGCACTCCGTTATTGATTGACGACCGCGACGATGTCTTCCTCGCGCAGCACCAGGAATTCGGTGCCGTCCACCTTGACGGCCTGGCCCGCGTACTTGCCGAACAGCACGCGTTCGCCGACCTGCAGGTCGGGCACGATGCGCTGGCCGTCCGTGTCCTTGCGGCCGGGGCCGACGGCGATCACTTCGCCCTGGTCGGGTTTTTCAGCGGCGCTGTCGGGGATCACGATGCCCGAGGCGGTGGTGGTTTCCTGGTCGAGTCGCTTCACGATGACCCGGTCGTGCAAGGGGCGTAGGCTCATCTTTCCGTCCTGTTCTGTTGCGTCGAAATTGGCTGGCACTCTTCATCAGAGCGTGCTGACGAGTATAAAAACGCACGGCGGCGCGATCCAATAACGGATTCGGAAAAGCATGTGCGCGAATGCGCTATGGGCGGGGGAGCGAGGCGGGGCAGTTGAACGACGCAGGGAGCAGAAGGCGGCTTGAGCCGCCTTCTTTCGTTACGAGGCGACGCGAATCACGACCTTTCCGAAATGCTGCCCCGACTGGAGGTACGCATAGGCTTGCGGCGCTTCGTCGAAGCCGAACACGCGATCGACCACCGGCTTGATCCGTTTCGCGTCGACGAGCCGAGCGACGTCGTCGAGCATCGCGCGGCTGCCGACCATGAAGCCGTGCAATTGCCGGACGCCGCCGATCAGCGACAGCAGATCGAGCGTCGGGCCGCCGAAGCTGCTGAGGCCGCCGATGATCGACACGGTGCCGCCGATTTTCGTCGAGGCGATCGAGTGCGGCAGCGTGTCGCGTCCGCCGACTTCGACGACGAGATCCGCGCCCGTACCGCCGGTGAGGCGCAGCACGTCATGTTGCCATTCGGGGGTCGTGCGATAGTTGATCGTTGCGTCCGCACCCAGTGCGCGAGCGCGTTCGAGCTTGGCATCGCTCGACGAGGTCACGATCGTGCGCAGTCCGGCCGCATGGGCGAGTTGCAGCGCAATGATCGACACGCCGCCCGTGCCGAGCAGCACGACGGTCGCGCCCGGTCCCAGCCCGCCGTCGACGAACAGCGCATTCCACGCGGTGATGCCCGCGCACGACAGCGTCGCCGCTTCGGCGTAGTCGAGATGCGCGGGAATCGCGACCAGTGCGGCTTCGTCGGAGACGAAGCGTTCGGCGAGCACGCCGTCGAAATGCGAGCCGGGCGACCCCGAGACTTTCTGCTGCGTGGGCGGCCCGTCGATCCAGTGCGGGAAATACGTGTTGATCACGCGATCGCCCGGCTTGAACCGCGTGACGTCGCGGCCGGTTTCGACGACTTCTCCGGCACCGTCGGCGACCGGGATCAGCGCGTCGGTGCCGATGCCGAGATAGTCGCCGCGCGCGAACATCAGGTCGCGATAGTTCAGCGCAGCCGCGTGGATTTTCACGACGACGTCGGTCGGGCCGACCGGACGAAGCGTCGCGTCGATGCGCCGGAGCCCGGCAACGCCGTCGCCCGGTTTGACTTGCCATGCATGCATGTCGACTCCTTTTCCCAGGTAGAGCGGACTATCATAGTGTCGCGAGGCGGGACGCATTGGCGAGAATTCGGCCAATGATTGTCGCCGCAGTGGACACAACCCTGTCATCCCACCGGAGCGGAATTGCATGGATGAGCGGCTGAGAGGCGTCGCCGAATTCGTCGACGTCGTGGAAGCGGGCAGCTTCGCGGCGGCGGCGCTGCGCCTCGGCATGACGCGCTCGGCCGTCGCGAAAATCGTCGCGCGGCTCGAACAGCGTCTCGGCGCGCGGCTTCTGCGGCGCACGACGCGCCAGCTCGGGCTGACCGACGAAGGGCTCGTCTATTACGAGCAGTGCCGGCGGCTGCTGGCCGAACTCGGCGCGACGGAGGCCGCGCTCGACGCGGGCCGGCGCGAGCCGACCGGGCGCGTGCGAATCAGCGTGCCCGTGCTGTTCGGCCGGCAATGCGTGGCGCCCGTCGTGCGGCGCCTCGTCGAGCGCTATCCGCGGCTGGAAATCGACGTGTCGTTCAGCGATCGCGTCGCCGATCTCGTCAACGACGGCTTCGACATCGCCGTGCGGATCGGCGCGCTGGCCGACACCAGCGCACTGGTCGGCCGGAAGCTCGGCGTGCAGCGCATGGGCATCAGCGCATCGCCCGCGTACCTCGATCGTCATGGCCGGCCGTCGGGGCTCGACACACTCGCGTCGCACGTCGGTATCGCGTATTCGCGCGGCGGGCAGCCGACACCTTGGCGGATCATCGGCGCGGACGGCGCGGTGCACGACCATCGCCCGGCCGGCCGCCTGCGGTTCGACGACCTGCAGGCGATCGCCGACGCGGCCGCGGCCGGCGTGGGCCTCGCGTGGCTGCCGTGCTGGTTGATGGCGCCGTACGTGCGCGACGGCCGTCTCGCGCTCGTGATGGACAGCGAGAGCACATCGGGCGCCGAAGTGTTTGTCGTGCGGCCGACGTCGCGGCATGTGCCGTCGAAGGTGCGCGTCGTCATTGATGCATTCGTCGACGAGATTCCGCGCATGCTGGCCTCGGACGATGCTGACGGCGAGCGCGTGCCGCCGCGCGCCGTGCCCGCTCCGTAGCGACGGCGCAGGATCGGTCGACGCGGCGTATGATCACCGCACAATTCCTATTCGGGGGCACGCCGTGATGAGCCGGACACTGGAGATCGTGATCGTCACCGGCACCGTGACGACCGCCGTATCCCGCCTGATCCGTCGATGATGCGCCCGTTCGCATGCAGCGCAGACAATCATCCGGCCATCCAGGACGAGCGCACATGACGACGCGCGATCCGCCGATGGCGACATCGCAACCGCGCTGGCTGCGCGTCGCGCCCGCACTGTTCCTGCTGCTGTGGGCGAGCGGCTTCGTGTTCCTGAAGCTGGGCTTGCGCGACGCCGATCCGCTCACGTTTCTTGCGCTGCGCTATGCGTGCGTCGTCGCGCTGCTCGTCGGGCCGTTCCTGTGGCTGCGCCCCGCGTTGCCGCGCACGCGCGGCGAATGGCGCAATCTCGTCGTCGTCGGCTTGCTGTTGCAGGCCGGCTATTTCTCGTTCACGTATCTGAGCCTGAAGCTCGGCATGTCGGCCGGGGCCGTCGCGCTCGTCACGTCGCAGCAGCCGATTCTCGTCGGACTGCTCGCCCCAATGATCGCCGGCGAGCGGGTTGGCGCGCTGCGTTGGGTCGGGCTCGCACTCGGCGCGGCGGGCGCCGTGATCGTCATCCTCGCGCGCTCGTCGGTCGCGGTGTCGTCGTCGTGGGCGCTGGTGTTCGCATTGCTTGCGCTCGCATCGATCACCGGCAGCACGCTGTGGGAAAAGCGCTTCGGCACCGACGTTCATCCGGTCACCGCGAACCTCGTGCAGTACACCGTGGGCCTCGCCGTGACCGCGCCACTCGCGTTCGCACTCGAACCCATGCACGTGCACTGGACTGCGGGCCTGGCAGGTTCACTCGCGTATCTCGTGATCTGCAACTCGCTGATCGCGATTTCGCTGCTGCTCGCGATGGTGCGATACGGCGAGGCGTCGCGCGTGTCGGCGCTGTTCTTTCTGATTCCGCCGGCCACCGCGTTGATCGCGCTCATCGTGCTCTGCGAGACGATCGGTGCGCTCGCATGGCCGGGGATGGCGCTTGCGGCTGCCGGGCTGTATCTGGTGATGCGGTATTGAGCGAGCGGCACGGACCACGCCGAGCCGGTAACACAATGTGAAGGTTCTGACGTGTGGGTGTGCTTTTGTCCATTCGCGCGGAATGCGTCCGCCCGTTCGTGCGCACACGCGGCCTGTAGCGCTTCTCCGGCCTGTTCCAGGGAAACCCTGCGCGCTTTCAGTCCCGCCGGGTGCCGGTTTTGTTCTGCTTCATGAAAACCGGGTGCTTGTTGCATCGCGCTTCGAAAAGTAGATTCGCCCCGACGGTAACGCCGGGGTGTCGAATGACTTCAATTGCAATCGAGCTGGGTGCAGGAAAGCGTGCGACGCTCACGCGCGCGGGAAGTGCAACGTTGCTGGCCAGTCAACGCGCTGCGGTCGCCGAGTTGATGCTGCACTGGCCGACGTACGCGGGCCTGACAACGAACGCGATGACGTACTTACGGCAGTTGGGCCTGGACGCATTCCGTGGTGTACCGCTCGATGTGCTCAGATCCGCCATCGAGGACGGGCAGGTCGCCGTTGTGATCGAGCGTCAGGCGATAGGGCGTGGCACTGCTGGTGGTCGGCCATCGACGCCACCTTTCCCGCGGGCGCATCGGCTCCCCAGTGTCGCGCCGGTGGCATCGCTTCCGGTAGACAAGCCGCTCCCGGATTGGGCGCGGCCAAGTGATGTGTCGGCAGGGGAGTTGATAAGATACCTGGAGAGCGTCGTGAGGCGCGCCGGCAGTGGTGTTACTGGTCCGGCATCCGGGCGGGTGGATACGCCGCTCGGCGACGCCACGCCGTTCTCTCCAGGGGATTCGCCTTTGGGCAGCGATTCGTTGATTCTGGCTGCACGCCGCGTGAACGAAGGGTTGGAGGCGGCCTGCATGGAGAAATACGAAGCCGCTGTCGAATTGTGCAATCGGCTAGCAAAGGTCATGGGCGGCCTTGCCGGCCTGGCAATGTGCAAGCAGAACGCGTTCCTGAATTACCAGGAATGCAGAGGATTCTAAATGGCCAAGCATTCGCCTTATGCCGTCGTTGTGATTTACGACGAGGACCAGCAAAGCCTTATCGTAAAAGCAGCTGATCCGGACAAACTCGCGCCGCAATTGCAGGGCGTTCTCGAAATGCCGATCCTGTTGGACGAGTTCGACTATCGGATCGATGATGAGTTTGCGCGTCGTCTCGGTGCCGCCATGCTGAATCTCATCGCAGCCGGGCAGCCCTGCATCGAGAAATACATGAGTGTGACGCTTGAGCCTCTTCCGAGGCAGGGTGACGGTAGCCGCTGACGCGGGTAGATGAATGCGACATGAGTAAGCCGAGACGTGCAACCATCGTGTTTTACGATGAGGAAACCGAACAGATGACGATGTGCACTGTGTTTCGCAAGGACGTGCAGGCTGTCCTGGATCGCGAAATGAATGTGGGTGTCGGCGTCACGATTCCGCCGCATGCAGAACCGAACGACAGGTGCCCGATTACCGATGAGGACGCGCGGCGATTAGGCGGCATGGCACTGCTGATGCAGGCGGGTGTGCATCCGGAATTGCGCGATCGGCTCAAATTTGCGGAGGCAGGGGCCGTCGACTGGTCCCCGGTTCGGCGCCCGGACACGGACTGAAAAATGGCCACGTATTCGCCTTATGCCGTCGTGGTGATCCGCGGGGCTCGCCGGTTCGCTCGCACGGCCGGGGATGGCGCTTGCGGCTGCCGGGCAACATCTCACGATGCGGTACTCACTCGCCGGTATTTCTCACATATCGAGACTGCATCCCGATAATTGACGCGCATTTCGCGCGACTCCTAGACTGCTTCGCATGACGCCGCGCTTCACGCGGCGCGACGATGCCGCGATCATGCGCGGCATCCGCCCGTCCCGCGAGACGATCCAGGAGACAAGCCGATGAATGCTGCCGTCCCGCAGTTGCACGCCGCGACGATGCGGCGCCTGAACCTGCGCCTCATTCCGTTTCTGATGCTGCTGTACCTCGTCGCATACATCGACCGTTCGAACATCTCGGTCGCGGCGCTGCAGATGAATGCTGATCTCGGCCTCAGCGCACAGATGTATGGCCTCGGCGCGGGGCTGTTCTACGTCACGTACATCATCTTCGAAGTACCGAGCAATCTGTTCCTCGCGCGTGTCGGCGCACGCCGCTGGATCGCACGCATCATGATCACGTGGGGCATCGTCGCGGCCGGGATGAGCGCGGTGCATACGCCGGGCCAGCTCTATGCGATGCGCCTGCTGCTGGGCGCGGCCGAAGCGGGCTTCACGCCGGGCATCATCTATTACCTGTCCGCGTGGTATCCGCAGAGCGATCGCGCGCGGGCGATGTCGTTCTTCTATATCGGCGCGACGCTCGCGTCGGTGATCGGGTTGCCGCTGTCCGGCGCGCTGCTGAACCTGAACGGCGTGCTCGGCGTCGAGGGCTGGCGCTGGCTGTTCCTGCTCGAAGGCGTGCCCGCGCTGCTGCTGGGGATCGTCGTATGGCGGAAGCTGCCCGATACGCCCGCGCATGCACGCTGGCTGCCGGCCGACGAGCGCGCGTGGCTGGAAGCGACGCTGCGCGACGGCGCGCCGCGCGAGCACCTGTCGCACGGCGCGGCATTGCGGCGCGCGTTCGGCGACGGCAAGGTGTGGGCGCTGGCGGCGTTCTGGCTGTTGCAGGCCTTCGGCACGATCGGCCTCACGCTGTTCCTGCCGCTGCTGGTGAAGAGCCTGTCGGGGCAATCGAGCTTCGCGGTCGGCAGCCTGTCCGCACTGCCGTTCCTGTTCGCGTGCATCGCGATGTATCTGAACGGCCGGCATTCGGATCTCGGCGGCGAACGCGCGCTGCATCTCGGCGTGCCGATGCTGCTGGCCGGCGCGCTGCTGATCGGTGCGATCTATACGCCCATGCTGCCCGTTGCGTATGCATTGCTCGTATTCGCAGTCGGGTTCAACTGGGCCGCGACGCCGGTGTTCTGGGCCGTGACGACCGAATACGTGTCGGGCCTCACGGCCGCCGCGTCGATCGCGCTGATCAACGCGGTCGCGAACATCGCGGGGCTTGCGCTGCCGCCGGTGATGGGGCACATCAAGGACGTCACGCATTCGTACGATCTCGCGCTGCTGCTGGTCGCCGTGGCGCTGCTCGTCGGCGGCGTGCTCGGGTTGCGGATCGCGTCGCGGCGCGCGATGCCGATGGCCGCGCGGCGTGCGGGATGAGCGTGCGGGATGCGCGGGTGAGCACGGTCCGCCGTGCTCACCAGACGTCACGCATGCTTGGCCGTCTTCGCCATCGTTCGATGCAGCAGCACGAGCTCGATCAGTTCGACCTGATAGACGTAGCGCGACTGGACCACCTTCAACGCCATCGAGCCGACGGACAGCCCGAAGACCAATGCGATGCCCCATACGATGGCGGTATTCAGGAAATTTCCGGAAACGAATCCGCTTGTCAGCGTACTCTGCAACCACGGCAATCCGCCCGCGTCCTTGATGTTCGAGAGCGTCACGGCCAGCAGCGCATAGGCGGCCGTTCCGCCGCCGAAGAACGACACGGCGCGCGCATCGAGGCGCTTCACCTTGAGTTGCAGGACATGCCGCGCATATTCGAGAGTGCCGTCGTCGTAGCCGGCCAGCAGCAGTGCATGCTTCTCGTCGGTCTCCACCTCGCACATGATGGTGTTCAGCGTTTCCGATTTCCAGCGAAACATCTGGATGATGCCGGCGACGGGTTCGACGACGAGAGAGAGCAGGCTGAACAAGACAGTCAGTAGGTAGAACACGATGGCGACGTGCTGCTGCCAGGGTGCCGGGGCCGCCTTGTGCCAGAGCGCCAATGCGCCGAGCAGCACGAAACAGACACCGCCTCCCGCGAGCAGAATTCTTGCCGCTTTACGCGCCCGTTCCATCGACAGGCCTTTTGCGGGGCGGTAGGGTTCGCACTTCGACAGCACTTTCAGTACGTCCGTGATTTTTGACATCGGGTCTCCAGGGTGCATTGGGTGATCGGGATGCTTCCGCCCGCCGTGTGTGCGACGTGCGTTTCGAGCGCGATCCGGTTGCTCGCTTTCGTCGCGGCGTGCGACGGGATTATGCGTCGGGGATTCCGTCATTCATCTTGAAATTGGCGCGCTCCGGTGCGGATGGACGCCATCGGACCCGCGTGCATATTCCCGCACCCCGTTAGCATGTGACGAATCCGACTTTGGGCGCCGCGCGGGTGACGCTAAGATCGCCGATCCCGTAGATCGAGCGATCCACAACAATGACAAAGTCCGCTTCGCCCTTGCTTGCCTTCCGTTTCCGTGTAGTGTGCGCCGCGGTCGCCGGTGCGCTGTCGCTGGCATCGTGCGGCGGCGTCGACAGCGATCCTCCGCCGCAGGCCAGCGCGACGCCCGAGGCCAAACGCCCGAACATCCTGTACATCATGGCCGACGATCTCGGCTACTCCGACATCCATGCGTTCGGCGGCGAAATCAACACGCCGAACCTCGACGCGCTCGTCGCATCAGGCCGGATCCTGTCGAACCATCACACCGGCACCGTGTGCGCAATCACGCGCGCGATGCTGATTTCCGGCACCGATCACCATCTGGTCGGCGAAGGCACGATGGGCGTGCCGACCGACGAGCGACGCGGGCTGCCGGGCTACGAGGGCTACCTGAACGACCGCGCGCTATCGTTCGCACAACTGTTGAAGGACGCCGGCTATCACACGTATATCGCGGGCAAGTGGCATATCGGCTCCGGGATCGTCGGCAGCACGACGGGCAGCGGGCAGACGCCGGACCAATGGGGCTTCGAGCACAGCTACGTGCTGCTCGGCGGCGCGGCGACGAATCACTTCGCGCACGAGCCGGCCGGCTCGTCGAACTACACGGAAGACGGCCGCTACGTGCAGCCTGGCCAGCCCGGACAGCCGGGTGGCGCGGGCGGCAGCCCGGCCGTGTTCTATTCGACGGATTTCTACACGCAGAAGCTGATCTCGTACATCGATTCGAACAAGCAGGACGGCAAGCCGTTCTTCGCATACGCGGCCTACACGTCGCCGCACTGGCCGCTGCAGGTGCCGGACCCGTGGCTGCACAAATACGCGGGCGTGTACGACGCCGGCTACGACGCGATCCGCAACGCGCGGATCGCGCGGCAGAAGGCGCTCGGCCTGATTCCCGCCGACTTCAAGCCGTTCGACGGCCTGCCCGAAACGACGGCGGCATCGCCCGCGACGGCGAACGACGGTAGCGCGAGCGCGAAGTACATCAGCGCCGTGCATTCGGCCGCCGACGGCTACAGCGACTACGGCGCCGGCAAGGTCGACAAGCTGTGGTCGAGCCTGAGCCCGGCCGAGCGCAAGGCGCAGGCGCGCTACATGGAGATCTACGCGGGAATGGTCGAGAACCTCGACTACAACATCGGCCTGCTGATCCAGCATCTGAAGGACATCGGCGAATACGACAACACGTTCATCATGTTCCAGTCGGACAACGGCGCGGAAGGCTGGCCGATCGACTCGGGCGCGGATCCGACGGCGACCGACACCGCGAACGGACAGGAGCCGGTCTATTCCACGCTTGGCACCGACAACGGCAAGCAGAACGCGCAGCGGCTGCAATACGGGCTGCGCTGGGCCGAGGTGAGCGCGACGCCGTTCCGGCTCACGAAGGGCTATTCGGCCGAGGGCGGCGTGTCGACGCCGACGATCGTGCGGCTGCCGGGCCAGACGCAACCGTTGCCGACGCTGCGCGCGTTCACGCACGTGACCGACAACACGGCGACGTTCCTCGCGGTCGCGGGCGTCACGCCGCCGTCGCAGCCGGCGCCGCCGCT
The DNA here is from genome assembly GCF_002563755.1 of Burkholderia sp. JKS000303. Taxonomy (NCBI): domain Bacteria; kingdom Pseudomonadati; phylum Pseudomonadota; class Betaproteobacteria; order Burkholderiales; family Burkholderiaceae; genus Burkholderia; species Burkholderia sp. JKS000303. The sequence continues at coordinate 869,027 of NZ_PDBZ01000003.1, forward strand.
GGTGAACACGCTGACGGGCGTCGACCAGAACAAGGGCAAGGTGATCTACAACAACCGCTACGTGTATCCGGTGACGGGCCAGTCGCTGCTGCCGGTGCTCACCGGCTCGGCCAGCGGCGAAGTGCATACGACGCCGTTCGGCGACGAAGCGTATGGCCGCGCGTATCTGCGCAGCGCCGACGGCCGCTGGAAGGCATTGTGGACCGAGCCGCCGCTCGGCCCGCTCGATGGTCACTGGCAGCTTTACGACCTCGCGGCGGACCGTGGCGAGACGACCGACGTGTCGGCGCAGAACCCGTCGGTGGTCAGCACGCTCGTCGACCAGTGGAAGACCTACATGAGCAACGTCGGCGGCGTCGAGCCGCTGCGTCCGCGCGGCTACTACTGAGGACGACGCGATGCGGCTCCGGTTCTGGACGCTCGGCGCGGCGCTCGCGGCCACGTTGTTCGCCGCCGCGTTCGCGGCCGGTTATGCGAACCCGCAGCGCGCGCCGGGCGGCGCGTTCGACGATGCGAATCGCGGCCGCACGCTCGTGCCGCTCGGCTCGGAGCGGCAGTGCGAGCGCTATTCGGGTTTGCCGGCAACGTGGCGCGACGACCCGAAGGCGGGGATGGTGCACCTGAGCGGCGGCGCGTTCGTGTTCGGCAGTACGCACGGCTATGCGGACGAGCGTCCGGTCGGCGATGGCAAGACGCGTGTCGGCGGTTTCTGGATCGACCAGACCGACGTGACGATCGCGCAGTTCGCGGCATTCGTGCAGGCGACCGGCTACGTGACCGAGGCCGAGCAGCAGGGCGGCGCGGCGGTGTTTCACGTACCGACGCGCGACGAGCTGAATGCACGCGACCTGGCATGGTGGACGTGGGTGAAGGGCGCGTCGTGGCGCGCACCGCGCGGCCCCGGCAGCAACGTCGACGGGCTCGGCAACCTGCCCGTCACGCTCGTCACGCAGCGCGATGCGCTGGCCTACGCACGCTGGCTCGGCCGCGACCTGCCGACCGAGGCCGAATGGGAATACGCAGGCAAGGCCGGCCGCGACGACGCATCGCTCGACGCGGCGCCGCGCGATGCGAACGGCAAGCCGGCCGCGAACTACTGGCAGGGCGCGTTTCCGGTGCTCGACACGGCCGAGGACGGTCATGCGGGGCTGGCGCCGGTCGGCTGCTACGCGGCGAACGGCTTTCGCCTCTACGACATGATCGGCAATGCATGGGAATGGACGAAGGATGCGTACACGGGGCCGCACCAGTCGCATACGAACGGCGACACGGCAGCGGTCGCCCCGCCGACGCGCCGGCACGATACGCCGATGGTGATCAAGGGCGGGTCGTTCCTGTGCTCGCGAGACTACTGCGTGCGCTATCGCGCGTCGTCGCGCGAACAGCAGGAAGCCGATCTCGGCGCATCGCACATCGGGTTCCGCACGATTCTGAGGGATGCGTCATGAATCGCGGAGGGTGGGCCATTGCCGCAGGGTTGATCATTGCGTGCGGCGTCATGCGTCCGGCGTGGGCAGAATCCGCTGCGCCCGCGGTGCGCGTCGGCGTGACGCGCGGCGTGCATGCGGACATTCTCGACGAGGTGAAACGCGTCGCCGCCGCGCGCGGCCTGGCCGTCGACGTCATCGCATTCGACGATGCATCGCGCATCGACGCCGCGCTTGCGGGCGGCAGCATCGACGCGGCGAGCTTCGAGGATGCCCAGCGGCTGAGCGCCACGCGCGCGGCGAAAGGCTATGCGCTGACCGCCGTCGCGCCGACCGTCACGCTGCCGATGGCGCTCTATTCGCGCAAGCTGAAGAACCTGAACGAACTGCAGCCCGGCGCGACGGTCGCGCTTCCCGCCGATCCGCGCGGAATGGCCCGCGCGCTCGTGCTGCTGCAGAACGACACGCTGGTGACGCTGCGCGAAAAGGCGGGCTTGCATGCGACGCTGCGCGACGTGACCGGCAACCGGCTCGCGCTGAAATTCGATGCGCTGCGCCGCGACCGGCTCCATGCGGCGCTCGATTCGGCCGCGTTCGTCGCGATCGACAGTGACGATGCCACACGCATGGGCCTGCAGCCGGCGCGCGACAGCATCAACCTCGAGGACGCGCGCTCGCCGTATGCGAACGTGCTGACCGTGCGCGAGGCCGATCGCGCGAAGCCGTGGGTCGCACAACTCGTCGCCGCGTATCACTCGGACGACGTCGCGCATTTCATCCTGACGCGCTACCAGGACTCGGTGCGGCGGCCGTGGTAGACGACTACCGCCTCGCGTGCAATGCGTGCGGACGCTGCTGCAACAGCGCGCCGACGCTGTCGCTGCGCGAGCTGTTCCGGCATCGTCACCGTTTCGTCGGCGCGCTGACGGTCCATCGCGTGGCAAGACGGCGGGTCGGCGAACGATGGCACACGGGCGGACGCGAGCACGCGTTGGATGCGGATGACGTCGCCGCCTGCGATGCGCTCGCGAACCGGTTGTTCCATCGCACGCACGGCACGGGCGACGAATGGATCGCACTGACGCTGCAAGGCTACGACTATCCATCGCTCGGCCGGTGTCCCGCACTGGCCGACGACGGCCGCTGCAGCGTGCATGCGAGCAAGCCGTCGATCTGCGGCGCCGTGCCGCTCGATCCGATGCTGCCCGACCGGTTGCAGTCGCGCGTGCTCGCCGGGCGGCGCGACGAGACCGCGTGGCTCGGCGCGAACTGCATCGTCGGCGCGGATGGCGGCACGGCTTCGGTCGATACCGCGTCGGCGATACCGCTGGTCACGGCCGGGCAGGTCGCGGACCGCGCGGCGCTCGACACATTTCGCGACGCGCTCGCGTTCGAGCGCGCGGTGTGGTGCGACGCGGTGTTCGCATCGCTGATCGACGGCGGGCCGCACGTACGCGCGGCATTGTCGCGGCTGGCGCCCGGCGGCTACCTGACGATGTCGATCGTGCCGGTGCTGCTTGCGGTCGCATCCATCTCCGCGCCGTGCCGCACGCTGTGCGTCGACTTCATCGACGCGCAGCGTGCGTTGATCGACGCACGTATCGAAGCGGCACTCGCGCGCCGGCGTCTCGACGACCGGCCGGCGACACGTGAGCTGCGCGGCTTCGCGGAGGCGCTCGAGCGCGCGCGCCACGCGCTCGCTGCGATGCCGGCAAGCACGACATCCTCGACGACCACGCATGCCGCTGCCCCGCGCATCGACGCATGGCTCGCCGATCGACACGACTCCATCAAGTTCACCGCGTGACGACAGCGGCCCGTTACGCGTGCCTTACACTTGGCGCTCTTTCAATCGTCTCCGACGGAGCGCGCATGTACGCATCGACCTTCATTTTCCGCGCCGGGCAATACGACGACGAATTTCACCGGCTCGATCGGCAGATCGCCGACATGGCACGCGCGACGCCCGGCTATCTCGGCGAGGAGACGTGGGAGAACGCCGACGCAGGACTGATCCAGAACGTCTACTACTGGGAATCGGAGGCAGCGCTGCGGCAACTGATGCAGCATCCCGCGCATCTGGAAGCGAAGGCGAAGCAGGCGCGCTGGCTCGACGGCTATCGCGTGGTGATCTCGCAGGTGCTGCACGAGTACGGCGACGGCAAGCTCACGCAACCGCATGCGGGGCAACCTGCGCCACGCGGCACACCCGCGTGATGCTGTCCGATTCATTTCTTTCGAATTACATAACAATAACGAAAGATTCGCGCGGGTAACGGCCGGCATCGGCATGCTGGTTTACACCGCATCGTTCGCAATCAATTCTTCATCAAGCATGGCTAAGGTGGCGGGGCTTCATGTCGTCCGTCTGTTCACCAACAACATCCCCACTCGATGTCGTACGGAGCCTTGTCCATGCTGAAACCCGTCCTGTCCGCGAAGCGTCGCCGCGCGCTGCGCGATCGTACCGTTCCCGCCGTCGCGCTCACGCTGATTGCCGCAAGCATCGGCGCGCAAGCCGCCCAGAACGACAACGGCGACGCCAGCCGTTTCGTGCCGGGCTTCCTGGTGCTGAGCCGCAGCGTCTACGACAACGTGTCGAGCAACGTGCAGGCCGGCGCGGTCCTGCCGCCGAACTGCGCGAAGACGACCGGGGGCTGCGGCGCGGCCACCGGCGCGACGAACGACGGCACCTATCCGTACGTGTGGAACAACGATCGCTACGACGGCAGCTTCGGCATCACGTCGCGCATCTTCCTCGACCAGATCACGCCGGCGGGCGGTGTCGTGAGCACGCTCGAAGTGCCGAACAGCCTGAACAAGGGCTTCGCGCGCGGCCAGATGGTGACGAGCTTCAGCTCGAAGTCGGAACTCGGGCTGCACCTGTCCGCCGACGGCAACTACCTGACGTTCATGGGCTACGTTGCGCCGGTCAACGCGATCGACGTGTCGAACTCGAACACGCCGGCCGCCGTCGACACGACGAATCCGGACGGGCAGAACTTCTATCGCGCGATCGCACGCGTCGATCGTCACGGGCATTTCCGTTTCACCGAGACGAACGCGTACAGCGGCAACAACGGCCGCGCGGCGATCCTGAACAACAGCAACGGGCAGGACATCTATTACACGTCGGGCAACGCCGGCAACGGCGCGAACCCGCAGCCCGACAACGTGATCCTCGGCGCGGGCGCGCAGTTCATCGACGGCGCGAAGCAGCACGAAGCGCAGCAGACGCCGGGCGTGCCGACGCCGCTCGCGAGCTTCTCGGTCACGGAACTCGGCGCGAAGGCCGACAAGATCGGCAAGGACGACAACTTCCGCGGGATCACGGTGCACGACAACGTCGTGTACTACACGAAGGGCAGCGGCAGCAACGGCGTGAACACCGTCTACTTCGTCGACACGACCGGCGCGGCATGTCCGTCGGGCGTCGGCGTGCCGTCGCCGAAGGCCGCGCTGCCGAGCGCGCCGCTCGCGTACACCGCGGCGTCGCTGCAGACGACCGGCTTGCCGAACAACATGTGCGTGCTGGCGGGCTTCCCGTCGACGCCGAACAAGACCGCGACGACGCTGTCCTATCCGTTCGGGATGTGGTTCGCCGATGCGAACACGCTGTACGTCGCGGATGAAGGCGACGGCTATACGGGCGGCCAGGACCTGTACTCGCATGCGGCCGCGCAGACGGGCGCCGGCCTGCAGAAGTGGGTGTACGACGCGTCGGCGAAACAGTGGAAGCTCGCGTACACGCTGCAGAACGGGCTGAATCTCGGCACGCCGTATTCGGTCGCGGGTTACCCGGCCGGCAGCAACACGGCGACGGGGCTGCCGTGGGCGCCGGCAGCCGACGGCCTGCGCAACCTGACGGGCCGCGTCGAACCCGACGGCACGGTGACGATCTGGGCGGTCACGTCGACGATCAGCGGCAACGGCGACGTGGGCGCCGATCCGAACCAGCTGGTCGCGGTGCGCGACGTGCTGCGCAACACGAACGCGGCCACCGCCGCGCACGAGCAGTTCGCCGTGCTGCGGACTGCGAAGTTTGCGGAAGTGCTGCGCGGCATCGAGTTCGCGCCGGGTACGCAGACGGGCCGGTCGCACTGACGCAGTCGCTTCCCGGCTGACGCCGGGCCAGGGTGGGCGCGCTCGCGCCCGCCCGCTCATCGGCGGCGCGCGCCGCCGAACCGGGCATCAAAGCGCTTCGACCAGCAACCGGTTGCTCTTCTCGCAATACTCGTGACACGCGGCGCGCGCGGCGATCGACGCGCCGTGCACGAATTTCGGCGCATCGGCGCGGCGCGACATCGACACGACGATCGACGGCGGCGACGGTTGCAGAGGCAGCTCGACGACTTCGCCGCTGGCGATCAGCGCATCGACGAACAGCACCGGAATCGCGGCGACGCCGAAGCCGTCGCGCACCAGTTGCACGATCACCGAGATCGACGGCGAGCCGGTGATGCGCGTTTCCGACAGCGGCACGCCATGCGCGTGCGCGAGCGCGCGCACGATGTCCTCGAGCGCGCGGTGGGGCGCGGTGCCGCGCCCGTAGGTCAGGATCGGCTGGCGCAGCACCTGCCGCGCGAGGCCGGTGCGCGCGTTCGGCAGCAGCCCCGTGCGGGCGACCCAGCGCACCGGATAGTTCGCGAGCGCATCGCAGACGACCGACGCCTCGTCGCTGCCTTCCACACGAATGATCAAATCCAGCTCGCCGGCCATCAGCCGGCGCTGCAGCACGACGCTGACATCGACGGTCAGGTCGATTTCCAGTTGCGGATAGTCGGCGGCGAGGCGGCGCAGGTAGTGCGGCAGCCAGCTGTGCACGACCGTCTCGATCACGCCGAGCCGCAGCTTGCCGCGCAGCGCGCTTTCGCCGGCCGCGGCGGCCTGCAGCTCCTGGGTCGCCTCGACGACGGCCTTGGCGTAGCCGAGCAGGTACTCGCCGTTCGGCGTGAGCCGGAATTCGCGGCTGTCGCGATCGACGAGCACGGTGTGCAATTCGTCCTCGAGCGCCTTCAGGCGTTGCGAGATCGCGGCCGGCGTCGCGTGCAGCGCGGCGGCCGTCGTACGGAAGTTGCGCAGCTTCGCGAGCGTGACGAAAGTTTCGAGAAAACGCGTGTTCATGGCAGTGGAACGGATGGGCGACGCGCAGCTTCGCCGGTGAGGAAAAGTGAACGGGGCCGGGGAAAACCCGGAGATTCGTTAAGAAATTCTATACACGCGGCGCAAAAAAACTCGTTGGCGACAAAATTTTTTCTTTTCTATTCTTCGCCGTATCCACTGACGCAACACCGTCATCCCGACGCCCCCTGATCTGCCGACGACTACCATGACGCCCTCCGAATTCCGCCAGTCCGTGCGCAACGGCGCATTCCGCAACCCGACCGCCGGCCAGTGCGGCCCGTTCGCGCAAGCGAATCTCGCGATCCTGCCGAATGCGTACGCGCACGATTTCCTGCGCTTCTGTCAGGCGAATCCGAAAGCGTGCCCGCTGCTGGGCGTCGGCGAACCGGGCGCGTTCCGGCTCGACGTGCTCGGCGAGGATCTCGACATCCGCACCGACGTGCCGAGCTACAACGTATACCGCGACGGCCGGCTGACCGAGCGTGTCGAATCGCTCGAAGCGCTGTGGCGCGACGATTTCGTCGTGTTCGCGATCGGCTGTTCGTTCTCGTTCGAGGACATGCTGGCGCGCGAAGGCATCGGGCTGCGCCACATCGAGGAGGGCCGCAACGTGCCGATGTACCGCACGACGATCCCGAACCGTCGCGCGGGCGTCTTCGGCGGCCAGCTGGTCGTGTCGATGCGGCCGCTGCGCGGCGCCGACGCGATCCGCGCGGTGCAGATCACGAGCCGGTTCCCGGGCGTGCACGGCGCACCGATCCATATCGGTCATCCTGAAGCGCTCGGCATCGCCGATCTCGGCGCGCCCGATTTCGGCGATGCAGTGACGGTGCGCGACGGCGAGCTGCCGGTGTTCTGGGCGTGCGGCGTGACGCCGCAAACCGCGCTGATGGAAGCGAAGCTGCCGCTCGCGATCGCGCATACGCCCGGCTACATGCTGATGACCGACATCACGAACGCGTCGCTGGCCGTGTTCTGACCCGACCGACGCCGGCAGCCCGCGCGCGCCGGTCCGGCCCCGTCGCGGCAGCGTGCCGCGACCGCAGACGATCCGCCCGGCCGGAGGGTGGCGCGCATCCGTGGCCCGCGGGCCGCGAGCCCGGCACACGGGCATGCACGACACGACTCGAACCGATTTTGACCGCGCATATCGACAGGAGCATCACCATGGAAAGCAAGACCCTCGCGGCGCCCGCCGCCGACCCCGCGGGCCCCGCGCGCAACGGGATGTTCGGCTGGTACGCTGATGCGAAGCCGCGCGAGCGCAGCGCGTTCTGGAGTTGCAAGTTCGGCTACATGCTCGACGGGATGGACACGCAGATGCTGTCGTTCGTGATCCCGACGCTCGTCGCGACCTGGGGCATCTCGCTCGCGGACGCCGGCTTCATCGGCACGATGACGCTGCTCGCATCGGCGCTCGGCGGCTGGATCGCGGGCATTCTGTCCGACCGGATCGGCCGCGTGCGCACGCTGCAGCTGACCGTGCTGTGGTTCGCCGTATTCACGGCGCTGTGCGGGCTCGCGCAGAACTATCACCAGCTGCTCGCGGCGCGTGCGCTGATGGGCTTCGGCTTCGGCGGCGAATGGACGGCCGGCGCGGTGCTGATCGGCGAAGTGATCCGCGCGCGGGATCGCGGCAAGGCGGTCGGGCTGGTGCAGTCGGGCTGGGCGATCGGCTGGGGGCTGTCGGCGGTGCTGTACGCGGTGCTGTTCTCGACGTTGCCGGCCGAACAGGCGTGGCGGGCGCTGTTCCTCGTCGGCCTGGCGCCGGCGCTGCTGGTGGTCGTGATTCGTCGCTACGTGAAGGAGCCCGACGTCTACGAGAAGGAAAAGGCCGCGCAGGCGAAAGTGGCCGACGCACCGCGCCTCACCGAGATCTTCGCGCCGAAGCTGATCACGACGACGCTGCGCGCGGCGCTGCTGACGACCGGCGCGCAAGGCGGCTACTACGCGATCACGACGTGGCTGCCGACTTTCCTGAAGACCGAACGGCACCTGACCGTGATGGGCACCGGCGGGTATCTCGCGATGATCATCTTCGGCTCGTGGGTCGGCTATCTGGTGAGTGCGTACCTGACCGACCGCCTCGGCCGCAAGCCGAACTTCATCCTGTTCGCGCTCGGCTCGATGGTGATCGCGTTTGCATACACGTCGCTGAACCTGACCAACGCGTCGATGCTGTGGCTCGGCTTCCCGCTCGGGTTTTTCGCATCGGGCATCTTCTCGGGGATGGGCGCGTTCCTGACCGAACTGTTTCCGACCCGCGTGCGCGGCTCGGGCCAGGGCTTCTGCTACAACGTGGGCCGCGCGATCGGCGCACTGTTCCCGTTCCTGATCGGCGCGCTGTCGAAGCAGTACGGGCTCGGCATGAGCATCGGGATCTTCGCCGTCGCCGCCTACGGCGTGGTGATCGTCGCCGCGCTGACGCTGCCCGAGACGCGCGGCCGCGAACTCGACGCCGCCTGAGCGGGCGCCCGCCTCTTTTACCTCCCTTTTCACCGACGCCATCACGCGGCGCGCGACGCGCGCCGTGCGGCGGCGCTCGCCCTGCATTCAACGACACCTCGACTTCATCGCCATGACTGACCGACACGCTTTCCCCGTTTCCTCCGACGCCGCACGCTGGCAATTCTGGATCGACCGCGGCGGCACGTTCACCGACATCGTCGCGCGCCGGCCCGACGGCACGCTCGTCACGCACAAGCTGCTGTCGGACAACCCCGAGCAATATCGCGATGCGGCCGTGGCCGGCATCCGCCACCTGCTCGGCCTCGCCGACGGCGAACCGATCACGCCCGCGCACGTCGACATGGTGAAGATGGGCACGACGGTCGCGACCAACGCGCTGCTCGAACGCAAGGGCGAACGCACCGCGCTCGCGACGACGCGCGGCTTTCGCGACGTGCTGCGCATCGCGTACCAGAACCGGCCGCGCCTGTTCGATCTCGACATCGTGCTGCCCGACGCGCTGTACGAGACGGTCGTCGAGATCGACGAGCGGGTCGGCGCGCACGGCGACGTGGTCGTGCCGCTCGACGTGCAGGAGGCCGAAGCGGCGCTGCGCCGCGTGTTCGACTCCGGCGTGCAGGCGCTCGCGATCGTGCTGATCCACGGCTATCGCTACACCGCGCACGAACGGATGCTGGCGGCGCTCGCGCGCCGGATCGGCTTCACGCAGGTATCCGTGTCGCACGAGGTATCGCCGCTGATGAAGATGGTGTCGCGCGGCGACACGACCGTGGTCGACGCGTACCTGTCGCCGATCCTGCGCCGCTACGTCGAGCAGGTCGCGCACGAGATGCCCGGCGTGAACCTGCAGTTCATGCAGAGCAGCGGCGGCCTCACGCGCGCCGACGCGTTCCAGGGCAAGGACGCGATCCTGTCCGGCCCGGCCGGCGGCATCGTCGGGATGGTGCGAGCCGCGCGCGCGGCCGGCTTCGACCAGGTGATCGGCTTCGACATGGGCGGCACGTCGACCGACGTGTCGCACTACAACGGCGAGTTCGAGCGTGTGTTCGAGACGCAGGTGGCCGGCGTGCGGATGCGCGCGCCGATGATGAGCATCCACACGGTCGCGGCCGGCGGCGGCTCGGTGCTCGGCTTCGACGGCGCTCGGCTGCGCGTCGGGCCCGAATCGGCCGGCGCGAACCCGGGGCCGGCCGCGTACCGGCGCGGCGGCCCGCTGACGGTAACCGACTGCAACGTGATGCTCGGCAAGATCCAGCCCGATCATTTCCCGCGCGTGTTCGGCCCGCACGCGAACGAACCGCTCGACCGCGACGGCGTGGTCGCGAAGTTCGAGGCGCTTGCCGACGAGATCCACGCGGCGACCGGGCGGCGCGACACGCCCGAGGCGCTGGCCGAAGGGTTCCTGGAAATCGCGATCGGCAGCATGGCGAACGCGATCAAGAAGATCTCGGTGCAGCGCGGCCACGACGTGTCGCGCTACGTGCTGACGACCTTCGGCGGCGCGGGCGGCCAGCACGCGTGCGGCGTGGCCGACGCGCTCGGGATGACGCAGGTGTTCGCGCATCCGCTGGCGGGCGTGTTGTCCGCGTACGGGATGGGCCTTGCCGACCAGACGGCGATGCGCGAGCGCGCGGTGGAAGCGGTGCTGTCCGACGCGTCGCTGCCGGCGCTGAACGCGGCGCTCGACCGGCTGGCCGACGAGGCGGTCGGCGCACTGCTCGAACAGCACGTGCCGCCGGAGCGGATCGTGACCGAGCGGCGCGTGCACCTGCGCTACCAGGGCACCGATTCCGCGCTCGACGTGCCGGCCGGCAGCGTCGCCGCGATGCAGCAGGCGTTCGAAACCGCGTATCGGCAGCGCTACGCATTCCTGATGCCCGACACGCCGCTGGTAGCGGAACTGGCGTCGGTCGAGGCGATCGGCCGCTCCGACGCGCCAGTGGAAATCGCACCGCTCGCGCCCCGCGGCGAAGGCGATGCCGCCGCGCCGGCCGCCGAGTCAGCCGTGCGCTTCCATTCCGGCGGCCAGTGGCACGACGCGGCGCTGTACGTGCGCGACACGCTGCTCGCCGGCGACGCGATCGACGGGCCGGCGATCGTCGCCGAGCGGAACGGCACGACGGTGGTCGAGCCCGGCTGGCGCGCGCGGATGACCGCGCAGGGCAACCTCGTGCTCACGCGCACGACGCCGCTGCCGACGCGCCGCTCGCTCGGCACCGACGCCGATCCGGTGCGGCTCGAGATCTTCAACAACCTGTTCATGTCGATCGCCGAGCAGATGGGGCTGCGGCTGCAGAACACCGCGTACTCGGTGAACATCAAGGAGCGGCTCGATTTCTCGTGCGCGATCTTCGACGGCGACGGCAACCTGATCGCGAACGCGCCGCACATGCCCGTGCATCTGGGCTCGATGGGCGAGAGCATTCGCACGGTGATCGAGCGCAATCGCGGCCGCATGCGCGACGGCGACGTGTTCATGCTGAACGACCCGTATCACGGCGGCACGCACCTGCCGGACGTGACCGTCATCACGCCGGTGTTCGCGGACGGCGCCGACGCGCCGCTCTTCTACGTCGGCTCGCGCGGCCACCACGCGGACATCGGCGGCACGACGCCGGGCTCGATGCCGCCCGATTCGACGCACATCGACGAAGAGGGCGTGCTGATCGACAACTGGCAGCTCGTATCGGCCGGCGTGCTGCGCGACGCCGACACGCGCGCGCTGCTCGCATCGGGCCGCTACCCGGCGCGCAACGTCGAGCAGAACATGGCCGACCTGCGTGCGCAGATCGCCGCGAACCAGAAGGGCGTCGACGAATTGCGGCGGATGGTCGCGCAGTTCGGCCGCGACGTCGTGCTCGCGTTCATGGGTCACGTGCAGGACAACGCGGAAGAGGCGGTGCGCCGCGTGATCGGCGCGCTGCAGGACGGTGCCTACCGCTATCCGCTCGACAACGGCGCGGAGATTCGCGTCGCGATCCGCGTCGATCGCGCGGCGCGGCGTGCGGAGATTGATTTCACCGGCACGTCCGTGCAGCTCGACAACAACTTCAACGCGCCGAAGGCCGTCTGCATGGCCGCCGTGCTGTACGTGTTCCGCACGCTGGTCGGCGACGACATCCCGCTGAACGCCGGCTGCCTGAAGCCGCTGACGGTAATCGTGCCCGCGCGCTCGATGCTCAATCCCGAGTATCCGGCCGCGGTCGTGTCGGGCAATGTGGAGACGTCGTCGGCGATCACCAATGCGCTGTATGGCGCGCTCGGCTGCGTCGCATCGAGCCAGGGCACGATGAACAACTTCACGTTCGGCAACGATCAGTACCAGTACTACGAGACGATCGCCGGCGGCAGCGGCGCGGGCAACGGCTTCGCGGGCGTCGGCGCGGTGCAGACACACATGACGAACTCGCGGCTGACCGATCCGGAAGTGCTCGAATGGCGTTACCCGGTGCGGCTCGACTCGCACCGGCTGCGCGCGGGGTCGGGCGGCGGCGGCCGCTGGCGCGGCGGCGACGGCGCGGTGCGGCGGATCCGCTTCCTCGAACCGATGACCGCGTCGATCCTGTCGAACAACCGGATCCATGCGCCGTTCGGCGCGGCGGGCGGCGACGCGGGCGCGCTCGGCCGCAACACGATCGAGCGAGCGGACGGCACGGTCGACACGCTCGAGCACATCGGCCGCGCGCAGATGGCGGCGGGTGATGTGTTCGTGGTCGAAACGCCGGGGGGCGGCGGTTACGGCGTGGCCGACTGAGCCGGGCGATCCGCACGACCCGCGCGGGAGGGCGCGACGACACGCGCGTCCCCGGCCGCGGGCGATCGTACCGGTTCTATCCGCGCTGCCGCAGCGTCGGCGCGCGGGCGATATATTCGCGTGAAAAGATCGGTGCGCCATTACAACGGGTACGGGAATAAAAACGTGGATTCCCGCACAAATGGAAAGGAAAATGCCCGGTTTTGCGATTGCTGCAATGCGATCAGACCCCGTAGACACGCAATTGCCGCCTATCGGCCCGGCGATTCATTGCGTCGCACATCCTTGTCCAGCCTGGCTGCCGGCCGGTTCAGCGGGCCGCGTCCGGGCCCGCGGCGACGGCCTGCGCGGTATCGACGATCATAAAAAATCCCGGTTGCCAATCGAGTCCCGATTCCTTGACACCCTGTTCCAGATGTGAGTGCCAATCTTCACTGTCATTTGATAAGATGGGCCTCATCATTCGTTTGGAACACCTGCGCGTCGAGCGCGAACGCCGGGTCGCCTGAGTTGGAAACAAATACGGAACGAGGACCGCTGTCGCGGCCATCACGACTGCCTTGCCGGGTACGCGCGTTGCGCGGCCAGGAATCGGGGGCGGCCGTCTCGCCTCCGTCTACACTGTACGTTTTTTCTGGATCGGGGCGTGTCCATGGATGACGAAAACGATAGCGCGGTGCTCGAGGCGCATGTCGGTACGCGCAGCCCCTGCTGGCGTCTCGGCAGCGACAGCAATGCACTCGAGCTGGCCGCGGTTCGCGGCATGACCAATATCGCGATCGCGCTCACGGCCGAGCAGGCTGCGCGGGTTCGCGAGCTGACCGGCGTCACGTCGCACCTCGTGCTCGACATCGCGCTGTTCGGCAATGCGATCAGCCTCCATCTGGTCGGCCGGAAGGTCGATACGACAAACTGGGCCGGCACGGCCTCCGCCTATTCCGATACGCAGTCCGTCGCGAGCGATCTCGCGAACGGGCTCGCGTTCGCCGAGCAGGTCGTGTCCGAAGTGAATTCGCTCGTCGTGATTCTCGACCGCAACGGGATGGTGCAGCGCTTCAACCGCCTGTGCGAGGAAGTGACGGGCAAGCGCGAGGTCGACGTGGTCGGCCGCAGCGCGTTCGAATTGTTCATGAGCCCCGAGCAGGGCGAGCAGTCGCGCCACAACATCACCGGCTTCTTCGCGAGCAACCAGTCGTTCGCGGTCGAGCGTTACATCAACACGGTCAACGGGCCGCGCCTGTTCCAGTTCCGCAACAAGTTCGTGCAGAGCGGCAGCGGCGTCGACGAGCAGTTCCTGATCTGTTCGGGCATCGACATCACCGAGGAGCGCAACGCGCAGCAGCGGCTCAGCGAACTCGCGAACACCGACGTGCTGACCGGGCTGCCGAACCGGCATGCGATCAGCGAGCGCATCCACGCCGCGCTCGCGATAGATCGCACCGACATGCGCGGGCAGGTCGGCATCCTGTTCCTCGATCTCGACAACTTCAAGCGCGTCAACGATCACTACGGCCACATCACCGGCGACCGCCTGCTGCAGGACGTCTCCGCGATCATCAGCGGCTGCCTGCCGTCCGGCGCGACGCTCGCGCGGCTCGGCGGCGACGAATTCCTGGTGCTGTTCGAGCACGGCACGCGGCCGCTGCTCGAAGCAACGGCGCAGATCATCCTCGAGCGGCTGCGCACGCCGATTCACCTCGGGTTGATGGAGGTCTACACGAGCTGCTCGATCGGCATCGCGATGTATCCGCAGCACGGCGATTCGCTCGAGACGCTGATCCGCAGCGCCGACACCGCGATGTACGTCGCGAAGGAAGAGGGCAAGCACACGTATCGCGTGTTCTCGCAGGAGATGAACCAGAAGGTCGCGAAGTACATGTGGCTCGACACGAACCTGCGCAAGGCACTGGAAGACGAGCAGTTCGTGCTGCACTACCAGCCGGTCGTCGACATCGCGACCGGCGACGTGCACGGCGTCGAGGCGCTGATCCGCTGGCAGTCGCCCGATCGCGGGCTGGTCGCGCCGATCGAGTTCATCCGCTTCGCGGAGGAGTCGGGGCTGATCGCGCCGCTCGGGCGCTGGGTGATGCGCACCGCGGCCGCGCAGGCCGCTGCATGGAAGGCGAAGGGGCTCGGCGTGCGGATCGCGGTGAACGTGTCCGCGCGGCAGTTGCAGGACATGAACATCGTCCACCAGTTCGCGTCGATTCTCGACGGCTCGGGGCTGAAGCCGAGCCTGCTCGACATCGAGCTCACCGAAAGCAGCTTCATCGAGGACGAGGAATCGGCGCATCAGCTGATGAAGGAATTCCGCCAGCTCGGCGCGGAGGTCCATCTCGACGATTTCGGCACCGGCTATTCGTCGCTGTCGCAGTTGTCGCGCCTGCCGCTCGATTCGATCAAGCTCGATCGCACCTTCATCACCGGTATCGATCGCAATCCGCGCTCGCAGGCGCTGGTGCGCTCCGTCGTGTCGCTCGCGAAGGCGCTGAGCTTCTCGGTGGTCGCCGAAGGCGTCGAGACGCGCGAGGAAGCCGAATTCCTGAAGCAGATCCACGTCGATCACGCGCAGGGCTACTACTTCGCGCGGCCGATGCCGGCCCAGGCGTTCGAGGCGTGGCTCGCGGAGACGAGAAAGCTCAGGCTGATCGCCTGAGCGTCCGGTTGCGGCGCGCCGCCGGCGAGGCGGCGCGCTTCACGCGCGTTACACCGTGCGCAGCTTCGACACGCGCCGGTTCTGCAGCATCACCAGGCGTTCCATGTACGCGAGATCCTTCGGCTCGATCGTGAACGCCGCGTGAACCCATTCCTCGGTGATGTCCATCAGCTCGGAGCGCGTGAGCTGGAACACGCGCTCGCGCGCACGCAGCATCGCGCGAATGCCGTTCAGCTTCGGCTTCGTCACGTCGATGAAGGTACGCGTCGCGAGATACGCGTCGCCCGCTTCGAACGTCTGGTCGATCAGCCCCTGATCCTCGTACCACTCGGCCACATGCGCCTCGCCGGACGAGATCAGCGATTCCGCGACGCCACGGTTCGCCTTGCGCGACACCAGCGAATAGCCGCCCATGCCCGGGAACAGGTTGAACGCGATCTCGGGAAAGCCGAGCTTCACGCCCTTCTGCGCGAGTATGTAGTGGTGCGCGAGGGCGGCCTCGAAGCCGCCGCCCAGCGCGCTGCCCTCGACCATCGCGATCGAGATCGCCCCGGTGCCGAAGCCCGTGTAGATCTCGTACACGCCGTCGATGCACGAACGCGCGTAGGCCATCAGCTGATCGCGCCGGCCGCTGCGGATCGCGTCGACGAAGAAGCTCAGGTCGCCGCCGACGTTGAACAGCTCGGGAACGAGCGAGCCCGTCACCCAGAAGTCGAACTGCAGGCCGGAGTCGCGTGCGACGCGCGCGAGATGGATGATGTCGGTGACGAGTTGCTGGTTGAAGCACGGCCGCGGCTCCGATCGAAGCATCATCCACATGACATTGCGACCTTCTTCGTAGAACGCGGTCAGTTGCGTGAGTTCGCCTGCTTCATAAAACGGGCGGCACGCCGGATGGGATTGGAGTTGCATGGTATGTCCTCGTGATGTGGTTTTTCAAAGACCGCCGCGGCCGGTGTCGCGTGGGGCAACCCGCTCCCCGCATGGCGCCGGCCGCGAGGCATCGCCATTGTTGCGCGCGCACAAAACTCGAATTGCGGGGAATGACGCACGACCGGGACGCGGTTGCGCGTGGCATCCGGCGGGTTCGGCCTCGATCGGGGCGAATGGCGGAATCGGCCAGGCGGGCCGGCGGCGGGGTGTCGCGTCGCGCGAACGACGGCCGCAGCGCGACCCGGCGCGATCCGGGCGGGCGGTTTGGGGGCGGCGCGAGGGCGCCGGTACGGCGCACCGTTCGCTTACGCGTTGAAAGCGCCGCCGGGCCGTCGGCGGCCTCTTATGGAATGTGCGGACTGGCGCCGGGCACGCGGGTGGACTAGCTTGAGAGGATGACGCTGGTGCGCCCGGCGTTCCGGGAGGGGACCATGACCGCATTCCAGAAGATGTGGCAGTTGCTCGTCGGAAGGCCGCTGGACCCGCTCGATCCGCGCACGCGCCATGCGATCGCCGTGACGCCGTTGCTGGCGTGGGTCGGGCTCGGCGCCGACGGGCTGTCGTCGTCGTGCTACGGCCCGGAAGAGGCGTTCCTCGCGCTCGCGCACCACACGCCGCTCGCGCTGTTCCTGGCACTCGCCACCGCGGCGACGGTGTTCGTCATCGCGCTCGGCTACAACCAGGTGATCGAGCTGTTCCCGACCGGCGGCGGCGGCTATCGCGTCGCGACGTCGCTGCTCGGGCCGAAGCCGGGGCTCGTGTCGGGCGCGGCGCTGCTGGTCGATTACGTGCTGACGGTCGCGACGTCGCTCGCGAGCGGCGTCGACGCGTTCTACAGCCTGCTACCGGTCGGTGCGCAGGCGTTCAAGCTCACGACCGAGATCGTGCTGATCCTGTTGATGACAGGGCTCAATTTCCGCGGGATGCGCGAGTCGATCATGGTGATGCTGCCGATCTTCATCGGCTTCGTCGTGCTGCACTTCGGGCTGATCGTGTATGGCGTCGCCATACACGGCAGCAACCTGGCGATGATCGTGCCCGACGCCGTGCACGAGGCGCACGGGATGTCGCAATCGCTCGGCACGTTCGTGATGCTCGCGTTGCTGATGCGCGCGTTCTCGCTCGGCGGCGGCACGTACACGGGCCTCGAGGCCGTGTCGAACAACGTGAACATGCTCGCCGATCCGCGCGTGCCGAACGGCAAGGTGACGATGTGGTACATGTCGACGTCGCTCGCGTTCACGGCCGGCGGCATCATCCTGCTGTACATGCTGTGGCATGCGCGGCCCGTCGAAGGCGAGACGCTCAACGCGGTCGTGTTCGGCAGCGTGATCGACCATCTCGGGCTCGGGTCCGCATTCGCGCGGCATGCGCTGCTCGCGGCCGTGCTCGCGTTCGAGGCCGGGCTGCTGCTGGTCGGCGCGCAGACGGGCTTCCTCGACGGACCGGCCGTGCTGTCGAACATGGCATCGGATTCGTGGGTGCCGCGCCATTTCCGCGACCTGTCGACGCGCCTCGTGCGGCAGAACGGCATCATCGTCGTCGGCCTGTCGAGCCTGCTGATCCTGCTGTGGACGCACGGCAACGTCGACGTGCTCGTCGTGCTGTACAGCATCAACGTGTTCCTCACGTTCAGCATGTCGCTGCTCGGCCTGTGCACGTACTGGTGGCGCCATCGCAGCGAGCGCGGCTGGGCCAAGCACTTCTGCCTGTCGGCGCTCGGCCTGAGCGTGACGGCCACCGTGCTCGTGATCACGCTGATCGAGAAGTTCACGGCCGGCGGCTGGCTCACGGTGCTCGTGACGAGCGCGGTGATCGCGCTGTGCGTCATGATCAACCGGCACTACGCGTACACGCGCACGCAGCTCGCCAAGGAGGACGCATTGTTCTCGGGCACGCCGCCGGCAGTCGACGAGGCGAGCGCGCCGGGCCGGCCCGATCCGGAGCAGCCTACCGCCGTGCTGCTCGTCGGCAAGCATCGCGGCGCGAGCATGCACGCGCTGCTGTGGGTCAACCGGCTGTTTCCGGGGCACTTTCGCAACGTGATCTTTCTCGCGGTAGGGGAGGTCGATGCGAAGGCGTACGACGGACACGAGCATCTCGAACGGCTGCGTCACACGATCACCGAATCGCTCGACTACTACGTCGCGCACTGCCGCCGCAACGGCATTGCCGCCGATTACCGGATCGCGTTCGGCACGAATCCGGTCGTCGAGTTCATGAACCTCGCGTCGTCGACGCTCGATGCGTATCCGAACGCCGTATGCTTCGCGAGCAAGCTGATTTTCCGGCGCGTGAACTTCCTGACCGCGTGGCTGCACAACCAGACGCCGGTCGAATTGCAGGCGCGGCTGCATGTCGAAGGGCGGCAGATGGTGCTGCTGCCGATGAACGTCGGGTAGCGCCGCATCGGCCGCAACGCCCGGCGCCTGTTGGTAATTTCGCCACAGAAGCCGCGCCATTCCAGGGCCGTACGCTTGAATACATCACATTGTGATATAAAATAAAAGCAGGCCTTCGTGTCATCCGGCCTCTACGCCGTAAACGAACCCGGCCGCGCAATGCGCGCATCGTGCCGGGCGAACGTCCGGTTCAGAAGAACGGGGCGGCGGCCAGGCGCAGCAGGATGGCCGACGGCCTCGCCGCGACCGGCGGCTGGCGCCGCACGGTCTCGCGGCGACCACGACAAGGGGACATGACGATGATGGTTACGTTTCGGTCATCCGCCGCGCCGGATATCGTGATGTTGCGCGATCTGGCGCAGTACCTGCTGGGGCTCGTCGGGAAGGGACTCGACGTTCGCGGCGTGATTTCCACCGACGAATTGCCGGAGGCAATCGCCCGGCTCGAACAGGCGATCAGGGATGACGCGGCGCGGGAAAACGCATACGAGCATTCGACACGCGGGCTGCGCACCGAACTGGCGTCGCACGCCGGCGGGCTCGCGCAGCGCGCGTGGCCGTTGCTGGACATGATGCGTGCGGCCCATGCACAGGGCCGGCACGTGATGTGGGGTATGTAGGCGCGCATGGCGCGCGGCTGCCCCGACAACCGGACCTCCACTGGAAGGCCGACGGTTTCGCGTCGAACGACGCCGCACCGCCGGCCGATTTTTTTGCGTGGCGCGCTTACGGGTGATGGTGCGTATGCGAGCGCGGCGAGCGCCGCGCGGCCCGGTGCAGCAGCCTGTCGCGCGTGCGGTCGCGGCTGCGCCGTTCCGCGAAGAACAGCACCGCGAACACGAGGATCACGAGCAGCACGATGGTGGGGACGATACCGTTTTCCATGTCGCCTCCTGTAGCGTCGGGACGAGGGATGCCGCGCAACGTCAGCCCGCGGGCATGAAGGTGCCGGCGAGTTTCGTATCGATGAAGCGCTTGGCCAGCGCGATCGAGATCCTGACCGCATCCGAGTCGTTACGGAACACGTGGTGTTTCGGGTCGAGCAGGTGCGTCTCGTGACGGCCGCGGGCGTCGCACCAGTACACGACGGCGAGCGGCTGGTACAGCGCGCCGAGTTCGAGGCCTTCGCCGGCCACGGCGTCGACCAGCGCGCCCGCGCGGATCTCGCATTGGCGATAGGTCATGCAGAGCGGTGATTCCATGATGATCCCCTTCGCGGGCGCCGCGCGTTCCGACCCCGTGCCGTCAACGCGCACGTTGCGGCAGGACCGGGGCCGACGAACGATTGCCGTGCCGCATTCACGTGAGCAGCGGCATCGCTTCGATCAACGCGATCCCGATCAGTGCGCCGAGCGCCGCGCCGACCAGCTTCGGATGGCACCGTTCGAGGTGCAGCGCCGTCAAGAGCGCGCCGAACAGGATCACGCCCAGCAGCGCGAACGCAATCACGAGGTAGCCGATTTCGAAATCGTTGTTGATCAGCATGATGTCTCCTTCCCTGTGTCGGCGTGCCGGATTCGCCGGATCGCCCTTCGTTTCGGCGACGGTGCGCGCACGATTTGCCTGTCTGAATTATATATCACAACATGATATAAAAAGCGATCGCGCGGGGTACGCGCGACGAAGTGGCGACAACCTGCATGGATGGCGCGCGGCGCGATTGCCTGCATGCTCCGTTCATGGCGCTGCGGGCGGCCGCTGCGCGGCTTGACGCTCGCGGGTACGTCACCCACACTGGTTTGAGCGACGGGCGAGGGCGGCGCGAGCGCGGGTGTGGTCCGTGTCGATGCCTGCCCGTCGCGTCCGACCGAACACGAACGCGCGGAGAGCTTCGACGTGGTGCGTTTCCCGTTCCTCCGATTGACCGGCCGCGTGCCGGTGCGCGCTGTTGCGCTCGCCTGCGTCGTCGCTGCGGCTGTGCTGGCGTTTGCACGGCCCGCGTTCGCGGAGACGGACGACGCCGCGCCGGTGACGCTCGTGAGCGACGTCCACGTATTCGTGCTCCAGCGCGACGGATCGCTCGACGAACACGACGATTCGACACTGCGCGCGAACGATGCGAGCGGGATTGATGCGATCGCGCAGCGCTACGTGTGGTTCGACAAGAACCTGGAAAAGGTCGACCTGCTCGCGGCCGAGACGATCGATCTCGACGGCGTCGCGCATCCGGTCGGCGCCGACGGCATCCGCGACGTGCAGGAGCCGCGTTCGGCCGGCGCGCCGACGTTCCAGGACGGGTTGTTGCGCACCGTCGTGTTTCCCGGCGTCGAGGCGGGATCGAGCACGCGCATCGTGTTTCGCAAGACGCGCACGAAGCGCGTCAACGCCGGTTACTTTGGCTATTACGTCGAGCCGTCGCGCGAGCCGGTCGAGAGCCAGCGGTTGATCTTCGACCTGCCGGCCGACCTGCCGCTGCATGCGGACGCGCGCGGCTACGTCGCGCTGCCGCCCGTGACTGAAAACGGCCGCACGCGTTACGAGTTCGATTACCGGCACGGGCCGTACGACCGGATCGAGAGCGGCTCGGTCGGCTACCCGACCTACGGCGACCGGCTCGTGGTGTCCACGCTGCCCGACTACGCGGCGTTCGCCGCGCGCTACCGCGACGCAGCCGTCGACCCGGGCGCGAACGATCCGGCCGTCGTTCAACTCGCGCGTGCTCTCACCGCCGGCGCCGCCGATCCTCACGACAAGGCGCGCATCCTGTACGACTGGGTGCAGGCGAACGTGCGTTACGTCGCGCTTTTTCTCGGCGAAACGGCCGCCGCGCCGCATCGGGTGACGGACATCCTGCGCAACCGCTACGGCGACTGCAAGGATCACGTCGCGCTGTTCGGCGCATTGCTCGCGGCCGTCGGGATCCGCAGCGAACCGGTGCTGATCAATCTCGGCTCCGTCTATGCGCTGCCGTCGGTGCCCGGTTACGGCGGCGGCGCGATCAATCACGCGATCACGTGGCTGCCCGATCTCGGGCTCTACGCGGACACGACGACGGGCGGCATCGCGTTCGGCTACCTGCCGCCGATCGTGATGGATCGTCCGGCGCTGCTCGTCGATAGCGGTGTGCTGTCGCGTACGCCGGCCACGCAGCCGCGCCGCCGGGTCGCGCGGCTGGAGATCGATGCCGCACAGCCGGGTACCGCGCGTTTCCACGCGCTCATCGAGGACGACGGCTGGACGGCGGAACTCGAACGCACGCTGTTTCGCCGCGCGCCGCCCGAGCGCATCCGGCAGCTCGCGAACGAGCGTGTGCGGCAAAGCGGGCTGCGTGGCCGCGCGCAGATCGCGACGAGCGATCGCCGCGTGACGCAGGGGCCGTTCGACGTGACGATGACCGGCACGCTCGATCATCTGGTGTGGCCGGACGGCACCACGGCGGTGCCCGCGCTGTCGAGCCTGACGGGCGGGATCGCGACGCAGGTCGAAGGCTGGCTGACGGAGCCCGCGCGCACGCAACCGTGGGTGTGCATCGGCGGCGCGTTCGACGAGACCGGCCAGATCGCGCTGCCGGCCGACGTCGCGGTGACCGACCTGCCGGCCGATACGGTCGTGCACGACCGCTTCATCGACTTCACGTCGCATTACGTGTTCGACCCGGCCGCGCGCGTCGTGCAGATCACGCGCCGGATGAGCGCGGCGTTCGGCCGCCAGGTCTGCACGCCCGATGAGTTCACGGCGCTGCGTGCGTCGCTCGAACGCATCGAACGCGACACGCAGGCGCAGATCGTCGTGCGTGCGCAGCAGCGTTGAGCGCGGCGGACGCGGCGCGCGTCACGATCGACGCACAGGAGGGAAACATGACGACACGGGAATACGAGATCGCCGACCTGTCGAAGGAATTGCTGGGCCGGATCGTGCAGGGCATGGTGATGAACGGCGCGCCGGTGGATGCGCAACAGTGTGCGGCGCTTGCCGTGCAATGTGCGACGGCGCTGATGGACGAGCTCGACGCGCGCAGCGGGTGAGCCGGGCCGTCACGGCCGGCGGCGCGTGAGCGTGCGACCCGACGCGGCCGGCGCGCGCATCGGCATGCGTCGCGCGAGCCCCGTCACGCGTCGGCGTGCGTGTCGCTTTCCGCGCGCACCGCGCCCGGCGGCCGGCCGACCACGCGCTTGAATGCACGGCTGAACGCGGCGAGCGACCCGTAGCCGAGCCGGTATGCGACCGCCTCGATCGCTTCGCGGTCGCGTGCGATCCACTGCGCGGCGAGCCGCATCCGCAGTTCGGTCAGATAGCGCACCGGCGTCATCCCGGTGGCGGCAAGAAAGCGTTCGGCGAACACCGAGCGCGACACGCCGGCTTCGGCGGCCAGTTCCGCGACGCTCCAGTTCCGCCCCGGATCGCGATGCAGTGCGACGATCGCGCGGCCGAGCTTCGGTTCGCGCAGCGCCTGCACCCAGCCCGTCGCGTCGCCGCAGCCGCATTCGACCCAGCCGCGCACGATGAACGCGGCGACCACGTCCGCGAGCCGCGCCAGGATGCCCGCGAAGCCCGCCCGCGCGGAGCACGATTCGCGCTCCATCGCATCGAGCATCGGCCGGATTTCCGGGTAGCGCGCGAGCAGCGTGCCGACGTGCATGAACGCCGGCATCGTCCCGACGAGCGGCTGCATGCCGCCGAGATCGAGCTCCATGCACGCGCTGAAGATCAGCGCGTCGCCGGCGCCCGGCTCCGTCGTCGCGCACGACGTCGCGCCTACCGACGCGACCGTGTCGCAGATCTTCGCGACCTCGAACCCGCCGATCTCGCGGCACGCGGCGTCCGGATCGGACATCAGCGCATGCGTGAGGCCGTGCGGCAGCAGGATCGCATCGCCGGCCTCCAGCTGCACCGTCGTGCCGGCCGCGTCGCGCAGCAGTACCGGCCCGCGCCCGACGAAATGGAACTGCGCGCGGCCCGGCGCATGGCCGAAGCTCAGCCCGAACGGCCGCGGCACCTGGATCCGGCGGTACTGCACGCCGCTCAGGCGCATGCCGAGCAGCAGCTCGCTGACGAGGTCATGCGCGTCGGGTACATCGGGAAGCAGAGGCTCGGACATATCAGATTCGGACGTTCGATCAATAAGAGCGGATTGTATGTCATAGACCGTCCTGACGGGGTTCCTTACGATACGCCATCACTGGAACGCTTTTTTCATACGGAACCACGCATGAATCCCGGAATGTCCTCTACCGCCGCCACGGCGGCTTCCCGCGAACCGGCCTGGGGCGCGGTGTTCGCGATGACGCTCGGCGTGTTCGGCCTCGTCACCGCCGAATTCCTGCCCGCGAGCCTGCTCACGCCGATGGCCGACAGTCTCGGCGTGACCGAAGGCGTCGCCGGTCAGGCCGTGACGGCCACCGCGACCGTCGCGCTCGTCACGAGCCTGTTGATCTCCGCGCTGACGCGCACGATCGACCGGCGGCGCGTGCTGCTCGCTTTCTCGGTGCTGCTCGTCGCATCGAACCTCGCGGTCGCGTTCGCGCCCAACCTGACGACGTTGCTGGTCGGCCGCGTCGTGCTCGGCGTCGCGCTCGGCGGCTTCTGGACGATGGCGACGGCCACCGCGATGCGGCTCGTGCCGACCGCGATGGTGCCGCGCGCGCTGTCGATCATCTTCAGCGGCGTGGCGGTCGCGACGATCGCGTCCGCGCCGATGGGCAGTTACTTCGGGCACCTGATCGGCTGGCGCAACGTGTTCCTGATCGCGGCCGGAATCGGCGGCGTCGCGCTCGTGTCGCAGGTCATGACGCTGCCGTCGATGCCGCCGAGCGGCACGACGCGGCTGCGCACGCTCGTCGACGTGCTGCGCCGGCCGACCGTCGGCCTCGGGATGTTCGCGACGATCCTCGTGTTCACCGGGCATTTCGCGTTCTTCACGTATCTGCGGCCGTTCCTCGAACAGGTGGCGGGCGTCGGCGTGAACGGGCTGTCGGCGATCCTGCTCGGCTACGGCATCGCGAACTTCGTCGGCACGTCGCTCGCGGGCCGCGTGCTCGAACACCGGCTGCGGCCGATGCTGATCGGGATGCCCGCGCTGATGGTCGTGCTCGGCGTCGCGCTCGTCGCGCTGGGCCGCGCGCCGATGCTCGACGCGGTGCTCGTCGCGTTGTGGGGGATGGCGTTCGGCGGCGTGCCGGTCGCGTGGTCGACGTGGGTCACGCGCACCGTGCCCGACGAAGCCGAGAGCGCGGGCGGGCTGATCGTCGCGGCCATCCAGCTCGCGATCGCGACGGGCGCGGCGGTGGGCGGCGTCGTGTTCGACGCGAACGGTGCGGGCGGCGTGTTCCTGGGCGCGGCCGCGGTGCTGGCCGTCGCGGTGGCGACGATCGTGACCGGCGTGCCGAGGCGGGTCGGGGTGGCGGCGGCGCTGGCGGAGTGACCGATGCGTGAGCGCCGGCGGCGCGCTGCTCAGCGCGTCGGCGCGTGTGCGTCGAGCAACTGCCGGTGACGTGTTTCGGTGGCGTCGTCCGCGGGGAACATGCACTCCATCCGCAGTTCCTGCGCGGCGGCGCTTTGCGGCGTACCGACCGTCGTGATCAACGAGAAATAGCGCAGCACGACGCCTTCGTGCACGAAGCCGACCGGAACGACCGGCATCGACGGTGCGGCGGCCGGCGCCGGCGGCGTGTTCCAGTCGCGCGGGGCATGCGGACTGGCAAGCAGGTCGTCGAGCAGTCGCCGCGTATCGTCGTCGATCACGCGACCGACCGATTCGCGGTACACACGCTGCAGCAGGCTGCGCGACACGGTGTCCCAGTCGGCGACGAACGGCTGCATGCCGGACGGATCGAACATCAGGCGCAGCAGGTTGCGCGGGCCTTCGCGTGCGGCCATGTCGATGAAACAGCCGAAAAAGCGCGGCGCCGCGTCGTTGCTCATCAGCACGTTCCAGTGCCGGTCCATGACGATCGCGGGGAACGGGTCGTGCTGGCGGACGACCCGTTCGAGTGCGCGGATCACGCCATGCATTTCCGCCGCGTCCCACGGCGCGTCCGAATACACGGGCGCGTATCCGGCGGCGAGCAGCAGCGCGTTGCGCTCGCGCAGCGGCACGTCCAGCGTTTGCGCCAGCGTCAGCAGCGTGTCGCGTCCGGGCACGCTGCGTCCGCTTTCGATGAAGCTGATCTGGCGTTGCGAGATGCCGGCGTCGAGCGACAGGTCGAGCTGGCTCACGCCGCGCAGGTCGCGCCAGTAGCGCAACAGCCGGCCCAGTTCAGGCGGCGGCGCGTTCGGATCGCGGGTGCTCGCATTCATCGCGTTGTCCTGATCGTTCCGTGAGCGATGCCGACGACTATATCGAACTCACGCGGCGTCCGCATGCCACGCGAACGCCTCGAACGGCGCTTCGAGCGCCGGCCGCGCCACGCTGCCGACGTAGTTCGTGATCGTCGATGCGGCGACCACCGCGATCACTTCGAGCAACTGTTCGGCACTGAAGCCGGCGTCGAGGAAGCGCCGCCGGCCGGCTTCCGCCACGCGGCCACGGGTTTCGATCAGTGCGCGCGCCAGCGCCGACAGCGCGGCCAGCGCTGCGTCGTCGGGCAGGCCGCCGCGCCGGATCGCATCGACGTCGGCGGCGTGCACGCCCTGTTGCAAGGCGAGCGCGGTGTGGAAGGCGACCGGCCATTCGCTGGCGTTCGTGACCGCATTGGTAAGCAGCAGCGTCTGGATCTGCGGCTCCGTGAGGCTGCTCGCGTGCACGCGCTCGAACAGGCCGATGAACCCGTTGATCAGCACCGGCGAGGTGGCCATGGCCGCCGCGATGTTCGGGACCATGCCGAAGGTTGTGCGGAGTTGCTCGAGGACAGGCTTCGACTCGGCAGGGGCCGAGTCGATCGTATGAAGCGGATAGCGGGACATGACGCCTCCTGGGCGATGAGCGCCGCCGGCATGGCGGCGCGACACCTGAAGCGTAGGGACAGCCGCGCCGCACGCCAATTACATCGGATGTAATCGGTTGGGTTATGCGCGTTGCGTGACCACCGCCGCAAGCGCCTTCATCGCCTGCAGGTAAGGGTACGGCCCGTGACTGATGCGCGCGACGCCGTATCCGGCGAGTTCG
The DNA here is from genome assembly GCF_002563755.1 of Burkholderia sp. JKS000303. Taxonomy (NCBI): domain Bacteria; kingdom Pseudomonadati; phylum Pseudomonadota; class Betaproteobacteria; order Burkholderiales; family Burkholderiaceae; genus Burkholderia; species Burkholderia sp. JKS000303. Next base: position 895,836 of record NZ_PDBZ01000003.1, read on the forward strand.
GCCAGCGTCGGCGTTTCCGACACGCGCATGATGTTCACCGGCAGCGGCGATGCGGCCGTCAGCGCGCGAATCAGCGCCGGCGAACGCAGGCCCGGCACGAACAGGCCGTCGGCGCCGGCCGCCGCATAAGCGCGTGCGCGCGTCAGGACCGCGTCGAGCAGCCGTTCGTCGTGCGTGTCGGCCGCGGCCTTGAAGAACACGTCGGTGCGCGCGTTGATGAAGTAGCCGATCTCCGCTCGGTCGGCTGCCTGCCGGGCCGCCGCGAGACGTGCGGCGGCATCGTCGACCGTGCGCAGCTCGCCCGTCGCCGGGAAACTGTCCTCGAGATTGCAGCCGATCGCGCCGGCCTCGATGCTGCTGGCGATCGTGTCGGCGACCTCCTCCAGCCGCTCGCCATAGCCGCTTTCGAGATCGACGGTGACCGGCCGATCCGTCGCCTGGGTGATCCGCGCGAGCACTTCCATCATCAGCGCCTTCGGCATCTGCTCGCCGTCGCTGAAACCGTTGGCGGCCGCGACCGACCAGCTTCCGGTCGCCAGCGCGACGCCGCCCGCATCGGCGACGGTACGCGCGCTGCCGGCGTCCCACACGTTGAACAGCACCAGCGGCTCGCCTGCGCGGTGAAGCGAACGGAAATACGCGCCTTTCTCTTTGTTATTGCTGCTCATACTCGTCTCTCCTGGTGAAAACGGGATCGGCAGTCGTGCCGAACGATACGGTCACCGTATCGAGCGCCGCGAGGAAATCACGCGCATCGAACAGTTCGCCTAGGCTGCGGACGCCACCCGACGTCAGCGTCCTGCCTGTGAGCAGGCGAACCGTCGCCTCGACGATGATCGGTGCGCTGACCGCGTAGATGTCGCGTCCCGACGCGGTTGCGCGATGCGTGATGCCGTTCTGCACGACGACGGCGTCCATCGCGAATTGCTGCGCGGAGCGGCCGAGCGCGTCGACCGGTTGCGGCGCCGGCGTGCCGGCATCGCGGACGTCGCGCAGCGCGAGCGTCGCGAGCCAGGACTCGATCGTATCGACAGGCAGATGTCGCGCAAGTGTCATGACTTCGGAAAACGGCAGCAGCGTCACGTCGACGTCACCGAGCGGCGACGGGAACGGCCACCTGCGTTCGCGGGCGGCCGACGGCACCGCGGTCGGCTTGCCGCCCTTCAGGATGAGCCGGGTCGCATGATTGCGCTCGCCGGTCACGCGCGTGCCGCGGGTCGGATGCCAGCTGTCGAGGCCGGTCGCGATGTCGACGCGATCAATCGGCTGGTTCGGGTCGACCACGGCCGTGACGAGCAGGTCCGCCAGGCCGCCGTAGAACGCGGCGGCCGGCACGAGCGTCACGCCGGCGGCGCGCGTGTGCGCGTCGCGCTGTTCGGTCAGTGCCTGGATCGACGGCTGCTCGGCCGTCAGGTCGAGATACGGGATACCGGCCCGCCATGCCGCATCGGCGACCGGCAGCGCGGTATCCAGGTACGGCCCCGCGCAGTTGATCACGGCATGCGCGCCGCGCAGCGCGGCGTCGAGCGAGGCCGGATCGTCGACCGATGCGACGCGCCACGGCGCCGCGTCGTTGCCGTCTTGCGCCAGCCGCGCGGCATCGCGCCCGATGCGGATCGCGCCGAGGCCGCGCCGCGCCAGTTCCGCGAGCACGAATCGCCCGGTGTGACCCGTGGCGCCATACACTGCAACCGTCATTTGATCGTTCATGATCAACTCCGATACAGAACGGTCTGTTTTATAGTACAGACCTGTAGCGTCGTCAACCTCCAAGTGCTATCATCGGATGCACTTTCGCGGGACAGGCGGCCTGGACGGCCGGGCTTCAATGAAAAAGGGAACGAACACGAACGGGAGCGCGCCCGATACGCGCGAGCGCATTCTGCAAACGGCCAGCGAGCTGTTCTATCGGGAGGGCACGCGGGCGGTCGGGGTGGATCTGATCGTCGCGCAGGCGGGTGTCGCGAAGACGAGCCTGTATCGGCACTTCGCGACGAAGGACGACCTGATCGAGGCGTTCCTGCTGCGCGAGGACGCGGATTTCTGGGCGCACTGGGATGCGGTGGCGGCGCAGTACCGGCGCACGCCGCGCGAGGAGCTGGATGCGCAGCTTCAATGGATCGGCGAGCGCATCGCGCGCCCCGGTTATCGCGGTTGCCCGCAGATCAATATCGCCGCCGAGTATGCGGACGGCAATCATCCGGCTCGCAAGGTCGCCGTCGCGCACAAGCAGGAACTGCGGCGCCGCCTGACCGAGCTTGCGGACGCGATGCGGATCGACGAGCCGGAAACGTACGCGCTGCGGCTCGCGACCGTCATCGACGGCGCGCTCAGCAGCGGGCAGGCGCTGCACGCGCACGGGCCCGTGCGCTTCCTGCAGGAATTCGCGCAATTGCTGATGCCGAAGAAGGGCCGCAAGTGAGCGGTGCGCGCGTCAGTCTCGCGTAGCCGGATCCTCCGACAGCGCGCGCAACTGGCCGCGCAACCGGTCGACTTCTCCCGGCGCGAACGGCCGTTCGATGTCGGCATGCGTTTGCTGCCACACCGGAAACGCGTCGGCGAGCAGCTGCTGGCCGGCCGGCGTGAGTGCCAGCAGGCGGCTGCGCTTGTCGTCCGGATCCTGCGCGATCGTGACCAGCCCGCGCCGCTCGAGCGGCTTGAGCGCCGCGGTCAGCGTGGTGCGATCCATTGCGAGCAGCGACGCGACCGATTTCATCGCGGCCGGCTGCGGCCGGTTCAGCGACATCAAGAGCGAAAACTGGCCGTTGGTCAGATCCAGCGGGCGCAGCGCATCGTCGAAGATGCGCGCGAGATTGCGCGCCGCGCGCTGCGTGTGCAGGCACAGGCAGCAATCGCGCACCATCAGCGTCGTTTCGAAGGGAAGCTTTTCTTTGCGTGCCATGTTGCAATTGTGTTGATATCAACCTATCTTGTCAAGGGCGAGGCGCGGCGTCCTGCCGTGCCCGCCATCGGACGGAGGAAGCATGAGTGCTCAACAGCAGTTGTATCTCGCGGTATTCCTCGGCAGCAAGGAGAGCCCGCGCATGAAGGCCTGGATGGCGTTGCCCGAGCAGGAGCGGCGCACGCGCGAGCGGGAAGGCATCGCCGCCTGGCATGCGTGGGTTGAACGGCATCGCGACGCGGTCGTCGAGCTCGGCGGGCCGCTTGGCAAGACCAAGACCATCGGAGAGGGCGGCGTGAAGGACAGCGCCAACGCGATGGGCGGTTTCACCGTGGTGCGCGCCGCGTCGCACGAGGCGGCGGCCGCGCTGTTCGAAGGTCATCCGCATTTCACGCTGTTCCCGGGTGAGACGATCGACGTGATGCCGGTGCTTGCCGTGCCGGGCATGTGAACGGCGGCAGGCGCGGTGCGCGTCGTCGCGGTGATGGCGGTGAGGGTTGTCGCGATCGCGGTCGATGCGCCGGTGCCTGCATACGGACATTTCACCGACATTTTCGATGGAGACACTGCGATGAAGCTTTACGGATTCGCCGGCACGCGCTCGCAACGCGCGCTCTGGGGGCTCAAGGAGCTGGATGCGGATTTCGAGTTCGTATCGGTCAACCTGCTGGCGGGCGAGCACAAGCGCCCCGAATTCCTGCGTCTCAATCCGGCGGGCAAGGTGCCCGTGCTGGTGGATGGCGATCTCGTGATTCCGGAGTCCGCCGCGATCGTGCTGTATCTCGCGGACAAGTATCCGGAGAAGGCGCTGCTGCCCGTCGATCCGGCGCTGCGTGCGCAGGCATACCGGTGGGTCATGTTCGCGGTGACGGAGCTCGAGCAGCCGCTGTGGCGCATCACGCGGCATTCGTTCATCTATCCGCCCGAGAAGCGGCTGCCGGCCGATATCGCGCTTGCGCGCGAGGATTTCGCGACGATGGCCGCGATTCTCGACCGGCATCTGGAGGGGCGCGAATTCATCGTCGGCGATACGCTGACGGTGGCCGATTGCGTGACGGTGTATCTGATCGATTGGGCCAGCGAGTGCCATCTGATCGATGCGTTTCCGCAGTTGCGTGCGTATGTCGATCGGCTGTACGCGCGGCCGAAGGCGCCGCAGCGGATCGCGGATGCGCGCAAGGCGGCGTGAGGGGGGAAGTGGTGCGAAAGGGTGGTCGGTCATGTCGGTTGGCGTGATCGACCACGCAATCTCGCCGGCCTGCGGCTACGCTCCCCCGACAGGCCCACCCAGCGCACGACACAGCGCCGACAAGTCGCGAACGGTCAGATGCGGGGACGGGGCGCGATGCGCCGCCTGCTCCGCTTCCGGGCGTTCATCGCGCACCACCCAAGCCGCCTGCAACCCCGCATTCAACGCACCGACGATATCGAGGTGAAAGTCGTCGCCGACATGCAGCAGCTCCGCCGTAGGCACACCGAGCGCCGCGGCGGCCGCATGAAAGATCTCCGGCTCCGGCTTCGCGAACCCGAACGCCCGCGCGCTGAGCGTTTCACGAAAGAACTCGCCGCCGCCGGTCAGCCGCAAATCCGCATTGCCGTTGGTCACCGCGATCAGCGGAAACCGCGCGCTCAACCACGCGAGCGCCGGCAACGCATCGTCGAAGAACTCGACCTGGTTCCGCGCGGAATAGAACACGTCGTATGCGCGGTCGGTCAGCGTGACGTCTTCGTTCGCGCGTTCCAGCGCAAGCCGGATCGACCCGATTCGCATCGCACGATAGTCGCTGGCGAGATCCGGCCGCAGGCGCTCGTATTCGTCGCGCAACGCGCTCAGCGCGTGCGGCGTCGGCAGCACGCCCGCGGTGTTGGGCGCATGTTCGGTGAGCCACGCATGCAGCGACGCTTCGGCCCGCTGGACGGAGGGTCCGAACGGCCACAGCGTGTCGTCGAGATCGAGCGAGAGGGCGGAAACGTGGTTGAGGCGCATGGCGATGGAAGATACCACGCAACCGCCGCTCACCACGGCCACGGGATCGAGCGGCCCGTCCCGTTGTCGACGGCCTGCCGATACAGGAAACGCGCAACGGTCAGATCCTGAAGCGCGAGGCCCGTCATGTCGAAGACGGTGATGTCGCGCGCCGGGCGATCGAACGGTACGGCCCCGGCGAGCACGTCGCCGATCTCGGTGCGCGGCAGATCGGGCGCCCACTGGCACTCGCCGATGCTGCGCGCCTGCTCGTGATCGTCGACGACGATGCGCGCACGCTGCAAGACGCCGTCGGGCAGTTCGCGCTTGCCCGCGGTATCGGCGCCCACGCAGGTCAGGTGGGTGCCGGGCTGAACCGCGTCGGCGTCGAACAGCGGGCCGCCGCCCGGCGTCGCCGTGATGACCACGTCGCTGTCGGCCACAGCATCGTTGCGATCCCGCGCGACGCGGATGTCGCAGCGTGCGTGGAAGGCCGATTCGAACTCCGGATCCGTTTCGCCGCTGACGTTCACGTACTGCACCGTGCACCGTTGCGGCAGCAGCCGGATCGCATAGTCGAGCTGCACGCGTGCCTGCACGCCGGTGCCGAACACGCAGATTCGCGCGCTGTCGCGGCGAGCGAGCGCCCGCAGCCCGAGGCCGCCGGCCGCGCCGGTGCGGGCGGTGGTGATCGCATTGCCGTCCATGATGCAGAGCGGGCGGCCGGTGGCCGGATCGAACAGCGCGATGGTCGCCTGATGCGGCTCGCCGCCCCGGTTCCGGTTGGCGGGCCAGAACCCGGCCGCCTTGAAGCCGAGCAGATCCTGGCTCGCGACGTCGCCCGACTTGATGCCGAACACGCCGCCGGTGTGCAGCTTCTCGCGCACGACCGGGAACACGCGGCCGGCGCGCTGACTGTGCAGCACGAAGGCTTCGCGGACTGCGGCCAGCACCTGTTCGGCTTGCAGGGCCGGCTCGACGACATCCCGGTCGAGAAGAAGGAGTTGGGCGTCTGTCGGCATGATGGGCGAGCCTGTAGCGGTGCAATACGAATTGCGATTTTTATATTTTGTCCAGATGTGGACAAATAGTCAATATCGTGCGGACACACGCGCGGCGCGGGGTTTCTCGCTGAAAATCGGCGCATTACCGGCCGCGACGCTGCTTACCACCCGTAGAAGCGTGGCCAGGTCTCGACGGCCCCGTCGCCGCTGAGCGCGTGATATTCCGGGTGCTGTGCGCCGGTCGCGCATGCGTGGTTCGGCAGGATCCGCAAACGGGTCCCGATCGGGAAGCGCTGCGCGATGCCCGTGTCCGGCGTACCGATGCGGGACACGATGCCGTGCTCCTGATTGGCCGAGCTCATGACGTACTCGCCCAGCACGTCGCCGTCCTCGGTACACACCTGCCCGTAGCCGAAATCCCGCGCCTGCCGCTGCGTGCCGCGATCGCGGCTCATTGCCATCCAGCCCGCGTCGACGATCGCCCAGCCTTTCTCCTCCTGGTGTCCGATGACGGTGGTCAGCACCGACAGCGCGATGTCGGACAGCGCGCACACGCCGATGTTGTGCATCACGAGGTCGAACATCACGTACACGCCCGCGCGGACTTCCGTGACGCCGTCGAGGTTGTCCGCCGACAGCGCGGTCGGCGTCGATCCGATGCTCACGACCGGGCACGGCAATCCGGCCGCCCTGAGGCGCCCGGCGGCGCGCACGGTGCGGCTGCGCTCCTGTTCGGCGAGCGCGACCAGCGCTTCGCGCGTGTCGTATTCGTAGCTGGAGCCGGCATGCGCGAGCACGCCGCCGAGCGTCATGCCGCCGTCGACCAGCGCACGGCCGACGGCGATCAGCAGGTCGTCGTCGGGCGCGATCCCCGATCGGTGGCCGTCGACGTCGACTTCGATCCAGACGTCGAAGCGCTCGCCGTGCTCGCGTCCGAATTCGGCGATGGCATGTGCGGTCTGCAGGCTGTCGGCGACGATCTTCAGGTCGCAACCCTGTCGGCGAAGCGCGAGCGCCTGGCCGAGCTTCGCGGGAATCATGCCGACGGCGTAGACGATGTCGCGCACGCCGCCCGCGAAGAACTGTTCGGCTTCCTTCAGCGTCGACACCGTGATGCCTTGCGCACCGGCGGCGATTTGCGCGTCGACGACGTGCTGGCACTTGGTCGTCTTCACGTGCGGACGGAACCTGACGCCGAGCGCGTCCAGATGGGCCTGCATGCGCGCGATGTTGGCACGCATGCGACCGGCGTCGATCAATGCGGCGGGGGTGTTCGGGAGAGAGATGCCCATGATGGGTTGCCTTGAGGGTTGCCGATGCGAACACTGTAGGGCGTTTGGAGGGCCGTGCGTTTAATGGATGGCAAATCGACCATTAAGCGGGATTTAATCGACGGATGCGGCTCATGCGTTGCCGCGCCACGGTGGCGGATTGAGGAACTGCGTCGCGGCTTCGAGGAAAACCCGTTGCCGCGCGGAGCGGCCGGTGCGCGACGGCAGCAGTGCGGTCACGGGCGCGGGCGGCAGATGCCAGTCGGGCAGCAGCCTGACGAGCTTGCCGTTGGCGAGCAACGGCGCGACGTCCCACTCGGAGCGCTCGACGATGCCGAGCCCGGCCAATGCCCAGTCGGTGATGACGGTGCCGTCGTTCGACGACAGCGCGCCCGTCACGCGGATCACGGCAGATCGTCTGGATTCGCCTTTGCCATCGCCGGCCTGCGAGAAGCGCCAGCGCGGAATGTCCTCGTCGTTCTCGCGCAGGCACAGGCAGTCGTAGCGGGCGAGATCGGACGGGTGGTTCAGTTCCCGGATCCGGCGCGCGTAACCGGGGCTCGCACACAGTAAGCGCTCGTTGGGTGCGAGCGGATAGCCGATCCACGACGACGACTTCAGGCTGCCGACATGGACGACCACGTCGGCGCCCGATGCGCTGGTCAAGGGGCTCTCCGACAGATGCAGCGAGATTTCGAGCTTCGGGTGCGCGCGCTGCACGTCGCGCACGATCCGCGCGACGTACTTGCGTCCGAAGCCGAACGGCGCGACCACGCGCAGCGTGCCCTGCACGTCGCCGTGGTCGCCGGCGATACTGACCGGCAGTGCCTCGACGCGCTCGAGAATCACGACGGCCTCCTGGTACAGCCGCTGCCCTTCGTCGGTCAACGCGATCCCTTTCGACTGCCGCACGGCGAGCCTGACGTTCAACCGCGTCTCCATCCGCTGCAGGCGGATCGTGACCGCGGGCGGCGTGAGGTCGAGCAAGCGTGCGGCGGATGCCAGGGAGCGCGATGCGCCGATCGCGCGAATCAGTCGGAGGTCTTCGAGGTCGAGCATTGCATGTCTCTTAATGCCGGGTATGCCGACCATTAAACCTCACATCACGCGCCGAGCCCGAAAATCAACGACCGATGCGCGCCTACCCCGGCTGCCACTCCCGACGCCGATGCGAACGTCGCATTCGTCATCAGGCTCGACGCGTCGCCGGCCGCGAACACGCCGGGCACGCTCGTCTGCTTCCACGTATCGACGCGAATCGCCTGCCCGAGCGGCCCTTCGTCGAACGCGCAGCCGAGCTGTTGCGCGAGATCGCTCGCCAGCGCCGTTCGCGCACCGATGAACAACGCATCGACCGGAACGACTTGCCCGTCCGCGAGCCGCAACGCGTCGATGCGCGGCGCATCGCCGAGGATGGCGACGACGGGCGACCGTTCGATGCGCACGCCACGCGCATCGAGCAACGCGGCTTCCGCTTCGTTCGCTTCGACGACGCCCTGCGTGAACCACGTCGTCGGCCCCCAGTCCGGAATCAGGATCGCCTGATGCACGGACAGCGGATGCGTCGCCAGCACGCCGAGTTGCCGACCGGCCACCTCGTAGCCATGGCAATACGGACAATGCAGCACGCTGACGCCCCAGCGTTCCGCAAGCCCCGGCAACGCGGGCAGTTCGTCGCGAATGCCGGTTGCGAGGATCAGCCGGTCGGCGCTCGCGCGGCTGCCGTCGGCGAGCGTCACGTGAAAGCGGCCGCTCGCGTCGCGCTCGGCGGCGCGCGCTTCGCCCGCGATCCGCTGCACGGTCGGATAGGCCGCCAGTTGCGCGGCGGCGTGCGCGACGATCTCCGCAGGCGGCTTGCCGTCCTGCCCGAAAAAACCGTGCGCATGTTCGGCGAAGCGATTGCGCGGCCGTCCCGCGTCGATCACGAGCACGCGGCGTCGCGCCCGCGCCAGCTGCATCGCGGCCGACAGCCCGGCGAAGCTGCCGCCGACCACGATCACGTCATGATGGATCTGCATGTGTCCACTCCTTGCCTGATTCCTGGGTTCATACGAGCGAAAGACGTGCTTCGATGGCGGCCAACTCATGAAACACGAGAAGTTGCATGATAGGTCGGTGATATCATTCATGCAACTTCAGAAGTTTCGAGAGTGGGAGCCGCCCGTCCGTGAGAACCGATAGCCGTTTGTCGCGCATGCTGCATGCGCTGATCCACATGGACCAGGCCGATGGCCCGCTGACGTCGGACGCGATCGCGACGATGCTGTGCACGAACCCGGTCGTCGTGCGACGCCTGCTCGGCGGGCTGCGCGATTGCGGCTACGTGCAGTCGGAGAAAGGCCATGGCGGCGGCTGGGCGCTCAGCGTCGCGCTCGACGACATCACGCTGCTCGACGTTTATCGCGCGGTGGGCGAGCCGCCGGTGTTCTCCGACCTGGTGACCGAGGACACGCCCGAATGCCTCGTCGAACAGGCGGTCAACGCGCATCTGTCGGCGGCGCTGAAGGAGGCCGAGACGGCGCTGCTCGCGCGCTTCGGCGAAGTCACGCTCGGCATGCTGTCGCGCGAATTCGAAGCGAAGGCCGCGCGCCGTCGCAAGCCGCGCTGATGCGCCGCAACATCGCCTTCGGCCCGCGATAGCGTGTAGTCCGACGCAATCCGGCGCGGCGCGAAACGCAGGCGCCGCCGCGATCTGTCCCCCAACTTCTGCCCGGTTTGCCCGCCACAGGGCAAAATACGGGTTTTCCGCACCCGCGAGGGTGCGTCCGAATCACGCGCCGGGCGGCGGCGGTGCGCAATCGCACGCCGCCGCCGGGCGCCCAGGCAAGATGCTCGCCGTGTCGCGAGCCCACAGGAGTCCAGACCCCATGCCCGAATCGAACCTGTCCTTCTTCGGCCGGCTATCGCTGGCCGTCGGCACATTCTTCTCCGTGATCGGCAACCGCGAATTCGCGGCCGGCGTGCTGCGCGTGCGCGACGGCGCCCCGGCGCCGGTTGCTCCGGCCCCGGTTGCGCCGGCTCCCGCCGCGGCCCCGGCGCCTGCGCCCGTGAAGGCGCCGGCGCCCGAGCTGCGCGAAGCGAGCCCGCAAGCGGCCCTGCAACTGCTCGGCCTGCTGCAGCGCGACGCCCGCTTCATCGACTTCGTCGAGGAAGACATCGCCGGCTACGGCGACGCCGACATCGGCGCCGCCGCCCGCCTCGTGCACGACGGCTGCCGCGCCGCGCTGCGCGAACACTTCACGATCGTGCCGGTGCGCGACGAAGCCGAAGGTAGCCGCGTGACGCTGCCGGCCGGCTTCGACGCGACGGCCGTGCGCGTGACGGGCAACGTGGTCGGCGCAGCACCCTTCACGGGCACGGTCAGCCATCGCGGCTGGCGTGTGGCCGACGTGCGCCTGCCGAAGCTGACGGGCAGCCACGACGCAGCGGTCATCGCACCGGCGGAGGTGGAACTGTGAGCGATCCGCGCTATTCGATCGGTATCGACCTCGGGACGACCCACTGCGCGCTGTCGTACGTCGACAGCGCCGCGAGCGACGGCGAAAAGATCACGCAGCAGGTGCTGCCGATCGCGCAACTGACCGCGCCCGGCGCGCTGGAGTCGCGCGACCTGCTGCCGTCGTTCCTCTATCTTCCGCATGAAAGCGAGCTGACGCAGGGCGACCTGACGCTGCCGTGGACGGCCTCGCGCGGCTTCGCGGTCGGCGAGATGGCGCGCACCCGCGGCGCGGGCACGCCGATCCGCCTCGTGTCGAGCGCGAAAAGCTGGCTGGGCCACGCGGGCGTCGACCGCCGCGCGGCGATTCTGCCGAGCGATGCGCCGCCCGAAGTGTCGCGCGTGTCGCCGCTGGAAAGCTCGATCCGCTACCTGACGCACCTGCGCGAAGCGTGGGACCACACGCATCCCGATGCGCCGTTCGCCGATCAGGACGTGACGGTCACGATCCCCGCATCGTTCGACCCGGCCGCGCGCGAACTGACGGCGGAAGCCGCCCGTGCCGCCGGCTACTCGCGGATGACGCTGCTCGAGGAGCCGCAAGCGGCGCTCTACAGCTGGATCCAGAAGAGCGAAGGCGGCTGGCGCAAGCAGGTGCAGGTCGGCGATCTGATCCTGTGCGTCGATGTCGGCGGCGGCACGACCGACCTGTCGCTGATCGCGGTGGTCGAGCGCGACGGCAATCTCGAACTGCATCGCGTGGCGGTCGGCGAGCACATCCTGCTCGGCGGCGACAACATGGATCTCGCGCTCGCGCACGTGGTCGCGCGCAAGCTCGCGCAGCAGGGCACGCAGGCCGACCCGTGGCAACTGCGCGCACTGACCTACGCATGCCGTGCGGCGAAGGAAACGCTGCTGTCCGATCCGACCGCCGACGCGGTGCCGCTCGTCGTGCCGAGCCGCGGCTCGAAGCTGATCGGCGGCTCGATCCGCACGGAACTGACGCGCGCGGAACTCACGCAGACGATCCTCGAAGGCTTCTTCCCGCAAGTCGACGCGGCGGCGCGCCCGGTGAGCCGCGCGCGTGTCGGCCTCACGCAGCTCGGCCTGCCGTATGCGCAGGACGCGGGCATCACGCGCCATCTCGCGGCGTTCCTCGGCCGTCAGGTCGCGGCGCTGGACGCGCTCGAAGGCGTGCAGCGCACGCTGCCGCAAGGCGCGACCTTCCTGCACCCGACCGCGGTGCTGTTCAACGGCGGTGTGTTCAAGTCGACGCTGCTCACGCAGCGCGTGCTCGATACGCTCAACAGCTGGCTCGCCGCCGAAGGTGCGCCGCCCGCGCGCCTGCTCGAAGGCGCGGATCTCGATCTCGCGGTCGCGCGCGGCGCGGCCTACTACGGCTTCGTGAAGCGCGGCCGTGGCGTGCGCATTCGCGGCGGCACGGCGCGGGCGTACTACGTCGCGATCGAATCTGCGATGCCGGCGGTGCCGGGGCTCGAGCCGCCGGTGCAGGCGCTGTGCGTCGCGCCGTTCGGGATGGAGGAAGGCTCGGATGCGGCGTTGCCGCCGCAGGAGTTCGGCCTCGTCGTCGGCGAACCGGTGCAGTTCCGCTTCTTCGGCTCGTCGGTGCGACGCCAGGATCAGGTCGGCACGCTGCTCGACTACTGGTCGCCGGAGGAACTGCAGGAGCTCGAGGAAATCCAGGCGACGCTGCCCGCCGAAGGGCGCACGGTCGGCGAGGTCGTGCCGGTGAAGCTGCATGCGCGCGTGACCGAAGCCGGCACGCTCGAACTCGAGGCGATCCCGAGCGGCACGGACGAGCGCTGGAAGGTCGAGTTCGACGTGCGCGGCGCCGCCTGAGCACGATGAAGCGCTATACGGTCGGCATCGACCTCGGCACGAGCAACACGGTCGTCGCATACGTCGAGGCCGGCTCCGACGCGATCCGCGTGTTCGACGTCGAGCAGTTGGTCGGCCCCGGCGCGGTGGCGGCGCAGCCGCTGCTGCCGTCGGTACGTTATCACCCGGCGGCGGGCGAACTGCCGCCGGACGCGCTGCGCCTGCCGTGGGCGGCCGATCCGAAGGCCGGCACGAAGGCGGGCGCCGCCGAGGCGCCGCCGGCCGTGATCGGCCGCTATGCGCGCACGCTCGGCGCGCAGGTGCCGGGCCGGCTCGTGACCAGCGCGAAGAGCTGGTTGTCGCACGCATCGGTCGACCGGCTCGCGGCGATTCTGCCGTGGGGTGCGGCCGACGGCGTCGACAAGGTGTCGCCGGTCGATGCGAGCGCGAGCTATCTCGCGCACGTGCGTGCCGCCTGGGACGCACGCTTTCCCGATGCGCCGCTCGCGAAGCAGGACGTGATCCTCACGGTGCCTGCGTCGTTCGACGACGGCGCGCGTGCGTTGACGGTCGAGGCCGCCAGGCGCGCGAAACTGCCGGCGCTGCGGCTTCTGGAAGAGCCGCAGGCCGCGTTCTACGACTGGTTGTACGGCCAGCGCGCAACGTTGCGCGACACGTTCGCCGCGGCGCGGCGCGTGCTGATCTGCGACGTCGGCGGCGGTACGACCGACCTCACGCTCGTCGACGTCGCGCCGGGCGACGATGGCGCGCCGACTTTCACGCGCGTCGGCGTCGGCAATCACCTGATGCTCGGCGGCGACAACATGGACCTCGCGCTCGCGCGCCTGGTCGAGACGCGGCTGACCGAGCCCGGCGCGCGGCTGTCGGCCGCGAGCCTGTCGCAGCTCGTCGAACGCTGCCGCGCGGCGAAGGAGCGGTTGCTCGGCGACGACGCGCCCGCGTCCGTCACCGTGACGCTGCTCGGCGCGGGCAGCAAGCTTGTCGGCGGTGCGCGCTCGGCCGAGCTCACGCGGCAGGAAGTCGAGCAGATCGTCGTCGACGGTTTCTTTCCGCAGGTCGAGGCCGGCGAGCTGCCGCGCCGCGCGCGGGCCGCGATCGTCGAATTCGGCTTGCCGTATGCGAGCGATGCGGCCGTCACGCGGCACGTCGCCGCGTTCCTGAACCGTCATGCGGAAGGCCCGCTGCCCGACACGCTGCTGCTCAACGGCGGCGTGTTCCGCGCGGGCGCGCTCGCCGGCCGTCTCGCGCAGACGCTCGGCGCGTGGCGCGGCGCGCCGCTCGACGTGCTGCACAACGCGCATCCGGACGTCGCGGTCGCCCGCGGCGCGGTGGCCTACGGGCTCGCGCGGGCAGGGCACGCGCCGCGCATCGGCGGCGGCTCGGCGCGCAGCTATTTCCTGGTTCTCGACGATGGCGCCGGCGACACGGCCGCGCGCGGCGTCTGCCTGCTGCCGCGCGGTTCGGAAGAAGGCCGCGAGATCCGGCTCGAGGATCGCACGTTCGCGCTGCAGCTCGGGCAGCCGGTGCGTTTCCACCTCGTGTCGACGGTCGCCGATACCGTGTACCAGCCCGGCGATCTCGTTGACCTGGACGGCGGCGATTTCGTGCGGCTGCCGCCGATCGCGACGGTCGTCGACCGCCAGGCCGGCAGCGACGCGCGCGAAACGCCGGTGAAACTCACCGCGTCGCTGACCGAGGTCGGCACGCTTGAAATGCACTGCATCGCGACCGACGATGCGTCACGCCGCTGGCGGCTCGAATTCCAGTTGCGCGGCGATGCGCCCGCGCAGGGCGACGACGCCGCGCTCGCGCGCCATCCGCGTGTCGACCACGCGATCGAGTTGATCGATCGTTCGTTCGGCGGCAAGGCCGCGGACGTTACGCCGAAGGACACGCGACGGTTGCGCGCGCAACTTGAGCAGGTGCTCGGCCCGCGCGACGAGTGGGACGTCGCGCTCGCGCGCGAACTGTTCGACGCATTGCTCGCGCGTGCGCGTCGGCGCCGGCGTTCGGCCGATCACGAACGCGCGTGGCTGAATCTCGCCGGCTATTGCCTGCGTCCGGGTTTCGGTCATCCGCTCGACGCGTGGCGCATCGAGCAGCTCTGGCCGCTGTTCGACGACGGGATCCAGTACGTGAACGACGCGCAGGTGTGGTCCGAATGGTGGACGCTGTGGCGGCGCGCGGCCGGTGGCCTCGACGACGATGCGCAGACGCAGGTGCGCGATGCGATCGCGTTCCTCGAACCGTCCGACGACAAGCGCCGCAAGCTGCCGTTCGATCCGGCGAAGGTCGGCCCCGCCGACATGACGCGCTTGTCGGCGTCGCTCGAACGGCTGCCGGTCGAGCGCAAGGTGGAACTGGCCGAGCGGTTGATCGGGCAATTGCAGAAGCCGGCCGAGCGCACGCTGTGCGCATGGGCGCTCGGGCGGATCGGTGCGCGCCGGCCGTTCTACGGCAGCGCGCACAGTGTCGTGCCGGCCGACGTGGCGAACCGCTGGCTCGACGCGCTGTTCGCGCTCGACTGGAAACAGGTCGAACCCGCGGCGTTCGCGGCGGCGCAAATCGCGCGCATGACCGGCGACCGCGAACGCGATTTGCCGGACGATACGCGTGAAGCGGTGATCAGGCGTTTGTCGGCGGCCAATGCATCGGCGACGTGGATCGACATGGTGCGCGAAGCGATCGCGTTCGACGAAGCCGACACGGCGCGCGTGTTCGGCGAAACGCTGCCGGCCGGGCTGAAGCTGTTGGCCGGTTGAATGAAGAACGGATGCATTGATCCCGTTCGGCGATCGATGCATCCGGTTGTGTCGGACAGTCCGCTGCAATGGCGGACCGGTGTTCTCTCAGGCGGCCGCTACCGCTTCGCGCGGCTGCGCCACCGATTCGCTTTCCTTCACGTCATGCAGCGACGTGCGCCGCGCGAGATGAATGCCCGCGAGCATGCAGCGCACCGAGCCGCCGGCCAGCTCGATCGTCGGCACGTCGAGCGGCAGCAGCCGCGCCGAGCGCTCGATCGTCGCGCGTTGCTCGCCGGTCAGGCAGTCGAATGCGCGCCGCGACAGCGCGAGCACGCGCCCGTCCTTGCCCGACAGTTCCAGCGTATTGCCCGCGAAATTCGCGATTTGCGCGTAGTCGAGCGCGATCACCGTGCGGCCCGTTTCGGTCAGGCGTTGGGCGATTTCGTCGCGGCGTCGGCGATCGGCGATCAGGTCGAGGCCCACCATCGCGAACTCGGTCGCGACGCTCATCATCACGTTCGTGTGATAGATCGGCCGCCCGTTCGCGTCGGCCGTGTCGAAGCAGATCGGCTCGAAGTTGAAGTTCGTGCAGAAGCGTTCGAGCGCGACCGGATCGGCGCGGCGCGAGCGCGCGGTGTAGGCGATGCGTGCGACGTGATCGAGCACCATCGCGCCGGTGCCTTCGAGAAACACGTCGTCGTATTCGAGCCCCGAGTAGTCGATCACGTCCTGCACGCGGTAGTCGGCCTTCAGCATTTCGATCACGTCGGCGCGCCGCTCGCGGCGACGGTTCGGGCTGGCCATCGGAAACAGCGCGACGTGCCCGCCCGGATGCGTGGAGAACCAGTTGTTCGGGAACACGGAGTCGGGCGTGTCGCGCTCGCCGTGGTCGTCGAACACGTGCACGCGCACGCCGGCGTCGGCGAGCGTTTGCGCGGCGGCCGTGACTTCGTCGCGCGCGGCGTCGGATACCGACGTCGTGTCGCGTGCGCCGCCGGCGGCCGTGCGCTGGAACGCGTTGTCGGCGGCGGTCTGCGGGTTCGGCAGGAAGCGGTGCGGCCGGATCATCACGACGGCGGCCGGCGCCTGGATCGATACGAGATTCATGAACGGTAGTGGCAAGAGGCGAGAGGCGAGAGGCGAGAAACGGGGCGGCGCGCACGCCGCCCGTGACGGTCAGCGCGCGAAGGCGGCGACGGCTTCGGCGACGAACGTCGCGTGACCCTGGGCGATCGCGTCCGGATCGTCGATCAGCGCGAACAGGTTCTTCGGATCGACGGCCGGCGGAATCAGCGCGATCTCGATGCCGGCGTTGTGCTGCTGCGCGAGCGCGTACAGGTAGCGCAGCGCCGAATAGTCTTCGAGCGCGAAGCCGACCGAGTCGAACACGGTGACTTCGTCGGCGCGTTCGCGGCCGCTCGTCTCGCCTTGCAGCACGCGCCACAGTTCGGTGACGGGGAAGTCGGCCGGCATCTGCTGGATCTCGCCCTCGATGCGCGACTGCGGCTCGAATTCGACGAACACGCGGCCCGCGTGCAGCACGCCCGCGTCGAGTTCGGTCTTGCCAGGGCAATCGCCGCCGACCGCGTTCAGGTGCATGCCGGGCTCGATCATGTCGGCCGTGACGATCGTCGCGTAGGCCTTGTCGGCGGTGACGGTCGTGACGATGTCGGCGCCGCGCACGGCATCGGCGGTCGATGCGGCGCGCACGACGCGCAGGGCCGGATACGCGGCGAGGTTCTTCACGAGCTTGTCGGTGGCGAGCGGATCGACGTCGAACACGCGGATCTCTTCGATGCCGAGCAGCGTGTGGAACGCGATCGCCTGGAATTCGCTTTGCGCGCCGTTGCCGATCAGCGCCATCGTGCGCGAGTCGGGGCGGGCGAGCGCCTGCGCGGCGAGCACGGAGGTGGCGGCGGTGCGCAGCGCGGTGGTCAGCGTGAGTTCGGCGAGCAGCAGCGGGTAGCCGGTGTCGACTTCGGCGAGTGCGCCGAACGCCATCACGGTGTGCATGCCGCGCGCGGCGTTCACGGGGTGGCCGTTCACGTACTTGAATGCGAACAGCGAGTCGTTCGCGACGGGCATCAGTTCGATCACGCCATTACGCGAATGGCAGGCCACGCGCGGCGACTTGTCGAAGTCGGCCCAGTGCAGGTAATCGGCGCGCAGCGTGTCGACGAGTTCGCGCAGGAACGGCGTGACGCCGGTTTGGGCGATCAGTCGGGCGGTGGCGGGAACGTCGAGGAAGCGGGTCATCGGTTTGTCTCCATTTTTTGCCGGATCGGATGTCCGGCGTTCTGGTCGACCGGGGCGGGCGCTGCGGCCCGGGCCCCGGCTCCATGAAAAGCGGCGTCGCGGCGGGTTCTGCCGGTCGATAGAGTCATTATTTCCGGGAGTCGAGCCAACAAAAAGACGGCAAAAGTGGCAGATTTATCGCTAGACTTGTCAAATTGCTTGCCATATCCGGCAGTTTGCTCAATTCATGCTGGTCGGAATGCGCAATGTCCGGCACGCTTGCGGCCGGTTCACGCTCAACAGGAAGGTTCGTTCATGATTACGCTCGACGACGTCGACCGGCAGCTCATCGCGCTGCTGCGCGATAACGCGCGGCTGCCGGTCGTCGCGCTGGCGAAGGAACTGCGCGTCGCGCGCGCGACCGTGCAGAACCGGCTGACGCGGCTGGAGAAGAACGGCGTGATCGTCGGCTATACGGTGCGACTCAAGCCGGCGGCCGAGCGGCACCGGATCCGCGCGCTGATGTCGATCGCGGTGCAGGGCAATCGCGGCGCGGAAGTGGTGAAGGTGCTGCGCGGGCATCCGAACGTCGCGTCGATCCACAGCACGAACGGGCGCTGGGATCTGGTCGCCGAGCTGCACGCCGATTCGCTCGAGCATTTCGATCGCGTGCTCGGCGCGATCCGGCTGATCGACGGGATCGCGAATACTGAGACGAGTATTTTGTTGTCGACGCACAAGGCGTGACGCGGCGGCCGCGGCCCGGCGTTTCCGGCGATGCCGGCCAGTGGCGCCCGCGGGCGCATGGCCGGGCCGATCGTATCGGGCAGCGTCGGACGCCGTGTTCGGCCGTGGCCGCGAGCCGGTTGCGGCAGCGCTTCGACTCAGGCTCGGACAACGCAGCGCCGCCACCGCCGCCGCTTCATGCGAGAAACGACGCGGCCATGTCTTTATCGCCGTGCCCCGCGTCGGCGGCTCGCTGAAAGCGCGCAAGGCTCGCATTCGCGATGTCCGCCTGCATGCCCGCGTCCCGGGCGGCCTGCGCGATCAGCGTTGCATCCTTCACCGCGTTGACGATCGTGAACGCGGGACGGAAGTCGTCGTTCAGGATCAGCGCACCCTTCGCCTGGACGTACGCGTTGTCCATCGGGCCGCCCGACACGACGTCGATCACGTGGCGCGGGTCCGCGCCGAGCGAACCGGCCAGCTTCAGGCTCTCGGCTACCGCGTGCGTCAGCGCGAACGCGTAGTGATTGAGCGCGAGCTTCAGCCGGCTGCTGGCGCCCGTCGACCCGTCGTCGGCGACCCAGACCGTGCGCCGGCCGATCGCGTCGAACACCGGTTGTACCTGGGCGCGCGCCGACGCCGGGCCGGATGCGAGCACCACGAGCTGGGCCTGCTCGGCCGGCTGCCGCGATCCCTGCACGGGCGCATCGTAGAACACGAGCCCGTGTGCCTGCGCAAACGCGGCGAGCGACGCGATGCCGCGCACGCCGACCGTGCTGATCTGCACCCACGGCGTGCCGCGCGCGAGTGCCGGCGCGGCGGCCTGCATCGCCTGCAACACGCTGTCGGCGTCGTTCAGCACGGTGACGACGACGTGTGCGCCGTCGACGGCGCCGGCCGGTGTATCGAAGGCTGCGACGCCGTCGATGGCGAGCGCGTCGGCCTTCGCGCGCGTGCGGTTCCACGCGCGGACGACGAAGCCCTTGCGGGCGAGGTTGCGGGCGATGGGCGTGCCCATCACGCCGACGCCGAGGACGGCGACCTGCGTGCGATTTTGCTGCGTCGTGGACGTGCTCATGAGGTTGCTCCTGTCGAACCTGTGGATGAATCGGAAGCGGAATCGGAAGCGGAAGAGGCGTCCGGGCGCATGGACGCGAGCGCGAGGATCAGGGCCAGCGCGGCGAGCGCGACGCCGACCCAGACCGACGACACGAAGCCGAGCCCGGCATTGATCGCCACGCCGCCGAGCCAGGGGCCGACGGTGTTGCCGACGTTGAAGGCCGACGTGTTGGCCGTCGTCGCGAGCGTCGGCGCATGCGGCGCTTCCGCGATCGCGCGGGCCTGCAGCGCGGGATTGATCGAGAACGCCGCCACGCCGAACGCGGCCAGCGCGGCGATCGCGCCGATCGGGCTGTGCGCCAGGATGCCGAACGCGGCCATCGTGACGGTCAGGGCCGCGAGGCCCGCGCAGAGGATGCCGCGCGGATGGCGATCGGTATAGCGGCCGCCGACGAGGGTGCCCGCGAAACAGCCGATCCCGAACAGTGCCTGCAAGGCCGGCACGCTCGCGCGGGAGAAGCCGCCGACCTCGGTGAAGATCGGCGAGAAGTAGCTGTACGCGGCGAACAGCCCGGCCTGGCTCAGCGCCGAGATGCCGAGCGCGAGCCACAACCGTGGCCGCCGGAACGACGCGAATTCGCGCGCGACGCCGTGATAGGGCGGTCGCGCCTGGGCGGGCACGACCCACGCGGTCGCCGCGAGGCTCAGCAGAGCCAGCACCGTGACGGCCCAGAAGCTCGCGCGCCAGCCGTACTGCTCGCCGATCAGCGTGCCGAACGGTGCGCCCGCGATGTTGGCGATCGTCAGGCCGCCGAACATGACCGCGAGCGCACGGCCTTTCGCGCCGGGGCCGGCGAGATCGATCGCGAGCAGCGAGCCGATCCCGAAGAACGCGCCCTGCGCAAACGCCGCGACGACACGCGAGATCATCAGCAATGCATAGCTCGTCGCGACCGCGCCGAGCGCCTGGCCGACCACGAACACGCCGAGCAGCACGAGCAGCGCCGTCTTGCGGCGCACGCGCAGAAACGCGAGCGTCATCGCCGGGCCGCCAACCACTACGCCGGCTGCATAACCGGAGATCAGCAGGCCGGCCGTCGGGATCGACGTGCCGAATTCATGCGCGAGCAGCGGCAGCAGCCCCGACACCATCACTTCGGTGGTGCCGATGCAGAACACGGTGAGGCCGAGCACGAAGACCGCGAACGGCAGCCGTGCCGCGGGGCGTGAAACGGAAGAAAGCGAGGCATCCATCGGGTTTCCTTTTTTGTGGAACGATCATTCCATAACAGGGCAAAATTTTTTGCTCAGCCGAGCGCGCGCAGTGTCCGGTCCACGATGGCGACCAGCCGCTTCCGGTCCTTGCCGACCGACGTTTTCGCGAGCACACGCAGCCCCTGCATCGCGTTGAACACGAACCATGCGAGATCCTCGGGGTGGCCGGCGGCGTCGATTTCGCCGGTTGCCTGCCCGCGCTCGATGGCCTCCTGGATGCCCGCGCGCATGATCCGGAAGTTCTCGCGCACCAGTTCCGCCACATGTGTGTCGCGGCTCGCGCGCTCGATCGCCGTATTCGTCGCGAGGCAGCCGCGTTTCCCGGCTGCTTTCAGATCGTCGTCGATCACGCCGACCAGCAGCGTGCGCAAGCGGTCCAGCACGGGGCCCGGCCCGCGCAGCAGGTCGACGTTCTCATGCGAGCGCCGGTTGTAGCGCAGCATGGCCTGCTCGAACAGGCCGTCCTTGTTCGTGTACGCCGCATACAGGCTGCCGCGGCCGAGGCCGGTGGCCTGCACGAGATCCTGTGCGGACGTCGCCTCGTAGCCGTAGCGCCAGAAGGTGTCCATCACGGCGTCGAGCACGGCGTCTTCGTCGAATTCCCTGGGGCGCGCCATCACATTTTCCGAGTTGTTGAATGACCATACCATAATCGGTAGGCACGCGGCCGTCAAGCGGGATGGCGGCGCCGGAAACACCGGTTCGCCCGGTGTCAGCATCAGCCGGTTCGCCCACGCGAAGATCGCGATGGCGTGCGACAGGTCGAGCATGTCCTCATGTGTCAGACCTTCGGCTTCGAGCGCGGCGATGTGGCTTGCGTCTACCGCGTCGGGCCGTTCGGTCAGCGCGGTCGTGCGCGGTGAAATGTGGAGTAGATTAGCGTTCTGTCGCGATCGACGCCACGGAGACTACCGCGCCATGTTGACCTATTCCACGCAGAAAGTCGGCTACGACTACAACCAGCTGGATCCCGAGGGCGCGACGGACTACGCGTCGTTCACCCAGGCCTTCGATGCATTCCCGTGGGTCGCGCAGCATACCGAATGGAACGTATTGCAGGACGGCCCGTTGCCCGCGCTCGTGCTGCAGCATGCCGGCGATCAGCGTGAATTGTGGATCAGCGCGCTGAGCGACGCGCATGCGGACGGCTTCCAGTTGAATGCCGTTTCCATGCGGATGAAGAAGGGGCTGTTCGGCATGGGCAAGGCGAAGCTGGAGCAGTACGTCGAAACGATCGACGTCAGGAAACGCGTCGACGTCGACACGTTGTGCCGCCTCTTTTGCGACCGCCACTATGACGAGCTGGACCGGCTGGTGGCACGACATGCGGAGCGCAACGCCGACGCTCGCGACAGCGGCAACTGAACGCCTGTCGCCCGTTGCCGTTCGACCGACCCCGCGTCAGGTCGTCCGGCGAACCGGCGCTTTGCTTGCGCGGGCCGTCGCCGGCTGCGGAAACGTCAGCACCACGGCAAACCCGCCCGCATCGGGAAACGCGAACCCCACCCGCCCGCCGTGCGCCTTCATCACTTCCTGCACGATCGCGAGCCCGAGGCCCGACCCGGTGCGACGCTCGGTGCCATCCGGCGCGATCCGCACGAACGGCTGCAATGCCGCATCCCAATGCTCGCGCGGAATGCCTTGCCCGTTGTCGGTGACGGTCAGCGTCACCGTATCGTCCGCGTTGCCAGCGGTGGCGACCGATACAACGATGTCGTCCGCATGCCCATGCAGCAGCGCGTTGTGCAGCACGTTCGACAGCGCTTCCTGAAGACTGATCGCATCGCCGTCGATCCACGCATGCGGTGCATCGCTCGCGAATGCAACGGCCACGTCGCGTTCATCGGCGAGCGGAATCGCGCGGCCGAGCACGTCTTTCGCGAGCGCGACGAGTTCGACGGGTTGCAGCGGCACGGCCTCGGTGCGATGGATCACCATCGCATGATTGAGCAACTGCCCGGTGAGCCGTCCGACATCCGAGCAGGTCGCACGCAGCGCATCGAGTCGCGCCGCGTGACGTGCCGGGTCGGCCTCGCCGTCGAGCAGTTCGATCTGCGCGTCGAGTCGCGCGAGCGGTGTGCGCATCTGGTGCGCGGCGTCGGCGATGAAGCGCTGCATCGCGTTGATCCGCTCGGCGAGGCGGCGCATCAGCCCGTTGATCGAACCGATGATCGCGTCGATCTCGCTCGGCGTGTCGACGGCCACCGGCCGCAGGTCGGCCGGATCGCGCGCGGCGATGATCGCGCCGATCTGCGCGAGCGGGCGCAGCCCGCGCCGGATCGCGAGGCCGCTCGCACCGATCGCGAGCACGCTCATCAGCAGGATCAGCGTCCACACCTTGATGCTCATGTCGTTGGTCAGCTGCTGGCGCGCGTTGGTTGTCTGCGCAACGGTGACGAGCGCCCAGCCCGGCGTGCTTTCCTCGGGCATGTAGCGCGCGATGGTCGCGGTGCGGATCCGGTGCCCCTGGTACACGGCGTTCGCGAACGCCGGGCCCTGTTTCGCGGCGGCGAGCGCCACGGGGCTCGCGAGATCGTTGTAGCCGGCCACCACGACGCCGCGCGAATCGACGACCTTGTAGTAGACGAGGTCGTAACGCGACAGCGTCGACAATGCGGCGACCGGCGGGTTCAGCGCGAGTACGCCGCCCTGGACGTACAGGTTCTCCGCGACCTGGATCGACGCGCCGGCAAGCAACTGGTCATAAGCGCGTTCGGCCGCGACGCCCGCGTAGTAGCGTGCGATCGCGGCCAGCGCGAGCGCGCCGGTCGCGACGACGAGCGCGATGAACAGCAGCGTGCGCCCGAACAGCGTCTTCGGGAACCAGTCAATGCGCGGCAATCTGATACCCCATCCCGCGCGCGGTGCGGATCTCGACCGAGCTGCCCTGCAGCTTCTTGCGCACGCGCGTCACGTATTGTTCGACGGCGTTTGCGGTCGGCTCGTTGCCGAAGCTGAACAGCTGGTTCAGCAGCTCGTCTTTCGAGAAAATCCGCTGCGGGCGGCTCGCGAGAATCTCGAGCAGCGCGAATTCCTGGCGCGACAGCGACAGCGGCTGGCCGTCGAGTTCCGCGAGGCGGCTGCTGCGGTCGATCACGAGGCCGCCGAGCGTCAGCACGTCGTTCGCATGGCCGCTGTTGCGGCGCAGCAGCGCCTGCACGCGCGCGTCGAGCTCGCGGTAGTCGAACGGCTTCACCAGATAGTCGTCGGCGCCGAGGCCGAGGCCGCTCACGCGGTCGTCGATCGCGGAGCGTGCGGTAACGAGCAGCACCGGCGTCGTGCTGCCCGATGCGCGCAGGTTGCGCAGCACCGCGAAGCCGTCTAGGCCGGGCAGGTTCGCATCGAGCACGACGAGATCGAAGCGTTCGACGCGCAGCAGGCCGTTCGCGGTCGAGCCGTCGGTTTCGAGATCGACGGCATGGCCGAGCCGCGTCAGGCGGCTGCGGATCGCCGCGCCGATTTCGGCATCGTCCTCCACGACGAGAATGCGCATGGTGCCGGTTCGCAGGTAGATGGGTTAGGGGTTTTCCCGGGGCCGGGATGTCAGCATTTTCTCAGACTCGCTCGATAACCTGTGTCGAGCCGGAACAAGCGAAGACGGCATTAATACCAGAGGAGACGGCAACATGCAGCATGTCACGGACCCGACGACCACGCGGCCGGATGCGTACGCAAGCGCGACGCCGGCGGTCGCGTTGCGGTCGGCCGTCTTCGGTCGCCGGGCGCGCGCATGACACCGTCGCTACGCCGCCGCGGGTTGATCGCAGCCGGCCTCGGCGTGCTGGGCGTGCTCGGGGCGCCGGCGCTCGTGCGCTCGACGCCGCGCACCGTGCGGATCTCGAAAGGCTATGGGGTGCTGTACCTGCCGCTGCTCGTGATGGAGAAGCAGCGGCTGTTCGAGCGGCACGCGGCGCGGCACGGCCTGCGCGAGATCGCGGTCGACTGGGTGCTGCTCGACGGCGGCAATTCCGTCAACGACGCGATGATGGCCGGCACGCTCGACTTCGCGGGCGCCGGCGCGCCCGGCTTCATCGAGCTGTGGGCGCGGGCGCGCGGCATTCCGAACGTCGAGGTGATCGGCATCAGCGGGCTGTCGACCACGTCACTGTCGCTCAATGCGAACCGTCCCAGCCTCGCGACGCTGCACGACTTCACGCGCGCCGACCGGATCGCGGTGCCGGGCATTCGCACATCGCTGTCGGCGGTCGTGCTGCAGATGGTCGCGAGCCGGCAGCTCGGTGCGCAGCATTTCGCGCAGCTCGACTCGATCACCGTGAACCTGCCGCATCCGCAGGCGATGCAGGCGCTGATCCGCCGCGAGAACGGCATCACCGCGCACTTCACGTCGCCGCCGTTCTCGACGCTCGAGTTGCGGCAGCCGGGCATTCATCGCGTCGTGAATTCGGTCGACGTGCTGGGCCCGATGACGCTCGACGTCGTGTTCGCGCCGAAGCGGCTCGTCGATGCGGAGCCCGCGCTGGCCGTGGCCTTCCTCGGCGCGCTCGACGAAGCGAATCGCCTGATCGCGCAGGATCCGCGCGCGGCGGCTGCGCTGTATGCGGCGTCGTCGGGCGTCGGCGTGTCGCACGACGACGTGATGCAGATGCTCGCCGCGCCCGACACGCGCTTCTCGGTGCGACCGAACCAGCTGATGGACTACGTCGAATTCCTGTATCTCGCCGGCACGATCAAGGCGAAGCCGCGCGCGTGGCACGAGATGTTCGCGCCGATGCTCGACGACTACCGGTCGGGCTGAGCGCCGCACGCCGCCCCCCATTCATCGACACATTTCCGCACCCGCGCGCGCGTCGTGCGCGGTGCCGATTCAACCGACAAGCAACCGATTCACGGAGGAGCCCATAGTGAATGCCACCGAAACCCTGGACCCCGCGTCCGCCGAAGAGCAGCGCATCATGTCGAAGATGGCGCGACGCCTGTTGCCCATCCTCGTCGTGATGTTCCTGATCGCGTTCATCGACCGGCAGAACGTCGGGTTCGCGAAACTGCAGATGGTGCACAGCCTCGGGATGACCGAAGCGGCGTTCGGCCTCGCGTCGTCGCTGTTCTTCATCGGCTACCTGCTGTTCGAGGTGCCGAGCACGCTCGCGCTGCATCGCTTCGGCGCGCGCGTATGGCTCGCGCGGATCATGCTGACGTGGGGCCTCATCACCGTGCTGATGGGCTTCACGACGTCGATGCCCGCGTTCTGTTCGCTGCGTTTCCTGCTGGGGATCGCCGAGGCCGGCTTCTATCCCGGCGTGATCTATTACCTGACGCTGTGGTTCCCGCAGAGCTACCGCGCGAAGGTGCTCGGCATCTTCACGCTCGGCAGCGCGCTCGCGAACATGCTCGGCTCGCTGGTCGGCGGCGTGCTGCTGGGCCTGAACGGCGTGTGGGGTCTGGCGGGCTGGCAGTGGGTGTTCGTGGCGACGGGCATCCCGGCGGTGATCGTCGCGATCGTCGTGTTCCGCGTGTTGCCGGCATCGTTCCGCGACGCGCCGTTCCTCGATGAACGCGAGAAGCAGATCGTCGCGGTCGCGCTCGAACGCGAGAAGCCGGCGCAGGCCGAGCATGCGCAGCCGTGGAAGGCGCTGCTCGATCCGCGCGTGATGCTGTTCGCGGCGACCTACATGCTGATGTCGACATCGCTGTACGGCGTGACGTACTGGCTGCCGACGATCGTGAAGTCGTTCGGCGTGTCGAGCGGCACGAACGGGCTGCTGAGCATGCTGCCGTGGGCGCTCGCGGTGCTGCTGCTGCTGTGGCTGCCGTCGAAACTGCGCCGTGCGAAGAGCATCCTGCGCACGATCGCGATCGTCGCGGCGCTCGGCGCGCTCGGCTTCCTGCTCAGCCTCGTGCTGCCGTCGACGCCGCTGCGCTTCATCGCACTCGTGCTCGGCGGGGCATGCATTCCGCTGCTGTATCCGTGCTTCTGGTCGATGCCGCCGCGTTACTTCACCGGCGCGCGTGCGGCGGCGAGCGTCGCGGCGATCAACTCGATCGGCAACCTCGGCGGCTTCTTCAGCCAGAACCTGATGCCGTTCGCGGGCAAGGTGACGGGCACGGCGTTCGGGCCGATGATCGTGCCGATCGTGTGCCTCGCGTTGCTCGGCGTCGGTGCGCTGGTCGCGTGGACGCGTTCGGAGCGGGGGATGGTGGCGGCGCGGGCGTGAGCGTTCTGGATGGTCCGGCTATAACGAACGGCGGACTGCCGTCGATTCGGGCGATGTGCTACCATGCATTACATCTGTAATGCATGGGGAATGCAATGAAAACGGCTACGATGCCCGCGCTGCGAGTCGATCCGCAGTTGCGTGAGGAAGCGGAATCGGTCCTGGCGGAAAACGAGACGCTGTCTGCATTCATGGAGTCGACGTTGCGCGATGGCATTGCTCGGCGACGCGTGCAGCGCGAATTCGTCGCACGAGGTTTGGCGTCGCGTGCCGAGGCGCAGCGCACGGGCGAATACGTCGATGCCGCCGATGTTCAGAGCGAGCTCGAGCGCATGCTCGAAGCCGCTCGTTCGAAGAAGGCGGCCGATTGAGCTACCAGGTCCGATATACGCGGGCGGCGCGTGAAGACTTGGTTCGACTGTACCGATATCTGCTCGAACGTGATGTGGACGCGGCAGCGAGGGCCGCGCAAGCAATTGAACGCGGCGTGGCCATGTTGCGATTGTTCCCGTTTACCTGCCGCAAGATCGATGAGCGCAATCCGTTTCTGCGCGAACTGATCGTTTCCTTCGGTACATCGGGCTACGTGCTGTTGTTTGAGATCGAAAGTGCAGAGCACGTCACGATCCTCGCCGTGCGGCATCAGCGAGAAGAAGACTATTACTGATCGCTACTGCAGCGGCAATCCCTTGCCGCCGCAACGGCTGCGGCCGCTCCAGCCGCTTCATCGCCCCATCCGCGAAGCCCCATCCCCGCCGTGCGCAATCGCCACATGCGCAGCTGCCACCGGAATATCCACCTCCACCGTCGTCCCTTCGCCGAGCGTCGTATCGATGCGCAGCGTGCCGCCGACGAGATACGCGCGCTCGCGCAGCCCCACCAGCCCGAACGATCCCGACTTGCGCGGCGCACCGGGATCGAAGCCCGCACCGTCGTCGCGAATCGTCAGCGCGATCGTCTCGTCCCGGTACAGGAGCGCCACGCTCGCGCTCGACGCGGCCGCATGCCGCGCGACATTCGCGAGCGCTTCCTGCGCGATGCGGAACACGGCCGTCGCATACGGTTCGTCGAGTTGCAGTTCGCCCGGCTCGACATGCAGCGTGCACGCCATCCCGTGACGGTGCCGGAAATCCTCGACGAGCCATTGCATCGCCGCCGCAAACCCGAGATCGTCGAGCATCAGCGGTCGCAGGTCCGATGCGATGCGCCGCGTGGCCGTCACCGCGTCGCGCGCGAGCGCATGCATCGCCGCGATCTTGCGTGCCAGCGGCGCATCGTCCTGCGGCACGTGATCGAGCAGCCATTCGAGATCGTTCTTCAGCGTCGCGAGCGTCTGCGCGAGCTCGTCGTGCAATTCGCGCGCGATGCGGCGCTGTTCGGCCTCGCGCGCGGTCGCGCTGATCGCCGCGATCTCGCGCAGATCCTCGCGCGACGCCTGCAATGCCCGCTCCGCACGCACGCGCTCCTCGACTTCGCGCCGCAGGTCGCGGTTCGACGCGCTCAACTGCGCGGTGCGCGCGGCGACGCGTTGCTCGAGCCGTTCGTTCGCGTCGTTGAGCTGCGCGCTCTTCTGCACGACCAGCAGATGCTGATAGCGCGCGCCGGCCAGCGCGCGCACCGTCTGCGCATGCAGCCGGCCGTTCTCGAACAGCAACGCGAACAGCACGACACCCGACGCGACGAGGCCGTAGGTTCGCCCCGCGTAGAAGCCGAGATCGAAGCGTCCGTGATTCAGCATCGCCGACAGCGCGATGTCGAACAGCCACGCGACGAGCACGATCATCACCCACAGGTCGAGCACGGAATGCGGGCGCCGCTGCCGCCACATCAGCACGAGTGCGGCGAGGTTCAGCACCCAGACGGTCGTGATCGCGACGGTCATCGTCGCGGCCATCCGGTTGCCCTGCATGATGCGCGGCAGCAGGTCGTGGCCGGTGGTCGCGAGCAGGGCGAGCGCGACGGTCGCGGCCGCGACCGACACGATGCAGAGCAGGATCGGAAGCGCCGCGCGGCGCTGCGTCACGGACGGCTGGCGCGCGCGCGGCGCTTCGCGCAGCAGCACGTACGCGGCGACCGCCAGCGGAAAGCCGCCGTGCCAGAACAGGTACAGCCACGCGGTGGTCTGTTCGCCCGCGCCGAGCAGGCCCGACGGCGTGAACAGGCCGGGGAAGCTCAGCATGTGCGTGCCGGCCATGAAGCCCGTGAACAGATAGCCGCCCGCGAGCGCGAGCAGCGATTTCTCGCGCAGGATCGCGTACTGGCCGAGCAGGAGGCCGGCCGTCACCATGTCGTTGACGACGATCGCCGACTGGTACACGGGAATGAATCCCCAGACCCGGGCAAGCTGCGTGCCCGCGAACGGGGCGAGCGCGGCGAAGATCACGGCCGACACGATCACCGTCGCGATCGCGAGCCGCCGCTCGCGCCGGCCCGGCGGCAGCGACGACATGAACATCCGCGACGGCTCCGACGCGTTTTCGTCGTCGTCGGTGGCGGGGCGGTAGCGGAATGCGGACGTCATGCGTCGTCGAGGCCCAGGTCGAGATCGTGCCGCACCGCGTAGCGCACCAGCGCGGCTTCGTGCGGCAGATCCATCTTCTCGAGAATGCGCATCTTGTACGTGCTGACCGTCTTCGCGCTCAGCGCGAGCTCGGACGCGATCCGCGTGACGGTCTGGCCGGCGACGATGCGGCGCATCACGTCGAGTTCGCGCGCGGACAGCCGTTCGTGCGGCAGCATCTCGGCCGGCGCGCGCAGCGTGCGCGCCAGGCTTTCGGCCGCCGACGGGCTCACGTAGACCCCGCCCGCGGCCACCTTGCCGACGGCTTCGACGAGTTCGGCGGTCGCGCTGTCCTTCGTCAGGTAGCCGGTGGCGCCGGCCTTGAACGCGCGCGCCGCATACTGCGTCTCTGCATGCATCGTCAGCACGAGCGTGCGCAGCGACGGCGCGCGCGTCTTGACGAGCCGGATCAGCTCGATACCGGTCGGTGCGGGCATCGACAGGTCGAGCAGCAGCACGTCGGCGGCGCGATGCTCGGCCAGCTCGAGCGTGGCCGAGCCGTCGCTCGCCTCGCCGACGATTTCGAAGCCGCCGGCCGTTTCCAGGATGTGACGCAGTCCGTCGCGCATGACTGCGTGATCGTCAGCCAGAATTACCCTGATCATCTAGCGGTCCTCTTCGGGATGACACCGCGGGCTGTTCTGCCGGTTCTCGCCGCGGCCGTTCTTCTGACCAATATATTCCGCCGAAGCGGGAAATGCTGCACCAGCGGCACATTTTTGAGACATCCTGGTGTGGATCGTATTCGGAAGCGAAATAATCGACGGGAAATGGTGCAAGCGATAGGGCTAGACAGGGCGGGTATTCCCGAGGATTCGCCGGGGTCGGGTGGGCGCCGAACCTCGCGGATTGCCCTGATTCAGAGATAAACTGGTGCCCGATTGACCCGTTCCGCCCCGAGGAGCCTCCACGATGATCGATCTCGCCGACATCCTGCCGTCCGCGCTGCCCGACGCCGTCGCGTGGGCCGTTGCGCAGGCGGCCCACGGGCTTGCCCAGGGCGTGCCGCTGACGCCGGCGCAGGCCGCCGATGCGCGGGCCGTGGGCGTCGCGCAGCCGGAGCGGATCCGGATCGTGGTCGCCGACCGGCTGCCGTTTCCCGACACGCCGGCACTGGGCGCGATCGCGCGCGACACCGGGCTGCTGTCGCCCGGGACGATCGGCCTCACGCTCGGCCATGCGGTGTTCGTGCTGCGCGGCCACGACACGCGACGCCTGCTGACCCATGAATTTCGCCACGTGCATCAGTACGAGGCGGCCGGCTCGATCGACGCGTTTCTCGCGCGCTATCTGCACGAGATCGCGACCGTCGGCTACCACGACGCGCCGCTCGAGGCCGATGCGCGCCAGCACGAATTCGACTGACGCCCCCGGCCGCCGCGAACGCGCGCAGACTCCGATGAACCTTCCCCACGCCACTGCGGGCCCGGCGCATGTCCGTCGCGCTGCCACGCCGCGCGGCCTGCGATGAGCGGCACGATCCACGCCTGGCTGGGCGCGATCGGCGCGCATCCGGCGCTCGTGCTGGCGATCGTGTTCGTGACGGCCTGTGCCGAGGCGATCGCATTGATCGGCACGGTCGTGCCGGCCGGCGCCGTGATGTTCGCGGCCGGCACGCTGATCGGCGCGGGCGCGCTCGACGGCTGGACGACGATCGGCGTCGCGGCCGTCGGCGCGATCGTCGGCGATGCGATCAGTTACGAGCTCGGGCGGCGCTACCGCAGCGCGGTGCGAAACGCTCTGGTGCGCGTCGGCTATGCGGATGCCTATTCACGCGGCGAGCAGTTCGTGCTGCGGCACGGCATCAAGAGCATCGTGCTCGCGCGCTTCCTGGCGCCGGTGCGTGCGGTCGTGCCGGTCGTCGTCGGCTGTGCGACGCTGCCGCGGCGCTCGTTCTATCCCGTCAACGTCGTGTCGGCGCTGATCTGGGCGCCCGTGCACGTCGCGCCGGGCATCCTGTTCGGTGCGTCGGCGGTGCTGGCCGCGGCGATCAGCGTGCGGGTCGCCGTGATCCTGCTGGTGGTCGCCGCGCTGGTCGCGCTCGTGTGGGTCGGCGTGCGCATCGCGCTGCGCCGCGGCTGGCCGTTGTTGCACCGCGCGATCGTTGCGTCCGTGCACGCGTGTGCCCGCCGCTGGCCGCGCGTCGGCGCACGGCTGCACGACGGTATCGCGCGGGTGCGCCGCCTGCCGGGCGCGGTGCCGGTGCTCGCGCTGCTGTTCGTCGGCTGCGTGTGGCTGTTCGCGGGCATCGTGCAGGACGTCGTCGCGAACGATCCGCTGATGCACGCCGACATCGCGCTGTATGCATTTCTGCAGAACCTGCGCACGCCGCCGGTGGACGCCGTGATGCGCGCGCTCGCCGTGCTGCACGAGCACGATACGGGGCTGATCGTCGCGGCCGCCTTTCTCGTCTGGCTGATGATCCATCGCTGCTGGCTGACCTCCGCCTGGTGGCTCGCGACGGTCGGCATCGCGGTCGTGCTGGTGCCGGTGTTCGGCGGCGGCATGCCCGGCACGACGCCCGCGAGCCTGCCGCCCGGCGCGCTGCACGTGCCGCTGCCCGATGCCGATGCGGCGTTCGCGATCCTCGCGAGCAGCGGCATGGGCTGGGTGCTGGTGCGCGACCGGCCCGCGCTGTGGCGCATTCCGGTCGCGACGGCGGTCGTGCTGTGGATCGTGCTCGGCGGCTTCGCGCGGTTGTACGTCGGCGATACGTGGTTGTCGGGCTTGCTCGGCGGCTGGAGTCTCGGGCTTGCCTGGTTCGCGCTGCTGGCCGGCGCCTATGCGTACTGGCAGGTGCGCGAGCACGTGCAGCCGAGAGGCGCATTCGTCGCGGTGCTCGTCGTGCTCGCGACGGCGGGCGTGTGGACCGTGCCCGCGCAATGGCAGCTCGATCGCGCGGCGCGTCCGCATGTCGGCGACGTCGTCGCGATGACCGTCGATCAGTGGCTGCGCGGCGGCTGGCAGCGCGTGCCGATGCGGCGCACCGAGATCGGCGGCGACCGCGAGGAATATCTGCCGCTGCAATGGTGCGCGACATCGGACACGCTCGATCGCCATCTGTCGCTGGCCGGCTGGCAGCGGGCGACGCCGTGGTCGCCGGCGACCGCGCTGCGCTGGCTGCTGCCGCAGGCGCCGGCCGAGACGCTGCCCGTGCTGCCGCGCTATACGCACGGCGAGAGCACGCGCCGCGTGTTCGTGCGTGTCGATCCGGC
This sequence comes from Burkholderia sp. JKS000303, assembly GCF_002563755.1. Taxonomy (NCBI): domain Bacteria; kingdom Pseudomonadati; phylum Pseudomonadota; class Betaproteobacteria; order Burkholderiales; family Burkholderiaceae; genus Burkholderia; species Burkholderia sp. JKS000303. The sequence continues at coordinate 928,262 of NZ_PDBZ01000003.1, forward strand.
GCACCCCGACAGTCGCTTCGTGCTGCGGCTGTGGCGTTATCCGTATGTGCTGCAGGATGCGCTCGGCATGCGGCCGCTGTGGTACGGCGCGCTGTATCGCGAGACGCTGCATCGGCCCGCGCGGCTGATGACGATCGTGCGCACGACGACGATCGACGATACGGCGACGATCGCGCAGGCGCTCGCGATCGAGCCGACGATCGCACATCCGCCGGCGGGGATGCGTGCCGCGCCGGCGGACATGCTGCTCGTGTGGATGGTGCAGCCGTGAGCGCGCGGCGCGCGGTTACGCGTGCGCCGGCTGCGCGGGGACGACGGACAGGCGCAGGCCGACGGTCTTGAGCACCGCGAGCAGGGTTTTCAGCGTCGGGTTGCCGTTGGGCGACAGCGTGCGATACAGCGATTCGCGGCTGATGCCGGCTTCCGCGGCAACCGCACCGAGGCCGCCGTACGCTTCGGCGACCGTGCGCAGCGCGAGCAGTCCGGCCGCGCGGTTGTCGGGATCGTCGAGCGATTCCATCGCGACGCGCAGATAAGCGACCGCGAGTTCGCGATCGGCGCCGAGCTCGGCGACTTCGGCGTCGTGGTGCGATACCGCGCCTTTCAGCTTGTTCATGTTTGCCTCCGCTTCCAGTTCAACCAGTGTTCCTTTGCGCGCCGGATGTCGTCGGGTTGGCTGCGCTTGTCGCCACCGGACAACAGCAGCACCAGTGCGCTGCCGTATCGGCCGAAATACACGCGATATCCCGCACCGACATGGATGCGCAGTTCGATCACGCCTTCGCCGACAGCGTCGCAATCGCCGAAATTTCCGGTTTCCACGCGGCGCAGGCGTTCGCGGATCCGCGCTTGCACGAGTTTGTCGCGTACGGCGTTCAGCCATTCGGTGAACGGCTCGCGACCGTCGTCGCGCTGATAGCGAAGCAGTTCGAACTTGGAGAGCATTGTAACTTATAAGCTACATGAAGGGTATATGGGTAGCAACGTGATCGCACGGTCTGCCGGAAGAGGCGGAGCAAGCGCGATGCAGCGGGACCGACTGCCGAAAGCGAAGCGGGACGCCGCGTACCGATGCTGTGGCCGGAACGCATGCAGCGCCTTCGTCGTTCGGGATTTCGGGTGTTGAAGCCTGTTTCCCGAACGACGATCATTCTTTCATTCGGGGCGTGCGGTGACGATTCGGCCAAACGGCCGAACGCATTGGCGCGGGGAGTACGCGCCGTGCGGGGGGACTGCGGGGTGATCAACCTGCCGGGGCCGGCACCGCCGCGCAACGCGACGGGCGACCCGGCAGGTACAACCGCGTTACGGTTTCGCGGGCGCGGCCGTCGCGACCTTGTCGAGTGCGGCCGGGATGAACGCGTCGAGCTGCGCGGTCACCGATTCGTAGAAGTCGATCGGCTTGCCCCATGCGTCGGGCACGTCCTTGTGTTCGCCGGTCGCGTATTCGGCGAGCGTAAACACCTTGCCGGCCGCCGACGGATAGAGCGCGAGCACCTTTTCCTTGTGCTTGTCGGTCATCGTCAGGATCACGTCGGAATGCTTGATGTCGTTCGCGCTCAGTTGCACCGAACGATGCGCGGACGTGTCGATTCCGCGCCGCTTCATCAGGATCACGCCGTTGGCCTCGGGCTTTTCGTCGTAAGGATCCTCGTCGACCGCGCGCGAGATCACCGCGATATGCGCGTGCCGTTGCGCGATCAGTTGTCCTGCGATTGCTTCGGCCATCACGCTGCGTCCGGTATTGCCCGTGTCGACGAACGCGACCTTCTTCGGCTCGTCCGCGAACGCCGACGTCGCGCACTGGATGCCCAGGCAGCAGAGCAGGGCAAGCGTCTTGAGGGTGTGGCTTCTTTTCATGGGTGTCTCCGCCAGAGTGAGGTGATCGTCGCCGCGGCGGCGCGCCGAGGCTTGCGGAGATGATGCGCGGCCGCGCGCGCCGGAAAAAATAAACGGCCGGTTTTGGCAAGACGGTGTCGCATTGTTGCAAGCGGGGCGATCGGGGCCACGGCGCACCGCTGCCCCGATCGCGCTGCCTCACCGGTGCACGGTCATGCTGTCGCCACCGCGGCCACCCGTTCCGACGCAAACCCCGCCAGCGTGCGCAACGCATCGCGCGCCGAGCGCAGGTAAAACGCCTGCAGATGAAACACGTGCCAGCGCGCGGCATGAATTTCGAACCGGCACGGCACGCCGCACGCGAGCGCATGCTCCGCGAGCCGCTGCGCATCCGACAGCAGCACCTCCTGATCGCCGGCCTGCACCAGCATCGGCGGCAGGCCGCGCAGATCGGTATCGAGCGGGCCGCGCGCGGCAACCGGGCCGGCCCCGTGATACCAGCGCAAGCCTTGTTCGAGCCAGCCGCGCCGGATCATCGGATCGTCGTGGCGGCGCGACGCCAGCGTGTCTCCGCCCAGCGCCGGGTCCGTCACGGGCGAAATCAGCAGCAGCGCGGCGGCGGCCGGCTCGCCACGATCGCGCAGCGCAATGGCGAGCGCCAGCGCGAGCGCGCCGCCGGCCGAATCGCCGGCAATCACGATCCGGCACGGCGCGTAGCCCTGCGCGCGCAACGCGTCGTAGGCGGCCAGCGCATCGTCGAGCGCCGCGGGGCCCGGATGCTCGGGCGCGAGCCGGTAGTCGGGCACCCACACCGGCAGGCCGGCTTCGACGGCGAGCCGCGTCGTCACGCCGCGATGCGTATGCGGGCCGCCGAGGCAGAATGCGCCGCCGTGCAGATACAGCATCGCGCCGCCCGCATCGCCGTGCTTCGGCGCGACGACTTCGACCGGTACGCCATCGGCCAACGTCCGGTAGCGCAGTGTGCCGCTCGTGCCCGGCATCAGCGGCGACAGCAACGCGACGACACCGCGCTGCATGCGCGCGCCGAACGGCGGCCCGATCAGCGGCCGGAACGCGACGCGCAGAAAGCCGCGCAGCGACGCGGCGGCGAGCGCTTCCGCGCGGCCGGCGGGCGGCGCGACGACGACGCTGCGCGCGGGCGTCGGCGTCGGCGTCGGCGTCGGCGTGGCGCCGCCGGGCAGCGGCTGCGTGAAACGGTACGGGGACAGTCCGGCGAAGCGCGTGAGCCAGCGATAGGTCAGCGTGAAGCCGGGCCAGTTCGTGCTGTTGTGGCCCGACGCATCGACGTACCAGCTCTTGCAGCCGCTCCATATCGACCCGGCGAGCCGCTGTTGCACGTGCACGTTGAAGCGCCGGTAGCGGCGCGGATCGACGTCGATCGCACGCGCGCCGTCGCGCCGCATCGCGAGCACGCAGCGCATCACGTGCGCGATCTGGCTTTCGAGCATGTAGACGATCGAGTTGTGCCCGAGGTTGGTGTTCGGCCCGTACAGCATGAAGAAATTCGGAAAGCCGGGCACGGTGAGTCCGAGATACGCCTGTGCGCCGCGTCGCCACGCGTCGTTCAGATCGAGACCGTCGCGGCCCGTGATGCGCATAGGCGACAGGAACGCGGTCGCGGCGAAACCGGTGCCGTAGACGATCGCGTCGACCGGATGATGGACGCCGTCGTCGGTCTCGATGCCGTCCGCGGTCACGCGCCGGATGCGTTGTGTGACGAGCTCGACGTTGTCGCGACCGATCGCGGCGAGATAGTCGCTCGACAGCAGGATCCGTTTGCAGCCGATCGGATAGTCGGGCGTGAGCCGTGCGCGTAGCGCGGGATCGCGCACGTCGCGCGCGAGCAGCTTGCGAAACGGCCGGCCGACCACGAGATCCATCAGCCCGCGCAGCCGCATGAACGCGATCGCGCGCGACTCGTAGCGCACGTAGATCGACCCGCGATACAGCTTCATCGCCCACGGCAGCCGGCGGAACAGCGCGTGCTCCCACGCGCGATACGCACGGTCCGGACGCTGCATCACGTAGGCCGGCGAACGCTGGAACACGACGAGGCGCTCGACGTCGCGCGCGATCACGGGCACGAACTGGATCGCCGACGCGCCGGTGCCGACCACGGCCACGCGCTTGCCGGCGAGCGAATAGTCGTGATCCCAGTGCGCGGAGTGGAATGCGCGGCCGCGAAACGTGTCGATGCCGGGCAGGTCGGGCATCGCGGGGCGGCTCAACTGGCCGGTGCCGCTGATGAGCAGCGTGGCGCTGAGTGTCGTGCCGTCGGCGAGCGCGACATCCCACAGCGCGCGGGCGTCGTCATACCGCGCATCAGCGACTTCCGCGCCGAAACGCAGATAGCGTGCGAGGCCGTATTTGCGCGCGCAATGCTGCAGATACGCATGGATTTCCGACTGCGGCGCGAACACGCGCGACCACGCCGGATTCGGCTCGAACGAGAACGAGTACAGATGCGAGGGCACGTCGCACGCGGCGCCCGGGTAGTGGTTGTCGCGCCACACGCCGCCGACGTCGTGCGAGCGTTCGACGATCACGAAGTCGTGAACGCCGGCGCGTTGCAGCGCGATGGCCATGCCGATGCCGGCGAAGCCGGCGCCGATGATGATGGCCGACAGCGGCGCGGCCGATCCGGCCGAACGGAAAGCTTCAGGCGACGACATGGCGGGTTTCCTCCTGCTGGATCGGGATCGCGTCATGCGACACGCACGACGCGGGAACGGTATCGTGGTGTACCGGCGCAGCGGCCGGTTCGCAGCGGGTATCGGCGGGTGCGCGTGCCGCCGTGCGCTGCACGCCGCGCATCAGGTCGACGGCCTTCTCGGCGATCATGATCGTCGGCGCATTGGTGTTGCCGCCGATCAGCGTCGGCATGATCGACGCATCGACGATGCGCAGCCCCTGCATGCCATGCACGCGCAATTGCGGATCGACGACGGCGAGCGCATCGCGCCCCATCCGGCACGTACCGACCGGGTGATACACGGTGTCGGTGCGCCGGCGCAGCACGTCGCGAATCTCGTCGTCGGTCGTCGCGTTCGCGGTGAACAGGTCGCGCGTGGTCCATTGGGCGAGCGCGGGCGCGTCCATCAGCCGGCGTGTGAGCCTGAAGCCGGCAACCATGTCGCCGAGGTCGCGCGGATCGTCGAAGAACGCGGGATCGATGCGCGGCGCGGCGAGCGGATCGGCGCTGTGCAGCGTGATCGAGCCGCGGCTGCGCGGCCGCAGCAAGCACACGTGGCACGACAGCCCGTGGCCGGCATGCAGCCGGCGCGCATGATCGTCGACGAGCGCGACGACGAAGTGCAACTGGATGTCGGGCGCGTCGAGGTCGGCGCGCGTTTTCAGGAAGCCGCCGCCTTCCGCGAAATTCGACGTCAGCATCCCGCGCCGCTCGCGGCGAAAGCGCGCGAACTCGCGCAGCATGCGCAGGCCGCCGCGCACGGACACGCCCATCGTGTCGACGCTGCGCGCGCGGTAGCCGAGGATGAAGTCCGGATGATCCTGCAGGTTGCGGCCGACGCCGGGCAGATCGGCGCGCACCGGAATGCCGAGCCGCTGCAGTTCGCCGGCCGGGCCGACGCCGGACAGCATCAGCAACTGGGGCGTCTGCAGCGCGCCGGCCGCGAGCACGACTTCGCGCCGTGCACGCAGCGTGCGGACTTCGCCGTGCTGCCGCACCTCGACACCCGTGGCGCGCGTGCCGTCGAACAGGATGCGCAGCACCTGCGCATGGGTTTCGACCGTCAGGTTGTCGCGCCGGCCGATGTGGGGCAGCAGGTACGCGCGTGCCGCGCTCCATCGTTCGCCGTGCTTCTGCGTGACCTGGTAGATGCCGATGCCTTCCTGCTGCGCGCCGTTGAAGTCATCGGTGAGCGGCAGGCCGGCCTGCCGCGCCGCGTCGAGATAGCGCGCATGGAACGGGTTGCCGGTGCGCAGGTCGCTGACCCACAGCGGGCCGTCGCGGCCGTGCCACGCATCGTCGAAGCGCTCGTTGTGCTCGCTCAGGCGGAAGTACGGCAGCACGTCGTCGTAGGCCCAGCCGTCGTTGCCGAGCGCTGCCCAGCCGTCGTAGTCGACGCGATGGCCGCGGATATACACCATCGCGTTGATCGCGGACGAGCCGCCGAGCGCCTTGCCGCGCGGCTGGTAGCCGATGCGCCCGCCGAGCCCCGGCTGCGGCACGGTGTCGAACGCCCAGTTGTTCACGCGGGTCGGCAGCATCGCCACCGCGCCGGTCGGCACGTTGACGACCGCGCTGTCGCCGCGGCCGCCGGCCTCGAGCACGCAGACGGTCGCGGCCGGGTCTTCGGTCAGTCGTCCTGCCACGACGCATCCGCCCGACCCGCCGCCGACGACGATGTAATCGTAAGTCTTGCTCATGAAAGCGTCTCCCGATGGTCGATGGGGCATGCGATGCGCGTCAGCACGCGCGGCAGCAGGTCGAAGCTCTTGCCGTACGGCGGGTGGAACAGCGCGGTGCCGCTGCGGCGCGCCTGATGGCGCACGGGCGGGTGATGGCTGAATACGCGGATCGCGCGCGGCGGCGCAGGGTCGCGGGCGAATGCGTCGCGCTGGCGCTCGACGCGGGCGGCGAGGCGGGGTGGGCGACTCGGTCGCATGGTGTCTCCTCCTGGGCATTGGCGTCGTTCGGGCGACGATTGATGACGCCGATGGTGCGGCCCGCATGGGAAAACACCAATGCTGCTTCGGGACAATTGTTTTAGTATTTGGGCCAAATCGGCGCTTCGAGGGTTTCTCCGCATGAGCTTCTGGGACTTCACCCGGAGTCCGGCCAGCGCCCGGCTGCTGGTCGATTTCGGCGACGCGCGCGGCGTGTCGCGCACGAAGCTGCTGGCCGGCACGGGCCTCGCGGACGCGCAGCTCGACGATCCGAACGTCGAGGTGACGGCCGCGCAGGAGCTGCGGCTGACCGGCAACCTGCTGCGCGCGCTCGGGCGGGCGCCGGGCCTCGGCTTCGAGGTCGGGCAGCGCTATCACTTCTCCGCATACGGCGTCTGGGGCTACGGACTGATCGCGAGCGCGACCGCGCGCGACGCGCTGGCGCTCGCGATGCGCTTTCTGCCGCTCACGTATGCGTTTACCGTGATCACGTATCGCGAGGAACCTGGCGCGGGCGTGCTCAATTTCGGGGCGCCGGAACTCGACGCCGACCTGAGCCGGTTCCTCGTCGAGCGCGACATGACGGCCGCGGCCGTGCTGCTGCAGGAAATCGGCGGCGGCGATTTCGCGTTGTCGCGCTTCACGATGCAGGCCGCGGGCATCGCGGGTGGCACGGCATCGGTGCCGCGCATCGCCGGTATCGAGCCGGCGTTCGGTGCGCGCGCGAACACCCTCGCATTCGACCGCGCGTTTCTCGACCGGCCGCTGCCGCATGCGAATCCGCTGACGGTGTCGATGTGCGAGCAGATGTGCAGCCAGCTCGTCGACGCGCGGCGCGCACGCGTAGGCACGGCGGAGATGGTGCGGCAATATCTGACGGCGACGCCCGGCAATGTGCCGTTCTCGCTCGAGGACATGGCGCGGCTGATGAACACGAGCCCGCGCACGCTGAAGCGCCGGCTGCAGGACGAAGGCACGACGTTTCGCACGCTGCTCGCGCAGGCGCGCGGCGCGATGGCCGAGACGCTGCTCGGCGACGCGCATCTGTCGCTGACGGAGGTGGCCGAGCGGCTCGGCTTCAGCGACCTGTCGAGCTTTTCGCAGGCGTTCAAGCGCTGGTATGGCGTGCCGCCGGGTACGTATCGCAGCGGTCTGCTGCGCGACGGCGAATCGTACTGATTCGCACGGGTTTGCGCCGAGTCGCGCAATGCCGTGCGCGTGGCGTGTCGTCCACGCTTCCCTCAACCTGATGATGAAAGGCCCCGCATGATCACGATTCGCCCGATGATCGAAGACGATTTCCCGCGCTTCTGGCCCACGTATCAAGCGATCGTCGCCGCTCAGGAAACCTATGCATTGGATCCGGCGCCGACGCGCGAAGCGGCCCGCGCGCTGTGGCTCGACGCGTCGCTCTGCACGTGGGTCGCCGAAGAGGACGGCGTGCTGCTCGGCTCGTACTACCTGAAGGCGAATGCGGCCGGCCCCGGCAACCATGTGTGCAACTGCGGCTACATGGTCAGCGAGGCCGCGCGCGGCCGCGGCGTTGCCCGCCTGATGTGCGAGCACTCGCAGCAGGTGGCGCGCGAGCGCGGATTTCTCGCGATGCAGTTCAACTTGGTGGTCGCGACGAACGAGGTCGCGATTGCGTTGTGGCGGAAGCTCGGCTTCGACGTCGTCGGCCGCCTGCCGCGCGCGTATCGCCACGCACGGCACGGTTTCGTCGACTGCCTCGTGATGTTCAAGTGGCTCGGCGACAAGGCGGCTGCCGACGCCTGATTCGACGTCGGACGGCGAATGCGCCGTCGAACCCGATCCGCTCGTCGAGCATGAGCGTGCCGCACGTGAAGATCAGGGCGAGGGAGGGGACTGCCGTGCGCCCGCCGTCGGTGTTCCGGCCCCGGCGATCCCGGCGATTTTCTGGCACCATCTGACGACTTCGTGCGCCGGTTGCGACCGCGCGCACACACCGCCGTCCCGGCGGGATGATTCGAACCACGACGGAGACACCCCGATGCGCGCAGCGCCGCAACCGGAGCACGCCGGCCACGCACGGCCGGACGCCGGCGCAAAAGACCCCGACCGCATGGCCGCGTGGCGGCTCGCGATCTGCCTGTCGCTCGGCAGCGCGATCGCACTCGGTCTCGCACGTTTCTCGTATGCGCTGCTGCTGCCGCCGATGAAGGCCGATCTCGGCTGGAGCTTCGCGCAGGCCGGCGCGCTGAACACGGCCAACGCAGCCGGCTACCTGATCGGCGCGCTCGCATTCCCGTTCCTGTCCAGACGCTGGCGCACCGGCACGCTGCTGGCGGCCGGCTGCGCGCTCACGGCGGTGCTGATGGCCGCATGCGGGATCACGTCCGGCACGAACGCGCTGCTGATCGCGCGGCTCGCGACCGGTATCGGCAGCGCGCTGATCTTCATCAGCGGCGGCTTGCTGGCCGCGCGGCTCGCGTCGGCGTCGCCGCGCGATGCGGGGCTGCTGCTCGGGCTCTATTACGGCGGCACGGGATGGGGGATCGTCGCGTCGTCGCTGCTGGTGCCGGCGACGCTCGCACATGGCCTGCACGGCTGGCAGCCCGCGTGGTTCGCGCTCGCGTTCGCGTGCGTGCTGTTCTCGATGCTGGCCGTGTCGGCCGCGCGTCGCATCGAACGCGGGCATGCGGCGCCGGCCGCGCCGCGCGACGGCACCGCGCCGGCCGTGAGCGCGAGCCCGGCGCGCTTCGCGCTTGCGCTCGGCGGCTACGGCCTGTTCGGCGTCGGCTATATCGGCTACATGACGTTCATCGTCGCGCTGCTGCGCGGCGCGGGGATGAGCGGCACGGTCGTGTCCGCGTTCTACGTGATGCTCGGCATCGCCACCGTCGTGTCGGCGCGGCTATGGTCGGGGCTGCTCGACCGGATGCGCGGCGGCCAGGCGCTGGCCGTGCTCAATGCGCTGCTCGGCGTCGCGACGCTGATGCCGGCGATCTTCGTGCATCCGGCGGCCGCGTTCGCATCGGGCGTGCTGTTCGGCGCGACGTTCCTGTCGGCGGTCGCGGCGACGACCGCGTTCGTGCGTCACAACCTGCCGCCGGAAGGCTGGGCAAAGGGGATCAGCGCGTTCACGACGATCTTCGCGTTCGGGCAGATCGCCGGGCCGGTCGCGATCGGCTGGGTGTCGGACAGCGCGGGGCTCGCGCGCGGGCTGGTGTATTCGGCGCTCACGCTGTTCGCGGGCGCCGCGCTGGCGGCCGGACAGCGCGCGTTGCGGGCGTCCGCGTAGCCGGCACGGGGTCGCACCGGGCGCCGCGGCGCGCGAGCCACGTTACTGCACGCAGGCCGTGCGCGACACGCGATGGAATGCGCGGCTGAAGTAGATGAGGCTGTCGCCGTCGTGGCGCACGCGGATCGACGTCGCTTCGATGAACATCACCGAATGCGAGCCGACTTCCTTCATCTCGGCGATCGTGCCCTGCAGGCTCGCGAGCGCATCGCGCAGCACGGGTACGTCCTGCTCGCCGCGATCCCACACCGGCAGCTCGAAGCGCCGCTCCATCGGCAGCTCGGTCATCCCCGCGAAATGCTGCGCGAGCAGTTCGTGCTCGGCCGGCAGTACGTTGATGCACACGTGACGATTGCGCTCGAAGATCGCATGCATCGCGCTCGACCGGTTCAGGCACACGAGCAGCGTCGGCGGCGCGTCGGTGACGGAGCAGACGGCGCTCGCGGTGATCCCGCAGCGGCCGTGCGGCCCCGCGGTGGTGATGACGTTGACGGCCGCGCCGAGGTGGGCCATCGCTTGCCGGAAGGCCTTTTGCGCGTCGGTCGGTTCGGCGCGCGCCGGTTGCGGGGTATCGGTCGTTGCGGACATGGGCGCTCCTGGTTGGATGAGGGTGGCAACGCATGGGCGTTCCATATGTAAACGGACCCTAGCGTACGTCGCGAAAATGCCGCCGACCATTCGCACGAACGATGACGAAGGTGGCGTTCGCGCCAACGTATCTAAAGGTTCTACCTAGATGCACGGCACGCTGCGCGAAAAAAAGTGCGATTGTGCGTTCGCGCGGTACGTCAAGGGGTATTCAGCGGATTTTCGGCTCGCTATGATGTGCCGCATACCCCGACGAACGACGCCTGCCGCACCCGCGTCGCGCGTGATACCGATACCGATATTTTGCGAGACACCCCGATGACGTCACCCGCTCCGATCGTATACATCGTCGACGACGACAGCGGCATGCGGACGTCGCTCGCGTGGCTGCTCGAATCGGTCGGCATCGCGTCCGAAGGATTCGCGAACGCGGCCGATTTTCTTGCGCGCTTCGACGTGAACCAGCCCGCGTGTCTGGTGCTCGACGTGCGGATGCCGGAGAAAAGCGGTTTCGACGTGCAGGCGGAATTGAATGCGCGCGGCGCGACGCTGCCGGTGATCTTCGTCAGCGGACACGGCGACATCCCGATGTCGGTGCGCGCGCTGCAGAACGGCGCGATCGATTTCGTCGAGAAGCCGTACAACTCGCAGCAGATGCTCGAGCGCGTGCAACGCGCGCTGCGGCTCGCGCAGCAGCGGCACGCGGTCGACCGGCGTCATCGCGAGCTGCGCCAGCGGCTCGATGCGCTGACCGCGCGCGAGAAGGAAGTGCTGCGCGGCGTCGTCGACGGCAAGGGCAGCAAGCAGATCGCTTCGGACCTGTCGATCAGCGTGAAGACCGTCGACGTGCATCGCGCGAGCATCAAGGAGAAGCTCGGCGCGACGTCGATCGCCGCGCTGGTGCGCGACGTAATGGTCGTGTGGGGCGACGACGGGGAGTCGTCGCGCTGACGGTCGGGCCTGCAAGCGGACGGGCTTGTGCGTGCAGGTCGCGTCGCGCGAAGCATGCCAGGCACGCGACGCAGCCGACGTGCGGGCACCACGCACCACATGCACCACATGCACCGCGCACGGCACCGGTCGACACCGCGCGCTCGATGCCTGCCGCCCGTTCAACGCATGTACAACCCGCCGTTGATATCCCAACATGCACCGTTCGCGAAATGCGCATCGCCGGACGCGAGCAGCACGGCCGCATCCGCGACGAAGCCGGCCGACCCGAGCTTGCCGCCCGGCAGGCTCGCGAGCACCTGGCGCAACTTTTCCGGCGCGACGCTTTCGTGGACGATCGGCAAATCGAGCGGGCCCGGCGAGATGGCGTTGACGGTCACGCCCTGCGCGGCGAGATCGCGTGCGAACACCTTGGTCAGCGTCAGCGTGCCGCCTTTCGCCGCAGCGTAGTGCGCACCCGTCGCCGAGCCGCCGTTCTGCCCGGCGAGCGACGCGATGTTGACGATGCGGCCCGCGCCGCGCGTCGCGAAGTACTGGCCGAACACCTGGCAGCCGAACAGCACGCTGCGCAGGTTCACGTCGATCACCTGGTCGAACTGCTCGGCCGTGATCTCCATCGCGGGCACGACCTTCGACGCGCCCGCATTGTTCACGAGCACGTCGATCGTGCCCCAGCGTGCGACGAGCGCATCGCGCGCGGCTTCGAAATCGCGTTTCGACGTGACGTCGAGCGGCAGTGCGATCGCGCGTTCGCCGCTTGCATCGAGTTCGCGCGCATGCGCGTGAATGGCGTCGGCGGCGATGTCGGCCAGCGCGACGCGATAGCCGGCCGCATGAAAGCGTTCGGCGATGACGGCGCCGAGCCCGCGCGCAGCGCCGGTGACGAGAACGACTCGGTCTGACATGGTGCGTGATTCCCTGGTTCGCGGGCGCGCATCGGACGCGGCGCCCGCATCGTGGTTCATGCGGCGAGCGCCGCTTCGAAGTGCGCGGCCAGCGCGCACACCTGTTCGTCCGTGCCCTTGCGTCCGACGATCTGCAGCCCGGCCTTCAGCGGCGTGCCCGCGAGCGGCAGCGGCAGGCTGAGCGCCGGATGGCCGCTCAGGTTGAACGGCCGGATCAGCGACGACATCGCAATCACCGATACGCCGTCGCGTGCCTGCTGCAGCGTGATCGGCAGCGCGGGCAGCGTCGGCAGCACCAGCACGTCCGCGCGTTCGAGCGCAGCGTCGACCTGCGCGGTGAAGCGCGCGCGCACGGCTTCGGCTTCCGCGAGCGCGGCCGGTGTCGTCGTCGCGGCGGCACGCAACCGTGCATCGAGATCGGCGCCGAGCTTGCCGGTTGCGACGAGATGACCGAACGCGCGCGACGTTTCCGCGTTGATGACCGAGAGCCCTGCCGCGAACGCGGCGGCCATGTCATCGAGCACGACATCGTGCGAACGCAGCCCCGATGCGCGCACGGCTGCGTCGAGCGCGGCGGCGATGGCCGGATCGGCGTCGACGATCACGCGCGCGATCGTGCAGCCGGCAGCGGGCGCTGCCGCACGCACCCGGTCGAAGCCGGGCGCGATGGCGGCCATCACGGCCGCGAGCGTGCGGATATCGCGTGCGAACGGCCCGACGCAATCGAGCGTGGTATCGGCGGGCGCGACGCCGCGCCGCGATACGCGGCCGAACGTCGGCTTGAGGCCCGTCACGCCGCAGCAGGCGGCCGGCCCGCGAATCGAGCCGCCGGTGTCGGTGCCGAGCGCGGCGTCGACCGTGCCGAGCCCGACGAGCGACGCCGATCCGCTCGACGAGCCGCCCGGAATGCGCGTTGCGTCCTGCGGATTGACCGGCGTGCCGGTGGTGTCGTTGATGCCGGTCATGCCGAACGCGAGCTCGTGCATGTTCGCCTTGCCGGCGATCTGCCAGCCGGCATCGAGCAGCAGCCGGACCACGTCCGCGTGCTGTGCGGCGGGCGGCGCGTCGGCGAGCGCGCGGCTCGCCGCGCGGGTCGGATGGCCGGCGATGTCGATCGTGTCCTTGATCGCGATCGTCGGGCCTGGCCCGCCCAGCGTGAAGGTGTCGATGAAGCCTGTCATGGTGCGATGGCCTGCGATGGTGTGCGATTGCGGTGAAGGGGTTCAGGACCGCGGCGCGGCGGCGAGCGGCCACGGGCCGTCGAGCACGCGCTCGGTGCGGAAATGGCGGATCAGCCAGGCCGGGCCGTCGCCCGACGGTGCGAAATCAATCGTCAGCCGGGCGGCGATCAGCTCGGCCGTGCCGTCAGCGTAGCGCGATGTCTGCAGCATGATCCAGCGGCCGCGCGCGCTCGCACGCTCGAGGTCGATCTCGATCGACTCCGACGTCAGGAAATGCAGGTTCGCCGCGAAATGCGGATCGGGCGGCAGGTAGCGGCGCAGCATCGCGACGATCGCCTCCGTGCCTTCGAGCCGGCCGAACTTGCTCGCGTACTGCGGGCCGATGCCTTCCCATATCGCATCGGGCGTGAACAGCGCGGCGAGCGCCGGGCCGTCGCCGGCATCCTCGGGCACGTCGCACAGCGCCATGTAGCGCGTGATCGTCGCGCGCACCGCGCGTTCGGCGTCGAGCGCCGCGACGCGCCGCACGAGCGCGTCGAGTGCTTCGATCGTACGCGTCGAATCGGGACCGGTCATCGCGTGCCTCACGCCGCGGGCTTCGCGGCCGGCGGCACGGTTAGCGCACGGCCGACGCGCGCCTCGATCTTGCCGTAGCGCCACAGGTTGTATTCGCCGACCGGCGTCGTGCGATACAGGTTGCACACGGCGACCGTCGTGTCGAAGTCGGCGACGTCGGCCATGATGTAGAACGTCCACGGCGCACCGTCGGCCTGGCCGACGACGAGACGATCGTCGTCCATCACGCCGAGCACGCGCACGCCGGGCATCGCCTCGACGGCGGCGAGCATCGCGCCGTACGCTTGCCACACTTCGCCGATCTTCTCGCGCGGCAGGTCGAAGAAGTTCTGCGACACGCCGCAGCAGAACAGGACGCGCAGCGGCAGCGGATTCGAATCGGACATGACAGGTTCTCCTGAAGAATGGGGTTCGGTTGCGTCGAAGCCGGTCGACGCGGCTTACAGATAGCCGGGAAACGGCGTGACGCCGGTAAACACCGCACCGGCGCCGTCGAAGTTGCCTTCGCCGAGAAACGCGTGCTGCGTGACGACCATCGCGTCGCGCAACAGCCGCTGCAGCGGATGCGTGCGATAGATCGCGGCCGTGCCGCCGAGACGGTATGCGCGCTCGACCACGCTCGCGCCTTCGCGGGCGATATGCGTGGCGGCGAGCCTCAGCAGGCTGACCTGCTCGGCCGTCACGGGGTTCCCGGCGAGGATCGATTGCCAGACGGAATCGGTCGCGTCGTAGAAGAACGCGCGCGCCGAGCGCAGTTGCGCCTCGGCCTTCGCGAGCTCGATGCGGTAGTACGCGCGATCGGCGAGGCGCGGTGCGCCGGTGGTCGTCTGGCGGCCGCCCGACATGCGGTTCACGACGTCGAGCGCCGCGCGCGCGAGCCCGAGGTTGACGACGGCGAGCACCTGCGCCGCATAGGCGACGGTCGGGTAGCGGTACAGCGGCTCGTCGACGGTCGGCTCGCCGCCGCGCACGAAGGTCCACGCTTCGGGCACGAAGCGGTCGTCGACGCGCAGGTCGTGGCTGCCGGTGCCCTGCATGCCGACCACGTTCCAGTTCTCGACGATCTGCACGTCGCTTGCGCGGAACACGGCCGTGCGCGGCTTGTTCGGCGCGGCGTCCTGTGCGCCGGGCACCGCGATGCCGACGCCGAGCCAGTCGGCGCCCTTGCAGCCGCTCGCGAATTTCCACGTGCCGTTCACGCGCCAGCCGCCGGGCGCCGATTGCGCCGGCTGCACGGGGAACAGCCCGCCCGCGAACACCTGGTCGGGGCCGCTTGCGTACAGCTCGGCCTGCGTGTCGAGCGGCAACGCGGCGAGATAGACGTTCGCGGAACCGAAGCTGGCGACCCATGCCGCGGAACCGTCGGCGGTCGCGATCCGCTCGATCAGGTCGAGGAACGCGGTCGGCGCGAGCGCATCGCCGCCGAAGCGGCGCGGCGTGCCCGCGCGATAGATGCCGGCTTCCTTGAACAGCGCGATCACGTCGCGCGGCACGTGCGACAGGCGGTCGAATTCGTCGCGGCGCGCGGTGACGATTTCGAGCACCGCGTCGAGCGGCGACACGCGCGCGGCCGCTTCGCGGACCGCATGCGGCGAGGGGGACGCGGCGTCGATGGCGAGGGCGGCGTTGGGCATGGCTGTCTCCTGGGGATAGGGTTCGATTGCGGGGCAAGACGATGGAGCCAGTCTAGAAACACCGAAAAACCGCAGCAATTGGTGCGTAAGGCCGCGCGACTGGTGGCGCTCCGTGCCGGACTAAAGAAATCTTCAGATGCGGGCCGCGCACGCCGGTGCTATGTTGAACATCCGGCCGCGCGACGCCGCGCGCCTTCATCCGAATCCGATCATGAGTTTCCCCGACGAAGACGATTTCCACCGGCTGCTCGACGCGCTGACCACCTGCGTGCTGCTGCACGACGCGCATACCCGGGCGATCGTGTGGGCGAACCGCGCCGCCTGCATCGCGCTCGGCTTTTCCGTCGAGGAACTGCTGCCGCTGAAGGCGCCGGACATGACGCGCCCCGAGCCGAAATACCGGCGCGAGATCGCGGTGAGCGCATGGGATCGCGCGCTCGTCGACGGGCCGCAGGTGTACGAATGGTGCTATCGGTCGCGCACGGGCGTCGACATGCTGTCCGAGGCCACCGCGACCTACGTGCCGCTGCGCGGACGCGATGTCGTGATGGTGCAGTTCCGCGACATCAGCGCGGAAGAGGCGGTTCGCCAGCAACTGCGTCGCTACGAGGCGCGGCTGCGCGAGTTCATGCAGGATCTCGACGAAGGGATCGCGGTCGTGACGCCGCATGGCGGCGTGCAGTTCATCAGCGAGTCGGGCCGCCGCGTGCTCAGGCTCGCGCCCGACGAAGCGCTCGGCGAGGTACTCGACTACTGCTCCGAGGCCGATCGCGACCGGCTCGTCGCGCAGTTGCGCGACGCACCGTCGGCGTGCCCGTCCGCGCCGCAGCGCTACCGGATCGTGCGGCGCGACGGCTCGCCATGCTGGTTGCGCATCCTGTGCCGGCAGGTCGAGATCGAAGGCGATCTCGACGGGCTGCTCGTACAGTTCCGCGACGTGAGCGACGAAGTCGCGATCGAGGACGCGCGGCGCGCCGAGGCGCGGATGCTCGAATACGCGGGGCGCTACAACGCGATGGGCGAGATGGCGAGCGTGATCGCGCACGAGCTGAGCCAGCCGCTGGCGGCCGTGCGCAACTTCATCGAGGGCGCGGTGCAGCGGCTGAACACGCGCGGCGCCGTCGACGATGCGATCTGGGGGCTGCGCAGCGCCGATCGGCAGGCCGAGCATGCGGCGTTGATCATCAAGAGCGTGCGCGAATTCATCGTGAAGCGCGAACCGGTCGTCGCGCTTGCCGACCTGCGCGAGATCCTCGCCGACGTCGCGTATTTCATCGAACTGCGGGCGAAGGAAGCGGGCGTGACGGTCGCGATCGTGCAGGCCGACGCGCCGCTGCCGATTCGCTGCGAGCGCGTGCTGATCGGGCAGGTGATGCTCAACCTCGCGTTCAACGCGATTGAGGCGTTCGCCGGCTGCGAGCGTGCGTCGTGCACGCTGACGCTCGGCACCGCGAACGTCGACGGGTACGCGGAGCTGCGCGCGATCGACAACGGGCCGGGGATTGCGGAAGGTGCGCACGACCGGCTGTTCGACGGCTTCTCGTCGTCGAAGGCCGGCGGCAATGGAATCGGACTGTCGCTGTGCAAGAGCATCGTCACGCGTCACGGCGGGCGCATCGTCGCGAGCCCGGCCGCGGGCGGCGGGCTCGACTGCCGCGTGACGCTGCCACTTGCCGGCGCAGCGCACGCATAGCCGCTGCATTGCATCACGGCCGCGAAGGACATCACGGCAGGGCGGCGGCGCACGATGGCGCGACGCCCGGCCCATGATCAGCGCCCCAGCGACCGTGCGGTCTGGCCGCCGATCCCGAAGTCGGTGTTCGGGATGTCCTTGATGATCACGCGCGTCGCCTGCAACGGCGCGTCGAGCACGTTCGCAGCGGCGTCGGAAAGCGCTGCGATCAACGCGCGCTTCTGCTCGTCGGTGCGGCCGGCGATCAGGATCGCGACGATCACCGGCAGCGACGGCGGCGCGCCATCGGCTGCCGTGCGGCCGCCGAGGCCGATATGTGTCGCCGGCAATTCGGTGAGCAGCACGCGCACCGATTCGATCGGCGCGCCGATCGCGTCGACGGTCGCGTGGCTGAGCCGTGCGATCAGTTCGGCCTTGCGGGTGTCGTCATGGCCGGCCGGCAGGAAAACTTCGAGTGTGGGCATGGTCGTCGGGAAAGGTGAAGGTGACCGGCTCACCGTTGCGCTGGCGATGGTGAACCGGCGGCCGCTCACAGGTGAAGGTGCCCGGCTCACCATTGCGTTGGCGACGGCGAACCGGTGGCCGCTCACAGGTGAAGGTGCCCAGCTCACCGTTGCGCTGGCGATGGTGAACCGGCGGCCGCTTACAGGTGAAGGTGTCCGGCTCACCGTTGCGCTGGCGACGGCGAACCGGCGGCTGCTCACAGGTGAAGGTGCCCGGCTCACCGTTGCGCTGGCAATGGCGAACCGGCGGCCGCTTACAGCAGGAACCCGATCGCGCTGAGCGCTTCGGTCGAGTCGATCAGGCGCACGACCTTCTCCGCGATCCGCATCTCGCCGTCGGCATCGACCTGCAGCTTGTGCGTGACGTCGGCCGCGAACAGCGTCGCGACGCCGCGCTTGTACGCGACGACCACCTGCGCGGACTTCAGCTCGACGATGCCGGCGCTGCCGCTCTCCAGCGTGAAGCGCGACACGGTGCGCACCGTGCGCGCCGCGTCGGCTGCCGACGCCGAGTAACCCGACACCATGCGCTGCACGCGCTTCTCGCGCATGTCGTGATCGTCGAACACGTAGTTCAGCGTGGCCGCGAAGTCGGTCGCGTCGGGATCGATCGGCACCACGTAGTGGCCGGCCGGGTCCCACAGATCGAGCCACGCGCGATAGTCGCGGCGATCCAGCATTTCGGCTTCACGCCATACGAATTCCACCGCACGGGCGAAGGTCTGCTCGGAAAGGAGGGCGTTGCGGTCGTCCATTATTGTTGCTCCATCATCTTGCGCCATTGCTGGTAGGCCTCGCGCATGCCGGTCTCGTCGGTCGCATGCGCGGTCTTTTCGCCGTTCGCGGCGGTCGTCTCGCGGTTCAGCCCGCGATTCACGAGGATCGGCACGTCGGGGCCCGCATGCGCGCCGCGCTGCACGCGCTCCCACGCTTCCGCGTCGTCGGGGCTGCCGAAGCCGAACGGGCCCTGGAAATGCTCGTGGATGCGCAGCCGTTCGCGGTTCGCTTCGTCCGGGCCGCCGTCCATCGCGAGCGCGACGTGACGGATCTCGGTTTCGTTCGCGGAGATCGGCCGCAGCACGCGGAAGAACGCCATCGACAGCGCGAGGTTCGGGAACAGGTTCAGGTTGAAGCCCACGCCCATCAGCGAGCGCACGATGCGACGCACCTCGTCCGGCGTGTGGCGCTCGGCGAGCTTCGCCGCGAGCGGCGCGAAACGTTCGGCCAGCGGCGCGCCGTCGTCTTCGTCGAGATCGACCAGCTCGGGCATCAGCACCGCGAGGCTGTGGCCGTTGCCGAGCGAGCGGCAGAACGCATCGTCGCTCGTCATGAAGCTCGTGATCGCGGCGGCGGTTTCGTCGTCGATCGACTTCATCCACGACTTGTGCACGACCGGGAAGTGATAGAGATCCGTCGTGTTCTCGAGCTGGATCTTCCAGTTGCCCTTGAACTTGAACTTGTGCTCGCCGTTCGCCTTGATCGGGTAGCCGGCGCCCTGCTTCATGAACAGGTCGATCCACGGCTTCGCGCCGCCGAGGAAATCCTCGAGCGGCTCGATGTCGTCGTTGAAGCTCGCGAAGATCAGACCCTGATACACGCCGACGCGCAGTTTCACGAGCGGCAGGTCGCCTTTCTCGCACACGCCTTCGTAACCGTCGCCATACGGCAGCGCGCGCAGCGTGCCGTCGAGCGCATACGACCAGCTGTGGTACGGGCACGTGAAGCCCTTCGCGTTGCCCTTGTGCGATTCGCACACGGTCGCGCCGCGATGGCGGCAGCGGTTTTGCAGCACGTTGATCTCGCCGGTCTTGTCGCGCACGACGATCACCGGCTGGCGGCCGATCGTGGTCGTGATGAAGTCGCCGGGCTTCGGCAGTTCGCTCTCGTGCGCGACCCAGATCCAGGTGCGGTAGAAGATGCGGTCGAGCTCGGCTTCGAACAGCGCCGGGTCGTGATACATCGCGGGCGCGATGCGGTCGGGCTGCGCGAAGCCATGCAACGCGCGGGTGTCGATCGTCTGGTAGGAAGTGTCGCTCATCGTCGTCGTGGGGAAAGAGTCGCGAAATCGGGCCGCGCTGTGCGCAGCGTCGGGAGACCAGTCTCGTCTTCTGCTACATATCCGTCAAATTGATCTAAAATTGCCAATCAAATAAATACGGCAAATGATGGAGGTCACGATGACATCGGTCGATCATCTCGATCTGAACCTGTTGCGGGTGTTCCAGGCGATCGTCGAGGAACGCAGCCTGACCAAGGCCGGCGAGCGGCTCGCGCTGTCGCAGCCGGCCGTCAGCTATTCGCTCGGGCGGCTGCGCACGCTGTTCGACGATCCGCTGTTCGTGCGCACGCGCGCGGGGATGCAGCCGACGCCGGTCGCGCTCGAACTCGCGGGCATCGTCGGCAAGGCGCTCGACATGGTGCGGGTGGCGCTGCGCTATGCGGAGCGGTTCGATCCGGTGTCGAGCACGCGCACGTTCCGGCTGTCGCTGTCGGATGCGGGCGAGATGGCGTATTTGCCGGCGATCTGCCAGGCGCTGCGCGAGCGCGCGCCGCGCGTGACGCTGAGCGTGCAGCCGCTGCCGGTGGAGGAGATCGAGGAAGCGTTGCGCGCGAGCCGGCTGGATTTCGCGATCGGCAACCTGCCGGAGCTGATGCCGCGCACGCGTCACCAGGTGCTGTTCGAGGAAACCTACGTGTGCATGACGGGCCGCCGGCGCGGGGTGCCGACCGGCACGGCGCTGAGCCTCGAGCAGTTCGTGCGCGCCGCGCACGTCAACGTGAAATCGGTCGAGCACAGCCACCACGCGCTCGACGACGCGTTGCGCGCGCAGGGCGTGGGCCGCAACATCGCGCTCGAAGTGCCGCACTTCGTCGCGCTGCCGAGCGTGCTGTCGGTCACCGATCTCTATGCGACGCTGCCGAAGCGGCTCGCGCAGATCCTGAACCGCGACAACGCGTTCCGGCTGTACGACCTGCCGGTGACGCTGCCGCCCGCGCCGGTGACGATGCACTGGCACGAGCACTTTCACGAGGATGAGGGGATCGCGTGGATGCGCGCGCTGCTTGCCGAGATCGTCGAGCGGTTCGACGCGTGACGGCCGCGCGCGCCGGAACGTCGGTACATCGACGCATCAGCGCATCAACGCATCAACGCATCAAAGATCGAGGACGAGCACCGCCGAGCGAGCTCGCGACACGCAGCAGCAGATCACCGTGTTGCTCGCACGTTCGGCCTTGCTCAGGCAATGGTCGCGATGATCGGGTTCGCCGTCGATCACCGGCACCATGCAGGTGCCGCACACGCCTTCGCCGCATGACGTATCGACCTCGATGCCGATTTGCGCGAGCGCGTCGACGATCGACGTGTCGGGCGCGACGCGCACCGACTGGCCGCTGCGCTGCAGGCGCACTTCGAAGCCTTCCGCCGGGGCGGCATCGGTCGCGGCGTCGGCCGCGACCGGTTCCGCCGCGAAGCGTTCGAGATGCATCGCGTCTTCCGGAATCCGCGTGGCCGCCGCCGTGACGACCGCATCCATGAACGGGCCGGGGCCGCACGTGTACACATGGGCGTGCGCGTCGATCGCCTCGATGCAGCGGCCGAGTTCGGCCGCGAGCGCGTCCGGTTCGATCCCGTAGTGGAACGTCACGTGCGACGCGAACGGCTCGGCCGACAGTTCGTCGGCGAACGCCGCGTGTTCGCGGCTGCGCGCGAAGTAGTGCAACTGGTAGCGCGCGCCGCGCTGTTCGAGCGCGTACGCCATCGACAGCAGCGGCGTGATGCCGATCCCGGCCGCGATCAGCACGTGCTCGCTCGCCTGATCCGTCAGACGAAACAGGTTGCGCGGCGCGCCGATCGACAACTCCGCGCCGACGCACACGTCGTCGTGCAGCGAGCGCGAGCCGCCGCGCGACTGCGCTTCCTTCTTCACCGCGAACAGATAGCTGCCGCGTTCGTCGGGGCGGCCGCACAGCGAGTATTGCCGCGTGATGCCGGACGGCGCGGTGACGTCGATATGGGCGCCGGGTTCGTACGCATCGAACGGCTGGCCGTCGACGCGCGAAACCCGGAAACAGCGGATGTCCTGCGCCGCGTCGATCAGCGCGTCGATCCGGACCTGGTGGCGATTCGCTTGCATGGGGTGTTCCGTGGGGAGGGGGAAAACCGGCGCGGCAGAGTCCGCGCCGTCATGCGATCGAGAATAGGGATGGGCATCGCATAAATCAAATTGATTAAAAAGCGATGCCTGAATCAGCGGGATGGATAATGGTTGGCGAACGGGGCGATGCCGCTCAGCGCGCGGCAACCGCGTCGCCGCGGTCGGCGACCGGCGCGACCGACGCCGACGCATGACCGCGTTCGCGCTCGAGGCTGCGCCGATACTGCCGGCATCCGGCCGCGAGCAGCAGCGCCGCGAGCGTGGCCGCCGCGACGTTGACGATCGACATCGAATGGCCGACCGCGGCCGGCACGCCGAACACGCGATCGGTGAACAGCGCGACGACGGTCGTGCCGATGCCGAGCGCGATCAGGTTCGACACGAGCAGGAACAGCGCGGAGATCTGCGCGCGCATCTGGTTCGGCGCGAGCGTCTGCATCGCGGCGGTCGAGGTCGGCATCGGGAACGACGCGAAGAACATCGCGACGACGAGCATCGCGAGTGACGCCGGCAGGCTGTCGAGCTGCGTGAACAGCGTGGCCGGAATCACCATGCACGCGGCGCCGATCGCGCCGGCGCGCATCGGCGCATCGGTGCGGCCGCGCCGCAGCAGCCAGTCGTTGAGCCAGCCGCCGCAGAACACGCCGGCCGTATTCGCGACGAGCAGCACGATGCCGAGCGTGTAGCCGGCTTCGACGGCCGTCATCCCGAAGCGGCGGATATAGAACGCGGGCGTCCAGCTCAGCAGGCAGTACAGCGTCATCGCATAGAACGAGAAGCCGAGGTAGTGGCACGTGAAGGTCGCGCGATGCGTGCCGACGAAGCGCAGCGAATCGCGCATCGACACGCGCCGCACGGCGCCCGAGCGGTCCTGCGCGAGCCCCTTGCGCTGCGGATCGCGCACGGTCGCGGCGAACAGCAGCGCGACCAGCAGGCCCGGCAGCCCGACGATCAGGAACGTGACCTGCCACGCGTGCACCTGCCCGACGACCGGGAGCGTGAACGCGCTCGCATGCTTGAGCAGCGCGATCACGTAGCCGCCGATCAGGAACGCGACGCCGCCGCCGATGAACGAGCCGAGCGAATACACGGCGATCGCGCGGCCGAGCTTCTCCTTCGGGAAGTAGTCGGCGAGCATCGAATACGCGCCGGGCGACAGCGCGGCTTCGCCGACGCCGACGCCCATGCGCGCGATGAACATCTGCACGAAGTGCTGGCTCATTCCGCACGCGGCGGTCGCGACGCTCCACAGCGCGATGCCGATCGAGATGATGCGCGGTCGCGCGTAGCGGTCGGCGAGATACGCGACGGGCAGCCCCATCACCGCGTAGAACAGCGAGAACGCGAAGCCGTTGAGCAGGCTGAACTGCGTGTCGGAGAGGTGCAGGTCGCGCTTGATCGGTTCGATCATCAGGACGAGCACCTGGCGATCGACGAACGAAAAGACGTAAGCGAGCATGCAGATGACGACGACATACCATTCATACGTATAGCGCTTGCCGTCGGCAGCGCGGGCCGTGGATGCGGACATGCGGATTCTCCAGGAGCGGTGGGGAAGCGCGGCGCCGGCGTTGCGGGCCGGGCGCCGTCGCGGCGCGAAAGCGTGCGGGTGACACGTGTCGGAGACGCAGCGTAGTCGGCCAATTTCGGCCGCCATAGCCGGAGTGACAGCCGCGCCACACGGACCTTTACCGACCCGGGTAAAGAAAACACCGAGGCCGTGTGCGCGGGCCGCCGCGCAGCGCGCGTGCAGCGGGGCGCGCGCGCATCATGCGGCGCATCTATAAGCGTTATAGACCGGATTGCGTCGACGTCCGAAATTGTCGTTCCTAGACTCGGCCCGTTTTTGATCGGCAGCGTTCGCATGCGAAAGCGAACGCGCTTCACAACGAACGGCGCGATGCCGACGGGCGCCGCAATTTCTACGGGACAACGCTGATGAACCATCCGAACGGGCGAGCCGACCGGCTTGCCGTACCGCTTGCCACGCTGGCCGCCGCACTGCTGGCGTGCGCCGCGCAGCCGGCCTTCGCACAATCGAGCGTGACGCTCTACGGCCGCATCGACACGTCGATCGAATATGCGAACGCCGGGCCGAACCACGTGACGCGCATGGGCAGCGGCAACCTGTGGGCATCGCAGTGGGGGTTGAAGGGCGTGGAGGATCTCGGCGGCGGCTACGCGACGATCTTCAAGCTCGAGGACGGCTTCAACGCGGCGAGCGGCGCGCTGTCGAACAGCAGCGCGCTGTTCGGTCGCGAGGCGTGGGTCGGCATCACCGGCCCGTTCGGCGGCGTGCAGTTCGGCGAGCTTTACACGATCGTGCACACGACGCTCGTCACGTACAGCCTGCCCGGCCTCGGCGCGGGGCTCGCATGGGGCAATGCGACGAACAACTTCGTCGGCCCCGCGTTCCTGCGCGTGCGCAACTCGATGCGCTACACGTCGCCGCGCTACGCGGGGTTCATGCTGCGCGCGATGGCCGCGCGCGGCACCAACGGCGCGGCCGGCCAGCCGGCAACGCTGGGCGACACGTATGGCGCGGGCCTCAACTACGCGCGCGGCGGCTTGTCGGTCGACATCGACTACATGCAGCAGAAGTTCAGCCCGGTCGCTGCGTCCGCGCTCGGCGACACGAGCCCGGCCGCGAACGGCAACTACACGGTCGGCGCGATCTCGTACGACTTCAACGTCGTGAAGGTCGCCGCGCTCTACATGCGCCATCGCGGCGGCCCCGACGTCGCAACCGCGATCGACAGCCAGAGCGCGTATCCGCACAGCGACACGATGGAACTGAGCGCGACGGTGCCGATCGGGCGCGCGTCGCTGCTGCTGAGTGTCGGCCACTATCGGAAGGTTGCAGACAGCGCGGGGAACGCCGATTCGTACGGCATTCGTCTCGACTATCCGTTGTCGAAGCGCACGGTGCTGTACACGGGCGCCGCGATGGTGCGCAACGGCGCGCACGCGCGCTTCGTCGTGAACGGCGCGGCAGGCGGCGGCGTCGCGGTCGCGAATCCGGGCGCGACCGCCAGCTCGATCGTCGCCGGCATCCTCACGTCGTTCTGAGCGACGCGGTTCGCCCGCGCTTGCCGGTGCCGCTACGCACAGGCGGGCGGGTGCGGCGCGAGCCATGCGTCGAACGGCGCCTGCCCGCCGATATCGAACAACTCCAGCAGCAGCGCGCGCAACCACCGATGGCCCGGGTCCGCATCGAAGCGCCGGTGCCAGTACGCGTTCACGGGCCATTCGCTTGCGCCGGCGATCTCGTACAGCGCGCAAGGCTGCCGCGCCGCGAACGTGATCGCGACGGTTTCCGGCAGGATCAGCGCGTAATCGCCATGTTCCAGCAGCGCCGGGACCACCATGAAATCGGGCAACGCCGCGCGCACGCGCGGCATCAGCCCGTGCCGCTCCAGCAATTGCATCGACTGCGGATGCGATGTCACGGCGACCAGGCGCAGCGTGTCCGGCGCGTCGCCGTCGAGCACGAAATCGTCGGGTAGCGCGACACGTTGCGCGGTGCGGCGCGGCATCAGCAGCACGCAGCGTTCGTGCAGCAATGCGGTGCGCTGGAAGTGACTCGACGCGTCCGCGAAATGTCCGAGCGCGAAATCGATGCGCCCCGATTCGAGCGCGACGTTGAGCTGGCATTCGTCGACGTGCAGCGTCTCGATCACGGCGCCGGGTGCTCGCCGGTCGAATGCCGCGAGCAGCGTCGGCAGGAACGCGCTCGCCGCGAAATCGCTCATGTGCAGCCGAAACACGCGCTGCGTGCTGTCCGGCGCGAAGCGCGAGCCTTCGTCGAGCACGTCCTGCAGGATCGCGAGCGCCTTGTCGACCGACCCCGCGAGCCGCTGCGCGCGCGGCGTCGGCTCGACGCCGGTGCCGGTGCGCACGAACAGCGCGTCGCGGAACATCAGCCGCAGCCGGCCGAGCGCGTAGCTGACCGACGGCTGCGTGACGCCGAGCCGCAGCGCCGCGCGGCCGACGTGCCGTTCTTCGTAGACCGCACGAAACGTCTTCAGCAGGTTCAGGTCGAGGTCCTGCACGCGCAGGCCGTCGGGCGCGTCGGCGTCGGGCGACGGAGCGTCGGATCGGGCCGGTGGCCGGCCGGTTGCAGCGTGTGTCATGGTGCTTGCCTCGCGGTGACGGAAGGCGCATGGCCGTAGCGGCGCGCATACGCTTTCGCGAAATGGCCGAAGCCGTGGATGCCGTGCGCGATCAGCACGTCGGTCACGCTGCGCGCGTCGCCGCGCAGCAGCACCGCGTGCACGGCGGCGAGCCGGCGCTCGCGCACGTACGCGGCCGGCGTGGTGTGCAGGAACGCGCGAAACGCATGCTGCAGCGTGCGCGGCGCGACGCCCGCGACGGCTGCCAGCGCCGCGAGCGCGAGCGGTTCGCCCAGGTGCGCGTCGACGTAATCGCATGCGCGGCGCACGTGGGCCGGCAGCGGCGGCGTGCCGCGCGCCAGCGCGTCGCTGTACGAATGCGGCAGGTGCGTGAGCAGCAGCGACATCAGCCACGCGGTGAGGTCCGCGCCGAACGCCGCCGCCGATGGGCCGATGCCCGGTTGCGCGCCGAGCCGGCACAGGTATTCGAAGGTCGGCGGCACGAGCGCGGCGCCCGCGCCCGTGCCGCCGGCCGAGAGATCGAATTGCAGCGGCTGCGCGAGCGTCATGTGCAGCATGTCCTGCAGCTTGCGTTCGAGTGCGCCGCGTTCGAGCCGCAGCACCAGGTTGCGGCAATCGGGGCTGGTGCTCAGGCGGCTCGCGAGCGCGGGCGACGACACGGTCAGCTCGCCCGGGCCGGCGCGTGCCACGCGATGGCCCGAGCGCAGCTCGCAGGTGCCCGACAACGTCAGCCGGAACAGGAAATGATCGGCATCGTCGCCGAAGTCGATGTGCGTTTCGCGGCCGTAGCAGAGTTCGAGCAGCGCGCCGTGATGCAGCGGCACCTCGTACAGTTCCGCCTGAAACGGATCGCGGCCGCGCGCGGCCATCCGGTGCGGCCCGAGCCGGTGCGCGACCGCGCGTTCGACTTCGTCGGGCGCATGCAGCGTGCCGAGCCGGTTCGGGGCATGTCGGGAAAGGGCGATATCCATGCGCTGGCCTCGTGTCGGATGCATTGGCGCGGCGATTCCGGCGTCGCCGCGATTGCGTTGCGCGAACGGGCGTGCCGTTGCGCGTTTTGAAGCGACGCGGCGGAGCCTGCCGCGTAGTCTCGGAAACATTCACTCACCGGGAGACAACGATGAAGGTATGTGTACTGGGCGGCGGCCACGGCTGCCACGCGGCGGCGATCGATCTGTTCGAGAAGGGCCACGACGTGACGTGGTGGCGGCGCGATCGCGAACCGCATGCGCGACTGCGCGAACTTGGCGCGTTGCAGGTGACCGACTATCGCGGCAAGCGCACCGTGCCGCTCGGCGACGCGCCCGGCGCGATCCGCCTGACCGACGATCTCGCGGCCGCGCTGCGCGGCGCGCGGCTCGTCGTGGTGCCGTTGCCGGCCACGTCGCACGATGCGCTTGCCGCGCAGGTCGCGCCGCTGCTCGAAGACGACCAGGTCGTGTTCCTGCCGCCCGGCACGTTCGGCAGTTTCGTGTTCGCCCGTGCGGCTGCCGATGCCGGCAACCGCGCACGCGTCGCGTTCGCCGAGACCGGCACGCTGCCTTACCTGGTGCGCAAGCACGGCGACAACGATGTCGTGATCAGCGCCTACGCGACGCGGCTGCCGACCGGCGTGTTTCCCGCGCATGCGGCCGGCTGGGCGTTCGACGTGCTGCGTGCCGGTTATCCGTCGGTCGAGCCGGTCGAGGACGCGCTGTCCGGCGCGCTGATGAACGCAGGTCCGGTGATCCACCCGCCGCTGATCCTGATGAACGCCGGCCCGCTCGAACACTTCGATGCATGGGACATCCACAACGAAGGCACGCAGCCGTCGATCCGCCGCGTGACGAACGCGCTCGATGCGGAACGCATCGCGGTGCGTGAAGCGCTCGGCTACCGCGCGCCGCATTTCCCGCTCGCGGACCACTACGCGACCGACGGCGACGAATGGATGTATGGGCGCGGCGCGCACGGCAAGCTGACCGATAGCGGCGACTGGCGCGAGAAGATTGATTTGCGCGCGCATCGCTACATGCTCGAGGACACCCGGATCGGGTTGTCGTTCATCGTGTCGTGCGGGCGTTTCGCGAACGTGCCGACGCCGGTCGCACAGGGGCTGTTGAGCGTCGCGTCGGCCGTCACCGGCCGCGACCTGTACGCGGAAGGCCGCACGCTCGACGGGCTCGGCGTTGCCGCGCTGTCGCACGATGCGATGCGCGCGCTGCTCGATGCGGGGTACGCCGCATGACGGCCGCCACCGACGTGACGCGTGTGCACGTGCTCGGCGCGGGACGCATGGGGCAGGGGATCGCGCTCGTGTTCGCGTTCGCGGGCCTGAACGTGACGCTGATCGACTTCAAGCCCCGCGACGCGCATGCGTGGCGCGCATTCGAGGACCGCACGCGTACCGAGATCGGGCGTCCGCTGCACGCGCAGGTCGCACTGGGCCGGATCGACACGGCGCAGGCGGAGGCCGTCGTCGCACGCATCGCGCTGGTGGCGCGCGACGATGCAGCGCATGCGGTGCGCGACGCCGGCCTCGTGTTCGAGGCGCTGCCCGAAGTGCTCGACGCGAAGGCCGATGCGCTGCGCTGGCTCGGCGAGCATGTCGATGCGCGCACAACGATTGCGTCGACGACGTCGACGTTCGTTGTCACCGAGCTGCAGCGCCATGTCGCGCATCCGGAGCGGATGCTGAATGCGCACTGGCTGAATCCGGCGCTGCTGATGCCGCTCGTCGAGATCAGCCGCAGCGACGCGACCGACCCGCGCGTCGTCGCGGCGCTGGCCGCGCTGCTCGAACGGGTCGGCAAGAAGCCGGTGATCTGCGGGCCGGCGCCCGGCTACATCGTGCCGCGCATCCAGGCGCTCGCGATGAACGAGGCCGCGCGGATGGTCGAGGAGGGCGTCGCGAGCGCCGCGGACATCGACGCGGCGATTCGTACCGGCTTCGGCCCGCGCTTCGCGGTGCTCGGCCTGCTCGAATTCATCGACTGGGGCGGATGCGACATCCTGTACTACGCATCGAAGTATCTGGCCGGCGAGATCGGCCCGCGCTTCGCACCGGCCGACAGCGTCGTGCGCAACATGGAGGCCGGACGCGACGGCGTGCGCACGGGCGCCGGGTTCCACGACTATGCGCAGGTGGACGTGCCGGCATACATGCGGCAGCGTCTCGGTGAATTCGCGCACCTGCTCGATCACCTCGGGCTCGCGCCCGAGTTCGACGCGGCGCGGCGCGAACGCGGCGCCTGAACGTTGCGCGGCGCGCGGCCGTGCGGTCATGCCGCGTCGCCGCGCGAGTCGGCGGCCGGCACGGTGCGCGTTTCGCGCATCACGCACAGCGTGACGACGGTGACGAGGCCGAGCGCGACGAGGAACAGCGACACCGGCCACGATGCGTGATAGCGCGCGAGCAGCGCGGTCGCGATCAGCGGCGACATCCCGCCCGCGAAGATCGACGCGACTTCATGACCGAGCGCGACGCCCGAATAGCGCACCTCGGTGCTGAACAGCTCGCCGACGAGCGCGGGCAGCGTGCCGATCATCGCGCCGTGGCTGACTGCCGTGCCGACCGTCAGCGCGAGCCACACGAGCGGCGTCGCACGCGTGTCGAGCAGCCAGAAGAACGGGAACGCGCACGCGACGAGGCTCAGCGCGCCGATCAGGTACACCGGCTTGCGGCCGATCCGGTCGGACAGCCGGCCCCATGCGAGCATCGCGCCCATTTCGACGATCATCGCGATCATCACGCCGGTCAGCATCACGCCGTTCGGGATGCCGACGTACTTGCCGTAGACGAGCGAGAACGCGAGGAAGATGTAGGCGCCGCCGTTTTCAGCGACGCGCAGCCCCATCGCGAGCAGGATTTCCTTCGGATGGCGGCGGATGCACTCGACGACCGGCAGATGCGTGTGCGCGCCGCGTTTGCCGGCCTGCTCGAAGTCGCGGCTTTCCGGCAGGTGGCGGCGGATATAGATGCCGATCGCGAAGATGACGATGCTCGCGAGAAACGGCAGCCGCCAGCCCCACGTGCGGAACAGGTCGTCCGGCAGCGCCTGTGCGGCGAGGAACGCCGCCGACGACAGCACGAAACCGCCGCCCACGCCGAGCTGGCTCCATGCCGCGTAATAGCCGCGCTGCGCGGGCGGCGCGTTCTCGCTGATCATCAGCACGCCGCCGCCCCATTCGCCGCCGGATGCGACGCCCTGCAGCAGCCGCAGCACGACGAGCGCGGCCGGCGCCCACAGGCCGACCTGCGCGTAGGTCGGCAGCAGGCCGATCGCGAACGTCGACATGCCCATGATCAGCAGCGTCCACACGAGCGACGCCTTGCGCCCGTAGCGGTCGCCGATGTGGCCGAACACGATGCCGCCGAGCGGGCGCGCGACGAAGCCGAGCGCGAACGCCGCGAACGCGGCGAGGCTGCCCGCGAGCGGCGATGCGCCGGGCGGAAAGAACACGTGGCCGAACACGAGCGCGGCGGCCGTGCCGTACACGAAGAAGTCGTACCACTCCATCGCGTTGCCGGCGACGGAGGCGATGACGATCCGGCGAAGCTGCCGGTCGGCGAGCGGCCGGGCGGCGCTCGGGGATTGCACGGTATCGGTCGGGTACATGGCGGACTCAGAAGGGGGCGGGCGCGTGCCGTCTTTCGGATCCATGCGGCACTGCGGGCTAGTGTTGTCGGCGCTGCCGACCCCGGTCAAATCCGCAGAAAAAGGGGAGTGTCATCACTCCCGCTGATGATGGGGGCGTACCCGCCTCACGATCAAGATCGGAAAAATCGTATTCATCCCATAGGCGACGCTGTATTTCCGCGTTATCAATCTCGTTCCACGTGATATGCGAGATCGCTGATGAAAAATGCACAAGGCCATGAAATGGTTCGCTTAGGAGACGCCACTGACCACGGCGGCGAAGTGATCGAGGCGGCCGGCGATTTGAAGCATATGGGAGTTGCCGTTGCGCTGGACGGTCACGCAGTGAAATGCCCCCGATGCGGCGGCGTGTTTCCACTATTGGCAAGCGGTTCGCGCAAACATCGCGGCCGGCGCGTCGGGTTTCACGGCGACAAAACCGCTTGCGGTGCGACCGTCATCGGTCAAGGCACAACGGGGGCGGTGTAAATGGCGATGTTTCCTCAAGCTCGCACGCTGTCACTCTCGGGCGAGGCGCTGCCGACCTACGGCATGGAGGCCCTACCAGTATTCGTTCCCGTACGCTTGCAGGGCACTGAATCCATCGGCCGAATCGATGAATGCCGCTACCTCGTCACGCTGCGAACCGACGACGCCTATGCAGTCTCCCCCAGTCGCACCGCTGATGTTGATCTAGACAAATTGGTTGGCACGGAAGTCACCGTGTCGATCCAGCTTGAAGGCAAAGGGCAGTTCATTCCGGGGCTCGCTGGTGCCGCTGGACTGGGCAACATCGGTGCGGGCACGCGCGAAATAACGGGACTGGTTGAAGCCGCCCGCATCGCCGGTCAGGATCGCGATGCAATCCTGTACGAACTGGAACTGCGCCCATGGCTCTATCGCGCGACACTGACGAAGGATTGCCGCCTGTTTCAGGATATGACCGTCGTTGAAATCACCGATGCGGTGCTGTCGAAATATCCGTATCCCGTCGACAAGCGTCTGGGTGCATTCCTGGGCGTCTACCCGACACGCGACGTGCAGCGGCAGGCGTTTGAATCGGATTGGGCGTTCCTGCAACGCCTATGGGAAGAATGGGGGATCTGGTGGTGGTTCGAGCATGACGACGGTCATCACCGTCTCGTCTTGTGCGATTCCATGGGCGGACACCAACCGCACGGAAAGGCCTACGAAACGCTGCGCTATCTGCCGCCCGATGGTCAGCGTATCGATGAGGAACACATTCACGCGCTGTCCGTGACCAGCCGCCTGACGCCCGGACGCGTGACCGTGACGGATTACGACTACACACGCCCGCGCGCCAATGTGGCCGCCACGGTGGACGACCCTCGCTCGACCGCGAGCGCTGACGGAGAGATTTACGGTTGGGGCGATTACAGTCAGCCGCTCGCGGGCGCGCAAGGTCTGACGGGCCAGCCGAACGATACGGCTCGTGAATCGCGTCACTTCGCAAACGTTCAACTTGAGGCGCAGCGTTGCGCGGGGCGGCGCGCGAACGGGAGAGGGAATCTGCGCGGCCTGACGGTCGGATACACCTTTACGTTGACCGGCTATCCGCAGCAGGCCGCGAATCGTGAATACCTCGTCGTGTCGTGTACGCTCGACATCGAGGAAGTCGCGGGGCGGACCGGCGGCGCGCAGACCTATCGCGTTGACGCGCAATTCGAATTGCTGCCGACGAACGAACCGTTCCGCCTGGAACGCGGCGTTCGCAAGCCCGTCATGAGCGGACCGGAGAAGGCCATCGTCGTCGGCCCTGCCGAACAGGAAATCTGGACGGACCAATACGGCCGGGTCAAGGTGCAGTTTCAATGGGATCGGCAGGGCCGGCACGACGAGCATTCGGGTATCTGGCTGCGCGTGCTGTCGCCGTGGCAAGGCGCGGACATGGGCGCGACGTTCCTGCCGCGTATCGGCCATGAAGTGGCCGTGTCGCACTATTACGGCGACCCGGATTTGCCGGTGATTATCGGCAGTGCCGTCAACGCGTTCCGCCAGCCCGCGCTGGACCTGCCGCACAATCATGCGCTGTCGGTGCTGCGCGGCAAGGAGCTTCACGGCACCGCATCAGGTCATCTCGCCATCGACGATACGCGAGAGCAAATCCAGACGCAGATCGCCAGCGACGCGGGCACGTCGGTGCTGAGTCTCGGCAACCTTCGGCGCATCACGCGGAAGAAAGGCCGTGCCGACGCGCGCGGCAAAGGCTTCGATCTGCGCACCGACGACTGGGGCGTTGTCCGGGCGTTGAAGGGTTTGTTCGTGTCGACGGACGGCCAACCGGGCGGCCCCGGCCACGCCAAGGACGCCAAGGAGGCAATGGGTCGGCTGACGCAGGCGCGCGAACTGCAGGAAAGCCTGACGAATCTGGCGCAACAGCACGACGCACAGCAACGTGGCACGGACCAGAGCGATGTCATCCGTGCAATCAAGGCGCGTAACGATGCGATTCGGGGAACGCCGTCCGGCGGCGCGGATGACTTCCCGGAACTGACGGAACCGGACATTGTGATGGCCGGGCCGGCGGGGATCAGCCTCGCGGCCGAGCGTAGCGCCCATATCGCGAGCGGAGAGGATGTCGCGATCACGAGCGGCCGGCATGTCGGGATTGCCGTGGGGCGTTCGCTGTTCGCGAGCGTGTCGAATGCGTTCTCGCTATTCGTGCACAAGGCGGGCATGGCGCTTGTCGCCGCAGCGGGGAAAGTGCGCATCGAGGCGCGGACCGATGGTATCGACGTAACCGCCAAGAAGGCAATCCGGATCACGAGCACGGCCGACAGTATCCACCTGCATGCGGCAGAGGAAATCGTGCTGCACGCCGGCAGTACGGAGGTTCGCATCAGCGATCGGGGTTACGTGGTGCGGACGGCCGGCGAACATACGATCTATGCCGGCAGTCATCAGACAGACGAAGGGCAGGTGCGACCGATGCGCCTGCCGGTCACACCCGACAATCCGGGGCAGTATGCGGCGCACTTCGTGCTGTTGGAGCATGACAGCGGGTTTGCGCTGCCGAACCAGCCGTACCGGGTCACGCTCGACAACGGACGCGTGATAGAGGGCGTGAGTAACGCGCTGGGCGAAACGGATGTGGTGACGAGCCACGACATCGCGTTCGGCACGGTGGAGCTGCTGGCGGCGAGCGACCCGGACAAGGTGATTGCGGTGAACCGGGCAGCCATCGTGCGCGACAACACGACGCCCTACACCGCCCAAGCGCCGAACGCCGACAAACGCACCACGACGATCAAGGGCAAGAAGGTCAGCACCCCGGAACAGGGGGCGACGTCCGCGAGTCAGCCGGCCGCGTTCGCGAGCTGCGATCCGCTCAACTTCGGGTTGCGCTTCCATCATTTCATCGATGGGGCTAAACAGGACGATACGCCTCCGGACATGCCGGTGCGCCGGGATGTCGAGTATCCGGTGACGAAGGCCTATACGGCGGCGATCAAGAAGGCGCTTACCGGGATCGAGTGGGGCAAGTTCAATACGTCGTTGAGCGGCGAGATATCGGACGAGGCGAAGGAAAGTATCGCGCTCGCGGTTGGCAATGTATTGAATACCGCCCTTGCGGCCGGGCCATTTGGATTGCCAAGAGGTTCTGCAAGTGACCCGATGAAGTCAAATGGTGCGACTCCCAAGATCGATATTGTTAATGAAACGGAAGGTGCTGCCAAATACAACATGCGCCCGGATGTCAGTGCGTCATTTGTTGGCAGATACTGGGTAATAGCTATCCAGGAGAGAGAAGTAGCGAAAATCGTAACGTCATCGAATAATGCGACCGCCTTGGATGGTGCCTTGAAGGCATTCGCGGATTTGCTTTATCACGAAGCGCGACATTGCCAGCAGGCGTTCTGGATGATGGCGCTATTTAGGCAACATCCATCCGATTACGCAATGTTTTCCCATGCAACAAAAGTTTACAAGGACAGCACGCGCGCGGATGTCTTCAACGGAGCTCAAAAAGCTGTTATCCCAGATGACGTGCGCGTGATGGCGGGGTTGCATCGCATGTTGATATTTAATTATTACTGGATGATTTCGCATATGCAAAATCAGGCGGGAGGAGTCTATATGAAACCCGATGTGCCGATCGCACAGGCTGAGGTGTGCAAGCTGTTGAGAGTGTCGCCAGAAACGGCGGCCAAGATGGTGAATTTCGAAGAAGGTTACCGGAGCCAGTTACATGAGGAAGATGCTTATGCGTGTGCAGAGGTGGTGCAAGCCTATTGGGACCGCCCTGATCGTGCTTTCGTGCGCAACCCCGGTACATGCACTGGAGAATACGATGCTTCACTTAACGCCATTGGGGGACGGATTTAAAATGCAGACGACCGCCGAAGAGCAGCGTGCCATGCTGAGCACCATCCTTAAAACAGCAATGGCGATTCTGCGCGATGATGCACCATACGATCCCGAACATATTGTCTTCGGAGCAAATTACACAACGTGGACGCATCCTCCCGCAAAAGGATTTCTTTATAAATATGCAAATCGTGCGCTGCACGGGACGAAGATTGAATTTTCCACTGGCGACGATCCGGAGGATTATAGTGAGGATCGCGATAAGGTGAAAATCGTTCCGGCTGGGGTAAGAATTGTCGTGGATGCAAGGGTTGCCAATCTATCTGACACGGAAATCAAATCGCTCCTCCAGCTAGAGGACTATTGGGTTGATGGGGATGGAAATCGTGAATATGGGAATGAAATAACGACGCGCACTCCCGACGCCCCCAATTTGCAGTCCTTTCGCTACCGATCAAAAGATATTGCAGGGAGTAAATTCCCGATCGACGTCGATCTTGGTTACATCAATCCGGTGGATGGATCATTTCCGCAGCGATTGTGGATAGTCGAGATACGCCGCACATACAAGATTTTGACACCGGAGGAACGCGAACAGCGCCGCTTGGAAGAGCAGCAAGCGAAGCGCCACAAATACGGGCTGATGAATCTGTGTACGGGGATGCTGTGCCCTGAAACGGGGATCTGGCAGGGATACACGAAAACTTCCAGTTCAGATATTCATATGATCCGGAAGGGGCATAAATTCCCCGATGTCCGCACGCTAACCCCTCGGGAGCAAGCGGAGCGAAACCAGTACACGAACTTGTTTGAGCCGGGTCGGTGGATGTGGGTGAAGGAATACGTGGAGCCGGAATGGATGAAGGAAGGCTGACCTGGAAATCGCAGCATGGGCAGCCCGACCGTATACCCACGCGAGCGCTCGGCCGCGGATCACGCGTGTAGTCGTGTGCGCTGGACGGGTCATGGATGTTCGACCTGAAGCCGCGCGCGATCTCAACATATCCCGGTGTATCGCTTCTGGCTTTCACGCAATGTGGCAGCGCGCTCAGCGACACGTCGCTCAACGCCTTGCCACGTGGAGTGCCATCACTCCCGCAAATGATGGTCGGCGCGTTACCCCACGCTCTCCCGCAACAGCGCGATCATCCGCTGCGCGAGCGGCGGCACGTACGCCCCCGCCCGATGCATCGCGCCGATGCGCCGCCCCAGTTCTAGTTCGCCGTCCCGCAGGTCGAGTGCGCGCAGCCCGGTTGCCTGGCCGAGCGCATCGGCGCCGCCGACGCACAGCAGCGACGTGCCGTGCAGCAGCTGCAGCAGCGAGGTGTTGCCGAAATCGGTCTCCACGCGCAGGCGTGGCGGCGGCAGCCCGCGCGCGCGGAATGCATCGTCGATCCGGTGCCGCACCGGAATCGTCGTTTCCGGCAGCAGCCATTCCTGGCCGGCGAGATCCGCGAGCGTGAGCGCGCGCTTGCGCTGCAGCGGGTGGGCCGAGTCGGCGAGCACCGTCAGCCGGTCGTCGAACAGCGCGATGGTGGCGAGCCCGGCATCCGGCTGCTGCGGTTCGGGCGCGACGACGAGGTCGAGTTCGCCGGCTTCGAGCAGGTCGAGCAGTTCGCGCGCGAGCCGGCAGCGCAGCCGCAGCCGGGCGGCGGGCCGCTCGCGGATCAGTTGCCGGCACGCGCCGAGCACGAACGCGTTCGGCACGGTCGGCGAATAACCGATCCGCACGACGCCCTGCTCGCCGCCGCGGATCGCGCGCATCTCCTGCATCGCATCGTCGAATTCGAGCGCGATCCTCTGCGCGCGGGCGATGAAGCGCGCGCCGGCCGACGTCGGCGTCATCCCGTTCGCGGTGCGCTCGAACAGCGTCACGCCGACCTGCGCCTCCAGCCGCTGCACGGCCTTGGTCAGCGCGGGCTGCGACAGCCCCAGCGCCTCGGCCGCCTTGCCGATGCTGCCGTGCCGCTCCACGGCCAGCAGGTATTCCAGATCGCGCGTGTCCATCGGTGGGATTCCTGTCGGTTATGACTTTATATCCAGTTATGCATTGTGGTGATGCCTTGGCATCTTACAGACTGGCGGCACTGTTCGACCAGGAGATTCACTTTGAGCTTCACCTACTTCCTGCGGCGTGCCGCCCGCTATTGGGGCAGCCAGCCCGCCGTGATCCACCGCGATCGCGCCGTCACGTATCGCCAGCTGGACGAGCGCTCGACGCGGCTCGCCAACGCGCTGCGCGGCCTCGGCTTCGCGCGCGGCGAGCGCATCGCCGTACAGGCGCGCAACTGTATCGAGCTGGTCGAGATCGAATGCGCGCTGTACAAGGCCGGCCTCGTGAAGGCCGCGCTGAACCCGCGCTTCACGGCGACCGAAGCCGCGGACGTCGTCGGCAACTGCACGCCCGTCGCGTACATCGGCGGCCGTGGCTACACGGACTACACGCCCGATTCGCCTGGCTTCGGCTCGGTCGAGCGGTTCGTGTCGCTCGACGGCGCGGTGGCCGGCTACCTCGACTACGAAGCGTTGGTCGCGAAGGGCAGCGATACGGCGCCCGACGACACACCGGCGCCCGACGATCTCGCGGTACTGCATTTCTCGTCCGGCTCGACGGGGCGCATCAAGGCCGCGATGCAGAGCTACGGGAACCGGCTCGCGTCGCTGCGCAAGATCGTGCTCGGGATGGACCGTCCCGCGCAGCCCGGCGACCGCCTCGCGCTGATCGGTCCGGTCACGCATGCGTCCGGGATGCTGATGCAGCCGTACCTGTTCTGCGGCGCGACGCTGGTGCTGTTCGACGCGTTCGAGCCCGCGCATTTCCTCGCGGAAGTGGCGCGCCAGCGGATCACGCACACGTTCATGGTGCCGGCGATGGTCAACATGCTGCTGAATGCGCCCGAACTCGCGCAGGCCGACCTGCGCAGTCTGAAGGTGCTCGGCTACGGTGCGGCGCCGATGGCGCCCGCGCGCATCGAGGAAGCCTGGGCGCGCATCGGTCCCGTGCTGTCGCAGGGTTACGGCGCGAGCGAATCGACGTCGGGCGTCACGCGGCTCAGCATCGCCGATCACGCGTACGCGCTGCTGCACGACCGCGAGCGGCTCGCGTCGTGCGGCCGGGCGCTCGGCGAGACCGAGGTGCGCGTGGTCGACGCAGCCGGCCGCGAAGTCGAAGGCGATGCGATCGGCGAGATCGTGATTCGCGGCGCGGACGTGTTCCAGGGCTACTGGAACGCGCCGGCGCTCACGCGCGAGGTGCTGGTCGACGGCTGGCTGCATACGGGCGATCTCGCACGCACCGATCGCGACGGCTTCATCTATCTGGTCGACCGCAAGCACGACATGATCATTTCGGGCGGCTTCAACGTGTATCCGACCGAAGTCGAAGCGGCGCTGTACCGGCATGCGGACGTGCTCGAAGCGTGCGTCGTCGGCGTGCCCGACGACAAGTGGGGCGAGGCCGTGAAGGCCGTCGTCGTGCTGCGCTCGAGCCGCGTCGCGCAAGCCGCCGATCTCGTCGCGCACTGCCGCGCGCAGCTTGCCGACTACAAGTCGCCGCGCTCCGTCGATTTCGTCGCGGAGCTGCCGAAGAACGCGAGCGGCAAGATCGCCCGCAAGCTCGTGCGCGAACCGTACTGGCGCGGTGTCACGCGCCGCGTCAACTGAAGGAGCCCGCCATGTTCGATCATCTGCAACGCCCCGAATTCGTCGCGCTACGCGCGGCCGTGCTGCGCTTCGTCGACGACGAACTGCGCCCGATCGAGCGCGATCTGCAGCTCGGCGCCGAGGACGTGTGGCCGCGCGACGTGCTGCGTCGCGTGTGGCAGCGTTCCGCCGCGCTCGGCTTCTATACCGCGAGCCTGCCCGTCGAGATCGGCGGACAGGGCCTGTCGATCGCCGAGGTATGCGCGCTGAAGGCCGACCTCGCCGCATGCGGCGCGGCGCTCGCGCCGCACGTGCTCGGCGAGCTCGGCGGGCCGCCGCGCATCGGCAACATGCTGAAGTACGCGACGCCCGTGCAGCTCGAGCGATATTTCAAGCCGGTGATGCGCGGCGAGAAATCGACCTGCTTCGCGCTGACCGAACCGCATTCGGGCTCGGATGCGATGAGCATCCGCACGACGGCGGTCGAGGACGGCGATTCGCTCGTCATCAACGGCACCAAGCATTACATCAGCGGCGCGCCGTTCGCCGATTTCGCGATCGTGATGTGCGTGACCGATGCGGCCGCAACGCCGCCGCAGATCACGGCCGTGCTCGTCGATCTCGACCTGCCCGGCGTGAGCGTTCAGCACGAGTACGTACCGATGTCCGGCCAGCACATCGACGCGGACATCCGCTTCGCCGACGTGCGCGTGCCGCGCGAGAACGTGTTCGGCGGTGTCGGCAACGGGTTCAAGCTCGGCATGTCGCGCATCAACGTGAACCGGTTGCTGCATTGCCCGACGATGCTCGGCCTCGCCATGTCCGCGTATCGCGCGTCGCTCGACCATGCCCGCACGCGGCGACAGTTCGGTGGCCCGATCGCGCGGTTCCAGGCGATCCAGCACATGCTCGCCGACATGGCCGCCGCGCTGTGGGCGTGCGAAAGCATGATCGCGCACACGGCCGCGCTCGCCGACTCGGGCGCCGACCTGCGGATGAAGGCGTCCGCGTGCAAGCTGTACGTGTCGGAGCGCTGCTTCGAGGTTGCGGACAAAGCCGTGCAGATCCACGGCAACGTCGGCGTGACGCGCGGTCACCCGGTCGAGCAGACGTTCCGCAAGCTGCGGATGTTCCGGATCCTCACGGGCACCAGCGAGATCCAGCGCAACGCGATCGCGAAGGCGATCCTCGAGCCGGCCGGCGCGGGGCGTGACGCA
This sequence comes from Burkholderia sp. JKS000303, assembly GCF_002563755.1. Taxonomy (NCBI): domain Bacteria; kingdom Pseudomonadati; phylum Pseudomonadota; class Betaproteobacteria; order Burkholderiales; family Burkholderiaceae; genus Burkholderia; species Burkholderia sp. JKS000303. Next base: position 968,144 of record NZ_PDBZ01000003.1, read on the forward strand.
TGACGGCCACCGGCGAAGCAGAAGGCGCACGTGATGCGTGGTCGGCCACCGCAGGCGAGGCGCCAGCGTGGTCGTGCCTGCGAGGCGTGCGGATCGTCGATGCCGGCCAGTTGCTGCCCGGGCCGCACACCTGCGCACTGCTGCGCCAGCTCGGCGCCGACGTGATCAAGGTCGAGCCGCCGGGCGGCGACGCGTTGCGGCACTTCGGCGGCGACACGTTCGCGCAGTTCAACCGCGGCAAGCGTTCGATCGTGCTGGACCTGAAAACACCGGACGGCCGCGCGCGCTTTCTCGAACTCGTGCGCGATGCCGATGCGGTGGTCGAAGGCAACCGGCCCGGCGTGATGGCGCGGCTCGGACTCGATTACGCGACGCTGGCCCGCGTGAACCCGCGCGTCGTGCTGTGTTCGATCACCGGCTACGGGCAGGACGGCCCGTATGCGCATCGCCCCGGCCACGACCTGAATTTCCTTGCCGACGCCGGTTACTGGTCGGTGCCCGCGCAACTGCACGACACCGTCTCGCGGCCGCGCGTGCGGCTCGCCGATCATGCGGCGGCGCTGCATGCGGCGCTCGCGCTCGCGGTCGCCGTGATGAGCGCCCGCGCGAACGGGGTCGGCCAGCATCTCGACGTCTCGATTCACGACGCGATGTTCGCGTGGACCGCCCCGGCCGCGTGGGCGCTGCGCATGGGCCGCGATACGCCGGACGCCGCCCGCTGGGTGATGCCCGACAACGACCTGTTCGAGACCGCCGACGGGCGCCACATCGTGCTCGCGACGCTCGAGGACAAATTCTGGGCCGCATTCGCCGACGCGCTCGGCGATGCGTATCCGGCGCTGCGCGACCCGTGCTTCGCGCAGCGCGCGGGCCGCCAGCAGCATCGCCACGCGCTCGGCGCGCTGCTGCGCGCGACTTTCGCGGCGCGCACGCAGGACGACTGGATGCGCACGCTCGGCGCACTCGGATTGCCGGTGTCGCGCGTGACCGATGCCGGCGCGGTGTTCGACGATCCGCACGTGCGGGCCCGCGGCGTCGCGCGCGAGGTGGCGGCCGACGGCACGCTCGCGGTGCGCTTCCCGGTGAAATTCTCGCTGGGTTTGCCGGACGGCGACGACCGCGTGCCGGCGCCCGGCGAGCACGGCGGCCGTTAGCGCGACGCACCGGCCGGCCACGATAACGAAACAGGAGACAGCCATGACGAATGGTGCGCAGTACCGCCCCGGACGGGCGTGGTCCATCGCGACGATGCTCGCGCTGATGATGCTGGTGAATTTTCTCGACAAGGTCGTGCTCGGCCTCGTGTCGGTGCCGATGATGCGCGACCTGCATCTGAGCCCGACGCAGTTCGGCGTGATCGGCGGCAGCATCAACTGGCTGTTCGCGGTTGCGGCGGTCGCGGGCGGCATCGCCGCGAACCGCTGGCCCGCGAAATGGCTGCTGTTCGCGATGGCGGCCGCGTGGGCGCTGCTGCAACTGCCGATGCTCGCCGCGGGCTCGATCTGGGTCGTCATCGCATGCCGCGTGCTGCTCGGCATGGGTGAAGGGCCTGCCTCGCCGGTCGCGACGCACGCGATCTACAAATGGTTTCCCGACACGCGGCGCAATCTCCCGGTCGCGCTGCTGCACCAGGGCAGCGCGCTCGGCCTGCTGATCGCGGGGCTGTCGATTCCGGTCATCACGACGCACTGGGGCTGGCGCGCGAATTTCGCGGTGCTGGCGCTGCTCGGCGTCGTGTGGTGCATCGGGTGGGCGCTGGTCGGCGAGGAGGGCACGCTGTCGCGCGCACCCCACGCGGCCGGCGGCGACCGCGTGCCGTACGGACGGTTGCTGACCGACCGCACGGTGCTCGGCAACTTCCTCGGCCATTTCGCGGCGAACTGGATTCTCGCGATGACGCTCACGTGGATGCCGACCTACCTGCAGCTCGGGCTCGGCTTCGACCCGCACGCGGCCGGGCGCATGTTCGCGCTGTTCGTCGCGGTCACGTCGCCGCTCAGCCTCGCGCTCGCGTGGCTGTCGCAGCGCCTGCTCGCGCGCGGCGTGCCGTCGCGGCACGGACGCGGCACGTTCATCGCGGTCACGCTCGCCGTCGCCGGCGCGATGCTGGCGCTGCTGCCGGTGCCGGAAGTGCCGCGCGCGGCGAAGCTCGTGCTGCTGACGCTCGGCAGCGGGCTGACGTTGACGATGTACTCGATCGGCCCCGCGATGCTCGCCGAAGTGACGCCGGACGCGCAGCGCGGCGGTGTGCTCGCGCTCAGCAACGGCTTCGCGTCGCTCGCGGGCCTCGGCGCGCCGGTCGTCACGGGGATGCTGATCGAGGGCGCGGGTGCATCGGTCGCGCGCGGCTTCGAACAGGCGAGCGTCGTGTGCGGCGTCGTGCTGATCGCATGCGGTGTGCTCGGCGTGTGGTGCCTCGATCCGCAGCGCTCGCTGCGGCGCCTCGCCGGTGAAGCGGAATCCGCCGTGCCGCCGGTCGGCGCGTGCGGCCGCTGACGCAGCACCCCGCAGCACCCCGCATCGTATTCGCCGTGCGGCCCGCTTGCCGGGCGGCGGCGCCATTCGCAGGAGCGCAGTACCACGATACGCCGTGCAACGACACGGCAGGAGGAGACACATGAAGAAGATGATCGCAGCCGCGCTGGTCGGCGCGCTGTGCGGGAGCGCGCACGCGCAGTCGAGCGTCACGCTGTTCGGCCGGATCGGCGGCGGCGTGCGTTGGGTCAACGGGCTGCCTGGCGGCAGTCAGGTCGGTTTCAACAACAACATCATCGCGGGCAACGAATTCGGCATTCGCGGCAAGGAGGATCTCGGCGGCGGGCTGAAGGCGCTGTTCGTGCTCGACGGCGCGTTCAATAGCGGCACCGGTGCGCTGAAGACGTCCGGCACGCTGTTCTCGCAGGCCGCGTATGTCGGCCTGTCCGGCGATTTCGGACGCGTGACGGTCGGCCGCCAGTTCAACGCGGCCGAGGATCTCGGCATCGCGCTGGACCCGCTCGGCGGACGCGGCCAGTCGCTCGCGGTCGAACCGGGCGTGCTGTTCGACGGCAACTTCTTCACGCTCGACTCGCGCTTCAACAACACGATCAAGTATCTCGGGCAGGCAGGCGGCCTGCGGTTCGGCGCGAACTATTCGCCCGGCGGTGTCGCGGGCAGCTCGCATGCGGGCACCAGCTATTCGACGGCCGCGATGTACACCTACTCGGACCTGATGGGCGGCGTGTCGTACGCGAAGACGTACAGCCCGGACGGCTCGCAGTCGGCACGGACGATCCAGGCGGGCGGCACGCTGCAGCTCGGCCGTACGCGCTTCTACCTGAGCTATGCGTCGCTGAACGTGAGCGCGAACAAGGCCGGCGCCACGTCGCGGCGCGACGATATTCCGTCGTTCGGCGTCGTCGTGCAGCCGCTGTCGTCGGTGCAGTTGAGCGCGGCGGCGTTCTACGATCGCGCGCGCAATCTCGGCAACGTGCCGGGCGCGGACGGCAACAAGCTGACGACTTACGCGATCGCCGAGTATTTCCTGTCGAAGCGCACCGAGTTGTATGTCGAGGTCGACCGCAACGGGATGACCGGCGCGTACATGCGCGACCCGGCGACGATCGCGGCGCTGAACCTGCGGCGCGGCGCGAGCGCGACGACCGGTGTGTCGATCGGCCTGATGACGCAGTTCTGACCTGGCCTTCTCAACGATCTTTCCGGAGTGTGATCCGATCATGCGTACTTCATCACGACTCATCGCGGGGCTGCTGACGGCGGCATGCTGGAGCGTCGCCGCCGATGCGCAATCCGACGCCGCGAGCGCGGCGGTCCCGGCATCCGTGGCCGAATCCGATTCCGTGCAGGCGCCTGCGTCGGCCGCGCTGTCGCCGGCGCAACGCAAGGCGGCCGACCGCAAGCTCAAACGCAGCGTCAGCACAGCGCTTGCCCGCACGAAGAACCTGAACGCGACGCGCATCCTCGTGCGCGCGCGCGACGGCAGCGTGACGCTCGCCGGCTCGGTCACGGATACGACGCAGGCGAGCCTCGCGGTATCGGTCGCGCGGCGCGTCGCCGGTGTCGCGTCGGTCGCGAACCTCCTGCGTATCGACGGCCAGCAACCTTGATTTCCGTTCCATTTTCATCAGGAGGCATGATCCAATGCAATTCGATCGACGCTTTACGGTTGCCCGGCGCACCTGCCGGCTGGCCGGCGCCGTCGTGCTGGCCGGCGGGCTCGCGCTCGCCGCAACCGCATCCGCGGCAACCGGCACCGCGGCGCCCGGCGTGATGCAGGGCTTTCCGCCGCCGGCCGACCGGCTCGTCGACAAGGCGAACGTGTTCACGCCGACGCGGCTGCGCTGGGCGCTGAGCAACACGCGGCTGCTCGCACCGACGGCCGGCATCCGGCACGCGGCCGCGCCGATGCCGCTGCCCGGGCAGCCGACGCCCGGTCTCGATGCGCTGCCCGTGACGATCGGCGGCGAGACGCTGACGCTCGACGCGTACCTGTGCGCGACCCATACCGACGGTTTCATCGTCGTGCAGCGTGGCCGGATCGTCTACGAGCGCTATTTCGACGGCTTCCGTCCCGACCAGCCGCACGCTTGGGCGTCGATGACGAAATCGGTGACCGGCCTGCTCGCCGCGCAGATGATCGCGTCGGGCGAGCTCGATCCGGACGCGCCGCTGTCGCGCACGGTGCTGGAACTCGCCGACACGCCGTTCGGCAGCGCCACGCTGCAGCAGAACCTCGACATGGAAGTGCCGACCGCATACGCACCGGGTATCCCGCCCGATCTCGGCCTGTTCGGCGCGGTCGGGCTGGTGCCGCACCGAGAGGGTGCGCCGGCCAGCATCGTCGATTTCCTGCAGACCGTGCGACGCGTGCCGGATGTGACGCCCGGCAGCACGTGGTTCTATCAGAACGGTTCGCCGGAAGCCGTCGCGTGGGCGATGCAGCGCGCGACCGGGCAATCGTGGAGCGCGCTGGTCGAACGGTGGCTGTGGCGCGATTTCGCGGAAGACGATGCGTACGTGGTCGTGGACCGCAATGCGATGGCGATGGCGAGCGGCGGTCTGTACACGACGCTGCGCGATGCCGCCCGTTTCGCGGAACGGGTGCGCACCGGGCTCGGCGGCGCGAGCGGCACGCTGCCCGCCGCGACGATTCGCGCGGCGCTGCAGCCTGCGCACAACGCGGCGCTGTTCGCGACGGGCAACGTGGTGCCGGGCAAGGACGGCTATGCGTATCGCGACTACTGGTACCAGGTGAACGACGGCGACGGCTCGTTCGCGGCGGCGGGGCGCTTCGGCCAGTCGATCCTGGTCGATCCGAAGACCGCGCTGACGATCGTGAAGTTCTCGTCGTCGCCGGACTTCGCACCGCGCTCGCTCGATGCACAACGTGAAGCGGCGCGGCCGCGTGCGGCGCTCGAGCGCGGCGATGCATTGAGCGCGGTGGCGCGCGCGCTCGCCGAGCGGCTCCGCTGATTCCATGGCCGGCGCGCCATGCGCCGGCTATTCGGGAAAACCGCATACGCGCCGCGCGCGTTGCCGTTTCGTCAGCTTGCTTACACACGCCATTCACGTCTGAGCAAGGCGCGCCGCGTCCGGCCTGCCTGCTTCCTTTCGTTTGTCTTTCGGGGCCGTGCCGGCCCCGCGCATTCCCCTCCGTTTGCCCTTCCATTCGATTTTCAACTGTCGACCAGTTGAACATTTCATTTCTTGATGCGATTGCGGCTGGATACCATCCGGAAACTGTCTATACAACTCGATCGGGCGCGTGGGCAGGATCAATAAAACACAACACAACATCGACAACCAGGTTTGGAGAGGAGATGACGGAGATGGTGCGAATGATGGGTGGGAAGACGGGCGTCGCGTGCATGAGCGCGGCCATCGCGATGCTGTTTGCAGGTGCCGCGCATGCGCAGTCGTCGGTGACGCTGTACGGGATCGTCGACGCCGGCGTGACCTACACGAACAACGCGAAAGGCCATGCGCTGTGGCAGTTCACGGGCGGCAACGAATCGGGCCCGCGCTGGGGCCTGCTCGGCACCGAGGATCTCGGCGGCGGCTTGAAGGCGAACTTCCGGCTCGAGAACGGCTTCAACGTCGCGAACGGCGCGCTCGGCCAGGGCGGCCGCATGTTCGGCCGTTCCGCCTGGGTTGGCCTGAGCGGCGCGAACTGGGGCGCGGTGACGCTCGGCCGCCAGTACAACTCGACGCAGGACATCCTCGGCTCGCTGCAGATGAGCAGCTTCCTCGCGCAGTACTCGACGCACCCGTTCGACAACGACGACATCAACAACACGTTCCGCATCAACAACGCGGTCAAGTACATCTCGCCGACGATCGCCGGCCTGCAGGCGAACCTGGTGTACGGGTTCTCGAACTCGACGGGCTTCTCGAACGACAACAGCTGGAGCGCGGGCGTGACGTATGCGAACGGGCCGCTGAATGCGGGCGCCGCGTATGCGCGGATGAATCACCCGGCGGCGAGCGCGACGGGCGCCGTTGCATCGGACAACTACTTCCCCGCATCGGCATCGGTATTCGGCGCGGGGTTGTCGAGCGCGGTGCGCCAGCAGATCTGGGGCGCGGGCGGCAGCTACGCGATCGGGCAGGCGACGCTCGGGCTGTTGTATACGGGCTCGAATTTCGGCCAGGCGACGGGCGGCGCGCTGCGTTTCAACAACTACGAAGGCAGCCTGCGCTACATGATCACGCCCGCGCTGATGGCCGCGGCCGGCTACACCTATACGAAGGTCGCGCGCGGCGACGACAGCGGCCACTATCAGCAGGTGTCGGCCGGTGTGCAGTACCTGCTGTCGAAACGCACCGACGTGTACGTGAACGGCTTCTATCAGAAGGCGTCGTCGGGTGTCGGCAGCGCGTGGATCGACGGCACCGACAGCCCGTCGTCGACGACGTCGCAAGTGGCGGTGGTGGTCGGCATCCGCCAGAAGTTCTGATGTTCTGACGCGTTCGCGCGTCTTCCGGAGGAGACTCGAATGAAATTCAAACTGTTGCTGGCGGCGCTGCCGTTCGTCGGGATGTACGCCGGCGGCTCGATCGCCGAGGTGCGGCCGCTGCTGTTCGGGCTGCCGTTCCTGCTCGTGTGGAACCTGATCTGGATGGCCGCCACCGCCGCGATCCTCGCGATCCTGTTCCACCTCGACGAGCGCGACACGGCGCGTGACGGCCGCACGGGAGACGCGCGATGAACGCCTCGATCATCATCATCGCGGCGTTCGCCGTGTTCGCGCTCGCGATCGGCGTGAATGCGCGGCGCGGCCGCACGCTCACGCTCGAGCAATGGGCGGTCGGCGGGCGCGGCTTCGGTTCGCTGCTCACGTTCCTGCTGATGGCCGGCGAGGCGTTCTCGACGTTCTCGTTCCTCGGCGCGAGCGGCTGGACCTACAGCAAGGGCGCGCCCGCGTTCTACATCCTGTCGTACGGCTGCCTCGCGTGCGTGATCGGCTACTGGATGCTGCCGGCGATCTGGCGCTACGCGAAGGCGCGCGGGCTCGTGTCGTTCGCCGATTACTTCGCGTCGAAGTACGACAGCCGCGCGATCGGCGTGCTGGTGTCGATCGTCGCGGTGTTCGCGATGGTGTCGCTGCTGATGATCCAGTTGCGCGGCCTCGGCGTGATCGTGTCGGAGATGTCGTACGGGCTGATTCCGCAGGCGGCCGCGATCTGGATCGCCGCGACGCTGATGGCGGTCTACATGGTCGTGTCGGGCATCCACGGCTCGGCGAGCATCGCGATCTTCAAGGACGTGCTGATCCTCGCGATCGCGATCTTCCTCGGCCTGTATCTGCCGATGCATTACTACGGCGGCCTTGGCGAGATGTTCGCGAAGATCGACGCCGCGCATCCGGAGCTGCTGCGCATGCCCGAGCACGGCTTCAACCTGAGCTGGTACAACTCGACGATCCTGCTCACGTCGCTCGGCTACTACCTGTATCCGCACGGCTTCACCGCGATCTACGTCGCCAAGGACGAACGCGCATTGCGCCGCAACGTGATCCTGATGCCGCTGTACCAGGTGCTGATCGCGTTCCTGTTCCTCGTCGGCTTCGCGGCCGTGATGACGGTGCACGGGCTCGAAGGCGCGCAGACCGACCTCGCGTTGCTGCGGCTGGTCAAGCAGACGTTCCCGGCGTGGTTCGTCGGGGTCGTCGGCGGCACGGGCCTGCTGACCGCGCTGGTGCCGGGCTCGCTGATCATGCTGAACGCGTCGACGACGATCGCACGCAACATCTACCGCGAAGGCTTCGCGCCGAATGCGACCGACCGCGAGGTGACGCGCGTCGCGCGGATCGCGCTGCCGATCTTCACGCTGGTGGTCGTGTACTTCGTGCTGCGCGGCGGGGCGACCTTCGTCACGCTCGCGATCTTCTCGTCGAGCCTGCTCACGCAGCTCGTGCCGATGCTCGCGTCGAGCTTCCTGAAGCGGCCGTTCGGCACGCGGGAAGGCGCGTTCGCGGGGATCGTCGCCGGTGCGATCGTGATCGCGATGACCAGCTACTATGGCGTGACGCTCGCGTCGCTGTTCCCGGGCGCATCGAGCACGATCACGTCGATCAACCCCGGGCTCGTCGCGCTCGCCGTGAACGCGGTGGTATTCGTCGCGATCAGCGCGGTGCAGCGCAAGCTGAAGGCGCGGATCGCCGCGCCGGCCCGCTCCGCGTGACAACCCATACGACATGCAGTTGCCGAGCCGCCGGGCTGCCGCCCGGCGGTTTTTCCATGCGACGGCACCCGACTCATTTCGAATCAGAACAGGACACCCAGCGATGACTACCGAGGACAAGCGCGAAGCAATCGACACCCTGATCGCAAACGGCTGCGTGATCACGATGGATCCGCAACGGCGCGTGATCGAGAACGGCGCGGTGGCCGTGAAGGGCGATCGCATCGTCGCCGTCGGCGACACGGCCGGGTTGCAGGCACGCTACCGCGCCGCGCGCACGATCGACGCACGCCGCAAGGCCGTGCTGCCGGGCCTGATCGATTCGCATGCGCACGCGGGCCACGCGATGCTGCGCACGATCGGCGGCGCGGACGGCGATGCATGGTCGGCCGCGGCCGAAACGATCTATACGCGCGCATCGGACGAAGCGTTCTGGGAAACCGAATCGCATCTCGCGGCGCTCGAACGCCTGAAGGCCGGCGTGACGACGGGCGTGTCGCTGCTCGGCGGCGGCAACTCGATCATGCGCGTCGACGATCCCGTCTACGCGCGACGTCATTGCGACGCGGTGGTGCGAACCGGCACGCGCTCGATCGTCGCGGTCGGCCCGTCGCGGCCGCCCGCGCCGCGCGCATACACGCGCCACACGCCGGACGGCAGCGACACGCGCGACATTGATTTCGACACGATGTACGGCGTGTGCGAAGCAATCGTCGACGCGTGCCACGGCGACGCCGACGGCCGGATCCGGATCGCGCTGACGCTGCCCGTGTACGGGCCCGAGCACGACCCGGAGCTGGCGCAGTACGAACAGGATTTCCGCGACCAGGCAGCCCGCTACGGCGCGCTGGCGCGCGAGCGCGGCTTGACCTTCACGCAGGACGGCCACCGCGCCGGCACGCTCGCGTTCGCGCATCGCGAGCTGGGGCTGCTCGGCCCGACGTCGTTCATGTCGCACAGCATCGACCTCACCGACGACGATATCGCCGCGTGCGTCGAAACCGGCACCGCGATCATCCACAACCCGAGCGCGATCATGTCGATCATCGGCCGCTGTCCGGTGCCCGAGCTGATCGATGCCGGCGTGACGGTGGCGATCGCATCGGACGGCGCCGCGCCCGATCGCGGCTACGACATGTTCCGCCACATGTGGCAGTGCATGCATTACCACCGCCGTCACTTCCGCGATCCGGACGTGCTGCCGCACGGCAAGGTGCTGGAGATGGTGACGATCGACGCGGCGAAGGCGCTGTCGCTCGATCGCGAGATCGGTTCGCTCGAAGCCGGCAAGCTCGCGGACGTCATCCTCGTCGACCTGTTCCGCCCGCACATGATGCCGATGAATATGCCCGTGTATCGCGTGACGTGCTTCGCGAACGCGGCCGACGTGTGCATGACGATGGTCGGCGGCCGGGTGCTGATGGAGGATCGTCGCGTGTTGTCGGTCGACGAAGGCGAGATTCTCGAACGCGTGAACGAAGTGGCCGAGCTGATGATCGAGCGTAGCGGGTTGCGTCATCTGCTCGACGAGCCGAAGACGCTGTGGGGGCGCAGTCACTACTGAGCGACCGGCCGCGCGGTGATGTATCGGCAGGCTCGGGCCCGATGCGGCCCGCGCCTGTCGCATCACGCCGCTATCGCATCGCGCAGACGAAATTGCGCGACGGCATCGCTGAGCCGCGAGCCCTGTTCTTCAAGCGACAGCGCCGCGGCCGCCGCCTCTTCGACCAGCGCTGCATTGCGCTGCATCGTCTGTTCCATCTGGATGACCGCCGCGTTCACCTGTTCGATGCCCGACGATTGCTCGTCGAATGCGATGCTGGTTTCGTTCATGATCGCATTGACGCGCTCGACCGCGGCCACGAGTTCGGTCATCGCCGAACCGGCCCGCGCGACGAGGCCGCTGCCGTCTTCGACGCGTTGCGCCGAATGGCCGATGAGCTCGCGGATTTCCTTTGCCGCCGCCGCGCAACGCTGCGCGAGCCCGCGCACTTCGGTCGCGACGACCGCGAAACCGCGCCCCTGTTCGCCCGCCCGGGCGGCTTCGACCGCGGCGTTCAGCGCGAGGATGTTGGTCTGGAACGCGATGCTCTCGATCACGCCGACGATGCCCGAGATCCGTGCGGAGCTGTTCGAGATCGCCGACATCGTTTCGACGACGCGCTGCATCGCGTCTCCGCCGCGCGACGCGATGCCGGCCGCGCCTTGCGCGTAGGTACGGGCATCGCGTGCGTTGTCCGCGTTCTGGCGCACGGTCGCGGTCAGTTGCTCCACGCTCGCGGCGGCCTGCTGCAACGACACCGCCTGCTGCTCCGTGCGTGCGGACAGATCGACGTTGCCGCTCGCGATCGTGCGGACGTCGCCGACGATCGTCTCGGTGCTCGTGCGAACCTGGTTTACCGTGTCGACGAGACCGTCCTGCATCCGCTTCAGCGCGCCGAGCAGATACGCCATTTCGTTTTCGCCGGGAATGACGACGGTGCCGGTGAGATCGCCTTTCGAGATTCTGTCGAAATGGTCGACGGCGAGATGGATCGGCTCGATGATCGCCTTCGCGAGCACGCGCTGCGCGAAGAAGCCGACGACCAGCGCGAACGCGGCGACCGCCGCCATCGCCCACACGATCCGGTGGAAACGTTCGCCGGCCGCGTCGTAGCGGGCCTTCTGCCGTGCGACCTGGAACGATTCCAGCGCGTCGATGGCGTGCTGGTATGCGGGGAACAGCGCGGGCGGCGCGGTGCGCTGCGTGTCGAGGAAGTCGAACGCATTGTCCTGGTCGAGCTGCGCGAGCGCCTTCAGGAACACCTGGTCGAGCAGCGCGCGGCGGTTCGTCTGCAACGTATCGACCAGCCGCTGCTCGTCGGCGCTGCGCGCATGCAGCCGCGAGTACGCGTCCAGTTCGTCGTTGCTCTGCTTGAGGAGCGTATGGAGTTGCGCGATCTCGTCCTTGGCCGGCTGGCCCGCGCTGATGATCCGGGCGACGTCGCTGACGCGCTCGCGCAGCACGAGCATGCGCTCGGAGCTGGTTTTCAGGTGCAGCAGCGAAGCGGTATCGTCGCGATACATCGCTTCGAGCGAGCCGTTGCCTGCATAGAGCGCGGCGATGCACGCGCCGACGACCAGCACCAGCAGAACGGTATAGCCGGCGACGGTCGCGACGAGGCCACCGCGGATAGTGAGTTTTCGCATGACGTTCCCTTGCCGGCGGCCCGAAGGGCGGCCGACGGCGGATGTGGATTCATTCCGGATCACGAACGACGCGCGCCGCGATACCGCGCGGCGCGCCTGGGCTGCGAACGGGTTAACGGCGGGGAGGGTGTGGAAGTTTTATCCGCACGCGACGCGAATCTGAACGATTGCGACCGCGCGGGCGCGCGCGATGCCGGTCGAATCCGGCGCCCGCATCCGGCACGATCGCGCCCGCCCGACCCGCGTGACTGTCAACTGCCGGTCTGGAAGCCCAGCACGGCCGCCTTCGCGCGCGGTTCGGAGAAGCGCTCGACCGCGGGATTCATCGCCATCTGCGATGGATCGATGCCGGACACCGAGATGGACGGCACCGGCGCGGTGGCGAAGTCGAACGCGTAAGCGGGGTGACCGTCACCGGATCGGCAGCCTCGCGGTTGACATGCGCCGACGGATTGCAGACAGTACTGCCAGCGTGGCGCACACAAGCGCACGGCGCCGGCTTTGCGCGATGAAAACCGACAACAGGAGCGGAGCGGTTGCAATGAGCAAGACAACGAGTTCGACCGATACCGTCAGCTACCGGCTCGCGACACGGCACGACGTCGATGCGCTGGTCGAACTGATCAACGCGGCCTACCGGCCCGCTGCCGGCGCGGCCGGATGGACGCACGAAGCGGCGCTCGTCGACGGCGCGCGCATCGGGCAGGCGCAGCTACTCGATACGTTGCAGGCGCAGGATTCGGTATTGATCGTCGCGCAGGTGGGGGGCGCACTGGCCGGATGCGTCGAAGTGCGCGCGAACGACGACACCGCGTATATCGGCACGCTGGCCGTATCGCCGTCCGTTCAGGATCGCGGGCTCGGCAAGGGGTTGTTGAACGAAGCAGAGCAGTTCGCGCGTCGCCGCTGGCATCTCGCGAAGGCGGTCATGATCGTGTTGTCGGCGCGCCGTGAACTGATCGATTTCTACCTGCGACGCGGCTATGTGCGAACGGGGCACGTGACGGATTACCCGATGGACGCCGGCGTCGGCATTCCCCGTGACGCGAGTTTGACCATCGAGACGCTGACTAAAAGCATTCGGCCGGATTGATGAAACCCGGTGGCGACGCGGCTGTTGAAAGCTGTCCGCGGCCCGCGCGCGCACCACTCGATTTGCCGGATCATCGACTACCCGCCGTCGGGCAGCCGCGCACGGATCTCGTCGATCGACAGATCCCGCTGGTGCGTCGCCATCTGCCAGAGATTCCCCCATGCATCCTTCACCATCGCCCGCCGGTCGCCGTAGGGCACGTCGGCCGGTGCTTCGAGCGACACGGCCCCGGCCGCGACCGCACGCCGATAGGTCGCATCGACATCCTCGACATAGACGTACAGAAACGCCGTCATCGGATCGCGGAGCCCGTCGCCGCCGCTGACCATCACGACCGAATCGCCGATCCGGATGTCGGCCGGCAGCCCCGCGCGCCATTCGCCCTGCGCCAGAAACACCGCGTTGATGAAGTCGACGAGATTTTTCGGATCGCTTACGACGATACGCGGCGTAACGGTAGGCCATCCGTCGGGCTGGAACTTGATCATGTCGAACCCCCTCTGAGGGATGTGCGCGAGGGTATTGTCCTCCGGGACCGGATAGCGCGCAGCGCGGCATCAGGCGCCACCGACGATCGTTTGCCGACGCAGACCGACGCGAACGTCGTGGCCCTATCCGGCCCGGCCAGTCAGGAGCAACATGATGCTGATCGTTTTCTTTGTCGTCGCCTTTTTCGGAATCGTTGTGGCCATGTCCCGCGGCGTGTCCCGCAAGGCGGACGCACTGCTGCGCGCGCAATACGATGCCGAGGGCGCGCGCGGCGACGTGTCGCGCCAGTTGATGCGCAAGGCGGGCTACAACGTCTGAGCGCAGCCATCCGGTCGAACGCGCGGCGTCGCGCACGGCCAATGCGGATGGTTGCGCGCCGACGGACATGCTAGGATTTCCGTCAAACAACTTCGGAGACTGCCATGCCGTTCATCTGCGAAAACGTTGAATGCCGTGCCGTGCTGGCTCGAGGGCAGGTCAGGTCCCGCCAGGAGGACGCGGGCTGGTGCTTCTACTGCCCGGACTGCAAGACGAGGAACGAGTTGAAGGATATCGGCGCGGTCGGCGGCCCGGTCGAGCTGGTCCAGCCCGAGGCCACCAGTCTGCCGCACCGGATCATCGCGGCGGCCCGACCGCTGGAAGACGGCAGATACGCGGCGCAGTTGCGCGTGCAGCGCGCGCTCGCGGTGAAGGGCACCTACGCGGCCGAAGAGCACTGGGAGGAGCTTGGCGTCTTCCCCGATGCGCAAGAGGCCATCGCCCATGCGAAGTCGTTTGCAACCGATTTGCTGGCCTCGACGGCGTAAGGCCCGATGATCGGTCGTCGGGCCTGCCCGGCCGCGACGGCTCGATTGCCTGACACGACGAACGAGGAAGCTGTGTCGTGCATTCGCGCACGACACAGCTTTGCGTCTTCGGTCCGCGTGCGTCAGTTGTAGATATCGAACGAGAAATACTTCTTCGCGATCCGCTGATACGACCCGTCCTGAATCAGGCTCGCGAGCGCCTGGTTGATCTGCGTGCGCAGCGCGTCGTCGTCCTTGCGCATGCCGATCGCCGAGCCGACGCCCAGCGTCTTCGGGTCATGCAGCGCCGGCCCCGCGAATTCGAAGTTCGCGCCCTTCGCCGTCTTCAGGAAACCGAGGTCGGCCTGTACCGACGACTGCAGCGACGCGTCGAGCCGCCCCGACAGCAGGTCCTGATAGACGAGATCCTGCGTCTGGTACGTGCGCACGATCACGCCCTTCGGTTCCCAGTACGTGCGCGCATAGGTTTCCTGCGTCGTTCCCTGCTCGACGCCGACGCTCTTGCCGGCCAGCGACGCGGGTGTCGGCTGCAGGTTCGAGCCGCGCCGCGCGACGAGCCGGGGCGGCACGTTGTTGATCTTGTCCGTGAACGCGATCTGCGCGAGGCGCTTCTCCGTCACGCTCATCGACGACAGCACGCCGTCGAACTTGCGCGCCTTCAGCGCGGGAATCATCCCGTCGAACGCATTCTCGACCCACACGCAGCGCACCTTCATGCGTTCGCAGATCGCGTTGCCCAGATCGATGTCGAAGCCGACGAGCTTGCCGTCGGGCGCGAGCGATTCGAACGGCGCATAGCTGGGATCGACGCCGAGGCGCAGGACGGCGGGGTTCTTCGCGGCCGCGGCGCCGGCCGTCAGCGCGAGCGCAACGGCCATGACGAGCTTTTTCATGGTTGTCTCCATTTACCGGTTGGTTTTGTTTGAGGTGAAGCGAAACTGCGGCCGCTTGGCGTGACCGCCCGCGGCCGGCCGTATCAGGGAATCCGGTTCAGTGTGACGCGCCGGTGATGCGCGCCATGCTGCGCCGGTAGCCGGCCGGGGCGAACGTCGCGTTCAGCGCGGCCATCGCCGCGATCACGCCGATGTGCATCCACCATGCGATCGCGAAGCCGCCGCCCACGTCGCGCAGCCAGCCGATCAGCCAGGGGCTCGACGCGACCGTCAGGAAGCCGACGCCCTGCACGAACGCGGCGAGCGCGCCCGCGAGCCGCGCGTCCGGCAGGTGGTCGAGCGTGACGATCAGGCTCATCGAGAAGAAGCCGCCGAGCCCGAGGCCGACGCTCGCGACCCACACCCACGGCGCGAGCGCGGGCATCGTCGCGAAGCCGACGAAGCCGGCCGTCTGCAGCGCGAACGTGAGCCACAGCACCGGGCGGCGATCGCGCGCCCGTTTCGCGAGCATCGGCATCGCGAGCGCGCCGGTCGCCTGGAACAGCGCCATCCATGCGAGCAGGTTGCCGCTCGCCTGCGGGCTCATGCCGACGCTGCGATAGAACGCGGGCAGCCACGCGACCAGGCTTGCGTAGCCGCTGTTGCTCAGGCCGAAGAACAGCGCGAGCTGCCATGCGCGCGGAATCCGCGCGAACGCGGTGACGGGCGCCGATACCGCGGCCGCGGCCGCGGTATCGTGCGGCGCCTTCGCGCGCCACAGCGCGAGCGTGACGAGGGCGGGCACGGCCCACACCGACAGCGACAGATGCCAGCCGCCGTGCGCGGCGAGCCACGGGCTCGCGACCGCGCCGAATGCGCCGCCGCCGACCAGCGCGGCCGAATAGAGGCCCATCGCGAGCGGCAGCCGGTCGACGAACCAGCGTTTCGCGAGGCCCGGCGCGAGCGACTGGACCACCGCGACGCCCGCGCCGGCGGCGATCGCCGTGACGACCAGGCCGGCGGTGCTGTCCGCCCACAGGCGGGCGGTGCAACCGATGGCGATCAGCGCCAGCGCGCCGGTCAGCGCGCGCTGTTCGCCGATGCGGCGCGCCAGCCCGACGCCGATGCCGGCGACGACGCCCATCAGCACGAACGGCAGCGTGGTCAGCAGCGCGGCCGCGCGAAAGCCGAGGCCCGTGTCGGCGCGCACGAGGTCGAGCACGGGGCCGAATGCGGTCAGGAAAGGGCGCAGGTTGAGGCCGGCCAGCACCAGCAGCGCGAGCGCGCCATAGGACACGGACGCCGCGTGCGGGCGGGGAACGGCTTGCGCGGTGCCGGGGTCGGTCATCGGAGTGCTCCAGGGTGGGCCGCAGGCCCAGTGATGCGATGCCGAAAGGGTAAAGGCGCGCTTCGCCAGGGGAAAATTAAATATTCGACTGGGTATCAGTGCGGAATGCGATGGATTCGCGCGGTGTGACGGGGCCGGATGGGCGAGGCCCGCGGGGCGTGCGGCGAGCGGTTTCGCGCGGCGCTATGCGGCAGGCGCCGGCGATATGCGGGCCCGTTCTTGTGCCTGCGCTCGCGCCGCGACGAGCGTCCGGATCCGCGCACGATCGGCCGTCGACACGGGCGTGAAGATCACGAGGCTCAGGTCCGGGCGGCCGGTCACCGAGAACGCCGAGTAGTCGAGCGCGATCCGGCCGGCCTGCGGATGACGGATTTCCTTCGTGCCTTCGTCATGCGAATGGATGTCGTGATCGCGCCACATCGCGTCGAATTCGGCGCTCGTCGCGCGCATCTCGTCGACGAACGCCTGCACGCTTTGCGTTGCGCCGCCGCGTGCGACGTCGGCGCGAAACGCGCCCACCGCGAACCGCGCGACGCGCTCCCAGTTCGACTGCGCGTCGCGCACGCCGGCGTCGACGAAGATCAGCCGCAGGATGTTGCGCGCGGGCGGCGGCAGCGTCGCGTAGTCGGTCAGCGTCGCGGCTGCCGCGTCGTTCCATGCGACGACGTCCCACGTCGCGGTACGCACGATCGCGGGGCTCGCGTCGAGCGAATCGAGCACGTGCTGCAGGCGCGGCGTCACGCCGCTGCTCGCGTGGTAGCGCACTTCGGGCGGATGGCCGAGGCCGATCAGGAACAGATGCTCGCGCTCCGCGTCGTTCAGCAGCAGCGCACGGGCGAGCCGGTCGAGCACGTCGGCGGACGGCGCGCCGCCGCGCCCCTGTTCGAGCCACGTGTACCACGCGGCGCTCACGTGCGCGCGCTGCGCGACTTCCTCGCGCCGCAGGCCCGGCGTGCGGCGGCGCGCGGTCGGCAGCCCGAGCGCCGCCGGATCGAGCTTCTCGCGGCGGTCCCGAAGGTACGCGCCGAGCAGGTTGTCGGGTGCGTTTGCCATAGCCTGTTAGTTCGTTTACCGGTAAACCGTCACGTCTTCACCGCGCGCGGCGGACGACAGATAGTAAGCCCTCCAATTCATCCGGAGGTGCCGAACATGCGTGTCTTTGTTACGGGAGCATCGGGGTTCGTCGGTTCCGCGGTCGTCGCCGAGTTGCTGGCGGCCGGGCATTCGGTGCTCGGCCTCGCGCGCTCCGACGCGGCTGCCGCGGCGGTCGCGGCAGCGGGCGCCGATGTCCAGCGCGGATCGCTGGAAGATCACGACAGCCTGACGCGCGGTGCGCAAGCCGCCGACGCGGTCATTCACACGGGATTCAATCACGACTTCTCGCGCTTCGCGGAAAACTGCGAACTCGACCGCCGCGCGATCGAAACGATCGGCGCGGTGCTCGCGGGCTCGGCGCGCCCGCTGGTCGTGACGTCGGGCCTCGCGCTCGTCGCACCCGGCCGCGCGGCGACCGAGGATGATCCGCACGTGCCGGTGTCGGCGGTCTATCCGCGTGCGTCGGAGGCGACGGCGGTCGCGCTGCACGCGCGCGGCGTGCATGCGTCGGTCGTGCGGCTGCCGCCGTCCGTGCACGGCGACGGCGATCACGGCTTCGTGCCGCGCCTGATTGCCTTCGCGCGGGAGAAGGGCGCATCGGTCTACATCGGCGACGGCGGCAACCGCTGGCCGGCCGTGCACCGGCTCGATGCGGCGCGCGTGTACCGGCTCGCGGTCGAACGCGGTGCGGCCGGTGCGCGCTATCACGCGGTCGACGATACGGGGGTGCCGTTCCGCGAGATCGCGACCGTGATCGGCCGCAGGCTCGACGTCCCGGTGGTCGCGAAATCGGCGGAGCAGGCCGGCGAACACTTCGGCTGGTTCGCGATGTTCGCGGGAATGGATGCGCCCGCAACGAGCGAGCGCACGCGTGCGCTGCTCGACTGGGCGCCGCGGCAGCCGGGCCTGATCGCCGACGTCGACCGGCCGCGGTATTTCGAAGGCTGACGGGGGCGCGCGCGGGCCACCGGTCCTGGTCGGCCCGCACGGCCCGCTTGCACGGCATGCGGGCCGGCCTGTCGCGGCCGTCATTCGACCGGATGCAGATCCTGCAGCAAGGTCGGTACCAGCTCCGACACGGTCGGGTGGATGTGCATCGCGCGGCTGATCGTCGTGTACGGCGCGCCCGCGGCCATCACGTCGAGCATTCCGTGGATGACCTCGTCGCCCGTCACGCCGAGGATCGACGCGCCGAGGATCGCGTGACTGTCCGCGTCGACGATCACCTTCATGAAGCCCTGGCTCTCGCCTTTCTCGACCGCGCGGCCGACGCGCGTCATCGGGCGCGTGCCGACCAGCAGCCGGCGGCCGGTCTGCTTCGCTTCCGCGAGCGTCATGCCGATGCGGGCGAGCGGCGGGTCGACGTACATCGCGTACGCGGTGATGCGGTCGGACACCTTGCGCGGATCGTTGTCGAGCAGGTTGGCCGCGACGATCTCGTAGTCGTTGTATGCGGTGTGCGTGAATGCGCCGCGCCCGTTGCAGTCGCCGAGCGCCCAGATGCCGGGCACGCTGGTGCGCAATTGTTCGTCGACGGTGATGTAGCCGCGCGTATCGGTCGCGACGCCGGCCCGTTCGAGCCCGAGATCGTCGGTGTTCGGCACGCGGCCGACCGCGAGCAGCAGATGCGAGCCCGCGACTTCGCGGCCGCCGCCCGTGCAGTCGAGGCCGACCACGACGCCGTCGCCGTTACCGCCACGCCGCGCGTTCAGGCAGTTTGCGTCGAGCTGCACGTCGATGCCTTCGTTCGCGAGAATCTCGCGCACCGCCTGCGACACGTCTTCGTCCTCGCGACGGATCAGCCGTGAGCCCTTCTCGACGATCGTGACCCGCGAGCCGAAGCGGCGATACATCTGGCCGAATTCGAGCCCGACGTAGCTGCCGCCGATGATCACGAGATGTTCGGGCAGGAAGTCGACGTCCATCATCGTCGAATTGGTCAGGTACGGCACCGAGTCGAGCCCCGGCATCTGCGGAATCTGCGCGCGCCCGCCGACGTTGATGAAGATGCGGTCCGCCTCGAGCAGCGCGTCGCCCACACGCACCGCGTTGGCGCGTTCGAAGCGGGCATGGCCCTGGAAGACGGTCGTGTTGTCGAGCCCGCGGACCCATTGCTCGACGCCGTGGTTCGAGCGGCCGGAGATCCGGTCCTTGCGCGCCTTCACGGCCTTCATGTCGACGCTCACGGGGCCGACCGACACGCCGTATTCCTCGGCGCGCCGTGCGAGCTGCGCGGCGTACGCGCTTGCGATCAGCGTCTTGGTCGGAATGCAGCCGGTGTTGACGCACGTGCCGCCGAAGCGGCCGCGCTCGACGATCGCGACTTTCATGCCGGCGCCGGCGAGCCGCGCGGCGAGCGGCGGCCCGGCTTGCCCGGTGCCGATGACGATCGCGTCGAAGTGTTGCGTCATGACGTCCTCCTGCGCGGGTTCAACGTGGGAAGGGGGCGTGCGCAAGCCGCGTGCCACGCCGGCGCGCGCCTGAACGGCGACGAGCGCCTATGGTAGACCGGTTGGCCGGGGGAGGCGAGTTGTACGGATGCGCGCGAGACGGAACATCGTGCATTCATGGTTGGCCGGGGCGGCTTCCCGCTTCGCGGCAATGCGGCGGCGATGTGTCCCCGCATCGGCTCGCCACGGGCGGACGCGCAACGGGGACGGGGGGGGGGTCAAGGTTTCGATCGCCCGGATCGCTTGCGCTCCGGCGCCACCTTGCCGACCTCGACCGGAACGAACGGCGCCTCGAAGTGTTTGACGAGAAAGTCGATGAACGCACGCGCGCGCGTCGATTCGTTGCGCTGCCCGGGGTAGTAGACGAACAGGTCGGCGGACGGCAGCACGACCGCCGGCAGCACGAGACGCAGCCTGCCGCTCTGGATGTATTTGGCGAGATCCCACTCCGAGCGGATCAGGATCCCGTGACCGTCCAGCGCCCAGCGCAGCACGATGTCGCCGTCGTTGCTGGACAGCGAGCCGCTGACCTTCAGCGCTTCCAGATGATCCTCCTGCATGAAGCGCCACACGCCGAACGCATCGTCGTTCTGCGTATGGATGATGCAGCGGTGATGCGCCAGGTCCTCCTTGCGCTGCGGCACACCGTGGCGTTCGAGATACTTCGGCGATGCGCACAGGAACCGCCGATTGCTCATCAGGCGACGCGCCCGCAAGCGCTGGTCCGGCAACTCCCCGAACCGGATGGCCATGTCGAAGGCGCCTTCGACCAGATCGACCGGGCGATCGGTGACGACGAACTGGACGTCGACGTTCGGATAGCGCTTCGCGAATTCCGACACCAGCGGTGCAATGGTCGTGCGCCCGAAGCCGAGCGTCGCATTGATGCGCAGCCGCCCGTGCGGATCCGCGGGCGTGCCCGCGATCGCGTCTTCCATCTCGCGCACCTGATCGAGAATCTGCGTGGCGTAGCGCGCATACATCTCGCCTTCCGGCGTCAGGCTCACGCTGCGGGTGGTCCGGTTGACGAGCCGCTTGCCGAACCGGTCTTCGAGAATGCCGAGCCGCTTGGTTGCCGCGGGAGGCGTGATGCCGAGCGAGCGGGCCGCGCCCGACAGGCTCTTCAGTTTGGCGAGCTGGACGAAGAACTCGAAGTCGGAGGTGGAATCAGTTCTCACTTTTGGTAAAAAATGAAGTGAATCAAGGTGAATTATAGAGTGCTCTCCGCGGACTATGCTCCGTCTCGTTGCAGCCGCGTGCATGCAATCGAGATAGCCCGCAAACGTGTCAGTCCAGGAGACGCCGTCATGAGAATCGTCGAGATTCGCGAACAAACCGTTCCGATCAGTTCCCCGATCCGCAACGCCTACATCGACTTCAGCAAGATGACGCTGAGCCTCGTCGCCGTGATCACCGACGTGATCCGCGACGGCAAGCCGGTGGTTGGCTACGGGTTTAATTCGAACGGCCGCTATGGCCAGGGCAAGCTCATGCGCGAGCGCTTCATTCCGCGCATTCTGGAGGCTGACCCCAGTTCGCTCGTCGACGATGCCGGCGACAATCTCGACCCGCACCGGATCTGGGCGACGATGTTCACCAACGAGAAGCCGGGCGGCCACGGCGAGCGCTCGGTCGCGATCGGCACGATCGACATGGCGGTGTGGGACGCGGTGGCCAAGATCGAAAGCAAGCCGTTGTTCCAGTTGCTGGCGGACCGCTATGGCGACGGCCAGCCGAACCGCAAGATCTTCGTCTATGCGGCGGGCGGCTACTACTATCCGGGCCAGGATCACGAGAAGCTGAAGGACGAGATGCGCAGCTACATCGACCGCGGCTACACGGTCGTGAAGAAGAAGATCGGCGGCGCATCGCTCGACGAAGACCTGCGCCGCATCGATTCGATCCTCAGCGTGCTCGGCGACGGTCAGAAACTCGCCGTCGACGCAAACGGCCGTTTCGATCTCGATACCGCGATCCAGTATGCGAAGGCGCTGTCGCAATACGACCTGTTCTGGTACGAGGAGCCGGGCGACCCGCTCGACTTCGAGTTGCAGGCGACGCTGCGCAACTACTACGACAAGCCGATGGCGACGGGAGAGGACCTGTTCTCGATGCAGGACGCGCGCAACCTGATCCGCTACGGCGGCATGCGCGCGGACCGCGACTGGCTGCAGTTCGACTGCGCGCTGAGCTACGGTCTCGTCGAGTATCTGCGCACGCTGGACATGCTGCGCCAGCACGGCTGGTCGCCGAGCCGCTGCATCCCGCACGGTGGTCACCAGATGTCGCTCAACATCGCGGCCGGCCTTGGCCTCGGCGGCAACGAGTCGTATCCGGACCTGTTCCAGCCGTACGGCGGCTTCCCCGACGGCGTGAAGGTCGACAACGGCTTCATCACGATGCCGGATCTGCCGGGCATCGGCTTCGAAGGCAAGGCCGACCTGTACGCGGAAATGCAGAGGCTGTCCGCGTAACGGGGCAGTCTCGGTGCGCCGCATGCTCGCCGGCGCACCGCGTCACATCACTCATACAAGAATCAATCGGGCAGGCGGAATCGGCGTGTGCGTTCGGGGCGATCGGCTGCATCGCCGGCGCGCATGCGCTTTCCGAAACAAGGACGCCATGCACAGGAGACAGTCATGCTGGCATCACGCATTCGCAGATCGCTTTCCAAACTCTACGTCCAGGTTCTGATCGGCATCGTTGCCGGCATTCTCGTCGGGCACTTCTATCCTGACATCGGCGCCCAGCTCAAGCCGCTCGGCGACCTGTTCATCAAGCTGATTCGCATGCTGCTCGCACCGATCATCTTTGCGTCGGTGGTGGTCGGCATCGCGCGTATGACCGATCTTCATGAAGCCGGCCGGGTAGGCGTCAAGGCGGTGCTGTATTTCGAGGCCGCGTCCACCGTTGCGCTCGTGGTCGGGATGGTAGTCGTCAACCTGATCCGGCCGGGCAGCGGGATGAACGCGGATCCGGCGAAGATCGACAGTGCCGCGATCGCCAGCTATACGCACGCGGCGCAACATCACGGCACGCTCGATTTCCTGATGAGCATCGTGCCGGGCAGCGTCGTCGGTGCCTTCGCGAACGGCGAGATCCTGCCGATCATCTTCTTCTCGGTGATCTTTGCGATCGCGCTCGCGAAGCTCGGCCCGCGTACCGCGCCGCTCGTCGACATGCTCGACATGTTCCTGCAGGGGATGTTCGGGGTCGTGCGCATCGTGATGTACGTCGCGCCCGCCGGTGCATTCGGCGGGATGGCGTTCACCATCGCCAAGTACGGCATCGGTACGCTCGCACAGTTCGGACAGCTGATGCTGTGCCTGTATCTCACGTCGATTCTGTTCGTCGCGGTGGCGCTAGGCCTCGTCATGCGGGTGTGTGGATTGTCGCTGTGGAAATATCTGCGTTATATCCGCGACGAGCTCCTGATCACGCTCGGTACCGCATCGACGGAAGCCGTGCTGCCGCAGATGCTGCTCAAGATGGAGCGCATGGGCTGCTCGCGTCCGGTCGTCGGCATGGTGTTGCCCACCGGCTATACGTTCAATGCCGACGGCACCGCGATCTACCTGACGATGGCCTCGCTGTTCATCGCGCAGGCATTCAACATTCACCTGTCGATCTGGGATCAGCTTCTGCTGCTCGGCGTCCTGCTGCTGACGTCGAAGGGCTCGGCAGGGGTGGCAGGCGCGGGTTTCGTTGCGCTGGCGGCAACCTTGTCGACCATGCATCAGGTGCCCGTATCGGGCCTGGTCCTGCTGCTCGGCGTCGATCGCTTCCTGAACGAGGCGCGCGCGGTGACGAACTTGATCGGCAACGGCGTGGCGACGATCGTGGTGGCGCGCTGGGAGGGTGCGCTCGACCTGGACAAGGCCCGGGCCGTTCTTGAGCGTCGCGCCGGCTCGGAATCGCTCGCCCCGGACGAGCACGACGCGGGTCTGCCGGCTGCGGAGCGGCACGCGCAGACCAGCTCGCCCGGCATGTAATCGAATTTCCGCTAGCCGCGACGTGTCACGCCCACGAACATGGCCATGACGAAACCCGCGCGCGCCGATTGCCGCGCGCAGGTTTCTATTCCTTACGCCGCCACCGACCGAACGACACCGGCTTGCGCGCATCGGCGCGCACCGCGCTGACGAAATCGGGCTTGTCGGGCTCGAGCGGGAACGATTCGGTGTAGATCTGGCTGGCGAACACCCAGCCCTGCGTGCGCGGGTCGTAGCGGAACGTCACGTAGTCGCTCCAGTGCTGTCCGCACGCAACGTCGTTCTGCACCGTGAAATAGCGCCCCTTCACCGCGATCCCGCCGTCGGCGGCATCCTCCGGATCGAACGGGTCGCACTGCAGCGCGTCGTTCGCGTGGAGCACCGCGTTGTCGTTGCGCGCGGCGAGCCGGTACGTGTGGTCGGCCTGTTCCTCGTAGATGAGCAACGGGCGCGGCGACGGCTGCTCGCGCGTATCCACCGCGCGATGCACGACGACGAGCAGGCTGTGCCGCCCGTCGGCGAGCGCCGGCCCTGGCTGCGCGACGAACGGCAGGTAGCCGGCCGGCAGTTGCGCGGCGACCGACGGCGGCAGTGGCGGGGCCGCGTACGCATGGCACCCCCACACGGCGACGAGCGCAACGAGGGTCCGGCGAACCACCGCGGCCGGCGCGCGCATCGCCCCCATCACAGATCCTTGCCGAGAAACTCGGTGCCCGGCACCGGATTGAACGCGACGGGCGGCGCGCTCGTGAAGCCGAGCGATGCATACAGTTGCCTTGCAGCGACGAACTCGGGCAGCACGTCGAGACACATCCGCGCATAGCCGGCCGCCTTCGCATCGCGCAGCAGCCGTTCGACGAGCTGGCGGCCGACGTTCAGTCCGCGCGCTTCGGGACGCACGTACACGCGTTTCATCTCGCACGTCGCCGCGTCGATTTCGCGAAACGCCGCGCAACCGACCGCGCGCTCGCCGTTCCACGCGAGCAGCAGCAGCCCGCGCGGCGCCGCGTACTTGCCCGGCAGCGCGGCGAGCTCGGGCTCGTAGTCCTGGAACGCGAAGCTGACGGTGGGGCTCGCGATGTACTCGCGGAAGATTGCTTCGACGGCGGCGGCATCGTCCGGATAGCGGGCGGCGCGGATCTCGATCATGGCGGCGGAGCGGGAGGGCGGGAACGGCAGCCAGCATAACAGCGCGCTGGCGCTTTCGGCGGCCCGCGAAGCGTGCCAGAATCATCGGCTTCACCGTCGGGAAACGACGCGCAGGCGCCGACGCATCGGCGTCGCCATCCCAGGAGACTTCGATGACTGCATCGGCTGCCGTACTCGCCATTCTGGCCGCGCTGTGGCTCGGCGCGATGATTCCGGGCCCGAGCTTCGTGCTGGTGGCCCGCAACTCGATCGGGCTGTCGCGCCGCGACGGGCTCGCCACCGCGCTCGGCATGGGCATTGGCGGGATCGCATTCGGCGGCGTCGCGCTGGCCGGGCTCTACACGCTGCTGCAGGCGGTCGAATGGCTGTATGTGGGGCTCAAGGTGGCGGGCGGCGCATACCTGATCTACATGGCGTCGAAGATCTGGCGCGGCGCGGACCGGCCGATCGCGATGGACGATCCGCAGGCCGTCGTCGCCGGCAGCGCGCGCAAGTCGTTCTGGACGGGCCTCACGACCCAGCTGAGCAACCCCAAGACGGCCATCTGGTACGGCAGCATCTTCGCGGCGCTCCTGCCGCAGCATCCGCCGCTGTGGTGCTACCTGGCGCTGCCGCCGCTCGTGTTCGGCGTCGAATTCGGCTGGTACACGATCGTCGCGCTGTGCTTCTCCACGCGCCGGCCGCGCGAACTCTACCTGCGCGCGAAGAAGTGGGTCGACCGCGTCGCGGCCGGCGCGATCACGCTGCTCGGGCTGCGGCTGATCCTGAACGCCCCGAAAGTGGGGATCTGACGGGCGGCGACCGCGGTATCGCCGGGCGGGCGCCCGGCTTCATTTCATGGCCGATGACGCGTCCGGCAAGCTTCGCGCGGCGGCGGTCTGCCTCGGGGGCGGATCTCCCGGCGGGTGTCCCGAGGGCATCGCACGCGGGGGACGGAGCCGCCCGCCAGTGAACGTCGCCGGCGCGGTTCGCCGCCCGGCGGCCATGAACCGGAGCGAGCGCGGAGCGGCTTCGGACGGCGCCGCCGCCTGCATCGCGCCGGCATGCTCCGCATCCCTCGCCGTCGGCCCGTGAGCCTTGTGCGGCGGGCGTTCGCGCCCGTTGCGCGGCGTGCCGAAGCCGGCCGCTTCCCCGATTCTGGCGGTCGACCTCCCGACGACGTGTAAACTGCTGCCTTTTTTGACGGTTTGCAGCATGGTGCAAGCTCCCCCGCGCCCGGCGCTGAGCGGTCCGACGCTCGTCCGGCTGCTCGCGCGCCTGACCGATGCCGACGTCGCGGAATCCCGGCAGACGCTATCGGACCGCCTGAGCCAGTGGCTCGGCTGGACCGACGCGATCACGTTGTCGTCCGCGTTGAGTGCGAGCCCGCCCGGCGTCGCGGCCGGCGTGCGTGGTTACGACGCCGAGCGCGACTGCGCGCGCGTGCGCCACGACCTCGCGCAGGCGATCACGACCGCCAACCGCCCGCGCACGCGGCGGCGACCCGGCGAGATGCCGCCGCCGCCCGCCGACAAGGCCGATTTCGCGGATTTCCGCCAGAGTTGTCTATCCCTGCAACAGGAGATGGAGACCGCGATCGGCCAGTTGCGCGGCCGCCTGCGGGTGGCGCTCGCCGCGCGCTCGTCCGGCATGGCGCGGCTCGCGACGCTCGACGCGATCATGGAACGCGTGCTCGGCGCGCGCGAGCGCAGCCTGCTGTCCGCCGTGGCCGCGCTGCTCGGCACGCGCTTCGAGCGGCTGCGCGACGCGGAGCGGCAGGCGCTCGCCGATGCGCAAGCTGCGGCCGACGCCGATGGCGATGCTGCGGCCGTGGCCGATGCGTCATCCGCCGTGGCGATCGTGCCCGGCACGTGGCTCGACACGTTCCGCGACGAGATGCAAAGCATCCTGCTCGCCGAACTCGAAATCCGGTTTCAAACGGTCGACGGGCTGCTCGCGGCCCTTCGTACCTGCTAATCAATACGCTATGTCCAGAATTCGTCTTGATCTCGTTGTCTTCATCGCCGGTTTGCTCGCAGTGTGCTGGATCGGTGTCGGTTATGCCGCGTCGAACCCGCTCGCGGCGGCCGTCACGCTGCTGATCGGCGCGTGCTACGTCGCCGGTGCGTGGGAGCTGCAGCGCTACCGCCAGGCGACCGCCACGCTGTCGCGCGCGGTGGCCGGCCTGACCGAGCCGCCCGCGAAGCTCGACACGTGGCTCGATACGCTGCCCCCGGGCCTGCGCGGCGCCGTGCGTGCACGCGTCGAAGGC
This sequence comes from Burkholderia sp. JKS000303, assembly GCF_002563755.1. NCBI lineage: Bacteria > Pseudomonadati > Pseudomonadota > Betaproteobacteria > Burkholderiales > Burkholderiaceae > Burkholderia > Burkholderia sp. JKS000303. The sequence continues at coordinate 995,561 of NZ_PDBZ01000003.1, forward strand.
GCGCGCGTCGCGCTGCCCGGCCCGGCGCTCACGCCGTATCTCGTCGGCCTGCTCGTGCTGCTCGGCATGCTCGGCACGCTGCTCGGGATGGTCGTCACGCTGAAGGGCACGGGCGCCGCGCTCGAAAGCGCGACCGATCTCGACGCGATCCGCGCATCGCTGATCGCGCCGGTGAAGGGGCTCGGGTTCGCGTTCGGCACGTCGATTGCCGGCGTCGCGACGTCCGCGATGCTCGGCCTGTTGTCCGCGCTCGTGCGTCGCGAGCGGATCGACGCGGGCCAGCAGCTCGACGCGAAGATCGCGACGACCCTGCGCGTGCATTCGTCCGCGCACCAGCGAGACGAATCGTTCCGGCTGCTGCAGCGCCAGGCCGACGTGATGCCGGCGCTGGTCGACCGGCTGCAGACGATGATGACGACGCTCGAGGCGCGCAGCGTTGCGCTGCACGACCGCCAGATCGAAAGCCAGCAGGCGTTCTTCGAGCGCACCGAGCGCGCGTATGCGGGCCTCGCCTCGAACGTCGGCGACGCGCTGAAGGAGAGCGCCGCCGAAAGCGCGCGCGTGGCCGGGGCTGCGTTGCAGCCGGTCGTCGCGGCGACGATGACCGGGCTCGCGCAGGAGATGGCCGCGCTGCGCGACACCGTGACCGGCGCCGTGCAGCGCCAGCTCGACGGGCTGACGGACGGCTTCGAGAAGACCACCGGCGACGTGACGGCCGTCTGGCACCGCGCGATCGACGAGCAGCGCCGGGCCGGCGATACCGTCGCGCAGCAGTTGCAGACGACGCTCGGCCAGTTCACCGACACTTTCGCGCAGCGTTCGACGGACCTGCTCGACGGCGTCGCGACGCGCCTCGAATCGACCGAAACCCGTTTGTCGGATGCGTGGCGCGATGCGCTTGCACGCCAGGAGCAGGTCGGCGAGACGCTGGCCGGCCAGCATGCACGCGCGCTGGGTGAAGCCGCCGCGACGTTCGAGCGGCATTCGGGCGCGACGCTCGCGTCGATGCGCGACTCGCATGCGGACCTGCAGACGCAACTGGCCACGCGCGACGAAGCGCGTCTGTCCGCGTGGAACGCTTCGCTTGCCGCGATGGCCGAGAAGCTCGGCGACGAGTGGCAGCGCGCCGGTGCGCACAGCGCCGGCCGTCAGCAGGAAATCTGCGACGCACTCGCGCAAACCACGCACGATCTGACCGCACAGGCGGCGACGTTCGAACAGCGCTCGAACGATCTGCTGTCGACGATCCGCGATTCGCATACCGGTCTGCAAACGCAACTGGCCGCACGCGACGAAGCACGTCTGTCGACGTGGAATGCGTCGCTCGCGGAAATGGCGACGAAGCTCGGCGACGAATGGCAGCGTGCCGGTGTGCACAGTGCAGGCCGTCAGCAGGAAATCTGCGACGCACTCGCACAAACCACGCGCGATCTGACGACGCAAGCGGCGACCTTCGAGCAACGCTCGAACGACCTGCTGTCGACGATCCGCGATTCACATACCGGTCTACAAACGCAACTGGCGGCGCGCGACGAAGAACGTCTGTCGACGTGGAATGCGTCGCTCGGCGAAATGGCGACGAAGCTCAGCGACGAATGGCAGCGTGCGGGCGTACACAGTGCAGGCCGTCAGCAGGAAATCTGCGACGCACTCGCACAAACCACGCGCGATCTGACGACGCAAGCGGCGACCTTCGAGCAACGCTCGAACGATCTGCTGTCGACGATCCGCGATTCGCATACCGGTCTGCAAACGCAACTGGCGGCGCGCGACGAAGAACGTCTGTCGATGTGGAATGCGTCGCTTGGCGAAATGGCGACGAAGCTCGGTGAAGAATGGCAGCGTGCGGGCGTGCACAGCGCCGGCCGTCAGCAGGAAATCTGCGACGCACTCGCACAGACCACGCGCGATCTGACGACGCAAGCGGCGACCTTCGAGCAACGTTCGAACGATCTGCTGTCGACGATCCGCGATTCGCACACCGGTCTGCAAACGCAACTGGCGGCGCGCGACGAAGAACGTCTGTCGACGTGGAATGCGTCGCTCGCGGAAATGGCGACGAAGCTCGGCGACGAATGGCAGCGTGCGGGCGTGCACAGCGCCGGCCGTCAGCAGGAAATCTGCGACGCACTTGCACAGACCACACGCGATCTGACGACGCAAGCGGCGACCTTCGAGCAACGTTCGAACGACCTGCTGTCGACGATCCGCGATTCGCACACGGTCCTGCAAGCGCAACTGGCCACGCGCGACGAAGCGCGTCTGTCCGCGTGGAACGACTCGCTTGCCGCGATGGCCGCCGCGCTGCGCGACGAATGGGCGCAGACGAGCGCACAGGCTGCAACGCGCCAGCAGGACATCTGCGACACGCTGACCCGCACCGCGAACGACATCACCGCGCAGGCTCAGGTGCATGCGAGCGACACGATCAACGAAATCTCGCGCCTCGTGCAGGCTGCGTCGGAAGCGCCGAAGGCCGCGGCCGACGTCGTCGCCGAGCTGCGCCAGCGCCTGTCCGACAGCATGGTGCGCGACACCGAGATGCTCGAGGAGCGCGGCCGCCTGCTGGCGACGCTCGAAACGCTGCTCGGCGCGGTCAACCACGCGTCGACCGAGCAACGCACCGCGATCGACGCGCTCGTCAGCACGTCGGCCGACCTGCTCGATCGCGTCGGCGCGCGCTTCAACGACACCGTCGATGCCGAAACGCGCAAGCTCGACTCGGTCGCCGCGCAGGTCACGGCGGGCGCCGTCGAGGTCGCGAGCCTCGGCGATGCGTTCGGCGCTGCCGTGCAGGTATTCGGCGAGTCGAACGACAAGCTGCTGACCCATCTGCAGCGCATCGAGGCCGCGCTCGAGAAATCGCTCGCGCGCAGCGACGAGCAGCTCGAGTACTACGTCGCGCAGGCGCGCGAGGTGATCGACCTGAGCATGATGTCGCAGAAGCAGATCGTCGAAGACCTGCAGCATCTCGCCGGGCGGCGGGCATCGGTCGGAGCGTAACGCATGCACGACGAAATCGACGACGGCGCCCCTTCCGCGCCGGTGTGGCCCGCGTTCGCCGACCTGATGTCGGTGCTGCTCGGCGCGTTCGTGCTGATCCTCGTCGGCGTGATCGGCATGCAGTTGCAGCTCACGTCGAAGCTCGAGGAGGCCGTGCGTGCGCGCCAGCAGGAGGCGCAGCAGCGCAAGTCGCTCGAACAGGCGCTCGCCGGGCCGCTCGCGGCCGGCCGCGTGACGCTCGTGAACGGCCGTATCGGCATCAGCGGCAACGTGCTGTTCGCGCTGAACTCCGATCAGTTGCAGCCCGCGGGCAGCGATCTGCTGAAGACGCTGGCCGTGCCGCTCGCCACGTACCTGAAGACGCGCGACGAGATCCTGATGATCAGCGGTTTCGCCGACGACCAGCAGGTGCACGCCGGCAACCGCCAGTTCGCGGACAACTGGGAACTGTCGGCCAAGCGTGCGCTGACCGTCACGCGCGCGCTGATCGACGCGGGCGTGCCTGCGTCGTCGGTGTTCGCGGCCGCGTTCGGTTCCGAACAGCCGGTCAGCTCGAACGCGGACGATGAAGGCCGTGCGAAGAACCGCCGCGTGGAAATCGCGCCGGTGCCGCGCAAGACCGCGTCGAACGGAGGGCGCGCGAAGTGACGGGCGATGCGACGCAGGCTCGCGCAACGCTCGACGCATGGCGCGAGCAGGGCGCCGACCGGCTCGACCCGGTGCGCTTCCATCGGCTCGACGCGCTCGAGAAGCGTGCGGCCGCGCTCGACGGTGACGCGCGCGCGTTGCTCGATGCGCGTCTCGCAACGCTGCTGGAGGGGTTTGCGGAGATCGTCGCGCGAGCCGATGACGCGGCGACTGCGTGCGCGCGTGCGCAAGCCGCTGCCGTGCAGATGCCGCCGCGCGGCGCGCTCGGCGGCCTCGTCGAGCGTCTTGCGCGCGATGCGCAGGCCGACCGGCGCGGGCTCGATCCCGAACTGATCGACTACTTCCGTACGATGTGGTCGAAGGTGCGCACCGAACAGCAGTATCGCCAGTCGCTCGACCAGGTGCCGCGCAACGCGGGGCCGCTCAATTCGAACAGCCTCGTGCACCGGTCGCTCGCGACGATGCGCGAGCTGTCGCCGGAATACCTGCAGCAATTCCTGTCGTACATCGACGCGCTCGCGTGGCTCGAGGATCTGGCAGGCGGCGGCGCGCAACCCGAGAAGGAAGCGCCGCGCGCGAAGGCGACGAAGGCCGCGAAGCCGGCGCGCAAGACCACTCGCACCAAGGCGCGATAACGCGCGTCTTCAGTTGCGTGGCGACTGCGCGTCGATCGCCGCGCGCAGTGCGTGCAATGCGTCGGCCAGCGCCGATGCAAACGGCGGATGCGCGGCGATGCCTGCCGCATCGAGCTGGCTGCCGAGGATCGGCAGCGTGATCGACGCAGGTTCGACGATGCACGCCGACATCACCGACAGCGTCTCGCGCAGCGCCGCGTCCGCATGCGTCGCACGCGGCGACGCATTCAATACCGCGACCGGCTTGTACACGACGGCTTCGCATCCGACGACCCAGTCCAGCGCATTCTTCATCACGCCCGTCACGCCATGCGCGTATTCCGGGCTCGCGATCAGCACGCCGTCGGCGGCGTTCAGGCGCTCGATCAGGTCGCGCACCGCGGCCGGCGACGGAAATTCGGCATCGGGATTGAACAGCGGAAATTCGCCGAGGCGATCGAAACGCGTGATGTGCATGCCGCGCGGTGCGACATGCGCGGCCGCGTCGAGCAGCGCGGCGTTGTACGACTGCGCACGCAGGCTGCCGCACAGCGCGACGATGTCGATGCGGCGCTCGGCATGGGTTCGGGATTCGGTGGCCATCAAGGAGCGTATCGGTTGGCGGAAGGCGCGGCGGCGTCGCGCGGATCGGCCGATTATCGCATCGGTGCGGGCGCGGCGTGACGCGCGTGTCGAGCGCCGCGGGCGTCACGCCATTCACGTCGGGCCGGCGGCACTTTCATCGAATCGCATCCGGCCACGACCACGTCCGTCATCCCGGTTGCGCGCGCCAGATCGCCGAGCGTCCAGCCGTTGCCGAGCAATAGCCTGCGCGTATGCAGCGCGTCGTGCACGTCGTTTTCAACGGCCTCGCCGAGATAACGTAGCGCGCGGCCTTCGACGTCGACGAAGCCGTGCCGGTAGTCATGCGCGAGCGAGCGCCACAATTGCGCCGCACCGACCGACTGGCGCGCGCCGCTGATCAGGCACAGGCCCGCGTCGAGTCCCCACCGATACAGGGTCGTCGCGAGGCCGCGGCGTTGCGCGGTGCCGCGCAGCCGCGTATGCGGCGCGCGCAGGTAGCGGTCGGCGCGGCGCGGAAGCTCGGGGAGCCGGTTGAAGATCGTGTAACCGGCGAGTTGCCGGACCGACGGATCTTCGACGTAAAGGAAGTATTCGCCGTCCGCCTCGCGGTGGCGCACGATCAGGCCGGAGTCGCCGAGCGCGACGGCTGGCAGATCGTGCAGGCGATGGCCCGGCTGGTGCAGACGCGCATGGAGCGCGTCGAGTTCATCGTCGATGTCGTGCTGGGAATGCTGTACGTCGATACGCATGGCAAAGGGCGCCCGTCCCGGGCGCATCGAGAAAGGGGTTCATCGCAACGGGGAAAGGGAATGGCAGCGGCCCCCGGGCTCGGCAAGCGAGCCGGGGCCGCGAATCAGCTGGGGATGTGCTGGAAACCGGCGGCGATCGCGGCGAGGCCCGCGATGCAGAGTGCGAACAGGATCAGGACTTTGTGGATCACGCCTCTCTCCTCAAGAATGCGCGACGCCGAACGGCGGTGTCGCGGAGACGGTGATGGCGGGCCGGGCCCGCACGGCCGTCGCGCGGGACGACGGTCGGTAGCCGCGCGGCAGGTGCACACGGACGGTCAGCACCATACGCGACGGGAACGGGACGGGTAACCGGGGTGGCGGGGAAAAGCGACGAAAGGCGGCGAATCACGGTGTTTCGCGACAATTGGCCGCAACGGCGCGCGCATGTCGATGTCGCCTGCGGGCGCGCGAGGGGGGCGACGACGCGATGTCATTCGCGTGCGTCGACCTCCCGGCCATTCGGGTATCCGGCCGCCGGTCGGCGCCTCACGCCGCCTGCTGCCGCCCGAACGCCTGCCTGATCCGCGCGAACAACCCGTGCTGCGCGATCCATTCCGCATACGCGCGATAGTCGGGATCGCGCATCAAATGGCGTTCTTCGGTCTTCGCCCGCGTGTAGTAGATCAGGTTGACCGCGATCAGCCCTGCGCAATGCATGAGCGCGACCTGCCAGCCGAGCGGCTCGACGAACGGCACCGACACCATCCAGTACGACAGGTTCTTCGTGATGTACGCCGGATGCTTCGTGAAGCGGTACGGGCCCGACGTGATGATCCCGCGGTTCGTGAGGTTCGAGAAACGCAGCCCGAACGAGATCGTCGACAGCGCGTAGGTCATCAGCAGCAGGATGATCACCGCGCCCCAGATCACGCGCAGCGTCGGCGCGGACAGCAGCCAGTTGTCCCAGAACAGCGAGCCTTCGTAGCGGATGTAGTTGTTCGAGATCAGCGACCAGAACGGCTGGTAGCACATCAGCGCGGCGACCCAGCCGAGCGTGGTCGGCTCGACGGTGCGCACGTGGCTGTCGAGGATGCGGAACGTGCACAGGTAGCCGACGGTGCCGAACATCAGGTCCATCGTGAACGACAGGTCGTACAGGAACACGAAGGTCGCGAGCGTCATCGGCGCGTTCACCGCGTGCGCGAGCGACGCGCTCAGGTGATCGGCGTCCTTCGACAGGTAGACGATCATCAGCGGCAGGAAGAACGCCTTCACGCCCCAGCCGGCGAGCATTTCGCGCACCGATTGCCAGCTCGCGGGCTTCTCGCGGCGGAACAGGAAGCGGCCCCACAGCAGGTACGCGTCGTCGGTCTCGCGCTGGTGGCGATCCATCCACGCGAAATAGAACGGCGCGGCGACGATCACGTACGGCGCGAGCGAGCGCAGCAGCGACCAGAACGGCAGGTAGAACGCGCCGTGATACTCGGGCAGCAGCCAGTAGATCGCGCCGATGCCGGCGTAGATCGACGCGAGCGCACCGAGCCGTGTCGTGACGCGGGCCAGCGCGAGCGGGCGCACGGCCTGCCGCGACAGCCCGGCGCTCGGGCGCAGATAGACGCGCGAGATGAAGATTTCGTGCAGCGCGATCGTGCCGATGATCGCGAGGCTCGCGATGACCGCGCGCGTGGCGGCGTCGAGCGTCGGGTGGTCGCGCGTGACCCACAGCGCGAAGAGGCCGGCCGTGATGCCGAGCAGGCCGGCGCGAAATGGCGTGGCGGAACGGGGCGGGCGGTCCTGGACCGCGGCGATGCCGTCGAGCGTGGAATTCATGATCGGATCCTCGTCGGGATGTCGGCCGGCGCCCCTCGCTTCGGCGGGGTGACGCCGGCCGCTGGCCGGGCTTTGGATTGGTATGCGCCCGGCCATTGGCCTGTGGTTCTGATACGTGAAGCGTTACTTCTTGGTGGTGCCGCCGAGCAAGCCGCCGAGCAGGTTCGTCACCGGCGACAGCAGGTTGGCCGCGCCGCCTGCAGCGCCGCCGTTCGAGCTGCCGGTGAGGCCGCCCACGATCGTGCCGCTGCCGGCCGGCGTCGTCACCGTGCCGGTCGCGCCGCCGGGGCTGGCCGTACCGACTGCGCCGAGCGTGCCGAGGGCCGACGTCAGCGAGCCCGTCACCGTGCCGACCGGGCCGCTCGTCAGCGCGCCGCCGAGGCCGCCGGTCGGGCTGCCGCCCGGCGTCGTGACCGTGCCGGTGAGGCTTGCGCCGAGCGGCGTCAGCGAGTTGACGAGACCGGTGACCGGCGCAAGCAGGCCGCCGACGCCCGAGCCGCTGGTTCCGCCCGTGCCGCTCGAACCGATGCCGCCGAGCCCGCCCGTCAGCGAACCGAGCAGGCCGGTGATCGGCGCCAGCGGGTTGGTGCCGCTGGTGCCGCCGTTTTTGTCGTGGACGAGCCCGCCGGTTGCCGTCACCGTGTTGCCCAGTTGGCCCACGACACCGCCGAGACCTGCGCCGAGCGGGTTGTCGGTCGCGCCGCCGACCTTCGAGCCGGCAAGGGCCAGGCCGTTGCCGAGCGTGCTCAGCAGGCCGTTGAGCGGCGTGCCGAGCAGCGTGACGCTGCCGAGCGTCTGCGTGGCGCCCGGCGTCGTCACGCCGCCGGTCAGCGTGTTCGTGATCGGGTTGATCACCTTGCCGAGCTGCGTCTCGAGCTGCTGGACCGGCGCGCTGCTCAGCGTGGTGTTCAGGCCCGATGCGGTCGAGTTGACCGCGCCGCCGACGGTGTTGACGAGGTCGCCGACGACCGTCGTCACCGGCGAGAGTGGCGACAGCGGGCCCGAGCCGAGGCTCTTCACTGCGTTGCCGAGGTTGTTGACGGCGCCGCCGGCGCCGGTCAGCAGGCCGGTGGTCGACGTGAGCGTCGGGCCGAGCGGGTTCGCCGACACGCCGATCGAGCCGAGGCCGGCCGCGACGCCGTTGCCGAGCGACTGCACGCCGTTGCCCAGGCTCGTGACTGCGTTGCCGACGCTGGTGGCCGTCGTCGGGTTCGTGCCGGGGATCTGCACGCCGCCGATTTGCGCGCCGCCGTTGGCGACGGTCGTGCCGAGCGACGTGACGAGATTGCCGGTCTTCTGCAGGACGTTGCCGAGCGGGGTGACGCCGGTGCCGGAAGTGCCGGAGGTGCCCGACGTACCAGAAGTGCCCGAGGTACCAGAAGTGCCCGACGTACCAGAAGTGCCCGAGGTGCCGGAAGTGCCCGAGGTGCCGGAAGTGCCCGAGGTACCAGAAGTGCCCGAGGTACCAGAAGTGCCCGAGGTACCAGAAGTGCCCGAGGTACCGGAAGTGCCCGACGTGCCGGAAGTACCCGACGTGCCGGAAGTGCCCGAGGTACCGGAAGTGCCCGACGTGCCGGAAGTACCCGACGTACCGGAAGTACCCGACGTACCGGACGTGCCCGAGGTGCCAGAGGTACCGGAAGTGCCCGAGGTGCCGGAAGTGCCCGACGTACCGGAAGTGCCTGACGTGCCGGAGGTGCCCGAGGTACCGGAAGTACCCGACGTACCGGAGGTGCCCGACGTGCCGGAAGTACCCGACGTACCGGAAGTGCCCGACGTGCCGGAAGTACCCGACGTACCGGAAGTGCCCGACGTACCGGAGGTGCCCGACGTACCGGAAGTGCCCGACGTACCGGAAGTGCCCGAGGTACCGGAAGTACCCGAGGTACCGGAAGTGCCCGACGTACCAGAGGTGCCCGAGGTACCGGAAGTACCCGACGTCCCGGAAGTGCCCGAAGTCCCCGACGAACCCGACGTCCCGGAAGTACCCGAACTCCCCCCCGTCCCCGACGTGCTCGGCTTGATCGTCGGCGGCGTCGTCGGCCCGTCGACGGAGCCGCAGCCGTACAGCGTGAGCAAGGACAAGACAGCCAGCGATACCGTCGTCTTCTTTATTAAGTGTTGGTGCATGTTGGCCTCGACATTGGAAGTGTGCCAAGGCTGAACTGCAAATTCCGCGCCATGACGGCTTTCGGGAAACGCTCACGCGCTTTGTTGCAGAAAACGGGAATTTAGACGCGATTTAAACGCCGATTTGAAGATTTCACGAGACCGGCGGACAAGTTGCGCCGGTGCTGCCGCGGCGGTGTTCCCGACCGGCGCCGTAACGCGCGCCCGGATGTTACGTAGCGTTCGACTCGCGCCCGGCCGGGGCGCGACGAATCGGGCGCCGGATCTTTGACGAAACGCCCGGGTGCCGCGAACATGACGCGAACCCACCCGGCCGCGGGCCATGCCCGAGCGGCCACGACCTCGAACAGGACACGGACATGAGCGAACAGGACAGGGAGCAGGGCAAGGCGCGACGCATCGACGTGATGGGGGACGCGTTCGTCGAGCGTGCGATGCGCGATCTCGACGGCTTTTCGCGTCCGCTGCAGAACTGGTTGAACGAACATGCATGGGGCAGCACGTGGCGGCGCGACGGAATCGACCTGAAGACGCGCAGCCTCTGCACCTGCGCGATGCTGGCGGCGCTGGGCCGCGGCACGGAGCTGAAGGGGCACGTGCGCGGCGCGCTCAACAACGGCGCGAGCCTCGTCGAGATCCGCGAGGTGCTGCTGCACAGCGCGTTGTACGCGGGCGCGCCGGCCGCAGTCGAGGCGTTCCGCAGCGCGCGCGAGGTGATCGCGGAACTCGGGCTGTCGCTGCCCGACGACGAAGCCTGAGCGACGCGCGCCGTCGATCGCGGCGCGCCGGGCGGTCAGGCGGCACGACCCGGCGTGACCGGCTGCCCTACTGCAGGCGGCGGTGCCGCGAACCGCGGCGCACGGCCGCGCCCGACGCGCCGAGCGCCCGTCGGATGCTCAACCCGGCCGCTTATATATCAGTCACCGAGGCCGCACGCGTGCACCGCCATGCCGGTGCAGCCCCCTGGCACCCGCTGCCGATCAATGCTCGACGTGCGTGCCCTGCACGGTCGCATCGACCGGCTCGGCGGCGACTTCGAGCAGCCAGTCCGCCGTCGCCTCCGGCATCGTGACCGGCAGCATGTGCCCGCCTTCGACGACCTTCAGCCGCACGCGCGCCGACTTCTTCGCGAGCGCCTCGCCATGGTCGCGCCAGTTCAGGATCGGATCGGCGCGGCCGTACAGCACGTCGACCGGCAACGACAGTGCCGCGTAGCGGCGCTCCATCGCGGGCAGGTCGACGGGCGCCGACAGCAGGTCGGTCGCCGTCGCGTAGAACACGCGCGGGCGCAGCCCGAGCAGGCCGCCGCCCTTGACCGGGAAGTCGCGCGGCACGTCCTCCGGCGCGAACACCTGCTGCACGGCCTTGCGGCCGGTCAGGATCGTCAGCGGGATCGCGAAGGTCCACGACACGAAGCGGCGCACCAGCGGCGACGGCAGCATCAGCGGCTTGAACGGCCCCGGCGGCTCGGTCTGCTCGTGCGACAGCGGCGCGATCAGCGCGAGCCGGCTCACGCGATCCGGATGGTTGAGGCCGACGGCGAGCGCGATCGCGCCGCCGAGCGAGTGACCGACGAGCACGGGCCGGTCGAGCTGCAGCGCGTCGATGAACGCGGCGACGGTGCGGGCCTGCGCGAACACGTTCGCCTGCGAGCCGGCGCCGCGCAGCGAGCGGCCGGCGCCGGGCCGGTCGACGAGGATCACGCGATGCTGCTGCGCGAGCCGTGTGAGCGGGAGGTACGCGAAGTTGCGCAACTGGCCGGCGAGCCCGTGCACGAACACGAGCGGCGGGCCGCTGCCGTACTCGACGTAGTGGAGGCGGTCGCCGCCGACGTCGACGAAGCGGCCTTCGGGCGGAAACGCGCGCGTCACGCGGCTCGCGACGTAACCGGAAAACAGCGCGAGCGCGGCGAGCACCGCGACGGCGCCGAGCAGCACGTTCAGGATCAGATGGAGCGTATGGCTCATGTCGGCCTCAGCGGGTTTCGAGTACGGGTTCGGCAACCGGCGCGGCGGCCGGGCCGGCTTGCGCGCGGCGTTCGAAATGCATCGCCGAATCGGCGAGTCCGCTGAACTTCAGCGACGCGAGATCGAGCACGTAGTTCTGATGGAATTTCCATGGCTTGCGGTGGCCCTGCCGCGGCAGGATGCCGGCTGCGCGCTGGATGTAGCCGGAGCTCAGGTTCACGGCCGGCACGTCGCCGAGATCGCCGGCGCCAAGCCGCGGCACGCACGTGTCGTAGCCGTGCGCGCGCATGTGGTTCAGCAGCCGGCACACGTAGCGCGAGATCAGCTCGGCCTTCAGCGTCCACGACGCGTTCGTGTAGCCGAACGACGACGCGAGGTTCGGCACGTCGCTGTACATCATTCCTTTATAGGACACGGTCTGCGGCAAGTCGACCGCGCGGCCGTCCACCGTCACGCGTGCGCCGCCGAGCATCTTCACCTTCAGCCCGGTGGCCGTGACGATCACGTCGGCGTCGAGCTGCTGGCCGCTTTTCAGTTTCAGGCCGGTCGGCGTGAAGCGTTCGATCTCGTCGGTGACGATCGACGCGCGGCCCGCGCGGATCGACTTGAACAGGTCGCCGTTCGGCACGAGGCACACGCGCTGGTCCCACGGCATGTAGCGCGGCGTCAGGTGCTTCGCGACGTCGAAGTCCGCGCCGAGCTGCTTGCCGGCCGCGCGGATGATGAACTGCTTGGTCCGCTCGGGCTTGCGGCGCGACACGTTGTACAGGTATATCGTCAGCAATACGTTCTTCACGCGCACGAGCCGGTGCGCGAGCTGCGACGGCAGCACGCGGCGCAATGCGTTCGCGATCCTGTCGCGGGCCGGCAGCGACACGATGTAGGTCGGCGAGCGCTGCAGCATCGTCACGTGCCGCGCGTCGGCCGCCATCGACGGCACCAGCGTGACGGCCGTCGCGCCGCTGCCGATCACGACGACGCGCCGGTTCGCGTACGACAGGTCCTTCGGCCATTGCTGCGGATGCACGATGCGGCCTTCGAACGATTCCATGCCGGCCCAGTCGGGCAGGTAGCCGCCGTCGTAGTCGTAATAGCCGCTGCACATGTAGAGGAAGCGGCACGTGTAGACGAGCGTGTCGCGCGCGCCGTCCTGCGTGCGCTCGACGCGTACCGTCCAGCGTGCGCGGTTCGAATCCCAGTCGGCCGCGACGACCTTCTGGCCGTAGCGGATCGTCTGGTCGATGCCGTACGTGCGCGCGGTGTCGCGAATGTAGTCGAGGATCGTCTGGCCGTCGGAGATCGCCTTGTCGCTGTGCCACGGGCGGAAGCTGTAGCCGAGCGTAAACATGTCGGAATCCGAACGAACGCCCGGATAGCGGAACAGGTCCCAGGTGCCGCCGATCGCATCGCGCGCCTCGACGATCGCGACGCTCGCATGCGGGCAGCGCTTCTTCAGGTGATACGCGGCGCCGATGCCGGACAGGCCGGCGCCGACGATCAGCACGTCGAGGTCGCGGCTGTCGCCGCGGGCGGGCGGCGCATCGCGCCGGTCGGTCGTCGTCGAGGTCATGCGGGATCCTGGGTCGGCGTGGTCGGGCGCGCGGCCGGCGCGTGCGCGCGGTCGAGGTTGCGTGCACGGGCGCGGCGCACGTGGCGCAGCATCAGTCGCTGATAACCGGCGCCGAGCAGGCGCGCGATCCTGTCGAGACGACGCGCATCGGCGCCGACCAGCACGCGGCGCGCGTTGCGCTCGACGCCGGCGAGGATCTGCCGCGCGGCATCGTCGGCCGTCGTTGCGTTGATCAGGCGGTTCGCCTGGCGGCGATGGGTCGCTTCGTCCTGGCCCGTGAGCGCATGGATGCTGGTGTCGACGCGGCTCGCATCGACGATGTTGGTCGCGACGCCGCCCGGATGCACGCAGGTTGCGCTCACCGGCGCGCCGTCGAGTTCGAGTTCCATGCGCAGCGCTTCGGTGAAGCCGCGCACCGCGAACTTGGTCGCGTTGTACGCGCTTTGCGTCGGCATCGCGATCAGCCCGAACAGGCTCGACGTGTTGATCACGTGCCCGTCGCCCGACGCGCGCAGATGCGGCAGGAACGCTTGCGTGCCGTGCACGACGCCCCAGAAGTTGATGCCGACGATCCATTCGAGATCCGCGAGGCGCGCGGTCTCGGCGCTCGCGGCCAGCGACACACCCGCATTGTTGAAGATCAGGTTGACCTTGCCGTGTTCCGCGCGCACGAAATCGGCCCACGCGAACACCGCGTCGCGATCGGCGACGTCGAGCCGTCGCGTGCTCGTGCGCACGCCGTGCTGCGCGCAGGCGGCCGCCGTGCCGGCGAGCCCGACGTCGTTGACGTCGGCGAGCGCGACCGCGCAGCCGCGCCGCGCGAGCTCGACCGCGAGGCTGCGGCCCATGCCCGAACCGGCGCCGGTGATCGCGGCGACCTTGCCGGAAAAACCCTTCATCTGTCGTTCCTCCCGTTTCCGCTTGCGCTGCACCGGCGGCGCGCCTATTGTGGTGTTGTTCGTCACCACTTTAGTTTTCGGGTGTCCTGATGTCAAATAGCGAAATGGAGAAAGCACTCGAAACAGAAAAACGGGGTCGGGCGTACGGCGGCGTGGCGCCCGAGGTGCGGGCCGCCGAGCGGCGCGATGCGCTGATTCGCGCGGCGACGCGCGTGTTCGGCACGGTCGGGTTCCGCAAGGCGACGGTGCGGTCGATCTGTCAGGAAGCGAAGCTCAACGATCGCTATTTCTACGCGGCGTTCGACAGCACCGAGGATTTGCTGCGCTGCACCTATCTGCATCATGCGCAGCAGCTGCACGATGCGGTCGCGCGTGCGGTGGCCGAGCGCGGCGGCGACCTGCGCGAGAGCGTCGACGCGGGGCTCGCCGCATTCTTCGGCTTCCTGCGCGACCCGTGCGCGGCGCGCGTGCTGCTGCTCGAGGTGATGGGCGTGAGCGCGGATACCGACATGACCTACCAGCGGATGCTGATCGACTTCGGCAAGCTGATCATGGCGATCGGCGCGGCGCGCGAGGCCGCGACGCCCGCGGAGCGCACCGAGCAGCGGCTGATCGGGCTCGCGCTCGTCGGCGCGATGACGAACGTCGGCGCGGCGTGGCTGCTCACCGGTTATCGCGATCCGGAGGCGCAGATGGTCGCGAGCTGCAGGAAGGTGCTGCTGGGGACGCTGCGCGAGGAGGCGTAGCGCGCGGACGCCTCCGTTGCGACGGACGGTAAACGTGAAACAGCCGGACGATCGTGCAGCGATCCGATTCGTGTATCGCTTCCGTAAATTTCACCGGGATTTATTTTGATAATTATCGGGTGGGATCTGAATTAACGGGGTGCGATATTTCACGCAACCGTCATCAATTTAATTATTCAATAATTTTCGATTCCGTGATTAATTTGTAATCTGGAAAGCAATCGCAAAAAGAAAGCGCAACGCCAATGAGAATGGGCGTTGCGCCGTCGTTACGCGCGCAACGTGTCGCGCGGGCGGGAAGCGGGATCAGGAGCCCGTGTAGCCGCCGCGGGTCCAGCCTTCACCGTCCCAGCACCACTCGGTCGTCGCTCCCCCGCTGGTCGCGTACACGCGGATGTGAACGGCGCTGCCGACCAGCCAGCACGTCGCCGAGACGTTGTCGCCCGCCTGGGCGAACGCGCCGGTGTACCAGCCCTGGCCGTCGTAGCAGCGTTCGGTGATCTTGTTGCCGTTGGCCGTGTAGACGCGGATCGACGGCGTGCTTCCCCATGAAATTGCGGCGGTTTGCATTTTCAAACTCCTTGATTGGAATGAAGCGGAGAATTGAAACGTTCCGGTAAACGCAATTCAGCGTATTACCGGGAATAAGATTAGTCAAAAATCTCGAAAATCAATATGAGATTTTTTGTGAACAAATGGGGTGATTAATTCGGGCGCGGAAACCCGGTGAAAAGCAGTTGAAAGCGCGTTGCAACGCCGTGCGCCGGACGTGCCCGGCGCATCCGGCGGCCGGCTTTCACCGCGCCGTGCGTTTCGATTGCGCCCGGCCCGCCGGTGCGCCCGGCCGTGTTTCACCGATCCGCGTCTTCATCGCGTCGATGAACGCGCGCACCTTCGGCGACGGCAGCCGCGTCGACGGATACACCGCATGGATCCCGGCCGGCGCCGAGCGCCACGCGGGCAGCAGCCGTACGAGCCGGCCGGCGGCGAGGTCGTCCGCGATCGAGAAGTCCGTCAGCAGCCCGAAGCCGCCGCCCGCGAGCGCGATCGCGCGGCACGCCGTCGCGGTATTCGACACGACCGGCGCGACGCAGCGCACCGATGCATGGCCGCCGCCCGCATGGTCGAGCTCGATCGTATGCGGGCGCGGCAGCGTCGACAGCATCACGAACGGCAGCGCGGCCAGCGCGTCCGGTTCGCGCGGCAGCCCGTGCCGCGCGACGAATGCCGGGCTCGCAACCAGCCATTTCTCGTACTCGCCCAACTGCACCGCGCGATGGTTCGAATCCGCGAGGCGGCCGATGCGGATCGCGACGTCGAGATTGTCCGCGACCAGATCGACGACGCGGTCGTTTGCAATCAGCTCCACATCAAGCCCCGGATGCGCGTCGCGCAGCGCGACGACGGCCGGCGCGACGACCAGCGCGCCGTAGTCGATCGGCACGCTCACGCGCAGCGTGCCGCGCAGCGGCCCGGCGTCGGACGACACCGCGTCGAGCGCGCTTTCGGTCGCGCGCACGATGTCGCGGCACGCATCGTAGAACGCGCGCCCCGCATCGGTCACGCTCAGCCGCCGCGTCGTGCGCACCAGCAGGTTCGCGCCGACCTCGGATTCGAGGCGCTGCATGTGGGTGCTGACGACCGTCTTCGCGAGGCCGAGCCGTTCGGCCGCGGCCGTCAGCGAGCCGGCATCGACCACCGCGACGAAGATCGCCAGCCGGTTCAGGTTCACGTCGCGCAGGTCGGCCATCGTCGATTGTCCTATGGGAGCGGATAATGTTTCAGCGATTATCCGTCTTCTGCGCGTGAACGGCGAGCGCTACGCTGGGGCTGTTCGTCGCCGACTTCCGGCGGCGCGAGATTCAGGAGACCTTCCATGTCCGCTGCCAGCAAGCCCGCCCGTCCGATTCGCGTCTATTCGTTCCCGCTGTCGGGGCACGCGCACCGGGTCCGGCTGTTCCTGGCGCTGCTCGGGCTGCCGTGCGAGACCGTCGATGTCGACCTCGCGGCCGGCGCGCAGCGCGAACCGGCGTTCCTCGCGCTCAATCCGCTCGGGCAGGTGCCGGTGATCGACGACGACGGCATCGTGATCGCCGATTCGAACGCGATCCTCGTCTATCTCGCGAAGCGCTACGGCGACGCGCACTGGCTGCCCGACGACGCGCCCGGCGCGGCGGCCGTGCAGCGCTGGCTGTCGTACGCAGCCGGCCCGATCGCGTCGGGGCCAGCCGCCGCGCGGCTCGTCACGGTGTTCGGCGCGCCGCTGGATCACGATGCGGCGAAGCGCACGGCCGCGAAGGTGCTCGACGTGATCGACCGCGAACTGGCCGGCAAGCCGTTCGCCGCCGGCACGCTGCCGACCATCGCCGACATCGCCGCGTACACGTACATCGCGCACGCGCCGGAGGGCGGCGTGTCGCTCGAACCGTATCCGCACGTGCGCGCGTGGCTCGCGTGCGTCGAGGCGCTGCCAGGCTTCGTCGGCATGCCGCCGACCCGCGCCGGCCTGCTCGCCGCCTGACGTGGCGCGGCCGTCACACACCTGTTTCGGGAGAACGCGATGAATGCGCCGAGCGCCGTCGTACCGGGCTGGGAACTCGACGATGCGCCGTTTCACGCGGGCGAGCTTGCCGTGCAGCAGCGCGCGGGCGTGACGGAGGCCGCGGGCGCGGCCGGCCGGCGCGGGATCCGGCGGTTCATGCCGGAGCAGCACCGGACGTTTTTCGGCCAGCTGCCGTTCTTCGTGCTCGGTGGCGTCGATGCGCTCGGGCAGCCGTGGGCGACGCTGCGGGTCGGCAGGCCCGGTTTCGTGACGACGCCGGATGCGCGCACGCTGTGCATCGCTGGCGAAGCGCTGCCGGGCGATCCGCTGGGCGGTGCGTGGCAGCCGGGTGCGTCGCTCGGCGGGCTCGGGATCGCGTTCGACACGCGCCGGCGCAATCGCGTGAACGGCGTCGTGCGCGTGGTGGACGGCGGCGCGCTCACCATCGCGGTCGAGCAGAGCTTCGGCAATTGCGCGAAGTACATCCAGGGCCGTACGCCGACGTTCGTGCGGCGCGACGGCGGTGCATCGGCCGCGGTCGTTGCATCCGACGTATCGGAGGTATCGGACGGGCTGGACGACGCAGACCGCGCGCTGCTCGCGCACGCCGATACGTTCTTCGTCGCGAGTGCGAACACGTCGGCCGGGGCGGGCGCCGCGCGCGGCGCGGACGTGTCGCATCGCGGCGGGATGCCGGGCTTCGTGCGCGTCGACGATGCGCATACGCTGACGACGCCGGATTTCAGCGGCAACCGCTTCTTCAACACGCTCGGCAACCTGCAGCACGATCCGCGCGCGGGATTGCTGTTCGTCGATTTCGAGCGCGGCGACCTCGTGTATGTCGCCGCGGATGCGGAGATCGTGTGGGACGGGCCGCTCGTCGCGTCGTTCGACGGCGCGCAGCGCGTCGTGCGGTTTCATGTGCGCGAAGTGCGGCGCACGCGGGGCGTGCTGCCGTTCCGGTGGTCGGCGGTCGAGCGCGCGCCGCAGTTTGCGGCGAATGCGGTGTCGACGTCCGCTGTATCCGCATCGGCTTCCAGCTGGCGAGCGTTGCGCATCGCGAAGATCGTCGACGAAGCGCGCGCGATTCGCTCGTTCCATTTTGAACCGGCCGATGGCGGCGCGTTGCCCGCGTACGAAGCCGGCCAGCATCTGACGCTGCGGGTCGTGCTGCCCGGCGGCGACGCGCCGACGATCCGCAGCTACACGCTGTCCGATGCGCCCGGCGGCGCGGATTACCGGATCACCGTGAAGCGGGAAGGGCGCGTGTCGGCATGGCTGCATGACCATGCGCGGGCCGGCATGACGCTCGACGCGCAGATGCCGCGCGGCCGTTTCACGTTCGACGTGGCGAGCCCGCGCCCGGCCGTGATGGTTTCGGCCGGTATCGGCATCACGCCGATGATCGCGATGCTGCACCGCGCGCTCGCCGACGATGCGCCGTCGCGCCGTGTGGTGTTCGTGCACGGCGCGCGCGATACGGCGGATCGGCCGTTTGCCGCGGCGCTGACGCGCATCGCGGAGACCGACGCACGCGTCGCGCTGCACTGGTTCGACAGCCAGCCGCCGCGTGACGGCGCGGCGCGACCGGGCCGCATCGACATCGCGCAACTGAAGCGGATCCTGCCGTTCGACGACTACGACTTTTATTTGTGCGGGCCGTCCGCGTTCATGCGCGATCTGTATGAAGGACTGCGCGCGCTGAACGTGCCGGACGAGCGCATCCGTTTCGAGGCGTTCGGGCCGTCGAGCGTCACGCGCAGCACGGCCGCGGCGTCGCCGGCGACGAGCGTACCCGTCGTGTTTCGCCGCTCGGCGCGCGAGGCCGGATGGACGCCTGCCGACGGCACGCTGCTCGAATTCGCCGAAGGGCAGCGCGTGGCGGTGCCGTCCGAATGCCGGTCCGGATCGTGCGGCACGTGCGCGACGCGCGTGCTGTCCGGCGCGGTCGACTACGTGCAGGCGCACGATGCGCCGGTCGAGCCGGGTTGCGCGCTGCTGTGCGTCGCACAGCCGGCGCAAGGGGCCGCGGAGCCGCTCGTGCTCGATCTCTGACGCGCGCGCCGTGTCGGTGCCGCAGCCATGCGACACGCGGTCGCACAGCCCGTGCTGCGCAAAAACCGCACGCAACTGCTTCTTTTTTCGGATGCCTGTCGGATCGACGATAGCGTCAACCGATAGAAGAAAGGAGCAACATCATGAAACTGTTCAGCATGATCCGCCTGGTTCTGTGGAGTTTCTTCGGCGTACGCAACAGCAAGGCGCACGCGTCCGATCTCGCGAACGTCAACTTCACGATGCTGCCGTTCGTCGCGCTCGTGCTCGCGGTGCTGGTCGGCGCGGTGATCTACGGCGTCGTCCATCTGGTCGTCGACCCGACGGTGACGATGCAGGGCTTCTGAGCGCCGCGTGCCGCACCCGTGTGCGGCACGGTCCGGCACGGCTCAGAACGTGTGATTCAGCGCCACGCGCGCGACGATCTGATGCCCGTTCGACGACGCGCCGGGCGAACCCGGCACGAGCGCGCCGTCGAGCGGCGTGCCGGTCGCGCTGCCGCCCACCAGCTGATACGCGACCTGCGTGTAGACCGACGTGCGCTTCGACAGCAGGTACTGCGCCATCGCGCCGAACTGGTTCCAGTGCAGCGACGACTTCACGCCGGCCTGATCGAGGCCGCCGCGCGTGTACGTGTACATGCCGCCGACCAGAAAGGACGGCGTGACGTTGTACTTCGCGTTGACTTCGAGGTTGTCGAACGTGAGCCGCGCATCCGCGAGGCCGAGACTACCCGCATAGATCGACGCGTCGGGCTGCCCGACGTTCACGTGCGAATACACCGCGCCGAGCGTCGCGGCGCCGATCCCGTAGTTCACGCCGACGCCGTAGATCTTCTGGTTGCCCGCGACGAAATCCGAGTCGTCCGGCGTCAGTGCGCCCCCCGCCGTGGTGCCCGGGTTCGACATGTTCTCGTAGACGGCGGCGACCGACAGCGTCTGGTACGTGTAGTTCAGGCCGACGCCGAGCATCCGGTTCTGCGCGAAGCCGCCCGCGAGATTGCTCAACCCGGCCATCACGGTGCCCGAGAAACCGCCGAACACGGGGCTCGTGTATTTCACCGCGTTGTTCGCATGGAACGACGCATCGGTGTTGTCGTTGTCGAGCGGATGCGAGAACAGGAAGCCGGCCCAGCTGCCGTTCGAGGTCAGCGGCCCGATCGTGTCGGCGACGGTGTCGAACTGGCGGCCGAGCGTCAGCGTGCCGAGCTGCGCAGACTGCAGCCCGACATACGACTGGTAGCCGAACAGGCGGTTGCCGTAGCCGAGCTGGCCGTTTTCGACCGCGAAGCCGCTTTCCAGGTCGAAGATCGCGTGCAGACCGCCGCCGAGATCCTCGTCGCCCTTGATGCCCCAGCGGCTGGTCGCGAGATCGCCGCTCGCCATCTGCCACGACGACTTCCCGCCGACGTTGTTCGTGTAGTTGATGCCTTCGTCGAGCACGCCGAAGAGCAGGACGGAGCTTTGTGCATGCGCGTTCGCGCAACCGATCAGGAATCCTGCCGACAGGATGAGGGGTGTTTTTTTCATGTGGGATGCGGGCTCGAAAGATGAAACGGTCGATGGTCCGGCGCGCGGCATGTGCGGCGCGTGACCTTCGATAAGCAGATGGCATGCCATCCCCCGTTTCGAGACCGCGATGCGCGGGATGCGTTCAATTTCATTGAGCCGTGCGGTCGATTCATGCCGGATCGCGTAGCAATTCGCATCGCGTGTCGCATGTCGCGTCTCAACTTGAGACGCGACATGCGATGCAGAACAATCGTGCGTGCGTCGCCGCATGCAGGAATGACGAGGCGGAGGCGCGGGGAAAAGGCGCGCGTTAGGCGCGCGAGAACGGATAACCCTGCGTTTCGAGCCAGCGCCGCACGAGCGCGGCCTGTGGCGGTGCGAACTGCGCCAGCACCTGCGCGGCCGGCTGCTCGCGCAGCGCGGCGACGATCGGCGCGAGCGCGATGCCTTGCAGATGCCAGATCCCGAGCGGCTGGTCGGGGCTCGTGACGACGTCGGCTTCGGCGATCGTATCGCCGTCGATCACGGGTGCACGCTCGATCGCGAGCGCGCCGAAATCGGCTGCGCGATGCGATGGCGCGTCGTCGGGCCACGCGCGGCGTGCCTGCCAGAACGGTCGCTCGGTCCATTGCGTGTCGAGCGCATAGAAGTCGCGGCCGATCCGCGCGAAACGCATGAACAGCGCGGTGATGCGCCGCTCGTGAAAGCGCAGCGCGAGTGCCGCGCGCTCTGGATGTGCGAGCAACGTATGGATGACGGCCGGCGCCTGCAGCGCGGACGACAGCGACTGGAAGATCCCGTTGCCGGACAGCGGATCGACGGCCATCGCCGCGTCGCCGATGCGCAGCCAGTTCGCCCCGCCCGTGTCGCCGCACAGCGTCGCGCTGCTGGTGCGTGCGAACACGCGCGCGTCGTCGCCGGCATCGCTCGCGAAGAAGTCGCGTGCAAGCGGCGTGTGCCGCAGCGCCGCGCACCACGCGGGCAGCGCGTCGCGCGGCGGTAGCGTCGTGGTCGCGACGTCGAGCGTCGCCTGCCAGTAGCAGCGGCCGTCAGGCAGGCGTGCCATCCACGCCCAGCCGTCCGGCAAACTCTCGATCGCGGAAGCCGCGTCGCCGGGCGTGCCTTGCCACACGTTCAGCAGGCTGAGCGTCTGCGGGCCGCGGATCGCATCGCGCGCGAGCGGCGCGAGCCGACCGCGCGCCTCGACGACGAACGCTGCATACAGCGTTTCCTCACCGATCGGCGTGTCGACGCGGATCGCATGGCCATCTCCGTCGGCCTGCACCGCGCGCACCGTCGCTTCGCGCACCTTGATACCCGCGTCGGCGAGATCGCGGCGCAGCGCTTCGTCGAAACGGCGGCGGTCGATCAGGTATTCGTGATTGAGCGTGCGCGTGTCGCCGTTCCAGCGCGTCGTGCGCGCGCACGGCGGCAGCGCACACGCGGCGGCCTGTACGAGCCCCGCATGGCGCAGCCCTTGCAGCACGCGCCCGGACACGCCTTCGACCGCATCGAAGTGCCGCCACTCGCTGACGACGGTCACCGGATAGCCGAGCCGCGCGACGCCCAGCGCGGCGGCGGCGCCCGCCGGGCCGGCGCCGAGCACGGTGATCGGCGCGCGCTTCATGATGCGTGGGTGCGCCGTTCGACGCCGACGCAGGCCGCGTCTTCGCGCAGATGCGCGACGAGCGCGGCGGTATCCGCGTCGGGGTAGCGCGCGAACCAGCGCGCCGCATGGCCGCTGAGCGCCGCGCACGCGATGCTCGCGCCGGCCGGCGCGCGCGGTGCGCCGCTCGAGACGCGCGCGCCGAAGTCGGCCTGCGCGCTGTCGAGCCACGACCATTGGCCCGGTGCGCAGCGCGCATCGCCCGTCACGCGCACGATGCCCGGATAGCTGGCCGGAAACACCGGCGCACCTTGCGCGGGGCTCGACGCGAACACGGTCACGCGTTGCGCGACGGCCGCCGCGCACGCGTCGCGCAGGGCGTCGCGATCGGCGCGCACGCCGAGGCTCAGGTTGATCACGCGGATACGTTGTGTCAGCAACCAGTCGATCGCGTGCGCGATTTGCGCGGCACTCGTCACGCCGCGCGCGTCGAACACCTGCGCGACGACCAGCGTCGCATCGGGTGCGGCGGCCGCGATCGTCGTGCAGATCACGCTGCCGTGGCCGAGCCGGTCCGGTTCGGCGGCGCCGGCCCGCAGCATCGCGGCGTCGTCGAGCGAGAAGCGCCGCGCGTCGGCCACGCGCGCGCTCAGCGACGGCGGATAGCCGCTGTCGACGACACCGACGCGCACGCTCCCGTCGTCACGCATGCGCGACGTCCCGTTGCATGCGCCGTGCGAGTTGCCCGTCGGCGAGTTCGAAATGCAGGTCGACGCCGGCGAGTGTCGACGCGCGGTGACTGACGAGGATGCGCGTGCGATCGCCGAACAGCGTGTCGATCTGCGCGATGACCTGCCGCTCGGTCGCTTCGTCGACGGCCGACGTCGCCTCGTCGAGCACGAGGATCGCCGGCGCCTGCAGCAGCGCGCGTGCGATCGCGATGCGCTGCTTCTGGCCGCCGGACAGCTGTTGCCCGCGCTCGCCGACCGGCCCGTCGAGCCCGCCCGGCAGCGTCGCGATCAGTTCGTCGAGGTGCGCGGCACGCGCGGCGTGAGCAATGTCGTCGCGTGTCGCGTTCGGCGCCGCGTAACGGATGTTGTCCGCGAGGCTGCCGCGAAACAGCACGATGTCCTGGCTGACGACCGCGACGTGCCGGCGCAGTGCGTCGAGATCGACGTCGCGCAGGTCGACGCCGTCGATGCGCACGCAGCCGCGCTGCGGATCGTAGAAGCGCTGCATCAGGTCGATCAGCGTCGATTTGCCGCTGCCCGACAGTCCCGACAACGCGACCTTGCTGCCGGCCGGCACGCGCGCGGCGGCGCCGCGCAGCACCGGCTGCGCGCGCTCGTCGTGCGCGAACCACACGTCGACGAATTCGAGGTCGCCGCGCGGCGGCAGCTCACGTGCGGCCACCGGCGGCTGCACGGCCACCGGCGCGCGCTGCAGCTCCATCACGCGGCCGAGGCTTACCGTCATCCGTTGCAGCGCGACGTAGAGCCCCAGCAGGCTCTTCACGGGGCCGATCGCCATCCCGAGATAGCTCGAGAACGCGATCAGCGAACCGAGCGGCCAGTCGCCGCGAATCACCCAGTAGCCGCCGACGATGAACGCACCGGCGCGCGACAGCGACGTCAGCGTGCCGGGTACCGACTGCGTGATGAATTCGGTGACTTGCAGTTTCAGCAGGCGCTCCATGTAGCGATCGCCGAGGCCGTCGAGCCGCGCCTGTTCCGCACGCTGGCGGCCGGCCGCCTGGATGAACTTCATCGCGGGCAGCGTCTCGACGAGAAACGACGACACGTCGGCCGCGCCTTCGCGCACCGCGCGCGCATCGCGCTCGACCTTGCGGCGCATCGTGCGCAGCCACAGGATCTCGAACGGAATCAGCAGCAGCGCGAGCAGCGACAGCTTCCACGACAGCGTCACCAGCAGCGCGAGCGTGCCGACCAGCCCGATCACGTTCGATACCGCGGAGAACAGCGCGTCGAGCGCGAAGCGCTGGATCTCGGCGACGTCGCCGTCGAGGCGCGACAGCAGGTCGCCGAGGCGGCGCTGCCCGTAGAACGACGGCGACAGCCGCTGCAGGTGCGCATAGACGGCGCTGCGCAGCGAGAACAGCACGCGGCCGGACAGCCGCGTATGCAGGTAACGGTTGACGCCGCCGAGCAGCGTGCCGACGAAGCCGGCGAACACCATCGCGAACGCGACCACAACGAGCATCCGGAAATCCTTGCCGACGAGCCCGCGGTCGATCAGCTCCTTCGTGAGCCACGGCTGCGCGAGCGCCAGCAGCGACGCGCAGGCGGACAACGCGAGCAGGCCCGCGATCGCGAGCCGGTGCGGCCGCACGAAACCGTATAGCCAGCCGAGCGCGCGCGCGAGTTGCGCGCGGTCGTCGGTCTTCACGAAACGCAGGACGAGTTTCAGCATCGGCGCGAGCGATCCGTACGGAAGGCGGCGGACGAACGCGCGCGCCCCCTCATGACTGCAGCCGCTTGAGCCGGCGATACAGCGTGGCGCGGCTGATCCCGAGCGTCTGCGCGGCGGCCGCGACGTTGCCGTCGTGACGCGCGAGCGATTCGCGGATCAGGTCGTCCTCGTGACGGCGGATCAGCCCGAACGACGCATCGGGCGACGGGCACACGCCGTCGATGAAGCCGTCGCACAGATGATCGAGGCCGAGCACGTCGTCGTGCTGGTCGCGCACCGCAAGCGCCGTGCGCAGCACCATCTCGAGCTGGCGGATGTTGCCGGGCCAGCGATGCTGGCGGAACACCTCGGCGAGTTCCGCGTTGATGCTCACGTGCGGCGCGCCGAGCCGCGCGAGCAGCGCGGTGACGATCAGGTCGACGTCGTCGCGCTCGCGCAGCGCGGGCAGCAGCACGTTGACGCCGTGAATCCGGTAGTACAGATCTTCGCGGAAGCTTTTGTCGCGCACCATCGTCTGCAGGTCGCGGTGCGTCGCGCAGATCACCGCGATGTCGATGGCCTGTTCTTCGCCCGCGCCGAGCGGCGCGACCTTGCGTTCCTGCAGCACGCGCAGCAGACGTGCCTGCAGGTGCAGCGGCATGTCGCCGATTTCGTCGAGAAACAGCGTGCCGCCGTGTGCCTGCATCAGCCGGCCCGTCATTCCGCCCTTGCGTGCGCCCGTGAAGGCGCCGTCGCGATAGCCGAACAGCTCCGACTCGATCAGCCCTTCCGGAATCGACGCGCAGTTCACCGCGATGAACGGCTTGCCGGTGCGCAGGCTCGCATCGTGCAGCGCGCGTGCGACGACTTCCTTGCCGGTGCCGGTTTCACCCTGCACGAGCACGGGCAGCCCGTTGTTGAGTCCTTGCCGCGCCATCGTCAGCGCGCGCAACAGCCGCGGCTGGCGGCCGGCGAGGGCCGTGAGCGCCTGGGTGCCGGCATCGTCCCGGGCAATGCTGGCAGGGCGCGCTGCGTGTTCGCGTACGGCCGGCACGGCCATCGTGCGCGGCAGGCGCAGCGCCTTGCAGTGGAACGCGGCGTCGACGCCCTCGATGCGCAGCATCCCGCCTTGTTCGGCGAAGGCGACGAACGACGGCGTGCGCGCGAGCGACGCGCTTTCGCAGTGGCGGCCGACGAGTGCGTCGCGCGCGGCGCCGAGCAACTCGCACGCCAGTGCGTTCGCGGCGACGATGCGCCCGTCTTCCGACACGGCGAGCACACCGCTCCAGCTGGAACCGAGATACGTGCGGCGCGGATGAAAGACGAGCACGACGTGCTCGGGGAAGTACGCGTCGAACAGGCGCGTCTCGATGTGCGTGGCCGCCGTGCTCATCAGCATCGACATTCCGTCGAGCGTGAGCGGCAGCTCGCCTTCGCGCGTGAGGTCGAGCACGCCGATCGGGTTGCCGTGCGGATCGCACAGCGGCAGCGAGCGGCACGAGAAGCGGCTCAGCTGGCCGAGGAAATGTTCGCCGCTGTCGATCGCGACCGCACTGCCTTCGACGAGCGCGGTGCCGAGCGCGTTGGTGCCGCGCAGCGATTCGCACCAGCTCGCGCCGGCGCGGATGTCGCCGATGCCGAGTGCGGCGAGCTGGCTCGCGTCGCCATCGACCGACAGGATCGTTGCGCGCGCATCGGCCAGCAGGATCATGCCGTCGCGTCCGCAACGCTCGGCGAGGAATTCGAGTTCGGGTGCGGCCGCGTCGAGCAGCAGGCGGTTCGCATCGCGCAGCTCGTCGAGATTGCAGAATTCATGCAGGTTCAGCCGCGCTTCGTCGTCCCAGCGCACGCCGTGGTCGAGGCTGCGCCGCCATGACTGGTCGATTTCGATGCGCAGGCAGCCTTGCGGCAGCACGCCGTCGGAACGGAGTCGTTCGCGAATCAGGCGGGTTGCCTGCAGCCGGTCCGGAAGTCGTTGGCCGGAAGGGAAGTAGTCTTGCACGTTGCCCCTCCTCAGGAGAATGTCGGGCCGTCCGATCCGGCGCGGCCGCACGCAAAAAGGCCCGCCGAGTCTGGCATAAGCCCGGGCATAAATCCATCCGGTCAAAAACCTAAGACCCAGGCGGGACGGGGCGGGGCGGGCGATCCGGCCTCGCGGGCGGACGGTCTTCGGCGAGCGCGACGGGGCGGCGTGCATGGCGGGCAGGGGGGCGGATTCCGCGGGGGGCGGCGGCGTTCAGGTCCGCGGGTTGTACGCGTTGCACCAGCCGCCGTTCGCGACCCGTTTTCCACCGAACAGCGGGCACGGTGCGTCTGGGTCGGCGGCCTTGCCCTGGTACAGGCTGCAGCGGCCGCAGTCCTGGCCGGGTGCGTAGCGTGCGAATGCGGCGCGGTCCACGTGCGCCGCGTTGCTGCGATAACCGAGCGCTTTCGCGGCCGGATCGGCTTCGTCGAGCAGCGCCGGCGCGGCGCAGGCGGCGCGCGGCAGCGCGGCGGCCGACAGCAGGCCGGCGGCAGCGATCATGAAGGTACGGCGGGAAGCGGGGCGGGGCGGCATCGGGTGTCTCGTTGTCGTTATAGATGGGGAAAAGCGCAGAAGCATGCGGGGCAACATGCGCGCCGCGCGACCTCGTCGCGCAGCGCAAGCGTGACGCACGTCGGCGACGCGATCACACGTTCATCAGCACCGACTTCAACTCCGTGTAGTGCTCGATCGCGGCCGCGCCCATCTCGCGGCCGAAGCCCGACATCCGGTAGCCGCCGAACGGCAGCGCGGGGTCGAGCGCGCTGTGGCAGTTGACCCACACCGAGCCTGAGCGGATCTTCGGGATCATCCGGTGCGCGGCCGACAGGTTGTTGGTCCAGATGCTCGCGCCGAGCCCGTAACGCGTGTCGTTTGCGAGACGGATCGCATCGTCGAGCGTGTCGAACGGCATCGCGACCAGCACCGGGCCGAAGATTTCCTCCTGCACGAGCGGGCCTTTCTGGTCGACGTCGACGAGCACGGTCGGCTTCACGAAGTATCCGGGGCCGTATGCTTCGCCGCCGCACGCGAGCTGCGCGCCGAGTTCGCGACCGCGCTCGATGTAGCCGGCCACGCGCTTTTGCTGCTTCGCCGAGATCAGCGGGCCCATGTCGACCGACGGATCGAGCGCATTGCCGAGCTTCATGTTGCTCGCGATGCCCGCGATGTCGCCCACCACGCGATCGAAGTGCTTGCGCTGCACGTACAGGCGCGAACCCGCGCAGCACACCTGGCCGTGATTGAAGAAGATCGCGGTGGCCGCACCGGCGGCCGCGACGGCCGGGTCCGCATCGTCGAACACGATCGTCGGCGACTTGCCGCCGAGTTCGAGCGTCACGCGCGTCATCGATTCCATCGCGGCCTTGCCGATCAGCTTGCCGACTTCGGTAGAGCCGGTGAAGGTGAGCTTGTCGACGTCGGGGTGGTGCGCGAGCGCCGCGCCCGCTTCGACGCCGGTGCCGGTGACGACGTTGAACACGCCAGCCGGATAACCGGCTTCCTGCACGAGTTCCGCGAGCCGCAGCGCGGTGAGCGGCGTTTCGTCGGCGGGTTTCAGCACCATCGTGCAACCCGTCGCGAGCGCGGGGCCGAGCTTCCAGCACGCGAGCAGCAGCGGGAAATTCCACGCGACGATCGCGCCGACCACGCCGACGGCCTCGCGCCGGATGAAGCCGTGGAACTGGCTGTCGGGCATCAGCGGCATCGACACGTCGACGGTCGAGCCCTCGATCTTGGTCGCCCAGCCGGCCATGTAGCGCAGGAAGTCGATCGCGAGTTGCACGTCCATCACTCGGGCGATCTGCGCGCTCTTGCCGTTGTTCACGCATTCGAGTTCGGCGAGCTGCTGCGCGTCGCGCTCGAGCAGATCCGCGAGACGCCACAGCAGGTTCTGCCGTTCGCGCGGCCGCATGCGGCTCCACGCGGAATCGTCGAACGCCTGGCGCGCCGCGCGCACCGCGTGGTCGACGTCGGCCGCGCCGGACGCCGGCACACGGCACAGTTCGGCGCCGGTCGCGGGGTTGTGGACGGCCAGGGTGGCGCCGCTTTCGGCGCTGCGCCACGTCTCGCCGATCAGCATCGACGGCGTGCGTGCGATGAACGACTGGGTTTGCGGAAGTAACGACAACGTTGCCTGCATGAAAGCTCCTCGCTCATCGGGGTTCGGGTGCCGAGGCGAAAAGCAGCTTCCGTACCAGTGGCCGCGGCACCGCCTGCCCGCTCGCTGCGTACGCCATGCGGCGCGGGGCGCACGGCGTGCGTGCCGACGATGCTGCGCATGATCGGCCGTGCGCGGCGTTCGCGGTACGGCGTCTCAATTTGAGAATTCGCATGCAACGTGAGACGCGACATGCGGCACGCGCACGGCCGGCCGACGTGATGCAGCGGCCGCGAAGGCACGCGAATGCCGATTTGGCGCGTCGGTTTGAATCGGGATTTTCCCGAGCGTTCGGCGACAAAAGCGCGTGTTTTCCTTGTGGCAAACCCGGATCGGGCGATTGGCACGGCCTGTGCTTGAAGAGCATGAGACAAGCGCCGCAGCGCTGCATGCCGGACGATTCGAGACCCCACGTAAAGGAGCAGAGCCTTGTTCAAGACTTTCATTCGACGCAGCAGACCGCCCCGCGCGGCCGCGGCCGTCGTGGCCGCCGGTGCGCTCGCACTGGCCTCGGGCGCCGTGCAGGCGCAGGCCCAGGCACCGCGCGATGCTCACGCGATCCTGAGCCAGACATGCGCGGCCTGCCACGCGGCCGAGTCGAAGGATTCGTGGAGCCGCATCAGCCACCAGCGCAAGACGCCGGAAGGCTGGCTGATGACGATCGCGCGGATGCAGACGATGCACGGCCTCACGATCAGCGACGACGAGCGCCGCATCCTCGTGAAGTACCTGTCGGATACGCAGGGCCTCGCGCCGTCGGAGACGAAGGATTTCCGCTATGCGCCCGAGCGCCGCCTGAACACGCAGGAGATCGTCAACAACGAGGAATTCAAGCAGATGTGCGCGCGCTGCCACTCGGCCGCGCGTCCGCTGCTGCAGCGCCGCCCGGTCGCCGAATGGGACAAGCTCGTGAACTTCCACCTCGGGCAGTGGCCGTCGATCGAGTATTCGGCGATGGGCCGCGACCGCGACTGGTTCAAGATCGCGCTGACCGAGATGGCGCCGATGCTCGCGAAGGACTATCCGTACGACAGCAAGGCGTGGACCGACTGGAAGCGGCATCACCCGCCCGCGACCGCGCTCGCCGGCACGTGGAGCTTCGGCGGCCACATGCCGGGCAAGGGCGACGCGTACGGCACGATGACCGTGAAGGGCGGCGCGGGCGACCGCTTCGACGTCGAGCTGAAGGGCCGCTTCGCGGACGGCAGCCCGCTCGCGGGCACCGGCACCGCGGTGCTCTATACCGGCTACGAGTGGCGCGCGAGCGTCAAGGTTGGCGACACGACGATGCGTCAGGTGCTGATGGCGAGCGACGGCACGCTGCACGGCCGGATGTTCGACGATGCGCACGACGAGCGCGGCCTCGACTTCAACGCGGCGAAGCTTGGCAACGCGCAGATCGTCGCCGTGCAGCCGGCCTATGTGAAGGCGGGCGGCGAGACCGACGTGACGATTGTCGGCGCGAACCTGCAGGGCACGCCCGCGTTCGGCGCAGGCGTGACCGTCGCATCGGTGCTCGAACGCACGCCGGAATATGTGCGAGTACGCGTGAAGGCCGCCGACGGCAGCGCGGCCGGCGCGCGCCGCGTGAGCGTCGGTGCGGCGCACGCGGATGGTTTCGCGGTCTATCGCGAGATCCGCGACGTGAAGGTCGAACCCGACTTCGCGGTCGCGCGCATCGGCGGCAACGGCGGATCGACGCCGAAGGTCGAAGGGCGTTTCGACGCGGTGGCATGGGGCGTCGATGCTGCGGGCAAGCCGTTCCGCATCGGCGTCGTGCCCGCGCAATGGTCGGTCGCGCCGTTCGACGATCAGTCGAAGCGCGATCGCGACACGCAGTTCGCCGGCGCGATGCAGGCGTCGACGGGCATCTTCACGCCGGGCAACGCGGGCCCGAACCCCGCGCGCCGGATGGGCACCAACAACACGGGCAACCTGAACGTCGTCGCGACCGTGACGGACGGTTCGCGCACGGTGACGGGCACCGGGCACATGATCGTCGCGGTGCAGCGCTGGAACAATCCGCCGCTGCCCTGACCGGTCCGCATGCCTGTGCGCCGGGCCGCCGTGCGGCCCGGTCCGAATCCGACGAATGCAAGGAGAATCCGATGAGCGCCCTGCTGAACGTGGTCGAACGTAACGTGCACGAAGTGCGCGTCGACGACGAGCGCCTGATGTTCCATGTGCCGAGCAGTTCGCTGTTCGCGGCCGATCGCGTGACGGCCGACATCATCGACGCGCTGCGCGCGAGCAGCTGCACGGCCGACGAATTGTTCGCGCGGCTGGCCGGCCGCTCGCCGCACGGCGAACTCGCCGAGACGCTCGGCGAGCTGATGGCCCTCGAGGTCGTCAGCGACGGCTCGCCGCTCACGCCCGAGATCGCGGTGAAGCGCGTCGAGCGCACCGCGATCGACACGGTCGTGCTGAACGTGAACACCGGCTGCAACCTGAGCTGTACGTACTGCTACAAGGAAGACCTCGACACGCCGTCCGCCGGGCGGCGGATGGACATCGACACCGCGAAGGCGTCGGTCGAGATGCTGCTGAAGGAGTCGCCCGACCTGCCGCGCTACACGGTCGTGTTCTTTGGCGGCGAACCGCTCAGCAACCGCAAGCTGATCGAGTGCATGGTCGAGTATTGCGAGCTGCGCTTCGGCGCGCTCGGCAAGCAGGTCGAGTTCGTGATGACGACCAACGCGACGCTGCTGACCGAGGACATCATCGACTGGCTCAACGCGCATCGCTTCGGGCTGTCGATCAGCATCGACGGGCCGCGCTCGATCCACGACCTGAACCGCCGCACCGTCGGCGGCGCGGGCACCTACGACGTCGTGCGCCGCAAGGTCGAGATGCTGCTCAAGCGCTACCGCAGTCGCCCGGTCGGCGCGCGCGTGACGCTCACGAGCGGCGTGACCGACATCGAAGGCATCTGGGATCACCTGTTCAACGAGCTGGGTTTCGCGGAAGTCGGCTTCGCGCCGGTTACGTCGGGGCAGCTCGACACGTTCAACCTGCAACCCGACGAACTCGCGCAGGTGTTCGCGAACATGAAGGCGCTCGGCCGCCGTTACCTGGCCGCCGCGCTCGAGAACCGCAACATCGGCTTCTCGAACCTGCATCAACTGATCACCGACCTGCACGAAGGGCACAAGAAGTCGTTGCCGTGCGGCGCGGGGCTCAAGATGCTCGCGGTCGATCACAAGGGCGACCTGAACCTGTGCCACCGCTTCACGGGCTCGACGCTGCCGACCTTCGGCAACGTGCATGAAGGCGTCGCGCAGGCGGAACTCAACGACTTCCTGTCGCAACGCCTCGATCGCAGCGGAACCGGCTGCGAAACCTGCCGCATCCGCAACCTGTGCTCGGGCGGTTGCTATCACGAGAGCTACGCGCGCTACGGCGACCCCGCGCATCCGACCTACCACTACTGCGAGCTGATGCGCGACTGGATCGATTTCGGTATCGAGGTCTACAGCCGGATCATCGCCGGCAACCCGGCGTTCATCGACAACCACATCACTCCGCGCAAGGCGAACTGACATGAAACATCTGAAGCCGCTCAACAACAAGGCGAGAAAGCTCGAGGAGGCCGCGCAGCAGGATCGCCTCGAGGAAGTCGTGGCGATGACGTCCGTCGCGGGCTGCACGTCGACGACCGATCCCGGCTGGGAAACGGACGTGTTCGGCGGGGTCGCGTCGCTGTGCCAGCCGATGGAAGCCGACCTGTACGGCTGCTCCGATCCATGCTGGTGGCCCGCGCAGGTGCCCGACATGATGAGCACCTATCCCGACTGGAACAAGCATGCGACCGATTCCGGCACGGACTGGCGCCAGCTCGGCAGCGTGTTCCCCAAAGACAAGTGATCCACCCGGCACCGATCAAGGATTCTCCATGCGATTCACGACACCCCTGAGCCGCGCGCTCCTCGCCGCCGCGCTCGCATCGGCCGCGTCGCTGTCGGCCGCGGCCGACGCGCCGCTGCAGGCCGGACACGAATACCTCGCCGTCACGAACTATCCGAACAACCTGACGGTGATCGACACGGGCACCGACAGCATCGCGAAGACCTGCACGCTGCCCGACGCGTTCGGCCCCGGCACGATCCAGATCAGCCCGGACCACTCGCGCGCGTACGTGCTGAACAATCACTACGGCGACCTGTACGGCGTCGATCTCGATTCGTGCAAGACCGTGTTCCATGCGGATCTCGCGGAAGCCGGCAACGAGCGTGCGCGCGCGATGTTCTCGATCGGGCTGAGCCCGGACGGCAAGGAGATCTACAGCGTCGTCAATCCGACGAAGCTGAACCGCGACAGCTACGAAGTGGAGTCGCCGCGCCTGCAGGTGTACCGCACCGACGGCGGGCTCGACGCGAAGCCGGTGCGCACGTTCCCGGCGCCGCGCCAGACGACGATGCTGCAGGCGGCCGACGACGGGTCGCTGTTCATCGTCGGCGCGGACATCTACCGGATGAACGCGCAGACCGGCAAGTACGACGTCGCGGTGCCGCTGCGCAACTGGAAGCGGCCGCTGCACGGCCAGCCGGACGTGCTGTACGTGTGGCCGCAACAGCGTCCGCAGCACACGCTCAACCTGCTCTACACGGCCGACCGCTTCAAGGACGAGAAGAAGGATCCGGCGTCCGCGCAGACGATGTACGGCTACGTCGACATCGACCTGAAGACGGGCAACGCGACGGTCAAGGATTTCGCGCCGGTCACCGAGGTGTACTTCACGGGCGGGCTGTCGCCGAAGGATCCGAACGCGATGTACGGCGTGCTGAACCGGCTCGCGAAGTACGACGTGAAGAACGAGAAGCTGGTGGAAGCCGCGCCGCTCGATCATTCGTATTACTGCCTGTCGTTCAACCGCGAGGGCAGCAAGCTCTACCTCGCGGGCACCTTCAACACCGTCGCGGTGTACGACGCCGACACGCTGAAGAAGCTGAAGGACATTCGCGTGCCGGGCGGCGACATGGCGATCACGACCGCGCAGATCTTTACACGATGACGCGCGCGCCGGCCTGCGGGCCGGCGCCGCCGATCAGGAGACACACATGACCACCGCCATCGCCACCGGCGTGCCGTGCGACGGCCTGTCGATCGTGCGGGGCCGCACCGACGTGCCGCTGTCGGACGCGCCCGTCGCCGCGCTGTTGCGCGACACCGCCGCGCGCTTTCCGGCGCGGCCGGCCGTCGTGTTCCGCGAGCAGGGCATTCGCTGGGACTGGCGCACGTTCGCGCACGAGATCGACGTGCTCGCGGCGGGCCTCGCCGCGCTCGGTATCGAAACAGGCGACCGCGTCGGCATCTGGTCGCCGAATCGCGTCGAATGGCTGCTCGCGCAGTTCGCGACCGCGCGCATTGGCGCGATCCTCGTCAACATCAATCCGGCCTACCGGCTCGCGGAACTCGACTATGCGCTGAACAAGGTCGGCTGCCGCGCGCTGATCGCGGCCGAGCAGTTCAAGTCGTCGAAGTACCTGGAGATGCTGCAGGCGCTGGCGCCGGAACTCGCGCATTGCGCGCCGGGCGACCTGCATGCGGCGCGGCTGCCCGCGCTGCGCATCGTGATCCGGATGGGCGACGACCCTACGCCGGGCATGCTGCGCTATGCGGACGTCGTCGCGCGCGGCCGCGAGACGCTCGACGTCGCGGCGCTCGATGCGATCGGCGCGACGCTCGCGGCCACCGATCCGATCAACATCCAGTTCACGAGCGGCACGACCGGCAGCCCGAAGGGCGCGACGCTCACGCACCGCAACGTCGTCAACAATGCGCGCTTCATCGCGATGGCGATGCGGTTCAGCGAGCAGGATACGCTGTGCATCCCGGTGCCGCTGTACCACTGCTTCGGGATGGTGCTGGCCGTGCTCGCATGTGTGTCGACCGGCGCCGCGATGGTGTTCCCCGGCGAGGCGTTCGATCCGGTCGCGACGCTCGCGGCCGTGGCCGATGAACGCTGCACCGCGCTGCACGGCGTGCCGACGATGTTCATCGCTGAACTCGATCATCCGGCGTTTCCGACCTTCGACCTGTCGACGCTGCGCACCGGCATCATGGCCGGCTCGCCGTGCCCGATCGAGACGATGAAGCGCGTCGTGTCGCAGATGCACCTGTCGGAAATCACGATCGCGTACGGGATGACGGAGACGAGCCCCGTGTCGTTCCAGAGCTCGACCGACGATCCGCTGGAGAAGCGCACGACCACGGTCGGGCGCGTGCAGCGGCATCTGGACGTGAAGATCGTCGATCCGGACGGGCGCATCGTGCCGGTCGGTGCGACGGGCGAGCTGTGCACGAAAGGCTATTCGGTGATGCTCGGCTACTGGGACGACGACGCGAAAACACAGGAAACGATCGTCGACGGCTGGATGCACACGGGCGACCTCGCGACGCTCGATGCGGACGGCTACTGCAACATCGTTGGCCGGCTGAAGGACATGGTGATCCGCGGCGGCGAGAACATCTATCCGCGCGAGATCGAGGAATTCCTGTTCCGGCATCCGAAGATCCAGAGCGTGCAGGTGTTCGGCGTGCCCGACGCGAAGTACGGCGAGGAGCTGTGCGCGTGGATCGTGCTGCGCGCGGACGAGCAGATGGCCGAGGACGACGTGCGCGCGTTCTGCCATGGCCAGATCGCGCACTACAAGATCCCGAAGTACGTCTGTTTCGTCGACGAACTGCCGATGACGGTGACGGGCAAGGTGCAGAAGTTCGTGATGCGCCAGCAGATGATCGACACCTGGGGGCTGAAAGCCACCGATACCGCGTAGTGGTCCAGCGGCGGCGGCCATGCCGCCCGCCGCGTTCGTCCGCCGGGCGGTTTTCCCTGCCGCCGCGCCCGCCCGGGGTAAAATGCGCGCCACGCCGCGATGCCGCGCGCGCCGGGCCTGCCGCCGTTCCGACGAACGGCGCACCGCCGCGCCGCGCGCCCGCACCGGGGCGTTCGAAGCGTCCCCCGCAAGACAAGCCGCGCGATGCAGCCGGCCCGCCCGACAGGCACCCGACGAACGAATCGGCGGCCGCGTCGGTGCCCGGCGCGTCATCCGGATCCGATGTCCCATCCTGCGCTTTCCTGAACGATCGGCTCGCATGCGGCCGCATCGTCCGATTCGTCTGATGAATATCGTGTCGACGCGCGCCTGGCGATTCGCCGGGCCCGTCGCGGATTCGCTCGCGGGATCGCGCTTCGCAGCTTCGTAACGTGTTTCGACAGGGTCGAGTGGCGAGTTTTCCATCCAGAACAATGACGGTAAATAGAACAACAGCGTCGCCCGCACGGCGGCGGCGCGCGCAGGTCGGGCTTGGCGTCGGTCTCGGCATCACGCTTTTCGCGGCACAGGCCGCCGCGGCACCGGGAGACGCCCCCGCGCCGGACGCCGATGTGTCGGGCAGCGCGACGCTGCCGGCGATCACGGTCAGCGGCGAGCGCGGCAGCGCGTTTCGCGCGCGCAACGCATCGGTCGCAGGGCTCGACGACACGCCGCTGCGCGACACGCCGGCGTCCGTCAGCGTCGTCACGCGCGCGCAGCTCGACGACCAGCAGGCCAAGCGCCTGAGCGACGTGGTGCGCAACGACGCGTCGGTCGTCAACGACTATGCGCCGGTCGGCTACTACGAAGGCTTCGCGATCCGCGGCTTCCCCGTCGATCTCGCGAGCGCGATCCGGATCGACGGGCTCACCGTGTCCGGCGAGCAGAACGTGCCGCTGGAGAACAAGGAGCGCGTCGAGATCCTGAAGGGGCTGGCAGGCATCGACAGCGGCGTGGTCGCGCCGGGCGGCGTGATCAACTTCGTGACGAAGCGCTCGGCGAACGTCGCGAGCGTGACGACCGGCGTCGACAGCCGCGGCTCGACGTCGGCCGCCGTCGATCTCGGCCGCCGCTTCGGCCCGGACAACCAGTTCGGGTTCCGGATCAACGCGGCGAAGGAGAACATGCACTCGTACGTCGACGGCACGAACGGACGACGCACGTTCGGCTCGATCGCCGCCGACTGGGATATCAGCCCGCGCGCGAGCCTGCAGCTCAACGCGGAATTCCAGCAGTGGATCCAGCGCTCCGCACCGGGCTATCAGCTGCTCGGCGGCACCGTCGTGCCGTCCGTCAACACGACGTCGAAGGCGCTCGGCACGCAGCCATGGGCCAAGCCCGTGACGACCGACGCGCTGAACCTGAACGCGCGGTTCGACTACCAGTTCAACGACGACTGGAAGGCGTACATCGCCGCGGGCCGCAGCCGCACGATGATCGACGACAACAGCGCGTTCCCGTACGGGTGCTCGTACGCGCCGAGCTGCGCGGCCGGCGCGACGTCGCCGTTCTTCTTCGGCGCGAACGGCGACTACGACGTGTACGACTTCCGCAGCCCCGGCGAATACCGCCGCAACGACGACCTGCGCGCGGTGACGACGGGCAAGTTCGCGACCGGCCCGCTGCAGCACGAGCTGACGCTCGGCGTGAGCGTGCAGCGCCGCGTCGTGCACATGGCCGACGCCGTGTACGACTACGTCGGCAGCGAGAACGTGTACGGGCCGGACGTCACGTTCGCGCCGTCGCCGAATACGGCCGGGCCGTCGTATCCGCAACTCGACGCGTGGCAGTACGGCGTGTTCGGGCTCGATCGCATCAGCATCGGCGAGCACTGGCAGGTGCTCGCGGGCGGCAAGGAAGTGCTGCTGCGCCAGCGCAGCTGGGACAGCCTCGACGGCGACGCGACGCACACGGACCGCTCGGTGTTCCTGCCGCAGGTCGCGCTGGTCTACAAGCCGGTGAACGTGCTGTCGCTGTACGCGTCGTACAGCAAGGCGCTGTCGCTCGGCGACCAGGCGCCGGTGCGCGCGACCAACGCGTACGCGTTCCTGCCGCCCGTCGAATCGCACCAGTTCGAGCTCGGCGCGAAATACGACTGGCTCGACCGGCTGAGCCTCACGGCCGCCGTGTTCTCGATCAGCAAGCCGTTCCAGTTCGCCGATCCCGATGCGTCGGGCACGAGCTACACGTTCGTGCAACGCGGCACGGAGCGGCACCAGGGGATCGAGCTTGGCGCGGCCGGCCGGCTCACCGAGAGGCTGTCGCTGACGGCCAGCGTCGCGGCGATTCGTGCGCGCGCATACGATTCGGGTTCGCCGGCGTACGAAGGGCACCAGGTCATCAACGTGCCGGCGCTGCGCGCGTCGCTGTACGCGGATTACGCAATGCCGGGCGTCGCGGGCCTGAACCTGCTCGGCGGCGTCGAGTACAGCGCGGCGCGCAACGCGAACGAAGAGGGCACCGCGCGCGTGCCGTCGTGGTTCGTGTTCAATCTCGGCGCGCGCTATACGACGAAGATCGGCGGCCATCGCACGGTGCTGCGCGTGTCGGTGGACAACCTCTTCAACAAGTTCTACTGGCGCGACGCGGGCGAGCAGCAGGGCGACGCGTACCTGTTCCCGGGCGCGCCGCGCACCGCGCGCGTGTCGTTGACCTATGATTTCTGATCGTCCGGATCCGGCCGCGTGATGCGCGGCCCCGGCAGCCAACCAGGAGAACACAGACGATGTCCCCACTCGAAATCGCCGGCGTGATCGTCAGCGCACTCGCGATCTGGCTGACCGCGAAGCGGCGCATGCTGTGCTGGCCGGTCGGGCTCGCGTCGGTCGCGCTGTACGGCTGGATCTTCTTCGACGCGAAGCTGTATTCGGACATGCTGCTGCAAGGCGCGTTCGCGGTGCTGCAGGTGTACGGCTGGCGGCGCTGGATCGCGCAGCGCACGCTCGAGGCGAGCGGCGGCGCGGCGCCGGCGGGCGACGTCGCGCCCGTCACCGGCGTGCGGCCGCGCCAGATGCTGCCCGACCTGATCGCGGCCGTGGTCGGCAGCGCGCTGCTCGGCGGGATGATGGCGCGCTGGACCGATGCGGCGCTGCCGTTCGTCGATGCGTCGCTGACGGCGTTCAGCCTCGTCGCGCAATACTGGACCGCGCGCCGCTACATCGCGTCGTGGGGGCTGTGGATCGTCGTGAACGTCGTGTACGTCGGGATGTTCGTGTTCAAGGAACTGTATCTGACGGCCGGACTCTATGCGCTGTTCATCGCGCTCGCCGTCATCGGCTGGCGCGACTGGAGCCGGACGGCCGACGCGCTGCGCGCGACGGCGAGCCCGGCGGGCTGATTCACTACGGAGCAAGGTCGTTCATGTCATTTCCTCTCGAGCTGGACGGGCCGCTGTCGCGGGACGTCGCACCGCCGCAGTTCGGCGTCGACGGCGAGCAGGCCGAACGCGACTGGCCGTTGATGACGCACGACGAGGTCGCGGCGTTGCTTGCGCGGATCGACGGCGCCGGTGAACCGGTGCGGCTGACGTGGCACAGTCCGCGGCAGTTCGCAGCGGCCGTACTGGTGCAGATGGCGGACGGGCGCGGGCTGTTCGTCAAGCGTCATCACGTGAGCCTGCGCGACGTCGAGGGGCTCGAGGAAGAGCATCGTTTCATCGCGCATCTGCGCACGCGCGGCATACCCGTGGCGGACGTGCTGGCCGATTGCAACGGCGCGACGGCCTTTGCGTCCGGCGACTGGACTTACGAGGTGCACGTGCGGGCGCCCGGCGTCGACCCGTATCGCGGCGTGATGTCGTGGCAGCCGTTCACGCATGCGTCGCACGCGTATTCGGCCGGCCGCGCGCTGGCCGAACTGCACCGCGCATCGGCCGGCTACGACGCGCCGGCCCGGCCCGTGCGCACGCTGCTGTCGAGTTTTCGCGTGCTGTCGTCGACCGACCTGGCGCTCGCGCTCGAACGCTGGGTCACGGCGCAACCGTTGCTCGTCAAGGCGCTCGGTACGCGCGACTGGCGTGGCGATGTCGCGAACGTCATCGGCCCGTACCACGCACGCCTCGTGCCGCTGCTGCCTGCGTTGCCGCCGCTGTGGACGCACGGCGACTGGCATGCGTCGAATCTGTTGTGGACCGATGCCGGGCCCGGCGCGGAGGTGCGGACCGTGCTCGACTTCGGTTTGTCGGATCGTACCTGCGCGGTGATGGATGTTGCGCTTGCGATCGAGCGCAACACGGTCGACTGGATGGCGCCGGCCGATGCGCGCCGCGTCGAGTACGAACACATCGCCGCGCTGCTCGACGGCTACGAGTCGCTCGAACCGTTGAACGACGCTGCGTATGCGGCGCTGGTCGCGCTGCTGCCGATCGCGCATACGGAGTTCGCGCTGTCGGAAGTCGCGTATTTCGGCTGTATCGTCAACGCGCCCGATATCGTCGACGTTGCGTACGACGGTTATCTGATCGGGCATGCGCAATGGTTCGGCGAACGCGACGGGCGGCAACTGCTCGACTGGCTGGTGCAACGCCGGCGCGAGAAGCAGGGCGGCGCCTGACGGGCGTTTGCGAATTCCCCGTACACTTTCTGCCGCGACGCGCGGCAACCCCTCGCATCGGAGGGAATGCCGCCGTTCGATGCGGGGCGCAGCCGGGCGGCGGCGCCCGCCCGCTTCGGGTCACACCTGCGCGAGCGCCTGGTCGAGATCGGCGAGCAGGTCGTCGATATGCTCGATGCCGATCGACAGCCGCACCGTTTCCTCCTTCACGCCGGCCTTCGCGAGTTCGGCCGGCGACAACTGCCGGTGCGTCGTCGATGCCGGGTGCGTCGCGAGCGATTTCGTGTCGCCGATGTTCACGAGCCGCGTGAACAGCTTCAGCGCGTCCTGGAACTTCGCGCCGCCGTCGCGGCCGCCCTTCACGCCGAACGTCAGGATGCCCGGCGCGCGGCCCGACAGGTAGCGCGCGACGAGCGGATGGTCCGGATGATCGGGCAGCCCCGCGTAGTTCACCCACTCGACGTTTTCATGGCGCGCGAGATGCTGCGCGATCCTCAGCGCGTTGTCGGTAATGCGTTCGACGCGCAGCGCGAGCGTCTCGATGCCCTGCAGGATCTGGAACGCGTTGAACGGCGAGATCGCCGCGCCCATGTTGCGCAGCGGCACCACGCGTGCGCGGCCGATATATGCGGCCGGCCCGAACGCTTCGGTGTAGACGACGCCGTGATAGCTGACGTCCGGCTCGTTGAGCCGCTTGAAGCGGTCAGCGTGCTGCGCCCACGGGAACTTGCCCGAATCGACGATCGCGCCGCCGAGGCTCGTGCCGTGGCCGCCGAGATATTTCGTC
Organism: Burkholderia sp. JKS000303; assembly: GCF_002563755.1. Lineage (NCBI taxonomy): Bacteria > Pseudomonadati > Pseudomonadota > Betaproteobacteria > Burkholderiales > Burkholderiaceae > Burkholderia > Burkholderia sp. JKS000303. The sequence continues at coordinate 1,036,741 of NZ_PDBZ01000003.1, forward strand.
AGCGAGTGCACGACGATGTCCGCGCCGTGCTCGAACGGGCGCAGCAGGTACGGCGACGGCACCGTGTTGTCGACGATCAGCGGGATCCCGTGGCGATGCGCGATGTCGGCGAGCGCGGCGATGTCGGTCACGTTGCCGAGCGGGTTGCCGACCGATTCCGCGAAGATCGCCTTCGTGCGTGCGTCGATCAGCGGCTCGAACGACGCGGGGTCGCGCGGATCGCCGAAGCGTGTCGTGATCCCGTATTGCGGCAGCGTGTGCGCGAACAGGTTGTAGGTGCCGCCGTACAGCGAGCTTGCCGACACGATGTTGTCGCCCGCTTCCGCGATCGTCTGGATCGCATACGTGACGGCCGACTGGCCCGACGCGAGCGCGAGCGCGCCGATGCCGCCCTCGAGCGCGGCGATCCGCTGCTCGAGCACGTCCGTCGTCGGGTTCATGATCCGCGTGTAGATGTTGCCCTGGACCTTCAGGTCGAACAGGTCCGCGCCGTGCTGGGTGTCGTCGAATGCGTACGCAACGGTCTGGTAGATCGGCACCGCCACCGCGCGCGTGGTCGGGTCGGGGCGATAGCCGCCGTGCACGGCGATGGTTTCGAGGCGCCAGTTCGAAGAGGCCTGATCGGTCATGGGTGCTCCGTCTGTTGTTGTGATCGTCGAGCGATTATAGGAGCACGCGCGCCGCTGCTCTTAGAACGAATGGTTTGTTGCTTATGGGTTGGCGACGCATAAAATGCCTTTTCCACGAACAACAGGCAGAGGGTGCGCGATGGATCAGGATCGGTGGAACACGGTGGATGCGTATTTTTCGGCGACGCTCGTGCCGTCCGACGACGCGCTCGACGCCGCGCTCGCGGCGAGCGACGCGGCCGGGCTGCCCGCGATCAACGTCGCGCCGAACCAGGGCAAGCTGCTGCAGCTGCTCGCGACGATCCGCGGCGCGCGGCGCATCCTCGAGGTCGGCACGCTCGGCGGCTACAGCACGATCTGGCTCGCGCGCGCGTTGCCGCCGGGCGGGCAGCTCGTCACGCTCGAGCTGAATCCCGACCATGCGAAGGTCGCGACGCAGAACATCGCGCACGCCGGGTTCGCGAGCGTCGTGTCGGTGATCGTCGGCAGCGCGAAGGACAGCCTCGCTCGGCTCGTCGATGCGGGCGTGGCACCGTTCGACTTCATCTTCATCGACGCGGACAAGGACAACAACGCCGTTTACCTGGACGCCGCGCTGAAGCTGTCGCGGCCGGGCACGGTGATCGTCGTCGACAACGTCGTGCGGGGCGGGCGCGTTGCCGATCAGGGCAATCACGAGCCGGACGTCGTGGGTGTGCGCGACGGGTTCGCACGGCTCGTCGCGGCGCCGAACGTCACGACGACCGCCGTGCAGACGGTCGGGCTCAAGGGCTGGGACGGGTTCTCGATCTCGATCGTCGGCGCGTGAGCGAGCCGACGCCGGTGCATCAGCGCGGGTTGTCGGTCGAACCGGCCGTCCGATACAGCCGCGGCCACTGATCCTGGAACAGCCCGTTGCACGCGCCGTGCATCGCGACGTCGCTCAGCACGAAGCGCTTGCCGTCGAACACCCACGACGCGCTCGACCCGCAATCGCCGGCGCTGCGCACGCGATCGAGGCTCGACAGCATCGCATGCGCGGAATCGTAGCCCGCTTCGGTCAGCTGGTTCGCGAACGACGCCGGGTCGAGCCCCGCACTCGCGTGTTCGCCGAAGTCCATCGGCGCCGGTGCATACGGTGCGCTGCGATGCACGCGATACCACAGGTCCGTATGGTTGTACGCGCTGCTCGTCTGGCACGGGATCGACACGATTGCATCGGTGGCCGAGATCGCGATGGCCGATGCGTTCTTGCGGCGCGCCTGCGTCGACATTTCGTCGCCGGCATCGGCCGCGCAACGCTTCACGCTGCCGCCGAACTTGTCGAACACCGCGTCGACGAGCGGGCGCTGTTCGGCGGGCGTGAGATCGGCCACGCGCGGCGCCGGAACGGGCGCGGGCGGCAGCGTCGGCGCGGCGGGCACCGCCGATGCGGGTTTGGCGCCCTTGCGCAGCAGCGCGGTGACCGTGCCGATGCGGCCCTGCGTGTCGTCGATCAGCAGCAGCGCGGCATTGAGCCCCGAGAGCGAAACACGCGGCGTCTGCGTGTCGGCGGGGTCGCCGAAACTGAGCACCTGTGCGTTGTGCGACATCGTCAGCCATGCGTCGACCGTCGTCGGATCGCTGGTGCGGATATGGAACGGATAGACGTCGTCGTCTTCGTCGCCTGTTTTGGCGACCGCATGCCACTCGGCCTGCACGGCGTCGAACGGTTGACCGTCCGCGCGCGCGGTGCGCAGATCGAGCGGCGCCGACGCGAAGATCTCCAGCGACGGCTGCGCATCGGGGCCGGCGTCGCGCGTGAGCCGCACGATCATGCTGGTGCGGGTGTCGTCGATGTCGTCGTTGCCGCCCTCGGCGACGCAGCCATTCGCGTTGTCGCAGACGACCGACCAGTTCTTGAAATCGCGCGCGACCGGATGTTGCGCGGGGTCGCGTGCGGCAGCGGACAGCGACGCGGTGAGCAGGATGACAGCGACAGCAAGCGGGAGATGACGAAACATGACGGTTCGTATCGGTGATGACGGGGAGTAGGGCGGACGTCCGGTTGCAAGCGCATCGTAAGCGCGCGATGCGGATCGAGCGCGGCCGGACAGCATCGAGTATACCGCTGCTGCGGCAGTGAACCGTGCGATGGCGATTGAACGCGCGTGCAAAGAGAAACGGCGCGATGCCTGCAAGCATCGCGCCGTTCGTTGGTGAAGGGGTGCACACGCCGCACCCGCTACCCTTTCACGCACACCACCTGACGCAGCGTGTGCACCACTTCGACGAGGCTGCGCTGCGCCGCCATTACCGCGTCGATGTCCTTGTAGGCCATCGGGATTTCGTCGACGACGCCCGCGTCCTTCCGGCATTCGACGCCTCGCGTCGCGTTCACCTGGTCGTCGACCGTGAAGCGGCGCTTCGCTTCGGTCCGGCTCATCGCGCGGCCGGCGCCGTGGCTGCACGAACAGAAGCTCTCCGGATTGCCGAGCCCGCGCACGATGAAGCTCTTCGCGCCCATCGAGCCCGGAATGATCCCGAGTTGCCCCTTTTGCGCGGACACCGCGCCCTTGCGGGTCACGAGCACGTCCTCGCCGAAGTGGCGTTCGCGCTGCACGTAGTTGTGGTGGCAGTTCACCGCGTGTTCGTCGACCCCGAACGGCTTGGCGATCGCATGGCGCGCCGCGCCGATCACCGCATCCATCATCGCCTGCCGGTTGCGGCGCGCGTAGTCCTGCGCCCAGCCGACCGCTTCGACGTAATCGTCGAAGTGCCGGCTGCCCTCGTTGAAATACGCGAGGTTGCGATCCGGCAGGTTCGCGATGTGCTGTCGCATGTCGGCCTGCGCGAGCTCGATGAACAGGCTGCCGATCGCGTTGCCGACGCCGCGCGAGCCGCTGTGCAGCATGAACCACACGCGATCGGCTTCGTCGATGCACACTTCGATGAAGTGGTTGCCGGTGCCGAGCGTGCCCAGATGCGCGTAGTGGTTTGTCTTCTCCAGCTTCGGATACTTGTCGACGATCCGCTGAAAGCCCGGCAGCAGCGACTTCCAGGCATCCGTCACGGCGGCCGGCGTGCGATCGCCCCACGCGCCCGGATCGCGGCGGCCCGGCACGCGGCCATGCGGCACCGCGCGTTCGATCGCGCTGCGCAGCCCGCCGAGCGCGTCCGGCAGATCGGCGGCGCTCAGCGTCGTGCGCGCGGCCATCATCCCGCAGCCGATGTCGACACCCACTGCCGCCGGGATGATCGCGCCCTTCGTCGGGATCACGCTGCCGATCGTCGAGCCCTTGCCGAGGTGCACGTCCGGCATCACCGCGACGTGCCGGAAGATGAACGGCATCTGCGCGGTGTTGCGCAATTGCGTGCGCGCGTCGTCCTCGACGGCGACGCCTTGCGTCCACATCTTCACCGGCTTGCCGTTCGCCAGTTCCATCACTTGATAATCGTCGTTACGCATTGGTTTCACCATTCGTTCATGCGTCCGGCGCGGCGGCCATGCGCCGCGCCGTTTCATCCAGTTTCGTATGCTGCGTGCGCTTCGTGCATCAGGCGCCCTTGATGCTGACGAGTCCGTTCAGCACCTGATCGAGACCGCCGAACACCGAGATGCGGTCGATCCGTTCCGCGACGCGCTCGAGCGTTTCCAGCTCCTTGAGCCGCAGCGCGGTCGGGTTCTCTTCCATCACCTTCGCGGTGTTCAGCAGCGAGCGGGTCGCCGCCGTTTCCTCGCAGCGGCGGATCACGTTCGCCTGCGCGGCCTTTTCGGCTTCGACCACCTGCGCGAGGATCGTCTTCATGTCGCCCGGCAGCACGATATCCTTCACGCCGACGCTGCGCACCTCCACGCCCGATTGCGCGAGGCGGGTGCGCACCTGCGCGATCACGACGTCGTCGAGCGCCTGCTTGTCCTCCAGCAGTTCATCGAGCGAACGCGTGCCGACGGCCGCGCGCAGGGCGAACTGCAGCTCGCGATACAGATGTTCGAGCGGCTTCTGCAGCTGGCCGAACGCATGCAGCACGTCCGCATAGCGCCACGTCGCCGACAGGTTCAGCCGCAGCGCGACCTTGTCGCGCGTCAGGATTTCCTGCCCCGCGACTTCGAGCGGCTGCAGGCGCAGGTCGACCAGCTCGACCGCCACGTCGCGGTTGAAGCGCCAGAACGCCGTGACGCCCGGGTCCAGCAGCCGCTCGATCTTGCCGTCGATCTTCAGCACGCCGACGTGATACGCCGGCACCTGCGCGAGCAGCACGCCCGTCAGCCCCGCCACGCCGCGCGCACGCAGCGCCGGTTGCGCGATGCGCTTCGCGAGCGCGGCCGGCAGCATGCTGTCCTGCGCGAGATCGACGCGCTCCAGACGGTGCGCGATCAGGCCGCGCCAGTACAGCCGGCGCGTGCCCGGCGGCAGGATCTCGACGAGCACGTCGTCTTCGTAGCGCAGGCCCGCTTCGTCGTCGGCCAGGTCCATCGCGACGAAGTATCGCGCGAGCACGTCCGGTGCGTCGTGACGCAGGTAGTCGGCCAACGCGGCGTCGGCAAGCGGCGCGTCGAGACGCGCGGTCTGCACCGACAGACGCTTGAACGGATCGAAGGCCGTGAACACGCCCGGTTCCAGCACCTTCACGAAATCGCCCTCATTCATCAGCAGCGCGCGTTCGTTCTTTTTCACAACATGACGCTTCCACATATTCTTGTCCTTTTCTTCAATGACCGCCGGACGACACGCATCGTACGGATCGGGGTGCGACGCGATCGGGCGGGCGGCGCGTTGGCGGCGCTGCAGCACGCGGCGACGCATCCTGCATGGCGTCGTCGTGTGCATTCGCGCGGGCCGTCCGGCCGCCCGGCCGAGCACGCGGAACCGCAACCGGTTCGACGCGCGGCGGGCCTGTCGGCCCGCGCCGGCGGGTACTGCTTTCATCAGAGATTGTCCTTGCGGACAACGTTCGGACGGGATTCGAACCCGCCACACACCGGCTTGCGCCGGCTGCTCTACCTGTTGAGCTACCGAACAGTGGGCGCCCCGGGATTCGAACCCGGACGAAGCTGCCTCGCGCGCCCCTTTGCCTTCGTCTGTCCATGGCGGCATGCACTGCCGCAACGAACGAGGTTCGGCGGCGGCGCACCAGCAGGGCTTGGTGAACCCTGGCTCGCGGGCCAGCGGGACATCCGGCGCCTTCTATTTAGCGAGGAGCGTGCCAACGCATGGCGTGGCGCACGAAAATTCTGGCAAACCATTGAAATAAAAGGATGATTTTTTATTTCGAGGCCGCGGGCGAAGCGGGCGGTGCTGTCGCGTCACCACGGAATCCGGATACAATCGGATCGGCTTTTATCCCATGAGATAAACATGCGCAAAACCGTCGCCATCGGCTTTCTCGGCACCGTGCTCGACCAGGGCGGCCGCGCGCCGCGCCGTTACCGCAAGTGGCGGCCGACCGTGTCGCTCTGCCTGCAACCGGATCTCGCGATCGACCGCCTCGAATTGCTGCACCCGCCGGGTTACACGCGCCTTGCCCAGCAGGTGCGCGACGATCTCGCGGAACTGTCGCCGCATACCGACGTCCGGCTCACGCCGGTCACGATCCACGATCCGTGGGATTTCGAGGAGGTCTACGCGACGCTGCACGACTACGCGCGCGCGTATCCGTTCGATCTCGACCACGAGGATTACCTGGTCCACATCACGACCGGCACGCACGTCGCGCAGATCTGCTGGTTCCTGCTCGCGGAAGCGCGCTACCTGCCCGCGCGCCTCGTGCAAACCGGGCCGCCGCAGCAGACCGACGAAGGGCCGAGCGGGCCGGGCACGGTGTCGGTGATCGATCTCGACCTGTCGCGCTACAACCGGATCGCGCAGCGCTTCACGCACGAGCGCGACGAGACGGTGTCGTTCCTGAAGGCCGGCATCGCGACGCGCAACGCGCGCTTCAACGGGCTGATCGAGCAACTGGAGCGCGTGGCCGTGCGCTCGCGCGCGCCGATGCTGCTCGTCGGCCCGACGGGCGCCGGCAAGTCGTTTCTCGCGAAACGCGTGTACGAACTGAAGCGCGGCCGCCATCGGCTCGCGGGCCCGTTCATCGAGATCAACTGCGCGACGCTGCGCGGCGACGCGGCGATGTCCACGCTGTTCGGACATGTGAAGGGCGCGTTTACCGGCGCGCAGTCCGCACGTGCGGGCCTGCTGCGCGCGGCGGACGGTGGCCTGCTGTTTCTCGACGAGATCGGCGAGCTCGGGCTCGACGAGCAGGCGATGCTGCTGAAGGCGATCGAGGAGAAGCGTTTTCTACCGGTCGGCGCGGACGTCGAGGCGACCAGCGATTTCGAACTGATCGCCGGCACGCATCGCGACCTGCGGCAGATGGTGGCGGCCGGCACGTTCCGCGAGGATCTGTATGCGCGGATCAACCTGTGGACTTACGAATTACCGGGGCTCGCCGAGCGCCGCGAGGACATCGAGCCGAACCTCGAATTCGAGCTCGATCGTTTCGGCCGCGAGCAGGGCGAGCAGGTGCGGTTCAACGTGGAAGCGAAGCGGCGCTACCTCGCGTTCGCCGCATCGCCGCGCGCGACGTGGGCCGGCAACTTCCGCGAACTGTCCGCATCGGTTACGCGGATGGCGACGCTTGCCGATGCCGGGCGGATTACCGAGGACATCGCCGAACAGGAGGTCGATCGCCTGACGCGCACGTGGTCGTCGCCGGGCGAGGGGCGCGAGTCGGACGCATGCGTCGCCGCGGTGTTCGGCGCGCGTGCGGTTGAACTCGACCTGTTCGACCGCGTGCAGCTCGAACGCGTGCTGGATGTGTGCCGCGTATCGGCGAGTTTGTCGGAGGCCGGGCGCACGCTGTTCGCGGTGTCGCGCCAGAGCAAGAGGCAGCCGAACGACGCGGACCGGTTGCGCAAGTATCTTGCGCGGTTCGGGCTCGATTGGGACGGTGTGCGGCAGGCGTTGGGATGAGTCGGGCGGCGGCGCGAGCGCGCTGCCTCAGCCCGTTCACGCGCGGCAGATCGCGATGATCTCCGCGCTTGCCGCGTCGTCGAACGGCGCGCCGTGCCAGTCGCCGCACCAGTCGGACGTGGAGAAGCCGGCGGCCGCGATGCGCGCCTGCAGATCGGCCTGCGCGACGAAGCGCAGCCGGCTTGCGTTCGTCACCTGCATATCGTCGCGATGAAATCGGTAGACCGTATCGAACGACACGATCGGGCCGTCGATCGCGGTCACTGCGTGGTGGAGTTCGACCACGCCGAACTCGGGCGAAGCGACACGGCATGCTGACGCTTGCGGGTTCCACGCATGCCACGGCTCGGCACGTGGATTACGCGTGTCGAACAGGAAGCGGCCGCCGTCGGCCAGCACGCGCCGCACGTCGCGCAGCGTCGCGTCGATTTCGGCATCGGTCAGCAGGCACTGGAACGCGTGCCCGGTCATCACGACGGCATCGAACGACGCGCCCGGCGGCAGGCCGTCGAGATCGCACGCGAGCCAGCGCACCGCGTCGGCGCCGGGTTGGCGTCGCGCATGGTCGATCATCGCCGGTGCGGGATCGATTGCGACGACGTCATGCCCGGCCGCCGCGAGCCGGCGCGCGAAGGTGCCGGTGCCGCAGCCGAGATCGAGAATCCGTTGCCGTGCAGTGCCGATGCGCGACGCGTAGAACGTGAAGTCGCGATCGCCCGCGTTGAACAGGTCGTAGACCGCGACGAGGCGCGGGTCGGTATAGAGGACTTCGCCTGCGGGCGCGGCGCGGGACGTCATGCGCGCGTTCGCGTCAGCGCTGCTGCACCGCCACCCGCAGCCCGAGCGCGATGAAGATCGTGCCGATGATCTTCCCCTGCCAGCGCGTGAGCCATGCGAGCCGCTTCACGAGGCGGCCGAGCGGGCGGATCGAGCATGCGATCAGCGTCGTGTAGAGCGAGCTGAGCACGACGAAGATCAGCCCGAGCACCGCGAACTGCACGAACGACGAGCCGCGCTCCGGATGCACGAACTGCGGCATGAACGCCAGGAAGAACAGCGCGGTCTTCGGGTTCAGCACTTCGGCGGGAATCGCCTGCAGATAGGCCTTCAGCGGCGTGACGGGCGCCACCTTCGGCAGCGACGGATCGGACGGCCGGTCGAGCAGCGCGCGCACGCCGAGGTAGATCAGGTACGCGGCGCCCACCAGCTTCACGACGTTGAACGCGAGCGCCGACGTCATCAGCAGCGCGGACAACCCGACGGCCGCGAACAGCGTATGCACGAAATCGCCGCTCGCGACGCCGAGCCCGGTCAGGATGCCGGTCTTGCGCCCGCCCTGCACGGTCCGGCTCAGCACGAGCAGCACGGCGGGGCCGGGGATCAGGAACAGGCCCAGGACGACGGCGATGAAGGTGGTCAGCGTGGTCAGGTCGAACATGGCGGCTCCGGCAAGGTTGGCGCGGCGGCGGGGGATCGAGGCATTGTATTCGGATCGGCGCGGGGCTGCAGACGCCGGCCGGGAACCGCGCGGCCGCGCCTTTCTGGTATAAGCACGAATAAGCCCGAACAGGCACGACAAGGCCGCGCGGGCACGCCGTCCGGCCGCTTCCGACACCATCGCTTCATGCGCAACCTGCCCGCCGTTACCGATCCCGCTGCCGACGCCGACGTCTATCACGTGCCGCGTCCGCTCGTCGTGTTCGGCGGTTCGGTGGTCGAGCCCGAGTGGCGGCTCGAGCGGCACAGCCATCCGCAGGCGCAACTGCTGTACACGCTGAGCGGCGTCATCTATTGCGAGATCGAGGGCGGCGTGTGGAGCGCGCCGCCGCAATGCACCGTGTGGATTCCGGGCGGCGTCACGCATTCGGCGCGGGGCTCGGCTGGCGCGACGTTCTACGCGGTGCTGGTCGAGCCCGATGCGGCGCCCGCCCTGCCGGCGCGCTGCTGCACGCTCGGCATGTCGCCGCTGCTGCGCGAACTGCTGCTGAAGGCCGCGAGCTTCCCGAGCCTGTACGACGTCGATGGCCCGCAGGGGCGGTTGATGGCGACGCTGCTCGACGAACTCGTTGCCGCGCCGGTGGAGGACCTGTACCTGCCGATGCCGGCCGACCGCCGGCTGCGCAAGCTGATCGATCACCTGCTCGACGATCCCGCCGACAAGTCGCCGCTGCCCGAGCTCGCACGTCGCGCCGGCGTCAGCGAGCGCAGCCTCACGCGACTCGCCGTGAAGGAGCTCGGCATGAGCCTCGGCGACTGGCGCCGGCGGCTGCACGTCGCGCTGTCGCTGCGCATGCTGACGGCGGGCCGCCGCGTGCACCAGATCGCGATCGATCTCGGCTACGAGAGCGCGAGCAGCTTCGTGACGATGTTCCGCAAGGCGACCGGCAAGTCGCCGACCCAATACCTGACCGACCGGCAGCGCTGAGCGCGGTTGGCCGGATCGAACAAGCGGTTGGCCGGCACGAGAAATGACGGGACGGGCATCGACCCCTAACATGAGAATCATTCTCATCTGGAGGTCGACATGCAGATCGTCACGAATGAATTCCCGTTGGTGTGGTTGCGTTACGCGCGTTCGCCGTCGAGCGAGCCCGCGCACTTGCTGGCCGAACTCGATGCGTTGTTCGCGCGCCGGGAACGCTTCGTTTTACTGACCGATGATGCGCCGTCCGGCGACGATCACGATGCGCAGGATCACGAAATGCGCAAGCAGCTCGCGAAATGGAGCAAGGCGAATCGCGAGCGATCGCGCGAATGGATTCCAGCGATGATCGCGGTCGAACCCGATACGCAGCGGCGCGCGGCGCTCGATGCGTTTTCGGGCGCGTTCGAGAAGGTCTGGGGGTATCCGCTGAACGCGGCGGCGAATCGCGACGAGGCGCTCGCGCTGGCGCGGCAACTGCTCGCCGCGCCGGCGCCCGGGGCCGCGGCCGCGCACGACTGAACCGTTCGCCGCGCCGGCGGCGCGGCTTTCTCACCGACCGGCATGCGTCGCAGCGCGCTTCGCGCGCGCCGCGTCATGCCGCATTTCCCGGGAGTTTCCGGTGGACAATCCGATTCGCGCGATGCGCATCTTCACGCGCATCGTCGAGCTGAACAGCTTTACGCGCGCGGCGCACGCGCTCGGCATTTCGCGCGCAACCGCGACGCGCACCGTGCAGGAACTCGAGGCGGCGCTCGGCATGCCGTTGCTGGTGCGCACGACCCGCGCGTTGCGGGCAACGCCAGAGGGCGACGCGTATTACGAGCGGTGCCGGCGCATCACCGCGGACGTCGACGAACTCGAAGCGAGCCTGCGCAATGCCGCGCGGCATCCGAGCGGGCCGTTGCGCGTCGAGTTGCCGGGATCGGTGGCGGGCACGATCGTGCTGCCGGCGCTCGGCACGTTCCATGCGCGCCATCCCGAGCTCGTGCTGCTGCTGGGCGTGTCCGGGCGCGCGGCCGACCTGATCGGCGATGCGGTCGACTGCAGCATCCGGCTGGGTGCGCTGCCCGATTCGTCGCTGGTCGCGCGCCGGCTCGGCGTACTCGAACGCGTGACGTGCGCGAGCCCCGCGTATCTCGAACGCTGCGGCGTGCCGCGTTCGCTCGATGCACTCGGCGGGCATCGCGCGGTCAATGGCGCGTTCGCGTCGGGCCAGCGCGCGGCCGAACTCGAATTCGCGCTGGACGGCACGGTGCGCAAGATCCGGCTCGACAGCGTCGTCAGCGTCGACGACGAGCAGGCGTACCTGTCGTGCGGCGTGCATGGCCTCGGCTTGATCCAGCCGCCGCGCGTCGTCGCGCAGCCGCTGATCGACGCGGGGCAGTTGCGGGAAGTGTTGCCGCGCTGGCGGCCGGACGCGGTGCCGGTGTCGGCCGTCTATGCGAAGCGCCGGCACGTGTCGCCGGGCGTGCGCGCGTTCGTCGACTGGGCCGCGGAGCGTTTCGCGGATGCGGCGCAGGACGAGGCGGGCGTGAGCGTGCCCGGGGCAGCGGGGCGGCAGATGGCTGCGGCGGTCGCCGCGTGCGAGCCCGACGCAGACGGCAGGCTGGCGGCCGCGGCGTGATGGCGGTGCGGCGGGAGTGCGCTCCGTGGACTGGCGATTCGGGGGGAGTCGGCGGTGCGTTCGGCGGATGGGCAAATATTCCGGCGATTTTCGACCCATTCCGCTGAAATATCGGCATTCCACGGGCCGGCGCGTCGTTGGGCTGAATCAGTCGGGCCGATTGCGCACGGCGCCCCCGATTCGACGAAGTGCAGTGGCGTTCACCCCATCCGTCACCCGCCCAGTTCCCCCGCCAGAAACTCGACGAACGCGCGAATCCGCGTCGACATCTGATGCCGCTGCGCATACACCGCATAGATGTCGGCGCTCGGCGTTTCGTAGTCGGGCAGCACGGCGACTAGGCGTCCGTCGGCCAGATAGTCGCGGATGTCCCATTCCGCGCGCATCAGGATCCCGTGCCCGTCGAGCGCCCACTTCACCGCGATCTCGCCGTCGTTCGTCGTCAGGTTGCCGTTGATCCGCACGGCTTCGGCGTTGCGCGCCGCGCCGCGCCCGCTCGTCAGGCGCCAGATCCCGTAACCTTCGTCGCCCTGACGGATGCCGATGCAGTTGTGCCGCGTCAGCTCGTGCGGCGTGCCGGGCGTCCCATGCCGCGCGAGATACGCGGGCGCCGCGCACAGCAGCCGGCGATTCGGCGCGAGCCGCCGCGCGACGACGCGCGTGTCGGGCGGCTCGCCGAAGCGGATGCACACGTCGAACGCGTCGTCGGTCAGCGGCGGCGGCATCACCGACAGCTGCAGCTGCACCGACACCTCCGGATAACGCGCGACGAAGCGCGAGATCGCCGGCCCGACATGGCCGCGCCCGAAGCCGAGCGTCGCGTTCACGCGCAGCAGCCCCTTCGGCCGTTGCTTCGCGCTGCCGAGCAGTTCGCCCAGTTCGTCCATCTGATCGAGGATCCGGCGCGCGTAGTCGAGGTACACGTCGCCTTCGGGCGTGAGCATCATGCGCCGCGTCGTGCGGTTGACGAGCGTCACGCCCGCGCGCCGTTCCATCTGCGTGAGCCGCTTGCTGACGGCCGCCGCGGTCAGCCCGAGCTCGCGCGCGGCCGCGCTCAGGCTGCCCGACGCGGCCAGCGTCGAGAAGAAGCCGAGGTCGGCCGGCTGCACGGTATCCGCCATGACTGGATTCGTGAATTGAAGTTAAAGATGCTTTGAGTCTAGCACCGGTTACCGCACTTCTGGTTAGGTAAAGTGCATTCACGCTCACGATCAATCGAGGATGTCAGCATGAAGACCTACCGTATCGCGACCATTCCCGGCGACGGCATCGGCAAGGAAGTGGTGCCTGCGGCCAAGCAGGTGCTGGACGCGCTGGCTCGCGGCAGCGACCGCTTTGCGTTCGAGTTCGAGGATTTCGACTGGGGCGCCGACTACTACCGCCAGCATGGCGCGATGATGCCGGCCGACGGCCTGGACGCGCTGCGCGGCAAGGACGCGATCCTGTTCGGCTCGGCGGGCGACCCGGACGTGCCCGACCACGTGACGCTGTGGGGCCTGCGCCTGAAGATCTGCCAGGGCTTCGACCAGTACGCGAACGTGCGCCCGACGCGCATCCTGCCCGGCATCGACGCGCCGCTGAAACGCTGCGGCCCGGACGACCTGAACTGGGTGATCGTGCGCGAGAATTCGGAAGGCGAATACGCAGGCGTCGGCGGCCGCGTGCACCAGGGTCATCCGATCGAGGCCGCGACCGACGTGTCGATCCTCACGCGCGCCGGCGTCGAACGCATCATGCGCTTCGCGTTCCGCCTCGCGCAGTCGCGTCCGCGCAAGCTGCTGACCGTCATCACGAAGAGCAACGCGCAGCGTCACGCGATGGTGATGTGGGACGAGATCGCGAAGCAGATCGCGCAGGAATTCCCCGACGTCACGTGGGACAAGGAACTCGTCGATGCCGCGACCGCGCGCATGGTGAACCGCCCGGCGTCGCTCGACACGATCGTCGCGACGAACCTGCATGCGGACATCCTCAGCGATCTGGCCGCCGCGCTCGCCGGCAGCCTCGGCATCGCGCCGACCGGCAACATCGATCCCGAGCGCCGCTATCCGTCGATGTTCGAGCCGATCCACGGTTCCGCGTTCGACATCATGGGCAAGGGGCTCGCGAATCCGGTCGGCACGTTCTGGTCGGTGGTGATGCTGCTCGAGCATCTCGGCGAGACGGAAGCGGCCGCGCGCGTGATGCAGGCGATCGAGGCCGTCACGGCCGACCCGTCGCTGCATACGCGCGATCTCGGCGGCCGCGCGACGACCGCGCAGGTGACGGCGGCCGTCTGCGAACGCGTCGCGCACGCGACGGTCGCTGCCTGACGGCAACGCGGCGGGCGACGATCGCCCGCCACCACCGGAAATTGACTGCCCGCGACTCGCGCATTCGACGCGAGCCGGGCGCCGGCGCACGCGCTTCGTCGCGGCGCCGGTCAGCGCTCGTGGAGCACCGGCCGGGCACCCGCGGACAGGGGCGCGGCTCGACCTCGAAGAAGGAGGAGACACATGCAAGCGGATCTGGAAACCCGCGTCGCGCGGAAACTGATGTGGCGCATCATTCCGTTCGTGATGCTGCTTTATTTCGTCAGCTTTCTCGATCGCGTCAACGTCGGCTTCGCGGCGATGACGATGAACAAGGCGATCGGCCTGTCGCCGACCGCGTTCGGATTCGGCGGCGGCCTGTTCTTCATCGGCTACTTCCTGTTCGAAGTGCCGTCCAACCTGATTCTCCACCGCGTCGGCGCACGCATCTGGATCGCGCGCGTGATGATCACGTGGGGCATCGTGTCGGCGGTATCCGCGTTCGTGACCGGGCCGACGAGCTTCTACGCATTGCGCTTCCTGCTCGGCATGGCCGAGGCCGGCTTCTTCCCCGGCATCATCCTGTACCTGAGCCTGTGGTTCCCCGCGAAGCAACGCGCGGTGGCCGCCGCATGGTTCATGGCGGCCGCGCCGATCTCGACCGCGATCGGCTCGCCGCTGTCGGGCGCGATCATGCAGATGCCGCCGATGTTCGGGCTCGCCGACTGGCAAATGCTGTACATCGTCGAGGCGCTGCCGGCGGTCGTGCTCGGCTTCGTCGTGCTGAAGTGCCTGACCGATGCGCCGTCGAAGGCCGCGTGGCTGAAGGCGGACGAGCGCGACTGGCTGATCGCGAAGCTGAAGTCGGAAGCCGACGCGCGGCACACGCACGCCGGGCATACGGCCGGTGCGTGGCAGGCGCTGCTCGACCCGCGCGTGCTGGCGCTCGCGCTGATCTACTTCGGCACGTCGGCGGGGCTCTATACGCTCGGCCTGTGGGCGCCGCTGATGGTCAGGCAGTTCGGCTTCACCGCATGGCAGACGGGGCTGCTGACCGGCATCCCGAGCATCGCCGCCGTCGTCGCGATGATCGCGTGGGCGCGCCATTCGGACCGCCGCGGCGAGCGCACGTGGCACGTCGTGATTCCGTGCGTGCTCGCATGCGTCGGCTTCGTGTTCGCGGGGCAGGCAAGCACCGCGCTGCTGACCGTGCTCGCGCTGGTGGTCGTCAACATCGGGATCAGCGCCGCGAAGGCGCCGCTGTGGGCGATGCCGAGCGCGTTCCTGTCAGGCGCCGGCGCGGCCGCGGGGATCGCGATGATCAACTCGATCGGCAACCTCGGCGGGTTCGTCGGGCCGTTCGCGATCGGCTGGCTCAAGCATGTGACGGGCGGCTATGCGGCGGGGCTCTACGTGGTGGCCGGCACGCTCGCGGTGTCGGCGATCGTCACGCTGCTGCTGAGCCGCAAGGGGGCGCGCGAAGCGGTCGTGTCGGGCGTGCAGCATCATCATTGAAGGCGGCGCGCGATCTCCTTCGCACACGCATCGGCCGGCGCGCTCGACGTATCGACGAAGCAATCGCTGAACGTTCGCGCCGCATACCCTTCCCGATACATCTCGGCGATACGTTGCCGCTCCCAGTCCGTCAGCGTGCGCGTGCCGCGATCCGACGCGGCGACCGCTTCGGGCGGGGCGAGCGTCGCGACGAACAGGCGCGCATCGCGTGCGTCGCAGGCCGCGCGCAACTGCTCGAATTCCGCTTCGCCGATCGGATAGGCGATCACCAGATGACGTTCGCGCGCCTGCGCGATCTCGTTGACGAGGCGCGCCAGCGCGATCGCCCACTGCGCGTGGAACGGGGCGTCGTCGGGCGCGTCGTGGTCGTCGCCGTCGATGAAGCGCGCATCGGGCAGCACGCGGGCGAGTGCGCGACCGATCGTCGTCTTGCCGCTGTTGATCGGGCCGTTGACGTGAATGACGAGGAGGGAAGTCATGAGCCGGGTCGGAAATCGAACGACTCGCAGCTTGCCATGATCGCGGCTACGTTGCAGCGCCGTTTGCGCGCGACGCGATAGCGGGGGGAAGCAGGGAGCGGGAAAGAGGGGAAAGCGAGGGAAAGCGGAGGGGGCGGCAGGCCGCGCATGCATCGACGCACATACGGCCTGCCCGGCGCGGCGCGCGTATCGGCTACGCGCGCCGGCTTCGGGAAACGGCTTACTGCTCGCCGTCGCCCTTGATCTGCGGCAGCGCCGACTGTTCACCCGGCGTCAGCAGGCCGACCTGGGTGTACACGCGCAGCTTGTCGCGCGTATCGGTGATGTCGAGGTTGCGCATCGTCAGCTGACCGATCCGGTCGCGCGGCGAGAACGTCGATGCGACCTTCTCCATCGACAGGCGTTCCGGCTGATACGTGAGGTTCGGCGACTTCGTGCTCAGGATCGAGTAGTCGTTGCCGCGGCGCAGTTCGATCTTCACTTCGCCGGTGATCGCGCGTGCGACCCAGCGTTGTGCCGTCTCGCGCAGCATGATCGCCTGCGGGTCGAACCAGCGGCCTTGATACAGCAGGCGGCCGAGGCGGCGACCGTTCTCGCGGTACTGCTCGATCGTGTCTTCGTTGTGGATGCCGGTGACGAGACGCTCGTATGCGATGTACAGCAGCGCGAGGCCCGGGGCTTCATAGATGCCGCGGCTCTTCGCCTCGATGATGCGGTTCTCGATCTGGTCGCTCATGCCGAGGCCGTGGCGGCCGCCGATGCGGTTCGCTTCGAGCAGCAGCTCGACCTGATCCTTGAACTCGACGCCGTTCAGCGCAACCGGCTGGCCGGCTTCGAAGCGCACCGTCACTTCTTCGGCGGCGATCTTCACGTCGTCGCGCCAGAACGCGACGCCCATGATCGGGTTCACGATCTTGATGCCGCTTTCGAGGCTTTCCAGATCCTTCGCTTCGTGCGTCGCGCCGAGCAGGTTCGAGTCGGTCGAATAGGCCTTCTCGGCCGACATCTTGTACGCGAAGCCGGCCTGGTTCATGAATTCCGACATTTCGGCACGGCCGCCGAGCTCGTCGATGAACGTCTGGTCGAGCCACGGCTTGTAGATCTTCAGATCCGGGTTCACGAGCAGGCCGTAGCGGTAGAAGCGCTCGATGTCGTTACCCTTGTACGTGCTGCCGTCGCCCCAGATGTTGACGCCGTCTTCCTTCATCGCGGCGACGAGCATCGTGCCCGTCACGGCGCGGCCGATCGGCGTCGTGTTGAAGTACGTGACGCCGGCCGTCGTGATGTGGAATGCGCCGCTTTGCAGCGCCGCGATGCCTTCTGCAACCAGCTGCGCGCGGCAGTCGATCAGGCGGGCGCCTTCTGCGCCGTATTCGATTGCACGCTTCGGGATCGCGTCGTAATCGTCTTCGTCGGGCTGGCCGAGGTTCGCCGTGTATGCGTACGGGACAGCGCCCTTCAGTTTCATCCAGTGCAGCGCGGCGCTGGTGTCCAGGCCGCCGGAGAAGGCGATACCGACCTTCTGGCCGGTCGGGAGGCTTTCGAGAATCGTGCTCATGGGAATAACCGTGGATGGAAGTCCGGTGCGATCATATTTCGCGGAATATGCGAGTATCGGCTGTCCGGGAGGTTGGGGCAAGGGCTGATTTTCGCGTAAATACGTCGGCGGGCCTGTCGCGACAGGGCTGGCGGGCGGTTAACCCGCCGGAGAATCCGGCGCGAATCGGCATGGAATGGCGGTCGAAACGCGCCGTCGCGAACCGGTGAACCGGCCGGTATTTCCAGGGCAGGATCAATCGACATGCCCGAATGCCGCGTCTCGAAACGCCATGCTGCCGGCGTTGAAATGAAAATGAAAGATTGCTCCGGCACCGCGCGATATTCAGCACCGTCCGGATTTTAAATATTCCACGCCTGCGCCGTATCGAGCAGCTTCTCGCGCAACTGATCCACTTCACCGGCCAGCTTGACCGTGATCGACACGTAGCCGGACAGCTGCGGCGGCGCATCGTGCGGCGGATCGGCCGGCCGGCGGCGCGGCGCGAGCCGGCTCGGCGTGCCGAACTTCAGCGCGCGGCTCGCACCGACGAGCGTGTCGCGGATGCGCCGGTTCACGGCCTTCATCGCGGTGCGCATGTACTCGCGGGACGTCACGTCGTCGCGGGCCGGCACCAGGCTCGACAGGATCTCCAGATAGCCGATGCACAGGCGCAGGCTGCGCTGGATCGCCTCGAGGTGCGTGACCGAGATCTCGCACTCCTTCGACACCGACGGCATCAGCGAGCGCAGCTGCACCAGCAGCGTGCTCAGCGCGGCCATTTCCTTCAGGTGCGTGTCGTCGCTCACGTGGCGGTCGCCCGCGAGCCGCGCATGCACGGCCGCGCACGCGCGCAGCGCGTCGGCGAGCTTGTAGCGCCACGAGTAGGTCGCATAGAGCGGCAGCGCGAACGAGAACGCCAGCGCGATCGCGATGCCGGTCAGCACGTTCACCGCGCGCCACAGGCCGTCGACGATCTCGTTGTCGCCGTGCCCGGCGACGATCACCATCGTGATCGCCGACAGCAGCGCGATGTAGCCAGCCTTGCCGATCGCGTGATACGCGCAGAAGCCGCACGCGATCGCCATCAGCAGGTAGATCGCGAGCGGGGCGTGCAGGAACGAGTAGAGCAGGATCAGCCCGAGCCCCGCGAGCGCGCCGATCGACGTGCCGAGCGCGCGCTCGGCCGCCTTCTTGCGGATGTTGCCGTGATGCTGCAGCCCGCCGACGACGATCAGCACGGTGATCGTCGACCATTCGCCGTGCGGCACGTGCAGCCCGGTCGACAAGCCGATCGACACGAGAATCGCGAGCGCGACGCGCGCCGCATGGATCAGCTTCGCGTGCCGGTAGCGCCGGTATGGCTCCAGCAGCGGACGCAGCGCATGGCGCAGGAGGGGCGGCAAGCGGGAAGAGAGCTGGGCGGTCATGACGTATCGAAGGGGGCCGGCGGGGTGACCGGCAGGGTGACCGGAATACACGCGGGCGGCCTGCGCGGGCCGGCGCCGCGCCGCACGCGCAGCTGACGTAACGCTAGCCGAACGCGCGTGGGCTGTCCACGGCGGCGCGGCCGGCCGTCACGTCACGCGTCGGCCGCGCTCGGTTGCGGATTCGACACGCGATTGCGGCCGCCGGACTTCGCGCGGTACAGCGCCTCGTCGGCCTGCCGCAGCAGCGTCGCGGCATTCACGCGCCCGCCGGCGGCGGTTGCGGCGCCGATGCTGGCCGTCACGTGCCCGTATGGGCTGCGGACGTGCGCGATGTCGATCCCGGCGATCGCGCGCCGGATCCCTTCGGCGACGGTCGCCGCGCCCCGCGCGTCGGTGTCGGGCAGCGTGACGACGAATTCCTCGCCGCCGTAGCGCGCGACGTGGTCGCTGTCGCGGCGCAGGCAGCGTGACGCCGATTGCGCGACGCGGCGCAGCACGTCGTCGCCGGCGAGGTGCCCGTAATAGTCGTTGAATGCCTTGAAATGATCGACGTCGACGAACAGCACGGACAGCGGGCGGCCGCTGCGCGACGCGCGCTGCGCTTCCTTCACGAGCACCGCATCGAACGTGCCGCGGTTGTCGAGCCCCGTCAGCGAATCGGTGTGTGCGAGCCGGTACAGCTTCGCTTCGGCGATCTGCCGGCGCTTGAGCTCGCGCGACAGCGCGAGCGAGCCCCCCGCGATGAAGGCGGTAAACAGGCCCATCAGCACGGCGGTCCAGATCGCGCGATGGCGCCACGACGCGTAGATGTCGACCTCGGCGGGCGCGACGTCGACGATCAGCGGCAGGCCGGCGAGGTGTTTGTACACGTAGACGCGCCGCGTGCCGTCGATCGCGCCGGTGCCCGCCAGCACGCCGTCGCGGTTGCGCTGCGATTCGATGAAGAGCGGCGCGTCGTGCAGGTCGAGGCCGACCACGCGCGCGTCGTACGGCAGCCGCGACACGAGCGTGCCGTTCTCCTCGACGATCGCCGCGCTGCCGTGCTCGCCGACCGCGAGGCCGTCGAGCAGTGCGCGGAAGTAGTCGATGCTGAGCGTGCCGACGACGATCCCGCCGAAGCGGCCGTCGGCGAGCGTGATCCGGCGGCTCAGCGCGATGGTCAGCGCGCCGCCGCGCAAGCGCGCCGCGTACGGCCGGCTGATATAGAGGCCCGGCGCGAGCCGGTTGCGATGCACGGTGAAATAGTCGCGATCGGCGAAATTGCCTTGCCGCGGCGGCGACGCGGCGGAATCGATCACGACATTGCCGTGCGGATCCATCACGAATATCGCGCCGAGATACGCGCCGGTGGCGGCGCGGTCGAACAGCAGCCGGTGACGCTGGCGCGGCGGCAAGGTCATCAATTCCGGATCGGCGAGGCCATCGACGACGTTTTGCAGTGACAGATCGTAGAGTTCGATATTGCGGGAAATATCGCGCTCGATCAGCAGCATCAGGTTGCGCGCATTTTCAACCGCATGGTCATATGCGTCGCGGCGCGCCTCGATTAAAAGCGACGCAGAAAGCCCCCAGCTGAACATCAGCAGCACGATGCCCGCGACCAGTACGCCGCGAGGCGACAAAATGCGTGCGACGGCCGACGCGGTATGGCGGCGCAGCGCGGCGAGCAGCGGGTGTGACTTCATCCTCGGGAAGGGCGTGGCGGCGGATATTTGCGTCGTGGACGGCTCCGCGCGCTGATTATTTCGCATTAACCCGCATTATCTCGCGAATTTCCGGATTCGGCCGGCAGATGTAAAACATGCGTGCCCGAGTGGCGATGGAGATCCGTTACGCATCATTACCGCATCGCGCGGATCCGGTTTAATTTGAATCAATTACCCGTATCGGCGTTTTGTCTGAATAATGGCGCGCGCGTCTATCGGTTTGTCGTTTTAACGACGAGCGGACATTTGTTTCGCGCTTCTCGCGCATTGCGCGATTCGGCGTGCCGGATAACCGCCTCGGCGGCCACGGCCTTTCGACCTGACCGGCGGCGGCGCTCGATGCGGCGGGGCCGGCCGCAGCCAACTCGTTGATTCTGCGGCGTCTGCGTGCGGGCGGCGGTGCGTTCGGACCGAGCTGTCCCCATGACGAATCAGGTAGAATCCGCGCTTCGCCGCAGGCGCCCGGCGCGCAACGCGTATCGGGGCCGCATCGAATGCACGGCAGGTGGCGCACCGCGCCCCGATCCCGCACGCGCCGGCCCCGGATGCCGGCCCGCTCAACGTTCGTCTCGTTTATGTCCGCAATCCCGAATTCCGACCCACCCGGTTCGTCCGCGAACCCACCCAAGCTTCATCGCGCGCTGAAGGCGCGCCACCTGACGATGATCGCCATCGGCGGCTCGATCGGCACCGGCCTGTTCGTCGCGTCCGGCGCGTCGATCTCGCAGGCCGGCCCCGGCGGCGCGATGGTCGCGTACATGCTGATCGGCCTGATGGTCTATTTCCTGATGACGAGCCTCGGCGAAATGGCCGCGTTCATGCCGGTCTCGGGCTCGTTCGCGACCTACGGCGCGAAATACGTCGACGAAGGCTTCGGCTTCGCGCTCGGCTGGAACTACTGGTACAACTGGGCCGTGACGATCGCGGTCGAGCTCGTCGCCGCGCAGCTCGTGATGCACTACTGGTTCCCGGACGTGCCGGGCGTCTGGTGGAGCGCCGCGTTCCTCGGCGTGATGTTCCTGCTCAACGCGCTGACCGTGCGCGGCTTCGGCGAGGCTGAATACTGGTTCGCGCTGATCAAGGTCGTCACCGTGGTCGCGTTCATCGGCGTCGGCCTGCTGATGATCTTCGGCATTCTGAAGGGTGCGCCCAGCAACGGCTGGGGCAACCTGACGATCGGCGACGCGCCGTTCGCGGGCGGCCTGCCGGCGCTGATGGGCGTCGCGATGATCGCGGGCTTCTCGTTTCAGGGCACGGAACTGATCGGCGTCGCGGCCGGCGAATCGGAAAACCCGCGCACGACGATCCCGCGCGCGGTGCGCCAGGTGTTCTGGCGGATCCTGCTGTTCTACGTGCTCGCGATCTTCGTGATCGGCGTGCTGATTCCGTACACCGACCCGAACCTGCTGAAGAGCGACGTGACCGACATCGGCGTGAGCCCGTTTACGCTCGTGTTCCGCCACGCAGGCCTCGCATTCGCGGCCGGCGTGATGAACGCGGTGATCCTGACGGCCGTGCTGTCGGCCGGCAACTCGGGCATGTACGCGTCGACACGGATGCTCTACAACCTCGCGACCGAAGGCCGTGCGCCGAAGCTGTTCGCCAAACTGTCGCCGGGCGGCGTGCCGCGCAATGCGCTGTACGCGACGACGGCGGTCGGCGCGCTGTGCTTCTTCACGTCGCTGTACGGCGACAAGACGGTGTACCTGTGGCTGCTGAACACGTCGGGGATGACGGGCTTCATCGCGTGGCTCGGCATCGCGATCAGCCATTACCGGTTCCGCAAGGGTTACGTGAAGCAGGGCTACTCGGTTGACCAGTTGCCGTACCAGTCGAAGTGGTTCCCGTTCGGCCCGCTGTTCGCGTTCGTGCTGTGTCTCGTGATCGCGCTGGGGCAGGACTATCAGGCGTTCCTCGCGAACCGGATCGACTGGGCCGGCGTGGTCGCGACCTACGTCGGCATTCCGCTGTTCCTCGTCGTGTGGCTCGGCTACCGGTTCATGAACAAGAGCCGTTTCGTGCCCTACGAGGACATGGAGATCGCGCCGTGGGTGGCCGAGAATCGCGGCGCGCAAGCCCAGCGCGTGACGAACCGCGAAACCGCCGGCTGATGCGGGCGCGGCACGCCGCCGCGCGATATCCGACGAAACGGGAAGCCTGCGGGCTTCCCGTTTTTTTTGTCGGCTTTCGCCTGCACGGGGTCAAAGCCGGTTATATTTCCCGACCCTACCGGGCTGCGGCCCGGCCGGCGCGACGAGCGCGGCGCGGATCGGCATCCGGCGTGCGCGCAGCCCGCGACGGCCGGCGGCGCCCGGCGTTTTCATCGTTTCGTCGGGGCCGGCACGGCCCGCGGAGCGCGCAACCCAGAGGAATCCATGAGCGCATCACCCGCCGAGCGGAAGGCCGGACCCGTTTCCATCGTGCGAATCGAAGCCGCGATCAACGCGTGGCGCGACGTGTATCCGCCCGCCCCGGACGGCGAGGACGGCTATGCGCTGGACGCCGGCAGCAACTGCCTGGCCGAGCTGTACGGCGCGATGATCTGCTATCGGCTGCCGGACGTGCCGCTCGATTCGCTGAGCGACGCGCAGCGCGACGCGCTGTACGCGACCGAGGCGTGACGCGCGGTTGCGCCGATGCCGCCGCGCAGCGTCGATGAAGAAACGGGAAGCCGCGCGGCTTCCCGTTTTGTTTTGCGCGACGCGGCTCGAACCGGTATCGGCGCCGGCTGAGGTATCGTCACGGGAGCGGGGCAGGCCATCACGGGACGAACGGCGCGCGCGTGGCCCGCGCGCGGCCGGATGAAGGTCCGGTGCCTGTCCGGGAGGGATCGAACATGGAGTTGAGACACCTCCGCTACTTCGTCGCGGTTGCCGAGGAGCGGAATTTCACGCGGGCGGCCGAGCGGCTGCACATCGCGCAACCGCCGCTGAGCCGGCAGATCCAGCAGCTCGAGGAGGCGCTCGGCGTGCCGCTGTTCGAGCGCAACGCGCGGCCGCTGAAGCTGACCGACGCCGGGCGCTTTTTCTATTCGCACGCGGTGCAGCTGCTCGCGCAGACGACCGAACTCGAATCGATGACGAAGCGGGTCGGCAAGATCGAGCGCAGCATGTCGGTCGGCTTCGTCGGCTCGACGCTGTACGGGATGCTGCCGAAGATCATCCGGCGCTTTCGCAGCGAGTATCCGGCCGTCGAGCTGAGCCTGCACGAGATGTCGACGATGGACCAGATCAAGGCGCTGAAGGAAGGGCGCATCGACGTCGGGTTCGGGCGGATCCGCCACGAGGATCCGAGCGTGCGGCGCGTCGTGCTGCGCGAGGAGCGGATGATCGTCGCGCTGCCGGTCGGCCATCCGCTGGACGGCGCGAAGTCGGTGCTGTCGCTGCACGATCTCGTGCACGACACGCTGATCATCTTTCCGAAGGCGCCGCGCCCGAGCTATGCGGACCAGGTGCTCGCGGCATTCCACGATCGCGCGCTGCAGCCGCGGCGTATTTACGAGACGCGCGAACTGCAGATCGCGCTCGGACTCGTCGCGATGGGCGAGGGCGTATCGGTCGTGCCGCACAGCGTGTACGGCCTGAAGCGCGACGACATTAGCTACAAGCCGCTCGACGACCCGAACCTCGTGTCGCCGATCATCATGAGCATGCGGATGCTCGACGAGTCGGAGGACATTCGCGCGATACAGGCGCTGATCTACCGGCTGTACGACGAGTCGCAGATGGAATACCTGCCGCCGCAGCCCGAATGAGCACGCGCGCGATGGAGGCTTGCTTGACGCGGCGCGCGGCGCCGGGCCACCATCACCGGCATTCGATGCGGCACGCGGGCGTGCCGCCGTTTTCACGCAGAACGACGACAGACAGATGACCGAGATCGTGACCGAGGAGACTTTTATCGAGACGCCGCAAGGGCGTCTCTTCGCGAAGCGCTGGCGGGGGAGTGCCGCACCTGAGGCGGCCGCACCTAAGCCGGCCGCACCTAAGCCGGCCGCACCGATCGTGCTGCTGCACGACTCGCTCGGCTGCGTCGACCTGTGGCGCGATTTCCCCGGGCAACTGGCGCGCGCGACGCAACGCGACGTGATCGCTTATGACCGGCTGGGCTTCGGCCGCTCGGATCGTCATCCGGGGCAGCTCGGCACGACGTTCGTGCGCGACGAAGCCGACCACGGGTTTCATGCGCTGCTCGAGCAGTTCGGCGTCGATGCGTTCGTCGTGTTCGGGCACAGCGTCGGCGGCGGCATGGCGGTTGGCTGCGCGGCCGCGCAGCCGGCGCGTTGCCGTGCACTGGTGACCGTTGCCGCACAGGCATTCGTCGAGGATCGCACGCTCGACGGCATTCGCGAAGCGGGCGAGCAGTTCGACGCGCCGGGCCAGCTCGACCGGCTCGCGCGCTATCACGGCGACAAGGCCGAATGGGTGCTGCGCGCGTGGGTCGACACGTGGCTGTCGCCGGCGTTTCGCGACTGGAATCTCGACGACGAACTGCCGCGCGTGCGCTGCGCGACACTCGCGATTCACGGCGAGCAGGACGAATACGGCTCGGACGTGCATCCGAAGCGAATCGCCGCGCGCGTTGCCGGGCCGTCGTCGTTCCTGCTGCTCAACGGCTGCGGACACATGCCGCACCGCGAGCGGACCGACGACGTGCTGGCAGCCGTCGCGACGTTCCTGCGCGACGCGGGCGCGTGAGCGCCTGAACGCCTGAACGCCTGAGCGCCACTACGACCGGCGGGCAGGCCCGCCGGCTGTCAGAACGACAGCTGGATCGCGAGGTCGAGCGCGAGCAGCGCGATCGAGCAGCCGATGCCGAGGATCACGTTCGGCAGGCGATGTTCGAAATCGCGATGATCCCGGCGCATTGCGGCGCCGAGCAGGAAGATCGCTTCGATGACGATCTGCAATCCGACGAACAGCAGCATCAGCAGATACTCGTAACCCATCTGCTTGAACGCGGCGAATTGCATCCCGTGATCGCGGATCCACTGGCCGACGCGCAGTAGTTCGTAAGCGAACAGCAAGGCGGGAAACAGGTAGCTGATGAAGTACGTCGGCGCGGTGGCGTGCCGTAGTTCGAGGTGGAAGTGCTGATGCGTGGTAGCCATCACGAATCCCTCCTTGCAATGCATGATTGCGGTCTCGACGGCGGCGCAGCGACGTGCGGACTAGGGGATTGCCCGATGTATCGTGCGTGCCGTACGACACCAGCATACTGCGGCTCGGGAAATTTGGCATCCCGTACGTGCATTCGTTGCAAAAATGCGTGCGCATCATGCGGCGCGATCAATGGCTGTCGCCGCCCGCGCGCGACGCGCTGGCCGGCCGCGCATCGTTCGCGGCGCCGCGCAGCAGCCACTCCGGATGTTGTTCCAGATCGCCGGCCAGCGCACGCAGCGCGCTCGACGTTCGCGTGAACTGCGCGAGTGCGCGGCGCACACTGGATGCGGGCGCATCCTCCTGCCCCAGTATCGCTTGCGCGCTCGTGAATGCATGTCGCGCGGCACCGAGCGCGTCGCGCGCCTGCGGCGCGAGTTCGGTGTCGAGTTGCGCGAACAGCGCACCGGTGTTCACGAGGGCCGCATCGACTTGCTCGCCCATGCGATCGAGCGGCATGCGGGAAAGGGTGCGGGCGATGTCGGCAATGTGTACGCGCAGCACGTCGAGCGTAGCGGGAACGGTCGGGAGTGCGATCGGTAGCCGATCGGTGTCGACCGATGCGGGCGGCGCGTTCGGGAACATGTCGAGCGCGACGTACGACCGGTTCGCAATCAGGTTGCCGACGCGCAATTGCCCGCGCAACCCGCGCGCGACGAGTGTGCGCAGCAGTGCCTTGCCGGCATCGGTGTCGCCGTTGCCGAGTACGTCGCGGTAACGCTGCCCGAGGCGATCGGGATAGAGCGCCATCGTCACGCGCATCGTGACGTTGCCATGCTGCGCATCGTATTCGGTGCCGACGGCCGTCACGGTGCCGAGTTCGATGCCGCGAAAATCCACCGGCGCGCCGACGTCGAGGCCGCGCAGCGAGCGATCGAACCGCATGACGACCGGCGCGGCCGGTGCGTTGGGCGTGCGCATCGCATCGATTTCATCGTCGGCCACGCGAAAACGCGCACCGTCGGCTGCCGTGACGATGGTCGTGCGTCCCGGCGGTGCCGCGAACGCGAGGCCGCCGGCGAGCATCGCGGCGAGCGACGGCGTGCCGAGCGTCATTCCGTTCGCGTCGAGTCGCAGGCCGACGCCGCCCGCCTGCCACCAGCGTGCGTCGGCATCGACGTAGCGATCGAACGGCGCGGCGACGAACACCGCGATTGCCACGCCGTGTCCGTCCGCATCGAGCGTGTAACCCGTCACCTGGCCGACGCGCGCGCGCCGGTGATACACCGGCGAGCCGACGCCGACCGAGCCGAGCGAGCTCGCGTGCAGCAGGTAGCGGCGCCCGTCGCCGCCTTCGTCGACAGGCGGTGCATCGAGCCCGGCGAACGTCGTGCGCGGTTCGCGCGAGCGACCGAGTGCCGCTGCGATATACGCGCCCGAGAACACCGTATCCAGACCGGAGATGCCGTCGGGGCCGATGCGCGGCCGCACGATCCAGAAGCGGGTGTCGGCGCTCGCCAGCGCGTGTGCATCGGCGTTCAGCCGTACGTCGACCCGCACGCCCGGCTGCCCGCGCAACGCACGAACGCGCGTGATGCGGCCGACTTCGACGTTGCGCAACCGCAGCGTCGAGCGGCCGGCCTCGAGCCCGTCGGCCGTCGCGAATGCGATCGTGATCGTCGGGCCGCGCTGGCCGAGCAGTGCGATGCCCCAGGCGACGAAGAACGCCGTGGCCGCGAGCGGCACGATCCAGATCGCCGCCCGCGGCCAGTTGCGGCCCATCCGCGCGAGGGCAGCGAGCGCTGCCCGCCGTGCGTCAGTCGAATTGCGCGACGAGTGCATCCGCACCCTTGTCGATGCCGGTTTTCGCCGCGCTCAGCGCGCCGAAGCTTGCGCCGATGTTCATCGCATTCGGATACTGCTTCGTCACGTATGCGTTGATCAGCCGGTTGGTCGCGGCATCGCGAATCTCCACCGCATAGATGACCGAGCCCGTGAACGCGCCTTCGCGGCCGCGGATCGCCTGCACGCCGTTGTAGAGATTGCCCGCGAGGTCGAAGTGCGCGAACGCGCCGGCAAACGCCGTCGTCGTCACCGCGCCCGTGAGCGTCAGCTTCACGCGCAGCGTGTCGGGGCCCGGCGTGCTCGTCAGCTCGAAGCGCTTGCCGAGCTTCCTTGCGAACGTGTCGCCCATGTACGCGGCGAGCGTCGTCTTGTCCTCATCGGTCAGTTTTCCGAACTGATTGTCCGTGCCGCGATACACGGCAACCGGATCGAGCATCAGCTTTCGGTAGCGGTGCCAGTCGGCGGGCAGCGTGTAGCGATACGGCACGCGGCCGGATTTGTCCTGCGGATCGCTGCGCAGGTAAGGGGACGATTCGATACCCGCATAGCGGGTGGGCTGGACCCCGGCGCATCCGGCGAGCGCGACGCAGAGCGCAACGCGCGTCAGATGGCGGGAAGTGATCGAGTGATTCATGCATATCTCCGGGTCGGTTTCGCGCCGGCGAGCGGTGCGAAGGGTGGTGCAGCAGGCGGTATTGCCACGGCAGGTGTCTGTAAAAAAACCAACTGGGCGGTTTGTTTTTAAGGCGAGGTTACCCCATGAATTCGGGGCGCGACGAGGCCGCCCAGCATCAATCGTCGGCCGGACAGCCGCGCTGGGGGCGGCATTCGCATGCCTGGGGTCGGTGCGCGAACGTGCTCACGCGCCGGCCACGGGCGATGCGGGAGCCGATCGTAGCACCGCCGTTTTTGGATGTAAACCGGCCAGGCGGTTTGTTTGTGATAGACTCCGCGCACTTCCTGCATGCGGAATGCGCCCGTTCGGCCGCATTCGCATTGCGTCATTCCATACCGGGGAAAGCTCATGGACAACCCGACGCGTTCCGAGCGGACGCGCACTGCCGCGATCCGGGCGGCGCTCGCGATTATCGAGCGCGACGGCCCGGGCAAGCTCACGTTCGATGCGATTTCGCGCGAAAGCGGCATCAGCAAGGGCGGGCTGATGCACCAGTTCCGCACGAAAGGCGATGTGCTGAATGCATTGATGGAGCATCAGCAGGAGTACTACGAACGTTTCCAGCGTGATTATCTGGCCGCGCGCGATCCGGACGAAGCGCAGCCGACGCTGTCCGCGCAGATCGCGACGATGCGCGAGGTGATCGACCAGCAACCGTCGGCGGCGCTCGCGATCATGGCCGCGCTCGTCGAGGATCCCGAGCCGTTGCAGAAGGTCCGCGAAACCGATGCGAAGAACGTGCAGCGCATCGCCGCCGAATCCGACGATCCCGATCTGGCGCTGCTGCGGTGGAAGGCGGCGTGGGGCATCGCGCTATCGGCGATGTTCGGGCTGTGTCCGCTGTCGGCCGACGAGCGCGCGCGGCTGTTCGACCGGCTGCTCGACGAGACGCAATGGCCGGCCGGCGCAGCGGCAGGCGCGAAGCGCCGTGCGCCCGCGGCGAAATCGTCGCGACACAAATGAAGCGCGCGTTGGTCGCGTGCGGTTCGGTGCTCGCGCGTGTTGCACGCTCGCTGCTCGCGGTCGTGCTCGGACGGCTCTGACGCGCGCGCCAGCGGCGCCGCTCAGGTCTTCGCGCGTACGCCTTCGACGAACAGCGTCGCGATCGACTGGAATTCCCGTTTCAGCGACAACCCCGGCACGGTCAGCCAGCGCGGCATTGCGGCGAGATGCAGGCGATGGAACCACGTCGCGAGCTGGCCGGCCGGCCGCGTCCAGCTCGCCGGCTGCTGGCTTGCTTGCCGGCCGCGATGAGCTGCCGCCACACGAGCGCGATGTGCGCTCCCGCGCGCGCTGACGCACGACGCGCCGGCCTCGGCGCCCCGCGCCCGCAACGCTGTCAGAAATGCCCGGTGAACCGATAGCGGCTGCCCGGGTGCCAAAGATTGGCGACCGCCGCGACCATCCCCTGCGACCACGTGCGCCGATGCAGCAGCAGGCAGGGCTCGCGTTCGTCCATCGTCAGGCGGCGGCGCGTTTCCGTATCGGGCATCGCGGCCTCGATCCGGTATTCGACACGCTGTAGCGGCGCGACGCGCGTCAGGTACTGGTTCGGCGTCGTCGTCGTAAAGTCCTGCAACGCGTATTCCGGCGCGCAGGCCGGATTCACCCAGCGCTCTTCGAGCTGCACGGGCGTGTCGTTCTCGAAGTGCAGCACGCGCGAATGGAAGATCGGGCTGCCGGTGTCGAGCTGCAGTTCGTCGGCGAGCTTCGCATCGGCGACGGCCGCGCCGACTTCCAGCACCTGCGCGCGATAGCTGTGGCCGCGCGCGGCGACTTCGTCCGAGATGCTGCGGATCGCGACCAGCGTCGATTCGTATTTCGGTGACGCGACGTACGTGCCGGAGCCGCGCGTGCGCGTGAGCACTTGCTCGGCCGTCAGCTCGCGCAGCGCGCGGTTGACCGTCATCCGCGCGACGTTGAATTCGCGCGCGAGCTCGTTCTCCGATGGCACCTGGTCGCCTTCCGCCCATTCGCCGGCATGAATGCGCGCGAGGATGAAGTCCTTGATTTCCTGATAGATCGGTGTGGTCATTGCATTGCTGTTCAAGAGACGGCGGCTGTCCGAGGCCGGAGAATGATCTCCGTTCGCGCGTGTCGCGTCCATGCGGGATTGCGCAGGGCATGCGGTCTGGTCGACAAGTATAGACAAGTCGGCGGGGCATGCCGACCGACAGGCCGAGCGAGGGGCGAAGGGGCGAGGGCGGCGCTACCGTCCGGACGTGCCATCCGTCCGGACGGCCGCGAGCGCGGCCTGCATCGTCCGCAGCGCATCGGCGATCGCCGTGCATTGCGCGTCGATGTCGTGATCCCACTGGGCGCTTTCGACGAGCAGCATGCGCAGGTCCTGGCAGTGTTCGACGAGTTGCGACGGGCCGAGCACCGCCAGCCCGCCGGCGAGACGATGCAGCCACCGTTCGAGTCGAGCGGTGTCGTGTGCGCAGACGATCGCGCCGAGTTCCGACAGATCGGTCCGGACCTGTTCGACGAATACCGCGGCATACTCGGCCGGCACGGTCGGATACATCGGCGGCACCGTATCGTCGTCGAGCGCCGCCGCCGTGCCGGACGGACCGGCCGGCAGCGCGGTGCTTTCGAGAACGTTCGCCAGCGTCGCGAGCGGCACGGGCTTGGTCAGGTAGTCGGTGAAACCGCGTGCGCGGCCTTCGGCGATGTCCTCCGGGCGGGCGCTGGCGCTGACCGCATAGATCGGCAGGCGCATTCCGGCGTTGCGGATCGCATGCAGCAATGCGAAGCCGTTCATCACGGGCATGTCGATATCGGTCAGCACGACGTCGACGGGGGCCTTGGCCAGCAGCGCGAGCGCTTCCTCGCCGTTGCCGGCTTCCTCGACCCGCGCGCCGAGCGTCGTGAGCTGATCGCGCAGCAGGCTGCGGTTGAGCAGGTTGTCTTCGGCGATCAGCACGGTCAGCGTATCGAAGCGCTGCCGCGCGGCGGGCGGCGACGCGCCGTGCGCGGCCGCCCGCGCGGCCCGGCGCCGATGGTCGGGCCGCGCGAGCTGCGTGGCGGCCTTGATGCCGATCGGACTGAACAGGGACACGACTACGCTGCCGTCGTCGATGGCGCGCGGAACCAGCGGGCCGTCCTGCGTGGCGAGCACGACCGAGTCCGGTTTGCCCCACCACGCAAGGATGTCGGCGGCCGCGAATTCGTCGGTGGCGATCAGGTAATCGTATGCGTCCGGTTCGAGCCGTTGCCGCAGGTCCGGCACGACGACCGGCGCGGACGCCTCCGGGTCGAACAGGCCGGTCAGCCATTCCTGGTATTCGGGCGCACGGCAGAGCAGGACGGGCCGCCTGGCCGGCAGCGTCCACTCGGACGACGGCGCGGCGGGGTCCTGCGTTCGCAACGGCAATTCGACGACGATCCGCGTGCCGACGCCGACGGTGCTGTCGAGCGAGATATGCCCGTTCATCAGCGCGCAGAGACGCGAGCAGATCGACAGGCCGAGACCGGTGCCCCGGGCCTGGGTCAGCCGGTTGCTGTTGCCTTGCGTGAACGGCTGGAACAGCCGCGTCTTGAGTTCGTCGGGAATGCCGATGCCGGAATCGACGACGCTGATCTCGAGTTTCAGCTCGACCCAGCGCGCGCGCAGCACGATCTTCCCCGACTGCGTGAACTTGAAGGCATTGCTCAGCAGGTTGTTGACGATCTGCGATACCCGTACCGGATCGAAATACAGCGGCGTCGGGATGGCGCGGTCGAAGACAGTGAAGAAGCGCAGCCCCTGCTGCGTCGCAAGATGCGCATACGACGACGCGATGCGGCACAGCAGGTCGGTGATCGACGTCCATTCCTCGCTCAGGCTCAGTTCGCCGACGTCGATCTTCGAGAAATCGAGGACGTCGTTGACGACCTGAAGCAGCCCTTTCGCCGATACCTGCATGGCGTGCACGCGCGCCTGCTGCTCGGCCGCGAGCGGCCCCAGCGCGACGAGTTCGATATTGCCCACGAGCGACGCGAGCGGCGTACGGATTTCATGGCTCATCGACGCGAAGAAGTTCACCTTCGCGCGGGCGGCTTCCTCGCTCGTGCGCTTGGCTTCGCGCAGCAGACGTTCGGCGCGATGATGCTCGGTCATGTCGGTGATCGCGCAGAAGAACACCTCCTCGCGGTTGAGCACGGCCGGCGCATAGGTGATCTCGAGATGCATGCTGCCGACGTCGTGGCGCTCCAGCGACAGCGTGAACTGGAAGATATGCGTGCTGCCGCGCGTCGCCAGATCCTGCCGGCGCACGCCGAACTGGTTCGCGAGCGCGTCCGGCAGGCGCGTGTCGGACGGCTGCAGCCCCAGCACGTTGCGCGCGATCTGGTTGGCTACCATGATTTCCATGTTGGCCTTGCGCGCGACGCACAGGCCGACTGGGGTTGCCTGCACGAGCAGGTGGTTGAGCATCTCGTTCTCGAGCGCGCGCGATGCTTCGGAGTACGTTCGGGTCAGGAAGCGATAGTTCCAGTAGCGGAACATCGCGAGCAGCAGCACGATCAGCGCGGCGGTGACGGACAGGATCAGAATCAGCTCGAAGTGCATCGAGCGGAGCTGCTGTTCCCACGGCAGCACGTAGATCATGTGCCCGAAGCCGGGGACGGCCGCCGGGCGTCGCAATGCCCAGCCGAACTTGGGGATCCAGTGGAACGATCCGTCGGTATGGTTCGTCAGGGCCGCGTTGACGGCCCGTGCGGCGGCGGTTTCCGATGCGGGGACGAGCGGCGTGCCTTCTTCGTCGATCGCGATCGGCGTCGGTGTCGACAGATCTGCGATCTGCGGCTGCAGCACTTCGCGCAGGTCCATGCTGGTCAGCGCGACGGCGTACACGGCATCGCCTTTCGTGACGAGGGAGGCCGCCACCATTACCGGCATGTCGTCCTTGCCGTGTTCGGGCAGCGCGACCCAGATGACGCGCTTCGCGCGCGCCGCGACGATCGGTTCGTAGCCGCGCGCGCGAAACCGTTCGAACACGATGTCGACGAGCTTGCGCACCGATGCTTCGGCAGACGCGGGCGCGGGTGTGGGCGGCCATGCATTGAACAGATGCCCGTAGGCTGCGCTGCCGTCGGCCAGAATCATCTGCACGCCGCGACGGCGGCCGGCGGCGGACAGGAGCTGTACGGCTTCGTCGCAGCTTTCGCGCAGCGTGACGGCGTCGTTCGACGTGGCCGGCAGCGCCGACGTGCAGCTATGCGGGAACGGTTGCTGGCGCGGTGCGAGTATGCCGTTCGCGCGCAGCTCGAGCACCATGTTCGCGGTCAGCAGCGCACTGCGCAGCTGCAGGACCGCATCGGCCGTATCCTGCTCGTACGCCTGGGCGATCTGCTCTTCGTGGCGCAGCGAGTTCGACAGGCGCGCGGTGATCGTGATCGCCGCCGCCGCGACGGCCGCGAAGATCAGCAGCACGATCACCATCGAGAAGACCCGGCGCTCGCGTTTGAGATTGTTCTCCAGCGAATAGAACGAGCGCAGCGGCGATTCGTCGAAGTCCTTCAGGAAATTCTGCATCAGACGAGCCCCTGCTCGCGCGCATAGGCGATCAGGTCGGCGTTGGTCGTCACGTGGAGCTTTCGCATGGCCGAGCGCTTCTGCGTCGATACCGTCGTGATGGACCGGTTCAACTGGCGCGCGATGTCTGTCAGCGACGTGCCGAGCGCGAACAGCCGGACGATCTCGAGTTCCTTCGGCGACAGTCTCGACGAGATCGCGCCGACGGCGAGTTCGCCGGCCTGCGTCAGCCGCGTGGCCATGCCCGGCGACAGGTACGGGCGGTTGGGGCCGGGCGCGAGCGTGCAGGTCTTTTCGAGCGCGGCCAGATCCTCGTCCTTGCCGACGAGTCCGGCAACGCCCATCTGGCAAAGCCGGTGCAGGATGCCTCCGTTCGTCAGCATCGTGAAGACGACCACGGGGATGGATTCGTGAAGGCGCCTGAGCTTCTCGATCAGCCGCAGGCCGTCCTCGTCGGGTTCCGACTGCTGCATCGTGAAGTCGGTGACGATCAGGTTGCAGGCCTGTTCGTTCAGTATTCGCAGGAGGTCGTGGCCCGAGCCGACGTCTGCGACCACCTTGAAGCCCGGTAGCGCGTCGATGGCGCGAATGACGGCGAGCCGGGTGATCGGATGATCATCCGCTACGACGACCCGAGTGTCCTGAAATACGGTCATGTCGACGCTCCGTGGGACGCGGCTGCGATGCGGCCGTCCGATGGCCCTGCCATCCGGGCGCAGCTTGCGTGGCGAGACTGCACAGACTTTGCGTGCTTTTTTCGAGAAAGGCAAGCCGGACGCCGGCGCCCGGATGCAGGCGGCGGTCGCCACGCAGGCCGCGTCGGGCATTCGCCGCGGTGCGCTATCGGCACGGCGGCTTGCCGGCCGGGCAATGCACGCTCGCGCCGGTTGTGCGGCGGGTGCAATCGATATTGAAGCAGTTCACACGAAAGCCGTTCTCGTCGCCCTGCGGGTGATGGCACGGTACGGTTCGCATCCAGATGAAATCGAGCGGCGGTGCGGCCGTTTCCGGTTCCGGCTCGCAGTGTTCCGCCGGCGCGAGCGTGTCGCGCGGCGGCGCGAAGCGGGCCGACGCGATGCCGAACACGCCCGCCGTCAGACTCATGCTGGCGACGAGCAGCATCGACGCCCCGCCCAGCCACCTTTCGACCGAGCCGAAATACCAGACGCCGAACAATACCGTACAGAACAGCAGGAAGAATACCGGCAGCAGGAATAGCGCGAAACTGGCCAGCCATTCGCAGATCACGAATATGCGCTCGCGTCGGCTACTACGACGAGTCCATGAAATCATAGCGGGAATCGGAGTCGGAATAATCGGTCGAGCAGGCGGCCTGAAGAGGGCGAGGCGACGGGGTGTGCGAAATATACGGCGCTCAGTTTGGATTAAATCGATCTCGAGTAAATGGTATTGTCGGATTTTAAGATGTGCGATGCCGGCTGGAAATAGAATAAATTCGAAAATCAGGCGGCGCTATTGGTGGCGAGCTAAAGCGGCCGGTCGGCACGGTGCCGGCCGCATCGACACGGCTCTCAAGGGGGCAAAGCATTGCCGGGCGGGCCTCGCGCGCCGGTGAAATGCGGGCGCGATCGATTTTCCGGGTGCATTGCCGGCGCATATTTGACGGTTTATGACATATCTTTCGAAGAAGTTCTATATCTCGAAATTGCTCGGAACGATATCTTGATTGTCGATGGATATGCCGAGTTTCAAGTGATTGCTGCGTTTCGGGTAAGCGCATGACTTGTTCAGGATTTATTCGATATTAATCGGCGCTCATCCAAACCGGCTGCCGCAGATTACGTTTCCAGTCTTTTGCGCGAGTCGTCCTGCCAACGTGATCGGCATGCCGATCCCGGATTCCCGTGGGGATTTGCCGAGTGGTCCGGAAATTCGCTTCGTTGGTCGTTAATTGGTCTTCGCCGGGCGCCGGAAACGGGATGCGGCGGCAAATACAGGGATGTTGTCATGAATCGAATCTTTCGAGTGGTATTCGATCGGGTGCGCGAAGCGTGGGTCGTCGTGAGCGAGCATTGCTCGGCCAGGGGCAAGCGGAGCACGTCGGTGCGTGCGGGCGATGCGCGTCGTGTCGGCGCGGCGGGCGAGCATGCCGCCGTGTTCCGGTTGTCGGCGCTCGCCGGCGTCGTCGTGCTGGCGTCGATGCCGACGAGCGCGTTCTCGGCGAACGATGTGGCGTATTTCAACGACGGCACCGACTCGTCGTGTACCTCGGTGACCGATGCGGCCGGAACGTGGCAGGCGAACAATTCCGCATGCCAGATGGCGATCGGCGCCGCGGGCAACCAGGCCAGTTTTGCAGCCGTCGGGTCGAGCCTGCATATGGTGCTGAATGGCAACGGGCTGTTCCTCAACGTGCCGATGGAAGTCTACGGCACCGGCAACCTGATCCACGGCAGCTTGAGCCTGTTCAGCGTCGACGGCGTGACCGCGAATGCCCTCACGGGCGTCGCGAACGGCAAGGTGGCCGCGAACAGTTTCGACGCCGTCAATGGCGGGCAGTTGTTCAGTCTGTCGACGAGCGTCTCGACAGGTTTGAGTACGACGAACGGGACGGTGGCGAGCTTGTCGACGTCGACGGCTGCGGGGTTGGGTTCGTTGTCGACGGGGTTGAGTGCGACGAATGATTCGGTGACGAGCCTGTCGACGTCGACGGCTGCGAGCGTCGGTTCGTTGTCGACGGGCCTGAGCACGACGAACGATTCGGTGACGAGTTTGTCGACGTCGACGACCGCGAGTGTTGGTTCGCTGTCGACAGGTCTGAGCGCGACGAACGATACGGTGACGAGTTTGTCGACGTCGACGGCTACGAGCGTCGGTTCGCTGTCGACGGGTCTGAGCGAGACGAACGACACGGTGACGAGCCTGTCGACGGGCCTGAGCACGACGAACGATACCGTAACGAGTTTGTCGACATCGACGGCTACGAGCGTTGGTTCGCTGTCGACGGGTCTGAGCGAGACGAACGACACGGTGACGAGCCTGTCGACGGGCCTGAGCACGACGAACGATACGGTAACGAGTCTGTCGACGTCGACGGCTACGAGCGTCGGTTCGCTGTCGACAGGCCTGAGTGCGACGAACGATACGGTCACGAGCCTGTCGACATCGACGGCTACGAGCGTCGGTTCGCTGTCGACAGGCCTGAGTGCGACGAATGACACGGTGACGAGCCTGTCGACGTCGACGGCGACAAGCGTTGGTTCGCTGTCGACAGGTCTGAGCACGACGAATGACACGGTCACGAGCCTATCGACCTCGACGGCGACGAGCGTTGGCTCGCTGTCGACAGGCCTGAGCACGACGAACGACACGGTCACGAGTCTGTCGACGTCGACGGCTACGAGCGTCGGTTCGCTGTCGACGGGTCTGAGCGCGACGAACGACACGGTAACGAGCCTGTCGACCTCGACGGCTGAGAGCGTCGGTTCGCTGTCGACGGGTCTGAGCACGACGAATGACACGGTGACGAGCCTGTCGACGTCGACGACCGCGAGTGTTGGTTCGCTGTCGACAGGTCTGAGCGCGACGAACGACACGGTCACGAGTCTGTCGACATCGACGGCTACGAGCGTTGGCTCGCTGTCGACGGGGCTGAGCACGACGAACGACACGGTGACGAGTTTGTCGACGTCGACGACTGCGAGTGTTGGTTCGTTGTCGACAGGTCTGAGCGCGACGAACGACACGGTGACGAGCCTGTCGACCTCGACGGCTGCGAGTGTTGGTTCGTTGTCGACAGGTCTGAGCGCGACGAACGACACGGTGACGAGCCTGTCGACCTCGACGGCTACGAGCGTCGGTTCGTTGTCGACGGGGCTGAGCGCGACGAACGTTACGATGACGAGTTTGTCGACCGTGGTTTCTAACTCCGTCCAGTATGACGATGCGACTCACGCGAAAGTGACGCTGGGTGGTACCGGCGCAGCGGCACCGGTAACGCTGTCCAATGTTGCGGCCGGCGTGGATTCGACCGATGCGGTAAATATGGGGCAGCTTACATCGCTTTCGACCGCGACTTCGACGAGCGTCGGTTCATTGTCGACCGGGCTGAGTACGACCAACGATACGATCACGAGCCTGTCGACGGCGACGGCTGAGAGCGTTGGTTCGCTGTCGACGGGCCTGAGCACGACGAACGACACGGTCACGAGTTTGTCGACGTCGACGGCCACGAGCGTTGGCTCGCTGTCGACGGGCCTGAGCATGACGAACGATACGGTGACGAGTTTGTCGACGTCGACGGCGACGAGCGTTGGCTCGCTGTCGACGGGCTTGAGCACGACGAACGATACGGTGACGAGTTTGTCGACGTCGACGGCCACGAGCGTTGGCTCGCTGTCGACGGGCCTGAGCACGACGAATGACACGGTGACGAGCCTGTCGACGTCGACGGCGACGAGCGTTGGCTCGCTGTCGACGGGCTTGAGCACGACGAACGATACGGTGACGAGTTTGTCGACGTCGACGGCCACGAGCGTCGGTTCGCTGTCGACAGGCCTGAGCGCGACGAATGACACGGTGACGAGCCTGTCGACCTCGACGGCGACGAGCGTTGGCTCGCTGTCGACGGGCCTGAGCATGACGAACGATACGGTGACAAGTTTGTCGACGTCGACTGCCACGAGCGTCGGTTCGCTGTCGACAGGCCTGAGCACGACGAACGATACGGTGACGAGCCTGTCGACCTCGACTGCCACGAGCGTCGGTTCGCTGTCGACAGGCCTGAGCACGACCAATGACACGGTCACGAGTCTGTCGACCTCGACGGCTGAGAGTGTTGGCTCGCTGTCAACCGGCCTGAGCACGACGAACGATACGGTGACGAGCCTGTCGACCTCGACGGCCACGAGCGTCGGTTCGCTGTCAACCGGCCTGAGCACGACGAACGACACGATCACGAGCCTGTCGACCTCGACGTCGACGAGCGTTGGTTCGCTGTCAACCGGCCTGAGCACGACGAACGACACGGTGACGAGTCTGTCGACCTCGACGGCGACGAGCGTCGGTTCGCTGTCAACAGGCCTGAGCACGACGAACGACACGGTGACGAGTTTGTCGACCTCGACGGCGACGAGCGTTGGTTCGTTGTCGACGGGGCTGAGCACGACGAACGATACGGTGACGAGCCTGTCGACCTCGACGTCGACGAGCGTTGGTTCGCTGTCAACCGGCCTGAGCACGACGAACGACACGGTGACGAGCCTGTCGACGTCGACGGCGACGAGCGTCGGCTCGCTGTCGACCGGCCTGAGCACGACGAACGACACGGTGACGAGTCTGTCGACGTCGACGGCGACGAGCGTCGGTTCGCTGTCAACAGGCCTGAGCACGACGAACGACACGGTGACGAGTTTGTCGACCTCGACGGCGACAAGCGTTGGTTCGTTGTCGACGGGGCTGAGCACGACGAACGATACGGTGACGAGCCTGTCGACCTCGACGTCGACGAGCGTTGGTTCGCTGTCAACCGGCCTGAGCACGACGAACGACACGGTGACGAGTCTGTCGACGTCGACGGCGACGAGCGTCGGTTCGCTGTCAACAGGCCTGAGCACGACGAATGACACGGTGACGAGCCTGTCGACGTCGACGGCGACGAGCGTCGGCTCGCTGTCGACCGGCCTGAGCACGACGAACGACACGGTAACGAGTTTGTCGACGTCGACTGCCACGAGCGTTGGTTCGCTGTCGACAGGCCTGAGCACGACGAACGATACGGTGACGAGTTTGTCGACCTCGACGGCTGAGAGCGTTGGTTCGCTGTCGACTGGCCTGAGCACGACGAACGACACGGTGACGAGTTTGTCGACCTCGACGGCCACGAGCGTTGGCTCGCTGTCGACGGGCTTGAGCACGACGAACGACACGGTGACGAGCCTGTCGACCTCGACGGCTGAGAGTGTCGGTTCGCTGTCAACAGGCCTGAGCACGACGAACGATACGGTGACGAGCCTGTCGACGTCGACGGCGACGAGCGTTGGTTCGCTGTCAACAGGCCTGAGCACGACGAACGACACGGTGACGAGTCTGTCGACCTCGACGGCGACAAGCGTTGGTTCGTTGTCGACGGGGCTGAGCGTGACGAACGACACGGTGACGAGCTTGTCGACCTCGACGGCGACGAGCGTCGGTTCGTTGTCGACGGGCTTGAGCACGACCAACGACACGATCACGAGTCTGTCGACCTCGACGGCGACGAGCGTCGGTTCGTTGTCGACGGGCCTGAGCACGACCAACGACACGATCACGAGTCTGTCGACCTCGACGGCGACGAGCGTCGGTTCGTTGTCGACGGGTCTGAGCACGACCAACGACACGATCACGAGTCTGTCGACCTCGACGGCGACGAGCGTCGGTTCGCTGTCAACCGGCCTGAGCACGACCAACGACACGATCACGAGTCTGTCGACCTCGACGGCGACGAGCGTCGGCTCGCTGTCAACCGGTCTGAGCACGACCAACGACACGATCACGAGCCTGTCGACGTCGACGGCGACGAGTGTCGGTTCACTGTCGACGGGCTTGAGCACGACCAACGATACGATCACGAGCCTGTCGACGTCGACGGCCACGAGCGTCGGTTCGCTGTCAACCGGCCTGAGCACGACGAACGACACGATCACGAGCCTGTCCACGTCGACCGCGGCGGGCCTCGGCTCGCTGTCAACCGGCCTCAGCACCGTAACCGGTTCGGTCAGCAGCCTGAGTACCAGCCTGTCCAGTATCCAGGCGGCAGTCGGCAATACCGTGTCGTACGACAGCGCGGCAATGGACAGCGTGACGCTCGGCGGCGTGGGTGCGGCCGCGGCGGTGCGTCTGACGAACGTCGCGGCGGGCGATCTGTCCGCGACCAGCACCGACGCGGTGAACGGCAGTCAGCTGTATGCGCTGCAGAGCCAGTACGACGCGCTCGGCACGCAGGTTTCGGCGATCAACACGACGATCGCCGCGATGCAGACCGTGTCGGGCTCGGCATCGAACGAAAACAGCACGGCGATGGGCGTCGACTCGACGGCGTCGGGGGCAAACAGCACCGCGACGGGCGGCAACGCCACGGCAACGGGCGACAACGGGACCGCGACGGGCGGCAATGCGCAGGCGACGGGCGACAACAGCACGGCAACCGGCGGCAATGCGGTGGCATCGGGCGGCAACAGTACGGCAACGGGTGGCAACGCGCAGGCGTCGGGCGACAACGGCACGGCAACCGGCGGCAATGCGGTGGCATC
This sequence comes from Burkholderia sp. JKS000303, assembly GCF_002563755.1. Taxonomy (NCBI): domain Bacteria; kingdom Pseudomonadati; phylum Pseudomonadota; class Betaproteobacteria; order Burkholderiales; family Burkholderiaceae; genus Burkholderia; species Burkholderia sp. JKS000303. The sequence continues at coordinate 1,077,694 of NZ_PDBZ01000003.1, forward strand.
GGGCAGCAACAGCACGGCGACCGGTGGCAACGCGATCGCCTCCGGCGAGAACGGCACGGCGACCGGCGGCAACGCGATCGCATCGGGCAGCAACAGCACGGCGACGGGCGGCAATGCGATCGCCTCCGGCGAGAACGGCACGGCGATGGGCGCCAACGCGGTGGCGAGCGGAGCGAACAGCACCGCGATCGGCCAGGACGCGACGTCGTCGGGCGCGAACTCGGTCGCCCTGGGCGCCGGCTCCGTCGCCAGCGCACCGAACACGGTGTCGGTCGGCTCGCCCGGCAACGAGCGGACGATCAGCAACGTTGCGCCGGGCGTCAACGGCACCGATGCGGTCAACGTCAACCAGTTGAATCAGGCAATGGGCACCATGCAAGGCCAGATCAACGAGGTCGCGAAGAACGCGTACTCGGGCATCGCCGCGGCGACCGCGCTGGCGATGATTCCGTCCGTCGACCCGGGCAGGACGCTGTCCGTCGGCATCGGCGGCGGATCGTATCGCGGGCAGCAGGCCGTCGCGCTTGGCGGCACCGCGCGGATCACGCAGAACGTGCAGGTTCGCGCCGGAGTCGGCTTGAGCGGCAACGGCACGGCGGTTGGCGTCGGCGCGTCCTATCAGTGGTGATCGCCCGCCCCGCCTGCGGCGGGGCGACCGCAGCAGCAGGCCGATGCCGCAGCTCGGGCTGCTGACGAACCCCGCGTTTTTCGAAACGCGGGGTTTCGTTTTTCCGGAACCGGGCTGGAGACGGTCGCATCGGTCGTCGCGGCCAGGAAGTATAGACAGGCGCGCCGACCGTGCCTCCGGCCGGCCTGCGCAGCGGGAAAGCCGGAATTCAGCGCGACGTAATCTGTAATTAATTGAAATGAATGACTATTCCTGACCCACGGGAATAATCCGCCGACAATTAGAGATAAACACGGATTGCTGGCACGGGCCTGGAAAAGGCAAAGTTGTATGTACAACTTGGGCGCCGCCAAACGGGCGGCTCCGGGTTGGAAGGGTTCACGGCGGCGACGCCCGGCGGGACCCGTGCCCAGTTCGCCTATGACAGGAACGCCATGAAGAAACTCGCGCTCAGTATTGCCCTTGCCTGCATCGCGGTCGGTGCCCACGCCAAGGATTGGTCGACGATCCGGTTCGGCGTCGACGCCAGCTATCCGCCGTTCGAATCGAAGGACGCAAGCGGCAAGGTCGTCGGTTTCGACGTCGATCTCGGCAACGAAATCTGCGCGCGCCTGAAGGCGAAATGCGTGTGGGTCGAGAACGATTTCGACGGGATGATCCCGGCGCTGAAGGCGAAGAAGTTCGACGGCGTGCTGTCGTCGATGTCGATGACGCCGGCGCGCGCCGAGCAGATCGCGTTCTCCGACAAGCTGTTCAACACGCCGACGCGCCTCGTCGCGAAGAAGGGCTCGAATCTCCAGCCGACGGCCGAATCGCTGAAGGGCAAGTCGGTCGGCGTCGAGCAGGGCACGATCCAGGAAACCTACGCGAAGACCTACTGGGCGCCGAAGGGCGTGCAGGTCGTACCGTACCAGAACCAGGACGGCGTGTACCAGGACCTGATGTCCGGCCGCCTCGACGCCGCGCTGCAGGACGCGGTGCAGGCCGACCTCGGCTTCCTGAAGACGCCGCGCGGCGCGAACTTCGACTTCGCCGGCGCGGCCATCGACGATCCGAAGACGCTCGGCAACGGCGCCGGCATCGGGCTGCGCAAGGACGACGCCGACCTGAAGGCGAAGCTCGACCACGCGATCGCCGACATCATCAAGGACGGCACGTACAAGAAGCTCGAGAAGAAGTACTTCGCATTCGACGTCTACGGCGGCTGACCGTCGATGCGGCGCGCATCGGCCGCGGCGCGCGCCGCATCGGTTCCCGGGTGCCACTTGCTGCGCCTGATGCGTCTGGCTTGATGAGCGGACGGCATCAGGTAGTGCGCAGATATCGTTTGATGCGCAGTTAATGGCTATTGACAATCCCGCCACCTCGTTCTGGATCCCTTACATGATCTTCCAAGGATTTGGCCCGCTGCTGTGGGCCGGCACGGTCGAGACCGTGAAGCTCGCGGTGCTGTCGCTGGCCGCGTCGCTGATACTGGGTCTCGCCGGCGCCGCCGCGAAACTGTCGACCAACCGCGTGCTGAAGTCGGTCGGCACGTTCTACACGACGCTGATCCGCGCGGTGCCCGACCTCGTGCTGATGCTGCTGCTGTTCTACGGGATCCAGATCCTGCTGAACAACGTGACCGACATGCTGGGGTGGGACCAGATCGACATCGATCCGTTCGTCGCCGGCGTGATCACGCTCGGCTTCATCTACGGCGCGTATTTCACCGAGACGTTCCGCGGCGCGTTCCTCGCGGTGCCGCGCGGCCAGCTCGAAGCGGGCTTCGCCTACGGGATGAGCGGCTGGCGCGTGTTCCACCGGATCCTGTTCCCGCAGATGATGCGCTTCGCGCTGCCGGGCATCGGCAACAACTGGCAGGTGCTCGTGAAGGCCACCGCACTCGTGTCGATCATCGGCCTTGCCGACGTGGTGAAGGCGTCGCAGGACGCCGGCAAGAGCACGCTCGACTTCTTCTTCTTCACGCTCGCGGCCGGCGCGATCTACCTCGCGATCACGACGGTGTCGAACGTCGTGCTGCACCACCTCGAGAAGCGTTATTCCGTCGGCGTCCGGAGGCTTGCACTGTGATCGAAATCGTCAGCCAGTACTGGCAAAACTATCTGTACACCGACGGCTACCGCTTCAGCGGCCTCGCGATCACGCTGTGGCTGCTGGTCGTGTCGATCGCGCTCGGTTTCGCGCTGGCCGTGCCGCTCGCGATCGCGCGCGCGTCGTCGAACCGCTGGGTCTCCGGCCCGGTGTGGCTCTATACGTACGTGTTCCGCGGCACGCCGCTCTACGTGCAGCTGCTGATGTGCTACACCGGCATCTACAGCCTGCAGGTCGTGCACAACCACGTGCTGCTCGACACGTTCTTCCGCAACGCGATGAACTGCACGCTGCTCGCGTTCGTGCTGAACGAATGCGCGTATGCGACCGAGATTTTCGCGGGGGCGATCAAGTCGACGGCGGCCGGCGAGATCGAAGCAGGGATGGCCTACGGGATGTCGCGCTACAAGCTCTATACGCGCATCATCCTGCCGTCCGCGCTGCGCCGCTCGCTGCCGAGCTACAGCAACGAAGTGATCCTGATGCTGCACGCGACGACGCTCGCGTTCACCGCGACCGTGCCCGACATCCTGAAGGTCACGCGCGACGTCAATTCAGCGACGTACATGTCGTTCCAGGCCTACGGCGTCGCAGCCGTGCTGTACGCCATCGTCGTGTTCACGCTCATCTGGGTATTCCGCAAGCTCGAGACGCGCTGGCTCGCGTACCTCTCGCCGCGTGGCCACTAACGCATTCGCAAGATTCGCAACGAAGGACCAAGCATGTACAAGCTCACCGTTGAAAACCTCCACAAGAAGTTCGGCGACAACGAGGTGTTGAAGGGCGTGTCGATGAAGGCGAAGGCCGGCGACGTGATCAGCATCATCGGCTCGAGCGGCTCCGGCAAGAGCACGTTCCTGCGCTGCATCAACTTCCTCGAGCAGCCGTGCTCGGGGCAGATCACGATCGGCAACGAGCCGATCCAGACCGCGCGCGATCGCAACGGCTCGCTGCGCGTGGCCGACCAGAAGCAGCTGCAGCGGATGCGCACGAAGCTGTCGATGGTGTTCCAGCACTTCAACCTGTGGGCGCACATGACGGTGCTCGAGAACGTCATCGAGGCACCGATGGCCGTGCTCGGCGTCAGCAAGGACGAAGCCATCGCGCGGGCCCGCAAATATCTGGAGAAGGTCGGCCTGCCGACGCGCGTCGAGAGCATGTATCCGTCGCACCTGTCGGGCGGCCAGCAGCAGCGTGTGGCGATCGCGCGGGCGCTCGCGATGGAGCCCGAGGTGATGCTGTTCGACGAGCCGACGTCGGCGCTCGATCCGGAGCTGGTCGGCGAAGTGCTGAAGGTGATGCAGAAGCTCGCCGAGGAAGGCCGCACGATGGTCGTCGTCACGCACGAAATGGGTTTCGCGCGCAACGTGTCGAATCACGTGATCTTCCTGCACCAAGGCAAGATCGAGGAGGAGGGCGATCCTCAGGAGATTCTGGTGAACCCGAAGAGCGAACGGCTCGGGCAATTCCTGTCGGGACGCCTGAAGTAAGCCGGTAGTAATGTGTGCCGCATGGGCGTCGGCCTGACGCTCGCGCGGCACGCGTTTTTTTGAGCCTTCCTTTATTGCATCGTGATGACATTGATCGTCGCGAAGCCTCCCCGCTCCTCCGTCACGAGCACGTCCGCTCGCCCCGCCGCCGAAAGCATCGAAAGACTGTGGGCATTCGATGTCAAACATCGTCAATTCAGCGTAAGCGCGGTACACCGGGATCCGTCGACCGGCGTTAAGGAGGTACCAGCCGATGACCGGCTGACCTACCCGGGAGAGTTCCATGAACCGCATCGCGAAGATTCTGACGGCCACGGCACTGGCTTGCGCCGTTCTCGTTCCGGCACTTGCCGAAGCGCATTCGCACCGTGTGTGCCATTTCGATCACCATCACCACCGCGTGTGCCGCTGGGTGCGGTAATCGCGTAAGCACGACTTTCCTCGGGCGCGCCCGGGACGCTGTCTACATTCAGGCAAATCAGGAGAGGAAATGAAAAAGACGATGTTGATCGCCGTGCTCGCTGCCGGCATGGGGCTGTCGCTCGGTGCGTTCGCCCAGGTTCCGGCCAGCGCGCCGGCCGGTACGACCGGCCTGTGCAAGGACGGCTCGTTCTACTCGGGCGCGTCGAAGAAGGGCGCATGCGCGGGTCACAAGGGTGTGAAGACGTGGTACGGCGCGTCGGCAGCCGCCGCCGCCAGCGCACCGGCCGCGGCCGCGCCTGCCACGGCGGCTTCGACGTCCGCCGCGGCACCCGCGAAGGCCGCGCCGGCGACGACCGCAGCCGCCGGCGGCGGTGCGGGCAAGGTGTGGGTCAACGACAGCACCAAGGTCTATCACTGCTCGACCGACAAGTACTACGGCAAGACGAAGCACGGCAGCTACATGTCGGAAGCGGATGCGAAGGCGAAGGGCTTCCATCCGTCGCACGGCAAGGCCTGTTCGTAAGCCGGCCGCGCGCGTCCTGCTCGCGCATTGCCCGCCGGCTGTCCGTCGGGCATCATGCCCCGCCAATTGAGCGGGGCGTTTTTTTGTCTGCTGCCGATCGGCCCGACGCACACCGTCCGCATTGCCGCCCGCGCGCGGCAGGATCGTCAGGGCGTCGTCGCGGCGGGCGCGGAGGCGGGCGGTCGGGGCGTTCCGGTGACGAGTGCGCGGGTGAGATCGTCCGACACGTAGTGCGGACCATCGAACAGATAGACCTGATAGCCCCGGTAAGTCGCCAGCTGCTTGCCGAGTTCTTCGGCGGTGGCCGGACGGAATCCGCCGTGCTCGGCGGGCCGGAAGGCTTCCGCGATCATCCGCACGCGTCGTTTCCCCAGCCGCGAGGCGAGTTCATCCGCGTAAGTGCGCGCGACATAGGGTTCGCGCGCATAGACGCCGCAGCCGTCCTGGAAGAACACGCCGACGTCCGGGGGAAGCCAGGCGGCGAGCCAGTCGGCCAGCGCTTTCCCGCCGATATTGGTCTGGTCGTACACGCTCACCCACAGCGGTCGCGGCAGTCGCTGCAGGATCTCGACGAGCTTGGGCGCGTCCTGCCAGGTGGGATCGATTTCGACCGGGAAGTAGTAGCCGGTGACATGCAGCGGCACGTGCACGCGCGCCACCTGTGCGGACTGGTCCGCCAGCGCCGACAGATGGGTCCGCGCACGCTTTTCGTCCTGGTAGCCGGCCAGGCCCAGAATGACGTTTTCGGCCCACGGCTCGCGGCCGATGCGTGCCCAGTCAGGCAGGTGCGCGGCGGAGCGGATGCCGGTGCCGGGCAGGTACGCGGTATCGTCGACGACGCTCCACTGGATCAGCAGATCGTGTACGCCGAGCATCTGCCAGTTCCCGACCGGATTCGTGGTCGCGTTGTCCAGCTGCCAGACGATGCCGTCGGCCTGCACGTCGTGCGGTGTCCAGCTACACGCGACCATGACGAGCGATGCGCCGATGGCCGCGAGCGTCGCCGAACGCGAGGCGTGCGGCGCGGGCGAGCCTCTGCGCGCCCGCCTTGCGTGCCGGAACCGGACCATACGCTGTCGAATGCCGCGCAAGGTCCGGATGGCATACGTGATCATCGCTGCCTCCCCGGAAGCATTTTCGCGCGTCATCGTAGCCGACCCCATGCAAACGTGCGACCCGCATCACCGATGCGGGTCGCACGAGGCTTTCGCCGGCGCGCGTCACTTGGCCGTCGTGCCGTCCACCCACGTGTAGCCGAGGTTCGTTATGCCCGTCACGAGACTCTGGAAGTCAGCGAACGCGGGCAAGCCGAGATCGGGTTCGAGCCAGTACGGATGGAAGAAGAACGACGCGAAGCCGTCCCGCACCGCCAGGCCGTACTGCGCGTTGGTGACGAGTTGCTGCCACGTGTACGTGATGCACGAGAACGGGTCGATATTGCAGATGTTGTACTGGATGCTGCCCAGGTTCTCCGGAATGATCCGCTCGCCGTAGTAATCGGAGTTGATGATGTACGGGAAGAACTGCCCGGCCGAAAAGTCCTGGTTGGCCGCCCCCGTGCCGAGTTGCGGATTGGTCGACGTGTAGTAGACGGCCCGCTGGAACGTGGTCGGGAACGTCAGCGCCGTGGCCGCCGCCGCGTTCGGCGACATCTGGTACTGCGGCGCGGCCCAGCCGACGACCTTGTAGCCGTTGGTCGTGAACTCGAGGAGGCCATCGGCCATTCTGCCTTCAGCCCATTGCACGGAGTCCTCATCGACCGGACGATTCTGCACCGCGAACCAGAACTCGTAGTCGCTGCCGCTGACCGCGTTCTGCAGGTTCGGTGTCGAGTCGTACTGGTGCGTATAGCCGTGCATGATGATCGAGCCGCCGCGCGCGATCGCATAGTTCAACGCACTCTTGAGGCCCGTCGCCTGCGCGAGGTGGATCGTCTCCGGGACGCCGCCGTTGTAGTACCCGTTCGGATCGGTATACAGCGGGATGGTCGCCATCGTGAACTTGATCTTCTTCGAGTACAGGTAATCCGTCAGCTGTTTCATCGACGTCGTCGTCGTGTACGCGTCGAGATCCTCGAGACGGACGAGCGCGCGATGATTCACCGGTGCATTGGTCTGCAGGATGTCGTGCAGGATGTCGCAGATCACCAGGTAGCGATCCGTCGGGCCGATGTACGAGAACGGCATGTCCGCGAAGTACCAGAAGTTGCCGGAGCGAATGATGTACGGCGTGGTGGCGCCGCTCTGGCTGTTCTTGATGGTGACAAGCGCCTGGGCCTTCGCGGTGTTGAGCACCTGGGTCAGGCCGACATCCGGGTCCGCGCTGATGACGCCCGTCGACGCGTTATACGCGTAGTACTTGACCATCGACAGGTTCTTGTACGTGACCGTGTCGTAGAAGCCGGGGTTCGGATTGCTCGCCGAAGGCGTCGCGTTCATTCCGGCCAGGCCCAGGAAGCTGAACCCGTAGGTCTGGTTGAACGTGTAGGCCGTGTTCCAGGCGAGCTGCCACAGGTTGTACTTGAACCAGACGACGGTTTTCGTGGTGGTCATCACGTCGCTCATGAACGCCGCGGGAATCGGGTTGTTGTAGTAGTCGCCGATGTAGAACGTGGCATCGTGGCTGCCGATCATGCCGGCCGTGTAGTTCTGTATCGGCACCATGTCGACCGTCGTATTGAAGTGGCCGAGCAGGTTCCTCAACATGATGCTGTACATCAGGCCGAGCTTCGAATACGGGTCGTTGGGCGGGTTGTCGTACAGCACGAGCGTATGGGCGGTGGTGGCCTGCGCGTGCGCCGTGCCCGGCAAGGTCATTTGCGCGAGTCCGGCAAGCAGGGCGATGACGATCAAGATCTTTTTCATGGCCGTTTCTCCCTAGTCGCGTTCAACGTTGCCGTTGTTTTTCTTGACGAGCTTCCTGTTGAACTTGGGGCGCCCCGTCTCCTTGTATGCCTTGTCCCAATCCTCTTCGGACATGCCGGCCTTGATGTTGACCTGAGCCGAGCCGATCGGCAGTGGCGGCGGCTTGATCTTGCCGGGCGACGACTTGTTCGTCTGCTGTGCGCTCGCCTCCTGAGTCGCACCGATGACGACGAGCGCAGGGACCAGTGCGACGAGTAGCCCGACGGTACTCAACCCGTTTCGAAAAGAATGATTGCGACGCGAGGGCATGATTTTCATCCTTTGATATGCAAATTAAATTCATCGCGGGAACGAAAGCGAGCACGGCCGGATGCCATTCTGAATCGGGATGCCGCGTCGTGTTTTTTCGCCTGATACCGGATAAAAATCCTGAACCGGATGGTTGTGTTTTCAAGCTAAAAACGTACCATCCGTCGCAAATGGATGCTGGGCCACGGCACCTGAATTGGCGCGTCACGGCCGTTCGAAATTGCTTCGATAAACGTTTCATGCATGCAACGCAGCGGTTTTTGCGCGTTCGGTCGGCCAAACCGTTGTAGCGTGTTCGGACGATTCAGGGAAAACCAGTTGCGCGTCGTGCTCGATAAGCGGCGACTCGGCAATTCATCGCGGGTGCGGGCACGCGCAACGACGACCGACACGCCCGATTGTCGGGTTCAACACGCGTTTTTCGGTATGCGCCGGTCGCCAGCGCCTGTCGATTGCGCGACAGACGCGTTGAAATCCCCGTTTTTCGCGGTTGTCCGGCGCGCGTTTCAGCACTGAAACGTTTGGTCCGGATTCGTCGCGACGATCCCGTTTCGTACACATCGGTGCCCTGAATATCAAGGGCGGCGCGGGCGATGGCGCACGACTTGCTTTACGAGCAGTGCAGCGCGAAGCCGTTGCACGACCCGCCGCTGGCCCGGCGGCGGCGGTATGCGTCGACGAACGCAGCGTGCATCGCGACGCGTGACGCGGGCCGGTGCGCGAGCGCGCGGCGTCGAGCGTCATGGCGCAAGCCGCGCGCGGGTGGGACGGGGACGACGAGGACGGAGCGCGTTTCGTCTGCGTTGGTACGAGGGGGAAGCAATACCAACAAGCGCAAATATCGGAACAATGATGAGCCATATAATATGGAGTACGTATATAAATGCGCTGATCGCCGCCGCCATCCTGACGGCGGTCGTCATCCTGGTCAGCACGCTCGATGATCTCGTGCTGGACGCCTGTTACTGGTCGTTCGAGATCGGGCGCCTTCTGCGTCGCGAGCAATCGCAGACCATCGACATCGGTGCGCTGCGTGCGCTGGAAGAGCGCCACCTGGCGCTCATGGTGCCGGCCTGGAAAGAGTATGACGTGATCGCCAAGATGATCGAAAACACCCTGGCGACCATCGAGTACGAGCGCTATGTGATCTTCGTCGGGACCTATCACAACGACGCCGAAACCACCGCGGAAGTCGAACGGATGGTGCGCCGGTATCCGGGGCGGGTGACGCGCGCGACCGTCATGAACGACGGGCCGACCTGCAAGGCCGATTGCCTGAACTGGATCGTCGAGGCGATCCTGCGCTACGAAGAGATCCACCATATTCAGTTCGCAGGCGTCGTCATGCACGACTGCGAAGACGTCATTCATCCGGTCGAACTCAAGTACCTGAATTACGCGGTAGCGGACAGCGACCTGGTCCAGTTGCCCGTCCTGTCGTTGCCGCGGAAATGGAACGAGTTCGTTGCCGGCTGCTATCTCGACGATTTCAGCGAAACGCATCAGAAGGATGTGCCGGTGCGCGCGCGTCTGACCGGTGTCGTCCCGGGAGCGGGCGTTGCATCGTGCTACAGCCGGCGTTCGATCGAAGCGGCGATGAAGGCGCGCGGCGGCTGCGCTTTCAACACCGCGTCGCTGACCGAGGACTACGACTTCAGCTTCCGGTTGAGAGACCTCGGCATGAAGGAGACGTTTGCGCGCTTTCCTCTGTCGGATCGCACGCACGATACCGCCGCGCGGCGCGCGCCGGGCGGCGGCGTCAATCAGAACCTGCTGGCCACGCGCGAGTATTTTCCGAAAACCTTCCGGACCGCCTATCGGCAGCGCGCACGCTGGATCCTCGGCATCGCGTTCCAGGGCTGGGAGCAACTCGGCTGGAAGGGCGATCTCCTCACCCGCTACATGTTCTTCCACGATCGCAAGGGCGTCGTGACCTCGCTGTTTTCGGTGGTTGCCTACGGCGTGCTGCTCAACTTCCTGCTGGTCGCCGCATTGCAAAGAGCCGGCCAGGCCGGACCCGTCGGCGGGCCGCTTGTCATGGTTGACGCATGGCTCGCGCCGCTGCTGTGGGTGAACACGATCATGCTGTTTGCGCGCGCCGGGCAGCGCTATTACTTCGTCAGCAGGTTGAACGGCCGCTTGCAGGGGCTGCTGTCGATTCCGCGCATGTTCGTCAACAACCTGATCAACTTCTGTGCGGTGTGTCGCGCGTGGCGCATTTATCTGAACCATCTTGCGAGCGGCAAACCGATCGCGTGGGACAAGACCAGCCATATCTACCTGTCGAACGCAGCGCTCGGGAAGGCACGCCTGAAGATCGGCGAGATTCTGGTCGGCTGGGGCGTGGTCACGCTGGAGCAGTTGCAGGCCAGCCTCGACAAGCAACTGACGTGCGGCAGGCGGCTGGGCGAACTATTGCTCGAAGACTACGCGCTGTCGACCGAATCGCTGGCCGACGCGATCGCCGAACAGGCCGAACTGCCCCGCGTGAGCCTGGGCAACGTCGCGGTGGGCCATTTCGCGGATTCGCTCGCGTTCGAGGTGCAGTACACGTACCACGCCGTCCCGTTTTCGACCGCGGACGACGGCACCCTGAACGTCGCCGTCGGGCGTCCGCTCACGTCGGACGAACAGGACGTCGTGCGGCGCGGCGCCCGATCGAACGTCGCGTATTTCATCGCGTGCGATGCGGAGATTGCGGCCGAACTGGCCCGGCACTCGCGCTTTGTCGAACTCGCGCGGGCACGCGACGGCGACGCCGCGACGCCGCAGAAGCCGTTGGGAGAACAAGCATGAAGCGCGCGACACGCCCGATCGCGGCGAGCCTCAAGCGCTGCGCACGGTTGAGCGCATTGGCGATCGCCATGTCGCTCGCCTGGCAGGCGCCGGCATCCGCGGCCCGCCCACTGACCCCCAAAGCCTATCGGCTCGCCGATGGCGCATACAAGGCCATCAATGCCGGCGACCTGCCGCGCGCGGAAGACTACGCGTCGCGCGCGCTGCGGATTCAACCCGGAAGCGAACAACTCGGGCTGCTGCTCGTCGACGTGTACCGGCGGGAAGGCAAGGTCGACGAAGCCGATGCGATGGTGGAATCGCTGAACACCCGGTTTCCGAAAAGCGCGCCGGTGCTCGCGCAACACGGCTACATGGCGCAGCGGCAGATGCGCTACGACGTCGCGTGCAGCGATTTCTCGGCGGCCGTCGCGACCGGAAAGTGGAGCAGCGAGCAGCAGCGCAACCTGCGCCTCGCGTGGGCGGACAGTGCGCTCGCGGCGAAGCATCCGCACGAGGCCGGTGTGGCGCTGGCGCCGCTGGCCGACGAAAAATCGGCCGCGATCCAGGTGCGCATCGCGCAGATGAGCCTGCAGGCGGGCGACAACGACAGTGCGATCCGCGTGGCCGAGCTGGCGGCGGGCGATGCCACGACCGACGGCGAGCGGAACATGGCCGCGTCGATCGTCGCGCAGGCGCGGCAGGCCGATCAGCCGGCGCCGGTGCCGGTGGACGATACCGCGACACGGAAACTGCAGCAGGCCTACGACCTCCTTCGCGAGCACAAGGATCGCGAGGCGCTCGACTCATTTCAGGAGGGCTTCGCCGGCGGCGCCGGCAACGCGATGAACTACGCGGACGCCGGCTATGCGGCCAAGCGGATCGGCTTGAACGACGAATCCATCCAGTTCTTCGAGCACAGTCTCGACGCCGATGAAAACGAGCATGCATTCGATGCGCAGCGCAAGTTCGGCTATCGGCGGGAAGTCGAGCAACTGGAGCGCACCTGGGGGTTCGTGCTGAGCGCGCCGTACCAGTCGGCCGCGTTCGGCCCGCAAGGCACCATCAGCGTTCTCCAGCCCGGTATCGAGGTGTACTGGCAGCCGCCGAAGATCGGCTATCAGAACGGTCGCATCCTGCAGTTCTTCGTGCGCGGATACGGCACGGCCTACGACGGCACGGGCAACGTGACGGGCATGCCGACCGTGCAGGGATCGGTGGGCGCGCGCTACAAGCCGCTGGCCGACCAGAACGTGGTGTTGACCGCCGAGCGGCTGTTCCACATCGGCAGCCTGTCGACGACGGACTGGCTGATGCGGCTGGGCTATTCGTCGGAAGGCGGCACCGACCTGAGGGTGACCGAACCGAGCTGGCGCAGCTGGCAGGCGTATGTCGAAGGCGCGTATTTCATCAAGGCAGGCCGCTACATCATTTATTCGGAGCTGCGTTACGGGCACACGTGGCGCTTGCCGATGATCAGCGATCGGCTGACCGTCTATCCGCACGTCGCGGTGGCGGGCGATCACGACAATCGTCAGCCGGACGAAACGGCGATCGGTGCGGGGCCCGGCATTCAGCTGAGGTACTGGTTTCGCGAAGGCAGGTACAGCGCGCCGGCAAGCTATCTCGACGTGACGGTGCAATACCGGTTTCCATTGACGTCAGCGGCCCGCGCACGGGGTCTCGTGGTGCGCGCGACATTGTGGTTCTGAGCGGCTGCGCTGACGATGGGGTTACCGATGGATGGGGGCGATCAGTTCGGCGACTTGAGCGTGATGATCGTTTGACGCAGCAACTGGAAGTAGGCGCTCGTGGAATACGGGAGCATCTGTTCGACGTAGTTCCACCAGAAGAATCCGCCGATGAAACGCGGATCGGTCATGCTGTCGACCATCGGGTAATAGGTTTTGATCAGGTTCTGCTGCACCGATGCGGGCGCCGAGGTTTCGGACGTGCCGATCTCGCCGAAGCCGACCTTCGCGTTCGGGAAGAGGCTTTCCAGCGCCGAGAAATCGTTGTTCCACGACGGATTCAGCCCCGGGCAATCCTGATACGGGTAGTAGCTGAACAGCGCATAGTCGGTCTGCTGGCGAACCGTCGCCGGCAGGAAGGCCGTCGGCCAGGTCTTCCAGTAGTCCTGCGGTTTCTCCCAGCAGTTGTTGCCCTTGCTGTCGTCGTTGTAGTACAGCGTGATCGCGGTCTTGCCGCCGTTCGATTTCACGATCGTGTTGGCCGCGGCGACCATCTGGCCGATTTGCTGCTCTTCCGAATTGACCGTGGTGTTGCTGCCGTCCGGATCGTTGCGTAGCCATTCGCCGTTGATTTCGTTGGCGATCTCCCACACGTCGACCGTGTTCTTCAGCTGCGACACCAGTTCCTGCGTGCGTGCCTTGTAGGTCGCGAGATTCGTCGGGAAATAGTAGGAATCGTAGACTTCGCCCATCACGTACGCGACGGCGTGCAGGCGCAGCAGCGGTGCGTAGTAGTCGGCGGCCGACGTGCCCGGATCGAACACGACACGCACCGTCGGCCGGTACGGCAGGTTCTGCAGCGACGCGATGATCGCATCGAGTTTCGTCAGATCGTCGAGCGTGACGCCGTAGACCGGATTCTTCAGCGGTTCGACCTGGGCCTCGGCGAACCGGGAGACCGGCATCAGGCCGGCATAGGCAACACAGGCGGCGATGGCCGTGCGCGAGATAGATTTCGTCAGTTTAATCAAAACGTTCTTCCACTCCAAAACAAAAGGAAGCGGGATTTTAGGCGAAAATAAAAGTAAATTATCCGACGATATGCGCGTAATGGGGGCGGATGGTGCGGTGTGGGTGCGCTCTGGGGAGGCCGTCGCAAGATAAGCGAAGCATTGCGAAACGAATCCGGGCGGCGAATCGCGTCACGCGCACACACGGCGATCGGCCGCGCGGATACGCAGCCGCTCGTCGCGGGCGACGATGCCGCCGCGCGCGCCCGGAACCGGCGCGTGACGATCTTCGTCGCGTACCGAGCCTGATGCGCCGGCGCCGCTCTCCGGCCAGCGCCGTCCATCAGCGATATATCGGATCCGGTATGACGAACATCTGAAATCAGCGATGCGGTTCCCGCGCTCGCGTGCCGATAACCCAAACTGGCTCAGACCGAGCGGTTATCGAGGGGACTCCATGCATTTCTGGCGCAAGCTTTCCATTCAGAACAAGCTGATTCTCAGCATGACGAGTTGCCTGCTCGTGTTCGTCGCAATTTCGAGCGGGTTGAGCGTCCGTCTGATCGGTGATGCGGTGCGCGATCGCGTCGTGCGCGAAGAACTGCCGACCGCCGTGAACGGCATTCGCGCCGACGTGCAGCGGCAGATGGCCGGCCCGATCGCGGCGTCGCGCATTCTCGCGCGCGATGCGTTCCTGCTGCAGTGGGAAGCCGATGGCGAACCTGACGCGGGCACGCGCAACTGGATCCAGCTCGCGAAGAACGTGAAGGACGAGCAGAAGGCGGCGTCGGTGCAGTGGGTGTCGGTGAAGAGCGGCAACTACTACAACGAAGCCGGCCTGCAGCGCAAGGTTACCGACAGCGACCAGTGGTTGACCACCTTCCTCGCGTCGAACAAGCCGTTCGACGTGAACATGGATCGCGAGGTCACCGTCGGCGGCTACATGATGTTCATCAACAGCCGCGTCGAGCTCGACGGCGTGCCGGTCGGCGCGGCCTGCATGAGCCTGTCCGTCGATGCGCTCGCGAAGGGGATCGCCGCGTACCGGATCGGCGAGACCGGATTCGCGTATCTCGTGCGGCCCGACGGCGCGATCATGATGCATCACGATACGTCGCTGATCGACGGCAAGCATTTCCTGAAGGACGAGCCGGGCCTGCCCGGCGATGCATCGTCGACGCTGCTCGCCGGCAAGCCGTATGCGTACCTGAGCTACGACGGCGACGGCGGCGCGCGTTTCATCGCGACGTCGTTCGTCCCGGAGCTGAACGCGTACGTGGTCGTCGAGGTGCCGCAGGCGGAACTGCTCGGCCCGGTGACGCGCGCGATTCGCAGCGCGGCGCTGGTCGCGGCGGTGGTGGGCCTCGCGGTGGCGCTGATCGTGATCTGGCTGGTCGGCCGCGCGATCGCCGCGCCGATCCGGCGTGCGGCGACGCTGCTGTCGGAGATCGCGAGCGGCCAGGGCGACCTGACGCGCCGGATGACGGTCGAGAGCGAGGACGAGATCGGGCAGCTGTCGGATGCGTTCAACCGCTTCGTGTCGTCGTTGTCGACGCTCGTTCACCGGATTCGTGCGGCTTCCGCGTCGATCGCGACGGGCTCGGCGCAGATCGCGTCGGGCAATGCGGATCTCAGCGAACGCACCGAAGGGCAATCGGGCAACCTGGAGCGCACGGCGTCGTCGATGGAGGAGATCACGGCCGTGGTGCGCAACAACACCGAAACGGCGACGACGGCCGCGAAGCTGATCACCGGCGCATCCGATACGGCGGCGCGCGGCGGGCAGGTCGTCGGCGAAGTCGTGACCACGATGGAGCGGATCAGCGACGCGTCGCAGCGGATCTCCGAGATCATCGTGATGATCGACAGCATCTCGTTCCAGACCAACATTCTCGCGTTGAATGCGGCGGTCGAGGCGGCGCGCGCCGGCGAGCAGGGGCGCGGGTTTGCCGTTGTCGCATCCGAAGTGCGCAATCTCGCGCAGCGCAGCGCGCAGGCGGCGAAGGAAATCAAGGTGCTGATCGAGCACAGCGCGGGAACCGTGAACACCGGATCGCGGCTCGTTACCGAGGCGGGCCGGGTGATGAGCGATGTCGTGTCGCAGGTGCAGGGCGTCAGCGCGATGATGAGCGAGATCGCCGAAGCGAGCCTCGAGCAGAGCGCCGGCATCGACCAGATCGGCGACGCGGTGCAGTTGCTCGACCAGATGACGCAGCAGAATGCGGCGCTGGTCGAGGAGAGCGCGGCGGCCGCGGAAAGCCTGAAGCAGCAGGCGGCGGAACTGACGCGACTCGTGTCGGCGTTCAAGGTGGACGAGTGACTGGCGCGCGACGTTAGAATGACGCGTTTCTGAGCGACGGCTGCCGTGGGTTCACGGCAGCCGTTTTAGCTATCGGCGCGGGATTCGGTAACGTCATAAAAATGAAGCGCATTTCACGATTGAAGGTTGGGGTGGGGGTAGTGGTGGTGGTGGCGGTGCTCGCCGGGGTCGGGGTGAAGGTGATCGCATCGCCGGCCGATTCGTATCTCGCCTACCGGAAGAAGGTCGCGGCGGTCGTGGCGGCGGCCCGCACGGAAGATCAGGCGGGTCTCGACAAGCAGTACACGGCTGACGTGAATGCCCGGCTCGCCAAGCTGATCGGCCCGGTCCGGGCGCGAGGGTTTGCCGCGACGCCCGAGGGCACGGTGCAAAGCGTCGGCCCCGTCGACGGGATGCAGCCGGGGCCGGACGGGTTGGCCTTCAAGTCGGAAGACGGCAAGTCGAATCTCGTCGCGACGACAGTTCCGCTGTTGAAGGCCTGGGCGGCTACCGCCGACGCGGGCATCAAGCCGGCCGACGACGTCGCCACGATATTCGACAACGAAGCGCTTTACACGGCGGTATTCGGCGACGACGCCGCCGCGTTTCGCTTCGCCGAGTTGCCCGTCAAGCGGCAGCCGGCCGACGGCGTGGTGAAGGCGTTGCTGCTCGGCGAAAGCCAGGACGGCGTGCCGGACGGGCCGAACACGCTCGCCGTGTCGGTCCGCGAGGGGCAACGCGTGTATTTCATGTGGAAGACCGTGACGCTTCGCCCGATCGCGGCGTGCAGTGCGGCGCGTGTGCCCGAGGAGGCGCGGCAGGCGTGTTTCGCCAAACAGGTGGTGTCGCAACGGATGTATCAACGGCTGCTCGCGCAGGCGCAAGCGATGGCCGATGCGGTGGCGCGATAGCCGGCATCGGACGAATGACGGGCGGCGGCATGCGGTGTCGCCGCCCGTCGGGCGAAGTCAGCGCGAGCGCAGCGCCTGCAATCCCAGCGTCAGCGCATTGAACGGCATCTCCGCGGCGCCCATCGAAAAGCTCGTCGTCTTTGCGGTTGTCCCCGGCGTATGCATCAGCGCGTGCACGATCCGCTCGCTCGCATGGCCGTCGCCATACGGATTGCTTGCCCGGGACATTTCGTCGTACGCGCTCTGGCAGTCGAAAAGGCGCGACGCCTCGCGCACGATCCGTTCCTGATCCGTGCCGACCAGCCGCGCGGTGCCGGCGCGGATCGCCTCGGGCCGCTCGGTCGTGTCGCGCGTGACGAGAACCGGTTTGCCGAGCGCCGGCCCTTCCTCCTGGATCCCGCCCGAATCGGTGATGATGAAATGCGAGCGTGACATGAGGAATACGAACGAAAGATACTCCTGCGGTTCGATCAGATAAATGTTCGGCACGTTGCCGAGCAGTGCGCGCGCCGGTTCGCGCACGTTCGGATTCATATGCAGTGGATAGACGAATTGGGCGTCGCGATAGCGATTCGCAAGCGTGCAGAGCGCTTCGCAGAAGTGCCGGAACGGTTCGCCGAAGCTCTCGCGGCGATGGCCGGTGATCAGCACGACGCGGCGTGACGGGTCGAGAAACGGAAAGTGCGCGGCGACCTGGTCGTTGAGCGCGGTATCGTGGTCGAGCATCCGTTTGACGTCGTGTAGCGCGTCGATCACGGTGTTGCCCGTCATCACGACCGCGCCGACCGGCACGCCTTCGCTGAACAGGTTGTCGCGCGCCTGTCCGGTCGGCGCGAAATGCCAGGATGAGACCGCGTCGGTCACGCGGCGATTCAATTCCTCCGGCCACGGCGACCAGATGTCGCCGCTGCGCAGGCCCGCCTCCACGTGACCGATCGGCAGGTAGCGGTAGAACGCCGCGATACTGACGGCCAGCGTCGTCGTCGTGTCGCCGTGCACCAGCACGACGTCCGGCTGCAAGTCCTCGAAGACCACCCCGATCGCCTGAAGAATGCCGGTCGTCACGTCGGTCAGTGTCTGGCTCTGACGCATCAGGTTGAGGTCGTAGTCGGGCTTGATGTCGAACAGCGTGAGCACCTGATCCAGCATTTCCCGATGCTGGGCCGTGACGCAGACCCTGGCATCGACATCGTTGCGCGCCTTCAGCGCGCGGACGAGTGGCGCCATCTTGATGGCTTCCGGCCGAGTACCGAACACAAGCAAGATCTTTTTCATCGTTATCCTCGTTGGACATCCATGCGCCGGAAGACCCGGCATTCGCACCAAGCAGGCATTCGGCCGACCTCGGCAGCCCCGCATGCGTTCGCGTCGGCCGCGCGACCTGCACCGGTGTTGCGAGGCAATCGCTCCGCGCTTGTCTACCCGGTCTTCGCCGGGGAATCGTCGGACTACGGCCGTCTCCTTCCACGTCGTCAATCACGTCATGCGCGTCCCTCGCCGGGTTGATCGTCACGCCTGTCTGTCACGCTGCGTACGCACCGCATCGCGGTGCGTTCAGGCACCTGTCCCTGCTACCGATAGAGCAATATTCAAACCAGCGGCCCTGTGACCGGGCCCGGTTCGCACCGCACACGCGGATCGCAACGGAACGTTTCACAATTGCTACGACGCACATGTCGACGGGGTGTCGCGACGCGGAGATAGGTCTGATCGTTCGCGCCGTCGATCGGGCTGCGTCGTCCGAAGAATCGCAAGTTGCGATGCATGTCGATAGGCGACCGGAGTCCACGACGCGTTTCGCGCGTCTTTAATCGTTTCGATATGCGAATTTTGTCAGTGCAATACGCGAACCGTTGGCGATGTTCCGGCTCTGATCGCACGTGAAGGATTTCCCCGATGCGCTGCATCGAAGGCGTCGTCTGTCCCGGCGCGTGCGAAACGTTGCGCATCTGTAACGCTCGTTCGCGACAGGGCGGCCAGATCTGCACGACGGCTATTCGATGCGTGTCGCCGCGTGCACGCACCCTTTGTTCACAGCGTTCGTGTGGCGGCTTTCGGCGGCCGATGGCGTCCTCACGCGATGCCATGCAAGTTACCTGCAGCCTGCGCGCGGACGATTCGCGACGGGTAGCGGGTGAACACTGATGCGCCGGTGAATCAAAAACAAGCGATCCGCGTAACGGGGTGTTCATCGCGTGCTCGCAGGCCCTTGCCGCGCGGGGCGAGGCTGTCTATGGCTCACCCCTTGCTTGTTTCATGAAGACAGGCGCACCCCACGCGCCGGAGCGTCGGCAGAAGCACATGGATGCCAAAACAACGAGTCGGGAAGGCGTAGCGCACACGCATCCGGTGCGGAACACGGCCGCACTTGCACGACGAAAGCGCGACCGCTTCCGGTCGACATCCAGCGGCTCGCACGCGCTTGACGAGGAGAGACGACGGCAACAGCAACGGTGACCGGATCGCGCCGCCACGACGGCGCACGGTCGATCAATGAACACAGGGAAGGAGACGTGTCATGTGTGGCATCGTCGGCGCGGTCGCGCAACGGAACATCGTTCCGATTCTGATTGAAGGTCTGCGCCGCCTCGAGTATCGCGGCTACGATTCCTGCGGAGTGGCGACCGTCGTCGACGGCCAGGCGCGCCGCGAGCGCAGCGTGTCGCGCGTCGCCGATCTCGACGCGCACGTGCGCAGCGCCGGACTGGCCGGCAGCACCGGCATCGCGCACACCCGCTGGGCGACGCATGGCGCGCCGGCCACCTGCAATGCGCATCCGATCTTTTCGCGCGACGAAATCGCGCTCGTGCACAACGGCATCATCGAGAATCACGAAACGTTGCGCAGGCAACTGTCAGACGAAAATTACGAGTTCGACGGGCAGACCGACACCGAGGTTGTCGCCCACCTGATCCATAGCAAGTATCGCGGCGACCTGCTCGCCGCCGTGCGCGATGCGACGTCGCAGCTGCACGGCGCGTACGCCATCGCGGTGTTCAGCAAGCACGAGCCGCAGCGGCTGATCGGCGCGCGCGCCGGCTCGCCGCTGGTGGTCGGCCTGAAGGACGACGAGTGCTTTCTCGCGTCCGACGCGCTCGCGCTGGCGGGCATCACCGATCGGTTCATCTTTCTCGAGGAAGGCGACATCGTCGAACTGACGCCGGGCGGCGTGCGGGTGCTCGCGCGCGGCGGCACGCCGGTCGAGCGTCCGATCCAGACCGTCGCGTCGACACAGGGCGTGGTCGAACTCGGGTCGTACCGGCATTTCATGCAGAAGGAAATCTTCGAGCAACCGCAGGCGGTCGCCGCGACGATTCCCGATGCGGGTTTGTTCGATCCGGCGACATTCGGGCCGGACGCCGCGCGCGCATTCGCGCAGATCGACAACGTGCTGATTCTCGCGTGCGGCACGAGCCACTATTCCGGGCTGACCGCCCGTCGCTGGCTCGAAACGATCGCGCGCGTGCCCGCGCAAGTCGAGATCGCGAGCGAATACCGCTACAGCGACGCGCTCGCGCTGCCGAACACGCTGGTGGTCAGCGTGTCGCAATCCGGCGAGACCGCCGACACGCTCGCCGCGCTCAAGTATGCGCAGGCGCTCGGCCATATGGACACGCTGGCGATCTGCAACGTGCCGACCAGCGCGATGATGCGTCAGACCGGCCTGCGGTTCCTGACGCGGGCCGGCCCGGAGATCGGCGTCGCGTCGACCAAGGCGTTCACGACGCAGCTGGTCGCGCTGTTCATCCTCGCGGTGACGCTCGGACGCCTGCGCGGCTACGTCGACGACGCGCAGCTTGCCCGCTACGCGACGCAACTGCGAAGGCTGCCCGCCGCGCTCGAAGACGTGCTCGCGCTGGAACCGCAGATCGAGCGCTGGGCGGCGGAATTCTCGCGGCACGAGAACGCGCTGTTTCTCGGGCGCGGGCTGCATTACCCGATCGCGCTCGAAGGCGCGCTGAAGCTGAAGGAGATTTCGTATATCCACGCGGAAGCGTATCCGGCGGGCGAGCTGAAGCACGGGCCGCTGGCGCTCGTGACGCATGCGATGCCGGTCGCGACGATCGCGCCGAACGACGCGCTGCTCGAAAAGCTCAAGTCGAACATGCAGGAAGTGCGCGCGCGGGGCGGGCAGCTTTACGTATTCGCCGACGCCGATACGCGGATCGACAACGGCGAAGGCGTGTCGGTGCTGCGGATGCCGGATTACTACGGGCTGCTGTCGCCGATCCTGCACGTCGTGCCGCTGCAACTGCTCGCGTATCACGCCGCCTGCCTGCGCGGTGCCGATATCGACAAGCCGCGGAACCTGGCGAAGTCGGTGACGGTCGAGTGACGGGCAGGGGGCCGGTCGACGGTTGCCGACCGGCCCGCGCAAGCGGTCAATGCAAGGCCGCGTGAGCCTTCGCGATCGTGCCGCGCTGCATCGCGTCTGCGACGTTTTCGCCTTCGCCCGCGACGACGCCGATATCGTCGAGCGGATTCCCGTCGAGCACGACGACGCTCGCGATCCCCCCAGTTGCCCCGGCGGGCCGGAAACCGCATGCCGGAAAAGGCGCTGCCGGCCGGCGCGTATTCGTGCGAAGATTGCACGACATTCCACCCGCATTCCGTCGAGACCGTCGTGATCCGATCGAACTCCGAGGGCAACCCGCAAGCCGGCCACCCGCCGTGGATGCCCGTCGCGCTGGCCGAGCTGGGCATCCGCCGTTTCCCGCCCGGCAGCATCAATCCGCGCATCGTCGAGTACAACAACCACACGAACCTCGTCGGCTACGACGACAAGATTTCGTGGTGTTCGTCGTTCGTCAACTGGTGCATGACGCATGCCGGGATGCGCGGCACGGGTTCGGCGCTCGCGCGTTCGTGGCTCGAATGGGGTCGCCCGCTCGAGCGTCCGGTGTACGGCTGCATCGCCGTCCTGACACGCGACGACCCGGCGAGCTGGAAGGGGCACGTCGGTTTCTATCTGCGCCATGACGACGAACACGTGCATCTGTTCGGCGGCAATCAGCTGGAAGCGGTGCGCGAGCTCGCGTATCCGGTCGGCGAAGTGATCGGATACCGATGGCCCGACGCCGACTGAACGCACCGTCCGCATCGATCCAACCCGAGTTCGTCGGCACGCCAGGTCATGGCGCCCGAACTCCCCACCCATGAGGAGCACTGCAGTGCAAACCGGTAATCTCCGTCTCTACGCGGACGCGCAATACGCGAGCCCTTACGCGATGTCCGTATTCGTCGCGCTCGAAGAAAAATCGCTGGCATACGATCTGGTGACCGTCGATCTCGGCAACCGCGCGCATTTCGCGCCCGACTACGCGGCGACGTCGCTGACGCAGCGCGTGCCGACGCTCGTGCACGACGACTTCGCGCTGTCGGAATCGTCGGCGATCACCGAGTATCTGGACGACACCTTCGCGGGCGAGCGGCTCTATCCGGCCGATCCGCGCCAGCGCGCGCGGGCCCGGCAGGTGCAGGCGTGGCTGCGCAGCGACCTGATGCCGGTGCGCTCGGAACGGTCGACCGAAGTGCTGTTCTACGGTCCGTCGAGCGAACCGTTGTCGAGTCTCGCGCAGGCCGCCGCGCAGAAGCTGTTCGCCGCTGCCGACAAGCTGCTGGCGCCGGGCGCGGCGAACCTGTTCGGCGCGTGGAGCATTGCCGATGTGGACCTGGCCGTGATGCTGAACCGTCTGGTGCTGAACGACGATCCGGTGCCGCAGCGGCTCGCCGACTATGCGCGTGCACAGTGGGAGCGGCCGTCGGTGCAGCGCTGGGTGAAGCTGAAGCGGCCGCCGCTGTAAGTCGCGCCGGCAGCCGTACGGCGGGCGGGGCGCGGCGCATATCGGTGGCCCGCGCACCGCGCGTCCGGGGCCCGCACGTGGTGAAAATCGGCATGCTACAGTGAGCCGGCCCGCGTTCTTCGCCTGAATAATTCATCCGCATCCGTCCGAACCGCCATGAGCTATCTTCCCCAACTCGCCGCAGTCGGCGGCGTGATGTTGCTGGCCTGCGTCAGCCCCGGCCCCGATCTGATCGCCGTGTCGTCCCATGCGCTCGGCAACCGCCGCGCCGGGCTGCTGGCCGCGTTGGGCATCGCGTCGTCGCACGCGGTCTGGGCCGCGATGGCGATTTTCGGGCTCGGGCTGATCGTCGCGAAGCTCGCATGGCTGTACGAGGCGATTCGCATCGCCGGCGCCGCGTACCTGATCTATCTCGGCATCAAGTCGCTGTCGAGCCTGCGCCAATCCGCGCAACAGCCTGAATCCGCGAGCCAGCCGGCCGTACGCGGCGGCGTGCACGCATACCGGAAAGGGCTGCTGGTCGGCCTGACGAACCCGAAGGCCGCTGCGTTCTTCGGCAGCCTGTTCGTGACGCTGCTGCCGGCGCATGCGCCGGCCTGGGTGCATGGCGCGACGCTGGCCGTCGTGGTCGCCGTGTCGCTGACGTGGTTCTGCACGGTCGCCGTGCTGTTCTCGACGCATCGCGTGCAGGTCGGCTACGCGAAACTGCGCAAGCCGATCGACGCGGTGATGGGGACGATCCTGCTGGGGCTCGGCGCGAAGCTCGCGCTGGACCGGTAACGCAGCGATGAACGTGACCGGACCGCGCCGTATCGTGGTCCTGATCAATGCTTCGCGACGGTGTCCACCGCCGTCCCGCCCGCCGCATCTTGCCGGCTCCACCCGCCGCCAAGCGACCGATACAGCGCGACTGCCGCCAGCGCGTGCTCGCGTTTGACCTGGTTGAGCGCATCCGAGTCGCGCAGATACACCTCCTGCGCCGACAGCACATCGAGAAAGTCCGTCGCGCCGCCCTTGTAGAGCTGATTCGCCAACCCGAGCGCTTTATTCGACGCGGAAAGCGCGCTGTCGAGCCGCCGCGTCGCCTCATCGCTGCTGACGAGATTCGCGCGTGCATCCTCGACCTCCCTTAGCGCCTGCAGCATCGTCTGCGTCAACCCGAGTTCCGATTCGCGCATCCGGCTCTCGCTCTGCGTGATGTCGGCGGTGATGCGCCCGGCGTTGAAGATCGGGCTCGTCGCGCTCAACGCCGCGCTGAACAGGTTGTCGGTCAGCGTCGGTAGCCCGAGATACGACGCGGCGAGTATTCCGTCCGTCAGATTCAGCGAGAACTTCGGATACCGCTCGGCTTTCGCGACGCCGACCTGCGCCGCCCGCCGCTCGACCTGCGCATACGCGGTGAGCACGTCCGGCCGCCGCAACAGCGCCTGCGAAGGCAACGTATCGGGCGAGCCGGCCGGCGGCGCGGGAATCTCGCCAGCCTGCGCGAGCACGAGCCGGTCGACCGACTCCGGCGTGCGTCCCGAATACACGGCGATCAGGTTGAGCTGGTGCGCGATCTGCGCACGTGTCGGCGGAATCCGCGCTTCGAGCGCATCGAGCTGGTTCTGCGCGCGCGTGACGTCGAGTTCCGTCGACAGCCCGAACGCCTGCCGCTTGCGCGTCAGTTCGAGCGCATGCTGCCGAATCCTTGCGTTGTCCTGCAGGATCTTCAGTTCCTGCTGCGCCCAGCGCAGGTCGACGTACGCGGACGCCGCATTGGCCGCGAGCGCGAGCCGCATCGCGTCTTCCGCATGCCGTTGACCGACCAGTTCGGCCTGAGCGGCCAGCAGATCGAGCCGTTCGCCGCCGAACACATCCGGCGACCAGCTCAGGGCGAGCCCCGCGCCGGCCTGGCGCACGTAGCCGAGCGGCGGCGGCGTGTTCTGGCGCGCGTCGGCCGCGTGCGCGGTTGCATCGAGTTCGGGCAGCAGCACCGCGCGTTTCTGCACGGTCAGCGCCTGGGCCTGCTTCACGCGTTCCGCGGCGGCCTGCAGGTCGAGGTTGCCGTCGAGCACGGTCGCGATCAGCCGGTCGAGCACGGGATCGTGGAACTGCGCCCACCATGCGGCGGCGTCGATGTCGGCGCGCGGGACGTCGGCGTCCCATCCGGCGGGCGCAAGCGATCGAACCGAATCGTGCAGCGCCGGATGCTGCGCGGGCTGTACCGCACACCCGGCGGCGAATGCGCTGACGGCCAGCGCGGCGAGTAGCTTTTTCATGACGAGGATCTCGGCTCAGTGCGCGTCCGGCGGCGGCGCGTTCAGGGTAATGGGTTTGGAAAACGCGACGGCGACCAGCGCGACGACGAAGCACAGCGACAGCGCGTAATACGCATCCGCGTAGGTCAGCGTCAGCGCTTCGCGATAGATCAGCCGGTGCAGGTTCGCGAGGCCGGCCTGCGCGGTATTCAGCGTGTCGCCCGCCACCGACGTCCAGTACGCGGCCTGGCGATCGAGCAGCGATGCGACCTGCGGTTCCCCGGCGCTCACATGCTCGTTCAGGCGCAGGTAGTGGAAGTTCACCCGGTCGTTGAGCATCGTCGCGCTCACCGCGATGCCGATCGCGCCGCCGAGATTGCGCATCAGGTTGAACAGGCCGCTCGCTGATTTGAGCCGCGACTGCGGCAGCGAGCCGAGCGCCATCGTCACGATCGGCGGCACGCTGAACTGTTGGCCGATCCCGCGCAGCGCCTGCGGCAGCAGCAGCTCGCGCCAGCCCCAGTCGTGCGTGATCGGCGTGTACAGGTAGCAGCCGAGGCCGAAGCAGACGAGCCCGAACACGAGCAGCGCGCGCATGCTGATGTAGCGCGCGGCGAACGCATACGCACCCAGCGCGAGCAACTGGAACGCGCCGACCGACAGCAGCGCGATGCCGATCTGCAGCGAGCTGAACGCGCGCACCTGCGACAGAAACAGCGGCGTGAGGAACACGGTCACGAAGATCCCGATGCCCGTCACGAACGACAGCAGGCTGCCGATTCCGAAGTTGCGCACGACGAGCGCGCGCAGGTCGACGACCGGATCGTCCGCGGTCAGCGCATGCACGATGAACAGGAAGCCGCAGATGCCGGAGACCCACGCGCAGAGGACGATCGCGTCGTCGCTGAACCAGTTCTTGCGCGGGCCTTCCTCCAGCACGTATTCGAGGCAGCCTAGGAAACCGGACATCAACGCGATGCCGCGATAGTCGCCGCGTTTGACGAGGCCGGGATCGGGCTCGTCGATATGCACGTAGCGCGGCACCAGCGCGGCCACGACGATGCCCGGCACGAGGTTCAGGTAGAACAGCCAGTGCCACGACCATTGGTCGGTGATCCAGCCGCCGATCACGGGCCCGATCGCCGGGGCGAGCGATGCGAGCGCGCCGATCGTCGTCGACGCGATCAGCCGCTGCTTGCCCGGGAACAGCACGAACGCGGTCGTGAACACGGTCGGGATCATCGCGGCGCCGAGCGCGCCCTGCATCCCGCGAAACAGGATCATCGAGTTGATGTCCCACGCGAGCCCGCACAGCATGCTCGTGATCGTGAAGCCGATCGCCGAGGCGACGAACAGCCAGCGCGTCGACATCACCCTCGACAGCCAGCCCGACATCGGGATCACGATGATCTCGGCGATCAGGTACGCCGTCTGCACCCACGACAGTTCGTCCTGGCTCGCGGACAGGCCGCCGCCGATGTCGCGCAGCGACGACGCGACGATCTGGATGTCGAGCGTCGCCATGAAGAAGCCGACGCACATCAGCGCGAACGCGAAGACGCGCTGCTTCGTCGGTTGCGACGCGGGGTCGCCGGAAAACGCGGTGGTCATCGTCGGCTCCCGTTCAGTTCGCGTGACCGGTGTGCACGGTCACGACCGCGGACAGGCCGGGGCGCAGCACGTGTTCGATGCCCGGCTGCGGATCGAGATGCACGCGCACCGGCACGCGCTGGACGATCTTCGTGAAGTTGCCGGTCGCGTTCTCGGGCGGCAGCACGCTGAAGGTCGCGCCGGTCGCGGGCGCGAGGCTGTCGACGCGGCCATGCAGGCGCGTGCTCGACGCATCGAGCGCGACGTCGACGCTGTCGCCCGCGTGCATCTTGCGCAACTGGTCTTCCTTGAAGTTCGCATCGATCCACAGCCCCGACGCCGGCACGATCGTCAGCAGCGGCACGCCGACGTTCGCGAGCATCCCGACGCGGCCCGTGCGGTTGCCGACGTAACCGTCGACCGGCGAGCGGATCGTCGTGTATTCGACGTTCAGCGCCGCGACGCGCTGCGCGGCGAGCGCGGTGTTCACGCGCGCCCGTGCATCGGCGAGCTGTGCGCCGAGCACGTCGAGCTGCCGCTTCGACGCGAGCAGCGCGGCATCGCTGCGCGCGACGGCGGCGTCGGCCTTCGAATAGTCGGCGTCCGCGCGCTCGACGATCTGGTTCGACACCGCATCGGATTTCACGAGCTCGCGGTAGCGGACGCGATCGGATGCGGCCCGCGTGAGTTCGGCCGAAGACGCATTCCTGTCCGCCGCATGCTGGCCGATCACCGCGTATTGCAGCTGCTGCTTCGCGTCGAGTTCGGCCATCGCGGCGCGCGCGCTGTCGACTTCCGCGGAAGCCTGCGCGAGCTTCGCATCGTAGTCGCGCGCATCGAGCTGCACGAGCACGTCGCCGGCCTTCACACGCTGGTTGTCGGTCACGAGGATCTTGTCGACGAAGCCGTTCACCTTCGGCGCGAGCACCGTGACGTCGCCGCCGACGTACGCATCGTCGGTGCTTTCCTGGAAGCGCAGCACCAGCAGCCAGTCGAGCACGGCGGCTGCGACCGCGACGACCACGACGGCCACCGCGATCCGCATCCACGGCACACGGCGGCGCTGCTTCGCGGGCCGGTCGGTTGTGGCTGCCTCGCGTGATGTGGCAGCGGTTTGGGTCGTATCCATCCATTCACCTATGTATATGCACTAATTAAGGCGATCGACGACGTGTCGTCGTCGATCGGGGAGGGGGGTTAACGTTCCGGCAGGTTGTGCGTGATCCGGAACAATTCGTCTCTGAGGCGGGCCGCCTGCACCGGCCCGAAGCGCCGCTCGAACGCTTCCTGCGCGGCGAGCCAGTGCACGTGCGCATCGGCGACCTTCGTTTCGCCGTGCGTGGTCAGCGCGAACGTCTGGCGGCGGCACGGCGGCTCGATCCGGCCCGTCACCAGCGCCGCGGCGACCAGCGGCTTGAGCGCGCGCAGCAGTGCCGTGCGCTCGATCACCAGCACGGCCGACAGCGTCGCCATCGTCAGGCCCGGACGCTCCCGCAGCAGCGCGAGAATGCTGTACTGCGACGGCGTGACACCGGCCCGCGACAGATAGCGCTCGTAGAACTGCGAGATCCGCCGCGCTGCTTGCCGGACCGCGAAGCAATCGTCATCGGTGAGGGTTGGTGTGTGCATGTGCACATGTTAGATGGCATGACGGCGCGAAGCGAGCGGCGGGGCGGGATCAGATTGGTGTCGTGGCTGTACCAATCGGCGGCGGGCCGGTGCGTTCGGGCGCCGGGTCAGGCTGCCGCCGGAACGATTCGGCCTTCGCGGTCGCTGTATGCAGCCGTGTAGTCGATGAACGCCTTGACCTTCGCGGGCAGGAGCGCGCGGTTCGCGTACGCGAGCTTGATTTCCACGAACGCGTCGACGAGATCGGCGTCTTCCAGCAACTGCACGAGCGCGCCCGACGCGAGTTCGGCATCGACGAGCGTTTTCGGCACGACACCGATGCCGAAGTCGTGCATCACCATTTCGCGGTTGAAGACGGGGCTGTTCGACGAGATGTCGAAGTGAAACGGCACGGTCAGCGTGTCGCCGTCGACGCGGAACGACAGCGCGGGCCGGCGCAGCGACGGCGACAGCGGCACGAACGGATGGTCGGCAAGCTCGGCCGGCGTTTCGGGGCGCGAATGCGCGCGCAGGTAGGCCGGCGTCGCGACGAGCACCACCGGAATGCGTTCGATCAGCCGCACGACGGTCGTCTCGCTCGTCAGCATGTACGGCACGACGATGCCGATGTCGTAGCCTTCGCCGACGAGATCGACCGGGCGTTCGGTCAGCGTGACGTCGAGACGCACCTTCGGATGCGCGGTCTTGAAGCCGGCGATCAGCGGCACCAGCCGGTTCAGCGCGGCGGTCGTGTGCGCGACGAGGCGCAGCAGGCCCTCCGGCTCGCGCGTGTGCGACTGCGCTTGCGCCTCGAGCGAGTCGAGTTCGTCGAGCACGGCCGCGCAGCGCTCGTAGATCCGCTCGGCCGTTTCGGTCAGCGAGACCTGGCGCGTGGTCCGGTGCAGCAGGCGGCTGCCGAAGCGCGCTTCCAGATCCGCAACCGCCCGCGACACGACCGGCCGCGCGAGGCCGTGCATGTCGGCGGCGCGCGTGAAGCTGCGCATCTCGACCACCGACCGGAAAATGCGCAGCTTGTCGATGTAGTCCATGTCCGTCTCCTCGACGCGATGACGGCGCGCCGAAGGCACGCGGCCGGCCGTTACGGCGGAGTGTACATTGACTTTATGCATATGCACATATAAATTGCGGATCATGAACGATATCCAGATGGCCCAGGCCTGCAATTGCCTCGCGCTGCGTCAGGCGGCGCGCTTCGTCACGCAACTTTACGAGCGTCATCTGGCCCCGGTCGGCGTGACGCCCGCGCAGTTTTCGATCATGGCGAACCTGTCGCATCGGCCCGGCCTGGTGATGAGCGAACTCGCCGATACGCTGGTGATGGATCGCACGACGCTGTTGCGCGCGCTGAAGCCGCTGCAGCGTGACGGCTTCGTCGCCGCGGCCGCGTCCGAGCATGATGCGCGCGCGCATGCGCTCAGCCTGACGAAGCTCGGCGAGCGCACCTATGCGCAAGCGAAGGTCGCATGGCAGGCCGCGCAGGACGAGTTCGACACGCAGTTCGGCCGCGACCGCGCCAAGGCGTTGCGCGACGAGCTGTTCAGCCTGACGGCGATGCGCGACGCCTAGCACGCACGGTAGTCACGGTAGTATTACAAAAGCGATCCGGATCCACCGGACGAGACACGAGGAGCACCCCATGCTGCAGTTGAGCGAGCGCGACGATGCGATGTTGCGCGGCGCATTCGGCGACGGCGTCGCACGCGCGATGCGGATCGTCGCCCGCACGGCCGACGTGATGTCGGCGCCGCACCTGATCGACATCACGTCCGCGCATATTGACGGCTGTCTCTATCACGGCCAGACCAGCCTCGACTTCGTCGAGTATTTCGTCGACACGGGCGCGACAGTCGCGGTGCCGACCACCCTGAACGTCGGGTCGCTCGACCTGATCCATCCCGAGCTGTATCACGGCGACCGCACGATCCAGCGCGATGCGCAGCGCCTGATGGACGCGCACCTGCAGCTCGGCTGCGAATCGAGCTTCACGTGCGCGCCGTACCAGCTGAAGAATCGTCCGCGCCTGGGCGAGCAGATCGCGTGGGCCGAATCCAATGCGATTGTGTTCGCCAATTCGGTGCTCGGCGCGCGCACCAGCCGCTATGGCGACTTTCTCGATCTGGCCGCCGCGATCACCGGGCGCGCGCCGTATGCGGGCCTGCACGTCGAAGCGAACCGCGCCGCGCAAATCGTGTTCAACGCGCCGGACTTCGGTCATCGCCCGTCGCGCGACATCTATTTCGCGGCGCTCGGGCTGTTGATCGGCAGGATCGCCGGCGCGATCGTGCCCGCGATCGTCGGGCTGCCCGCGGACACCACCGAGGACGAACTCAAGGCGCTCGGCGCCGCCGCCGCATCGAGCGGCGCCGTCGCGCTGTTCCATGCGGTGGGCGTGACGCCCGAAGCGCCGACGCTCGACGCCGCGTTGCACGGGCGTGCCGCGCAGCGGACCGTCGATGTCGCGATGGCCGATCTCGACGAGATTCGCCGCACGCTGAACCACGGCGCGGCCGGCGATGCGCTCGTCGCGGTCGCGCTCGGCACGCCGCATTTCTCGGTGGCCGAATTCCGCACGCTCGACGCGCTGCTCGATCAATTCGACGGCAAGCCGATGTGCGATTTCTACGTGAACACGAGCCGCTTCATCCTGTGGGAACTGGGCGAGCTCGGGCTCGCGGACAAGTTCGAGGCCCGCGGCATCCAGATCGTCGTCGACACCTGCACGTACATCACACCGGTGATGAAGCAACTGTCGGGGCTGGTCATGACCAACTCGGGGAAGTGGGCGTCGTATGCGCCCGCGAACATCGGCGTGACGGTGGCGTACGGCAGCATGCGCGAGTGCGTGCGCTCCGCATTCGAAGGAAAGGTGCGATTCGATGACTGAAGCAACGGTGGGGGGACTGGCAGGCGATACGCTCGTGCCGGGCAGCGCATGCGCGCGCACGATCGTGCTCGACAAGCCGCTCAGCTTCTGGGGCGGCTACGATTCGGGCGCGGGGCGCATCGTCGATCGCGGGCATCCGCAGACGGGCGCGAGCCTCGCCGGCCGCATCATGGTGATGCCGCATGCGAAGGGCTCGAGTTCGAGCAGCAGCGTGCTGGCGGAAGCGGTGCGCAACGGTACGGGGCCGGTCGGGATCGTGCTGAAGGAGCGCGACCTGATCATCTCGATCGGTGCGATCGTCGCGGCCGAGCTGTATGCGATCGCGGTGCCGGTGGTGTGCGTGACGGATGACGTGTATGACGCGATCGTCGCCGCGACGGGCGACGTGCGGATCGACGCGGGCGAAGGGGACGGCGGCGCGCGGATCTACGTGGGCGACGCGGCGCGTTCGACCTGACCGGATCCGCGACGTGGCGAGCGCATCGGCTTGCCGCGTCCCTCGCTTTACGATCGCGGCGCTTTCAGGCTGCGATGCACTTCGAGCGCGTTGCGTTCGACCCAGTTGTGCTGAAGCAGCCCATCCTCGCGTACGTGCCAGACGGCCGTGCCCGTCATGTCGATGGGCGACCGGCACGGCGCCGATCCCATGAAGCCGTTGTTTGTCCCGGTCACGCGCCAACGGCTCGCGACGCGGTCGCCGGCTTCGTTCTGGAACGTTTCGATGACCTCGAACCTGAAGTCGTCGATGCTCGCGAGGAAGGCCGCGACCCACTTCTTGAATTCGGCGCGCGAGCGGATGACGACACCGCCTGAAGTGATCGCGAAATCCTCCGCGACGAGTGCGTCCACGGCGTCGGGGTTGCCCGACTGCCAGACCTCCCGCCAGAAATTCTCGACGATCTCGACCGAATTGCGTTTGCTCATTTTTCTGCTCCGTTGGAACAACGACAGGGATACGACTCCTGCCGCGGTTCACGACCGGCCCGGCAGGTTGAAGCCATTGTGGGAACTTGCAAACAAGAAGACAAACGAATAATCTTTATTCCATCTAGAAGGGTTTCGAATGGATGGGCCGCGATGCTGGATCTGGATTTATTGCGTGCGTTCGTTGCCGTGGTCGACACGGGCAGCTTCACCGCGGCGGCCAACGTCGTCGGGCGTTCGCAATCCGCCGTCAGCCAGAAGGTGCTGCGGCTCGAGGAAGCGCTGGACGTGTGTGTCTTCGAGCGGACCAGCCGCTCGCTGAGGCTGACGCAGGAGGGCGAACGCGTGCTCGCCGGCGGACGGCGCCTGCTGGCGCAATATGAAGCGTTCATGAGTGAGCTGCGGGAGCCTTCGCAACCCGCGCGGCTGCGGCTCGGTGTATCCGAAAATCTCGTGCACGCGCAGTTACCGCTGATCCTGGCGCGTTTCGGCGAGCGCTTTCCGTCCGTCCAGCTGGAACTCGCCACGGGGTCGAGCGCGGAACTCGTCGATGCTCATCGAGCCGGCCAGCTCGACGTGGTGTTCGCCCGGCGCAAGCATGAAGGCGCGCCGCTGCGCGGCCGCGTGATCTGGCGGGAGCCGCTGGTGTGGCTCGCCACGAAACACTACCGGAACGATCCGGCGCGACCCGTGCGCCTCGTCATGATGCCGCCGCCCTGCGCGTATCGCGAGGTGATGACGGAAAGCCTGGATACGGCACGCCGCGAATGGGCGGTGGGTTGCACGGCCAGCAATCTCGTCGGCGTGCAGGCGGCGGTGGCGGGCGGGTTGGGGGTCACCGTGCTGGGCAAATCGTTCCTGCAGGCCGGCATGAAGATCCTGCCGACGTCCGCACAATGGCCCGCGCTGCCCGCGTCCGAAGTTGCCGTGATCGGCGAGGACCCGGCAAAACAGTCCATCGTCGAGCCGCTCGTCGCGATGTTCGTCGATGTTCTGACGGACCGTGCGTCGATATGAGCCTGCGTGCCACGATCGACGCGGGCTAGGGCCTGTTCACGCTAATAACGGGCTTGCGCTGGCCATCAGAAGGGCCGAGCGCAAGGAATGCGACGAAGCGAATACTCAACGTATTCGTGAGGAGCATGACGCGGCGATCGGCCCTTCTGATGGCCAGCCCCACGAATGAATTTTCCCAAACAGGGGAACGTGCCTTTCCGCCCGTATGGCGGCGTCGTTCGTCGTTGCAATAGCTACGGCTATTGCGCCTCCTCGCTCCTTGCCCTACGGGCGGAAAGGCACGTTCGCAAGCCCGTTATTAGCGTGAACAGGCCCTAGGACGCGTCTTCGGCCCTCCATGCCGTCAACCCGTCGCCGCCTCCCGGTACGCACTCGGCGTTTGCCCGGCCCACCTGCGGAACGCGCGCGTGAAATTCGCCGGGTCGGTGAATTGCAGCCGCTCGGCGATCGTCTTCAGGTCGAGATCCGATGCGGACAGCAGTTGCTTCGCGTCGCGAAACCGCGCTTCGTCGAGCAGTTGCCGGTAGCTCGCCCCGGCTTCCTCGAGCCGGCGCCGCAGCGTGCGGGTCGATACGAGCAGCGCGTCGGCGAGCGCTTCCGGGCTCGAATAGTCACCCGCGCTTTTCGCCAGTTCCGCGCGCACGCGCTCGACCAGATCGCCATCCTCCTGACGCACCTGCGCATACTCGCGCTCGACCTGCACGAGCGCCTGCCGGTGCGCGACTTCGTCGGCGAGCGGCAGCGGCCAGTCGAGCACGTCGTGCGCGATCCACAGCGCGTTGGCCGCGCAACCGAATTCGACCGGCGGCAACTGGCCGCGATAGCGCGCGAAATAGTCGGGTTCCGGCCATGTGAAGCGCAGCGCGATCGGCGGCGACGCGCGCCCGGACCACTGCGAGATGTTCTGCGCGAGCCCGGTCAGCACGAACTCGAACATCACGTGATGCTGCAGCACGGGGCTCGCCTGCACGCCGTGCAGTTCGAGCGTCGCGCCGTGCTCGTCCTCCGCATAGGTCAGACGATATTGGCGGTTGCGCATCCGGAAGTAGCGTTGCGTGACGACCAGCGCTTCGCGGATGTCCCGCGCGGTCAGCGTCGCATAGCCGAGAAAGCCGTGCACGGTCGGCTTCAGCAGCAACCCGAACGCGAGCCCGATGCCGGCGTCGCCGCCGACTTCGATCGCGTTGAGCACGAGCCGCCCCCATTGCGACGGCGCGACGCGCGCATCCGGTTCGGCCAGCACCGCGTCGCGCAGCCCGGTGCCGGCGCGTACCGCGGCCAGGTCGACGCCACGCGCGGCCAGCGCTTGCAGCAGCAGGCGCGTATAGGCGACCGGAATCGTCGGCCGGCGCAGCCCGAGGTGGTCCTTGCGTGGCGGGGAAGTCATGTCGTTTTTGGCCGGAAATGACAAGCATTATGGCTGTTTGCCCCCTCACGTTCAAGGCGGCGCGCGGCCTACGATGACACGCATCGCTTACCGGCAGAATCATCATGACGACCTCCTTTCCCCACCTGCTCGCGCCGCTCGACCTCGGCTTCACCACGCTGAAGAACCGCGTGCTGATGGGCTCGATGCACACCGGCCTCGAAGACAGCCGCAAGACGCTGCCGCGGCTCGCCGACTATTTCGCAGAACGCGCGCGCGGCGGCGTCGGGCTGATCGTGACCGGCGGCTTCGCGCCGAACGTGGCCGGCTGGACCAAGCCGTTCGGCGGCACGCTGATGACGTCGGCCGGTGCGCGGCGCCATCGCGTGATCACCGATGCCGTGCACGCGGACGACGGCAAGATCGCGCTGCAGATCCTGCATACCGGCCGCTACGGCTATCACCCGTTCGCGGTCGCGCCGTCGAAGATCAAGTCGCCGATTTCGCCGTTCACCCCGCACGAACTCGGCGCGCGCGGCGTCGAGCGGCAGATCCGCGCGTTCGTCCGTTGCGCGCAGCTCGCGCGCGAAGCCGGCTACGACGGCGTCGAGATCATGGGTTCCGAGGGCTACCTGATCAACCAGTTCATCTCGATGCACACCAACAAGCGCACCGATCAGTGGGGCGGTTCGTACGAGAACCGCATCCGCCTGCCGATCGAGATCGTCGAGCGCACGCGCGAAGCGGTCGGGCGCGACTTCATCCTGATCTACCGGCTGTCGATGCTCGACCTGATCCCCGACGGCAGCGACTGGAGCGAGACCGTACAGCTCGCGAAGGCGGTCGAGCGCGCGGGCGCGACGATCATCAACACGGGGATCGGCTGGCACGAGGCGCGCGTGCCGACGATCGCGACGTCGGTGCCGCGCGGCGCGTTCGCCTGGGTGACGAAGAAGATGAAGGGCGAGGTCGGCATCCCGCTCGTCACCACCAACCGGATCAACCGGCCCGAAGTGGCCGAGCAGATTCTCGCGGACGGTTGCGCGGACATGGTGTCGATGGCGCGACCGCTGCTTGCGGATGCGGAGTTCGTCGTCAAGGCTGCGCAGGGTCGCGCGGACGAGATCAACACCTGCATCGGTTGCAACCAGGCGTGTCTCGACCACGCGTTCAAGAACAAGATCGCATCGTGCCTGCTGAATCCGCGTGCCTGTCACGAGACGGAACTGACCTACACGCGCGCGCCGCAGCCGAAGCGTATCGCGGTGGTCGGCGCGGGGCCGGCGGGGCTTGCGTGCTCGACCGTGCTCGCGCAGCGCGGGCATCAGGTCGACCTGTTCGATGCGGCGTCG
Source organism: Burkholderia sp. JKS000303 (assembly GCF_002563755.1). Lineage (NCBI taxonomy): Bacteria > Pseudomonadati > Pseudomonadota > Betaproteobacteria > Burkholderiales > Burkholderiaceae > Burkholderia > Burkholderia sp. JKS000303. The sequence continues at coordinate 1,113,517 of NZ_PDBZ01000003.1, forward strand.
GAGATCGGCGGCCAGTTCAACATGGCGAAGCGGATTCCGGGCAAGGAAGAATTCGATGAAGCGCTGCGCTACTTCGGCCGGCAAGTCGAGCTGACCGGCGTGAACCTGCATCTGAACCGGCGCGTCGACGCGAGCGACCTGATCGCGGGCGGCTACGACGAGATCGTGCTCGCGACCGGCGTCGCGCCGCGCGATCCGAAGATTCCCGGGCAGGACGGGCCGAACGTGCTCAGCTATATCGACGTGCTGGCCGGCCGGCTGCCGGTTGGCCGGCGCGTCGTGGTGGTCGGCGCGGGCGGGATCGGCTTCGATGTCGCCGAATATCTGGTGCAGGACGGCGAGTCGCCGACGCTCGATCTGGACGAATGGAAGGCCGAGTGGGGCGTGACCGATCCGGCCGTGACGCGGGGCGGCGTGACGCGCGCGCAGGTCGCGGCGCCCGCGCGCGAAGTGACGCTGCTGCAGCGTAAAGCCGCGCCGCTCGGCAAGGGGCTCGGCAAGACGACCGGCTGGATTCACCGCGCGACGCTGAAGATGAAGCAGGTAAAGATGATCGGCGGCGTGAACTACGAACGGATCGACGCGCGCGGGCTGCACGTGTCGTATGGCGAGCAGCGTACCGATCACGCGTGCATCGAAGCCGATACGATCGTGCTCTGCACGGGGCAGGAGCCGCAGCGCGCGCTGCTCGCGCCGCTGCAGGCGGCCGGGCGCCCGGTGCACCTGATCGGCGGCGCGGAACTGGCGGCCGAGCTCGATGCGAAGCGCGCGATCGACCAAGGGTCGCGGCTCGCGGCGCGGTTGTAACGGGCGTGGCTTCGGGCGAGGGTACGAAGCGTCGTTGCGCGGCGGTAGCCTGCGTGCGCGACGCTTCGCGACTGTCATGCGGCTGCATCGGCATGTCGGTGCAGCCGGCAGAACGGAACGGACATCCCGCGTCGCCGCGCAACGGGGCGACGCGATCCCGCCACCGCCCGGCGCGCGTCAGGCCGCTTCGGCCCGTTCTTCCTCTTCCGCTTCGAGCATCGCCTTGACGATCAGGTAGACGGCCGGCAGATCGTCGTCGTCGCGACGCCAGTCGACCGGTTCCTCGACGTCCGCGGCCACCAGGCGGCTGTCGCGCAGCCGGATGAACGCATCGACGACCGTCGGATCGTTGCGGTTCAGGAAACCGGAATTCGAGAACGCGAGTTCTTCGACGTTCAGCAGCGCCTGCCAGCTCATCGTGCGGACTGCGGCCGGATGGGTGCGGCGTCGCAGGCCGAGCGCGCGCTGCGCGGGGCCGCCGACGACACGCTGCAGATCGACGACCGCCCGCTGCGCGGCGCGCTCGAAGTGGGCCGGGTTGAAGCCGGGTTGCTCGGGATCGAATGCGGATGACTGGAACATGGTCGCCTCACAAAAGTCCGTCTCGGAATGACGGAATTCGGGTCAAATGGCACGGAAACACTGTGAATATATACAGTGGTCGGCAGACTTGCAAGCCCTCGATGACAGCAGGTGTCAGCCCCGGTGCCAGCCGCCCCGCAAGCGGGCCGAGTCAGACCGATGCCGCGATCGTTTCCCGCAGCCACCGGTGCGCCGGATCGCGATGCGAGCGCTCGTGCCACAGCATCGACATTTCATAGCCGGGCACCTCGACCGGCGCGTCGACCACGCGGAGTGCCGGCGCATCGCGCACCAGCCGTTCGGGCAGCATCGCGACGAGGTCGGTCTGCGCGACGGCCGACACGACGAATAGGAAATGCGGCACGGACAGCGCGACGCGGCGCGTGACGCCGCGTTCGGCGAGCGCCTCGTCGGTCACGCCGAAGAATCCGCCGCCGTCCGGCGACACGATCACGTGTTCGAGCGCGCAGAACTGCGCAAGCGTGGGGCGCCGCTTCAGCTTCGGATGGCCGGCCCGGCCGACGAGCACGTAGCGCTCGACGAACAGCGGCAGGCGCCGCATCCCTTCGGGCGACCCTTCCGTCGTGTGGAACGCCAGGTCGATCCCGTGCTGTTCCGCGTCCTTCTCGATGCGCGGGGGCACGAGTTCGACGACGGCGAGCCGCGCGCCCGGTGCCGCGGCGCGCAGCGCGGCGAGCGCGGGCAGGATGATGGTCGACTCGCCATAGTCGGTGGCGGCCACGCGCCAGGTGTGCGTCGCGATCGCGGGATCGAACGGCGTGGCCGGCAGCACCGCGCGCTCGATGGCTTCGAGCGCTTCCCGCAGCGGTTCGCGCAGCGTTTCCGCGCGCGCGGTCGGCCGCATGCCGCGCGGCCCGGGCAGCAGCAGCGGATCGCCGAACGCGTCGCGCAGCTTCTGCAACTGCACGCTGACCGACGGCTGCGCCATGTTCAGTTTCTCGGCCGCGCGCGTGACGTTGTGCTCGGCGAGCAGCACGTCCAGCGTCACGAGCAGGTTCAGATCCAGTCGCCTGAGATTGTTCATCGCTATACCTGGAATATCAGGAATTCATTTCCAATATACCTTCGGCGCCGGCATCCTGCATTCATTCAAGCCATGGAGTACCGAACATGAATGTGCTGATCGTTTATGCCCACCCCGAACCGCGTTCGTTGACCGGCGCGCTGCGCGACTTTGCCGTCGAGCATCTGGAGGCGGCCGGTCATGCGGTGCAGGTGAGCGACCTGTACGCGATGAACTGGAAGGCCGCGTTCGACGCGAACGATGTGACCGATCGTGCGCCCGATGCGCGTTTCGATGCATCGCTCGATTCGAAGCGCGCGTTTGCGGCGGGCACGCAAAGCGCAGACATCGCGCGCGAGCAGGAGAAGCTGAAGTGGGCCGACGCGGTGATCCTGCAGTTCCCGATGTGGTGGTTCTCGATGCCGGCGATCATGAAGGGCTGGGTCGAGCGCGTCTATGCGTGCGGTTTCGCTTACGGCGTGGGCGAGCATTCCGATACGCACTGGGGCAATCGCTATGGCGAAGGCTCGTTCGCCGGCAAGCGGGCGATGCTGGTCGTCACGGCGGGCGGGTGGGCGTCGCATTACAGCGCGCGCGGCATCAACGGGCCGATCGACGACGTGCTGTTCCCGATCCAGCACGGGATGCTGTATTACCCGGGCTTCGACGTGCTGCCGCCGTTCGTGATCTATCGCACGGGCAAGATGAACGACGCGCGCTTCGAGCAAACGCGCGCGGCGCTCGGTGAGCGTCTCGATACGCTGTGGACGGCGAAGCCGATTCCGTTCCGGCGGCAGAACGCGGGCGATTACGAGATTCCGGCGCTGACGCTGAAGGCGGAGATCGCGCCGGAGCGGGTGGGGTTCGGCGCGCATCTCGATTCATAGGCGATCCTGACGATCGCGATGCGCGGGCGGCCATGACGGCATGCGAAGCGACGCGGGCGACCTGCAAGAAACGGCAGGCCGCCCGCGTCGTATCGAACGGAATGCGGCCGTATCGGTACGGCCGCGATTCGTCTCTGCTTACCGATCGTCTTCCCGCACCGAAGAAGGATGCCGGCACAGCGCCCGCACTTCCATCTCCATGTACGGAAACAACGGCAGCTGGCTCAGCACGTCGTGCAACTGCTGCACGCTCTCGACATCGAAGATGCTGACGTTCGCATACTGCCCCGCGATCCGCCACAGATGTCGCCAGACTCCTTCGTTCATCAGCCGCTGGCACATCGCCTTCTCTTCGGCCTTCAGCGTGGCCGCCTTGACCGGATCCATGTCCGCCGGCAGACGGACGGTCATTTCCACATGAAACAGCATTCTGTACTCCTTGCGTTATCGGTGCGTCGGACGGGACGGCCGCTCAGGCCTGCGCGCGCACCCGCTCGACGTCGCTCGCCGGCACGTCCTGCTTGTCCTTGAGCAGCGAGAAATCGAAGTCGATCAGCGCGAACTGACCGTCGACGCCGTACGGTTTGCCTGCCGCGCCTTCGGCCTGCTTGACCGCCGGGATCAGCCCTTCGCGGGTCGCGAAGGCGAAGTCGTCCCACAGGTGCGGATCGCCTTCGATGTTGATCTGCGTCGTCAGCTTACGATATCCGTCCGCGGAAACGAAGAAGTGAATGTGCGCCGGACGATGACCGTGACGGCCGAGCTGGTCGAGCAACTGCTCGGTCTTGCTGCCCGGCGGCACGCTGTAGCCGACCGGCAGCACGCTGCGGAAGCTGTAGCGGCCTTCGGCGTCGGTGCGGATCGAGCGGCGCAGGTTGAACGCGGGCTGCGACTGGTCGAAGTACGAGTAGTTGCCCAGATGGTTCGCGTGCCATACCTCGACCAGCGCATTCGCGATGGGCGCCCCGTCGTTGCCGAGCACCTGGCCGCGCATGATCAGCGCCTGGCCCGGCTCGGTGCCGTCGTCGAGGCGTGCATGGCCGACCGATTCCGGTGCGCCGGCGACATACAGCGGCCCCTCGATCGTGCGCGGCGTGCCGCCCTGGATGCCGGCCTTCTCCTCGGCTTCGTCCATGCGCACGTCGAGGAAGCGCTCGAGCCCGAGGCCCGCGGCGATCAGCCCGAATTCCCGGCCGGCTTCGTTCAGGTAGTTGAGCGCGGTCCAGAACTCGCTCGGCTGCACGTCGAAGTCCTCGATCGTGTAGCAGATGTCCTTCACGATCCGGTTGACGATCGCGCGCACGCGCGGGTTGCCGGGCTTTTCAGCGGCGTCGTCGAAGGTCTTCAGCAGGGCGTCGATGGCTTGCTTGTTCATCTGTGTCTCCGGTTTCGGTTGTCGTGTCGTGTGGGATCAGCGGGCGTCGCGTCGCATCCGTTCGATGCGGGCCCAGTCGAAGGTAATGCCGAGGCCGGGCGTCGCCGGCAGGTGCAGCTTGAAATCCTCGTAGCGCAGCGGCTCGACGAGGATTTCCTCGGTGAGCAGCAGCGGGCCGAACAGTTCGGTGCCCCATTTCAGCGAGCCGAACGTGCTGAACAGTTGCGCGGACGCCATCGTGCCGGCCGCGCCTTCGAGCATCGTGCCGCCGTACAGGTCGATGCCGGCGGCCGACGCGATCGACGCGACGCTCGCCGCACCGAGCAGGCCGCCCGATTGCGCGATCTTCACCGCGAACACGTCGGCCGCGCGGTCCTGCGCAAGCGCGAATGCATCGACGGGGCCGTGCAGCGCTTCGTCGGCCATGATCGGAATCCGCGCGAGCTGCGTGAGGCGCTTCAGCCCCGCGCGGTTGGTCGCGGCGATCGGCTGCTCGACGAGGCTGACGCCGGCATCCGCGAGCCGTGCGCCGGCCCGGATCGCGTCGGTTTCGGTCCATGCCTGGTTCACGTCGACGCGCACGTCGCCGCGCTCGCCGAGCGCGCGCTTGATCGCGATCACGTGCGCGACGTCGTCGTCGACCGCGTTCGAACCGATCTTCAGCTTGAAGGCGCGATGCCGGCGCGCTTCCAGCATCGCCTCGGCTTCCGCGATGTCGCGCTGCGTGTCGCCGCTCGCGAGCGTCCATGCAACGTCGACCGCGTCGGTCGTGCGGCCGCCGAACAGTTCCGACAGCGGCACGCCGAGGCGGCGCGCCTGCGCGTCGAACAGGGCGGTTTCGATCGCACACTTCGCGAACCGGTTGCCCTGGAACAGCTTGCGCGCACGCGCCATCGCGGCACCCGGGCGCGTCGCGTCCATGCCCTGCAGCAGCGGCGCGAAGTACGTGTCGATGTTGACCTTGATGCTCTCGGGGCTCTCCTCGCCGTACGCGAGACCGCCGATCGTGGTCGCCTCGCCGACGCCTTCGATACCGTCCGTGCATCGAATTCGGACGAGCACGAGGGTCTGGCAATTCATCGTGGCGACCGACAGTTTGTGGGGCCTGATCGTCGGCACGTCGACGAGCAGCGTCTCGATGCGTTCGATGGTGGCGGCAGTTGCTATCATGCGATTCCTCCTGTTGGTGCACATGGTAGGAATTCCCACCCGGCGTCGTCCAACACTCTTTCCGACTACTTCCATACCTTTGAGGCATGAAATGGAATTGCGTCAGCTCCGGTACTTCATCGCCGTCGCGGAGGAAATGAACATCACGCGGGCGGCGGAGCGGCTGCACATGACGCAGCCACCGCTGAGCCGCCAGCTCCAGGCGATCGAGGACGAGGTCGGGTTGCCGCTGTTCGAGCGCGGCGCGCGACCGCTGAAACTGACCGACGCGGGGCGCGTGTTCTATGCGCAGGCGATGCGCGTCGTCGAACAGGCCGACGAGCTCGGCCCGCTGACGCGGCGGCTCGCGCAGTTGTCGGAGCGGATCGTGATCGGCTTCGTGCCGTCGACGCTCTACGGCGCGCTGCCGGACGTGATTCGCGCGTTTCGCGAGCGGTGGCCGGGCGTCGAGCTGTCGCTGATCGAAATGTTTACGCTCGAACAGCTCGGCGCGTTGAAGGGCGGGCGAATCGACGTCGGTTTCGGCCGCCTGCGCTTCGACGACGACCAGCTCGTGCGCGAGGCGTTGATCGAGGAGAAGCTGATCGCGGTGCTGCCGCTCGGGCATCCGCTCGCGGATCCGGACCGGCCGCTGACGCTCGCGGACATCGCGAACGAGACGCTGATCGTCTATCCGAGCACGCCGCGGCCGAGCTACGCGGACCAGCAACTGTCCGCGCTGCGCGACGGCGGCTTCGTGCCGGCGGCCGTTCACGAGGTGCGCGAACTGCAGACGGCGCTCGGGCTCGTTGCCGCGCAGATGGGGGTATCGCTGGTGCCGGAGAGCGTGGAGGGGGTGCGTGTGAAGGGCGTCGTCTACCGGCGGCTGCCGGAACCCACGGCGACTTCGCCGATCATCATGAGCCGCCGGCTGCATGGCGAAAGCGCGGCGACCGCCGCGTTCTGCGCGATCGCGCGGGAGATGATCGTGCCGGCGGCGTGAAGATCGCCCGACGTCCGCTGACTTAACTGCAACTAACGGTCAATTTCGGCGTCTGCGGCCGAATCCGGACAGCGCGTCGTCAGACCATGCGTATTGGCGGCCCGGATGGCCGGCCGGCAAGCCGTGGGCAGGGCGGCGAGTCAATCCGCGCTGACCGCTTACCGCTTCCCGTCGAGCGTCTCCGACGGCGACTCGCCGAATTTCTCCCGATACGCGATCGCGAAGCGCCCGAGGTGCGTAAACCCGCAATCGAGCGCGATATCGGCGATGCGTCGATCGGACGCCGCCCCGCGCAGCAACTCCCGCGCATGATCGAGCCGCGTTGCGCGCAGGTATTGCATCGGGCTCATCCCGCGGAACTGCAGGAATGCATCCCGCAGCGTCCGTTCCGGCACGTTGGCGGCCTGGACGATGTCGGCGAGTTGCAGCGGCTGCGCGTAGTACGCGTTCACGAACTCCTGCGCGCGCCGCACGAAGCCCGGCGCCGGATCGTGCCGGGCACGCAGCGCCGACGGCGGGTGGCCTTCGATCAGCAGGTCGATCAGCAGGTGCTCGAGCTGCGACCCGACGCGCGGGTTCGCGTTCGCGCGTTCGAGCAGCTCCGGCGAGCGGGCGACGAGCATCAGTTGCTGGCGCCACGCGGTGAGCGCGGCGTCGCTGACGTGCAGCACGGGGTCGAGCGTTGCGCGCGGGTCGCCGGTCAGCGCGCCGACGGTTGCCGCGTCGATGCGCAGCACGAACTGCTCGCAGTCGGCGGACAGCACGGCGTCGAAGCGCTCGCCGGGCGCGCACAGCACGCCGGTCTGCCCGTCGACGCCGAGCCGGCGCCCCATCGCGTGCACTTCGGCCTGCCCGGACAGGCAGAACATCAGCAGGTAATAGCCGTCGACCGCGTCGACCTGCACGCGCATCGCGTCGCCGAATGCGATGGTACCGATCCCGAGGCCGCCGAGCCGGACGAAATCCATGTGCGACGCGCCTCGCACGCGGCCGCTCGGCAGTAGCGCGTGCGGCTGCATCACGCGCGAGATTCGCTCGCGCGTCTCGTCGAGATCGCGGGATTCGAACAGCCGGTGCGCGCGCAGCGCATGCGGTTCGAACGACGTTGGGGACATGGGCATCGGCCTTGGTATGGACGCGGGCATCGATCCGACGAATGGGTCGCGATCGTCGTGCGGCGGCGCGCGTGTGTCGCCATGCTAGCGCAGAAATCCGCCGAAAGTGGATATTGCACCGCCGCAATCGCACTTTCCGGATAGACGCGGAATATTAGCTTTTCAAAAATCAGCTCCATGCAATCAACGAAACGGAACCACAAGGAGTCCGACATGGAGCAGACAGAATCGCCCGTCGTATTCGCCGCGCGCGACGACGCGTCCGACGTGCGTTTTCCGCACGACGACGGTTCGCGCGTGCCGTACAAGGTGTTCAGTTCGCAGGCGGTCTACGATCGCGAGCAGGAACGCATCTTCCGCGGCCCGACCTGGAACTTCGTCGCGCTGGAAGCGGAAATCCCGAATGCCGGCGACTTCAAGAGCACGTTCGTCGGCGACACGCCGGTGGTCGTCACGCGCACCGAGGACGGCACGCTGTCCGCCTGGGTGAACCGCTGCGCGCACCGCGGCGCGCAGGTGTGCCGCAAGTCGCGCGGCAACGCGAGCTCGCACACGTGCGTCTATCACCAGTGGAGCTTCGACAACCAGGGCAACCTGCTCGGCGTGCCGTTCCGGCGCGGCCAGAAGGGGATGACCGGGATGCCGGCCGACTTCGACCCGAAGCAGCACGGGCTGCGCAAGCTGCGCGTCGACAGCTATCACGGGCTCGTGTTCGCGACCTTCAGCGACGACGTGATGCCGCTGCCCGACTATCTCGGCGAGCAGATGCGTCCGTGGATCGACCGCATTTTCCACAAGCCGATCGAGTATCTCGGCTGCACGCGCCAGTATTCGAAGTCGAACTGGAAGCTGTACATGGAGAACGTGAAGGATCCGTATCACGCGAGCATGCTGCATCTGTTCCATACGACCTTCAACATCTTCCGCGTCGGGATGAAGGCGCGCTCGATTCCGGATGCGAACCACGGGCTGCACAGCATCATCACCGTGACGAAGACGGGCGACGACACGTCGGCCGCGTACAAGCAGCAGAACATCCGTTCGTTCGACGAGGGTTTCCATCTGGAAGACGAGTCGATCCTCGATCTCGTGTCGGAATACGACGAGGACTGCACGAACCATATCCAGCCGATCTTCCCGCAGCTCGTGATCCAGCAGATCCACAACACGCTGGTCGCGCGCCAGATCCTGCCGAAGGGGCCGGACAATTTCGAGCTGATCTTCCACTTCTTCGGCTACGCGGACGACACGCCCGAGCTGCGCGCGCTGCGCATCAAGCAGGCGAACCTGGTCGGGCCGGCCGGCTACATCTCGATGGAGGACACGGAGGCGACCGAGCTCGTGCAGCGCGGCACCGTGCGCGATGCCGACGCGACGTCGGTGATCGAGATGTCGCGCGGCAATCCGGACCAGCAGGACACGGTGATCACTGAAAGCCTGATCCGCAAGTTCTGGGTCGGCTACCAGAAGCTGATGGGCTATTGAGGCGGGAGCACGAAATGACGGAAGACATGAAGACGTGGTTCGAGATTTACATGCTCCAGAACCGCTACATCGGCCACCTCGACAACGACCGGCTCGAACACTGGCCGGAGATGTTCACCGAGGACTGCACGTACGAGATCGTGCCGAAGGAGAACGCGGATCTCGGCCTGCCGGTCGGGATCGTCCACTGCACGAACCAGCGGATGCTGCGTGATCGCGTGGTGTCGCTGCGGCACGCGAACATCTTCGAAGAGCATACGTACCGGCACATGACGTCGGGCCTGACGATCGTCGCGGAGCGCGACGGCGAGATCGACACCGAGAGCAACTACGTGGTCGTGCAGACGCGTAGCAACGGCGAATCGAACGTGTACCAGGCCGGCAAGTATTACGACACGGTCGTGCGCACGCCCGACGGGCTGCGCTACAAGACCAAGCGCGTGATCTACGACACGTCGCGCGTGCAGACGCTGCTCGCCACCCCGATCTGACAGGCAAGGAACCGACATGACCGAAGCTACGCTCACCGAATGGCATCCGCTGGGCACATTCGATGAATTCTCCGAAGACGAACCGGCGGCGCGCGTCGCCGGCCAGAAGCCGATCGCGGTGTTCCGGATCGGCGACGAACTGTTCGCGATGCACGACCTCTGCTCGCACGGCCATGCGCGGCTGTCGGAAGGCTACGTGGAGGACGGCTGTGTCGAGTGCCCGCTGCACCAGGGGCTGATCGACATTCGCACCGGCGCGCCGAAATGCGCGCCGATCACCGAGCCGGTGCGGACTTATCCGATCCGGATCGTCGACGGACAGGTGGAAGTCAATGTCGGCTGATCCTTTCGTGATCGTCGGCGCGGGCCACGCGGCGCGCCGCACGGCCGAAGCGCTGCGCGCACGCGACGCCGACGCGCGCATCGTGATGATCGGCGCGGAACGCGAGCTGCCGTACGACCGACCCGCGCTGTCGAAGGATGCGCTGCTCAGCGACGGCGGCGAGCAGCGCGCGTTCGTGCGTGACGCGGCGTGGTACGACGCCGAGCGCATCGAGCTGCGGCTCGGCACGCGCGTCGAGACGATGGATCGCGCCGCGCAGCGCGTCCAGCTCGACGACGGCGCGACGTTGCCGTACGCACGGCTCGTGCTCGCGACGGGTTCGCGGGTGCGGGCGTTCGGCGGCCCGGTCGACGAGGGCGTCGCGCCGCATTACGTGCGCACCGTTGCCGACGCGCGTGCATTGCGTGCGCAGCTTGCGCCGGGGCGACACGTGGCGGTGCTCGGCGGCGGCTTCATCGGCCTCGAAGTGGCGGCTGCGGCGCGGCAGCTCGGTTGCGACGTGACGGTGATCGACCCGGCCGAGCGATTGCTGCAGCGGGCGTTGCCGGAAGTCGTCGGCGCATATGCGCGTCAGTTGCATGACGCGCGCGGCGTGAATTTTCAGCTGGCGACGCTGCCGCGTGCGATTCGTCGTGCGGCGGGCGGCGGTGCGACCGTCGAGACCGATCGCGGCGACGTGCAGGCGGACATCGTCGTGGTCGGTATCGGCGTCGTGCCCAACGTCGAACTCGCGCAGGCGGCCGGGCTCGACGTCGACAACGGGATTCGTGTCGACGCGGGCTGCCGCACGACCGATCCCGCGATCTTCGCGGCGGGCGAGGTGACGATGCACTTCAATCCGCTGCTCGGCCGGCATGTGCGGATCGAGTCGTGGCAGGTCGCCGAAAACCAGCCTGCCGTTGCGGCCGCGAACCTGCTGGGTGCGGACGAAGCCTATGCGGAGCTGCCATGGCTGTGGTCCGATCAGTACGACTGCAATCTGCAGATGCTCGGGCTGTTCGGCAGCGAACGGACGACCGTCGTGCGCGGCGATCCGGCGAACGGGCCGTTCACGGTGTTCGGGCTCGGCGACGACGGGAAAATCGTGGCGGTTGCCGCGGCGAACCTGGGGCGCGACATCGGCGCATCGCGCCGGCTGATCGCGGCCGGGGCGGTGCCCGATCCGGTGAAGCTGGCGGATCCGGCGGTCAATCTGAAGACGTTTCTCTGACGCCGTGCGCGAACGCGTCCCGCGTGGCCGTGTTCGCGTCGGGTGGCTGGAAAGCAAGCGGTAGAAGGCAGCCCGTTCCGGGCGATCGTTGCGGCTCGCGCAGCGGGCGCGGGTTTGTCGCGGGTGGGCGATCGGTGCATATTATCGGCATTTCCATTGCACCGGTCACCCATGACGCCAGACAAAGCCCTCGAACTGAAACGAAGCAAGCGCCGCGCGCTGTGGCTGCTGCTCACCGCCGTCGCGGTGTTCGTCACGACGATCCTGCTGCCGCGCGGCCCGTGGGTCGACGGCGTCAAGGCGGTGGCCGAGGCCGCGATGGTCGGCGCGCTTGCCGACTGGTTCGCGGTGGTCGCGCTGTTCCGCCGCGTGCCGATCCCGTTCGTGTCGCGCCACACCGAAATCATCCCGAAGAACAAGGACAAGATCGCCGACAATCTCGCGGTGTTCGTGCGCGAGAAATTCCTCGGCCCCGACGCGCTCGCCGCGCAGATCCGCCAGCACGATCCCGCGCGGAAGCTCGGTGCGTGGCTCGGCGAGCCGGCGAACACCGACGCGCTCGGCAGCTACGTGACGAAACTGATGAGCTTCGCGCTCGACATGACCGACGACGCGCGGATCCAGTCGTTCGTGCACGACGCGTTCCGCGCGGTGATCGACCGGGTCGACCTGTCGCAATCGGCCGGCGCGATCCTCGATACGCTGACGAAGGACGGCCGCCACCAGGCGCTGCTCGACGATGCGATCGCACAGGTGGTCGACGTGCTCGACAAGGAGGAGAACCGCGAGGTGATCGCGGGCTTCATCGTCGAATGGCTGAAGACGCAATATCCGAAGGTCGAGAAAATCATGCCGACGCAGTGGTTCGGCGAGAACGGCGCACGCATGCTGGCGAGCGCGGTGAGCCGCGTGCTCGAGGGCGTGGCCGACGATCCGGAGCACGAACTGCGGCAGCGCTTCGACCGCACCGTCGTGCGGCTGACGGAACGGCTGAAGCACGATCCCGCCTTCATCGCGAAAGGCGACGAGATCAAGCGCTACATTCGCGACGGCGACGCGTTCAACGAGTATGCGCGCGATCTGTGGGACCAGTTGCGCGCATGGCTGAAGGCCGATCTCGCGCGCGCCGATTCCGCGCTGCACCGGCAGGCCGCGACGCTCGGCGGCTGGCTCGGTGCGCGGCTCGCGGAAAGTCCGGCGCTGCGCGCTTCGCTGAACGAGCACATCGAGAAGGCCGTGCACGAGATGGCACCGGATTTCGCCGATTTCCTGATGCGCCACATCCGCGACACGGTGCGCAACTGGGATGCGCGCGAGATGTCGCGGCAGATCGAACTGAACATCGGCAAGGATCTTCAGTACATCCGCATCAACGGCACGCTGGTCGGCGGGCTGATCGGGCTCGGGCTGTATCTGGTGTCGCTGGTGCCGCGCTGGGCGGGCGGATGGCTGCATTGATGCGGCCGCGGGCATGGCGCCGGCGGTGCGGCGCCGCATGCGGCCGGATCATGCGTGCGCCTTGGTGCCGTGCAGTTGCAGGCCGAGCGCCTTGATGACCTTCAGGATCGTGCCGAAGCTCGGATTGCCGTCGTGCGACAGCGCCTTGTACAGCCCTTCGCGCGACAGGCCCGCATCGCGCGCGACCTGCGACATGCCGCGTGCACGGGCGATCACGCCGAGCGCATGCGCGATGAAGGCCGGGTCGTCGCCGGCTTCCCGCAGACACGCGTCGAAGTACTCGGCCATGTCGTCGTCGGTTTTCAGGTGTTCGGCCGAATCCCAAGGCCGGGTCTTGATCTTGTCCATCGATCACTCCAAATCGAGCCGCGCGAGCATCGCATGCGCGGCGCGGATATCCGCCTGTTGCGTCGACTTGTCGCCGCCGCAGAGCAGGATCACCCATATCGTTGCGCGTCGCACGTAGTAGACGCGATAGCCGGGCCCGTGGTCGATACGCATGTCGACGATGGGCGAGCCGGCGGATTTCCAGTCGCCCGGATTGCCCATCGACAGGCGGTCGATGCGCGCCTGGATGCGGCGCCTGGCGACACGGTCGGACAGGCCGGCGAACCACGCATCGAAGACGTCGGTGGTCCGGATGCTGAATGTAGGGGCACTGTAGGGCACGGCTTGCAGTATGTCAACCATAGTTCACAGGTCGAGGGAGTGGACTTGCCGCTACAGTAGGGCCGCGCGCGTCGTTTGACGCCGGAATGGCCATCAGGCCGACCTTGCCGGCCGTTGGACCCGGCCATCCGGTCGAGGTCGGAATGTCCCGAATCCGTCTACAATCAAAAACGTCTTTGCCGCCCGTGCGTGCTTGTCGCGCGGGTGGATCCGTTTGCCCTCCGTCTCCCGGAGGTGCCGTCGCGCGTTGCCAACCGTGCTTCGCGCGGCGTGTCGTGCCGTGGTCTGTGTCCAGCAGGTAAAGCGTCCGCGTGCCGTAGGCCGGCGCGCGTTCTGAACGCCGCGCGTCCGTAAGCCGGGCAGGCGGCATCAACCGAGGTCCCCCATGAAAGCATCGGATTTGTTCGTGAAGGCGCTGGAAGCCGAAGGCGTCGAGTATGTATTCGGCATTCCCGGCGAGGAAAACCTCGATCTGCTCGAATCGCTGCGGCGATCGAAGATCAAGCTCGTGCTGACCCGGCACGAGCAGGCGGCCGGGTTCATGGCCGCCACCTACGGCCGCCTGACGGGTCGCACCGGCGTCTGTCTCGCCACGCTTGGCCCGGGCGCGACCAACTTCGTGACGGCCGCCGCGTATGCGCAGCTCGGCGGCATGCCGATGCTGATGATCACCGGGCAGAAGCCGATCAAGTCGAGCAAGCAGGGCCACTTCCAGATCGTCGACGTCGTCGACATGATGCAGCCGCTCACGAAGCTCACGCGGCAGATCGTGTCGATCGGCAACATCCCGTCGGCCGTGCGCGAAGCGTTCCGCCGCGCGGAGGAAGAGCGCCCGGGCGCCACGCACCTCGAACTGCCGGAAGACATCGCGCACGAGGAGGGTGATGGCAAGCCGATCCCGCGCAGCTACAGCCGGCGGCCGGTGGCGGAGGAGAAGGCGGTCGCGCATGCGATCGACGCGATCCAGGCCGCGCGCCATCCGCTGTTGATGATCGGCGCGGGCGCCAACCGCAAGACCACCTGCAAGATGCTGCTCGAATTCGTCGACAAGACGGGCATCCCGTTCTTCACGACGCAGATGGGCAAGGGCGTGATCGACGAAACGCACCCGCTGTGGCTCGGCAATGCGACGCTGTCCGACGGCGACTTCGTGCACCGCGCGATCGAGCACGCGGACTGCATCATCAACGTCGGCCACGACGTGATCGAGAAGCCGCCGTTCTTCATGCGCGCGGACGACAAGACCGTGATCCACGTGAACTTCCTCGGCGCGCAGGTCGATCCGGTCTATTTCCCGCAGATCGAGGTGGTCGGCGACATCGCGAACGCGGTGTGGCAGATGAAGGAGGCGGTGACGCCGCAGTCGCACTGGGATTTCGAACGCTTCGCGATGATCAAGGCGCATTTCGACGCGCACCTGCAGAAGGGTCAGCACGACCCGCGCTTCCCGATGTATCCGGTGCGGATCGTCAACGATCTGTACACCGCGCTGCCGGTCGACGGGATCGTCTGTCTCGACAACGGGATGTACAAGATCTGGTTCGCGCGTTACTGGCGGGCGCACGAACCGAACTCGCTGCTGCTCGACAACGCGTTGGCATCGATGGGGGCGGGCCTGCCGTCGGCGATCGCGACGAAGATCGTGCATCCGCAGCGCAAGGTGATCGCCGTGTGCGGCGACGGCGGCTTCATGATGAATTCGCAGGAACTCGAAACGGCCGTGCGGCTGAAGCTCGACATCGTCGTGATGATCCTGCGCGACGATGCGTTCGGGATGATCCGCTGGAAGCAGGAAAACATGAATTTCCCCGATTTCGCGATGACGCTGAAGAACCCCGATTTCGTGTCGTATGCGCAGAGCTACGGCGCGCACGGGCATCGCGTCGAATCGGCCGACGATCTCGAGCCGCTGTTGCGCGACTGCTTCGCGACGCCGGGCGTGCACGTGATCGACGTGCCGATCGACTATTCGGACAACGAGCGCGTGCTCAACCGCGAAATCAAGCGCCTGTCGGCGCAACTCTGAATCCGCAGTTCACCGGAAGGAGCGTTCCATGCTGAAGGATACCTATCCGTACTACCTGGCCAACGAAGCGGTCTACGCGAACACCGATCTCGAAGTGACCGACAAGTTCAGCGGCAAGGTCGCGACGCGCGTCGCGCTGGCCGATGCGAAGGCGATCGATGCGGCCATCGGCGCGGCGGTCGCCGCCGAGAAGCCGATGCGCGAGTTGCCGGCCTACCGGCGCCAGGCGGTGCTCGACCATTGCGTCGCACGTTTTCGCGAGCGTTTCGACGAGCTGGCCGAAGCGCTGTGCATCGAGGCCGGCAAGCCGATCAACGATTCGAAGGGCGAAGTCACGCGGCTGATCGACACGTTTCGCGTCGCGTCCGAGGAGTCGGTGCGCATCGACGGCGAAGTGATCAACCTCGAGATCTCGGCGCGCGCGCAAGGCTACACGGGCTATACGCGGCGCGTGCCGATCGGCCCGTGCTCGTTCATCTCGCCGTTCAACTTCCCGCTGAACCTCGCCGCGCACAAGGTCGCGCCAGCGCTGGCCGCCGGCTGTCCGTTCGTGCTGAAGCCCGCGAGCCGCACGCCGATCGGCGCGCTGATCATCGGCGAAGTGCTCGCGGAAACCGATTTGCCGAAGGGCGCGTTCTCGGTGCTGCCCGCGCATCGCGACGGTGCGGACCTGTTCACGACCGACGCGCGCTTCAAGCTGCTGTCGTTTACGGGCTCGCCGGCCGTGGGCTGGGCGCTGAAGGAGAAGGCCGGCAAGAAGAAAGTCGTGCTGGAACTCGGCGGCAACGCGGCGGCGATCGTCGATGCGGATCAGCGCGACCAGCTCGACTACGTGGTCGATCGTCTCGCGTTCGGCGCGTATTACCAGTCCGGCCAGAGCTGCATCGGCGTGCAGCGGATCCTCGTGCATGCGGACCTGTACGACGCGCTGCGCGACAAGCTGGTCGCGAAAACGCGTTCGCTGAAGATGGGGGACCCGAAGGATCCGTCGACGTTCGTCGGTCCGATGATCTCGGAGTCCGAATCGCGCCGGCTGTCGGGCTGGATGGATGCGGCGGTCGCGGCAGGCGCGAAGATCGTTGCGGGCGGCAAGGTCGACGGCGCGATGTTCGAGGCGACGCTGCTGGAAAACGTCGGTCGCGAGCAGGACCTGTACCGCAAGGAGGCGTTCGGCCCGGTCGCGATACTCGAGAAGTTCGACCGCTTCGATGATGCGCTCGCGCGCGTGAACGACAGCGACTTCGGGCTGCAGGCCGGCGTGTTCACCGATTCGCTCGCGCATGCGCAGCGCGCGTGGGACGAGCTGGAGGTGGGCGGCGTCGTGATCAACGACGTGCCGTCGTTCCGTGTCGACAACATGCCGTACGGCGGCGTGAAGGATTCGGGGCTCGGCCGCGAAGGGATCCGCTACGCGATCGAGGACATGACCGAGCCGCGGCTGATGGTCGTGCGGCGCCGTTAGCGCGTTCCCGGGCGGCGTGCTGCCACGGTGGCACGCGGGCAGGCGATCGTGCCGGCCCGCGTGCCGTTTTTCGTTTCGGCGTGCGAATCCGGCACGACGGCCGTCTGCCGCACACCATCGTGGCGACACCGCGCGCCGCGCGTGCCGAACACGCTCGACTGCATGCATCGCCTCGTGATGTAATCGCGCGAAATGGCCATCGGGGTACGACACCCGAAGGCATGCGCATTCATTCTTCACGAGGTCGATTCATGTCTCCCGTCTCGGCATTCAAGCTGGTTTTGTTGTCATTCCTTGCGATCGTCGCGCTCGAATGCATCGCCAAGCGGTTGCGGCTGCCGCCCGCGGCCGCGCTGCTGATCGGCGGCATCGGCATTGCGTTCATTCCCGGCCTGCCGCCGATCAATCTCGATCCCGATCTCGTGCTGCTGGTATTCCTGCCGCCGTTGCTGATGGACGGCGCGTATTTCTCGGTGTGGGAGGAATTCAAGCGCAACGTCGGCGGGATCCTGATGCTCGCGATCGGTGCGGTGGTGTTCACGACGTTCGCGGTCGGCTTCGCCGTGCACTGGGTCGTGCCGTCGCTGCCGTGGGCCGCGTGCTTCGCGCTCGGCGCGATCGTGTCGCCGCCCGACGCGGTCGCCGCGAAGGCGGTGCTCGAACGCGTCGCGCTGCCGCGCCGGCTGATGGTGCTGCTCGAAGGCGAAAGCCTGCTGAACGACGCGGCCGGCCTCGTGCTGTTCCGCTTCGCGGTCGCGGCCGCGCTGACGGGCGCGTTCAGCCTCGAGCACGCGGTCGTGCGCTTCGCGGAACTCGGGCTCGGCGGTGTCGTGGTCGGCTTCCTGGTCGGCAAGCTCGTCGTGTGGTTCCTGAAGCTGCTCGATGACGACTACCTGGTGGTCACCGTCGCGGTGATCGCCGGCTGGATCGCGTACATCGCGGGCGAGATGGTCGAGGTGTCGGGCGTGATCGCGACGGTCACGGCCGGCATGATCGTCGGCTGGCATCAGCACGAGGTGTTCTCGGCGGCCGTGCGCACGCGCGGCACCGCGTTCTGGCAGGTCATCGTGTTCCTGCTCGAGGCGCTGGTGTTCGTGCTGATCGGGCTGTCGCTGCGCAGCGCGATACACCGGCTCGGCGGCTTCGAGCAGGTGCTCGCCACGATGGTGCCGCCGGTGCTCGCGGTGCTGGCGGCGGTGGTCTTGTCGCGCTTCGTGTGGATCTATGCGGTCGAGGTGCTGAAGGTGCCGGTGCGCGGAATCGTCCGGCGTGGTTTCGCGCCCGACTGGAAGGCCGCGACCATCATGAGCTGGGCCGGGATGCGCGGGGTCGTGACGCTGGCGATCGCGCTGTCGTTGCCGGAGGCGATGCCGGGCCGCGACGTGATCCTGGTCGCGTCGTTCGCGGTGATTCTCGTCACGGTGTTGCTGCAGGGCACGACCATCGGTCCGCTGATCCGGCTGCTGCGGCTGCCGCAGCACGAAGCGCGCGCCGCGCACCACCTGACCGAGCCGCAGGCATGGGCACATATCGAGGCGGCGCAGCTCGCGGCGATCCAGCCGCTGGTGCGCGACGAGAGCGGCAAGGTGATTCACCCGCGCCTGCTGGAGCAATACACATATCGCGCGGAGCTGACCGAGCGGGCGAAGAACGAGCCGGCCTATCCGGCGGAGGTGCGCATCGCGCACTACGACGTCGTGCTGGCCGCGATCAAGGCCGGGCGCACGGAACTGTTGCACCTGCATCGTTCGGGCCGCATCCACGACGAGATGCTGCACATGCTCGAGCGCGATCTCGATCTGCAGGAGGTCTCCGCGCAGCACGCGCGCGGCTGACGGCCGGCTGCACGGCGGCGGGGCGTTGACGCATCGCCGCCCCCGCCGTGGCCGCCGCCATCTGGCACCCGACACCCGCTCCAGTGCCTGCGCCGCGCCTCACCGTCGCGGCGCCGCGTCCCCCTCATTCCTCCGATTCGGCCTATCCGGATCCGGCCCCGAGGCGGCCGGTGTGCCGGCCTTGCGGCGCATGCAAACCTCGCGGCACCGCCCCCGCAAACGTTCCCGTCTTTCGAATCCGGAAATGATCTGATTTATCTGAATCCCTCTCTTTCACTATATTTGGCAAAACTAAACCGGAAGGAGATAGATGCTGTGTTCTAATTTCATTTAGAATCAGCCGGTTATCTTTATTGAGAGAAAGCACGTGGAGGTAATGCGATCGTCGACGGGGAAAAATCGGCGCTCGAATCCCCGTGAGGCAATGCCGACAGGCCAGATCGGCAACAATAGGTGAATGTCTCAGCCGCCAAATCAAGATGGCGCCCAAGTCAGATAAACAACTCCTATGAAAGAATCAATTGGAGATTTGGCGTTTGAAACGGTATTTATGAAAGAATCGAGCGGTGAAAATGCGCCGGATTGTCTTGAATCGGGGCTGTCGGTCCTGCTCGTCGACGATCAACCGTTCGTCGGCGAGGTAATCCGGCGCGCGTTGCGCAGCGAGCACGATATCGACCTGCATGTGTGCACCGATGCACACCGGGCGATGGCGGTCGCGCGCGACGTGAAACCGACGGTGATCCTGCAGGACCTCGTGATGCCGGAAATCGACGGCCTCGATCTCGTTCGCGCGTGGCGCGCGGACGCCGATACCGCGCGCGTGCCGATCATCGTGCTGTCGGCGAAAGAGGAGCCGATCGTCAAGCGCGAGGCGTTCATCGCCGGCGCGAACGACTATCTCGTGAAGCTGCCGGACGCGATGGAGCTGACCGCGCGGATCCGCTATCACTCGAATTCGTACCTGATGTCGCGACAGCGCGACGAGGCGCTGGATTTCCTGTCGCACGACATGCGTTCGCCGCAGACGTCGATCCTCGCGCTGCTCGAGGTCTACCGGGCCGAGCACGGCGACATGCCGGCGATCATGGAGCGCATTGCCGGCCACGCACGCCGGGCGCTCGCGCTCGCCGACGGCTTCATCCACCTGACCCGCGCGCAGTCGGAGCGCCGCGCGCACGAGGTCGTGAGTCTCAACGAAATCGTGCTCGACGCCGTCGACCAGTTGTGGGAAAAGGCGGCCGGATTCGGCAGCCGCGTCGTCGCCCATGTGCCCGACACCGCGTGCGTGACGATGGGCGACCGCATGATGCTCACGCGCGCGGTCGCGAACCTGATCGACAACGGACTGAAATACGGCCCGGCCGGCACCGACGTGCACTGCACGCTGAGCGACGACGACGGTGCGTGGCTGATCGGCGTCGAGGACGCCGGCTCCGGCATTGCACCCGAGCAACGTACGGCCGCGACCGAGTCGTTCGTGCGGCTCGAATCCGCGCACGGCGCGGCGCGCAGCGGCTTCGGCCTCGGCCTGGCGTTCGTCCGCGCGACGGCCGCGCGGCATCGCGGCCAGATCCTGATGCGCAATTCGTCGCGCGGCTTCATGGTCGGGCTTCGACTGCCGGCGCAGGCAGAGCGGTAATATCGCGGCGCGGCCTGCCGGCGCCGCACCGTCCGCTGGCCCAGATGCGCTCGTGGCGCGCCGTTCGGCGCGCAGGCGGGCGCGAATTTTTTCAACGCTGATTTTAGAAAGCCCATAACGAACATGGCCACCGTGACGCCCCGCGCGACCAATGAAAGCCTGCATCCGACGATCGGCGCTGCCCGGCTGACGCTCGGCAACCGCATCCTGCTCAGCTTCGGCGTGCTGTTCGTGCTGATGCTGGTGACCGCCGGCGTGTCCTACGAGCGCCTGCGCGCGATCAACAGCGAAGCCGTCAGCATCGAACGGGATTCGTTGCCCGGCGTCTATCTCGCGGCGTCGCTGCGCGCGTCGGTCAACGAATCGTTCTCGCAGCTGCAACTGGCGACGTTCGTCGATACCGACCCCGAGGCCGTCCAGCGCGACCTCGCGAAGATCCCCGATGCGCTGAAGGACGTCGAATCGCTGTCGGTCGACTACCAGAACACGGCGTTTCGCGACGAGGACCGGCAGCGCTTCGCGATGTTCCGCGGCGCGTACGACCGCTACGTGCCGCTGCTGAACGATGCGATCCAGAAGAGCCGCACGTCGCACGAGGACGCCGCCGCCGCATACGCGAAGGCGCTGCCCGTCTTTACCGAGGTCGTGCGCAACGCGAACACGCTCGTGCAGGAAAACCGCAAGTTCGCCGACAACTCCGCGAAGGTGATTCGCCAGTCCGTGCAGGACACCGAGGTCGTGCTCGCGCTGGCGCTGGGCATCGTGCTGCTGTCCGCGCTCGGGCTCGGGTACGGGCTGTTTCGCGCGGTGACCGTGCCGATGGCGCGGCTCGTCGAAGTGCACGACGTGATGCGTACCGGCAACCTGACGCACCGCCTGGACCTGCGCCGGCAAGACGAATTCGGCACGCTGCAGACGGGCTTCAACCGGATGGCCGACGAACTGACCGAACTCGTCGCCCGCGCGCAGCAGTCGTCGCTGCAGGTGACGACGTCGGTGGCTGAAATCGCGGCGACGTCGCGCGAGCAGCAGGCGACCGCGAACGAAACCGCGGCGACAACCACCGAGATCGGCGCGACATCCCGCGAGATCTTCGCGACGTCGCGCGACCTGCTGCGCACGATGAACGAGGTGGCCGGCGTGGCCGAACAGTCGGCGACGCTCGCGGGCGTGAGCCAGAGCGGGCTCACGCGGATGGGCGAGACGATGCGCAGCGTGATGGACGCGGCCGGCTCGGTGAACGCGAAGCTCGCGATCCTCAACGAGAAGGCGCTGAACATCAACCAGGTGGTCGCGACCATCACCAAGGTGGCCGACCAGACCAACCTGCTGTCGCTGAACGCGGCGATCGAGGCCGAGAAGGCCGGCGAATACGGCCGCGGCTTCGCGGTCGTCGCGACCGAGATCCGCCGCCTCGCTGACCAGACGGCCGTGGCGACCTACGACATCGAGCAGACGGTGAAGGAGATCCAGTCGGCGGTGTCGGCGGGCGTGATGGGGATGGACAAGTTCTCCGAGGAAGTGCGCCGCGGGATGCTCGACGTGCAGCAGGTCGGCGGGCAACTGTCGCAGATCATCGCCGAGGTGCAGACGCTTGCGCCGCGCTTCCAGATGGTCAACGAAGGGATGCAGACGCAGGCGAACGGCGCCGAGCAGATCACGCAGGCGCTGTCGCAACTGTCCGAAGCCGCGCAGCAGACGGCCGAATCGCTGCGCCAGTCGTCGCAGGCGATCGACGACCTGACGCTCGTCGCGAACCAGTTGCGCACCAGCGTGTCGCGCTTCAAGGTCGACGCGTGACGCGCGCCGAGCCGCACGGCGGCGTGCACGCGCTGTTCCTGATGTTCGAGCTCGACGGCGAGCGCTACGCGCTGGACGCGGCCGACATCGAGGAGGTGCTGCCGCTCGCGGCCACCAAGGCCGTGCCGGGCGCGCCCGAATGGATCGCCGGGCTGCTGATGCTCAGCGGCCAGCCGGTGCCCGTGATCGACGTGCCGATGCTGGCGCTCGGGCGACGCGCGCATGTGCTGCGTTCGACGCGGCTCGTGATGGTTCGCTACCGCACCGGGGCGACCGGGCGTGGGCGCGTGATCGGCCTGATCGTCGAGCGCGCGACGCAGACCCTGCGGATTGATCGCACGACGTTCCATGCGAGCGGCGTATCGACTGCGCGCACGCGCTGGCTCGGGCGGGTCGCGAACACGCCCGACGGCATCGTGCAGCAGGTGTCGGTGGCCGAGCTGATCGACGACGTTGCACGCCTGTATCTGTTCGACGGCCAGCCGGGCCATGAAGGGGAGTCCGCATGAAAGAGTCCGATTCGCGATTTCGCGGCTGGCTGTTGCGCGAGACCGGCATCGACCCCGATTCGCTCGGCAACGATTTCCTGATCCGCGCGCTGACCGAGCGCGTGCACACGCTGCAGGGCGACAGCGAGCGGCTGCCGTCGGCGGCGCGGCCACCCCTGACCGCGGATGCGCTCGACGCGTACTGGCAGCAGCTCAACGCATCGGCCGACGAGCGGCGCGCGCTGATCGAACTGTTCGTCGTGCCGGAGACGTGGTTCTTCCGCGACCGCGAGGCATTCGCGACCCTCGCGCGGCTCGCCGCCGAGCGGCTTGCCGTGACGCCCGGGCGCGTGATCCGCGTGCTGAGCGCGCCGTGCTCGAGCGGCGAAGAGCCGTATTCGGCGGCGATGGCGTTGCTCGATGCGGGGCTCGATCCGTCCAGCTTCACGATCGACGCGATCGACCTGAGCGCCCGCGCGATCGAACAGGCGCGGCTCGGCTGCTACGGGCGCAATGCGTTTCGCGGCACGGCGACCGAGTTTCGCGCCCGGCATTTCACGCAGGCCGCGGACGGCTGGCTGCTCGACGAGCGCGTGCGCGCCTGCGTGCAGTTTCGCCAGGCCAACCTGGTCGAACCGGGCGCCGACACGGGGATTCGCTACGATTTCGTGTTCTGCCGCAACGTGCTGATCTATTTCGATCGCGACGTGCAGGATCGCGTGATCGGTTCGCTCGAAAGCTGCCTCGCCGACGACGGGACCTTGTTCGTCGGTCCGGCCGAGACGGGCGTCGCGATGCGCCACGGGATGCGCTCGGCGCGCGTGCCGCTGGCGTTCGCGTTTCATCGCGTGCGCGGCGGTGCGGTGGCGGACGGCTACGCGGCCCGGCATGCGGCACCGATGCCCGCGGTTGCGCCATACCGGCGCGCGGAGCGCTTCACGGTGGCGCCGGCGGCCGCCACGCGTCCGCTGCTGGCCGTCGTGCCGTCGACGTGGATCGGTGCCGAGCAGCAACCGTTCGCGGGGTTCGCGGCGGTCGAGCGCCCGATACCGGCCGAGCCGCGTTCCGAGGTCGGGGCCGACATGCGGGCGGAAATACGGACCGACATGCGCGGCGATCTGCTGGCCGACGCGGCTGCACCGGTTGCCGATAGCGTCGCGCCGACGCTCGAGGAAGCACAGGCGCTCGCGAACGCAGGGGCGTTCGACGAGGCCGAGCGCGTGCTCGCGCAGTTTTCGGCGCGGGTGGGGCCGCATGCCGATGCGTTCTACCTGAACGGGCTGATCGCCGATGCACGCGGGCGGGCGGCGGAAGCCGGCGACTTCTACCGGAAGGCGCTGTATCTGCGGCCCACGCACCACGAAGCGCTGACGCATCTGGCGACCTTGCTCGACGTCGGCGGCGATGGCGCCGGCGCGCAATGGCTGCTCGAGCGTGCGCGGCGCTCGGCCGGGTAAGAGCACATGAGAATACGGGTTTGGAGCCGAGATCGGGATGACCGAGGAAAGAATGAACAGCGACGCCGTTGTCACTGACGACACGACGATCGGCGTCGACGATTGCTGGAACCGGATCGGCACGCGCGGCGACCGTTCGTGCGAGCGGCTGGCCGACTGTCTGCGCTGCCTGAACTGTTCGGTCTACGCGAATCACGCGGCGAAACTGCTCGAACGTCCGCTCGGTGCGGCCGAGATGGCCGACGCCACGCGCCGGATGAGCGCGTTCGACGCGACCCGCGCGCACGGCGAAGACGATACGCGCCAGGCGGCGCTGGCGTTTCGCGTCGCCGACGAATGGCTCGCGCTGCCGATCGGTGTGTTGCGCGAGATCGCCGGCACGCGCCCGATCCATTCGCTGCCGCATCGTCGGCACTCGGCCGTGCGCGGCGTGGTCAACATTCGCGGCACGCTGCGCATCGCGATCTCGATCGGCGCGCTGCTCGGCCTCGATGCGGGCAAGGGCGGCAAGGATGGCAAGGACGACGCGGACGGCCGCTTCACGCGTCTGCTGGTCGTCGCATACCAGGGCGAGCCGGTGGTGTTTCCGGTCGACGAAGTCGAGGGCGTGCTGCACTTCGGCGCATCCGACTGGGTACCCGTGCCGGCGACGGTCGGGCGCGCGAGCGCCGGCCTGTCGCGCGGCGTGCTGTCGTGGCGCGGCAAGTCGGTGGGCCTGCTCGACGACGATCGTCTGTTCGACGCCGTGACCCGGAGCATGCGATGAGCGGCGATGACGATCTGAGCCACCTGTCGCTGCTCGAGCTGTATCGCGAGGAGACGCGCACGCAAACCCAGGCGCTGTCCGAGCGCCTGCTCGCGCTCGAATCGGGCGAGCCCGATTCCGTCGCGCTGGAAGCCTGCATGCGCGCCGCGCATTCGCTGAAGGGTGCCGCGCGCATCGTCGGCGTGCCGCTCGGCGTCGACATCGCGGGGCGGATGGAGGAATGCTTCGTCGCCGCACAAGCCGGCACGATCGCGCTGACGGCCGCGCACGTCGACGTGCTGCTGGCCGGCGTCGACCTGCTGGTGCGGGTCGCCGATCCGCACGCGCAGCCCGTGTCGTCGGCCGAGATCGACGCGTTCGCGCTGGCGCTCACGGCCGCGGACGCCGTGCGGGCGATGCCGGCGTCGACGTTCGCCCCGCCGCCGGCGCCGCCGTCCTTCGTACCGCTGCGTGAGCACGACGGTGCCGCGAACGAGCCGGTGGGCGCGGGGGCCGAGGTGCCGCCGCTGGCCGTATCGGCGCCCGTGCCGGATTCGGTCCAGGCCGGCCGTGCGGCCGGCGCGGGCGCGATGCGCCGCGTGCGGGCCGATACGCTGAACCGGCTGCTGAGCCTGTCCGGCGAATCGCTCGTCGAATCGCGCTGGCTCAAGCCGTTCGCCGAATCGATGCTGCGCGTGAAGCGCGCGCAGCGCGATGCAGCCCGTTCACTCGATCTGGTGTACGAACAGTTTGCCGACGAGCTCGGCGCCGGCGTGCTCGCGTCGGTGAACGAAGTGCGGCACATGCTCAACGACCTGCAGCGTTCGCTGGCCGAGCGGATGGACGAATTCGACCGCTTCGAGCGACGCAGCACGCACATCGCCGAGCAGCTGTACGACGAGGCGCTGCAGTGCCGGATGCGGCCGTTCGGCGACGCGACGCGTGCGTATCCGCGCATCGTCCGTGATCTCGCGCGCTCGCTCGGCAAGCAGGTGCGCTTCTCGATCGTCGGCGAAGGCACGCAGGTCGACCGCGACATTCTCGACCTGCTCGACGCGCCGCTCGGCCACCTGCTGCGCAACGCGCTCGATCACGGCGTCGAGTCGCCCGATGCGCGGCGCGCGCGCGGCAAGCCGGCCGAGGCGAGCGTCACGCTCGAAGCGCGCCACAGCGCCGGCTCGCTGCTCGTCAGCGTGATCGACGACGGCCCGGGCGTCGACATGGACGCGCTGCGTGCGGCTGTCGTCCGCCAGCGCCTGACCGACGACGAGACGGCCGCGCGGCTGTCCGATCCCGAGCTGCTCGAATTCCTGCTGCTGCCGGGCTTCTCGATGCGCGACGCGGTGACCGACGTATCCGGGCGCGGTGTGGGCCTCGACGCGGTGCAGGAGATGGCGCGCGGCGTGCGCGGCGCGGTGCGCATCTTCAACGAGCCGGGTGCGGGCATGCGTTTCGTGCTGCAACTGCCGCTCACGCTGTCGGTGATCCGCAGCCTGCTGGTCGAGGTCGGCGGCGAGCCGTACGCGTTTCCGCTGGCCCACGTGCGGCGCACGCTCGAACTCGCGCACGAAGACATCGACGTGCTCGAAGGCCAGCCGCATTTTCCGTTCGACGGCCGGCGTGCGGGGCTCGTTTCCGCGCATCAGCTGCTCGATGCAGGCGAACCCGATGTCACGCGTGCCAGCACGGCGGTGGTGGTGGTCGGCGGCGAGCCCGAGCTGTACGGTGTTGCGGTCGACCGCTTCCTCGGCGAGCGGATGCTCGTCGTGCAGCCGCTCGACAGCCGCCTGCACAAGATCCAGAACATCGCGGCCGGTGCGCTGCTCGAGAACGGCGACCCGGTGCTGATCGTCGATGTCGAGGACTTGATCCGCTCGGTCGACAAGCTCGTGCGTGGCGGGCAGCTCGCGAAGCTCACGCGCGATCCGCAACTCGCGCTTGCCGACCGCCGCCGCCGCGTGCTCGTCGTCGACGATTCGCTGACGGTGCGCGAGCTCGAACGCAAGCTGCTGGAGAAGCGCGGCTACGACGTGACCGTCGCGGTCGACGGGATGGACGGCTGGAACGCGGTGCGCAGCGACGCGTTCGACCTGGTCGTGACCGACGTCGACATGCCGCGCATGGACGGGATCGAGCTCGTCACGCTGATCAAGGGCGATCCGATGCTCACGCGCGTGCCGGTGATGATCGTGTCGTACAAGGATCGCGACGAGGATCGCCGGCGCGGGCTCGATGCCGGCGCCGACTACTACCTCGCGAAGAGCAGTTTCCACGACGAGGCGCTGCTCGATGCGGTGCACGACCTGATCGGGGATGCACGCGGATGAACATCGGCATCGTCAACGATCTGCCGCTGGCCGTCGAGGCGCTGCGCCGCGTGATCGCGCTGCGCACCGATCACCGGGTGCTGTGGGTGGCGACCGACGGCGACGAGGCGGTGGATTTCTGCGTCGCGCATCCGCCCGATCTCGTGCTGATGGACCTCGTGATGCCGAAGCTCGACGGCGTGGCCGCGACGCGGCAGATCATGGCGCGCGCGCCGTGCGCGATCCTGATCGTGACCGCGAGCGTCAGTGCGAACACGTCGTCGGTCTACGAGGCGATGGGCGCCGGTGCGCTCGATGCGGTCGACACGCCGACGCTCGCGCTCGGCCTGCCGTCGGATGGCGCGCGCCAGCCGCTGCTCGCGAAGATCGACCAGATCGGCCGACTGCTCGAAAGCCGCACGGCCACGCTCGCGCCGCCGGGGCCGGCACCGGCGCGCGGCCAGCCGACGCTCATCGCGATCGGCGCGTCGGCGGGCGGCCCGACCGCGCTCACCGCGCTGCTGCGCGCGCTGCCGGCCGATTTTCCGGCCGCGCTCGTGATCGTGCAGCACGTCGACCAGGCCTTCGCGCTCGGCATGGCGGAGTGGCTCGACGGCTATACGCGGCTGCCCGTGCGTATCGCGCGGCATGGCAGCGTGCCGCAGGCGGGCGAGGTGCTGCTCGCGGCGACCAACGATCACCTGTGCCTGTCGCCGCGCGGCGTGCTCGGCTATACGCGGCACCCGGCCGAGACGCCGTACCGGCCGTCGATCGACGTGTTCTTCAACAGCGTCGCCGATGGCTGGCAGGGCGATGCGCTCGGCGTGCTGCTGACGGGAATGGGGCGCGACGGTGCGCTCGGGCTGAAAGCGATGCGCGCGAAGGGCTGCTACACGATCGCGCAGGACGAGGCGACGAGCGCCGTCTACGGGATGCCGAAGGCGGCCGCGGCCATCGGCGCGGCATCGGCGATCCTGCCGCTCGAGCGGATCGGGCCCCAGCTGATCTCGCGCGTGACGCGCATGCCGCGCGACTGACGGTGCGCCGGGGCTGCGCGCCCGGCCTGAGCAGCCCGTGCGGCCCGGGTCGGGACGCGCGTTGCGCGCTGCGTGGCGCGTCGCGTACAATTGCCAGTTGCGGAGATGGCATGCCTCCCTGCGGCCGATCCGGCGCCTTGCGCACGGTTCGCCCGTCAACCGCCGGTTTGCCCGGCTGATGATGCCTGCGTGTTCCTGGGTTGTCAGGAGGTCGCAGGCCGTCCATGCGGTATTCTGCCGCCCAGGTTTTGATGTCCTGTCAAATCTGGAAATCATGTTTTTCTCGACTTCTGCCGATTTTTTCGCAACCGTGCGCTACGTGTGCCGCTGGCTCGCGCTCTCGGCCCTGCTCGGCGCGCTGGCCGGCTCGGCTTCCGCGGTGTTCCTGATCGCGCTCGACTGGGCGACCGGCACGCGCGTCGCGCATCCGTGGCTGCTGTGGGGGCTGCCGGCCGCCGGTTTCGCGACGGGCTGGATCTATCATCGGTTCGGCCAGTCGGTCGCGCGCGGCAACAACCTGCTGATCGACGAGATTCACGACCCGAAGGCGCTCGTGCCGAAACGGATGGCGCCGCTCGTGCTCGTCGCGACCGTCGTCACGCACCTGTTCGGCGGGTCGGCCGGCCGCGAGGGCACGGCCGTGCAGATGGGTGGTGCGCTCGCCGATCGCGTCACGCACGTGTTCCGTCTCGATCGCGAGCATCGGCGCGTGCTGCTGATGGGCGGTATCGCGGCCGGGTTCTCGTCGGTGTTCGGCACGCCGCTTGCCGGCGCCGTGTTCGGGCTCGAGGTGCTCGCGATCGGCCGCTTGCGGTACGACGCGCTGCTGAGCTGCGTTGCGTCGGCGATCGTCGCGGACGTCGTGTGCCGCGCGTGGGGCGTGCATCACACCGTCTATGCGATTCCGTTCGTGCCGGCCGTATCGGCGGCGGGGCTCGCCGCGACGGTGGTCGCGGGTGTCGCGTTCGGCGTCGTCGGCCGGTTGTTCGCGCATGCGACGCACGGGCTGACGGCATGGTTTCGGCGGATCGTGCGCTACGCGCCGCTGCAGCCGGTGCTCGGCGGCTTGCTGGTTGCCGTGGCGGCGACCGTGCTGAACGTGCCGCAGTATCTCGGCCTCGGGATTCCGACGATCGAGGCCGCGTTCCACGGGCCGCTGCCGGCCTACGATTTCGCGGGCAAGTTCGCGTTTACCGTCGTCACGCTCGCGTCGGGGTTCAAGGGCGGCGAGGTGACGCCGCTGTTCTACATCGGCGCGACGCTCGGCAACGCGCTCGGGCAGGTGCTCGCGCTGCCGGTGCCGGTGCTTGCGGGGCTTGGCTTCGTCGCGGTGTTCGCGGGCGCGGCCAACACGCCGATCGCATCGACGATCATGGCGATCGAACTGTTCGGCGCGGATATCGGCGTGTATGCGATCGTCGCTTGCGTGGTGGCGTATCTGTTCTCCGGACACGCGGGGATCTATCGGTCGCAGCGGGTGGCGGTGGGGAAGGGGGCGGGCGTGGAAGCGGAGTAAGTTCGGCGTGCGAAGCGGCCGAAGCGGGGGGCGAACGCAGGCCGATACCCGGTGATCCGGAAATCACCGGGTAAGGCGGCGGTCGTTACTGCTTCGGCAGCCGCGCGACGTTGCGCGCGAGCAGTTCCTCGATGTCGATGCCTTTTTCCGCCAGCAACGTCGTGACGACGCCGGTCAATTCACCCAGCGTCTCCTTGACCGATTCGCGGATCGTATCGACGACCACCTGCGTGCTGCGCTCGATCTCGATGTTGACCTTGTCGTTGACGCCCTTCGCATCGAAGGTCGTCGCGCGGCGCGTTTCCGGAATCAGCCACACCTCGAACCAGCCTTCTTCGCGGTTCACGTCCGACACGGTGAGACTGCAGCCGTTGATCGCGATATAGCCCTTCGCGAACACATAGCGCTTGAAATCGGCCGGCACGGCGATCCGGATCATCCGGTTGTGCTCCGACGACGCGATGTTCGCGATGCTCCCCATGAAGTCGACGTGGCCGGACAGCGGATGCCCGCCGATTTCCGCGCCATCCTTGGCGGCCCGTTCCACGTTGACGCGCGCGCCGGTCGTCAGGTCGGCCAGCGTGGTGATGCGCAGGCTCGGCAGCATCACGTCGAAGTCGATCAGGGCCGGTGAATGGATCGTCGTCACGGTCAGACAGACCCCGTCGACCGACACGCTCGCGCCGATCTCGATGTCGGTGGTGAAGCCCTCGGGGAAGGCGATGCTGAACGTCCGCAGCTCGCCGTGATCCTTGATGGTCTCGATGACGCCAATACCCTGAACAATGCCTGTAAACATGATCTGCCTTTCGTCGCAAATTGCCTGGCCGGTATGATAAGTGATCCGGGGAGACGGCGTCGGGCCCGGATGCGCCGGGAAGGCCCGGTGGGTTGCCGGCATCGTCGACGATCGGGCGTATCGCTGGCTTACCGCGCGTTCACCGTGAGGCCGCCGTCGATCGCGATGCGTGCCCCGTTGATATAGCGGGCATGATCGGAGCACAGATAGGCAACCATGCTGCCGATTTCTTCCACATGTGCCCAGCGTCCGGACAGAATGCCCTTCCCGAGGCAGAATTCGCGCAACCAGTCGTCGACCGGCTTGCCTGCCTTGGCGGCCATCGACTGCGCCCATTCCTCTCGCCATTCAGTACCGACCAGCCCGGGCACGACCGCATTGACGTTGATCCTTTGGCTCGCGAGATCGGCCGCGAGATAGCCGGTCATATGAATCAGTGCGGCATTGTTCATCCCGTACGTCAGCGCCGGGCTCCATGTCATCGTTCCCGACGCTCCCGTGATGTTGATGATCCGTCCGGTGCCGTCGGTCGGAACCAGCGGCAGAAACTCCCGGATCACCCGCAGTGCGCCGAGGTTCTTGATCTCGATCTGACTGAGCCAGTCGCTGTCGTCCCACAGAATTTCGCGATCGCTGCGCTGGATCGCGGCCCCGGCGTTGTTGACCACGATATGGACATTCGTAAAGTACTCGCGGGCTCGTGAGCTGGCGTGCCGAACCTCGTCGGCGTTCCTGACGTCGGTGCCGACGGGCAGCGTTCGCACGTCAAATTCGTCCGCGATTTCGCGAGCCGTACGCTCGAGTTCAGTTGCTCCCCGAGCCAGCAACACCAGATTCACGCCCTCGGCAGCGAGTGCTCGTGCAATGCCCTTGCCTACGCCCTTGCTTGCGCCGGATACGAGTGCCGTACGTCCGCTGAGATTGAGGTCCATCGTCGTCTCCTTTCATGGTTTCGCTTCGTGGTCGATTGCACCGCAGGCATGCGTGTTATCGGGAATTCGACATGAAAATTCGCAGTCCATATCGTTTGGAAAGGACCTGTTGTGCGAACGAGCGCGAAACGCGGAAAGAGGTGTCGCGCAGCAGCCGGCGGATTTCAAGCGCTACGTTAAGCGAATTACTGCAAGCGCGGTAGACACGATTGGTCGAACAGAGCGTTTTTGTCGAACGAACACGACGCGTTCGTTCGACGCAACACGCCGCGGGCGTTCGAGTATCAGTTCGATGTATGCGTCAGCTGAAACGTCATCGAATAGCTGAAGCGGCTGGCAGGATGAATGCCCGACGTGACCTCGATTACCGTGTCCTGGGCGTAATAGGTTCTCACGATGCGCAGCCCGGCCGACTGGTCCGGCACCCGCAATGCGACTGCCTGGTCACCGACGAGCAGCAGCCCCTGGATCTGCTGTTCGACGCGCGTCGCCTTGATGCCGAACTGTTGCTCGAGCATCGTGTGGATCGGCGTGTCGAGCGTTTCTCCCACGCCTTTCAGGCGGCTGTAGCGCTCCGCGACGTACAGATCGACGAGCGCGATCGGCTCGGCCGCGCCCGAGACATCGTGGCGAATGCCGGCGATATGCAACCACTTGGCCCCCGGTGCGCAGTGCAGGAGGCCGGATTCGGCGTCGCTCGCGGGGCGGACGCCTCGCGATACGACATCGAGTCGCGTGCCTTGCGCGTAGCGGGCGAGATCCGATAACGAATCCATCGACTGCACGTAGCGCGTGTGCGGATGGCTTGCGATCACGCGCGTGCCAATCCCTGCCTGGCGGCTGATCAGGCCAAGCTCGCACAGCTTCAGGATGGCTTGGCGCACGGCATAGCGGCTGAGGTTCCATTGGGCGCAAAGCTCCGCCTCCGTCGGCAGCATGTCGCCGACCCGGTATCGGCCGCTGCCGATGTCGTGCATCAACGTGCGTGCCAGGTCGACATGACGCGGTTGGGGCGATTCGAGCGAGACGGTATCGGACGCTGGGACGGGGGCGTTCATTGGGGCGGCGACGCATGATTGAGCGGCTTTCAGTATAGCGGGCGGTTCGGTCGCTTTGTTCGAATGTTCGTCTCGGAACGTCCTGTGAAGCTGCCGCTTCCCGTTGTTGCGCGGGCGTCTCGCCGGGTCTTCGGGTATATCCGAATGTTCGAACATTTGAACAATTCATAAAGTTCAGCCATGTCCTGATGGCACTCGCGTCGAGTGCGCCCTGAACCCGGAGTCCGTTCCATGTATCCCATCGACTATTTGTGGCGTGCCGTGCAGCGGCATCCCGACCGTCTCGCGGTGATTAGCCATGAGGGCGATCTGACGTTTTCCGCGCTCGCGGAAATCGTGCTCGATCGCGCCGCCGCGCTCGATCGCATTGATCCACAGCCGCGCAGCCGTGTTTGCGTGGGGGCAGCGAATTCGGTCGACCATCTGGTGGCCATTCTCGCGATTCTCGCGGCCGGCAAGATCTGGGTGCCGCTCAATCCGCGCAACGGCGATCCCGAACTGCACCGCATTGTCGATTTCGTCAAACCGTCGCTGGTACTCGCCGATGCGGCGATGCTGGAGCGTCTCGAGCCGATCGACGCGCCATTGCAGCCGCTCGAGGTGCTGGCCCGTCAGACCGGAGATCGCGATGCGCTTGCGATGGGGCCGCGCTCGCGTGCCGGGATTCCGGTGGACGACGCGCAGGCCATCAAGTTCACCGGCGGGACGACGGGTTTCCCGAAAGGGGTGATCCAGCCGCTGCGCGCGTGGACGACGAGCATCGCGACTCAGATTCATGAACTCGGGTTGCAGCCGAATGACCGGTATCTCGTCGCGGCCCCGATCACGCACGGCACATCGACGTACATGCTGCCGATCCTCGGCTCGGGCGGTGCGCTGGTCTTTCCCGACCATGCGAAACCGGGTGCGTTGCTCGATCACGCGAGCGCGCACGACGTGACGGTCTTCTTTGCCCCGCCCACGCTGATCCAGGCGCTCGCCGAAGAACAGCGCCGCACGCCGCGCTCGCTCGGCGCCCTGCGCTATCTGGTCTACGGGGGCGCGCCGATGCGGCCCGAGCAGATTCGCGATGCGCAGGCTGTGTTCGGTCCGGTCGTCTGTACCTCGTTCGGGCAGACTGAAGCACCGCAAATCATCACGTTCCTGCCACCGACCGACATGACGGGCGAGAACCTGGCGTCGGTTGGACGACCGACGCTGCTGACGCAGGTGGTGGTCGTCGGCAAGGACGGGATGCCGCTGCCGCCGGGCGAGGAGGGCGAGATTGCCGTGCGCGGCGGCCTCGTCATGAGCGGATACCTGAATGCGGAAGAAGAAACGCGCAAGACCCTGATCGACGGCTGGCTGCGTACGGGCGATGCGGGCGTGTTCGACGAGCGCGGCTATCTGTTTCTGCGCGACCGCATGCGCGACGTCATCATCACCGGCGGATTCAATGTCTATCCCGGCGACGTCGAAGTCGTCCTGTCGGGGCACCCGGCCGTCGCGGACTGCTCGGTGGTCGGCGTGCCGGACGACAAGTGGGGCGAAGCGGTACACGCCGCGGTGCAACTGCGCCCGGGCGCAAGCGTACTCACGGACGAACTGATCGCCTTCGTCAAGCGCGAGCTGGGTTCGGTCAAGACGCCCAAGGTCGTTCATTTTTTCGATGCATTGCCGCGTAGCGCGGTGGGCAAGGTGCTCAAGCCGGCTGTTCGGGCGGCGATCCTGGGAACAAGGGGGCAGTGATGGCGGGCAAGACCGATGCGCCGGATAGCCGGCTCTGTCGCTACACCGCGGATGCGGTGTACTACGGCGACAGCAATCTCGTCGACGACCTGATCGGCAACGCAGGTTTTATCGACGTATTCATGCAGCAGGCCTTCGGGATCGCGCTTGGGCAGAACCAGCGACGTGTCGTTGATGCGATTCTCGTGACGTTGATGGAGCACGGCATGACCCCCAGTGCGATCGCGACGCGGATGGTCTACTCGAGCTCACCCGAGAATCTCCAGGCGGGCGTCGCCGCAGGCCTGCTCGCAGTGGCCAGCCGTTTCGTCGGCACGATGGAGCCGGCTGCGGAGCTGCTCGCGAGGATTGTCGCGGCACAGCCGAACGGGTCGCGCGAAGCCGCAGATGTGGCACGTGAATACCGCGCGCGGCGCGAGCCCGTTCCGGGGTTTGGTCACCATCTGCACCGGCCGGATGATCCGCGTGCCATCGCATTGCTGGCGCTCGCGCGCGATACCGGTACATATGGCGCACATTGCGAAGCGCTCGACATGCTGGCTGCGGAAGTCGATGCCGCTGCCGGCAAGCACATCACGATCAATGCGACCGGCGCGATCGCGGCACTGCTCGGCGATCTCGGCATTCCCCCGTCGTTGATGCGCGGCTTCGCCGTGCTCGGTCGCGCGGCCGGATTGATCGCGCATATCGCGGAAGAGCAGAAGCGTCCGTCGGGGCGCTTCATCTGGCAACTCGTCGACGACGCGATGACCGGTTAGTCCGTCGGCCGGTTCCTGTCCGCCGTACATTCGTATCGCATTCGATTCCATGAAGGAGACAAACATGACCCAGATCAACCAGGCGATCATGCGCCACCATCACATCACGCTGTGCGTCGGTACCGCGCAACAGGACTATGACTTCCATACGAAGGTGCTGTCGCTGAAAAGCGTGAAGAAGACGCTCATCTACGACGGCATGGCGCCGTTCTATCACCTTTATTACGGCAATGATCTCGGCGAGGAAAGCACGCTGATTACCTGCTTTCCGGTCGCGCATTTCGGTCGCAAGGGACAGCGTGGCGCGGGGCAGATCGGCGGTCTGTCGCTGTCGGTTCCCGAATCGGCGATTCCGTTCTGGGAACGACGGCTCGCCGCGCACGGATTCGAGGTCCGTCGTTCGGAACGTTTCGGCGAACAGGTCCTGTCGTTTTCCCATCCGTGCGGCATCCCGTACGAGCTGATCGGCATCGCCGACGACGCACGCAAGCCTTATTCGAACGGCGACGTGCCGGCCGAGTTGGCTATTCGTGGTCTGCATACGATCGGTGTGAACGTGCGCGACATGGAGGCTTCGCAGGAATTCATGCAGCAGGGCTGGTCGGCGCACGAGGTCGGGAGGGACGGCAAGTTCGCGCGCTATGCGTTCGGCGACGGCGGCTCCGGCAAGTTTGTCGACTACGTGCTGGAACCGGACATGACGCAGGCGAGCTGGACTTACGGCGAGGGAATCGTGCATCACTGCGCGTTCCAGGTGGCCGACCGCTCGGTACAGGACCGGGTCAAGGCCAATCTCGAAGGCCTTGGCTTTACCGATACGTCTGAGCGCAAGGACCGCGGTTACTTCGAATCGATCTACGTTCGCACCCCGAGTGGCGCGATGTTCGAGGCGACCGTGTCGAAGCCGGATGCGTTCCTCGTCGACGAACCGTACGAGAAGATGGGGCAGACGGTGCAGCTTGCGCCGCAGTTCGAAAGCCAGCGCGCGGTGATCCTCGAATCGCTGGAAGCCCTCAATTATTGAAAGGCGAAGCAGGCCGGGTGGCGATGTGCCACCTGCTGCGATCGTCTGGAAGTGTCGATCTCATGACGAATCCACATCTCGAACAGCCGGTGACCGATTACGGCGAGCCGGCCGATCGTGCCGAGACCGCGGTCATTCTCGTGCACGGGCGTGGTCAGTCCGCGGACTGGATGCACGATCACGTCGTGCGCCGTTTCGGTCGGCCGGACCTTGCATGGCGGGCACCCACGGCAGACGGCGCATCGTGGTACCCGGAGCGTTTTCTGGTTCCCGTCGAATTGAACGAGCCCCGTCTTTCCGACGCGCTCGCATGTCTGGACGCGTTGTCGGAGCGGCTGCAGCGGCAGGGCGTCCCGTATGCATCACAGGTGCTGATGGGGTTCTCGCAAGGTGCCTGCCTGTGCAGCGAGTTCGTGTGGCGCAGCCGGCGGCGATACCGTGCGTTGATTGCTTTTACCGGCGCGTTGATCGGGCCGTCCGAACTGCAGCGCGCTCCGGCTGCGTGCGATTTTTCAGGCATGCCGGCGCTGTTTTCTACCTGGGAGCACGATCCTCATGTCCCGGTGGACTACGTTCGCCGGTCGGCGGGCCTGTTCGAAGCGGCCGGCGCTGCCGTCACGCTGCTCGTTGGTCCGGCGACCGAGCACGGTATACGCGATGCGGAAATCGACTATGCGAGACGCACGCTCGGCACATGATCCTGTCGCGCGCCGGATACCCCTTTGAGCAGGAATCACATCATGCAGTCGTTCAACCATGAAAACCACGGCGGTCGGGTCGTGTTCGGCAGCGGCAGCCTGGAAACCCTTCCCGGGATTCTGGACTCGCTGGGCGTCGCTCGGGCCCTCCTGATTACGACGTCCGAACAGGCGGAGTTGGGACATCGTATCGACGATCTGCTCGGAAAGCGCAGTGCGGGCGTGCTGGCCAAGGCGGTCATGCATGTCCCTGTCGAGGTGGCGCGAGAGGCGGTCCGGGTGATGCGGGCGTCAGGCGCCGATGTGTGCATCGCGGCGGGCGGCGGGTCGACGATCGGCCTCGCGAAGGCCATTGCGCTGGAAGCCGATCTGCCGATCATCGCGGTGCCGACGACCTATGCGGGCTCCGAAATGACACCGCTCTACGGGATGACCGAAGCGGGTGTGAAGAAGACCGGCAAGGACTGGCGTGTACTGCCGCGCTGCGTCGTGTATGACCCGCTGCTGACGCTCACGCTGCCGGTGAAGCTGAGCGTCACGAGCGGCGTGAACGCCATCGCGCACGCCGTCGAAGGGCTGTATGCGCACGATGGCAGCCCGGTATACAGCCTGATGGCCGAAGAGGGGATACGTGCGCTCGCGAGTGCGCTGCCGCGCCTGTACGCGTCGCCTTCCGACGTCGGCGCGCGCGGCGATGCGCTTTACGGTGCGTGGCTCTGCGGAACCGTGCTCGGCAATGTGCAGATGGGCATTCATCACAAGATATGCCATACGCTGGGCGGAACGTTCAGTCTTCCTCATGCCGACGTCCATACTGTCATCCTGCCGTATGCGCTGCGCTACAACGCGGCTCACGCTGCGCATGCGCTCGAGCGTGTCGGGCGGGCGATCGGTGCCACGGACGCGATCGCCGGGCTGCGCGGCCTGATCGACTCACTCGATGCGCCTCGGTCATTGCGCGAGATCGGGATGCCGCGCGACGGTATCGACCGTGCGGCGGACCTGATTGTCGAAAAGACCTATCCCAATCCTCGTCCGATCGAGCGGCACGCGGTTCGCGCGCTGCTGGAATGCGCGTATGAAGGCGCGGATCCCCTGTAACAAGCGGCGTCGTCGCCGAAAAGTGGAGAAACCGATGCTGATCGAACGCCGTACCTACACGCTGCAGCCGGGCATGCTGAGTGATTTCTGGGACGCACAGCAGCTGCGTGCGGACGGGCTGAACCCGATCCTGCAGCGTGTGATCGGCGCGTTCGCGCCTGTGTCGGGCATGCCCGAGTCGGTCGTCTGTCTGTATCGCTACGACGACTTCGCGGACTGGCAGGCGCGGCTGGGCGGCCTGCCCGGCGATACGCGTCTGGCCGCCTATTTCGCGCGAGTCCGGCCGATGATCCTGCGCCAGGAAAACGAATTTCTCGTGCCGGCCGGCATGGATCGGGCGACGCCGATGTGGGGCAACGGCAACGACTGGTTGCCGGGGAACGGGGCGCCGATACCGGTGTCCGCGCCACGCGCGGTGGTCGTGGAGACGACCTTGACCTTCCGCGCAGGCGGCGTGCCGCGGTTCTGGCAGGCGCTTGCACAACGGGGGCTGGCCGACGACGCATCGTTTGCCGATGGTTTGCTGGGTGCATTCAATGTGATGGTCGGCCCGCTGAACCGGGCGCGTATCTATATGCACCTGACGAGCGTGGACGACTGGGTCGCCCGGCAGATGGTGCAGTCCTGGCCTGGCACATGGAAGTCGTTGCTGAACGAACTTTCTCCGGTGTTGATGGACGTCGCCCATGTTTTGCTCAAGCCGTCACCGGTGGCCGACATGTCGCCGCTGTTCACCGAGCCGTGACCCTGCCGAGTCCAGGTGCGCACGACGAAACCGTTGGTTGAACCTTTCGATACGTAGCTGTCCTGGCATGAAAGAAGCACGGCGCTTTCCGAGCGGAGAAATTTGAACGGATTGTTTTATTGAAATTGATAAGGAATGCATATGTATTTAAACGGGAAGAGAATTTTTAGCTAAAGGAGACGGAGATGGAGATCAAGGCAATGAACGATGAGCAACGCAAGGCGATCGCGCTCGAGTACTTCAGGCGGCTGGACCGGGGCGGCAACCTGCTGGATCTGTTCGACGACCACGCGCAAATGTATTTTCCGAAGTGGGGCATCGCACGCGGCAAGGAGGAAATCGGTCAGCTGTTCAGCGATCTCATGACGATCCTGGCCGGCGTCTCGCACGAGACTTCGTGTCTGACCGTCATTCAACATGGAGATCTCGTGTGCGTCGAGGGGCTGTCGAGCGGCAGCCTGAAAACCGGTGCGGCCTGGCAGGCAGGTGCCACGCACGCGGGGCGCTGGTGCGATGTGTTCGAGATTCGCGATTTCAGGATCCAGCGGTGTCACGTCTATCTGGATCCGGATTATGCGGGTGACGATACGGGCCGCTATCCGTGGCTCGAGACGAAACCGATTCGCCGCTACTGAGCGGGCGCTCGCGATGCCGGATCGCGCTACCGAGCCGTCCAGGTAGATCCTGACGGTACGAAAGCCGGCGCCAGTTGTTCGGTCGATCCGGACCGGCAAGTGTTTAAAAAGATCAGGATAACAAATCATTGTCGCTTGGTTGGCGACAAGATACGGAGATGATGATGTCAGCGAGAAAGCATATTTCGCTGGGGCTTGCCGGCTGTCTGATGGCGACTGCCGCATGCGCGCCTGCGTACGCTCAAAGCAGTGTCACGCTATTCGGTGTGGTTGACGTGGCGATGCTCTATACGAACAAGACGCGTAACCCCGTCACGGGTCTCAACGATGGAAGCCAGGTGTCGATGATCGACGGCGGTCGCTATTATTCGCAGTTCGGCTTGCAGGGAGTCGAAGAGCTCGGCGGCGGATTGAAGGCGAAGTTTCGTCTGCAGAGCGGCATCAGTGCGACGGACGGCAGCTTGTTTCACTGCAATGGAAACCTGTTCGGCTGCGAATCGTGGATTGCGCTGTCGGGCGCTGCCGGCGAGCTGAAAATGGGGTTGCAATTTTCCCCGTTCTTTCAGGCAATTTACGATTCGGATCCGCGCGATCTCTCGCTGTTCGGCAGCGAAGCAACCATTTACGTCGGTACGGTGCTGGGAACCAGCATTTTCAATCCCAACGCGGTGACGTATACGAGCCCGACCTTTTACGGCTTGACTGTCAGCACCATGTTCGCGTTTGGCGGAAAGCCGGGCGATTTCAGCTCCGGCAAGCAGTATGCGGCGCGTGTCCGATACCAGCGCGGCGGACTGACGGTGAACGCCGCGCTTTACAGCGGCAATGCCGGCGGTGCGCAGAGCACGCCCGTGCCGACCAATGTCGAGTTCGATGGCCGCATGATTGGCGTTGGTTATCAATTCGGCTCGCTCACCGCCAAGGCGTCGTTCGTCAACTTCAAGGTGGCCGGCTCGTTCGACAGCGATGTGTTCGGCGGCGGCATCAACTGGTTCGCATCGCCGACGCTGGGTATCAACGGAGGCGTATGGCTGACGAGCGATCGCAACCATACGACCAATCACTCCGTCATGGCGGCCGTGGGCGCCGACTATTTCCTGTCGAAGAGCACGACCCTCTATGCGCAATGCGGGGTAGTCAACAATCACGGGGCAATGAATACCGGCCTGTCGATGATCGGGGCGCTGTATGGCACCGCGGGCACGACGTTCGGCGGGACGGTCGGTATCCGGAAATTTTTCTAATCATTTCGATCGTGGCCCGGCACCGGGCCACGAAAACAGGAACATCAGACATGAAGACCAGTCACGCCCTGTTGTCGCTCTACGTGGCGACCGCGCTGTCCGTTGCGGCGAATGTCCAGGCCCAGTCGGAGCCGGCCGGTTCCAGTATCGCGCCGCCGGCGGTCACGCCCGGCAAGAAGGAAATCAGGGCCGCCAATCGCCGGCTTCAGAAGGCCGTCGTACGCGCGCTCGGGAGTGCCAAGGGGCTGAATGCGACCAACATCGGCGTCGTTGCGCGCGACGGTGCAATCGTATTGCGCGGCTCGGTGACGGATAGCGCCCAGTCTCAAATCGCAACCGCGGTAGCGAGCTCGGTGAGTGGCGTCGCCGCAGTCAGGAACGACCTGTTGATTCGGCCGGAGTGAGTATCGGGCGAGGCCGCTGCATTCGGGGGCGGCCCGTGAATCAGGAAGGAGCGGGTGGAGCCGGCCCGCCCGCGCGGACCGGCTCGGCCGATCGGGTTAGGCCCGTTCGGAGTCGAGCTGATCGTTGTTCTTCACGACCTCCTGGGCCTTCAGGTAGCTCTCGATGAGCAGGCGGTACGGCGGGAAAATCATCCCATAGACTTCGGCCCATTGTTGGGCGTCGGGGCGATGCCAGGTCTGCTGCAGTTCGGAAGCGACCGCAGCAGTGTCGATCGGCACCACACCGGCCTGAACCACCCGGGCAAGCGTGATTTCCTGCGCCATTTTCGAGTAGGTGCCCGATGCGTCGACCACGGCAAAGACCTTATAGCCTTCGTGGACCGCGGAGATGGCCGGGAATGCCATGCAGACGCTGGTGATGGTGCCCGCGATGATCAGCGTCTTGCGGCCGGTCGCCTTGACCGCATCGACGAAGTCGGGATTGTCCCATGCGTTGATCTGCCCTTTGCGCGCGACGTAGGTGGCATGCGGCGCACTTTCGTGGATTTCCGGGATCAACGGGCCGTTCGGACCCTGCGGAACCGACGCGGTGGTGATCACCGGCATCTTGCAAAGCGTGGCGATCTTGGCCAGCGCAATCGCGTGATTGCGCAGGACAGTCATTTCCATGTCCTTCACGGTCTGGAACAGGCCGCTCTGATGGTCGATCAACAGCATCGCCGTATCGTTCGGGTCGATGACGGGGCGCTGACCGTTGAAGTTGGCAGGTGCGCTCATGGCAATACTCCTGGTAAGGCGGGTCCGGTGTGCCGTTTCCGGACGGATATCGGATGGACCCAGGGTTGGCGCGGTTGCGCGAATGGTTGTCATGCGTACGGGCACTACAGTCGAAAAATCAGGGCGAAAAGCAGGTGAAGCAGGCCGCCGGCCAATGCGAACAGCAGCAGCGATGCGACATACAGACGGCACGCGGACGTGGCGCGTTGCCGCGTGCGCGTTCCAGGCGCGCCTGGGGCGCACGGCGGCGTAGCCCATGCGGCGCATCGTCCTGCGACGTTGGCGGCGAACTGCGTCAGGTTGCTCATGGGTCAATTGCTGCCGGCAGTGCCGACCTTGCCGCGGAATACCCAGTAGGCGAACGCGTTGTAGCCGAGAATCGCCGGCAAGATGACCAGCGCGCCGCCGGCCACCATGAGCTGACTTCCGGGT
>NZ_PDBZ01000004.1:0-661019 GCF_002563755.1 Burkholderia sp. JKS000303
CAGCTAAGGTCCCCAAATATAGCTAAGTGGGAAACGAAGTGGGAAGGCTAAAACAGTC
Source organism: Burkholderia sp. JKS000303 (assembly GCF_002563755.1). Taxonomy (NCBI): domain Bacteria; kingdom Pseudomonadati; phylum Pseudomonadota; class Betaproteobacteria; order Burkholderiales; family Burkholderiaceae; genus Burkholderia; species Burkholderia sp. JKS000303. The sequence goes on from NZ_PDBZ01000004.1 coordinate 59, forward strand.
AGGAGGTTGGCTTAGAAGCAGCCACCTTTAAAGAAAGCGTAATAGCTCACTGATCGAGTCGTCCTGCGCGGAAGATGTAACGGGGCTAAGCTATATACCGAAGCTGCGGATGCGTGCTTTGCACGCATGGTAGGAGAGCGTTCTGTAAGCCTGCGAAGGTGTCTCGGAAGGGATGCTGGAGGTATCAGAAGTGCGAATGCTGACATGAGTAGCGATAAAGGGGGTGAAAGGCCCCCTCGCCGTAAGCCCAAGGTTTCCTACGCAACGTTCATCGGCGTAGGGTGAGTCGGCCCCTAAGGCGAGGCAGAAATGCGTAGCTGATGGGAAGCAGGTCAATATTCCTGCACCATTGTTAGATGCGATGGGGGGACGGATCGCGGAAGGTTGTCCGGGTGTTGGAAGTCCCGGTCGCTGCATTGGAGAAGGCGCTTAGGCAAATCCGGGCGCAGGATTCAAGGGTGTGGCGCGAGCTCCTTAGGGAGCGAAGCAATTGGAAGTGGTTCCAAGAAAAGCCTCTAAGCTTCAGTCTAACGATGACCGTACCGCAAACCGACACAGGTGGGCGAGATGAGTATTCTAAGGCGCTTGAGAGAACTCGGGAGAAGGAACTCGGCAAATTGGTACCGTAACTTCGGGATAAGGTACGCCCTTGTAGCTTGATGCCCCTGCGGGCAAAGGGTGAAGGGGTTGCAATAAACTGGTGGCTGCGACTGTTTAATAAAAACACAGCACTCTGCAAACACGAAAGTGGACGTATAGGGTGTGACGCCTGCCCGGTGCCGGAAGATTAAATGATGGGGTGCAAGCTCTTGATTGAAGTCCCGGTAAACGGCGGCCGTAACTATAACGGTCCTAAGGTAGCGAAATTCCTTGTCGGGTAAGTTCCGACCTGCACGAATGGCGTAACGATGGCCACACTGTCTCCTCCCGAGACTCAGCGAAGTTGAAGTGTTTGTGATGATGCAATCTACCCGCGGCTAGACGGAAAGACCCCATGAACCTTTACTGTAGCTTTGCATTGGACTTTGAACCGATCTGTGTAGGATAGGTGGGAGGCTATGAAACCGGAACGCTAGTTTCGGTGGAGCCGTCCTTGAAATACCACCCTGGTTTGTTTGAGGTTCTAACCTTGGCCCGTGATCCGGGTCGGGGACAGTGCATGGTAGGCAGTTTGACTGGGGCGGTCTCCTCCCAAAGCGTAACGGAGGAGTACGAAGGTACGCTAGGTACGGTCGGAAATCGTGCTGATAGTGCAATGGCATAAGCGTGCTTAACTGCGAGACCGACAAGTCGAGCAGGTGCGAAAGCAGGTCATAGTGATCCGGTGGTTCTGTATGGAAGGGCCATCGCTCAACGGATAAAAGGTACTCTGGGGATAACAGGCTGATACCGCCCAAGAGTTCATATCGACGGCGGTGTTTGGCACCTCGATGTCGGCTCATCTCATCCTGGGGCTGTAGCCGGTCCCAAGGGTATGGCTGTTCGCCATTTAAAGAGGTACGTGAGCTGGGTTTAAAACGTCGTGAGACAGTTTGGTCCCTATCTGCCGTGGGCGTTGGATATTTGAAGGGGGCTGCTCCTAGTACGAGAGGACCGGAGTGGACGAACCTCTGGTGTACCGGTTGTCACGCCAGTGGCATCGCCGGGTAGCTATGTTCGGAAGAGATAACCGCTGAAAGCATCTAAGCGGGAAACTCGCCTTAAGATGAGATATCCCTGGGGACTAGATCCCCTTGAAGGGTCGTTCGAGACCAGGACGTTGATAGGTCAGGTGTGTAAGCGCAGTAATGCGTTCAGCTAACTGATACTAATTGCCCGTAAGGCTTGATCCTATAACAAGTCTGTTTCGCGCTGGATAGCGCGTCGGACGGGTTGGATTCTCGTGTGTGCGATACACACAACTCAAAAAATTACTGCTTCTTCCAAGATTGGTTGTGCTGCGAAGCCAGCGCAACAACCCTCTTTGCCTGATGACCATAGCGAGTCGGTCCCACCCCTTCCCATCCCGAACAGGACCGTGAAACGACTCTACGCCGATGATAGTGCGGATTCCCGTGTGAAAGTAGGTAATCGTCAGGCTCCCTAAGCCGAGAACCCCCGCCCGAAAGGCGGGGGTTTTTGCATTGGAGCGGCGGAAACGCAGGTGAGCGATCCGAGCGCCCAATGTCTCCAAGCCGCTTCGCAGAGTGCTGACCTATGGTCGATCCTGCCAACCCATGCCCATGCCCATGCCCATCCCGGAACGAAACGACGCGATTTGATACGATCGAAGTGTCGTCGTCGGCACGTCCGTGCCGGCATTCGCGTTCGAAGCTGGGCTTGATGGAGAGGGCGGGGCAATGAATATCGGTGACGCGTCACGGGAATCCGGCGTCAGTGCAAAAATGATCCGGTACTACGAACAAGTCGGCCTGCTGGCGCCGAGCAAGCGTAGCGACGCCGGATACCGGATCTACGGTCCGGACGAAGTCCATATCCTGCGCTTCATTCGTCAGGCGCGACGGCTCGGCTTCCTTGTCGAGGATATCCGCAAGCTGCTGATGCTCTGGCAAGACCGCTCCCGAGCGAGCGCCGAAGTGAAGTCGATCGCCCTCGAGCACGTGGCCGAACTCGACAAGCGAATCGCGGAATTGAGCGCCATGCGCAACACGCTGGCCGACCTGGCCGCGCACTGCCATGGTGACGGACGCCCGGAATGCCCGATTTTGGCGCGTTTGGCGGATCCGGTCGGTGAGCCAGATTAGTGCATGCCCTCGAGGCCAAACTGGGCGTCAAGTCAATCTCTATAAAAATCAATGAGTTGGATGTGATGCTTCAAAATCCATTCCGAATAGGAATGGTTTCCATGCAAGTATTTCACTAGCATCTTGGTGCAGCATCGCTATAATTCGGGATAACCCTATACGGGAAATCCCTGAATCTCGATTCGCCAGGGGTCCCCCCTTCCTTGGAGAACGTCATGATCGCCTACATCGTTGAAAAGCTGAGCAACTGGTTCGAATCCGCAGAGCGTGAGCGCCGTGAGGCTTACCTCGCCACGTCGTCGGACATCGTCCAGCTCGAGAGCCGTATCCGCTCGCTCGAAACCAACGGCTACTCGCTGTAATCGGAGTCCCCGTCAGGTGCCGTGTGGCACCGAGCGAAAAGCAAGCCCCGTATTGACGGGGCTTTGTTTTTTTGTGCGTCGGATCTGGTGAAATCGGTGCTGCAGCGCTATGGTATGGACCTGCTTTTGAACCGGAAGAATACGACCATGCGCTTGCGTCTCGATGTGCGTTCCGTTCCCCGTACGCGCCTCGCTCTGGGCGTTGCGGTGCTCGTCCACTGCGTCGCGGCGGGTGCCGCGACCGCATCCAGGCCGCTGATTCTCGACACGCAACACGGCATTCAGGACGGCAAGGGAGGCCTGGTGTTGCAAACCGCGCCGCTGTCGTCCGAGCCGATCGTCGAACCGGCGGGCATGCGAACGCCGGCCGGGCAGACGCCGAATGCGTCGGTTCCGCTGTTCGTCGCGCCGTATATCAATGTCCCCGGCTGGGGAACGTCACCGGCCAATCAGCCACGCCCCACGCCGCGACCGCAGCCCTAACTGCGGCCGGCCCGCTCAGTTGCCGCGTTGCTCGATCTGGCACCGCGCGCCGCTATCCTGCCCGAGTCGTTCCACGAGGTAGGGCAGCGCTTCGTTCATGCTCTGCGCGAGGGTGTAGGGCGGGTTCAGGATGAACATTCCGCTGCCATAGAGGCCCAGTCCGTCCTCAGGCGGGTTCGATACCGTCAACGTCAGGTGCAGCCAGTTGTTCGGCTGCAGACGCTTCAGTTGTTCCGGAAAGCGCTGCGACTCCACTCGCGCGACCTGCGGATACCAGATCGCGTAGCAACCCGTCGCGAAGCGCTTCAGGCATTCCGTGACGCACGTGATGGTCCGCGCATAGTCCTTCTTGTCCTCGTAGGACGGATCGATCAGCACGAGCGCGCGGCGCGGCGCCGGCGGCAGCAATGCCTTGATACCCTCGAAGCCGTCGCCGGCGAAGATCATCGCGCGTCGCCCCGCATCGCGAAAGTTGTGACGCAGCACGTCGATTTCCGTCGTGTGCATTTCGAACAGACGCATCCGGTCCTGCTCGCGCATGGATCGCCAGGCAAGATACGGGGAGCCCGGATAGAACTGCAGCTCGCCGTCGTCGTTCAGCGCGCGCACTTCGTCGATGTAATCGCCCAGCGCTTCAGGCAGGTTCTTGTCGTTCCACAGCGGGCCGATGCCGGTATCGAATTCAGCGGTCTTGGCGGCGTAGCCATCGCGCAGCGAGTACACGCCGGCGCCGGCGTGCGTATCGATGTACCAGTACGACTTGTCCTTCTTGTTCAGGTAGCGCAGCAGCTGGACGACGACGGCGTGCTTGAGCACGTCCGCGTGATTGCCTGCGTGAAAACCGTGACGATAACTGAGCATGGCTGGCTGCCTGGAACGAAAAGATGAAACGATGAAAACGGACGATCGCGCGCGGCTGATGCGCCGGGCGCCGATGGGCCGCGTATTGTACGCGAGTGGCCGTGAGTCGCCTTATTCGTATGCGTCGCCGACTACCTCCTCGATGCGTTGCTTGACCTCCGGCGTCAGCTTTGCGACGACGTCGAGCGCGCGCATGTTGTCGCCGATCTGTTCGAGCCGCGATGCGCCCGTAATCACCGAGCTTACGCGCGGATTAGCGAGCACCCATGCGATGGCGAGCTGGCCGGTGCTGCAGCCGAGTTCGGCCGCGATCTCGCCGAGCCGCTCGACGACTTCGTTGCTGGCCGGATCCGTCAGCCGGTCGCGGAGCCAGTCGTAGCCTTGCAGTTGCGCGCGGCTGTCGGGTGGCACGCCGTTGCGGTACTTGCCGGTGAGCAACCCCGATGCCAGCGGGCTCCAGGTCGTGAGACCCATGCCGTAGTCGTCGTAGAGTCGCGCATATTCCTGTTCGACCCGGGTACGGTGGAACAGGTTGTACTGCGGCTGCTCGACGACCGGCTTGTGCAGATGATGCCGTTCGGCAATTTCGTATGCGGCGCGAATCTCGTCGGCGCTCCATTCGGACGTGCCCCAGTACAGTGCCTTGCCGCGCACGATCATGTCGCTCATCGCCCAGACGGTTTCCTCGATCGGCGTGTTCGGATCCGGGCGATGGCAATAGGCGAGGTCGACGTAGTCGAGCTGCAGCCGATGCAGCGAGCCGTCGATGGCGTTCAGCAGATATTTCCGGTTGAGCGTGTGGTACTGGTTCGGCGCTTCCGCGAGTCCCCAGAAGAACTTCGTCGATACCAGATAGCTGATACGCGGCCAGCCGAGCGACTTCAGGGCCTGCCCCATGATTTCCTCCGACTTTCCGCCCGCGTAGACCTCCGCGTTGTCGAAGAAATTGACGCCGGCATCGCGGGCCGCCGCGAGGCACTCGCGGGCGACCCGCTGGTCGACCTGATTGCCGTACGTGACCCACGAACCGAGCGAAAGTGCGCTGACCTGCAGGCCGGAGCGGCCTAGTCGTCGATAGTGCATGTGAATCTCCCGCGATCCGAAACCGACCTTAAGCTTAGACGTTTTGCGCGCGAACGGCGGGGCCGATCGTGCACAATAGCGGCTGGCCCGCGTGCATGACCGCGCGACGAAAGCGGACGCACGGGCGCGCTTTTTGGATCCGATAACGGAAGGAGACGGACATGGCAGCAGATCTGAGCGGCAAGACCGCAGTCGTCACGGGCGCCGCAAGCGGCATCGGCAAGGAAATCGCGCTCGAACTCGCGAAAGCGGGCGCGGCCGTCGCGATCGCCGACCTGAACCAGGACGGCGCGAACGCGGTTGCCGACGAGATCAACAAGGCAGGCGGCAAGGCAATCGGCGTCGCGATGGACGTGACCAACGAGGACGCGGTCAACAGCGGCATCGACAAGGTGGCCGAAGCGTTCGGCTCGATCGACATCCTCGTGTCGAACGCCGGCATCCAGATCGTCAACCCGATCGAGAACTACTCGTTCTCCGACTGGAAGAAGATGCAGGCGATCCACGTCGACGGCGCGTTCCTGACGACCAAGGCCTCGCTCAAGCACATGTACAAGGACGATCGCGGCGGCGTCGTGATCTACATGGGTTCGGTGCACTCGCACGAAGCGTCGCCGCTGAAGTCGGCGTACGTGACGGCCAAGCACGGCCTGCTTGGCCTGGCACGCGTGCTGGCGAAGGAAGGCGCGAAGCACAACGTGCGCTCGCACGTGGTGTGTCCGGGCTTCGTGCGTACGCCGCTGGTCGACAAGCAGATTCCGGAGCAGGCGAAGGAGTTGGGGATCAGCGAAGAGGACGTGATCAAGAAGGTGATGCTCGGCAACACGGTCGACGGCGTGTTCACGACGGTGCAGGACGTTGCACAGACGGTGCTGTTCCTGTCGGCATTCCCGAGCGCTGCGCTCACCGGCCAGTCGTTCGTCGTCAGCCACGGCTGGTTCATGCAGTAACGCATGCCGACAAGCCGGCCGGCGTAAAAAAACGCGCTCCGGGGAGCGCGTTTTTTATTTCGACAGGGCGGCCCGGTGACGGCGGCCGCCTTTCGATACCGATTTACTTCAGGACAGCTGCGACGGCGTTGGCGACGGCGTCGAGGTTGCGCGTGTTCAGCGCTGCGACGCAGATGCGGCCGGTGCCGACTGCGTAGATGCCAAACTCTTCGCGCAGGCGATCGACTTGCGCCGAGGTCAGGCCCGAATACGAGAACATCCCGCGCTGCGCGTTGATGAAGCTGAAGTCGCGATCGACGCCGCTTGCCTTCAGGCGCTCGACGAGGCCGTTGCGCATCGAGCGGATACGGTCGCGCATTTCGCCGAGTTCCTGCACCCACGAAGCGTGCAGTTCCGGCGATGCCAGCACGGCTGCGACGACTGCGCCACCGTGGGTCGGCGGGTTCGAGTAGTTCGTGCGAATCACGCGCTTCAGTTGCGACAGCACGCGCGTCGCCTCTTCCTTGCTCGACGTGATGATCGACAGCGCGCCGACGCGTTCGCCGTACAGCGAGAACGACTTCGAGAACGACGACGACACGAATGCATTCAGGTCGGCCGCGGCAAACAGACGCACGGCAGCGGCGTCAGCCTCGACGTTCTCGCCGAAGCCCTGATAGGCAATGTCGAGGAACGGCACGAGGTTGCGTGCCTTCACGACGTCGACGACTTGCTGCCATTGCGCTTCGGTCAGGTCCACGCCGGTCGGGTTGTGGCAGCACGCGTGCAGCACGACGATCGTGCCGGCTGCGTAGCCGTTCAGTGCCGACAGCATGCCTTCGAAGTTCACGCCGTTGGTCGCGGCGTCGTAATACGGGTAGGCGACGACTTCGAAGCCGGCCGCTTCGAACAGCGCGCGGTGGTTTTCCCAGCTCGGATCGCTGATCGCGACCTTCGCGTTCGGGTTCACGGTGCGCAGGAAATCGGCGCCGATCTTCAGCGCGCCCGTGCCGCCCAGTGCCTGCGCCGTGACCACGCGGCCTGCGGCGATCAGCGGCGAATCGTTGCCGAGCAGCAGCTTCTGCACGGCTGCATCGTAGGCGGCGATCCCGTCGATCGGCAGGTAGCCGCGCGGCAGACCGGCGTCGACACGTGCCTTCTCCGCTTCGCGCACGGCGCGCAGCAGCGGGATCTTGCCTTCTTCGTTCGTGTACACGCCGACGCCGAGGTTGACCTTGGTCGGACGCGCGTCGGCGTTGAAAGCTTCGTTCAGGCCCAGGATCGGGTCGCGGGGAGCAAGCTGGACAGCGGAGAAGAGCGACATGATGATTCGGCAGTAGTGAAAAGAGGGTCAGGCTTTCAGCCGGCGGGGCGGGCGCAGCGGACCGCGCGCCAACGGCACGGCGCCGGAAAGCGCAGCAGCCTGATATTGTAGCGAATTCACGATGCGCGGGGCGGTGATTGCGCGGCAAATCGCGATTCCGGACGACGGCCGTGCGTCAGTAGCCGTCAGCGGTCCGTCCAGCCGCGAAGCGCTAGAATAGTTTTTTTGCCCTCGCTCCGGCCGCACTCCATGTCCGAACATCACGCCGAAGTCGGCGACGCGCTCGACGAATCGAAATTCGTGACCTTCGAAGGGTCGCCATTCCAGCTGTATCAACCGTATCCGCCCGCAGGCGACCAGCCGACCGCGATCGAAACGCTCGTCGAAGGCGTCGGCGACGGCCTTGCATTCCAGACGTTGCTCGGCGTGACCGGCTCGGGCAAGACCTTCACGATGGCCAACACGATCGCGCGGCTCGGCCGCCCGGCGATCGTGTTCGCGCCGAACAAGACGCTCGCGGCGCAGCTCTACGCGGAATTCCGCGAGTTCTTCCCGCGCAACGCGGTCGAATATTTCGTCTCGTACTACGACTATTACCAGCCGGAAGCGTACGTGCCGCAGCGCGACCTGTTCATCGAGAAGGACTCGTCGATCAACGAGCACATCGAGCAGATGCGGCTGTCGGCGACGAAGAGCCTGATGGAGCGTCGCGACGTGGTGATCGTTGCGACGGTGTCCGCGATCTACGGTATCGGCAACCCGTCCGAGTACCACCAGATGATCCTGACGCTGCGCACGGGCGACAAGCTCGGCCAGCGCGACGTGATCGCGCGGCTGATCGCGATGCAGTACTCGCGCAACGAACAGGACTTCCAGCGCGGCACGTTCCGCGTGCGCGGCGACACGATCGACATCTTCCCGGCCGAACACGCGGAGATGGCCGTGCGCGTCGAGCTGTTCGACGACGAGGTCGAGACGCTGCAACTGTTCGACCCGCTGACCGGGCGCGTGCGGCAGAAGATTCCGCGCTTCACCGTCTATCCGTCGTCGCACTACGTAACGCCGCGCGACACCGTGATGCGCGCGGTCGAGACGATCAAGGACGAATTGCGCGAGCGCCTCGAGTTCTTCCACCGCGACGGCAAGCTCGTCGAGGCGCAGCGCCTCGAACAGCGCACGCGCTTCGACCTCGAGATGCTGCAGGAACTCGGCTTCTGCAAGGGCATCGAGAACTATTCGCGGCATTTCTCGGGCGCGGCGCCCGGCGATCCGCCGCCGACCCTCGTCGACTACCTGCCGCCCGACGCGTTGATGCTGCTCGACGAATCGCACGTGCTGATCGGCCAGTTGAACGGGATGTACAACGGCGACCGCGCGCGCAAGGAGAACCTCGTCAACTACGGCTTCCGGCTGCCGTCCGCACTGGACAACCGGCCGCTCAAGTTCCCGGAGTTCGAGCGCAAGATGCGCCAGGTGGTGTTCGTGTCGGCGACGCCGGCCGACTACGAACAGCGCGTGACGGGGCAGATCGCCGAGCAGGTGGTGCGGCCGACCGGGCTCGTCGATCCGGAAATCGAAGTGCGGCCGGCGAGCTCGCAGGTCGACGACGTGCTGACCGAGATCAACGCGCGCGTGAACGCCGGCGAGCGTGTGCTGATCACGACGCTGACGAAGCGGATGGCCGAGCAGCTCACCGAGTTCCTGGCCGACCACGGCGTCAAGGTGCGCTACCTGCACAGCGACATCGACACGGTGGAGCGGGTCGAGATCATCCGCGACCTGCGGCTCGGCACGTTCGACGTGCTGGTCGGGATCAACCTGCTGCGCGAAGGCCTCGACATTCCCGAAGTGTCGCTCGTCGCGATCCTCGACGCGGACAAGGAAGGCTTCCTGCGCGCCGAGCGCTCGCTGATCCAGACGATCGGCCGGGCGGCCCGCAACGTGAACGGCAAGGCGATTCTGTATGCCGACAACATGACCGAGTCGATGAAGCGCGCGATCGGCGAAACCGAGCGGCGTCGTGCGAAGCAGATCGCGCACAACGAGAAGATGGGGATCACGCCGCGCGGCGTGGTGAAGCGCATCAAGGACATCATCGACGGCGTCTACAACGCCGACGACGCGCGGGCGGAGCTGAAGGAAGCGCAGCAGCGCGCGAAATTCGAGGACATGTCGGAAAAGCAGATCGCGAAGGAAATCAAGCGCCTCGAAAAGCAGATGGCCGATTACGCGAAGAACCTGGAGTTCGAGAAGGCTGCGGCCACCCGCGACCAGCTTGCGCTGCTGCGCGAACGCGTATTTGGCGCGAACGTGGGCGACCACGTCAGCGGCGGCCGGTAAATCTTTCCAAACATCACCGAAGCCTTCCGGTAACGCTGTTGTAAGCCTTATGAGATCAGGGGTTTACGCGGGGCCCCGTTTGTTCCGGAAGCCGTTCAGTGCTAAACTCCACAAGTATTGAGAATAGTTCGCATTAACGTTCTTCGTTGCGTTAGTGTTTTCAGTGCGGCGTCCGGGAGGGCGGCGTGCAGGTCGTCAGACAAATAACAAGGAGTGTCCATGTTGGGTTCTTCGTTCATCCGCACGTCGGTTGCGGTAGCGGCGGCGCTTGCCGCGATGTCGGCCTCGGCGGCCGAATATCCGATCGGCAAGCAGCAGATCCAGGGCGGCATGGAAATCGGCGCGGTGTACCTGCAGCCGATCACGATGGATCCGGAAGGGATGATGCGCAAGGCGTCGGATTCCGACGTCCACCTCGAGGCCGATATCCACGCGGTCAAGAACAACCCGACGGGTTTCGCGGAAGGCGACTGGATGCCGTACCTGCAGGTCACGTACAAGCTGACGAAGCAGGGCGACACGAAGTGGAAGGCCGAAGGCGACCTGATGGCGATGGTGGCGAGCGACGGCCCGCACTATGGCGACAACGTGAAGCTGGCCGGCCCCGGCAAGTACCACCTGACGATGACCGTCAAGCCGCCGATGCAATCGGGCCACATGGCGTTTGGCCGCCACGTCGACAAGGAAACGGGCGTGGGCCCGTGGTTCAAGCCCATCACCCTCGAATACGACTTCCCGTTCGCCGGCATCGGCAAGAAGGGCGGGTACTGATCGGTGGCATCACGGACGGCGCGCCCAGGCGCGCCGTCGGCGTAGAGAACCCAGAATGAAATTTCCCCAGAAAATCGCCGCCGCAGCCGCCGTGCTGTGGCTCGCCGGCGCGGCGCATGCCGCCGATCTGCCGACGTTCAAGCTCGAGATGACGGACGGCAAGCTGAACCCCGCCCGCATCGAAGTGCCGGCAGGCCAGCGCTTCAAGATCGAGATCAAGAATACCGGCAAGGGTGCCGCCGAATTCGAGAGCGTGCAGTTGCGCAAGGAGAAGGTGCTTGCGCCGGGCGCCGATTCGTTCGTGGTCGTCGCCCCGCTGTCGCCGGGCGAATACAAGTTTTTCGACGATTTTCACCAGCAGGCACAGGGCGTGATCGTCGCGAAGTAACGCGTTTTATCTGCGTGCGGACGCACGAGTGCCTTGCCCCGCACGTCAGGAGGATTCAATGGGTCAGATCTTGTTCATCGTCTGGCGGGAGAGCGTCGAAGCGCTGCTCGTCGTCGGCATCCTCTATGCATGGCTGAAGAACGGCGACGACGATGCGCGTCGCGGCCTGCCTTATCTGTGGACCGGTGTCGCGCTCGGCTTGCTGATGGCCGTCGGCCTCGGCGCCGCGCTCGTCGGCTTTACCGAAGTACTGTCCGGCGATGCGCAGGACTATTTCCAGACCGCGATGGTGCTGATCGCGTGCGTGCTGATCGTGCAGATGGTGCTGTGGATGCGCCGGCACGGCCGCACGCTCAAGCGCGACATGGAGCACTCGCTGCAGCAGAGCACGCGCGATTCGAACTGGTGGGGCGTCGGGGTGCTGGTCGCACTCGCGATCGCCCGCGAAGGCAGCGAGACGGTGATCTTCCTGTACGGCCTCGGGTTCGGCCAGTCGGGGCACGTGGACGGCAGCCAGATGCTTGCGGTCGTGATCGGCCTGGGCCTCGCGTTCCTCACGTTCTATTTGCTGCAGCTCGGCGGCAAGTACTTCTCTTGGCGGCATTTCTTCCGCGTGACCGAAATCATGCTGTTGTTCCTGGGCGCGGGCCTGTTCCAGACGGGCGTTGACAAGCTGATCGACAAGGAAATCCTGCCGCTCGGCATTTCGCAGGTGTGGGATACGTCCGGGATCCTCGATGATTCGAGCACGTTCGGCTCGCTCGTCGCCACGCTGACGGGCTACCGCGCACATCCGGCGCTGACCAACCTGATCGCGTATGCGGTGTACTGGGCGGTCGTGTGGCTGCTGATGAAGCGCGCGAGCCGCCGTCCGGCCGTTACCGCGGGCCGCACGGCATGAGCGTTGTCGCCGCAGCCAAGCCGGGCTGGCTCGCGCAGGCCGGCCAGTGGATGCAGCGCCACGGCGCGGTGATCCGCGGCATCCAGTGGGTCGTCGTCGGCGTCTATGCGTTCCTGATCATCGTGCCGGCGGTGTTGCCGCTGCCGGATGATTCCGCGCACCTGTGGAGCAATCTCACGCTGATTGCGCAGTTCGTGTTCTGGGGCATCTGGTGGCCGTTCGTGCTGCTGTCGATGGTGATGCTCGGCCGCGTCTGGTGTGGCGTGCTGTGTCCGGAGGGCGCGCTGACCGAATATGCGAGCAAGTTCGGCCGCGGCCGCGCGATTCCGCGCTGGATGCGGTGGGGCGGCTGGCCGTTCGTCGCGTTCGGGCTCACGACGATCTACGGGCAGATGGTCAGCGTGTACCAGTATCCGCTCGCGGTACTGTTCGTGCTCGGCGGCTCGACCGTCGGCGCGATCGTGATCGGCTTGCTGTATGGCCGCGAGAAGCGCGTATGGTGCAAGTACCTGTGCCCGGTCAACGGCGTGTTCGGGCTGCTGTCGCGGCTCGCGCCGATGCGCTACAAGGTCGACGAGGACGCGTGGCGCCGCTCGTACAAGAACGGCGAACACGGCCATCGCGTGATTCCGATCAACTGCGCGCCGCTCGTGCCGTTGCGCAGCATGAAGGGCGCGGCGTCGTGTCATATGTGCGGCCGCTGCAGCGGGCATCGCGATGCGATCTCGCTGTCGTTGCGCTCGCCGTCCGACGAAGTTGTGAACCTTGGCGCGCAGCAGGCGAATCCGTGGGACACGGCACTGATCCTGTACGGCCTGCTCGGCGTCGCGATCGGCGCGTTCCACTGGACCGTCAGCCCGTGGTTCGTGCAGATCAAGCAGTGGCTCGCGGGCTGGCTGATCGATCGCGACATCACGTGGCCGCTCGAGACCAATGCGCCGTGGTTCCTGCTCACGCATTACCCGGATCGCAACGACGTGTTTTCGTGGCTCGACGGCGGCCTGATCGTCAGCTACATCGTCGGGACGGGGCTCGTGTACGGCACGGCGCTGCTCGTGCTGCTGGCCGGCGCGACGCTGATGCTCGGCCGCTTCGATCGCGTGCGTCTCCATCATCTCGCACAGGCGTTGATCCCGATCGCCGGCGCGGGCGTGTTCCTCGGACTGTCGGCGACGACGCTGTCGCTGCTGCGGGCCGAACACGTGCCGCTCGGCTGGGCGACGGACGTGCGCATCGCGATTCTGATCGGCGCCAATATATGGAGCGCCTGGCTCGCATGGAAAGTGACGGGGCGCTATGCGGCGTGGCCGCGCCGACTGGCTGCATTCGCATGTTTCGCGGCCGGCCTCGCCGTCATCGACAGTGCGTGGTGGCTGATGTTCTGGGGTTTCTGATGCAGCATTGACGGCCTTGCGGCCGTCGCGCGCCGCAGCCGGTGGAGGCGGTTCTGCCACCGGCTCCCGAGTGCTCAACAAACAGCAGGGCGGATGGGCCGCTTGTTTTTCCGCGCTCGGGCCGCCCAAACAAAAAAGCGACACGTCTTTCGACGTGTCGCTTTTTTTCTTCCTTGTGCGAGAACCAAAAAAAGTGGCTTGGCTTGCTGCAACGGCTGCTTGAGTGTGTTTGCACGAAGGGGTCTAGATCTCGCGTGCAAGCCGTTGCGCTGGCTACTGCCCAACACCTCTCAGGGAGGTGGTCCCCACAATACTCTGTCGTTACTTCGTCAGGATCAGCTTGCCGAGCCGCGTGGCGCGCAGCTGATAAGTCTCTCCGTTATGCGCGATGCTGATGTGGCTGTGGCCTTGCAGCAGCGCATCGCTGCTGAGGACCCGGGTGCCTGCATCGCGGCTTGCGGCCGGCTTCGCCGGCGTCGTGACCGCTGCCGTCTTTTGACGGTTGGCGCCTGCGGTGCCGGTCGGGCGGCGCAAGGTCAGCGTGGTCGGGCGCGTGGTGTCGGTCATTCGGTTGATCGGTGACTGTCGATACGATGGAATGAATTCTAAATGATAATTATTCCCATTTACAAAACTCTTTCTTGATCGAAATCGCCAACCTGATAGTCTGAGTCAAAGGGCGGCCCATCGACCGCCCGGCGCGTCAGTGCAGCGGTTCCGGGTCCTTGCGGCCCTGTGCGTATTCGCGGATCAGGCGCACCGTGTCGATGTCCGACGTGCGATACGCTTCCTTGACGATGCCGTGCGTCTGGCGCGCTTCCTCGCTGTCGTCCGTGACGGTCAGCGTGGTGCGGTATTCGAAGCGCAGGAACAGCTCGTGGTCGTCGCGCTCCTCGATCGTCATCGTCAACGAGCCGCCGATTTCGCCGCCCGCTGCGTGGATGTCGTAGCGCACTTGCTGGTTCGGCGTGAACGTCACGCGATCGCGCACGGTCGCATGGCCGTAATGCAGTTCGCGTTCGAGCGTCGTGTCCGTTCGTTCGTGGACGACGCAGCTGTCGAGGCCGATCAGGAACAGCTGCGGCTGTTCGGCGCGCAGCACGAGGCCTTCCCAGAGCTGCTCGCGGGTGAGGGACGGCACGGCCGGATCGTCGGAGTTGATCTGGATCAGATGTTCGAAGTTCAAGGGGACGGGTTCCTTCTGGTGGCGGACAGCCACATGGTTCAAGAAGTCATTGTGACGCAAAACGAGCCGTTTCGCGGCACCTGCGTCCCCGATCGGGCGTCACGCTTCGATGCGTCCCATGCGGCCGGTCTGGTAGTCGACGACGGCTTGCCGGATCTCTTCCTCGGTATTCATCACGAACGGCCCGTAGCGGACGATCGGCTCGTTGAGCGGTACGCCGCCGATCAGCAGCAGGTCGAGCGGCGTGTCGCCGGCTTCGAACGTCGCCGTGTCGCCGTCGTCGCCGTAGACCACCATGTGCCGTGCATCGACAAGCTGCCTGTCGGGCCCGTAGCGGCCCGCGCCATCGAGCGGGTAGGCGAATACGCGATAGCCTGCCGGCACCGGCTGGGAGACCGATGCGCCCGGTTGCAGCGTGAAATGCTGGTAGAGGATCGGGGTGTGCGTCTCGATCGCCGCGCGTACGCCGAATGCCTCGCCGGCGATCACGCGGACGTGCGCGCGACCGTCCGGCGACGTGGCGCTCGGGATGCGGTCGGCCGACATCTCCTGGTAGCGCGGCGCGATCAGCTTGTCGCGCCGCGGCAGGTTCACCCACAGCTGGAAGCCGTGCGAGCGTCCGCCTGCCTGGGCGAACGCCGGGTCCGGCATCTCGCTGTGCACGACGCCGGCGCCGGCGGTCATCCACTGCACGTCGCCGGGCCCGAGCGTGCCGGCATGGCCGGCCGAGTCGCGATGCTGAAAGTGCCCGTCGAGCACGTAGGTCACGGTCTCGAAGCCGCGATGCGGATGGTCGGGTGCGCCCTTGGCTTCGCCGGGCGCGTAGTCGACGGGACCCATTTCGTCGAGCAGCAGGAACGGATCGAAATCCATCAGCAGCCGGGTCGGAAACGGACGGTGAACCACGAAGCCGCCGCCTTCGGTCGTGCGAAGGGCGGGGTAGGTGCGGTCAAGCGAGCGAGCGGTCGTCATGCAGAAGCCCTCGATGTCATCGGAATAGCGTTATTTTTGAAACATAGCGCTATTATATTGGGCGTTTTACGGTCCGATTTGCGGCGGTTCGCAATGGATTGTTCTGAAATTGGAACGATGACATGAACATCGATGCACACAACCTGAATGACCTGATGTACTTTTCGCAGGTCGTCGAGCATGGCGGGTTCTCGGCAGCCGAGCGCGTGCTGGGTATCTCGAAATCGCGCCTGTCGCGGCGCCTGACCGAACTCGAGGCGGCGCTCGGCGTGCGCCTGCTGCAGCGCTCGACGCGCAAGCTCGCGCTGACCGAGGCGGGCGAGCTGTTCTACCAGCACTGCCAGGCGATGCTCGCCGAAGCCCAGGCCGCGATGAACGCCGTGCAGCAACTGCGCGCGTCGCCGCGCGGGTCGGTGCGCGTCAGCGTGCCCGTCACGCTGTCGCAGACGATGCTGTCGCGCATCCTCCCTGAATTCCTGCACCGCTATCCTGAGGTGAAGGTACACATCCGTGTGACGAATCGCGTGATCGACCTGTTCGAGGATTCGATCGACGTCGCGTTGCGCGTGCGCTCGGAGCCGCCGCAGAACGCGAACATCGTCGTGCGGCCGCTGTGGCGTACCGAGCAGATGCTGGTCGGCGCACCGAGCCTGCTGAATCAGAATGCGCCGCCGCTGGTGCCGGACGATCTGGCGCACTTCGAGACGCTCGATACGCCGAGCGTCGACGGGCGGCACGTATTCAACCTGATCGCACCGGACGGCACGCGTCACTTGCACGAGCACGATCCGCGCCTCGTGACGGCCGACCTGATGACGATCCGTGAAGCGGTGCTCGACGGGCTCGGCATCGCGGCGCTGCCCGAGATGATGTACGGCAACGCGCTGCGCGCGGGCCAGCTGTCGCCGGTGATGCCGGGCTGGACGCTGCCGGTGCCGCAGCTCTACGCCGTGTTCGTCTCGCGGCAGGGGATGCCGCCGGCCGTGCGTGCGTTCGTCGACTATCTGGTCGAGAAGCTCGACCATGGCGAATACAAGCAGCCGGGGTGCCCCGAGCGCGAGAAGAAGGAAGCGGCGGCGGCCGATGCTTCGTCCACCTGAATGGAAGATGCGCGTCGTGGCAAATTTGTTTTGTCATTGAAGCGCCGCCTGCAATCGCAAGTTTCAATCGACGAGGCCTTGAATGCGCGAGCGCGCGGGCCTATATTGAAATCCCATTTCGTGAAGGAAGTTCTGAGCGGAATCAGGTGGCCGCATATATTGCGAGCCAGATAGGGCAGAACGCGCAATCCGTGCAGACCACGGTAGTCGCATTTGCGTTGCTCGAGGCGCAACCGATACCGCCGAAGAGCCCGCCGCCCGAAGGCGCCCGCGTGCGCATGAAAAAAGGCCTTCATCTGGCGATGAAGGCCTTTTACTTTGTGCGCTGCCGGCTAGGTGCGGCCGGCGAGGTGCGGCCTGCGAGGCGGCCGGCACACGCACGAAATGCGCGTGCGTTACTTCGCCTTCGCGGCCGGCTCCGTCACGAAGCCGAGTTTCGTCAGGCCGCCGGCCTGCGCATCCGACATCACTTCGGCGACACGCTCATAGGCAACCTTGCGATCGGCACGCAGGTGCAACTCCGGTTGCGGCTGATGCTTTGCCGCTTCCGCAATGTGTGCCTGCAATTGTTCGCGCGTGACCGTCTCGTCGTTCCACAGGAGCGTGCCGTTGCCTTCGATCGCGACGTCGACCGTTTGCGGCTTCTCGTCGACGGGCTGGCTGCTTGCATGCGGCAGGTCGATCTTCACCGCGTGCTGCATCGCCGGGATCGTCACGAGGAAAATGATCAGGAGTACGAGCATGACGTCGACGAGCGGCGTCATGTTGATCTCGCTCATCACGCCATCGTCGTCATCGTCGCTGAAACCGGTGTTCATTGCCATGGTTCACCCCGTCTCAGCTGGCGCGCGTCGCGAGACGCAGGCCGTCGCGGGTCGACGACGACGCGAGGCTCGCGCCCGTCACGAAGTACGCGTGCAGGCCGTGTGCGAAGCGGCGCAGCTTGCTGACGACACCCTTGTTCGCGCGGGTCAGGGCGTTGTAGCCGAGCACCGCGGGAATCGCGACGAACAGGCCGAAGGCCGTCATGATCAGCGATTCGCCGACCGGGCCCGCGACCTGGTCGATCGACGTCTGGCCGGTTGCGCCGATCACGAGCAGCGCATGATAGATGCCCCAGACCGTGCCGAACAGGCCGACAAACGGCGCCGTGCTGCCGATCGACGCGAGAATCGCGAGGCCGGCCTGCATGCGCGAGATGCCTTCGTCCATCGTGTCCTTCAGGCAGCGCGTGACCCAGTCCGACACGTCCATGCGGTCGTGCAGGTGCGGTTGCGTCTGATGGTGGTGATCGGCGGCCTCCTTGCCCGACAGCGCGAGCGCGAGGAACGGGTTGTCGCTCGGCGTCGATGCGGTGAGGCCGAGCTTCTTGATGCCGTCGTCGAAATCGTCGGAATGCCAGAACGCCTGTTCGGCATTCTTCGTGAGACGGTTCAGGCGAATCACGTTCCAGCCCTTGACGATGATCACGATCCACGACAGGACCGACATCACGAGCAGCGTGATCGCGATGGCACGCGTGACGAAATCACCTTGCGCCCAGACGTGCGCGATACCGTAGCTTTGCATTTTCTTGTTTCCTTTGAATCTACCGAATATGACGGGTTAGTCGTCGAGCGTGAAGTTGAAGGGCAGCGTATGGGCGGCGCGGATCGCCTGGCCGTTCTCGATATACGGCGGACAGGTGCTGGCGCGCGTCGCCTCGAGCGCGGCTTCGTCGAGACGCGGGTAGCCGCTGCTCTTCTGCAGCTGGACGCTTTCGATCTTGCCCGTCACGCCGATGATGAAGTGAACATAGGCCGTGCCCGTTTCGCCGCGCCGCTTCGACATCGACGGATAGGTGGGTTTCACGAAGGTGCAGGAGAGCGCCGAGACGTTTTTCGGCGCGCTGACCTGCATCGTCTCGCGCGCCGGGCCGGGTGCTGCAGCCGGCGCAGCAGGCGCCGGTGCGGCGGGGGCCGGTGTCGGAGCGGCGGCGGCCGGCGCGGGCGTCGGCGAGGGTGCCTGCGCGACCGGCTGAGGTGTCGGGATGGCTTTCTGCACCGGCTTGGGCTCGATCTTCGGCTTCACGCGAGGCGTGGGCTTGGGCGGCGTGGGCTGCTGGGCGGCCGACTGGACCGCGACCGGCTGGGCCGCCGGTGTCGGCGGAATGAGCTGCGCGGTGATCGACTGAACCGCGACTTCCTTCGGCGGCAGTGCATTGCGATGGAGCCACACGGCTGTCAGCAGGATCGCGTGTGCGGCAAGCACACCGACCGCGACAGTGATGACTCGGGGATTCATACGTGGAGCAACCGGCAAGACGCCGGCAGGAGCGGATGGCGAAGCCTGCATGTTAGCTTGAAAGAACGACGCCGCACCCGGGGCGCGGCGGGTGAATCGGCATCACTTGCGGAAGATCAGCAGCGAGATGCAAACGGTGGTCACAAATCCGATCAGCAATTCCATGACAGGCTCCTTGGCAGGTAAGCCGCTGGCTCGCGCGGATGGTGGCTTGCTGACGGTCGAAACAAAAAACGCGGCCGGGCCGCATGCGTACGCCCCGCGCCGCTCAGGCGGCCTTGCGGTCGTAGAACGTCACCGGGATCGGGTGAGCGTGGTGCTCGACACCGCACCGGCTCGCGCAGACACCTTGCTCGGCCATGAGGTCGCGTACGGACTCCTCGCACTTGCCGCAGCACGTGGCGACGCCAAGCTCGAACTGGAGTTCATCGAAAGAATTGACGCCCTCGGCGAGGGACGCGCGGATCTTGCGATCGGAAACAGACTTGCACACGCAGACGATCATGATGAGTTGCGATAGCTAACGTTAATGCGAATTATTATCATTAAATTTGCGGACGTTGACAAGCCTGAGGCGGGCTTTTTTTAAGGTCATCGGACCCTTGAAGCGGAAGGTGCGGCGGAAGGGGGAGTACCGGCGGGGCGCCGGCCCGCGTCAGGCGGTCGCGCAGGCGCGCGCGTTCGGCGAGGAAATGGTGACGGATTCGACCGGCGCATCGAGGCCGAGCAGCGTCGACGCGAGCGCGTGCAGCTGCAGGCCGTCGCTGGTCGAGCAGAAGCGGGGCGGCGCGGCACGCGTGCCGGCCGGTGCACGCAGGCCGCGTTCGTCGAGCACGCGCGTGAGCTGGCGGGCGATCGCATCGCTCGTGTCGACAATCGTCAGGCGGTCGCCAACAAGGTCACGGATCGTTTCGGTGAAGAACGGGTAGTGCGTGCAACCGAGCACCAGCGTATCGGCGCCATCGTCGAGCATCGGCTGCAGGTAGCGCGCGAGCAGCGCGCGCAACGCGAGCGAATCGGTGTCGCCGCGTTCGATCGCTTCGACGAGCCCGTGGCCGGGCTGGCAGATGAAGCGGCGGCCGGCGCCGTAGCGGTCGAGCAGCGCCTGGAAGCGCGGGCTGTTCAGGGTCGATTGCGTGGCGAGGACGCCCGCGACGCCGGTCGACGACAGCGCGGCGGCCGGTTTGATGCCCGGCTCGACACCGACGAGCGGTATCGACAGGCGTTCGCGGATGGTCGCGATCGCCCGCGCCGTTGCGGTGTTGCACGCGATGACGAGCGCTTTCGCGCCTTCGCGGGCGAGCCACTCGCCGATCGCCAGCGTGCGCTCCGTAATGAAGGCCTCGTCGCGCGGCCCATACGGCGCATGCTGCGAATCGGCGACGTAGATGAACGACTCGCCGGGCAGGTGCGCGCGCACGGCGCGCAGCACCGACAGGCCGCCGAGCCCCGAGTCGAAGATACCGACGGGGGCGGCGGGGTGGACCCCGGAAGCGGCTGGCTGGTTCGTCATCGTCATGCGGACGGCGTGGTGGCGCTCGTGGCGGTTGCCGCGCTTACTCGGGCGAGCCCATCATCGTTTGCTGGTAGTTCTGCAGGCCGACCTTGCCGATCAGGTCGATCTGCGTTTCCAGCCAGTCGATGTGCTCTTCGGTGTCGTCGAGGATCTTTTCGAAGATCTCGCGCGACACGTAGTCACGCACCGATTCGCAGTAGGCGATGGCTTCCTTGCAGGTGGACTGCGAAATCTGCTCGAGCTTCAGGTCGCACTTCAGGATCTCTTCGGTTTCCTCGCCGACGAGCAGCTTGTGCAGGTCCTGCAGGTTCGGCAGGCCGTCGAGCATGAACACGCGCTCGATCAGCCAGTCGGCGTGCTTCATTTCGCCGATCGATTCGTCGTATTCGTGCTTGCCGAGCTTCTCGAGGCCCCAGTGCTTGTACATGCGCGCATGCAGGAAGTACTGGTTGATCGCCGTGAGTTCATTCTTCAGTTGGGCGTTCAGATATTCGATGACTTTTTTGTCGCCTTGCATGGCTGTTCCTTGTTCAGTGGGGCTTCAGAAACCGAACGATAATCGCTCGAACGAGAAAAGCCAAGCCTCGAAGCCTTGTCGGGCCTGCCTTTTGCGTGTAATGAGAATCAGCCTTGAATAACCGGCCGAGCGCAATAATGAGAATGAGAAGTAAAAAGGCCGGACTTCCGTCCGGCCTTTCGTTCGATCGCGTTTAAGCGGTTGCGACCGGGATCTTGCCGATCTTTGCCTGCCACTCCTTCGGGCCGGTCTGGTGCACCGACGTGCCCGACGAATCGACGGCCACCGTCACCGGCATGTCCTGCACGTCGAACTCGTAGATCGCTTCCATGCCGAGGTCTTCGAAGGCGAGGACCTTCGCGCCGCGGATCGCCTTCGACACGAGGTATGCCGCGCCGCCGACCGCCATCAGGTACGCCGCCTTGTGCTTCTTGATCGCCTCGATCGCGACCGGGCCGCGTTCCGCCTTGCCGACCATCGAGATCAGGCCGGTCTGGGCGAGCATCGTCTCGGTGAACTTGTCCATGCGCGTCGCGGTCGTCGGTCCTGCCGGACCGACGACTTCGTCACGCACCGGGTCGACCGGGCCGACGTAGTAGATCACGCGGTTGGTGAAGTCGACCGGCAGCTTCTCGCCCTTCGCGAGCATGTCGGCGATGCGCTTGTGCGCCGCGTCGCGGCCCGTGAGCATCTTGCCCGACAGCAGCAGCGTCTGGCCCGGGGCCCAGCTCGCGACTTCTTCCGGCGTCAGCGTGTTCAGGTCGACGCGCTTGCTCGTTTCCGTGTTCGGTTCCCACTGGACCTTCGGCCATGCGTCGAGCGACGGTGCCTCGAGCTTCGCCGGGCCCGAGCCGTCGAGCACGAAGTGCGCGTGGCGCGTGGCCGCGCAGTTGGGGATCAGCGCGACCGGCTTCGATGCCGCGTGCGTCGGCGCAGCCATGATCTTCACGTCGAGCACGGTGGCGAGGCCGCCGAGGCCCTGCGCGCCGATGCCCAGCGCGTTGACCTTCTCGTGCAGCTCGACGCGCAGTTCCTCGACCCAGTCCTTCGGGCCGCGCGCGATGACTTCCTGGATGTCGATCGGCTCCATCAGCGATTCCTTCGCCATCAGCATCGCCTTTTCAGCGGTGCCACCGATGCCGATCCCGAGCATGCCCGGCGGGCACCAGCCCGCGCCCATCGTCGGGGCCGTCTTCAGCACCCAGTCGACGATCGAGTCGGACGGGTTCAGCATCACGAACTTCGACTTGTTCTCCGAGCCGCCGCCCTTCGCCGCGACCTGCACGTCGACCTTGTCGCCCGGCACGATCTCGTAGTGGATCACGGCCGGCGTGTTGTCCTTCGTGTTCTTGCGGGCGCCTTCCGGCGGATTGACGATCGACGCGCGCAGCACGTTGTCCGGGTGCGTGTAACCGCGGCGCACGCCTTCGTTGATCATGTCGGTGAGGCCCATCGTCGCGCCGTCCCAGCGCACGTCCATGCCGACCTTCACGAAGATCGTGACGATGCCGGTGTCCTGGCAGATCGGGCGCTTGCCTTCCGCGCACATGCGGCTGTTCGTGAGGATCTGCGCGATCGCGTCCTTCGCGGCCGGGCTCTCTTCGAGCTCGTACGCGCGGCCGAGCGCCTGGATGTAGTCGAGCGGATGGTAGTAGCTGATGTACTGCAGCGAATCCGCGATGCTCTGGATCAGGTCTTCCTGTTTGATGACGGTCATGGCTGAGACTCTGTGGGGACTTGTGGGGAATGCGTGGCGGCGGTTCAGGCCGCAGGTCGGGACGCTGCTGGCGCGTGCGTCTCGTGGAAATGGGCCGGGTGCGTGTGCGTCGTCAGGCGGTCGACCCACGCCATCACGAGCGCCGACACGAGGAACGACACATGGATGATCACCTGCCACATGATCGCGTGCGTCGTGTGCTGGTCCGGGTTGATGAAGGTCTTCAGCAGGTGGATCGACGAAATGCTGATGAGCGCCATCGACAGCTTGACCTTCAGCACGCCCGCGTTCACATGGTCGAGCCATTCGGGCTCGTCGGGATGGCCGTCGATGCCGAGACGCGACACGAACGTTTCATAGCCGCCGACGATCACCATGATCAGCAGGTTCGAGATCATCACGACGTCGATCAGGCCGAGCACCGCGAGCATCACGCTGACTTCGTCGAGCCCGCTCGCATGCGACAGCAGGTGCCAGACTTCCTTCAGGAACAGGAATACGTAGACGGCTTGCGCGACGATCAGGCCCAGATAAAGCGGAACCTGGAGCCAGCGGCTCATGAAGATCAGCGCGGGCAGCGGGCGCAGCGGACGACGGGCGGGGCCGGGCAAATGCGGGGCGGACATGATGGCGGTGCGGGCGCTGTGCGCAGGTATCGGGGGTAATCTCGAAAAGGCGCGCTATTGTAACGCGTCGGCCGGCGGGACTGCAGCGACGCGCCGGTACTGCCGGGGACGGATCAGGCCGTGACCGCCGGCACGCGCTTGCCGCGCAGGCTGGCGAGGCCGATACCGGCGACGACGCACGCGAGTGCGATGCCGTGCGCAAGCGTCGGGCGCTCGCCGAGGAACGCGATGCCATACGCGGCGGCCGCGATCGGCAGCACCGCGCTGAACACGCCGGCGAGACTGCCCGGCACGTGGCGGATCCCCTTCATCCACAGCCAGAACGAGAAGATGCTGGCCGACAGCCCGTACCAGACCACCAGCGCCCAGGTGCCGGCCGGCACGCTCGCGTAATCGAAATGCCACAGCGCCGTCGCGCCGAGCGGCAGCATCAGCAGCAGGCCGAACAGGTGCGTGTACGCACAGATGTCGATCGGCGCGAGCGTCTGCGTGAGGCGGCGCGACAGGATCACGTAGATCGATTCGCAGCACACGGCGCCGAGGATCAGCAGGTTGCCGGTCAGCGAACCGGACGATGCGCCGCCGGCGCCATGTGCGGTACCGTTGGCCAGGTTGATCGTCACGACGCCCGCGATCGCGAGTGCGATCGACACGAGCGCACGGCCGTTCGGTTTTTCACGCAGGATCAACCACGCGAACAGCGCGACGATGGCCGGGATCGTGCTCGTGATCACGCCGGCCGCGACCGCGCTGGTGTGCTGCACGCCGTTGAGCATCAGCAGCGTGAACATGAAGGTGCCGAAGAACGCCTGCAGGAACAGGTTCAACCATTCCGCGCGGCGGACCGCCCGCATCTTCACCGGGCGGAACAGCGGCCACAGCATGGCGATCGCGATCACGAAGCGCAGCGTGGCGAGGATGGCGACCGGAACGAAGACGACGATGGATTTACCGATACCGACGTTGCTGCCGACGAACAGCATCGACAGGATGAGGAAGAGGGCGTAGCGATTCAAGCTGGAATCCGGGAGGCGAGTTCAGTTAGGATTGTAGAGTCGCGGTTGTAACAGCGTAAAGCTGACCGTAAAGCGCTGACCGTAAAGCAAGCGGCGCGGCCCGGTGTGCGAAACGGCGCGGTCGCGTAAGTGACGGGTAAGTTCAGGCGCTTATCGTGGAAACCGCCGGGCCGTACGTCCACCGTCTCGTGACGTGGTGCGGCGCAGCATCGCGCGCAGCCTCCGGGCCGCGCGCGGGTGAGTGGGAGACAGCGGCGCGCAAGCGCCGGCCAAGACGCGCGGCGCGCACGATCGCGCCGCCATGCAGAGGATTCATGTTCACCAAGGGGTAGTCGATGTCTGCGATTGAATCGGTTCTTCACGAAACCCGCCAGTTTGCGCCGCCCGAGGCGCTCGAGAAGGCGGCGACCATTTCCGGCATGCCGGCCTACCAGGCGCTTGCCGCCGAAGCCGAACGCGATTACGAAGGCTTCTGGGCGCGTCTCGCACGCGAGGGCCTCAGCTGGCACAAGCCGTTCACCCAGGTGCTCGACGAGAGCGATGCACCGTTCTACAAGTGGTTCGACGACGGCGAGCTCAACGCGTCGTACAACTGCCTCGACCGCCACGTCGAAGCCGGCAACGGCCAGCGCGTCGCGGTGATCTTCGAGGCCGACGACGGCACCGTCACGCGCGTCACCTATGCTGACCTCCTCGCACGCGTGTCGCGCTTCGCGAATGCGCTGAAGAAACGCGGGATCGCCAAGGGCGATCGCGTCGTCATCTACATGCCGATGTCGGTCGAAGGCATCGTCGCGATGCAGGCCTGCGCGCGCATCGGCGCGACCCACTCGGTCGTGTTCGGCGGCTTCTCCGCGAAATCGCTGAACGAGCGGCTCGTCGACGTGGGCGCCGTCGCGCTCATCACCGCCGACGAACAGGCGCGCGGCGGCAAGACGCTGCCGCTCAAGAGCATCGCCGACGAAGCCATCGCGATGGGCGGCTGCGAAGCCGTCAAGAGCGTGATCGTCTATCGCCGCACCGGCGGCAAGATCGACTGGCACGGCGAGCGCGACCTGTGGATGCACGAACTGTCCGACGCCGAGTCCGACACGTGCGCCCCGGAATGGGTCGGCGCCGAGCATCCGCTGTTCATCCTGTATACGTCGGGCTCGACCGGCAAGCCGAAGGGCGTTCAGCACAGCACGGGCGGCTACCTGTTGTGGGCCGCACAGACGATGAAGTGGACCTTCGACTGGAAACCCGACGACGTGTTCTGGTGCACGGCCGACATCGGCTGGGTCACGGGCCACACGTACATCACGTACGGCCCGCTCGCATGCGGCGGCACGCAGGTGGTGTTCGAGGGCGTGCCGACCTATCCGGACGCCGGCCGCTTCTGGAAGATGATCGGCGACCACAAGGTCACGGTGTTCTACACCGCGCCGACCGCGATCCGTTCGCTGATCAAGGCCGCCGAGGCCGACGACAAGGTCCACCCGAAGAGCTACGACCTGTCGAGCCTGCGCATCATCGGCACGGTCGGCGAGCCGATCAATCCGGAAGCGTGGATGTGGTACCACAAGCACGTCGGCCAAGAGCGTTGCCCGATCGTCGACACGTGGTGGCAGACCGAAACCGGCGGCCACATGATCACGCCGCTGCCGGGCGCGACGCCGACCGTGCCGGGTTCGTGCACGCTGCCGCTGCCGGGCATCATGGCGGCGGTGGTCGACGAGACGGGCCAGGACGTACCGAACGGGCAAGGCGGCATTCTCGTCGTCAAGCGTCCGTGGCCGGCAATGATCCGCACGATCTGGGGTGACCCGGAGCGCTTCAAGAAGAGCTATTACCCCGAGGAACTCGGCGGGCGGCTGTACCTGGCCGGCGACGGCACCGTGCGCGACAAGGACACCGGCTACTTCACGATCATGGGCCGGATCGACGACGTGCTGAACGTGTCGGGCCACCGGCTCGGCACGATGGAGATCGAGTCGGCGCTGGTCTCGCATGAGCTGGTTGCCGAAGCGGCGGTGGTCGGCCGTCCGGACGACACGACGGGCGAGGCGGTGGTCGCGTTCGTGGTGCTGAAGCGTTCGCGCCCGGAAGGCGAAGAGGCTGCGGCACTCGCGAAGTCGTTGCGCGACTGGGTCGGCAAGCAGATCGGGCCGATCGCGAAGCCGAAGGACATCCGTTTCGGCGACAACCTGCCGAAGACGCGCTCGGGCAAGATCATGCGGCGTCTGCTGCGCTCGCTCGCGAAGGGCGAGGCGATCACGCAGGACACGTCCACGCTCGAGAACCCGGCGATCCTCGACCAGCTCACGGAAGTGCGCTGATCGCACCCGTTGCGCGCGTTGCGCGTACGAGCCCCTGCGCGGCAATCCCGATTGCCCGCGCAGGGGCTTTTTGCTAAATAACGGCATGACCGTTTCGTCCCGTCCGGCGCGCGCCGTGCCGCCGCCTGTTCCCGAGCCGCTTGCGCGTGCCCATGCGCGCTATTGGCGCTTCAACGTCGCGCTGATCGCGGTGCTGATGGCGATCGGCTTTACGGTATCGTTCGTCGTGCCGTTCTTCGCGCCCGCGCTCGCGGGCATTCGCTTCGCCGGTTTCAGCCTGCCGTTCTACGTCGGCGCGCAGGGCGCGATTCTCGTGTATCTCGTGCTGATCGTCGTCTACATCGGCCTGATGCAGCGCGCGGATCGCCTGCTGCGCCGCGCGTACGACGACCATGCCGCGCACGTGAGCGATGCGCACCATGCCCGCTGAGCCATGCTGACGCATCGACTGATACGCGCATACGCGCTCTACACGCTCGGCTTTCTCGGTTTCATCGCGTTGCTGTGGCGGATCGAGCGCGCGACCGGCTCCGGTGTGTGGATCGGCTACGTGTTCCTGTTCGTGCCGATCGCCGTGTATGCGGTGATCGGGCTGTTGTCGCGCACGTCCGATCTCGTCGAATACTACGTGGCCGGGCGGCGCGTGCCGTCCGCGTTCAACGGGATGGCGACGGCGGCCGACTGGCTGTCGGCGGCGTCGTTCATCGGTCTCGCCGGCTCGCTTTATGCAACCGGCTACGATGCGCTCGCCTACGTGATGGGCTGGACGGGCGGCTTCTGCCTCGTCGCGTTTTTGCTCGCGCCGTATGTGCGCAAGCTCGCGCGCTATACGATTCCCGATTTTCTCGGCACGCGCTTTTCGAGCACCGCGGTGCGCGCGCTCGCGGCCGGCGCGGCGATCCTGTGCTCGTTCGTCTATCTGGTCGCGCAGATCCAGGGGATCGGGCTGATCGCGACGCGCTTCATCGGTGTCGATTTCGCGATCGGGATCTTCTGCGGGCTCGCCGGCATTCTCGTGTGCTCGTTTCTTGGCGGGATGCGCGCGGTCACGTGGACCCAGGTCGCGCAGTACATCATCCTGATCAGCGCGATCCTGATACCGGTGTCGCTGATCGCGATGAAGAACGGGCTCGGGCCGGTGCCGCAGTTCAATTACGGCAAGCTGATGGAACGCGTGGCGGCGCGCGAGGCGCAGGTGCGCGACGCGGCCGAGGAGCAGCAGGTGCGCGATGCGTATCGGCGGCAGGCCGCGGCTGTCCAGACGCAGCTCGACCGCTTGCCGGCGTCGTATGCGGATGCGCGCCGGCAACTCGTCGACCAGCTTGCCGACCTGCGGCGCCACAACGGCCCGTTGCGCGAGATCAACCAGCGCGAGCGCGAGCTGGCCGATTTTCCGCGTGACCCGACGGCGGCGCGCGTCGCGTGGACGCAGGCGCGCGACGACCTGCTTGCGCGCGCCGAGCCGCCGGTGCCGATGCACGAGCCGTTTCCCGCCGCGAACGACGACGAACGCAAGCCGCGCGAGCGGAATTTCCTCGCGCTGCTGTTGTGCCTGTCGCTCGGTACCGCGAGCCTGCCGCACATCCTGACGCGCTACAACACGACGACGTCGGTGGCGTCCGCGCGCCGCTCGGTCGGGTGGACGCTGTTCTTCATCGCGCTGTTCTACCTGAGCGTGCCGGTGCTCGCGGTGATGATCAAGTACGAGATTCTTGCGAACCTCGTCGGGCGGCCGATCGCTGAACTACCCGCGTGGGTCACGCAGTGGCATCACTTCGAACCCGACCTGATCAGTGTCGTCGAGGTGATTCGCGACGGCATCGTGCACTGGTCGGAAATCCAGATGCAGCCGGACATGGTCGTGCTGGCCGCGCCGGAGATCGCGGGGTTGCCGTATGTCGTGTCGGGGTTGATCGCGGCCGGTGCGCTGGCGGCGGCGTTGTCGACCGCGGACGGGTTGTTGCTGACGATCGCGAATGCGCTGTCGCACGACGTCTATTACTGCATGGTCGCGCCGCATGCGTCGAGCCAGCGGCGCGTGACGATTTCGAAGGTGCTGCTGCTCGGTGTCGCGCTGTTCGCGTCGTATGTCGCGTCGCTCAATACGGGGAAGATCCTGTTTCTGGTGGGGGCGGCGTTTTCACTCGCGGCGTCGAGTTTCTTTCCGGTGCTGGTGCTCGGGGTGTTCTGGAAACGGACGACGACGCGCGGCGCGATCGCCGGGATGGTGACGGGGCTCGCGGTGTGCGTGTATTACATCGTGTCGACGTATCCGTACTTCACGCAGCTCACGGGATTCGCCGGGCGCACGTGGTTCGGGATCGAGCCGATCAGCTCGGGCGTGTTCGGCGTGCCGGCCGGGTTTGCGGTGGCGATTGCGGTGAGCTTGCTCGATCGGCCGCCGGATGAATATACGCGGGCGTTGGTGGATTACATCCGGCATCCGTGAGGGGAAGGGGGCTGTATTGCCTGTTTGAGTCACCGATTTTGGAGTGAGTACCGAGGCTGAACCGTGCCCGCGCGACATCAAGGCTATATGATCGTGGCTTTCCATCGGTACCCATATCTTTCGATGCGAATTTCGATCTTGATCGTTGTGACCGCACTGCTCTTGTCGGCCTGTACAGGTAACACGGGTACGCTACCCGATCGGGCGAAAACCGCCCAGTCCACTGCTGGTGTCGTCACTGGGCAAGATAGCGCGAACTCGTCTCAGGAAACTGCCGACAGCGATCGCACTGCGATGATCGACGGCTTTTTGAAGCGATTGGCAGATGTCGCGGACTCCGGTGCGATGCTTGATGTTGACGCAACGATGCACCGGCTTGGCATTGGCTACCGTTCGGAAACGGGCAGCGGCATTCCGTTACCGCCGGATTGCCATATCGACTGGCACCCCAAGCAACTTGAGCGAACGACTGTTACCGCGGACGAGCAAAGTTGGTACAAGCCCACACGCTACGCTAAGGCTCGTGGGGCATCGCAGGCGACCGCCGTCTATGCTCCGTCGATCAAATATGTCACTAACCACGAGATTCGATGCACGGATCATTATTTGCTGCAGGACAGCACCGAGGCCGTGCTGGAATTTGAAGTACTGCCGCAGTATGCATGCATCACCGAGAGAGATATCTATCACGCTTTGCCTGCTGCGCGGCCGACCGGTGCCGGGTTAGGCATTCCGGTCATGAGCTTGTACGTCGGATATAGAGGGCGCAGTAATGACGATTTCGGCACGATGCTTACCTTCACGTTCTATTCGGATTCGCCGTGCGCGGCAAGTGCCAAAATCCGTCAAGCGCAGGACGACGGCATGCGGTTCCGACGAGCGCTATGGAATCATGCGCTGTGCGTTGCCGAAGAGCAGCATGACTACTGTGTTGCGCACGGAGGCGCCGCGATCAGTCATGCCGATCTGAACGGGATCGATGACTATGTGAAAGCGCATTGCCCGACGATCAACGCGATGTATCTCAAGGAGCCGCGCTCGGGACAAGCTGCGCCGACCGGCAACTTTCCGCGACGGACTTTCAGCAACAACCCTTGCGGGTTCTAGCTGTTTGCCAAAGGGGGGGCGGAGGCTTGCCCATGCCACAAAGTAGTCATGCTCACGCTCTTGAATGATTGCCGCGGCATTGAGGGCATCAGTAGCCGTGCGGCCGAAATTCACGCGCCAGTGATCGGCGACAGCTTTTCGGTCGCGATGAATTGCGCCAGACGGACATGGGCCGACGCGATCGCATGGGCTGGTGCGTTCGTCAATTGCTGACCATGCATCAACAGGATGTGTTCGACAGCGGCGTGACCACTGGCCGGAATTCCGGACGCCCCGGTTTTCTTTCCGGCGATTGCGCACTCGACCACGGCAGCTTCGGCGATACGGAACGGATCAAGGTCCTGACGGCCGACCGTCGTTTCGTGGATGAAGTACGCGATGTAGATCGTCTGGAATACCTTGGCGGTGGCATCAGCGGCTCCGCTGCCGGTCTGCAACGAAGCGAGTGCAAGATGATGTTCCAGTGATTTTTTGGGGCGACGGCCGCTGACACGGGCAGCAGCATGTCCTGAGTCATTGGTGCCTTGCTCGGCGGGGTGAGGATTTCGCGCGGGGCTTCATAGCGATCGTGAGCGCTGGTTCGGCGTATGGCAGTTGTTGGCCGCGAGTAGTTGCTGAGTTGCGCTGCGCACCGCGCCTGTCAGTGAATCGTTGATTGCCCGTGGCATGCCGGGAACGGAATGGAACGCCTCCGCGTGGTGCCGATGTCGCCGGCAATTCGTGACGACAGGGAGGCGCAGCGAAATTCAACAACGCCGGCGAATTTCTGCTTGATGATGGGGTAGAAAGCAAAAAGCCCCGCAGATCATTGATTCTGCGGGGCTTTTCGGTATGTCTGGCGGAGAGAGGGGGATTCGAACCCCCGATAGGCGATTAACCTATACACGCTTTCCAGGCGTGCGACTTAAACCACTCATCCATCTCTCCGGAAGACCGAGAGTATAGCAAACTCTGGCGGCCCCTCGCCAGCCCCTTTCGACGACCCGTCGAAGCCGACCGGAATCCGGCCGCCGCGGCCCGCGTGGCGGGCCTGCGCCCGCGTCAGAAGTCCGTCGTCATCGACAGCCACACCGAACGCGGATCACCCTGCGTCAGATACCCGCCGATCGTCGTCTTGTTGCCGAACAGTTCGGTCGTATGCACACCCTTCCACGGCTCACCGTACACGGCCGTCTCGATGCCACGTGGCCACGAGATTCTGCAGCCATGTTCCGCATCGAACGTTCGCCATTCGGCCGGCAAGCGCGCAGTGCGGCAATCGTGCGATCATTGATCGTCGATTCGAGGCTGGTCTCGCGACTCGCGAACCGACCGGCGCAGGCCCCGTGGCCGAAACGACGCGCATGCCGTCCGCACGCATCCCTTTCTCAACGCCCGCCCGCTCATGACGATCTCCGCACTGCTCGCATTTGCCCTGATCCTGTCCGTCGGCGTGGCGACGCCCGGCCCGACGGTGCTGCTCGCGATGAGCAACGGTTCGCGCTACGGGTTGCGTCACGCGATGGTCGGCATGCTCGGTGCAGTGACGGCCGACGTCGTGCTGGTCGCGCTGGTCGGGTTCGGCCTCGGCGTCATTCTCGAAGCGTCCGAAACCGCGTTCGTGACGCTGAAGCTGCTGGGCGCCGCGTGGCTCGCGTACGTCGGCATCCGGATGCTGACGTCGAGCGGCCGCACGTCTGCCGCGCAGCAACCGGATCTCCCGACGCCCGATCGCCGGACCGCCTTCCTGAAGAGCTTCTTCGTCGCGATGAGCAACCCGAAGTACTACCTGTTCATGTCGGCGCTGCTGCCGCAGTTCGTCGACCGGTCGCGTGCGGTCGCGCCGCAGTACGCGATTCTCGCGGCGGTGATCGTCGCGATCGACGTCATCGGGATGACCGGCTACGCGCTGCTCGGCGTGCATTCGGTGCGCGTCTGGCAAGCGGCCGGGGAGAAGTGGCTGAACCGGGTCAGTGGATCGCTGCTACTGATGCTCGCCGGGTATGTCGCGTTGTATCGGAAGAGCGTGCACTGACGCGCCGATGCATCGGGACAGCGGCACGCCGCGGCCGGCATCGTGCTCGCTTGCGTGTCGAAGAACCTGCTGACGCTGTCCGCGCGATGCGCGATCGGTGCGATGTGCGCGTCATGCTGCCTGCGTGACGTGATAGGCCGACGATCCACATTTCAGCGCGGCACTCGTGCACATCGACTGACGGCGTAATTTCACGATTCGTGATCAGTTGATGTCGCTCATTTCACCCTTGTCGGGCGTGTTCCGCGTGCCTGCCTGCTTACCCGCGGCCGATCGGCGCGGGCACCCGTCGACGGCATCCAGGTCGTCCGGAATCCCCAAAAATCCGATTATTTCATCTTCATTTCGCATTGATCTGACATGTAAGCTTGGATGCGCCGGAATCCCGCGCGGTAGCCGGACGTGGCCGCAGGAGTAGCGTTGCCCGGCCGGCGCATCAGCGCGCTTGATTACAAAATGAATGGAATTTGAAAGAATTCGATCCCTTGACGCAATGCGGCCACGGCATTTATTGTCCGTCTGCCGCCTGTGAGAGAGCACGACGGCAATCGGATGCGCGCCTCGCGCGCACGACAACACGCAGCAAAAGCAAAAAAGGAAACGTGGTAGCCACATGAAGCCGCTATTCGACGACAAGAAATCCGATGCGGTCAGCGATCGTCCTTCCACCCCGTCTTTGTCTCCCGTCGCGGTTCCTGTCGCCACCGTTGCACCGGTCGCACCCGCGCCGGAGAACGTGCGCCTGATCACCGTCGACGAGATCGACCAGCTCGGTGCGACGCAGGGCACGCGAATCGCCGCTTTCTCGCAGCAGATTCTCACGAGTGTGCGCGCGTCGGATGCCGACCAGTTCGGCGACAAGCTCAACGAACTGATCGCGACCGCGAAGGGGCTCGACCCGCGCGGCGCCGACAAGGGCGGGCTGCTCACGCAGGTCACGCGGCTGTTCCGCTCGACCAAGGAGAAGCTGCTGTCGCAATACGAGTCGGTGAGCAAGCGGATGGATACGCTCGTCGTCGAACTCGAGACGCATGCGCAGCGCCAGAAGGCCGGCATCGACGAGCTCGAGCGCATGTACAACGACAACTACGCGCTGCACCAGGAGCTCGCGCAGGCGAAGGCGCACGGCGAAACGGCGCTCGCGGCGCTGCGTGCGCATCTCGCGGCCGGCCAGCAGCCGGCGGACGACGCGTTCGCCGCGCAGCGCCTGCTCGACGTGAAGCGCAAGGTCGACGCGCTCGAAAGCAAGCTCGACGATCTCGACCGCGCGATGCTGATGTCGAAGCAGCTCGCCCCGCAGATCCGGATGGAGCAGGACCAGAAACGCACGCTGACGTCGAAGTTCATGACGATCAAGACCGTGCTGATTCCCGCGTGGACCAACGCGTTCGCGCTCTACCTCGAGCAACTCAGCACGAAGCGCGCAGCGGCGCTCGCGAACGCGACGTACGACGCGGCCG
Source organism: Burkholderia sp. JKS000303 (assembly GCF_002563755.1). Classification (NCBI taxonomy): domain Bacteria; kingdom Pseudomonadati; phylum Pseudomonadota; class Betaproteobacteria; order Burkholderiales; family Burkholderiaceae; genus Burkholderia; species Burkholderia sp. JKS000303. The sequence continues at coordinate 33,920 of NZ_PDBZ01000004.1, forward strand.
ACGAGGCGATCCGCGCGCAAGCCGACCTGAACCGGCAGAACGCGCAGGAAGTCGCGAAGCTCAGCCAGCGCCCGGTGATCTCGACCGACACGTTCGAATACGCGCAACAGCAACTGTTCGGCGCGTTCGACGACATCACGCAGATCATCGCCGACGGCAAGCGCCAGCGCGAGCAGGACGCGCCGCGCCTGCGTCAGCTCGAGCAAGACCTGATCACCCGATTCGCCCCGAAGCACCATTGAGGAACACCGCATGATTACGCTTGAGAAACGCGCGGCGAAGGTCGCGATCGTCCTCGAAAAACGCCAGATCCTGAAGCCGCCCGTCGTGCGCGTCGGCGCGGCGCTCGACATCTCGGGTTCCGCGAAGCCGCTTTACCAGTCGGGCGTGATCCAGGACACGCACGACCGGATCCTCGGCATTGCACTGAAGTTCGACGACAACGGCGAAGTCGACACGTGGACCTTCACCGAAGGCTACGACCGCCTGCCGACCGCGACGCCGGAAAACTACGGCTCGTACATCTCCGATCACGTGCTCGAAGCGCGGATCGACAAGTGGGGCGGCACGCAGTACGCGCCGGTGATGAACGACATCGTCGACTTTTTCTTCCGCGCACCGGAGCCCAAGCGCGAAGAAAAGCGCGGTTTCCTGAGCCGGCTGTTCGGCGGCGGCGAAACCGCTGCGCCGGCCGCGCCCGCACCGGTGAATGGCGATCTGCCCGCCTGGGTGCTGTTCGTCACCGACGGCCAGAACCCGAAGAACGACCGCAAGCGCGTGCGCCAGCTGCTGACCGAGTCGCAGCACTTCCCGCTGTACTGGTCGCTCGTCGGTGTCGGCGATCCGAGCGAATTCGGCTTTCTCGCGGAAGTCGCGGACGAGATGCCGAACGTCGGCTTCCTGCATCTCGAATCGCTCGACGTGAGCGACGAACACATTTACGAACAACTGATCACGCAGGAATTCTGCGACTGGGTGCGCGCGAAGTAAGCGCGGCCCGCACGCCCATTTTCCTGAACTCCCATACCCCAATCATGTTGAAAGACTTCAAGATTCCGCTGTCGCTTACGGTGCTCGCGCTGGTCGCCGCCTATCTGCTCGGCGGGGTGAAGGACATGCTGATCGTCGCGGTCCTGTCGGTACTCGAAATCTCGTTGTCGCTCGACAACGCGGTCGTCAATGCCTCCGTGCTGAAGAACTGGTCGGAGAAGTGGCGCAACCGCTTCATGGTGTTCGGCCTGCCGGTCGCCGTGTTCGGCATGCGGCTCGTGTTCCCGCTGCTGATCGTCGCGGTGATCGGCCACATCGGCCTGTGGGATGCGCTGACGCTCGCGATCGAATCGCCCGCGAAGTACGCGGCGGTGCTGACCTCCGCGCATCACGAGGTGTCGGCGTTCGGCGGCGCGTTCCTGTTGATGGTGTTCTTCAAGTTCATGCTCGACACCGAGAAGGATGAACACTGGATCGGCTTTCTCGAAGGCCCGATGCGCCACCTCGGTCGCATCACGGCGCTGGAAGTGGCGCTGACGCTCGCGATCGTGATCATTGCGTCGTTCTACGTGCCGGCCGCGGAACAGGTGAGCTTCCTGCTCGCGGGCGCGTTCGGCGTGATCGGCTTCGTGATCGCGCACGGCGTGGGCGACCTGGTCGGCGGCGGGGAAACGGGCACGCGCGTGGTGCGGGAAGGCGTCGCGGGTTTCCTGTACCTCGAAGTGCTCGATTCGTCGTTCAGCTTCGACGGCGTGATCGGCGCGTTCGCGCTGTCGAACAACATCTTCCTGATCGCACTCGGCCTCGGCGTCGGCGCGGCCTACATCCGGGAGATGACGCTCGTGCTGCTGAAGAAGGGCACGCTCGCGCAGTACCGCTATCTCGAACACGGCGCCTTCTGGGCGATCGGCGCGCTCGCGACGATCATGTTCCTCGGCGTGAAGTTCGACGTGCCGGAAGTCATCACGGGCCTGATCGGCGCGGCGATGATCGCGGCGGCGGTGTGGTCGTCGATCATCGTGCAACGCCGGGAAGACCGGACTGCGGTGGCCGGCGAGTAACGCAACGCGCACAACATCAACCAGGGGCCGCACGGTGCGGCCCGGTATTGCCGCCGGCACAACGGCGGTTCCAGCAGAAGAGGTTCAGATGATCAATTTGTCGAAAGGCGGTCGCGTCAACCTGTCGAAGGAAGCGCCCGGCACGCAGAAATTCCGCATCGGTCTCGGTTGGGACGCGAACGCGACGGACACGGGCGCGGATTTCGATCTCGACGTGTCGGTGTTCCTGTGCAAGTACGACGCGCAGAGTAATCCGAAGCTGATCTCGGATCAGCACTTCGTGTTCTACAACAGCGAAGTGCGCACGATGGAGCGCAAGGAAACCTTCATCCAGCCGGGCGACGATTTCCCGAAGCGCGGGATGCCTGCATCGAAGTGCCTGGGTGTCGTGCATAGCGGCGACAACCGCACGGGCAGCGGTGACGGCGACGACGAGGTGATCTTCATCGACGTGACGAAGCTCGCGGCCGACGTCGAGGAAATCTCGGTGGTGGTGACGATCGACCAGGCCGAAGCGCGCCGCCAGAACTTCGGGCAGGTTCGCAACAGCTACATCCAGATCGCCGACGAGGTGTCGGGCGCGGTGATCGCGAAGTACGCGCTCGAGGAAGACTTCTCGATGGAGACGTCGGTGCAGGTCGGCAGCTTCTATCGTCGCGACGGCCACTTCATGTTCAAGGCGGTCGGCGCCGGCTACAACCGCGGCCTCGGCGATTTCGTGCGCGCGTACGGCGGCGCGGTCTGACTGGCGGCAGCCCGGCGGGCGCGACTGCGCGGCGCCGGGCAGCAAGCATCGATGACGAATCCGTCCGACGAGCCGAAGCGGCTCGAGTTCGATACGACGCCCGAGCGCACGCCCGGGCGTCTTGCGTTCGACACGCCGCCCGCGGCCGGTGTGCCGGCCGCGCGTGCGCCCGAGCGGCCGGCGCCGCAGGCGCTCGACCTGGGGCCGGCGCCCGGGCAGGCCACGCGCGCGGCGCCTGCCGATGCGCCGGGCCGTGCACTGTTCGGCGGATCGAACCATCCGCAGCTCGAAGCATGCTTTCGGGCCGCGCAGGCCAGCTTCCCGAATCTCTATCCCGATTACGCGCCGCGCATCGAGCGGCACATCCGGCAACTGGTGCCGCTCAAGCTCGCGACCGTCGCGACGATCGGCGACGGGGCGCTGGAGGCGGCCGGCAATCTCGTCGAAGCCGTCGCGGCGACGACGCGCGAATTCAACGAACTCGGCGCGGCCGACATGATGGCCGGGATGCTCGCGCAGGCGACGCGCAAGGCCGGCATGTTCGACCGCTGGTTCGGCGCGGCGTCGGCGCACATCGACTACCGTGCAGCGCTCGGCGCGCTCAAGCAGTCGCTCGGTTTTTTCCCGCGCCGCACCGAGGAACTCGCCGCGAAGGTCCGTCATGCGGAAGAAAACCTCGTGGTGGTGCTCGCGGCGTTGAGCGCGGTGTCGGACGTCGTGCGCGCACCGGATGACGCTGGTATCGAGCGCACGCTGTTCGACCGTCGCAACATTGTCGGGCAGGCCGTCCAGCAGATCCGGATGCAGCCCACGCAACTGCGCGGGCTCGACGAGCGCGTGACCGATCTGCTGTCGCGCGCCGATCACCTGATGAACGTCGTGCTGCCGGCGGCGCTGGCGGCGCGGCCGCAGCGCTGAGCAAACGACACGAACCGCACGAACGCGCGCGCTCCAGTGCGCGCGTTCGCGGCGCGACGCGTACGGCAACACGCCGTTTCGCGTGGACCGGCGCGATTCTGCTATCTTCCGGGGCATCTCACTGCTTCCCCGTCTCTCCATGACCGACCGCATCGTTGCCGCCTTCGATTTCGACGGCACCATCACGACTACCGACAGCTTCCGTCATTTCGTCCGCTACGCGGTCGGCACGCCGCGTTTCGCGTGGGCCGGGCTGCGCGCGCTGCCGTGGATCGTCGCGATGAAGGCGGGGTTGCTGTCGCGCGGCGACGCGAAGGCGAAGTTCGCGGGGTTTGCGTTCGGGCCGATTCGCGAGGACGCGCTCGACGCGCTGGCGCGCCGGTTCGTCGACGGCTATCTGCCGAACCTCGTGCGTCCGGACATGCTCGAGCGGATTCGCGAGCATCAGGCGCGCGGGCACGACGTCGTGCTGGTCAGTGCGTCGCCGTCGCTGTATCTGGAGAAGTGGGCGAAGACGGTCGGCATCGACACGGTGCTCGCGACGCGCCTCGCATTCGAGCGCGGCGTGTTCACCGGACGGCTGAACGGCGAGAACTGCTGGGGGCCGCAGAAGGTCGTGCGCCTGCGCGGCTGGTGGGGGAATCAGCCGCCCGCGAAATTGTTCGCGTACGGCGACAGCCGCGGCGACAAGGAAATGGCCGAACTCGCGAACTGGGCATGGATTCGCGGACACGGCCCGATGCCGGCGATCGGCGAATGATCCGGTGAAGGGCGTCGCGGCCGTGCGCGTTATGCGTCGGCCTGCTGCGCGCCACGCGTTCCGCGATACGGCTGATCGGCACCCCAGCGATTCGCGCGCTTGAACGTGCCGACGTCGTTGAACCGCACGCCGACTTCACGCAGCGCCGCATGCGCGGTTCGCGCGGTCAGCTGGCGGATGTAGAACGGATCGCGCACCACGAAGTGATGGATGGCGTGCGTGCTGCCGAAGTTGAAGCAGAACAGCTGGAACGGCAGCATCCACCACGGATTGAGCACCTGCGTCTGCTGGATCACGTTGCGCGAATCGATGTCGCCGAAGTAATGCATGTTCGAGCTGACGAAGTTGATGCAGAAGCTGCGCACGAAGTTCGGCCCGAGCCACACCACCGCGAGAAAATCGACGACGCGCATCACGCGCTCGACGAGCGCCGGCACGCTCGGGGCATAGCCGAACGCATGCAGCGCGAACAGGCCGGCGTGATAGACGATGAACGCGTGCCACAGCGCGTAGTACGCGTGGCCGATCGGCATGTACGACGACACCTGTTCGACACGCAACTGCGCGCGCTCGGCCGCATCCTGCACCGGCTGCGCGGCGACGTACTGCTTGACCTTGCGGCGCATCGCGTCCGGCCGCAGCACGACGGCAAGCATCCCGTCCGCGATCATCAGCAGCCGCTTCAGGCCCCAGCGCTCGCCGTTGGTGATGCCGAATTCCTCGAGATCCGATTCGCCGCCCGACACCTTGTGGTGATGCAGGTGCATGCGCCGCCGCGTCCACGGGTTGATCGTGCCCGGCCGCGTGAGCCAGCACAGCGCCATCATCAGGTGATAGGCCCATGGCGTCTTCTTGAAGTACATCAGGTGGATCAGGTCGTGCTCGAGTTCGTGGATCAGCGACGTGACGAAGGCGGCAAGCGGCAGCGCGACGTACCACGCGATCGCGCCGCGCGCATACAGCCATGCGATCGCGAGCATCGCGCTCACCGACACGGCCATCACGGTTGCACCGACGACGTTCTGGCGGTCGAGCAGCGGAAAACGCGCGCGAAGCGCATCGCTCGCGGCGTTGACCTCGCGGCGGACGTACGCGACCTTGTCTGCGTCGTTGCGAAAGACGGTTCGTGCGGGTTGGCTCATCGAGCGGAATCCAGGCGAAAGAGTAGGGCGCAATGCCGATGTGACAAGCATAGGCGCGCCCCGGAGCGCACGCGAGGGCCGCCGGTGCCAATGATGGTGTCATTTCGGGCCACCTTGACCGGTGCACCGGCGCCTGGGCCCGCGCCGCGCGGCTGGCGTGTCGTGGGGGTGTCATTGCGGGCCAGCGACGCTACAATCCGTCGAAACCGCTCCGGAGTCCGCCGCATGGCCCTGTCCGTCCCGGATGCCGCACGCCAGTTGAACAAGGCGACGGTATCGTCCGCGTATGCGCTGTTCATGCTGATGCTCGCCGAGGAGCGCGGCATCGAGGTGAGCCGCATTCTCGCCGGCTCGGGCGTCGAGCGCGACCGGCTCGCGCAGCCCGACGCGCGCATCACGCCGCTGCAGCAGGCGGCGATCGTATTCAACCTGCTCGATGCGACGGCCGATCCGTCGATCGCGATCGAGATCGGTCTGCGCAGCAGCCTCACGAAATCCGGGCTGATCGGCTTCGGGCTGATGAGTTGCGCCACGCTCGGCGAGGCGATCGCGCTCGGCATCCGTTACCTGCCGACCCGCGTGCCGTTCTTTTCGGTACGGCTCGCGGAGCTCGACGGAATCGTCGATATCGACGTGCTGGAGGCGTTTCCGCTCGGCCGGCTGCGGCAGTTCGCGATGGAGAACTTCCTGGTCGAGACGGCGATCCTGTTCAATTCGCTGCTCGATCCGGCGCCCGGGCGTACGCTGCAGTCGCGTGCCGAACTGCACTTCGAATGGCCGGAGCCGCCGTGGTTCGAGCGCTATCGCGCGCGGCTGCCGCGCTGTCATTTCGACGCGAGCGCGAACCGCATCCGCTGCGACGCCGCGCTGCTCGACGAGCCGATCGGCACCGCGAACGCGCAGACCGCGCAGATGATCGTCCAGCAGTGCGAGGCCGAACTCGCGCGGCTCGGCTATGCGGAAAGCATCGTCGAGCGCGTGCGCAATCTGCTGATCTGCGGGGAGGCCGGTTATCCGTCGGTCGACGACGTCGCACGCGAACTGCACGTGTCGGCGCGCACGTTGAAGCGCAAGCTCGCGGAGTTCGGCGCGACCTATTCGACGCTGCTCGACGAGATCCGGTTGCGCGACGCGCTCAGGTTGCTCGAGGGCACGCGCCTGCCGGTCGACGAGATCGCGGCGCGGGTCGGCTATACCGACCGCGCGAATTTCACGCGTGCGTTCAAGCGCTGGACCGGCGTTGCGCCGAGCGAGCGGCGCGGGTCGGCGTAGCTCGCGAGGCCCGCTTGATCAATCAATCGATCAAGCGGGCCGCCAGGCGATCAGACGATCGCCACCCAGTTCGCACCGCGACCGCCCGGCACGCGTGCGTGCGGCGTCAGCGTGCCGTCGTCCGGCGCGATCGCATACACCGACACGTATTCCGACTGCTCGCCGCACGCGACGAGCCAGCGTCCCGACGGATCGATCGCGAAGCCGCGCGGCTGCGTTTCGGTGGTCGCCGCGTGCGCGGGTTCGAACGTGCCGTCCGCGTTGCGGCGATAGCAGAGCAACTGGCTCGACGTGCGTTCGCTGACGTACGCGAAGCGCTCGTCGGGCGTCAGGTGGACGTCGGCGGCCCATACGGCAGGCTCGACCGGCGCCGGCGGGCGCGCATGACCTTGCGCGAGGCTGGCGACGGCAGGGTGGCGCACGCTCACGTGCGCATCGCCGAGGCGGCCGCTGTCGGCGTCGCGCGGGAACGTGGCGAGCGTCGCGAGGAATTCGCTGACCACGACGAGCGTGCGGCCGTCGTGCGCGAGGCGCAGGTGACGCGGGCCGAAGCCGGCCGGCACGCGCGTTTCGCCGTGCTCGAGCGCACGCAGGCCGCCGGCATCCTCGACCAGCGCGAACGTGAAGATCCGGTCCGAGCCGAGCGAGCTCACGTACGCGAAGCGATTGTCCGGCGACACGACGACCGCATGCGCGTTCGCGATGCCGTCGGCGACCTGCAGCGGCGCGCCGTCGCCGTCGCGCATGCGCGCGGCGTCGTAAAGGGTCAGCGAACTGCCGCCGTACGACGCGCCGAGCAGCCACCGGCCGCTGCGATCGAGCGACAGGTACGCATGACTGGCGTCGATCGCGGTCGTGCCGATGCGCGCGAGCGCACCGGTCGCGGCCGCGACCCGGAACGCGACGATCGTCGGCTGCTCGCCGCGCGTCGCGACGTAGAGCCGCGCGCGATCGGGCTGCACGGCGATCGGCATCGCGACGTCGCCGGCCGGGTAGCGGGCGAGCGGCGCGAGCGCGCCGTCGGACGTGAGCGAGAACGTGGCGAGGTCGCCGTCGGTGGCATTCGAGACGACGACGGTCAGGCGGTCAGTGTTCGGCATGGCGGAGCATTGCGGTGTTCGTGAAGGGTTCGTCGGCCGGCAGGCCGCTCGGCGGATCGCTGCGCCGGTGCGTGCGCGCGAACAGCGCGGCGACCGCGGCGACGACGGACGCGATCGCGAGCGCATACAGGCCGCCCGTGATCGAACCCGTATGTTGCTTCAGATAGCCGAAGGCCGTCGGCGCGACGAAGCCGCCGAGGTTGCCGATCGAGTTGATCAGCGCGATCACGGCCGCGGCCACGCGGGTGTCGAGGTAGCCCTGCGGAATCGGCCAGAACAGCGACGACGCAGCCTTGAAGCCGAGCGCGGCGAAGCAGATCGACGCGAACGACCAGACCGGGTCATGCGACGTCGACGCGAACAGCCCGCATGCGGCGAGCACGAGCGCGAACGACAGCCAGCGCTGCGGATGCTTCCACTTCGACGACAGCACCGCGAAGCCGTACATCGCGCCGATCGCGATCATCCACGGAATCGTGTTGTACAGGCCGACCTGGAAGTCGGTGAGGCCGCCCATCTTGCGGATGATCGTCGGCAGCCAGAAGGTGGCCGCGTAAATCGTCAGCTGGATCGCGAAATACAGGAAGCAGAACAGCACGATCTGCGGGTCGCGCAGCAGCGTGGCGGCCGACACGTGCACTTTCGAGCGCCCGTCGCGGATTGCGCGCTCTTCGTCGAGCGCGTTCTGCAGCGCCGTGCGTTCTTCCGCGGTGAGCCACGTCGCGTCGCTGATGTGCGATTTCAGCAGCAGCCAGCTCGCGCCGCACAGCGCGACCGAGAACATCCCTTCGATCAGGAACATCCACTGCCAGCCCTGCAGGCCGAAGCCGTGGATCGACAGCAGCGCGCCCGTCACGGGCCCGGACAGCACCGACGCGAACGCGGAGCCGCCGAGGAAGATCGCCATCGCCTTGCCGCGTTCCTGCGGCGGCAGCCATTGCGACAGGTACAGCACGACGCCGGGGAAGAAGCCGGCCTCGGCCGCACCGAGCAGGAAACGCAGCGCGTAGAACGACGTGTCGTTCCACACGAACGCCATCGCGGCCGCGACGATGCCCCAGGTCGCCATGATCCGCGCGAGCCAGAGACGTGCGCCGTAGCGTTGCATCAACAGGTTGGACGGCACTTCGAACAGCGCGTAGCCGACGAAGAACAGGCCGGCGCCGAGCCCGTAGGCGGCCGCGCCGATACCGATCGACGCTTCGAGGTGGCGGTCGACGAAGCCGACGTTCACGCGGTCGATGTAGTTCGCGATGAACATGATCAGCACGAGCGGCAGCACGTGCCACTTCACTTTCGAGACGGCGGACGCGAGCGGGTCGCGTCCGGACAGGGCGGGCGAGGTCAACGGAGTCTCCGGTCGGGCGGCGAACGGGGCGGCAGCCCGCGTTGGCGTCGAGGTGATGGGTTATGTAGTACGTTGTCGTATGACATGGTACGCCGGAGATCGGTTCATGTGGTTGCGGGTTTACCCGGGAATTATCCAAATATTGGGGAGTGTCGTGAAGCCGCTCGGTGGCTTGATCACGTCTGATGACGTATGACATCGGGCGCTGTTATCCGGCCGCTGCCCGGCGGTGCGTCGCCCGTTACGCCATCGACACGACGCTGTTCAGCAGCGTCTTCACGAGCACGGCCTGCCGCGTCGCGCCCGTCTTCGCGAAGATCCCGCGCAGGTGCGCGCGGGCGGTGTTCTTCGTGATGCCGGTCGCGGCGGCCGCCTCGTCGAGCGTCAGGCCGTCGACGAGCAGCAGTGCGATCTCGGTTTCCATCGGCGTCAGCCGGAACAGCCGGTGCAGCATGTCGCGCGACGTCTGCGGCGACGCCGCCGGATCGCGGATGAAGACCGCGACGGCCGGCCGGTGCTGGCGGTCCTCCGCGCCGCGATAGGGCGCGAGCGGGCGCAGCAGCACGTTCAACGGCATCGCGCCGCCGGGGCGCGACAGCGTGGTGGCTTCGATGCGCGCGAGCGCACCCGTGCGGAAATGCTCGAGTGCGGCCTGCAGCGCCTTCTGCAGCCGGCGCTCGTCGAGCGGGCACGACGCATGCAGCCGGTCCTGGCGCAGGCACAGGCCGTCCTGCTGCTCGATCAGCCGCTCGGCGATGCGGTTGTGCTTGATCACGCGACCGTCCTCGTCGACGATCGCGGTGCCGACATCGAGCCGGTCGACGGTGCCCGCGTACAGCGCGCGTTCGGCATCGAGCACGTCGAGCGCCGCGTGCAGTTCGACCGCGCGCTGCAGGTGCGGCAGCAGCGTCGCGACTTGCGCGCGCTCGGCCGGGTCGAACTCGCGGCCGCCGTGCGCGCGGCTCACGAAGAACGCGCATTCGACGCCGCGCTCGCCGCGCAGGTTCGCGCCGAGGATGTAGCGCAGGTCGAGCGGCTGCAGGTACTGCCGGTAGAAATCGTGCGCGCACCAGCGGGTTTCGCCGAACAGCGCATCGGCCGTGAAGACCTGGCCGGCCGGCTGATCGAGAAACGGGCACAGCGCGTAGAACTGTTCGCTGTACGACGGCTCGCCGGGCAGCAGCGGGCCGTGGCTCGACGCGTTGATGATGAGCCCGCGCCGCGTGCCGCCGGGATTGCGCAGCACGAGCGTGGTGAAGCTCGCGTCGAGCCGCACGCGGATCGCTTCGAGAAAGCCCGCCCACGGTGTCGCTTCGGACGGGCCCTGGTAGACGAGCCCAAGCCACGCGCTCAGCTCGCGGGCGCTCCAGGCGGCGTCGTCGAAACCGTCGTGCGCGGCCGTGTCGCCGGGCGCCAGCGCGATCAGCATGCTCGTGTTCTCCTCGATCGGGTAAATGCTCCCGACCCAGCATACCGACCGGCCAGCGGCACGCGTCATCCGAACGGAGTAGACGACGCGGGCCGTGCCCGTACGACGCCGCCGAAGCGGCTGATGCGGCTTAGGTGGCTGATGCGGCTTAGGTGGCTGATGCGGCTGACGCGGCGCGCTCGCGCAGCAAATACGCGACGATCCGGTCCGCCGCGGCTTCCGGCGATTCGGCCACCGTATCGACGCGCAACTCCGGCTGCGCGGGCGGCTCGTACGGCGAGTCGATGCCGGTGAAGTGCTTCAGCTCACCCTTGCGCGCCTTCTTGTACAGGCCCTTCGGATCGCGTTCCTCGGCAACCGCGAGCGGCGTGTCGATGAACACTTCGACGAACTCGTCCGGGCCGACCATCGCACGCGCCATGTCGCGCTCCGCGCGGAACGGCGAGATGAACGACACGAGCGTGATGAGCCCCGCATCGAGCATCAGCCGCGCGACTTCGGCCACGCGCCGGATGTTCTCGACGCGATCGGCCTCGGTGAAGCCGAGATCGCGATTGAGCCCGTGCCGCACGTTGTCGCCGTCGAGCAGGTACGTGTGCTTGCCGAGCGCATGCAGCCGCCGTTCGACGAGGTTCGCGATCGTCGACTTGCCGGCGCCCGACAGGCCGGTCAGCCACACGATGCGGGGCGTCTGCGCCTTCTGCAGCGCACGCGCGTCGCGGTCGACGTCGACGGCCTGCCAGTGCACGTTGTGCGCGCGGCGCAGCGCGAAGTGCAGCATCCCCGCGCCGACCGTGTCGTTGGTGAAGCGGTCGATCACGATGAAGCCGCCGGTATGGCGGTTGCGGTCGTACGGATCGAATGCGACGGGCCGGTCGAAGCTCAGGTTGCACACGCCGATCTCGTTCAGCGCGAGCGTGCGCGCGGCGAGATGCTCGCGCGTGTTCACGTCGATCTTGTGTTTGGGCGTCGCGCAGGTGGCGCTGACGATCTGCGTGCCGAGCTTCACGAGATAAGGGCGGCCCGGCAGCAGCGGTTCGTCGTGCATCCACACGAGCGTCGCCTCGAACTGGTCGGCGACTTCCGGCGGCGCGTCGGCGCGCGCGATCATGTCGCCGCGGCTGATGTCGATTTCGTCGGCGAGCGTGAGCGTCACCGCTTCGCCGGCGCGCGCGACGTCGGCTTCGCCGGCCGGCGTGATCACCGACACGACTCGGCTCTCCTTGCCGGACGGCAGCACGCGCACGCGTTCGCCGACGCGGACTTCGCCGGACGCGATGCTGCCGGCGTACCCGCGGAAGTTCAGGTGCGGGCGATTGACCCATTGCACGGGCAGCCGGAACGGTTCGTCGCGCGTCACGCGCTCGACGAGCGGCAGCGTGTCGAGATGCTGCATCAGCGTCGGACCCGCGTACCACGGCAGCCGTGCGCTCGGCGCGATCACGTTGTCGCCGCGCAGCGCGGACATAGGAATGCTGACGATCTCCTCGAGACCGAGTTCGGCCGCGAACGCGCGATAGTCGGCGTCGATGCGCTCGAACACCGCGCGATCGTAGTCGACCAGGTCCATCTTGTTGATCGCGAGCACGATGCGCTTGATGCCGATCAGCGCGACGAGGTGGCTGTGGCGGCGCGTCTGCGTGAGCACGCCCTTGCGCGCGTCGATCAGGATGACGGCAAGATCGGCGGTCGACGCGCCGGTGATCATGTTGCGCGTGTACTGCTCGTGACCGGGCGTATCGGCGACGATGAACTTGCGCCGCGCGGTCGCGAAGAAGCGGTACGCGACGTCGATCGTGATCCCTTGCTCGCGCTCGGCCGACAGGCCGTCGACGAGCAGCGCGAAATCGAGGTCGCCGCCTTGCGTGCCGACTTTCTTCGAATCGGCTTCGAGCTGGGTCAGCTGGTCGTCGAACAGCATGTTCGATTCGTAGAGCAGGCGGCCGATCAGCGTGCTCTTGCCGTCGTCGACGCTGCCGCACGTGATGAAGCGCAGCAGGTCCTTCGTTTGCGTATCGTCGGCGTGCCTGTCGAGCGTATCGAGCGTATCGGGCGTATCGCGCGGATCGGACGCCGCGTGCGCGAGCGTGTCGGGCGAAGTGAGAACGTGTGCCATCAGAAATATCCCTCCTGTTTTTTCTTTTCCATCGACCCGGCCGAATCGCTGTCGATCAGCCGTCCCTGGCGTTCGGACGTGCGCGTGTCGCGCATCTCCTGCAGGATGTCGTCGAGCGATGTCGCATCGCTGTCGATCGCACCCGTCAGCGGATAGCAGCCGAGCGTGCGAAAGCGCACCTTGCGCATCTGCGGCACTTCGCCGTCACGCAGCGGCAGGCGTGCGTCGTCGACCATGAGCAGCGCGCCGTCGCGTTCGACGACGGGCCGCTCCTTCGCGAAGTAGAGCGGCACGATCGGAATGTCGTGAAGCTGGATGTACTGCCAGATGTCGAGCTCGGTCCAGTTGGAAATCGGGAACACGCGCAGGCTTTCGCCCTTGCGCTTGCGTGCGTTGTACAGCGACCAGAGCTCGGGTCGCTGACGCTTCGGATCCCAGCGGTGCTGCTCCGAGCGCAGCGACACGATGCGTTCCTTCGCGCGCGATTTCTCTTCGTCGCGGCGCGCACCGCCGAACGCGGCGTCGAAGCCGTAGTGATCGAGCGCCTGCTTGAGCCCCTGCGTCTTCCACACGTCGGTGTGCACGGCCGAACCGTGCGTGAACGGATTGATGTCGTTTGCGACGCCGTCGGGGTTCACGTGCACGCGCAGGTCGAGGCCGAGGCGCTCGGCGGTCGCGTCGCGAAACGCGATCATCTCGCGGAACTTCCACGTCGTATCGACGTGCAGCAGCGGAAAGGGCGGCTTGGCCGGGTAGAACGCCTTCATCGCGAGATGCAGCATGACCGAGCTGTCCTTGCCGATCGAATAGAGCATCACCGGGTTTTCGCTTTCGGCGACCACCTCGCGCATGATGTGGATGCTTTCGGCCTCCAGTCGCTCCAAGTGGGTCAACATCGTTCGTCTCCTTGTTTCATGCCGGCGCCGCGCGACATGTGCGGCGTTTCGTGCATGGCACCAAGGTATCGAGCACGGGGGGGGCCGCTCTTCGTCCGGGTGGACTAAACCGGCCCGCGGCGGGGGAGCGGATCTTTCCTTAGTCCACCCGGACGAAGTGGCGCGCGGCGGCGGCGCTTAAGGTGAGCGCTCGACCATCGGCGGAGACGAACATGACGGATGACACACGTGCCACGCAATTGCTGTCGGGCCAGACCTGGGCCGATTTCTGCGACACCCTGAAGCACAGCGGGCAGCAGATCCTGCGCACCGAGGCGCCGGATGATCCGCTCACGCGGGCGGAAGGCTTTCGCTACCTGAGCCGGCTGATGCGCATCGCGCTCGAAATGCACGTCGAGTTCGCGGACGGCGCGTGGCCCGGTTTCTTCTCGCCGTCGCACGAGACCGCGAAGATCGGTGCCGACAATCCCGACAACCTGTACCAGTACGCACGCATCGACGGCCGCTGCGAATACCGCGTGACGGGGCGGCGCGGCACGGTCGCGTACCTGAGCTTCGGCACGCAGAAGGGCGGTTACGAGACCGACGGCAAGATGCTGCAGACGGGCTTTCTCGATGCGAAGCAACTCGAGGTCGCGCCGGACGGCAGCTTCGAGATCGTGCTGAGCGAGACGCCGCGCGCGGGCAACTGGGTGCGCATGGAGCCCGGCACGAACGCATTGCTGGTGCGCCAGACCTTCCTCGACCGGCGCGCGGAGACACCCGCGCAACTGAAGATCGAGCGCATCGGCGCACACGATCGGCCGGCGCCGCTCGATCCGCTCGCGCTGCAAGGCGGCCTCACGCGCGCCGCGCAGTTCGTCGAGCAGACATCGAAGCTGTTTGCGGACTGGGCCGCGAGCTACGGATCGCACGTGAACGCGCTGCCGCCTGCCGACCAGGCGCTGTGCCAGTCGGTCGGCGGCGACCCGAACATCTACTACTACCACTCGTGCTGGTCGCTGGCCGAGGACGAAGCGCTCGTGATCGACGTCGATACGGTGCCGGCCTGTGATTTCTGGAACGTGCAGCTCAACAACTACTGGATGGAGTCGCTGGACTACCGGCACTTCGACATCTGCGTGAACAAGCACGGCGCACGGCTGAATGCCGATGGCGGCGTGACGGTGGTGATCGCCGCGTCGCGGCCGGGCGACGCGAACTGGCTCGATACGGCCGGGCATCGCACGGGCACGATCTGCTGGCGCTGGGTCGGCGCTGCGCAACCGGTGCATCCGCGCACGCGCGTCGTGAAGCTCGCCGCGCTGAAGGAGGCCGCATGAACGCGCCGCTCGACCCGATCCGTACGCAGCTCGATGTCGACGGGCTGATCGCCGAAGCCGTGTCGCGCACGGGCGGGCTCACCGCGTTCGGCGACGGGCCATATCGCGAAGCGCTCGACGTGATGTGCGCCTCGCTGATCGACGAAGCGAAGCTGTCGGCCCGCGGCGCGCAGATGATGCGCGAGAAGCTCGTCGGCCAGCTCGTGAACCGGCTCGTCGTCGAGGATTACTTCCGCCGTCATCCGGAGATCGCCGACATCGCGATCGACGATCCGCTCGTGATCGTCGGCCTGCCGCGCACCGGTACGACGCTGCTGCAGCGGCTGCTCGCCGTCGACGGGCGGTTTCATTCGGCCGCGTGGTGGGAGACGCGCTATCCGGCACCGCTCGCCGGCGAGACGCTCGACGCGCCGACCGTGCGTATCGCGCGCGCGCAGGCCGAAGTCGCGATGATGATCGACTGCATTCCGCAGATCCTGACGATTCATCCGCTCGACGCGATGCTCGCCGACGAAGAATTCATGCTGATGGAGCATTCGTTCGTGTGCGCGATGGATTCGTACGCGAACGTGCCGCGCTACACGGCGTGGCTCGCGCAGCAGGACCTGACGCCGGTCTATACGTACCTGAAGCGGATGCTGCAGTTCCTGCAATGGCAGAAGGCGCGGCGCGGCGTCGCGCCGGCCGGGCGCTGGCTCTTGAAGACGCCGCAGCACCTGCATGCGCTCGACGTGCTGTGCCGCGTGTTTCCGCGTGCGCAGGTCGTGCTCACGCACCGCGATCCGGCGCAGACGATTCCGTCGATGGCGAGCATGGCGCACACGCTGTGGCAGATGTATGCGGACGACCCGGACCCGCTCGCGGTCGGCGCGCAGTGGAACGCGGGGATGGCGCGCGCGATCGGCGCCGCGATGACCGCGCGCGACGCGCTGCCCGCCGAGCGGTTTCTCGACGTGCGTTTCGAGGACACCGTATCGAATCCGCTCGGGGTCGCCGAAGCCGTGTACCGCTTCGCGGGGATGCCGCTCGATGCGGCGCAGCGCGCGGCGATGACGGCCTGGCTGGCGCGCAACGGTCGCGACAAGCGCGCGGCGCACGACTACTCGATCGCGCGCTTCGGCTTCACCGACGCGCAGCTCGCGCACGATTTCGCCGCGTATCGCGCGCGGCACCTGCAGGCGGCCGGCTGACGGCACGCCGCGAGACGAACGATAACCAGGAGACAACCCATGTTGCTGAAGGACAAGATCGTCGTGATTTCAGGGATCGGGCCGGGGCTCGGTGTGAAGCTTGCGGTCGAGGCGGCGCGCGAGGGCGCGCGAGGCGTGGTCGTCGCGGCACGCACGATGGAAAAGCTCGACGATGCGCAAGCCCGGATCCGCGAGCTGGGCGTCGCGTGCGACGTGCTGAAGGTGCGAACCGACATCGCCGAGCGTGCACAATGCCGGCAGCTCGCTACGCAGACGATCGAGCGCTTCGGCCGGATCGACGCGCTCGTGAACAGCGCGTTCGTGCACGGCACGTTTCCGGAACAGGTCGAGGAGGCCGATCTGGACGGCTGGCGCGCGGTGTTCGACATCAACGTGTTCGGGACGATGACGCTCACGCAGGAAATCGTGCCGCACATGAAGCGGCAGAAGCGCGGTGCGATCGTGATGATCAACACGCAGGCGACGCGCAAGCCATTTGCAGGGGAGTCGGGCTACGCTGTATCCAAGGGCGCGCTCGCGGTTGCGGCAAAATACCTGGCGCGCGAACTCGGCGTGCACGGGATCCGCGCGAACAGCATCCACATGGGCTGGATGTGGGGCGTGCCGACCCAGACGTATTTCCGGCAGGCCGCGGCCGAATACGGGATGACGGAAGACGAGATCATCGCGCCGATCGCGTCGAACATCGCGCTCGCGAAGCTGCCGACCGACGACGACTGCGCGCGCGCGGCGCTGTTCCTCGCGTCGGATTACGCAAACGCGGTGACCGGTGCGACGCTCGATGCGAACGGCGGCGATTTCATGCCCTGAGGAGAGGGAGTAACGGATCATGCAGGAACATCATCAAGGGCGGCATTTCTTCGCGTTCAACGGCGACGCGGACGGCCTGTGCGCGCTGCAGCAACTGCGGCTCGCGGAAGGGGCGTCGGGCACGCTCGTGACGGGCGTGAAGCGCGACATCAAGCTGCTCGAGCGGATCGACGCGCGCGCGGGCGATCGCGTGACCGTGCTGGACGTGTCGCACGACCAGAATCGCGACGCGTGCGCACGGCTGCTGCGCGACGGCACGGCGGTCCGCTATTTCGATCATCACTTCGCGGGCGAACTGCCGGGCGATGCGCATTTCGACGCGTATATCGACACGGCGCCCGACGTCTGCACGAGCGCGCTCGTGAACCGCTATCTCGACGGCCGGCACGTGCGCTGGGCGATCGTCGCGGCGTTCGGCGACGAACTGCCGGCGCTCGGCGACGCGCTGGCGCGCGCGCACGGGATCGGCGAAGCCGAACGCCGCACGCTCGCCGAGTTCGGGCTCTATCTGAACTACAACGCCTACGGCGAGTGCGTCGGCGATCTGCATTTCGATCCTGCCGTGCTGGCCGATGCGATGTTGCCGTGCGTCGATCCGCTCGATTTCGTGTGCGGCACGCCGGTGTTCGCCGCGCTGCGCGACGGCTACCGCGACGACATGGCGCTTGCGTGCGCGCTCGCACCGCTGCGTGACGTGCCGGGTGCGACGCTGATCAGGATGCCGGATCAGCCGTGGGCGCGGCGCGCGACGGGCATGCTCGCGAACGAGCGGATGCGCAATGCGCCGCATGCGGCGCTCGCGGTGCTGTCGCCGCGTGCGCAGGGCGGGCTGGTCGTCAGCGTGCGCGTGCCCGACGGCCGGCCGCTCGGTGCCGACGAGTTCTGCCGCGGATTCCCGACCGGCGGCGGACGCAAGCGCGCGGGCGGCATCAACCATCTGCCGGAAACCGAGTTCGACGCGTTCGCCGTGCGTTTCGAAGCGGCATTCCGTCTCGACTGACCCGGGGGCCTGGAACGCGCGCGCCGTGTGCAGCGATGCCACGGCGCGCGCGTCATGCGGCGTGCGGGTTCAACCGGTTGCGTCGGCCAGCACGGCCGGCACGTTGTGGCCGTAGCAACGCTCCTCGACACGCTCGGCGATGCGCCAGCCCCGGGCCGTACGCACGAACCGGTCGACGTACCAGAGCCCTAAAAACATCACCTGCGTGCCGCCGTCCGGCAGCACGACTTCCATCGGATTGAAGCAGATCGTGCGGCCGCGCGCGGTGTCGCCGTCGAGCGTGATCGCGACGTTGCCGACCATGTGCTGGTACTGCGGAAACTGCGGCAGCACGGTGCGCAGCCACGCCTTCACGTCCGGATACGCGCCGGCGATGCCGCCCATCGCGCGATAGTCGATCGCGGCGTCGCGCGTGAACACCGCATCGAGCGCATCGAAGTCGCGCGAGTCGATCGCGCTCGAATACGCGACGATCAGCTCGCGGATGTCGTGATGATCGGAGAGGGTCTGCAAATCGGGCATCGGTCGTGCTCCGTCACGCGCGCTTGCGCCGGCGCGCCGCATGCAGTGCTTCCGCACGCTGCTTCACGTCGCGCGCGCACTGATCGAACCCCTGCTTCACCCAGTCGCCGTGCTCGCGCATGATCGTTTCCGCGTTGAGGCCGAGGAACTGGTCGGTCGTGAAGTAGCGGCAGCGTTCGGCGCCGTCGGCCTCGATGTACTGGTCGCGGCGCGCGGCGTCCTTGTTGTCGTCGGTCGGGCGCTGTTCCCATGACAGCAGGCGTTCGGACTCGCATGCGATGAGGGTCTCGTTGACCGGAATCACGGTGTCGGTGCCCGGGATGCGCACCTGCATGTACACGAAGTCGCCGAGCCGGCCGGTTGTTTCGAGGCCGACGCAGAACGTGTTCCATTCGCCGTAGCGGGGGAAATCGGTCAGCACTTCCCAGACGACGGAAGCGGGCGCGTCGATGTCGACGGTGATCGAGGTGACGAGATTGGCTGGTTTGGTCATGGCGGGTATCGGGTGAAATTGAGGGGAGGGCGGGGCGCGCGGGCGCGCCGTGGTGGCCGGTGCGATGCACGGCGCCCGTCAGCGGCCGGCAGCGTGCCGCGCATCGCAGCGAACCCGACATTGAGCGTAGGCCGGTGCATGCGGGGAAGAATCGTCGGAATGGACTAAGGCGTTTCACCGGGCCGGCGCTTCGGCGAGTGGGCAGCGTCGGCGTCGGTCAGCGACGCCCGGGCGCGCGCCGCATGCGCTTCGGACATCGACATCGCCCGACCCTGCCGCGACAATACGGGTCACTTTTTCGTTTCCTGCCGCGAGGTGCCTGTGCCAGTCGAGTCGTCCGTCGCTCCGGCGATCGTGTGGTTCCGCGACGATCTGCGCGTGACCGATCAGCCCGCGCTGACGCGCGCGGTCGCGTCGGGCCGGCCGCTCGTGTGCGTGCATGTCGACGATACGGGGGCAGGCGCGGGGCGCGCGCTCGGCGGTGCGGCGCGCTGGTGGCTGCACGGGGCGCTTGCCGCACTCGATGCGGCGCTCGCGCGTCATGGCGGCCGCCTGCTGCTGCTGCGCGGCGATGCGCCGCGCGAGATCGAGCGCGTCGTGCACGACACGGGCGCGGAGGCCGTGTACTGGAACCGCCGCTATGCGCAGCCGCAGCGCGATGCAGACGCGGCGTTGAAGGCATCGCTGAAGGCGCGCGGCCTCGACGTCGAGAGCAGCAACGGCAGCCTGTTGAACGAGCCGTGGGAAGTGCTGACGGGCGCGGGCACGCCGTTCCAGGTGTTCACCGCGTACTGGCGCGCGGTGCGGCGCGATCGCACGGTGGCAGCGCCGCTGCCGGAACCCGAGCGGATCGCGTTTCATCCGTGGCCGGCCGCGGTACGCGAACGTGCGCTGGCGCTCGATGCGCTCGCGTTGCGCCCGCACGTGCCGGACTGGGCGGGCGGCCTGCGCGACGCGTGGCCGGCACCCGACGAGGGCGGCGCGCACGCGCGGCTCGACGCGTTCCGGGACGTGTCGCTGGCCGGCTATGCGGACACGCGCGATCGGCCCGACCCGCCCGCGACGAGCCGGTTGTCGCCGTACCTGCGCTTCGGCAACGTGTCGCCGCGCCAGGTGTGGCATGCGGTGCAGGGCGCCGCACAGGCGGGCGGCGCGGCGTGCGCGGCCGGCGCCGAGAAATTCCTGAGCGAGCTTGGTTGGCGCGAATTCAGCCACGTGCTGCTGTACTCCTTCCCGGCGCTCGCGACCGACAACTTCCGCGCGCAGTTCGACGCGATGCCGTGGCGCGACGATCCCGCCGCGCTGCGCGCGTGGCAGCGCGGGCTGACCGGCTATCCGCTCGTCGACGCGGGAATGCGCGAGCTATGGACGACCGGCTGGATGCACAACCGCGTGCGGATGGTCGTCGCGTCGTTCCTCGTCAAGCATCTGCTGATCGACTGGCGCGCCGGCGAGCGCTGGTTTTACGACACGCTCGTCGACGCGGACGCCGCGAACAATCCGGCGAACTGGCAATGGGTGGCGGGCTGCGGTGCCGACGCCGCGCCGTATTTCCGCATCTTCAATCCGGTGACGCAGGGCCGGAAGTTCGACCCCCAGGGCGCCTACGTGCGCCGCTGGGTGCCGGAGCTCGCGGGCCTCGACGCGGCGACGATCCACGCGCCGTGGGAGGCGTCGCCGGAGCAACTCGCGGCGGCCGGCGTGCGGCTCGACGTCGACTATCCGGCGCCGATCGTCGATCACGACGGCGCGCGCCATCGCGCGCTCGATGCATTGGCCACGTTGCCGAAGCGTCACTAGGCGCGCATTGCGCCGCCGATCGGCCTTGTGGGGGGCGGCACGGCTGGCCGGTCACTCGCAGAACGCCGCGTGCTCGAGCAGCGCGAGCGCGACGCCCGAATCGAAGTAGGTCGCGCCGCACCACGCGACGAACGCGAGCACGCCGGCGGCGAGCGCCGTGCGGATCAGGCCCATGCGGCCTTGCCCGGTGCCGGGCGTGCCACACGCGCGTCGTCGATCGGCAGGTGCAGCAGCGCCGCCAGCACGCCGAGCGCGATCGAGCCGATCCACAGCGGCAGGTACGAATGCGTCGCGTCGTACACGAGCGCGCCGAGCCACACGCCGAAGAAGCTGCCAAGCTGGTGGCCGAAGAACACGAAGCCGAACAGCGTCGCGATGTAGCGCACGCCGAACACCTGCGAGAGCACGCCGTTGGTCAGCGGCACCGTGCCGAGCCACGTGAAGCCCATCACCGCCGCGAACACATAGACGCTCGCGGGCGACAGCGGCGCCGCGACGAACACGGCCATCGTCAGCGCGCGCACGAGATACAGCACCGACAGCACGTACTTGCGCCGCAACAGGCCGCCGAGATGGCTGCACGCATAGGTGCCGGCCACGTTGGTCAGCGCGATCAGCGCGAGCGCGACGCTGGCATGGCGCGCCGGCAGGCCGTGATCGAGCAGGTACGCGGGCAGGTGGGTCGCGATGAACGCGAGCTGGAATCCGCATGCGAAGAACCCGGCGTTCAGCAGCCAGAAGCCGCGATGCGCGAACGCTTCGCGCACGGCCGCGCCGATCGACTGGTCGGGGCCGTCCGCATGGCCTGCGGCCTGCGCGGGCCGGTCGCGCACCAGCACGGCGAGCGGCGCGAGCAAGGCCGCGACGAGCGCCAGCGCGACGAACGCATGCTGCCAGCCGATGCCGCCGATCAGCACCTGCGCGACCGGCACCATGCAGAACTGGCCAAGCCCGCCGATCGCACCGGCGACGCCGAGCGCCCAGCCGCGCCGGTCGGGCGGAAACAGCCGGCTCAGCGCGCCGTAGATCGACGCGAAGGCCGACCCCGACAGCGCGATGCCGATCACGAGCCCGGCGCCGACCGTGAACACGCCGGTCGATGCCGCCAGTGCCATCATGACGAGCCCGGCAGCGTACAGCAGCATGCCGGCGACGATCACGCGCACCGACCCGAAGCGGTCCGCGATCATCCCCGTGAACGGCTGCGCGATCCCCCAGATCAGGTTCTGCAGCGCGAGCGCGAGGCCGAACGCTTCGCGCGACCAGCCGTGATCGAGCGTGACGGGGGCGAGAAACAGGCCCTGCACGTGGCGGATGCCGAGCGCTGCGCCCATGATCAGGCCGCCGGCGAGCACCGGCAGCCAGCGGCGCCGGACGTCTTGTTCGATCGGGGTCATGCGTGTCTCCGGATGAAGGCAGGCGGCGCGACGGCCGCGTTCGATCCGATTAGACGACCCGGCGCGGTGTCGCTCAAGCGATCATTCGGTCGGGTTCGCATGCGTGGGAGGAATGCGATGGGGCGGCAGCGGTGCCGGCGTCGCTGCGGTGCCGGCAGGTGGCGTGCATCGGGACGGCGGAGACGGCGGTGGCGCCGGAGCAGGCACGGGTTCGGATCGCTTGCCGGCACGCGATCCGGCCAGCAATGCCGCACCGGCGTCGGCTTCCGGCCCGGCCCGGCGCGCGGAAAATCGCGCCCGGCTTACGGCTGCGTCACGTCGTACACATGCATGGCTGCATCGCACGCCGCGGCTTCCGCGACGATCCAGTCGCGCACGTCGGCGACCTCGCGCCGCGGGGCCGGATCATGCCGGAACAGCCAGTAGCCGTACGCATCCGACAGCGCCTGCGCGTGCGGGCCGAGCACCGCGAGCCGGCCGTCCGCGAGCATCGGCGCGACGAGCGCGAGCCGTCCGAGCGCGACGCCCTGGCCGGCGATCGCGGCCTGGATCACCTGGTCGTACTGGTTGAAGCGCAGCACGCCCTTCGGGCGCGCATCTCCGAGCCCGGCCGCGTGCAGATGCGTGCGCCATTGCAGTTGCGTTTGCGGCGGCCCGTCGAATTCGAGCAGCACGTGATCGGCGATCGCGGCCGCATCGGTGACGGGGCGCGCGGCGAGCGCCGGGTGCGCGACTGGCGCCACGATCTCGTCGAACAGCCGCAGGGCGCCGGCCGGCGCGCGATCGCGCGGGCAGTAGCGGATCCCCAGGTCGATGCCTTCCGCGCGCAAATCGAGTACCTTGTCGTTCGCGGCGACGCGCAAGTCGATGTCGGGCAGGCGTGCCTGCAGGCGCCCGAGTCGCGGCAGCAGCCACAGCGCGGTGACGCCGATGCTTGCGGTGATCGTGACGGGCTGACGCTCGCGCACGGCGGCGAGCGACGCGACGGTGTCCTGCAGGCTGAGCAGTGCCGCATCCGCGGCGCGGAACAGCCGTTCGCCTTCCGGCGTGAACGCGATCTTGCGATAGCCGCGCTGCAGCAGCGCGACGCCGAGATGCGCCTCGAGCGCATGCACCTGGCGGCTGACCGCCGATTGCGTGACGCACAGGTCCTGCGCGGCGAGCGTGATGCTCATGCGGCGGCCGACGGCGACGAAGCCGCGCACGAGGTCCAGCGACGGGAGACGGACGAGCGGCGTTGACATGCGTTTGGCTCATGCGAACGGAGCAGCAAGATTGGTTGAGAACGCGGGGCGCGTCAAGTTCAATGGAGGCTGGCCGACGAGCGCGGGCGCCGGGTCATGCGGGGCGGCACAGGAGACAGGATGACGATTTCGAACGAAGCAGACGGTGCCGTGCAGGACGCACGCCCGACCGAGCGCGCGGCCGGTGCGTTGCCGCCCGAGCCCGTGACGCTCGCCGCGGCCGACGGCTACCCGCTGCGCGGCTACGTGTGGCGGCATCGCGGCGGCGGGGCCGTGCGGCCCGTGACGGTTATCAATTGCGCGACCTCGGTGCGTTGCGACTATTACTTTCGCTTCGCGGCGTGGCTGTTCGCGCAGGGGCGCGACGTGCTCGTCTACGACTATCGCGGGATCGGCGGATCACGCCCCGCGCAGCTCGCGAAGCTGCGCGCGAACTGGCTCGACTGGGGGCGGCTCGATTGCGAGGCCGCGCTGCGCTACGCGCTCGAGGCGTTTCCCGGCCAGCCGCTCGACGTCGTCGCGCACAGCATCGGCGGGTGTGTGCTCGGGCTCGCGGCGTCGAACGCGCACGTGCGTCACGTCGTGACCGTCGGCGCGCAATATGCGTACTGGCGCGACTATCGCGCGGAAGAGCGGCGGCGCATGTGGTGGAAGTGGCACGTCGCGATGCCGGCGCTCGCGGCCGTGTTCGGCTACGTGCCCGCGAAACGGCTCGGCTGGATGGAAGATACGCCGCGCGGCGTCGCGCTGTCGTGGGTGCGGTCGCAGCCGCGCTTCGAGGATACCTACACGCGCGGCTTGCTCGCCGAGAGCGCCGCGAGCCGCGCGGCGTTGCCGGACCGTTTCGCGCGGCTGTCGGCGCCGATGCTCGCGATCGGTCTCGACGACGACGGGTTCGGCACGGTCGATGCGATCGAGCGGCTGGTCGGCTATTACACGGGCAGCGACGTCACGCACCTGCGGATCGCGCCGCGCGATATCGGCGTCGACGCGATCGGCCATTTCGCGTTCTTCCACAGTCGCTTTACCGACACGCTGTGGCCTGTCGCGCTGTACTGGCTGCAGCACGGCGCGCTGCCGGCCGATGCGCCGGGCAGCATTCACGCGCGCCATCCGGCGCAACGTGCGCGGCGGGCGGCAAGCGGCGTGCCGGGCGTCGTCGCGAACGGGTGAGCATGCATGGCCCGTCGCTGAAGAAGGCGACGCAGGTAAGGCAGGTGAAGAAAACATGCACGGTGTCACCGCGCATGACCTCGACCGCACCGCATCGGTCCCCGATCAACGCGATCGGTTAACATCGGACGCTTCGTTCCACTGGCTGTTGCGTGCCGATGTCCATTCCGCCCGATTCCGGTTTCCCTGCCGATACGCCCCGCGCGTGGCGCCTGCGCATGCTCGACGTGCCGCCGGCCGCATCGCGTGCCGGCGTGCAGGTCGCGCGCATCGATTTCGATTGGCACGTGCCGCTCGCGTCGCCCGCGTATGCGGCACTGAGCGACGCCGAACGCGCGCGTGCCGGACGGTATTTCCGGCACGATGACGCGGTGCGCAGCGCCGGCACGCGCGCCGCGCTGCGCGACGTGCTGGGCACGGCGCTCGGCGTTGCGCCGAACCGCATCGCGATCGTCGTCGACGCGTCGGGGCGCCCGTCGCTGGACCCGGCGCATCGCACGTCGCTCGATTTCAACGTGTCGCATGCAGGCGATCACGCGCTGATCGCATGGGCGGCTGCCGTGCGCGTCGGCGTCGATATCGAATGCTGCGACCGGCCGACCGACTGGCGCGCACTGACGAGCGAAGTGTGCGCACCCGCCGAGGCCGCGTATCTCGACAGTTTGCCGCCCGCCGCACGCGCGAACGCGTTCATGCGCGTGTGGTCCGCGAAGGAGGCGCTGCTGAAGGCGCTCGGCACTGGCATCGGCGGCGGGCTGCGTGCGTTCGCGGTGGTGCCGCCGCGCGATGCGGCGACACCGGCGACGACGATCGTCGCGCCGGCTGCGCCGGCCGCCGGCGTGGCCGCGTTCGACGCGGGCTGGCTCGACGCCGCGCCCGGCTACGCGGCGTGCGTCGCGTGGACGCGCTGAACCGGCGTCCGCCCGCGCCAGTTACTCGAGCGGTGCGTCGTTCGGCGCCGCGTAGCGCGCCTTGATCACGTCGCTCATCGGGAAGTCGAACGCGAGCCCCTTCGGCGGCACCGGCTTCATGAACCATTTGTCGTACATCGCGTTGATCTCGCCGCTCTTCATCAGGTGCACGAGCACGCCGTCGACGAGCGCCTTGAACTGCGGGTCGTCCTTGCGCGACATGAAGCCGTACGCTTCCGACGATTGCGGCGTGCCGACGATCGCCCAGTCGGCCGGTTTCGCCGCGAGCTGGCGCACGCCGGCGAGCAGCACGTCGTCCATCATGTAAGCGGCCGCGCGGCCCGATTCGAGCGTGAGGCGTCCTTCGCCGTAGTCCTTCGCGCTGATGATCTGCATGTTCATCTTCTTTTCTTCGTTCATCTTGCGCAGCAGGCGCTCGGACGTCGTGCCCTGATTCGTCACGACCGTCTTGCCGGCGAGATCGGGGAAGTCGTGGATGCCCGAATTCGTGCGCGTGAGCAGGCGCGTGGTCGCGACGAAGAAGGTGGTCGAGAACGCCACCTGAGCATGCCGCGCGGCGAGGTTGGTGGTCACCCCGCATTCGAGATCGACGGTGCCGTTCTGCACCAGCGGGATGCGGTTCTGCGACGTGACCGGGATGAAGCGCACCTGCAGGTCGGACTTGCCGGTGCGTGCCTTCACGGCGGCGATTACACGATCGCACAGGTCCTGCGAGAAACCGATGACCTTGCCGCTCGTGTCGACATAGGAGAACGGCACCGACGTCTCGCGATGGCCGATCGAGATCAGGTTGTTCTGCTGGATCTTCTCGAGCGTGCCGGACAGCGGCTCGGCTGCGACCGACGCGCCGCACGCGAGCGCGCACGCGGCGACGAGCAGGCTGCGGCCGAAAAGGGCGGTCAACCGGGGCGGAATGTTCATGGCGAGTCTCCGTAGGCGGATTGTAGGCAAGTTCGGATTCGTATGTTGCCAAAGACAAAATAATTGCAACATATGTTAAACACGGAGTTCGTCAGGCCGGCCCGGCGGGCCGCGCCGGACATCAGGGAAACTCCCAAGTCGAAATCATGAAAAACGGGGTTGTCTAGACAAGTTCCGGTGGCTAAACTGCAAGCCATCCCGAACTTGTCTAGACAGGATTGCTCACATGATTACGTTGACCCCCGGCCACCTGACCCTCCCGCAACTGCGCAAGATCGCTCGCGAATCCGTGCAGCTCACGCTCGACCCGGCGAGCTTCGCAAAGATCGACGCCGGCTCGAAGGCCGTCGCCGACATCGCAGCGAAAGGCGAGCCGGCATACGGCATCAACACGGGCTTCGGCCGCCTGGCCAGCACGCACATCCCGCACGACCAGCTCGAGCTGCTGCAGAAGAACCTGGTGCTGTCGCACGCCGTCGGCGTGGGCGAGCCGATGGCACGTTCGTCGGTGCGTCTGCTGCTGGCGCTGAAGCTGTCGAGCCTCGGCCGCGGCCACTCGGGCATCCGTCGCGAAGTGATGGATGCGCTGATCACGCTGTTCAACGCCGACGTGCTGCCGCTGATCCCGGTGAAGGGCTCGGTCGGTGCATCGGGCGACCTCGCGCCGCTCGCGCACATGTCGGCCGTGCTGCTCGGCGTCGGTGAAGTGTTCATCCGCGGCGAACGCGCCAGCGCGCTCGACGGTCTGCGTGTCGCGGGCCTCGCGCCGCTGACGCTGCAGGCGAAGGAAGGCCTCGCGCTGCTGAACGGCACGCAGGCATCGACCGCACTGGCACTCGACAACATGTTCGCGATCGAAGACCTGTACCGCACCGCGCTCGTCGCGGGGGCGCTGTCGGTCGACGCGGCAGCCGGCTCGGTGAAGCCGTTCGACGCACGTATCCACGAACTGCGCGGCCATCAAGGCCAGATCGACGCGGCAGCGTCGTACCGCGACCTGCTCGAAGGCTCGCCGATCAACCAGTCGCACCGCGATTGCGACAAGGTGCAGGATCCGTACAGCCTGCGCTGCCAGCCGCAGGTGATGGGCGCGTGTCTGGATCAGATGCGCCATGCAGCCGACGTGCTGCTGATCGAAGCGAACGCCGTGTCGGACAACCCGCTGATCTTCCCGGATACCGGCGAAGTGCTGTCGGGCGGCAACTTCCACGCTGAACCCGTCGCGTTCGCGGCCGACAACCTCGCGCTCGCCGCATCGGAAATCGGCGCACTGGCAGAACGCCGCATCGCGCTGCTGATCGACGCGACGCTGTCGGGCCTGCCCCCGTTCCTCGTGCGGGACGGCGGCGTGAACTCGGGCTTCATGATCGCCCACGTGACGGCTGCCGCACTGGCATCGGAAAACAAGACGCTCGCGCACCCGGCTTCGGTCGACTCGCTGCCGACCTCGGCGAACCAGGAAGACCACGTGTCGATGGCGACGTTCGCCGCGCGCAAGCTCGCCGACATCGCGGACAACACGAAGCACATCCTCGCGATCGAACTGCTGGCCGCCGCTCAAGGCGTCGACCTGCGCGCGCCGTACCACACGAGCCCGAAGCTGGCGCCGGTGATGGAAACGATCCGCGGCAAGGTTGCGCACTACGAACTCGACCACTACTTCGCACCGGACATCGCCGTGATCGCGAAGCTCGTCGGCGAGCGCGCGTTCGCGAAGGTCGCACCGTTCTCGTTCGCATCGGAACAGTAAGCCCATGAGTGCGCCGGTCTACCAGGAGATCAAGGATTTCATCCTGGGCCGCATTCACGCCGGCGAGTGGGCGGAGGGCGATCAGGTGCCATCCGAGAACGAACTGGCCCGCGAGTTCAAGGTCGCGCGCATGACCGTCAACCGCGCGTTGCGCGAGTTGACGGCCGAGCAGGTGCTGACGCGCATGAAGGGCGCCGGCACCTACGTCGCGCGGCCGAAGTACGAGTCGACGCTGGTGGCGATCCGCAGCATTTCGGAGGAGGTCGGCGCGCGCGGGCATGCGTATCACGCCAGCGTGCTCGGCCTCGCGACGATCCGCGCCGACGAGGCGCTCGCCGACGAGATGCAGGTGGCCGTGCGCACGAAGCTGTTTCATTCGCAGGTGTTGCACTTCGAGAACGACGAACCCGTCCAGCTCGAAGAACGGTGGGTAAATCCGGCGGTCGCGCCGGATTATGCCGAGCAGGATTTCACGAATACGACGCCGAACCTGTACCTGATGCGCGCGGCACCGCTGCAGCGCGTCGAGTACCGGATCGAAGCGGCGGCTCCGGCGCCCGAGCGGCGCGAGCAGTTGCGGATGGACGACGTCGAGCCGTGTCTGGTTTTACATCGGCGCACCTGGTCGCAGGGCGTCGTCGCCTCGGTGGCGAATCTGTGGCATCCCGGCAGCCGTTATCGCTTCACCGGGCATTTCTGATTCCTTATTGATCTTCACTTTCCCTCGGGAGCAGTCGTCATGAACCATCCGAAACACATCGATCCCCGTCTCGATCCGACGCGCACGATCCGCGCACCGCGCGGCAGCGAGAAGGTCTGCAAGACCTGGCTGGCCGAAGCGGCCTACCGGATGATCCAGAACAACCTCGACGCGGAAGTCGCCGAGCATCCGCATTCGCTCGTCGTCTACGGCGGCATCGGCCGCGCGGCGCGCAACTGGGAATGCTACGACCAGATCCTCGCGTCGCTGAAGGATCTCGAAGAGAACGAGACGCTGCTGATCCAGTCGGGCAAGCCGGTCGGTGTGTTCCGCACGCACAAGGATGCGCCGCGCGTGCTGCTCGCGAACTCGAACCTCGTGCCGCACTGGGCGAACTGGGATCACTTCCACGAGCTCGACCGCAAGGGCCTGATGATGTACGGTCAGATGACGGCCGGCAGCTGGATCTACATCGGTAGCCAGGGCATCGTGCAGGGCACCTATGAAACGTTCTTCTCGGTCGCGAACCAGCACTTCAACGGCGATCCGTCGGGTCGCTGGATCCTGACGGGCGGCCTGGGCGGCATGGGCGGCGCGCAGCCGCTGGCAGCGACGATGGCCGGCTTCTCGATGATCGCGGTCGAATGCGACGAGACGCGCATCGACTTCCGTCTGAAGACGCGTTATGTCGACAAGAAGGCGACGACGCTCGACGAAGCGCTCGGCATGATCGAGGAAGCGAAGCGCAGCGGCAAGCCGGTGTCGATCGGCCTGCTCGGCAACGCGGCCGACGTGTTCCCGGAACTCGTCAAGCGCGGCATCACGCCGGATTGCGTGACCGACCAGACGAGCGCGCACGACCCGATCAACGGCTACCTGCCGCAAGGCTGGACCGTCGCGCAATGGCGCGAAGCGCAGAAGGTCGATCCGCAGAGCATCGTGAAGGTCGCGAAGCAGTCGATGGCCGTCCAGGTGCAGGCGATGCTGGATCTGCAGGAACGCGGCGCGGCGACGCTCGACTACGGCAACAACATCCGCCAGATGGCGCTGGAAATGGGCGTCGAGAACGCGTTCGACTTCCCCGGTTTCGTGCCGGCGTACATCCGCCCGCTGTTCTGCGAAGGCAAGGGTCCGTTCCGCTGGGTCGCGCTGTCGGGCGATCCGGAAGACATCTACAAGACCGACCAGAAGGTGAAGGAGCTGATCCCCGACGATCCGCACCTGCACAACTGGCTCGACATGGCACGTGAGCGCATCGCGTTCCAGGGCCTGCCGGCACGGATCTGCTGGGTTGGCGTGAAGGATCGCTATCGCCTCGGCCAGGCGTTCAACGAGATGGTGAAGAACGGCGAACTGAAGGCCCCGATCGTGATCGGCCGCGACCACCTCGACACCGGTTCGGTCGCAAGCCCGAACCGCGAGACGGAATCCATGAAGGACGGGTCGGACGCCGTGAGCGACTGGCCGCTGCTGAACGCACTGCTGAACACCGCAGGCGGCGCATCGTGGGTGTCGCTGCACCATGGCGGCGGTGTCGGCATGGGCTTCTCGCAGCACTCGGGCGTCGTGATCGTCGCCGACGGTACCGCCGATGCGCACGAGCGTCTCGGTCGCGTGCTGCTGAACGATCCGGCGACGGGCGTGATGCGCCACGCGGATGCCGGCTACGAACTCGCGCAGCAGACGGCCCGCGAAGCCGGCCTGAAGCTGCCGATGCTCGGCCGCTGAGCATGACGGCGCTCGACCAGGCGCCGGTGAACACGACGATGATCCGCGCGGCGGATCTCGTCGCGTCGCCGTGGAAGAACGGTGGCGGCGTGACGCGCGAAATCGGCGCGTTTCCGCCGGGTGCCGCGCTCGATACGTTCGCATGGCGCGTGAGCGTCGCGGACGTCGGCGCGGCCGGGCCGTTTTCGCGTTTCGACGGCATCGACCGCACGCTCGTGCTGCTGTCCGGCGCGGGCATGACGCTCGCGGAAGCGGGCGGTGCGAAGCACGTGCTCGATGCGCCGCTCGCGCGCGCGGATTTCGCGGGCGAAGTGGCGATCGACGCGACGCTGCATGACGGCGCGACGCGCGACTTCAACCTGATGACGCGCCGTTCGGCTGCGCGCGGGTCGGTCGATGTGTGGCCCGAAGGCACGCACCGCGTCGAGCGCGCCGATACCGTGCTGCTGTTTTGCGCGACCGGCGCGGTCCGCGTCGAGATCGACGGCGCGCACTACGCACTGCAAGAAATGGACACGCTGCAGCTCGACGGGCTGCAGCGTGCGTTTGACGTCGTCGTGAGCGGAGGCGGCGCGCTGCTCGCCGTGTCGCTCGCCGTCGGCGAACGAGACTGAACGCATGAAACCGACTGTCTGGCATCACCTGAGGCTGTGTCCGCACGGCCATCCCGACGAGACGATCGACGACGCGGCGATCGCCGTCGACGAAACCGGCACGATCGCGTGGCTCGGCGCGCTCGCCGCGCTGCCGCACGGTTATGCGCACTGGCAGCGCGAGGACTTGCACGGCGCGTGGGTGACGCCGGGCCTCGTCGACTGCCACACGCACCTCGTGTACGGCGGCACGCGCGCCGACGAGTTCGCGCAGCGCCTCGCGGGCGTCAGCTACGAGGAGATCGCGCGGCAGGGCGGCGGGATCGTGTCGACGGTGCGTGCGACGCGCGCGGCCGACGAGACGACGCTGTTCGTGCAGGCCGCCGCACGCCTGCAGCCGCTGCTCGCCGAAGGCGTGACCGCGCTCGAGATCAAGTCGGGCTACGGGCTCGACCTCGCGAGTGAACGCAAGATGCTGCGCGTCGCGCGCCAGCTCGGCGAGCGCTTCCCGGTCACGGTCTACACCACGTTCCTCGGCGCGCACGCGCTGCCGCCGGAATATGCGGGGCGCGCGGACGAATACATCGACGAAGTGTGCGAACGCATGCTGCCGGCGCTGGCCGACGAAGGGCTCGTCGACGCGGTCGACGTGTTCTGCGAACGCATCGGCTTCTCGCTCGCGCAGACCGAACGCGTATTCGAGGCCGCGACGCGGCGCGGCTTGCCGGTGAAGCTGCACGCGGAACAGCTGTCGAACGCGGGCGGCACGGCACTGGCCGCGCGATACCGCGCGCTGTCCGCCGATCACCTCGAGTTTCTCGACGAAGCCGGCATCGAAGCCATGAAGGCGGCCGGCACGGTCGCCGTGCTGTTGCCCGGTGCGTACTACTTCATCCGCGAAACGCAATTGCCGCCGATCGACCTGCTGCGCAAGCACGGCGTGCCGATCGCGCTCGCGACCGATCACAATCCCGGCACGTCGCCGCTCGAATCGCTGCTGCTGACGATGAACATGGGCTGCACGCTGTTCCGCATGACGGTGCCCGAGGTGCTGCAGGGCGTGACGCGCCATGCGGCCGCGGCGCTCGGCCGCGCGGATCGCCACGGCGCGCTCGAGGCGGGTCGCCAGGCCGACTTCGCGGTCTGGTCGGTCGGCTCGCTGTCGGAGCTCGCTTACTGGATCGGCCGGCCGCTGTGCCAGCAGGTCGTGCGCGGCGGTGCGACCGTGTTTCGCCGAATGAACGGCTAGCCCTGGACGAATCGAGACTGACGATGACCGAAATGACGTTGTTCGCGGACCATGCATACCTGCCCGGTGGCTGGCGCCGCAACGTGCTGCTGCGCTGGGACGCGGCCGGCACGCTGACCGGCGTGACGCCCGACACCGATGCGCCGGCCGGCGTCGCGCGCGCGGCCGGGCCGGTGCTGCCCGGCATGCCGAACCTGCATTCGCACGCGTTCCAGCGCGCGATGGCGGGGCTCACCGAATACCGCGCGAATCCCGCCGACAGCTTCTGGAGCTGGCGCGACCTGATGTACCGCTTCGCGCTGAAGATCACGCCCGACGCGCTCGCGGCGATCGCGCGCTGGCTGTACGTCGAGATGCTCAAGTGCGGCTACACGTCGGTGTGCGAATTCCACTACGTGCACCACACGCAGGACGGCTCGCGCTATCCGCAGATCGCGGAACTCGGCACGCGCGTGATCGACGCGGCGCGCTCGGCCGGCATCGGCATCACGATGCTGCCCGTGTCGTACCAGTTCGCCGGCTTCGGCAACAAGCCGCCGCGTGACGACCAGCGCCGCTTCATCAACACGCCGGACGGGCTGCTCGAACTGCTCGACGCGATGCGTCGCGTCGCGCCCGAGGATGGCGGGCTGCGCTACGGCGTCGCGCCGCACTCGCTGCGCGCGGTGTCCGAGAACGGGTTGCGCGTGCTGCTCGAAGGCTTGCCCGACGACGCGCCGGTGCACATCCATATCGCCGAGCAGACGGCCGAAGTCGACGACTGCGTGCGCGCCTACGGTGCGCGCCCGGTGCAATGGCTGCTCGATCGCTTCGACGTCGATGCGCGCTGGTGTCTCGTGCACGCGACGCACGTCGATGCGGCCGAAACGGCGGCGCTCGCGAAGCGCCGTGCGGTGGCCGGCCTGTGCCTGACGACCGAAGCGAACCTCGGCGACGGTGTGTTCCCGGCCGTCGACTATCTCGCGCAGGGCGGCGTGATCGGCGTCGGTTCCGACAGCCATGCGTCGGTCGACTGGCGCTCGGAACTGCGCCTGCTCGAATACGGGCAGCGGCTCGTGCATCGCGCACGCAACGTGCTGGCGAGCGATACGCAAGCGCATGTCGCCGATCGTCTGTTCGATGCGTCGCTCGCGGGCGGTGCGCAGGCAAGCGGGCGGCGCATCGGTGCGCTGCGCGAAGGCGCGCGCGCTGACTGGCTCGTGCTCGATCCCGATCATCCGGCGATCGCCGAACACGACAGCGCGTCCTGGCTGTCGGGGGCGGTATTCGCCGAGCATGGCGACACGCCGGTGCTCGACGTCTACACGGGCGGCGAGCGCGTCGTGAGCGGCCGTCGCCATCGCGACGAAGCCGTCGCGTATGCCGACTACCGCGCCGCGCTGGCGCAACTGCTGCGCTGAACGTGCAGCATCCGGCGCACGCCGTCCGCGTGCGCCGGCAGACTCTTACGGTGAAGCGACATGACTGAACAACCGGCTGTATTCACGCTGAAGCAGGGCACGCTGCCGCTGCTGATCTCGATTCCGCACGCAGGCACGCATATTCCCGACGACATCGCCGCGACGATGACGCCCGACGCGCGCTTCGTCGACGATTGCGACTGGCATCTCGAGCGGCTGTACGGGTTCGCCGCGACGCTCGGCGCATCGATCCTCGTGCCGTCGCACGCGCGTTACGTCGTCGACCTGAACCGTCCGCCCGACAACGAGAACCTGTACCCGGGGCAGGACACGACCGGGCTCGTGCCGGTCGACACGTTCGACAAGGCGCCGCTGTATCCGGCGAACGCGCAGCCCGGCAACGACGAGATCATGCGCCGTCGCGACCGCTACTGGCGTCCGTATCACGACGCGCTGCAAGGCGAGATCGCGCGCCTGAAGCGCGAGCACGGCCGCGTGCTCGTGTGGGAAGCGCATTCGATCCGCTCGCACGTGCCGCGCTTCTTCGACGGACGCCTGCCGGACTTCAACTTCGGCACGTCGAGCGGCGCGAGCGCGGCGCCCGGCCTGGCCGAGGCGCTGGCCGCGTGCGTGAGCGCACATGGCGGCTATACGGCCGTCGCGAACGGGCGCTTCAAGGGCGGCTACATCACGCGCCAGTATGGCGTGCCCGAGACCGGCGTCGAAGCCGTGCAGCTCGAACTGTCGCAGATCACGTACATGGAAGAGACGCGTCCGTACGCATACGACGAAACGCGCGCCGCGCACATCGTGCCGCTGCTGCAGACGCTCGTCGAAACCGCGCTCGCGCACCGTTGAGCCATCGGCCGTTGCGTGCGGCAGCGCGACGCAGCATCGCGTCGCGCCCCGCCGGCGCAGGCGGCACGCGCCGACGCAGCGCACCAAACGGCATCGACCCGCCTGGTCGATGCCGTTTTTTTTCGTCTGACCGATGCCGGATTCGACACCTGAAAATTTGACGCAATTTTTAGGTGATATAAGCTGAATGTCAGGAAGTCGTCGCGCGCGCACCGGTGCAGACGGCGTCGATCATCGCCGTACCGTGCCGGAATCCGCTGCGAGACACCTTGCCGACGTGTCGCCGCGCGGCATTGCCGCTCCCGTTTGATCGCGACACGTGTCCTGCCTTCATCAGTCAGTCGAGTACGATCGTGAAAGCCGCCAGCCCTTCGATACGCCGGACCCGAAGTCCGTCGGCGGGCGCGCCGCCTCAAGCCGGGCCGATCCGGCCTGCAGATCGCGGCACGCGCACCGCCTCCTCATGCGAGCCTCGCTTCTTCGCTGTGTCCCATTGCGGCCTGCGCCGCTTCAATCTCGTGACCGCGTACGTGTTCAGTGCCGTGCAGTGCGACGGCAGCGCGTCGTTGTTACCCTAGCGTCCCTTCACGCTTGCACTTCGGGCCGCACCGCACGTTGCCGCGCCGATTGCGCGACAGCATCGCGCATGGGCGCGTGCCGCGCGCTCGGCGCGGGTTTCTGTCGTCTTGCGCGTCCGCATGCGCCGCGCGCCTACCGTGGAGGCGACCATGCGCGCGCGCCCGATCGTAGCCGTCACCGCCGATCGCATCATGCGCGGCGCCCATCCGAACCACACGGCAGGCGAGAAGTACCTCGTCGCGCTCGTCGACGGCGCCGGCGCGCTGGCGTTCGTGCTGCCTGCGCTCGGCGCGCGGCAGCCGGTCGAGGCGATCGTCGCGTCGATCGACGGGCTGCTGCTGACCGGCAGCTATTCGAACGTCGAGCCGCATCACTATGGCGGGCCGGCCAGCATGCCCGACACGCTGCACGATCCCGCGCGCGATGCGACGGCGTTGCCGCTGATTCGTGCTGCGATCGACGCGGGCGTGCCCGTGCTCGCGATCTGCCGCGGCATGCAGGAGCTGAACGTCGCCTATGGCGGCACGCTGCATCAGCGGCTGCATGCGAGCCCTGGTTTCGACGATCACCGCGAGCGCACGGGCGACCCGCTCGAGCGGCAGTACGGCCCCGCGCACCGGGTGCAGCTCGCGCCGGGCGGGCTGTTGCAA
The DNA here is from genome assembly GCF_002563755.1 of Burkholderia sp. JKS000303. Lineage (NCBI taxonomy): Bacteria > Pseudomonadati > Pseudomonadota > Betaproteobacteria > Burkholderiales > Burkholderiaceae > Burkholderia > Burkholderia sp. JKS000303. The sequence goes on from NZ_PDBZ01000004.1 coordinate 70,029, forward strand.
CGCGTGGCGCGCGGCGCGCCCGACGCGATGGTCAATTCGCTGCACGACCAGGGCATCGCGCGGCTCGGTGCGGGGCTCGCGATCGAGGCGAGCGCCCCCGACGGCCTGATCGAGGCCGTCAGCGTGCGCGGCGCGCGCGCGTTCGCGCTCGGCGTGCAGTGGCATCCCGAATGGCGTTTCGCGGAGCAACCGCTGTCGCGCGACATCTTCGCGGCATTCGGCGCGGCGTGCCGCGCGCGCATGACGCATCGCATTCATGCGGCCGGCGGCACCATGCCGTCGCCGGCCGCATCCGACATCGACTGAACGAGGCCGATCATGCAACCCGAACTGAGCGAATTCCTGCGTCAGCACCGCATCACGGAAGTCGAGGCGATCATTCCCGACATGGCCGGCATCGCGCGCGGCAAGATCATCCCGCGCAACAAATTCGAGTCCGGCGAATCGATGCGCCTGCCGCAGGCCGTGATGGTGCAGACCGTCACCGGCGACTATCCGGAAGACGGCACGCTGACCGGCGTGACCGATCCCGACATGGTGTGCGTGCCCGATCCATCGACGATCTGCCTGATTCCGTGGGCCGTCGATCCGACCGCGCAGGTGATTCACGATTGCGTGCACTTCGACGGCTCGCCCGTCGAGATCTCGCCGCGCTACGTGCTGCGCCGCGTGCTGGATTTGTACAAGGCGAAGGGCTGGAGGCCGGTGGTCGCACCCGAGCTCGAGTTCTACCTGGTCGACATGAACGCCGATCCCGATCTGCCCTTGCGTCCGCCGGTCGGGCGCACCGGCCGTGCGGAAACCGGCCGGCAGTCGTACTCGATCGAGGCCGTCAACGAGTTCGACCCGCTGTTCGAGGACATCTACGAATACTGCGAGATGCAGGGCCTCGACATCGAAACGCTGATTCACGAAGTCGGCGCCGCGCAGATGGAAATCAATTTCGTGCACGGCGACGCGCTGTCGCTGGCCGACCAGGTGTTCCTGTTCAAGCGCACGGTGCGCGAGGCCGCGCTGCGCCACAACATGTACGCGACGTTCATGGCCAAGCCGATGGAAAACGAGCCGGGCTCGGCGATGCATATCCACCAGAGCCTGGCCGATGCACACACGGGCCGTAACCTGTTCGCCGACGAAGGCGGTGTCGTGTCGCCGATGTTCCACAGCTATCTCGCCGGGCTGCAGAAGTACACGCCGGCGCTGATGCCGATCTTCGCGCCGTACATCAACTCGTATCGCCGGCTGTCGCGCTTCATGGCCGCGCCGATCAACGTCCAGTGGGGCTACGACAACCGCACGGTCGGCTTTCGCATCCCGCAGTCGGCGCCGGCCGGGCGGCGCATCGAGAACCGGATTCCGGGCGTCGATTGCAATCCGTATCTGGCATTCGCGGCGACGCTCGCCGCCGGCTATCTCGGTCTCACGCAGAACCTCGCACCGACCGAGCCGATCGCGTCGGACGGCTACGACCTGCCGTACCAGTTGCCGCGCAACCTGGAGGAGGGCATTTCGCTGATGGCCGCCTGCACGCCGCTCGCCGGCATTCTCGGCGACAAGTTCGTGAAGGCGTATCTGGCGTTGAAGGATACCGAATACGAAGCGTTCTTCCGCGTGATCAGTTCGTGGGAGCGCCGGCATCTTCTGCTGCACGTGTGAGCGTGCGGCATCGTCTTGCGGAGGAAACATGACCGAACGAAACGAATCCGTCGCCGCGCGGCCGACCGCCGAATACCGCGCGCTCGACGCCGCGCACCACATCCACCCGTTTTCCGACATGGGCGCGCTGAACCGTGCGGGCAGCCGCGTGATCGTGAAGGCCGACGGCGTCTATCTGTGGGACTCGGACGGCAACAAGGTCATCGACGGGATGGCCGGCCTCTGGTGCGTGAACGTCGGCTACGGCTGCAAGGAACTGGCCGACGCCGCGTATCGCCAGCTCCAGGAACTGCCGTTCTACAACACGTTCTTCAAGACGACGCACCCGCCGGTGATCGAGCTGTCGACGATGCTCGCCGAAGTGACGCCCGCCGGCTTCAACCACTTCTTCTATTGCAACAGCGGCTCGGAAGGCAACGACACCGTGCTGCGTCTCGTGCACCAGTACTGGCGCGTGCAGGGCAAGCCGCAGAAGAAATATGTGATCTCGCGCAAGAACGGCTACCACGGCTCGACGATCGCCGGCGCCACGCTCGGCGGGATGGGCTACATGCACGAGCAGATGCCCTCGAAGGTCGAGCACATCGTGCACATCGACCAGCCGTATTTCTTCGGCGAAGCGCAGGCCGGCGAGACGCCGGAAGCATTCGGCCTGGCACGCGCGCAGCAGCTCGAAGCGAAGATTCTCGAACTGGGTGCGGAGAACGTCGCGGCGTTCATCGGCGAGCCGTTCCAGGGAGCGGGCGGCGTGATCTTCCCGCCGTCGACGTACTGGCCGGAAATCCAGCGGATCTGCCGCAAGTACGACATCCTGCTGGTCGCGGACGAAGTGATCGGCGGGTTCGGCCGCACCGGCGAATGGTTCGCCCATCAGCATTTCGGTTTCGAGCCGGACCTGATCACGATGGCCAAGGGCCTGACGTCCGGTTATGTGCCGATGGGTGCAGCGGGCATTCATGAGCGCATCGCGGGCCCGATCATCGACCACGGCGAATTCAATCACGGCCTCACGTACTCGGGCCACCCGGTTGCCGCGGCCGTCGCGGTCGCGAACCTGAAGCTGCTGCGTGACAAAGGGATCGTCGAGCGCGTGAAGCGCGACATCGGTCCGTATTTCCAGCGCCGGCTGCGAGAGGCGCTTGGCGATCATCCGATCGTCGGCGAGATTGCGGGCGTGGGGCTGGTTGCCGGCGTGCAGCTCGCGCGCGATCGCGACCGGCGCGCGCGTTTCGACGCGAGCGTCGATGTCGGCACGATCTGCCGCGACTTTTGCTTCAACGGCAACCTGATCATGCGTGCGACCGGCGACCGGATGCTGCTGTCGCCGCCGCTCGTGATTCGGGAAGGGGAGGTCGACGAGATCGTCGACAAGGCGAAGCGCGCGTTCGACGCGACGGCGGAGCGTGTCGCACGCGCAACGTGAGCGGCTGCGGTGCTTCGATCAGACGTGGTCGAAGCGCTGCTGATCGAATTCGATGATGCGCGCGACGCACTCGGAAATGGACATCGCCCCGGTCTCGACGACGAGATCCGGGGATGCCGGTACCTCGTACGGATCGGAGATGCCGGTGAACTGGCGCGTCTGGCCGGTGATCGCCTTGGCGTACAGACGTTTCGGATCGCGCGCGGAGCAGGTCTCGATGTCGGTCTTCAGATAGATTTCGACGAAGCGCTCGTCGCCGACGATCTTGCGTGCCAGTTGCCGGTCGACTTCATAAGGCGAAATCAGTGCGACCACAACCATGATTCCCTGGTTGTTCAGCAGCTTCGCGATTTCCGCGGTGCGCCGGCAGTTCTCGGCGCGATCGTCGCGCCTGAAGCCGAGATCGGGAGAGACGCCCGAGCGCAGTTCGTCGCCATCGAGGATACAGACAGGAATGTTGTGCGTGCGCAAGTGTGCGGCGATCTCGCGCGAGAGCGTGGACTTGCCGGCGCCACTCAAGCCGGTCAACCACAGGGTGTGTGAATTCGACAATGTCATGGGTAGTTGCGACGGTATGAACCAGCCGCGCAACGCGCGGTCCAGATCCCCGTTCGTCTTGATTGGATTCGGGAGCCGGTGCCGCTCGGCCGGCTGTCATTGTCGGTCGATTCTAGTCAGCCAATACCAGATCAATGTTACGAATTCGTTACTGCATATTACGAGGCGGGCGGAGGTCGCTCGCGAAACATGGAACATGCGAAAGCGACGCGCAAAACGAAAAGGGCCTGCGTCGTGAGACGCAGGCCCTTGAATTCTTTGGTGGGCGGTACTGGGATCGAACCAGTGACCCCTGCCGTGTGAAGGCAGTGCTCTACCGCTGAGCTAACCGCCCAAAGAAGAATCAAATTATGTCAGAGCTTTTGGGGTTCGTAAAGACCTTTCTGCAAATAATTTTCAGGGCCGCGCGAACGCCGGTCAGCCGGCCGTCGACGGCTCGACGAGATCGAGGATCGAGCCGTCGCGCTTGAGCGTCGCGAGCACGATGCTCGAGTTGATCGACATCACGCCGGTGGCGCGGTGCAGCCGATTGATCACGAAGTCGGAGTAGTGGTCGAGGTCGCGCGTGCGCACCGTCAGCACATAGTTCGATCCACCCGTCACGATCTGCGCGGCGATGACTTCGGGCCACTGCTGGATCGCCTCCACGAACCGGTCGTGCCACTCGGGCACGTCCGGGCGCATCGCGACGTGCACCAGCGCCTCGAACGCCACGCCCACCTTCTTCGGTTCGATCGTGCAGCGGTAGCCCGATATGGCGCCGCGTTCCTCGAGCAGCTTCACGCGCCGCAGGCATGCCGACGGCGACAGCGCGACCGCGTTCGACAGGTCCTGATTGCTGATGCGTCCGTCCCGTTCGAGGTGCCGGAGGATCCGCATGTCGGTTCGATCCAGGGTCATTTCGCAGAATCCCGTCAATTTTGAGATGGTGATCGAAGACTCTACTGCAATCGGATGGAATCGTCACCGAAAAGTGAAGCTCATTCTATTTCGTCCTCGATAACATGCGCCCCATGCCTCAATCGCACGGCGTGGCTCGATGTCATGCCGCCGGTTGCACCGTTTTCCACTCCTACCGACATTCCGCCATGTACGAACACATTCCCGCCTATCCGGGCGATCCGATCCTGTCGCTGTTCCAGGCATTCCAGCAGGATGCGCATCCGCACAAGGTCAACCTCAGCATCGGCCTCTACTACGACGACGCGGGTCGCATTCCGGTGCTCGAGAGCACGCGCGTCGCAGCCGAGCGGCTGCGCGAAGCGGGCGCGCCGCACACCTATCTGCCGATGGAAGGGCTCGCTGCGTACCGGCAGGGCGTGCAGCGTCTCGTGTTCGGTGCGGATTGCGCAGCGCTCGCGCAGGGCCGCATCGCTACGCTGCAGACGCTCGGCGGCTCGGGCGCGCTGCGCCTCGGCGCCGAGTTCGTGAAGCGCTATTTCCCCGACAGTGCGATCTGGATCAGCGATCCGACGTGGGACAACCATCGCGTGATCTTCTCCGCGGCCGGGCTCGACGTACACACGTATCCGTACTACGACGAAGCATGCAACGGCCTGCGCGTCGACGCGATGCTCGCGGCGCTCGACGCGCTGCCCGCGCGCAGCATCGTGCTGCTGCAGCCGTGCTGCCACAACCCGACGGGCCTCGACCTGAGCCGCGACGCATGGCGCGCGGTGATCGACGTGCTCGTGCGCCGCGGGCTGATTCCGTTCCTCGACATGGCGTATCAGGGCTTCGGCGATGGCCTCGACGACGATGCCTGGGCCGTGCGCGCGATCGTCGATGCAGGGTTGCCGGCGATCGTCAGCAACTCGTTCTCGAAGAATTTCTCGTTGTACGGCGAGCGCGTCGGCGGGCTGTCGATCGTCTGCGCGAGCACGGGCGAAGCCGCGACGGTGCTGAGCCAGTTGCAGGCCGGCGTGCGCCGCACCTATTCGAGCCCGCCGCTGTTCGGCGCGCAACTCGTGTCGACGGTGCTGAACGACGACGCGCTGCGCGCGCGCTGGGAGGACGAGGTCGCGCAGGTGCGCGCGCGCATCAAGCGCATGCGCGGCGCGCTGAAGGCGCGGCTCGATGCGTGCCTGCCCGCGCCGGCCTTCGACGCGCTCGTCACGCAGCGCGGGATGTTCAGCTATACGGGCATCGCCGCGGCCGACGTGGATCGCCTGCGCATGTCGCACGGCGTCTACCTGCTGCGCTCGGGCCGCATGTGCATCGCGGGGCTGAACGACGCGAACGTCGAGCACGTCGCGAACGCGATCGCCGACGTGCTCGGCGGCGCGACGCGCCAGACGGCCTGAACAACCGGTTTCGAATCGAAGGAGGACACGATGGCAGACAGGATCCCGGTCGACTTGCCGCAGCTCGCGCAGCCGTTCTCGTGGGCGACCCGCGCGGGCGGGCTGATGTTTACCGGCCACGGGCCGGTCGATGCGTCCGGCGCGATCGTCGGCGACACGATGACCGAGCAGGCGCGCATCACGCTCGGCAATCTCGCGAAGGCCGCGGCCGCGGCGGGTGCGACGATGGATGACGTCGCGCAGGTGCTCGTCTACCTGTCCGACGTGAAGGCGATGCCGGAATTCGACGCCGAATACCGGCGCCACTTCCGCGAACCGTACCCGAACCGCACGTGCGTGGGCGTGCAGGGTTTCGCGCATCCGGACATGCGCGTCGAACTCGTCGCATACGTCGCGTTGCCGGCAGCGCGTGACTAGCACGTGTGCCCACGCGTGCCGTTTCGCGCGGATGGCAGTACCCGAAGTCACTGAAAACATCAACAAACGAAAGACAAGGATGGAGACAAGCATGAAGAGCATCAGTCGATTCGCACTACCGACGATGGCGGGCCTGCTCGCCGCGAGCGGCGCGATGGCGCAGAGCAGCGTGACGCTGTACGGGATCGTCGACCAGAGCATCCGCTATACGACGCACGCGGACGCATCGAACGACGCGAGCGTGCAGATGACCAACGGCGCGATCACCAACAGCCGCTGGGGCCTGAAGGGCAGCGAAGCGCTCGGCGGCGGGCTGAAGGCGATCTTCCAGCTCGAGAGCGGCTTCGAGCCGCAGAACGGGCAGCTCGACGGCGCATTGTTCGGCCGCTACGCATATGTCGGCCTCGCAAGCGACTGGGGCACCGTGAAGCTCGGCCGGCAGGCGACCGAAGCGTTCAACCTGTTCGGCGATCTCGATCCGCTGACGGTCGGCAACTACACGGCCAACATGTGGCCGTACTTTCTCACGCAGGGCCGCGCGAACAACGTCGTCAGCTACGACGGCACGTTCGGCGGACTGGACGTCGGCGCGAGCTACGGCTTCGGCGGCGTCGCGGGCAGTCTCGGCGCGAATGCGTACTGGGGCACGCACGTGTCGTACACGCTCGGCGGGCTGATGGTCGGCGCGACGTACCAGCAGGTGCGCGACCTGAATAGCCGTGCGCAGCAGGCGTGGGGCGCGGGCGCCCGCTATGCGTTCGGCGTGGCGACGCTGTATGCGGGCTACCTCGGCGGCATCGACCGCACGGGCATGCTCGACCAGCAATTGCTGAACGCGGCGGGGCGCGACGTGACCTACGGTTCGTTCGTCGACAACCCGCGCCGCGACGCGATCTTCTACACCGGCGCGAGCGTGAAGGTCACGCCCGCGGTATCGGTGACGGGCGTCGCGTATTACGACGACATCCGCAACGTCAACGGCGTCGCGGGCAACGGCGGAAAGCGCTATACGGGCGTGCTCGAAGCCGAGTACGCTCTGTCGAAGGCCACGCAGGTCTATGCGACGCTCGACTACAACCGGGTGAGCGGCGGCGCGTTCACCGAAATGCCCGGACGCGGCAACCAGACGGGCATCGCGGCCGGCCTGCGCCACATGTTCTGAGCACGCGGCGTGCGACGGCCGGTGCGGTCCGGCGCCGGCCCGCGCGCCGTCGAAGTTTCGACCGGACAATCGCTTTCGAACGAGGTCATTCGATGCAACCAGAAGGGCAATTCCAGCACATCGCGGCGCGCGAGCAGGGTCTGCGCCGCACGCTTTCCGCACGGCAGATGGCGATGATCGCGATCGGCGGTGCGATCGGCACGGGTCTCTTTCTCGGCAGCGGGTTCGCGATCGGCTTCGCGGGCCCGAGCGTGCTCGTGAGCTACGCGATCGGCGCGTTCATCTCGCTGCTGCTGATGGGCTGTCTCGCGGAGATGACGGTCGCGCACCCGACCTCCGGGTCGTTCGGTGCGTACGCCGAACATTACGTGAGCCCGTGGGCCGGGTTTCTCGTGCGCTACGCGTACTGGGCGTGCATCGTGCTCGCGGTCGGCACCGAAGTCACCGCGATCGCGCTGTACATGAAGTACTGGTTCCCGGGCGTGCCCGGCTGGCTGTGGATCGTCGGCTTCTCGGCGCTGCTCGTGTTCGTCAATGCACGCAGCGTCGACGTGTTCGGCGCGGTCGAATACGGTTTCTCGGTCGTGAAGATCGCGGCGATCGTCGGCTTCATCGCGCTCGGCGCGTACGTCGTATTCGGCGATCCGGTGCTGGTCGGCACCGGCGCGGCGCGTGCCGGCTTCCATCATTACGTCGATCACGGCGGGTTCTTTCCGAAGGGCCTGTGGGGGATGTGGGTCGCGGTGATCGTGTCGATCTTCAGCTACCTGAGCATCGAGATGATCGCGGTCGCGGCGGGTGAGGCGGAAGACCCCGAGCGCGCGGTCACGCGCGCGTTCCGCTCGACGATCGTGCGGCTCGTGCTGTTCTACCTCGTCACGCTCGCGCTGATGCTCGCGATCGTGCCGTGGACGGCGGCAGGGCGCGACGAGAGCCCGTTCGTGAAGGTGATGGAGGCGATCCACTTGCCGGGCGCGGCCGGGCTGATCAATTTCGTCGTGCTGATCGCGGCGCTGTCCGCGATGAACAGCCAGCTCTACATCACGACGCGGATGATGTTCAGCCTGTCGCGCGCGGGCCATGCGCCGAAGGCGCTCGGCGAAGTGAACGGCCGTGGCGTGCCGTTCGGCGCGTTGATGCTGTCGACGCTCGGCATCGCGCTCGCGACGGTGTTGAGCGTGCTGTATCCGGACGCGTCGTTCACGATCATGATGGCGGTGTCGATGTTCGGCGCGCTGTTCACGTGGATGATGATCTTCGTCACGCACTATTGTTTCCGGCGTCGCCGCGCGGCGCTCGGCCTGCCGGCGCCTGCATTCCGGATGCGCGGCTTTCCGCTGCTGACGCTGCTCGGTGCGGGGCTGATGCTCGCGGTGATGGTGACGACCTACTTCACGGCCGAGTTCCACATGACGCTGATCTTCGGGATTCCGTTCCTGATCGTGCTGTCCGTCGTGTACGCGGTGTGGTATCGGCGCGCGCAGCCGGTGCTGCAACCGGAAGCGAAGTAGCGGCGGGGCGGGTTCAGCCCGCCAGCGCCGGCAGCGCGTCGATCGACGCGCGCACGTAGTCGGCGAAGCGCAGCGCGACCGGTTCGGTGGTGCCGCTGCGCTTCAGTTCGAGCGTGCGCGATTCGAGCGACGCATCCTTCAGCGGCCGGAATGCCAGCCGGTCGCTCTTCACTTGCTGCAGCACGCGCGGCACCAGCGCGATGCCCATCCCGAACTCGATCATCGACAGGATCGTCTGCCACAGCCGCGCCTCGTGACGGATCAGCGGGCTGAATCCCGCGTTCACGCATTGCGCGATGATCAGGTCGTGATAGTGCGGCGCCGCTTCACGCGGAAACAGGATGAACGGCTCCGCGGCCAGCGTGGCGAGCGCGACCTGCCGGCGCCGCGCGAGCGGATGCGCGGCCGGCAGGCAGCACATGAACGGTTCCGCGTAGACGGGCGTCGATTCGACCTCGGGCGGGCAGTGGCCCCAGTGCGCGTAGCCGAGATCGATCTGGCCGCGCTGGATCGCCTGCACCTGGGCCTGCGTGTTCATTTCGCTCAGCACGACCTCGACGCCCGGATAGTCGGCCTCGAAGCGCCGCACCGCATCGGGCAGTCCGCGATACAGCATCGAATGCACGAAGCCGATCCGCAGCCGGCCCGCGAGCCCCGACGCCGAACGCACGGTGAGGCGCTCGGCCTCGGCCGCCTGCAGCAGCAGCCGGCGCGCTTCGCCGAGCAGCACCGCACCCGCATTGGTCAGTGCGACGGTCTTGTTGGTCCGGGAAAAAAGCTGCACGCCGAGCGCTTCCTCGAACTTGCGGATGTCGAAGCTCAGCGCCGGCTGAGAGATGAACAGGCGTTTCGCCGCACGCCCGAAATGCAGCTCCTCGGCGACCGCCACGAAGTAGCGCAATTGCCGCAGTTCCATGCTGTCTCCTCGCCGCCTCGGCATTGATAAGCGCCGTCTATCGTACCGGATAAATCCTGTATTGGACGCTTATCAATCGCGCGCCTACGCTCTGCTGAACGACTGGCATCGGCCGGCCGCGCCGCCACGGCGCGGGCCCCGGCCGACAGCCGGGCCACCATGGAGACGCACGCATGAACGACACCGCTCGCACGCCGGAGGCCGGCGCATCCAATATCCCCGACAGCCGGGGCATCAATTTCTTCACGGCCGATCCGGATCTCGGCGCATTGCTGAAGCTGCATCTCGGCGCCGAACAATACACGGCACTCGAACTCCGACTGCATGCGCTCGGCGCACGCGTGTCGGGCGAGCTCGACGAATGGGCGTCGCGGGCGGACAAGCATCCGCCCGTGCTCGAGTACCGCAACCGGCGTGGCGAAGCCGTGCAGCGGATCGACAAGGATCCCGCCTACGTCGCGCTCGAACGCGTCGCCTATGCGGAGCTCGGGCTCGCGTCGCTGAGCCACCAGCCCGAGGCGGTGGCGCCGCTCGTCAAATACGCGCTGACGTTCCTGTTCGTGCAGGCCGAATTCGGCCTGTGCTGCCCGGTCAGCATGACCGATTCGCTCACGCGCACGCTGCGCCGCTTCGGCGAGCCGGCGCTCGTCGAGCGCTACCTGCCGATGCTCGCGTCGCGCGATTTCGACACGCTGTTCCAGGGCGCGATGTTCATGACCGAGCAGGCGGCCGGCTCCGACGTCGCGCGCATCGCGACGCGTGCGGCGCGCGAAACGGACGCGCAGGGCAACACGCGCTGGCGTCTGTACGGCGACAAGTGGTTCTGTTCGAACGCGGACGCCGATCTCGCGATGGTGCTGGCGCGACCCGACGGCGCGCCGGACGGCATCAAGGGCCTCGCGCTGTTCCTGCTGCCGAAGACGCTGCCGGACGGCACGCGCAACGCATACCGGATCGTGCGGTTGAAGGACAAGCTCGGCAGCCGCTCGATGGCGAGCGGCGAGATCGCGCTCGAAGGTGCGCAGGCGTATCTGATCGGCGAGATCGGCCGCGGCTTTCACCAGATGGCCGACATGATCAACATGTCGCGGCTGTCGAACGGCGTGCGGGCGGCGGGGCTGATGCGGCGCGCGCTGAACGAGTCGCTGCACGTGGCCGCGAATCGCGCCGCGTTCGGCCGCAAGCTGATCGAGATGCCGCTGATGCAGCGCCAGCTGATGAAGATGCTGCTGCCCGCCGAGGCCGCGCGCGCGATGTTCATGCAGATCGCGCTGCTGCTGCCGCAGGCGGATGCGGGTGACGAGCAGGCCGCGCGCTGCGTGCGCATCCTGACGCCGCTGATCAAGTTCCGCGCGTGCCGCGACGCACGCCGCGTGACCGGCGATGCGATGGAGGTGCGTGGCGGTACCGGCTACATCGAGGAGTGGAGCGATGCGCGCCTCGTGCGCGATGCGCATCTCGGCTCGATCTGGGAAGGCACGAGCAACATCGTCGCGCTCGACGTCGCGCGCGCCGCGCAGCGCGAGCATGCGCTCGACGCGCTGCGCACGTTCCTCGGCGACCGGCTCGGCGCGGCGCCGTTGCCCGACGCGAGCCGCGCGGCACTGCGGCGCATTCTGACGCGCGCGTGCGACGCGCTCGCACGGGTCGCGGCGGACGGTGACGATGCGCGCGTGCGGCAGGCCGCGTCGGCGCTGTATTACGCGAGCGCGGCCGTGCTGATGGCATGCGAAGGCGTGCGGCTCGCGCCCGATTACCGGCGCCTCGCGCTCGCGCACCTGATCGTGCGTCACAAGCTGCTGCCGGTCGACCCGCTTGCGCCGGCGTCGCGCGACGACGGACCCGCGGCGTTCGACGCGCTGCTGCGTGGCGCGCCGCTGCCGCTCGACCTGGCGCTCGACCTGCTGCCGGAGGTCGAACGATGAGCGCGACGCGAGGGGCACTGGACGGCCTGAAGGTCGTCGACCTGAGCCGCGTGCTCGGCGGCCCGTACTGCACGCAGGCGCTTGCCGACCACGGCGCGACGGTCGTCAAGATCGAGCCGCCGGACGGCGACGAGACGCGCGGCTGGGGGCCGCCGTTTCTCGGCGACACCGCGTGGTACTTCATGGGCGTGAACCGCAACAAGGAAGGGCTCGCGCTCGACCTGTCCCGCGACGAAGGGCGCGCGATCCTGTGGCGCCTGCTCGAAGAAGCCGACGTGCTCGTCGAGAACTTCAAGCCCGGCACGCTCGCGCGCTGGGGGATGGACTACGCACGCGACCTGCAGCCGTGTTTTCCGCGCCTGATCCACTGTGCGGTGACGGGCTTCGGCGAAGACGGCCCGCTCGGCGGGTTGCCCGGCTACGACGCGGTGATCCAGGCGATGGCCGGGCTGATGAGCGTGAACGGCGAGCGCGACGGCGGCGCGATGCGCATCGGCCTGCCGATCGTCGACATGGTCACGGGGCTCAACGCGCTTGCCGGCATCCTGCTCGCGCTCGCGGAGCGGGAGAAGAGCGGGCAGGGCCAGTCGATCGACATCGCGCTGTACGACTGCGGCGTGTCGCTGCTGCATCCGCACCTGCCGAACTTCTTCGGCTCGGGGCGCGTGCCCGAGCGCAGCGGCAATGCGCACCCCAACATCGCGCCGTACGACAGCTACCGCACGGCTACCGTGCCGATCTTCCTCGCGGTCGGCAACGACCGGCAGTTCGCGCGGCTCGTCGCGCATCTCGGCGTCCCCGCGCTGGCCAGCGACCCGCGCTTCGTCGACAACCGCAGCCGCTGCGCGCACCGCTCGCAGCTGAAGGTCGAGCTCGAGGCTCGGCTCGTGGCGCATCCGTGCGAGCCGCTCGCCCGCGACCTGATGGCAGCGGGCGTGCCGTGCGGGCCGGTGCGCAATGTTGGCGACGTCACGCACGACCCGCATGCGCTGCACCGGAACCTGTTCGTCGAGCTCGGCGCGTATCGCGGCACCGCATCGCCGGTGAAGCTGTCGCGCACGCCGGCAACTTACCGTATGCCGCCGCCCGCGCTCGGCCGCGACACGCGGGCGGTGCTCGATCGCCTCGGCGTCGATCCGGCGCTCCAGCAGCAACTGCTCGACGCCGGCGTGCTGAAGGTCGCACCGGACCCGACGTGACCGGCCGAGGGGGCGGCTGCATGTGAGCGCCCTCGGCGGACGAAACGAAACGCAACACCGCAACACCGCAACACCGCCAGCCGGCGGCGCAATGCCGGCCATCCGGCAACGCGCGCGACAGTCGCGCGGCCGATCACGAACATGGAGACATTGATGAGCCGTCCGCAATCCCCGTCTGCCGCGCAACTGCGGCCCGGCCGTGCCGCCCTCGCGGCATTCGTCGGCACCACGATCGAGTGGTACGACTTCTACATCTACGGCACGGCCGCAGCGCTCGTGTTCGGCAAGGTGTTCTTTTCCAGCACGATGGACCCGGGCGTCGCGACGCTGCTCGCGTTCGTCACGTTCTGGGCCGGCTTCGCCGCGCGGCCGCTCGGCGGGATCGTGTTCGGCCATCTCGGCGATCGCGTCGGCCGCAAGACGGCGCTCGTGATCACGCTGGTGATGATGGGGCTTGCGACGACAGGCATCGGCCTCTTGCCCGGCCACGCGTCGATCGGCGTATGGGCGCCGGTCGGCCTCGTCGTGCTGCGCGTGCTGCAGGGCATCGCGGTCGGCGGCGAGTGGGGCGGCGCGGTGCTGATCGCGAGCGAGAACGCGCCGAAGCATCGCAGCATCCTGTATGCGGCGTTCGCGCAGCAGGGTTCGCCCACCGGCAACCTGCTCGCGACGGCCGCGTTCTTCGCGCTGAGCGCGCTGCCGACGCCGTCGTTCCTGATGTGGGGCTGGCGCATTCCGTTCCTGCTGTCGGCCGTGCTCGTGATCATCGGCATGGTGATCCGGCTGCGCCTCGAGGAATCGGTCGACATGCAGCGCGTGCTCGCGCGCAAGCGCACCGTGAAGCTGCCGCTGCGCGACGTCGTGCGCGACCACTGGCTCGTCGTGCTGCTTGCGGCCGGCACGCTGCCGGTGATCAACGTCACGTATTTCCGCAGCACGTTCGCGCTGTCGTGGGCGACCAAGGAGCTCGGCTATGCGCAGGGCACCTTCCTCGGCATCCTGTCGATCTCGCTCGTCGTGCAGTTCCTGATGCAGCCGATCGGCGCGTGGTTCGTGTCGAAGGTCGACATGCGGCGCGCGATGTGCTGGATCCTGATTCCGGAGATCGTGTTGATGCCGGTGATGTTCCATGCGCTCGCCACGCGTTCGTACTGGGTCGCCGTTGCGGGGATGTGCATCTCGACGATTCCGTCCGCGATGTTCTACGGCGCGGTCGGCGGCGTGCTCGCGCGCGTGTTTCCGGCCAACATCCGCTACACCGGGTTGTCGCTCGCGTACCAGTTGAGCGCGCTCGTCGTCGGCGGCGGCACGCCGGTGCTCGCGCAGGCGATCCTGAACGCGACCGGCAGCATCGTCGGCGTCGCGATCGCGTCGGGGCTCTATGCGCTCGTGTCGCTCGCGTGCATGCTGGCGCTGCTGAATCGCACCGGCTATCGCGCGGACGAACTGTCGACGGCCGAGCGCAGCGACGCGGCCGAATGGGGCACCGAAAGTGTCGGCGCCGACCACCCGGCCGGCGCGGCGACGCCCGAGGATGAGCGCGGCACGTTGAAACCGGCGGGGTAGGCCGGACGGGGTAGCGCAGCGCTCTGCCAAAAAGCGCTTCGCCAAAAGCAAACGGCACCGTGCGATACACGGTGCCGTTTGTTTTTTTACGCGACGCGGCCGGCACGGCCGCCATCGCGATTCAGGGTGCTCAGCCTTCGGTCGGCGGCACGTAGCCGGACGCCTGGTCCGCGCCGTCGCCGAAGAAGTACTTCTCGGTCTGCTTCATCAGGTACTGGCGCGCGCGCGGGTCGGCCATGTTCAGGCGGTTCTCGTTGATCAGCATCGTCTGCTGCTTGAGCCAGCCTTGCCACGCTTCCTTCGACACGCTTTCATAAATACGCTTGCCGAGTTCGCCCGGCAGCGGCGGGAAATCGAGTGCCTCAGCTTCCTTGCCGAGCTTTGCGCATTGGATCATTCGAGCCATCGTGTACTTCTCCTGTAGTCGGTGTCTGGGGGGAGGGCAGTCGTGCCTGCGCTCAGAGCTGTTTCATCAGCACGAGCGACTTGCGCTGCCAGTTATAGAGTTTGCGGCGGTCTTCCGGCAGGTCGTCGACGCTGACCTTGACGAAGCCGCGCTTGAGGAACCAGTGCTCGGTGCGCGTCGTGAGCACGAAGATGTGCGTGAGGCCGCGCGCACGCGCGCGCTGCTCGATGCGCTTGAGCAGGCGTTCGCCATCGCCGGAACCTTGCGCTTCCGGTGCGACCGTCAGGCACGCCATCTCGCCGATCTTTTCCTGCTGGTACGGATACAGCGCCGCACAGCCGAACAGCACGCCATCGTGCTCGATCACCGAGAAGTGGTCGATGTCGCGTTCGATCTGGTGACGGCCGCGCCGCACCAGCGTGCCGTCCGATTCGAGCGGCTCGATCAGCGACAGGATGCCGCCGACGTCGTCCGGCGTCGCTTCGCGCAGGCTCTCGAGGTTCTCGTACGAGATCATCGTGCCGACGCCGTCGTGCAGGAACAGTTCGAGCAGCATGCTGCCGTCGAGCGACTGCGGAATCAGGTGGGCCCGGGTCACGCCGCCGCGGCATGCGCGGATCGAGTGCTTCAGGAAGAACGCGTCGTCGCCCTGGACGTTGCCGGAATCGAGCAGTTCGGCGGCCGCATCCAGCGACATTTCGCGGACCAGCTCGCCTTCGTCGTCGACGATGCCGGGTGCTTCGGTCAGGAAGATGATCTTGTCCGCGCGCAGCGCGATCGCGGCGGCCGATGCGACGTCTTCCATCGACAGGTTGAACGCTTCACCGGTCGGCGAGAAACCGAGCGGCGACAGCAGCACGAGCTTGCGGCTCGAGAGCGAATGACGGATCGATTCGGCGTCGATCTTGCGCACGATGCCCGTGTGCGCGAAATCGACCCCGTCGAGAATCCCCACCGGCCGCGCGGTCACGAAGTTGCCGGACACGACGCTGATGTGCGCGTGCGCCATCGGCGAGTTCGGCAGACCCTGGCTGATCGCGGCCTCGATGTCGAGACGCACTTCGCCGGCCGCTTCCTTCGCGGACTCGAGCGCGCGCGCATCGGTGATGCGCAGCCCGTGCGAAAACTCGGATTCGACACCATGCAGGCTCAACTGCTCCTCGACCTGCGGCCGCGAGCCGTGCACCAGCACGATCTGGATCCCCATCGCCTGCAGCAGCGCGATGTCGGACACGAGCGCGTTCAGCAGCCCCTGCTGTACCACTTCGCCGCCGAACCCCACGACGAACGTGCTGTTGCGGAACTTGTGAATATAGGGCGCGACGGAGCGCATCCAGTCGACGAACTGCGCGTGGCTGGCGGCCGAATCGTCGGCGGCCGGCGACGTCGCGGCGTCGGTCTGGGCGGGAGGGAGGTCGGTTTGGGAATTCATGGGCGGGATTATAATGCGCCCCCATGTCGAATGTTTCTAAAAGTCCCGCGCCGACGCGGGCCAATACGCCGTCGGCCCGGCACCCGGATGGTGCAGCCGATGCGCGCGAGCCGCAGGGCCAGGCGCCGCGCCAGCAGCAGGAAAAGCCGGCGGGCACGCCGGCACACGCGCCGCGCGGCGACGACCGGCGCGGCGATGCGCGCCAGCCGGCCGCCAAGGGTGCGTCCCAGGCCACCGGCGAGCGCGCACCGCGCCGCGAGCGTACGCCGCGCGCCGCAGTCGCACCGAATCCCGTTCCGCCGATCACCTATCCCGAAAGCCTGCCCGTATCGGGCAAGCGCGACGAAATCGCGCGCGCGATCGCCGGTCATCAGGTTGTCATCGTCTGCGGCGAAACGGGGTCGGGCAAGACCACCCAGTTGCCGAAGATCTGTCTCGATCTCGGCCGCGGCCTCGGCGCCGGCGGCACGGGGCTGATCGGCCACACGCAGCCGCGGCGCCTGGCCGCGTCGTCGACCGGCCGGCGGATCGCCGAGGAACTCGGCACGCCGTTCGGCGAAGTGGTCGGCTACAAGGTGCGCTTCACCGACAATCTCGCGCCCGGCGCGTCCGTCAAGCTGATGACGGACGGCATCCTGCTCGCCGAGACGCAGACCGATCCGCTGCTGAAGGCGTACGACACGCTGATCATCGACGAGGCGCACGAGCGCAGCCTGAACATCGACTTCCTGCTCGGCTACCTGAAGGAGATTCTCCCGAGGCGGCCGGACCTGAAGCTGATCGTCACGTCCGCGACGATCGACGCCGACCGCTTCGCGCGCCATTTCGGCACCGACGAGCGCCCGGCGCCCGTGATCGAGGTGAGCGGGCGGCTGTATCCGGTCGAGATGCGTTACCGGCCGGTGGCCGAGGATCGCCCGGCCGTGAAGAACGCCGAAGGCACCGGCGGCCGCGACCGCGTGAAGACCGCGCGCGAGGCCGAACGCGACCTGATGGACGCGATCGTCGACGCGGTCGACGAGCTGTGCCGCGAAGGCTCCGGCGACGTGCTGGTGTTCCTGCCCGGCGAACGCGAGATCCGCGAAGCGGCCGAGGCGCTGCGCAAGCACCACCCGCCGCATACCGAGATCCTGCCGCTGTTCGCGCGGCTGTCGGCGGCCGACCAGGACAAGGTGTTCAAGGCGTCGAACGCGCGCCGGATCGTGCTCGCGACCAACGTGGCGGAAACGTCGCTGACGGTGCCGGGCATCCGCTACGTCGTCGATACCGGCCTCGCGCGCGTGAAGCGCTATTCGTACCGGAACAAGGTCGAGCAGCTGCAGGTCGAGTCGATCTCGCAGGCCGCCGCGAACCAGCGCGCGGGCCGCTGCGGCCGCGTGGCCGACGGCGTGTGCATCCGCCTGTACGAAGAAACCGACTACCAGGCGCGCGCGCGCTTTACCGATCCGGAAATCCTGCGCTCGTCGCTCGCGTCGGTGATCCTGCGGATGAAGTCGCTGCACCTGACGGCGATCGAGTCGTTCCCGTTCCTTGAACCGCCGCCCGGGCGCGCGATCGCGGACGGCTACCAGCTGCTCAACGAACTCGGCGCGGTCGACGACGACAACGCGCTGACGCCGCTCGGCCGCGAGCTCGCGCGGCTGCCGCTCGACCCGCGCGTCGGCCGGATGATTCTCGCCGCGCGCGACCAGCAGTCGCTGCGCGAGGTGCTGATCATCGCGAGCGCGCTGTCCGTGCAGGATCCGCGCGACCGTCCGATCGAGGCGCAGGAGCAGGCCGACCAGGCGCATCGCCGGTTCGCCGACGAGCGCTCCGAATTCCTGCAATGGCTGAAGATCTGGGCCTGGTTCGAAGAGGCCGTCGCGCACAAGAAATCGAATCGCCAGCTCGTCGACGCGTGCCGGCAGAATTTCCTGTCGCACCTGCGGCTGCGCGAATGGCGCGACGTCCATTCGCAACTGCTGACGGTCGTGCGCGAGCATGGCTGGCGGCTGAACGAAGTCGAGGCGACCTACGAACAGGTGCATCTGGCCCTGTTGACTGGCCTGCTCGGCAACCTCGGCATGAAGGCCGACGACGATCCGCATTACCTGGGCGCGCGCGGGATCAAGTTCTACCTGTGGCCGGGCTCCGCGCTCGCGAAGAAGGCCGGCCGCTGGGTGATGGCGGCCGAACTCGTCGAGACGAGCCGGCTGTACGCGCGCTGTCTCGCGAAGATCGAGCCGGAGTGGGTCGAGAAGATCGGCGCGCACCTGCTGAAGAAATCGCTGTCGGAGCCGCACTGGGAGAAGCGTCCCGCGCAGGTCAGCGCGTTCGAGCGCGCGACGCTGTACGGGCTGCCGATCTACCACCGCCGGCGCGTCGCGTTCGGCAAGCAGGATCCGGCACGCGCGCGCGAGCTGTTCATCCGCGGCGCGCTGGTGGAGGGCGAATTCGACACGAAGCTGCCGTTCTTCGCGCACAACCGCAAGCTGCTCGCCGACATCGAGCAGCTCGAGCACAAGTCGCGCCGGCAGGACGTGCTGGTCGACGACGAGTTGATCTACGCGTATTACGATCAGGCGCTTCCGGAGGGCATCCATACGGGCGCCGCGTTCGAGCGCTGGTATCGCGACGAGGTAAAGAAGGGCGGCCAGCCGGACGACAAGCAGCGGCTGCTGTACCTGTCGCGCGACGACCTGATGCGCCACGAGGCGGCCGGCGTGACGACCGAGCTGTTTCCGAAGCGCGCGACGATGGCCGGTGTCGAGATGGCGCTCACGTACCACTTCGAGCCGGGCACGCCGCGCGACGGCGTGACGCTCGCGGTGCCGCTGTACGCGCTGAACCAGGTCGATGCGCGCCGCTGCGAATGGCTCGTGCCGGGGATGCTGAAGGAGAAGGTGCAGCTGCTGCTCAAGTCGCTGCCGCAGAAGCTGCGCCGGCACTGCGTGCCGCTGCCCGAGTACGCGGCCGGGTTCGTCGAGCGGATGGGCCGCGAGCGCTTCGGCGCGGGCGGGCTCGTCGAGGCGCTGATCGCCGACGTGCGTGCGCAGACGCAGGTCGCGATGAAGACGGCCGACTTCAAGCTCGAGACGCTGCCCGCGCACCTGTTCATGAACTTCAAGGTGATCGACGAGCACGGCCGCCAGCTCGCGATGGGTCGCAACCTCGCGCAGCTGCGCCAGGAGCTCGGCGCGCAGGCGCAGCAGCAGTTCCAGAAGATCGCGGCGGCGTCGACGATCTCCCCGAGCGGCGAAACCGACGCGGGCGACGCCCCGGTGTCCGCTGCCGGGCAGGCACCGGCTCCGGCGGCGAAGGGCGGCAGGGCGGGCAAGGGCGCCGCGCCGCAGACGGCCGCGCCGGCGGAAGCGGGCGCGACGGCGCTGTATGAAAACCTGACGACATGGAACTTCGGCAAGCTTCCCGAGCTGCTGGAGATTCGCCGGCGCGGCCAGACGCTGTACGGCTACCCGGCGCTCGTCGATCGCGGCACGCATTGCGACGTCGAGGTGTTCGACTCGCCGGAGGAGGCCGCGCGGATTCACCGGGCCGGCCTGCGGCGCCTGTTCGCGCTGCAACTGAAGGAGCCGATCAAGTTCCTCGAGAAGAACCTGCCGGGGCTGCGCGAGATGGCGATGCAGTACATGTCGCTCGGCACGCAGGACGAACTGCGCGACCAGCTGATCGACACGGCGCTCGACCGCGCATGTCTGCAGGATCCGCTGCCCGACGACGACGCGAGCTTCCATGCGCGCCGCGACGAGGGCCGCAGCCGCCTGAACCTGCTCGCGCAGGAGATCGCGCGGCTCGTCGGGCAGATCCTCGCCGAATACGCGGGGCTTGCGAAGAAGCTCACGCAGGCGAAGCCGTTCGCGCAGGCCCACGCCGATCTCCAGCAGCAGCTTGCGGCGCTGGTCGGCAAGCGCTTCGTGATCGACACGCCTTACGTGCAGCTTGCGCACTTTCCGCGCTACCTGAAGGGCATCGCGCTGCGGATCGACAAGCTGAAGGCCGATCCGGCGCGCGACGCGAAGCAGTCCGTCGACCTGTTGCCGCTCGTCCAGCAGTACCAGCGCGCGGTGTCGCAGCGCGGCGGCGTGGCGGACTCGCGGCTCGCGGAATTCCGCTGGCTGCTCGAGGAACTGCGAATTTCGTTGTTTGCGCAGGAACTGCGCACGCCGATGCCTGTCTCTGTCAAGCGTCTGCACAAGGTCTGGGAGTCGATGCAGCGTTAGTGCAACAGCGGTTTTCCGGACCCGCACCGGCCGCACGGCCGTCGCGGCGTGCGTCGAAGTGGCGCAACGCCGGTTCCCGTCAACCGGCGGGGCCGGTCGAACGTTTTACAATGACAGTTGTTCCACGACGTGAGTCTTCATGCGCACTTTCCTTTCTTTCGGCCGCACGCTCGCGCTGGCCGCCGCCGTACTGGCGCCCGCCGCACACGCGAATAACGTGATCGTCCTCAACTCGGCCGAAGCGACGCTTTCCCTGATCGATCAGCAGACCCGCCAGGTCGTCTCCACGATGCCGACCGGCAAGGAGCCGCACCACCTGATGATCACGCCCGACAATTCGTCGCTGATCGTCGCGAATTCGGTCTCGAACAGCCTGATGTTCCTCGATCCGAAGACGGGCAAGCTGCAGCGCACCGTCGAAGGGATCGACGATCCGTACCAGCTCGGCTTCTCGCCTGACCGCAAGTGGTTCGCGGCGGCGGGGCTGCGCCTCGACCGCGTCGACATCTACAGCTACGACGGCCGCGACCTGCACCTCGCGAAGCGCGTGCCGCTCGAAGTCATGCCGAGCCACCTTGCGTTCACGAAGGACAGCAAGACGCTGCTCGTGTCGCTGCAGGTGTCCGGCGAGATCGCAGCGATTGATCTGCCGACGCAGACGGTCAAGTGGAAGATGAAGGTCGGCAAGGTGCCGGCGGGCCTGTGGCTCACGCCGGACGACAAATACCTGCTGGTCGGGATGACCGGTTCCGATTACGTCGCGGTGGTCGACTGGCGCAACCAGAAGGTCGTCAAGCAGATCGTGACGGGCAAGGGCGCGCACAACTTCCGCTCGCTCGCCGACGGCACGCACGTCGCGGTCACGAACCGGGTCGCGAACACGATCAGCATCATCGACGAGAACACGCTCACCAACGTCGGCGACATCACCGGCCTGCTGCCGGGGCCGGACGACATGGAGCTGGCCGCCGACAAGAAGACGCTGTGGGTGACGTTCCGCTTCGCGAAGAAGGTCGGTATCATCGACTTGCCGTCGCGCAAGCTGGTGCAGACGATCTCCGTCGGCCGCTCGCCGCACGGGATCTACTTCTACGACCGCGCGCCGTGGAAGGCAGCGAACGGCGCGTAACGGGCGGAGATTCGCGATGCTGCATCTGATCGATACCTTTGTCTCGAACATCCAGACGTGGCTGTACGTCGACGTCGTACAGCCGCTCCTCTTCAAGTTCAACCTGATGGACTATGACGAGGACACCTACGACGCACTGTACTGGGTGGTGATCGGCGCGCTGCAGATGGTGCTGATGTTCGCGCTGCTGCGCCCGCTCGAGGCGCTCGCGCCGGTCGAGCGCTGGAAGAACCGTCGCGCGGTGCGCGTCGACGTGATCTATACGGCGATCTCGAAGCTCGGCATCTACACGCTGTTCTTCTTCTTCGCGCTGCAGCCGGTGTTCGACAACTTCCAGGCGTGGCTGCGCCTGCGCGGTGTCGCGAACTTCAACCTCGACTATCTGTGGCCGGGCGTGACCTCGCAGCCGATCGTCGCGTTCGCGATCTACCTCGTCGTGCTCGACTTCGCCGGCTACTGGTATCACCGCTGGCAGCACAAGTTCGGCATCTGGTGGGAGCTGCACGCGGTGCATCACAGCCAGCGCCAGATGTCGCTGTGGTGCGACGACCGCAACCACCTGCTCGACGATGTGCTGCAATCGTGCTTCTTCGCGGCGATTGCGCTCGTGATCGGCGTGACGCCGTCGCAGTTCGTTGTGCTGACTGCGGTCACCAACTTCCTGCAGAGCATCCAGCATACGAATGCGCGGCTGTCGTTCGGCCGGCTGGGCGAGCGCCTGCTCGTGAGCCCGATCTTCCACCGCCGCCACCATGCGGTCGGCTATGGCCACGAAGGCACCAAGTACGGCTGCAACTTCGGCGTGCTGTTCCCGTGGTGGGACATGATGTTCGGCACCGCGTCGTGGAACCGCACGGTCGAGCCGACCGGCATCCGCGAGCAGGTCGAAGGCGTGTCCTACGGCGAAGGCTTCTGGGCGCAGCACGGCCTCGCGTTCGTGCGCATCTTCCGGCGCATCGTTCCCGCGAAGCGCGGCGCGGCATCGGCCTGATCCGGTCAGCTCCCCGTTGAACGACGTTCCCACACGGCCCGCATGTGCTTTGGCGCATGCGGGCCGTGTGGTTTATCCTTTCCCCGTTTTTCTCCGTCAATCCAGGCACCCAAGGCTCGCATGAACGACTTGCTGCGCTCCTTCGTCCGGGCGCTCGTCAGCGCGCTGCACCCGCGCATGCTGTGGCTCACCCTGATGCCCTTCGTCGTGTCGGCGCTGCTGTGGGGCGTCGTGCTGTGGTTTTCGTGGCAGACGCTGATCGACGCCGCGCGCGGCGCGCTCGACGGCTTCATGCTGACGGCCGCGCTGTACCGCGCATTCGACGCGATCGGGATGTCGCAGCTGCATGCGGTCATCGCGCCGTTCGTCGTCGTGTCGCTGGCGATTCCGCTGATCGTGCTCACCGTGCTGCTGCTGATCGCGACGATTTCGATGCCGATCGTGATCAAGCACTTGTCGAACCGGCAGTTCGCCGCGCTCGAGATGAAGCGTGGCGGCACGTTCTTCGGCAGCGGGTTCAATTCGCTCGGCGCGGCGATCGTCGGCGTCGTGCTGCTGGTCGTCACGATCCCGCTGTGGCTGATTCCGCCGTTCTTCGCGCTGCTGCCGCCCGTGATCTGGGGCTGGCTCACCTACCGCGTGATGACCTACGACGCGCTCGCGCAGCACGCGAGCCGCGACGAGCGCCGCGCGCTCATTCGGCAGCATCGCTGGCCGCTGATCGGCATCGGCGTCGCGACCGGGCTGCTCGGCACCGTTCCGACCTTCGTATGGGTATCGTCGGTCTGGATGATGGTGCTGTTCCCGTTCGTCGCGGCGGCCATGATCTGGGTATACGCTTTCATCCTCGTCTTCTCGGCGCTGTGGTTCGGGCACTATTGCCTGCGCGCGCTGGAAGACCTGCGCGCGAGCTCGCGCGCCACCGCAATCGACATGGGGCAGGCATGAGCATCGGCATCATCATCATCGGCGACGAAATCCTTTCGGGCCGCCGGCAGGACAAGCATCTGGCGAAGGTCATCGAGCTGCTCGGCGCGCGCGGCCTCGCGCTCGACTGGGCCGAATACGTCGGCGACGATCCGGCGCGCATCACCGCGACGCTCGCGCGTGCGATCGCATCCGGCGATATCGTGTTCTCGACGGGCGGGATCGGCGCGACGCCGGACGACCACACGCGCCAGTGTGCGGCCGCCGCGCTCGGCGTGGCGCTCGAGCTGCATCCGGAAGCGAAGGCGCTGATCTCGGAGCGCATCCGCGAGACGCACACCGATCCGGCCACGCCGGTCAACTTCGATTCGCCGGAGAACCAGCACCGCTTCAACATGGGCGTGTTCCCGGCGGGCGCGTCGATCATCCCGAACGGGTACAACCGGATTCCCGGCTTCTCGGTCGGCGATCTGCACTTCGTGCCGGGCTTCCCGGTGATGGCGTGGCCGATGATCGAATGGGTGCTCGACACGCAGTACCAGCATCTGCATCACGCGAGCCCGCACGCGGAACGCTCGTTGTACGTGTTCGAACTGCCGGAATCGACGCTCACGCCGCTGATGGAGAAAATCGAGCGCGATTTCCCCGGCGTGCGCGTGTTCAGCCTGCCGAGCGTGGGCGACGCCGAGCGCGGCGGGATCTACGCGCGCCGGCATATCGACCTCGGCGTGAAGGGCGAGCCGGAAGCGGTCGCGGCCGCGTTCGTGAAGCTGCGCGAAGGCGTGCATCTGCTCGGTGGCGACATCGTCGAGCCGGACGCGTCGCGCGCCTGAGCGGCCGGCGATTCGGCCGCACAAACGGCACGGGCCGCGTCACGCGGCCCGTCATCGGGGTGTCATCGCCCGGCTCGACGATGTGGCAGTCGGGCGCGGCGAATGGCAGGCGCGCTCAGGCGCCGATCCACGGCAGTTTCCGGAAGCACCAGCCGTCGACCGTCTTGCGGTGGCCTTCGGCGTCCTTCGCGCCTTCGAAGCCTTCGAGCAGGTCGAGCGCCTTCGTGAAGCCGGCCTGCGCGGAGGCGACCGCGGCGAGCTTCGAGCGCGCGGCGCTGCGGCACAGGAACAGCACGGGCGCATCGGGTGCGATGGCTGCCTTCAGTTCGTTGACGAATTCGGCGTTCGGCACGCCGCCCGGGTAGCGCGTCCATTCGATGTGCAGGTACTGGCCGTCGCCGACGAGCGGGCGGCCGATCCAGTCGAGCTCGGCGCGGGTGCGCACGTCGACGAGGCGGGCCGACGGGTCAAGCTGCAGCAGTTCGAATGCCTCGACCGGCAGCAGCGCGCCGGCATAGTTGAGCGAGCCCTGGGTGCGGCGTTCTTCGGCCTTGGCGTAAAGCTGGTCGAGCGTACTCATGGCAGGAGGTCTCCGTATCGGTCAAACGAGCATTCTAGCGCGCTGCCGCCGTGGGGATGTCCGGGCGCCGTGCGGTGCATGCACCGCCCCCGCGCTCACCAAAAGAGTGCAGAATGGCGCGCATGCACCAGAATGATTCCATCCCGCCGGTGTGCTGCGGCGTTTGCACCATCGCGGTGCTGTCGGTCGGCGAGTGCCGGGGCGTGCAGCCCCGGAATTGCGCAGCCGGGCCCCGCTACGGCGCGGGCCGGCGCGATTCTCGCCGATTCGGCGCAGGGTTGGCATGGAAGCTGCTATATAGAATTCGGTCGACCCGGAGCGCGCTGCGCCAAAGCCAGACTCCGGGCAGCTCGATAAACGAGGCGGTTCCCAGTCCGCCGGAATTGTTCAATCAGGAGAAGAGGTTATGAGTAAAACCGTCGCCGACGTCATGCAGCTCGTGAAGGACGAGGATGTCAAGTTTGTCGATTTCCGCTTCACGGATACGCGCGGCAAGGAACAGCACGTGTCGGTGCCGGTTTCGGCGTTTGACGAAGACAAGTTCGAGAGCGGCCATGCATTCGACGGTTCGTCGATCGCGGGCTGGAAGGGTATCGAGGCGTCGGACATGCTGCTCATGCCGGACCCGAACGCTGCCTTCATCGACCCGTTCTATGAAGAGTCGACCCTGGTGCTGACCTGCGACGTGGTCGAGCCGGCCGACGGCAAGGGCTACGAGCGCGACCCGCGTTCGCTCGCGAAGCGCGCTGAAGCGTACCTGAAGAGCACGGGCATCGGCGACACCGCCTACTTCGGTCCGGAACCGGAATTCTTCATTTTCGACTCGGTCCAGTGGAGCACGGACATGTCGGGTTGCTTCGTGAAGATCAACTCGGAAGAAGCGCCGTGGTCGTCGAGCAAGGAATTCGAAGGCGGCAACACGGGCCACCGTCCGGGCACGAAGGGCGGCTACTTCCCGGTCGCGCCGGTTGACACGTTCCAGGACATGCGTTCGGAAATGTGCCTGCTGCTCGAACAGCTCGGCATCCCGGTCGAAGTGCACCACCACGAAGTGGCGGGCCAGGGCCAGAACGAAATCGGCACGAAGTTCTCGACGCTGGTCGAGCGCGCCGACTGGACGCAATGGTCGAAGTACATCATCCATAACGTCGCGCACTCGTACGGCAAGACGGCGACGTTCATGCCGAAGCCGATCGTCGGCGACAACGGTTCGGGCATGCACGTTCACCAGTCGATCTGGAAGGACGGCCAGAACCTGTTCGCGGGCAACGGCTACGCCGGCCTGTCGGAAATGGCGCTGTTCTACATCGGCGGCATCATCAAGCACGCTCGCGCGCTGAACGCGATCACGAACCCGACGACGAACTCGTACAAGCGTCTGGTCCCGCACTTCGAAGCACCGGTCAAGCTGGCGTACTCGGCACGCAACCGTTCGGCATCGATCCGCATTCCGCACGTGTCGAACCCGAAGGGCCGCCGTATCGAAACGCGCTTCCCGGATCCGATGGCGAACCCGTACCTGCTGTTCTCGGCACTGATGATGGCAGGCCTCGACGGGATCCAGAACAAGATCCATCCGGGCGAAGCCGCGGACAAGAACCTGTACGACCTGCCGCCGGAAGAGGATGCAAAGATCCCGACCGTCTGCGCGGGCCTCGACCAGGCACTGGAAGCGCTCGACAAGGATCGCGAGTTCCTGACCCGTGGCGGCGTGTTCACGGACAGCATGCTCGACGCATACCTCGCGCTGAAGGAGCAGGAGCTGGCGAAGTTCCGCATGACGACGCACCCGATCGAGTTCGAGATGTACTACTCGCTGTAATCGGCGATGGCGCTTCGATTCAGCGCCGTCATGCCGGTTCGTTCCCGTCGCGCGGCCTGCGGCGGGAACCGCGGAGTCTGAAAGGGGACGGCGTCCAGCCGTCCCCTTTTTGTTCCGAGCATTTTCATTTTCCGACCCGGTGAGGCGCGACGACACGCACGATGGCTCTGAAGAATCTGATCAAGGCGAAGACGGGGCAGCCCGAGCGACTGACGGAAGACGAGCGGCTCATGCACTCGGGCCTGCTGGCGGGGCTGGAAGCGCTGCCGACGGTCGTGATCGTGCTCGACCGCAAGACGCTGCGGGTCGTGTTCGCGAATCCGTCCGCGGAGGCGATGCTCGACCTGTCGCGCCGGCAGCTCGCGCAGCGGCCGTGGGGCGAGATTTTTCCGAACGCGGACGAACTCGCGTCGACGATCACCGCGATCGGCGAGGAACGCTTTCACGCGACGCATCTCGACACGGTGCTCGACCGGCCCGGCCACGAGGCGCTGCATGTGCATGCGATCGTCGGCTTCCTCGAGACCGCGCCCGATTTCGTGCTCGTCGAGCTGTTCGAGAACGAACGGCAGTCGCGCACCGATCGCGAGGAGCGCATTCACGACCTGACCGCGGTCAACAAGCAACTGATCCGCAACCTCGCGCACGAGATCAAGAACCCGCTCGGCGGTATTCGCGGCGCCGCCCAGTTGCTCGAATTCGAACTGAGCGAGCGCGAGCGCGGCGAGTTGCGCGAATACACGCAGGTGATCATCAAGGAGTCCGACCGCCTGCAGACGCTCGTCGACCGGTTGCTGGAGCCGCATCGGCATCCGCACATCGTCGGCGACGTGAACATTCATGAAGTGTGCGAACGCGTGCGCGCGGTGATGCTCGCGGAATTTCCGCGCGGGCTCACGATCGAGCGCGACTACGACGTGAGCGTGCCTGACCTGCGCGGCGACAAGGAGCAACTGATCCAGGCGCTGCTGAACATCGTGCGCAATGCTGCGCAGGCGCTGCGCGAGCGGATCGCGCAGGGCGACGCGAAGATCGAGCTGCGCACGCGCGTCGCGCGCAAGGTGACGATCGCGAAGCGCCTGTACAAGCTGGCACTGGACTTGCACGTGGTCGACAACGGGCCCGGCATTCCGGAAGAGATCCGCGACCGGATCTTCTATCCGCTGGTGTCCGGCCGCGACGATGGCAGCGGCCTCGGTCTCACGCTCGCGCAGACCTTCGTGCAGCAGCACGACGGGATGATCGAGGTCGAGAGCCGGCCCGGACGTACCGAGTTTCAGATTCTGCTGCCGCTCGACCATTGAGCGGTAGTGCGATTCACCGGATTCACCAATCTCTGACCGACCTATGAAGCCGATCTGGATAGTAGACGACGACCAATCGATCCGCTGGGTGCTCGAAAAAGCGCTCGCCCGGGACAGCTTCGCGACGAAGAGCTTCGCGAACGTGCGCGATGCGCTGGCCGCACTCGATCACGAGACGCCGCAGGTGCTCGTGTCCGACATCCGGATGCCGGGCGGGTCCGGCCTCGAGTTGCTGCAGGCGATGCACGAGCGCTTGCCGGGTTTGCCCGTCATCATCATGACGGCGTTCTCCGATCTCGACAGCGCCGTCGCGGCGTTCCAGGGCGGCGCGTTCGAATATCTCGCGAAGCCGTTCGACGTCGACAAGGCTGTCGAGCTGATTCGCCGCGCGGTCGAGGAAAGCCTGCGCGGCGGCGCGCCGCAGGACGAGCGCGTGGCCGAGGCGCCCGAGATGCTCGGCCAGGCGCCCGCGATGCAGGACATGTTCCGCGCGATCGGCCGCCTGTCGCATTCGGCTGCGACCGTGCTGATCACGGGCGAATCGGGCACCGGCAAGGAGCTCGTCGCGCGTGCGCTGCACCGTCACAGCCCGCGTGCGAACGGCCCGTTCATCGCGCTGAACACCGCAGCGATTCCGAAGGACCTGCTCGAATCCGAATTGTTCGGCCATGAGCGCGGCGCGTTCACCGGCGCGCAGACGACGCGCCAGGGCCGCTTCGAGCAGGCCGAGAACGGCACGCTGTTCCTCGACGAAATCGGCGACATGCCGTTCGACCTGCAGACGCGCCTGTTGCGCGTGCTGTCGGACGGCCAGTTCTATCGTGTCGGCGGCCACAACCCGCTGCGCGCGAACGTGCGGGTGATCGCCGCGACGCACCAGAATCTCGAGGCGCGCGTGCGTCAGGGGCTGTTCCGCGAGGACCTCTACCACCGGCTCAACGTGATCCGGCTGCGGTTGCCGGCGCTGCGCGAACGCAGCGAGGACATCGCGCTGCTCACGCGCCATTTCCTGCAGAAGAGCGCGCGCGATCTCGGCGTCGAGCCGAAGCGCGTGTCCGACGAGGCGCTCGCGTACCTGACGTCGCTGGCGTTTCCCGGCAACGTGCGGCAGCTCGAGAACCTCGCGAACTGGCTGACCGTGATGGCGCCCGCGCAGACGGTCGAGATCAAGGACTTGCCGCCCGATCTCGTGCCGGCCGGCGCACCGGTGGCCGCAACGGTCGACGGCGCGGATACGCACGGCGGCAGCGCTGCCGGCGACGTGGTGCGCGCGCAGCCGCTACCCGGCGCAGCACCGCTGACGACTGCGCCCGTCGCGGCCGCACCGAACGGCGTACCGGCCGGCTATCCGATCTGGGAGAGCGGCCTGCGTACCGAAGTCGCGCGGCTGTTGCGCGAGAATTCGGGCGGCGTGATGGACGAACTCGCGCGCCGCTTCGAGGCGGCCGTGATCCGCGAGGCGCTCGACTTCACGCGCGGCCGCAAGGTCGAGGCGGCGGAGCGGCTCGGCATCGGTCGCAACACGATCACGCGCAAGATCCAGGAACTCCACCTGGAGCCGTAAGCAGCACACGCGGCATGCGCGGACCTCGCGCATGCCGCGATCGGACATAATCGCGGTTTGCCGTCACGTACGTCTCCGTCATGTCCGATTCCTTCCGCTGGCCCGCCGGGGCCGATCCGTTCCGTTTTCTCGAAGCGCTCGACAGCAAGCGCGCCCGCGCGTGGGTCGACGAGCAGAATGCGCGCACACGCGTCGCGCTGCGCGACGACGATGCGTATCGCGCGCTCGCCGCGCGACTCGCGCAGGCGTATCTGCCGCGCGAACGCCCGGTGATCCCGACTCGCTGGCGCGACTGGGCGTACGACCTGTGGCAGGACGATCTCCATCCCAAAGGACTGTGGCGCCGCGCGCGCTGGGACGACTGGCGCGCCGGCCGGCCCGACTGGGAAACGCTGCTCGACGTCGATGCGCTCGGCGCGCAGGAGGGCGAGTCGTGGGTGTTCGAACAGGACGCGATCCTGTATCCGGACGGCGACCGCGCACTGCTGTCGCTGTCGCCGGGCGGCGCCGACGCAGTCGTCGTGCGCGAGTTCGATCTCGTGCAGCGCCGTTTCGTCGACGGCGGTTTCACGATCGACGAGCCGGGACATCACACGGTCGGCTGGATCGACCGCGATACCGTCTACGTGAGCTGGGATCGCGGCGAAGCGCATGCGACCGCGGCCGGTTACCCGTACGAAGCGCGCCGCTGGGTGCGCGGCACGCCGCTCGCCGACGCGCCCGTGGTGTTTCGCGGCGAACCCGACGACATCAGCGCCGGTGCGGGGTTCGATCCGATCGACGGCCACCATATCGCGTCGCGCAGCGTGGATTTCTTCGATACATATTGGTATTGGCTGACCGACGCGGGCGAGTGGGCGCGCTACGACGTGCCGACGCACGTCGAGATCGGTTTCTGGGAAGGCTGGCTGATGCTGGAGTCGCGGCTCGACTGGGACTGCGGCGGCGTGCGTCACGCGGGCGGCTCGCTGCTCGCGATCCGTGAAGCGGCGTTCCTGGCCGGGTCGCGCGAATTCACGACGCTGTTCGAGCCCCGGCCGTCGACGTCCGCGTGCACGTGGACGCACACGCGCACCATGCTGATCGCGAGCTGGCTCGACGACGTGCACAACCGCACGATGCTGTGGCAGCCGACGCAGCGCGACGACGGTGCGTGGACGTGGGACGCGCGGCCGTTCGACTGGCAGGGCGACGCGCAGATTGATGTCGAGCCGGTCGAGTCGACGCTGAACGACGACGTGTACGTGGACGTCGACACCTACATCGATCCGCCCGAATGCTGGCTCGCCGATCTGGCCGACCAGGCGGCCGATGCGCCGGCGCGCCGCGTGCTGCTCGACCGTCCGCCGGTGCGCTTCGATGCGGCCGGACTCGTCGTGCGCCGCGCGAATGCGCGCTCGCGCGACGGCACGATCGTCCCGTACACGCTGATCGGGCCGCGTGACGCGCTGGATGCGCTCGATGCCCCGGATCGCCCCGACGGCACGCGTCGCGTCGCGCGGCCGTGCCTGCTGTCCGGCTATGGCGGTTTCGCGATTCCGAATCTGCCGGGCTACAGCGATGCATTGGGCATCG
This sequence comes from Burkholderia sp. JKS000303, assembly GCF_002563755.1. Classification (NCBI taxonomy): domain Bacteria; kingdom Pseudomonadati; phylum Pseudomonadota; class Betaproteobacteria; order Burkholderiales; family Burkholderiaceae; genus Burkholderia; species Burkholderia sp. JKS000303. The sequence continues at coordinate 101,445 of NZ_PDBZ01000004.1, forward strand.
CGTGGCTCGAGCGGGGCGGCGTCGCCGCGTTCGCACACATTCGCGGCGGCGGCGAATTCGGGCCGGGCTGGCACGTCGACGCGCAGCGCGAAAACCGCCAGCGTTCGTTCGACGATTTCATCGCGGTAGCCGAGGATCTGATCCGCACCGGCATAACGACGGCCGCGCAGCTCGGGATCGAAGGCGGCAGCAACGGCGGCCTGCTGGTCGGCGCATGCATGGTGCAGCGTCCGGAGCTGTTCGGCGCGGTGCTGTGCCGCGTGCCGCTGCTCGACATGCGGCGTTACCCGAAACTGCACGCGGGTGCCGCGTGGCTCGACGAGTACGGCGATCCGGACGATCCGCGCGAAGGCGCGGCGCTCGCCGCGTATTCGCCGTATCACCGCGTGAGCGAAGGCGTCGTGTATCCGCCGCTGCTGCTCACGACGTCCACGCGCGACGATCGCGTGCATCCCGCGCATGCGCGCAAGATGGCCGCGCGCATGCACGCACTGGGTCACGAACGGGTCTGGTACTGGGAGAACACCGACGGCGGCCACGGCAGCGCCGACGATCTGGAGCGAGCCGAATCCGATGCGGCGGAATTCGGTTTCCTGTGGGCCCATCTCGGGCCCGCGCCCGGGCGCGATTGAGCGCGGGCGCGAGCGGGTAGGGCGCTTAGCCGACGACCGCGACGACGGGCGTGTGGTCGGACGGCTGTTCCCACGTGCGCGGCACGCGGTCGACCTCGCACGACGTGCAGGTTTCGGCGAGCGCCGGCGACAGCAGGATGTGGTCGATGCGCAGCCCCGCGTTGCGGCGGAACGCGAACATCCGGTAGTCCCACCACGTGAAGGTCTTCTCGGGCTGCTCGAAGCGGCGGAACGCATCGACGAAGCCGCGCTCGATCAGCTTCGCGAAGTGTGCGCGCTCCTGCGGCGACACGAGGTTCTGGCCTTCCCATTTCGACGGGTCGTGCACGTCGCGATCTTCAGGGGCGATGTTGAAGTCGCCGAGCAGCGCGAGTTTCGGATAGCGCTGCATCTCGGTGCTCAGCCACGCCTGCAGCGCGTCGAGCCACTGCATCTTGTAGACGAACTTGTCGGAGTCGGGCGCCTGGCCGTTCGGGAAATACGCGGACACGATGCGCACGCCGTCGACCGTCACCGCCACGACCCGCTGCTGCGGGTCCTCGAAACCGGGGATGTTGCGCACGACGTCCGATTCGTCGACGGCGAGCGTGTCGCGCACGAGGATCGCGACGCCGTTGTAGGTCTTCTGACCCGTGAACCAGCTGCGGTAGCCGGCGGCCTCGATGTCGGCGCGCGGGTATTTCTCGTCCGGCAGCTTCAGTTCCTGCAGGCACAGCACGTCGGTTCCGCTTTGTGCGAGCCAGTCGAGCACGTGCTGCTTGCGGACATTGAGCGAATTGACGTTCCAGGTGGCAATTTTCATGAACGGGGGAGGGCGTGCGGGGTGAATGCGAAGGCCGCCATCTTACCGCGAGCGCGGGGCGCGAACGTGCGCGACACGCGATGCGCCGCAGCCGCCACCCGTCGCGACGTCGGCGGCATGTAAAGGAATTGTGACAAAAGTGTTGACGTGAGTACTCCCTCACCCTATAATTTATTTCTCTGACGCGGGGTGGAGCAGTCTGGCAGCTCGTCGGGCTCATAACCCGAAGGTCGTAGGTTCAAATCCTACCCCCGCAACCAAGCACACCAGACGATGTGCAGCGCAAGTGACCGATGCGCGCTTCGTCGACAAGAACCCGGCTCCGTGCCGGGTTTTTTGTTTTCAGCGCGCGAATCTCATTTCGGCGCGCCCGGGCTTCCAGGCAGGAAGCCGTTCTCGAGCAGATAAGTCGTCGTGTTGACGAGCGTGGCCCGCGCGTTCGGCGCACCGGCCAGCACCGCGCACTTGTCCTTGCCGGTATTCACCCGGATCGACTGTTCGGTCGTCGGGTAGTCCACACTCTTCAGATAGAAATGCGGCAGCGACGTCGTGTAGCGTGCATACGGCACGCACGGCCGCTGCAGCGGATCCTTCGACGCGCCGTTGAACGGAAAGTACTCGTCGAACAGGTAAGCCGAGCTCGACAGTCCGCCCCAGTCCGCCGGCACCGCGATGCTGCCGGTCGGCGTCGTGATGCCGGTGGCGACGTCCGTGATGAAGCCTTCGACGGTCGAGCGCCCGTCGCTGCGATCGGCCTGCGTGTGCGTGATCTGCAGCCGGTATGCGCGACCCGGTTTCCACGCGTACGCGATCGAGCACGACGTTCCCGCGCCGCCGTCGGCGCCGCCGCGGCAATGCGCGGACAGCGGCGTCGTACCGGTGCCGAATGCACTGAAGATAACGAGGTTGCTGCCCGGGGTGCGGGGCTGGATGCCGGTGTAGATCGCGTGCCCGCCATGCTCGGACGACAACTCGTTGGCCCAGTAGTAACTGGCGTTGACGTTGCCCGGAACGACTTCGGGCGTGATGTCCCATGCCATGCGGTCGAAACCGCCTTTCGGTGTCGTCGTGGCCGACGCGGCGATGTTGGGATCGGCGTGCGCGTTGAGCATGGTCGACACGGCGAGCAACGCACCGATCGCGGAGCTGAGCTTTTTCATGTTCCTGTTCCCCACTTGGCGAAAAAGAGACCGAGACGAGCGGCGTCGATCGCAGCGCCGCCGCTCGCATACCAATGTGCGGTCACTTGATGACCAATGGATAACCAGTGGTGTCGTTGGGCCGTATGACGCCAGCGCGCGATGCGCGGGCCGTCGTCCGCTGCAGTGCGGTGCGGCGGGCGAGAGCGGGAAATCGGGAACGGGGGGAGCGGGCCGCCCGGGATAGTTATTTTCGTTCCACGGAATAATGCGGCCGCTGCATCGCGCGGTAGTGGCTGACGCGTGCATCCGTGCCCGACCGTTACGTGGCGCGACGACGCGCGTCGTTCAGGCCGCCGCCCACTCGACCGCCGCCTGCGCGTGCAGCGCGGTCGTATCGAACACCGGCAGCGGCGAGTCGTCCGCGCCGATCAGCAGCGTGATTTCCGTGCAGCCGAGAATCACGGCCTGCGCGCCGCGCTTCGCCAGTGCGTCGATGATCGTCACATAGCGCGCGCGCGATTCCGCATCGATCACGCCGTGACACAGCTCGTCGTAGATGATCCGGTGCACGTCGCCGCGGGCGGTTTCGTCAGGTACGAGCACCTCGAGCCCGAATTTATCGCGCAAGCGCTCCGCGTAGAACGGCAATTCCATCGTATAGCGCGTGCCGAGCAGCGCGACGCGCTCGACGCCAGCGGCGCGCAGCGCGGCGCCAGTCGGATCGGCGATGTGCAGGAACGGCAGCGCGACTGCGGCCTCGATCGCGTCGTGCACGCGATGCATCGTGTTGGTCGCCAGCACGATGAGATCGGCGCCGGCCGCTTCGAGCTGGCGCGCCGCATCGGCCATCCGTTCGCCGAGTGCCGGCCAGTCCTGCGTGCGCTGCAGCGCTTCGATCTCGGCGAAATCGACCGTGACCAGCACGCTCTTCGCGTTGTGATGGCCGCCGTGCAGCGCCTTCGAGTGGCGATTGATCATCCGGTAATACTCGGCCGACGATTCCCAGCTCATCCCGCCGATCAGTCCGATCGTCTTCATCCGTCACCTGTGCGTTTCGTATGTCGTGGCAGACGAGTATAGGGGCCGGCTCGTGCGCGCGGCGGTACGATCGGCGCGAAGCGGACCGGTACGGTGCGAGCGGTCGTGGCCGCCGGTCGGAGTCGGGCGGACCGGGCCAGGCCGAGAAGGGCTGTCGGCGGCAGCACGCGACAGTTGAAACCGGCACTGTGTTTTTGTACAGTATCGGCACCGTGAATCCCACCTCCATCCCGCCCGCCGATCCGCTCGCGCCGCCACCCGGCGACGTGCCACCGCGCGTGCGCAAGATCATCCACTGCGATTGCGACTGTTTTTACGCATCGGTGGAGATGCGCGACGACCCGTCGCTGCGCAACCGGCCGCTCGCGGTCGGCGGCCGGCCCGATCAGCGCGGCGTGATCGCGACCTGCAACTACGAGGCGCGGCGTTACGGCGTGCATTCGGCGATGTCGTCGGCGCTTGCGATGCGCAAGTGTCCGGATCTGCTGATCCTGCCGTCCGCGATGGACAAGTACCGCACGGCGTCGCGGCAGATCATGGCGATCTATCGCGACTACACGCACGACGTCGAGCCGTTGTCGCTCGACGAGGCGTACCTCGACGTCAGCGGTTCCGGGCTGTGCCAGGGCAGCGCGACGCTGATTGCGCGGGAGATCCGCCAGCGCGTGTACGACACGGTCGGCGTGACGGTGTCGGCCGGCGTCGGGCCGAACAAGTTCATCGCGAAGATCGCGTCCGACTGGAACAAGCCCGACGGCCTGTTCGTCGTGCGTCCGCACGAAGTCGATGCGTTCGTCGCGGCGCTGCCGGTGCGCAAGCTGCACGGTGTCGGCCAGGTGACGTCAACCCGGCTCGACCGGCTCGGCATCCAGACCTGCGCGCAGTTGCGCGACTGGTCGCTGATCGATCTGCATCGCGAGTTCGGTGCGTTCGGCCGGCGGCTGTACCAGCTTGCACGCGGGATCGACGAGCGGCCGGTGCAGGCCGACCAGGAGCGCAAGTCGGTCAGCGTCGAGACGACCTACGTGACCGACCTGACGACGCTCGAGCAGTGCGCGGACGAGATTCGCCGTCTCGTCGTGCAGCTCGATGCGCGGATCGCGCGCGCAGGGGCGGCACGCTCGATCCGCAAGCTGTACGTGAAGATCCGTTTCGCCGATTTCCAGCGCACGACGGTCGAATGCGTGGCCGACGCGACGAACGCGCAGACGGCCGTCACGCTGCTTGCGAAGGGGCTGCAGCGGCGTGCGCAGGCCGTGCGGCTGCTGGGCGTCGGCGTGCGCATTGATGAAGACACGGCCGAGCGCCACGGGCAGTTCTCGCTGTTCGATGACGAAGCCGACGAGGCCAGCGAAGCCGGCGACGAAACACCGGCCCCATGAAAAAGGCACCGCCGAAGCGGTGCCTTGTTTCGATCCGCCCGGCGAACCGGGCAGGGCGCGCGCTCAGTGTGCGGGCGCGGTCATCCCGTTGTGACGCAGCAGCGCGTCGATTTCCGGCTCGCGGCCGCGGAACGCCTTGAACGAATCCATCGCCGGGCGGCTGCCGCCGACCTCGAGGATTTCGCGGCGATAGCGCGTGCCGGTTTCCGCGTCGAGCACGCTGCCGCTGGCGGCGGCCGCTTCCTCGAACGCGGCGTACGCGTCGGCCGACAGCACTTCGGCCCACTTGTAGCTGTAGTAGCCGGCCGCATAGCCGCCCGCGAAGATGTGGCTGAACGTGTTCGGCCAGCGCGAGAACGCCGCCTGCGGGATCACGTGGTAGCGCTCGTTGATCTCGCGCGCGAACGCGTTCACGCCGGTCGCGCCCGCCGGATCGAAGTCGACGTGCAGCAGCATGTCGAACATCGAGAACACGATCTGGCGCAGCGTGCCGAGCCCGCTCTGGAAGTTTTTCGCGGCGATCATCTTGTCGAACAGCGCGCGCGGCAGCGAGGCGCCCGTGTCGATGTGCGACGACATCGACGACAGCACGTCCCATTCCCAGCAGAAGTTTTCCATGAACTGCGACGGCAACTCGACCGCGTCCCATTCGACGCCGTTGATGCCCGACACGCCGAGCTCGTCGACGCGCGTGAGCATGTGATGCAGCCCGTGGCCGAATTCATGGAACAGCGTGATGACTTCGTCGTGCGTGAAGCACGCGGGCTTGCCGCCGACCGGCGCCGAGAAGTTGCAGGTCAGGTACGCGACCGGCGTCTGCACGGCGCTGCCGCGCTTCGCGCGTGCTCGTGCGTCGTCCATCCACGCACCGCCGCGCTTGCCTTCGCGTGCGTACAGGTCGAGATAGAACTGCGCGACGAGCGAGCCGTCACGGTTCTCGACGCGGAAAAAGCGCACGTCCTTGTGCCATACCGGCGTGTCGTCCGGTTTGATCCGCACGCCGAACAGCGTTTCGGTGACGTTGAACAGACCCTTCAGTACGGCCGGTTCCGGGAAGTACTGCTTGACCTCGTTTTCCGAGAACGCGTAGCGCTGCTGGCGCAGCCGTTCGGCCGCGAACGCGACGTCCCACGGCGCGAGTTCGGTCAGCCCGAGTTCCTTCGCGGCGAACGCGCGCAGCTCGTCCCAGTCCTTGTCCGCATGCGGACGCGCGCGCGTTGCCAGATCCTCGAGGAACGCAACCACCTGCTGCGGCGATTCGGCCATTTTCGGCGCGAGCGACACTTCGGCGAAGTTGCGGTAGCCGAGCATCTGCGCTTCTTCGCGGCGCAGCTTCAGCTCATCGGCGACGATCGCCGTGTTGTCCCACTCGGTCTTGCCGCCGCCGTACTGCGGCCCGAGCTCCGACGCACGGGTCGCATACGCGCGGTACAGCGTCTCGCGCATCGCGCGGTTCTCGGCGTACTGCAGCACCGGGAAGTAGGACGGGAAGTGCAGCGTGAATTTCCAGCCTTCCTTGCCTTCCTTCTGCGCGGCTTCACGCGCGGCTTCGATCGCGTCGCCCGGCAGGCCGGCCAGCTCGGCCTCGTCCTGCGCGAAATACGCGTATGCGTTGGTTGCGTCGAGCACGTGATCGGAGAACGCCTTCGACAGCGCGGCCTGCTGTTCCTGCAATTCGGCGAAGCGCGGCTTCTGGTCTTCGGGCAGCTCGGCGCCCGACAGGCGGAAATCGCGCAATGCGTTGTCGAGGATCTTCTTGCGCTCGCCGGACAGCGTCGCATATTCGGCGCTCGCGGCGATCGCCTTGTACTTCTCGTACAGCGCGAGGTTCTGGCCGACGCTCGACCAGAATTCGGTCACACGCGGCAGGTTCTCGCCGTAGGCGGCGCGCAGCTCCGGCGTATCGGCGACTGCGTTCAGGTGGCCGATGATGCCCCATGCGCGTCCGAGCGGCTCCGTCGCCTGCTCGACCGTTTCGACGATATCGGCCCAGGTCGCCGGCGTCGCGGGCGCGCTCGCGGTGTCGACCGCGCGGTTGGCGGCATCGAGCAGCGCGTCGAGTGCGGGCGTCACGTGTTCCGGGCGAATCTCGCCGAAGCGGGGCAGGCCGGAGAAATCGAGGAGCGGATTGGTGTTGGCGCTGGCGGACATTAAGACTCCCTGTCTGTTGCCGGATGAACCGGGGTGAAAAGGGTGAGGCGCGATACGGCGGCGCCCGATACCGACATTATTGGGGCGCATCGTGCGCTTTCCAATCGTTAGTTTCTAACGACGCGATTGGGAGCGGGCCGATGGCGGGCGCGGAAGGGTCGGATACGGGCCGCGAATGCGGCGTCATGACGCGGCCGCGACGGCGGCCGGCAGGAGGCCGGCGCACGAATGCGCGCCGGCTGGGCGGGGCAGGACGATCAGGCGGCCGCGGCGGCGCGCTCGGCGGCTTCGATCGTGTTGATCAGCAGCATCGTGATGGTCATCGGGCCGACGCCGCCCGGCACCGGCGTGATGTGGCCTGCGACTTCCTTCACGCCGGCGAAGTCGACGTCGCCGCACAGCTTGCCCGCGTCGTCGCGGTTCATGCCGACGTCGATCACCGTCGCGCCCGGCTTCACCATGTCGGCCGTCAGGATGTTGCGCTTGCCGACCGCGGCAACCACGATGTCGGCCTGGCGCGTGTGCGCGGCGAGGTCGCGCGTCTTGCTATGGCAGATCGTCACGGTCGCGCCGGCTTCGAGCAGCAGCATCGCCATCGGCTTGCCGACGATGTTCGAGCGGCCGATCACGACCGCGTTCGCGCCCTGCAGCGCGATGCCGTGCGCTTCGAACATCTTCATCACGCCGTACGGCGTGCACGGGCGGAACAGCGGCTTGCCGGTCATCAGCGCGCCGGCATTCGCGACGTGGAAACCGTCGACGTCCTTCTCCGGTGCGATCGCCTCGATCACCTTGTGGCTGTCGATATGCGCAGGCAGCGGCAGTTGGACCAGGATGCCGTGGATCTTCGGATCGCGGTTCAGCGCATCGATGCGCGCGAGCAGGTCGGCTTCCGACAGCGTCTCCGGGTACGTGTCCTTGTGCGAGAAGAAGCCGTTGTCCTCGCACGCCTTGATCTTGTTGCGCACGTAGACTTCGCTCGCCGGATTGGCGCCGACGAGGACGACCGCGAGGCCGGGCTGGTGGCCGCGGGCGGTCAGGGCGGCGGCGCGTTCGGCGGCCTGCGCGCGCAAGGTCTTCGATAGGGCGTTGCCGTCGATGAGGAGGGCTGTCATGGTGGTGGTCCTGCCGGGAAGTTGGAATGCGGGCGTGCGGCGCGCGAAACGCCGCAGCAAAGCACGCAATTATACCGTTCGCTTGCCGTCGCCCGACAGCGAAGACAAGGAAAGCGTCATGGCGGTGGTGCGAGACGTGCCGCGAAGAAAGCGGGGAAGCACCGCGCGAGTGGGCCGCATCGCGCGGCGCGGTGGTGCGGCCGGCCGGGCAGGCGCCCCGCGGCCGCGAGCAACGTTCAGGCCTGCTTCTTGGACAGCGCGAGGCGCAGCAGATCGGCGACCGTGTTGACGTTGAGCTTTTCCATGATGTTCGCGCGGTGCGCTTCGACCGTCTTGATGCTGATCCCGAGATCGTCGGCGATCTGCTTGTTCAGGCGGCCCGCGATGATGCGCTCGAGCACCTGCTGTTCGCGTGCGGTCAGCTTCGACAGGCGTTCGCTGGCGGCGCGTTGTTCCTGGACGCTCTTGCTTTCGCTTCGGGCCTTGTCGAGCATCCGCTCGACGAGCTTGCGCAGCTCGGCCTCGTCGAACGGTTTCTCGATAAAGTCCATCGCACCCTTTTTCATCGTCGACACCGCCATCGGCACGTCGCCGTGGCCCGTGACGAAGATGATCGGCAGCGCGGCGTTGTCGGCGATCAGGCGCTCCTGCAGTTCGAGGCCGCTCATGCCCGACATCCGCACGTCGAGGATCAGGCATGCGATCTGGCCGGCCTGCTGCGCCGGCTGATAGGCATCGAGAAACTGCTCGGCGCTCGAGAAGCATTGCACGCGATAGCCGTTCGCCTCCAGCAGCCAGCGCAGCGAGTCCCGTACGGCTTCGTCGTCGTCGACGACGAAGACAGTTTCCTGAGTGGTGGTGACAGGGCTATTCATAGTTCTCCCGTAACGGTATGTGATGCCGATGCCTCGCGCCCCCCTTGGCCGAGATCAGCGGGTTCCCCAATGGGCAAGCTGCAGTGGAATGTCGCGCCGGAAATGCGGCCGTCCGGTTCGACATTGTTGACCACCCACAGACGCCCCCGATGCGATTCGATGATCGAACGGCAGATGTTCAGCCCCATGCCCATGCCATCGGACTTGGTGCTGTAAAACGGTTCGAACAGGCGTTCGGCTGTCGCTTCGTCGACACCCGGGCCCTGGTCGATCACGCGGATGTCGACGAACCCCGCATCGATGTCGGCGACGACGCGGATCATCCCGTCCGCCGACGCCGGCTTCACGTCGGCCATCGCTTCGGCCGCGTTCTTCATCAGGTTCATCAGCACCTGCTCGATCAGCACGGGGTCGACATAAATAATAGGCATTCTTGCGAGGATTTCCGTGACGATCCGGATCCTGCGCTTCCTGGCCTCGATTTCGGCGAGCCCGACCGCGTCGGCGACGATGTCCGCGACGCGCGCCGGCTGGCGCTTCGGCTCGCTGCGCTTCACGAATTCGCGGATCCGCTTGACGATCATCCCCGCGCGCAGCGCCTGCTGCGCGGTCTTCTCCAGCGCGGGCTGCAAGGTTTCGGGCGTGCCGCGGCCGCTCTTCACGAGCGCGAGCGTGCCCGAGCAGTAGTTGTTGATCGCGGCGAGCGGCTGGTTCAGTTCGTGCGCAATCGACGACGCCATTTCGCCCATCGTCATCAATCGGCTCGTGAACTGCAGCTTCTCTTCCTGCTGGTGCGCGAGTTCCTGCGCCTTCTTGCGGGTCGTGATGTCGGTCGCGATCTGCATCTGCGCGAGGTGGCCGTCCACCCACTGGATGTACTGGCGGCGCACCTCGAACCACTTCTGGATGCTCTCGACATACACCTCCTGCGCGTCGGCCGTGCTGCTCGTCAGCGCAGCCGCCGGCAGGCCCGCGAACGCGTCGACCATGTCGATCGAGTCCGACGACGCCTGAGCGCGGTCGAAACCGCCGCCCGACAGTTCGAGGTGACCGTCCGGGCGGATCCCGAACAGGTGGCGGTAGTAGCGGTTCGCGAACAGCAGCTCGGCTTCGTCGGCAGCGAGCACCGACACCGCGGCGTCGAGGCTTTCGAGCACGGTCGTGAAGCGCTCGTGCGCGGCCGCGAGTTCCTCGCGCGCACGCTTCGGCTCGGTGATGTCGGTCATCGACGACATCCAGCCCGTCTGGCGGCCCGAGCTGTCGATCAGCGGCGACACGTACAGGCGTGCATGGAACAGCGTGCCGTTCTTGCGCCGCACGCGCAGCTCGAAGCCCGAGCTGGGCGCCTTGCCGCGCAGCGTCATGTCGAGCTGGCGCTGCATTTCCGGATACGCGTCGCGCGGCCAGTACGGGAACGGCGCGACCTTGCCGACGAGGTCGGTTTCGTCCCAGCCCGTCATCCGGCAGAACGCGGGGTTCACGTGCGTGATGCGGCCGTGCATGTCGAGCACGCGCATGCCGATCAGCACCGAGTTTTCCATCGCGCGGCGGAAGAAGGCTTCCGCGTAAAGCGCCTGCTGTGCCTCGAAGCGCTGGCGCGTGTGCTTCCACAGGCTCCAGAGGCTCCACAGCACGAAGCACGACAGACCGGCGACGAGCCACACGAGCGTGTTGTTGGTCAGGTTCGTGAGCTGCGGGAACGCGTACACGCGCACGGTCAGCCCCTGGCCGGGCGGGTCGAGCGGCAGGTCGTAATGGGAGTCGCGCGGCAGGCGCGGGCGCGTCGATGTCGACGATAGTTCGCGGTTGTTCGAGTCGGTGATCGAGATCTTGTACTTCGACGACAGCTCTTGCGGGATGTCGTGCTTCAGGATCCCCTCGACCGAGAACACGGCGGCGATCGAGCCGAGATATTCGCGGTCGCCGCGCATCACGGGCGTCTGCAGCGTGATGTAGCCGTTGCCGAAGTCGTCGTAGATCAGCGGCGAATAGGCCTGGCGGCGCGTGCTGCGCGCTTCGTCGTACGCGCCGCGCACGGCGTCCTGCATCTGTGCGTCGCCGGGCTTCGCGAGCCGCTGGCCGAGTAGCGGCGGGTGCACGGTCGGCCAGCGCTGCACGCCGGGCGACGTATACCAGTTCAGGTAGAGGATTTCCGGATGCGTCTGCATCACGTCCGCGACGGCCATCTGGAACGCGTTCTGGTCGAGGCGGCCGGCGGCGAGATCACGCGACAGCGCTTGCAGTTGTTCCTGTGCGCCCGTCATCGACAGGCGGATCTGCTGCTGCGCCCACGCGACGTTACGGAACAGGGTGTCTTCCTGCTGTTGCTGCTCACGGCGATTGAGGCTCCACAGGATGAGGCTCATCACCACGAGGAACACGAGGATCGACAGCAGCGGGGTCAGCAAATAGGAATTGGACCACCACGGTCCGTGGTGCCAGCGGGACGGCTGCGACTCCGCCGGCGGGCCCGACGGTCGCGCCGAGCGTGCGAAAAGCCGATCGGTCAACATGGCAGGATTGTAGCGCAGCGCAATACATGGAAAACCTATACCGGATATGTTGAACGGAAACGGATTTGTCCGAATGGCGCGTGCCGGAGACGCCCGAAACAAGGGTGCAGCGCAGCAATATTCCGCATTACGAGAAAAGATCTCATAATTCGAAAATTTTGTTGCCCGAGCCGTACACGCTCATTACAATCCGTCGGAGCTTGCCCGCAGCCGGCCGCGTCGCGTCGTCTGCATCAGAGCGATCCTCACATTCCAGGACCCAGGAGACGAGAATGTCCGCTGTACCGAACGAAGTGATGAAGTATGTCGCCGCAGAACGTGACGACGACCCGCAAGAAACCGTTGAATGGCTCGAGTCGCTCGACGGTGTAATCTCCTCCGTGGGCACCGGTCGTGCGCATTACCTGATTGAAAAGCAGATCGAATTCGCCCGCATGCACGGCGAACACCTGCCGTTCTCCGCCAATACCCCCTACATCAACACGATTCCGGTCGCAGGTCAGGCGAAGATCCCGGGCGACCAGGACGTCGAGCACCGCATCCGTTCGTACACGCGCTGGAACGCGCTGGCGATGGTGCTGCGCGCAGGCAAGGACACGAACGTCGGCGGCCACATCGCGTCGTTCGCGTCGGCCGCGACGCTCTACGACGTCGGCTACAACCACTTCTGGCACGCAGCGTCCGACCAGCACGGCGGTGACCTCGTGTTCGTGCAGGGCCACTCGTCGCCGGGCGTGTATTCCCGCGCGTTCCTGCTCGGCCGCCTGAAGGAAGAGCAGCTCGACAACTTCCGTCAGGAAGTCGACGGCAAGGGCATTTCGTCGTACCCGCACCCGTGGCTGATGCCGGATTTCTGGCAGTTCCCGACCGTGTCGATGGGTCTCGGCCCGATCATGGCGATCTACCAGGCACGTTTCATGAAGTACCTGGAGTCGCGCGGCATCGCGAAGACGGAAGGCCGCAAGGTCTGGGCGTTCCTCGGCGACGGCGAGACGGACGAGCCGGAATCGCTTGGCGCGATCGGCATGGCCAGCCGCGAGAAGCTCGACAACCTCGTGTTCGTGATCAACTGCAACCTGCAGCGTCTCGACGGTCCGGTGCGCGGCAACGGCAAGATCATCCAGGAACTGGAATCGGAATTCCGCGGTGCCGGCTGGAACGTGATCAAGGTCATCTGGGGCAGCCGCTGGGATGCGCTGCTCGCCCGCGACAAGTCGGGCGCGCTGATGCGCCGCATGATGGAAGCCGTCGACGGCGAATACCAGACGTACAAGTCGGAGTCGGGCGCGTTCGTTCGCGAACACTTCTTCAATACGCCTGAACTGAAGGCGCTGGTCGCCGACTGGTCCGACGACGACATCTGGGCGCTGAACCGTGGCGGCCACGATCCGCACAAGATCTACGCTGCATTCCACGAAGCGACCCACACGAAGGGCGCGCCGACCGTCATCCTCGCGAAGACCATCAAGGGCTACGGGATGGGCGAGTCGGGCCAGGCGATGAACATCACGCACCAGCAGAAGAAGCTGCCGGTCGAGCAACTGAAGAAGTTCCGTGACCAGTTCCGTCTGCCGATCACCGACGAGCAGATCGCCGACGTGCCGTACCTGAAGTTCGAGGAAGGTTCGAAGGAACTCGAATACATGCGCCAGAAGCGCATGGACCTCGGCGGCTACCTGCCGCATCGCCGCGAGAAGGCGACGTCGCTGCCGGTGCCGGCGCTCGACGCGTTCGAGCCGCTGCTGAAGGGCACGGGCGAAGGCCGCGAGATCTCGACGACGATGGCGTTCGTGCGGATCCTGAACATCCTGCTGAAGGACAAGGCACTCGGCAAGCGCGTCGTGCCGATCGTCCCGGACGAATCGCGTACGTTCGGCATGGAAGGCCTGTTCCGCCAGATCGGTATCTGGAACCAGGAAGGCCAGAAGTACGTGCCGGAAGATTCCGACCAGCTGATGTTCTACAAGGAATCGCAGACCGGCCAGATCCTGCAGGAAGGCATCAACGAAGCGGGCGGCATGTGCGACTGGATCGCGGCGGCGACGTCGTATTCGACGCACGGCGAGATCATGGTGCCGTTCTACATCTTCTACTCGATGTTCGGCTTCCAGCGGATCGGCGACCTGGCATGGGCGGCGGGCGACATGCGCTCGCGCGGCTTCCTGCTCGGCGGCACCGCAGGCCGCACGACGCTGAACGGCGAAGGCCTGCAGCACGAAGACGGTCACTCGCTCCTGTGGGCGGCATCGGTGCCGAACTGCGTGAGCTACGACCCGACGTTCGGCTACGAACTCGCCGTGATCATCCAGGACGGTCTGCGCCGCATGGTGCAGGACCAGGAAGACGTGTACTACTACGTCACGGTGATGAACGAGAACTACGAGCACCCGGCGATTCCGCAGGGCGAGCACGTGGCGGCCGACATCATCAAGGGCATGTACGCGTTCAAGAAGGCCGACGCCGACAAGAAGGCGCCGCGCGTTCAACTGCTGGGCGCAGGCACGATCTTCAACGAAGTGATCGCTGCCGCCGACCTGCTGAAGAACGACTGGGGCGTCGCGGCCGACCTGTGGAGCGTGCCGAGCTTCACCGAACTCGCGCGTGAAGGTCACGAAATCGAGCGCTGGAACCTGCTCCATCCGACCGAAGAGCGTCGCCTGTCGCACGTGCAGACGTGCCTGAAGGACACGCAAGGTCCGGTCATCGCGTCGACCGACTACGTACGTGCGCTGGTCGACCAGATCCGTGGTCAGATCGACCGCCGCTTCGTCGTGCTGGGCACGGACGGCTTCGGTCGTTCGGACACCCGCGAGAAGCTGCGTCACTTCTTCGAAGTCGACCGTCACTGGGTCACTGTCGCCGCGCTGAACGCGCTGGCCGACGAAGGCACGATCGAGCGCAAGGTGGTCGCGGAAGCGATCGCCAAGTACAACCTCGATCCGTCGAAGCCCAACCCGATGACCGTTTAACGCACACGCGCCGTGTGACGCCGCGCGCCGCTTCCGGGAGGGGCGCGCGCGGCCATGGAGACACAACAAGATGAGTCAAGCGATCGAAGTGAAGGTGCCGGATATCGGCGATTACAAGGACGTGCCCGTCATCGAGGTGCTGGTGAAGGTGGGCGACACGGTCGAGCCCGAGCAGTCGCTCGTCACGCTCGAGTCGGACAAGGCGACGATGGATGTCCCGAGCCCGGCAGCCGGCACGGTCAAGGAAGTGAAGATCAAGGTGGGCGATTCCGTGTCGGAAGGCTCGCTGATCATCCTGCTCGACGGCGGCGCCGCAGCGCAGGTGAACGGCGCAGCTGCACCGGCTCCGGCCCCGGCGGCAGCGCCCGCACCGGCCGCCGCCGCTCCGGCTGCGGCACCGGCTGCATCGGGCGGCACGCTCGAAGTGAAGGTGCCCGACATCGGCGACTACAAGGATGTCCCGGTGATCGAGATCGGCGTGAAGGTCGGCGATACGGTCGAGAAGGAGCAATCGCTCGTCACGCTCGAATCGGACAAGGCGACGATGGACGTGCCGAGCCCGGCCGCCGGCGTCGTGAAGGAAATCAAGGTCAAGGTGGGCGACTCGGTATCGGAAGGCACGCTGATCGTGCTGCTCGAAGCCGCAGGCGCACCGGCTGCCGCCGCACCGCAGGCAAGCGCTCCGGCGCCGGCCGCTGCGGCTCCGGCGCCCGCTGCCGCACCGGCACCCGCGAAGGCTGCACCGGCTCCGGCTGCTGCCGCGCCGGCCGCCGCTGCGTCGGGCGAATACCGCGCAAGCCACGCGTCGCCGTCGGTACGCAAGTTCGCGCGCGAACTCGGCGTCGAAGTCGCACGCGTGCAGGGTAGCGGTCCGAAGGGCCGTATCACGAAGGACGACATCACGGGCTTCGTGAAGGGCGTGATGACGGGGCAGCGCGCAGCGCCGGGCGCAGCAGCTGCGCCGGCAGGCGGCGGCGAGCTGAACCTGCTGCCGTGGCCGAAGGTCGACTTCTCGAAGTTCGGCCCGTTCGAGGCGAAGCCGCTGTCGCGCATCAAGAAGATCTCGGGCGCGAACCTGCATCGCAACTGGGTGATGATCCCGCACGTTACGAACAACGACGAAGCGGACATCACCGAGCTCGAAGCACTGCGCGTGCAGTTGAACAAGGAACACGAGAAGGCGGGCGTGAAGTTCACGATGCTCGCATTCGTGATCAAGGCGGTCGTCGCTGCGCTGAAGAAGTTCCCGACCTTCAACGCGAGCCTCGACGGCGACAACTTGGTGTTCAAGCAGTACTACCACGTTGGTTTCGCCGCGGACACGCCGAACGGTCTCGTCGTGCCGGTGATCCGCGATGCGGACAAGAAGGGCCTCGTCGATATCGCGAAGGAAATGGCCGAGCTGTCGAAGGCCGCGCGTGACGGCAAGCTGAAGCCGGACCAGATGCAGGGTGGTTGCTTCTCGATCTCGTCGCTCGGCGGGATCGGCGGTACCAACTTCACGCCGATCATCAACGCGCCGGAAGTGGCGATCCTCGGATTGTCGCGCGGCCAGATGAAGCCGGTGTGGGACGGCAAGCAGTTCGTGCCGCGCCTGACGCTGCCGCTGTCGCTGTCGTATGACCATCGCGTCATCGATGGCGCGGAAGCCGCGCGGTTCAATGCGTATCTCGGGGCGTTGCTCGGGGATTTCCGTCGCATCATTCTTTGATGAGCGTGGGAGTGGCTCGCGGGGGCGTGGGTTTTGTGTGTGTGGTCCGCGCCCTGTCGTTGAACCTGTATTGCTGACGGTCTATTAGCGTCGCCCCTGCGCGGGGCGGCGGTTACTTTTCTTTGTCTTCCAAAGAAAAGTAACCAAAAGAAAGGCGCGTCCTTGGGCGGACGGCAAAGGTGGTTCTGCCCGGGTTCGCGTTCTTTTGCCAGGCCTCGGTTAGGTTCTACGCGAGTCTCTCCCCCTCTCTGTCTGCAGCTAATCAAGAAGGGGACAGTAATGAGTCTCATCGAAGTCAAGGTTCCGGATATCGGCGATTTCAGCGGCGTCGATGTCATCGAAGTCAACGTGAAGCCGGGCGACGTGGTCGAAAAAGAGCAAACGCTCATCACGCTCGAATCGGACAAAGCCTCCATGGAAGTGCCCAGCGACGTCGCCGGCACGGTCAAGGAAGTCAAGGTCAAGGCCGGCGAGAAAGTCTCGCAAGGCACGGTCATCGCCATCGTCGAAGCATCGGCAGGCGCAGCCGCTCCCGCGAAAGCACCCGAAGCGGCGAAGCCCGCAGCCGCCGCACCGGCACCGGCCGCCGCCGCTCCGGCAGCAGCGCCGCAAGCCGGCAGCTACGCCGGCGCAGCCGACATCGAGTGCGACATGCTCGTGCTCGGCGCCGGCCCCGGCGGCTACTCGGCTGCCTTCCGCGCAGCCGACCTCGGCATGAAGACGGTGCTCGTCGAACGCTACTCGACGCTCGGCGGCGTGTGCCTGAACGTTGGTTGCATCCCGTCGAAAGCACTGCTGCACACGTCGCTCGTCGTTGAAGAAGCTGCTGCGCTCGCGTCGCACGGCATCACGTTCGGCGCGCCGCAAGTCGACCTCGACAAGCTGCGCGACTTCAAGGGCGGCGTCGTCAAGAAACTGACGACGGGCCTCGCCGGCATGGCGAAGGCGCGCAAGGTCGAAGTCGTGACCGGCGTCGGCGCGTTCGTCGATCCGTTCCACATGGAAGTGCAGGGCGAGAACGGCAAGAAGGTCGTCAAGTTCAAGCAGGCGATCATCGCCGCCGGCTCGCAAGCGGTGAAGCTGCCGTTCATGCCGGAAGACCCGCGCGTCGTCGATTCGACGGGCGCACTCGAACTGCGCCAGCTGCCGAAGCGCATGCTGGTGATCGGCGGCGGCATCATCGGCCTCGAAATGGCAACGGTGTACTCGACGCTCGGCGCCGAGATCGACGTGGTCGAAATGATGGACGGCCTGATGATGGGCGCGGACCGCGATCTCGTGAAGGTCTGGGAAAAGTACAACGCGAAGCGCTTCGGCAACGTGATGCTGAAGACCAAGACGGTTGGCGCGGAAGCGAAGGAAGACGGCATCTACGTGAAGTTCGAGGGCGAAAAGGCCCCGGCGGAAGCGCAGCGCTACGACCTCGTGCTGGTCGCGGTGGGTCGCAGCCCGAACGGCAAGAAGATCGGCGCCGACAAGGCCGGCGTCGCGGTTACCGACCGCGGCTTCATCGACGTCGACAAGCAGATGCGCACGAACGTCCCGCACATCTTCGCGATCGGTGACGTCGTCGGTCAGCCGATGCTCGCGCACAAGGCCGTGCATGAAGGCCACGTCGCAGCGGAAGCCGCACACGGCGAGAAGGCCTACTTCGACGCGCTGCAGATCCCGTCGGTAGCCTACACCGATCCGGAAGTGGCGTGGGCCGGCAAGACGGAAGACCAGTGCAAGGCCGAAGGCATCAAGTACGGCAAGGCGGTGTTCCCGTGGGCCGCATCGGGCCGCGCGATCGCGAACGGCCGCGACGAAGGCTTCACGAAGCTGATCTTCGATGAGGAAACCCATCGCGTGATCGGCGGCGCCATCGTCGGCCTGAACGCGGGCGACCTGATCAGCGAAGTGTGCCTCGCCGTCGAAATGGGCGCGGACGCGGAAGATATCGGCAAGACGATCCATCCGCACCCGACGCTCGGCGAATCGGTCGGCATGGCCGCCGAGCTGTACGAAGGCGTCTGTACGGACCTGCCGCCGCAACGCAAGAAGTAACGCGACCGGCACGGCCGGCTTCGCGCCGGCCAGGAAAAACGCCACGTCCCGAAAGGGACGTGGCGTTTTTTTTATCGGTGCGTAACCGGGAGCCGGGGAGGGCGGCCGATGCCGAGGGCGGGTACAGCGCGCCGTACGCGAAACGGCGCGAGCGACTTCCTGCTTCTCCGCCGAAACAAATGTCGGAACGGTGCCGGGTTTTTCACCGAGTCGCTTCGCAAATGAAAAAGCCGCGCAGTGCGCGGCTTTTTCAGGAGCAGGGGACGCTTACGCGGCCGGCTTGCTCGTGCGGCGCGATGCAGCAGCGCTTGCAGCCTTCGTCGCGACAGCGGCAGCCGCGTTGAAGTTCGTTTCAGCGATCTCGACGGCTTGCTTGGCAGCCTTCTGGACCGTTTCGTACGTCGTGTTCGCAGCGTTCAGTGCCGACTTCAGCGCGGCAACAGCCGTTTCCGAACCGGCCGGAGCGTTCTTCGCGACGTTGTCGACGAGTGCCTGGACCTTCTTGTTCTGCTCTTCGAATTGCGCTTCTGCAACCTTCGCGAATTCGGCTTGCGTCGACGATGCGATTTCATACAGGTGACGGCTGTACGACAGAACCTTTTCCGCGACCGGCTGCGACAGGCTGGCTTGCAGCGCGATCAGTTCTTGCGCGTCCTTCACCGACAGCAGGCGCTGTGCGTTTTCCTGGCTCTCCGTCAGCGTCGACTTCACGACCTGCAGGTTCAGTTCGATCAGCTTTTCGACGCCTTCGAACGCCTTGGTCGTCAGACCGAACAGGCTTTCGAGGTTGGCTTTCTGGGCGGCGGCGATTTGCTCGGGGGTCAGCAAGGACATGTCAAGCTCCTGAAAAGCGATCGCGTCGATCGCAGGGGTAAAGGGCACTACGCAGGGGAACCTCGGATCTGCGTGCTTTGTGCAACGCAGCAATGAGTCGTATTTTAGGGCAGAGAAAAGTCTTGTCAAGTATTTTTTGTGCGTTGCACAATCACGACAAATTATTGATAAAACAACAAGTTATCGTGGGCGTCCGGAATCGGTTTCAGGCGTGATCCCAGATGGTGCGCACCGGGGCGGGGCAGGCGCGCCGCACCATGATCATGCACAGGTAAACCTGACAGGCGTGTGGAACGTTATGCTTCTGTTCCTGTCGAAAACGCGTCGTTTCAATGCGCGTGCCGTGGCGACGTGCCGCCGCCGCAGCCAAGACCGGTGCTGATGGCACACCGAGCGCCGGATACGTACTTTCCCCGCTTTAATTCGTCGCCGAAGTGACGTTATCTCAATTAACCGAGTGGTAATCGAGAAACGGGTACTGTCGGGCAGCGCATCCCATGGATTTTTCCAATGGGAGCGGGAGGGTCGATCGATCACGGTCGAGTGACCCTTACATTCCGGTTTAACGACGATCGGTAAGTGCCTAATATTGCTCTTTTTTTCAGCTTTAACTACACTTGCGGAAACCTCCCGCCCGCTTTGTCCAGACCCCAATGAAAGCCGAATCGTTTTCACCGCGCAGATTGTTGCAGAGCATGACGCTCGGCACGGCTGTGTCGGTCGCCGTCGCCTTGCTGGCGACCACCGCGCCCGCTGACGCCTTTGCCGCCACTGCGAGCACTCACCACGCCGCCAAAAAGACTGCCTCCGCTTCGTCCGCGAAGAAGAAGTCGGTCAAGGCCGCGTCCGAAAAATCCGCCAAGGTCGCATCGGCCGAGGCGCCGCGTGCAAAGGCGTCGCGCAAGCGCGTGACGCTCGCGTCGAACGTGCACGGCCATCGTGGCGCGGTCCGCAAGGTCGCGTTCCAGCCGCGCCGGCCCACCGTCGGCCAGGCGTTCGGCCTGCACGACACGCCGGACGCGCTCGCGCTGCGCTCGAGCGTCGCGTACGTGGTCGACCAGAACACCGGCGAGCCGCTGTTCGACAAGAATTCGCACGCCGTCGTGCCGATCGCGTCGATCTCGAAGCTGATGACGTCGATGGTCGTCCTCGACTCGAAGGCGCCGATGAACGAGCAGATCGAAGTCACCGACGAAGATCGCGATTACGAGAAGAACACGGGCTCGCGCCTGTCGGTCGGCTCGATCCTGTCGCGCGAAGACATGCTGCACATCGCGCTGATGGCATCGGAAAACCGCGCGGCGGCTGCGTTGTCGCGTTACTACCCGGGCGGCCGTCCGGCATTCATCGCCGCGATGAACGCGAAGGCCAAGGCGCTCGGGATGAACGACACGCACTTCGAGAATTCGACCGGTCTGTCGAGTTCGAACGTGTCGAGCGCGCGCGACCTCGTGAAGATGGTCAACGCCGCGTATCAGTACCCGATGATTCGTCAGTTCTCGACCGATCGTACGTACGACGTGAACACAGGCAAGCGCAATCTGGTCTACAACAGCACGAACGCGCTGATCCGCGGCAATGGCTCGTGGGACATCGGTCTGCAGAAGACGGGCTTCATCAACGAAGCAGGCGAATGTCTCGTGATGCAGGCGACGATCCACGGCCGGCCGATGGTGATGGTGCTGCTCGATTCGTTTGGCAAGTACTCGCGCTTTGCCGATGCAGCGCGCCTGCGCAACTGGCTCGACGCCGGCGGCGGCGAGCGCCTGACGGCGGCCAATACGGCGAACGGCGGTACCTGATCAGGCTCCGGCGGCTTGCCGCCGTGTGCCGGTGTCGCCGCAATGAAAAAGCCCCGCAATCGCGGGGCTTTTTTTGTTCGGCTGCGGCGCAGCGGGTGGCAGGTGCCGAGGGCGGGCGCTTATGCGTGCCGCTGCAGCCCGTCCGTATCCTTCACGGGCGCGGGCCGGTAGCCGAGCGATTCCGAGATGGTGAGCGCGGTGCGACTCAACTGGCCGAGCCAGGCGTCCTGCAGGCGGTCGGCCGGGGCCGACAGCGACAGCCCGGCGACGAGCTTGCCCGAATCGTCGTAGATGCCGGCCGCGATACAGCGCACGCCGAGCTCCAGCTCCTCGTTGTCGCGTGCGCACGATTGCTGGCGAACGAGCGTCAGCTCGCGCTCGAGCTTCGCGATGTCGGTAATGCTGTTCTGCGTGTGGCCGGACAGTCCCGTGCGCGTTGCATAGGCGCGCACGCGCGAGGTTTCGTCGACCGCGAGAAACAGCTTGCCGACCGACGTGAGGTGCAGCGGCGCACGGCCACCGATCGCGCGGACGACCTGCATCCCCGAGCGCTCCGAATACGCACGCTCGATATAGACGATCTCGTCGCCCTGGCGTACCGACAGGTTCACGGTCTGGCCGGTGAGGCGGTGCAGCTCGCGCATCGGCATCAGCGCCGCGTCGCGCACCGACAGGCGCGCCTTCACGAGGTTGCCGAGCTCGAGCAGCCGCATGCCGAGCCGGTATGTACCGGGATCGGAGCGGTCGACGAGGCGGCAGGTCACCATGTCGTTGAGGATACGGTGCGCGGTCGATGGATGCAGATCCGTGCGCTGCGCTAGCTCCTTCAGGCTGACGGGGTCGCTGTGCGAGGCAAGCGCGTCCAGCAGCCGCATCATGCGTTCGATCACCTGGATCGACGTTTTGGAATCCGGGGTGGGTTGGCTCATGTCGGGGGGAGAATCGGTTGACGCGTCCAGCGGTGTTGCGTCGATTGTATCTCGTATTGTGAAAAAAGCGAACGCCGTTCGAGGAAGTCCTCACATCCGGCCGTATGCACTTGCGTGCGCGCCGGCGTTGGTCTTGCCGGCCAAACGGCGGATAATGAGAGCCGTTTTCTCGAAGGAGCGCGTATGCGAGTCGGTTTGTTCGTGACCTGCCTGGTCGACCTGATGCGTCCGGAAATCGGTTTTTCGGCGCTGAAACTGATTCGCGATGCCGGCTACGAGGTGTTCGTGCCGCCCGCGCAGACGTGCTGCGGCCAGCCGGCCTACAACTCGGGCGACCGCGTGCTTGCGCGGGATCTCGCGGAAAAGACCCTGCGCGAGTTCGAGCAATTCGATTACGTCGTCGCGCCGTCGGGTTCGTGCGGCGGGATGATCCGCGCGCACTACGGCGACCTGTTTCGCGACGACCCGGAACTGATGGGGCGCTATGCGCGGTTCCAGCAGAAAGTCTACGAACTGACCGATTTCCTGGTGAACGTCGCGAAGGTCACGCTCGTGCCCGGTGAATTCACGGGGCCCGTCACCTATCACGACTCGTGCTCGGGGTTGCGCGAACTCGGCGTGAAGGCGCAGCCGCGCGCGCTGCTCGCGCAGCGCGGCGTCGCCGTGACCGAAATGAAGGATTGCGAGCACTGCTGCGGCTTCGGCGGCACGTTCTCGGTGAAGTACGGCGATATCTCGGCGGCCATCGCGGACGAGAAATGCGCGAACGTGCGCGCATCGGGCACGGGCGCCGTCGTGCTCGGCGATCTCGGCTGCATGCTGAACATCGAAGGGCGGTTGCGCCGCACGGGCGACCGCGATACACGCGTGCTGCACGTCGCGCAGGTGCTGGCGGGCGACGTCTGACGCCCGGTTCCGCTCACTTTTCCCCGATACCGCGATGCAAGTCCAATCGATGCATTTCAAGGCGCGCGCCGGCCAGAAGCTGGCCGACCAGCGCCTGCAGCAGAACCTGAAGAAGCTGTCGACGAAGTTCGTGTCGGCACGTGCCGACGCGATGACCGCGATCGACTTCCAGGCGACCCGCGCCGCGCTGAAAGCGCGCCGCAACCGTGCGCTCGAGAACCTCGACGTATGGCTCGAGGCATTCGAGCGCGAGGCGACGCGGCGCGGCACGACGGTGCTGTTCGCGGAAACGACCGCCGACGCCGCGCGGCTCGTCGCCGACATCGCGCGCCGCCACGACGTGAAGAAGGTCATCAAGACGAAGTCGATGGTGTCCGAGGAAATGCGCCTGAACGCGGTGCTCGCGGAGATGGGCGTGCAGTCGATCGAGACGGACCTCGGCGAATACATCCTGCAGATCAACGACAACGAGCCGCCGAGCCACATCATTGCGCCCGTCGTGCACAAGGACAAGGACGAGATCGCCGACCTGTTCGCCCGCACACACCACCGCGAGCGGCTGACCGAGATTCCCGACATGACGCGCGAGGCGCGCGAAGTGCTGCGCCCGCATTTCATGTCGGCCGACATGGGCGTGACGGGCGGCAACTTCGTGATCGCCGAGACGGGTTCGGTCGCGGTCGTCACGAACGAAGGCAACGAAGGGATGTGCACGGTGATGCCGCGCGTGCACGTCGCGGTGACGGGCATCGAGAAGGTGCTGCCGACGCTCGAGGATCTCGCGACCGCGATGCGCCTGCTGCCGCGCTCGGCGACCGGGCAGAAGACGTCGAACTACTTCTCGCTGCTCACCGGCCCGCGCGGCCCCGGCGACGAGGACGGCCCGGAACACAATTACGTGGTGCTCGTCGACGGCGGCCGCACCGGCCTGATCGGCGGCGAGTTCCAGGAGATGCTGCGCTGCATTCGCTGCGGCGCGTGCATGAACCATTGCCCGGTCTACCAGAAGGTCGGCGGCCACGCGTATGGCTGGGTCTATCCGGGGCCGATGGGCTCGGTGCTGACGCCGAGCTACGTCGGGGTCGAGCAGGCGCTGGACCTGCCGCAGGCCGCGACGCTGTGCGGCGAGTGCGACAGCGTGTGCCCGGCCGGGATTCCGTTGTCGCATCTGCTGCGCACGCTGCGCGAGAAGCAGGTCGAGCGGCACCTGCGGCCGTGGCGCGAGCGCGCCGGGCTGGCCGCGTGGGGCTTTTTCGCGCGCCGGCCGGTGCTCTACGCGCTGACGACCAAGCTCGCGGTGCGCATCCTCGAGCGGCTGGGCAGCGGCGGCACGCTGCGGCGCCTGCCGATGATGGGCGGCTGGATGGACACGCGCGACATGCCGACGCCGACCGGGCGCACGTTCCGCGAGCTGTACGCGGCGTCGAAGAGCCACCTCGGCTGACGACTGTTCATCGGGTCGCAACAGTGCGTTCGCTATTCGTGTATTTATCTCGATAGATGAGGTCTATAGAATCTTGCCTATAGTCCCCGAAATTGGGTTTCGGGGAATCAGGTCAAGGAGCCGCATCATGAAAAAGACAATATCGATGTACTGGCCGCTGGCAATCGTCGTCCCGCTCGCGGCGGCCGCCTATCTGTACGCGATGGCCGACGCGCCGTCGCGTGGCCCGCTGGCCGTTCATCAGGCATCGGCCGAGCTGGCGCGCGCGGTGTCGTTCGGTCTGGTCGACGACGCGACGAAGTCGTTGCCGCCCGCATCCAGCGACGTCGCGCTCGCCGCACCGAAGGCGCTGTAACGCATGCCGCCGTCGCTTTGCGCGACGGCGCGATTCCGGGCGCCTTTGTATAATGGCGTGCTCTGCTCCCACGCGGTTCGCCGCGGCTTTCCGATAGTGCGATGAACCGCGTTGCGATCTGTTTCGTCTGTCTTGGCAATATCTGCCGTTCGCCTACGGCAGAAGGCGTGATGCGCCACCAGGTAGGCGCGGCCGGGCTGGCCGACCGGATCGCGATCGATTCGGCCGGCACCGGCGACTGGCATGTCGGCGAGCCGCCCGACACGCGCGCGCAGGCTGCCGCGCATACGCGCGGCTACGACCTGTCTGCGCTGCGGGCGCGGCAGGTGAGTGCGGCGGACTTCGAGCGTTTCGACCTGCTGCTCGCGATGGACGAGGCCAATCTCGCGGAACTGCGCCGGCGCTGCCCGCCGGAGTATCGCGACAAGGTGCGCCTGTTGATGGAATTCGCGCCGGGCACGGCCGAGACCGAAGTCGCCGATCCCTATTTCGGCGGCGCGCAGGGTTTCGAGCAGGTGCTCGATCAGGTCGAGCGCGCATGCGCGGGCCTGCTGGACACCCTCAAGGCGTGCACCGCGCGCTGATCGCGGCAGGGAATTCAGTGGTCAGCGAATACCCTGTCAAAGACATGGATACTTGACTAAAAACGTCAAATATTTATACTTGACCAAAATCGTCAAGATTGCAGTCCCCTAGACACCATGAGACTCACCACCAAAGGCCGTTTCGCCGTCACGGCGATGATTGACTTGGCACTGCGCCAGGAGCAGGGCCCGGTGACGCTTGCAGGCATCAGCCAGCGCCAGCGGATTTCGCTCTCGTATCTCGAACAGCTGTTCGGCAAGCTGCGCAGGCATGAAATCGTCGAATCCGTGCGCGGCCCGGGCGGCGGCTACAACCTCGCGCGCCGCGCGCAGGACGTCACCGTCGCCGACATCATCATCGCGGTCGATGAACCGCTTGACGCCACGCAGTGCGGCGGCAAAGGCACGTGCGACGGCTCGAAGCAGCCCGACGGCCATTGCATGACGCACGAGCTGTGGTCGACCCTGAATCAGAAGATGGTCGAATACCTCGATTCGGTGTCGCTGCAGGATCTCGTCGATCAGCAGCGCGCGAGAGAGGGCGCCCCGGCGGTATTGCGCGACCGACGCGCGCCGGAGCCCGCCGCGGCACCGGCCGAACCGGTGCGCACGATGCCCCTCGGCCCCAATTCGGTGTTCAACATCGCGAGTTCGTGAGCGCGTACGCGCCGCACACCCCATAACGCACACAGTCCCTGCACAGAATACCCGGAGCGACAGATGACCCAAGAGACTCTCCACCTGCCCATCTACATGGATTACAGCGCGACGACGCCGGTCGATCCGCGCGTGGTCGACAAGATGGTGCCGTACCTGCGCGAACAGTTCGGCAATCCGGCATCGCGCAGCCACGCGTACGGCTGGGATGCGGAACGCGCGGTCGAAGAAGCGCGCGAGCAGGTGGCCGCGCTCGTGAACGCGGATCCGCGCGAGATCATCTGGACGTCCGGCGCAACGGAGTCGGACAACCTCGCGATCAAGGGTGCCGCGAACTTCTACAAGGGCAAGGGCAAGCACATCATCACGGTGAAGACCGAGCACAAGGCCGTGCTCGACACCTGCCGTGAGCTCGAGCGCGACGGCTTCGAAGTCACCTATCTCGACGTGAAGGAAGACGGGCTGATCGACCTCGACGTGTTCAAGGCCGCACTGCGCCCGGACACGATCCTCGTATCGGTGATGCACGTGAACAACGAGATCGGCGTGATCCAGGACATCGAGACGATCGGCGAGATCTGCCGCGAGAAGGGCATCGTGTTCCACGTCGACGCCGCACAATCGACCGGCAAGGTCGAGATCGACCTCGCGAAGCTGAAGGTCGACCTGATGTCGTTCTCGGCGCACAAGACCTACGGCCCGAAGGGCATCGGCGCGCTGTACGTGCGTCGCAAGCCGCGCGTGCGCATCGAAGCGCAGATGCACGGCGGCGGTCACGAGCGCGGGATGCGTTCGGGCACGCTGGCGACGCACCAGATCGCCGGCATGGGCGAAGCGTTCCGCATCGCACGCGAAGAAATGGCGACCGAGAACGAGCGCATCCGCATGCTGCGCGACAAGCTGCTGCGCGGCCTGTCGCAGATCGAGGAAACGTACGTGAACGGCGACATGGAGCACCGTGTCCCGCACAACCTGAACATCAGCTTCAATTTCGTCGAAGGCGAGTCGCTGATCATGGCGATCAAGGACGTCGCTGTGTCGTCGGGTTCGGCGTGCACGTCGGCGTCGCTGGAGCCGTCGTACGTGCTGCGTGCGCTCGGCCGCAACGACGAACTGGCCCACAGCTCGATCCGCTTCACGGTCGGCCGCTTCACGACGGAGCAGGACGTCGACTTCGTGATCGACCTGCTGAACAGCAAGATCGCGAAGCTGCGCGAGCTGTCGCCGCTCTGGGAAATGCACCAGGAAGGCGTCGATCTGTCGACGATCGAATGGGCCGCACACTGAGCGCCGCATCCAATACATTCGCGGGCGCATTCACGCACGCAGACGTAACGAGTCAAGGAGTCTGAGTCATGTCTTACAGCAACAAGGTTCTGGATCACTACGAAAACCCGCGTAACGTCGGTTCGTTCGCGAAAGACGACGACGCGGTCGGCACGGGTATGGTCGGCGCGCCGGCCTGCGGCGACGTGATGAAGCTGCAGATCCGCGTCGGCGCGGACGGCGTGATCGAAGACGCGAAGTTCAAGACGTATGGCTGCGGTTCGGCCATCGCGTCGAGCTCGCTCGTGACCGAGTGGGTGAAGGGCAAGACGCTCGACGAAGCACTGTCGATCAAGAACACGCAGATCGCCGAAGAGCTGGCCCTGCCGCCGGTGAAGATTCACTGCTCGATTCTCGCGGAAGACGCGATCAAGGCAGCCGTGGCCGACTACAAGAAGCGCCACGACACCAAGGAAGGCGATCAGGCAGCAGCCTGAGCGGCATCGAGCGGCTTGTGAAGGAACGCGGCAGCCCTGTGGGGCGCGCCGCGGCAAGGACATCATGGCAATTACACTGACCGAAAAAGCAGCACAGCACGTCCAGAAATACCTCGTCCGTCGCGGCAAGGGTGTGGGCCTGCGGCTTGGCGTTCGCACGACCGGGTGCTCGGGGCTCGCGTACAAGCTCGAGTATGTCGACGAGCTGGCCCCCGAGGATCAGGTGTTCGAGAGCCATGGCGTGAAGGTCATCGTCGACCCGAAAAGCCTCGCCTACATCGACGGCACCGAACTGGACTTCGCTCGAGAAGGCCTGAACGAAGGGTTCAAGTTCAACAACCCGAACGTGAAGGACGAGTGCGGCTGCGGCGAATCGTTCCGCGTGTGACGCGGGTTTCCGCGCGATGCGGGCAAGAGGCGGCACGGGCCGCCTTTTTAATGTGCGGCGTTTGCCGCGCGACGAACCGGAATTGAACGCGACGATGGTTTCGCTGAAAGACAGCCACTTCGACCTGTTTCACCTGCCGGCGCAATTCGCGCTCGACGACGCGGCGCTCGACAGCGCCTATCGCACCGTGCAGACGCAGGTGCACCCGGACCGCTTCGCGGCGGCCGGCGACGCGCAAAAGCGTATCGCGATGCAATGGGCGACCCGTGCGAACGAGGCGTACCGCACGCTGCGCGATCCGCTGAAGCGCGCGACCTATCTGCTGTCGCTGCGCGGCGTCGACATCGGCGCCGAGAACAACACCGCGATGGAGCCCGCGTTCCTGATGCAGCAGATGGAGTGGCGCGAAGGCATCGAGGATGCCGCGGCTGCTCGCAACGTCGACGCGCTCGATGCGCTGCTCGCCGAACTGCGTGGCGAAAAGCGCGTGCGTCTCGAACGCCTCGGTACGCTGCTCGACAGCGGTGCCGATCAGGCGGCCGCGGAGGCCGTGCGCCAGCTGATGTTCATCGAGCGGGTCGCGTCGGAAGTGGGCGCACAGATCGAGCGTCTCGAAACTTAACCGCGTGCCTCGCGGCACGCGCAGCAAACGGGCCGAGCGCCCGAACGAACCAAGATGGCTTTACTGCAAATTTCCGAACCGGGCATGGCGCCGGCGCCGCATCAGCGGCGACTCGCTGTCGGGATCGATCTCGGCACGACGAACTCGCTCGTCGCCGCGGTGCGCAGCGGCGTGCCCGAAGTGCTGCCCGACGAAGCGGGCCGCGCGCTGCTGCCGTCGGTGGTCCGTTACCTGGAGAAGGGCGGCCGCCGCATCGGTCACGAAGCGAAGGAACAGGCCGCGACCGATCCGCGCAACACGATCGTGTCGGTCAAGCGCTTCATGGGCCGCGGCAAGGCCGAGGTCGAAGGCGCGGCCAACGCGCCGTACGAGTTCGTCGATGCGCCGGGCATGGTGCAGATTCGCACGATCGACGGCGTGAAGAGCCCGGTCGAAGTGTCGGCCGAGATTCTCGCGACGCTGCGTTACCGCGCGGAAGATACGCTCGGCGACGAACTGGTCGGCGCGGTGATCACGGTGCCAGCGTACTTCGACGACGCGCAGCGTCAGGCGACCAAGGACGCCGCGCGTCTCGCGGGCCTGAACGTGCTGCGCCTGCTGAACGAACCGACTGCGGCCGCGATCGCCTACGGTCTCGACAACGGGGCCGAGGGCCTCTACGCGGTGTATGACCTCGGTGGCGGCACGTTCGACCTGTCGATCCTGAAGCTGACGAAGGGCGTGTTCGAAGTGCTGGCCGCAGGCGGCGATTCCGCGCTCGGCGGCGACGATTTCGACCATGTGCTGTTCGGCCATGTGCTCGCGCAGGCCGGTATCGACGCGCAGACGCTCGCGCCCGAGGACGTACGCCTGCTGCTCGACCGCGTGCGCGTGCTGAAGGAAGCGCTGTCGTCCGCGCCGCAGGCGTCGCTCGACGTGACGCTGTCGAGCGGCGCGCATCTCGTGCAGACGATCTCGCACGACACGTTCGCCGCGCTCGTCGAGCCGCTCGTCCAGCGTACGCTGACGCCGACCCGCAAGGCCTTGCGCGATGCGCAGGTGAGCGCGGCCGACATCAAGGGCGTCGTGCTCGTCGGCGGCGCGACGCGCATGCCGGTGATCCGCGACGCCGT
Source organism: Burkholderia sp. JKS000303 (assembly GCF_002563755.1). Lineage (NCBI taxonomy): Bacteria > Pseudomonadati > Pseudomonadota > Betaproteobacteria > Burkholderiales > Burkholderiaceae > Burkholderia > Burkholderia sp. JKS000303. Next base: position 131,217 of record NZ_PDBZ01000004.1, read on the forward strand.
CGCGAAGCATTTCGGCCAGCCGCCGCTCGTGAACCTCGATCCGGATCAGGTTGTCGCGCTCGGCGCGGCGATCCAGGCCGACTTGCTCGCCGGCAATCGCGGCAGCGGCGACGACTGGCTGCTGCTCGACGTGATCCCGCTGTCGCTTGGTGTCGAGACGATGGGTGGCCTCGTCGAGAAGATCATTCCGCGCAACTCGACGATTCCGATCGCGCGCGCGCAGGAATTCACGACCTTCAAGGACGGCCAGACCGCGATGGCGATCCACGTCGTGCAGGGCGAGCGCGAACTCGTCGCCGACTGCCGGTCGCTCGCGCGCTTCGAGCTGCGCGGCATCCCGCCGATGACGGCCGGTGCGGCGCGTATTCGCGTGACCTATCAGGTCGATGCGGACGGGCTGCTGTCGGTGTTCGCGCGCGAGCAGCACTCGGGCGTCGAGGCGTCGGTCGTGGTGAAGCCGTCGTACGGCCTCGCCGACGACGACATCGCGCAGATGCTCGAGGACAGCTTCAAGACCGCCGAGATCGACATGCGCGCCCGCGCGCTGCGCGAAGCGCAGGTCGAAGCCCAGCGGATGATCGAGGCGACGCAGGCGGCGCTCGCGGCCGACGGCGAACTGCTCGACGCGGCAGAACGGACGCAGGTCGACGCGCTCGTCGCGGTGCTGGGCACGATCGCGCAGGGTGACGATGCGAGCGCGATCGAAACCGCGACCAAGGCGCTGGCCGACGGCACCGACGAATTCGCGGCGCGCCGGATGGACAAGAGCATCAAGCGCGCACTGTCGGGCCGACGGCTCGACGAAATCTGAACGAACGACCTGCATGCGGGCCGGCGACGGCCCGCGCGATATTGAACCGTGCGGCGCCCGCCGCCGCACCCTGACTGACGGAACGGACATGCCTCAACTGGTGGTGCTGCCTCACGTCGAACTGTGCCCGGACGGCGCAGTGATCGACGCGACGCCCGGCAAGAGTATTTGCGACAACCTGCTCGACAACGGGATCGAGATCGAGCATGCATGCGAGAAGTCGTGCGCGTGCACGACCTGCCACGTGGTGATCCGCGAGGGCTTCAACGCGCTCGAGGCGTCCGACGAGGACGAGGACGACTTGCTCGACAAGGCGTGGGGCCTCGAGCCGACGTCGCGCCTGTCGTGCCAGGCGATCGTGAAGGAAGATTCGGACCTGGTGGTCGAGATCCCGAAGTACTCGATCAACCACGCGAAGGAAAATCACTGACGGATCGGTGGGTCGGGCGGCGCGCGGCATGGTCGCTGCGCCCGGCGGACCCGCTACCTACACGGGAGAGCAGGCCATGAAATGGACCGATTCGCGCGACATCGCCATCGCGCTGGCAGACAAGCATCCGGACATCGATCCGCAGCGGATCAATTTCGTCGACCTGCGCCAATGGGTGATCGAACTCGACGGCTTCACCGACGACCCGGCACACTCGGGCGAGAAGATTCTCGAAGCGATCCAGGCCCACTGGATCGACGAATCCGACTTCGACGACGAAGACTGAGATTCGCGCCGGCATCGGCGCTCGCGTGGCTCCCGCAACAAGAAAAGGCTCGTGATGCTTCACGAGCCTTTTTCGTTTCCGCGCGGTGCGTTATGCGCCGACCAGCGTGCCGTTCTCGATCCGTACGCGCTGGCCCTGGCCGAACGGCGGCGCGTTGTGGTACGTGAACGTGCGCGTCGCGCCGCTCTCCATCTGGACCTGCACCTGATAGTCGGTTTCCGCGCGCACCTGTTTTTCGACCTGGTTGCCGGCCAGGCCGCCGCCCAGCGCACCGATGATCGTCATCGCGGTACGGCCGTTGCCATGCCCGAACTGGTTGCCGAGCAGGCCGCCGGCCGCGGCGCCGCCGACCGCGCCGATCCCCGAGCTCTGGCCCGGCGTACGGCTCTCCGTGATCGCGACGATCGTGCCGCAAGACTGGCAATACGTCGGTTGCGCGGGCGCGTACGGCTGCTGCGCATATTGCGGCGGCTGCGGCGCCGGCGTGTGGCGATGATGCGTCGTCACCGGGCGCGGCGCGGGCTTCGGTGCGGCCTGCGCGGCAGCCTTTTGCTGCGCGGCCAGCTCGGCTGCCTGCTGCTGCGCCTGCGCGGCGAGGGCGGTGCTGGCTGCCGCGGCCGTGTCGACGGCCGGCTGCGACGCGTTCAGCGCGGCCTGGGTCTGGGCGTTCTGTTCGTTGCTGCTGGCCTTCGGGAAGATGCCCGTGATCGCGGCGGTCGCGGCGAGGCTGGCGACGATGACGGCACCGGCGGCGGTGGCGATGAGCGGGTGGAGGCGTTGTTTTTGCGGCGTGGTTTGATTCTGGTTGTCCATTTTTTTCTCCGGTGTCGACCCGGCCCCTGCACGTTGGCGTCGGGGCGGATCCCACGCTTCGGGATCGAGCAGACTCGGCGTTCCGGCGCTTCGTTCTGGTCCCGTGGTCATGCGTGGTGACGCAACGGGAGTGTCGTCGACCGGCGAGGCGGGCACCGTATCAAGGTGTAACGAATTGCAGCGGCGCGCAGGCGATCGCGACCGGGAAAACCCGGGGAAGGTCGCTGCGGCGTGAGAATAAAACGGGGGAGGATCAAAGGCCGGCGGGCGCCGGCAGGCGGGATTTACGCGTGGTTACAAAGCCGGCGCGTGCGCACCACGAGACGCGGCGCACACGCGAGGCAGGCCGTCAGTCTTCGCGGCGCAGGTGCGGGAACAGCAGCACGTCGCGGATCGTCGGGCTGTCGGTCAGCAGCATCACGAGACGGTCGATGCCGATCCCGCAGCCGCCCGTCGGAGGCATCCCGTGTTCGAGCGCGCGGATGTAGTCGGCGTCGAAGAACATCGCTTCCTCGTCGCCGGCATCCTTCTGCTCGACCTGCTTCTTGAAGCGCGCGGCCTGGTCTTCCGGATCGTTCAGCTCCGAGAAGCCGTTCGCGATCTCGCGGCCGGTCATGAACAGCTCGAAACGCTCGGTGATGCCCGGCACCGTGTCCGATGCGCGCGCCAGCGGCGACACCTCGACCGGGTAGTCGATGATGTAGGTCGGCTCCCACAGCTGCGCTTCGGCGGTTTCCTCGAACAGCGCGAGCTGCAGTGCGCCGATGCCGGCGTTCAGGAAGGCCGGTTGCGACACGTCGACGCCCAGGCGCTTCAGTTCGGTGCGCAGGAACGCGTCGTCCGACAGCTGGCCATCGGTGTACTGCGGCGCGTACTTCTGGATCGCCTGCGTGATCGTCAGGCGGTGGAACGGCTTCGCGAGGTCGAGCTCGCGGCCCTGGTACTGGATCGTCGCGGTGCCGAGCGCATCAATCGCCGCCTGGCGGATCAGTTGCTCGGTGAAGTCCATCAGCCAGCGGTAATCGGTGTACGCGGCGTAGAACTCCATCATCGTGAATTCCGGGTTGTGGCGCGGCGACACGCCTTCATTCCGGAAATTGCGGTTGATCTCGAACACGCGTTCGAAGCCGCCGACGATCAGGCGCTTCAGGTACAGCTCCGGCGCGATACGCAGGAACATCTGCATGTCGAGCGCGTTGTGATGCGTGACGAACGGCTTGGCCGCTGCGCCGCCCGGGATCGGGTGCAGCATCGGCGTCTCGACTTCCATGAACTCGGCGTTGTCCATGAACTTGCGGATCGACGCGATCGTGCGGGTACGCGCGCGGAACGTGTCGCGCGTTTCCGGCGTGACGATCAGATCAACGTAGCGCTGGCGATAGCGCATTTCCTGGTCGGCGAGGCCGTGGAACTTGTCCGGCAGCGGACGCAGCGCCTTCGACAGCAGACGCAGCTCCTTGCACTGGACCGACAGCTCGCCCTTGTTGGTGCGGAACAGCACGCCGCGCGCGGCGACGATGTCGCCGAGGTCCCACTTCTTGAATGCGTCGTAGGTTTCCGCGCCGACGTCGTTCGGCGTCACGAAGAACTGGATCTGGCCCGAGCCGTCCTGCACCGTCGCGAAGCTCGCCTTGCCCATCACGCGCTTGAGCATCATGCGGCCGGCGACCGACACCTCGACCTGGTCAACTTCGAGCGCGGCCTTGTCCGAGTCGGCGAATTTCACCTGGAGATCGGCGGCGTGATGCGTCGGCCGGAAATCGTTCGGATAGGCGATGCCTTGCTCGCGCAATGCGCGCAGCTTCTCGCGGCGCTCGGCGATGATCTGGTTTTCGTCCGCCGCGACGGCGGGCTGCGTTTGAGTCGGTTCGGTCATGATGGTCGGAATTCGGAGTGGGTGCGGCAACGCCAACGGGCAGGACAAGGACGGCGCGGCCTGACGGGCCGCGCCGCGGCGCTTACACGCCCTGTTTGAGGCTCGCGCTGATGAAGTCGTCGAGATCGCCGTCGAGGACAGCGCGCGTGTTGCTCATTTCGACGTTCGTGCGCAGGTCCTTCACGCGGCTCTGGTCGAGCACGTACGAGCGGATCTGATGGCCCCAGCCCACATCGGTCTTGCTCGATTCGAGCTTGTCCTGCTCGGCCTGGCGCTTGCGCATTTCGGCTTCGTACAGGCGCGATTTCAGCATCGCCATCGCTTCGGCGCGGTTGCGGTGCTGCGAGCGGTCGTTCTGGCACTGCACGACGATGCCGGTCGGCATGTGCGTGATCCGCACGGCCGAGTCGGTCTTGTTGATGTGCTGGCCGCCCGCGCCCGATGCGCGGTACGTGTCGATGCGCAGGTCGGCCGGGTTGACCTCGACTTCGATCGAGTCGTCGATTTCCGGATACACGAACACCGACGAGAACGACGTGTGGCGGCCGCCCGACGAGTCGAACGGCGACTTGCGCACGAGGCGGTGGATGCCCGTTTCGGTGCGCAGGAAGCCGTACGCGTATTCGCCCGTGACCTTGATCGACGCGTTCTTGATGCCGGCGACGTCGCCGTCGGACTCTTCGAGCACTTCGGCCTTGAAGCCCTTGCGTTCGCAGTAGCGCAGGTACTGGCGCAGCAGCATCGACGCCCAGTCGCACGCCTCGGTGCCGCCGGCGCCGGCCTGGATGTCGATGAAGCAGTTGTTCGGGTCGGCCGGGTTCGAGAACATCCGGCGGAATTCGATGTCGCCGACGCGCGCTTCGAGCTTCTGCGCATCGTCTTCGGACGCGACGAGGGTGTCTTCGTCGCCTTCCTCGCGTGCCAGCTCGAACAGATCGAGCGCGTCGCGCAGGTCGCTATCGAGCACCGTCAGCGTCGAGACGACGCCTTCGAGCAGCTTCTTCTCGCGGCCGAGTGCCTGGGCGTTCTTCGAATCGTTCCAGACGTTCGGGTCTTCGAGTTCCTTGTTGACTTCAGTCAGACGCGCAGCTTTGGCGTCGTAGTCAAAGATACCCCCGAAGCTCGCCCGCGCGATTGCGCAGGTCGAGCAGGGAGCTTTCGATCGCGTTGAGACGTTCCGCTTCCATGATCGTTCGCTTTTCTTGCTTCGTAAAAAAGCGGAATTATAGCCGATCGGCGGGGTTCTCCGGTGACGCGGACTGTGCTGGCATGCATGCCGCGGCCCCGTCCGGCGCGGCGTGCATGCGTTTGGTGCGGGGCCGTGGGGCCGTGGGCCGCCGCGCCGGCGTTCAGCCGGCTGCGTGCTCGACGATCAGCTGGACGCGCGTCACGCCGTTCCACGTGTCGGCCACGAGGCGGTACGCGATCAGCGCGCTCGCCGGCAGCGGCTCGGTGTGGTTGAACCAGATCGCGTTGAAGCGCTGGCGCCCGCGCGCCAGCTGCAGCTTCAGGTGCTTTTCCTTCACGAGCGACTGCGACACGACGTCGAATTCGCCGGAGAAAAGCGGGGCCGGAAAGCCCTGGCCCCACACGGCCTCGTCGAGCAGCCCGACGAACTGCGGCGTGAAATACGCTTCCTCGAGCTCGCCGTCGGTCTCGATCACGCGCGCCAGCGCGTCGTCGGACAGCCATTCGCGCGCGACCGCCTCGAACGCGGCCGCGAAGCGCGGCACGTTGTCGGTGTCGAGCGTGAGGCCGGCCGCCATCGCGTGACCGCCGAACGCGACGATCAGGTCGGGCTCGCGCTTCGACACGAGATCGAGCGCATCGCGCAGGTGGAACCCGGGAATCGACCGGCCCGAGCCCTTGACCCGCGTGCCGGCTTCGTCCGCATGCGCGAACGTGAACGACGGGCGGTGGAATTTCTCCTTGAGCCGGCCGGCGACGATCCCGATCACGCCCTGATGCCATTCGGGATTGAACAGCGTGATGGTGCACGCGTCGGCCGGGTCGACGTCGGCGAGATCGGCGAGCGCCTGCTGCTGCATGCCGGCCTCGATCTCGCGGCGCTCGCGGTTCATCACGTCGAGCTGCTGCGCGAGGTCCCACGCGCGACCGATGTCGTCCGTGATCAGGCACTCGATGCCGAGCGACATGTCGGAGAGCCGGCCGGCGGCGTTCAGGCGCGGGCCGAGACCGAAGCCGAGATCGAAACCGGAGGCGGTGCGCGCCTCGCGCGCGGCGGCGCGGAACAGCGCGGCGATGCCCGGCTGCATGCGGCCGTTGCGGATGCGCTGCAGGCCCTGCGCGACGAGCACACGGTTGTTGCCGTCGAGCCGCACGACGTCGGCGACGGTGCCGAGCGCGACGAGGTCGAGCAGCCCGTCCAGGCGCGGCTCGGCCTCCTTGCTCGCGAATGCGCCGCGGCGGCGCAGTTCGGCGCGCAGCGCGAGCAGCACGTAGAACATCACGCCGACCCCGGCGAGGTGCTTGCTCGGGAACGCGCAGCCGGGCTGGTTCGGGTTGACGATCGCGCGTGCGGCGGGCAGTGCGTCTCCGGGCAGGTGATGGTCGGTCACGAGCACGTCGATGCCGCGCGCATTCGCGGCTTCGACGCCCGTGACGCTTGCGATCCCGTTGTCGACGGTGATCAGCAGGTCGGGCTTGCGGGCGGCCGCGAGTTCGACGATCTCGGGCGTGAGCCCGTAGCCGTATTCGAAGCGGTTCGGTACGAGATAGTCGATCTGCGCGCCGAACATCCGCAGGCCGCGCACCGCGACCGCGCAGGCAGTCGCGCCGTCGCAGTCGTAGTCGGCGACGACCAGCAGGCGCCGCTTGTCGGCGATCGCGTCGGCGAGCAGCGATGCGGCATCCGCGCAGCCTTTCAGTTCGGTGGGCGGGACGAGGCGCGCGAGCGCCGTTTCGATGTCGGCGGGCGACTGCACGCCGCGCGACGCGTACAGGCGCGCGAGGACGGGATGCAGGCCGTGGCGCGCGAGCACTTCTGCGTCGGCGGGGGCGACGGGGCGGGTAACGATCCGGGTCATACAGGTCTGGTTATTCGAACAGGGACGCCAGCGCGCGGCGGCGCCAGAACTTACGCAGGTCGCCGCGCGTCGCGTGCAGCGTCACGGAGCTCGTGTCGCCGCCCAGCGTGAAATCGACGCTCGCCAGCTCGCCGTTCTGCAGCGCGGCCAGCGCCGGCGCGAACCAGTCGCGCTCGAGCGTGGCGAGCGCGTCATGCCAGCGTGCCCAGTCCTGTTCGATGAACGGGGTGGTCAGCGCCGGCAGCTCGACGAGCGTCGCGCCGGCGGCAGCGGGCAGCGCGCCGAACGCGGCCGGCGGCGCACCCGCGTCGGCTTGCGCCGCGCGCGCGAGGCCGAGCGCCGCGGGCGACGCGGACAGCACGCGCGCGAACGGCTTGCCGACCGGCTTCAGCGTGCCTTGCGCGTGGAACCAGATCGTATTGACGGCGGGCAGGCCGCGCGCTTCGCGGGCTTCGTTGACCGGATGCTGGAACCAGGCCATCTGCACCTCGTTCTGCAGCTTCATCCACATCCGCGAGCGTTCGCCGGTGTGCGCCTCGTGCGGCAGCCAGATCTCGATGTTGCGGCCGCTCGCGCGCAGCGGCGCGGCGCCGGCCAGGCGGGCGAGCTGCTCGCTCGACAGATACCAGCGCGTCGGCTGCGGCGCTTCGAGCCGCACGCCGAGCTCCTCGATCAGCGGGCGCGCGACGGCCAGCAGCGCGGCCGCGTCGCCGTCGTCGAGCGCGAGGCTCGACGGATCGACGAGCACGAGGTGATCGTGCGCGATTTCGACGTGCACGGGTTCCACGCAGGCCCAGGCTTGCGTGCCCGGGGCGCCGCCGTCCGCCAGCAGCATGTAGGGCGCGAGCGGCGCCTCGTCGGCGGCGTTGCCCTGGGTCGCGCCGAACTGGCGGGCCAGCCAGCGCTCGTGCGGCAGCGTGCGCTGGAAGTCTTCGCCGGTCACGCGCTCGACAAGGCTCGCGCGGGCGAGCAACTTTTCGAGCGCGGGACTGTCCAGGGTGTGCAGGGACGAGGCCGCATCGGCCGCTGACGGCAGCGCGAACGGAACGAGAAAATGGAGGCGTCGGTCGTGCATGATGGTGCGCATTGTATGGCAAACTGCGCGCGTGATCGGGCCGGCTGACGGCCCGATTGCGTCCGGCGACCGTTTTTTCGACCACGCCCGGTCGGCGGGGCGCCGCCGGACGGCGGTCCGGCCGCGGGCCGCCTCCCCGCCGTAACCAGCAGAAAGGATTCGCTTGAAACTTCCGTACGAATGGCAGATCGGCTGGCGCTACACGCGCGCCGGCAAACGCACGACCGGCAACGGCTTCATTTCCTTCATCGCGCTCGTTTCGATGCTCGGGATCGCGCTCGGCGTCGCGGCGCTGATCGTCGTGCTGTCGGTGATGAACGGCTTCCAGAAGGAAGTGCGTGACCGCATGCTGTCGGTGCTCGCGCACGTCGAGGTGTTCTCGCCGACCGGCTCGATGCCCGACTGGCAACTGACCGCGCAGGAAGCGCGCCGCAATCACGAGGTGATCGGCGCCGCGCCGTACGTCGACGCGCAGGCGCTGCTCACGCGCCAGGACGCTGTGAGCGGCGTGATGCTGCGCGGCGTCGAGCCGTCGCTCGAGCCGCAGGTGTCGGACATCGGCAAGGACATGAAGGCGGGCCAGTTGAGCGCGCTCGTCCCCGGCCAGTTCGGCATCGTGCTCGGCGACGCGCTCGCCGGCAACCTCGGCGTGACGGTCGGCGACAAGGTCACGCTCGTCGCGCCCGAAGGCACGATCACGCCGGCCGGCATGATGCCGCGGCTCAAGCAGTTCACTGTCGTCGGCGTGTTCGAGTCGGGGCACTACGAATACGACAGCACGCTCGCGATGATCAACATCCGCGACGCGGAGGCGCTGTTCCGGATGACGGCGCCGACCGGCGTGCGGCTGCGGCTCACCGACATGCAGAAGGCGCCGCAGGTCGCGGTCGAGCTGTCGCATACGCTGTCGGGCAGCCTGTACATCCGCGACTGGACCCAGCAGAACAAGACGTGGTTCTCGGCAGTCCAGATCGAGAAGCGGATGATGTTCATCATCCTCACGCTGATCATCGCGGTGGCCGCATTCAACCTCGTGTCGTCGCTCGTGATGACCGTGACCAACAAGCAGGCCGACATCGCGATCCTGCGCACGCTCGGCGCGCAGCCGGGCTCGATCATGAAGATCTTCGTCGTGCAGGGCGTGACGATCGGCTTCGTCGGCACCGCGACGGGCGTCGCGCTCGGCTGCCTGATCGCGTGGAGCATTCCGTGGCTGATCCCGATGATCGAGCATCTGTTCGGCGTGCAGTTCCTGCCGCCGTCGGTGTACTTCATCAGCGAGCTGCCGTCCGAGCTCGTCGCGAGCGACGTGATCAAGATCGGCCTCATCGCGTTCGTGCTGTCGGCCGTCGCGACGCTCTATCCGAGCTGGCGCGGCGCGAAGGTGAAGCCGGCGGAGGCGCTCCGCTATGAATGACCGTGCGACCGCATTCGCGGATTCACGACAACCCCTCAGACAGGATTCGGCAGGTATGCAGGAATACGTGCTTCAGGCGCGCGGGATCACGAAGGCGTTCGTGCAGGGCGGCTTCAACGTGCAGGTGCTCAACAACACCGAGCTGACGGTGCGACGCGGCGAGAAGCTCGCGGTCGTGGGCGCGTCCGGCTCGGGCAAGAGCACGCTGCTGCACGTGCTGGGTGGCCTCGACGAGCCGAGCGCGGGCGAGGTGTCGCTGCTCGGCAAGCCGTTTACGCAGCTCGCCGAGCGTGAGCGCAACGAGTTGCGCAACCGCGCGCTCGGCTTCGTCTACCAGTTCCATCACCTGCTGCCGGAATTCACCGCGCTCGACAACGTCGCGATGCCGCTGCGCATCCGCCGGATGACCACCGAGGACGCGCGCGCGCAGGCACAGACGATGCTCGAGCGTGTCGGTCTCGGCCCGCGTGCGAAACACCGGCCGGGCGAGCTGTCGGGTGGCGAACGCCAGCGGGTCGCGATCGCGCGCGCGCTGGTGACGAAGCCGGCATGCGTGCTCGCCGACGAACCGACCGGGAACCTCGACGGCGGGACGGCCGATACGGTGTTCAACCTGATGCTCGAATTGTCCGAGACGCTCGAAACGAGCTTCGTGATCGTCACGCACGATCCCGAGCTCGCCGCGCGCTGCGACCGCATCATGCGTTTGCGCGACGGCGTGCTGTACGAGGAGCCGGCGCTGCCGGTGTAAACGAACGTCTTTGCCGCGCTGCCGGGTCGTCCCGGCGCGGCGGTGAGGGCGCAGGACAGCCGACATGTGGATCGATACGCATTGCCATCTCGATGCCGCCGAATTCGACGCCGACCGCGACGCGGTCGCGCAGGCGGCGCGCGCGGCCGGCGTGTCACGCATCGTGATCCCGAGCGTCGGGCGCGACAATTTCACGACGGTGCGTGAGCTGGCACAGCGCACGCCGGGCGCGGTTTATGCGCTCGGCATCCATCCGATGTTCACGCCGCACGCGCGCGACGAGGATCTCGACCGGCTGCGCATGGAGATCGAGGCGAGCCTCGACGATCCGCGCTTCGTCGCGATCGGTGAAATCGGCCTCGACTACTTCGTGCCGGGCCTCGACGAAGCGCGGCAGCAATTCTTCTATCAGGGGCAGCTCAAGCTCGCCCGTGAATTCGACCTGCCGGTGCTGTGCCACGTGCGCAAGTCGCAGGACCGCGTGCTCGCCGGGCTGCGCCGCTTCGGCGTGCGGCGCGGCATCGCGCATGCGTTCAACGGCAGTTTCCAGCAGGCCGACGCGTATCTCGCGCAAGGGCTGCATCTCGGCTTCGGTGGCAACGTGACCTTCGCGCGTGCGTTGCAGATTCGCCGGCTCGCGATGCAATTGCCGGCCGAAGCGATCGTCGTCGAGACCGACGCCCCCGACATCGCGCCCGAATGGGCGTACCAATCCCGCAACGCGCCCGACCAGGTGCCGCGCATCGGCGACGTGCTCGCCGAGCTGCGCGGGGTCGACGCGCACGCACTGTCCCTATCCACAACGGCTAACGCGTTCGCCGCGCTGCCGCGCCTCGCACTTTCGTCCGCATAATCGTTGCCGGCAGGCGCCGGATTGACAACGACGGCGCCGAATGGACGAGGAGGCGCGATGCGCGTGTGGTGGATCGCGTTTGCGCTCGGCGTCGTCGTGCTGCAGCGGCAGGCGGCGTTACCGGGTGCGGGCGTCTGGGTGGCCGGCGCGGCCGTGCTCGTCGTGTGCGGCGCGTCGTTCGCATGGTGTGTGCGGCGGCGTCGGACACGCGCGATCAGCGCGCTGCGCTGGATGCTCTGCGCGAGCGCGGCGTGTGCGATCGGCTTCGGCTATGCGGCCGCCCGCGCCGAGTGGCGGCTGCGCGATAGCCTTCCCGTCGAGCGGGAAGGGCGCGACATCGTCGTCACGGGCGTCATCAGCGGGTTGCCGGTGATCGACGACACGGGCGCGCGGCTGCTGTTCGCGGTCGAATCCAACGATGCGGGGCTGGCCCGTTTCCCACCGCTGATCCGGTTGTCTTGGGGGCAGCCCGCGGCACGCGATGCGATGCCAGCGTTGCGCGCCGCGCAGCGCTGGCGCCTGGTCGTGCGTCTGAAGCGTCCGCATGCCGAGGCCAATCCCGGCGTGCGCGACAGCGAGGCGGCATGGCTGGCCGCCGGCATTCGTGCGGTCGGCTACGTCGTGGCGCCGCAGCGCTCGGTGTTGCTCGATGCGCGCGCAGCGGGGTGGCGCGCATCGATCAATCGGCTGCGCGACGCGCTGCGTACGCGTATCGGCGCAGTGCTGGGCAGCGATGCGCGTCATCGCGGCATCGTCACCGCGCTCGCGGTCGGCGATCAATCGGGCATTGGCGACGACGACTGGCGCGTGCTGCGCAATACGGGCACGAGCCATCTGGTCGCGATCTCGGGCCTGCATGTCGGGCTCGTCGGCGCGATCGCGGGCGGGATCGTGTCGATGGTCTGGCGTCGCTTGCGCTGGCGCGGACGAGCCGCGGTGCTCATGATGCCGGCACCCTACGTGGCGTCCGTCGCGGCGCTGACGGCGGCCGCGGGCTACGCGGCGCTCGCCGGCTTCAACGTGCCGGCGCAGCGCGCGTGGTGGATGATCGCGGCTGGTGCGGCGGCGTTTCTCGCCGGCCGCAGCGTGCCGACCTCCGCGGTGCTGTGCGCGGCGCTCGGTGGCGTGCTGCTGGCCGATCCGTGGGCCGTGCTGTCGGCCGGGTTCTGGCTGTCGTTCGGGGCGGTCGCGGTGATCCTGATGGCCGTGGCGGGCTGGCGTGCGGTGCGCGAATTCGATGGCGACGGCGGCGGCGATGGCGATGACGGCACGCTCGATGGCACCGCAGCGACCGGTCGCCGAGGTCGGCTGCGCGCATGGTGCGTGCGCGCCATGCGCCGTATCAGCGACGCGACGCGCGTGCAGTACGCGGTGACGATCGGCCTCGCGCCGCTGACGGCCGCGTGGTTCGCGCAGATGTCGGTCTCGGGCCCGGTCGGCAATGCGTTTGCGATTCCGTGGGTCAGCTCGGTCGTGACACCGATCGTGCTGGCCGGTATCGGCTTGCCCGCACCGCTCGACGTCTATGCGTTCCGGCTCGCGCACGCGGCGCTCGAACCGATGATGGCGCTGCTCGGGTACCTCGCCGACTGGCCGGCGGGTGTGTTCTGGCTGCGCATGCCCGACTGGCCGGTGCTGGCGCTCGCATGCGTGGGCGTCGCCTGGGTGCTGATGCCGCGCGGCTGGCCGCTGCGCTGGGCGGCGCCGCTCACCTGGCTGCCGCTCGTCGCGCCGGCACCCGATGCGCCGCCGCCGGGCGGCTTCCGGCTGACCGTGCTGGATGTCGGGCAGGGCGCGGCGGTGCTGGTCGAGACCGCGCGCCGGGTCTTGCTGTTCGATGCGGGGCCGGGGGCGGAGTCGACCCATGCCGGCACGCGGATCGTCGCGCCAGCGTTGCGGGCGCGCGCGATCCGGACGCTCGATTCGCTCGTGCTCAGCCATGCGGACGCCGATCACACGGGCGGCGCGGCGGCTGTTTATGCGGCGACCGAGGTCCGCCAGGTGCTCGCCGGCATTGCGTCGCAACACCGACTGTGGCGCGACGCAGAAGCGGCCGGCGTGACCGATCGCCTGCGTTGCGCGGCCGGGCAGCGCTGGATATGGGACGGTGTCGTCTTCACGATGCTCTGGCCGCCGGGCGAGGTGCGTGCGGGCTCGTCGAACGGGCAGTCGTGCGTGCTGCGCGTCGACGCGGGCGGCACATCCGCGCTGCTGACGGGCGACATCGAGGCGAGCGCCGAGCGCCGGCTCGTGGCCGGCGCCCACGACGCACTGGCCGCGCAGATCCTCGTCGTTGCGCACCACGGCAGCCGCACGTCGTCGGTCGAGCCTTTCCTCGATTCGGTCGGGCCGCGCGTCGCGGTATTTCCTGTAGGCTATCGCAATCGCTTCGGGCATCCGCACCGGACGGTCCTGGCGCGCTACGAAGCGCGCGGGATCCCGCTGCCGCGTACCGACCGCGACGGGGCCGTACGGTTCGACGTCGCGCCCGATGGCGGCGGCTTCGTGTTCGAGCGTTATCGCGATGCGCAGCGGCGGTACTGGATGGATCGGTGACGGTGCGTGTCGGGAAGAACATGGCGCCGCGCGGCGAAGCACGGCTTCGGCCGGATGCGAAGCACGGGACCGGGGCATGCGCCGAAGCCCCCGCGCCGGTCGATAAAGGAGACATCGGCTTTTGAAGGACATCCTCCATTTCTCGCATGCGAACGGTTTTCCGGCATCGACGTACCGGACGATCTTCGCCGAACTGGCCGACGACTACGAACTGCGCTACATCGAGCGCATCGGCCACGATCGCCGCTACCCGGTGACGCGCGACTGGCCGCATCTCGTCGAGCAACTGCTCGACGACATCGGCAGCCGCTACGAGCGCCCGGTGTGGCTCGTCGGCCATTCGCTCGGCGGTTACCTGTCGCTGATGGCTGCGCTGAAAAAGCCGCAATGGGTGCGTGGCGTGGTGATGATCGATTCCCCGATCATCGCGGGCTGGCGCGCCGGTGCGTTGCGCGCGAGCCAGTGGGCGGGGCTCGACGAGCGGCTGTCGCCGGCCGCGGCGACCCGCAACCGGCGCACGCACTGGGTCAGCCGCGATGACGTGTGGCGGCACTTTCACGGCAAGCCGGCGTTTGCGCGCTGGGACGAACGGATGCTGTCCGACTACATCGACCACGGCATTCCGCAGGCGGGCGCCGACGGCGAACGCGCGCTCGCGTTCGACCGGCAGGTCGAATACCTGATCTACCGGACGTTGCCGCACACGCTCGGCCCGCGGCTCGCGCGCGGCTCGCCGGTGCCGCTGGGCTTTCTCGCCGGCACGCGCTCGCGCGAAGTGCGGCAGGTCGGGCTCGATGCGACGCGCCGCGCGGCGCGCGGGCGCATCGAATGGCTCGAGGGCAGCCACCTGTTCCCGATGGAGCGGCCGATCGAGACGGCCCGCGCATTGCAGCGGATGCTGAATTCGCTGAAAGCGGAGGAGGGCGGCCTGCCGCGCGACGGCGTGGCGCTCGCGAAGCGCGCCTGACGCATCGTCCGGCGCACCGCGTTTCGCGGGTGCGGTTGCACCGACCGGCCGGCCGGTTCGCCCGGGCGCGCACGGCTGATGCGGCGCCGCGCGAAGGGGCGGGATCATCGCGTCAATTGCTGAGAGAAGGGCGGGCTTTACGGTATAATCCGTTTTTCCCGCGAGCATCCAGCGATGACCAAATATGTTTTCGTCACCGGCGGCGTAGTTTCTTCCCTCGGCAAGGGTATTGCCGCCGCCTCTCTCGCCGCGATCCTCGAATCGCGCGGTCTGAAAGTCACCCTCCTCAAACTCGATCCCTACATCAACGTCGACCCCGGCACGATGAGCCCGTTTCAGCACGGCGAAGTGTTCGTGACGGAAGATGGAGCGGAGACTGACCTCGACCTCGGCCACTACGAGCGCTTCATCAGCACGAAGATGCGCAAGGCCAACAACTTCACGACCGGCCAGATCTACGAATCGGTGATCCGCAAGGAACGCCGCGGCGACTATCTCGGCAAGACCGTGCAGGTGATTCCGCACATCACGAACGAAATCCAGGCGTTCATCGAGCGCGGGGCGGCATCGGCCACCTGCGGCGAACCGGACGTCGCGATCGTCGAGATCGGCGGCACGGTCGGCGACATCGAGTCGCTGCCGTTCCTCGAAGCCGCGCGCCAGATGAGCCTGCGCCTCGGCCGCAACAGCGCGTGCTTCGTGCACCTGACGCTCGTGCCGTACGTCGCGACGGCTGGCGAGCTGAAGACGAAGCCGACCCAGCACAGCGTGCAGAAGCTGCGCGAGATCGGCATCCTGCCGCACGTGCTGCTGTGCCGTGCGGACCGCCGCATCCCCGACGACGAATCGAAGAAGATCTCGATGTTCTCGAACGTGCCCGAAGACGCCGTGATCTCGGTGTGGGACGCCGACAGCATCTACAAGATTCCGCAGATGCTGCACGACCAGGGCCTCGACCGGATCATCTGCGAAGAGCTGAAGCTGTCGCCGAAGGACGCCGATCTGAGCATGTGGGCGGAACTCGTCGAGAAGCTCGAGAACCCGAAGCACGAAGTGACGATCGGCATGGTCGGCAAGTACGTCGATCTGACCGAATCGTACAAGTCGCTGATCGAAGCGCTGCGCCACGCGTCGCTGCACACGGCGACCAAGGTCAACATCGAGTACATCGATTCGGAAGAAGTCGAGTCGAACGGTGTCGACAGCCTGAAGCATCTCGACGCCGTGCTGGTGCCGGGCGGTTTCGGCCGTCGCGGCACGGAAGGCAAGATCGCGGCGATCCGCTATGCGCGTGAAGCGAAGGTGCCGTACCTCGGCATCTGCCTCGGCATGCAGCTCGCGGTGATCGAGTTCGCGCGCGACGTCGTCGGCCTGAAGCAGGCGAACAGCACGGAATTCGATCCGGACACGCCGGAACGCGTGGTCGCGCTGATCACCGAGTGGTACGACCGCGAAGGCAAGGTCGAGATGCGCACCGAAGAGTCCGATCTGGGCGGCACGATGCGCCTCGGTTCGCAACGTTGCCCGATCAAGCCCGGCACGATGGCCGAAGAGATCTATGGCAAGGATGTGAACGAGCGTCATCGCCACCGTTATGAAGTCAATAACCGCTTCGTGCCCCAGCTCGAAGCCGGCGGCCTTATCATCAGCGCCCGTACCCCGAGCGAGGACCTGCCGGAAATGATGGAGCTGCCGCGTTCGATGCACCCGTGGTTCGTCGGCGTCCAGTTCCACCCGGAATTCACGTCCACGCCACGTGATGGCCATCCTCTGTTCAAGTCGTTCGTCGAAGCTGCGCTCGCCAACAAGCAAGCGCACGGAGTGAAAGCATGAAGCTGTGCGATTTCGAGGTCGGTCTCGACCAGCCTTTCTTCCTGATCGCGGGTACCTGCGTTGTCGAATCGGAGCAAATGACGATCGACACGGCTGGCCGCCTGAAGGAAATCTGCGAGAAGCTGAACGTTCCGTTCATCTACAAGTCGTCCTACGACAAGGCGAATCGCAGTTCGGGCAAGTCGTTTCGCGGCCTCGGAATGGACGAGGGTCTGCGGATCCTCGGCGAGGTGAAGCGCCAGCTCGGCCTGCCGGTGCTGACCGACGTGCACTCGATCGACGAGATCGAGCAGGTCGCGTCGGTCGTCGACGTGCTGCAGACGCCGGCGTTCCTGTGCCGCCAGACCGACTTCATCCATGCGTGCGCGCGCTCGGGCAAGCCCGTCAACATCAAGAAGGGCCAGTTCCTCGCGCCGCACGACATGAAGAACGTGATCGACAAGGCGCGCGACGCCGCACGTGAAGCCGGTCTGTCGGAAGACCGCTTCATGGCGTGCGAGCGCGGCGTTTCGTTCGGCTACAACAACCTCGTGTCCGACATGCGTTCGCTCGCGATCATGCGCGAGACGAGCGCGCCGGTCGTGTTCGATGCGACCCATTCGGTGCAGTTGCCGGGCGGGCAGGGCACGAGCTCGGGCGGCCAGCGCGAATTCGTGCCGGTGCTCGCACGTGCGGCGGTCGCAACGGGCGTCGCGGGCCTGTTCATGGAGACGCACCCGAATCCGGCCGAAGCGAAGTCGGACGGCCCGAACGCGGTGCCGCTGAACCGGATGAGCGCGTTGCTGGAGACCCTCGTCACGCTCGACCAGGCGGTGAAGCGCAATCCGTTCCTGGAAAACGATTTCAATTAAAGATCGAATGAACCTTGCGGCGGCTTCGCGCGTCTGTAGCGAAAGCGCTTCCGGCGTGCGCGCCGTCGCAGTTTGAAGAATCCATCGTCATTCTCAGAGGAAACCCATGAGTGCAATCGTAGATATCATCGGCCGCGAGATTCTGGATTCGCGCGGCAACCCCACCGTCGAATGCGACGTGCTGCTCGAATCGGGCACGATGGGCCGCGCGGCGGTCCCGTCGGGTGCGTCCACGGGCTCGCGTGAAGCCATCGAACTGCGCGACGGCGAAGCCGGCCGCTACAACGGCAAGGGCGTGCTGAAGGCAGTCGAGCACATCAACACCGAAATCTCCGAAGCCATCATGGGCCTCGACGCGTCGGAACAGGCGTTCCTCGACAAGACGCTGCTCGAGCTGGACGGCACCGACAACAAGTCGCGCCTCGGCGCGAACGCGATGCTGGCCGTGTCGATGGCCGTCGCGAAGGCTGCTGCCGAAGAGGCAGGCCTGCCGCTGTACCGCTATTTCGGCGGCTCGGGCGCCATGCAACTGCCGGTGCCGATGATGAACATCGTCAACGGCGGCGCGCACGCGAACAACAGCCTCGATATCCAGGAATTCATGATCGTTCCGGTCAGCCAGCCGACGTTCCGTGAAGCACTGCGTTGCGGCGCGGAAGTGTTCCACGCGCTGAAGAAGATCCTGAGCGACCGCGGTATGAGCACGGCAGTCGGCGACGAAGGCGGTTTCGCACCGAACTTCGGCAGCAACGACGAGTGCCTGTCGACGATCCTGCAGGCGATCGAGAAGGCAGGCTACCGTGCGGGCGAAGACGTGCTGCTCGCGCTCGACTGCGCGGCGTCCGAGTTCTACCACGACGGCAAGTACCAGCTCGCGGGCGAAGGCCTGCAGCTGTCGTCGGCCGAATTCACCGACTACCTCGCGACGCTCGCCGACAAGTTTCCGATCGTGTCGATCGAAGACGGCATGCACGAAAGCGACTGGGACGGCTGGAAGCTGCTGACCGACCGCCTCGGCAAGAAGGTGCAGCTGGTCGGCGACGACCTGTTCGTCACGAACACGCGCATCCTGAAGGAAGGTATCGAGAAGGGCATCGCCAATTCGATCCTGATCAAGATCAACCAGATCGGCACGCTGACCGAAACGTTCGCAGCCATCGAGATGGCGAAGCGCGCGGGCTACACGGCCGTGATCTCGCACCGCTCGGGCGAAACGGAAGATTCGACGATCGCGGACATCGCGGTTGGCCTGAACGCCGGTCAGATCAAGACGGGTTCGCTGTCGCGTAGCGACCGCATCTCGAAGTACAACCAGCTGCTGCGTATCGAGGAAGATCTCGGCGATATCGCGAGCTACCCGGGCAAATCGGCTTTCTATAACCTGCGCTAACGCGCTACTATCGGGTTCGTCATCTCGACGCCGCTCTGTGCATGTCGCGCGGAGCGGCGCTTCTTATATCTGCTTTCCTACATGCGGCTTGTCACTGTCGTCCTGATTGCCTTGCTGGCGCTCATTCAGTACCCCCTATGGTGGGGACACGGCGGCTGGCTGCGGGTGCACGAATTGCGTCAGCAGCTTGACGACCAGCTCCAGAAGAATGCGGACGAGAAATTGCGCAACGAGCGGATCGCCGGCGAAGTGCAGGATCTGCAAAGCGGCACCGCGGCCATCGAGGAGCGTGCGCGCTACGAGATGGGCATGGTGAAGGACGGCGAAGTATTCGTGCAGTTCGTGTCGCCGAATGCGCCGGCCGGCCCGCTGAACAACACGCCGGCGAGTACCGCGATACGCGCAGACATATCCGCGGCGCCCGTGCGGATCGTGCCGAATCCTCCGCCGATGGCGAGATCGTCGCGGCATCACGGCGAGAAGGGCAAGGCCGCGCATCACTGAGCGCAGCAGTCCGAACCATTGAAAAAGCGCGGGAAATACCGCGCTTTTTTATTTCCTGGCAGTCGTCAATCGACCCGGCGCACCATTACCACCACCAGCCCGGATAGCCATAGCCGTAGCCGACGCCGGTTCCCCACCGGTTGCCCCAGCCGCCGTAATAGCCGCCATAGACGGTCACGGGCGGCGGCGCGTAATACGCCCACGCGCGTGCGGCCGCTTCGGCCGCCATCGCGTTGTTCTGGTCTCGCAGCACCTGCTTGTCGATCTCGTCGTAGCGCTTGCGCTCGGCGCTCGACAGCGCGGGCGGCTGGCCGCCCGATGCGCCCGGCTCGGGCAGGCGGCTCAGGATCGTGGACGTGGGCTGGACCGCGCAGCCGGCGAGCGCGAGCGTGCCGGCGACGACACCGGTCAGGACGACGGAGCGGAACGGGTAATCCATGGGTTTCTCCAGCAGCGCGCCGACGGCGGGAAGCGGCTTGCGCCGAAGGGCAGGCCTGCGGCGCCTGAGCCGTGCGTGCGACGCTCGTGCGTCATTATGCGCCCGCACCCGCATCGCGGGCGCAGGCGCGCGCGTCAGTGACGCTGCCCGGTCGCGGGCGTGATGCCGGTCGCGACCTCCGGTGCGGCGAACAACTGCGCGACGTCGACCGGATCGAACTCGTAGCGCTGGTTGCAGAACTCGCAGTGGATTTCGACGTGGCCGCGCTCGACGATCACGCTGTCGACTTCGTCGCGGCCGAGCATGCGCAGCATCGCGCCGACCTTCTCGCGCGAGCACGAGCACTGGAAGCGTGCGCCGGTCGGCTCGAAGTGCTGCACGTTTTCCTGCCAGAACAGCCGCCGGAACACGACTTCCGGTTCGACCTCGAGCAGTTCCTTCGCGGACAGCGTGCTGCCGAGCGTGCAGACGCGCTCCCACGTGTCGACGTCCGTCTCGGCGTTGCGCGGCACGATGCCGCCGTCGCCCGGCAGCTTCTGCAGCAGCATGCCGACGGCCCGATCGCGATCCGCGGCGAGCCACAGCCGCGTGTCGAGCTGCTCCGAGTGATGCATGTAATGCTCGAGCACCTGCGAAACCGATTCGTGCGGGCCGTCGACGCCGTTCAGCGGCACGATGCCCTGGTACGGTTGCTGGCCCGGCAGCTTGTCGGCCGGGTCGAGCGTGATCACGCAGCGGCCGTGGCCGCTCGCGTTGACGAGCGACGCGAAGCTCGTGTCGTCGCCGATCGTCTGGGCCGAGTCACCGGCGAACTTGGCCGTGGCCCGTATCGACAGATCCGAACTGCACTGGACGACCAGCATCTGGACCGGCCCGTCGCCGAAGATCTGCATGATCAGGGTGCCGTGAAATTTCAGGTTCGCGGACAGCAGCGCGCACGCGGCCATCATCTCGCCGAGCACGTTGCGCACCGGGGCAGGGTAGTCGCGGCGCGCGAGCACCTCTTGCCACGTGTTGCGCAGCGAAACGATCTCGCCGCGCACCGGTGCCGAATTGAACATGAATTTCTGTAACTGGTCGCTCACTCTTCTTCCTTGAAATCCGTGCGAATCACCCGATCCGCACGAGTTGCTCCTTGAAATGCGCACGCCGCTCGACGTACGTCTTCGCATTTGCGCGCAGCCGCGCGATGTCGTCTGCCGACAGCTCGCGCACGACTTTCGCCGGTGCGCCGAGAATCAGCGAGTTGTCCGGGAACGTCTTGCCTTCCGTCACGACCGCGCCGGCGCCTACCAGACAGTTGCGGCCGATGACCGCTCCATTCAAGACCACCGCCTGAATACCGATCAGCGAACCTTCGCCGATCGTGCACCCGTGCAGCATTGCCTGGTGCCCGATCGTCACGTTTTCGGCAATCGTCAGGGGAAAGCCGGGGTCCGTATGCAGTACCGCGCCTTCCTGGACGTTGCTGCCGACGCCGACGGTGATCGTCTCGTTGTCGCCGCGAATCGTCGCGCCGAACCATACGCTCGCATTTTCCTCGAGCACGACCTTGCCGATGATGGCCGCCGTATCGGCGACGAATACGCTTTCGTGGATCGTCGGGGCCGTATCGCCCAGTTTGTAGATCGTCACGGAGTCTCCTGGTCTCTTCGATGATGGGCGCCGGTAGAATGGCGCGTCTGGCGTGCCCGGCGCGTTGCGTCGCGGCACAAACGCATATTGTAAACCGTCGCGTGCATACGCTCCCGCGATGCACTCGGGCGGTGTCCCGGTTTGATGAACATGGCGTCTTCTTCTTTTGCTGCTGCGCCGGCCTGCGTGCGCCGCGCCGCGCTCGACGCGCTGCAGATCTCCGAGCCGGCCACCAAGGCCGCGCAGGTCCACGCGCTGTACGACGCATTGCTGGCCGGACGGGCCGCGATCTCGCCGTCGCTCGACCTGGGCGAGCCGGCCGGGCTGCCCGGCCGCCCGGCGCGCCCGCCGCTCGTCGAGCCGCGCCAGCTCGAGCGGCGCAGCATGCGCTCGCCTGCCGGGCGCGCGGTGTTGCTGCACGCGCTCGCCCATATCGAATTCAACGCGATCAACCTTGCGCTCGACGCCGTGTGGCGCTTTCGCGGGCTGCCGGAGGCGTTTTATGCGGACTGGCTGAAGGTCGCGGCCGAGGAGGCCTATCACTTCACGCTGCTGTCCGACCGGCTCGTCGCTTTCGGGCACGCGTACGGCGACTTTCCTGCCCACAACGGACTGTGGGACATGTGCGAACGGACCCGGGCCGACGTGCTCGCGCGGATGGCGCTCGTGCCGCGCACGCTCGAGGCGCGCGGGCTCGACGCGTCACCGCCCATTCGCGCGCGGCTCGTGCAGGCGGGCGACGATGCATCGGCGGCGATCCTCGACGTGATCCTGCGCGACGAAATCGGCCATGTCGCGATCGGGAACCGCTGGTTCCGGCACCTGTGCGACGAGGCCGGTCTCGATCCGGTGCCGGCCTACCGCGAACTCGCCGCGCAATACCATGCGCCGCGGCTGCGCGGCCCGTTCAATTTCGACGCGCGCCGTACCGCGGGATTCGAGCAGGCGGAGCTGGACGAACTGGCCGCGCAGGACGGCGCGGAGGCGGGCGTCGGGAAGGCCGCGGACTAGCGCGGTCGCAGGCACGCCCGACGGCAATCGCCGGCGCCTGGGCGCCAACGATTGCGCCCTGGGCGCGTTGCCGCTAGAGACCCGCCTCCACTGCCGCGTGCCGGAACGAAAGCGCCGCCGCTATAATCGAACGATCATTCTTTTTTTTGGCGGCTGCAATGAATGCCTCGAGTTCTGTTTCCGATTTCGTCACGGTCCGCGGCGTCCGGCTGCATGTGCGGCGCTGGGGCCGGCCCGACGCGCCGACGCTGTTCATGCTGCACGGCTGGATGGACGTCGCGGCATCGTTCCAGTTCGTCGTCGACGCGCTCGCCGGCGACTGGCAGGTGATCGCACCGGATGCGCGCGGCTTCGGCCTGTCCGACTGGCCGGTCGCGCGGCAGGGTGGCGGCCATTACTGGTTCCACGAGTACCTGGGCGATCTCGACGCGCTCGTCGACCACTATGCGCCGACCGGCGAAGTCAACCTGGTCGGGCACAGCATGGGCGCGAACGTCGTATGCCTGTACGCGGGCGCGCGGCCGGAGCGGGTGCGGCGGGTGGTCGATCTCGAAGGGTTCGGGCTTGCACCGGCGCGCGCCGAGCAGGCACCGCGCCGGCTGCGCGGCTGGCTCGACGAACTGCGCGAGCCGCCGGTGCTGCGCCCGTACGCGTCGCTCGACGAGGTGGCGGCCCGGCTGACCAAGACCAACCCGCAGCTCGATCCGCGTCGCGCCGCGTTTCTCGCCGCGCACTGGTCGAAGCGTGGTGACGACGGCCTGTATCACCTGCTGGCGGATCCGGCGCACAAGATGGCGGGCCCGATGCTGTACCGGCTCGACGAGGTGATGGCCGTCTGGACGAAGGTGCGCGCGAAGGTGCTGCACGTCGAGGCCGTCAATTCGCCGACGCTCGCATACCTTGCAGGCGACATTCCGCTGCCGGAGTTCAAGGCGCGCTTCAGCGCGTTCGCGGACTGGCGCGAAAAGCTCGTCGAAGATGCCGGCCACATGGTCCATCACGACCAGCCCGAGCAGATCGCGGCGCTGATCGAAGCGTTCTGCGCATAGGCCGGCGGCGGCAGTGGCGGGGCAGGCGGGCGGCGGAATTGTCGCGTTGCAGTAGAATGAAGCTTCACCTGCCATACCGACAATGAACGCTGATCTCCACTGCCATTCGAATGTTTCCGACGGGTTGCTGTCGCCTACCGATGTCGCGCGCCGCGCCCATGCCGGCGGCGTGACCCTGTGGGCGCTGACCGACCACGACGAAATCGGCGGTCAGGCGGCGGCGCGCAGCGAGGCGGAAGCGCTCGGGATGCGTTATCTGAGCGGCGTCGAGATTTCGGTCACGTGGGCGTCGCGCACCGTGCACATCGTCGGGCTGAATATCGACCCTTCGAACCCGACACTCGTCGACGGCCTCTATCGCACGCGCCACGGCCGTGCCGCGCGTGCGAAGGCGATCGCCGCGCAGCTCGAGACGCTCGGCATTCCGGGCGCGTACGAAGGCGCGCTGAAGTACGTATCGAATCCCGACCTGATCTCGCGCACCCACTTCGCGCGCTTTCTCGTCGAGAACGGCCATGCCGCATCGACCTCCGACGTATTCGACCGCCTGCTCGGCGACGGCAAGCCCGGTTTCGTCCCGCACCGCTGGGCGGCGCTGCCCGACGCGGTTGCCTGGATCCGCGCCGCGGGCGGCGAGGCCGTGGTCGCGCACCCCGGCCGCTACCGCTATACGCCGGTCGAATTCGACGCATTCTTCGGCGAGTTCATCGATCTCGGCGGCCGCGCGATCGAGGTCATCACGGGCAGCCACACGCCCGACCAGTACCGCGAATATGCGGACGTTGCCCGCCGCTTCGGCTTCGAGGTGTCGCGCGGCTCGGATTTTCATGCGCCGGGCGAGGGCCGTATCGAGCTCGGCAGCCTGCCGCCGTTGCCGCCCGACCTGAAACCGGTCTGGGAGCGCTGGCTCTGACGCGAATCGGCCGTCCGCCGTTCGTGTTGCCGCCGTCGCGCGCATCCGATTCTTCCCTCTTTACGTGTTCCCATGTCCCAGTTCTTCAGGATTCATCCGGATAATCCGCAGCCGCGCCTGATCAATCAGGCCGCGGAGATCGTCAGCAAGGGCGGCGTCATCGCGATGCCGACCGATTCGAGCTATGCGCTCGCGTGCCATCTCGACGACAAGGATGCGGTCGAGCGCGTGCGCCGCATCCGCGGTCTCGACGAGAAGCAGCACCTGTCGCTGCTCGTGCGCGACCTGTCGGAGCTGGCCAATTTCGCGATGGTGGATAACCGCCAGTACCGGCAGATCAAGTCGGTGACGCCGGGCCCGTACGTGTTCATCCTGCAGGCGACGAAGGAAGTGCCGCGCCGGCTGTCGCACCCGTCGCGCAAGACGATCGGGCTGCGTGTGCCCGATCACGCGATCACGCTCGCGTTGCTCGAGTCGCTCGGCCAGCCGCTGCTCGGTACGACGCTGATCCTGCCGCCCGACGACGAGCCGCTCAACGACCCCGACGACATCCGCGCGCGGCTCGAGAAGCAGGTCGATCTCGTGATCGACGGCGGCGCGTGTCCGCGCGAGCCGTCGACGGTGATCGACCTGACGGGCGACGAGCCGCAACTCGTGCGCGCGGGGCGCGGCGCACTCGAACCGTTCGACCTCTCGGCCGCGTAAGCGCGCCATTCATTTTTTGCGCGAGTGCGCTTGTTACAATAACGCGATATGGATGCTTCCCTGATACAGACCATCGCCGTCTACGCGCTGCCCGTGATCTTCGCGATCACGCTGCACGAGGCCGCGCACGGCTACGCCGCCCGCCTGCTCGGCGACAACACCGCCTACATGATGGGGCGCGTGTCGTTCAACCCGATGCGTCACATCGATCCGATCGGCACGATCGCGATCCCGCTCGCGATGTATTTCCTGACCGGCGGCGCCTTCCTGTTCGGCTATGCGAAGCCGGTGCCGGTGTCGTTCCGCAACCTGCGCGATCCGCGCTGGGGCAGCCTGTGGGTGTCGCTCGCCGGTCCCGCCTGCAATTTCGTGCAGGCGCTGATCTGGGGCGTGCTGAGCGTCGTGCTTGCCGCGACCGGTATCGACGAGCCGTTCTTCACGCGGATGGCCTACGCCGGCGTCAGCGCCAACCTCGTGCTCGGCGTGCTGAACCTGTTCCCGCTGCCGCCACTCGACGGCGGCCGCATTCTGGCGGCGCTGCTGCCGCCGAGGCAATCGATCGCGCTGTCGCGCATCGAGCCGTACGGTTTCATCATCGTCCTCGTGCTGGTCGCGACGGGCGTGCTGACGAACTTCTGGCTGCGTCCGCTCGTGAACGCCGCGGCCGGCATCCTGAGTGCCATCCTGTCTCCACTCGCCTCGCTTTTCTAACGACAACCATGTTCCCTGATCGTATTTTCTCCGGCATGCGACCCACCGGGTCGCTGCACCTCGGCCACTACCACGGCGTGCTGAAAAACTGGGTGAAGCTGCAGTCCGAGTACCCGTGTTTCTTCTGCGTGGTCGACTGGCATGCGCTGACGACGCACTACGAAACGCCCGAGGTCATCGAGAAGAACGTGTGGGACGTGCTGATCGACTGGCTCGCGTCCGGCATCGACCCGGCGCAGGCGACGCTGTTCATCCAGAGCAAGGTGCCCGAGCATGCAGAGCTCGCGCTGCTGCTGGGCATGAGCACGCCGCTCGGCTGGCTCGAACGCGTGCCGACCTACAAGGAGCAGATGGAGAAGCTGAAGGACAAGGACCTGTCGACCTACGGCTTCCTCGGCTACCCGGTCCTGATGGCGGCCGACATCCTGCTGTATCGCGGCTCGCTCGTGCCGGTCGGTGAAGACCAGGTGCCGCACGTCGAGATGACGCGCGAGATCGCGCGCCGCTTCAACTACCTGTACGGCCGCGAGCCGGGCTTCGAGGAGAAGGCGCTCGAAGCCGCGAAGAAGCTCGGCGGCAAGCGCGCGAAGCTCTATCACGAGCTGCGCAACGCATACCAGCAGGAGGGCGACGACGAGGCGCTCGAACAGGCGCGCGCGATGCTGCAGGAATCGCAGAGCCTGTCGATGAGCGACCGCGAGCGCCTGTTCGGCTACCTCGAAGGCGCGCGCAAGATCATCCTGGTCGAGCCGCAGGCACTACTGACCGAAGCATCGCGGATGCCGGGCCTCGATGGCCAGAAGATGTCGAAGTCGTACGGCAACACGATCGGCCTGCGCGAAGACGCGGAGACGATCACGAAGAAGGTCCGCACGATGCCGACCGATCCGGCGCGCGTGCGCCGCACCGATCCGGGCGACCCCGACAAGTGCCCGGTGTGGCAGCTCCATCAGGTCTATACCGACGAAGCGACGCACGACTGGGTGCAGAAGGGCTGCCGCTCGGCGGGCATCGGCTGCCTCGACTGCAAGCAGCCGGTCGTCGAAGGGATCCTGCGCGAACAGCAGCCGATGCTCGAACGCGCGCAGAAGTACATGGACGATCCGTCGCTGCTGCGCGCGATCGTCGCGGACGGCTGCGACAAGGCGCGCAAGCACGCGGTCGAGACGATGCGCGACGTGCGCGATGCGATGGGTTTGTCGTACACCTGAGCTGACGGCATGCGCGAACCCGTCATTGCCGCCGCGGGCGGCCACGTCGCCCAGACCGAGCCGTCGCGCTGGGTCGCCCGGTGGTCCGGGCTCGTCGCGGCAGGCGGCGCGGTGCTCGACGTCGCGGCAGGCGGCGGCCGCCACGCACGCTGGTTCGCGTCGCGCGGGCATCCGGTCGTCGCAGTCGACCGCGACCCGGCCGCGCTCGCCGCATTGCGCGCGATTCCCGGCGTCGACGTGTGCGACGCCGATCTCGAGGGCGCGCCATGGCCGCTGCCGGCCGAGCAGTCGTTCTCGGCCGTGATCGTCACCCATTATCTGCATCGCCCGCTCTGGCCCCATCTGCTTGACGCACTGGCGCCGGGCGGCGTGCTGATCTACGAAACTTTCGCGCAAGGAAACGAAACGGTCGGCAAACCGTCCAATCCCGCGTTCCTGCTCGCTCCTGGCGAGTTGCTGGACGCGGTGCGAGGCCGCCTGCGGGTGGTCGCGTACGAGGACGGTTTCGTCGCCGCGCCGCGCGAGGCATTCGTTCAGCGCATCTGCGCAGTACGCGAGGGCGCGACCCCGACGGCGGGGGCGGGAATTCCACGTTACGAACTGCCCGGCTAATCCGCTACAATCTCAACGTTTACCGGTACATCAATCAATCGCGTTTCATGGCTAACGGCACCCAAGACGGCATTCAAATCCGCGGCAGCATCCCCGCGATCGTCACTCCGATGCTCGAAGACGGCAGTCTCGATCTGCCGGCGTTCCGCAAACTGGTCGACTGGCATATCGCGGAAGGCACCGACGGACTCGTCGTGGTCGGCACGAGCGGCGAGTCGGCAACGCTCAGCGTCGAAGAGCACATCCTGATGATCCGCACGGCGGTCGAGCATGCGGCAAAGCGCATCCCGATCATCGCCGGTGCGGGCGGCAACTCGACTGCGGAGGCAATCGAGCTGACGAAGCACGCGAAGGCCGTCGGCGCCGACGCGACGCTCCAGGTCGTGCCTTACTACAACAAGCCCACGCAGGAAGGGATGTACCGGCACTTCAGGACGATCGCCGAAGCGGTCGACCTGCCGGTGATCCTGTACAACGTGCCGGGCCGTACGGTCGCCGATATGGCGCACGAGACGACGCTGCGCCTCGCACAGGTGCCGGGCATCATCGGCGTGAAGGAAGCGACGGGCAACATCGATCGCGCCGCGCACCTGATCAAGGCCGCGCCGAAGCATTTCGCGATCTACAGCGGTGACGATCCGACCGCGATCGCGCTGATGCTGCTCGGCGGCCACGGCAACATTTCGGTGACGGCCAACGTCGCGCCGCGCGCGATGAGCGACCTGTGCCGCGCGGCACTGGCCGGCGACGTCGCCACGGCGCGCGAGCTGCACATGAAGCTGCTGTCGCTGCACAAGAACCTGTTCATCGAGGCGAACCCGATTCCGGTGAAGTGGGCGCTGCAGGCGATGGGCAAGATGCAGGGTGGCATTCGCCTGCCGCTCACGCCGCTCGACGAACGCTGCCACGATGTCGTGCGTTCGGCCCTCGTCGAGGCCGGCGTCCTCGCCTGATGCAGAGGCGGCCGCGTCCTGCGGCCGCCGGCTCGACCCCTCATCAACCCGCACCGGCCGGCTCCGTCCGGCGCCGCTCCTGACGAGCGTTCTAGCAAGACGAAGGATTTCATGAAACGTTTCGCCTTTTCCTCTCGCGCCATCCAGGTTTCGGTGGTGGCGCTGGCGCTGGGCGCGCTCGCCGGCTGCGATACGCTGAACGATTACCTGGCCCCTGATCGGGTCAACTACAAGAACACGGGTTCGGCGCCGCCGCTCGCGGTGCCGAGCGACCTGAAGCCGGTGCCGACGACGCAGCAGTTCATCGCGCCGCCGACCAACGCCGGCCTCGGCACGCTGCCGCCGCGGGCGACGACGACCGCCGGTAACGCCACCGACGGCGTCCCGAGCGCGCAGGATCCGCTCGGCATGCACATCGAGCGCGATGGCGACCACCGCTGGCTCGTCGTGGACGGGCGCACGCCCGAGCAGTTGTGGCCGATCCTGAAGGAATTCTGGCAGGAAAACGGCTTCTCGCTGAAGACCGACGCGCCGTCGACCGGCATCATGGCCACCGACTGGGCCGAGAACCGCGGGAACATTCCTGACGACTGGTTCCGCCGCACGATCGGCAAGGTCATCGACTTCGCCTACTCGTCCGGCACGCGCGACCGTTTCCGTACGCTCGTGACCCGCACGCCGAACGGCAACACCGACATCTCGATCACGCACAGCGCGATGGAGGAAATGATGGTCGGCCCGCAGGGCGGCACGTCGTCGCGCTGGGAAGAGCGTCCGCGCAATCCGGTGCTCGAGGCCGTGTTCCTGTCGAAGCTGATGCAGAAGTTCGGCCTGACCGATGCGCAGGCGAAGCAACTGCTGGCCGACGCGCATCCGGCGACGGCGCAGGCGCAGGTCAGCGACGCGAGCAACGGCGCGGCGACGCTGCAGCTGGCCGAATCGTTCGATCGTGCGTGGCTGCGAGTCGGTCTCGCACTCGACCGCACCAACTTCGCGGTCGACAATCGCGATCGCGAGAAGGGCCTGTATACCGTCCGCTACGCGAATACGATGGAAGAGCTCAAGCGTGACGGGCTGTTCGGCAAGCTGTTCTACGGCGGCCCGACGGCAGCCAAGCCCGGCAAGGAATACCTGGTCAACGTGCGCGCGCAGGGCAATGGCGGCACGCAGGTCGCGGTGGTCGACGCAAACGGCCAGATCGACAACTCGTCGGATGCGCAGCGGATCATCTCGCTGCTCCACGCGCAGCTGAACTGACGCGTGCGCTTCGCCAGCCTCGGTAGCGGCAGCGAAGGCAACGCGCTGGTCGTCGAGGCCTCGAGCGGCACGACGACCACCCGCGTCCTGCTCGACTGCGGCTTTTCAGCGAAGGAGGTCGAGCGCCGGCTCGGCCGCCTGAATCTCGGCATCGACGATCTCGATGCGATCCTCATCACCCACGAACACAGCGACCACGTCGGCAGCGCGCTGACGCTCGCGCGGCGCGGCTCGCTGCCGCTCTACATGAGCTGGGGCACGGCACGCGCGGTGGGCGCGGACGAGGCCGATGTCGATCTCCACGTGCTGTGGGGTGACGAGACGGCTTCGATACGCGATCTGGCCGTGATGCCCTATACGGTGCCTCACGACGCGCGGGAACCGCTCCAGTTCGTCTTTATGGACGGCTGCAGCCGGCTCGGCGTGCTGACCGATGTCGGGATGGCCACGCCGCACATCACGACCGTCCTGAGCGGCTGCGACGCGCTAGTGCTCGAATCCAACCACGATACCGCGATGCTCGCGGGCAGCCGCTATCCGCAGTCGCTGAAGGCGCGGATCGGCGGCAATCACGGCCACCTGAGCAACGATGCGGCGGCCGGTATCCTCGCGTCGCTCGAACGCAGCCGCCTGCGGCATCTGGTTGCGGCGCACTTGAGCCAGCAGAACAATCGGCCGGAGCTGGCCCGCCAGGCGTTGGCCGGCGTGCTGGGAACGGACGGGGAGGAGGTGGTGGTGGCCACGCAGGACGCGGGCTTCGACTGGCTGATGCTCGGCTGAGCGGGGGCGGGCGGCGGCGCCTGACCCGATCGGACGGTTGCCCGGCGCGCTGCGCGGAACCGACGGACGTAAAAAAACCGGCCCCTCGGGCCGGTTTTTTTTCAGCTGACGCTGAGGCTTACTGGCTTGCGCCCGAAGCCGGAGCAGCCGTAGCAGCCGAAGCGTCCGACGCTGCAGCAGCCGTTGCGTCGCTCGCAGCAGCCGTTGCCGACGAAGCAGCAGCAGCTGCGTCGCTCGCAGCACCAGCAACTGCCGAAGCAGCCGACGAAGCAGCAGCCGATGCGTCGCTAGCAGCCGACGAAGCAGCTTGATCAGCGCTCTTGTTGCAAGCAGCCAGTGCAACAGCAGCCAACAGGGAAGCTACGAGGAGGGATTTCTTCATGATCACGTCCTTTTATGGTTAAAGGTAAGCAACAGCGCGAAACAATACCGGTAATGTGCTCCAACACCGACCTGGGCCGCTGGTGGAGACGCACTTCTAGAGCGTGAATCTTCCCTACGGCTTGGGCGGAAATTATATGCACTTTCCTATCGACCGTCGACAAATGCGGGGTCAATACGTTGTCTTTCCCATACAGAATTTGATCTGCACGGGCATACGGGGCGGCCCACTAAATCCGGTTTCCGACCCGTAGCCAGCCCGCACAATACCATTCGTGCAGCAAGGCTGTCATTGAGGGAACCCGGGATAGTGTTACAAACCGTTTCGCCTCCATCCGGCGCAGATTGGCCAGTTCGGGCAGCCATTCACCGGCCTGCTCGAGCGGTTCTTCCTCGCCGTTAATGAAGTACGAGCGCGCGTTATACATCAATGCGGCGCGTCTGTCGAGATACACGCCACGGCGTGACGCCTGGACAACGAACGCGGCCTCGGACAGCGGGCGTGCCGGCGGCTCGAATACGACGTTCGATTTCGGCTCGCTCAGGTAGCAGCCGAGGAATTCCGCGACGTCGCGTTTGCGCCAGCGGATCGAATCGACGATCTCGGCGACGCGTTCGACCATGGCCGGCGGCAGTTCGGCGGGCGAGCCGACCGCGGGCTGCTTCGGATCGCGGTAGAGCGCGTCGCCATGCTCGTCGCGCAGGCCGCCGCGTTCCGCGAGGTAGTACAGGAACTGCGCGCCCAGCTCCCCGGCGGACGGTGCCCGGAAGCCGATCGAGCAGGTCATGCATTCGCCTTCGGCCACGCCGTCGTGCGCGATGTGCGGCGGCAGGTACAGCATGTCGCCCGGTTCCAGCACCCATTCGTCGCTCGGCTCGAAATGCTCGAGGATCTTCAGCGGCACGTCCGGCTGCAGCGACAGATCCTGCTGGGCGCCGATGCGCCAGCGGCGCCGGCCTTCGACCTGCAGCAGGAACACGTCGTACGAGTCGAAGTGCGGGCCGACGCCGCCGCCGTCCGTCGCATACGAGATCATCAGGTCGTCGAGGCGTGCATCGGGGACGAAGCGGAAGCGGTCGAGCAGCGCGCGTGCCGCGTCGACGTGCAGGTCCAGCCCTTGCACGAGCAAGGACCAGGACTTGCGCGAAACGGCAGGCAGCGAACCTGGTT
This sequence comes from Burkholderia sp. JKS000303, assembly GCF_002563755.1. Lineage (NCBI taxonomy): Bacteria > Pseudomonadati > Pseudomonadota > Betaproteobacteria > Burkholderiales > Burkholderiaceae > Burkholderia > Burkholderia sp. JKS000303. The sequence goes on from NZ_PDBZ01000004.1 coordinate 163,505, forward strand.
CGAACGGGCCGTGCGCCAGTTGCCACTTGTTACGAAAATGCGTGACCAGTCGCGATTCCGCGTCATAGTCGGCAGCCAGCTCGAACAGCGCATCGCGCGTGACCGGCGCTTTCACGCCAGGCATCGCCTGGCGGATCAGCAGCGGCTTTTTCTGCCAGTAGCGGCGCATGAATTGCGCCGGCGTGAGACCGCCGAGCAACGGCGTGGGAAGATCGGGAGGCGGCGCGCCGAGCGCGGCGTCAGCGGCATCCCGCGGTTCGGCTTGAGACCGGTTGCGCATCGTATAATGAGACTTGTATTTGGGAGAATTGGATGAAAATCGCAAAAAACACCGTCGTGTCGGTCACTTACAAGCTGTCGGATGCACAGGGCAATCTGATCGAGGAGAGCGACGAGCCGATGGTCTATCTGCACGGCGGCTATGATGGCACGTTCCCCAAGATCGAGGAACAGCTCGACGGCCAGGAGCCGGGTTATCAGGCGCAGGTTCAGCTCGAACCGCAGGACGCATTCGGCGACTACGATCCCGAACTCGTGAAGATCGAGCCGCGCGATCGTTTTCCCGAGCCGCTCGAAGTGGGCATGCAGTTCGAAGGCACGCCGGAAGACGGCGACGAGGAAGTCGATTCGCTGATCTACACGGTCACCGACGTCGCCGAAGACAAGGTCGTGCTCGACGGCAACCACCCGCTCGCGGGCATGGCGCTGCGTTTTGCGCTCACCGTGAAGGACGTGCGCGAAGCGACCGAAGACGAGATCGAGCATGAGCACGCGCACGGCGCGGAAGGGCTGGAAATCGTCGACGAGGACGAAGACGAGGACGGCGACGCGCCGTCAGGGCGTACCCTGCACTGAACTGTCCGGCAGGCCCGGCGCCGGCCCTGAAGCAGCGGGCGGCGCGGGCCACGACGCACCGCCCGGCAGCGTGCCGTCGCCTTGCAGCGGCGGCGCGACCGACGACGAGTCGGGCAGGGCCGGCAACGCCGGAATTTCCGGCATCTGGGGCAACGGGACATCGTCGTGCGGCACGAGCGGTAGCGCGGGCGGAATCGGCAGGTTCTTCGGCACGTCCTGCAGGCTCACGTTGAAGATCGTCTGCCGGGCCGGCGACACGCTCACCTTCACCCATTGACTCGTCGGATGGCGCAGTCCGATCGCGACGCGCGTCACATTTCCCACCAGCGCACCGTCGTCCGCATGCAGCGGGCGATCGATCAGGAATCCGTTCGCGAGCGGCTCGCTGCTTGCGTGCATCACCAGGATCGGGCCGCGGAATGCCGCTGCCGCCTTCACCAGCGTTCGTTTCAGCTCACGGAAGCCGTCGCGCACGCGCGGCCGGTTGAAACGCAACCATGCAAACCGTTCCGAGCGATCGTAGCGATCGAACTGCGGATCGCCTTCGAAAATCACCACCATTGCACGCGCTTCGCGCCGTTTTGCAAATTCGGCCGCATGGTCGATCCAGAAGTTGTTCGCGATGATGCGGTCTTCGAATTCGCCGTTGCGGCCGCCGGCCGTCAGGAAGTGGTTGTTCGGCGCCGGTGCATTCAGCGCGACATAGACGACGTCGTCGTGTATCCAGCGCGCGTTCTCGCGATACGGCCGGAACCGGGCGACTTCGCTTTCGCGCGTGATCGGCAGCGCGCCGGCCTCGGGCAGCGCTGCATCGGCGAGCAGTGTCTGACGGAGGAAGTCCAGGCGTTCGACGGGATCGTAGCTGCCGCCTGCCGCGGTGCTGCACGTCACCCAGTCGTCGTGGCCGGGGATGAATACCAGCGGCACGCGTGACGTGTCCAGGATCGCGCCGCGCTGCGTATAGAGCGAGTCGCGGCACGCTTCCTTCGCGCCCTTGAGGTCGCCTGCATAGACGACGAAGGCCAGGTTGCGCTCGCGCGCGATCGAATCGAGCAGTCGTTGCGCCGCCGGCTCGTCGGCGGGCACGCTGATGACGCCCGAGATGACCGCGAACGAATAGGGCGGGGCCGCGCGCCTGGGCGGCGCGGCCAGCGCGCCGGCCTGCGCCAGTACGAGCACCGCCGCGGCCAGCGCGGCGGCGGCGCGGGCCGGCCGGCCCGACCGGATGCGGTCAGGCGTGCCCGTCGGCATCGTGCGAACGGACCAGCGTGCGCAGTTCGTACAGCAGGTCGAGCGCGTCGCGCGGCTTGAGATCGTCGGGGTCGATGTCGCGCAGCTTTTCGAGTGCCGGATGCGGGACGTCGGACGGGGCCGGCGCATCCGCGCATTCGAATTCGTCGGCTGCCGCGGGCGGCGCGCTGAACAGGTCGAGCTGCGGCGTGTGCTGCGTGGCGGATTGCTGTTCGAGATACGCGAGATGCTTGCGCGCGGCGCGAATCACGGGTGCCGGAACGCCTGCGAGCTGCGCGACCTGCAGCCCGTAGCTCTGGTTCGCCGGCCCTTCGTTGACGGCGTGCAGGAACACGATGCCATGACCATGCTCGACGGCCGACAGGTGGACGTTGGCCGCTTGCGGGAATTCGGCAGGCAGTTGCGTCAGCTCGAAGTAGTGTGTCGCGAACAGCGTGTAGCAGCCGTTTTGCGCGAGCAGATGGCGTGCGATGGCCCAGGCGAGTGCGAGGCCGTCGAACGTCGACGTGCCGCGACCGATTTCGTCCATCAGCACGAGGCTTTGCGGCGTCGCGTCGTTGAGGATTGCCGCGGCTTCCGTCATCTCGACCATGAACGTCGAGCGGCCGCCGGCGAGGTCGTCGGCCGCGCCGATTCGCGTGAAGATGCGGTCGATCGGGCCGAAGCAGGCCGATTTCGCGGGCACGTAGCTGCCGACGTACGCCATCAGCGCGATCAGCGCGGTCTGCCGCATGAACGTCGACTTACCGCCCATGTTCGGGCCGGTGATCAGCAGTAGCTTGCGTTCGGTGCCGAACCGGCAGTCGTTCGCGATGAACTGCTCGACCTGCGCTTCCACGACCGGGTGACGCCCCTGTTCGATCTCGATGCCGATTTCGTCGGTGAAGGTGGGCGCGACCCAGTCGAGCGTGCGGGCGCGCTCGGCGAACGCGGCGAGCACGTCGAGCTCCGCGAGCGCCGACGCGACGCGCTGGCACTCGGGAATGAACGGCAGCAACGCTTGCAGCACGCCGTCGTACAGCGCGCGTTCGCGTGCCAGCGCACGTTCCTGGGCGGACAGCGCCTTGTCCTCGAAAGTCTTCAGTTCGGGCGTGATGTAGCGCTCGGCGTTCTTCAGCGTCTGGCGACGGCGATAGTCGTCGGGCACCTTGTCCGTCTGGCCGCGCGTGACCTCGATGTAGAAGCCGTGCACCTTGTTGTATTCGACCCGCAGGTTCGCGATGCCGGTGCGCGCGCGCTCGCGTGCTTCGAGATCGATCAGGAACTGTCCGCAGTTCTCGGAAATGTCGCGCAGTTCGTCGAGTTCCGCGTCGTAGCCGCGTGCGATCACGCCGCCGTCGCGCACCATCGCGGCCGGCTCGGGCGCGATCGCGCTCGTCAGCAGGTCCAGACATTCGGCTGGCGGTGCGAGTGCTGCATCGACGCGCGTGAGTGCATCCGCGTTCGCGACGATCGCGCTGATGCGCTCGCGCAATGCCGGCAGGGCCGCGAACGTGTCGCGCAGGCTCGACAGGTCGCGCGGCCGCGCGGACAGCAGGGCGAGGCGCCCGGTGATCCGCTCGACGTCGGCGATCTGGCGCAGCGCGCTGCGCAGGGCATCCAGGCTCGCGTTCGCGGGCGCATCGAGCAGTGCACCGATCGCCTGCTGGCGCGACTGCGCGGCGACCGACGCGCGCGGGGGATGATGCAGCCAGTGACGCAGCAGGCGGCTGCCCATCGTCGTGCAGCAGGTGTCGAGCAGCGAATACAGCGTCGGCGATTCGGTGCCGCGCAGCGTTTCGGTCAGTTCGAGGTTGCGGCGCGTCGCCGGATCGAGGCCGATGTATTCCGTTTCGCTCTCGACTTTCAAGCTGCGCACGTGGCGCAACTGCTGACCTTGCGTCGCGGCCGCGTACAGCAACAGCGCGCCCGCCGCGCCGCATGCGCTCGTCAGCGAGTGTGCGCCGAAGCCGTCGAGCCCGGCGACGTCGAGCTGGTCGCACAGGCGTTGCGTGCCCGACGCGATATCGAAGTGCCACGCGGGCACGCGCTTGATCGCACCGGCGCCCGCCGGCACCGCGTCGGTCGCGCCGTCCGCCGTCAGGATCTCGGCCGGACGGATTCGTTCGAGTGCGGCGCCGAGCTGGTCCGGTTCGATTTCGGCGAGCCGCAGCGCGCCGCTCGCGAGGTTCAGCCAGGCGAGGCCGATATTGACCGCGACGCCGCGCTTGTTGTGGCCGGAGCACATCGCGAGCAGGTAGACGTCGTTCTTGTCGGACAGCAGTGCGGCATCGGTCAGCGTGCCGGGTGTGACGACGCGCACGACCTTGCGCTCGACCGGCCCTTTCGACGTGGCCGGGTCGCCGATCTGCTCGCAGAGCGCGACCGATTCGCCCATCTTCACGAGCTTCGCCAGATACTGTTCGACCGCGTGATGCGGGACGCCGGCCATCCTGATCGGTGTGCCGGCCGATGCGCCGCGCTGCGTGAGGGTCAGGTCCAGCAGGCGCGCGGCCTTCTCCGCATCGTCGAAGAACAGTTCGTAGAAGTCGCCCATCCGATAGAAGACGAGCGTGTCGGGATGATCGGCCTTGATGCGCAGGTATTGCTGCATCATCGGGGTGTGGCCGGCGAAGGCTTCGGGCGACAGCGTGGTCATAGGTCAGGCGTGAAGTTGTTGCTTTGGTTGCCCGAGTTTACCAGTGGCTACGCCGTGCACGCGCGAAGTTCGCCGTTTGGCCAGATGCCTGAGATCACGACGGCCTGTTGCCGACCACGGCAGGAAGTTTCATGTCTGTGAGGGGCGGATATGAAACTTCTCTGGGCAACCTCATTATTGGCGGTCGTTAGCCCCGTGTGGCCGCACCGTAGCGCAACCCGTCGACAAACAGAGCCACCAGACGCCTCGCGTCAGGTGGCTCGGGACATTCGAGCGGGGCACAAAGGGCTGCCACGGCGCACAAAAGTTCGTCGGATTCGACGTCCGTGCGAATGTAGCCTGCAGCGGCTGCAGTATCGAGAAGGCTGCGCACGACCGGACGCAGTCGGTCAAGAAAATATGCTGGCAAAGCCTTGAGGGCCGGGTCGGCTGAATTGAGGGCTGCTGCCAGGCCGCGCCTCGTCGTCACGAAGTCGACATAGCATTCGATCCATTCCTCCAACGCGTTGCCAGCGGCACGCGTCGCCGCGAGAGCTGCTCCCTTGTTTGCACAAGCGTCAACTTCGCTGCGCAACGCTGCTACAACCAAATCAGCGCGTTTCGGAAAGTGACGATAAATCGTGCCGATTCCCACTCCAGCCTTTTTCGCGATCTCGCGCACTGGCGCATCAACCCCGGATGAGTCGAATACCTCAAGCGCGGTTCGCAGAAGCGACTCGATGTTCCGCTGTGCGTCGGCTCGAACCGGGCGCAACACATTGTCGGTTGTGGACTTGTTTGTCTCGTTGCTCAAAGCACTGTTCCTGTTGATAAACGGAACATTGTTCCGTATAGTCGTAACCGGATCGATGTTCCGGTTATATTCTACCGTCCGTGCATCGGTTATTGCCATCCATCTCGAACGGAGCAAACATGCATAGCATTCCCGTCGCGCTCGTCACAGGCGCAAACAAGGGTATCGGCCTTCAAATCGCCAAGGATCTGGCAGCGAAGGGGTTCAAGGTACTCATCGGAGCACGCAACATTGAGTTGGGTCGGGCGGCTGCAACGGCAGTCGGATCCGAAGCGCAGGCGATTCAACTCGACGTGACAGATCAGAAGTCGATCAGCGCGGCGGCATTGCACATCGAAGATACGATGGGGCGCCTTGATGTACTGGTAAATAACGCAGGAGTCTCTCGGCCGATCAAGCCGGGCACGCCAATCGAAGAAATGCGCGAGGCGGACAAGGTGGGTCGTGTAACGGTGGACGACTTGCGTTTCGTGTTCGAGACGAACGTGTTCGGGGTAGTCGCGGTTACACAAGCAATGTTACCGCTCCTGCGCAACGCACCCGCCGGGCGTATCGTCAATGTATCGAGTGCGGGCGGGTCGCTCACGCTCAAGGACAACCCGTCGGACTACTCGCGGCAGTACGTCGGGGTCTATCAGGCGTCGAAAACGGCACTCAACGCGGTTACGCAGGCATTTGCCATCGAGCTTGAAGGCACGAACGTCAAGGTCAATGCGGCGTGTCCGGGCTTCACGGCAACGGACCTGAGCAACTTCGCCCCTGGCGCTGGCTCGGTAGAGGACGCCGCGCGTGAACCGGTTCGCTTGGCTCTTCTCGATGCGAACGGGCCTACCGGCACCTTCTCGAACGCGGATGGTCGTCTGCCGTGGTGAACTTGAACCGCTTCGCATTTCACCTGCATCGTGGCGTGCGATGAATTGCTTGGCGAGTGCCGTATCGACGATAGGGCGCTTGCCGGCTCACGTTTTTCTGGGCATGCCGGAATCAGGGTATCGATAAATCGGCGTAGGTTGTAGCGTAGCTTTGTCGCCAATGCCTCGTCCGATAAGGCCCAGGTACTGCTGCATCATCGGGGTGTGACCTGCAAAGGCCTCGGGCGACAGCGTGGTCATGGATCCGGCGTAAAGTTGGTGCTTGAGTTGCCCGAGATTTACCAGTGGCCCCGGTCATTACGGCCGATGTTCGCCGATCGGACGGTTTCGGCCCGCGATTCGAAGGTCGTCGAGTATTGTATTTCGGTGTGATGCGGGGCGAGTCGCGGGGCGTCTTTATCTTTTTCAGCGGCGCGCTGAATGGGGCGGCGGATGACGCTGCGCCAGAAACCCGACGTGCAGGGACGGATGTAAAGGGCGCTGGTCGTTCCGGGGGGCGAGGGAAGGGCGCAATGGACACGCGGGTCCTCGTTCAGTACTCCAACGCCAGGATTGGCGCCGAATAGACTGGCGGCGGCGCGGTGTTTCCGATGCCCCGGCAAGGGATGACGCGGAACGCATCCTGAATGCCGGCGACATCGAATCAGCCTTCAGGTCATTCGGTCGGCGTCGCGGCTGCCCGTGCCGCCAGATACGCCGTGAAATCACTTCCGACCTCGGGGTGGCGGAGCGCGAAATCGACCGTCGCTTTCAGGTAGCCGAGCTTGCTGCCGCAATCGTATCGGGTCCCGGCATACCGATAGGCGAGAACCTGCTCTTCCGCGAGCAGCGCCTGAATCCCGTCCGTCAATTGAAGCTCGCCACCCGCGCCGGGTTTCAGTCCGCGCAGATGTTTGAAAATCCGCGGTTTGAGAATATAGCGGCCGACGACGCCAAGATTGGACGGCGCAACATCGGGTGCCGGCTTTTCGACAATCCCGGACATCTTGATGATCGATTCTTCCCACTCTTTACCGTCGACCACCCCATACGATTTCGTATCGGACGGCGGGATTTCTTCGACGCCGATGATCGAGCTATGGTAATGATCGAATACATCGACCATTTGCTTCATGACGGGCGGCTCACCGTCGAGCAGGTCGTCGGCCAGAATGACGGCGAATGGATGATCGCCGACGAGTTTTTCAGCGCAGAGCACGGCATGCCCGAGACCAAGCGCTTCGGGCTGGCGTACGTAAAAGCAGTCCACGTTGCGCGGCTTGATGCTGCGCACGAGATTCAGCAGTTTTTCTTTGCCGCGGGCTTCGAGTTCAGCCTCGACCTCGTACGATTTATCGAAATGATCTTCAATGGCACGCTTGCTTCGGCCAGTGACAAAAATCATTTCGGTGATCCCGGCGGCGATCGCTTCCTCGACGGCGTACTGAATCAGCGGTTTATCGACGACGGGCAGCATTTCTTTCGGGCTGGCCTTGGTTGCCGGCAGAAAGCGTGTGCCTAAACCGGCTACGGGGAAAACTGCTTTCGTTACTCTTAGCATTGCATTTTCCTGATAGGAGGCGTCGCGGCTCCGGCGAATTGCAGAAGCAATGCATCCGACCGTCTTTCGTCTACCCAAATGATTGGTCTGTCGGGTTTTATTATGAAGCGGGATTTTCAACCGGCGCGCGAATACCGCGCCAACGGAAACGGGAGTCTACTGAAGTGTCGCGCCATTGAAAAGCCGGCAGGCAACCTGGCTGGATCAAACGGATACTGGAATCCACCTGTTCTGCAATGACCATTCAATAACCCCCGGTCGTCGTGAACAGGCGCCAGTCCCACCCGGATTTTCGTGCGGGAGCGAGGGCGGCGCATGACCGGCGCTGCCCCGCATACACGCAAGGCGGTCGCGCGGCATCGGGCCGCCGTCGGCCGGATGCCCGCGACCCGAAGCACGTCGTCGATCACGGCGTCGACTGTTGCGCGCGGCGTGCGTCGGCTGGCGCATGCGCCCGGCTCGCCATCATGTGCAGCGCGTCGAAACAGCCCCGTTCGCTCAGCGCAAGCAGCATGTTTTTGCCGGTCAGGCGCTTGCCGTCCATGATCATCGGCAGCAGGCGCAGCGCGACGTGCGGCCTGACGCGCGTCTCGGGCCGGTGCTTGATGTAGAAGCCGATGTCGTGCGTGGCATACGCCATCACGGCCTCCGGATCGTCTGCATCGGGAAGGTCGCGGCGCAGTTCCCGCTCCCAGCGGACCGTGTCCTCGATCACCTGCGGCTTGTACGTTTCTTCCGGAATGGTGAAGAGCTTGCGTGCCTGGATCCCGTCGATGGACAGGCTGGTAAAGCGCGCAATCCAGACGCTGCCCGTGAACCCGGCCAGGATCGGAAAGAACCAGAGCATGATGTCGTTCGGCGTCACCCACTTGCCGGACAGCGCTTCGATGACGAGCGCGCGACTGCTCGAGATGCCGTCCACGGCATAGGCCATCGACGCCCAGCAGACGACGCCGATCACGCTGATCCAGCCGAAGTGCCGGAAACAGTCGGACCAGGGGAGCGGCTCGTCGTCGCGCTGCTGGGTTCCCCACGAGATGCTCTTCCGCTTGAGCCATAGCCACACGAACCGCGTGACGTAGATCATCATGATCGGCGAGAAGAAGAACGAGAACAGCGTTTCGAGCAGCAGCGACCACGCGAGCTTGTCCTTGCCGCCGAACCCGCGGGCGCGATCGCGCTTCACGTGCACGATGAACGCCAGGATGCGCGGCATGAACAGGAATACCAGCGACGAGATCAGCAGCATCATCATCGGCATTTCGAGCAGCCGGATGGACCCGATCACGAGGAGCCCCTTGCTCAGGAAATGCACCATCCCGTAGGCCGACACGACGAGGAACATCGCCCACAGCGGCGCGGCCAGATAGCCCACCGACCCGTTCAGGAAAGTCTCCCGGTGAACTGAGCGAAGCCCGTCGATGAACAGGAAGCGAAGATGCTGCATGTTGCCCTGCATCCACCGGCGTTCGCGGATCAGGAATCCCAGCAGATTGGCGGGGATCTCTTCGTAGCTGCCTTCGAGCTCGGGAAGGAACCAGACCTCATAGCCGGCGCGCGCCATCATCGCGGATTCGATGATGTCGTGACTGAGCGGCTTGCCGCCCCACGGCGCCTTGCCCGGTAGCTCGGGAAGAATGCAGTACTTGATGAACGGCTTCATCCGGATCATCGCGTTGTGCCCGATGTAGGATGCGTGCCCCATGAACATGGCCTGCAGACTGTACGAAAAGACCGAGCCGTACAGCCGGGCGGCGAACTGCTGCATCCGGCCGAACAAGCTGCGGCGCATCACGGGCTTGGGGTTGGTCTGCAGGATACCGATCCGTTGATTGCCCTCCATCATCCTGAGGAGTTCGACGATCGCCTTGCCGTCCATGATGCTGTCCGCGTCCATGACGAGCATGTATTCGTACTTTTTCCCCCACCGACGGCAAAAATCGGTGACGTTGCCCAGCTTCGCGTTCAGGTTGACGGGGCGACGGCGGTAGAAGAAGCGCGCTTGCGGAAAGCGTTCGCGCAGCTTGTGCACGGCGCTTTGCTCGACGACGTTGTACTCGAGCTTGCGGCTGTCCGACAGCAGGAAGTTGTCGAAATGGTGGGAGTATTCCGGAAAGTCGCGCGCGATCGATTCCCACGTCGCGGCGATGCCGGCGGCAACGCGCGGCACGTCTTCGTGATAGACCGGATAAACGATGGCGACCTTCGCTTCCTTGCGCGGCTCGCGCGCCGACTTCGACGGGTGCCACGGGTTGTTGCCCGGGCCCCGAAGCGTGTGCCAGGTGCCGAGTAACAGCTTGAAGAAGTTCGACGCGAGGAACCAGGTCATGATCCCGTAGATCACGAGGTAGATCTTGATCGTGATCTCGGGCATCTCCTGCGCGCGCAGCGTGTAATCCGACAGCATCAGAATGATCACCGTCGTGACGAGGGTCAGCGCAAGCGTCACCCTGCGCCGATACTCGACGACCTGCTCCCAGCCCGGCGCTTCGCCGATCGGTGCGTGCAGGTCGTGCGAGCGCCGGAATCGGCGCCACACGTTGTGCTTCCACGAGACGTTCAGCGGCGGCGGGGCGACGGTGATCCGCTCCGGCTTCGGCTGGATCACCGACTCCTGTTTGGCTTCAAGCCACGCATGGAGGTCGTCCCACGTGTGAACTGACGAGCGAAGTCGATCGGCTTCTTCGGCGGGCAGGCCGAGCCGATCAATGTAGGCGTCGAACGTCATATCACCTGGCGGCCTGGACCGGGACCGCAAGCTGGAACAGGATGTTCACCGCGCGCTCGACAGGGACGATCGGCGCTTCCGCGACGTAGACCATGTCGCCGTCCTTGAGCGGGAATCGATGAGACGCGACGAGCCCTTCGAGTTTGTTCCATGCGAAGTCGTACAGAACGGGGCGCTCACCGTGCGGCGCTTCTTCGAGGACGAACACCGCGTGATCGTCGGCGGCGTTGGCATCCAGGCCGGACGCCGACGCGAGCACTTCGGCCAGCGTGGGCGCGCGCGCGAAATCCAGCTCGCCGTTCTTGTGCACGCCGCCGCCCACCACGGTCACGCGCACGAGCGGTGCGCGCTTGACCAGGACCCGGTCGCCGGGGGCCAGCGCGATCTGCCGGGCCAATGCTTCGTCGAGCGGCAACGTGACGGATGCGTCTTTTCGAAGCACGGTGACCTGCGTGGCGACGCCGTCATCGCTGTGTGCGGGGGTCGATCCGATGAGATCGGCGCCGTTCCCCAGTGCCTGCGTCAGGGCCGACGCGAGCGAGAGGCCGGCCGGCGTCCAAGGCAGGATCCTGGGCGCACCGATCGCGCCGGTGACGAGGATGCTGTCTTGCGGCAACGCAGTCACGGAAATCTTTGCGGACGGGCTCTGCAGGATGCCAAGCGATGCATAACGATGCGCGATCGCGGTTTGCGCGGCATCGAGCGTCAGGCCTCGAATCGACGTTGCGCCGACGTACGGGAGGTCGATCATCCCGGTCTCGGAGACCGTGTAGTCGCCGAGATCGATCGGCGACGGGACGTTCGAGGCGCCCTGTTGCGAATCCGAGCCGGGCCACGGTGAAATCGTCCACATCTGAAGATGCAATGCATCGCCGGGCGCGAACGTGAATTCCCCGTGCTGCGTCCCGCCGGACAGCGATGCCAGCGATTGCTGAAGGGTGGTCTGACGGTACGCTGCCTCGGTCGTTGCGCGTCGCTGGGCGAGCACCGGCGTGACGTTCACGATATCGACGTCCTGGCTCGACTTCACGGAAGACACCGAAGGGCCGGCGGACGGCAGGGTGCCGCACGCCGAGAGCGCGAACGCCGTGCAGACGAGGCCAACGCGCGTGGCGCGAGAGAAATGTTTCATCGGAGCAGTCCCCACAGAACGAGAGTGGCAAGCAATACACCGCCGATCCATTCCAGTCGTCGCGGCAATTCAGGTGAGTGGGGGCTCGAGGGCGCACTGATGATGTTCAGGTAATACTTGTTCTTCATCGCGTTCAGTTGCGCCTGCTGGACCGCGGTTTCGACTTCGTGCAACAGGGAGATATCGTTGTCACGCGCGACCGTCAACTCGTCATAATGCGCGGCCTGTCGTGAAAGCGTTTTACCGTCGTTTTCCGTGCTCGCGATCTTTTCTTGAACGGCGGCCATCGCCGACATCATGTTTTTGGCGACCGGGTTATTGGGCGTCGCTTTCGAAATCGCATCGTACTGTGCGGACATCCGGGTCTTTTGCTCGGTCAGCGAGTTCAGCAGCGCCAGGTTGGCGTTGTACAACTCGGACGGGTCGTGCATGCCGGTCGACGTGCGGTAGGCCGCGAGTGCGGCCTCGTCGCTCTTCAGTTTGGCCTCGATCGAGGTTCGCCGGTCCACCGCATTCTTGATGTAGTCGGTTTCCTGCTGCTGGTTCATATCGTCGATATGATGCACCGCATCGCCCAGGATTTTTTGCGCAATCGCAGCGGCAAGAACCGGGGAATAACCTTCAATCGACAACGAAACGATTCCGCTGTTCTGGTCGATTGCGGCATTTACGCGACTCTGGTAGTAATGCCAAAGCGTGACGTCGTTTTTTCTGAAGATTGTAGAAAATCCGCCGAATCGGCTGACGAAGTCGCCTTGACCAAAATGGTCGTAAAGATTAATCGTCTTCGCTACGTTCCGGTATTCGTCCCATGAGCCGACATAATCCTTGACGATATATGCGCCTTCAGTCGAACTGCCGCCACCGGCACCCGAGAGCATCGACGAAAGACTTTCCGATGCCTGGACGGGTTTGTAGACGATGAGGGACGCCGTCGAGACGTAGACGGGCGACGCGATCAGCAGGAAGTAGATGATGCAGAGAAGGTTTGGGATCCCGACAATGACCCAAAAGAGTGGCTGGCGAAACGCTTTCATAATCCCCGACGGTCTGTAAAAACTTGTCCGCATTGAGGGGGCTTGCATCTCAATGCGCGCAGAAAGATAAATTAATTTATGCTTTCTGCATCTTTATAAGCTGATAAATTAGTCTTTCTAAATGATTGTGTAAGAATTGTATTTGTCTTTCTGATTGTTTTCAGAAATGTTCGATGGTCTTTCTAAAATATTGCGGGTGGGGTTTCCCTGTTTTCACAGTGGGCGCGCTGCAATCGCAGGTGCTCGATCGTGAATCATGCGAGATGATGAGGGTGCTGAATTAAACGAATAATTATTGAGGGAAATCCCTCATGGTGTCAAAGAGCATGCGTCCGCGCTGTGGCGTGCGCGTGACGACAGGTTGTTGTCAGTAATCGGGAGACCAGTCGAGACGCCCGGATTGGGTGGAGTTCGGGCGACGCATGGATGGCTCGATGAATACCGTGTTGCCGCGCCCGATCGCCATGCGCGCGATGGCCGTGCGCGGGTTATCGAGGTCGTGGCAGGCAGGCGCGAACGCGCGCGAAGTTCAGCTGCGGAGGGGGATCGTGCGCGGTGATGACCGGGAGGTCGTCTGGTGCGCGAGCCAGGAGGAGGGTATTTGCAGCCGGAGGAGTTGACACGAAGGCGAGTGTGCTCGGGCCGGGAAGATCCGCAATGGCGCGGTCGGCTTTTCGTTCAGCTCACTGCTTTCCGATGGTTTTAACGAGGCGACCGCTACGCGCGGTTCGCCTCGCGGGCGTGATGACGCCACGCAGGCGCCCCATGTCGTGTTGTCAGGTTCGGCTCGGCACGCGAACAACGTGTGCCGAGCCTTTCCGGCAACTCAGGACGTGAGCGTCGACATCAGGTCGAGCGCCACGGCCTGCGCGACTTCGATGCCGTCGATGGCCGCCGAATAGATGCCGCCCGCATAGCCAGCGCCTTCGCCGGCCGGGTAGAGCCCTGCGGTGTTCACGCTCTGGTAGTCGTCCTTGCGGCGAATCCGGATCGGTGACGACGTGCGCGTCTCCACGCCGGTGAGCACCGCATCGTGCATCGCGAAGCCGGCGATCTTCTTGTCGATCTGCGGCAACGCTTCACGAATGGCTTCGATCACGTAGTCGGGCAGTGCGGTGCTGAGATCGGTCGGATGCACGCCGGGTTTGTACGACGGCACCACGGAACCCAGCGACGTCGATGGCCGGCCCGCGATGAAATCGCCGACCAGCTGCCCCGGTGCGCTGTAGTCGCCGCCACCGAGTTCGAACGCGCGCTCTTCCCATTTGCGCTGGAACGCGATGCCCGCCAGCGGGCCGCCGGGATAGTCTTCCGGCGTGATGCCGACGACGATACCCGCGTTCGCGTTACGCTCCGCGCGCGAATACTGGCTCATCCCGTTGGTGACCACGCGACCCGGCTCGGAGGTCGCCGCGACCACCGTGCCGCCGGGGCACATGCAGAAGCTGTAGACCGCCCGTCCGTTGCTGCAGTGGTGGACGACCTTGTAGTCGGCCGCACCGAGTTGCTTGTGGCCCGCAAACTTGCCGAAGCGGCTGCGATCGATCAGCCCCTGCGGGTGTTCGATCCGAAAACCGAGCGAAAACGGCTTCGCTTCGACGTAGACGCCGCGATCATGCAGCATCTCGAACGTGTCGCGCGCGCTGTGGCCGACGGCCAGCACCACGTGGTCGCATTGCAGCGTTTCGCCGTTCGACAGCTTGAGCGCGCGCACCTTGCCCTGCTCGATTTCGATGTCCTCGACCCGGGTTTCGAAGCGTACTTCGCCGCCCAGTTCGTGGATGGTCGCGCGCATCTTTTCCACCATGCTGACGAGGCGGAACGTGCCGATGTGCGGCCGGCTCAGATACAGGATGTCCTCCGGTGCGCCGGCCTTGACGAATTCGTCGAGCACCTTGCGACCGTAGTGGTTCGGATCCTTGATCTGGCTGTACAGCTTGCCGTCGGAGAACGTGCCGGCCCCGCCTTCGCCGAACTGCACGTTGGACTCGGGGTTGAGCACGCTCTTGCGCCACAGGCCGAACGTGTCCTTGGTGCGCTCGCGCACGGCCTTGCCGCGTTCGAGGATGATCGGACGAAAGCCCATCTGCGCGAGGATCAGTCCTGCAAAGAGGCCGCACGGCCCCATGCCGATGACGACCGGGCGCAGGAAGTTGCCGTGTTCGGGAGCCTTCGCGACGAAGTGGTACGCCATGTCGGGCGTCACGCCGCAATGCGGCGTGCCGGCGAGTCGCGGCAGCACGGCCGCTTCGTCCTTGACCTCGACGTCGACGATATACGTGAGCTTGATGTCGGAACGCTTGCGTGCATCGTGCGCGCGGCGAAACACCGTGTAACGGAGGAGCCCGTCCGCCGCCACGCCCAGTTCCGCGAGGCGCGCGTGAATCGCGGCTTCGAGAGCGCTTTCGGGGTGGTCGAGAGGGAGTTTAAGTTCGCTTAGCCGTAACATGAGTATTCGGATACGGTTGCCACGAAGTCGTGGCGGTGTTGAGACGGGCGGGGGCCGGCATGCCGATGACGGCGTGATTCGCTGCGCGGGCATTCCGCAGACAACCCGGCGGGTGCCGGGAAAAGCGCGGCGAGCTGCAGCATGCTGACCAGGCCGGACGACTCGCGCAATGTCAGGATAGGCGCCTGAAGCGGTTCTTGCGTGGGGAACATCGTTATCCCTCGGCGCAATCGAACGGCGGCAGGCGCTCCATCATGACGGTACCGGCGAGTGGTTCGCGCGAAAGCCGCGCCGCACGGGCGCGGCTCGGGCTTACTCCGCTGCCGGGTGCAGGCGGCTGTAGCGGTTCAGGAGCGGGATCATTTGCGCGTAGATCTTCGGGTTCGCGGCGACGATCTCATGGCGATGCAGGAAATCGGCGTCGCCCGTGTAGTTGCCGACGAGGCCGCCGGCCTCGGTGATCAGCAGGCTGCCCGCTGCCATGTCCCACACGTTGATGCCTTGCTCGAAGAATGCATCGAGACGGCCGGCCGCGACGTTCGCGAGGTCGAGTGCCGCGGCGCCCGGGCGGCGCAGGCCCGTGCATGCTTGCGTCATTTCGGTGAACAGGCGCGCATAGGCGTCGAGGCCGTCCTTCTCGCGGAACGGGAAGCCCGTGCCGACCAGCGCGTCCGACAGGCGGTCGCGGCGGCCGACGCGGATGCGGCGGTCGTTCAGGTAGGCGCCGCGGCCGCGGGTGGCCGTAAACAGGTCGTTCTTGTTCGGATCGTAGACGACGGCCTGCGTGATGACGCCCTTGTGCTCGAGCGCGATCGATACGCAGTAGTACGGGAAGCCGTGGATGAAGTTGGTCGTGCCGTCGAGCGGATCGATGATCCACTTGAATTCGGATTCGTTCTCCGATTCGCCCGATTCTTCCGCGAGGATCGCGTGGTCGGGGTAGGCGGTCTTCAGCGTCTCGATGATCGCCTCTTCGGCGGCCTTGTCCACTTCGGTGACGAAGTCGTTCTGCTGCTTCTTGCGGATCTCGATCAGGTCGAGATCGAGGGAGGCACGATTGATGATCTGTCCGGCGCGGCGCGCAGCCTTGACAGCAATGTTGAGCATGGGATGCATGAGCCTGAATCCTGTAGCCGGCGGCACGAGCCGCCACGAAGTGGAACAACCCGCCCGGAACGGCGCAAACGTGCCTGGCGAGATGAGACGCAAATTGACAAAGAGCGGGGTACGACCCGCGTCGCACGAGATGCGACGCGTAAACGCATGATTTTACCCGATTTTCGAGAGTTTCAGGTGACCGGAATGCGGGGAAACCCCACTGTCCGTCCGGACGAGTGGGTTTGCAGGGGCGATGGCGATACCATACTGCCATTCTGATGAACCGAATCGTATCGTAGTGGAAACTCCGCAGAACACCGCCGCACCGTCCGAATCGGGCGCGGCCACGTCCCCGCCGCCGTCGGGCGGCTTCACGTCCACCCGCTTCGTGCTCGTCGAGCCAAGCCATCCCGGCAACGTCGGGGCGGCCGCCCGTGCGCTGAAGACGATGGGTTTTTCGCGACTCGTGCTGGTCGCGCCGCGCGTGCCGCACGTGCAGAGCGACCCGGAGGCGGTCGCGATGGCGAGCGGCGCGGACGACGTCCTCGCGTCCGCGCATGTCGTGCCCACGCTCGGCGACGCGCTGTCCGGCGTTCACTGGTCGATTGCGCTGACGGCCCGCACGCGCGAATACGGGCCGCCGCGCCTTGCGCCGCGCGCCGCCGCCGAGCAGGCCTGCATGCAGGTCGGCGCCGGCGACATCGCGCTCGTGTTCGGCAACGAGCGCACGGGTCTCGCGAACGAGCACGTCGAGCAGTGCAGCGCACTCGCGCATATCCCGGCGAACCCGGCCTACAGTTCGCTGAACCTCGCGCAGGCGATCCAGGTGCTCGCGTACGAATTGCGCGTCGCGTTCCTGGGGCAGAGCAGCGAGTCGTCGCAGCCGGCGCAGGCCGAGGTCGGCACGCTCGCGCAGAGCGACGAGATCGAGCGGATGTACGCGCATCTCGAGAACGCGCTGATCGCGCTCGATTTTCTCGACCCGCGCAATCCGAAGAAGCTGATGCCGCGGCTGCGGCGGCTGTTCGCGCGCACGAGCCTCGAGCGCGAGGAGGTCAACATCCTGCGCGGCATCGCGAAGCACATCCTGCTGAAGTCCGGTACGCACGACGGCGACGCTTGAGCGGTTGGCGCGCATGCCGGACGCCGCGAACATGGCGTTTCCGGCCCGCGCCGGTTCGCTGCCCGGTCCGGGAGCGCCTTCGCCGCAAGCGTCCGGCGCGAATACCCGCGCCGGCGGCGGGGTGAACGCGCGAGGCTGTGCGGCCGCGCGCGACTGGCCCTACAATCGCCGAACGTCATAAGCAAATTACCCGGTGCGATAACGGCCGGCCATCGCCGGCGGGGCACGCCGGCCTTTTCCCCGATCAGATCATGTTCACTAGACTGCGCGAAGACGTTGCGACGATTCGCGAGCGGGATCCCGCCGCTCGCAGTGCCTGGGAAGTGCTGACCTGTTATCCGGGGCTGCATGCGCTCGTCCTGCATCGTTTCGCGCACGCGTGCTGGCGCGCAAAGCGCTACTGGCTCGGACGCTTCGCGTCGCAGGCCGGGCGCTTCCTGACCGGTATCGAGATCCATCCGGGCGCAACCATCGGCCGGCGCGTGTTCATCGATCACGGGATGGGTGTCGTGATCGGCGAGACGGCGATCATCGGCGACGACTGCACGATCTATCAGGGCGTGACGCTCGGCGGCACGTCGCTCACGCGCGGCGCGAAGCGCCATCCGACACTCGAGGCCGGCGTGATCGTCGGCGCGGGCGCGAAGGTGCTCGGCGGTTTCACGGTCGGCGCGGGCGCGAAGATCGGTTCGAACGCAGTCGTCGTGAAGCCGGTGCCGGCAGGTGGCACGGCGGTCGGCAATCCGGCGCGCATCGTGATGCCGGCTCAGCCGAAGCCGCAACCGGAGCGCGCCGCGTTCTGCGCATACGGGATCACGCCGAATGCCGACGATCCGATGTCGCTCGCGGTTCACGGCCTGATCGATCACGCGGCGAAGGAAAGCCGGCGCGTCGACGAAATCGTCGCGGCGCTCGAGCAACTCGGCACGCATCTGGAAACGTTGCAGGGTGCGGATGCGGCGCGTCTGGACCTGCGCCGGCTGTCGGCGGTGCTGGAAGGCAAGACGGTCGAGCGCCAGTCGGTCGAGCAGCAGTCGTAACGCCGCGCATGTCGGCGGCGCCGGCATGCGCGGTTTGCATCAGTCGAGCGGCATCGCTTGGATGCCTTCCGCATCGACGCGCAGATAGCCGCCGCGCGGCGTGCCGTGGTCGAGATCCCAGTCGGGCAGCACCCAGCGAATTCCCTCTGGTTCGACGTGCCGCGCAGGGCGGTGCGTATGGCCGTGGATGATCACGTTTGCCCGGCTTTTCCGGAACAGGGCGGCCACGCCTTCACGTGTGACGTCATAGATCGACAAAGCGGGGCGCATCCGGCCCGCTTCGCTGTTCGAGCGCATCCGCTGCGCGAGCGCGCGGCGCCAGCGGAACGGCCATGCGAGAAACAGCCACTGCGCGACGCGATTGCGGGCGAACCGCCGGAATACCTGATAGCCGCGATCGGCCGTGCATTGCGCATCGCCATGGGCGAGCACGATGCGCTGGCCGAATGCCATGATCAGCGCCGGATCAGGCAACAGCATCGCGCCGGCCGTCTTCATGAAGCGCCGGCCGAGCAGGAAATCGCGGTTGCCGTGCATCACGTAGAGCGCGATCCCGCGCTCCGAGAACGTATGCATCAGCGCGGCCATGCGTGCCGCGAACGGATCGTCGTCGAGTATGTCGTCGCCGATCCAGTATTCGAACAGGTCGCCGAGGATGAACACCGAATCGGCGTTGTCGGCTGTGTATTTCACGAAATGCTCGAACGCGGCGACCGTCTTCGGAGTCGCTTCGCTCAGATGCAGATCGGAGAGAAACAGGAACGGGCGTGCGGCTTGCGCGTATTCGCGCTCGCCGGGCACGCCCGCGGAGACGCTTCGCGGCGGACTTTCCTGCAACATCGAAGTGCCTCCGTTACCGCGCGTCAGACCACGACGGCCTTTTCGATCACGACGTCGTCAGCCGGCACGTCCTGATGGAAGCCTGCGTTGCCCGTCTTGACGCCCTTGATCTTGTCGACCACGTCCTGACCTTCGACGACCTTGCCGAACACCGCGTAGCCCCAGCCCTGCGGCGTCGGCGACGAGTGGTTCAGGAAGTCGTTGTCGTTCACGTTGATGAAGAACTGTGCGGTTGCCGAATGCGGATCGTTCGTGCGCGCCATCGCGACCGTGTAGTTGTTGTTCTTCAGGCCGTTGTTCGCTTCGTTGTCGATCGGCGCGTCGGTCGGCTTCTGCTTCAGGCCCGGCTCGAAGCCGCCGCCCTGGATCATGAAGCCGTTGATCACGCGGTGGAACACCGTGCCGTCGTAGTGGCCTTTCTTCACGTAGTTCAGGAAGTTCTCGACCGTCTTCGGTGCCTTCGCGGCGTCGAGCTCGAGCTTGATCACGCCGTGGTTCGTGTGCAGTTCAACCATGATGAATTCCTTCGGTAAGGCGGTTTAAATGGCACGCGGCCGGTCGTGCGACGCGGCCGCGTGTGGCGCCGGACGTGCCGGCAGGTGCTTATTTCGAGACGATGCTGGCCGATTCGATCACGACCGGCTGAGCCGGCACGTCCTGCATCGGGCCGCGCGAGGTCGTCGCGACGCCTTCGATCTTCTTCACGACGTCGAGGCCCGACACGACCTTGCCGAACACGGCATAGCCGTTGCCGTCCGGGTTCGGGTAGTCGAGGCCGCTGTTGTCGACCGTGTTGATGAAGAACTGCGCGGTGGCCGAATTCGGATCGCTCGTGCGTGCCATCGCGATCGTGCCGGTCAGGTTCTTCAGACCATTGCGGCTTTCCAGCGGGATCGGCGCGCGGGTCGGCTTCTCCTCGAAGTTGGTCTTGTAGCCGCCGCCCTGGATCATGAAGCCCTTGATCACGCGATGGAAGATCGTGCCGTTGTACTGGCCGGCCTTCACGTAATCGAGGAAGTTGGCGACCGTCTTCGGTGCCTTCTCCGGGTAGAGCTCGACGCGGATGTCGCCCTGCGAGGTCTTCAGCTGCACGACGGGGTGCGCGGTAGCCGATTGCGCGAACGCGGGCGCGGTCGCGAGAAGGGCGGCGCCGCCAAGCGCCAGCAACAGACGTTTCATTGCGATCCTCAGGTTGGGAGGGAAGAAAGGGCGCGCCGCTTACTGCGACGGCGCGACATACGGCGCCGCCAGCGCCCCCGACGGCCCGTTGAACTGGAACGTCGGCGACATCGGCAGCGTGGTGGTGCCTACGTTCGCGGCGGCGCGGTCGGTGTAATCGCGCGTTGCCGGCGTGATGGCGCGCGCGTTCGCGGCGGGCTTCGGCGGCGAGATGATCTTCTGCAGATCGGCGAGGCGCTGGGCCGTCGCGCCGCTCGTGTGGCCGAGCGCTTGTGCGCGCTTGTACGATGCGGCCGCGAGGCGCAGGTACAGGTCGCCGAGGTTCTCGTACGCGAGCGTGTAGCTCGGGTTCGATTGCGTCGCGGTGACGAGCGCGCTGCGCGCTTCGTCGTAGCGCCCGTGCTTCGCGTAGAGCGCCGCGAGGTTGTTGTAGGGCTCGGGCAGTTCGGGATACGCCTGCGTGATCGCGACGAATTGCTGGATCGCGTCGTCATCGCGGTTCAGGCGCGCGAGCACGGTGCCGCGCTTGAACTGCGCCTGCACGTCGTGCGGGTTCGACGCGATGCGGGCGTCGAGCTGCGCGAGCGCCTGTTGCCACTGCTTGCCGGCGATCGACGCGTCGATTTCAGGGGTACCGTCGGCGACGGCCGGGGCCTTTTGCGCATATGCCGCAGGGGCTGCGAAAAGCGCCAGCGCGACGCCCATGACGGCGGTCGCAACGAGGGTCGCAGCGCTCGGCGCGCGGCCGCGATGAGGTTTCATAGGCGTAAATCGGAATGTTATACTCCGAGCCATTCTAACAAAACGTCTGCGCGTTCCGGCGAGCCGCAGACAGTCTTTCTTTTGCCTCTCGTGGCCGTCACCGCTGTGCTTGCAGCCTGACCGCCCCATGTGATATCGAGGACGCGCGGCGTCGTGCCGCAGCAGGTGGTCCGTCCGTTTCGCATGCTGGGCGAGCTTCGCCAGGGCGGTTTCCTTCGGCTCACGGTTCATCTCTATGGAATCACTGCGCATCTACAACACGCTCGCGCGTGACAAGCAAGTTTTCGTGCCGCGCCATTCCGGCGAAGTGCGGATGTACGTATGCGGGATCACCGTCTACGACTATTGTCACGTGGGCCACGCGCGCATGCTGGTCGTGTTCGATCTCGTCCAGCGCTGGTTGCGTGCGATCGGCTATCGGGTCACGTACGTGCGCAACATCACCGACATCGACGACAAGATCATCCGTCGCGCGGTCGAGAACGGCGAGACGATCAAGTCGCTGACCGACCGGTTCATCGGCGCGATGCACGAGGATGAGGCGGCGCTCGGCATCCAGCGGCCCGACATCGAGCCGCGCGCGACGCAGTTCATTCCGCAGATGCTCGGGATGATCGAGAAGCTCGAGACGAACGGCTACGCCTATCAGGCGAGCGACGGCGACGTCAATTATTCGGTGCGCAAGTTCGCGAACTACGGGAAGCTGTCGGGCAAGTCGCTCGACGACCTGCGCGCGGGCGAACGCGTCGCCGCGAACGATGCGAAGGAAGATCCGCTCGATTTCGTGCTGTGGAAGCGTGCGAAGGCCGACGATCCGGACGGCACGTCGTGGACGTCGAAGTACGGGATGGGCCGGCCGGGCTGGCACATCGAGTGCTCGGCGATGGGCTGCACGCTGCTCGGCGAGCATTTCGACATCCACGGTGGCGGGCAGGATCTGCAATTCCCGCACCATGAGAACGAGATTGCGCAGAGCGAAGGCGCGACCGGCACGACGTTCGTCAATTACTGGATGCACAACGGCTTCGTGCAGGTCGACAACGAGAAGATGTCGAAATCGCTCGGCAACTTCTTCACGATCCGCGAAGTGCTCGAACGGTACGACGCCGAGGTCATGCGCTTTTTCATCGTGCGCACGCACTACCGGTCGCCGCTCAACTACAGCGACGTGCATCTCGACGATGCGCGCGCGTCGCTCACGCGCCTGTACACGGCGCTGAAGGACGTCGAGCCCGACGCGCTCGCGCTCGACTGGAGCGAGCCGCATGCGCAGCGTTTCGCGGCGGCGATGAACGACGACATCAACACGCCGGTCGCAGTGGCGACGCTGTTCGAGCTGGCGGGTGAAGTCAACCGCACGCGCGATGCGTCGCTCGCGCGGCAACTGAAACAGCTCGCAGGCCTGCTGGGTCTGCTCGGCCGCGAACCGCGCGCGTTCCTGCAGCAGGGCGCTGGCGCCGCGCAGGCGGGCGGACTCGCAGCCGACGAGATCGAAGCGAAGATCGCTGCGCGTGTCGCGGCGAAACAAGCGAAGGACTATGCCGAAGCGGACCGGATTCGGGCGGAACTGCTCGAGGCCGGGATCGCTCTTGAAGACAAACCGGGCGGATCGACCGAATGGCGTCGCGTATGAGCGCGGTGCGTTCCACTGACCGATCCGTCAGGTAGGAGGCAAGATGGCAACGGCCAGAAAAGCGCCGGTCAGGCGTGCGACTCCGGTCGCCGCGCGTCCGGCAGCCAAGCGCGCGCCAGCGGCGAAGGCGGACGCGACGCGCGCCGTGCCGAACGGCGCGCTCAACGGTCATGCGAAGCCCGCGCGCGCGAAAGGCGCGGACGCGGGGCAGCCGGAGGCCGTGATGGCGGCCGCCGACGCGGCCCGCAAGACGCGTGCGTCCGAGGCGGCAGCCGACGGCGTCGATGGTGTCGTGCGTCCCGCATACTGGGACAAGGCGTGCGCCGATCTCGTCAAGCGCGACCGGATCATGAAGAAGCTGATTCCGAAGTTCGGTCCCGCGCATCTCGTGAAGCGCGGCGATCCGTTCGTCACGCTCGCGCGTTCGGTCGTCGGCCAGCAGATTTCGGTGCCGTCCGCGCAGGCGCTGTGGGCGCGCATCGAGGATGCGTGTCCGAAACTCGCGCCGCAGCCGGTCATCCGGCTCGGCGCGGACAAGCTGATTGCGTGCGGGTTGTCCAAGCGCAAGACGGAATACATTCTCGATCTCGCGCAACACTTCGTGTCCGGCGCGCTGCACGTCGACAAATGGACGTCGATGGACGACGAGGACGTGATCGCGGAACTCACGCAGATCCGCGGCATCAGTCGCTGGACGGCCGAGATGTTCCTGATCTTCAACCTGTCGCGGCCGGACGTGCTGCCGCTCGACGATCCGGGCCTGATCCGCGCGATCAGCGTCAATTACTTCAGCGGAGAACCCGTCACGCGCAGCGAGGCGCGGGAGGTGGCCGCCAACTGGGAACCGTGGCGCACCGTCGCGACCTGGTACATGTGGCGCAGCCTCGACGCGCCAGACGCCGACGCCTGATTGACGGCTATCGGGTTTTAAACATCAATAGTTGAGAGCCGGTCTTGCGTATCGCCTGCGCGGGTAGAATACGCGCTGCCGCAAGACCCAAGGATTCGAACACATGAAGACCACGTTTCTGGATTTCGAACAGCCGATCGCCGAACTCGAGGCCAAGATCGAAGAGCTGCGATTCGTGCAGGACGACTCGGCTGTCGATATTTCGGAAGAAATCGAGCGGCTGTCGAAGAAAAGCCAGCAACTGACGAAGGACCTCTACGCGAACCTGTCGCCGTGGCAGGTTTCGCAGATCGCGCGGCATCCGCAGCGTCCGTACACACTCGATTACGTTGCGGAACTGTTTACCGATTTTCACGAGCTGCATGGCGACCGCGCATTCGCGGACGACGTGTCGATCGTCGGCGGCCTCGCGCGCTTCGGCGGCCACCCGTGCATGGTGATCGGCCATCAGAAGGGCCGCGACACGAAGGAGCGCGCTGCGCGCAACTTCGGGATGCCGCGTCCGGAAGGCTATCGCAAGGCTGAACGCCTGATGCGTCTCGCCGAGAAGTTCGGGCTGCCGATCTTCACGTTCGTCGACACGCCGGGCGCGTACCCGGGCATCGGCGCGGAAGAGCGCGGCCAGTCGGAAGCGATCGGCCGCAACCTGTACGTGATGGCCGAATTGAAGACGCCGATCATCACGACCGTGATCGGCGAGGGCGGTTCGGGCGGCGCGCTCGCGATCGCCGTGGCCGACACCGTGATGATGCTGCAGTTCTCGACCTACTCGGTGATCTCGCCGGAAGGCTGCGCATCGATTCTGTGGAAGAGCGCCGCGAAGGCGCCCGAAGCCGCGGAAGCGCTGGGCCTGACCGCGCATCGACTGAAAGCGCTCGGCCTGATCGACAAGATCATCAACGAGCCGCTCGGCGGCGCACATCGCGATCCGAAGGGCATGGCCGCGCTGCTGCGCCGCGCGCTTGCCGATTCGCTGCGCCAGTTCCAGGGCATGAGCATCGATGCGGTGCGCGAGCGTCGCTTCGAGCGGTTGATGGCCTACGGCAAGTTCAAGGAAACCACGCCCGGCGCATGACCGGCGTGCTCACATCGCGTGCCGTGCGGCGCGCGCATCTCTCGTGATTCCCCCGACCGAATTCTCCGCCGACCGTGTCGTACTCGATGCGGTCGGCGTTGCGCTTTCCGACGTCCCGCCCGATGCATGCATCGCGATCGCGTACAGCGGCGGCCTCGACTCGACGGTGCTGCTCGATGCGGCCGTGCGCGTCGCGGGCGCTGCGCGTTGCGTGGCGCTGCATGTGCATCACGGCCTGAGCGAGAACGCCGACGCGTGGGTTGCGCATGCGCAAGCGACGGCCGACCGGCTCGGTGTCGCGTTCGAAGCGGAGCGTGTCGACGTGCCGCGCGACAGCGGCCTCGGTATCGAGGCGACGGCGCGCGAGCGTCGTTACGCGGTGCTCGACACGATGTGCGAACGTCACGGCGCGGTCGCGCTGTGGGTTGCGCAGCATGCGGACGACCAGGCCGAGACGGTGCTGCTGCAGTTGCTGCGCGGCGCGGGGATCGCCGGCCTGGCCGCGATGGCGCCGCGCTATCGCCCGGACGGCGCGAGTGTCGAGCGCGTGCGCCCGCTGCTGCGATTGTTGCGCGCGCAACTGGAGCGCTACGCGGCGCAGCGCGAGCTCACGTGGATCGACGACGAATCGAACGGCGACACGCGTTATGCGCGCAATGCGCTGCGCATCGACGTGCTGCCGACGCTTGCCGTGCATTTCCCGGGTTTTCGCGATGCACTGGGCCGCGCGGCCCAGCATGCGGCCGCCGCGCAGCGGCTGCTCGATGATCTGGCCGAACTGGATTTCGCGACCGCCGCGCGCGACGACGGACACGCGCTGTCGCGCGACGCGCTGGTCGCGTTCGACGACACGCGCGGCGCGAACCTGCTGCGTTTCTGGATGCGTCGGCGCGGCTTGCCGAGTGCGTCCGCCGGCCGGCTCGCGAACATGATGCGGCAGTTGCGTGCCGCGCATGACGCGCATGCGCTGCGTGTCGATCATGCGGGCCAGTGCCTGCGGCTGTATCGCGATGTCGTGTACTGGGAGGCGGGCGACAGTGCCGAGCCGGCCGATGACGGCACCGGGACGCCGCATCCCGAATCGGTGCTCGGCTGGGACGGACAGGACATCTGGCGCCTGCCGGCGTGGCGCGGCACGTTCGTGTTCGCGCCGGCCGAAGCCGGCAGCGACGGAGCGGTGCCGGAGGCGCTGCTGCGCGCCGCGGCGCTCGCCGCGCGCGCTCGCGCAGGCGGCGAGCGGATGCGCACATCGCCCGGCGGCCCGGGCCGCACGTTGAAGAACCTGTTCCAGGAGCGTGGCGTGCCGGCATGGCAGCGCGACGTGCCGCTGCTGTTCGCGGGCGACCGGCTCGTGTACGTGCCGCGGCTCGGCGTCAATCATGGCGACGGGTTGTCCGGCGACGGCGCATGGCGCCGGATCGAGTGGCGTCCCGACCTGCTGATCGCGTAGCCGCGGCAGGTTTCCGGCGGCGCGATCGCTGGCCGGTTTTCACCATTTGGTAAACAGCGCCGGAACGCCTGCCGGCGCGGCGAGCGGCTTGTCAAGCGGGCATCTATCGGGTACGCTCGGTCGTTTGCTCGGCTCGATTTTTGAGCGATTTGTGCAGGTTTTCCGCGTGACGTACCCGGTTTGCGCGGCCTGATCGGCCTTCCGGGCAAAATCCGTCACGCTTGCGTGTTGCGTCCCAGCCGTCCCTCTCGTCGTCCGTCCACAGCCACAAGCCGCGTGACCGAACGGCAACGCGGCCTGCCCAGCGCGCCCGTGCGGTTTCTCCTCAAGTTCAGAACGACAATGGCACTCATCGTACACAAATACGGCGGCACTTCGATGGGCTCGGTCGAGCGCATCAAGAACGTCGCGAAACGCGTCGCAAAATGGCATCAGGCCGGGCACCAGATGGTGGTCGTGCCGTCCGCGATGTCCGGCGAAACCAACCGTCTGCTCGGTCTCGCGAAAGAGATTTCGAGCCAGCCGAGCCCGCGTGAGCTCGACATGATCGCGTCGACCGGCGAGCAGGTCAGCGTCGGCCTGCTGTCGATCGCGCTGCAGGAAATCGGCGTCGAAGCCGTGAGCTATGCAGGCTGGCAAGTGCCGATCAAGACGGACAGCGCCTTCACGAAAGCGCGCATCCACTCGATCGACGACGAACGCGTGAAGGGCGATCTGAACGCCGGCAAGGTCGTGATCATCACGGGCTTCCAGGGCGTCGATCCGGACGGCCACATCACGACGCTGGGCCGCGGCGGCTCGGACACGTCGGCGGTGGCGGTGGCGGCTGCGCTGAGTGCCGAAGAGTGCCTCATCTACACGGACGTCGACGGCGTCTACACGACCGATCCGCGCGTGGTCGAAGAGGCGCGACGCCTCGATCGCGTGACGTTCGAGGAAATGCTGGAAATGGCGAGCCTCGGCTCGAAGGTCCTGCAGATCCGCTCGGTCGAATTCGCCGGCAAATTCCAGGTGAAGACGCGTGTGCTGTCGAGCCTGACCGATCCGATGATTGCGCTCGACGAAGAAATGCGCTCGGGCACCCTGATTACTTTTGAAGAAGACGAGACCATGGAAAAGGCAGTCATTTCCGGCATCGCGTTCCAGCGCGACGAAGCACGCATTGCTGTGATGGGCGTGCCCGACAAGCCCGGCATCGCGTATCAGATCCTCGGCCCGGTCGCCGACGCGAATGTCGACGTCGACATGATCATCCAGAACCAGAGCGTCGAAGGGAAGACGGACTTCACGTTCACGGTCGGTCGCGGCGACTACCAGAAGGCGATGGACATCCTGACCAACCAGGTGCAGGGCCATGTGAGCGCCGAGCGCGTGCAGGGCGACCCGAAGGTGTCGAAGGTGTCGGTCGTCGGCGTCGGCATGCGTTCACACGTGGGCGTCGCGAGCAAGATGTTCCGCACGCTGTCGGAAGAGGGCATCAACATCCAGATGATCTCGACGTCCGAAATCAAGATTTCGGTGCTGATCGACGAGAAATACATGGAGCTGGCCGTCCGCGCGCTGCACAAGGCATTCGAACTCGATCAGCCGGCGTGAATTTTTTGTGATGCATTGAAGAAAATGCATCACGGAAATTGACGGCCGGTTCGAAACCCTATATTATTTTGTTCTCGTCGCACTGCCTCCCTGGTGCGAGCGAAAGTTTGGGAGACGTGGCCGAGAGGTCGAAGGCACTCCCCTGCTAAGGGAGCATCTGGGCCAAAACCTGGATCGAGGGTTCGAATCCCTCCGTCTCCGCCAAAAGCGGTGACAAGCCCCGCAAGTTCTCGGACTTGCGGGGCTTTTCTTTTTCCGCCTTCGTTTTTTTCGGGCTCGCCGATCGGCGCATGCTTGGTCCGGACAGCCAATCAATGCTCGACTTGAGCGATGCACATGCGCTAAATAGGCGTATCGCCCGTCGCGCCCCAAGGTGGAGTCCTGGCACGCATGCATTCCGTACTGACGTTTCTTTCTCATCGGCCCGTCGACGGGCTCGTTGCCAACCACGCGCATTACGCCGGACGCCACGGTTATCGGCATGCGATCGTCGACGGCATGCATGTGTACGGCGAGCGCCAGCAGGTGCTGCACAAGTACCACGCGATCATCGCGCAGCTCGTCGCGATGGAGCAGGGGGCGTTGCTGCTCGTGCTCGATCCGTTCTCGGTCGTATTCGGCCAGCATGCGCTGCCGGATGTCGCGAACGGCTACGACGCGATCGTCACGACGCAGACGTCGCAATCGCCGCTGCCCGCGGCAAGCGGCATGATCTTTCGCAACGTGCCCGACGTGCGCGAGCGCTTGCGCAAGCTCGCGGTCGAACTGGGCGAGTGGGCGATGCGCCTGCCGGCGCGGCGGCACGCATGCGAAGCGACGCTGCTTGCCGCGCACTTCCCGCCGCTGCCGTTCGATCAGCCGCTCGCGAGCGGCTATTTCGCGTCGGCCCAGACGGTGTGGGCCGATGCGTTTGCCATCGACGCGGTCGTCGTCGCCGATCCGCTCGTCGCGCATCATGCGCCCGAATGGCGGCAGACGGACGGCGAGTGGACGGCGCCGCCGGACTACGACTTTCGCTACGTGGTCGCACTCGTCGACGATGCGGCGCGCGCCCGGCGCGGCGAGAAGCCGCGCGCGATGGACGACTGGCGTGCCGCGCAGCAGCGGCCGCGCGAGCCGGCGCGACACGTGAATCCGCATGCGCGCATTGCGTTCGTGAGCCTGCACACGTCGCACATCGCCGGCTACGGCGATCTGCACGAGGAGAACTTCGTGCGTTACTGCACGCGTCACGGCTATGCGTACCATGCGTATCGCGAGCCGCCGGCGTTCCTGCCGGCCGGCATCGACGCGAACTGGGCGAAGCTGCATCTGATTCGCGAACATCTGCAGGATCATGCGTTCGTGTTCTGGGTCGACGCGGACATCCTCGCGATCGACCAGAGTCAAACGGTCGACGGCGTGATCGACGGGCGCGATTTCGTGATCGGCACCGACCACACGGCCTGGGCGATCAACTCGTGCATGATCGGCGTGCGCAACGTCGCGCCGATGCGCGAACTGGTCGAACGCATGTGCGCACGCATCGAGAGCTTCGAGGACCGGTCGTCCGTCTACGCGAGCGGCGGCGACCAGCAGGCGATCTATGTCGAGTTGCTGCAGGCGGGCATGATCGACGCGCGCTACATCGTCGACGCGATCACGCTTGCGACTTCGCCGGTTTATGCGACGCGCGACAGCCGCTTCGTGCATTTCCCCGCGCAACACAACCACTATCGCGCGGTGGCGATGCGCATATGGGACCGGCTGAGCCATCAGCGTTAGCCGGAAGGGCTGCGACGCGCGGCATCGCGCGCTGTCGGCGACGCTTTGATGACGGGAAAATGTAAGTAAAATGAAAGTGTTGCTGTAAGGTTTCTGCCGGTCACAGTCATCGTTCCCTGCATCCTGTTCAGGCACACCAAAACAGCGGTCTGAGGGCAAAAATGCGGCATCGCACCGATTCGCGCGCGTCGCGGCCTCTGATAATACAAAAAATTACATATAAAAATCAGATGGTTGCAAACGTGTCAAAGAACTAGAGTCTGTTGCGATGCAAAATTTCTCCGTTCGATTTATCCTCGTTAACCCGATTGCGCTTGAGCCGCGTCAAACTTCGTTCTGACGTTGCTTTACATTTCGCCAACAAGGGTGATTTGCGAAATCTATCTTACGATTTGATTTCGATTCTTTCGTCACGCCTGTCTCGATGCAGTGCGCGACCCTCTCTAGGTTTGTTGACATGCATGATTTTCCCTTTCTGAGCCTGGCGATCTGGGCTCCGATCCTGGTCGGCGTGTGCCTGCTACGTGCCGGCAGCGACCATCATCCCAATCGCACGAGGTTGATCGCGCTCATCGGCGCACTGATCGGGCTGGCAGCGGTCGTCCCGCTCGTCACCGGTTTCGATTCGCACTCGGCTGCGATGCAGTTTGTCGAAACCCGTGACTGGCTTGCGGCATTCAACTCGGGCTGGCGTGTGGGCATCGACGGCGCATCGCTCTGGCTCGTCGTGCTGACCGCGTTCACGACGCTCATCGTGGTGATCGCATCGTGGGAAGCGATCACGGTTCGCATCGCGCAGTATTACGCGTCGTTCCTGATCCTGTCGGGGCTGATGGTCGGCGTGTTCGTCGCGCAGGACGGGTTGCTGTTCTTCATTTTCTTCGAGGCGACGCTGATTCCGCTGTACCTGCTGATTGGTACGTGGGGCCGTGAGCATCGTGTGTACGCGGCGGTGAAGTTCTTCTTCATCTCGTTCGCGGGCTCGCTGCTGCTGCTGATGGCGATGCTCTACCTGTATGCGAAGTCGCATACGTTCGACATGAGCGTATGGCGCACGCTGGAGCTCGGCTTCTCGCCGCAGCTGCTGGTGTTCCTCGGCTTCTTCGCGGCGTTCGCGGTCAAGGTGCCGATGTGGCCGGTTCACACGTGGCTGCGCGACGTCTACACGGACGGCCCGACGGGCGCCGCGCTGATGCTCGCGATGCTGAAGCTCGGCGGTTACGGCTTCCTGCGCTTCGCGCTGCCGATCACGCCGGACGCCGCCCACTTCTTCGCGCCGGCCGTAATCGCACTGTCGCTGTTCGCGATCGTCTACGCGAGCCTGGTCGCGCTCGCGCAGACCGACCTCACCAAGCTGCTCGCGTACTCGACGGTCGCGCACATGGGGATCGTCACGCTCGGCCTGTTCCTGTTCAACCAGATCGGCGTCGCCGGCGCGATCGTGCAACTCGTGTCGTACGGCTTCGTCGCGGGTGCGATGCTGCTTTGCGTGAGCGTGCTGGTCGATCGCACCAAGCAGCGCGAGATCGCCGCATACGGCGGCGTGGCCGGCGTGATGCCGCGCTTCGCGATGTTCGCGGTGCTGTTCGCGATGGCCAATGTCGGCTTGCCGGGCACGTCGGGATTCGTCGGCGAGTTCATGGTCATCATGGGCGCGATCCGTTTCAACTTCTGGATCGGCGCCATCGCGGCGCTCACGCTGATCCTCAGCGCGTCGTACACGCTGTGGATGATCAAGCGCGTCGTGTTCGGCAAGGTCGATAACGCACGTGTCGCCAAGCTCTCCGACCTCAGCCGTCGCGAGATCGTGGTGTTCGCATCGTTCGCGCTGATCGTGCTGGGCGTCGGCATCTATCCGAAGCCGTTCACCGACGCGATCGATCCGACCGTCGCGCAACTGATCGAAGACGCCAGCCGCTCGAAGATTCCGGCAGGGGACGGCATCACGCCGCCGCAGCCGGCCTACATGGCCTCGGCACGCAACTGACGCAGTACCCGCGCGCAACGGCCGCATCGCACGACGATGCGGCCGTTGCGCGCACATCCATCGGAGCAGGTGCCGAGCGCACCTGCCAACTTCCGGCTGCGCGAAATCGCCCCGCGACAATCTGTCTCACGGCAGATTTTGCAATGATGATTTGCCGCATCCACCGGTTTTTCATCATGATCGCGCGACGTATGATTCGGCCACTTTCGTGGATCGAATGCGCATCGGGCATACGCTACGGATTCAATGACCCCTCGGGCTGTGTGATGAAAAGAAAAGCTTCAAAAGGCTGGACGGCGCTGATGTCAATCGGCGCGGCGCTGAGCCTGTCAGGCTGTAATTTAGATGTACTAAATCCGAAAGGAGGCGTCGGTGCCGCCGAAAAGGCACTGATCGCAACTTCGACGTGGGCGATGCTGATCGTCGTCGTGCCGGTGATCCTGCTCACGCTGTGGTTCGCGTGGCGTTATCGCGCGTCGAATCGCAACGCCACCTACGCGCCGAACTGGTCGCACTCGACCGCGATCGAAGTCGTGATCTGGACGGTGCCGACGTTGATCATCCTGTTCCTCGGCGTGCTCACGTGGAAGACCACGCACGAGCTCGATCCGTACAAGCCGCTCGAGTCGTCGGTGAAGCCGATCGACGTCGAGGTCGTCGCGCTCGACTGGAAGTGGCTGTTCATCTATCCGGAACTCGGCATCGCGTCGGTGAATCAGCTGGCGATTCCGGTCGGTACGCCGGTGAACTTCCGCATCACGTCGGATTCGGTGATGAACTCGTTCTTCATTCCGCAGCTCGGCGGCCAGGTCTACGCGATGGCCGGCATGCAGACGCGCCTGCACCTGATCGCCGACGAAGCCGGCGACTACGCGGGCACGTCGGCCAACTTCAGCGGTCGCGGCTTCTCCGACATGAAGTTCCGCACGCTCGCCGAGCCGCGCGAGCAGTTCGATGCATGGGTGCAGAAGGTCAAGGCATCGCCTGATCGTCTCGACGCGACCGTGTACGGCTCGGTCGCGCAGCCGAGCGAGAAGGCGCCGGTGCGCTACTTCTCGTCGGTCGATCCGCGGCTCTTCCACAACATCATCGCGAAATACAACGATGGCCACGTCCTCGATCTGAAGGACGCCGCCTGCGGCACGAAGGGGTAACGCATGTTCGGCAAACTCACACTATCGGCGATCCCGTTCGATCAGCCCATCATCATGGTGGCCGGTGCCTTCATGGGGCTGGCCGTGCTGGGCGTTCTCGCCGGCCTGACGATCACCGGCCGCTGGAAATGGCTGTGGACGGAATGGCTGACGACGGTCGACCACAAGAAACTCGGCGTGATGTACATCATCGTCGCGCTGATCATGCTGCTGCGCGGCTTCGCCGACGCGATCATGATGCGCATGCAGCTGGCGCTCGCGTACAACGCGCCCGGCTACCTGCCGCCGCACCACTATGACCAGATCTTCACGGCACACGGCGTGATCATGATCTTCTTCATGGCGATGGTGTTCATGGTCGGCCTGATGAACCTCGTCGTGCCGCTGCAGATCGGCGCGCGCGACGTCGCATTCCCGTTCATCAACTCGCTGTCGTTCTGGATGACGGCGGTCAGCGCGATCCTGATCAACATCTCGCTCGTGATCGGCGAATTCGCACAGACGGGCTGGCTCGCCTACCCGCCGCTGTCGGAGCTGCAGTTCAGTCCTGGGGTAGGGGTCGACTACTACCTGTGGGCGCTGCAGATCTCGGGTATCGGCACGCTGCTGACCGGCGTGAACTTCTTCGTGACCATCATCAAGATGCGCGCGCCCGGCATGACGCTGATGAAGATGCCGGTGTTCACGTGGACGGCCCTGTGCACGAACGTGCTGATCATGGCGTCGTTCCCGATCCTGACCGCGACGCTCGCGCTGCTCGGTCTCGACCGTTACCTCGGCATGCACTTCTTCACGAACGAAGCCGGCGGCAACGCGATGCTGTACCTGAACCTGATCTGGGCGTGGGGCCATCCTGAGGTCTACATCCTGATCCTGCCGGCGTTCGGCGTTTTTTCGGAAGTCATCTCGACGTTCTCGAAGAAGCCGCTGTTCGGCTACAAGACGATGGTGTACGCGACCTGCGCGATCATGGTGCTGTCGTTCCTCGTGTGGCTGCATCACTTCTTCACGATGGGCTCCGGCGCGAACGTGAACGCGTTCTTCGGCATCATGACGATGATCATCGCGATCCCGACCGGCGTGAAGGTGTTCAACTGGCTGTTTACGATGTATCGCGGCCGGATCGAATTCACGACGCCCGTGCTGTGGACGATCGGCTTCATGGTCACGTTCACGATCGGCGGGATGACCGGCGTGATGATGGCGATTCCGGGTGCGGACTTCGTGCTGCACAACAGCCTGTTCCTGATCGCGCACTTCCATAACGTGATCATCGGCGGCGTGCTGTTCGGCTATCTCGCTGGCTTCAACTACTGGTTCCCGAAGGCATTCGGCTTCAAGCTGAACGAGACGCTCGGCAAGGCTGCGTTCTGGTTCTGGCAGGTCGGCTTCTATGTCGCATTCGTGCCGCTGTACGTGCTCGGCTTCATGGGCATGACGCGTCGTCTGAACCACTACGACAACCCGGCGTGGCATCCGTGGCTGCTGATCGCCGCATTCGGCGCCGTGCTGATCGCGATCGGCATCGCATGCCAGCTGCTGCAACTGGTCGTCAGCATCCGCAACCGCAACCTGCCGGAGTACCGCGATACCACGGGCGATCCGTGGGGCGGCCGCACGCTCGAGTGGGCCACCACGTCGCCGCCGGCGGACTACAACTTCGCGGTGATCCCGCAAGTGCGCACGCTGGACGCGTACGCGGACATGAAGGCACGTGGCGATGCCCGTCCCGACCCGGCGTCGATCCGCGACATCCACATGCCGTCGAATACGTGTGCGGGTCTCGTGGTCGCGATCTTCAGCCTCGTGCTGGGCTTCGCGCTGGTGTGGCACATCTGGTGGATGGCGATCGGCGGCCTGGTCGGAATCGTCGCAACGCTCGTGATCTATAGCTCGCGTGACAACGACGGCTACTACATCCCGGCGACCAAGGTGCGCAAGATCGAAGAGAAGCAACCGGCGGTGCGCGTGGCCACGCGCGTCGACGACGTGGAACTGGAGGCCAACTGATGTTGCAGAAAACCTTGAGCGCAACCCTGCTCGAGCACGACGACCATCCGCCGTCGCACTCGGTGTTCGGCTTCTGGCTGTATCTGATGACCGACTGCGTGATCTTCGCGGCGCTGTTCGGGACGTTCGCCGTGCTGGGCAACCAGTACGCGGGCGGTCCGACCGCGAAGGACCTGTTCGACATTCCGGGCGTCGCGGTGGAAACCGCCGCGCTGCTGCTGTCGAGCATCACCTACGGCTTCGCGATGCTGGCCGCGTACAAGAAGCGCCGCGGCGCGATGCTCGCATGGCTGGCGGTGACGTTCCTGCTCGGCGCGGCGTTCCTCACGATGGAACTGCGCGAGTTCTCGCACCTGATCGCGGAAGGCGCAGGCCCGCAACGCAGCGCGTTCCTGTCGGCGTTCTTCACGCTGGTCGGCACGCACGGCCTGCACGTGACGGCCGGCCTGCTGTGGATGGTCGTGCTCGCCGGGCAGATCGTGCTGCGCGGCGGCGACCTGACCGATCGCGACCTGCGTCGTCTGACGTGCCTGAGCCTCTTCTGGCACTTCCTCGACATCGTGTGGATCTGCGTGTTTTCCTTTGTCTATCTTGCGAGCGTGATCTAAATGGCCCATTCGCATTCGTCTCAACTCGAAGAAGGCCACGGCAGCGTCGGCGGCTATGTCGCCGGCTTCATCCTGTCGGTGCTGCTCACGGCCGCATCGTTCGGCCTGGTGATGGAAGGCGTGCTGTCGCCGCACGCGTCGCTGATCGCGCTTGCCGCGCTCGCGCTCGTGCAGATCGTCGTGCACCTTGTATACTTCCTGCACATGAACGGTTCGTCGGGCCAGCGCTGGAACGTGATGGCGTTCAGCTATACCGTGCTGACCGCGGCGATCCTGATCGTCGGCACGTTGTGGGTGATGCACAACGTCAGCATGAACATGATGTCGCGCTGAGCGACGTCGCGGCGCAACGCGCCGGCCATGAAGAAGCGGCACGCGAGTGCCGCTTTTTTTTCGCCCGCGAAATCCGCACGCATCATTTCAATTGCATTTGCACGGTGAATCAGCGCCCGGACGCAGTATGATTCGACGCGAGTCCGGGCGAGATGCCCGGCGAGAAGCCCGGCGGGCGGGTTGGAGCGGTGCGCAGGGCGGTCGTCGGGCCGTCAATTGTTACAAGACGTTAGCGGGCGCTTCGCGTTGCGATGCCGCGCATCAGTTCTTACAAACTTGAAATATGCCGGGACGGCGCTTGCCGTTATAGTCGAATCACACATGACACAACTCAAAGAGGAATCCATGAAGACTTTGCGTGTTGCCTCGCTCTTGACCGGTATGACGGCCTTGCTCGTGTCGGGCGCAGCAATGGCGGGAGTCAATGTCGGGATCAACGTCGGCGTGCCGGCTCCGGTCTACGTCGCTCCCGCGCCCGTATATGCGCCGCCGCCGCCGGTCGTCTATCAGCCGGCGCCCATGTATGCTCCCGCGCCGGCGATCGTGATCGGCTGGCACGGCGACCGCTACTGGGATGGCCGCCGCTACTGGGGCCGCGACGAGTGGAATCGTCATCATGGCCGCGGCTGGGGCGGCGATCGCGGTCACGGGGACCACGGCCGTCACGGCTGGCACTGATCGACATGCCGCACGCGCGCGACGCGTGCGCGCTCGAGAAAAACCGCCTGTATGGCGGTTTTCTTTTGTCCGCGCGAATCGTGCGCGGGCGCTGCGGACGCGGTGGCTGCAGGCAAGAACTGCCGCGGGATGGCTCGACGTCGAATTGAATGGGTAGAATCGACCCTCGTTACACCCCTCAATCGACCGACAGGGCCTCTATGACGAAGGGTTCGCCCCGGACTGTCGCCGCGCGCATCCGCTTCGGCGCCGCTCATGCCGTACGGGTTGCCGGACGCACGGCGGCAGTATTGACAATGCAGGCGGTGCTGGCCGCGACGGCCGCGCACGCCGCGTATGCGATCGCGCAATACGGCGAGCCGAAATATCCGCCGGGCTTCAAGCATTTCGACTACGTCAATCCGGACGCGCCGAAGGGCGGCACGCTCGTGCTCGCCAACCCGAACCGGCTCACGTCGTTCGACAAGTTCAATCCGTTCACGATGCGCGGCAACGCCGCGCCGGGCATCGACATGCTGTTCGAGAGCCTCGCGACCGGCAGCCTCGACGAACCGGCGTCCGCGTACGGGCTGCTCGCCGACGACATCGCGATCGCGCCGGACCGCCGCTCGGTCACCTTCCATCTGAACCCGCGCGCACGCTTTTCCAACGGCGACCCGGTCACGGCCGACGACGTCAAGTATTCGTTCGACACGCTGAAGAGCAAGCTCGCCGCGCCGCAGTTCGGCGCGTATTTCGCAGACATCGCGAAGGCCGTGGTGGTCGACCCGGCGACCGTGCGCTTCGAGTTCCGCAGTGCGAATCGAGAGTTGCCGCTGATCGCCGGCGGCGTGCCGGTGTTCTCGCACAAGTGGGGCTTGCGCGCGGACGGCTCGCGCATCCCGTTCGACCAGCTCGCCTTCGAGCAGCCGATCGGCAGCGGGCCATACCTGATCGAGCGGTACGACAACGGCCGCACGATCACGTACCGGCGCAACCCGGCGTACTGGGGCGCCGACCTGCCGGTGCGGGTCGGCACCAACAACTTCGCGCGCATCGTCTACAAGCTGTACGGCGACGGCGTCGCGCGGCTCGAGGCGTTCAAGGCCGGCGAATACGACGTGCTCGTCGAGTACATCGCGCGCAATTGGGCGCGGCGCGACGTCGGCAAGCGCTTCGACAGCGGCGAGCTCGTGAAGCGCGAATTCCGCCAGCACAACGGTGCGGGCATGCAGGGTTTCTTCATGAACCTGCGCCGGCCGCTGTTTCGCGACGTGCGCGTGCGCCAGGCGCTCGACCTGGCGTTCGATTTCGAATGGCTGAACCGGCAGTTGTTCTACGGCGCGTACACGCGCCTCGACAGTTATTTCGCCGACACCGACCTGCAGGCGAGCGGCACGCCGGGCCCGGGCGAGCTGAAGCTGCTCGCGCCGTTGCGCGCGCAACTCGATCCGGCCGTGTTCGGCCCGATGGTCACGCAGCCCGACACCAATCCGCCGGGCTCGCTGCGCACGAACCTGCTGAAGGCCCGTGCGCTGCTCGCGCAAGCGGGCTGGACCTATCGCGACGGCGCGCTGCGCAATGCGAAGGGCGAGCCGTTCACGTTCGAGATCCTCGACGACTCGGGCGCGGCGATGGAAGGCGTCGTGACGGCCTACCAGCGCAATCTCGCGAAGCTCGGCATCGACGTGCGTTTTCGTACGGCCGACTATGCGCTGCT
Organism: Burkholderia sp. JKS000303; assembly: GCF_002563755.1. Classification (NCBI taxonomy): domain Bacteria; kingdom Pseudomonadati; phylum Pseudomonadota; class Betaproteobacteria; order Burkholderiales; family Burkholderiaceae; genus Burkholderia; species Burkholderia sp. JKS000303. The sequence goes on from NZ_PDBZ01000004.1 coordinate 201,739, forward strand.
GCAAAAGCGGCTCGACGCGTTCGACTACGACATGACGACGGTCCGCTATCCGGGCGTGCAGGTGCCTGGTGCAGAACAGTTCTCGCGCTTCGACAGCAAGTTCGCCGACGAGCCGGGCTCCGACAACATCATCGGCCTGAAGTCGCCGGCCGTCGACGCGCTGCTGCATGCGCTCGGCGCCGCGCAGACCCGCGACGAACTGCTCGATGCGACACATGCGCTCGACCGCGTGCTGATGCACGGCTATTACGCGGTGCCGCAGTGGTACAGCGCCACGCACCGGATCGCGTACAAGCGCACGCTCGGCTATCCGCAAACGCTGCCGCTGTACTATTCGGCCGAGGGCTGGGTCGTGTCGACCTGGTGGGCCAAGCCCGATCACTGAAGCCTGCCGGCCCTTCGTTCAACCCAGCCTATCGTTCGCGAGTCGACGCCCTATGTGGAGCTACATCCTCAAACGCCTGCTGCTGATGATCCCGACGCTCGTCGGCGTGCTCACGCTCACGTTCGCGGTGATCCAGTTCGTGCCCGGCGGCCCCGTCGAGCAGGCCGTGCAGGAGCTGCGCAAGGGCGCGACGGAGCAGGGGGCGGCGCCGTTCGGCATGCGCGCGCATACGGGCGTCGACGCGCAGCAGCTTGCGCAACTGAAGGCACTGTACGGCTTCGACAAGCCGCCGCTCGAGCGCTACTGGCTGATGCTGAAGCGCTTCGCGCGCTTCGATCTCGGCGACAGCTACTTCCGGCACCAGAGCGTGTGGTCGCTGATCGTGCAGAAGCTGCCGGTGTCGATCAGCATCGGGCTGTGGACGTTCTTCATCACTTACCTGATCTCCGTGCCGCTCGGCATCGCGAAGGCCGTGCGCAACGGCTCGCCGTTCGATGTCGCGACGAGCCTCGTCGTGCTGATCGGCTATGCGATTCCCGGTTTCGTGCTCGGCGTGCTGCTGCTCGTGCTGTTCGGCGGCGGCTCGTTCTGGCAGCTGTTCCCGCTGCGCGGGCTCACGTCGGACAACTTCGACCAGTTGTCGCTGATCGGCAAGGTGCTCGATTATCTGTGGCACATCGCGCTGCCGATCACGGCGTCGGTCGTCGGCAGCTTCGCCGTCGTCACGATGCTCACGAAGAACGCGTTTCTCGACGAGATCCGCAAGCAGTACGTGCTGACCGCGCGGGCGAAAGGGCTCGCCGAGCGCACCGTGCTGTGGAAGCACGTGTTCCGCAACGCGATGCTGCCGCTGATCGTCGGCTTTCCGGCCGCGTTCATCGGCGCGTTCTTCACGGGCAGCCTGCTGATCGAGACGCTGTTCTCGCTCGACGGCCTCGGGCTGCTGTCGTACGAGTCGGTCGTGCGGCGCGATTATCCGGTCGTGCTCGGCACGCTGTACCTGTTCACGCTGATCGGGCTCGCGACCAAGCTGATCTCCGATCTTTGCTACGTGTGGGTCGACCCGCGCATTCAATTCGACAACCTGGAGCGCTGACATGAAACCGTCCGTTCGCACGCCGCTTGCCGGCGCGCCTGCCTGCATGCCCGGCGTCGCCGGGCGAGGTGCGCGATGAGTCGGGTCGCCATGTCGTCCCGCATCGACGCGGCGCGCGCACGCGTGTCGCCGTCTCCCGCGCGCCGCGTGTGGCAGCGCTTTCGCCAGCAGCGTCTCGGCTACTGGAGCTTCGTGATCTTCGTCATCGCGTTCGCCGCGAGCCTCGCGGCGCCGCTGTGGTCGAACGACAAGCCGCTCGTCGTCCGTTACGACGGCCACTACTATTTCCCGATGTTCCATGCGTACCCGGAGACGACCTTCGGCGGCGACTTCCCGACGCCGGCCGACTATCTCGATCCGTACGTGCGCAAGCGGATCGAGGCGCCGGGCAACTTCGTCGTCTATCCGCCGAACCGCTATTACTACGACACGCTGAACTATTTTTCGACCGTGCCGAATCCGGCTCCGCCGTCGCGCGAGAACTGGCTCGGCACCGATGCGCAGGGGCGCGACCTGCTCGCGCGGCTCGTGTACGGGTTTCGCGTGTCGGTCGAGTTCGGGCTGATCCTGACCGTGATCGGTACGCTGCTCGGGATTGCCGCGGGCGCCGTGCAGGGCTTCTTCGGCGGCCGCATCGACATCGTCGGGCAGCGGCTGATCGAGATCTGGAGTTCGCTGCCCGAGCTTTACCTGCTGATCATCTTCGCGTCGATCTTCGAGCCGAGTTTCCTGCTGCTGATCGTGCTGCTGTCGCTGTTCGGCTGGATCGTGCTGGCCGACTACGTGCGCGCGGAGTTCCTGCGCAACCGCACGCAGGACTACGTGCGCGCGGCCCGCGCGATGGGGCTCTCGAACTGGCAGATCATCTGGCGTCACGTGCTGCCGAACAGCCTCACGTCGGTGATCACGTTCCTGCCGTTCCGGATGAGCGGTGCGATCCTCGCGCTCACGAGCCTCGATTTCCTCGGGCTCGGCGTGCCGCCGCCGACGCCGAGCCTCGGCGAACTGCTCGCGCAGGGCAAGGGCAACCTCGACGCGTGGTGGATCTCGCTGTCGACGTTCGGCGTGCTGGTCGCGACGCTCCTGTTGCTGACCTTCATGGGCGATGCATTGCGCAACGCGCTCGACACACGGATCGCCGACTCGGTGCGCGCGGCGGGAGGCCAGCGATGAGCGATACGGCCGTATCGAAGCCGGGCGAACCGCTGCTGTCGCTCGAGCATCTGCATGTACGCTTCGGCGACACGGTGGCCGTCGACGACGTGACGTTCGCGATCGGCCGCGGCGAGCGCGTCGCGCTGGTCGGCGAATCGGGGTCGGGCAAGAGCGTGACCGCGCTGTCGATCCTGCGGCTGCTGCGCGATGCCGACGTGAGCGGCACGATCCGCTTCGCGGGGCAGGATCTCGCCGGCAAGAGCGAGCGCCAGATGCGCGGATTGCGCGGCTCGGACATCGCGATGATCTTCCAGGAGCCGATGACGGCGCTCAACCCGCTGTATACGATCGGCGCGCAGATCGGCGAGACGATCGTGCTGCACGACGGCGTGACGGCGAGAGAAGCGCGCAAGCGCGCGATCGCGCTGCTCGCGCGCACGGGCATCACCGAGCCGGAGAAGCGCGTCGACAGCTACCCGCACCAGTTGTCGGGCGGCCAGCGCCAGCGCGCGATGATCGCGATGGCGCTCGCCTGCCGGCCGCGGCTGCTGCTTGCCGACGAGCCGACCACCGCGCTCGACGTGACGATCCGCGCACAGATCGTCGACCTGCTGCTCGAACTGCAGCGCGAGGAGGCCGAAAAGCGCGGAATGGCGATCCTGCTGATCACGCACGACCTGAATCTGGTGCGGCACTTCGCCGAGCGGGTCGCGGTGATGGAGCACGGCAAGCTGGTCGAAAGCGGGCCGGTCGAGCGGATTTTCGCGGAGCCGGAGCATCCGTACACGCGGCGTTTGCTGAACAGCCGGCCGCAGCGCGCGGTCGCGCCGGTGATGCCGATCGCGCCGGTCGTGCTCGATGCGCGCCACGTCAGTGTGCAGTTCGCGCGCAAGCGGCCGGGCTTCGCGGGCTGGTTCGGCACGATGCCGGTGACGGCGGTCTCGGACGTCTCGGTGTCGGTGCGGCAGGGCGAGACGCTCGGCATCGTCGGCGAATCCGGCTCCGGGAAATCGACGCTCGCGATGGCGCTGCTCGGGCTGCAGAAGACGGCGCACGGCGAAATCGAATTCCAGGGGCGTGCGCTGTCGTCCTATCGCGGCCGCGAGCAGACCGCGCTGCGCTCGAACATGCAGGTTGTCTTTCAGGATCCATTCAGTTCGCTGTCGCCACGCCACACGATCGAGCGGATCGTCGGCGAGGGGCTCACGCTGCATCGCCCGGAATTGACGCCGGACGCGCGCCGCGCGAAGTCGCTTGCGGTGCTGCGCGAAGTCGGCTTGGACCGCACGGTGCTGCACCGCTATCCGCACGAGTTCTCGGGCGGGCAGCGCCAGCGGATCGCGATCGCGCGCGCGCTCGTGCTGGAGCCGCGCATCCTGATCCTCGACGAGCCGACTTCCGCGCTCGACGTGTCGATCCAGCAGCAGGTGCTGAAGCTGCTTGCGAATTTGCAACAGAAATACAACCTTGGCTATGTATTCATCAGCCACGACTTGGAAGTGATCGGCGCGATGGCGCATCGGGTCGCGGTGATGCAGGGCGGGGCGGTCGTGGAGTCCGGCGACGTCGTCGACATCTTCACGAAACCGTCACATCCTTACACACAAAAACTATTGAAAGCGGTCTGGAAAGCGTGATACCCGTCCAATGGTCTGACCATCTCGATTGTATTTTTTAATTTGTTTTGACAAACGATTACGCGCTGGCTAGTATCGACCGAAATTTTCCGCCAATCAGCTGATTTTTAAGCAAATTCCATCGACCAATGCAGCATCGATCCCTGACCCAGGCATGCGCGCGCACCATCGCCGGGCTGTTCATCGGCGCCCTGTTCGCAGCAGCTCCCGGCGCGTTCGCCGACGAAGTCAGCAGTTTTAGTCAAAATGTCACGAATTCGACCCAAATCGGCTCGAATTCCTCCCTCCAGCAGGCCAGTGCACAGCCGTCGAGCGGCGGCGCGAAGTCGTTCCTGTCCGGCATGGCGGGCAAGGCAGGCGACGTCGTCGTCAGCGCGCTCAACATGATCGGCGTGCGCTATCGCTGGGGCGGCAACTCCCCGGATTCCGGCCTTGATTGCAGCGGCTTCGTGCGCTACGTGTTCCAGGACACGCTTGGCATGTCGTTGCCGCGTCGCGCGGAAGAGATGAGCCGCGTCGGCGAGAAGGTCAGCATGAGCAACCTGAAGCCGGGCGACCTCGTGTTCTTCAACACGATGCGCCGTACGTTCTCGCACGTCGGCATCTACATCGGCGACAACAAGTTCGTGCATTCGCCGTCGACCGGCAGCACCATCCGCGTCGACGATCTCGACAACGGCTACTGGGAAAAGCGGTTCACCGGCGCGCGCCGGATCGAATCGGAGTTTCCGATGAAGGCTGACGATCTGCGCCAGCGCGTGCGCGCGACGATCGGCGACGATACCGCGAACGGCAACAACTGACGCTCGCCGGCAAACCGCCGGATCAAAAAAACCCTGTCACCGAAAGGCGGCAGGGTTTTTTGTTTTGGTGCGTGCGACGCGCGCCGCGCGGGGCGGCGCGCGTCGTCGCGTTACGCGGCAGCGACGCCGCGGGCCGCCGCGAGCTTGCGCTGCAGCTCGGGCATGATGCGCGCGACGGCTTCCTCGCCCGCGAGGATCGCCGCGTTGCGCTGATTGAAGTCGCTGCCGCCCATCGCCGCGAGGTTCGGGCGGATCACGACGTCCGCGTACTTGTCGAGCTCGTAGGTCTTGATCGTCTGCCCCATGATCGTGAAGGTCTGCAGCAGCATCTCGATCGGGTTGTTGGTCGCGGCGCCGTCCGGGCGCGCCGAGATGTCGACCGCGATCACGAAGTTCGCGCCCATCTTGTGCGCGAACGACGCGGGCACGGGGCTCACGAGACCGCCGTCGACGTACTCCCGGTTGCCGATCTTCACGGGTTCGAACACCGACGGCACGCTGCACGACGCGCGCACCGCGAGTCCCGTGTTGCCCTGCTGGAACAGGATCGGCTGGCCGCTCTGCAGATCGGTCGCGACGACGCCGAGCGGCCGGGTCATCTTTTCGATCGGCCGGTTGTTGAGCGCCTTGTTCAGGAAGTTCTGCAGCGCGACGCCCTGCAGCAGCCCGCGCGAGCGGAACGGCAGCGCCCAGTCGCTGATCGACGCCTGATCCATGTCGAGCGCGATCTTGTTGATCTGCAGGCCGCTCATTCCGGACGCGTACAACGCGCCGACCACCGAGCCCGCGCTCGTGCCTGCGACGATTTCGATCGGGATGCCGCGCGCCTCGAGCGCCTTCAGCACGCCGATGTGCGAGAAGCCGCGGGCGGCGCCGCCGCCGAGGGCGATGCCGATCTTCACGGGCTTCTCGTGCGATTGGGTGGTGTTCGCGGCGTTGTCAGGGCGGGACTTGTCGCCGAACGACGTGCAGGCGGCGAGGCTGGCGGACGCGCACGCGATCGTGAAGTGGCGGCGCGACAGGCGAGGGGACGACATCGAATGGTTCTCCGGCGGCTTGGCGGCGGGCCGTGCGGCCCGCGGCGGCGATTGGTTCCGAGCGGCCGTGCGGCGGGATCCGGGCGGCCGGCGCGGCGCCGGCTGGCGGCCGCGGCGCGCACATCATAAAGCAAGCGGTGCGCTTGGCGCGATGACCGGCGCGAGTATAATTCCGGCTTCTTTCCCGTTCCGGGCGCGGCCGGCCCCATTGCTGTCCGGGCTGTCGTCGTCGATCCCGCGTCGAATCATTCATGCGCCCCAGGCGTTCGAGTTACCGTTTATGACCCGTCCTGTCCGTACCCGCTTCGCGCCGAGTCCCACCGGCTTCATTCACCTCGGCAACATCCGCTCCGCACTCTATCCGTGGGCATTCGCTCGCAAGATGAAAGGCACGTTCGTGCTGCGTATCGAGGATACCGACGTCGAGCGTTCGTCGCAGGAAGCCGTCGATGCGATCCTCGAGGGGATGCAGTGGCTCGGCCTGGATTTCGACGAAGGCCCGATCTACCAGATGCAGCGGATGGACCGCTATCGCGAGGTGCTCGCGCAGATGCTCGAGAAGGGCCTCGCGTACCCGTGCTACATGTCGGCCGAGGAACTCGACGCGCTGCGCGAGCGCCAGCGCGAAGCCGGCCTGAAGCCGCGCTACGACGGCACGTGGCGTCCGGAGCCGGGCAAGGTGCTGCCCGAGCCGCCGGCCGGCGTGAAGCCGGTGCTGCGTTTCCGCAACCCGCTGACCGGCACCGTCGCGTGGGACGACGCGGTGAAGGGGCGTGTCGAGATCTCGAACGAGGAGCTCGACGACCTCGTGATCGCGCGTCCGGACGGCACGCCGATCTACAACTTCTGCGTGGTCGTGGACGACATGGACATGAACATCACGCACGTGATCCGTGGCGACGACCACGTGAACAACACGCCGCGCCAGATCAACATCCTGCACGCGCTCGGCGGCGAGCCGCCCGTCTATGCGCACCTGCCGACCGTGCTGAACGAGCAGGGCGAGAAGATGAGCAAGCGGCATGGCGCGATGAGCGTGATGGCGTATCGCGATGCGGGCTTCCTGCCGGAGGCCGTCGTCAACTATCTGGCCCGTCTGGGCTGGTCGCACGGCGACGCTGAAATCTTCTCGCGCGAACAGTTCGTCGAATGGTTCAATCTCGAGCACCTTGGCAAGTCGCCCGCGCAGTACGACCACAGTAAGCTGAGCTGGCTCAATGCCCACTACATCAAGGAAGCCGATAACGCGCGCCTCGCCGCGCTGGCGAAGCCGTTCCTCGACGCGCTCGGCATCGACGATGCGGTCATCGCGACGGGTCCGGCGCTCGACGCAGTGGTCGGCCTGATGAAGGACCGTGCAACGACGGTCAAGGAAATCGCGGAGGGCGCCGCAATGTTCTACCGTGTGCCGGCACCGGACGCCGATGCGCTCGCGCAGCACGTGACCGAGGCCGTGCGACCGGCGCTGGCCGATCTCGTCGCCGCGCTGAAGGCGGCCGACTGGACGAAGGAAGCGGTGTCCGCCGCGCTGAAGGCGACGCTCGGCGCGCACAAGCTGAAGATGCCGCAGCTCGCAATGCCGGTGCGTCTGCTGGTGGCAGGTACGACGCATACGCCGTCGATCGACGCGGTGCTGGTGCTGTTCGGTCGCGACATCGTCGTGTCGCGCATCGAGGCGGCGCTGGCCTGAGGTTCGGGCGTGCGCGAAGCCGTCGGCACGTGATGTCGCGGCGGCTTCGCAAAAATTTCGCTCGAATCGCAAAAAGGGTATTTACAAGTTCGAATTCGGTCCATATAATCTCATTTCTGTTCTGCAAGGGGGTATAGCTCAGCTGGGAGAGCGCTTGCATGGCATGCAAGAGGTCAGCGGTTCGATCCCGCTTACCTCCACCATCAGAACAAAAGATTGATTTGCGAAGCAGTGGTAGTAGTAATAAATGCTTCACAAAACGATTTAAAGCAGTTAGAATTTCGGCCTTCGCTGTTGACGATAAGTGAATAGCGAAAGTCAGACAGATCTGAAAAGATCATGTCCCCTTCGTCTAGAGGCCTAGGACATCACCCTTTCACGGTGAGTACAGGGGTTCGAATCCCCTAGGGGACGCCAGATTCAGCGGCGTTTCGTAGAAGTGTCGCAGCGCTGGCAGGACGTAATTGACGTCCTGTCGGTGACGGAGCAGAAAGCTGGAGCGGTAGTTCAGTTGGTTAGAATACCGGCCTGTCACGCCGGGGGTCGCGGGTTCGAGTCCCGTCCGCTCCGCCAGAACGAAGCCCGTTCAAGACGTTTTTGAGCGGGCTTTTGTATTAAAGATGTAAGCAGTACGTAGTCCCCTTCGTCTAGAGGCCTAGGACATCACCCTTTCACGGTGAGTACAGGGGTTCGAATCCCCTAGGGGACGCCAGGATTCAGCGGCGTTTCGTAGAAGTGTCGCAACGCTTGCAGGGCGTGAACGTGGTCCTGCAGGTGACGGAGCAGAAAGCTGGAGCGGTAGTTCAGTTGGTTAGAATACCGGCCTGTCACGCCGGGGGTCGCGGGTTCGAGTCCCGTCCGCTCCGCCAGAACAAGCCCGTTCAAATGAACGCTTTGAACGGGCTTTTGTATTAAAGATGTAAGCAGTACGTAGTCCCCTTCGTCTAGAGGCCTAGGACATCACCCTTTCACGGTGAGTACAGGGGTTCGAATCCCCTAGGGGACGCCAGATTCAGCGGCGTTTCGTAGAAGTGTCGCAGCGCTGGCAGGACGTAATTGGCGTCCTGTCGGTGACGGAGCAGAAAGCTGGAGCGGTAGTTCAGTTGGTTAGAATACCGGCCTGTCACGCCGGGGGTCGCGGGTTCGAGTCCCGTCCGCTCCGCCAGAAAATGAAAAAGCCCGCCTTGTGCGGGCTTTTTCATTTGCATCGTCCGTTGCGCTCGCTTGCGAGCGTGTGACTGCGGAGTGGAGGAAACCGCCTGCGCGGCTTCCGGCGGGACTCGAAGGGCTGCGCGTGCACGCGCAGCCGCGGCCTGCAGGATGTAGGCGAGTCCCGTCCGCTCCGCCAGAAATAAAGAAGCCCGCCCTGTGCGGGCTTTTTTATTTGTGCTTCAACGCGAGCGCCACCGTTGGCACCGCTACGAGAAATTCGCGATTGCATCCGCCGGCGACTGCGCTATCGTGGCGGGATGCGTTCTTGACCCCTGCGCGATGCTCGATCCGACCGACCTGCGATTGTTGTACCAGCTCCGGCCCGCGGAGCCTGGCGATTTCCCGTTTGCCGAAGCGCTGACGCACGGCAACATGGGCGGCTATTACAAGCGCCACGGGCTCGTCTGGCGCAGCGACCTGTTCTATGCGAGTTGGCGCGAATCCGAGAATTTCATTCTGGAGGCCGACGGCGAGCGTATCGGCGTGCTGCGCGTGACCGAGGAAGGCGATTCGCTGCATATCCGCGACGTGCAGATTGCGGCCGGCCATCGCGGGCAGGGCGCCGGCACCTACATGCTCGACATGTCGCATCGCTGGGCGCGTGCCCGCGGGCTGCACGAACTGCAGTTGCGCGTGTTCGTCGACAATCCCGCCGCACGGCTCTACCAGCGCATGGGCTACCGCGTCACCGGGCCGAGGCTGGCCCAGCTCGGGTCGATCCGTCACATGGTGCGCGCGGTCTGAGCGCGCCAGGATTCGGCGCGCTGCTCAGCGCCCGGTGCCGATCGCATCGTCGTCGGGCACTTCGTCGTCCGCAGCGATGCTGCCTTCCGGGCCGCGGTGTTCGTAGCCGCGCAGCATGAACGCGCGCGGGCTTTCGCCGAACGCGCGTCGGAACATCGCCGAAAACGCACTCTGGCTTTGGTAGCCGAGCTCGCGCGCGATATGCGACAGCGGCCGGCCCTGGTTCAACAGCGGGATCGCGCGCGCGAGCAGCGCCTGCTGTCGCCATTGCGAGAAGCTCACACCGAGTTCCTGTTTGAACAGTCGCGAGATCGTGCGGGTGCTCGCGCCGACCTCGCTCGCCCAGTGTTCGAGCGACTCCGCATGCGCAGGTTGTGCGAGCACCGATTCGCACAGCGTGCGCAGCCGTTTCTCGTCGGGCATCGGCACCGCGAGCGGCAGCGGTTCGGCGTGGCTCAGTTCGTCGAGCACGAGCCCGCACAGCAGCCGCTCGCGGGTGCTGCCGAGATCGCGCGCATCGAGCGCGACGATCAACTCGCGCAGCAAGCCCGTCACTTCGACGACCCGGCATGCGTCGAGCCCGTCCGGCACGATCGACTCGTCGATATACAGCGTGCGCAAATACGCCTCCTCGACGATCACGACCTCGTGCGTAATGTGCGGCGGCACCCAGATCGCACGGGACGGCGGCACCATCCACGTCGTCCCGGTCGTCGCGACGCGCAGCACGCCACGCGACGCGTAAGCGAGCTGCGCCCACGCGTGCGTGTGCAGCGGGATCCGGCGGCCGGCATCCACCTGCCGCGCGCGAACGCGCATCGGGTGAACGCGCGTGGGCGCGAACTCGGGCGGGATGTCGATCACGTCGTAGGGATTCGATGCGTCGGCTTGGACAGGCGGATTCATGGACGACTCGGGCGGCGCGGCGGCGATGCCGTTATTTTAGAAGGCGCCGCGCAGGCGCATGCGGCGGTTTTTCGGCCGATAATGCACCGTTCAAATGAACTTTGTATGGGGCCGCGCGAATTCGGGCGCGCAGCACGAGCCGGTGCCGGGCAGCGCCGCCCGTCGAAAAGAACCTTCGGGCCGCTGCGGCGGTCTATCGAGGTGGACGCATTTCGTGCGTTTTACGGGCGAGCGACGTGCACGCAGCGTCCGGCCCGGCAACACCTGAATCGAAGAGGAGAACCAGATGCGCTACGTATTCGTCTACGGCACGTTGAGAGCGGGAGAAGCCAACGACATCGGCCATGCGGCCACGCGGCACGGGATCGACGCGCCGACGCTGCTCGGTGCGGTCGCGCTGCCGGGCGCACTGTACGATTTCGGCACGTACCCGGGGATGATTGCCGGCTCGGCCGACCAGTCGCTCGTATGGGGCGACGTCTACGAGATCGACGAGCAGTTGATGCCCGTGCTCGACGAGATCGAGCGCGTCTATCCGGGCGTCGACACGCTGTTCCGTCAGGAACCGGTGAGCGTCGTACTCGGCGGCCGCGAGTACGCGTGCGTCTATTATCCGGTGGCCGCGCATGCGGTGGCCGACCGTCCGCGCATCGCGTCGGGCGACTGGGTCCAGCATCGGCGCGAACGGGCAGCCGCCTGAGCCTCGGTACGGCCGGCAACCAACCGCGCCGCAAAAAGAAAAAGCGCCCCGCGGGGCGCTTTTTTCATGCCGCCGCGCTGTACGGCCGGCGGGTCAAACGGCGAAGACCAGGCCCGGCAGGGCCCGGTCCGGCCGTCAGATTTCCTCGTACAGCGGCAGCGTCAGGAATTCGGTGAAGCCTTCCGACGTCGACATCTGTTCGAAGATCGCCGCGGCACGCTCGTACGGCTGCGTGTTGCCGCCGACCGAGCGCTTCACGTTGTCGAGCTCGACCTTCGCGTATTCGCGCACGAGTTCCGCCGTGACCTTGCGGCCGTCGTCGAGCACGCCCTTCGGCGAACGGATCCACTGCCACACCTGCGAGCGGGAGATCTCGGCCGTGGCCGCATCTTCCATCAGGTTGTGGATCGGCACGCAGCCGTTGCCGTCGAGCCATGCGCCGAGATAGTGGATGCCGACGTTGATGTTGTTGCGCAGGCCGGCTTCGGTGATCGGCGCTTCAGGCTGGAAGTCGAGCAGGTTCTTGCCTTCGACTTGCACGTCGTCGCGCTGCTTCGCGATCTGGTTCGGCCGGTCGCCGAGCACCTTGACGAATTCTTCCATCGCGATCGGCACGAGGCCCGGGTGCGCGACCCAGCCGCCGTCGTAGCCATCGGTCGCATCGCGCTGCTTGTCCGAGCGCACGCCGCCCATCGCCTTGTCGTTCGCTTCCGGATCGTTCTTGATCGGAATCAGCGCGCTCATCCCGCCGATCGCCGGCGCGTTGCGCTTGTGGCAGGTCTTCAGCAGCAGCAGCGCGTACGCGCGCATGAACGGCACCGTCATCGTGATCTTCGAACGGTCGGCCAGGCAGAAATCGCGGTCGTTCTTGAACTTCTTGATCGCGGAGAAGATGTAGTCCCAGCGGCCGGCGTTCAGACCCGAGCTGTGTTCGCGCAGTTCGTACAGGATCTCGTCCATCTCGAACGCAGCGAGGATCGTTTCGATCAGCACGGTCGCGCGGATCGTGCCGCGCGGCACGCCGACACCTTCCTGCGCGGCGACGAAGATGTCGTTCCACAGGCGCGCCTCGAGATGGCTTTCCATCTTCGGCAGGTAGAAGTACGGGCCCGAGCCGCGCGCGATCAGTTCCTTCGCGTTGTGGAACAGGAACAGCGCGAAATCGAAGATGCCGCCGGACACGCGCTGGCCGTCGACCGTCACGTGCTTCTCGTCGAGGTGCCAGCCGCGCGGACGCACGATCAGCGTCGCGACCTTGTCGTTCAGCTGGTACGACTTGCCGTTCTGCTCGAGCGAGATCGTGCGGCGCACCGCGTCCTTCAGGTTGATCTGGCCGTCGATCTGGTTCGTCCAGCTCGGCGCGTTCGAATCCTCGAAGTCCGTCATGTACGAATCGGCGCCCGAGTTCAGCGCGTTGATGATCATCTTGCGCTCGACGGGGCCGGTGATCTCGACACGGCGGCATTGCAGGTCGGCCGGCAGCGGCGCGACCTTCCAGTCGCCTTCGCGGATCGCCTTCGTATCGGCCAGGAAGTCGGGGCGCTCGCCGGCATCGAGGCGCTTGGTGCGCTCGACGCGGGCCTGCAGCAGCGCCTGGCGGCGCGGCTCGAACGTACGGTGCAGCGCTGCGACGAGTGCGAGCGCTTCAGGCGTCAGGATTGCTTCGTAACCCGGCTTGATTTCGCCGGTGATCGCCATGCCTTGCGGTAGCGTGATCGGGGTGCTCATGAGTCTCATCTCCTTGGTCGGTCAGTTGCGGTTTCGGTGAAGGGGGAAGGCGGCAGCGCTGCGAACGTCATGCGCCCGGGCTGGGGCGCGCGCGGTTTGCGGGCTTGCCGGACGGAGCCGGGGTGGCGAGGAATGCGAGCAGGTCGGCCATGCCGGTGCCGGTGCCGTCGGGCGGCGTGCCGAGTTCCTCGGCGGGCGCACCCGTGCGGTTGAGCCAGAACGTCGTGTAGCCGAACCACACGGCCCCCGCGACGTCCCACGCGTTCGACGACACGAACACGATGTCGCGCGGGTTCGCGCCGAACGCGGCCGTGCCGAGTGCGTACGCGACGGGGCTCGGCTTGTACGCGCGGACTGCATCGGCGGACAGCACGCGATCGAACAGGCCGTTCATGCCGGCGCTCTTGATCGCGATGTCGAGCATCTGCGGGGTGCCGTTCGACAGGATCGCGAGCGGCGGGCGCGGTTCGAGCGCGCGCAGCTTGCGCAGCGCGGGCACCGTGTCGGGATAGGTGGACAGGCACGCGTAGTCGTCCATCAGCCGCTTTTCGGCCGCGCTGTTCAGCGCGAGCCCGAGCCGGCGCGCGGCAAACCGCAGCGCGTCGAGCGTGATGTCGCGGAACGGGCGATAGTGCGCGCCGGCCGGATCGGCCAGCGTGCGCAACTGCGAGTATTCGATTTGCTTGCGTCGCCACAGCTGCGACAACCGTTCCCCGTGTCCGGGAAACATCTGCTCCGCAGCGGCCAGCACCGCACGCACGTCGAACAACGTGCCGAATGCGTCGAAGATGATTGCGTCGGGAAAGGAGGGTGTCGTTGTGGCCGACATAGCCTTGCGCTCCAGTTTCAGAGGTCGGGTCGATTCTATTCGTGATCGTAGGTGCTAAAAAAGACGCTAATCATCACTTGATCTTTTACTTTCATATACCTAATCTTGAGCGGCTTCAGTCATATGAAGGGCGGAAACGCCGCCTTTTCGAGTCATGGACCGGTTCAAACAGATCGAAACGTTCGCCGCAGTCGCGGCGAAGGGCAGCCTGTCGGCGGCCGCGCACGCGGAAGGTGTCGCGCCGGCCATCATTGGCCGCCGCCTCGACGCGCTCGAGGAGCGGCTCGGCGTCAAGCTGCTGGTGCGCACCACGCGCAAGCTCACGCTGACCTTCGAGGGTTCGGCCTTCCTCGAGGATTGCCAGCGGGTCATCAACGACATGCAGAACGCCGAGGCGAGCGTGTCCGCCGGCGGCGTGAAGGCGAGCGGTCACCTGCGCATTTCGGCGCCGGCTGGGTTCGGGCGGCGTCACGTCGCGCCGCTCGTACCCGAATTCAGCGGCGCGCATCCGGATGTGTCGGTCACGCTGGATCTGTCCGACCGGATGGTCGACCTCGTCAACGAGGGGTTCGATTGCGCGGTGCGGCTCGGCGAGCTGCCCGACTCGTCCCTCGTGTCGCTCAAGCTCGGCGAGAACCGTCGCGTGTGCGTGGCGTCGCCCGCGTATCTTGCGCGGCGCGGCACGCCGGTCACGCTCGCTGAGCTGGCGCGCCACAACTGTCTCGCGCTTGCCGCGAACGCGAACCAGCAGCGCGGCTGGGCGTTCCAGGAGGACGACAAGGTCGTGTCGATCCGCGTGAGCGGCACGATGGAGTGCTCGGACGGCGCGGTGCTGCACGAGTGGTGCCTCGCCGGTTACGGCCTCGCCTGGCGATCGTGGTGGGAGGTCGGCGAGGACATCGCGGCCGGCCACCTCGTCAGCGTGCTCGATGCGTTCGCGGCGCCGCCGATCGGTATTCACGCGGTGTTTCCGCAGCGCCGCCACCTGCCGCTGCGCGTGCGTCTTTTTCTCGATTGCCTGAAACATACGTACGAACGGCCCGGGTACTGGGGCGAGTAGGGTGTCTGCCGCGTGAGCCGGTGCCGGCGGCGAGCCGTGCCGGCCCGCGTGTTTCCGATATGAGGGCGAACCCGCTGCCGGCGCCGGTCGCGCCGTTTCGCGCACTACAATCGAAGCTGGCATGTGCGACGCGTCGCGGCCGGATCGCACGGATTCGCGGCGCACGCGGTGCGACTGACGCAGGAGGGCGCGATGTTCCGGCACATCCTCGTTCCAACCGACGGTTCCGAACTGTCGCAAAAGGCGATCGACGGCGCGATCGATCTGGCGCGTGCGGTCGGCGCGCAGGTCACGGCCTATGCGTGTCTGCCGCAATATCCGTACTCGCCGTTTTCCGAAGTGATCATCGAGCCGCCCGCCGATTTCCGGGCGCGTAGCGAGCGCGAGGCGCGTACCCATCTCGACGACGTGCAGGCGGCCGCGCGGGAGGCCGGCGTCGTCTGCGACAGCTGGACGAGCGTGCATCCGTCGCCATACCTCGGCATCATCGAGGCGGCCGAACGCGGCGGCTGCGACGTGATTTTCATGGCGTCCCACGGACGTCGCGGGCTCGGCAGCCTGTTGATCGGCAGCGAAACGCAGCGCGTGCTGACCCATACGAAAATTCCGGTGATCGTCTATCGGTAGAGTGGGCGGCCGTTTTCGCCGCGCGGGCGGCAGCACGGCAGCGCCGCAGAAAAAGGGCGCGCCGGACCAAACCGGCGCGCGTTACGACTGGCGGCACGAGGCCGCGCGGCCGGTCGCGCGAATCATCGCGCGCCTGCCGTCTCCTCCCTGATTTTTATTCGGTACTACCCGATGCCGCGCCGTCGCGTGACGGGCGGGCACCGGTGCGACGCTTGGGCGCGTCAGGCGACCTTCTTGCCGTCGAAGAACTGTTCGTCTTCGGTCGAGCCGTGCAGCGCGGTCGTCGATGCTTCGCGCTCGACCGTCTGCGTCACTGCGTCGAAGTAGCCGGTGCCGACTTCGCGCTGGTGCTTGACGGCCGTGAAGCCCTTGTCGGCCGCCGCGAACTCGGCTTGCTGCAACTCGACGAACGCGCTCATTTGCGTGCGGGCATAGCCGTGCGCGAGGTTGAACATCGAGTAGTTCAGCGCATGGAAGCCGGCCAGCGTGATGAACTGGAACTTGTAGCCCATTGCGCCGAGCTCCTTCTGGAACTTCGCGATCGTCGCGTCGTCGAGGTTCTTCTTCCAGTTGAACGACGGCGAGCAGTTGTACGACAGCATCTTGCCCGGGAACTGCTTGTGGATCGCTTCCGCGAACTTCTTCGCGTACTCGAGATCCGGCTTGCCGGTTTCGCACCAGACGAGGTCGGCGTACGGCGCATAGGCGAGGCCGCGCGAGATCGCCTGCTCGATGCCCGGCTTCGTGCGGAAGAAGCCTTCGACCGTGCGCTCGCCCGTCAGGAACAGCTTGTCGTTGTCGTCGACGTCGGACGTGATCAGGTCGGCGGCTTCCGCGTCGGTCCGCGCGACCAGCACGGTCGGCGTGCCCATCACGTCGGCCGCGAGACGCGCCGCCGACAGCTTCGCGACCGCCTCGCGCGTCGGCACGAGCACCTTGCCGCCCATGTGGCCGCACTTCTTCACGGAAGCGAGCTGGTCTTCGAAGTGGACGCCCGATGCGCCGGCCTCGATCATCGCCTTCATCAGCTCGAACGCGTTCAGCACGCCGCCGAAGCCGGCTTCCGCGTCTGCGACGATCGGTGCGAAGAAGTCGACGTAGCCTTCGTCACCCGGGTTCTTGCCTTCCGACCACTGGATCTGATCGGCACGCGTCAGCGTGTTGTTGATGCGCTTGACGACGAGCGGCACCGAATTGGCCGGGTACAGTGACTGGTCCGGGTACATCTCGCCGGCGACGTTCGCGTCCCCCGCCACTTGCCAGCCGGACAGGTAGATCGCCTTCAGGCCGGCTTTCACCTGCTGCATGGCCTGGTTGCCGGTCAGCGCACCGAGGGCGTTGACGAACGGCTCTTCATTGACGAGGCTCCACAGCTTTTCGGCGCCGCGCTTGGCGAGCGTGTGTTCGACCGCGATCGAGCCACGCAGGCGGACCACGTCCTCAGCCGTGTAGCTGCGCTTGATGCCCTTCCAGCGCGAATCGGTTTCCCATTGCTTTTGCAGTTCCAGTGCCTGTTGCTGACGCGACATGATGCGCTCCTTGATGTGCGTGTTGCCTAATGGGTCAAAACGGACGGTGGCGATGCGGTTCTCGAAGCGGGCGGGTGCTGCGTTCCGGTTCGTGAAGTCTTGTATAAGAGTCTAGGCAAATCGACCGGAGCGAGACAGGGACTTTTTCGGGATGGGTGGAAAATTTTAATTTTTATAAATCAATGACTTGAGATGCGCGTTTCGTAATGAGGAACGTATTTTTCCATCCCGCAATTGTAAGGTTGTGCCACGCAGCATGATTTTTTACGACACAAAAAAATTTTCCGCATCGTGAAATCTGGCGCGGGACGAAAAAAAACCGGCGCGGATGCGCCGGTCTGTCGGATGGGGGCCAACCGTGGGGCGGCCGAGAGGCCGCCCGTGCGAGCTTACGACGCGGAATTGCTGCGACGCGGGCCGCTGCTGCGCTGGCCGTCGCGACGCGGGCCGCCGTCACGGCTGCCGCTCGGCTTGCCGCTCCAGCTGCCGCCATTGCCGCCGCCGTAGCTGCGGCCGCCGTTGCCACCACCGTTGCCGCCGTAACCGCCGCCCGGCTTGCCGCCGAAACGACGACCGCCGTTACCGCCGCCCGGACGGCCGCGGCCGCCGGTGCCGCGATCGTTGCGCGGGGGTGCCTTGCGCGGTTCGAAGCCTTCGATCACGTTGACCGGCAGCGGCGAGCGCACGAAGCGCTCGATGCGCTTGAGCGCGCCTTGCTCGGCGTGGTGCACGAGGCTCACCGCGGTGCCCGAACGGCCGGCACGGCCCGTACGGCCGATACGGTGCACGTAGTCTTCCGCGAACTTCGGCAGGTCGTAGTTGAACACGTGCGTGATGCCCGGGATGTCGATACCGCGTGCTGCGACGTCGGTCGCAACCAGCACGCGCACGCGACGCTCGCGCAGTGCACGGATCGTGCGGTTACGCGCGCCCTGCGGCAGGTCGCCGTGCAGTGCAGCCGATTCGAAGCCTGCGTCGGCGAGACGGCCGGCGAGCTGGTCGGCGTCGATCTTGGTCGCCGTGAAGATGATCGCCTGATCGAGCGCGTCGTCGCGCAGCAGGTGATCGAGCAGGCGATCCTTGTGGTCGCGGTCGTCGACGTAGTGCACGGTCTGCGCGATGTTCGCGCGCGATTCGAGGCGCTGCTGGATTTCGATGCGCTCCGGATCCTTCAGCAGGCGGCCCGTCAGCGAACCGATCTTGCCGTCGAGCGTGGCCGAGAACAGCATCGTCTGGCGCGACTCGGGCGTGGCGGCGACGATCGTTTCGATGTCGTCGATGAAGCCCATGTCGAGCATGCGGTCGGCTTCGTCGAGCACGAGCATCTTCAGCTCGGACAGGTCGATGCGGCCACGCTCGAGGTGGTCGAGCAGACGGCCCGGCGTCGCAACCAGGATTTCCGGGTTCTTCGCGAGCAGCATCAGTTGCTGGCCGTAAGCGACGCCGCCGAGGATGCTGACGGTGCGCAGGCGCTTCAGGTGCTTGCCGTAGGTCGACGCGGCCGTGGTGACCTGCATTGCGAGTTCACGGGTCGGCGTCAGCACGAGCAGGCCCGGGCGGGCGACGGGCTGCGGGCGGCGCACACGGCGGTCGCCCTGGTTCGATTCACGCGGCGCGCGCGGTTGCTGCGCCAGCGTCTTCTGGAGTTGCGCGAAGCGTTCGATCGCGGGCAGCATGAAGGCAGCGGTCTTGCCCGAACCGGTCGGGCTCGATACCAGCAGATCCCGACCGGCGATGCCGGCCGGGATCGCGCGCTGCTGGACCGGCGTCGGCTTGGCGTAGCCGGCGGCCTGCAGCGCGGAGACGATCTCCGGCGACAGCCCGAGCGACGCGAAAGTCGGCTCGTCCGACGTCGGTTCGACCGCGGCCGGTGCGGCGGCGTCGTCGAGACCGAGCGCCTGGTCGGCGATCGCGTTGAGCGGGCTGGTGTTGATGCTCGAAGTCATAACAATCCTTGAAACACAGTGGGTGAAACGTCGGCGCCAATCGCGCATACCCAAGTCGTCGGATTCAGCGAGCAAATCGGGAAACGGGTGCAATCCGCCGAACCTTCGGCGGATGAGGCATTAGAAGCTGTTTTGGGTGCGGCGCGCTTCTGGAGCGAGGCCGCCAGCCTAGTTGACGACCGCGAGGGTCGAAGCAGGAGGGGACAGGTTCTAAACCGGATTGGAGCTTAACGCTACGAGGCGTCAGGCCGGAACGGCTTACGAGCCGAGCGCGGGAGGTGACGCAGGCCGCATTATAAAGACTTTTGCTGCGCTGCGCCACTGATTTGATTGCCTATTGCGTTGCCTGCCGCAGGCGGGGACGGAACGATCAGGATGCCGTGCCGTTCTTCAGCGATTCGACCAGTTCGATGTACTGCTGCTTCGCCGCATCCTGCGACGTGCCTTTCAGCGCGTCCCACGCATCGTACTTGTACTTGCCGACGATGTCGGTGAAGCCCGGCTTGTCGCCGTGCGCGTCGCCGTCGGTGGCCTGCTTGAAGAGCGCGTACAGGCGCAGCAGCGTCAGGTTGCCCGGACGCTCGGTCAGTTGCTTGACGTCGACCTGGGCCTGGTCGAATTGGGCGGTGAGTTCGCTCATCGTGAGTCTCCGTAAGGGTTTCAAGTCGGGCGATCTTAACAAGCGAAGCGCCGCGCGGGGTCGAGCGATTCTTCCAAACCGCCGGCGGCGCGGGCGCATGGGGCGGAATCGGCCCCGATCGCCCGTGGGAGCGGGGCGCGGCATTACAATGTCGGCCATGACGCAAACAGTGCTCCTCGCCATCGATACGTCGACCGAATACTGCTCGGTCGCGCTGCTGCGCTCGGCTCAGGCCGATGACGCCGTTTCCACCCCGCAAACCTGGGTCCGCCACGAACTGACGGGCGCCGTGTCGAGCACGCGCGTGCTGCCGGCGATCCAGGCGCTTTTCGCCGAATCGGGCCTGACGCTCGCCGACTGCGACGCGATCGCGTTCGGCGCGGGCCCCGGCTCGTTTACCGGACTGCGTACCGCGACCGGCATTACCCAGGGGCTCGCGTTCGGGGGCGGGCTGCCGGTCGTGCCGATCGGCACGCTGCTCGCGTGCGCCGAGCATGCGCGGCTGCGTGCGCCCGGCACGACGCGTGTGCTGGCTGCGCTCGACGCGCGGATGGACGAAGCGTACTGGGCCGACTTCGCGTGGGACGACAGTACGGGCGACTGGCGCACGCTGCATCCGGCCTCGCTCGATGCGCCGGACGCGGTCGGCGTACCCGATGCGCCGTTTACGCTCGCGGGCAACGCGGCGGCGGCATTCGGCGCGCAGTTGCCGGCCGCGGCTCGCGCGGCCGTGATCGACGGCGAAGCGCTGCCGCATGCGCTGGCGGTCGCGCATGCCGCGCTGCGGGCGTTTCGCGCCGGCCGTATGGTGCCGGCCGACCAGGCTGCACCCGAATACGTGCGCGACAAGGTTGCGCAGACCACCGCAGAGCGGATCGCGGCGCGGGCCGCGCAGGCGGGCGGAGCGAAAGGATGACCGGCGTACTGCTGAGCGACCGCTATCTGTCGCCGATGACCGATACGGATCTCGACGAGGTCGTCGCGATCGAGCAGGTCGCGTACGAATTTCCGTGGAGCCGCGGCAATTTCGAGGATTCGCTGCGCAACGGCTATTTCGGCGTGTGCCTGCGGCACGTGACGGGTGCGCTCGTCGGCTACTGCGTGCTGATGCCGGTGATCGACGAGATGCATCTGCTGAACCTGTGTGTCGCGCCGGCCGCTCAGCAATCGGGCGCGGGTCTCGCGCTGCTGCGTGAAGCCGTGCGCGTTTCTCGCGCGGAAGGGCTCGACGGCGTGCTGCTCGAGGTGCGGCCGTCCAATTTGCGCGCGGTCCATCTGTACGAGCGCTTCGGCTTCGCCACGATCGGCCGGCGCAAGAACTACTATCCGGCGCGGCATCGCAGCCGGGAGGACGCGATCGTGATGCGTCTGACGCTGAACAAGGATGAAGGGGACGCGCATGGCGTGGGCTGAAGCAGCGCTCGAGGAACTGGGGCTCGCGCAGCGCTGGGTGCGGCGCGGGCAACGCGTGGAAAGCGCGGCGGCGACCGACGCGCCCGCTGCGGTGGACGAGCCGTCTGCCGTTGCGGCTGCAACCGTCGCGCAAGCGCCGCAGCCGGTGGTTGAGCAGGCGCGCGACGCGCGGGCTCCGGCAGCCCGTGAACAAGCACGCGACGACGCGCCGCCGGTTGGCGGGCCCGCGCGCGATGCGGTGCCGGCCGACGACGCCGGCACCGCTGCCCGTGAGGCGATCGCTGAAGGTCGTGCGCCGGTGCAGCGCATGCCGGCTGCTGCCGTGGACGACATGCCGCCGATCACCGAAGACGATTTCGCGTGGTTCGACGCCGCGCCGCCGGGTGATCCCCTGCCGGTCGCGGAGTCGCGTCCTGCCGCCGCGCCGATTGCGGCGCTCGACTGGGAGACGCTCGCCGCGCGCGTGGCGAATTGCACGAGCTGCCGTTTGTGCGAAAAACGCACCAACACCGTGTTCGGCGTGGGCGATCGCGATGCGGACTGGATGCTGGTCGGCGAAGCGCCGGGCGAGAACGAGGACAAGCAGGGCGAGCCATTCGTCGGCCAGGCCGGCAAGCTGCTCGACAACATGCTGCAGTCGCTGTCGCTCAAGCGCGACGAGAACGTCTACATCGCGAACGTGATCAAGTGCCGCCCGCCCGGCAACCGCAATCCGGAACCCGACGAGGTCGCGCGTTGCGAGCCGTACCTGCAGCGCCAGGTCGCGCTCGTGAAGCCGAAGCTGATCGTTGCGCTCGGCCGTTTCGCCGCGCAGACGCTGTTGAAGACCGACGCGAGCATCGCGTCGCTGCGCGGGCGCGTGCATCAGTACGAGGGCGTGCCGGTGATCGTCACCTACCACCCCGCGTATCTGCTGCGCAGCTTGCAGGACAAGTCGAAGGCCTGGGCCGACCTGTGCCTCGCCCGCGACACGTTCCTGCGCGCAGGCAGCGCCGACGTGAACGAGCCGTCCGGACAATGACGACCGGCGCGGCGTTCGCGTTCGTCGATACGTTGCGCGATGTCGCGGTTCGCGACCTGGGCTGGCTCCTCGCGAGCCCGGACCTGCTCACCGCGGCGCCCGGCGCGCCGCTCGCGCATCCGTGGTCGGATGCGGTCGAACGAGTGGCCGTCGAAGCGTGGCTCGTCGCGCTCGACGCCGCGCCCGAGCCGCTGCACCGTGCGCTCGACGGGTTGCGTCCGGTACGGCTCGGCCGCTATGCCGAATGCCTGCTCGAATATTTCCTCACGCACGGGCCGTCGCTGCGGCTCGTCGCCGCCAATCTGCCGCTGCGCAGCAACGGCAAGACGCTCGGCGAAGTCGACTTCCTCGTCGATGCGCCCGGCGGGCAGCGCCTGCACTGGGAACTCGCGGTGAAGTGCTATCTGTGCGCGCCGGTGCACGGAGACGCATCGCTCGCGGATTTCGTCGGGCCGAATCTCGTCGACCGCCTCGACCGCAAGCGCAGCCGGCTGCTCGACCATCAACTGAGGTTGAGCGATCGCCACGGATTTGCGTTGCTCGGCTACGGTGCGCCGTCCGATGCGCAGATGTTCGTCAAGGGATGGTTGTTCTATCCGCAGGGAGCGCCGCTGCCGCCGGTGTCCGCCGAAATCGCGGCGGATCATTCTCGCGGCTTCTGGCTCACGCATGCGCAGTGGCCGGAGTGGGCGGCCGCGCAACCCGACGGCGCGGCCTGGAATGTACTGGCGCGGCTCGCATGGCTTGCGCCGCGGTATGGTGCGACCGACGCCGCGCCCGAGCCGCTGTCAAACGCGCTCGCGCTGCCGCCGGTATTGACGGCACGTCAGGCCCCCGCGTTGATCGGTGTTCATCGACAGGATGGCGACGGCGCATGGTGCGAGATATCGCGCGGCTTCATCGTGCCGGACGACTGGCCCGTACGCGCGCAGGCGTTCGCGGCAGAAGACGACTGACGCCGCGTCACGCGGCGCTTACCACCAGCGATGGAAGTGATGGACGGGGCCGACGCCGTGGCCGACGTCGAGCTGGCCGCTCGCGACGATCGCGCCGGTGAGATACGCCTTCGCTTCGCGTACTGCGCTCTCGAGATCGGGTTGCTGCGGTAGCAGCGCCGCGATCGCCGACGATAGCGTGCAGCCCGTGCCGTGCGTGTTGCTGACGGGCACGCGTGTGCCGTCGAGCCGCACGTCATGCGCTGCATCGACGAGCCAGTCGGGGCTCGCGGCCGCGTCGGGCAGGTGACCGCCTTTCATCAGCACGGCGCGCGCGCCGGTCTTCAGCAGCGCGCGGCCTTGCCGGACCATCTCGTCCTCGGTCGTCGCGGGCGCGTCGCCGAGCAGCGCGGCCGCTTCGGGCAGGTTCGGCGTGACGACGGTGGCGAGCGGCAGCAGGACGTCGCGCAACGCGTCGACGGCATCGGGCGCGAGCAGCGCATGCGAACTCTTCGAGATCATCACCGTGTCGAGCACGACGAAGCGCGGCGCGTAACGCCGCAGCGCATCGGCGACCGCGTGCACGATCGCCGCGTTCGCGAGCATGCCGATCTTGACCGCGTCGATGCGGATGTCGTCGAACACGGCGTCGAGCTGCGCGGTGACGAACGACGCGTCCGGCGCGTGGACGCCGGTCACGCCGCGCGTGTTCTGCGCGGTCAGCGCGGTGATCACGCTCGCGCCGTACGCGCCGAGCGCGGAAAACGTCTTCAGGTCGGCCTGGATGCCTGCGCCGCCACCGGAGTCGGAGCCGGCGATCGTCAGGACGTTGGGTATCGGGTGCGTCATGATGGCAAGGCGCCGGTTCGAAGACCGGCGCCGACGGACGGAAACGGGGAGTGTAGCGTCAGTGCCGCGATTCGCCGATCAGCGCGACCGAATCGAACTGACGCTGGTTCGCCTGGTGGCGGCGCATCACGAGCCACATCGTCAGGCACACGAACGTGCCGAACAGCACGATCACGACGCCGACCGGCACGTCGAGCCAGACCAGCACCGCGTACAGGCACAGCATCACGAGCACCGACAGGTTCTCGTTGAAGTTCTGGACCGCGATCGAGTGGCCGGCCGACAGCAGCACGTGGCCGCGATGCTGCAGCAGCGCATTCATCGGAACCACGAAATAGCCGGACAGGGCGCCGACGGCGATCAGGAACAGGTACGCGACGATCAGGTACACCGGCAGCCGCAGGTGGCCGAGGTGCAGCGCCCAGTGCGACGGGAACAGGTCGCGCGTATAGAACGCCATCAGCATGACGGCGATGCCCATGATGATGCCGACGGGCAGCACGGTGAGCGACTTCTTCAGCGGGATGCGCGCGGCGGCCGCGATCGCGCCGCCCGCGACGCCGACCGCCACCACGGCCTGCAGGATCGCGCCTTCGGACAGCGACATGTTGAGCGAAACTTCGGCCCACTTCAGCACGATGAACTGCAGCGTCGCGCCCGCGCCCCAGAACAGCGTCGTGACCGCGAGCGAGATCTGGCCGAGCTTGTCGCGCCAGAGCACCGTAAAACAGTCGGCGAAATCGGTGAGAAGCCTGACCGGGCCGCGCTGCTGTTTCGGATAGCGCGCGCCGGTGTCGGGAATCCGCAGGTTGAAGATCGCGGCGATCACGTAGATCGCCATGATGATCGCCATCGCTGCTTCGGCGGGCGTGCTGATCCAGGCGGGTGTGTGCGCGATGACGTGCGACGCGATGTGCGGGCTGATCAGCGCGCCGCCGAGCACGGTGCCGAGAATGATCGAGCTGACGGTCGTGCCTTCGATCCAGCCGTTCGCGGCGACGAGCCGGTCGGCCGGCAGCAGCTCGGTCAGAATGCCGTATTTCGCGGGTGAATAGGCTGCGGCGCCGAACCCGACGATGCCATACGCGATCAGCGGGTGGGCGCCGAACAGCATGATCATGCAGCCGACCACCTTGATCGTGTTGGTGATGAACATCACGCGGCCCTTCGGGCGGGAATCGGCGAACGCACCGACATACGCCGCCAGCACCACATAGGACAACACGAAGAACAGCTTGAGCAGCGGTGTCATCCAGTTGGGGGCGTGTAAGTCTTTCAGCAGGGCGATGGCGGCGATGAGGAGCGCATTGTCGGCCAACGACGAGAAAAACTGCGCGGCCATGATGGTGTAAAAACCTTTTTTCATCTGATGCGATGCTTTCGTCGCTGCGGCAGGGCCGCGTAGGCCGCCTGGTATGCGATCGGCTTATTCCGTTCGAAATGGGTTGTGCGCACGGCTTTATAACACGAAAATACGGCAATTCGGACTAGCAAGATTCCCCGATCGTTCCGCAAATTGTCGGCTTCGGTGCTCAAAAGGCGCGGTAAGCTGATGATTCGCAAGCGTCTTTACGTAAATTTCCCATGCCGCGCCCGATCTCCGCCACCATCCATACCGCCGCTCTCGCGAACAATCTCTCCGTCGTCCGCCGATTTGCCGGCCCGTCCAAGGTCTGGGCGGTCGTCAAGGCCAACGCGTACGGCCACGGTCTCGCACGTGCGTTTCCCGGCCTGCGCGGCACCGACGGCTTCGGCCTGCTCGATCTCGACGAGGCCGTGAAGCTGCGCGAGCTCGGCTGGGCCGGCCCGATTCTGCTGCTCGAAGGGTTCTTCCGCTCGACCGACATCGACGTGATCGACCGCTACAGCCTGACGACCACCGTCCACAACGACGAGCAGATGCGGATGCTGGAGACGGCGCGACTGTCGAAGCCCGTCAACGTGCAGCTCAAGATGAACAGCGGGATGAACCGGCTCGGTTACGTGCCGGAGAAATACCGTGCCGCGTGGGAACGCGCGCGTGCGTGTCCCGGCATCGGCCAGATTACGTTGATGACCCATTTTTCGGATGCCGACAACGAGCGCGGCGTCGCCGAGCAGCTCGCGACGTTCGAGCGCGGCGCGCACAGCATTGCCGGCGCGCGCAGCCTCGCGAATTCGGCGGCCGTGCTGTGGCATCCGGATACGCACTTCGACTGGGTGCGCCCGGGGATCATGCTGTACGGCGCGTCGCCGTCGGGGCTGTCGGCCGATATCGCCGATACCGGGCTGAAGCCCGCGATGACGCTGGCGTCCGAGCTGATCGCGGTGCAGACGATCGCGAAGGGCCAGGCGATCGGCTACGGCTCGACGTTCTCCGCGCAAGCGCAAATGCGCGTCGGCGTCGTCGCGTGCGGCTATGCGGACGGCTA
Source organism: Burkholderia sp. JKS000303 (assembly GCF_002563755.1). Classification (NCBI taxonomy): domain Bacteria; kingdom Pseudomonadati; phylum Pseudomonadota; class Betaproteobacteria; order Burkholderiales; family Burkholderiaceae; genus Burkholderia; species Burkholderia sp. JKS000303. The sequence goes on from NZ_PDBZ01000004.1 coordinate 228,092, forward strand.
TCCGCGCGTCGCGCCCGAAGGCACGCCGGTGATCGTCGACGGCATCCGCACGCGGATCGTCGGTCGCGTGTCGATGGACATGATCACCGTCGACCTGACGCCGTGCCCGCAGGCCGGTGTCGGTGCGCGGGTCGAGCTGTGGGGCAATGCGCTGCCGATCGACGATGTCGCGCGCCATTGCGGGACCATCGGCTATGAACTGATGTGCGCGGTCGCCGGTCGCGTCCCGGTGCGCGCGGAATAAGGGCAGCACGCGTGGCCAAACAGAAAACCGTCTACGTCTGCAGCGAGTGCGGCGGACAAACGCCGAAGTGGCAGGGGCAATGCCCGTCGTGCCAGGCCTGGAACACCCTCGTCGAATCGGTTGCCGAGTCGCCGGCGGCCCATCGCTTCCAGTCGCTCGCGAAGCGGGCGCCCGTGCAGCGTCTCGCCGACATCGAGGCGGCCGACGTGCCGCGCTTCTCGACCGGGATCGGTGAATTCGACCGCGTGCTCGGCGGTGGGCTGGTGCCGGGCGGCGTCGTGCTGATCGGCGGCGATCCGGGCATCGGCAAGTCGACGCTGCTGCTGCAGTCGCTCGCGGACATCGCGAGCGAGCGGCGCGCCCTCTATATCAGTGGCGAGGAATCGGCCGCGCAGATCGCGTTGCGCGCGCAACGGCTCGCGCTGCTCGACGGCGGCGCGCCGGCGGCCGAACTGCAACTGCTCGCGGAGATCCAGCTCGAGAAGATCCAGGCGGCGATCGATGCCGAGCGGCCGGACGTCGCCGTGATCGACTCGATCCAGACCGTCTATTCGGAGGCGCTGACGTCGGCGCCCGGGTCGGTCGCACAGGTGCGCGAATGCGCGGCGCAGCTCACGCGCATTGCGAAGCAGTCAGGCACCGCGATCATCATGGTCGGGCACGTGACGAAGGAGGGCAACCTCGCCGGCCCGCGCGTGCTCGAGCACATCGTCGACACGGTGCTGTACTTCGAAGGCGACACCCATTCGTCGTTTCGGCTCGTGCGCGCGTTCAAGAACCGCTTCGGCGCGGTCAACGAGCTCGGCGTGTTCGCGATGACCGAGCGCGGGCTGCGCGGTGTCGCGAACCCGTCCGCGTTGTTCCTGTCGCAGCACGAGCAGGTCGTGCCGGGGTCGTGCGTGCTCGTCACGCAGGAAGGCACGCGCCCGCTGCTCGTCGAAATCCAGGCGCTCGTCGATACGGCGCACGTGCCCAACCCGCGCCGGCTGGCGGTCGGCCTCGAGCAGAACCGGCTCGCGATGCTGCTCGCGGTGCTGCACCGGCACGCGGGCATCGCGTGTTTCGATCAGGACGTGTTCCTGAACGCGGTGGGCGGCGTGAAGATCACGGAGCCGGCCGCCGACCTGGCGGTGCTGCTCGCGATCCATTCGTCGATGCGCAACAAGGCGCTGCCGAAGGGGCTGATCGTGTTCGGCGAAGTGGGGCTGGCGGGCGAGATCCGGCCGTCCCCGCGCGGGCAGGAGCGGTTGCGCGAAGCCGCGAAGCTCGGGTTCACGGTCGCGCTGATTCCGAAGGCGAACGCACCGAAGCAGCCGATCGAAGGGCTGAACGTGATGGCCGTCGAGCGGATCGAGCAGGCGATCGACCGCGTACGCGATCTCGAATGACCGCACGTGGCCGGCGCCATCGCACGCCGGCCCGCGATGATCTGTCGCGTAATTCCGTGTAAAGAATATGTAGGCTTCTGTAACCCGCCGGACATTGCATTTCCCTATCCTTTGCCGGATTGTCGAACCGCGCAATGCGAAGGGAACCTATGTTGAAACAGTATGGGGAAGCGCCGAGCGGACGCCTTTACAACCTGCGCGGCTGCCGCGTGTCGGAGCCGATCGTCAACCCGTGGGGCGGCGGATGCCGGATCGTCGAATGGATTGATGACGAAGGGCGCCTCGCGCGCCGCGTGGTCTCCGAGGACGTGACGGAAGCGGAAGTCGCCGCGGCGATTCGCCGGCCGACCGAAGGGCGGCGTTACCTGATGGGCGACGACGAGCAGATGCCGCGCGATACGTTACCGCGGCGTTGAGCGGGCGGCGCGATGAAACGCCGACCAGGCGGCCGGGCCAGGGTGCCCGGCTTTGTCGTTTACGGGCCCGGAGCAGGCGGGTTCGTGGTTCGCTGACACGCGGCGTGCGCCGCGCTGCCGATGACGGAACCGGCGGACGGCTGCCGGTCCGTGCTCAGCCTCAGCCGATCTGCTCGAGTTCTTCGTGCAACGCGAGCCAGTCCGCCTCGACGGTTTCGAGCCGCGTGTTGACCTCGCCGAGCTTGCGGATCGCTTCGGTCAGTTCGGTCTTGCGCGCGGCCTCGTAGCTCGCCGGATCGGCGGCGAACGCGTCGAGGCGCGCCTTCTCCGCGTGCAGCGTTTCCATTTCCTTCTCGAGCTTCGTGATGCGGTTCTGCAGCGGCTTCTTCAGCTGCGACAACCGCTGGCGCTCTTCGGCCGCCTGACGTTTCTGGTCCTTGCGGTTCACGCCCGAATCCGCGCCCGCCGCCGCCGCGCTGTCGGCCTTGGCGGCCGCGCGCTGTTCGGCCGCATGCTGCAGCAGCCAGTCGCGGTAGTCGTCGAGGTCGCCGTCGAACGGTTGCAGCCGGTGTTTCGCGACGAGCATGAACTGGTCGGTCGTCGCACGCAGCAGGTGGCGGTCGTGCGATACGAGGATCAGCGTGCCTTCGAATTGCGCGAGCGCCATCGTCAGCGCGTGACGCGTTTCGAGGTCGAGGTGGTTCGTCGGTTCGTCGAGCAGCAGCAGGTTCGGCTTCTGCCAGATGATCAGCGCCAGCGCGAGTCGTGCCTTCTCGCCGCCGGAGAACGGGCCGACGGGGCTCGTCGCCATGTCGCCCGAGAAATTGAAGCCGCCGAGGAAGTCGCGCAGTTCCTGCTCGCGCGTGTCGGGCGCAAGCCGCGCCAGGTGTGCGAGCGGCGAATCGTCCTCGCGCAGCGTTTCGAGCTGGTGCTGCGCGAAATAGCCGATCGTCAGCCCCTTGCCGTCGCGCACGTGGCCCGACAGCGGCGCGAGCGTGCCGGCCAGCGTCTTGATCAGCGTCGACTTGCCCTGGCCGTTCGCGCCGAGCAGCCCGATACGCTGGCCGTTCTGGATCGACAGCGCCACGCGCTCGACGATCGGGATGTCCGCGCCGTCGTCGGCGTGGTAGCCGCAGCGGACATCTTCCATCACCATCATCGGGTTCGGCGCGGCATCGGGCGTGCGGAATTCGAACGTGAACGGCGACGCGATGTGCGCGGGCGCGATCAGCTCCATTTTTTCGAGCGCCTTCATCCGGCTTTGCGCCTGCTTGGCCTTGGTCGCCTTGGCCTTGAAGCGGTCGACGAAGCTTTGCAGGTGCTCGATCGTCTTTTGCTGCTTTTCGTAGGCGTTTTGCTGCAGCGCCAGCTGTTGTGCGCGCAGCACTTCGAACTGCGAGTAGTTGCCGCCGTAGCGCTTCACCTGGCGATTCTCCAGGTGCAGCGTGACGTTGCAGATCGAATCGAGGAATTCGCGGTCGTGCGAGATCACGACGAGCGTGCCGGCGTAACGGTGCAGCCAGTCTTCGAGCCAGACGATTGCGTCGAGGTCGAGGTGGTTGGTCGGTTCGTCGAGCAGCAGCAGGTCGGAGCGGCACATCAGCGCCTGCGCGAGGTTCAGGCGCATGCGCCAGCCGCCGGAGAAGCTGGCGACCGATTCGCGCGTCTGCGCGAGCGTGAAGCCGAGGCCGAGCAGCAGGGCTTCCGCGCGCGCGGGCGCGGTGTAGCCGTCGGCATCGGCGAAAGCGGCATGCGCGTCGGCTTCGGCCGCGCCGTCATGCGCGGCCGAAGCGGCGGCGATGCGCGCTTCGATCTCGCGCAGCGCGGTGTCGCCGTCGAGCGTGTAGTCGAGCGCCGAGCGGTCGACGGCGGGCGTTTCCTGCGACACATGGGCGATCCGCCACGACGGCGGCATCGAGAAATCGCCGGCGTCGGAATGCAGCTCGCCGCGCAGGACCGAGAACAGCGTCGATTTGCCGGCGCCGTTCGCGCCGATCAGGCCGGCTTTCTCGCCGGGATTGAGGACGAACGAGGCCGACTCGAACAGCGGCTTGGTGCCGCGCGCAAGGCTGAACTGATTGAAACGGATCACGGCGTGAATGACTGGCCAAAACCGCTATTCTAGACTGCGCGCGACTCGCCCCGGGCATTGGCCGTTCGGCGGATGCCGCAAAGGCGCGATTTCGCCTAGACTCCACGTCGATCCGGTTTCGTAAAAGGAGTGCCCGATGTCCACCCTGTATTCGTTCAGCGCAGAGACGCTCGCCGGCCAGCCGGCCTCGCTCGATGCGTACCGCGGCAAGGTGCTGCTGATCGTCAACACCGCGAGCGAGTGCGGTTTCACGCCGCAGTACGCGGGGCTGCAGAAGCTCTACGACCAGTACGCGACCCGCGGCTTCTTCGTGCTCGGCTTTCCGTGCAACCAGTTCGGCAAGCAGGAACCGGGCGACGCCACGCAGATCGGCACGTTCTGCGAGCGCAACTACGGCGTCACGTTTCCGATGTTCGCGAAGATCGACGTGAAGGGCGATCACGCGCATCCGCTGTACCGCTACCTGACCGGCGAAGCGCCGGGCATCCTGGGCCTGAAGGCGATCAAGTGGAATTTCACGAAATTCCTGGTCGACCGCGACGGGCGCATCGTCAAACGCTATGCGCCGTCGACGAAGCCCGAGGAAATCGCCGCGGATATCGACAAGCTGCTGTAACCGCATGAGGCGACCGGTGGCTCGAACGGGCCGCGTGTCGCCGCGGGAGCGCGCAGGGCACGGAAAGCGCGGGAGTGCGCCGCCGTGCCGTCGTGCTTGCCGGTGGTACGGCGCGTGCGTTCGCTACAGGATCGGCGCGAACAGGCGCGCGACGTGCATCGCGATGCGCCGCCACGCCGGCGCGGTCCGATACTCGCTCGCATCGACCTCGTAGGCCTGCGCGAAGTCGGCGTCGAGCATTGTCTCGACCTCGTCGGCGAAGGTGCGATCGACAGTCAGCACCATGATCTCGAAATTGAGCCGGAACGAGCGGTTGTCGAGGTTCGCACTGCCGATTGCGGCCGCGATGCGGTCGATCAGCACCACTTTCTGGTGCAGGAAGCCAGGCCGGTAGCGGAACACCTTCACGCCGGCATCGACGAGATCGCGCGCGTAGAGCTTCGACGCCTCGAACACGACGTAGTGGTCGCGCCGGCTCGGGATCAGGATGCGGACGTCGACGCCGCGCATCACCGCGAGCTTCAGCGCGGCGATCACCGCTTCGTCGGGCACGAGGTAGGGCGTCGTGATCCAGACCCGTTCGCGCGCCGCATTGATCGCCTCGACGAAGAACAGCGACCCGGTTTCCTGCTTGTCGGCCGGCCCCATCGGCACCGCGAGGCAATGCATCGCGTCGCCGGGCAGCGCTGCCGGCGGTGCGGCGAGCGGCGGCAGCGTTTGCGTCGCCCAGTGCCAGTCTTCGGCGAACACGTACTGAATGCTGGCGACCACCGGGCCGCGTATCTCGATGTGAGTGTCGCGCCATGGCGACAGGCGCCGGTTCGCGCCGAGATATTCGACGCCGACGTTGTGCCCGCCGACGAACGCGCGATTGCCGTCGACGACGACGATCTTGCGATGGTTGCGGAAGTTGAGCTGGAAGCGGTTGACGAACTTGCGGTGGGTCGCGAACGGGTGGACCTCGACACCGCCGCGGCGCAGCGTGTCGACGTAGCTGTGCGGCAGGTCGAAGCTGCCGATGCTGTCGTACAGCAGGTAGCAGCGCACGCCGGCCGCGGCGCGGGCGAGCAGCGCGTCGCGCAGCATCTGGCCGAGCGCGTCGTCGCGCACGATGAAGAACTGGACGACCACGTAGTCGCGCGCCTCGTCGATCGCCGACAGGATCGCGGAGAACGTTGTGTCGCCATTGATGAGCGTGCGCACCGCATTGCCGCCGACGAACGGCATGCCGCCGAGCCGCGTGAGCGCGAGCACGGCGGCCCGGCCGATCGCATTGGCGGTCGGCCCGTCGGCCGCGTCGGCTTCGAGCCACGGCGCGCGCGGGCTGTGCGTGCGCAGCGCTTCCATCTCGAGGCGTCGTGCGTCGACGTAGCCGGAGAACTTGCTGCGGCCGAGGAACAGGTAGGGAATGAGCGTCAGGTACGGCATCGCGGCGAGCGACACGGCCCACGCGACCGCGCCTTGCGACGTGCGGGTGTTCATGATCGCGTGACACGCCGCGATGATCCCGAGCGCATGGATGGCCAGGATCAGGGTGCCGAGGTGTAGCCAGTCGAGGGTCATAGGCGCGTGACGGACTCCTGAAGTCGTGCGGCGCGGCGGCCGCCTACGCGCATCTTACCGAACCGTGCGATGCAGCGGTATGTCGTACCGCACGGTTCGGCCCCGGGGGCCGTCAGGCCTTGCGCGGCAGGTCCGACGCCTGGATCAGGAACACGCTGTCGTCGCCGGCGCTGGTGGGCAGCCACGTGAGGTCGAGACCGCCGAACGCGGCCTCGACGTTCTCGCGCTCGTTGCCGATCTCGACGACGAGCACGCCGTCGTCGTGCAGCCACTTGTGCGCTTCGGCGATGATCCGTCGCACGATGTCCATCCCGTCGTCGCCACCGGCAAGCGCCATCTCCGGCTCGTGCTGGTACTCGGGCGGCAGCGCCGCCATCGACGTTGCGTTCACGTACGGCGGGTTCGTCAGGATCACGTCGTAGCGCGTGTCGGGGTCGGCACGGAACGCGGGCAGCGGCGCGTACAGGTCGCCGTGATGCAGCGCGATGCGATCGTCGAGACCGTAGTCGCGCACGTTGATTTCGGCGACTTCGAGGGCCTTGTCGGACAGGTCGACCGCGTCGATCTCGGCGTTCGGGAACGCGCTGGCCGCGAGGATCGCGAGGCAGCCCGAGCCGGTGCACAGCTCGAGCACCGCGCCGACCTGCTCGGGATCGACGACGTACGGCTGCAGCCCGTCGTCGAGCAGCTCGCCGATGAACGAGCGCGGCACGATCACGCGCTCGTCGACGTAAAAGCGATGGCCGTGCATCCACGCTTCATGCGTGAGATAGGCGGCCGGCACGCGCTCCGTCGCGCGCCGCTCGATCACCGCGAGCACCGCGGCGATTTCGTCGGGCAGCAGGCGTGCATCGAGGAACGGTTCGAGCGTGTCGAGCGGCAGGTCGAGCGTACGCAGCACGAGGTAGGCGGCTTCGTCGTACGCGTTGTCCGAGCCGTGGCCGAACGAGAGCTTCGCTTTCGAGAATCGCGTGACTGCATAGCGCAGCAGGTCGCGAACGGTTGCAAAAGGTGTCGTCATGCGAGGCTCCATCAGGCGATCAGTTGTTCGAGCACACGGCGGTACACGTTCTTCAGCGGGTCGACGAAGCGCACGTCGATGTGTTCGTCGATCTTGTGGATGCTGCCGTTCGGCGGGCCGAACTCGATCACCTGCGGGCAGATGCGCGCGATGAAGCGTCCGTCGGACGTGCCGCCCGTCGTCGACAGTTCGGTCGTGAGGCCGGTCTCGGCGCGGATCGCGTTCTCCAGCGCGTTCGACAGGTCGCCGCGCGGCGTGAGGAACGGCAGGCCGCTCACCGACCACGTCAGCGTGTATTCGAGGCCGTGCTTGTCGAGGATCGCATGCACGCGTGCCTGCAGGCCCTCGACGGTGCTCGCCGTCGAAAAGCGGAAGTTGAACATCAGGTCCGCGTGGCCGGGGATCACGTTGGTCGCGCCGGTGCCTGCGTGCAGGTTCGACACCTGCCAGGTGGTCGGCGGGAAGTATTCGTTGCCTTCGTCCCACTGTTCGGCGGCAAGCTCGGCGAGCGCCGGCGCGAGCAGGTGGATCGGGTTTTTCGCGAGATGCGGGTACGCGATGTGGCCTTGCACGCCCTTGACGATCAGTTCGCCGGACATCGAGCCGCGGCGGCCGTTCTTGACGACGTCGCCGAGTTCGGTGGTCGACGTCGGCTCGCCGACGATGCAGTAGTCGAGGCGTTCGCCGCGCGTTTCCAGCAGCTCGATGACCTTCACGGTGCCGTCGGTGGCCGGGCCTTCCTCGTCGCTCGTGATCAGGAAGGCGATCGCGCCGCGGTGGCCGGGGTGGGCCGCGACGAATTCCTCCGACGCGACGACGAATGCGGCCAGCGACGTCTTCATGTCGGCCGCGCCGCGGCCGTACAGCTTGCCGTCGCGATGGGCCGGAATGAACGGCGGCGAGGTCCACTGTTCGAGCGGGCCGGTCGGCACGACGTCGGTGTGGCCCGCGAACGCGAGCAGCTTGCCGTCGCGACCGTCGGCGCCGCGCTTGACGGCCCACAGGTTGGTCACGCCGTGCGACGCGATGGTCTCGCATTCGAAGCCGAGCGCCGCGAGGCGCTCGGTCATGATCTGCTGGCAATGCTGGTCGTCGGGCGTGACGGACGCGCGGGCGATCAGCTGTTCGGTAAGGGCTAGGGTGGCGGACATGGTTCGGACCACTTTGGATAAAAAATGCCGGCGCAGTGGCCGGCAGCGACGAGACGTCGGGCTGCGCCCGCGGGCGCAGCGCGCGGCCCTAGGCGGCAAACAGCGCCGCGTACTGATCGGCGACGAAGCCGAGCGATTTCACGCGGCCGTTGACGACGAGCACCGGGCGCTTGATGACCGACGGCTTGTGGATCATCAGCGCCACCGCGCCGGACTTCGTTTCCGCGGCGGCCTTCATGGCGTCGTCCAGGCCGCGCCACGTAGTACCGCGCTTGTTCACCAGCGCGTCGAGCGACACGTCCTTCAGCCAGTCCTCGACGAGCGGTGCGCTGACGCCGAGCTTCTTGAAGTCGTGGAACTCGAATTCGACGCCGTGATCGTCGAGCCACACGCGGGCTTTCTTCACGGTGTCGCAGTTCGGAATGCCGTAGACGACCACGGTACGCGGCTTGGCCATCAGTCGCCTCGCAGCAGCTCGTTCAGGCCGACCTTCGCGCGGGTCTTCGCGTCGACCTTCTTCACGATCACCGCGCAGTACAGGCTGTGCGAGCCGTCCTTCGACGGCAGGTTGCCGGCGACCACGACCGAGCCGGCCGGGATGCGGCCGTAGCTGACTTCGCCCGTTTCGCGATCGTAGATCTTCGTGCTCTGGCCGAGGTACACGCCCATCGAGATCACCGAGTTCTCTTCGACGATCACGCCTTCGACGACTTCCGAGCGCGCGCCGATGAAGCAGTTGTCTTCGATGATGACGGGGTTCGCCTGCAGCGGCTCGAGCACGCCGCCGATGCCGACGCCGCCCGACAGGTGCACGTTCTTGCCGATCTGCGCGCACGAACCGACCGTGGCCCACGTATCGACCATCGTGCCTTCGTCGACGTAGGCGCCGATGTTCGTGTACGACGGCATCAGCACGACGTTCTTCGCGATGAACGAGCCGCGGCGAGCGATGGCCGGCGGGACGACGCGGAAGCCGCCTGCAGCGAAGTCTTCAGCCGTGTAGTTCGCAAACTTCGACGGCACCTTGTCGTAGAACTGCGAGTAGCCGCCGGCGGGCATCGGCGCGTTGTCCTCCAGGCGGAACGACAGCAGCACGGCCTTCTTCAGCCACTGGTGCACGGTCCAGTTGCCGTCGATTTTCTCGGCGACGCGCAGTGCGCCCTTGTCGAGCTGCTCGATCGCGTGAGCGACGGCTTCGCGGACGTCGGCGGGCGCGGCCTTCGGCGACAGCTCGGCGCGGTTTTCCCAGGCGGTATCGATGATTTGCTGAAGTTGTTGCGACATGTTCGTTTTCGCAGGAGATGAATGGAATTGATCGGTATGGACGTCTTACTGCGCGAGAGCCCGGCAGAAATCGACGATGCGTTGCGCGCCCTCGACGCATTCGGGGGTGCCCGCGACGAGCGCGATCCGGATGAAATCGCGGCCCGGATTCGTGCCGTGCGCGTCGCGCGCCAGGTACGAGCCGGGCAGAACCGTCACATTATAGTCGGCGTACAGGCGGCGGGCGAACTCGGTGTCCGACAGGCCGGTGCGCGCGACGTTGGCCCACAGGTAGAACGCGGCGTCGGGCAGCTTCACGTCGATCACGTCGGCCAGCATCGGCGTGACGGTGTTGAATTTCTGCGCGTACAGCGCGCGGTTCTCGCGCACGTGCGCCTCGTCGTTCCACGCGGCGATGCTCGCATGCTGCCAGACCGGCGACAGCGCGGCGCCGTGGTACGTGCGGTACAGCAGGAATTTCTTCAGCAGCGCGGCGTCGCCGGCGACGAAGCCCGAGCGCATGCCCGGCACGTTCGAGCGCTTCGACAGGCTCGACAGCATCACCAGGCGTTCGAAGCCGCGGCCAAGGCGGTGCGCGGCCTCGAGGCCGCCGAGCGGCGGCGCCGCTTCGTCGAAATAGATTTCCGAATAGCACTCGTCGGACGCGATCACGAAGCCGTGACGGTCGGACAGCGCGAACAGCTCGCGCCAGTCGTCGAGCGTCAGCACGGCGCCCGTCGGGTTGCCCGGCGAGCACACGTACAGCAGCTGCGTGCGCGCCCAGACTTCGTCGGGGACGGCCGCGTAGTCGCACGCGAAGTTGCGCGCCGGGTCGCTGTTCACGAAATAGGGTTCGGCACCGGCCAGCAGCGCCGCGCCTTCGTAAATTTGATAGAAAGGATTCGGACAGAGTACGATCGCCTTCTCGCCGTCCTCGGTCGGGCGTGCGTCGATGACCGTCTGCGCGAGCGAGAACAGCGCCTCGCGCGACCCGGACACCGGCAGCACCTGCGTGGCCGGATCGATCGCCGGCAGCCCGTAGCGGCGTTCGAGCCAGTGCGCGATCGACGTGCGCAGCGCGTCCGAGCCGGCGGTGGCCGGGTACGACGCGAGGCCGTCGAGGGCCGCGACCACGGCGTCGCGGATCAGCGCCGGGGTCGGGTGCTTGGGCTCGCCGATGCCGAAGCTGATCGGTTTCAGGCTGGCGGACGGCGTACCGGCACCGGATGTCACGTCCTTGAACAGGGCGCGCAGCTTTTCGAAGGGATAGGGCTGGAGCGAGTCGAGTCGAGGGTTCACGGGCGAAGCGGCCATCGCGGCCTGGTTGGAGCGAAAGGGGGCGGCTCAGGGGCCGCGCGGCTGCGAACGGGCGCCGACGGCGCGCGGTTCGCAACGGACGATTATAGCGTGACGCAATGCGGTCACGGCCCGCCGGAACGGCGGCCGGGCCGGTCGATTAAAGGGTATCGAACCAAATGAACAACCCGGTACGCGGCAGCCTGCCGACACTGGCCATCCTGATCGGCGCCTCGGTATGGGGCCTGATCTGGTATCCGTTGCGGATCCTCGCGTCGCTCGGTCTCACCGGCACGCTGGCGAGCGCGCTGACGAGCGCCGTCGCGTTCCTGTTCGTGGTCGTGGTGCGCCACAGCACGATTTCGACGCTGCGCTGGCACTGGGTGCTGCCGGGCATCGCGATCACGGCCGGCGTGACGAACCTCGGCTTCGTGTGGGGCACGATCCACGGCGAAGTGCTGCGCGTGATGCTGCTGTTCTACCTGACCCCGGCGTGGACCGCGATCTATGCGCACTTCCTGTTGCGCGAGCGGCTGACCTGGGCCGGCGCGGGGCTGGCGGCGCTGTCGATCGGCGGCGCGATGCTGATGCTGTGGTCGCCGAAGCTCGGCGTGCCGCTGCCGGCCAACCCGGCCGAGTGGGCGGGGCTCGCGGCCGGACTGAGTTTCGCGATGAGCAACGTGCTCGTGATCAAGGCGAGCCGCGAGCTGCCGGAGATGCGCGCGGAAATGCGCACCGCGACGCTGTTCGGCGGCGCGGCGGTGTTTGGCGCGATCGCGTCGCTGTTCGAAGGGCTGCCGGCCGCGCCGGCGGGCGACCAGTTCGGCATCGCGGCGCTGATCATCGTGGCGATCGGCGTGACGATCGCAGTGAACAACCTGCTCGTGCAATACGGGCTCGCGCGCGTTCCGGCGAACCGTGCGTCGATCATCATGCTGTTCGAGATCGTGATCACCGCGCTGTCGGCGTGGGTGTTCGCGAACGAACTGCCGACCGCGCGCGAGTGGGCGGGCGGCGCGTGCATCGTGCTCGCGACGCTGCTGTCGAGCCGGGTCCATCGTGCCACGCCCGCGCCGGGCAAACCCGGCGACGGGCGGGACGGCGCACGCGCGATGGTATGATGGAAGCCGTTTGCGGGGCCAACGCAGGATGCGCGCGGCCCCGCTTTTGAATTCCGGGGCGCGTCGCGCACACGGGCCGTTCGGCCCCGCGCATCGCGGCCCCGTCCGTTTCACACCTTCTTCACATCCGATACCGCCGTGCGTCTGAGCTCGATCAAACTCGCTGGCTTCAAATCCTTTGTCGATCCCACGCATTTCCAGGTTCCGGGCCAGCTTGTTGGCGTGGTAGGCCCGAACGGGTGCGGCAAGTCCAACATCATCGATGCCGTGCGCTGGGTGCTCGGCGAGTCGCGCGCGTCCGAGCTGCGCGGCGAGTCGATGCAGGACGTGATCTTCAACGGCTCGACCGCCCGCAAGCCCGGCAGCCGGGCAAGCGTCGAACTGATCTTCGACAACTCCGACGGCCGTGCGGCCGGACAGTGGGGCCAGTACGGCGAGATCGCCGTGAAGCGCGTGCTGACGCGCGACGGCACGTCGAGCTACTACATCAACAACCTGCCGGCGCGCCGCCGCGACATCCAGGACATCTTCCTCGGCACCGGTCTCGGCCCGCGCGCGTACGCGATCATCGGGCAGGGGATGATCGCGCGGATCATCGAGGCGAAGCCGGAAGAGCTGCGCGTGTTCCTCGAGGAGGCCGCGGGCGTGTCGAAGTACAAGGAGCGCCGCCGCGAGACCGAGAACCGCCTGCACGATACGCGCGAGAACCTGACGCGTGTCGAGGACATCGTCCGCGAGCTCGGCGCGAACCTCGAGAAGCTCGAGGGGCAGGCCGTCGTCGCGACCAGGTACAAGGAACTCGTCGCCGACGGCGAAGAGAAGCAGCGCCTGTTGTGGCTGCTGCGCAAGAACGAAGCCGCGGGCGAGCAGCAGAAGCAGCAGCGTGCGATCGAGCAGGCGCAGATCGACCTCGAGGCGCAGACCGCCAAGCTGCGCGAGGTCGAGTCGCAGCTCGAGACGCTGCGGGTCGCGCATTACTCGGCGAGCGATGCGATGCAGGGTGCGCAGGGCGCGCTCTACGAGGCGAACGCCGAAGTGAGCCGCCTCGAGGCCGAGATCAAGTTCATCGTCGAATCACGCAACCGCGTGCAGGCGCAGATCGCTGCACTGAACGCGCAGCGCGAGCAATGGCGCGCGCAGGCCGAGAAGGCGCAGGACGAACTCGAGGAAGCCGAAGAGGCGCGCGCGATGGCCGACGAGAAGGCCGCGCTCGCTGAAGACAATGCAGCGGCGAAGCACGACGCGCTGCCGGCCCTCGAAGCGAAGTGGCGCGACGCGCAGACGCAGCTCAACGAAGAGCGCGCACGGATCGCGCAGACCGAACAGTCGCTGAAGCTCGAAGCCGCGCACCAGCGCAACGCCGACCAGCAGCTCCAGCAGCTTCAGCAGCGCCACGAGCGTCTGAAGTCCGAGGCGGGCGGGCTCGACGCGCCGGACGAGGCGCAGCTCGAAGAGTTGCGCATGCAGCTCGCCGAACAGGAAGAGATCCTCGCCGAAGCGCAGGCGCGTCTTGCCGATGCACAGGAAACGGTGCCGCGCCTCGACGGCGAACGCCGCGCCGCGCAAGAGCGCGTGCAGGCCGAAAGCACGCAGATCCACCAGCTTGAGGCACGGCTCGCCGCGCTGAAGCAGCTGCAGGAGAACGTGCAGACCGAAGGCAAGATCCAGCCGTGGCTCGACAAGCACGAGCTCGGCGCGCTGCCGCGCCTGTGGAAGAAGCTGCACGTCGAACCGGGCTGGGAAGCGGCGCTCGAGGCCGTATTGCGCGAGCGTCTCGCCGCGCTCGAAGTGTCGAATCTCGACTGGGTGAAGGCGTTCGCGACCGACGCGCCGCCCGCGAAGCTCGCGTTCTATGCGCCGCCCGCGGCCGGTGAACCGCCTGCCGCCGCAGCCGGGCTGCGCCCGGTGCTGTCGCTGCTGCGCATCGACGATGCGGGCATCCGCGCGGTGCTGAACGACTGGCTCGGCAATGTGTACGTCGCCGACGACGTCGCCCAGGCGCTCGCGACGCGTGCGCAACTGCCGGCGGGCGGCGCCTTCGTCGTCAAGGCCGGCCACATCGTCACGCGGGTCGGCGTACAGCTGTACGCAGCCGATTCGGAGCAGGCCGGGATGCTGGCCCGCCAGCAGGAAATCGAAAACCTGACGCGCCAGGTGCGCGCACAGGCATTGCTCGCCGACGAGGCCCGCACCGCTGCCGTGCGGGCGGAAGCCGCGCACACGCAGGCCACGCAGGCGCTGGGCGACGTGCGTGCGCAGGCCGAACGCGCGACGCAGCGCGTGCACGCGCTGCAGATGGACGTGCTGAAGCTCGCGCAGGCACACGAACGCTACACGCAGCGCAGCACGCAGATCCGCGAGGAACTCGAGGAAATCGGCGCGCAGATCGACGAGCAGCGCGCACTGCGCGCGGAGTCGGAAGCGAACTTCGAACGCTTCGACGGCGAGCTCGCCGAGTTGCAGGCGCGTTTCGAAGACAACCAGCTCGCGTTCGAAGCACTCGACGAATCGCTGACGCAGGCGCGCCAGGAAGCCCGCGACCTCGAGCGCGGCGCGAACGACGCGCGCTTCGCCGCGCGCAACGCCGTCACGCGGATCGACGAACTCAAGCGCAGCATCCAGGTCGCGCACGAGCAGAGCGAACGCGTCGCCGCCTCGCTGGAAGACGCGCGCGCCGAACTCGAAACGATCAACGAGCAGACCGCGCATACGGGCCTGCAGGACGCGCTCGAAATTCGTGCGGTCAAGGAAGAAGCGCTGCAGGCCGCCCGGATCGAACTCGACGACCTGACCGCGAAGCTGCGCGCATCGGACGAGCAGCGTCTCGTCGCCGAACGTTCGCTGCAGCCGCTGCGCGATCGCATCACCGAGCTGCAGTTGAAGGAGCAGGCCGCGCGCCTGTCCGTCGAGCAGTTCGCCGAGCAGCTCACGGCGGCCGAGGTCGACGAGGAAGCGCTGCGCGACAAGCTGACGCCGGATCTCAAGCCGTCGTATTTGCAGGGCGAAGTCACGCGCCTGAACAACGCGATCAACGCGCTCGGTCCGGTGAACATGGCCGCGCTCGACGAGCTGAAGGCCGCCAGCGAGCGCAAGGTGTTCCTCGACGCGCAGTCGGCTGACCTGACCGACGCGATCACGACGCTCGAGGACGCGATCCACAAGATCGACCAGGAAACCCGCACGTTGCTGCAGGGCACCTTCGACGAGGTCAACCGTCACTTCAGCGACCTGTTCCCGCGCCTGTTCGGCGGCGGCCAGGCGAAGCTGATCATGACGGGCGACGAAATCCTCGATGCCGGCGTGCAGGTGATGGCGCAGCCGCCGGGCAAGAAGAACGCGACCATTCACCTGCTGTCGGGCGGCGAGAAGGCGCTGACCGCTACCGCACTGGTGTTCGCGATGTTCCAGCTGAATCCGGCGCCGTTCTGTCTGCTCGACGAGGTCGACGCGCCGCTCGACGACGCGAACACCGAGCGTTTCGCGAATCTCGTGCGCGCAATGTCCGACAAGACGCAGTTCCTTTTCATTTCGCACAACAAGATTGCGATGGAGATGGCGCAGCAGTTGATCGGCGTGACGATGCAGGAGCAGGGCGTGTCGCGGATCGTGGCGGTGGACATGGAAACTGCCGCGGGTTTTGCGCAGAATTGACGTTTGACGAACCCGGATCGCGTTCGCGCGGCGCATGGGCGCCCGTTCGCGGTTCCGACGAAAAAGAATTGCTGATGGAGCGTGCATGGACGAGTTGACACTCGGTTTGATCGGCGCGGGCGCCGTCGTGGTGGGCGGCGTCGTGGTCTACAACGCGTGGCAGGGCGCGAAGGTGCGGCGCAAGATGCCGCGCCCGATGCCGGAAGAAGCGGCCGAGGCGATGAATCGCCCCGAGCGCGACGATGAGCGGCCGTTCATCGAGCCGGTGCGTCAGCCCACACGGCGTGAACCCGCGGCACCGGCGCCGGCGGCCGCCACGAGTGCGCCGACCGAAGCCGCGCGCGTCGAGCCGACGTTCGGCGGTGTCGCGCCGGCGGACACGCCGGCCGATCTGCAGGCCGAGGCCACCGGCCTCGACCCGTCGCTGGAGTCGACCGAATCGACTGCCTCGACCGAACAGGCCGTCCACGAAGATTCGGTCGCCGCCACGTCCGACGCAGCGGCGCCCGCGGCATCGGATGAGCCGGCCGAACCCGTGCTGCCGGCCGCGACGACGATCTCGTCGGCGCCTCCCGCGATCGTCGACCGCCGGATCGACTGCATCGTGCCGATCCGCCTCGGCGGATCGCTGCCGGGCGACAAGATCCTGCCGGCCGCCCAGCGGCTGCGCCGTGCGGGCAGCAAGCCCGTGCATATCGAAGGCAAGCCGGAAGGCGGCCAGTGGGAGTTGCTGCAGAACGGCGTGCGGTATGAAGAGCTGCGCGCGGCCGCCCAGCTCGCGAACCGCAGTGGCGCGCTCAACGAGCTTGAATTCTCCGAATTCGTGACGGGCGTCCAGCAGTTCGCCGATGCAATCGACGGCGCGCCGGAATTCCCGGACATGATGGAGACGGTCGCGATGGCGCGCGAGCTCGACGGCTTTGCCGCGCAGTGCGACGCGCAGCTGTCGATCAACGTGATGTCGGACGGCGCGCCGTGGTCGGCGAACTACGTGCAGGCTGTTGCATCGCAAGACGGGCTGCTGCTGTCGCGCGACGGCACGCGTTTCGTGAAACTCGACGCGAAGCAGAATCCCGTGTTCATGCTGCAGTTCGGCGACACGAACTTCCTGCGCGACGACCTCACGTACAAGGGCGGCAACATGATCACGCTGGTGCTCGACGTGCCGGTCGCCGAAGAGGACATCCTGCCGTTCCGGCTGATGTGCGATTACGCGAAGTCGCTGTCCGAGCGCATCGGTGCGCGCGTCGTCGACGATTCGCGCCGGCCGCTGCCGGAATCGACGCTGGTCGCGATCGACCAGCAGTTGATGAAGCTGTACGCGAAGCTCGAGGAAGCCGGCATCCCGGCCGGTTCGCCGGTCACGCGTCGCCTCTTCAGCCAGTAACGCGTTTGCGGGCGGCGGCATCCGGTGCCGCCGCCCGTCGCTGCAGCGCCGCACACACGCCGCCGGTGTGCGCTGCGAGGGGCCGTTGGCACGCATTGCGTGTCGCCGTCGCGGCATCAAACTGAGATAATCGGACATCCGATTTTTCAGAACGAATCTGCCGCCAGCATGGCCCGAACCCAAGCCGAACCGCCAGCCAGCCAGCCCGACGCGCGTGCCGCGTGGCTGCGCGACCAACTCGAGCGGGCGAACCACGCCTACTACGTGCTCGACCAGCCGGATCTGCCCGACGCCGAATACGACCGGCTGTTTGGCGAGCTGCAGCAACTCGAAACCGATCACCCCGAACTCGTGACGCCCGATTCGCCGACGCAACGCGTCGGCGGCGAAGTGGCAAACGGCTTTACGCCGGTCGTCCATGACGCACCGATGCTGTCGCTGAACAACGGCTTCGCCGACGAGGACATCGCCGCGTTCGACAAGCGCGTCGCCGATGCGCTCGACAAGACGACCGACCTTGCCGGTTCGGTGACCGACCCCGTCGAATACGCATGCGAGCTGAAGTTCGACGGGCTCGCGATCTCGTTGCGCTACGAGCGCGGCGTCTTCGTGCAGGCGTCCACGCGCGGCGACGGCACGACGGGCGAGGACGTGACGGAGAACGTCCGCACGATCCGCTCGATCCCGCTGAAGCTGAAGGGCGCGCACGTGCCGGCCGTGCTCGACGTGCGCGGCGAGGTGCTGATGTTCAAACGCGATTTCGCACGCCTGAACGAACGCCAGCGCGCGGCCGAGCAGCGTGAATTCGCGAACCCGCGCAATGCGGCCGCAGGCAGCCTGCGCCAGCTCGACCCGAAGATCACCGCGCAGCGTCCGCTGTCGTTCTTCGCGTACGGGATCGGCGTGCTCGACGGCATGCCGATGCCCGACACGCACAGCGCGCTGCTCGACTGGTACGAGTCGCTCGGCCTGCCGGTGAACCGCGAGCGCGAAGTCGTGCACGGCGCCGACGGCTTGCTCGGCTTCTTCCGCAAGGTCGGCGAGAAGCGCGAGTCGCTGCCGTACGACATCGACGGCGTCGTCTACAAGGTGAACCGGCGCGACGAACAGGATCGTCTCGGCTTCGTGTCGCGCGCGCCGCGCTTCGCGCTCGCGCACAAATTCCCCGCACAGGAAGCGCTGACGAAGCTCGTCGCGATCGATGTACAGGTTGGCCGCACCGGCGCGATCACGCCTGTCGCGCGGCTCGAACCCGTGTTCGTCGGCGGCGCGACGGTGACCAACGCGACGCTGCACAACGAGGATGAAGTACGCCGTAAGGACATCCGGATCGGCGATACCGTGATCGTGCGACGTGCGGGCGACGTGATTCCGGAAGTGGTCGGCGCGCTGCTCGATCGCCGGCCGGCCGACGCGGCCGAATTCGTGATGCCGACCGAATGCCCGGTGTGTGGCTCGAAGATCGAGCGGCTGCCGGACGAGGCGATCGCGCGCTGTACCGGCGGCCTGTTCTGCCCGGCGCAGCGCAAGCAGGCGCTGTGGCATTTCGCGCAGCGCCGCGCGCTCGACATCGACGGGCTCGGCGAGAAGATCATCGACCAGCTCGTCGAGCTGAATCTCGTGCGCACGCCGGCCGACCTGTTCAATCTGGGTTTCGCGACGCTCGCGGAGCTCGACCGGTTCGCCGACAAGTCCGCGCAGAACCTGCTCGACTCGCTCGAGAAGGCGAAGTACACGACGCTCGCGCGCTTCATTTACGGGCTCGGCATCCGGCATGTCGGCGAGTCGACCGCGAAGGATCTCGCGAAGCATTTCGGTTCGCTGACCCCGATCATGGACGCGTCGATCGAGGAACTGCTCGAAGTCAACGACGTCGGACCGATCGTCGCCGAGTCGCTGCACCAGTTCTTCGCGGAAGAGCACAACCGGACCGTGATCGAGCAACTGCGCGCGCCCGGCAAGGTCACATGGCCGGAGGGCCCGCCCGCGCCGAAGGCGCCGCAGGGTGTGCTGGCCGGCAAGACGGTCGTGCTGACGGGCACGCTGCCTACGCTCACGCGCGACGCCGCGAAAGAGATGCTCGAAGCGGCGGGCGCGAAAGTCGCGGGCTCGGTATCGAAGAAGACGGATTACGTGGTCGCGGGTGCCGAGGCGGGCAGCAAGCTCGTGAAGGCCGAGGAACTCGGCATCCCCGTACTGGACGAAGACGGACTGCACCAACTCCTGGAGGGCAACACGCCATGATTCGCGAGATCCTGAAGATGGGCGACCCGCGCCTGCTCGAAATCGCCAAACCGGTCGAGCGGTTCGATACACCCGAGCTGCACGAGATCGTCGCGGACATGTTCGAGACGATGCATCATGCGAACGGTGCGGGGCTTGCCGCACCGCAGGTCGGCATCGGGCTGCAGATCATCATCTTCGGCTTCGGCAGCAACAACCGTTACCCGGACGCACCGCCCGTGCCCGAGACCGTGCTGATCAACCCGAAGGTCGAATACATGCCGCCGGACATGGAAGAGGGCTGGGAAGGCTGCCTGTCGGTGCCGGGCATGCGCGGCGTGGTCAGCCGTTACGCGAAGGTGCGCTACAGCGGTTACGACCAGTTCGGCGCGAAGATCGATCGCGTCGCCGACGGTTTCCATGCGCGCGTGGTCCAGCACGAATACGATCACCTGATCGGCAAGCTGTACCCGATGCGGATCACCGACTTCACGCGCTTCGGCTTCACCGAGGTGCTGTTCCCGGGGCTCGATCCGGCCGACGACTGACCGGCACGCGGCCGCCCGTGCCGCGTTACGTTGCGTCGCTGCACCGGAAACGAAAAAGCCCGCTTGCGCGGGCTTTTTCTTTGCGTGGCACGCGCAGCGTGCTCGCCGTCGGAACGTCAGAACGATTCGTCGGCCGACAGATAGCGCCATTGCCCTTGCGGCAGCGCGCCCAGCATCACGCGGCCCATGCGCACGCGCTTCAGGCCGATCACTTCGAGGCCGACCAGTTCGCACATGCGGCGGATCTGGCGCTTCTTGCCTTCGCGCAGCACGAAGCGCAGCTGCTCGCCGTTCTGCCAGCTCACCAACGCCGGCTTCAGCGCGACGCCGTCGAGCTCGAGGCCGTGGCGCAGCTTCGCGAGCGACTCCGCCGGGAAGTGCCGGTCGATGTCGATGAGCTGCTCGCCGAAGCGCACGCGCACCAGGTATTCCTTGTCGATGTCCGACTGTTCGCCGATCAGCTGCTTGGCGATCACGCCGTTCTGCGTCAGCACGAGCATGCCGGTGGAGTCGATGTCGAGCCGGCCGGCCGGTGCGAGCGCGTGCAGGTGTTGCGGCGAGAAGCGTACCTGCGAGCGGTCGCCGCTCCACTGGTTCGCGCGCGTGATCAGCACGGATGCGGGCTCGTAGCCGTCTTCCGCCTGACCGGACACATAGCCGACCGGCTTGTGCAGCAGGATCGTCACTTGCGCGGCCTGCGCGGCGCTGGCGCGCTCGTCGATCTCGATCTTCTGGTCGGGGCTGACCTTGGTGCCGAGCGTGTCGATGCGTTCGCCGTCGACGAGCACCCAGCCTTTCTCGATCCATTCGTCGGCTTCGCGGCGCGAGCACAGGCCGAGCTCGGACATACGCTTCGACAGGCGCATCATGCCCGTTTCGTCGCCGTGATCGATGTCGGCCGCTTGGCGCTTGACGGGTTGCGCGGTTTTCAGCGGCGCGTCGCTCGAGCGGCGTTCGGTGCTGCTGCGCTCGCCGAAGCTGCGCTTCGGGCCTTCACCGGCCGCCTTGTCGCGATAGGGCGCGCGTGCACCGCCTTCGGCGCCTGCGCGGCGTGGCCGTGCATCGTCGCCACTGCGACGTGCGGGGCGGTCGGACGACGCGCTGCGATCGCCGAAGCTGCGCTTTTCGCCATAGCCGGTTGCCTTGTCGCGGTAGGGTGCGCGTGCGCCGCCTTCGGTGCCTGCACGGCGCGGCCGTGCATCGTCGTCGCTGCGACGTGCGGGGCGGTCGGACGACGCGCTGCGCTCGCCGAAGCTGCGCTTTTCGCCATAGCCGGTTGCCTTGTCGCGGTAGGGTGCGCGTGCGCCGCCTTCCGAATCCGAGCGGCGCGGTCGCGCATCGTCGCTGCGACGTGCGGGGCGGTCGGACGACGCGCTGCGGTCGCCGAAGCTGCGCTTCTCACCGTAGCCGGCTGCCTTGTCGCGGTAGGGCGCGCGTGCGCCACTTTCGGCATCCGAGCGGCGCGGTCGCGCGTCGTCGCTGCGACGTGCGGGGCGCTCGGACGACGAGCCGCGATCGCCGAAGCTGCGCTTCTCACCGTAGCCGGCTGCCTTGTCGCGGTAGGGTGCGCGTGCGCCGCCTTCGGCATCCGAGCGGCGCGGCCGCGCATCGTCGCTGCGACGTGCGGGGCGGTCGGACGACGAGCCGCGATCGCCGAAGCTGCGCTTCGCGCCTTCACCGGTTGCCTTGTCGCGGTAGGGCGCGCGTGCGCCACCTTCGGCATCCGAGCGGCGCGGCCGCGCATCGTCGCTGCGACGTGCCGGACGATCGGACGACGAACCGCGTTCACCGAAACTGCGCTTCGGGCCTTCACCGGCTGCCTTGTCGCGATAGGGCGCGCGTGCACCGCCTTCGGCGCTGCGATACGGGCGGGCATCGCCGCGTTCGCCGCGGCCGCCCGGCTTCGCATCGCTGCGATAGCCGCGTTCCGCACCGCCGTCACGCGGTGCCCGTTTCGCCGGAGCGCGCTCCGCATCCGGGCGTTCCGCGCCGCGCGGCTTGAATGCGCGTTCGGCGGCGCCCGCCGGCGCGGACGCCTTCTTCGGGCGCGGCGGCTTGTCGGCCGCGGACGGTGCGGCGGGGCGTACCGCCTTGCGGGCGACGAGGCTGCCGGAGCGGACAGGGGCGCGGGTCGGCGACGCCGGCTTCGGGTTCTTGACGGTTAATTTGGTGCGCATAAACGCTGGGATTCATTCAGACTGCGATCGCGCGCAGCAATTCGGTTTCGAGCTGGATCTGCAGGCGGTTGTCGGACAGGCCGGCACCTGCGAGCAGGAAGATGTCCTCGACGCGTTCGCCGAGCGTATTGATCCGCGCCGCGTGGACGCCGATCTGATGCTCGGCCAGGACGCGCGCGATCGAATAAAGGAGGCCCGGCCGGTCGTTGGCGGACACGGACAGGATGTAGTACTGGCCGCGCTCGTCGGCCCGGAGGTCGACGCGCGGCGTGATCGGAAACGTCCGGGACAGCCGCGACAGGCGGCCCTTGGACGGCTCCGGCAGCGACGCGGTTTCAGCGAGCCGCGTCGCGAGTTGCTGTTCGACGAGATTCGCGATGTCGCGGTAACGCACGTCGCGTTCGGTCTGCGTGACGATGAAGTTGTCGAGTGCATAACCGTGCCGCGTCGTGCTCACGCGCGCATCGAGCACTGACAGCCCGTTGCGGTCGAAGTACGCGCAGATGCCCGCGAACAGGTCGGGGCGGTCCTTCACGTACACGAGCACTTGCAGCGCGTCGCCGATCGGCGACGGCCGCGCGCGGACGATCGCGGTTTCGGCATTCACGTGCCGGTACAGCACGCGCGTCTGCCACGCGATGTCGGCCGCGTCATGGCGCAGGAAGAAGCCGATGTCGAGCTGATCCCACAGCGCGCGGTGCGCGTCGTTGGGCACGGTCTCGAGGCGCAGCAGCGCGAGTGCTTCCTCCTGGCGCGACTTCAGTTCCGAATGCGCGTCGGGGTTCGCGCCGCCGAGCACCGCGAGCGTGATCCGGTAGAGATCCTCGAGCAGCTTGCCCTTCCACGTGTTCCACACCTTCGGGCTCGTGCCGCGGATATCGGCGACGGTCAGCAGGTAGAGCGCGGTGAGGTACCGTTCGTTGCCGACGGTTTCGGCGAAGCGCTTGATCACGTCCGGATCGCTCGTGTCCTGCTTCTGCGCGACCTGGCTCATCGTCAGGTGATGCTGGACGAGCCACACGATCAGCGCCGCATCGTCGCCGGTGATTCCGTGCTCGCGGCAGAAGCGCCGCGCGTCGGCCATCCCGAGCGTCGAGTGGTCGCCGCCGCGGCCCTTCGCGATGTCGTGGAACAGCGCAGCCACATACAGCACCCACGGGCGCTCGAAATTGCCGATCAGCTGGCTGCAGAACGGGTATTCGTGCGCGTGCTCCGCCACCGCGAAGCGGCGGATGTTACGCAGCACCATGAGGATGTGCTGGTCGACCGTGTACACGTGATACAGGTCGTGCTGCATCTGGCCGACGATGCGGCGGAAATTCAGCAGGTAGCGGCCCAGCACGCTCGTCTGGTTCATCAACCGGAACGCATGCGTGATGCCTTCGGGCTGCTGCAGGATCTGCATGAACGTGCGGCGGTTCTGCGGTTGGCGTCGCCACACGTTGTTCATGATTTCGCGCGAGTTGTACAGCGCGCGCAGCGTGCGGGCGGACAGGCCTTTCACGCCGCGGGTCGTTTCATACAGCAGGAACGCTTCGAGGATTGCGTCGGGATGGCGCTCGAACACGCTGTCGTCGACGATCTCGAGCATGCCCTGCTTTTCGACGAAACGGTCGGGCGACAGCACGCGCGTGATGCCGCTCGTCGCGGGGAACAGCTGCGCCTCGATGTTCTGGATCAGGATCGTCGCGAGTTGCGTGACGGCCTTTGCGGCCCAGTAGTAGCGGCGCATCAGCTGCTCGCTCGTGCGCTTGGCCGGCGTCGGCCGGTAGCCGAAGCTCTCGGCCGCCTGCGTCTGCAGGTCGAACACGAGCATGTCCTGGCGGCGGCCGGCGATCACGTGCAGCCGCGCGCGCAGCGTCTTCAGGAATCCTTCGTTGCGGCGCAGTTCGCGGGCTTCGCGCTCGGTGATGAGGCCGCGCGTGTCGAGTTCGCGCCAGCTGCTGCCGAAGCCGGCCGCGCGCGCGATCCACAGGATCGTCTGCAGGTCGCGCAGCCCGCCGGGGCTTTCCTTCACGTTCGGCTCGAGGCTGTACGGCGTGTCCTGGAACTTCGCGTGGCGCTGGCGCATCTCGAGCACCTTCGCGGTGAAGAACGCGCGCGCGTCGAGCGCCTCGTGATAGCGCACGGTGAAGCGTTCGAACAGCGCGGTGCTGCCGACGATGCGGCGCGCCTCCAGCAGCGAAGTCTGCACGGTGACGTCCTGCGACGCCTCCTCGATGCACTGGGCAACGGTCCGCACGCTGCTGCCGATCTCGAGGCCGAGATCCCACGCCATGCCGATGAAGCGCTCGATCCGCGCGTCGAGCGCGGGGTCGTGCGCATCGGGCAGCAGCACGAGGATGTCGACGTCGGAATGCGGCGCGAGCTCGGCGCGCCCGTAGCCACCGACGGCGACGAGCGCGAGCGTCGCGGGCAGCCCGCAGTCGTCCCACACGCACCGGAGCGCGTCGTCGGTGAGTTTCGACAGCGCGTGCATCAGCGACGCGACGTTGGTCGCGCTGCGAAAGCGCTCGAGCATGTCGGTCTTGGCGGCCTTGAATTCGGCGCGCCGCGACAGCGCATCGGGCGAGGGGGCGGCGTGAGCGCTCATGGGCGGCCGTTCGGGTCAGGTGCGGGCAGGGCGGGCTGGCGCGACGGCGCTCAGACTGCGGCGGCCGGTTGCGCGAACACCGGCCGCGCGGGCGTGCCGGCCGACACGGTCAGCACGTCGTAACCCGTCTCGGTGACGAGTACCGTGTGTTCCCACTGCGCGGACAGGCTGCGATCGCGCGTCTTGACCGTCCACTGGTCGGGCATCGTGCGGATGTCGCGCTTGCCGGCGTTGATCATCGGCTCGATCGTGAAGATCATCCCGGCCTTCAGCTCGATACCGGTGCCCGGACGGCCGTAGTGGACGACCTGCGGATCTTCGTGGAACACCGTGCCGATGCCGTGGCCGCAGTATTCGCGCACGACGCTGTAGCCTTGCGCTTCCGCGTGCTTCTGGATCGCATAGCCGATGTCGCCGAGGTGTGCGCCCGGCTTGACCTGGTCGATGCCGAGCCACATGCACTCGTAGGTGGTCTGCACGAGGCGCTTCGCGAGGATCGAGCCTTCGCCGACGATGAACATCCGGCTGGTGTCGCCGAAGTAGCCGTTCTTGATCACGGTGATGTCGATGTTCAGCGCATCGCCGTTCTTGACGACCTTCTCGCCCGGGATGCCGTGGCAGATCACGTCGTTGACCGAAATGCAGGTTGCCTTCGGGTACGGCGGATAGCCGGGCGGCTGATAGTTCAGCGGCGCGGGGATCGTGCCCTGCTCGTTGAGCATGAATTCGTGACAGAGCCGGTCGAGCTCGGCGGTCGTGACGCCCGCGACGACGTGCGGGGTGATGAAGTCGAGCACTTCGCTCGCGAGACGGCAGGCGACGCGCATCTCGGCGATGTCGTGTTCGTTTTTGAGCGTAATAGCCATCGAGGTATGCCTGGAATGCGGTGAATTGACGGATTATCGCACCTTATGGCGGCCCTCGCAGCCCCTGCCGGCGGTGCGGATGCGGGTTTTCGCGGATTGTCCGGCCCGCTGCCGCGCGGCAAGCAAAAGTGGCGGGCGACTTGAGAGCCGACAAATCGGCGTGCTATACTCTTTGGCTAAGTCGACATCCAAATGCCGAACCTGCCTCGGGCGGGGCGGCCGTGGCGATGAAAGGCTTGCGGCACGGGCATTTTCGCACGTGTCGAATCGCAAGCCGGCGCAACCAGGGTGCCGGCCGCGCGGAACGAAGGTCCTTCGGGGCGCGTTCGCGCGGCGGTACGGCAGCCGGCTTAAGACCCAACCCTCGTGGAGAATTTACATGGCAGTTACGATGCGCCAAATGCTGGAAGCGGGTGTCCACTTCGGTCACCAGACGCGCTTCTGGAACCCGAAGATGGCTCCGTTCATTTTCGGTCACCGCAACAAGATTCACATCATCAACCTCGAAAAGACGCTGCCGATGTTCACGGACGCACAGAAGTACGTGCGTCAGCTGGCAGCTAACCGCGGCACGATCCTGTTCGTCGGTACGAAGCGCCAGTCGCGCGACACGATCGCTCAGGAAGCGCAACGCGCGGGCATGCCGTACGTCAACGCACGCTGGCTCGGCGGCATGATGACCAACTTCAAGACGCTGAAGGTATCGATCAAGCGCCTGAAGGACATGGAAGCGGCTGTCGAATCGGGCGAAACCGAGAAGATGAGCAAGAAGGAAGCGCTGCTGTTCGAACGTGAAATCGCCAAGCTGCAGAAGTCGATCGGCGGCGTGAAGGACATGGGCGGCATTCCGGACGCGATCTTCGTCGTCGACGTCGGCTACCACAAGATTGCCGTCACGGAAGCGAACAAGCTGGGCGTGCCGGTCATCGCCGTGGTCGATACGAACCACTCGCCGGAAGGTGTGGATTACGTGATCCCGGGTAACGACGACTCGAGCAAGGCAGTCGCGCTGTACGCTGAAGGCGTGGCCGACGCGATCCTCGAAGGCCGTGCGAACGCGGTCAACGAAGTGGTCCAGGCCGCACGCGGCGACGACGAATACGTCGAGGAAAACGCGTAACTGGCCCCGAGCCGGCGCAAAAAGGGGGCTCTCAACAGGCCCCCTTTTTTTAAGCTTGTGCGCCGGACCTGATCGCGCCGAATCGGCGCGGGTCCGGAAACGATTTTCGGCCGTTCGCGTCCAAGCGGACGGCGTTGTGAATACAGACTCAAGGAGCGAATGATGGCGGCAATTACCGCAAGCATGGTGGCAGAACTGCGCGCAAAGACCGACGCACCGATGATGGAGTGCAAGAAGGCGCTGACGGAAGCTGATGGCGATCTGGCCAAGGCTGAAGAGCTGCTGCGCGTCAAGCTCGGCAACAAGGCGAGCAAGGCGGCATCGCGCGTGACGGCTGAAGGCGTCGTCGCATCGTTCGTCGGCGGCAACGCGGGCTCGCTGGTCGAGCTCAATTGCGAAACCGACTTCGTCGCGAAGAACGACGACTTCCTCGCATTCTCGAAGACGGTTGCAGAACTCGTCGCGACGCAAAACCCGGCCGACGTGGCTGCGCTGTCGGCGCTGCCGCTGGAAGGTTCGACGGTCGACGCAGTGCGTCTGGCGCTGGTCGGCAAGATTGGCGAAAACGTCTCGATCCGCCGTTTCGTGCGTTTCGAAACCGCGAACAAGATCGCAACGTACCTGCACGGCGCGCGTATCGGCGTGATCGTTGAGTACACGGGTGCGGAGGAGCAGGTCGGCAAGGACGTCGCGATGCACATCGCCGCGATGAAGCCGGTCGCACTGTCGGCAGCTGACGTGCCGGCCGAACTGATCGACACGGAACGTCGCGTCGCCGAGCAGAAGGCTGCCGAATCGGGCAAGCCGGCTGAAATCGTCGCGAAGATGGTCGAAGGCAGCGTCCAGAAGTACCTGAAGGAAGTGTCGCTGCTGAACCAGACGTTCGTTAAGAACGACAAGCAGACGATCGAGCAGATGCTGAAGGCGGCGAACTCGGCAGTGCAGAAGTTCGCGCTGTTCGTCGTCGGCGAAGGCATCGAGAAGCGCCAGGACGACTTCGCCGCCGAAGTGGCCGCGCAAGTCGCAGCAGCAAAGCAGCAGTAAGCAGTCAGGTAGTATCCGCGGCGGGCGTCCGCTCCGCCGCGGCCGGCGGCGCCGCCGGCCGGCCGGGAACCCCGGTCCGACCGTCGGCGCTTGCCCGAATCAGTATTTCGCCCCTACAGTTCGTGGTTGTCATCCTCTCGTCGCTCGGAAGCCCCTATGTCCAATGCCTATAAACGCGTCCTCCTCAAACTCTCCGGCGAAGCGCTGATGGGCGACGATGCCTTCGGCATCAATCGCGCGACGATCGAGCGGATGGTGGCGGATATCGCCGAAGTCGTGGGTCTCGGCACGCAGCTCGCTGTCGTGATCGGCGGCGGTAACATTTTCCGCGGTGTCGCGGGCGGTGCGGCGGGCATGGACCGCGCAACGGCCGACTACATGGGGATGCTGGCGACGATGATGAACGCGCTGGCGCTGCAGGACGCGATGCGCCACGCCGGTATCGTCGCGCGCGTGCAGTCCGCGCTGCGCATGGATCAGGTCGTCGAGCCGTATATCCGGCCCCGCGCGATCCGCCAGCTCGAGGAAGGCAAGGTCGTGATCTTCGCGGCCGGCACGGGCAACCCGTTCTTCACGACGGACACGGCCGCCGCACTGCGCGGTTCGGAAGTGGGCGCCGAGGTCGTATTGAAGGCGACCAAGGTCGATGGCGTATATTCTGCCGATCCGAAGAAGGATCCGTCGGCCACGCGCTACACGACGATCAGCTTCGACGAGGCGATCAGCCGCAATCTGCAGGTGATGGACGCGACGGCCTTCGCGCTGTGCCGCGATCAGAAGCTGCCGATTCGTGTGTTTTCGATCAACAAGCCGGGCGCGCTCAAGCGCATCGTGCTGGGCGAGGACGAAGGTACGCTCGTCCACGTGTAAACTCCCGCGGATGCGGGCAAGCGGCGTGGGCC
Organism: Burkholderia sp. JKS000303; assembly: GCF_002563755.1. Lineage (NCBI taxonomy): Bacteria > Pseudomonadati > Pseudomonadota > Betaproteobacteria > Burkholderiales > Burkholderiaceae > Burkholderia > Burkholderia sp. JKS000303. The sequence continues at coordinate 256,774 of NZ_PDBZ01000004.1, forward strand.
GTCGGCCGTGGCGCGAAGCGCGCCGGGCGGGGCCCGCGTTCTTTGAAGGTTTGAAGGTTCGGAGGTTGAAATGAGTGTCGCTGATGTCAAGAAGGGCGTAGAGCAGAAGATGCAGCGCTCGATCGAAGCGTTCAAGAACGATCTGGCGAAGATCCGCACGGGCCGTGCACATGCCGGTCTGCTCGATCACGTGCAGGTCGACTACTACGGGTCGATGGTGCCGATCTCGCAGGTCGCGAACCTGACGCTCGTCGATGCGCGCACGATCGGCGTGCAGCCGTGGGAAAAGAACATGGTCGCGAAGGTCGAGAAGGCCATCCGCGAAGCCGATCTCGGCCTGAACCCGGCCACGTCCGGCGACCAGATCCGCGTGCCGATGCCCGCGCTGACGGAAGAGCGCCGCCGCGAGCTGACCAAGGTGGTCAAGAGCGAAGGCGAAACGGCCAAGGTCGCGATCCGCAACCTGCGCCGCGACGCGAACGAAGCGCTCAAGAAGCTCGTGAAGGACAAGGAAATCTCGGAAGACGACGAGCGCCGTGCGAGCGACGACGTGCAGAAGCTGACGGACAAGCACGTCACCGAAATCGACAAGCTCGTGCAGAGCAAGGAAGCCGAGATCATGACGGTCTGACGACCGTCCTCGCGCGCCGCCTTCTTCCCGCATTACTGTCTCAACGGCCATGACTTATACCAGCTCTACCGTTCGCGTGCCTGACGTCGGCGCCGTGCCGCGTCACATCGCGATCATCATGGACGGCAACGGCCGTTGGGCGACCGAACGCCGCTTGCCGCGCGTCGCGGGGCACACCCGCGGCGTGGATGCCGTGCGGGCGGTGGTCGAAGGCTGCGCGCGCGCCGGCGTCGAATACCTGACGCTGTTCGCGTTCAGCTCGGAAAACTGGCGGCGTCCGAACGAAGAAGTATCGTTCCTGATGCGGCTGTTCATCACCGCGCTGGAGCGCGAAGTCGGCAAGCTGCACGCAAACGGGATCCGTCTGCGTGTCGTGGGCGACCTCGACCGCTTCGAGCCGCGCATCCGCGACCTGATCCGTCGCGCCGAAACCAAGACGGCGCGCAACACCCGCCTGACCCTGACGATCGCCGCGAACTACGGCGGCCGCTGGGACATCCTGCAGGCGACGAAGAAGCTCATCGAGCAATCGGTGCGCGAGGGGCGCGAGGTCGACGTGACCGAAGACGCGTTCGCGCCGCACCTGGCGATGGCCTACGCGCCGGAGCCCGATCTCTTCATCCGTACCGGCGGCGAGCAGCGCGTCAGCAATTTCCTGCTGTGGCAGCTCGCGTACGCCGAATTCTATTTCACCGACAAATACTGGCCCGACTTCGACGGCGCGGCGCTGGCCGACGCGATCGCGTCGTATACCGAGCGCGAGCGCCGTTTCGGGCGCACCAGCGCGCAACTCGAACCGCAATCGCAGGACGCCGACTCCCTTTCATGCTGAAAACCCGTGTGATCACGGCGATCGTGATGCTGGCAGTGCTGCTGCCGGTGACGCTGTTCGCGCCGCTCACGGCGTTCGGCGCGCTGATCGGCGTCGTGCTCGTGTTCGCCGCGTGGGAATGGGCGCGCCTGCTGAAGCTGGGCGGCGCCGGTTCCGTCGTCTATGCCGTCGTCGCGGCGCTGGCGCTCGCGGCGACCGTGCCGCTCGGCCACGACGCGGCTTCATCCCGTCCCCTTTTCATGGCGGCCGGCGTGTTCTGGCTGCTGGTCGGTCCGTTCGCGCTGCGGCGCAAGCCGACGCTCGCGGCCGGCATCTGGCGGCCGTTCCTGCTCGCAGCCGGACTGCTGGTCTTCGCGGCCTGCTGGCATGCGCTCGTCGCGGCGCGTGCGCAGGGCGTGCCGTTCGTGTTGTCGCTGCTTCTGGTCGTCTGGCTGGCCGATATCGGCGCATACTTCGCGGGCAAGGCCTTCGGAAAGCGTAAACTGGCGATCACGATCAGTCCCGGCAAGAGCTGGGAAGGCGCGATCGGCGGCTGGCTTGCCGTGATGGTCGTGGCCGGTGTCGCGATGGCCGCGCACTGGTTCGAGCCGACCCTGTTTTCTGCATTTGCTGCACGCTACGGGATGTCCGGCGCGTGGGCCGCGCTGACGCTGCTGGTCGTCTACAGCGTGATCGGCGACCTGTTCGAGTCGCTGCTCAAGCGTCAGGCGGGCGTGAAGGATTCGAGCGGACTGCTGCCCGGTCACGGCGGCGTGCTCGACCGCGTCGATGCGCTGCTGCCGGTGCTGCCGCTCGCGATGCTGCTGCTTGGTTAAACCACTATTTCTGTTATGCAAAAACGTCTGACACTGCTCGGTTCCACGGGCTCGATCGGAGACAGCACGCTCGACGTGGTCGCCCGCCATCCCGAGCGTTTCTCGGTCTACGCGCTGACCGCGCACCGCAATGGCGACAAGCTCGTCGAGCAGTGCCTGCGCTTTGCACCGGAAGTCGCGGTGGTCGGCGATGCGGCAACGGCCGCGCACGTCGAAGCGAAACTGCGCGCGGCCGGCAGCAAGACCACGGTGCTGTACGGGCCGCAGGCGCTCGTCGACGTGTCGGAGAGCGACGGGTGCGACACGGTCGTCGCGGCGATCGTCGGCGCGGCCGGCCTCGCGCCGAGCCTCGCGGCCGCGCGCGCCGGCAAGCGCATCCTGCTCGCGAACAAGGAATCGCTCGTGATGTCGGGCGGGATCTTCATGGACGCAGTGCGCGACCATGGCGCGATCTTGCTGCCGGTCGACAGCGAACACAACGCGATCTTCCAGTGCATGCCGCGCGACGTGAACGAGCACGGCGGGATCTCGAAGATCATCCTGACCGCGTCGGGCGGCCCGTTCCGCACGCGCGAGCCGGCCACGCTCGTCGACGTGACGCCGGACGAAGCCTGCAAGCATCCGAACTGGGTGATGGGCCGCAAGATCTCGGTCGATTCCGCGACGATGATGAACAAGGGCCTCGAGGTGATCGAGGCGCACTGGATCTTCGGCTTGGCCGGCGACCGGATCGAGGTGCTGATCCATCCGCAAAGCGTGATCCATTCGCTGGTGTCGTACCGCGACGGTTCGGTGCTCGCGCAACTCGGCAACCCCGACATGCGTACGCCGATCGCGCACGCGCTCGCGTTCCCGGAACGTGTCGACGCGGGCGTCGAGCAGCTCGACCTCGCGCAGATCGCGCAACTGTCGTTCGAAAAGCCCGACTACACGCGTTTCCCGTGCCTCGCGCTCGCGCTGAAGGCGCTTGAAGAGGGCGGCATCGCGAGCGCCGCACTGAACGCGGCGAACGAAATCGCGGTCGAAGCGTTTCTCGAGCGCCGGATCGGCTTCATGGCGATTGCGGCGACGGTCGACGCCGTGCTCAACGCACTGCCGAACCGGAACCCGAACGGGCTCGACGACGTCCTGGCGGCGGATGCCGAGGCACGCCGCCTCGCCGCTGACATCATTGCCAAAGCGCCTGCGCCCCGCGTGGAGCGTACTGTCTGAATGAGGTGCTCATGAACGTGCTGGTCGAACTGATCGCGTTTGCGGTGGCGATCGGGGTGCTGGTCGTCGTGCATGAGTACGGACATTATCGCGTCGCGCGCTGGTGCGGCGTGAAGGTGCTGCGTTTCTCGATTGGTTTCGGCCAGCCCGTCGCCCGTTGGGTCAGCCGCAAGACCGGCACCGAATGGACGCTCTCCGCATTGCCGCTCGGCGGTTACGTGAAGATGCTGGACGAACGCGAGCCGGGACCGGACATCAAGCCCGAAGAGCTCGACCAGGCGTTCAACCGGCAATCGGTGTTCAAGCGCATCGCGATTGTCGCCGCTGGCCCGATCGCGAACTTCCTGTTGGCAATTGTCCTGTTTTCCGTCGTATTCGCAACCGGCGTGACCGAACCGGTCGCGGTGCTCGCACCGCCGGCCACCGGCACGGTCGCGGCGCGCGCGGGCTTCGACGGCGGCGAGACGATCGTATCGATCCGCGACGAGCACGGCAGCGAGTCCGAGCCCGTGCGGTCGTGGTCGGACCTGCGCTGGAAGCTGCTGTCCGCTGCATTCGATCATCGCGAGATCGTGCTCGGCGCACGCGACGACGGCTCGACGTTCGACTTCCGAGTCGATCTGCGCAACGTCCCCGAAAGCGAGCTCGACGACGATTTCATGACGCACCTGGGCTTCGAGACCGGCGGCGGCACGTTGTCGGTGGCGTCGGTGCAGCCCGGCAGCGCGGCCGAGCAGGCGGGCCTGAAGGCCGGCGACAAGCTGCTCGCGCTCGACGGTGCGCCCATCGGCGGCGCATCGCGCTTCATCGACACGGTGAAGCACCATGCGGGCAAGGCGGTCGAGCTGCAGATCGAGCGTGGCGGCGCCACGCAGACCATGTCGGTCGTGCCGCAGACGCAGCGCGACGACGACACGGGGCAGGAGGTTGGCCGCATCGGCGCAGCGCTGTCGATGCACACGCCGTCGGTCGACGTGCGCTACGGGCCGATCGAGAGCCTGCAGCTCGGCGCGCACCGCACGTGGGACATCTCCGTCTATTCGCTGAAGATGTTCGGGCGGATGATTACGGGCAACGCATCGCTGAAGAACCTGTCCGGCCCGGTGACGATTGCCGACTACGCGGGCAAGAGCGCGCGGCTCGGTCCGTCGGCCTTCCTGTCGTTTCTCGCCCTTGTCAGCATTAGCCTTGGGGTACTGAACTTGCTGCCGATTCCCGTTTTGGACGGGGGGCATCTGTTATATTATCTGGTTGAAGCCGCGACCGGGAAAGCCATCTCGGAGCGTTGGCAGCTGATTCTGCAAAGAGCCGGGTTGATCTGCATCGTCGCGTTGTCGGCGATCGCGCTGTTCAACGACCTGGCTCGGTTAATCCATTTCTGAAGCGTCAGGCGGCCGCCGCTGGGCAGCCGCCTGATTTGATGCAGCTAAATATTGGGGATGCACGTTGTTCAAACCTCATCGCTTTGTACCTAAGACAGTTGCAGCGGCCGCGCTCGCCGCTCACGGCCTCGCGGCGCATGCAGCGGCACCGTTCGTGGTGCAAGACATCAAGATCGAGGGGTTGCAGCGCGTCGAAGCGGGCTCGGTGTTCGCCTACCTGCCGATCAAGCAGGGCGATACCTTCACCGACGACAAGGCATCCGAAGCAATTCGCGCGCTGTACGCGACGGGCTTTTTCAACGACGTGCGCATCGCGACGCAAGGCAACGTCGTGATCGTGCAGGTGCAGGAGCGTCCGGCCATCGCGTCGATCGACTTCACCGGCACGAAGGAATTCGACAAGGACAACCTGACGAAGGCGCTGCGCGCGGTCGGCCTGGCCGACGGTCGTTATTACGACAAGGCGCTGGTCGACAAGGCGGAACAGGAGCTCAAGCGTCAGTACCTGACGCGCGGCTTCTACGCGGCCGAGGTCAAGACGACGATCACGCCGGTCGACGCGAACCGCGTGTCGATCCTGTTCGCGGTCGCCGAAGGTCCGAGCGCGAAGATCCGCCAGATCAACTTCATCGGCAACAAGGCGTTCAGCACCGGCACGCTGCGCGACGAAATGCAGCTGTCGACGCCGAACTGGTTCTCCTGGTACACGAAGAACGACCTGTACTCGAAGGAAAAGCTGACGGGCGACCTCGAGGCCGTGCGCTCGTACTACCTGAACCGCGGCTATCTCGAGTTCAACATCGAGTCGACCCAGGTGTCGATCTCGCCCGACAAGAAGGACATGTACCTGACGGTCACGCTGCACGAAGGCGAGCCGTACACGGTGTCGGGCATCAAGCTGTCGGGCAACTTGCTCGATCGCCAGGCCGAACTGACCAAGCTGATCAAGATCAAGCCGGGCGATCGCTTCTCGGCCGAAAAGCTGCAGCAAACCACCAAGTCGATCGTCGACAAGCTGGGCGAATACGGTTACGCATTCGCGACCGTCAACGCACAGCCGGAGATCGACCAGGCGAACCACAAGGTGAACCTGAACCTCGTCGTCGATCCGAGCCGCCGCGTGTACGTGCGCCGCATCAACGTCGTCGGCAACACGCGTACACGTGACGAAGTCGTGCGCCGCGAAATGCGCCAGCTCGAAAGCTCGTGGTTCGATTCGAACCGCCTCGCGCTGTCGAAGGACCGCGTGAACCGTCTCGGCTACTTCACCAACGTCGACGTGACGACGGTGCCGGTCGAAGGCACGAACGACCAGGTCGACGTGAACGTGAAGGTCGACGAAAAGCCGACCGGCGCGATCACGCTGGGCGCGGGCTTCTCGTCGACGGACAAGGTCGTGCTGTCGGCCGGCGTGTCGCAGGACAACGTGTTCGGTTCGGGCACGAGCCTGTCGGTGAACGTCAACACCGCACGCAGCTACCGCACGCTGACCGTCACGCAGGTCGATCCGTACTTCACGGTCGACGGCATCAAGCGGATCACGGACGTCTACTACCGCACGTACCAGCCGCTCTACTATTCGACGAGCTCGAGCTTCCGGATCATCAGCGCGGGTGGCGACCTGAAGTTCGGTATTCCGTTCTCGGAAGTCGATACCGTGTACTTCGGCGTCGGTCTCGAGCAGAACCGTCTCGACGTCGACTCGGCGACGCCGCAGAGCTACAAGGATTACGTGAACGAGTTCGGCCGCGTGTCGAACACCGCGCCGCTGACGGTGGCCTGGTCGCGCGACGCGCGTGACAGCGCGCTGATTCCGAGCCGCGGCTACTTCACGCAGGCGAACGTCGAGTACGGTGCGCCGATCGGCAAGATCCAGTACTACAAGGCCGACCTGCAGGCGCAGTACTACTATTCGTTCTCGCGCGGCTTCATCCTGGGCATGAACCTGCAAGGCGGTTACGGTAACGGTATCGGCAACTCGTACCCGATCTTCAAGAACTACTACGCGGGCGGTATCGGCTCCGTGCGCGGCTACGAGCCGAGCTCGCTGGGCCCGCGCGACACGACGACCAACGACCCGATCGGCGGTTCGAAGATGGTCGTGGGTAACGTCGAACTGACGTTCCCGCTGCCGGGTACCGGCTACGACCGCACGCTGCGCGTGTTCACGTTCTTCGACGGCGGTAACGTGTGGGGCAACGCGCCGGGCGGCACGAGTACCGGTGCGAACGGCCTGCGTTACGGCTACGGTGTCGGTCTGGCGTGGATTTCGCCGATCGGCCCGCTCAAGCTGAGCCTTGGTTTCCCGCTGCAGAAGCACGAAGGCGACCAGTACCAGAAATTCCAGTTCCAGATCGGGACGGCGTTCTGATCGAACGCATGACAACAGCAACGAGAGGGTAATTTTGCTAACCGGTAAGTTTTCGAAACGAGTGATGTGTGCGCTGACCGTTGCGCTGGCCTTGGGCGCGGCGACGGCACACGCTCAGGACGTCGCCCGCATCGCGGCGGTCAATTCGGATCGGATCCTGCGCGAGTCCGCGCCCGCCAAGGCGGCGCAGACGAAGCTCGAAGCCGAGTTCGCGAAGCGTGACAAGGATCTGCAGGACATGGCGGCCCGCCTGAAGTCGATGTCCGATTCGCTGGACAAGAACGGCGCGTCGCTGTCGGCGGCCGATCGCGCGCAGAAGCAACGCGATCTCGCGCAGCTCGATACCGACTTCCAGCGCAAGCAGCGCGAGTTTCGCGAAGACCTGAACCAGCGCCGCAACGAGGAACTCGCTGCCGTGCTGGAGCGTGCGAACCGGGTCATCAAGCAGATCGCCGAGCAGCAGAATTACGACCTGATCGTGCAGGAAGCCGTGTACGTCAGCCCGCGCATCGACATCACCGACAAGGTGCTCAAGGCGCTCGCGTCCGGCTCGACGAACTGAACGGAGCAGACGACGAATGGCATTGACGCTTGAGGAACTCGTAAAGCGGTTCGGCGGCGAGATCGCCGGCGACGCCCAGTGCAAGGTGAGCAGCCTCGCGCCGCTCGACCAGGCAGGCCCTCAGCAACTCGCGTTTCTCGCGAATCCGAAGTACCTGTCGCAGGTCGAAATGACCCGCGCCGGCGCGGTGCTGATCGCGCCGAAGGATCTCGAAAAGCTGCGCGCGGCCGCTGACGGCCCCCGGCAGGCCGGCCCCCGCAATTTCATCGTGACGCCGAATCCGTACGCGTACTTCGCACGCGTCGCGCAGATGTTCATCGATCTCGCCACGCCGCAGCGCGCGGCCGGCGTGCATCCGAGCGCAACGATCGATCCGGCCGCGAAGGTCGCCGCGAGCGCGGTGGTCGGCCCGCACGTGACGGTCGAAGCCGGTGCGGTGATCGAGGACGGCGTGCAACTCGACGCGAACGTATTCGTCGGCCGCGGCACGACGATCGGCGCGAATTCGCACCTGTATCCGAACGCGTCGGTGTACCACGGCTGCAAGATCGGCCCGCGCGCGATCATCCACTCGGGCGCCGTGATCGGCTCCGACGGCTTCGGCTTCGCGCCGGATTTCGTCGGCGACGGCGACGCGCGCACCGGCAGCTGGGTCAAGATCCCGCAGGTCGGCGGCGTGTCGATCGGCCCGGATGTCGAGATCGGCGCGAACACGACGATCGATCGCGGCGCGATGGCGGACACCGTCATCGAGGAATGCGTGAAGATCGACAACCTGGTCCAGATCGGCCACAACTGCCGGATCGGCGCGTATACGGTGATCGCCGGCAACGCGGGCATCGCGGGCAGTACGACGATCGGCCGCCACTGCATGATCGGTGGCGCGGCGGGCATCGCCGGCCACGTGACGCTCGGCGACTATGTCATCATCACCGCGAAGTCGGGCGTGTCGAAGTCGCTGCCGAAGGCCGGCATCTACACGAGCGCGTTCCCGGCCGTCGACCACGGCGACTGGAACCGGAGCGCCGCGCTCGTGCGCAATCTCGACAAGCTGCGCGACCGCATCAAGGCACTTGAAACCGCGCTCGCCGCCCAGGGCGGCACGGACGCCTGACCCCATCATGCGAGACCACGAACCGGGCACGGCCAGCGCATCCGGCCCGGTTTGCCAGAATGGGCCGCGTGGCGGCCCGCTTCAGCCTTTGCATCACCACCGCGCAGCACCTGCGTGAGACGAACCATCATGAGCACTGAAAAAATCAATCTCGACATCCACAAGATCCTCACGCTGCTGCCGCACCGCTATCCGATTCTGCTCGTCGATCGCGTGCTCGAACTCGAACCGCACAAAGGGATCAAAGCGCTGAAGAACGTGTCGATCAACGAGCCGTTCTTCCAGGGGCATTTCCCGAAGCGGCCCGTGATGCCGGGCGTGCTGATCCTCGAGGCGCTTGCTCAGGCCGCCGCGCTGCTGACGTTCTCGGAAGAGCAGCCGAAGGATCCGGAAAATACGCTGTACTACTTCGTCGGGATCGACGGCGCGCGTTTCAAGCGCGTGGTCGAACCGGGCGACCAACTGATTCTGAACGTGACGTTCGAGCGCTACATCCGCGGCATCTGGAAGTTCAAGGCGGTGGCGGAAGTGGACGGCAAGGTGGCGGCGGAAGCCGAACTGATGTGCACGGTCAAGACGGCCGACGCGGCGCCTTGAGCGACGCGGCACGCATGGGCAACGCAACGCGACACATCATATCGAGAGGCAACGGCGCATGACCAGGATTCATCCCACCGCGATCGTCGAACCGGGCGCGCAGATCGACGAGTCCGTCGAGATCGGGCCGTACGCGATCGTCGGGCCGCACGTCAGGATCGGCGCGCGTACGACGATCGGCTCGCACAGCGTGATCGAAGGTCACACGACGCTCGGCGAGGACAACCGCATCGGCCACTACGCGTCGGTCGGCGGCCGTCCGCAGGACATGAAGTACAAGGACGAGCCGACCCGGCTCGAGATCGGTAACCGCAACACGATCCGCGAATTCACGACGATCCACACGGGCACCGTGCAGGATGTCGGTGTGACGACGCTCGGCGACGACAACTGGATCATGGCCTATGTGCACATCGGTCATGATTGCAGCGTCGGTAACAACGTGATCCTGTCGAGCAACGCGCAGATGGCCGGTCACGTCGAGATCGGCGACTTCGCGATCATCGGCGGGATGTCGGGCGTTCACCAGTTCGTGCGTATCGGCGCGCACTCGATGCTGGGCGGCGCATCGGCGCTCGTGCAGGACGTGCCGCCGTTCGTGATCGCAGCCGGCAACAAGGCCGAGCCGCACGGCATCAACGTCGAAGGTTTGCGCCGGCGTGGTTTCTCGCCCGACGCGATCTCGGCGCTGCGCAGCGCCTACCGCGTGCTGTACAAGAGCGGCCTGTCGCTCGAGGAAGCGAAGGTGCAGTTGCGCGAACTGGCGACGGCAGGCGGCGAAGGCGACGCGGCCGTCACCGCGCTCGTCGAGTTCGTCGACGCGTCGCAGCGCGGCATCATCCGCTAAGCGATGTCGCTCCCGACCAATCAGATCCGGCTCGCGATGGTGGCCGGCGAGCCGTCGGGCGACCTGCTCGCGGCCTCGCTGCTCGGCGGACTTCACGAGCGTCTGCCCGCGTCGACCCAGTATTACGGGATCGGCGGGCAGCGGATGCTCGCGCATGGCTTCGACTCGCACTGGCAGATGGACAAGCTGACGGTGCGCGGTTACGTCGAGGCACTGGGCCAGATCCCCGAGATCCTGCGGATTCGCGGCGAACTGAAGCGCCAGTTGCTCGCGGAGCGGCCGGACGCGTTCATCGGCGTGGATGCCCCCGACTTCAACTTCAACGTCGAACAGGCGGTGCGCGACGCGGGCATTCCGTCGATCCATTTCGTGTGCCCGTCGATCTGGGCATGGCGCGGCGGCCGGATCAAGAAGATCGCGAAGTCCGTCGATCACATGCTGTGCCTGTTCCCGTTCGAACCGGCGCTGCTCGACAAGGCGGGCGTCGCGTCGACGTACGTCGGCCATCCGCTTGCCGACGAGATCCCGCTCGAGCCCGACACGCACGGCGCGCGCATCGCGCTCGGGCTGCCGCCCGACGGCCCCGTGATTGCGGTGCTGCCGGGCAGCCGGCGCTCGGAGATCGGGCTGATCGGCCCGACGTTCTTCGCGGCGATGGCGCTGATGCAGCAGCGCGAGCCCGGTGTGCGGTTCGTGATGCCGGCGGCGACGCCCGCGCTGCGCGAGCTGCTGCAACCGCTCGTCGACGCACATCCGCAACTTGCACTGACGATCACCGACGGCCGCTCGCAGGTCGCGATGACGGCTGCCGACGCGATCCTCGTGAAGAGCGGCACCGTCACGCTGGAAGCCGCGTTGCTGAAGAAGCCGATGGTGATCTCGTACAAGGTGCCCTGGCTGACCGGGCAGATCATGCGCCGGCAGGGCTATCTGCCGTATGTCGGCTTGCCGAACATCCTGGCGGGGCGCTTCGTCGTGCCCGAGTTGCTGCAGCATTTCGCGACGCCCGAGGCGCTCGCCGATGCGACGCTCACGCAGCTGCGCGACGACGCGAACCGCCGCACGCTGACCGAAGTCTTTACCGAAATGCATGTGTCGCTGCGGCAGAACACGGCCGCGAAGGCCGCCGAAGCGGTCGTACGCGTGCTCGAGCAACGCAAGGGGCGCGCATGACGACGGTCCGTGTATCACGCCGCCGCGCGTCGATCGACGCGCAGGGCGGGTTCGACTTCAGTCGCCCCGACGAGATCGTCTGCGGCGTCGACGAAGCCGGCCGCGGCCCGCTCGCGGGGCCGGTGGTCGCCGCCGCGGTGATTCTCGATCCCGCGCAGCCGATCGACGGGCTCGACGATTCGAAGGCGCTGTCCGCCAAGAAGCGCGACGCACTGTACGAACTGATCGTCTCGCGTTCTCGCGCGTATTGCGTCGCGTCGGCGAGTGTCGACGAAATCGACACGCTCAACATCCTGCACGCGACGATGCTCGCGATGAAGCGGGCCGTCGAGGGCCTGTCGGTGCTGCCGACGCTCGCGCAGATCGACGGCAATCGCTGTCCGACGCTGATGGTGCGTGCCGAGGCGATCGTCAGCGGCGACGCGCTCGTGCCGAGCATCTCGGCCGCGTCGATCCTTGCCAAGGTCACGCGCGACCGGATGCTCGTCGACCTGCATGACCGCTTCCCGGTGTACGGCTTCAACGTGCACGCCGGGTACGGCACCGCGAAACACCTTGCTGCGCTGCGCGAACACGGCCCGTGCGAAGCGCATCGGCGCTCGTTCGCACCCGTGCGCGCGGCGCTCGATCTGAGGGCCTGCCCCCGCTAATAACGGGCCAGCCCCTGGAAAGGGATTTTTTAGTTTAGGGAACGTGCCTTGCCGGCCGCATTGCGGCGTCGCGCGTCGCTTGTTTGGCTCGGCCAAACGGCGCTCCTTGCTTCTTGCACTGCGACCGGCAAGGCACGTTCGCAAGCCCGTTATTAGCGGGAACAGGCCCTCTGATGAAAAGCATTACTTCCCGCGACAACCCGCTGTACAAGCGTCTGAAGGCGCTCGCGGGTTCGACGTCCCAGCAGCGCCGCGGCGGCCAGGCGCTGCTCGAAGGGTTCCATCTCGCGAGCGCGTATCTCGACACGGGCGCCACGCCCGAGCTGTGCGTCGCGACCGAAGGCGCGCTCGAGCACGTCGAGGCGCAGGCGATCATCGCGCGCATCGACGCGCAGCGCGTGGTCACGCTGCCCGATACACTGTTCGGGCAACTGTCGAACGTGGTCAGCGGTGTCGGTTTCCTGCTGCTCGTCGACCGGCCCGCGCAGCCGTTGCCCGAGCGCGTGACGCACACGTCGGTCGTGCTCGACGGCGTGCAGGACGCCGGCAACGTCGGGTCGATCCTGCGCAGTGCGGCGGCGGCCGGCGTGCGGCACGTGTTCTGCGCGCCGGGCACCGCGTATGCCTGGTCGTCGAAGGTGCTGCGCTCGGGGATGGGCGCGCATTTCCTGCTGTCGATCCACGAGGACGTCGAGCCGGACGCGCTCGCCGGGCGGCTCGACGTGCCGGTCGCGCTGACCGATTCGCACGGCGCGCAGGCGATCTACGACTGCGACCTCGCGGGGCCGGTGGCATGGGTGTTCGGCAACGAGGGCGCGGGCGTGTCGGCGTTCTGGCGCGACGCGGCCACGCATCGCGTGACGATTCCGCAGCCGGGCGGAATGGAGTCGCTGAACGTTGCGGCGGCAGCGGCGGTGTGCCTGTTCGAGCAGGTGCGGCAGCAGCGGCACGGATGACGACGTGACGCGCGGCGTGCCCGTGCACATGCCGCAACAAGCAAAAAGGCCGCGTCGGACGCGGCCTTTTTGCTTGTTGCGGCGGCCTGGCGGCCGCCGGCGGGCAGGCGATCAGTACGACTGTCGGTCGAGACGGATTTCCTGCAGGATCGTCGTCGCGATCTCCTCGATCGACTTGTGCGTCGACGACAGCCACTTGATCCCTTCGCGGCGCATCATCGCCTCGGCCTCGTTGATCTCGTAGCGGCAGTTCTCGGGCGCCGCGTACTTGCTGCCCGGGCGGCGCTCGTTGCGGATCTCCGACAGGCGCTGCGGATCGATCGACAGCCCGAACAGCTTCTCGCTGTACGGCGACAGCGCCGACGGCAGCTTGCCGCGCTCGAAGTCTTCCGGAATCAGCGGGTAGTTGGCCGCCTTCACGCCGTACTGCATCGCGAGATACAGGCTCGTCGGCGTCTTGCCGCTGCGCGACACGCCGACCAGGATCACGTCGGCTTCCGACAGGTTGCGGTTCGACTGGCCGTCGTCGTGCGCGAGCGAAAAGTTGATCGCCTCGATCCGCGTCTTGTATTCCTCGGTATCGGCGTTCTGGTGGCCGCGGCCCATCGCATGGCTCGACTTGAGCTCCAGCTCCTGTTCGAGCGGCTCGACGAAGCGCTGGAACATGTCCAGCACGAGCGCGTTCGAGCGCTTGACGATGTCGTTCGACTCACTGTCGACGAGCGTCGTGAACACGATCGCGCGACGGCCGTCGTGCACGGCGGCGTCGTTGATCTTTTCGACGGTCGCATAGGCTTTCTCGAGCGAGTCGACGAACGGCACGCGCACGAGGCGGAATTTCTGATCGAACTGGGAGAGGATCGAGTGCGCGAAGGTTTCGGCAGTGATCCCGGTGCCGTCGGAGACGATGAAAACGGTAGGCAGCATGAATCTGGGCGTCGAGCGTGAAGGGCAGTTGCGCGGAGGGCCTGGAGGTTCGCCTCCAGACGCAGTGACAAGGTCGCGCCACATCCGGCAGCCGGCACGGTAGAATAGCGGCAACCTGTTGGATAAGCAATTGCGGGGGCAGGGTGCCAACGGCACCCCGGGCTTGCCGCGTGTGATCCATAACTCCCGGCAAGTTCGGCGATTGGTATGAATATATCGCCTTTCTGCCGGGATTTTTGCAAATCGGGTCGGAAGCGATTCCGTTCCGCGATTGTTTCTCCAACAGGTTGCGCAAGACGCGCCGCGCCTTTTTGCAAGCGCCCGCGTCCGAGCCCACTTGCGCAATCGAGCATTTTTTTCACACTTAGGGGCTTGTATGACTAACGCAGCAAACGTCGCAAAGGACCAGGCGTATGTAATCCCGTTCGAGCAGTTGCGGATGACCGATGTGGAGATCGTGGGCGGCAAGAATGCATCGCTCGGCGAGATGATCAGCCAGCTTTCCGAGGCAGGCGTTCGCGTACCCACCGGTTTCGCCACGACCGCGCTCGCGTTCCGTGATTTCCTCACGCACAACGATCTGACCGATCGTATTGCCAAGCGTCTCGAGTCGCTCGACATCGACGACGTGAAGGCGCTCGCCGAAGCCGGTGCCGAAATCCGCAAGTGGATCGTCGACGCACCGATGCAGGCGCGTCTCGAGCAGGAAATCCGCGCACAGTTCGAAATCCTGAAGAGCGGCTCGCCGAGCGAACTGTCGTTCGCCGTGCGCTCGTCCGCAACCGCGGAAGACCTGCCCGACGCCTCGTTCGCCGGTCAGCAGGAGTCCTATCTGAACGTCGTCGGCATCGACGACGTGCTCGACCGCATGAAGCACGTGTTCGCGTCGTTGTACAACGACCGCGCGATCTCGTATCGCGTGCACAAGGGCTTCACGCACGCGGAAGTCGCGTTGTCGGCCGGTGTGCAGCGCATGGTCCGCTCGGACGTCGGCGCCGCCGGCGTGATGTTCACGATCGATACCGAATCGGGCTTCAAGGACGCCGTGTTCATCACGTCGAGCTACGGCCTGGGCGAAACCGTCGTGCAGGGTGCGGTGAACCCGGACGAGTTCTACGTGTTCAAGACGACGCTCGCACAGGACAAGTACCCGATCATCCGCCGCTCGATCGGCTCGAAGCTGATCAAGATGGAATTCACGCAGCCGGGCGAGCCGGGCCGCGTGAAGACGGTCGACGTGCCGCACGAGCAGCGCAACCGCTACTCGATCACCGACGAAGACGTGATCGAGCTCGCGAAGTACGCGGTCATCATCGAGAAGCACTACCAGCGTCCGATGGACATCGAGTGGGGCCGCGACGGTCGCGACGGCAAGATCTTCATCCTGCAGGCACGTCCGGAAACGGTGAAGAGCCAGGCAAGCGGCAAGGCCGAGCAGCGCTTCAAGCTGAAGGGCCAGTCGCAGGTGCTGGCGACGGGTCGCGCGATCGGTCAGAAGATCGGCGCGGGCCCCGTGCGCGTGATCCAGGATCCGTCGGAAATGGAACGCGTGCAGCCGGGCGACGTGCTGGTGGCCGACATGACCGACCCGAACTGGGAGCCGGTGATGAAGCGTGCGTCGGCGATCGTCACGAACCGTGGCGGCCGGACCTGCCACGCGGCGATCATCGCGCGTGAGCTCGGCGTGCCGGCAGTCGTCGGCTGCGGTGACGCGACCGACATCCTGAAGGATGGCGCGCTCGTCACCGTGTCGTGCGCGGAAGGCGACGAAGGCAAGATCTACGACGGGCTGCTCGAGACGGAAGTCACGGAAGTGCAGCGCGGCGAACTGCCGGAAATCCCGGTCAAGATCATGATGAACGTCGGCAACCCGCAGCTCGCGTTCGACTTCTCGCAACTGCCGAACGGTGGTGTTGGCCTCGCGCGTCTCGAGTTCATCATCAACAACAACATCGGCGTGCACCCGAAGGCGATCCTCGAATACCCGAACATCGACCAGGATCTGAAGAAGGCGGTCGAGAGCGTTGCGCGCGGTCACGCGTCGCCGCGTCAGTTCTATGTCGACAAGCTGACGGAAGGCGTTGCGACGATCGCTGCGGCGTTCTATCCGAAGCCCGTGATCGTGCGTCTGTCCGACTTCAAGTCGAACGAGTACAAGAAGCTGATCGGCGGTTCGCGTTACGAGCCGGACGAAGAAAACCCGATGCTGGGCTTCCGCGGCGCGTCGCGCTACATCGCCGAAGACTTCGCGCAGGCATTCGAGATGGAATGCCGTGCACTGAAGCGCGTGCGTGACGAGATGGGCCTGACCAACGTCGAGATCATGGTGCCGTTCGTGCGGACCGTGAAGCAGGCGGAGCGTGTCGTCGGCCTGCTCGAGAAGTTCGGCCTGAAGCGCGGCGAGAACGGCCTGCGCCTCGTGATGATGTGCGAAGTCCCGACCAACGCGATCCTGGCCGAAGAGTTCCTGGAACACTTCGACGGTTTCTCGATCGGTTCGAACGACCTCACGCAGCTCACGCTCGGCCTCGACCGCGACTCGGGCATGGAGCTGCTGGCTGCCGACTTCGACGAACGCGACCCGGCCGTCAAGTTCCTGCTCAAGCGTGCGATCGACACCTGCCGCAAGATGGGCAAGTATGTCGGGATCTGCGGTCAGGGCCCGTCCGATCACCCGGACTTCGCGGAATGGCTGACGGACGAAGGCATCGTGTCGATCTCGCTGAACCCCGACACGATCATCGATACGTGGCAGGCGCTGGCCAAGCGGAAGTAACGGTCGGTCATGCCGATTCGACGAAAGGGCGGTGCGTCCGCGCTTTCGTTGAAGGCAAAATGCAAGGTTCATGCTATAAACACCCCGGTAAGCACCGGGGTGTTTTTGTTTGCCGGTACGCGTCGAGGGTGTTTTTCTGGAGACCGCAATGATGTCGGGGCATCTGTTCTGGTGGGTCGGGGGCGGCGTGCTGGTCGTGGCCGAATTGCTGACCGGCACGTTCTATCTGTTGATGATCGCGCTCGGCTTTCTCGCGGGCGCGTTGCTGCAGCTCGCGGGCTTCGCGCCGCACGCGCAGTTCGGCGCAGCCGCGGCGGTCGCGATCATCGCGATGGTCGTGCTGCGCCGCTCGGGGCTCGGGCGCAAGCAGAAGCGCGACACGTCGACGAATCCGGACGTCAATCTCGATATCGGCGCGACCGTCACGGTCGACGCGTGGCATGACGGCCGCGCGCGCGTGCAGTATCGCGGCGCCGACTGGGATGTCGAACTCGCGAGCGGCGAGCGTGACGATGCGCACGTGTATCAGGTGAGTGCCGTGCGCGGCAATTGTCTCGTCGTCGTAGCGAAACCCGCGGGCTGATCGTCCATTGATACAACAAGGAGGGAATGCTTCATGGATTCGCTGATCATCTGGGTTGTCCTGCTCGTCATCGCCATCGTGATCGTGTCGAAGACGGTGAAGATCGTGCCGCAGCAGCATGCGTGGGTGCTCGAACGTTTCGGGCGCTATCACGCGACGCTGTCGCCCGGTCTCAATATCGTGCTGCCGTTCGTCGACCGGATCGCATACCGGCACATGCTGAAGGAAATTCCGCTCGACGTGCCGAGCCAGGTCTGCATCACGCGCGACAACACGCAGCTGCAGGTCGACGGCGTGCTGTATTTCCAGGTCACCGATCCGATGAAGGCATCGTACGGGTCGAGCAACTTCGTGCTGGCGATCACGCAGCTCGCGCAGACAACGTTGCGCTCGGTGGTCGGCAAGCTCGAGCTCGACAAGACCTTCGAGGAGCGCGACTTCATCAACCACAATATCGTGTCGGCGCTCGACCAGGCCGCGGCGAACTGGGGCGTGAAGGTGCTGCGTTACGAGATCAAGGACCTGACGCCGCCGAAAGAGATCCTGCACGCGATGCAGGCGCAGATCACCGCCGAGCGCGAAAAGCGCGCGCTGATCGCCGCGTCGGAAGGCCGCAAGCAGGAACAGATCAACCTCGCATCAGGTGCGCGCGAGGCGGCGATCCAGAAGTCGGAAGGCGAGCGGCAGGCCGCGATCAACCAGGCGCAGGGCGAGGCGGCCGCGATTCTCGCGGTTGCCGAGGCGAACGCGCAGGCGATCCAGAAAATCGCGCTGGCGATCCAGTCGCAGGGCGGGATGGACGCCGTCAACCTGAAGGTCGCCGAACAGTATGTCGGCGCGTTCTCGAACCTCGCGAAGCAGGGCAATACGCTGATCGTGCCGTCGAACCTGTCGGATCTGGGCACGGCGATCGCGTCGGCGCTGTCGATCGTGAAGCGCGCGACACCGGCCGCGGGCGGCAAGGGTTGAGCGGGCGCTGAACGCACGGCGATCGGCTCCGACGCCGGATACCGCAGAAAGCAACACGGCCCGCTTCGAGCGGGCCGTGTCGTTTGGGATGCAGGCTGGGCGAATCAGGTGCCGGAGCGCATGATGCGCGCCTTTTCGCGTTCCCAGTCGCGTTTCTTCTCGGTTTCGCGCTTGTCGTGCAGCTTCTTGCCCTTCGCGAGCGCGATGTCGCATTTCACGCGACCGCCCTTGTAGTGGAAGTTCAGCGGCACGAGTGTGTAGCCGCGCTGCTCGACCTTGCCGATCAGTTTCTTGATTTCCTCACGGTGCAGCAGCAGCTTGCGCGTGCGGACCGGATCGGGGGTGATGTGCGTCGAGGCTTCGGGCAGCGGGCTGATATGGGTACCGATCAAGAAGATCTCGGCGTTCTTGACGACGACGTAGCCTTCCCTGATCTGGCCACGGCCGGCGCGCAGCGCCTTGACTTCCCAGCCCTCCAGCACGAGCCCCGCCTCGTAGCGCTCCTCGATGTGATAATCGAAGTGCGCTTTCCTATTGTCGATGATGCTCATGAAAGGATCGGGCCAACTCGTTTAAAATCACGATTTTAGCAAAGCGGGGCGGGAATCGCCCGGCTTGCGTTCTCACTTAAGGCGATGCCGCGCGATTTATGGCAGATGTCCAGAAAACCGTATTGATCCGCCACTCGGCGGAACAGATGTTCGACCTCGTCACCGACGTGGCCGATTACCCCAATTTCCTGCCGTGGTGCGGCGGCGTCGAAGTCCGTCGTCAGGACGACAGCGGGATGGAAGCGCGCATCGACATCAACTTCAAGGGCATCAAGCAGCATTTCGCGACGCGCAACACGCAGCAGCGTCCGACGCGGATCGACATGGAGTTTACCGACGGCCCGTTCAAGAAGTTCACGGGCTCGTGGCGCTTCATCCCGCTGCGCGCCGATGCGTGCAAGATCGAATTCGCGCTGCACTACGAGTTCTCCAGCGTCCTGCTCGAGAAGATCATCGGGCCCGTGTTCAGCCATATCGCGAACACGTTCGTCGATTCGTTCGTCAAGCGTGCCGACCAGCGCTACGGGAAGGGGTGACGCGATGCTGTCGATCGAAGTCTGCTACGCGCTGCCGGATCGCCAGACGCTGATTCCGGTATCGCTGCCCGACGGCGCGACCGTGCGCGAGGCGATCGACGCGAGCGGCGTGCTCGCGCAGCACCCGGAGATCGATCTCGCACATGCGAAGACCGGCGTGTTCGGCAAGCTCGCGGCGCTCGACGCGCCGCTCGCCGACCACGACCGCGTCGAGATCTACCGCCCGTTGATCGTCGATCCGAAGCTCGCGCGCCAGCGGCGCGTCGACAAGACCCGTCGCGACGGCTCCATCGAGGGCCGCAAGTGGATGCACAAGGACGCGCGCTGACGCGCGTCGTTCCACCCGCCTTCTTCGCCCCGATTCATCAGACCAGACGCGCCGCCGCGCTCAGTGGGCCGCGCTGTTCGCGCTCACGGTAGCGCCGCCGGTCGTGTTGCCACCGGCGGGCGTGTCGCTGTGCCGGCGCACCGACCCGTAGACGCCTGCCAGCAGCAGCGCGAGCGCCGCGATCTCGAGCGTGCGCGGCATCCGGTGGTCGTAGACAAACGCGTAGAGCATTGCGAACACGGTTTCGAACACGATCAGCTGGCCCGACAGCGTGAGCGGCAGCCGCTTCGACGCCGCGTTCCACAGCCCGTTGCCGAGCCACGATGCGCCGATCGCGAGCGTGAGGTTCAGCACCCAGAACAGCTGCCAGCGCGACGCCGGGACGGCCGCCTGCACCGTGCCGGACGGCAGTGCGAGGATCGCGACCCAGCAGAGGCCGCCGATCACGCCGGTCACGACACCCCACAGCACCGACCACTCGTTGCCGCTGAAATGATGGTGGCGCTGCAGGTAGCGCGCGTTCGCGACCGCGTACCAGGTCCAGCTCGCGAGCGCGCCGCTGGCGCACGCGATGCCGGCGAGCTTCTGGCCGAGCGTCGTTGCCTGTGCGGCTTCCGACGTGAAGAGGTCGACGTTGATGCAGACGATGCCGGCGATCACCAGCGCGAGCGGGGCGGCGAGGCGCCGCAGCGGGACCGCGCCGTGGTCGCCGAGGCCCACGAGCGTGACGGTCACGGGCAGCACGCCGATGATCAGCGACGCGGGTGCGATGCCGATCAGGTGCACGGCGGTGGACAGCAGCATGTAGTACGCGAGGTTGCCGATCAACGCGAGCTTCGTGAGTGCGACGAGGTCCTCGCGGGTCAGTCGCGCGAGCAGCGAACGGGCCGCGGGCAGCGCGGCCGCCAGCGACACGAGACCGTACATGGCATAGCGGCCGGCACTCAGCAGCAGCGGCGAGAAGTCGGTCATCAGGCGCGGAACGAGAAATACCATGCCCCACAACGCGCCCGCGAGGACGCCATACACTACACCGCGCTGCATCGACTGCTCCGAACAAATGACTGACGAGCGCGCATCTTAACGATGCCGGCGCGACTGCGTCTTGTTCATTCCTGCACTCGGGATGGGGTGCGAGGCGGCCGCGATCCGGTCCTGTTTGCCCGGGGGGATCGCGGCGGGTCGGGTCGGCAGCCCACAGATCAGCGCTCGACCGGCTCGGCCGCCGTCGCACCGTCACCGGCCGCGTGTGCCCGAGCGGGGCGTCGCACGGTGCGCAGCTTGCCGCTGTTGCCGCCGCCGCAGTAGAACGTGTCGCGGCCGTCGGATTCCAGCCCCGACACGCCGATGCCGGGCGGCATGTCGACCTGTTCGAGTACCTGTCCCGTGCGCGGATCGATCCGCCGCAGCGCGCTCTCGTCGGCTTCCCACGTGCCGTGCCACAGTTCGCCGTCGACCCACGTCACGCCGGTGACGAAGCGGTTCGATTCGATCGTGCGCAGCACGGCGCCCGATTGCGGATCCACCTGATGAATCTTGCGCTCGCGGTACTGGCCGACCCACAGCGTGCCTTCGGCCCATGCGAGCCCGGAATCGGCGCCGCCGCCGGGCGCGGGAATCGTCGCGAGTATGCGGCCCGAGTCCGGGTCGATCTTCTCGATGCGGTCTTCTACGATCTGGAACAGGTGGCGGCCGTCGAACGCCGTGCCGGCATGCCCGGCGACGTCGAGCGCGCGCACGGTCGTGCCGCGTTCCGGATCGAGTGCGTTCAGCTTGTCGCCGGATGCAAACCACACGTGCTGCCCGTCGAACGTGACGCCGTGCACGCCGTCGCCGCCGGGGAACGGGCCGTATTCGTGAATGATGTCTGCCTTGGAGCGTTTCATGTCTGTCACCTCGTCGTTCGGTGCACCCATCCTAGTCTCCCGGCAGCGGCGCAGGGAGTAACAAGGTCGTCGCGAATCCGGGCAGCGGCGGTGTCATCCAGCGGCGTGCGCGACCGCGGCCGAGTGCCTGTACCTTGCCCACGTCGGCGAGTGCATCGAGCGCGCGCTGCACGGTGCGCTGGCTCGCGCCGAGTGCGAGCGCCAGTGCCGAGCTCGACCATGCCTCGCCGTCCGCGAGCAGCGCGAGCACGGCCGCGTGGCGGTCGTCGAGCGGGCGCGCGAGCACGACGGTCTCGCGTACGCCGAGCGGCTCGAGCGCGAAGCCATCGGGTGTCGCGGTGATGTTCGCGAGCGGTCGCAGCATGGCGCGCAGCCGGCCGATCTCGACGCGCAGCCGCGCGCGATGCGATTCGTCCGCGTGCTTCGCGCGAAACGCCGCGGCGACGAGCGCGTGTCGCGATACGTCGGCGGGCCACGCTTCACCCAGCGCGCGGGCGAGCACGAACAGCACCGGGCGGCGCGCGAGCGACACGGTCGTGCGCGCGTCGCGCACGGTGTAACGGCATGCATCGACGATCAGCGTGTTCGATTCCAGCAGCGCCTCGACCTCGTCGAGCAGCACGAGCCGCGATGCGCCGCGCGCGATGAGTCGCGCGGCCGGCGTATCGAGCACGCGCGCGGCGGTGTCGACTTCGGCCGTCAGCGCGGCGATGTCGGCGTCCTGCGCGGCCGCGCGGGCCCGATGGAGCGCCGCGCGAGCCGCGTGCGGGCGGATGCGGCGCATCGCGATGCCTGCCGCGATCAGTTCGTGGGCCGCGCGCGACGCGGCCGGCAGCGATGCGGGATCGAGGCTCGCGAGCCGCCGCTCGGCATCGTCGATGTGCCCGATCAGCAGCAGCCGGCGCACGCCGAGATAGCGCGCGTGTGCGGCGTTCGTGCGGTCGCCGTGCGCGTCGAGCGTCGCACAGGCGGCGTCGAGTGCGCGCGACGGCCAGCCGAGGTCGCGCGACGCCAGCGCGATCTCGGCTTCCGCGACGATGCAGCGTGCCCGCGCGACGGCTTCCTTCGTGCCGAATGCGCGTGCCGCGCCACGCACGAGCATGCGCGCGCGTTCGAGATCGCCGAGCTGCGCCATCGCGATGCCCCGCAATGCGAGCGCCGGCGCATCGTCGCGCAGCGCGACACGGTTCAGCGCGCCGAGCGGGTCGCCCGCCGCGAGCGCGCGCGCGGCGGCCGTAATCAGCGAATCCATCCGAATCCCGACACAGTTGTCACTCCCTGCGATCCGAAGCCCGGCCCTAATCTAACACCACGCACACGGCCCGATGTGCCGTGCCCGGATACCTGTCGGATTTCGAAAGGAGAACCCACGATGACGAACCATCTCACCGGAACGCGTGCCGAATGGCTGGCGGCGCGCAGGGCGCTGCTCGATGCTGAAAAGGCGCTGACGCGGCAAAGCGACGAACTCGCGCGGCAGCGCCAGGCGCTGCCGTGGGTGCGTGTCGACAAGACCTACCGGTTCGACACCGAGGACGGGCAGGCGACGCTCGCCGACCTGTTCGGCGGCCGCTCGCAACTGCTTGTCTATCATTTCATGTACGGCCCCGACTACAAGGCGGGTTGCCCGTCGTGCTCGGCGCTCGCCGACGGCTTCGACGGCTTTGCGATCCATCTCGCGAACCATGACGTGACGCTTGCGGCGGTGTCGCGCGCGCCGCTCGCGAAGCTGCTCGCGTACCGGCGGCGGATGGGATGGACGTTCCCGTGGGCGTCGTCGGTCGGCAACGATTTCAACTTCGACTTCAACGTGTCGTTCACCGAAACGCAGCAGCGCACGGGCGACGTCGAATACAACTATGCGCGTGCCGGGCATGCGATGGACATGGCGCCGCCGCCGGCCGCCGTCGTGCAGTTCGCGGCGACCTGCGGCACCGATGCGGCCACGTACTCGCTCGACCGGCCGGGGATGAGCGCGTTCGTGCGCGAAGACGGCGTTGTTTACCACACGTATTCGACCTATGCGCGCGGACTCGACGGGCTGTGGAGGATGTGCCAGTGGCTCGATCGCGCGCCGCTCGGGCGCAACGAGACGGGCCCGTGGTGGCGCCGTCACGACGAGTACGCGCGCGGTTGAGCGTGAGGCGGCTACCACCGGAGGCGGCGATGATGCGAGCGACGAAGCCAGCTGCGACGGATGCGGCAGACGCTGGCTGGCGGGTGTTCGGCGCTGTGCTTGCCGCAGTGTTCGCCGCCGCCGTGTGGGCGATGCTCGCGCAGCATGCGTCGATGGACGCGATGGGCGGCATGCCGGTGTCGGGTGGCCGGGCCTTGTCGGCGGGATGGGCGAGGCCGTGCGGATGGCGTGCAGGGCGCGCCTTCGCGGCGTTTGCCAGCATGTGGGGCGCGATGACCGTGGCGATGATGCTGCCGGTGCTGGCGCCGGTACTCTGGCGGTATCGGCAGGGCATTCGTGTGATGACATCGGCCCGCGGCGCATGGCTCGTCGCGATCTCGGGCGCCGGGTATTTTTCGGTGTGGATGGCGGTTGGCGGGGTGGTGTTTCCTGCTGGCGATACGTTGGCGGCTGCCGCGCGGCGACTGCCCGCGCTCGCAGTTGCGATGCCGTTCGTCACCGGCCTGGTCGTGTTCGGCGCGGGTGTGCTGCAGTGTTCGGCATGGAAAGCGCGGCGGCTCGCCTGCTGCCGGCACGCGCCGGTTGCCGGAGATGCCGGGCGGCCGGGGGCCGCCGCCGCGTGGCGGCATGGCGTGCGGGCCGCGCTGCGCTGCGGCGCCTGCTGCGGGAACCTGATGGCCGCGGCACTGGCGACGGGTGTGATGGATCTGCGCGTGATGACCGTCGTGACGGTGGCGATCGCCGCCGAGCGACTGGTACCGGCCGGTGGTGAACGCATTGTGCGGATGATCGTCGGCGGTATCGCGATCGGCGCCGGGCTGACGATGACCCTGTGTGCGGCCGGGATGGTTCAAGGTTAGGGTGAGGGCGGCTTCGTCGCGCCGAAAGGACGGCGGATGCGTTGCCGCCAACGCCGCGTGGGCCGCCCGCGGCATGAAATCGGCCCGGTTGCGGCCCGGTGGCGACCGGTTGCGCGAATGGGCCGATGCCGGGGTGAAACGAAAGGCGATCGAAAACGAACCGAACGGCGATCCGAACGATTCGGCCCCCGAACGCCGGAAGACGGCTAACCCGTTGTTCGTGTTGTGAAAATTCGCAGCGCTTCGCGTATAATTCGCTTTTGCGCCCATAGGATTTGCCATGCGTCTGATCCAAAAAGCACTCACTTTCGATGACGTGCTCCTCGTTCCCGCCTTTTCCGACGTTCTCCCGCGCGATACCAGCCTGAAAACCAAGCTGACCCGCAACATCTCCCTGAACATGCCGCTCGTGTCCGCCGCGATGGACACGGTCACCGAAGGTCGCCTCGCGATCGCGATGGCGCAGCAGGGTGGTGTGGGTATCGTCCACAAGAACCTCACGCCGGCCGAGCAGGCCCGCGAGGTCGCGAAGGTCAAGCGTTTCGAATCGGGCGTCGTCCGCGACCCGATCACGGTCCCGCCGCAGATGAAGGTGCGCGACGTGATCGCGCTGTCGCGCCAGCATGGCATCTCGGGCTTCCCGGTCGTCGAAGGCCCGCAGCTCGTCGGTATCGTCACGAACCGCGACCTGCGTTTTGAAACGCGCCTCGACGAACCCGTCAAGTCGATCATGACGCCGCGCGATCGTCTCGTCACGGTCAAGGAAGGCACGCCGCTCGCCGAAGCGAAGGCGCTGATGCACAGCCACCGCCTCGAGCGCGTGCTGGTCGTCAACGAGGCGTTCGAACTGCGCGGCCTGATGACCGTCAAGGACATCACCAAGCAGACCGAACACCCGGATGCGTGCAAGGACGAACACGGCAAGCTGCGCGCAGGCGCGGCAGTCGGCGTCGGCCCCGACAACGAAGAGCGCGTCGAGCTGCTCGTGCAGGCAGGCGTCGACGTGATCGTCGTCGACACCGCGCACGGCCACAGCAAGGGCGTGCTCGAGCGCGTGCGCTGGGTCAAGCAGAACTTCCCGCACGTCGAAGTGATCGGCGGCAACATCGCGACGGCAGCCGCCGCGAAGGCGCTCGTCGAATACGGCGCGGACGCGGTCAAGGTCGGTATCGGCCCGGGCTCGATCTGCACGACGCGGATTGTCGCAGGCGTCGGCGTGCCGCAGATCAGCGCGATCGCGAACGTATCGGAAGCGCTGAAGGGTACCGGCGTGCCGTGCATTGCCGACGGCGGCGTGCGTTTCTCGGGCGACGTGTCGAAGGCCCTCGCGGCCGGCGCGAACGCCGTGATGATGGGCAGCATGTTCGCGGGCACCGAAGAGGCGCCGGGCGACGTGTTCCTGTATCAAGGCCGTCAGTACAAGTCGTACCGCGGCATGGGTTCGGTCGGTGCGATGAAGGACGGCGCGGCAGACCGCTACTTCCAGGACAACTCGGCGAACATCGACAAGCTCGTGCCGGAAGGCATCGAAGGCCGCGTCGCCTACAAGGGCTCGGTCAACGCGATCCTGTTCCAGCTGGTTGGTGGCGTGCGCGCGAGCATGGGCTACTGCGGCTGCAAGACGATCGACGAGCTGCATGACAAGGCCGAATTCGTCCAGATCACCGCGGCCGGCATGCGCGAGTCGCACGTGCACGACGTGCAGATCACGAAGGAAGCACCGAACTACCACGTGGACTGATCGCCGATGAAACCGCTGCTGCGAGCCGTGCTGATCATTGATGCCGTGCTGCTGCTGGCGTTCGGCGTGCTGTTCGTGCTGACGCCCTGGCAGGCGCTTTTCAACGCGTTGCAGCTGGCGAACATCCAGCCGGCGATGCTCGGCCAGGCGTTCGGCATCGCGCTGCTCGGGCTCGCGTGGCTCGCGTTGCACGCAGCGGTCAACGGCGAACTCACGGCGCCGGTCGCACGTGCGGTCGGCCATGTGAACTGGCTGATCGGCGTGCTGACGGTCGTGTGGTCGATCGGCACCGGTAACGGTCCCGCGCTCGCTGCTGCCGGCAGGGTGCTGTCGGCGGTGGCCGGCGTCGCACTGATCGTGCTCGGCCTCGGCGGCGTGCGGCTCGCATCGGCCGTGCGCCGGCGCGAGAAAGCGCAGGCGCTCGAGGCACGGGCCGCGAAGGGTCCGGTCGAGCCGGCGCCCGTGCCGCAGCGTGTCGAGCCGGTCGTCAGCCGTCCGGTGGCGCCTTCGGCGCCGGCCGCGGCAGGCACGTCGGCCGCAACCGACCACGCGTCAGGCAGCGTCGCATTCGACGCGCGCCCGCCGTCGCAGGATTGACCGGCGATGCGTCGCGTGAGCCGCCTGCCGCCCGACGCCGCTGTCCATGCTTTTGACGCAGCGCTTCATGCGCTGCTTTTCTTATTCTCTTCATCCCGTCCGCAGCCATGCACGACAAAATCCTGATTCTCGACTTCGGTTCGCAAGTCACCCAACTGATCGCACGCCGCGTGCGCGAAGCGCACGTCTACTGCGAAATCCACCCGAACGACGTGTCCGACGACTTCGTCCGCGAGTTCGCGCCGAAGGCGGTGATCCTGTCGGGCAGCCACGCCAGCACCTATGAAGACCACCAACTGCGCGCGCCGCAGGCCGTGTGGGATCTCGGCGTGCCGGTGCTCGGTATTTGCTACGGCATGCAGACGATGGCTGTCCAGCTCGGCGGCAAGGTCGAGTGGAGCGATCATCGCGAATTCGGCTACGCGGAAATGCGTGCGCACAGCCATACGCGCCTGCTCGACGGCATCGAGGATTTCACGACGGCCGAAGGCCACGGCATGCTGAAGGTGTGGATGAGCCACGGCGACAAGGTTGCCGAGCTGCCGCCGGGCTTCGCGCTGATGGCGTCGACGCCGAGCTGCCCGATCGCCGGCATGGCCGACGAAGCGCGCGGCTACTACGCGGTGCAGTTCCACCCGGAAGTCACGCACACGGTGAAGGGTCGCCAGATCATTGAACGCTTCGTGCTGAAGATCGCCGGCGCGAAGCCCGACTGGATCATGAAGAACCACATCGAGGAAGCCGTCGCGAAGATTCGCGAGCAGGTCGGTGACGAGGAAGTGATTCTCGGCCTGTCCGGCGGTGTCGACTCGAGCGTGGCCGCTGCGCTGATCCACCGCGCGATCGGCGACCAGCTGACCTGCGTGTTCGTCGATCATGGCCTGCTGCGCCTGAACGAAGGCAAGATGGTGCTCGACATGTTCGAGGGCCGCCTGCATGCGAAGGTCGTGCACGTCGATGCAGCCGAGCAGTTCCTCGGCCATCTGGCCGGCGTGACCGATCCGGAAGCGAAGCGCAAGATCATCGGCCGCGAGTTTGTCGAGGTGTTCCAGGCCGAAGCGCAGAAGCTGTCGAAGGCGAAGTGGCTCGCACAGGGCACGATCTATCCGGACGTCGTCGAATCGGGCGGCACGAAGACGAAGAAGGCGACGACGATCAAGAGTCACCACAACGTCGGCGGCCTGCCGGAAACGCTCGGCCTGAAGCTGCTCGAGCCGCTGCGCGACCTGTTCAAGGACGAAGTGCGCGAACTCGGTGTCGCGCTCGGCCTGCCGCCGGAAATGGTGTACCGCCATCCGTTCCCGGGCCCGGGCCTCGGCGTGCGGATTCTCGGCGAAGTGAAGCGCGAATACGCGGAGCTGCTGCGCCGCGCTGACGCGATCTTCATCGAGGAACTGCGCGGCACGACCGCTACCGCACAGGATGCGGCAGCGGGCCTGTGCGGCGAGGCCGACGTCGGCAAGACCTGGTACGACCTGACGAGCCAGGCGTTCGCGGTGTTCCTGCCGGTGAAGTCGGTCGGCGTGATGGGCGATGGCCGTACGTACGACTACGTGACGTCGCTGCGCGCGGTGCAGACCACCGACTTCATGACCGCGCACTGGGCGCATCTGCCGTATGCGCTGCTCGGTCGCGCGTCGAACCGGATCATCAACGAGGTGCGCGGGATCAACCGTGTGGTGTACGACATCTCGGGCAAGCCGCCGGCGACGATCGAGTGGGAGTGAATTTAGGTCCTTCGAGGACTATCGTCAGTTATCGAAAAACAGTTGTAACGTATTGATTTTTAAATAAATACGTCACGGCAGCTATCGGTGACTATCGCCGGCCAGCAAAACAGATTGACGGTAAAGCTGACGGTAAGAATCGAGGCCGAATTAAGACCCTCCCGTTCACTATTCAGACTTTTACCGTCTTTGACGGTAAAAGTCTTCTCGGGAAAGCTTGTTTTATGCGGCTTTCCGGGCATCAACAGGTCTCCTGATCCCTGACGGTAAAACCTGACGGTAAAGCCGTCAAAAAGCCGGAGGAAACCTCGATGCTTACCGACGCTGCACTGCGTAACTTGAAGCCTAAGTCCAAGACTTATAAGGCTTCTGACCGTGATGGGATGTACGTGACGGTATCACCCAGCGGTACCGTCACCTTCCGCTACGATTACCGTTTCAACGGACGCCGGGAAACGCTGACCCTCGGGCGCTATGGCCCTGACGGTATTTCTCTAGCGATGGCGCGCGAACTGCTCCTGGACGCGCGGAAAACCGTCCTCAAGGGCATATCACCTGCGCTCGAAAAGCAACGCGAGAAACGCCGGGTGGTCGCCATCAAGACCTTCGGCACGGCGATGGAGACATGGCTGGCCAATGCAAGATTGGCCGACAGCACCCGCGCGATGCGCAAGCACATCATCGACCGGGACATCCTGCCGGTTTTCCAGAATCGCCTGCTGACCGAAATCCAGCCCGAAGACCTGCGGGCCTTGTGCAACAAGGTCAAGGAGCGCGGGGCACCTGCTACGGCGGTGCAGATTCGGGACATCGTGAAGCAGGTCTACGTATATGCCATCACCCACGGTGAAAAGGTTGATAACCCGGCGAACAGCGTAGGAGCAGCCTCGATCGCCACCTTCGTGCCGAAGGATCGCGCCTTGTCGCCACTGGAAATCCGGCTGATGGTGCAGCAGATGGAGTCGGTGGCGACCTATCCGACCATCAAGCTGGCGCTGCGCCTGATTCTGCTGACGCTGGTGCGCAAGAGCGAACTGATTCAGGCCACCTGGGATGAGGTCGATTTCGAGCGCGCAACCTGGACGATTCCGAAGCAGCGGATGAAGGGCCGCAATCCGCATGTGGTCTATCTGTCGCGCCAGGCGCTCGACATCTTCATCACGTTGCACGCCTGTGCGGCCGGCTCAAGGTTCGTTTTTCCTTCTCGTTACGATGCCGAGCGGTTCATGTCGAATGCGACTTTGAATCGGGTCACGCAACTTGTGGCGGAAGCTGCAAAAACCAAAGGGCTGCCGCTACAACCGTTCACCGTCCATGACCTGCGCCGCACCGGCTCGACGCTGTTGAACGAAATCGGTTTCAACCGCGACTGGATCGAGAAGTGCCTGGCGCACGAGGATGGACGTTCCTCGCGCTCGGTCTACAACAAGGCCGAGTACGCCGAGCAGCGGCGCCACATGCTGCAAGAGTGGGCCAACATGGTCGATGCCTGGGGCGAGGGACAGCCCTACGCGCCGAAGCTGATGCCGGAGAACGTGGTGGTGCCGGCGTTGAGCGCGACGGTTTGAGCTGGCTGACTCGCCTCAATGGCGGAAGTTGACAAAAAGTCAACTTCCGCCTATCCTTTTACATGTGAGCATGGAACGATATGCACGTCATATCCAGAAAGCCGTTCAGCGACGCAGCAAAGGCTTATCCGAATGACGCTGAAGCGATCGACCGCACCTACCGGGTGTTGCGGTCCGGCGATTTCGATACGCCGCAGGCACTGCGGCAGGTTTTTCCGTCACTGGACAACTTCAAGTACAAGGACAAGTGGTGGGTGCTGGACATCGGCGGCAACAATCTTCGACTGATTGCCTTCATCGAGTTTCGCGACAACCGCATGTACGTCAAACACATCGCAACCCATGCCGGGTACGACAAGCTTTGCAAACGCTATCGGAAGGAGGGTGACTGAGATGGGATTTGCTGCCATCAAGGAACGAGCCCATGCCTTGTTCGACGAGGCGGGTTTCATTGGCCATATCGCCAATGCGGACGACTACGCCCAGGCGCTGGCGTTGATGGATGAACTGGTCGAGGACTACGAGGCCAACCGCCCGCTGATCGAGATCCTGGCCCGTTCCATTGAGAGCTGGGAAAACGAATCCGACGAGTTTGCGGCATTCAACGCGCGCGTGGCGAAGTTGGGCGGCGTCGACGTGCTCCGGTTGCTGATGGAGCAGCATGGGTTGGGCGTGGCCGACCTACCGGAGATTGGGAGCAAGTCGCTGGTGTCGAAGATTCTCAATGGCCGAGGCCGCAACCTGACTCGCGATCACATCGCGGCATTGAGCAAGCGGTTCTCAGTCAGCCCGGCTGTTTTCTTCGGTTAAGTTGATTCCTGCGCTGGTGCATGAGGGCAGCACGTCGATCTGGCACCTGGCGGACGTGTTGGAGGTGGCGCGAGTGGCTTTACAGGTCAACATGACGATGGAAGGCTGGCGGTTGCCGTGCTCGGCGTCCAAGGAGCTGGAAGCCTTGTTTGGATACGAGTCGCTGCCCAGCATCATTCCTTACTCGAACTCGCCCGAACAGGGCGGGTTTTTCGTAGGTGGACATCCGGCTTCGAGACACCGCCGCGAGGGGCTTGTTTGCGCTGCTCGATCCACGCTTCCACTTCGGCCAAGTCCCACACGACGCAGCGCGGCGTCAAGTTAAAGCGACGTGGAAACTCGCCACGGCGTTCCATTTCGTAAATCGTCGTTTCGGCCAAAGGGACGATCTGCCGCAGTTCATGGCGGCGGATGGTGCGGCGAAAGGGCAAAACACCACTTCTTGGAAACTGTGGGAAATCGTCATAGGCGTCTGAACCGGGCAGGGGGACGGATGTAGGTCGCGGCGGCTTATCAGCACTGTCTTCTCGGCTGACTTGCTGTAACGGGTTATTCTCCATACTGGGCTCCGAGAGTGTTCGGCGCGCAAGGTTTGCTGCCGCACGAAGCAATGGTGGCTTTCATTGGCTATCGTGGAAACTCGCTGAGGCGTAGAAGGGCGTATTGAAGAAAAGGTGCGTGCGTTAGGCTGGAGGGAGCCGACGCGGTAATGGTGCGGCACGCATGGGGATGCGATGAAGATCAGAAAGCTTAAGATCCAGAACTTCAGGGGAATCAAGCAACTCGAATGGGATCTTCCCGACGAGAAGACCTTCTGCCTGATCGGCAGGGGCGATTCTACGAAGACGACGGTGCTGGAAGCGATCCGCTGCGCCTTTAGTCCGCAGTGGAATCACGCGTTCTACGATTCCGACTTCTACCAGTGCAACACCGACGATTCGATCCAGATTGAGGTCGCGATCGGAGATTTGTTACCCGAGTTCTGCGCGGAGCAGAAGTACGGGGCGCATCTGCGCGGCTGGAACAAGGCGGCGTTCAAGTTGAACGATGAGCCTGATGACGATGATGAGCACGTTCTCAGTATCCGGCTCTCTATCGCAAAGGATCTGGAGCCGAAGTGGAAGGTCATTACCGATCGTAATCCCGACGGTGTCGACTTCAAGGCGACCGATCGCGCCAAGGTCGGCGCTGGCTTGATCGGCACATACAGCGAGAAACAGCTGAGTTGGGCTGCAGGAACGGCGCTCGCGAAGATCACCGAATCTGAAAATCTGAACGAATCGCTCGTTGAGGCGACGCGTGCGGCAAGAAGCTCGCTCGACGGCCAACGGGCACTCGTCCTTAAGAAGTTCGATGCCGCGGCGGCCAAGTCGGAGCAGGTGGCGAGGGGGCTCGGTGTTCCGGTCGGACACGAATACAAGGCACAACTCGATCTTAACGCGATCAGCATCCGGATCGGCGGTTTGACTTTGCACGATGGTGACATTCCCCTGCGGCAGTTGGGTCTCGGCTCGAAACGCATGCTGCTGTGTGGTATCCAGCAGGAAGGCTTGGAGGACCAGCACATCACGTTGTTCGATGAAGTCGAGTACGGGCTGGAGCCGCACCGGGTCGCACGCCTGATCAAGCACATCCGCGACGACCGGAAGGGGCAGTATTTCCTCACGACACATTCTCCCACCGTGCTGCGCGAGTTGACGGTGGAACAGTTGTATGTGCTGCGCAAGGAAAACGCTGGCGTGCGCGTGGTTGCGGCCGCAGGCAACGCACTGGAAGGACTGAATATCCAAGGTCATATCCGCTCCAGCGCGGAAGCGTTCCTGTCCCGTAAGGTGGTCGTCTGCGAAGGAGCGACCGAAGTGGGGTTCCTGCGCGGTATGGACGATCTTTGGGCGGCTGCAGGGAAGCTACCGTTCTCGTACCTGGGGGTGGCACCACTCGATGCGCACGGCGCGAGCAAGGTCAAGGGTCTCGCGACGGGGTTCAAGGCCCTGCACTACGACGTCATGGTCCTTGCCGATGGCGACGCTCAGGACCAGTTCTCCGATAAGGATGCCGCCGACCTGAACGGGAAGGAGGTACCGGTCGTGATGTGGGCCGATAGGCTGTCGATCGAGCAGCGGGCAATGGTGGACTTGCCTTGGGAACAGGTGCTGGCGAGCGCGAAGCTTGCGAAGGAGTTTGGGTTTCCGGTCCACGAACAGGTCAGGTCGAAATTGAACATCCAGTTCGACGACGACATTGGTAAATGGCAGGACACGGCCGAGCTGCGCAAAGCGATCGGCGCTGCCGCGAAATCGTCCAATTGGTTCAAGAACGTCGCGTATGGAGAGCAATGGGCGCAGGCCATTTTTCCCGCGTTCGCTGATGCCGCGTTCCTGCAGAAGGAGTTCGCGACGAAGCTGGGGCAGTTCCGCACATGGGTGGACAATGGATGACGATCTGCCCAAAGTCTTGGCGGACTTTAACGGCAAGGGATACGTAATCGCCCCGGCCGGCTACGGAAAAACTCATCTGATCGCGAGGGCCGTGCAGGCGGCTGCCCGTCGCCAGTTGGTACTGACCCATACCTATGCTGGCGTGAACGCGATCAGGCGGAAGATGCAACTGCTGCGGATTCCGCCGGCGCAGTACCAGATCGACACCATCGCGAGCTGGGCGCTGCGTACCTGCCTTTACTTCCCGAAGACGTCGAAGTGGAAAAAGGACCACCCTACGGGAAAGGACTGGGGGAAACTCTACGGGGCCTGCGCCGCGCTGCTGAATAGACCGTTTGTGCAGCACATGATCAAGTGCTCATATGGCGGAGTCTACGTCGACGAATATCAAGATTGCTCAGACCAGCAACATGAACTGGTGGAGTCGCTGGCAAAGTTGCTCCCGTGCCGGCTGCTCGGCGATCCCATGCAGGCTATCTTCGACTTCGGTGAGCAGCCGATCGATTGGAGTATAGCCGTCTATCCCAACTACCAGTTGCTCGGCGAACTAAAGACGCCTTGGCGGTGGAAACTGGCGGGGGCCGATGAACTCGGGCAATGGCTGAACCAGGCCAGGACGCTTCTGGTGGAGGGTAAGAAGATCCCACTCACCGGCCAATTGCCCAATGGGGTTCGTCGTTGCTCTGTGGATTTGAACGACTTTGGCAATAAAAAACGGTTGAGCGTGTTCTACGATCACCTGAAGAACCAGGCGTCTGTCATTGCCATCCACTCAGGTGATCAGAAATCGAAAAACAAGACGCATAAGCTGGCACAAAGCATGGCCGGCAAGTTTTCCAGCCTGGAGGAGGTCGAAGGCAAGGATCTCCACCGTTTCATAAAAAAGATCGATAGCGCCAGGTCCGCGGGCGAGCGGCTCCGGTCTGTGATCGATTTTTGCAAGACCTGTTGCAACGCGGTCGATGGCGTGCTCACCGCGGCAACCAAAAAAGGTCAGGAGGGGAAGGCGACAAAGGCGACGAAATGCCCCGAGATTCTGAAGGTGGCGAATCGTTACTTGGCGACGGGATCGTGCAAGGACATGGCCATCTTGCTTGATCTTGTCCATGCCCGCCCCGAAGTCACTACCTACCGCCGTGATCTCTTTGGCCGGATGATGGGAGTGTTGCGCGTGCACGAGGCCAACCCAGGCCTCTCGCTTATAGAAGCGGCGATGCGATACCAGCGCGAGTTCCGCCATTCAGGCCGGCCGATCCGTCACAACAAGCTCATCGGGACGACGCTGCTAGTCAAAGGGCTTGAGTACGACCATGCCATCATTCTGGAAGCAGAGTCGATGTCATCGAAACATTTGTATGTGGCGTTGACCCGTGGCGCGAAGTCGATCACCGTTGTCACGACGGATAATGCTGTTCCGCGGTAGTGGTCGTTCCTCGATTGTGGCGTCGAACTCGGCTGCCGGGATGCGCCCCTCGCTGTCTAAGGTCGTTTGGCTTTAGCAACCTTCGTGAGGTCGCTCGGCCTCTTTCGCCGGCCTGGAACCTTGACGATCAGGATCAGCCGTGACTGGGATTCGCCACAGCGGTGGACGTGTCGCATCTCAAACAAGCTGGTTAGATGCGGAGTACCTTCGCGGTTAGGTGTCGCCAGGTCGAGCACCAACAGTACGCCCAACCGGATGCTGACGTTCTGGTAGTCCGTCGTTTGTGCCGAATACGATTTGAAGAGCGCATCGAAGGAGCAGTCCGTTTCCTCGCGCTTCACCTCGACAACGAGACGTTCGGGGCCAGATTTCAGGCGTATGTCGGCTCTGCCGCTCGCAATATTTGTCGGTTCAAGGTCGCTCCCCGCGGCATACGTTGCCACCCAGCGAAAAAAATCCTGCTGTAGTTCGTCCTCGTGAGGCAGTGAACTATCATCGCGCTCGAAGAGGTAAGCGCCGGTTGGGTCATCGCCCTTAGTTAATTCCAGGCGATTGAAAATAAAACGGACCAACCAGAGAAGCACGGTGTCGAATAGGCGCCCCCCGTTCGTGTTCACGCTGTAGTCGGCATGTCCCCGCGCCTCCTTGCAACAGCGCTCGATGACATCGGCTTCGGCGCCTGTCAGGTTGGCAAGTTGCAAAGACACGGCGTTCGCGACTACACCGAAGAGGACGGTCCTCTGTTCTTCCGGGATGTTGGACCTCGCGATGATGGCGGCGAGCGAGGTCCATTCGTTCGCCGCCTCAGGAGGGTTTTCCGGGCTGCCTGACTGTTCAATGAAAGCATCAATCTGTGCAATCAGATCACGCGTTTCCGCAGCCCATTCGTGGGTTGCGTTTTGTCGGAGCCACGTGCGAACCTGATGCGCCTGTCCGGCCTGCGTTGCCAGACTCGCGCGTATTCGAGGTCTGACCATTGCTTCGACGCCGCCGTGCTGATCTCGGCGCAGGATTGATCGGCCTGCGCTGTACACAGATAGAAGCCCCACTTCAATGACAGCTGCCGGTTCCCACCAGCTAGGTTCGTCAAGTGAGTTGGCCAGTCCCGCAACGGCACTGGCCAACGCGCTCCAACACGTAGCTTCGGCCTGTCTTGCCCCCAGCCACGGAGGGCCGGAGCCTCCGGACCAGGCGTGCAGTTCGAATGCGTGCTGCTGCACGCGGGTGCTCACGGTACCGAACGATGTGCTTGCGGCACCGCTGTGGAAGCTAAGGAGCAAGTCAAGGCCATCGAGGTACAAGCTGGCTTCCGGACGGTGCTCAGAGGTTCCGGCGGACTCACCAAACCAGTCTCTGGCTTCCCGGAAAGCGGGGGCGGCCGTACTGCTGTCCGCTCTGTCCATAGCTTCAGCAAGAGCCGCCATCCCCAACTCGAACGCTGCTTCCGGTCGGACCGCTTCGAGTTGGGCGAGTTTACGCAGAACCTCGACCAGTTCTTTGTCGCGCCAGTGCGAAAAAGCGACGCCGACAATCTTGGCGGCCCGTCGCAGAAACTCCGTATCGTCACCTGGCGCCAGACCGAGGAAGAAGTCCAGTAAGCGAAGCTGCCAGCGCCTATTGTCGCCGGCCCAGCGAAACGCGCCATCAAGTGCTGCGCTACGCGCCAGGCCAGACAGCGAATGGTCGTCGGTTGCTGCCTTTGCCAGGAAGAGCATGAAGCAAAGCTCATCTCCGTCGTCCGGCAGCGGCCGATGATGTTCGAGGATATCGACCGTCTCAAGGAGTACGAAATCAGTTGTCGCTTCCTCCAATAGATCATGCAGGACGCTCTTGTGTGCGTCTCGATCAACCGTGTTGGCATCGCTCCATCCCAACACAAGCGGGTGGAGCAATTCGGGCATCATGGGTGTGCGGCCGAGCGATCGTGCTGCCGGCGCGAGCTTCGTGATCCCGCCAAGATCTTCCAACCGCCAGTTTCGCCCGCTCTTTACGACCTCTATGAGTTCAGCTTCGATCGGATGCATGACAGTCACCATAGGAAGGCGTTGCCGGCAACCTCACGGCGATTCGCTTCCGGTATGTGATCGGTTATCGCCTTAGATGAGATACCGGCAACAAACACTTGAAAATGCGGTAGCTTGGTGAAAACTGCTTGAAGCCCTGCAACAAGGTGGTCCACGTCGACGGGCGACACCTCTTGGGCAGCAGGCGAATCGATCATGAGCAATCCCGGGTGCCGGCCAATACCCCGCGCTTCGGCAATTTCGATCATCGCGAGCACGGTAGCTACCTTCAAACGCAACTTCTCGCCCTCAGTTACCTTGCCGTAGCTTGTGGGTACTCCGCCTTTGACGATCGACAGCGTTGCGTTTCCCTTCAGCGATGCTTCCGACAAATTCTCCATTCCGAAGGCCTTGGCGTACTCGACCAAGCGTGCAGAAACATCGGTGAGCAATCCGTCACGCACCGCTTTAACCCGAGCCTCCGTTTCTGCTACGACAGCAGACAGAATCTTCAGTTCGCCGGTTCGGTCGTCAGCTTGCGAAGCTGGGCTTACCGAGGCTTCTTCCAGACGGCCTTCCAGGACTGCCACGGCCACTGCGGCCTCCTGCCGCCGTACTGCGGAACCTAGCTCCTTGGAAGCCGACTCAAGGCGGCCTTGTAGGAGATCAATCTTCCCCCTGAGGGCGGTCAATTCATTCTCCGCCTCTTCCTTCTTGGCCGAAGCACGTGTTACCGCAGCTTCGGATGCCGCAACACGTTCCTGCAGCTCAACCTTGATCGTCTCGCCGTCTTCGGAGTTCGTAATCGACTCACCGCAAACAGAGCATGAGTGCGTGGAACTCTCAAGCGCCTTCTTCGCCTTGGAAATCGTGTGGTCGCAGCGAGGGCAGCACTTCGGTTCCAGGCGACGGAACACTGCCGTCGCGGACATGGCGTCCATGTGCGTCTGGAGGTCTCGCCGTTCTTCCTGGTAGACAGCGGTTAGCTCTCGGAGTGCAGCAACGGCGCGTTCCGCATGTTCGGCCATGCCTCGCTCTTGGCGACGAACATCAGCGAGTT
Organism: Burkholderia sp. JKS000303; assembly: GCF_002563755.1. Classification (NCBI taxonomy): domain Bacteria; kingdom Pseudomonadati; phylum Pseudomonadota; class Betaproteobacteria; order Burkholderiales; family Burkholderiaceae; genus Burkholderia; species Burkholderia sp. JKS000303. The sequence goes on from NZ_PDBZ01000004.1 coordinate 294,836, forward strand.
CTGTCGCATCGGCATTAATGGCGTTGCGCACAGCCTCATCGCTTGGAATCTTCGCTAGCTCAGCACGCTTTTCTGCCAGTTGGGCGCTAATGTTTGCAATGCGTGCGTTGATTGCCTCTTGTCCCTGTTCATTTTTTCGAGCAGAAACTTGAACAGCTTGCTCAACGAGCTGGTGCGCGGTCTTCGCGGCAGCGAGTGTTGAAACCCATGGGACGCCGAGGTACATCTGCATTAGACGCGATGTGAGGCCAGTGGCGACGGGCATGTCGCCAAGAAGTACGTCGTAGTTGGTGCCGATGAACATGGCGCCCGAGAAGGCCACCCAACTGTGTGTTACCGACTGCCCCCCGTCTTCTTTCCCCTGTCGCCAGCTCGATATTGGGTCCATCGCGAACGTGCGCATGAAGAAATCTGCCATGACTGCTTCGAACTCGCCATCGGTGGCAAAGTCGGCAAGAACGGTTCTCTCGGGCTCGCCTCCGATAGCACCGGGTGCGCGGATACGGCACAGGCTACCGATAGGCTCTCCCTGAGTCTTGGCAACGATCTCGTATTCGTCTGAATCAAGGAGGAAACCCAGCCGCACGGCATGGACCCATCGCCGCACATCGTCTTGCAGGTTGTTTGACGGTCTTCCTCTTATCATCCATCGAACAATCTCGATGATAGTTGATTTGCCCCGCAGGTTGTGCTCGGAGAGCATGGCCCACAGGCCGTGGTCAAGGGCCGTCCATGAAAACGCGAAAGCGCCAGCGTTCGCGACGTTGTCCTTCTCGCCAGAAAACTCGATCTCTTGCAGGACAAGCCTGCGCGGCTGGGCGAGTACGGGCGATGGTTGAATTCGGTGGGCGGAAAGGACTGCCTCAACTGCAGAAATCTCCGCTTCTGACCTCGTGGCTATCGCTTGTAGCCATTCTTCTTTGGGTTGCGCCATCTTTTCTCCCCGTGGCTAGTCGGATTGCAGCTGCGTTAGGCGAACTCGAACATCTTCGGTGATGGCAGGAATGATCCCGCCCAACTTGGTCTCCGCGTAGCTCGCGCGCTGATATTGTTTTTGCTTCAAAGCGGTCCCGCCCATGCTGCCGGCAACCTTCGCTACCAACTCGGCCCTGTCCGCGTACCACTGAAGGATTGGTTCTTGCGATACCGCGGTTGAGCAAGTGTCATAGCCGGTCTTCGTGAGAACGAAGTCTGTCTCCAGGACCTTGTTGTTAGCCCCCTTGATGCCAGTGATGCGGATGAGATCGCGGGACCTCAGAAGCGACAAAGCATCGTCCAGGCGCTCGTAGGCGCCAAAGAAGTACCGCACCATCGGAACGCGGCGAAGGTCAGGTTCCTCGTCGTCCAATATCGCGTGCGCTGCGTCGTAGTAGCTCTTGTCCTTTGTCTCTGCGAACAAATCAAGCAACTCAGCGGCAAGATAGTCTGGATTTCGCATCCAGAAGTCGAACGCTTGTAGGCGTGCTTCTCCTTTGAAGACGAGAGCATGCTCAGCCGTCGGCGGTTCGACAGGACTACCTCCTGCCTTCAAGACAAACAGAATGCGTAGGGCGTCGCGATGGGGTGACCGAACCGTCATGCCGTCTTGCCTTTTCTCGAAATCGGTGTTGTCGCTGGCCAAAGCCCATGAGCCCGCAGCAGGCGCGCTGTCGTGATGCCATCCATGAAAACGATCTGGCAGGGGGCGACAAAACTGCGTGCGAGCGCAAACGCCTCTGCCTGCTTGCGGACGGCAGCGCCAATAGCATGGCAATGCTGCACGACGTAGATATGAGCGGGAATGTTGAACAGGCGATAGAGTTGGTCGCCGTTTTTTCCGAGATCGGTTGGCTTCATGGGATGAAAGCGCGACGGTCCCTTGAGCAAGAATGCCCCTGTGTGACGGCGGCCATCAACAATCAAGTTGGCCGATAGCACATCGCTTTCCTCTCCACCCCAATCACTGGGCACCGAATGCTCGCCAAGCAGGCTGCATATCAGTTCCTTGACAGCCAGTTCTGAGACCGAAGCCATGCGCTTGAATTCGGCTTCGGAGGGAAACCAGGTCTCGTCCATTCCGGCGAACTGCTTGATTTCTTCAGCGCGCAATTCGAGTGTCGGCACGAATGGCGAGGGCATCGCGTGGCTGCTTGCAACCAGATCCCCCACGACGTAAGGCACGGCGCGGATGGTGGTTTCGTCGATCCCCGCGATGTAGCCAAACGCGAACAGGCGTGTTGAGCCGGACATGCGGGTGTACGCAGTGTCATTCACCAGCCCGTTTTTGGAAAACTCGAACACTAGCTTCCTGCCGGCAAGCGGTTCATCGAGCTTTTCTGTGAGACTCAAAGCAGGGGTCTTGTTGGCAGCCGCAAAGCCCTTGCCGGTGACATGACCGTTATAGATGAACGAAACGCCTTCCTTCAGTTTGCCTTCGAAGGCCAACTGCGGCAACGTCGTTACCCTACCTGCAGTGATCGTTTGTAGCAGGTAGGAGCCGACAACATTGGAGAGGATTGCTGCCGACATCTGAATGTCGTGGCCCTGAAGCGCCGCCATTACGTGCGCGGGAAGATGCTGGGGGTTCAGTAGCCCCAGCACGCGGTCACGACTTAGGTAGAACGCCATTAGCTTTGCAGCAGTGGGTATCGTCTCCATGCCTTCTTGCGCCGCAATGTTGTTCATTTCTGGCGGGCCTTTGGTCCTATTGCGTGCGGGCAGTTACATGAAGGATGAGCCCCGCATGGCGCTGCAAATGGCTGATGACGGTGAACAGGTTGCGCGCCTGCGGGTTACCGGTCGGGCCGAACATGCGGATCAAGCTCTTGGGCGACGCCCCGGTCTCCGCGCCAAGCCGTTCGAAGCCGACCGTCGCCTTGATGTAGTCGCGCAAAATCGCCTTGCCGCTATCTACGTCGCCGGCCAGCATCGTCTCGATGCCTTCCTTGAGCAGTGCATCCCTGAACTTCGGATCGGCCTGAACACGCGCCAGAATCGTTTCCTTAAAATATCGCGTCAGTGCCATAGTGCTCCCGACCAGATTTGCATCAGAAATGTATTGCTATAGTAGGTAGCGTTTATGTTACCACCATGCAGATGAGGAATGGCTCAAGTTGGCGACCCAGTGCAACTTTTGATTCCCATCGCTGCCGTCAGCGCTGCGACGGCGCTTGGAATTTCTGAACTTTCCGGGGGCTGTCACCCAGTTGGTCCTTATTCTGGCGTTTGACACAATAGATGGTGGAGGCACAAGCCAAGGCGCTCTCAGAGAGGGGAAATGAGCGCAGCATCCGGTGTATCAAGATTCATCCATGCTCAATTTCTAGCAGATATGACCGGTACGCATACTCGATCAAATCACGTATCAGTTCGAGCAGGCCACTCCATGGCAGTCCATCGAAGGGATCGCCATGCGCAATTGAATTGCGAATTCCAGCCAGTGTGATGGCTTTGGGCATGCCGTTCTTCTTTGCCGCGTTGCGCGAGGCTTCGCTTTCATAAAGCAGAGAAACAACGGAACCGCCATATAACTTCGTGAAGGCAAGCGACTCGTCCGTGAGTCCATCCTTTTCGACCATATGTTCGAGCAATCGAGCAAGCGATGGGGCACGTTCGGTGTGGTTTCGCCTAGTTGGTTTCCGCACGTCTTGCTGGATGAAGAACCCTCCATAGCGATCCTTTAGCGCCAACTCCAGCGCCGTCAGGGCAACCAGTTCCCCCGCTTTTACGAGGCCGAAGTCGATCCATGCGAGGAGATAAAGTTTTTGGGCACGACGAAATTTACTCTCTACGATTTCCGGTATCGCGGGATGTAGTCGACACGCTTCGAGAAATGTCTGCCATTCGTCAAAATGGCAGAAAGGGAGGAGGGCACCGGGGTTGCCCGGTACCGGCCATGGCATGAGAAAAGTGTTATCTCGCTGTTCGGTGTCGAACAGTGAGATGTTGAGCGCGTCTGATCTATTCATCGAAGTGGTGCAGCCTGACGGTTTTGGTTAGCACGTCGTTTCCTCGAAGATCTATCCTTGAGAATGTCCAACGGGTGTATCGCTGGCCTCGTTAGAGATCGCTCCATAAAACCGTCAAAGCTCGCGGAGCATCCACGCCTAACGCGATGAGTCGATCATGTTTCGTGAGCCGCTCTCTCTCTGAAAGGCATGCGACATGCCAACGGGCGGCAGTAATGCTGGGAACATTAAGTAGTGTCTGGATGTAGGGGCGATCCACGTCGGACAAGGAGTGCCCCAGCACATGCACGGTTTCGATCGCATTGAGCTGATCGAAAAAAGCTTGATGCTCGCAGATCAATTTCTCGGAAGGCTTGAACGTTCGCGAGAAATACTCGTCCAGGGTGTCATGCGCCTCCATCAGCCGTGTGTCGATGTCCTCGATGTCGGGCCGATCATTAAGGGATCGGCGTTGCGCAGGATTCCACGCGTGCCCGAGGATCAACTCACTGTCCGACAGCTTGGCTTGGCCATGAATGTGCAAGACATGAACGTCAGGCACAGCGTAGAGATCTTGAAGCGTTGATGTGTAGTTGAAGTTCAGGAAAGCCGCATTTACGTCGATGCCTTTCAGGCGTTTTGACGCTGTGCCGGGAGTTGGAATCATCAAGGTGCGTATCCACTCGCCGAACCGCGTTCTAAGCTCGGTCGAAAGACGTTGCACGACCTGATCGACCTCGTACTGGAAATCGTGGTGGCCGGAGTCACTCCAGTCCTCGTCGCCATAGGACGACATGAAATGGCCGAGATCGGCGATGATGCTGTCAACATCGACGTCGGCCAATGCGGACTCAAGATCGCTCCAGTCCTCATCGGCCGGAAGATAGTTGTCGACGGCATCGAAAATATCTCGGTCGCGGCACCTCACGTACTCCTTGAAATGCGAGTAGCTTGAAGGAATCCCGTGCCATAGGTCGAAGCCGTTACCAATGATGTAGAGCTTAGTCGGGCGCATAAGTGGCTCACTTTTTTTTCTTCTTGGCGAGTCGCTGGAACTGGATGGTGGCATACGCCGCGGAAACCCTCAGCGAATCGTCGTATTCCGGGTAGGTGGAAACCATGTCGCAGAAATAGTTGTGGTACGCGGTGAGCCACGAGAACTTGGAAAAAACCACGGGGACTGCGACATAGGATTTCAGTGCTGACTCAATCTGCTGTTTGTGCAGGCGAAGGGAATCGGCATTGAGATACTCCCGATCATCACCCTCAATAATGCACTCCGTCAGATAGTTCAGGAAATAGCGGCCGTCGGGGCCTTTCAACACATCCCGGACTTGCGGCGCAACCTCCCCGGCGTAGTAGCCGATGTGCATATCCACCAGCTTCATGGTGTTGTCGCACAGTACGACAATGGGATTGACGGCAACTTTGCTTTCCAGCCGATATGCCTCCAGCAACGCCGCGCCATACACGCTGTTTTCATCCATGAACAACTGGTCAACTGCCAATCCACCTCGGATGAAGAAGCCTTTCAGCGCCATCTGGAACTGGTATTCGTTGATGGACCAAAGGATGAATCCGAACTCGGATTCCATATCGTCGCTGAACCGAGGATGGGCCAGCACCACGTTGTCGGTGAACGACTTGAAATAGAGCATCGACTCGTCGGTGCTTTCCCTGATCTGCGCAATGCTCTTGGCGAGGATTTGGTGAAAGGTCTCCAATAGCGTGTCCGCGCCGCCGTCCGTGTAGCTGTCTCGAATCCGCTCTGAGAATCCCAGGACATCCAGAAAAGCACAGTAGGACAATCGGTGTACCGGTTTGCCCGCCGAGAAGTAGTCGGACTTCTTTGTCTGCTTATAAGCGGCTTTCGTCATCGCGAGAAAGAGTCCCTGTGAAGTTTGCGGATCGCTGCGAATAACCGATTTTCCGAAGGTCGCCACGGGCGTCCTCGGGTAACACCCATAGCAGCCCGTATTTTACAAATATCGCGCGCGAGATATGGGCGAAATCCCGGGTCACGACCAGTTGCCCGTGGAGTGCGCCCTGCGCCTTTCGTCTACTCAACGTCAAAATTTTGGCGTCCCCGGCTAGATAGTCGGTCGCGCTCTCGTGCTTCGCATCGAACCTCGCTACGCGAGTTTCGCCCCATTCGGGCTTCCATTGCTGACGCCTACGGCCCGGATTCCTCGATCCGGGCCTGCGCGCTTCGCTTGCGTGCGGTCGGCACACAGAGATGGCCGTTGCCTGTCCAGCCGTCTCCCCTGACTTCATCCCCTTGTCCGCGACTGTAGCCCGCGTTCGTGTGCCGTCAAGGCGCGCAGGGCCGTGTCCTCGGCTGCGCCTGCGGGCCGCACCAACCCTGCGCTTTTCTCCTTGACGGCCCCCGTCCGCGCGCTCCTGACCGTCGCGGGCGATGAACTCAGGAAAGACGGTGGCAACGAGGCTAACCGGGTTCTTCGTGCCGACCGCACCGAACAGCCGAAAGGCGGGCTCCGAATCTTGGAATCCGGTTGCGGTGAACAGCAAACCCTTTCTTGTCAGGAGAAATGCCATGCAACTCGCTTCCCGTTTCGCTTCCCGTTCGCCGGTGCTGCGTTCCGACTATCCGCTGTCGGATGACCAGATTCGCGCCGTCGCGCCTTCCATCTTCGCGGACGCCCCGCACGAAAGCCGTTCCGAGCGGTACAGCTACATCCCCACCGGGACCGTGCTGCAAGAACTGCGCGGCGAAGGCTTCGAGCCTTTCATGGTGTGCCAAACCCGCGTGCGTGCCGACGACCGCCGCGACTACACCAAGCACATGATCCGGTTGCGCCATGCCAGCCAAATCAATGGCCGCGAGGCCAACGAAATCATCCTGCTGAACTCGCATGACGGCACGAGCAGCTATCAGATGCTGGCCGGCATGTTCCGCTTCGTGTGCCAGAACGGCCTCGTTTGCGGCGACACCGTGGCGGACGTGCGCGTACCCCACAAGGGCGACGTGGCCGGGCACGTCATCGAAGGCGCTTACGAAGTCCTGCAAGGTTTCGACCGGGCGCAGGCATCCCGCGATGCCATGCAGGCAATCACGCTGGACGCCGGGGAATCGGAAGTGTTCGCCCGCGCCGCGCTGGCGTTGAAGTACGACGAAGCCACGCCCGCACCCATCACGGAATCGCAAATCCTGATGCCGCGCCGTCACGACGACAGCCGCCGCGACCTGTGGAGCGTGTTCAACCGCACGCAGGAAAACCTCATCAAAGGCGGCCTGTCCGCCCGCGCCGCGAACGGTCGCCGCCAGACCACACGCCCGGTACAGGGCATCGACAACGGCATTCGCCTCAATCGCGCGCTGTGGCTGCTGGCCGATGGCCTGCGCCAGTTGAAAGCCTGAACCCCACAGCGGCAGGGGCAGGCAGCAACCCTTGCCGCGTCTCTCGCTGCTGCATCCCAACCGCTAGGAGTTATCACCATGAACGCCGTTCTGAAAACCGAAATCCATGCCATCGAAACCGCCGTGCCGCTGGAAGTGGCCGATCCGACCAAGAACCTGATTCTGGTTCCGCTGTCGCAACTGTTGCCGCGCCGCTCGAAGCGCAACGTCCGCACGACCCCGCGCCAGTCCATCCCCGAACTGGCCGCAAGCATCGCCCGCGTCGGCCTGCTGCAAAACCTCATCGTTATTCTATCCGTCGATGGTGAACAGTACGAAGTCGTTGCCGGCGACCGCCGCCTGACCGCGTTGAAGTTGTTGGCGAAGAAGAAGCGCATTGCCGCTGACTATGAAGTGCCGTGCCTGCTGGTGGCCGATGCGTCCGCGCGTACCGTGAGCCTTGCCGAGAACGTGCAGCGCGAGGCCATGCACCCCGCCGACCAGTTCGCGGCCTTCGCCGCGCTGGTCAAGGAAGGCCGTCCCATCGAGGACATTGCCGCCGATTTCGGCGTGTCCCCGCTGGTGGTGCAGCGCCGCTTGAAACTCGCCAACGTATCGCCGCGCCTGATGGCGGATTACCGCGCCGGTGGCGTGACGCTGGAACAGTTGATGGCCTTGACCATCACCGACGACCACGCCGCGCAGGAGGCCGCGTTTTACGGTGCGCCGGAATGGCAGCGCAGCGCGTCCGCGTTGCGCGAACGCCTGACCGAGCGCGAAACCACCGCCACGCACCCGCTGGTGCGCTTCGTCGGGCTGGACACCTACACGAAGGCAGGCGGCGGCATCCGCCTCGCGCGAAGCCGCGAGCGAAGCATCCACGTCGTCGGCGAGCGCCGATAACGCATCGCCGGCATCCGCCGACAAACCACCCGATTGGGCGCAACGCCTGCAACGCCGCCAACGCGCCGCGCATGGCGCAACGACCGCCGCGCATGTCGTGCGCTCGGCCGACCACGGCGGCGGCGGAGCCGCGCCGGACCTCAACGATTCCTCGAACGAGTAAGGGAGGCGAGCCATGCGCTTCATACGACCCGGCGTGCGCTACAGCGAATCACCTGCGCCCGCCACGCCTTATCAGGCCGCCGCACAGGTATGGGATGAACGCCTCGGCAGCGCGCGCGTGCAAGCGAAGAACTGGCGGTTGATGGCCTTCGGCTGCCTGGGCCTTGCGCTGCTGATGGCCGCGGGCCTCGTCTGGCAATCCGGCCAGTCGCGCGTCACGCCCTATGTGGTCGAGGTTGATCACGCCGGGCAGGTTCGCGCGATCGGCGCGGCGGCTACGCCATACCGGCCGACCGATGCGCAGATCGCGTACTACCTGGCGCGCTTCATTACAGACGTGCGTTCGCTGTCGATCGACCCGGTAGTGGTGCGCCAGAACTGGCTCGAAGCCTATGGCTATACCACTGACCGGGGCGCGGCGACGCTGAACGACTACGCGCGTGCCCACGATCCGTTCGCCCATGTCGGGCAGGACTCAACTTCGGTTGACGTTACGAGCGTGGTGCGCGTCAGCGATACCTCGTTCCAGGTGCGCTGGACCGAACAGCACTTCAACGACGGCACGCCGACCGGCACCGAGCAATGGACGGCAATGCTCACCCTCGTCATGCAGACGCCGCGCACCGAGCAGCAGGTGCGCCGTAATCCCCTCGGTATCTATATCAACGGGCTGTCCTGGAGTCGTGACCTGGACGCGCCGGAAGGAGCGAAGAAGCCATGAAACCGTCGATCACCGCCATTGCCTTCCTCGTCTTGCTGGGCGGCCTTGCTGGCTGCGCCACGCAAGGCAAACCGCCGCCGGCGATCTCGCTGGACGAATCGGTCAAGGCGCAGCCATTGCCTGAGCCGCCCAAGCCGGTTGCGGTCGTGGAAGTGCCGAAGCTTTTGCCATTGCCGGACCAGATGAAGCCGCTGCCCAGCAATACAGATGCGAAGCCCGCACCGGAGCCGACGGACGCGAAGGCGCGTGTCGAGCAGGCCAATGCCGACGCGAGCGTGGTCCCAACGCGCGACGGCTACATCAACGCGATCCAGGTCTGGCCGTTCTCCGATGGTGCGTTGTATCAGGTCTATACCAGCCCCGGCCGCGTGACCGTCATCAGCTTGCAGCCTGGCGAGGAGCTGCTGACCGTCGCTGCCGGCGATACCGTGCAATGGATCGTAGGCGATACCGCGAGCGGCAGCGGCACGGGCCGGCGCGTGGCCGTGATGGTCAAGCCGGTGCGTGCGGGAATCATGACGAACCTCGTCATCACCACGAACCGGCGCACCTATCTGCTCGAACTTACGTCCACCGCGAAGGCGTGGATGGCGTCAGTGTCGTGGGAATACCCGAAGGACCAGATGCTGGCCTTGCAGGCCCAGGCGCAGGCCGCCGATGCAGTGGCGCCTGCTGCCGATGGCCTGTCGCTCGACCAGTTGCATTTCCGCTATGCGATCACGGGCGACAGCCCGCCGTGGAAGCCGATACGTGCCTTCGATGACGGACAGCATGTCTATATCCAGTTTCCCGTCGGCATCGCGCAGGGCGAATTGCCACCGCTGTTTGTGGTCGGGCCGGATGGCAAGGGCGAACTGGTGAACTACCGTTTCCATGCCCCTTACGACATCGTGGATCGCCTGTTCGGGGCGGCCGAGCTGCGCCTGGGTGGTGACAAGGCCGCCGTGGTACGCATCGAGCGCACCGACGGCGTGGCCGCAGGAGCCAGTCATGGGCACGACTGACCGCGAAGCCCAGCCCGCGCCGAAGGTCGCCCCGGAGGGCGTTGCGTTGCGTGCGGCACCGCGTGCGGTAACGCGGCTCAACCGTCGCACGCTGACCGTCTCCGCCACGCTGCTCGCGGTAGCCGTGGCCGGCGCGTCGATGTGGGCGCTGCAATCGAAGGGCCGGCGCGGCTCGGGCGATCAGACCAACCTCTACAACGTCGATCGGGTCGCTAAAGCCGACGACCTCGACCAGTTGCCATCCGACTACTCGAAGCTGCCGGAGAAACCCGCCCCGGCGGCGCCGGCTAGCGTGCCGCAGCTCGGGCCACCGCTTCCCGGCGACTGGGGCGCGGCGTCGGCGATGCCGCCGCTGCCGGGTGGCAATGTCAATCCGGGGCCATCGGCCGAGAACATCGACCGGCAGCGCCAGGCCGATGAGATTGCCCGCTCTGCGGTGTTCTTCCACACTGGCAGCGATACCGGCAAGCCCGATACGGTTTCCGCGTCTGCGAGCACCACGCCGACGGCCAATGCGGCAGCAGGCGCGTTCAATCCGATGGGGGCCGGCCCGGCGTCTACGGCCGCGCAGCCCAACGACCCGACAGCGATCCAGAACCGGCAGGACCAGAAGGAAGCATTCATGGCCAAGGGTGGCGATGCTGCGACCAGTAACACGGGAAGCTTGCAGGCACCGGCTTCGCCGTACACGGTGATGGCCGGCACGATCATTCCGGCCGCGCTGGTGACAGGCATCAATTCCGATCTGCCGGGAGAGATCATCGCCGAGGTCACGCAGCCCGTGTACGACACCGCAACCGGCCACTACCAACCGCTCTTTGTCCAACGAGGACCGATGCAATGAGTACGACGCGCAAGTTGCGGCTGGGGCCGCTAGTGAACTGCCCATACTGCACAAAATCCTTGCGTTCCTGTAGCTGCCGCGAGGACAGCTTGAAGATGCGCTCTGAACGCCATGGCTCGCGTGGCCGCTCAGGGGCACTGCCAACATAGTGCGGCTTGTCAACGCGCTTGAGCGCTATCTCTTTCGATTGCGCCGCTGCGTCTTTGATCGGAATTGAGAACTTTCTTTGTGGCTCCCCTGGGTCGTCGATGCTTTTCGCGTGCATCGAGATGCCGGCCATGAGGAGAAACGTCTGAATCGGGCTGGCACTAAGCAGGACTTGGTTCGCGTCGTCCCATACGTAGGTTCGAGCGCCCCCCCCGGGAGAGCGAAGTTTAAAGATGGAATCTTCCGCTTTAACAGGAGGCACTCCGACCGTTTTGGAGTCGAAGGCATCGACCGTGGAGTCGCTATATATTTCGCAAGAGACGCGCAGTGGCCGCGGCGTCGCTTTCTCGTGCCAAGCTATGCGGATGCTCTGGTCGCCGATAGGCGAGCCACGCACCCCTGTAGAGATGACGGTGACGGGTAGCTGGAAAACAATATTACCAAGCCGATCAGAGAGTCCGTCGATGTCCATGGGCACAAAGGCGTGGACCTTTTGCGAGAGCTCGGCCAGCAGGCGCGAGTCCCGCAACAGGAACCGCTCCGCGTCCTTGGATGTATCGAACAATTCCAGGACGTGCGAACCCTCGTAGAAGTTGTTCTTCAGTACACTGTTCCAGGGGTGAGGGTCGTTAAAGTCAGGGTGCACGAATTGCGGGACTACTGGCACCAGGTTGCCAACCTTCAGTGGCTTCGGCCCGGTCTGCCAGATGCCAGTCTTGGCGAATTGTTCCAGGACTCCCACAAGAAACTGAATGGAGACGCGGAACCGAAAGACCCCGAACTTGTAGTCACTGCCCTTGATCTCGATTCGATCCGGGTTCAGGCACGCTGGCTTGACTGAACCTTCTGGCGGCAAACCAGGCTCAGCCACGATTAGGCTGAAGAAGGTGGTGGGAGTGCCGTCTTCCTGAAAACCTAGAATCTCCGTGATTTCGAAGCTCTCGTAAAAGCCGATGACGCCGGGCTTCAGTAAGCGTTTCAGCTCTTCTAAGAACTGTTCTGTTGTCCATTTCACTTTCTATTCCCTCAGATCAGCTTGGAGCAGCCGCCGCGCTGCCGTAGGTTGTCATAGTTGGTGCAAAACGCCACATGAGCTGCAGCAGTTCCACGCGAGCAGCGTTCGCACTCTGCATCGCATGCCCGGGAAAAGCTGCGCAACCTGGCGCAGTTGAAGAAGACCAACACGAAGAAATTTTCCGAGCAAGCCGACTTGCTCGCTACGCGGCTCGCTGCGTTATCCTACGCTCTGATTGATGATAAGCCGGTGCCTCGCAAACCCGCGCCAGAAAAGGGCTTGCGTTTCTGACGGTAAAAGCGACGGTAAAGGCCTATTTCGATCACAGCCAAACTCTTTAACCATGCGGGTTTGGGCGATCCGTTGATGATCGAGTGGGAGTGATCCAGCATAGCCTCACACTGGCTCACGCGATATCAAAATTCTCATAAAAACAAAGATATACCGAGATTTTTGTAGTCGCTCGGTCTCACTCGATATCACTGAATCTCAAGAGATTTGCTGGCACGTGTGATGGCATGTTTTGAGGGTATGTACTCCGTTCGGCGCGGTACCATTGAGGTACCATGATGGTATCTAGCCGCGAATCGAACGGAGGATACTGTGCTGACAGATATATCTTCCTTGACCTGATCGTACAGATCCTGCGTTTGCTCGTGAATCGTGTCTGCAAGAAGCTGTCTGATAAAAGATGTCGTGGCGTCGTTATCGGGTCGCTCGGGTATGAAGTGTATGCGCTTGATAAAGCCGGGGAGATCCTTGATCTTGCCTTCCTCAATGCCCTCGAAGAATTCTTTCGACGGGGTGATGCGCACATCGCGAAGATCGCCGGCTTCTCTCACCGGAACCACCGGTAGTGGAACCTCCCGAATAGCAAAGCTGCCGCTCGCCGTAATGACTGCCTGCGGTGTCTGGACGCCTTTGTGCGTCGTCTCCTTTGTCATGTACTGCCGCACAGCACTACGCAGGTAATCCTTCAGGCCTTGATCGGACAGGTAACGCTCCGGCCCAAGTGATTCCTCAGCTTCGCCACGAAGCGCTTTCAACAGGAAGTGAGTCCAGATGCCATGCTGCAGTTTATCGCTCGGATAGGATTTCTCGCCCGGTGAGCACGAAAGGTACATGGCAAAGTACTGCGTTGCTGTCAGATATTCCTTGAGTTCCGTGGGGTTGAAATCCGAAATCACGTCTCGCGACTTTATGAAAGGCGTAAAGTTGGCTGCGCAGGCATCGACAAAAACCAGCGCTCTGCGGCACGCGGAAGCATGGAGCGGGTCGAGCAGGATTTCCCGAAGAAGGAGGGTGGTGTCTTCGATGTGCTCGGGGTGTGTCTCCCATGCGGTAATCCGGTTGCCGCCATTCCCATAAAACCCATGTCCGGCATAGTAAAAAACGAACAGATCGTCCGCTTCCAATGATCGAATGAACCCTTGGAGCCGATATTGGATGGTCCCGAGTGTGGCGTTATTGTCGACAACCATCTCTCCGTCCAGCCTGTCGCCGTACATCGCCTGAAGAGCGTCCATGAAGCCCTCGGCATCTTGGCGAGCATAGTCCACCTTGGGCAAGGAATGAGCTGCTCTGTGCTGATAATCCTCGATGCCGATCACGAAGGCTTTCACCGTCGCATTGGCGGGAAGCATTGATAACCCAGGAGCCTGGGTTGCCAGGCTCGCCTGCACTTTTTTGGGCAAAATCGTGCTCCTTTGAGGCTACTGGGTAGAGATGATTCGCCGGTGGATGAGGGCATCGGCGGAGACGTGGCATCGCTAAACACCTACACCGCAGCGGCCAGGTTCGCTTTGGCAGGACGGCCGCCTTTGGCACCATTGCGGCGTGCGGCTTCTGCCTTGCTCGCGGTACGGACGCTTCCACGCGCAGCGGCGACGGCCCGTCTGGCAATATCCACGGGAATGAGGCGCGCGACCAGGCCAGGGATGCTGACCGCAGCGATTTCGCTTTCACCGAACACGAGCCCATCACCACCTGGGGTCACGTAAGCCTGAGCCAGGGCGCTACGCGGCAAATCTTTCAGGGCAGACACCTCTTTCGGATGGATACGCAGTGTCAATCCGTTGCTGTACACCAGCTCCAAGACCCGAGCGCTGGCAATGTACCGGGCGGATACCGCATGAGGTTCCGCCAGCGCCTGACGTCCACGTGCTAGCGCTTGCGTGTAGTCATCCCGCGAAATTTTCTTGGATGCCATGATCAGACCTCCTTCAGCCATTCAGTGGTGACGGTTGTTCCCCAGTTCACGCGTGCCTGCACGCCTTGTCCAGGGACATAGATGCCGCTGCTTTTGACCACGGTGCCAGTTCCCACGCTGCCGGCAGGTAGTAGCAACACCTTCTTCGTGCTGCGTTGCTTCTGCACGGGAGCGTGATCCAGACAGACTGTTTGTTGAATCTGCCACCAGGATGCTCGGCACGTCAGGCGATTGCTGTGAATCTGCTTCGCCAGGCGGTTCAGTATGGTCAGTGTCGGCGCGTTGCGCAGGGGTTTGACGTCCCACAGTGAGACATCATCCGTCACCATGGAGAACTCAAAGCGTGCCGTCCATGCATCAGCCCGGCACACCGCCGTCACATGTGGCGGGCAGTGATCCAGCGGCCAGATACGCAGTTCGATATTACCGCTTTTCCATAGCATAAAGAAACCTATGTTGTTGGGTTTATTGTAGCGCAATCAGGCTTTGGCCGCAGAGCCTGTCGCAAACGGCTGGGATTGTGCGACGCCAGGCGCCTGGCGCCACAGTCAGATCATGGCGTCACGGCGCTTACGGGTTCAGCGTTGCATGTGTAAATTCGCCGACAGGATTGCTCGAAGTTCCGCAACGTTCCACCGGGTGGATGCCCCGATCTTCCTGGGGGCGGGCAACTTGCCCGATCGGGCGTGCCGCCACACCGTCGGGACGGAGATCCCGAACAGGCCGGCAACGGTACGCACGTCCACATGAGCTGCATCGGGCAACTGGTCGAACTGCTGGAGTGCGCGGGGAAGGGATGCGTGCTGGGAAGAGAAGGTCATGGGCCGCTCCTGGAAGATCAGGGCGCGTCAGACGGCAGGATGCCGTTGCATCGCGATGCAACCAGATTCGGCGAAATCGGGCGGTACCAGGTGCTATAGCAGGTGAAATAGCGAAAAATCCCCTATTTCATCAGGAGCGCCCGCGTGTCGCGCTGCCTGGGGAGGTGCGGCGACGTGATGAACCAGCTCTTTGAGATATCTTAGCGGCTGATGTCTTTCCGCCGCTCGATGGCATCGTCGATGCGGGCGAGATGCTTGTTGATGGTTCGG
Organism: Burkholderia sp. JKS000303; assembly: GCF_002563755.1. Lineage (NCBI taxonomy): Bacteria > Pseudomonadati > Pseudomonadota > Betaproteobacteria > Burkholderiales > Burkholderiaceae > Burkholderia > Burkholderia sp. JKS000303. The sequence continues at coordinate 310,216 of NZ_PDBZ01000004.1, forward strand.
CGAGATAGGGTAACTCCGAGCGCGTTAGACGCGCGTTCGATGGCGACGGGATCGAGTTTTCCTGCACGAGCTGCAGCGGCGACGAGGACGAGCAGCGTTGTCTGTTCGCGGGGGTCCAGCGTATCGGGATCCCCCTCGCTATCTTTCTGGTCAGGAATGGGCACGGGAGGCGGATCATCTGCACCGTCCGGCGACGCGTCGCCTTCGCCAGGGTGGTGGGGTACTTTCCACGGTGTACCAGCTGCTTCGCACCAGCGCCGTAAGTCGGCCTGACGTACATACCGCATACCGTGGTGTTCCGTCGTGGAAATGACGCCACGCGCGATGGCATCCGTGACGAGCGAGAGCCAATGGTCCTGATCGGCCCGGAAATGCATGCTGCGCGGCGCACCTGATCTCGGAGAGCCTCCGGCCAGGATGGTGCCGGCATCGTCCAGCCGTATCCAGGGTTTGCCGACTAAAGCCTTGTTCCATGAACTGAAAATACTCATGTGCGCTCCTGTCAGACCTCTCGAGTGCGCGGGTGGTACACCTCATGAAAATATAGTGCAGTACAGCGTGCAGGTCGATAAAGTTTCTGCCGGACAAGGCGCAGCGAGATGCGAGCACGCAACGACCCGGAACTATGCAGAGGTTAATGGCTGACGGCATCACGGTCTAAAATGAGCAACCTCATACGCGCGTACCCCTCCATGTTTGACGTCGAACCCGATGATATCCAGAAGCTTAACGACACGGATCTTCGTGAGTTAATCGGACGTCTATGCGAAGCTGAGCTTGCATCGCGAGGGCTGTCTCCTGCTGCGGTAACGTGGGGTGGAAGCCAGACAGCGAAAGACGGTGGTCTGGATGTGCGAGTCAATCTCCCGCCTGACATCGAAATTGCGGGATTTATCCCACGGGCGGCGACGGGGTTTCAGGTCAAAAAGCCGGACATGGCCCGGACCGCCATTACAAGCGAAATGCGGCCGGGCGGGAGCATACGTCCCGTCATTTCTGAATTGGCTAGTTCGTCCGGTGCGTATGTGATCGTTAGCGCCAATGGCTCGACCGCGGAGACGGGCTTGCGTAGCCGTCGGTCTGCGATGCGCGACGCATTGGCTGAGGTGACAGGTGCGGACCAGCTGCATACGGATTTTTATGACCGGACCCGAATCGCAACCTGGATACGGTCGCATCCCGGTGTTGCGACATGGATGAGAGAGCGTATCGGTAGGCCGCTGGTCGGATGGCGAGCGTACGGCGCATGGAGTTCGCCGACCGAAGACGTCCAGTCCGAATATCTGCTGGACGACGCGCTGCGTCTGCATCTCGGGCAATCCACGCTTGCGGTTCATGAAGGTATCGACGCACTGCGAGATGCGCTGGCCCAGCCTGGAAAGGTCGTTCGCCTGGTCGGTCTATCTGGAGTGGGGAAAACGCGCTTTGTCCAGACACTCTTCGATGCGCGTATCGGAACGCGGGCGTTGCCCCCTTCGCTCGCCATCTATACAAGCCTTCCAGATTCGATCAATCCGGCGGCGATCGGACTCGCTTCCCAACTGGTCGCGACGCGAACGCGGGCGATCATGGTGATAGATAACTGCCCACCGAGCCTGCATCAGCAGCTTGCTGAGCTGTGTCGGGTACCCGGGAGCCAGCTTGGCGTGATCACAGTCGAGTATGACGTCCGCGAAGATCAGCCAGAAGGTACGCAGGTTGTCGCCCTCGAGACATCATCGATTGGGTTGATCGAAAAATTACTGCTCCGGCGGTATAAGACGTTGTCTCAGGTTAACGCCCGCACGATTGCTGAAGCATCGAGTGGCAATGCCCGCATTGCGATCGCGCTGGCTGAGACTGTCGAAGTGACGGAATCGATCTCTGGCCTGACCAACGAAGAGCTGTTTCTCCGGCTGTTCCGTCAACGCCATGACCCGGACGAGGGCTTGCTGGCCGCGGCAAAAGCCTGCTCCCTCATCTATTCGTTCTGGGGCGAGGGGATCAGCCAGGATGAGTCTGAATTGCCGCACCTGGCGAACCTGGCTGACCAGACGCCCCGCACCGTATTCCGGCATGTAAGCGAGTTACGTCGACGTGATCTCGTGCAGGCGCGCGGACCGTGGCGGGCAGTACTGCCTCACGCTATCGCGAATCGCCTCGCTCGCCATGCTTTGGATGATATGCCATTCGAGATCATCGATCAGCATCTGCTGGCGGGTGGTAACGCGCGACTTGCCCGTTCGTTTTCCCGGCGCCTGTCGTTTTTGCATGATCATCCGGTCGCAGTGGAGATTGCACAGAACTGGCTGATGCCGGGCGGTTTGTTGAGCGATTTCCGTACGTTGGACGATGACAGGCAGGCTATGTTCACGAACATAGCGCCTGTTGTGCCGGACGCTGTTCTTTCCGTTCTCGAACGGGAGTGTGGCGGTACGGTGGCATGGTCAACTGCTGTCCGACGCCTTGCGATTTCCCTGTCGCGTTCGCTGGCATACGACGCGCAGTTTTTTGAACGCTGCATTCGGGTGCTGGTTCGATTGAGACTTGAGCCAGAGAAAAAAGGGGATCTTTCCTCTGCGTCAGAAACCTTGCTTTCGCTATTTCCGATATGTCTTTCGGGCACCCATGCGACGATTGAACAACGGCTGGAGGCGATCGAATGGCTTGTTCAAGCTGACCGGCCGTTGGGTATCGAGGCGCTAAAGAGGGTGGTGCAGACGGGCTTTTTCAGTTCGCACCATTCGTTCGGGTTTGGCTCACAATCGCGGGATTATGGGTACGAAGCACGGACCCGTAACGATGTCCGTCACTGGTACGTGAGCGGATTACAACTGATCGAGCGCTTGGCGCAGTGCGACGCCAGTCTGGAATCCAGCCTGATGTCGCTAGTGGCGGACAACTTGCGCGCACTGTGGTCTGTTTCGGGGGCACACGAGGAGTTGGCGAGGTTGATTCGCCTGTTCTCCAGGGGCAGATTCTGGCGCGAGGCGTGGGCGGCTTGCCGGGAGGCACTCCTCTATGATGGCGGCTCGATGCCGTCTGATATTAAGGCGCAGCTTTCCGCGATCGAGATCGAGTTGAGGCCGTCGAGTCTGGCCGATCAGGTTCGCGCATCCGCATTGGGTAGAACATGGGGCGACCCGGCCGAACTTGAAGGCCTGGATCCTGTGCGGGATATCGGCGTCATTCTGCAGCGCTTGGATCAGCTCGCGTATGACCTGGGCCAGGCCGTTGCCGTCGCTCCTCTGGTTCTCGATGAACTGTTGCCCGACTTGATGGAAGGTGGCCTACGTGCCTGGCGATTTGGGCAGGGGCTTGCGAGCGGAGCAACTGATCCGTTTGCGCTGTGGACGACGCTGGCTACTTCGATCCCCGTAGAAGCTCAAACCATCGATATCTCGGTTCATCGTGGTTTTGTACACTGGCTATGGGAGCACAATCGGGACATGGCGCATTGGGTTCTGGATTCTGCGCTTGAAAATGCATCGTTTACCCGGCTGTTCCCGATGTTGCAATCAGCGGTCGATCTGGATGATCGGGCAGTGAGCCGACTGAGGCGCGCGCTTCATCAGGGACGAAGTCCGATTCATACGTACCGTGCGTTGTGTTCCGCGTCAGGCGCCGATCCATTGGCCGGCGAGGATTTTCGGGAGCTGGTCGAGCTGGTCGCCGGTCAGGAACACGGGCTTGATGTCGCGCTCGAAATTCTCGAAATGCGGCTTTACTCAGACAGCTCGGCCAAACGAAGTCTTGATCCACAGGTATTAGAGGTGGGACGAGAGCTGCTTGAGCGAGTGGAGTTTGAGCGGCACGCCGCTGGGCAGGATCATCGTCTCGCAGAAATCGTCAAGTTGTGCTGTGTATCTTTGGACGGGGAGGCGGTGGCGACGGGTGTTGCGGAACGCCTCGGTGCGGCGGTTGCGGAATACCGGACCCACTGGACCAATCACGATGAGTTGACGTGTGCACTGCTGCAACTGCATCCCGTTCCGGTTCTGAACGCATTATTTCCAGTGGGTTTGGAAGAATTGGACCGACGGGTGTTTGCGTTTCGAGAGGCGCGCTCACACTTTAGACGTACGGCCGATGTGATTTCGAATGACGCATTGCTGACATGGTGTGCGCAGCACCCGGCGTCGCGCTATGCGCTGGCTGCAGGACTGGTACAGTTTGCCGTTCGCGCTGCGGACGGCGAAGGACTGGCATGGTCGGAGCAGGCCCGCTTGCTGCTTAAGCATGCACCTGACTGCAAACCGGTGTTGGCAGCGTTCATCGACCGATTTTCGCCTACATCGTGGAGTGGGTCACGTGCAGTCTTGATTGAGGGCAATGCCAGGTTATTAGATGCACTGGATGGTCTTGTTCCATCCAGTGTGATGTCTTTTGTAGAGCAGAACCGGCGTCGACTAGGTAATGTTATTGAAGAGGAGCGCAAACAGGAACTAAGCCATGCGCGCATCTCGGATGAGCGCTTCGAGTAAGGGGCGCGCTTCAGGATGAATGCTTCGCAATTGCCAGGCAAGTGCATGACGACCGATGTTATGCGGTGGTCGTCATGCCGGTTGAACGGGCAACTGTTCGAGGACGTGGGGAATATGGGAAAAGATTGCTTGCCAGCTTTCCTGCAGCAAGGGCCGATAGGCGATGGTCTCGTTGGGAAACTCCGTCGATGCAAAATCGCTGAGCTTGAAATGACGATGCGCACTCAAGGAACATGCCTCGCAGAAGCGCCTGATACCGAGATATGCGATAGCTTGGCCCGCCTTTTCGAGCTCCGCGATGGATGTCACGAAAAAGGGCATTGTTTCGATCAGGTTCGGCGCCAACCCCGCTTCAACGAGGCGTCGGCGAACGGGTATGATCAGCAGATCGACGACGTGCGGCGCGAAGAGGTACCAGTCCTCGTAGGTCACCACAAAGGGATAAACCGGCAATCCATTCGGCGACCACTTCGTCAGGCCGCTAACAGCGTCGTCGATGTTCCGGTAGTGTTGAACCACGACGCGCGCAAGCTCATCGATCGAAGCTTCGAGAGCCGCACCGGCCATGGCTTCCTTAGCCTGTTGCCCTATCCGGCGAGCCTTGCATTCCAGGAATAGATTGCCGGTTGCATCACTCACGATCCAGTCTACACCGTGTTTCTGGTTCTTTTTGACCATGTAGACCTGCTCTGGCACGACGGTAAACGTACTCTCATCGAAGAGTTCGGAGAGCACGAGACCGACGTATCGTTCGAAGGCTCGGCCGTATCGATCACCGAAGTGTTTGTCCGTGTTGAGTAGGTCGTAGAACAGCCCTTCGGTTACCCGACGCAGCAGAAGGTCAGGCAGCGGACAGCACAAACCCGGGGTTCCGCTGACGTTGAGGCGAATCAACGGGTATTTTTCAAGTGCATTCCAGGTGTATGCCCATGTCTCATCGTAACGCTGAAGCGCTCGGAGTTCTTCGCGGATCTGCTCCGAAGTTGCGGCTATACGCTGGAAAAAGGCGTCGCGCATCGTGGCGGACACACCGAAGGCTGAGTAGTCCTGTGTTGGACTTGTGTAGGCGTGGCGCTTGGCCGCCCCTCCGAGGATCATCGCGAGCGTGTATACCACCTGAACCGTGGCACCGGTCGCCTGCTCGAAGATTGGAGTGATCTCTGGGGTTCCATAGATGTGGAAGGCCCGGAAAATGGCGGCACCGTAATCCGCGTTCTGCCAGCGGGCCTGTTGATGTAGGAGCGCGAAAACTCCTGCTGAAGATATCTGAATATTGCCCATCTCAGGTTGTTCAGAAATTCCGCGATTGTGCTCGAGTGGTAGACGAAAAAATTTCGATGGAACCATTCGTAAAAGGACGGGAGTGCGAGAAAAGCTTGCTGTTCGTCGATTGGCGCGCCACTGCTTGCGAGAATTCGCGCAATTTCACCGACATTGGCTTCAAGTCTCGAAAAATTGTGCTTGCCGATGTTGCCGCATATTTTCAGTAGCGAAAGTCTGGAAGCGCGCACATTGACCGATACCGAGATTTCGGCGAGCCAGACCTTCTCGACGAGACACTCAGTGTCGAGCCAATCGCAAAAGGATTTGACGGCGCTGAAGAGCTGTCCTGTGTCCCCGCCGAATCTTGGGCTTTTACAGATCTCGCGTAGGTAGTACAGGTAGGTGTTATCGGAGGGTCTGCCGCTTTTCGGTGTGGGTGGCAATCCGAAAGGTAGTGCCCCACGTGATCTATCTTTCTGCGGCGACGAGAGGAAATCCACGAGTAGCACGTTGAAGAGGCGGGTGTGCGTTGAGGTTGAGAACATGAGGTTGGTATTCTCGAGGCTCGCAAGCTTTTCGAACATATCGAAGTTGGCCATCTCGCCAATCATGTCCCAAACGGCATACAGGATGATGATCTCGTGCTCGATGCTGGTGAAAATCGGGTGGTCCGTGGATGCGGATGATTTCGGCATGGCGAATTCGCTCGGTGTCTGACCGGTACAGCAAATCTTATCGGAACATGCTGGACGGCCACACCAACAAAACGCTTTGGAGAGTAAGCGAAGCCGTCGCTCGTCGTCGGTACCGGTAGGAGGATCCGCAACTTTCCGCTTTGGCCGACCACTCGACCAAAGATTAATGCGGCAAACCTCTGCAGCTAGTAGCATTTCTTCTAGGATGCGGTTAAACCGGGGGCAGCTCTCAGTTGAGCGTCATGTCTTGGACGCCTTGACCTGACGCCAGATCTGCGGATTGCCCGGGTTGGTTCCATCAGTGGCGTTATCGCGGATGTACCGATCCGCCAGCGAAAAGTCGGCCCCTGCGAACTGGCCGCTGTCGACGATCCTTTGGCAGATGTCGGTCATGATGCGCGAATCGCCGCCACCATTGTCGCCGCGCACGATTAGCCAGTCCGTCGGCGTCGCGTAGCGATAGTGGCGAATCGCTTGAGCACGAGCTTTCTTGAAATTCATCTTTGCGCAGTCCGCGGCGTAATCGCCGAAGATCAGGTGCTCAGCTGTATTGGCGTCGAACTTTACGGCGTTGTGCCAGGCATGCCATTCGTTGCGGGGCCACGCTACCGTCTGGCCTGCTTGGGTGGCGGGGTTTTTTTCGGGATAGTGAGTACCCTGAAAGACGATAAGCTGCCAGGGGCCGAGATCCTGCAACGCCTCCAGAGCAAAACCGATAATCGGACTCACCAGTTGGAACTCTGAAAAGTCCGCGTCTGTGAAGTCGGCGAAGACGGCACAGTCGCGGAACTCCAGAGACAGTTCACTCAGGATCGTGCGGAACGTTTCCCCGAGCTGAGGATCTTCCAGGTCGCCCGATCGCACGCTTATCCCGAGCTTGAGCGTCTCGTCGGCGGGCAAAATCTTCTTTACGGCGGCAATCAGTCCGGGCCCCAGCTTATCTGCCGGTACGAAGGGAATCGCTCGGACGCGGAGCGACCTGGTGCGAGCGAAGATCGGAGGCAACCATGCTTCGCTCTGTGCAGCCCCGCATTCGGGAATGAGATAAGAGAAGTCGACGAATGCCCGCCGGCCTAGCCAGTGACCGCTCAGAAGACCGCCCACGTCCGGCACGCAACACTTGGAGTCGAAGAGCCGCTGCTGGGGCGTATCGCCACGATCGGCCGCTGGCGGGACGATAAAGCGGGGCAGGACGTGCCGCGCGACCCCATCGTCAAGCTCCCTTACGCCAGCCAGCTCGCCAGCTTTTAGACGCAATGCGGGGCAATACAGGACCTTCGAACCCTCATGCATTCAGAACCTCCGACTACTGTTGAAAAAACAGCTTACGAACCTGACCTGAACCAATCTTGTCTGAAAATATTGCGTAATTCTGCCGCTCCATCCGGATACGGCCAAAGATCACAGCGGGAGAGATGCCGAGGCGTTGTGCGAAGCGCTCGATGGTGTCGGCCGTCTTCGCAATACGCGCGGGCGAGCGCAACCAGAGCTCCTGCGGGATGAGCAGGTTACCGGCGAACTGATCAGCTTCCGCCTCCATCTCGTCGACTTCCCGCGTTTCGATATTGTCGAAAAAGCCAGCAGCTAGGCCTGTCCGATAGTGGAGGATCACGTGCGCTACCTCGTGCAGCAGCGTGAACCAGAAATTGTCCAGTGCGTCTCGGCGAAGCGTCAGGCCGATCACCGGAATTTCATCGACCAGGAACGCTGCCCCATCGACCTTCATGCCTGGAATGTGGCGCTCGACGACGACCACGATGCCGTGGGCCAGTAGTAGGTCTCGGGCAAGAAGCGGACCGTCCTTGACTGCGCTCAGGCCGGGAAGGTTTTTCAGCCATGCCATGTCGAGGGGGCGGTATTTGATCTTCCGTGAGTCGATGGTCGCCTTGGCGCGACGCGTGACCTGCGCCTTCCAGCAAAGCAGCGACCAGTCATCGGCGTGGTGCTCGACGACCAGGCCGGTTCGGAACAATGAGGGCTTTCCGTGGCTTCCCACGTGCTCTGCGACATAGCGCACCAATTGGCTCAGGGCATTCTCATCGGAGTCGGTGTTTTCCAGCCAGCCATGCTCCCGCGCATGTTTCAACACCTTCTGGGCCTGTTCGGCGGAAACATCCAGCGAAGGCGGTGACATCCAGGGGGCGGTAGCATTGGGACAGATATCGGCGGAAAGATTCAGTCCTAGCGCCTTGGCCAGCCGAACGAAGCCGGCCAGGCTGATGGAGCGGTAGCGATCCGCTTCGTAGCGCTGGACAGCCTGCTCACGTAGGCCAATCTGCCGCGCGAGATCCTTTTGGGACCAGCCCTTGGCAATCCGGGCCACGATAAGCATCTCGCCCAAATCGTTTTGCGCCCGCGCCTTAAGCAGCGCGAGATTGCCACGCTTGGCTTCCAGGTAAGCATCCAGCATCGCCGTGAGTTCTGAGCGCTCTGCGGTCAAGGCGCGCTGGACACCCGCCATGACCTCAGGGGGGAGGCCGCTGACCACCGACTTGAGCACTTGTTCGGACGAGGTCGCGCGCGACATCTCCTCGATGAGCCCCGTGACTTCCCGGGCCTGGCGGTCGTTGGTGATAAGAGCTTGCGAAGACATGGGGGGATTTTACCCAACAAATTTGTTGTGTTCAACTGCGCCGCACTCGTTGCATCCGGCGGATGACGACGAACATCACGCTAGCCGAGCGCAAGCGGTCGAATTCTTGCCGCGCCGGAATCAGGGCCAAATCCGCCTGTGGGTTCCAAACGCCGTTGCGCGTTAACGGTATACGGACGAGGCGCGTAGCTTTCTCAACCTCTATCCTGCCGATTGGTGCACGCCGAGCCCGGGCCAAAACCGGCCAAGGGGACGGCCGCGTAGTCTGCGGCGCGGTCGCCGCGCAAGCGCTCATCGAAGACGCTGCGAATACGTTCAATTCATGTTATTGTCGCCGCCCCTAATATTTCAAAGTAGTAGGAGCGAGCCACAATGAGCGTGTCCGTTGCATTCGACGAAAAAAATCTGCTGATCGAAACCGATGTGTGGAGCGACCTTCAGAACAGCAAGAACACTATCGCCTTCGCGAGCGTCATTGCGGCGGCGGATAGCGCGATCCAACGCGGGGGCGCCTTCGTGATTCACCGCCAAGGCGGAGATATCCTGCGCAATATTCACAGGCCTTCGGAACTTGCTGAACTCATAGACGATGTCAACGTGCGTCGCGCGGAAAACGGCCTGGAGCCTGTTAAACGCTGATCCTGGCTCGAAATGGTATTTTTCGTGGTATCGATGCGATCGAATTACCATGAGGCCCCGTCAGATAAGGCGAAGCAGGTACTGTTGATGATTGAGTGGGAATGATCCGGCGCCCGGGCATGCCCCGGTAACGGATCACGGCACCGAATGATGCGAAACGCCCGGCAGGGGAACCTGCCGGGCGTTTTTTCATGTCGCAGGCACAGGGTCGTCCGATTGACCATAATGGAAGCGTCATCCTCGGCGTATTTTCCTTGCTGCCATGACCCAACTGACACTACCCGGAATCGAAGCGGGCCGGCTGGAGCATCACCTGTTTTTCGCGGTGAAGCCTGATCCGGATACCGCTGCGCGTATCGCGGACCAGGCCGGCCGATTGCAGGCCCAGTTGCTCGTCGGAGGCCGGTTGCAGGACACCGACCGTTTTCACATCACGTTGCAGTCGCTCGGGCCGTTCATGCGGGTGCCGTCGGGCATCGCCGCACGTGCGTGCATGGCAGCGCAACGCATTCACGTGGCGCCGTTCGACGTGACGTTCGATCGGATCCTCAGCTTCACAGGCCGGCCGGGGAATTTCCCGTGGGTGCTGACCCCGGATATCGCGCCGAGTGCATTGACCGCGTTCCATCAGAAACTGGTCGACGCGCTCAACTGGGCCGGGTTTCGTGCATCAGGCAAGCACTTCACACCCCATGTCACGTTGCTGTACAGCGAAAACCGATTCCGGCCGCGCGCGATTGCGCCGATTACGTGGAGCGTGCGTGAATTCGTTCTGGTCGACAGCTGGCTCGGCAAGACACATCACGAAATAAAAGGGTGCTGGCCGCTGAGTGACGACGGCTTGCACTAACGGGCGCGGCTCACGGGCGGTTCGATCGGTCGATGTCCGCGGCTCGCGCGAGCGCCTGCTGGGCAACCGGCTGCCAGTGAGTGCGATCGCGCTGCTGGTGCTGTCGGTGCTTGCAATCTCGGCGGGCGGGTTGTCGCATGGCGTGCCGATCAATGTGCTCGGGATCGTCGTCGGGCTGCTGTTGCCGTCCGGCGCGTATCCGCTGGCGACGCCGCTTGGCGCGATCTACGCGGTGATGAGCCTGCTGATGGCGGCGATGACGACGGAGATCTTCGTGCCGTACTTCCTGCAGATCATCCATGGCATGACGCCGCTCGTGGCCGGCTGGACGCTCGCGTCGCTGTACAGTGCAGGGCACGGCGACGACGGCGCAGACCGGCTGATCCGGCTCAGCCCGGTGGTCGTGCTGGCCGCGCTGCTCGTGCTGGTTGCAACGATACCGCTCGACGCGTGGCGCGGCGCGGTGCAGGGTGCCGTCGTGTACGGCATCGCGCTTGCGGCGGTCGGCTTCGGTATCGAGCTGAGCTGGCCGCATTTGCTGGCGCGCGTGTTTTCCGCGGCTCGGCCGGGTGAGGAAACGCTCGCGTCGTCGTCGATCACGACCGTTCAGCTGTATGCGACCGCGCTGGCCGGCGTGATCGCGAATGCGGCCGGGCTGACGAACCCGGGCGCGGTCGACGGCGTGCGCTCGGCTGCACTGGCGGCGTTCGGTACGTTTGCGATTGCACCGGCGTGTGCGGTGCTGTTGTCGATGTGGACCGGGCGCGGTCGATCTCGCCACCGAGGCGCGGGCGACGGACGGCAACGGGCGTAGCGACGCACGAAGCCGTTCCGCGCCGCGCGTGTTCGGGCGGATGCCGCGTGGCTGGCGATTAGACGGACGCGTACGCGGATTCGGGCAGGCGATCCAGGTTCGAGGCGTGCTCGGAGCGCGTGCCGTCGGTACGTGTCGTCGCTGCGTGTGCGGTGGCGAAATCCACCAAATTCACCAAATCCGCCAGATATGGCCACGGATAGATGCCCCGAACATGACCGTCGCCGAACAGCAGCCGGATGCCGTAGCCGGCCGCGTCGATGCCATCCAGCGTCAGGTCCGCTTGCGCGCGAACGTTGCCGCCGTCGAACCGGATTTTCCTGCACGCGGCACACGGACAATCGTTGCGCAACTGCGCATAGCCGATGCGTTGCGTATTGCCATCCGGCCAGCGCAGCGTCAACGTGCGGGCTGCATGGTCGAGCAGGATCTCGGTCGGCGCGATCATCGTACGTCTTCTTCGATCTGCGCGATGGCGATCCGCGCGGCCTTGCGGACTTCGGGATCACGATCCTCCAGCGCGTCATGCAATGCGGGCAACGTCGCGGGATCGCGCAGTTCGCCGAGCGCGAGCGCGGCCTCCTTGCGCAGGTTGCTGATCGCATGCGCGAGCAGCGTGACGACGGCCGGTGCTGCTGCAGCGTCGCGCAACTGTCCGAGCGCACGCACCGCACGCAATCGCACCTGCCAGTAATCGTCGTCGAGCGCGGCAACGAGCGACGCGCGTGCGGCTACGATGCGCAGCTTGCCGAGCGTCGTGGCCGCTTCCTCGCGAACTGGCCATTCGGCGTCGCGCAGCGCCGCAAGCAACGCGGCCACGACGACCGTGTCGCTCGATGCCGCGAATCCGACCGCGCCGACCGCGATGCGTCGCACGTCGGCATGGGCGTCGGCAGTCGCCGCGCGTGCGAGCGGCGCTAGCCCACGAGGGTCCTTGAGCCACCCGAGCACGGCGACGGCTTCCGCTCGTACGGCCGCCGCCGCCGCGTCGAGCGCGTGCAGGGCGGGCGCGAACGCGTCGGGGTCGCGCAGTTCGCGCAACCCGCGCAGTACGGCGCCGAGCACGAACGGCTCCGGCCGTTCGGCCCAGCCGCACAGCACGGCACCGGAGGCGACGTCCTTCAGCTCGGACAGGCTTTGAGCAGCGGTCGCGCGTACACCGTCGTCCGGGTCGAGCAGCGCGTGACACAGCGCGTCGACGACGTCGGGCTGTTCCCACGCGCCGAGTACGCGTGCGGCCTCGCCGCGCACGTCGGCCGCCGGGTCGTCGCGCAGTGCCGCAACGAATACCGGCACGAGATCGGGATCCTCGAGATCGGCGAGTTCAAGGAGTGCAATGCGGCGCACCGGTGAGTCGGGCGAAGCGATGCGCGCGACGAGGTCGGCAAGGTCGGGATCGAGCGCGCCGGGCAGCGGGAAAGCAGGAGAAGAAGCGGTCATGGGCAAGATTCGGAGCGGTGAGGGGCGCGCGATCAAACAGCGTCGCGCAACAGCGCAAGGCAGCGGCGCTTGATGTCGACGAACGCGGGTTCGGTGGTGCTGTCGTCGGTGCGCGGTCGTGCGAGCGGCACCGGTATGTCGGCGACGATGCGCGCGGGCCGCGGCGACAGCATCAGGATGCGGTCGCCGAGAAACAGCGCTTCCTCGATGTCGTGCGTGACGAACAGCACGGTCGTCCCGATGCGCGACCAGATGTCGAGCAGCAGCGTCTGCATCCTGCGGCGCGTCTGCGCGTCGAGCGCGCCGAACGGTTCGTCCATCAGCAGGATGCGCGGCCGGTTGATCAGCACACGGGCAATCTCGACGCGCTGCTGCATGCCGCCGGACAACTGCGCGGGGTAGTGCGCGCCGTAGTCGCCGAGCCCGACGAGTTCGAGCAGCGCGGCGGCTTCGCGGCGACGCTCTCGCGCAGGCACGCCTTTCATCTTCAGGCCGAATGCGACGTTGTCGATCACGCGCTTCCATGGAAACAGCGTGTGCTGCTGGAACACGAGCCCGCGATCGGGATGCGGGCGGTCGACTGGTTCGCCGTCGACGACGATCTCGCCGTGCGTCGCCGCGACGTGTCCGGCGAGTGCGCCGAGCAGTGTCGACTTTCCACACCCGGACGGGCCGAGTACGCAGACGAATTCGCCGGGTGCGATGTCGACGTCGAGTGCATCGAGCGCCGCGAAGCGCGCATGCGGCGGCCCGAGTTCGATCGTCAACGCACGTACGCCGACGCGGCCCAGTGCGGCGGTGTCAAGCGCGGTCGCGGTCATTGCCGGCCTCCGCGCGGTGCGTACCACGGCGTGAGCGCCGTGCCGATACGCTTGACGAGCAGGCTGCTGCCCATCCCGAGCAGGCCGATCAGCGCCATCCCGACGACGATGTCCGGATAGTTCTGCAACGTATAGGACTCCCACGTGAAATAGCCGATTCCGTACTGACCCGCGATCATCTCGGCCGTGACGAGGCAGAACCACGCCGTGCCCATCCCGATCGACAGCCCCGTGAAGATCGCCGGCGCGGCGCCCGGCAGGATCACTTCCGCGTAGAGTGCGATGCCGCGCGTGCCGAGACTGCGTGCGGTCGCGACGAGCCGCGGGTCGACGGCCTCGGCGCCGTGTACGGTGTTCAGCAGGATCGGGAACAACGCGCCGATGAACGTGATGAACATCATGCTCAGCTCCGACGACGGAAACATCAGGATCGCGAGCGGAATCCACGCGACGGCCGGAATCGGCCGCAGTACTTCGAGCGGTGGCAGCAGCGTGTCTTCGAGCGCGCGATAGCGGCCGATCGCGAGCCCGAGACCGACGCCGGCAAATGCCGCCGCGACGAAGCCGGCGAGCACGCGCGTGATACTCGCGAACAGGTGCATCGGCAGCTTCGGCGAATGCAGCAGCGACCACAGCGCAGGCCCGGCGTCGGCCGGCGCCGGCACGTTCGCGAACGTGATGATGCCGAGCGACAGCCGCCACTGGACGGCCGCCTGCCACAGCGCGACGCACGCGACGAGCGATGCGATTCGCCATGCGCGGCTGCGCAACGAGGTCGGGCGCCCATGCGCGGTGCGGGGAGCGCCGGCACGCGGTGATTCGGAGAGACGGCGTTTGGCAAGCTCGAAGGTGGCGGCCATGCGGATATTCGGTGTCGGTGAAGAGGGAGGGGAAGGTTCAGCGCGATGCGAGCGCTTGCGCGGCGCCGGTCTTCGCGGCCGCGTAGTCGACGACCGAACCGGACACCCGCTGTGCGTACGCATCGGCGCTCGTTTTCAGCAGGAATGCGCTCAACGCGCCGTGCGCGTCCTTCACGTACCACGCCTGGTCTGCGAACAGCTTCAGCCCGCTCGCATGGTCGTGCACGAAGACCGCACGCACCTTCGCGGCCGGGCCGAGCTTGCCGAGCGCAGTGAACGCGGCTGCGGGGCTCGCGTAGTGACGCACGGGTTCGTCGTCGACCAGCCAGACCTGTGCGACGTCGTTGAAGTCGCGGATCGGCTTGCCCGTCGTCGCGTCGTTCGCGACGAGCGACTGCTTGCCGTAGTGCTTCAGCGCGGCGTCGTAGTCGAGCCCCGACGCCTTGAAGGCGGCGCGGATATAGCGGTCGTCGATGAAGGTCGCCGGATCGGGCGCGGTGTCGGTCTTCTTCAGCAGCTTGAGTGTGTCGATGGCGGTCGCGACGGCCTGCCGGTATTCGGGCTTCCACGTGAGGTCGCGGGTCTGGATGCCGAGCGGCCCGTGATACAGGTAGTCGACCGGCGCCTCGATGCCGGTGACCTTCTCGATCAGCAGGCTGTATTTCTCGGGACGCTCGGCAAGCAGGCGGTTCGCCTCGAGCGCGGCGCGCAGGTATGCGACGACCACCTCCGGATAGCGCTGTGCGTAGTCCGCGTCGACGAGCGCGCCGTGGAAAGTCGGTGAATGGGTTTGCGCGCCGTCGTAGATCTTGCGCGCGATGCCGCGATACGGGAACAGGTCGGCGAACGGCACGAAGTCGGCATGCGCGTCGATCTTGCCGGCCTTCAATGCGCTGCCGGCCACTTCGGGCGCCTGCGTGACGATGTTCACGTCGGTCTCGGGGTTCCAGCCCTGCGCCTTGATCGCGCGCAGCAGCATCCCGTGCGAAGTCGACGCGAACGGCACCGAAATCGTCTTGCCCTTGAGGTCCGCGAGCGAGCGCACCGGCGAACCTGTCGGCACGACGATCCCGTTGCCGCTGCCTTCGATGCTGCCGTCGAGCACGGTGATGAATACGCTCCTGCGGCCGGCCTTTCGGAACGCCGCGCCGTTCAGTGCGCCGGGGAAATCGGCCATTGCGCCGAAGTCGAGCTTGCCGGCGACCATCTCGTTGGTCAGCGGCGCGCCGGACGTGAAGTCCTTCCACTGCACGTCGTACTTCACGTCCTGGTACTTGCCGGTGCGCGGCAGATATTTGTCGAGCAGATGCAGCTCGCGAATCAGCAGGCCGCCGGTCGCGCAGTTGATGGTGGTGTCCTGCGTGCCGATCGCGACGCGGATCGTTTCGGCGTGTGCGAGGCCGGCGGCCGACAGCGCGAGCGATGCGGCGAGCAGGCGGAACATCCGTAGCGTAGGGTTCATGAGTCGTAGGTCCGATGGTGGAGAAGCGGCGCGCCGGGTCAGCGCAGCAGGTACGGGATGTCGACCTTGACCGCGCCGGTCGGGCAATCGCGTTCGCACGGCATGCAGTACCAGCATTCGTCGAACTGCATGTAGGCCTTGCCCTTGGTCACGTCGATCGCGAGCAGGTCGAGCGGGCACACGTCGACGCAGACGGTGCAGCCCTTGTCGGCGATGCAGCGATCCTCGTCGATCGTCACGGGTGCGCTGCTGCGCAGGAAGATGTCGTGCGGGGTATGGGGCACGGTAAGGCTCCTCGGAGTCACAGGGCGGCCGCGCGTGCGGCCGGTTCGCGGATGCGCAGGTGCGCGTAGGCTCTGCGTTCGTCGTCGGCGAGCGGCACGATGTACGGTTCGACCGGTCGCTTCTCGCTGCGCATCGCGCCGTCGGCGCCTTTGCGCAGCCACGTGTGGCAAAACCATTCCGCGTCGTTGCGATGCGGGAAATCGACGCGATGGTGGTACAGCCCCCATCGGCTCTCGGTGCGGAACAGCGATGCACGCGCAGCCATTTCGGCGCAGTCACGGATCGCCCGCACTTCGGCAGCGCGCATCAGTTCGTGCGGATGGTCAGCCTTGATTTCTTCGATATCCTCAATAATTCCGTCAAAGCGTTGCAGACCGATTTCCATCTTGCGCGTCACCTTCGGCGGTTGCAGGTAATCGTTCACCATGCGGCGCAGCTTGTATTCGACCTGCGCGGGCGCGAGGCCGCGTTCACGCGTGAGCGGCGCGAGCACGCGGGTGCGTTCGGCCGCGACCTGCGCGTCGTCCACCGGCGCGTGTTCGCGGCCAGCCACGTAGTCGGCCGCGTTCTGCCCGGCGAACCAGCCGTACGTGAATGCGCCGAGCATGTAGTTGTGCGGCACGGCCGCCATGTCGCCGGCCGCATAGAGCCCCGGCACGGTCGTTTCCGCGCGGGCGTTCACGTACACGCCGGATGCGCTGTGGCCGCTGCAGAAGCCGATCTCGGAGATGTGCATCTCGACCATCTGGTGCCGGTAATCGGTGCCGCGCCCCGCATGGAAGCGGCCGCGGCTCGGCCGCTCGTTGGTGTGCAGGATCTGCTCGATGGTCTGGATCGTTTCTTCCGCGAGGTGGTCGAGCTTCAGGAACACCGGGCCGTTGCCGCTTTGCAGTTCCTGGTAGAACTCCCACATCATCTGACCGCTCCAGTAGTCGCACTCGATGAAGCGTTCGCCCTTGCCGTTCGCGGTGAAGCCACCGAGCGGGCCAGTCACGTAGGCGCAGGCGGGGCCGTTGTAGTCCTTGATCAGCGGATTGATCTGGAAGCACTCGAGGTTCGCGAGTGCGGCGCCCGCGTGGTAGGCCATCGCGTAGCCGTCGCCCGCATTGGTCGGGTTCTCGTACGTGCCCATCAGGTAGCCGGACGCCGGCAGCCCGAGGCGGCCGGCCGCGCCGCAGCACAGAATCACGGCCTTCGCGCGGATCACGTGAAAATCCGCCGTGCGGCAGTCGAAGCCCAGCACGCCGCTCGCGCGGCCTTGCGCGTCGGTCAGGACACGCGTCGCGACGATCCGGTTCGTGATCGCGATGCGCGCGCGCTTCAACTGCCGGTACAGCACCTTCTTGATGTCGTGCCCTTCCGGCATCGGCAGCACGTACGAGCCCATATGGTGGACCTTCTTCACCGCGTAGTCGCCGGTGCCGTCCTTCTCGAACTTCACGCCCCAGCGGTCGAGCTGTTCGATCGTCGCGAAGCTGTGCGTCGCGTATGCATGCACGGCCTCCTGGTCGACGATCCCGTCGTTGGCGATCGTGATCTCGCGGGTGTACTGCTCGGGCGTCGCATGGCCGGGGATCACCGCGTTGTTCAGACCGTCCATCCCCATCGAGATCGCGCCGCTGCGCTTCACGTTCGCCTTCTCCAGCAACAGCACGCGCAGCGACGGGTCGCGCTCCTTCGCCTTGAGCGCCGCCATCGGGCCGGCCGTGCCGCCGCCGACGACGACGATGTCGTATTCGAGTACATGGGTATTCATCGCGGGTTCCTTGCAGGTTGGCGATTCTTCTGCCGGTCGATGCGCAACCGGTACTGGAAGGCGTCGCCGCGGAAGTAGAGGTATTCGTAGTCGATCGGCGTACCCGACGCGTCGTGCGTGAGCCGCTCGATGCGCAGCACCGGGCTGCTTTCCTCGACGCGCAGCGCATCGACGATGTCGTCGTCGGCGAGGATCGCGTCGATCGACACGTCGGCGTGGCCGAGTGGCACGCCGCAGTCGTTTTCCAGGATCAGGAAGATGTCGCGGGTCGCGAGATCGGCGCCCGCGAGCCGCTTGCCGAGCGTTTCGGGCACCCACGTCTGTTCGAGCGACACGGGCTCGCGGTTCAGCAGCCGTACGCGGTGGATCTCGACGAGCGGCGCCCCTTCCGGCACGTTCAGCTTCGTCGCGAGATGGCGGTCGGCCTTGACGGTGCGAAAGCTGCGCAGCTGGTTGACGATCTCGTAGCCCATCGACGACATCGCTTCGGCAAAGCCCTGCAGCGACGTTACGTTCTGGAAGGCCTTCGGCTTCGACACGAACGTGCCCTTGCCGTGCAGCTTGAACAGCAGGCCTTCCTTCTGCAGATCGCCGAGCGCCTGGCGCACCGTGATGCGGCTCACGTCGAACATCGCGCAGAGTTCGTGTTCGGACGGCATCCGGCTGTGCGGCGCATAGGTGCCGTCGAGGATGCGCGCGCGCAGCGTGTCCTTGATCTGCACGTAGAGCGGGGCCGTCGACAGCGGCACGACGTTGGGTGAGGTCATCGGTCAACTTGTTATGACAAGGTGACTCGAGTGTAGTGAGCGGGCCCGCATGCCCAAACCAACTATTTCTGATTTTGACTTTCCGATTCCGGAAAAGCGGGGGGACTCCGTGAACCGAATCGGGGAGCGTGCGCCCCGGCGGTGCGTCGATCGGTCCCCGTGGCCCCTTGCCACGCGCGCGAATCGGCCGACAATTGGAGATTCGCTCTTCGCGTGCCACGCGTGTCGATTTCCCGGTGTGTCGTTCGTCGTATGGGTGTCGACCGGATTGCGTCGCCGCGCTCGCGCGCGAGCGCTGCCCGGTTCCCCGTCGATGCCAGCCAGACAGAGCAAGGAGCTACCAGATGCCGGATTCCCGATACCGTTGGATGATCGTCGCCGCGGGCGGCCTGCTGAGCTGCATCGCGATCGGCGCGATGTTCTCGCTGCCGGTGTTCCTGCGGGCCATCGCGCGCGACACGGGGTGGTCGATGACCGGCATTTCGGCCGCGATGACACTCGGCTTCATCGCGATGGCGTTCGCGAGCATCGCGTGGGGCAGCCTGTCGGACCGGATCGGCACGCGCGCGGTGGTCGTGACGGGCGCGGTGCTGCTGGGGGCAAGTCTCGCGCTCGCGAGCCGCGCGCCGTCGCTGCTCGCGTTCCAGCTGGTTTTCGGGCTGGGCGTCGGCAGCGCTGCCGCCGCGGTGTTCGCGCCGATGATGGCGTGCGTGACAGGCTGGTTCGACACGCATCGCAGCCTCGCGGTGTCGCTGGTGTCGGCCGGTATGGGGATGGCGCCGATGACGATGTCGCCACTCGCCGCGTGGCTCGTGTCACGCCACGACTGGCGCGCGTCGATGCTGATGATCGCCGCGCTGGCGGCCGTCGTGATGATCCCGGCGTCGCTGCTCGTACGGCGTCCGCCGGCCCTCGACCGCCCGCACGCCGAACCGATGGCGGCCGGTGCGCCTGCGCCGCTGTCGGTCGGCGACGCGCTGCGCTCGCCGCAGTTCGTCGTGCTGCTGCTGACCAACTTCTTCTGCTGCGCGACGCATTCCGGGCCGATCTTCCATACGGTCAGCTATGCGGTGACCTGCGGGATTCCGCTGATCGCCGCGGTGTCGATCTACAGCGTCGAAGGGCTCGCGGGGATGGGCGGGCGGATCGCATTCGGTCTGCTCGGTGATCGTTTCGGCGCGAAGCGCATGCTGGTGGCCGGGTTGCTCGCGCAGGCGCTGGGCGCGCTCGGCTACTACTTCGTTCGCACGCTCGACGGCTTCTACGCGGTCGCGATGCTGTTCGGCTTCATCTATGCGGGCGTGATGCCGCTGTATTCGGTGCTCGCCCGCGAGAATTTTCCGCTGCGGATGATGGGTACCGTGATCGGCGGCAGCGCGATGGCCGGCAGCCTCGGGATGGCGGCGGGGCCGGTTGCGGGCGGCTTGATCGTCGATGCGCTCGGCAGCTACGGCTGGCTGTACATCGGATCGTTCGTGATCGGCCTCGCCGCGTTCGCCGTCGCGATGCTGTTCAGGCCGTTTCCGAAGGAGCAGTCGCAAACGGTCGCCGCGTGATCGGGACACAGCGCAAGGGTGGTTTCGGCAGCGAAACGAGCGGCGGTCCGCCCGGATGCAAAATAAAAAAACGGGGGCGGACGGCGCTCGGGCCAAACGGCGTAAAACCGCGCGGAGCCTGCTGCGGCGCAGCAGAGCGGCAAATCGCGCCGATCGGCATGCATGCGCAGCGATTCGGCCCCTAAAAAACACAATATCGAGCATACCTTCGAAGAGCCTGTCATCCGCGCGTCACCCTGCTAGAATTCGGCTGCCGCATTGTTCCGATTGACTGATGAGATTGCTTGACGCACTGGTCGAACAACGTATCGCCGCCGCCGCCGCGCGGGGCGAGTTCGACGACTTGCCGGGTGCCGGCGCGCCGCAGGCGCTGGATGACGACCTGCTCGTACCCGAGGAGGTGCGGGTGGCCAACCGTATCCTGAAGAATGCGGGTTTCGTGCCGCCGGCCGTCGAGCAACTGCGCGCGCTGCGCAATCTGCAGGATGAACTGCAGGCGGTCAGCGACCGGGCCGCGCGCTGCCGGCTGCAGGCGAAGATCCTCGCGCTCGACATGGCGCTCGAATCGCTGCGCGGCGGCCCGATGGTGATGCCGCGCGACTATTGCCGGCGCATCGCGGAACGCCTGTGCGAGCGCGGGCTCGACGAAGTGTCCGCCGAAGCGGGGCCGATGTGAGCGCCGACGCGTTGCACCCCGCAGCCACCGAATCCGCCGCGCCTTCTCCTGTTCCCGAAGCCACGCCCGTGTCGGCGCGCGACCTGCATTTCATGCGTCTCGCGCAGGCTGCCGCCGAAGAGGCGCGCGCGGCCGGCGAAGTGCCGGTCGGCGCGGTGCTCGTGCGCGGTGACGAAGTGATCGCGCGCGGCTTCAACCATCCGATCGGCGGGCACGACCCGTCTGCCCACGCGGAGATGGCCGCGCTGCGCATGGCCGCGCAGCACCTGCAGAACTACCGGATGCCCGGCTGCGAGCTGTACGTGACGCTCGAGCCGTGCCTGATGTGCGCGGGCGCGATCATGCATGCGCGCATCGCGCGCGTGGTCTACGGCGCCGCTGATCCGAAGACGGGGGCATGCGGCAGCGTGATCGACGCGTTCGCCAATCCGCAGCTCAACCACCATACCGACGTGACCGGCGGCGTGCTCGCCGACGAGTGCGGCGCCGCGCTGAAGTCGTTCTTCGCCGAGCGCCGCCGCGCGCTGCGCGAAGCGCGGCTGGCCCGCGACGCGGCGTCCGGCGCGTCATAAGCGCATCGCCTCGCGCAGCGGCCGGCTCCCGTGAGCGTCGCTGCGATCCCGGCCCGTGAACCGGAGACGGTTCGGACCCTCTAAGCAGGTTTGACGACCCGATACCTTTCGCCATGTCCTTCCAGCCCGCCGCGTCCTACACCATCCGCCTGCTGGCGCCGTCCGGTTATCCGCACGACCCCGATGCGATCAATCGCGCGCTCGAACGCCTGAGCGGTGCGCAGCATCGCATCGAGAACATCGAAGCGACGCAGCGCCGCTTTCAGCGCTTCGGCGGCACCGACGGCGAGCGGGCGGGGGACCTGAACCGCCTGGCGGATCCCGAGCGGCCGCTGCCGGACATCGCGCTCGCGGTGCGCGGCGGCTACGGCGCGGCGCGCATCCTGCACGGGCTCGACTATCTCGGGCTCGAGCGGCGCCTGCGCGACCAGCCGATCGCGCTCGTCGGGCACAGCGACTTCACCGCGATCCAGCTCGCGCTGTACGCGAAGGCGCGCATCAAGACCTTCGGCGGCCCGATGCTGTCGGCCGACTTCGGCGCCGAAACGCCGAGCGACTTCACGATGCAGCACTTCTGGCAGACGCTGTCGCAGCCGACCACGACGATCGTCGTCGAAGCGCCGCAGGTGCAGACCGTGAACGTGACGGGCACGCTGTGGGGCGGCAACCTCGCGATCCTCACGTCGCTCGTCGGCACGCCGTACATGCCCGATATTGAAGGCGGCATCCTGTTCATCGAGGACGTCAACGAACAGCCGTTCCGGATCGAGCGGATGATCTATCAGTTGCACCTGTCGGGGCTGCTCGCGCGCCAGCAGGCGCTCGTGCTCGGCCAGTTCACCGGCGCGCGGCCGTTCGAATACGACAACGGCTACGACATGCAGGCGATGATCGACCAGGTACGCTCGGTGGTCGGCATTCCGGTCGTCACGGGGCTGCAGTTCGGTCACGTGCCCGACCTGCTGACGCTGCCGTTCGGCGCGAAGGCGCAGCTCGTCGCAAATGCGCACGGCTTCCGGCTGACGCTGTCGGACTATCCGCATCTCGGCTGAGCCGGTCGGGGACGATCGAAAGGTGGGGTTTCCCGCCTTTTTCTTTAAGTAAATGCGCAACTAACGGTCGAAACTTTTCATCGACGCCGATCGAGTCGGGATCGGAAATCGCACCATTTTTGTCAACAAAATAACCGAGAGGGTATACGCCGGGAACCGCTATGGAAAAGCTTGAGAGGCTTGATGTGCATGGATTCAGGGCGGCGCGCACCGGGCAGGTGCATCACGGTGCACGCTGATTGTGCGCATTTCGAGAAAAGAATTGTTGACAATCTTTATGTCCGTCCTAGGATGAGGATCATTACGCGATGCAGATCATGAACGAGCCCGATTCCCACCCGTCCGGCACCGCCGGTCCCGAAGCGATCGCCGAGCGGATCCGTACCGCGATCCTCGAGCATCGGCTCGCGCCCGGCGCGAAGCTGACGGAAGCGCAGCTGTGCGACGTGTTCGGCGTGAAGCGCGGGGCGATCCGGCAGGCGCTCGCGCAGCTCGCGACCGACAAGCTGGTCGAGCTCGAGCCGAACCGCGGCGCGTTCGTCGCGAGCCCGACGCTGCAGGACGTGCACGAGGTGTTCGAAATGCGCCGGATCATCGAGCTGGCCGTCGTCGAGCGGCTCGCGACGGGCCCGGGCGCGAAGCGGCTGAAAGGCGTCGCCGCGCTGATCGACAAGGAGCGCCGTGCGTTCGAGCGGCACGACTTCGCGGCGTGGATCCGCCTGTCGGGCGAATTCCATACGGCGCTCGCGGCGCTGACGGGCAATGCGACGCTCTGCGAGTGCCTCGACGGGCTCGTCGCACGCTCGACGCTGATGTCGGCGCTGTACGAATCGCACGGGCGCAGCCCGTGCTCGTGCGACGACCACGACGAGATCCTGACCGCGCTGGAAGCGGGGGATCCGAAGCGGGCGGTGACGCTGATGGCGCACCACCTGCAGCATGTCGAACTGAAGATGCTGGACCGGCCCGCGCAAGGGCAGGTCGATTTGCGCGAAGTGTTCGGCGGCGCCTGAGCGGCGACGCGAACCCGGCCGCGCGCCACAGAACGAGCGCAATGCAGGCCGGCGGTATATGCCGTCGGCTGCCAGTCCGACTCCGGGCGACGACCCGGAGCGATATCGATGACGGTGGAGCGGCTGTCCGGCCGCGTCAAGGAGAAGTCATGGCTCAGTTCAGTGTCGCGCACGACAGCGCATATCCGGCGGAAGAAGGCGGCGAGGGCAGCGATCCCGCGTTGCCGGACGGTTACAGTCGACGTTTGTACAACGAAGATTTGGCACCCCTGAAGAATCAGACATGGGGTTCGTACAACATCTTCGCGTTCTGGATGTCGGACGTGCACAGCGTCGGCGGCTACGTGTTCGCGGGCAGCTTGTTCGCGCTCGGGCTGACGAGCTGGCAGGTGCTGATCGCGCTGATCGTCGGCATCACGATCGTGAACCGGCTGTGCAACCTGATCGCGCGGCCGAGCCAGCAGATCGGCGTGCCGTATCCGGTCGCCTGCCGCGCGACCTTCGGCGTGCTCGGCGCGAACGTGCCGGCCGTGCTCCGCGGGCTGATCGCGATCGCGTGGTACGGCATCCAGACCTATCTCGCGTCCAGCGCGCTCGTGATCGTCGTGCTGAAGTTCTTTCCGCAATGGATGCCGTACGCCGACGTTCATCGCTACGGCTTTCTCGGGCTGTCGGCGATCGGCTGGGCCGGCTTCATGCTGCTGTGGGTGCTGCAGGCGTTCGTGTTCTGGAACGGGATGGAGACGATCAAGAAGTTCATCGACTTCGCCGGCCCGGCCGTCTACGTCGTGATGTTCATCCTGGCCGGCTACATGGTGTGGCGCGCGGGCTGGCGCAACATCGGCATCAACCTCGGCGGCGTCAAGTATCACGGCGCGGAAGTGATTCCGGTGATGATCACGGCCGTGTCGCTCGTCGTGTCGTACTTCTCCGGCCCGATGCTGAATTTCGGCGACTTCTCGCGCTACTGCCGCTCGTTCGGCGAAGTGAAGCGCGGCAACTTCTGGGGGCTGCCGGTCAACTTCCTCGCGTTCTCGCTCGTCACCGTGATCACGACGGCCGCGACGCTGCCGGTGTTCGGTGAACTGATCACCGACCCGGTCGAGACGGTCGGCCGCATCGATCATCCGACCGCCGTGATCCTCGGTGCGCTGACCTTCACGATCGCGACGATCGGCATCAACATCGTCGCGAACTTCGTGTCGCCGGCGTTCGACTTTTCGAACGTCGCGCCGCGGTTGATCAGCTGGCGTGCGGGCGGGATGCTCGCGGCCGTCGCGTCGATCTTCATCACGCCGTGGAACCTGTTCAACAACCCGGCGGTGATCCACTACACGCTCGACGTGCTCGGCGCGTTCATCGGTCCGCTGTATGGCGTGCTGGTCGCCGACTTCTACCTCGTCAAGCGCGGCCGGCTCGTGCGCGACGATCTCTACACGATGTCGGAGAGCGGCGCGTACTGGTACACCGGCGGCGTGAACCGTCGCGCGCTCGCCGCGCTGCTGCCCGCCGCGGGAATCGCGATCGTCTGCGTGATGGTGCCGGGCTGGCAGGCCGCCGCGAACTTCTCGTGGTTCATCGGCGCGGGGCTCGGCTTCCTGTTCTACCGGCTGCTCGTGAGCACGAAGGCCTGAGGAGCGTGCGATGAAGATCAAGCTGATCAATCCGAATACGACGCAGCGAATGACCGACGCGATGGGGCGCTGCGCGCGCGAAGTCGCGGCCGCGGGCACGGAAGTCGTCGCGGTGAGCCCGCCGATGGGGCCGCCGTCGATCGAAGGGTATTACGACGAGGCGCTCGCGACGCCGGGGCTCCTGGCCGAGATCGTGCACGGCGAACGCGACGGATTCGACGCCTACGTGATCGCGTGTTTCGGCGACCCGGGCCTGTATGCGGCGCGCGAGGTCGCGCGCGGGCCGGTGATCGGGATCGCCGAGGCGGCGATGCACGCGGCCAGCGTGCTTGCGCCGGGCTTCTCGGTCGTCACGACGCTGGCGCGCACGTGCGGGATGGCGTGGCATCTTGCCGAGCGCTACGGGATGAAGCGGTTCTGCCGCAACGTGCGCGCGACCGACGTGGCAGTGCTCGAGCTCGACCGGCCCGGCTCGGCCGCGCGGCGCATCATCGTGGACGAATGCCGGCGCGCGCTCGACGAGGATGGCGCCGACGCGATCGTGCTCGGCTGCGCCGGGATGGCCGAGTTCGCGCACGAGATCGAGCAGCAGATCGGCGCGCCGGTGGTCGAGGGCGTCACGGCGGCCGTCAAGTGGGCCGAAGCGCTCGTGTCGCTGCGGCTCGCGACCGCGAAACGCGGCGACTACGCGCGGCCGCTGCCAAAGCGCTACGACGGCGAATTCGCGCGTTTCAGCCCGCCGGACGACCCGCCGGCGGCGGCGCCGGCTGCCGCCACGACCCGAAGCGGGATTGCCGCACCGGAACCGGTCCCGAATTTGCCGCAACCGCACATACACTCCGTCTGACATGCACTATCTGCGCCGCTGTATGGGCGCGTATGAACCTTTTCGCTACACTGGGCCGTCATCGCATCGGCCCCGCATGGTGACCCTCCGGCACCCGCTCGGGTCGATGCGAACCCATTATTTCAGCGAGCTTTCGCCGCACTTCGAACCATGTCACTCGATTCCAACTATCCTCGCGACCTGATCGGCTACGGCCGCCATCCCGTGCAGGCGAACTGGCCGGGGCGCGCCCGCGTCGCCGTGCAATTCGTCCTCAACTACGAGGAGGGCGGCGAGAACTGCGTGCTGCACGGTGATCCGGGCTCCGAGCAGTTCCTGTCCGAGATCGTCGGCGCGGCCTCGTATCCGGACCGCCACATGAGCATGGAGTCGATCTACGAATACGGTTCGCGGGCCGGCGTGTGGCGCATCCTGCGCGAATTCGAGAAGCGCGGGCTGCCGCTGACGGTATTCGGGGTCGGCATGGCGATCGAACGCCATCCGGAACTCGCGCGCGCATTCGTCGAGCTCGGCCATGAAATCGCCTGTCACGGCTGGCGCTGGATCCACTATCAAAGCATGACGCCCGAGCTCGAAGCCGAGCACATGCGCCTCGGGATGGAAGCGATCGAACGCGTGACGGGCGAGCGTCCGCTCGGCTGGTACACCGGCCGCGACAGCCCCAACACGCACCGTCTCGTCGCGGAACACGGCGGCTTCCTGTACGACTCCGACAACTACGGCGACGACCTGCCGTTCTGGATGAACGTCGAGGTATCAGGCGGCAGCACGTCGCCGCAGCTGATCGTGCCGTACACGCTCGACACGAACGACATGCGCTTCGCGACGCCGCAGGGCTTCAACACCGGCGACCACTTCTTCGACTACCTGCGCGACGCATTCGACGTGCTGTACGCAGAGGGCGACGAAGCGTCGAAGATGCTGTCGATCGGCATGCACTGCCGACTGCTGGGCCGGCCGGGCCGTTTCCGCGGGCTGCAGCGTTTCCTCGATCACATCGAGAAGCACGATCGCGTATGGGTGACGCGTCGTGTCGATATCGCGCGTCATTGGCGTGAACATCATCCGTATCAGCCCAATCATCGAAACGAAGGGAAAGCATGAAGGCGATGCGTTACACGTTGGATCAACTGAACACGATGGCGCCGAGCGCATTCGTCGCGGCGCTGTCGGGGATCTTCGAACATTCGCCGTGGGTGGCCGAGATCGCCGCGGGCGAGCGGCCGTTCGCGAACATCGACGCGCTGCACGAGACGATGTCGGGTGCGGTGGAGACGAGCGGCGAAGTGCGCCAGCTCGCGCTGATCAACGCTCACCCGGAGCTGGCCGGCAAGGCCGCCGTGCGCGGCGAGCTGACGGCCGAGTCGACGCGCGAGCAGAGCGGCGCGGGCCTCGCGCAGTGCACGCAGGAAGAGTTCGACAAGCTGCTGACGCTGAACCGCACGTACCGCGAGAAGTTCGGCTTCCCGTTCATCCTCGCGGTGCGCGGCTATGACCGGCACGGCATCATCGCGAACTTCGAGGCGCGCGTGAATCATTCGCGCACCGAGGAACTGCGTACGAGCCTCGACCAGATCTACCGGATCGCGCGCTTCCGCCTCGACGACCTGATCGACGCCTGACACCGCAATACGGCCTGCTGCGTGGCAGCGGCCTGATCGCATCACTGAAACCAAGGAAACATCATGGCTGTTCCGCTTCTCGATCCCGACGCCCCCGATTTCACGCGGCGCTACGTGAACCTCGCCGACCCGCGCCTCGGTGCGCAGGCGCTCGAGGCCAGCGACGACTTCTTCGCGCCGAAGGACCGGATGCTGAACCCCGAGCCGGCCGTGTTCATTCCCGGCAAGTACGACGACCACGGCAAGTGGATGGACGGCTGGGAGACGCGCCGCAAGCGCACGACGGGCTACGACTGGTGCATCGTCAAGCTCGCGCGCCCGGGCGTGATCAAGGGTTTCGACATCGACACGAGCCACTTCACCGGCAATTTCCCGCCGGCCGCGTCGATCGAGGCTGCGTACGTGGCCGACGGCGCACCGACGCACGCGACCGAATGGGTCGAGGTCGTGCCGTCGACGACGCTGCAGGGCAATAGCCACCACTACGTCGCGGCGAGCGATGCGCGTGCGTTCACGCACCTGCGCGTGAACATCTATCCGGACGGCGGCATTGCGCGCCTGCGCGTGTACGGCCAGCCGCAGCTCGACTGGGCCGGCGCGAGCGCGACCGAGCAGTTCGATCTCGCGGCGATGGAAAACGGCGGCTACGTGGTGGCGGCGAACAACCAGCATTTCGGCGTTGCGTCGAACCTGCTGCTGCCGGGCCGCGGCGTGAACATGGGCGACGGCTGGGAAACCCGCCGCCGCCGCGAACCGGGCAACGACTGGGCGATCATCGCGCTCGCGCAGCCGGGCGTGATCCGCAAGATCGAAGTCGATACGGCGTTCTTCAAGGGCAACTACCCGGACCGCTGCTCGATCCAGGGCGCGTACGTGTCGGGCGGCACCGACAGCTCGCTGATCACGCAGTCGATGTTCTGGCCGGTGCTGCTCGGTGAACAGAAGCTGCAGATGGACAAGCAGCACTACTTCGAACAGGAAATCGCATCGCTGGGTCCGGTGACCCACGTGCGCCTGAACATCATTCCGGACGGTGGCGTATCGCGCCTGCGTCTGTGGGGGACGCTCGACAAATGAAGACGCTTGCAATCGAACCGCTGACCAAGGAAGCATTTGCGCCGTTCGGCGACGTGATCGAAACGGAAGGGGCGAAGCAGATTCCGATCAACCTCGGTACGACGATCCGCTTTCACGATCTCGCGAAAGTCGACGTGACCGACGAAGACGGCCGCACGCTGGTGAACCTGTTCCGCGGCCAGCCGCGTACGCTGCCGTTCGAGGTGAAGATGCTCGAACGTCATCCGCTCGGCAGCCAGGCATTCGTGCCGCTGAACGACCAGCCGTATCTCGTCGTCGTCGCGCCGGCGGGCGATCTCGATCCGTCGAAGATCCGCGCATTCGTGACGAGCGGGTGGCAGGGCGTGAACTACGCGAAGGGCGTGTGGCATCACCCGCTGATCGCGCTGGGCGGCGTCAGCGACTTCATCGTCGTCGATCGCGGCGGTGACGGGCTGAACCTGAACGAGCTGGACCTGCAGGAATCGCTGTGGCTCACTGAGGATGCGCTGGATGCGGTGACGGCCTGAGTTATCCGTCCGTAGCAGCCTGACGAAGAAACCCGCGCGATTCGCGCGGGTTTTTTTATGCTCGCCGCGCGCGCATCACGGCGCGACGAGCGGTTCCTGTTCATACGCGCGATGCAGCAGCGCGACGAACGACGATGCATCGGGCAGCGTCGTCGTACCGAACCGGCGCACGGCGATGCCGGGCGTCCACGAGTTCATCACGACGGCTCCGGCCAGCGACGGCAGATCGGCCGGCGTCAGTTCGCGCTCGTGCTGAGTCACGCCGAGACGCTCGAGCTGCCGGCGCACGATGCGCATCGTCACGCCGCCGAGCATGCCGGCCACCGGCCATACGACCGCGTCGCCGTTCCGGAACGCAAGATTCCAGATCGAGCCCTCGCTGATGCGTCCGCGACGATCGGTGAACGCGGCGTCATCGAAACCTTGCGCGACTGCGCGGCGCAGGAAATGCGTCTTCGCGACTTCGCCGACGTGCTTGATGTCGGGCAGCACGCGCTCGTGTTCGAACAGCGCAAGATCGAGCGGACCGTTCGGCCCGGCCGATGGCGCGGCCGTGCGGATCAGCACGTCGAGCGTTTCGTCATTGCGCGGCGCGGCGAATTCCCCGCTCGTCGCATGGACGGTCGCGGTAAGCGACAGCGCGCCCGGTGCGTGTTCAAGCGCGGTGCGCAGCAGCATGCGGATCCGTTCGTCGGGCAACGCGTGCCCGAACAGTGCGTTCGATGCGTCGCGCAGCCGTGCGAGATGCAGGTCGAGGCCGCGTACCCGGCCGTCGCGTACCTGCATCGCGGTGAAATGCGCATGGCCGGCGAACGCGAGCGCGGCGAGTGCATCGGGTGGGGCGGCTACGCCGTTGAGCTGGGCGATGGACGGAAACGGGGGAGCGGTCATCGGTGGGCCTCCGGTTGGGCCACGTGCACGGGGCAGCGCGCGGCGGATTCGGGAAAGCCTATTGTTTGTGGATTGATGGCGTTCTGAAAAACGAGTAGTTTTGGAACGGTCGTCAAATTCCCTTTGAAGATCGATGGAACGCATGTGGCCCGGTACGCGCGCGCTGAGAACGTTCGATGCGGCGGCGCGGCACCTGAATTTCTCGCGGGCGGCCGACGAGGTCGGGCTGACGCCCGCGGCGGTCAGTCACCAGATCAAGGACATCGAGGCACAGCTCGGCATCGCGCTGTTCGTACGCACGAGCCGCAGCATCCGGTTGACGCCGGCCGGCAGCGTGCTGGCCGATGCGGCCGCCGAGGCGTTGGCGGGCCTGCAGCGTGCGACGGCACGGGCACGACGCATCGCGCGCGAGCAGACCGAGCTGCGCGTGTCGGTCGGCGCGCGCTTCGCGACGCACTGGCTGCTGCCGCGCCTGCCGCGTTTCAAGGCCGCGCATCCGGCGCTCGATCTGACCTTCGACATTTCCGACCGGTTGCGCGATTTCGACGATGACGATGTGGACGTCGCGATCCGCTTCGGCAGCGGACGCCATCGCGACGCGTGTGCGCAGCGCCTGTTCGACACGTCGGTGATCGCGGTCGGCAGCCCGGCGCTGGTGTCGGCGGGGCCGCCGCTGCGCGCGCCGCGCGACCTGCTGCGCCATACGCTGTGCCATGTGGATTGCGAAGTCGAGGGCGTGACGTGGCCGCGCTGGTCGGCGTGGATGGCGGCGGCCGGCGTCGACGGCTTCGACGACAGCCGGTGTGTCGCGCTTCCGGATTCGAGCCACGTCGTGCAGGCCGTGACGGACGGCGCGGCGATCGGTCTCGCGGAGCCCGACATGATCGCGCGCGATCTCGCCGACGGGCGTCTCGTGCGTCTCTTCGACGTGAGCGTCGCGCTGGCACCCGAGGTCGCGTATCACATCGTGTATCCCGCACGCACGCAGGACGATCCGCGCATCGTCGCGTTTCGCGACTGGCTCGCGGAAGAAGTTGCGCTGACACGGGCGTGACGTCGCGGGTGCGGCGGCACGTCGGCCGCGTGCTATCGTGCCCGCATCGTCACCGCTCGACGTCCGGTTCCGGACGCATTCCCCGATGAGCCAACCTGAAAACAACCTGGCGATCCTGCTGCGTACGATGCAGCCCGAACTGCATCACGGCGCGTTCGCATTCGTCGCGCTGCCGGCCGATGCAGACATATCGTTATCCGAAGCGATTGCGACGTTCCGCGAAGCGGAGGGCATGACGGTCGTGGTCGATGAGGAGACGGCCGCGCGGCGGGGCTGGCCGGTGCTGTTTCGCGCCGCGTGGATCACGTTGACCGTGCACTCGGACCTGGCAGCGGTCGGCCTGACGGCGGCATTCGCGCGAGCGCTCGGCGAAGCCGGCATCAGCTGCAACGTGATGGCCGCCGCGTATCACGATCACATCTTCGTGCCGTTCGACGACGGCCCGCGCGCGCTCGATGCGCTCGTCGCGCTGCAGCGCGATGCGTTGCGCGGTTAGCGCGCGACGCATTCGCCGCACGCAAAAAAAACGGGCCCGTTTCCGGGCCCGCGAACGGAGAGGATAGCGCCGGCAAACGACATCCGGCACACGGCGACTTACTTGTTCGCGCCACCCTCGAACCAGGCGGCGAGCTTCATGCGCTCGTCGTCGGTCATGTGCGTGACGTTGCCGATCGGCATCGCCTTCAGGCGCACGGCCTGTTCATAGATGCGCTGCGCGTTCTTCGACACTTCGTCCGGCGTATCGAACATCACGCCGGCAGGCGCGCTGCCCATCAGCGTCGGCTTGGCCGAGTGACACTCGACGCAGCGCTGCTGCAGGACCGGCATGATGTCGGCGATCACGACCTTCGGTGCGTTGGCAGCTTGCGCTTCCGGTGCGACCGGCTTCGGCATCGTCCACACCAGTGCGCCGGACAGCAGTGCGACGCCGCCGATCGGCAGGTACCACAGCTGCTTGCCGCGGTGACGCATCACGAAGAACTGACGGATCAGCGCGCCGGCCAGCATGATCAGCACGAGCACGACCCAGTTGAACTTGTTCGTGTACGTCATCGCATAGTGGTTCGACAGCATCGCGAACACGACCGGCAGCGTGAAATACGTGTTGTGCACCGAGCGTTGCTTGCCGCGCTTGCCGTAGATCGGGTTCGGCTCTTCGCCCTTGAGCATCTTCTCGACCATCTTGCGCTGGCCGGGGATGATCACGAAGAACACGTTCGCCGACATGATCGTCGCGAGCATCGCACCGACGATCAGGTACGCCGCACGGCCCGAGAAGATGTGGCAGGCGAGGTACGCAGCGACGACGACGTAGATGCCGACGCAGATACCGAGCACGCGATCGTTGGTGCCGAGGATGCGGCACAGCGAGTCGTAGACGATCCAGCCGGCCGCGAGGAAGCCGAGCGCGGCTGCGACGGCGACGACCGGGCCCATGTCGAGCACGCTCTTGTCGATCAGGTACGTGTTCGGCGCGAGCAGGTACAGCACGAAGAACAGCGAGAAGCCCGACAGCCAGGTCGTGTACGACGGCCACTTCGACCAGTGCAGGTCATCCGGCATTTCCGGCGGAGCGACCGTGTACTTCTGCATGTTGTAGAAACCGCCGCCGTGGACGTGCCACAGTTCGCCGAACACGCCGCGCTTGCGCTGGTTCGGGTCGGTAGGCGGTTTCAGGCTGTTGTCGAGCGCGACGAAATAGAAAGACTCGCCGATCCACGCAATGGCGACGATGACGTGCAGCCATCGCAGCGCGAGGTTCAGCCAGTCGGTGATGAAGCCTTCCATGAAACTCCTCCAGACTCAGATCGTTGTCTTTGATGTGGGCAGCCGATACGTATGTCAGCTGCCGCGATAGGTGCTGTACGACCACGGCGACACGAGCAGCGGCACGTGATAGTGCGATGCGGTGTCGGCGATGCCGAAGCGCAGCGCGACGCGATCGACGAAACGAGGTTCGGGAACCTTCACGCCGAGCGACGCGAAGTAGTCGCCGGCGTGGAATACGAGTTCGTATTCGCCGGCGGCGAGTGCCGCGCCTTCGAGCAGGGGTTCGTCGCAGCGGCCGTCGCTATTGGTCAGCACGGTCTTGATCGCGCGGCGCGATTCGCCGTCCAGCGCGTAGAGGTCCACCTTGATGGCGGCGCCGGGACGACCGTGCGCCGTATCGAGTACGTGGGTAGTGAGCTTTCCCATTCGCAATTGTCCTTGTGTGAATGCGAGGTTCGGCGGCGACTCGATCCATGACTGTGCGGCGGATCGAGGCTCCACGTCACGTGGCTACATACCCGTCGGCGAAATTGAAGCGAGCGCCGTGCAGGCATTGTAAAAAGGTTCCCCGCGCAAATACGGGCGCGATATCAAAGATAATGCGCCGCGCATGAACCGCTGTCGACGGCCCACGGGAAGCGGCCGGCGACCCGTGCTTCGGGCGGCCGACGGCCCGTCGCGCGGCGTACCATATCGAAACCGTGAAGCGCGGTATTGCGGATCGCGCATTGTGTGCGGCGCGCGCTTGGGCGATCCTGCCGCCGTGCGCGTCGGGCAGTGCCCGGCGCGTACCCCGAAGACGGCGAGCACGCCGGGTAACCGGGCCAGCGCGTTCGAACGGACGCAGGCACCGGGGCGTGCCGCGAATCAGCGTTCGAACGGCTTTGTGATGGTCTCCGGGAGCGGCTCCCGGGGGCAGAACGACGCGGAGAACGCATGAACCTCGAGCAGCACGCCGGCGCACGCGCGCCGCACCCATCCTCATCCCGCCCGAAAACCCTGCTGGTCAAGCACGCCGACGTGCTCGTGACCATGGACGACACGCGTCGCGAACTGCACGACGCGGGGCTCTACATCGAAGACAACCGGATCGTCGCGGTCGGCCCGAGCGCCGAGCTGCCCGACACTGCCGACGAAGTGCTCGATTTGCGCGGCCACCTCGTGATCCCGGGGCTCGTGAACACGCACCATCACATGTACCAGAGCCTCACGCGCGCGGTGCCGGCCGCGCAGAACGCCGAACTGTTCGGCTGGCTCACGAACCTGTACCGGATCTGGGCGCACCTGACGCCCGAGATGATCGAGGTGTCGACACTCACCGCGATGGCCGAGCTGCTGCAGTCGGGCTGCACGACGTCGAGCGATCATCTGTACATCTATCCGAACGGCAGCCGGCTCGACGACAGCATCGGCGCCGCGCAGCGGATCGGCATGCGCTTTCACGCAAGCCGCGGCGCGATGAGCGTCGGCCAGCGCGACGGCGGGCTGCCGCCCGATTCGGTCGTCGAGCGCGAACCCGACATCCTGCGCGACGCGCAGCGCCTGATCGAGACCTATCACGACGAAGGCCGTTACGCGATGCTGCGGGTGGTCGTCGCGCCGTGCTCGCCGTTCTCGGTGAGCCGCGACCTGATGCGCGACGCGGCCGTGCTCGCACGCGAATACGGCGTGTCGTTGCACACGCACCTGGCGGAGAACGTGAACGACATCGCGTACAGCCGCGAGAAGTTCGGGATGACGCCGGCCGAATACGCGGAAGACCTCGGCTGGGTCGGTCATGACGTGTGGCACGCGCACTGCGTGCAGCTCGACGATGCGGGCATCGGCCTGTTCGCGCGCACCGGCACCGGCGTCGCGCACTGTCCGTGCTCGAACATGCGGCTCGCGTCGGGTATCGCGCCGGTGAAGAAGATGCGTCTGGCAGGCGTGCCGGTCGGTCTCGGCGTCGACGGCTCCGCATCGAACGATGGCGCGCAGATGGTCGCGGAAGTGCGCCAGGCGCTGTTGCTGCAGCGGGTCGGCTTCGGGCCCGATGCGATGACCGCACGCGAGGCGCTGGAGATCGCGACGCTCGGCGGCGCGAAGGTGCTGAACCGCGACGACATCGGCGCGCTGAAGCCCGGCATGGCTGCCGACTTCGCCGCGTTCGACCTGCGCCAGCCGTTGTTCGCGGGTGCGCTGCACGATCCGGTGGCGGCGCTCGTGTTCTGCGCGCCGTCGCAGACGGCGTACACGGTGGTGAACGGGAAGGTGGTGGTGCGGGAAGGGCGGCTTGCGACGCTCGACCTGCCGCCCGTCATCGAGCGTCACAACGCGCTTGCGCATGCACTCGTGGAGGCGTCGCGCTGACGCGTCGGAGTGGAGGTCGCGCCGCGAGGTGCTGAACCGGCGCGCGGCCGTCGCTGGCGGACGCCGCGCCGCGCGACGCGATGCCGCGCCACACCGCAACGGCGTGGCCGGCGCGTGCCGTGCGTGATTACGGCTCGATCAGCGTGCGGGTGGCTTCGGCGACGAGGCCGCGCAGCCAGCGCACTTCGTCGGAGTAGTGGCAGCGTTCGTGCCACAGCTGGTAGTACTGCATCGGCGGGAAGTCGAGCGGCGCCGGCACGACCGACAGCGGCAGGAACTTCGCGTAGTGGTCGGCGAACAGGCGCGTCGTCGTGAAGATCAGGTCCGACTTCACGAGCACGTACGGTGCGAGGTTGAAGTACGGCAGCGTGACGACCACGTGGCGCTTGAGCCGTTCGCGCGCGAGATGCACGTCGATCGCGCCGCGCTGGCCGACCGAGTACGGCGTCGGTGCGAGGTGCGGGGCGTTCAGGTACTGATCGAGCGTCAGCCCGCCGCGCTTCGCGAACGGGTGCGTGTTGCTCATCAGGCAGACGATTTCATCGACGAACAGGTTCGACAGGTGCAGCTGCTCCGGCGGCTCGGGCCAGTTGCCGACGACGATGTCGAGCTTGCCGTCTTCCAGCGCGAGCTCGTAGTCGAACGCGGGGCCGAGCGAATGAAATTCGAGCGTCGCATTCGGCGCCGCCTGGCGGAAGCGTTCGACGACGGTCGGCACGAACAGCACGTTCAGGTAGTCGGGGCAACCGATCCGGTAGCAGCGGATCGACGTGGCCGGGTCGAAATTGTGCTGCTGGAACTTGATGCGCTCGATTTCGCGCAGCGCGTTCTGTACCGGCTCGAGCAGGCGCAGCCCGTATTCGGTCGGGACCATGCCGGACTTGCCGCGCACGAGCAGCGGGTCGCCGGTGATGTCGCGCAGGCGCCGCAGCGCGGCGCTGATCGCCGGTTGCGACTGGTTCAGTTTGACGGCCGCGCGCGTGACGCTGCGCTCCATCAACAAGGTGTGCAAGACGCGCAAGAGGTACGTGTCGATCGCCTCGCGTTGCTGACTCATGATATCTCCGTTTTATATGTCTGGGCTGATCGAGGGGCAGGTGGGGTATATCGTTTTTAATATGAACCGGAGCCAGCGTCAAGGGATGGATACCCGCAGGCCCCCGCCGGTCGGGCCTCGACGAGGGGCCGGAACGGGACGAAATGCGGGTGGGCGCGGCGCCGCGTGTGGCGCGGCGCGCGTGGGGCGTCAGTCGTCGATACGCATGCCGACTTTCAGCGTGACCTGCCAGTGGACGACCTGGTCGCCTTCGATGTGGCCGCGCGTTTCGGTCACCTCGAACCAGTGCAGGTTGTGCAGCGTCTTGCCGGCTTTCGAAATCGCGTTGCGGATGGCGTCGTCGCACGATTGCTTCGACGAGCCGGTCAGTTCGATCAGCTTGTAGACGTGGTCGCTCATGATGCGCTCCCTGGAGTATCGGTATGTGCGGCCGGCGCAAGCCGCGGGCCCGAAGCGGCGCCGCGCGTGTCCGGCTTCTTGAGTGATAGGTATGATGGGCGGCAAGTGCAACCCCAATTGGAGACGAGGAACATCGTGGAAGTCGGATTTTGCGGACCGGGATTGATGGGCGCGCCGATGATTCGGCATTTGCTGGCGGCGGGCCACCGGGTCAGCGTATGGAACCGCACGCGTGAAAAGGCCGAGGCGCTCGCGAAGGACGGCGCGCAGGTGGTCGACACGCCGCGCGAACTGGCCGAGCGCGTCGAGACGGTCTTCGTGTGCGTGCTCGATGCGCGTGCGGTCGGCGATGTCGCGTTCGGCGAGAACGGGCTCTTTGCCGGCGACGCGGCCGCGCGCCGCGTGCGGCGCATCGTCGATCATTCGAGCATTCCGCCCGCCGCGACGCGCGACTATGCGGCGCGCGCGGCCGCGCTCGGCGCGGGCTGGATCGATGCGCCCGTGTCGGGCGGTGTGCCCGGCGCACATGCCGGCACGCTCGCGGTGATGGCCGGCGGCGGTGCGGCCGACCTCGACGCGGTCAGGCCGCTGATCGACACCTATGCGTCACGCATCACGCACATGGGCGAAGCGGGGGCGGGCCAGACCGCGAAGCTGTGCAACCAGGCGATCGTCACCGCGACGGTGACGGCGATTGCCGAGGCGGTCGGCCTCGCACAGGCGAGCGGGATTGACGCCGCGCGGCTGGCCGAAGCGCTCGCCGGCGGATGGGCGGATTCCGTGCTGCTGCAGACGTTCGTGCCGCGCATGACGTCGGGCGGACACACACCCATTGGTGCGCTCGCCACGTTCCAGAAGGATGTCGACGCGATCGCCGACGCGGCGCGCGAAACGGGTGCGGTGATGCCGGTGTCGGCCACGGTGCAGCAGGTGCTGCGGCTGGGCGCTGCGCAAGGGCTGGCGAGCGCCGACTTCGCCGCATTCATCGACATCGTGCGGCCCGGCAACGGGCGCACGGCGGCGCAGTGACGGCGAAGCGGGAAGCCTGAATGGCCGATGGGCCGCTCGCAGGCGGCCCATCGTATCGGTCGGTTCAGCCGAGGGAGCGCGGCGTCGTATCGCCGGCGTTCTGGCGTCCGAGCCCGCCGCGCAGGCTCGCCTTCGTGCCTGCACCAAATTCGGGCAGGATGCGCGCACGGGCGCGGCTCGCGAAGACCAGGAAGCCGAAGCCGTTCGCCTCGTACCAGTACCCGCCGTTCTCGAGGCCGT
Source organism: Burkholderia sp. JKS000303 (assembly GCF_002563755.1). Taxonomy (NCBI): domain Bacteria; kingdom Pseudomonadati; phylum Pseudomonadota; class Betaproteobacteria; order Burkholderiales; family Burkholderiaceae; genus Burkholderia; species Burkholderia sp. JKS000303. The sequence continues at coordinate 348,271 of NZ_PDBZ01000004.1, forward strand.
CGAGTGGCTGCTCGAGTGCGTTGGCAATCGATTCGATGCAACGCTTGCGCAGTTCGGCGATGGCCGGATAGGGCGGCTGTGCGCCGCGCACGCTGCACAGGAGCACGTCGAGTCCGGGCAGCACGTGCGCGTAGAGGACGGGCTCGTCCTGCGCACGGGCGCGGGCAATCTTGGTGTCGAGCTGTGCGAATGGTTTGGAGTGGCGCAATACCGCGAGGAACGACTCCTGGCCATCCTGTTGCGCACGTCGACGTTTTTTCGGGAAGGACATAAACACTCGCCTCAAAAACAATTGCAAGAAATGCGGCACTTTCATGCGACCCACTCCCGGCTATGTACGCCGCATGTCGATCCTTTATAGCACACGAAAATGCTGCACTCGTGCGGTACGACGATCAATGTCTCCCGTCGACCCGCTTGCCACGATGATCGACACAGCCAGCGTCTTGGCGCCCGTACTGTCGTTTAGTCTCCATCATAGACCTGCTTTTCCCGCGCGTGCATTCGCTCGTCACAAAAAAGTGAGATAAGCCGCGCGCGGCGATGCGCGGCACGCGCCCATGAAAAAGGCCCGCACATGGCGGGCCTGGTGGATGCGGCGCGGCGCGGTGCTCAGCGTTGCTTGAGCGAATCGCGGATTTCGCGCAGCAGCACGGTGTCTTCCGGCGTCGCGGCCGGCGCGGCTTCTGCCGGCTTGCGCAGCTTGTTGATGAATTTCACCATCAGGAAAATGATGAACGCGAGAATGATGAAGTTGATCGCCACCGTGATGAACGAGCCGTAGCCGAACGCGGCGACGCCGGCGGCCTGCAGGTCCTTGAACGAATCGGGGTTGCCCTTGAACGTCGGGGGAATGGTGCCGAGCAGAACGAACTTGTTCGAGAAATCCAGGCCGCCGGTCAGCACGCCGATGACCGGCATGATGAGATCTTTGACGATCGAGTCGACGATCTTCGAGAATGCGCCGCCGATGATCACGCCGACGGCGAGATCCATCACATTGCCCTTGACGGCAAATTCCTTGAATTCCTTGATGATGCTCATGAGCGGCTTTCTCCTGGTTGGGCGAGGGGAGGCGTGCCGCGACGCGCAGGGCTGCGAAACGTCGGATGGGATCGGGGGCACGCCGATGGTCGCATGATAGCGAACGTACCCCATTGCCGGTAGCCTATCTTGAAATGATTGACAAATTCGGCAGGCCGGCGCGAGTGGAAATGAAAGGAAGTGCGCTGCAGGTCGCTGAAAGGACGCGCGGTGGTCGTCGCGGGCGTCGCGTCATGCGTCGACGCCCGCGGTCGTGATGCTCAGCTGTTGTCGTCGGTCCAGCCGTCGTCGTTGCTGCCGAGATCGACACCGCCGCCACCGTTGCCGTCGCTCCAGTTGGAGTCGTCGCCGCGGCCGAGGTCAAAGCCCTGGCCGTTGTCCTGCCGCCGGCGCGGGTCGTCGACGATCACGTCGCGCTCGACCACGCGCTCGCGGCCGCCCGACATCGCTTCGCCGAGCAGCACGCCGGTCAGCAGCCCGCCCATGCCGCCGCCGAAACCGCCGCCTTGCTGAACCACGACGGTCGGTTGCTGTTGCGGCGGGTACGGTTGCTGCTGATACGGCTGGCCTTGCATGCCGGTGACGCGATCGGCTTCCTGTGCGTACACCGAGCCGTTGCCGTTCTGCTGCGCGGGCTGCGCGCTCGGGTCGGGGCGACCTTCGACACGTGCCTTCACGCTTGCATGACGCTGTTCGAGTTCGTCGATGCGATACGGCGGCACCGGGTTCTTGCCGTTCGACAGCGCTTCGACGAGCCCGCGCGCATCGGTCTCGATGCCTTCGAGCTCGCCCGTGAGCGCGGCGGCGCCGGGCGCGGTCGACAGCCGCGCATCGAGCTTGAGCGGGCGGATGTCGTTGAGCACGTCGGTCGCGCGCTTCAGTTGCGAGCGGCGTTCGTCGTCCGCGCGACTGTCGTCGGCCGAGCGCGCGCGGCGCAACGTCCATCGCAGCACGAGTGCGATGGCTGCGATGAGCAGCGCGAGGCCGATCCACATGCCGGTCGACGGGCCGTGCTTGGCGACCGGCGCGGCCGGTGTGAGCGACGACTGCAGCGAGCCGGACTGCGTCGCCGACGGCGCGTTGCCGCTCGTGCGTGCGGCGTCCGCGCGGATGCGCGATTCCGTTTGTGCGAAGTGTGACGCGTCGGTGAAGCGCAGCTGCGGATCGAGCGATTTCGCGCGCTGCAGTTGCGTCAGCGCGTCGGACGCCCGGCCTTCGCGGTCGAGCACCTGCGCGTACAGGTAGCGCGCGTGCGCGTTGTTCGGATGGGCGTCGATGACTTGCGAGAGCTGCGTGTCGGCGTTCTGCCAGTCACGTTGTGCGATCGACTGCTCGACTTGCTGCAGCGACGGTACCGCAAATGCGGCGGACGACAGCAACATCAACGAGAAGCCGAGTGCGGCGAGAGATTTCTTCATGGTCGAACCGGGCGCGAGCGCCCGTCTCCTGACGATCGGTACGCGCCGCGAACCCGGTCGGGCCACGGCGCGGTTGCCGTTACTGCGCGGGCGTGTCGAGTTGCTTCTTCAGCGCGGCGAGGCGATCCTCGACCGACGGGCCCTTGTTCAGCGCGGCGAGCTTGTCGTCGAGCGCCTTGCCGCTCGACGTGTCGGCCGAATTCAGGCGGGCGTCCGAGCGTGCGTTCTGCAGCGCGACCTTGTCTTCCAGCTTCTGGAAGTCTTCGGACAGGTTCTTGCCGCCGATACCGCCCAGCGCGCCGGCGGCGACGTCCTTCGCCTGCGCGATTTCCTGCTTGGCCTGCAGGATGTTCGAGCGCGCGTTCAGATCGTTGCGGCGCTGACGCATGTCGGCGATCTGCCCCTTCAGTTTGTCGACCGACGGTTCGAGCGTGGTCAGCTCGGCCGCGAGCGCATCGCGTTCGGCTTCCGCATTCGACTGCGCGGCGAGCGCCTCGCGTGCGAGCCCTTCGTCGCCGGACTGCAGTGCGCGCTTCGCGCCGTCTTCGTACTTCTTTACCTTGTCGTCGGCCGCATCGCGCTTGCTGCGCTGGGTCGCGACCTGTGCTTCGATTTCGATCAGCGAATTCTCGGCACGGCCGATGCTGTCGTCGAGCTCCCGCACGATCTGCCGTGCGTCGCGCGACGGATCCTGTACCGAGTCGGCCGCATCGTTCAGCAGGCCTTTGATCGTGCGCGAAACAGAGTCGAAAAGCGACATGAAATCCTCCGTGGTTGAAAAACGCCGCGTCAGCGCGGCAGTGCCCGTCGCGGGCCGGTTACGGTCCGCAAGAGCCGGCGGATATTACACCGCCGGCCCCTTAAATACGGCTTAAGCGCCGAAGTTCAAGCAGCGTGCGTGCGCGTTGTTTCGACCTTTCGTATTTGAAAGGAAGCCGCCGGCACGCGTGGGGTGCGTGTCCATGATAGGTCGAGGATGCCGCCAATACGTTCCGCAATTCGCGATCGTGCGGGAATTTTTACAAAAAATCGCGAAGTCGGTCGGTCGATTTCATTAAAATGCGCTGTCACGTCGCGGGAACGGATCGCCGCGCGGCGGGGTCTGTCGACGTGACAGTTGCCGCGATGCACCCACTCTGATTCATCCGCTTGCATTTCCGCATGCATCCGAGGGCGCCATGTACGCCCGCCATTCCGACATGCCAATCATCAAACGACCGTCTTCTTCTTCCGACCGGAAAGAACCCCATTACTCGTTGCGCCGTTCGCCGTCGGGCGCCTATTACCCCGATGACGACAACGGCGACAACGACCGTCGCACGCCGCGCAGCGGAGGCGGGGGCGGTGGCCGCCGCTCGTTCGGCTCGCGCGTCATGCTGTGGTTCGTCGGTCTGTTTGCGACGCTCGCCGTCGTCGGCGCGCTGATCGTCGGCTACGCGCTCGTCGTGATGGCGCCGCAACTGCCGTCGCTCGATGCGCTGACCAACTATCAGCCGAAGGTGCCGCTGCGTGTGTTTACCGCCGATCACGTGCTGATCGGCGAGTTCGGCGAAGAGCGCCGCAGCCTCGTGCGCTTCCAGGACATTCCCGACGTGATGAAGAAGGCGGTGCTCGCGATCGAGGACTACCGTTTCTACGAACACGGCGGCGTCGACTTCGTCGGCATCCTGCGCGCGGGCGTGGCCGACCTGCTGCACGGCGGCGCGCGCCAGGGTGCGAGCACGATCACGATGCAGGTTGCGCGCAACTTCTTCCTGTCGAGCGAGAAGACCTACACGCGCAAGATCTACGAGATGCTGCTCGCGTACAAGATCGAGAGGGCGCTGACGAAGGACCAGATCCTCGAGCTGTACATGAACCAGATTTATCTGGGTCAGCGCTCGTACGGTTTCGCGGCTGCTGCGCGCGTGTATTTCGGCAAGGACCTGAAGGACATCACGCTCGCGGAAGCGGCGATGCTCGCGGGGCTGCCGAAGGCGCCGTCCGCGTATAACCCGGTCGTCAATCCGAAGCGCGCGAAGGTGCGTCAGGAATACATCCTGAAGCGCATGCTCGAGATCGGCTACATCACGCAGCCGCAATATGACGAGGCGGTGAAGGAAGAGATCCACGTGCGCACGCCGGGCAACCAGTACGCGGTGCACGGCGAGTATGTCGCCGAGATGGTGCGGCAGATGATGTACCAGCAGTACAAGGACGAAACCTATACGCGCGGGCTGACCGTCACGACGACGATCAACTCGGCCGACCAGGAAGCGGCGTACCAGGCCGTGCGTCGCGGCATTCTCGACTACGAGCGCCGCCACGGCTATCGCGGGCCGGAAGGTTCGATCAACCTGCCTGCGGCCGGCGACGATCGCGACGAGGCGATCGACGACGCGCTCGCCGATCACCCGGACAACGGCGACCTGCAGTCGGCCGTCGTGCTGTCGGCGTCGCCGAATGCGGTCGACGTGCAGTTCGTCGGCGGCGCGACGACGACGATCGGCTCGGCCGGGCTGCGCTTCGTGTCGGCCGCGCTGAGCCCGCGTGCGAACGCGACGCTGCGGATCAAGCCGGGCTCGATCGTGCGCGTGATGAAGGACGGCAAGACGGGCTGGCAGGTCGTGCAGTTGCCGCAGGTCGAAGGCGCGCTCGTCGCGATCGCGCCGCAGGACGGTGCGATCCGCTCGCTCGTCGGCGGCTTCGACTTCAACAAGAGCAAGTTCAACCACGTGACGCAGGCGTGGCGCCAGCCGGGTTCGTCGTTCAAGCCGTTCATCTATTCGGCCTCGCTCGACAAGGGCATGGGGCCGGCGACGATCATCAACGATGCGCCGCTGTACTTCCCGCCGAGCGTGCCGGGCGGCACCGCGTGGGAGCCGAAGGACGACGACCAGCCGGACGGCCCGATGACGATGCGCACCGGCCTGCAGCGTTCGAAGAACCTCGTGTCGATCCGGATCCTCGCGTCGATCGGCACGCAGTATGCGCAGCAGTACGTCACGCAGCGCTTCGGCTTCGATCCGGCCAAGACGCCGCCTTACCTGCCGATGGCGCTCGGCGCGGGTCTCGTCACGCCGCTGCAGCTCGCGACCGGTTATGCGGTATTCGCGAACGGCGGCTACAAGGTCGATCCGTACCTGATCGCCGAAGTCGACGACGCGCGCGGCCAGCCGCTGCAGAAGTCGCAGCCGGTGGTCGCGGGCGGCACGGCGCCGCGCACGATCGAGGGCCGCAACGCGTACGTGATGAACAGCCTGCTGCATACGGTCGCGACGGCCGGCACGGGTGCGGGTACCAACGTGCTCGGCCGCAGCGACCTGCAGGGCAAGACGGGTACGACCAACGACGCGAAGGACGGCTGGTTCGCCGGTTATCAACAGTCGCTCGTCGCGGTCGCGTGGATGGGCTTCGACCAGCCGAAGAGTCTGGGCAGCCGCGAATTCGGCGCGCAGCTCGCGCTGCCGATCTGGGTGAACTACATGCGCACCGCGCTGAACGGCGTGCCCGAGCAGCAGATGCCGATGCCGGACGGCCTGACGACGATCGACGGCGAGCTGTACTACGCCGATCGCACGCCGGGCAACGGTTTCGTCGCGAGCGTCGACATCAACCCGGCCGCGAACGCGATCAGCGCGAACGATGCGCTCGGCTCGGCCGGCGCGGCGGGCCTCGCACCGCCGCCCGTCACGCCGCAGGAGAAGCAGCAGATCATGGACATGTTCGAGAGCAAGTAAGCGGGACTCGGATGTTTCGCATTCGACGGGCGCCTTCGGGCGCCCGTTTTTTTATGCGGCGTCGAGCGCAAGCCGCATGGCGCGACTCAGAACGATGCGCAGGCCGGCACGACGATGATGCCGACCGACTGCTGCCGGAAGCGCTCGACGTAGGCGTGCCGGATCGCCGCGAGCCGCGCGTGCGTATCGGCCGTATCGTCGGCGACGATACGGACCACGAACCCGGCTTCCTGGAGGATCCGGCCGGTGGCGCGATCGCGCCATTGGCCGCGGGTGTCCCAGACCGTGAAGCCGTCCGGAAAGCGCGGCGTGACGACGTCGGCGAGGAAGGCGGCGCGTTGCGCATCGGTGACGGGGTCGCGTTCCGCGATATCGCGCCCGAACAGCAGGTCGGCCTGCAGCATCCGATGCGCGTCGGGCTGCGCGCAGACGGGCGGGGTGGCGGCGACGGGAGAGGGCGGGGCCGCGCAACCGGCGAGCAGCGCGATCGCGGCAGCGCCGATGATCTGCCGCGAGCGGCGTCGCCACGCTGCGGGACAGTCGTTCGGTGGCGGAATCTGCCTATTTCGCGTCCGGCACCCTTCGCTCGCGTAAAACGCTGCGCGTTCAACCACTTGCGTGTTTGTCCGGCGGGTTATCAACAGGGCTGTCAACATAAACTGGGGATAACCCTGAGTACCTGCTGCGAGGTCAGTGCTGCAGTTTCGCGTGCGCGAGATGCATGCCGAGCGTGGCGGGGTCGGTATTGGTGCCCGACAGCAGCACACCGACCCGCTTGCCCTGCAGCGTTTCGCGCAGCGGGCCGAGCAGCGCCGCGAGCGGTGCCGCGCACGCCGGTTCGACCGACAGCTTCAGGTGAGAGAACAGGAACAGCATCGCCGCGCGCAGCGCGTCGTCGGACACCGTGACGATGCGGTCGATATGACGCCGGCACAGCTGGTAGCTGTATTCCTCGGTATGGGGCGCCATCAGCGAATCGGCGATGGTCTGCATCGCGCCCATCTTGATCGTGTGATTGGCCGCGAAGCTGCGGCTCATCGCGTCGGCGCCTTCCGGTTCGACGCCGTACACGTGCACGCGCGGATTCGCGAGCCGCAGCGCGGTCGCCATGCCGGCCGCGAGCCCGCCGCCGCCGATCGGCACGATCACGGCGTCGAGATCGGGCGTTTGCGTGGCCCATTCGTAGCCGAGCGTCGCGGTGCCGAGAATCGTGTGATAGCCGTTGAACGGATGGATGAAGAAGCGGCCTTCCTCGGCCTCGATCCGCCGCACGAGGTCGAATGCCTGCGACGCGCTGCCGGCGAGCACGACTTCCGCGCGGTACTGCTTGCACTGCGCGATGCGCGTCGGGCTCGCGGTGTGAAACATCACGACCTTCGCGCTGCTGCCGAGCCGCATCGCCGCATACGCGACGGCGGCCGCATGATTGCCGGCCGACACGCACGTGACGCCGGCGTTCTTGCGCGCCTGGTCGAGTGCGAGCAGGTGCGTGAACGCGCCGCGCGCCTTGAAGCTGCCGCTCGCCTGCAGCAGCTCGAACTTGAAATTGACGTGCGTGCCTTCGAGGGACGGCAGGTCGGCGCGCTCGAAGACGGGCGTGCGCGCGACCCACGGCGACAACGCGAAATGCTGCGCGGCGATGTCGTCGAGCGTCGGAATCGGCTCGCCGTCGATCGTCGTATGGGCGGTGCCCTGTTGTTCAGTCGACATGACGTGGCGTGTGGCGCGAGTGAGCCGACCCGCTCACGCAGGCCGGCGTGGGCGGGTGGCGGTCAGTGTGCGTCGACCGACATGCTGCGGATGAACTTGCGCAGGAACTGCTCGCAGCTCGCGAGCTGCGCGAGCTCGACATACTCGTTCGGCTTGTGTGCCTGTTCGATGTTGCCCGGCCCGCAGACGATGCTCGGAATGCCCGCGCGCTCGAACAGGCCGGCCTCGGTGCCGTAGGCGACCTTGCGCTTGTCCTGGTCGGCCGTCAGTGCGCGCACGAGCTGCGTGATCGCGGCCTGTTCGGTGGCGTCGAGCCCCGGCGCCGCGGCGATCTTCGAGAACTCGATCGCGGCGTTCGGATGCTCGCGCTGCATCTGCGGCAGCAGCGTATCCCGCGCATACGCTTCGATGCGCGTGAAGATCTGCTCGGGATCGAGCGTCGGCAGGTTGCGGAACTCGAAGTCGAACCGGCATTCGGCCGGCACCGTATTGATCGCGTTGCCGCCCTGGATCGTGCTTGTCTGCGCGGTCGTGAACGGGACGTCGTACAGGTCGTCGAACGGGCCTTCGGCGCGGAAACGGTCGGCGAGGTCGCGGATGTGGCAGATGAGGCGTGCCGCATATTCGATCGCGTTCAGGCCCTTCGGCGTCAGCGACGAGTGCGCCGCGTGGCCGCGCACGCAGCAGCGGTACGCGTTGATGCCCTTGTGCGCGATGATCGGGCGCATGCTGGTCGGTTCGCCGACGATGCAGCCGGACGGCTTCACGCCGCGCTTGACGAGATCGGCGATCAGCAGCGGCGCACCGGCGCAGCCGATTTCCTCGTCGTAGGACAGCGCGAAATGAATCGGCTTCGCGAGCTTGGTCGTCTGCATCTCGGGCAGCAGCGCGAGCGCCGTGCCGATGAACCCCTTCATGTCGCACGTGCCGCGGCCGTACAGGCGGCCGTCGCGCAGCGCCGGTGCGAACGGATTGCTGTCCCACTGCTGGCCGTCGACCGGCACGACGTCGGTGTGCCCCGACAGCACGATGCCGCCGTCGGTCGAGCCGTCATGCGCGGGCACCGTCGCGAACAGGTTCGCCCAGCCTTCGCGCGGATCGTGCGTGAGCGTCGACACGATGCCCTTCGCGGCCAGCGCGTCGCGCACCGTTTCGATCAGGCCGAGGTTCGGCACGCGGCTCGTCGTGTCCATCGACACCAACTGCTTGATCCAGGGCAGGCCGACGAGCGAAGCGTCGCCTTGGTCGGCGGCGGGCGGGGCCGTCGCGTCGAGAGTGGACATGGCAAAACTCCGTCAGAGGAATGGGAAAATCATACTCAAAAACGCGTCGGCCCGCCTTCGCCCGGCGCAGTGCAGTGCAGCATCGCCGCGCGCCGTCAGCGCGCCGCGCTGGTCGCGCCCGGACGCGGTGCGAGCGCGCGCAGCGTTTCCTTGATCGTCGACACGCGGATCGCGAGATCGGGCGAGCGCGTCTCGATGCGCAGCTTGTCCTGGCCCGCGAGCTTGATGTGCCGGTGTTTCTGCACCATCTCGATGATCCGCATCGGATCGATCGGCGGGTTCGGTTCGAACTGCAGCCCGATCGCGACCTCGCTCGCGTCGATCTTGACGATGCCGAGCGGCTTCGCGGCCAGCCGCAGCCGGTGCGTTTCGACGAGCGCGTGCGCCTGCGGCGGCAGCTTGCCGAAGCGGTCGATCAACTCTTCCTGGATGCCGTCGATCGCGTCGCCGTGCTCGCAGTTCGCGAGACGCTTGTACAGCGACAGCCGCTCCTGCACGTCCACGCAGTAGTCGGCCGGCAGGATCGCGGGCGCATGCAGGTTGATTTCCGTCGTCGCGGCGAGCGGGGCGGTGAGGTCGGGCTCCTTGCCGTTCTTCAGCGCCTTCACCGCGTCGTTGAGCATGTCGGTGTAAAGCTGGAAGCCGATCTCGTGGATCTCGCCCGACTGCTTGTCGCCGAGCACCTCGCCGGTGCCGCGGATCTCGAGGTCGTGCATCGCGAGATAGAAGCCCGAGCCGAGTTCCTCCATCTGCTGGATCGCCTCGAGCCGGCGCTGCGCCTGCTTGGTCAGTGCCTGCGGGTCGTGGACCAGCAGGTACGCATAGGCCTGGTGGTGCGAACGGCCGACGCGGCCGCGCAACTGGTGGAGCTGCGCGAGGCCGAACTTGTCCGCGCGATGCATGATGATCGTGTTCGCGCTCGGCACGTCGATGCCGGTCTCGATGATGGTCGTGCATAGCAGCACGTTCGCGCGCTGCGCGACGAAATCGCGCATCACGCGCTCGAGTTCGCGCTCGTGCATCTGGCCGTGCGCGATCGCGATGCGTGCTTCGGGCACCAGTTCCTCGAGCATCGCCTTGCGATTCTCGATCGTCTCGACTTCGTTGTGCAGGAAGTACACCTGGCCGCCGCGCTTCAGCTCGCGCAGCATCGCCTCGCGGATCACGCTTTCTTCCTCGCGGCGCACGAAGGTCTTGATCGCGAGCCGCTTCTGCGGCGCGGTCGCGATCACCGAGAAGTCGCGCAGCCCCTCGAGCGCCATCCCGAGCGTGCGCGGGATCGGCGTCGCGGTGAGCGTCAGCACGTCGACTTCCGCGCGCAGCGCCTTCAGCGCTTCCTTCTGGCGCACGCCGAAGCGGTGTTCCTCGTCGATGATCACGAGGCCGAGGCGCTTGAACTGCACATCCGACGACAGCAGCTTGTGCGTGCCGATCACGATGTCGACGCTGCCTTCGTTGATCTGCGCGATCGCCGCATTCACTTCCTTGGTCGTCTTGAAGCGCGACAGCTCGACGATGCGCACCGGCCAGTCGGCGAAGCGGTCGGCGAAGGTCTGCGTGTGCTGCTCGGCGAGCAGCGTGGTCGGCGACAGCAGCGCGACCTGCTTGCCGCCCATCACCGCGATGAACGCGGCGCGCAGCGCGACTTCGGTCTTGCCGAAGCCGACGTCGCCGCACACGAGGCGGTCCATCGGCTTGCCGCTCGTCATGTCGCCGATCACGGCCGCGATCGCGGCGGCCTGGTCGGGCGTTTCCTCGAAGCCGAAGCTCTCCGCGAACTTCACGTAGTCGCGCGGCTCGAGCGCGAATGCATGGCCTTCGCGGGCCGCGCGGCGCGCGTACAGGTTCAGCAGCTCGGCGGCCGTGTCGCGGATCTGCTGCGCGGCCTTGCGCTTCGCGCGCTCCCACTGGCCCGAGCCGAGCGCGTGCAGCGGCGCGCTGTCGGGATCGGCGCCGCTGTAGCGCGAGATCACGTGCAGTTGCGCGACCGGCACGTAGAGCTTGCTGTCGCCCGCGTATTCGAGATGCAGGAATTCGGTTTCGCCTTCGCCGAGATCCATCGACACGAGACCCATGTAGCGGCCGATGCCGTGCTGCGCATGGACGACCGGGTCGCCGACCTTCAGCTCCGACAGGTCGCGCACCATCGCGTCGACGTTGCTCGCCTGTTCCTGCCGGCGGCGGCCCGCGCGGCGGCCGAGCGCGCCGTACAGCTCGGTTTCGGTGATGAGCGCATAGCCTTCGCCCGGCACTGCGAAGCCGCTTGCGAGCGGCGCGACGCCGAGCGCGAAGCGCGCATCGCTTGCGAGCCAGCTCGCGAAGTCGTCGTTCGACGACGGCCGCAGGTGATGTTCGGCGAGCAGCTGCAGGATCGTTTCGCGGCGACCGGCCGATTCGACGGTCAGCAGCACGCGCTTGCCGGATGATTCGACGAACGTGCGCAGCGCGGCGAGCGGATCGTCGGCGTGGCGGTCGACCGTCAGCTCGGGCAGCCCGGTCGCCCAGCCGCCGGCCGGCTGCGCGGGCAGCACGACGCGCGCGAACGGCTTCGCGAACGCGAAGAAATCCTCGTCCGACAGGAACAGGCGCTGCGGCTCGAGAATCGGCCGCTCGCGATCGTGCGACAGGAAGGCGTGGCGCTGCTTCGTGTCGGCGGTGAAGCGGCGGATCGACGTTTCGAGATCGCCGGCGAACATCAGGTGCGCGTCCTGCGGCAGGTAGTGGAACAGCGTGGCCGTTTCGTCGAAGAACAGCGGCAGGTAATACTCGATGCCGGCCGACGGCACGCCGCTGCCGATGTCCTTGTAGATCGGCGCGCGGCTCGGGTCGCCCTCGAAGGTCTCGCGCCAGCGGCTGCGAAAGGCCGTGCGCGCGGCTTCGTCGAACGGGAATTCGCGGCCGGGCAGCAGGCGCACGTCGCGCACCGGGTAGAGGCTGCGCTGCGTGTCGGGATCGAACGCGCGGATCGAGTCGACCTGGTCGTCGAACAGGTCGATCCGGTACGGCAGCGGCGAGCCCATCGGGTACAGGTCGATCAGCGAGCCGCGTACGCAGTATTCGCCGGGCCGCACGACCTGGCTCACGTGTTCGTAGCCGGCCAGCGTCAGCTGTGCTTTCAGCTTCGCCTCGTCGAGCCGCTCGCCCTGCGCGAACGCGAACGTATAGGCGGCCATGAACGACGCGGGCGGCATCCGGTACAGCGCGGTGGTCGCGGGCACCAGCAGGATGTCGCAGCGTCCCTCGCCGAGGTCGTGCAGCGTCGCCAGTCGCTCGGAGACGAGATCCTGGTGCGGCGAGAAGGTGTCGTAGGGCAGCGTTTCCCAGTCCGGCAGCAGGCGCACGCGCGCGGCGGGAGAGAAGTAGCGAAGCTCCTGCGACAGCCGCTGCGCGTCCACCGCGTTCGCGCAGATCACCGCAAGGAGCGGGACCGCGTCGCGGTTATCGGCAAGATAGCGGGCGATGGCGAGCGCGTCGGCGGAGCCGTGCGCGCCGTCGAAGGCAAAACGCTGGCCCGGTTTGACGCGGGCGACGGGCGAAGCGAACGGGTTGGAAGCGTTGTCTGGCATAGGGACGGCAGGGGTGGCGTGCACGGGCGCAGCGCGGTGCGCCGGTCGAGACGAAAGACCTATTATAAAATCCGCTTCTCGATTTCACCTTTCCGGCGTTCTCCTTTCGTGACTCCCCGACTTTTCGCCCTGATTCCCTGTGCCGGCACGGGCAGCCGTTCCGGTTCGGCCGTGCCGAAGCAATACCGAACGCTGGCCGGCCGCGCGCTCCTGCATTACACGCTCGCCGCGTTTGACGCGTGCAGCGAATTCGCGCAGACGCTCGTCGTCCTCGCGCCCGACGACACGCACTTCGACGCGCGCCGCTTCGCGGGCCTGCGCTTCGCGGTGCGCCGCTGCGGCGGCGGCTCGCGCCAGGCGTCGGTGCTGAACGGGCTGCTCGAGCTGGCCGAATTCGGCGCGACCGACCAGGACTGGGTGCTCGTGCACGACGCCGCGCGCCCGGGCATCACGCCGGAGCTGATCCGCACGCTGGTCGCGACGCTGAAGGACGACCCGGTGGGCGGCATCGTCGCGCTGCCGGTCGCCGATACGCTCAAGCGCGTGCCGGCCGGCGGCGACGCGATCGCGCGCACCGAGTCGCGTGACGCGCTGTGGCAGGCGCAGACGCCGCAGATGTTCCGCATCGGCATGCTGCGCGACGCGATCCTGCGCGCGCAGCGCGAAGGGCACGACCTGACCGACGAGGCCAGCGCGATCGAATGGGCCGGCCATACGCCGCGCGTCGTACGGGGCAGCCTGCGCAACTTCAAGGTCACGTACCCGGAAGATTTCGCGCTCGCGGAAGCGATTCTCGCGCGCCCCGCGAACGCTTCCTGACTTTCACCTCATCTCAACCGGAATACGCATGGACTTCAGAATCGGACAAGGCTACGACGTGCACCAGCTCGTATCGGGGCGCCCCCTCATCATCGGTGGCGTGACGATTCCGTACGAGCGCGGCCTGCTCGGCCACTCGGACGCCGACGTGCTGCTGCACGCGATCACCGACGCGCTGTTCGGCGCGGCGGCGCTGGGCGACATCGGTCGTCATTTCTCCGACACCGATGTGGCGTTCAAGGGCGCGGACAGCCGCGTGCTGCTGCGCGAATGCGTCGCCCGCGTGAAGGCGGCCGGCTTCACGATCCAGAACGTCGACAGCACCGTGATCGCGCAGGCGCCGAAGCTCGCGCCGCACATCGACGGGATGCGCGCGAACATCGCGGCCGATCTCGGGTTGCCGCTGGAGCGCGTGAACGTGAAGGCAAAAACCAACGAGAAGCTCGGCTATCTCGGTCGCGGCGAAGGCATCGAGGCGCAGGCCGCCGCATTGCTGGTGAGGCAGGGCGCCTGACGGTGTCGCGAAGCGGCGTGCAGGTTACGCCGCCGCAATGAAAAAATGCCACGCGCTTGCGTGGCATTTTCGTTTGACGGCGCCGGCGCGGCGCAGCCCCCACGGGCCGCACCGTGCCGCCGCACGGCGGCCGGTTACTCGCCTTCGGCGGCGATCACCTGTGCGGCGGCGTTGATCACCGACGCGATGCGGCCGACGTCGCGCAGCTGCGTCGTCGTCATGCCTTGCTCGTCCTTCAGCAGCGCATAGTGCGACTTCACGCAGAAGTGGCACTTGCCGACGATCGACGCGGCGAGCGCGTACATCTCGAACCGGCGCTTGTCGACGCCGCCGTGCGACGCATACGCACCCATCCGCAGCTCGGCGCGCTGCGTTTTCAGGTCGGCGTCGTCGGCCATCTCGACATACGGATACCAGGTGTTGTTCATCCCCATCAGCGCGGCTGCCGTCAGCACGGCATTCGTCTCTTCGGGCGACAGCACGCCGGCTTCGCGGATCGTCTTCACCAGCACGGTGCTCTTCGCCGCGACCGCCGCTGCCAGCGCGACGCCGACTGCATCGGTGCCTTCGAGCGACGAGCGCGAGATCGTGCCGTCGAGGTTCAGGCGAATGTCCTTCGCGTAGTCGGGGATACGTGCCTTAATCGAGTCGATGAATTCCATTGATATCTCCTATGGGTTGGCCGTTAAAAAAGCCCGCAGGCAGGTCGTGCGCCGCGGGCTTCGTGCATCGTGCGCTTACAGCGTTGCGCCACCGACTGCACGGTTGCACGGGCACAGTTCGTCCGTTTGCAGGCCGTCCAGAATGCGCAGGACTTCTTCCGGGCTACGGCCGACGTTCAGGTTGTTCACCGAAACGTGCTGGATCGTGTTGTCCGGGTCGACGATGAACGTCGCGCGCAGCGCAACGCCGGCTTCCTTGTCGCGCACGCCGAGCTGGTCGATCAGCTCGCCCTTGACGTCGCCGAACGAGTAGTGGTTCAGCTTGTTCAGGTCCTTGTGCTCACGGCGCCATGCGAGCTTCACGAATTCGTTGTCCGAGCTGCCGCCGAGCAGGATGGCGTCGCGCTCTTCGAACTGCTTCGTCAGCTTTGCGAATTCGACGATTTCCGTCGGGCACACGAACGTGAAATCCTTCGGATAGAAGTAGATGATCTTCCACTTGCCCGGGAACGACGCTTCGGTGACGGTCTCGAACGCCGACTGGCCGTTTTCCTCGTGATTGTTGAAGCCCGGCTTCGCGGCTACGACGGTGAATGCTTCGAGTTTATCGCCCACGGTTTTCATGCGGATACTCCTGTATGAGTTGGGAAGAAGACTGAGTCAAGCTACCTCGGTGCTGCAACGTTGATGTGACAGCATGGGGAAAACTATAACACTATTAGCAAGACGCTTCAATAGATTTTGACTAACGAACCCCATAGTTTTTTTCAACCGCCGCGATAGTGTGCCGCGCAAGAACCATGCGCGAACGTGTCATGCGGTCGCACGCGCCTTGCCGGCGCCAGGGAATTCGAGGGTGACTTCGAGGCCCGCTTCGGGGCTGCGGTTGCGCAGGCGCAGCGCGCCGCGATAGCGGCCGACGAGCCGCAGCACGATCGCCATGCCGAGCCCCGTGCCGTCCGCCTTGGTGCGGGCCGTGTCGACGCGGTAGAACGGCCGCATCACGAGCGGCAGCTGGTCCTCGGGGATGCCGGGGCCTTCGTCGCTGACCGACAGCTCGACGCGCGCGTGCGTGACGCGCGTTTCGAGCGTGATGCGCGACACGCCATCCTCGCGGCTCTGGCCGTACTTGCGTGCGTTCTCGACGAGGTTGCCGATCACGCGGCGCATGTCGGTTTCGTCGGCTTCGATCACGGCGCTCGGCGCGAGCCGCGTGCGGATCTCGACGCCGTCCTCGCCCGATACGCGTGCAGCGACTTCCTGCACGATCGACGACAGGTCGACCGGCTCCGGCTTGCGCTGGGTCGGGCGTGCGTAGTCGATGAACGCCGCGATGATGCGGTCCATCTGCTCGATGTCGTCGACCATCGCGTCCTTGGTCGCCTGGTCGGACGGGCTCATCTCGGTTTCGAGCCGCAGCCGCGCGAGCGGCGTGCGCAGGTCGTGCGAGATGCCCGCGAGCATCAGCGCGCGATCGGCCTCGAGCTGTTCGAGGTCGCGCACCATCTGGTTGAAGCTGCGGTTGGTGTCGGCCGCGACGCCCATCCCGCGTTCGGGCAGCGGTTCGGGCGCCTGGCCCGAACCGACCTGGCGCGCGGCGAGCGCGAGCCGCGAGAACGGCCGGTTCACGAGGCTCGTGATGAACGCGGAGCCGAACAGCGACAGCGCGAGCGCGAACAGGCCCCAGCCGGCCCACTGCAGGCCGGTGACGTTGTCGAGCTGGTCGCGGTCGAGCGCGACCCAGTAGTCGTCGTCGTCGATCTTGAAGCTGATCCACACGCCTGGGATGTCGTTGACCGACTGGGCGATCACGGTGTCGTCGCCGAGACGGCTGCGGATGTCGTGTTCGATCAGACGATTCAGCGATTCGTCGGGCTGCAGCTTGAACTTGTCGGTTTTTTCGCGCGGGTAAACGCGCACGCCTTCGTTGCTCTCCAGATCCTGCAGCAGCGCGCGCCGCAAATCGGGATCGGAATAGAGCAGGGCGGTGCGCGTGAGCTTCACGACCGCGACGAGCTGGAGCGCGACGCGCTGCGCGCGCGGCTCCCGCTCGATCACGCGAAAGCTCTGGAACCACGCGGCGAGACTGACCGAGATCAGCAGCGCGATCAGCAGGAAGGTGCGCCAGAACAGCCCGCCGAACGCGAGCTGCAGGAGGCGCCGGTCGATACGCATGGGACGGGCCGAGGACAGGCGAAACCGGAAAGAGAAGAGATCAGGCAGCGCCGTCCGGAATGAACACGTAGCCGAGGCCCCAGACGGTCTGGATGAAGCGCGGGCTGCCCGGATCCGGTTCGATCAGCTTGCGCAGGCGCGAGATCTGCACGTCGAGGCTGCGGTCGAACACTTCGTATTCACGGCCACGCGCGAGCTCCATCAGCTTCTCGCGCGAAAGCGGCTGGCGCGGATGACGCGCGAACACCTTCAGCACCGAGAATTCGCCGGTCGTCAGCGGAATTTCCTGGCCCGACTTCGTCAGCGTGCGTGTTGCGAGATTCAGCGAGAACTCGCCGAACTCGAACACCTCGGTGGTTTCGGACGGTGCGCCCGGCAGTTCGGCCGGTGCCTGGCGGCGCAGCACCGCGTGAATGCGCGCGACGAGTTCGCGCGGGTTGAACGGCTTGGGCAGGTAGTCGTCGGCACCCATCTCGAGGCCGACGATGCGATCGACGTCCTCGCCCTTCGCGGTGAGCATGATGATCGGCGTGCGGTCGTTGCTGCCGCGCAGACGGCGGCAGATCGACAGGCCGTCTTCACCGGGCAGCATCAGGTCCAGCACGAGCAGGTCGAAGCGCTCGCGCACCCAGAGTTTGTTCATCGCGGTCGCGTTCTCCGCGACGTATACGTTGAAACCCTGCTCGCCGAGATAGCGGCGCAGCAGATCGCGCAGGCGCGGGTCGTCGTCGACGACGAGAATCTTGGAGGGGTTTTTCGTTTCCATGAACGGCATCTTATCGCGAATGGGAAATCACGCACGGTCGCGTATTTTCAGGCGTTACAGTCAGTTACAAAATTTACCCGTAGTGTCGTAGAGAGTAAAGGCACGCTATAGAGATTCCTTTACTCGAAGCCGAAATTCGGTAGATACTCCCCTGCACTCCATCTTTCATCTTTGCACACCCGAATTCCGCAGGGTTTTTCAAGTACCAGAGGTAACCGGTTGCCGCGTGACGAAGGGAACAAATCGACCAGAGAAGCGAGGACGGTCATGCGATCTGCCCGGATTGCACTGATGCTGACGATCGCACTTGCCGGTCCATATGCGTCGAACTTCGCGTATGCGCAGCGCCCTGAACAGGGTGCTTGGTCGCGCAAGATGCCGCGCGGCAAGGCGTCGCAGTCCGACCGCACCGCCGACGCGGCGGTCCGTTCCGCCGTGCCTCCCGATCTCGAGCAGCACCGCCGCGACGGGCACATGACGCCCGAAGAGCGCCACCTGCTGCGCCAGCACATCGAAGACGCCGTCCGCGAACTGTACAAGCGCTGAGCCGCGCGTCGTTCCCGCCGCACGAAAAATTCCGTAGCAATTTTTCCGTCAACTTTCGCCCGCGCCCCGCCGTTGAACCGGCATCCGCACCGACGGTGCGTTCCGGGAGTTCCAGACGATGAAAGCGCATGCTGCCGCATCGGTTTCACCCGCGATGCAGGCACCACTCGACGCCGACGATGCGTCGTTTTTCCTGAGCCGTACCGGCTTTTCTCCTGCTCCCGCCGAGGTTGCCCGTGTCGTCGGCACGACGCGCGCGCAGGCCGTGGCCGACCTGCTCGCCGACGTGCGCCGCGAACCCGTGATGACATGGCCCGACTGGGTTGCCGAACTGCCGCCGACACGCGCGCAGCGTCAGGCGCTGACGCCCGACATGCGCCGCGACGAGCAGCGCGAACGCAATCACCGTTACGATGCGTTACGCGCTGCATGGGTCAACGAGATGATCGTGACGCCGTCGCCGCTCACCGAACGCATGACGCTGTTCTGGCATGGACACTTCACGTCGGGGCAGGACAAGGTGCCGTATCCGCAGACGATGGCCGCGCAGAACGCGCTGTTTCGCCGCGAGGCGCTCGGCAACTTCGGCACGCTGCTGCATGCCGTCGCGAAGGATCCGGCGATGCTCCAGTATCTCGACGGCGCGAGCAATCGCAAGGGGCGTCCGAACGAGAATTTCGCGCGCGAGGTGATGGAGCTGTTCACGCTCGGCGAAGGGCATTACACGCAGCGCGACGTCACCGAAGCCGCACGCGCGATGACCGGCTGGAGCATCGATCCCGATACGCTGCGCTTCGTGGTGCGACCCGAGTGGCACGATGCGGGCGACAAGACGATTCTCGGCGAGACCGGCGCGTTCGACGGCGACGGGTTTCTCGACATCCTGCTGAAGCGGCCCGACACCGCGCGCTTCATTGCAGGCAAGCTGTGGCGCGAGTTCGTTTCCGATACGCCGGACGCCGGTGTGCTCGACACCGTTGCCGAGCGGTTTCGCGCGAGCGGCTACGACATCCGTGCGGCGCTCGCCGAGCTATGGTCGACCGATGCGTTCTGGGATCCGCGCAACCGCGGCGTGCTCGTGAAGTCGCCGGCCGAATTCGTGGTCGGCTCGGTGCGGCTGTTCGACGTCGCGTACGGCGATCCGCAGATGCTCGCGAACACCGTGCGCACGCTCGGGCAGAACCTGTTCTATCCGCCGAACGTGAAGGGCTGGCCGGGCGGCGCGCTGTGGATCAACAGCACCACGCTGCTCGCGCGCAAGCAGTTCGTCGAGCAGTTGTTCCGGGCGACCGAGACGGCCGGTATTCGTGCGCCGGCCCATGCGATGACGCCGCCACCGAATGCCCGCGCGCGCGTGGTGCCGGTGGCCGACACGGCGGCTTCGGCTGGCATGCACGGCGCGCCTGCCAAACCCATGCGCGGTGGTTTGCGGTTCGACCTCGAGCGCTGGCTCGCGCAGTATCGCGCGCGACCGCAGGCGACGGCGGGATTGTCGATCGAGCTTCAACTGCAGCATGCGGTGCTGCCGGTGTCGCCCGTTGCGGCGATCGACACGGACTCGACCGGCAGCGCGTATCTCGAGGCGCTGCTGATGGACCCGGCCTATCAACTGAAATGACGAAAACGACGATAGAGAGGTGCGCCGCAGCGGCGAATGTGCCGCGCGGCGAACCGAAGGATGCGCGATGAATCGACGTGACTTTCTGACGCTGACGGGCGCCGCGGCCGCGGCGGGCGTGTCGGTGTGGCAACCGTCCGCGCTGGCTGCTCCGGGGGCGCACACGACGGCCGGCTATGCGAACGTGCTGATCCTCGTCGAGCTGAAAGGCGGCAACGACGGGCTCAACACGGTGGTGCCGTATGCCGATCCGTTGTACTACCCGTTCCGCCGCAGCATCGGCATCAAGCGCGACCAGGTGCTGCAGCTCGATGCGCATACGGGGCTGCATCCGTCGCTCGCGCCGCTGATGCCGCTGTGGCGCGACGGACAGGTCGCCATCGTGCAGGGCGTCGGTTATCCGCAGCCGAACTTGTCGCATTTCCGCTCGATCGAGATCTGGGATACCGCGTCGCGTTCCGATCAGTACCTGCACGAAGGCTGGCTCACGCGCACGTTTGCGCAGGCGCCGGTGCCGCCCGGCTTCGCGGCGGACGGCGTCGTGCTCGGCAGTGCCGAGATGGGGCCGCTCGCGAACGGTGCGCGGGCGATCGCGCTCGTCAATCCCGCGCAGTTCATCCGCGCGGCGCGGCTTGCCGAACCGTCGTCGCTGCGCGAACGGAATCCGGCGCTCGCGCACATCATCGACGTTGAGAACGATATCGTGAAGGCAGCCGACCGGTTGCGTCCGCGCGGCGGGATGCGTGCGTTCAGGACGGCTTTCCCTGCGGGGACGTTCGGCACGTCGGTGAAGACGGCGATGCAGGTGCTTGCCGCATGCGAGGCGTCGGGGCCGGGGGCGCCGGACGGCGTCGCGGTGCTGCGGCTCACGCTCAACGGGTTCGACACGCACCAGAACCAGCCGGGACAGCAGGCGGCGCTGCTCAAGCAGTTTGCGGAAGGGATGAGCGCGATGCGTCGCGCGCTGATCGAGCTCGGGCGCTGGAACCAGACGCTCGTGATGACGTATGCGGAATTCGGCCGGCGCGTGCGCGAGAACCAGAGCAACGGCACCGATCACGGGACGGCCGCCCCGCATTTCGTGATGGGCGGCCGCGTGGCCGGCGGGCTGTACGGCGCGCCGCCCGCGCTCGGGCACCTCGACGGCAACGGCAACTTGCCGGTTGCCGTCGATTTTCGTCAGCTCTATGCGACCGTGCTCGGGCCGTGGTGGGGGCTCGATGCGACGCGCGTGCTGCAGCAGCGTTTCGACACGTTGCCGCTGCTCAAGGCGTGAAGGGGCAAGTGCGTCGCGTCGCGTTGCGGGTCAACGACGACGTGCGGCGCGCCACGCGATCCACAGCTTGCGGATCGGCGTCAGCGCGATGCGCTGGTGCAGCACCTGGAAGCCGTCGCGCTCGATTTCGTCGAGCAGCGCGCCGGCCAGCGCGATCTGCGCACGCAGCGTGCGCTGTGCGCGGCGTTCGGATGCGGGGATCGCTGCGTCGGCTGCGACGAGCGCTTCGCGCGCGCGGGCCGTCTGGAACTGCAGCAGCTCGGTGAAGGCCGGGCTGTAGCGGCGGTTCAGCAGATCGGCCGCGGTCACGTTGTAGCGTTGCAGTTCGTCGATCGGCAGGTAGACGCGGCCATGACGCGCGTCGTTGCCGAGTTCCTGCACGAACTGCGCGAGCATCAGCGCCCGGCCGACGTCCGCGGCCCACGGCTGCGGGTCGGCCGGATGCGCGGCGCTCGCTCGCGCGACCAGCGACGCGAACGTGCTGCCGACCTGCGCGATGTAGCGCTGCAGGTTCGCGAAATCCAGGTAGCGCGCCTGTTCGAGATCCATCCCGTAACCGTTGACGAGCGTGCGTAGCGCATCGGCTTCGGCCGCGATCGACGGATGATGTTGCGCCAGCGCTTTCGTGACCGGGTGCGTCGGCTCGCCGGCGGCGAGCGCCGCGAGCTCCTTGTGCCACCACGCGAGCTTCGTGTGTCCGATGGTCGGGTCGCTGGTTTCCTTGACGGTTTCCTCGAGTTCGCGGCGCAGCGCGAACAGAGCCGTCAGGCGTGGCGCGGCGGCGAGCGGTGCCTGGCGCAGCGCGTAGTACACGCTGGAGCCGGCGGGAGCAGCCTTTTGCTGACAGTAGTCGTCGAAGTTCACGGGCGGGATCGTGGCGAAGGCGGGTTCGGGGGCGCGCGCCGGCGCGTGGCCGACACGTCGAGCGCGGCATTCTAGCATCGCTCTTCGCGCGGCGCCGGCGGGGCGAGACAATGCGGCGGAGATCGGGTAGAATCTCGCGCTCGCCTGATCGGGCGTGCCGGCCTTTCGGGTTGGCGCGAAGTGTCCCGGGTATTTCGGGCGCGCGGAGAACGTATCTTGCGTGCCGCGCGATCAGGCAACGGACATGCGCGTGAGTGGCGAAATTGGTAGACGCACCAGGTTTAGGTCCTGACGCCCGCAAGGGTGTGCCGGTTCGAGTCCGGCCTCACGCACCACGTATGCCCCCGGTATCCATACCGGGTCAAAAAGCCCCGCGAGTCATGCACTCGCGGGGCTTTTTGTTATCCGCGCAGGTCGTTGGTTCAGGGAAGCAGTGAGCGTTGCAGAGGGCAGGTTCTCCTGCAACGCGGCGTCGAGTGTCCTCCTGCTCGTCTATTCCCGCCGCGGCTTGCGGCGCGCCCGGCTGATGCCATTCCACCGGGACACGCGCTTTCGCGTGCACGGCAAACCCGGTTCCGTGTAATCATGAACAAAACCTTTCATTCACGCGGGCTGTTTAACCGGGGGCCGTCGATGATCCACACCACGCGCACGCTGATTTTCGTTTTGTCCTCGACGCTGGCCATGCCGGCTTTTGCCGGCATACCCGCCGACAACATCGCCTGGAGCGCGCGATCGGTGGAGACGGCCGCACCGTCGGCGGCGTGCACGGCCTATTCCGGCCGACCGATCGGAAGTGGCCTGCCGCTGAACACGGATAGCGTGCTGAAATCGGTTGGCATGGCGCTGCTGGGTTCCGCGCTGGGCGCGACCCAGGGCTATCAGGGGACGGTTCCGAACCCGTGCGCACGCGCGGGCCTGTGACTGCGCCACCGACGAACGGAGCGGCTTGCCGCTTCGTTTGATCAACGCGATATATCCGATTCCCGAAAGCGCCGCGCGTCGACCGACCGCGGCGCTTCGTCGTCGTGAGCGTGCCTAGTCCCAGAAACTCCGCACTGCGACCGCCACGATCACCGGTACCGAAAACACCAGCGGAATCGCGAAATACTGCGCTTCGCGATCGACGACCCAGCTATAGATCAACCACGCCACGCCGATCGCGAACGTGATGACGCCAACCAGCACGGCGGCGATATTCACGGCGAGCTTCGAAGGCTGACGGCCCGCTTTGTCGTTGGAGTCGGGTTCGCGCGGAGACGATTTCATCTGAAGAGGGCCCGGCCCTGGCAGGTGTAAAAGCACAGGAGACCCCATCCGCACCGATCGCGCAAGGGCCTGCGCATGCAGGCCCCGCATCGTCCGTTTCCGCGGGTGAGCGTGCGAGAGCGGGCGTTACAACCCGAACGACGTCGCCAGTTCGTCGAGCAACGCGCGCTGGAACGCGACGAAGCGTGCTCCCGGCTGCTGCGCGATCGCGAGGTCGAGCATCGGATCGGCGACGTCGGTGCGCATGCCGGTCAGTTCCTCGATGATCGCGAGCCCGCAGAACGGCACATAGGCCTCCGAATAGCCGCCTTCGTGAACGATCACGAGCCGCCCGCCGCAGTGACGCTGCGCGGCCTCCTTCACCGCGCGCGTCATGAACCGGTAGCTGTCGGTATGCAGCTGCATGCGCGCGAGCGGATCGACCGCGCTCGCATCGAGGCCGCTCGCGATGACGATCAGCTCGGGGCGGAACTGCTCCAGCGCGGGCAGCACGATCCGCTCGAATGCGTAGCGATACGCGTCGTCGCCGCTGCCGGCGAGCAGCGGCACGTTCAGGTTTGCGCCGACGCCCGCGCCTTCGCCGCGATCGCCGCCGCCGCTGTAGCCGGGCGGGAAGCAGCGGTCCTGATGCAGCGAAATCGTCAGCGTATCCGGGTCGTCGTAGTAGATCGCTTGCGTGCCGTTGCCGTGGTGCACGTCCCAGTCGATCACCGCGACGCGTTCGATCCCGTGTTTCGCACGCGCGGCCTCGATCGCGATCGGAATGTTCGCGAGCAGGCAGAAGCCCATCGGACGATCGCGCAGGCAGTGATGACCGGGCGGCCGCGACAGCGAGAATGCGTTGGCGGCATGCTCGGCGACGACCGTGTCGACGGCCGCGATCGCGAGGCCCGCGGACAGCGCCGCGATCTCGTAGCTGCCCTTGCCGAACGGCGCGAGATCGCCGAGGTCGCCGCCGTTGGCGTCGCTGAGCGTGCGGAACGCGTCGAGATAGCTGGCGGGATGAATGCGCAGCAGATCGCCGGTCGTGGCCGGCGCGGCACCGCGCATGTCGAGGTGCGCGGCAAGCCCGGACGCCTGCACGAGCGACAGGAAGCGGCGTTTCGAATCGGGCGACTCGGCGTAGCCGGCGCTCGACGGCGGCTGGACCCAGCCACCGACCGGGAAGAACAGCGCGTGCGTGCCGCCGGTGTGCCAGAAGGTGCGTTCGTCGGTGAGGAAGGCAGTGCGATTCATGGATGGGCTTGACCTGTCACGGTTGGGTGGAAACGGGCATCACGGAAGCGGGCGCACGGCGATCGATATGGCGCAGTGCGGCGAACGATGCGATCGCAACGGCCGTCGCGATCGCGAACAGCGCGTGCATCGTGCCGCCCGCATCGAGCAGCAGCCCGGCGAGCAACGGGCCGGCCGCGAGGCCCGCGCCGATCACGAAATTGAGCGTCGCGACGAGGCGTCCGGACCTATCGATCTGCGCGACGGTCGCGAGCATGAACGGCAGCACGAAGGTCCACGCAAACTTGAACGCGAAGATCGCGGCGCTGTAGCCGCTCGCATGCGGAAGCGCGGCGAGTGCGACGAGCGACGCCGCGAGCAGTGCGTAACCGGCGGCGAGCATCGTGCGCCGCGCGACGCGGCCGCCCGCGCACGACGCGAGCGTCGCGCCGGCGATTCCCATCACGCTCGCGATCGCGAGCACGTTGCCGGTCGACTGCGGATCGAGGCCGGCCTGCGCCGCGGCACGGCTCGCGAACGTCCACACGCTGCCGATCGCGAGATAGAACGTCAGCACCGCGCCGATCGCGAGCGCAACGTACAGCCGAGGCGTATGCGATTCGGCGTCGCGCGTGGTCTGCGCCGGCGTGGCTCGTGCACCGAGCGTCGCCGGAAAGCCGCGCGACAGCGGCGCCGCGATGACGGCGAGCACCGCGAGCGCGACGTACAGCGCGCGCAGCCCGAACGCGACGAACACGTGAGGCAGCACGAACAGCCCAATCGCGCCCGCGATCAACTGGCCGACGACCCACAGGCCGTACACGCGATCGCTGTTCTTGCTGGTGGCCGCGCTCGTCATGCAGAGCACCATCAGCGAGCCGCCGCCGAGCGCGGTGACGGCGCGCAGCGCGAGCAGTGCGACGAAGCCCGGCATCCACACCGCGGTGAGCAGGTTGCCCGCGCCGAACAGCACGATTGCGCAGGCGGCGACACGGCGCGCATCGACGCGGCCGAGCCACAGATACGACGGCACGGTCGCCAGGCTGAAGGCGCCGAGTTCGACGAAGAAGTAGGTGCCGATTTGCGACGCGGACAGCCCGAGCTGCGTCGCGAGCTGACCGGCGACGGCCGGTGCGACGAGCAGCAGTAGCGGCGTGATGGCCGCGAACACGACGAGCGCGACGAGCGTCGAGCGCGCAAAGGTCGACGCGCGGCCGTCGGACGGCAGCGCGGCATCTGAGCAAAGGGTTTTCATGGCGGGTTCCAGGTGGACGGATTCAGAACAGGTGGTACATGCCGACCATCGCGCCGAACTGCGACGCGCCGGCGAGCGGCGTGGGGTCGTATTCGTAGACGGTCTGCGAGCTCTGGCCGCTGTTGCGCGCATAGCCGACGTTCACGTAGGCGACGGTGCGTTTCGACAGCGCGTACGTGGTGCTCGCGATGAACAGCGTCGGATGGCCGATCGCCGGCGTGTGCGAATCGGTGTGATAGACGCCCGCGTTCAGCCCGATTCCGCTCGACGCGATCAGGTAACGTGCGCCGCCCCAGACGACGGTGCGCGCCGCATCGAGGTCGCCGGTCACGCGTTCGACGCCTGCGTAGACGGTGAGCGGCAGCGTCGCGAACGCGTAACGTGCGGCGAGCGTGCCGAGTTCGCGGCGACGGGCGGATGCGTCATCCGCGGCCGTTGCATCGCCGTGTGCCTGATGCAGCACCGCGCTGACCGACAGCCCGTTGCTCGTGTACTGGCCGCCCAGTTCCAGCACGCGCCCGGCGCGCGTATTGCCGGCGACGCCGGCCGTGGCGGCGAGCGCTTCGGCGTCGAAGCCGGCGAAGGTCGGCGACTGGTACTTGATCGAGTGGTCGATGAAGTTCGCCGCCATCGGCATGATCACGCCCTGGCCGCTGTACGACGCGTACCACAGCGGGTCGTAGGACAGCGTCTTGTCGAACAGCACGCTGAACTGCCGGCCGAGCGTGACGGTGCCGATCGGACCCGCGACACCCACGTACGCGCCGCGAAAAAACGCGTAACCGGGCGCGGTCGGCGTGCCGTCGTTGACGTTCAGGCCTTGCTCGAGCTTGAACAGCGCGCGCCAGCCGCCGCCGAGATCCTCGTTGCCCTTCAGTCCGATCTGCGACGGCACGATGCCGTAGTTCTGCAACTGCACGGCCGAGTGGCGGCCGTCGGCATGCGTCAGGTACTGCACGCCGGTGTCGAGCGCGCCGTACAGCGTGAGCGCCGATTGCGCGTGCGCGGCGACGCTGCACGTCGCGAGCGCCACGATGGCTGCGGCCGCGGCCGCAGCCGTGCGGATGAAGCGGGGTTTCGTCACGTGGGGTTCTCCATACCGTCCTGCATCGGTTTGTCGTTGGTGTTGTCGCGACGCAGTGTCCGCAGCAGGAAAGCCGCCGAACAGTCGTACAGATGAACGGTGTGGAAAACCCGCGGTGTGCGGCACGCACGCACCGCCGCGCTGCCGCGACGCGTGCTGCGCAGCAGCAACGCGCGGCGTACCGTTCAAATGGATGGGGCTGCCGCGGGTTCCGGCAGCGGTGCCCGCCAAAAATGACGGTCGCTATAATCGGCCGGTCTGCGTTGCGCGCATCAGCGGCCCGATCGGGCAGGGGAGCGGAAGGTGAGGATCACGACGGATATCAGGCAGGATCTCGACGCGCTGCGCGACGTGCCCGCCGCGATCGTGCTCGACGAATCCGCATGGCCGCCATTGCCCTCCCGCCGTGCCGATTTCGACGGCGTTACGCGCGGCGACGCATCGCAGCGCGAGCTCGGCCTGATGCTGCTCGACCTGTACGCGGTCGCCGCACAATCCGGGATCGGCGAGTTCGAGTGCCGCTTCTTTTCGCTGTTGCAGGCGCTGATCCCGTTCGATGCCGCGTGGACCGGCGTCGCGACACACGTGCCGACCGGCCCGGTGATGCACAACAGCTTCCTGTACCGTCTTCCGCACGCGTTCTTCAGCGACTGGAAACGCGTGCGCGACTGCGATCCGCTCGCGCGCCGCACGCTGCTCGGCGCGCATGGCCGCGCAGTGCGGCTGTCGGTCGTCGAGCCGGGAGTCGATGCGCGGTTTCGCGACTGGTGCGTGAAGTACGGGCTCGCGCAACTGATGTGCGTGTGTACGCTCGATCGGCGCTTCGGTCTGACGACGTTCATGTCGATTTACCGGCAGGGCCTGAATCGGCCGTTCAGCGACGAGGATGCGAATCGTTTCGAAGAGATGATTCCGCATCTCGCGGCCGCGCTTACGATCAATCGGGCGGCGCAGCTCACGCGCGAGCGCGGCGACGCAGTGGCGCCGGCGGTGCGCGCGCTGTGCGACAACTTCGGCGTGCTGCATCACGCCGATCATGGCTTCGACGACGTGCTGCGTACCGAATGGCCGGCATGGACGGGGCCGCGCGTGCCGGAACCGCTGGTCACCCACGTGCGGCGCCAGTCGGGCCAGCCGTTCATCGGTGACGCGCTGCGCATCCAGTGCGTGCCGGTCGCGGGACTGTTCCAGATCGAAGCGCGGCCGCGCTCGCTGCTCGACCGGCTGAGCCCGCGCGAGCTGGCGGCGATCCGCTATTACGGCGCCGGGCGTTCGCACAAGGAGGTGGCGCAGCAGATGGCGATTTCGCCGACGACGGTGCGGCATTACCTGCGTTGCGCATACCGCAAGCTCGGCATGCACGACAAGAGCCAGATCGCCGGCGTGCTCGGTGCGACGGGGCCGACCGACGACGAGCCGGCGGAGGCCGGCAGCCCGGTCCGATGAATCGGATCGACGCAGCTACGCCGCATGCCTGCATGAATGGTTGTATCCGCAACCATTGAGCGTTATGCTCGTCAGCTCCCAGGAGACGGATTCCCATCATGAACGACACGAATTCAGGGTCGGTGCGCGCGGCGGTGGTCGGCGTCGGCGCGATCGGCGGATTGCTCGCGGCTGCGCTGTCGCGGGCCGGCATGACCGTAAGCGCGTACGCGCGCGGCGCGACGCTCGATGCGTTGAACGCGCACGGCGTGCGCGTGATCGACGAGACGGGCGCGCTGTCGTCGATTCCCGTGCGCGCGAGCGACGATGCGTCCGCGCTCGGCGTGCAGGACTACGTGGTGATCGCGCTGAAGGCACAGGCGTTGCCGGCGCTGGCCGCGCGCATCGCGCCGCTGGTCGGGCCGCACACGGTGATCGTCGCCGCGATGAACGGGCTGCCGTGGTGGTTCACGCACGGGCTTGCAGGGGCGATCGACGGCGTGCCGCTCGACGCGGTCGATCCGGGCGGCGCGGTGTCGGCGGCGCTGCCGCCTGCGCAGGCGATCGGCTGCGTCGTGCATCTGTCGTCGAGCACCGACGCGCCGGGTGTCGTGCGTCGTGGACGCGGCAATCGCCTGATCGTCGGCTCGCCCGATCCGCGACTCGATGCGCCGACGGCGCAGCTCGCGGCGGCGCTCGCCGCGGGCGGCTTCGACGTCGAGTCGACGCCGGCGATCCGCGCCGAGATCTGGACGAAGCTGTGGGGCAACATGAATATGAATCCGCTGAGCGCGCTCACGGGTTCGACCGCCGAGCAGTTGCTCGACGATCCGTACACGGAACATCTCGCACTGCGGATGATGGAGGAGGCTGCCGCGATCGGCGCGAAGCTCGGTCTTCATACCGGGATGAGCGGGCCGGAGCGGATCGCGGTGACACGCAAGCTCGGGGCGTTCAAGACGTCGATGCTGCAGGATTTCGAAGCAGGGCGTCCGCTCGAGATCGGGCCGATCCTCGGCGTGTTTCCGGAGCTGGGCCGCAAGCTCGATGTGCCGACGCCGTATTGCGACGCGGTGCTCGGCTTGTTGCGTCAGCGGGCGGAAAACAGCGGGCTGTAGCGGAGGGCGGTGGCTCTCGCGAACGGGCGGCAGGTATGCGTAGCGGGTTGCAGGCCGGCGAGAAGTCGTTCGGCACATGCCGGGCGGGGGAGGCCGGACTGCGACCTCATGCGCTCACGCAACCCGGGCGGCTGACCGATTCGTCGGAATAAAGCAGGGCGGCCGGCATCGAGCGTGACGCATGTGCGGGGCCGCCCGTCGATCCGATGTTTGTTGTGACGCGAGCCGCACCACGCCGGGCAACCCGCGGTGCGGACATCGTCGGTTGCGCCGCTCAGTCGTCCTGTTCGGCCGCGTGCGCGACGACCTTGTCGAGCAGCAGCTCGAACGTCTGGCGCTCGCTGTCGGACAGGCCCGCGAGCAGGCCTTCGTTCCACTTGCGCACGATCGGCATGATCTTGCGATGCAGCGCGCGGCCGTCGGCGGTCAGCGCGATCAGCACGATCCGACCGTCCTCCTCGCTCGCGCTGCGCTCGAGCAGCCCCTGGCGCAGCAGCGCTTCGGCCGCGCGGCTCGCCTGGCTCTTGTCGAGATTGGTGTGGCGCGCGAGATCCATGATCGAGAACGGACCGAAGGCGCCGACGGCGGCAATCACGCGCGCCTCGGGCAGCGAGATGTCCAGCTTGTGCCGGTACACCTCGGCGATCCCGCGGTCGGATCGCTTCGTGAGCGCGTGGAGACGATAGGTCAGATACTGATCGAGCCCGGCTTGACGGCCTTTCATGTCGAATCCTGAAGAAAAAGGGCGGGCCCGATTGTTCCTGTATCGCGCGCTCGGGTCAACGGTCAGTGTGCGCCGTACTTCAGCCGTGTCAACTGTTCGGCTTCGTTCGCGAGCAGGTTCGCCGCATCGCGGATCGCGACGTCGAGCGTGATCGGCCCGGGTGCCGGCGAGAAACAGCCGGAAAAATGCTCGGACAGGCGCGCCAGCGCGGCCGGGTCGACCGCGCCCGACAGCAGCGACGCGGGCACGCCCGCAGCCTGCGCATGGCGGCATGCGATGAACGGCGCCTTGCCGTGCAGCGTCTGCACGTCCGAGCGGCCTTCGCCGGTGATCAGCCAGTCGGCGCCGGCGAGCGCCGCATCGAGGCCGACTTGCCGTGCGACGACTTCCGCGCCGGCTTCGAACTGCGCGCCCAGCATGTGCAGCGCGAAACCGAGGCCGCCCGCGGCGCCGGCGCCCGGCAGGTCGCGGCTGCGCCGGTCGAGCGCGGCTTCGAGCAGGTCTGCAAAGCGTGCGAGCGCGGCGTCGAGGGGCGCAACCTGTTCGGGCGTCACGCCCTTTTGCGGGCCGAACACGGCGGTCGCGCCGTGCGCGCCCGTCAGCGGGTTGTCGACGTCCGACATGCCGATGAATTCGGCTTCCTTCAGGCGCGGATCGAGCCCCGACGCGTCGACGCGCGCGATGTCGGCGAGCCGTGCCGGGACGGGTTCCACCGGCTGACCGGCCGCATCGAAGCATTGCAGGCCGAGGCCGGCGAGCAGGCCCGCGCCCGCGTCGTTGGTGCTGCTGCCGCCGAGCGCGACGAAGAAGCGCCGCACGCCTTCGTCGAGCAGCGTGCGGATCGCTTCGCCCATCCCGCGCGTGCTGCGCGCGTCGACCGGGACGCTCATGCCGACCGCATCGGTGATCCCGACGATCTCGGCCGTCTCGACGATCGCGGTGCGCGCGTCGATCACGCCGAGCGCCGCGTCGCGTGCCGCGAGCGACGCGCCGGCCACCCGCAGCGTGCGCCGCGTGCCGCCGCCGGCCAGCATCGCATCGAGCGTGCCTTCGCCGCCGTCGGCCATCGGGCAGCAGCGCACGACCGCGTCGGGCCGGGCACGACGGATGCCGGTGGCGATCGCGTCCGCGACCTGCTCGGCGGAAAGCGAGCCTTTGAACGAATCGGGCGCGATGACGACGACAGGCGCGGACGGGTGTTGCGGCATGATGTCTCCGGAAAGCGAAATATTGGTGTGAAGAATCGGGGCCGCGACGGCGGCGCACGCTCAATCGGAGCTTACAGGATGGCGGGGCCGCGGTGGATATGGCGTTCGGCATAGCGGCGATCCGCTCGCATTGCCGCATGCGGGAAGCGGGAGACACGCCGGCTGCGCACGTGTGTCGTGCCGATCTGGCGGTATGAGGAAGATTGTTTGCTAGAATAGTCGATTCTTCCGGCCAAAGCCGTGCTCCGAGCCGCTTGCGCTAGCCATCCGGCGCGTGCAGGGATGGCGTGGCGCTCCGGCGCGGCGTGTGTGGCGCACCCACGTGCACCTCACGCCGCAGGCAGGCACGGCAAGGAAAACCCGATTCGCTCGAATAATTTTAGGACGATTGAAGCCATGGCTAACGTTGTTGAGAACCTCGGCAAGCTTGAACGCCGCGTGACGATTTCCCTGCCGAAAGACACCGTGCAGAAGGAAATCGACGCCCGTATCCAGAAACTCGCGAAGAACGTGCGCATGCCGGGTTTCCGCCCGGGCAAGGTGCCGCTGAAGATGGTCGCCCAGCAATACGCGGGTCAGGTCGAAGCGGAAGTGCTGAGCGACAAGATCGGCCAGGAGTTCTTCACGATCAGCCGCGCGGAAAACCTGCGCGTCGCCGGCCAGCCGAGCTTCGAGCCGAAGCAGGAGCAGGCTGAGGATGCATACGCGTTCGACGCGACGTTCGAGGTCTACCCGGAAGTGAAGATCGGCGCGCTGGAGACGGCTGAAGTCGAGCGCTCGACGACGTCGATCGGCGACGCTGAAATCGACCGCACGCTCGACATCCTGCGCAACCAGCGCGTGCACTTCCACGCACGCGGCGAAGCCGGCGAGCACGGCGACGGCGGCGCGGACACCGCAGCGAAGAACGGCGACCGCGTGACGGTCGACTTCGTCGGCAAGATCGACGATGTCGCGTTCCAGGGCGGCACCGCTGAAGACTTCCCGTTCGTGCTCGGCGAAGGCCGCATGCTGCCGGAATTCGAAACGGCAGCGCTCGGCCTGAAGGTCGGCGAAGCGCGTACGTTCGACCTGAAGTTCCCGGACGACTACCACGGCAAGGACGTGGCAGGCAAAACGGCACAGTTCACGGTCACGATGAAGAAGATCGAGTGGCCGCACCTGCCGGAAATCGACGCTGAATTCGCGAAGTCGCTCGGCATCGAAGACGGCGACCTGACGAAGATGCGCGGCGAGATCAAGGAAAACCTCGAGCGCGAAGCAAAGCGCCGCACGCAATCCATCGTCAAGAACCAGGTGATGGACGCGCTGCTGAAGATTTCCGAACTCGACGTGCCGAAGGCGCTGATCGAGCAGGACCAGCAACGTCTCGTCGAAATGGCTCGCCAGGATCTGGCGCAGCGCGGCGTGCCGAACGCGAAGGACGCACCGATCCCGGCCGAGATGTTCGCCGAGCAGGCAGAGCGTCGCGTCAAGCTGGGCCTCGTGCTGGCCGAGCTGGTGAAGTCGAACGGCCTCGAAGCGAAGCCGGAGCAGATCCGCGCGGAAGTCGACGAGTTCGCGAAGAGCTACGAAGACCCGAAGGAAGTGGTCCGCTGGTATTATTCGAACCAGCAGCGCCTCGCCGAGATGGAAGCGTTCGTCGTTGAGAGCAACGTCGTCGACTTCGTGCTGGGCAAGGCAAAGGTGACGGACAAGGAAGTGAGCTTCGAGGCACTCGCAAGCGCATCGGCGCAAGCGTAAGTGTTGCTCTAGCGGCGTGCCGGCTGTCGGAGCGACGGCCTGCACGCCGTTTTTACGTCAAGCGCGCGGTTGCCATTAATATGGCGATTGAGCGGGCGGCTTCCCTCCGTTCAATTTTCCATTCGAACAAGGTTTATTGAATGATCACTCGTGCTGAATTGCTGGACATGCTTGCTTCGAACGCGCCGCAGGGTTTCGAGGCGCAAGCGCTGGGACTGGTGCCGATCGTCGTCGAAACGAGCGGCCGCGGCGAGCGTTCGTACGATATCTATTCGCGTCTCCTGAAGGAGCGCCTGGTGTTCATGGTCGGCGAAGTCAACGACCAGACCGCCAACCTCGTCGTCGCGCAATTGCTGTTCCTCGAGAGCGAGAATCCCGACAAGGACATCAGCCTCTACATCAACAGCCCGGGCGGCTCGGTGTCGGCCGGCATGGCGATTTACGACACGATGCAGTTCATCAAGCCGGACGTCTCCACGCTTTGCATGGGCCTCGCGGCCAGCATGGGTGCGTTCCTGCTCGCGTCGGGTGCGAAGGGCAAGCGCTTTGCGCTGCCGAACTCGCGCGTGATGATTCACCAGCCGCTCGGTGGTGCACGCGGCCAGGCTTCGGACATCGAAATCCAGGCCCGCGAAATCCTGTACCTGAAGGAACGGCTGAACAATCTGCTCGCGCAGCACACGGGCCAGGACGTCGAGCGCATCGCGCGCGACACCGACCGTGATAACTTCATGTCGAGCGAAGACGCGAAGGCGTACGGGCTGATCGATCAGGTGCTGTTGAAGCGCCCCTGAGTTTAAGTGGGGTGCCGCCCCGATTCGTGCGGCGCCCCGCGACGTCCGAGACGCGTTGAGCATCTGCGGCAAGCGCATCCAGCCGGCTCCGGTCGCGCCCTAGGCGCGACGTTCGGAGCATTCGGCGTATCATGTCATTTACCTGTCCGGAGGCTCTACATTCATGGCGGACAAAAAAGGTTCGAACAGCGAGAAGCTGTTGTATTGCTCGTTTTGCGGGAAGAGCCAGCATGAGGTGAAAAAACTCATCGCGGGCCCGTCGGTCTTCATCTGCGATGAATGTATCGACCTCTGCAACGAGATCATTCGCGACGAGGCGGCTGCCGCCGGCGTCGAGGCCAGCCTGTCCCGGTCGGATCTGCCGAGCCCGCAGGAAATTCGCGACATCCTCGATCAGTACGTGATCGGCCAGGAGCGCGCGAAGAAGATCCTCGCGGTGGCCGTGTACAACCACTACAAGCGCCTGAAGCATCTCGACAAGAAGGACGACGTCGAGCTGTCGAAGAGCAACATCCTGCTGATCGGCCCGACGGGTTCCGGCAAGACGCTGCTCGCGCAGACGCTTGCACGGTTGCTCAACGTGCCGTTCGTGATCGCGGATGCGACGACGCTGACCGAAGCCGGTTATGTCGGCGAGGACGTCGAAAACATCATCCAGAAGCTGTTGCAGAACTGCAACTACGAGGTCGACAAGGCCCAGCGCGGGATTGTCTACATCGACGAAATCGACAAGATCAGCCGCAAGTCGGACAACCCGTCGATCACGCGCGACGTGTCGGGCGAGGGTGTCCAGCAGGCGCTGCTGAAGCTCGTCGAGGGCACGATGGCATCGGTGCCGCCGCAGGGTGGCCGCAAGCATCCGAACCAGGATTTCATCCAGGTCGATACGACCAACATCCTGTTCATCTGCGGCGGCGCGTTCGACGGTCTCGAAAAGGTGATCACGGACCGTACCGAAAAGACGGGCATCGGCTTCGGCGCGACGGTCAAGAGCAAGCAGGAACGCGACGCGGGCGAAGTGCTGCGCGAAACGGAACCGGAAGACCTGATCAAATTCGGTCTGATCCCCGAATTGATCGGCCGTCTGCCGGTGGTCGCGACGCTCGGCAAGCTCGATGAAGCCGCGCTGATGAAGATCCTCGTCGAGCCGAAGAACGCGCTCGTCAAGCAGTATCACAAGCTGTTCGCGATGGAGCGCGTCGAGCTGGAAATCCGGCCGGGCGCACTGCAGGCAGTCGCCCGCAAGGCGATCCGCCGCAAGACCGGCGCGCGCGGGCTGCGTTCGATCATCGAGCAGGCGCTGCTCGACGTGATGTACGAATTGCCGGCGATGAAGGGGGTCAGCAAGGTCATCATCGACGAGAACGTCATCGATGGCGACGGCAAGCCCCTGCTGATCTATGAGGACACGCCGAAGGTGGCGGGTTCGAACTGACCGGCTTGCCAACGATGTTCCGCGAAAAAGGCCGTTCATGAGTCCGTGGGCGGCTTTTTTTCGTTTATCTTGTGGGTAACTCTGACTCGACACGCGGTGGTTACTTTCTTACCGAATATTTCCCGCACTTGAAGGCTTGCAATTCGTTGTGGCGGCCTCAATTACCGAACAATTGATTCCACTCATGGGGAAATGAAATGTCAGGCACCCAACTTCTTCCGCCGGAACGTATCACGCTCCCGCTGCTGCCGCTGCGGGACGTCGTCGTTTTCCCGCACATGGTAATTCCGCTCTTCGTGGGCCGGCCGAAATCGATCAAGGCCCTCGAAGCAGCGATGGAAGGCGGCAAGCACATCATGCTGGTCGCCCAGAAAACCGCGGCCAAGGACGAGCCGACCGAAAAAGACATGTACGAGGTCGGTTGTATCGCCAACATCCTGCAGATGCTGAAGCTGCCGGACGGCACCGTGAAGGTGCTCGTCGAGGGCCTGCAGCGCGCGAAGGCGTTGTCGATCGAAGAGCAGGAGACGCAGTTCTCCTGCGAAGTGATGCCGCTCGAGCCCGATCACGCCGACAGCGCGGAAACGGAAGCGCTGCGCCGCGCGATCGTGTCGCAGTTCGACCAGTACGTGAAGCTGAACAAGAAGATCCCGCCGGAGATTCTCACGTCGCTGTCGGGCATTGATGAGGCAGGCCGTCTCGCCGACATGATCGCCGAGCGTCTGCCGCTCAAGCTCGACCAGAAGCAGCACATCCTCGAGATGTTCCCGGTCATCGAGCGCCTCGAGCACCTGCTCGCGCAGCTCGAAGCCGAGATCGACATCCTGCAGGTCGAAAAGCGCATCCGCGGGCGCGTGAAGCGCCAGATGGAAAAGAGCCAGCGCGAGTACTACCTGAACGAACAGGTCAAGGCGATCCAGAAGGAACTGGGCGAAGGCGAAGAGGGCGCGGATCTCGAGGAACTCGAGAAGCGCATCAACGCCGCGCGCATGCCGAAGGAAGCGAAGAAGAAGGCCGACGCCGAGCTGAAGAAGCTGAAGCTGATGTCGCCGATGTCGGCGGAAGCGACCGTCGTGCGCAACTACATCGACACGCTGATCGGCCTGCCGTGGCGCAAGAAGAGCAAGGTCAACAACGACCTGTCGAACGCCGAGCAGGTGCTCGACGAGGATCACTTCGGCCTCGAGAAGGTCAAGGAACGCATTCTCGAGTATCTCGCGGTGCAACAGCGCGTTGACAAGGTCAAGGCGCCGATCCTGTGCCTTGTCGGGCCTCCTGGCGTCGGCAAGACCTCGCTCGGCCAGTCGATCGCACGTGCGACGAACCGCAAGTTTGTCCGCATGGCGCTCGGCGGCGTGCGTGACGAAGCCGAGATCCGCGGCCACCGCCGTACGTACATCGGTTCGATGCCGGGCAAGATCCTGCAAAGCCTCGCGAAGGTCGGCGTGCGCAATCCGCTCTTCCTGCTCGACGAAGTCGACAAGATGGGCATGGATTTCCGCGGCGATCCGTCGTCGGCGCTGCTCGAAGTGCTCGATCCGGAACAGAATCACACGTTCGCCGACCACTACATCGAAGTCGACTTCGATCTGTCGGATGTGATGTTCGTCGCGACGTCAAACTCGCTGAATATCCCGCCGCCGCTGCTCGACCGGATGGAAGTGATTCGTCTGTCGGGTTACACGGAAGACGAGAAGGTCAGCATCGCGCAGCGTTACCTGCTGCCGAAGCAGAAGAAGAACAACGGCCTGAAGGACGGTGAGATCGAAGTCGCCGAGCAGGCGATTCGCGACATCATCCGCTACTACACGCGCGAAGCCGGTGTGCGTTCGCTCGAGCGGGAAGTGTCGAAGATCTGCCGCAAGGTCGTGAAGATGCTGCTGCTGAAGAAGGCAACGGGCGCGATCAAGGTGGATGGCGAAAACCTCGACACGTTCCTCGGCGTGCGCAAGTACGATTTCGGCCTCGCGGCGAAGGAAAACCAGGTCGGTCAGGTGACGGGCCTCGCGTGGACGGAAGTCGGCGGCGATCTGCTGACGATCGAAGCCGCGGTGATGCCGGGCAAGGGCAACGTGATTCGCACGGGTTCGCTCGGCGACGTGATGAAGGAGTCGGTCGAGGCGGCGCGTTCGGTCGTGCGCTCGCGTTCGCGACGTCTGGGCATCAAGGACGAAGCGTTCGAGAAGCAGGACATCCACATCCACGTGCCGGAAGGTGCGACGCCGAAGGACGGTCCGTCCGCCGGCGGTGCGATGACGACCGCGCTGGTGTCGGTGCTGACGGGGATCCCCGTGCGTGCCGATGTCGCGATGACCGGTGAAATCACGCTGCGTGGCGAAGTGCTGCCGATCGGCGGGCTGAAGGAAAAACTGCTGGCGGCGCATCGCGGCGGCATCAAGCTCGTGCTGATCCCGGAAGAGAACGTGAAGGATCTCGCGGACATTCCGGACAACGTGAAGAACGCGATCGAGATCGTGCCGGTCCGCTGGATCGACAAGGTGCTCGAGCTCGCGCTTGAACGTACGCCGACCCCGCTGCCGCCGGAAGAAGAGGCGAAGGCTGCGGCACCGGTTGGCGAGGCGAAGGATGCCGGCTCGACGGAAGTCGTGAAGCACTGAGAACCTGAACGCTGTCCCTGACGGTTGTTCACGAAACCCGCGGCGAGTCCGCGGGTTTTTTTATGCGTGTCGGAATGGTGTGCGAACGGATGTTAAAAAAAATCGCGTTCAGGCTTGGCAAAATGATCTGGAATGAATTAAAATCGCAGGCTCGCTGGTTGTTGATGCCGAAACGCGGATCGCAGCCAGAACGAATCGGAAACGGGTGCTTAGCTCAGCTGGTAGAGCGGCGCCCTTACAAGGCGTAGGTCGGGGGTTCGAACCCCTCAGCACCCACCAGTTTCACGATTCAGCCAGACCCAGGAGCGGTAGTTCAGTTGGTTAGAATACCGGCCTGTCACGCCGGGGGTCGCGGGTTCGAGTCCCGTCCGCTCCGCCAGAAAATAAAGAAGCCCGCCTTGTGCGGGCTTTTTTATTTGCATCGTCCGTTGCGCTCGCTTGCGAGCGTGTGACTGCGGAGTGGAGGAAGCCGCCTGCGCGGCTTCCGGCGGGACTCGAAGGGCTGCGCGTGCACGCGCAGCCGCGGCCTGCAGGATGTAGGCGAGTCCCGTCCGCTCCGCCAGAAAATGAAGAAGCCCGCCTTGTGCGGGCTTTTTCATTTGCATCGTCCGTTGCGCTCGCTTGCGAGTGCATGGCCGACGAGACGAGGAAGCCGTCTGCTTTTCTCCCGTCCCACCCCGTATGTTGTAATATCGGACGTTTTGTCCAATTTTCCCGTCACGCATGCTCGATTTCTTCCGTAATCACCAGCGCCTGATGATGGCGCTCCTGCTCCTGATCGTGTTGCCGGGGCTGGGTTTCGTCGGGATCCAAGGTTTCCGCGGTTTCTTCGACGACAGTGCGAACGTCGCGGCGGTCAACGGGCACAAGATCACGCGAGTCGAATTCGACGGCGCGTTCCGTCAGCAGATCGACCAGGCACGCCAGGCGCTCGGCGGGCAGTTCGACATCAAGGCGTTCGACACGCCCGAACATCGCAAGCAAGTGCTCGACGGCCTGATCCAGCAACGTGTGCTGGCCGACGAGACGCAGCGCCTGCACCTCACGGCTTCCGACAACGCAGTGCGCGAAGCGCTGATGAGCGACCCGATGATCGCGTCGCTGAAGAAGCCGGACGGCTCGATCGACGTCGAACGCTATGCGCAGCTGCTGTCGTTCCAGGGGATGACGCCCGAGCAGTATCAGGAGCGCGTGCGCTACAGCCTCGCGCTGCAGCAGATTCCGGCGAGCATCGTGTCGAGCGCGTTCACGCCGAAGAGCCTCGCACAGCGTCTGTCGGACCTGGCCGCGCAGCAGCGCGAAGTGCAGGCGCTCGTGCTGAAGACGAGCGACTACGCAGCGAAGGTGCAGCCGACCGACGCGCAGCTCGCCGCGTACTACGACGCGCACAAGCAGAGCTTCGCGACGCCGGAAACCGCGACGATCCAGTATCTCGTCTATTCGCCGGCCGCCGCCGCCGCGAGCGCGCAGCCGACCGATGCGGATATCAAGAAATTCTATGACGACAACCCGACGCACTTCCGCACGGAAGCGCAGGCGCGCGTGAGTCACATCTTCATCGCCGCGGCGAGCGACGCAAGCGCTGCTGACAAGGCGGCCGCGAAGGCGAAGGCCGAGCAGCTGCTGGCCGACGTGAAGGCGCATCCGGACCAGTTCGCGCAGATCGCACAGAAGAACTCGCAGGACGCGCCGTCGGCAGCGAAGGGTGGCGACCTCGGCTTCATCACGCGCGGTTCGACGGCGGGCGGCAAGGCATTCGACGACGCGGCGTTTGCGCTGAAGCAAGGCGAGATCAGCGATGTCGTGCAGTCGGATCTCGGCTTCCACATCCTGAAGGCGACCGAAGTGAAGCCGTCGGTGGTCAAGCCGTTCGCGGACGTGAAGGACCAGATCGCCGCGGAGCTGAAGCAGCAGTATGCGTCGAAGGCGTTCTCGGACAACGCGGAAGGCTTCACGTCGACCGTGTATGAAAAGGCGAAGTCGCTGCAACCGGCTGCGGACAAGTACAAGCTGACGATCCAGACGGCCACCGTCACGCCGACGCCGAATCCGCAACTGCCGCCGACGAGCCCGCTGAACAATCCGAAGTTCCTGACGGCCGTGTTCGCGAGCGACTCGGTGAAGAGCCAGAACAACACGCAGGCGATCGACGTCGGCAACAACACGCTGATCTCCGCGCACGTCACGAACTACACGCCGGCAGCCGTGCCCGCGCTCGACACGATCAAGGACGCCGTGCGTCAGAAGGTGATCGCCGAGCAGGCTGCGGAACTCGCGAAGAAGGACGGTGCGGCGAAGCTGGCCGAGCTGCAGAAGTCGAAGTCGACCGACGGGTTCGGCGCTGCGCAGAAGGTGTCGCGTACGCAATCGCAGGGCCTGCCGCCGGCGGCATTGAGCGCCGTCTACAAGGTCGATGCGAAGACGCTGCCGGCCTACGTCGGCGTCGATCTCGGTGCGGACGGCTACGCGATCTATCGCGTGAACGCGGTGATCCCGGGTTCGGCAGTCGATCCGCAGCAGCTTGCCGCCGCGCAGCAGCAGATGGCGCAAGTCGAAGCGCAGAGCGAAGGCGAAGCGTATCTCGCCGCGCTGCGTGACCGCTCGAAGGTGAAGCTGTACGGCACGGCGCCCCGTGCGCAGGACGAGGACAACTGAGCATCGCTCACGCGTTCGCTGTTCAGCATGCAACGACAAAAAGCCCCGCTCGAAGCGGGGCTTTTTGTTTTCCGATGGCGGGTGCGGCGGTGTCAGCCGCGCGGCTTGCCGAGCAGCGGCTTCAGCGCCGGCCAGACGTTGTCGAGCAGCACGCCTTGCGCCTGCCGTGTCGGATGCATCTGGTCCGACTGGAACATCTCCGGCTTGTCCTCGATGCCGGCGAGCAGGAACGGCACGAGCGGCACGTCGAGTTCCTTCGCCAGCCGCGTATAGACCGCGTGGAATTTCTGCGTGTAGTCGGGGCCGTAGTTGGCCGGCACGTACATGCCGACCAGCACGACCTTCGCGTGAGCGTGCCGCGCGTCGGCGATGATGTCGCGCAAGTTCTGCTCGGTCGTCGCGAGCGGCACGCCGCGCAGCGCATCGTTCGAACCGAGCTCGACGACGACGATCGACGGCTTGAGCCGTTGCAGCACCGCAGGCAGTCGCGCGCGGCCGCCGCTCGTGGTGTCACCGCTGACGCTTGCGTTCGCAACGCTATAATCGACTCGCCCGGTCGCGAGACGTTGTCGCAGCAGCGCGACCCAGCCCGTGTCGCGCGGCAGCCCGTATTCGGCCGACAGGCTGTCGCCGAGCACGACGAGCACGGGCTGGCCCGATGATGGCGCGGCCGCCGTCGCCGCCCGCGCGGGCACGGTTGCTGCGAGCAGGGTACCCAGCAGTGCGGCGAGCGCCGCACGTCTTTTCCAGCGAAATGTCGTGTCCATGTTCAAGATTACCGATCCGATCATCGAAGTCCATGACGTGTGCAAGCGGGTCGCCGATGCGACGGGCGAACTGACGATTCTCGACGGCATCACGTTCGCGGTGCGGCCCGGCAGCAGCCTCGCGATCGTCGGTGCGTCGGGGTCGGGCAAATCGACGTTGCTCGGCTTGCTTGCGGGGTTGGACAGCGCGACGAGCGGCACGGTTCGCCTGCTCGGCCGCGCGCTCGACCAGCTCGACGAAGACGAACGCGCCGCGCTGCGCAACGGCGCGGTTGGCTTCGTGTTCCAGTCGTTCCAGTTGATGCCGCACCTGACGGCGCTCGAAAACGTGATGCTGCCGCTCGAACTGCAGGGCGGCATCAGTGCACGCGAGGCGGCCGATCGTGCGCGCGCGCTGCTCGTGCAGGTCGGCCTTGCCGAACGCACTGCGCATTATCCGAAGCTGTTGTCGGGCGGCGAGCAGCAGCGCGTCGCGCTCGCGCGCGCGTTCGTCACGCGACCGGCGATCCTGTTCGCGGATGAGCCGACCGGCAGCCTGGACGCAGCGACGGGGCATGCGGTCATCGACCTGATGTTCGAGCTGAATCGCACGCACGGCGCAACGCTCGTGCTCGTCACGCACGACATCGAACTCGCGCGGCGCTGCGCGACGACGGTGACGATCGACGCCGGACGCATCGTCGCGCCGCACGCGGCGTAGCACCGCACTG
This sequence comes from Burkholderia sp. JKS000303, assembly GCF_002563755.1. Classification (NCBI taxonomy): domain Bacteria; kingdom Pseudomonadati; phylum Pseudomonadota; class Betaproteobacteria; order Burkholderiales; family Burkholderiaceae; genus Burkholderia; species Burkholderia sp. JKS000303. Next base: position 390,271 of record NZ_PDBZ01000004.1, read on the forward strand.
CATTTCCCGGCCGGCCGCGCGGGCGCGTTTCACGCCCGTACGGCCGGCATGCGCATCACGCGTCGTGTCAGCGCTTGAGCGCGGCACGTGCGCGTTCGATCAGCGCGGTGGTCGACGAGTCGTGTTTCGCGGGATCGACCGACTCGGCCGACAGATCGGCTTCGACAACCTTGCCGAGAATCTTGCCGAGCTCGACGCCCCACTGGTCGAACGGGTTGATGTCCCACACCGTCGCCTGCACCAGCACCTTGTGCTCGTACAGCGCGATCAGCGCGCCGAGCGTGCGCGGCGTCAGCGCGTCGACGAGCAGCGTCGTCGTCGGGCGGTTGCCGGGGAACGTGAGGTGCGGTGCGAGCGCTTCCTTGCCGGGGCCGGCGACCTTGCGCGCTTCGTCGAGCGTGCGGCCGAGCATCAGCGCTTCGCTCTGCGCGAAACAGTTCGCGAGCAGCTTCGGATGATGGCTCGCGAGCGGATGCTCGGGCGTCAGCACCGCGACGAAGTCGATCGGCACGATCGTCGGGCCCTGGTGCAGCATCTGGAAGAACGCGTGCTGGCCGTTGGTGCCCGGCTCGCCCCATGTGACGGCCGATGTCGGATAGTCGACGAACGTGCCGTCCAGGCGCGCGGACTTGCCGTTGCTTTCCATCTCGAGCTGCTGCAGGTACGACGGCAGGTAGTGCAGCGCTTCGGAATACGGTGCGACGAGATAGCTCTGCGAGCCGAAGAAGTTGCGATACCAGATGCCGATCAGGCCGAGCAGCACCGGCAGGTTGCGTTCGAGCGGCGCTTCGCGGAAGTGGCGATCCATGTCGTTCGCGCCGGCGAGCAACTCGTCGAACTGCTCCGGCCCGATCGCGATCATGATCGACAGGCCGACCGCCGACCACAGCGAATAGCGGCCGCCGACCCAGTCCCACATTTCGAACACGTTGTCCGCGGCGATGCCGAACTTCACGACTTCGGCCGGGTTGGCCGACACGCCGACGAAGTGCTTCGCGAGCGCATCTTCCGGGCAGCCGCGCGCGACGAACCAGTCGCGCAGCGAGCGTGCGTTCGTCATCGTCTCGAGCGTCGTGAAGGTCTTCGACACGATGATCGCGAGCGTTTCTTCCGGATCGACCTGCTCGAGCACGCGCGCGAGATCGGCGCCGTCGACGTTCGACACGAAGTGGGTCGAGATGTCCGGCGTCGCGACGTGGTGCAGCGCGTGCGTGACCATCTTCGGCCCGAGATCCGAGCCGCCGATGCCGATGTTGATCACGTGGCGGATGCGTTTGCCCGTGTAGCCCGTCCACGCGCCGCTGCGCACGGCGCGTGCGAAGGTCGCCATCTTCGCGCGCTCGGCGCTGACCTGCGCATGGAACGGCGCGTGCGGATCGGTCGCGCGCAATGCCGTGTGCAGCGCGGCGCGGCCTTCGGTCGGGTTGACGATCTCGCCGGCGAACATGGCATCACGGCGCGCTTCGACGCCCGCGTCGCGGGCCAGTTGCACGAGCAGGCGCAGCGTGTCGTCGTTGATGCGGTTCTTCGAGAAATCGGCCGCGAGGCCGCCGCCGGGAATCGTGAAGCGTTCGGCGCGGGTCGGCGCGTGGTCGTTTTCCGGCGCGAACCAGTCGCGCAGCCGCGCATGGCGGATCTGTTCGAAGTGGGATTGAAGGGCAGTCCAGGCGGGGAGCGAATTCAGCGTCATGGCGGTTCGAGTGAAGCGTGAATCGGGAGGAATGCCGCGCCGGCGCATCGGGATCGGAAGACCGGCGGACGAGAGGACCCGCCGTGCGGCGGGGCACCCAGTATAGCGGCGTTATATGTCGACGCGCGGCGACGGGTAAAAAAGGCGATTGATCAACGTGCGCACCATCGGCGCGAGTTCGCCCGCGGTGAGGCCGGCCGGCCCCGTGCCGTTCGCGGTGAGCGTGTCGGCCGCGAGGCCATGCAGATAGACGCCTGCGAGCGCCGCTTCGTACGGCGCGACGCGCTGCGCGAGCCACGCGCCGATCAGGCCGCCGAGCACGTCGCCGGTGCCGCCGGTGGCGAGCGCTGCATTGCCGGTCGGGTTGATCGTGATGTGGCCGTCGGGTGCCGCAATCACCGTGCCCGAGCCTTTCAGCACCACGATGCTGGCATAGCGTGCGGCAAGCGCCTGCGCCGCGGCCAGCCGGTCGTGCTGCACGGTCGCGGTGTCGGTGCCGAGCAGCCGGGCCGCTTCGAGCGGATGCGGCGTCAGCACGCATGGGTTGCCGCGCGCACCGCGTGCGGCAACGGCGGCCGCGAGTTCGGCGTGGGTCGCGACGAGGTTCAGCGCGTCGGCGTCGAGCAGCGTCGCCGCATCGTGCGCGAGCACGTCGCGCACGAGCGTCGCCGCGGCCTCGCGCGTGCCGAGGCCGCAGCCGGCCGCGATCGCGGACATCGCATCGAGGTCGAGGCCGTCGGCCGGATGCAGCATCAGTTCGGGAAACGGCGGATCGTACGGCGGCGCACCGGCGCCGAGGAAGCCGACATGCACCTTGCCGGCGCCGGTGAACAATGCGGCACGCGCGGCGAGGATCGGCGCGCCGCACATTCCCGTGTCGCCGCCGAGCACCGCGAGGCTGCCGAACGTGCCCTTGTGCGACGCGAACGCGCGTGCGGGGAGTGCGGCGGCGAACCGCGCCGGCGCATTCAGCACGACGGCCGGCATGGCAGGCGGCGCGACGTCGAGCGATGCGATCTCGATTTCGCCGGCGAAGTCGCGGCCGTCGCCGGTATAAAGGCCCGGTTTCGCGCCGATGAAGGTCAGCGTATGCGTGGCGGCGACCGCGACGCCCGCGCCGACGATCCGGCCCGTGTCGCTGTCGAGCCCGCTCGGTACGTCCAGCGCGAGCACGTGGCCGCCGCTTCGCGCATGCGCGGCGATGCGCGCGGCCTGCGCGGCGAACGGGCCGTCGAGCGCACGACCGAGGCCGATGCCGAACAGGCCGTCGACGACCCACGCGTAATCGTCGAGCGACGCGGGCGGTTCGGTCGACAGCGGCACGCCGGCCGCGCGTGCGAGGCCGAGCGCCCATTGTGCGTCGTCCGGTTTGACCGGTACGGGCATCCACGCCTGCGTCGCGACGCCGAGCTGCTGCAGTTGCGCGGCGGCTACCAGCGCGTCACCGCCATTGTTGCCCGGGCCGACGGCGAACCAGACAGGGCGCTCGTCGCCGGCGACCCGTTCGGACAGCCAGCGCGCGGTGGCGGCACCGGCGCGGCCCATCAGCGTGTGCGGGGGCAGTTCGGCAGTCGCGGCGGCCTCGGCCGCACGCAGGTCGGCGACGCGCAGCAGCGCGATTGGCGTGGAGTCGGGAAGCGGGCGGGCAAGGGTCATCGCGGGATCGTGACGGCAGGGAGGAGGATGCCGCCCGGGCCGGGCCCGCGGCGGTCAGGCCGTGAAGCGCGCGGCGCTCAGCGCGGCGAGCGTGTCGGCAGGCCAGTGCTGCGTGTCGCCGCCCAGGCAGTCGGTCACCACTTTAGCAGACCCGCACGCGAGCGCCCAACCGGCCGGGCCGTGGCCGAAATTGACGAAGACGCGCGGATGCGGGGTCGGGCCGACGACCGGCAGGCCGTCCGGCGACAGCAGTTGCATGCCTTGCCACGACAGCGCGGCGGAGATTTTTGCGGCGCCCGGCACCCAGTCGTGCACGGCCTGGCCGAGCAGCGCGAGGGCCGCTTCGGACAACGGCTCGGGCAGCGGCTTCGCGGTGTCGGCGAGGCTTTGCAGCACGGCGCCGCCGCCGACGCGCAGCCGCTGATGCGCGCGCGTGATCGAGATCCGCTTGATCGAATCGACGACGCTCAGGTGCGGCGCGTGCTCCTCGTAGGTGACCGGCGCGGTCAGCGTATGCGCGCGGACCGGATGCAGCGGCAGCCGCCAGCCGAGCCGCTCGAGCAGCGCCGGGCTGCCGGCGCCGGCGGCGACCACGATCGCGTCGGCCGAAATCACGTCGACTTCGCGCGCGTTCGTCGCGTGCCGGCCGCCGGGCGGCGCGAGCTCGACCGCGGCGCGGCCGGTGTCCACGCGGATTGCGGCGACCTCCGCACCGAAGCGGAACTGCACGCCGTGCTCGTCGAGCGCCTGCTTGACGAGTTTCGCGAACAGCGGGCAGTTGCCGGTGCGCTCGGTCTCGAGCAGCACGCCGCCGGCGAAGCCGGGTTCGGCCGGCACCGACGGCTCGAGCGCCGCGCATTCGTCGGCAGTGAGCACGCGATACGGCTGGTCGAGCGTGCGCAGCAGGTCGAGCGCCGGCTGCAGGGCCTCCCAGTCGCGCGGGTCGCGTACGACGTGCAGGATGCCGGCCTTCTGCTCGAATTCGAGCTGCAAGCGCGTTTCGATGTCGGCGAGGCTTTCGCGCGATGCGTCGATCAGCGGGCGCAGCCGTGCATATTGGGCGGTGAACGCGTCGGGCTCGCGCAGCGCGCCGAGTTCCTTGACGAAGCGGCGTACGCCGCCGTTGAAGCCCGGCTTGTAGACGATGCCGCTGTCGCGCGACTGGCGCTGGCGCATGAAGGTCGGGCCGAACCAGACGTCGAGCGGGCTCGGCAGCAGCGTGCCGCCGTCGCCGTAGGTCGCGCCTTGCGCGACGGTCGCGTGGCGTTCGACCACGCACACGCGATGGCCGGCCGCGCGCAACTGGTAGGCGGTGGCGACGCCGCTGATTCCGCCGCCGATGACGATGACATCCATGGATTGCTTCGATGACGGGCAGCGCGCACGCTGCCCGGTGAGAATTCGCTGACGGGCCCCGGCCCGGTGAACCAGGAATGATAGCGCCAAAATCGCGGGACACGGCGCCACGCGAGCCTATCCGGTTTCGCCATCGTGCGGCCGCCGGCTGTCGCGGCCGCCGGTGGCGGCCCGGCGCTCGCTTGTGCGCCGGGCGCGTGGGTGCACCGTTGCGGTGCATGGCGGGTGCCGATCAGCCAGTCTGGGACGACCGACTTCCGGGTATAATTACGGCCTTCCTTTCGCCCCACGTCGCCACCTCGCGCGACTCATCGACGTCAGTCCAGCCCATGGCTCACTTCTCGTGTTTTCCCGGCGCTTCGGCCCTCTCCGATTTCCGTCAAACCCGTCTGCTCGACACGCTCAAGCAAATCGACGCCAACATCGTCGCGGTGCGCGGTCAGTTCCTGCACTTCGTCAATGCGGCCGAGCCGCTGTCGACGGACGACAGCGCCCGCATCGACGCGCTGATGCACTACGGCGCGCCGTTCGAGCCGGCGACCGAGAAGGGGACGGCCGAGACCTTCGTCGTGCTGCCGCGCTTCGGCACGGTTTCGCCGTGGGCGAGCAAGGCGACCGACATCGCGCAGCACTGCGGCCTCACGCAGGTGCGCCGCATCGAGCGCGGCGTCGAGTTCACGGTCACGCTGAAGTCGGGCCTGCTCGGCGGCAAGAAGGCGCTGTCCGACGACGCGCGCGCGGCCGTGGCCGCCGCACTGCATGACCGGATGACCGAAAGCGTGGTTGCCGCGCGCGACGACGCGAAGCACCTGTTCGACGAACTGCCGGCCAAGCCGCTCGCGACCGTCGACGTGCTGGGCGTCGGCCGCGGTGCGCTCGAGCGCGCGAACGTCGAGCTGGGCCTCGCGCTCGCCGACGACGAGATCGACTACCTGGTCGACGCGTTCCGCAAGCTCGAACGCAACCCGACCGACGTCGAACTGATGATGTTCGCGCAGGCGAACAGCGAGCACTGCCGCCACAAGATCTTCAACGCGCAGTGGACCATCGACGGCGAAGCGCAGGACATGTCGCTGTTCGCGATGATCCGCAACACCGAGAAGCTGAACCCGCAGGGCACGATCGTCGCGTATTCGGACAACTCGTCGATCATGGTCGGCGCGGAAGCCGAGCGCTGGTTCCCGCGCAACGCGGGTGCAGCCGGCGAGCCGGGTGAGCGCTATGGCCGCCACACCGAGCTCACGCACACGCTGATGAAGGTCGAGACGCACAACCACCCGACGGCGATCTCGCCGTTCCCGGGTGCGGCGACCGGCGCGGGCGGCGAGATCCGCGACGAAGGCGCGACGGGCCGCGGTGCGCGTCCGAAGGCCGGCCTCGCAGGCTTCACGGTGTCGAACCTCGATCTGCCCGGCGCACGCCAGTCGTGGGAAAACGCGCGCGACGCCGCGCAGCCGGTCGGCGAGCGCAACCCGAACGATGCGCACGGCCCGTACGGCCGCCCGGACCGCATCGCGTCGCCGCTGCAGATCATGATCGACGGCCCGCTCGGCGGCGCCGCGTTCAACAACGAATTCGGCCGCCCGAACCTCGGCGGCTACTTCCGCGTGTACGAGCAGAACGTCGGCGGGACGGTGCACGGCTATCACAAGCCGATCATGATCGCGGGCGGCCTCGGCAACATCGCGGATCAGCACACGCACAAGCACGACGTGCCGGCAGGCTCGTTGCTGATCCAGATCGGCGGCCCCGGCATGCGGATCGGCATGGGCGGCGGCGCGGCGAGCTCGATGGCGACCGGCGCGAACACGGCCGAGCTCGACTTCGACTCGGTGCAGCGCGGCAACCCGGAAATCGAGCGTCGCGCACAGGAAGTGATCAACGGCTGCTGGCAGCTCGGCGCGGAAAACCCGATCCTGAGCATCCATGACGTCGGCGCGGGCGGGCTGTCGAACGCATTCCCCGAGATCGTCGACGGCGCGGGCAAGGGCGCACGCTTCGAGCTGCGCAAGGTCGCGCTCGAGGAGTCGGGCCTGTCGCCGCGCGAAATCTGGTCGAACGAAGCGCAGGAGCGCTACGTGCTGGCGATCGCGCCGGCCGACCTGCCGCGCTTCGAAGCGATCTGCGTCCGCGAGCGCTGCCCGTTCGCGGTGGTCGGTGTCGCAACCGACGAGCGCCAGCTGCAGCTCGTCGACGACGAAGCGAAGGGCGCGGACGAATTCCCGGTCGACATGCCGATGGAAGTGCTGCTCGGCAAGCCGCCGCGCATGCACCGTGACGTCGCGCGCGTCGCGACCGAGCGCACGCCGGTCGACGTGACGGGCATCGCGCTGTCGGAAGTCGCGGTCGACGTGCTGAAGCACCCGACGGTCGGCAGCAAGTCGTTCCTGATCACGATCGGCGATCGTTCGGTCGGCGGCACGTCGGTGCGCGACCAGATGGTCGGCCCGTGGCAGGTGCCGGTGGCCGACTGCGCGGTGACCGCGCTCGACTACGCCGGTTTCAAGGGCGAAGCGATGACGATGGCCGAGCGCACGCCGCTCGCCGTGATCGACGCGCCGGCATCGGGCCGCATGGCCGTCGGCGAAGCAATCACGAACATCGCGAGCGCGCCGATCGCGTCGCTCGACAAGCTGAAGCTGTCGGCGAACTGGATGGCCGCCTGCGGCACGGCCGGCGAGGACGCCGCGCTGTTCGACACGGTCAAGGCGATCGGCATGGAGCTGTGTCCGGCGCTCGGGATCGGCATCCCGGTCGGCAAGGACTCGCTGTCGATGAAGACCAAGTGGGACGAGCAGGGCGTCGCGAAGGAAGTGGTGTCGCCGGTGTCGCTGATCATCTCCGCATTCGCGCCGGTCGAGGACGTGCGCCGGCACCTGACGCCGCAACTGCGCCGCATCGCCGAAGCAGGCGACAGCGTGCTGATCGCGATCGACCTCGGCCGCGGCAAGAACCGGATGGGCGGCAGCATCTTCGCGCAGGTCACGCAGCAGGTCGGCGACGCGACGCCGGACGTCGACGATCCGGAAGACCTGAAGCGCTTCTTCAACGCGATCCAGTCGCTCAATACGCAAGACAAGCTGCTCGCGTACCACGACCGCTCGGACGGCGGCCTGTGGGCGACGGTGTGCGAAATGGCGTTCGCGGGCCACGCGGGCGTGTCGCTGAACGTCGACATGCTGACGCTCGACCCGAATCACGAATCCGACTACGGCGACGCGAAGGACTGGGCGAAGCAGACGAGCGGCCGTCGCGAAGACCGCACGCTGCGCGCGCTGTTCTCCGAAGAACTCGGTGCCGTGGTGCAGGTGCGCGCGACCGATCGCGACGCGGTGCTCGGCGCGCTGCGCGAGTTCGGCCTGTCGGCGTGCGCGCACGTGATCGGCACGGTCAACGATCGCGACGTGATCGAGGTGTATCGCGACGCAAAGAAGGTCTTCGGCGCGCCGCGCACGGAGCTCCATCGCGCCTGGGGCGAAGTGAGCTGGCGCATCGCGCGCCTGCGCGACAACCCCGCCTGTGCGGATGCGGAATACGACGCGCTGCTGGACGCGGCCGACCCGGGCATCTCGCCGGTGCTGACGTTCGATCCGGCCGACGACATCGCCGCGCCGTTCATCGCGACGGGCGCTCGCCCGCGCGTCGCGATCCTGCGCGAGCAGGGCGTGAACTCGCATCTCGAAACGGCGTACGCGTTCGACCGCGCAGGCTTCGACGCACACGACGTGCACATGAGCGACCTGCTTGCAGGCCGCGCGACGCTTGCCGATTTCGCGGGCGCGGTGGCATGCGGCGGCTTCTCGTACGGTGACGTGCTGGGCGCGGGCGAAGGCTGGGCGAAGACGATCCGCTTCAATGCGAACCTCGCCGACATGTTCTCGGCGTTCTTCGCGCGCCCCGACACGTTCGCGCTCGGCATCTGCAACGGTTGCCAGATGCTGTCGAGCCTCGCGTCGATGATCCCGGGCGCGGAAGCGTGGCCGAAGTTCACGCGCAACAAGTCCGAGCAGTTCGAGGCGCGCTTCTCGTTCGTCGAAGTCGAGAAGTCGCCGTCGATCTTCTTCGCGGGGATGGAAGGTTCGCGGATTCCGGTGGCGGTTGCGCACGGCGAAGGCTATGCGGACTTCTCGCAGCAGGGCGACATCGATCGCGTCGCGATCTCGATGCGCTTTGTCGACCACCGCGGCGAAGCGACCGAACGCTATCCGTTCAACCCGAACGGTTCGCCGGCCGGCATCACGTCGGTCACGACGGCCGACGGCCGCTTCTCGGTGCTGATGCCGCACATGGAGCGCGTGCATCGCACGGTCACGATGAGCTGGCATCCGGAAGGCTGGGGCGAAGCGAGCCCGTGGCTGCGCGTGTTCCGCAACGCACGCCGCTGGATCGGCTGATGTTCGATCCGCACGCGCCGGTCGACGTCGTCACGCTGCGCGACGAACGCGCGAGCGACGTCGAGGCGATCGGCCGCGTGATCGTGGCTGCGTTTGCGGGCGAGCCGCAAGGCGGGCAGTTCGAGCGGCGGATCGTCGATACGCTGCGCGCCGACGGCGCGTTGAGCGTATCGCTCGTCGCGGAGCGTGACGCGCGCATCATCGGGCACGTCGCGTTCTCGCCGGTATCGATCGGTGGTGAGCCGTCCGGCAGCCAGCGCTGGTATGGGCTGGCACCGCTCGCGGTGCTACCGGAATGCCAGCGGCAGAGCATCGGTGCGGGGCTGGTGCGCACGGGGCTCGATGCGTTGCGCCGGCTCGGCGCGCGCGGCTGCGTGCTGCTCGGCGAGCCTGCGTACTACACGCGATTCGGCTTCGCGCCGTCCGGCGGCATCGTGTTTCCGGATGTGCCGCCCGAGTATGTCCTCGCGCTGTCGCTCGACGACGCCGCGCCGCGACCGTCGGGCGACGTCCGTTACCACGACGCGTTCTATCCGGCGTAGTGTTCCGCAGCGCCGCCGCGCGCGATCCCGTCATTTCTCGGAAAAACCGCTCTTCGGAGCGGTTTTTTTCTTGGCGCGCGCCGCGCGTGCCTTCAGTGGATCCCGTCAACCGGACTCGCCACCAATCGTATTTCTGTGCTCCAGCACACGAAATCGTTCGATGGCGCTTGCTACTGTGTCGCATCAACGGAGGCAACGGGATGAACTCAGACCGGAGCGACGGCGGCCCTCGCCGCGCGGATGCGCATCTGCACTCGATCCAGATTCTGCGGGCCGTCGCGGCGCTGCTGGTGGTGTTCTGGCATTTCGCGGCGGCGATGACGACCTATCATCACGCGCCCGCGTGGATCAATTCGCATAATTTCGCCGCGATCGGCAACGCCGGGGTCGATCTGTTCTTCGTGATCAGCGGCTTCATCATTTTCCGTACGCACCGACGGGACGCGGCGGGCCGGGCGGCGGCCGGCCGCTTTCTGCAGCGACGCGCGCTGCGGATCTACCCGCTGTACTGGCTGTGGACCACGGCGCTCGTCGCGATGTGGGGCACGCACGTTGTCCTGAAGACGCACCATCCGACGCTGCATTACGTGATCTGCTCGTACCTGCTGTGGCCCGCGGCGAACCAGGACGGGGTCTGGCGGCCGTTTCTCGAACAGGGCTGGACGCTCGGCTACGAGCTCTACTTCTATCTCGCATTCGCCGCCGCCATCATGCTGGGACTGCGCCGCATGCTCTTGCCGTTTCTCGCGGGCGTGTTCCTGACGATCGGCCTGGCCAGTTATCTGCTCGACGCGCCGACCTCGGTCACGACGCTGACCTGCGCGCAACTGATCGTCGAATTCCTGCTCGGCATCGTCGCGGCGATGGCATTTGCGTACGTTCGCGAACACTGGACGCCTGCCGCGACGGTGCGCGCCGGCGTGCTGCTGGCGAGCGTCGGTGTGCTGGGCCTGTTCGGCGCGGCGCTGGCCGGGGCGGACGGTGTCGGCGATCCGCCGATGGAGCTGTTCGTCGGCCACGCGCCGCGCGCGCTGCTCTACGGTGGCCCCGCGTTCATGCTGGTGCTGGGCGCGGTGCTGATCGACGGCGTGCGGCCGGTACGCTTGCGCGGGCTCGTCTTTCTCGGCGACGCTTCGTATTCGATCTATCTGACGCACGGTTTCGTCGTGGCCGGCATTGCGACGGTGCTCAAGCACGGCGCGGGCCAGCGGATCGGCGCGGACTGGATCGTGGCGGGCGGGATCGTGCTCGCCGCCGCGCTCGGCGCCGTTGCGTACCGGCTGGTCGAGCGACCGGTGCTGGCGTTTCTCGCCAAGGTGTTCGCGACGGGGCGGCCGACGCGGGCGAGAGCGGTGGAGGCGTAGCGCGCGCCGCCGGCGTGAAATGAAAAAGGCCGCTCACACGTGAGCGGCCTTTGCGTGGGCGGCGGAGCGCCGACGTTACTGGATCTTCGCCTGCTGGCGCAGACCTTCCTCGAACGCCTGCAGCTTTTGCTGCACGAGTTGCTGCGCGATCTGCGCTTTCACCTGGTCGAACGGCGGCGGTGCGACGTCGCGGATGTCGTCGACACGGATGATGTGCCAGCCGAACTGCGTCTTCACCGGCTCGTCGGTCATCTGGCCTTTCTGCAACTTCTGCGCAGCTGCTGCGAATTCCGGCACGTACGCCTTCGGGTCGGACCAGTCGAGGTCGCCGCCGTTCTTGCCCGAGCCCGGATCCTTCGAGTACTGCTTCGCCAGGTCTTCGAACTTCGCGCCGGCCTTGATCTTCGCGATCAGGTCCTTCGCCTGCTGTTCGCTGTCGACGAGGATGTGGTGCAAGTGGTATTCGCGGTTGCCGCCGGCGGTCTTCACGAGATCGTCGTAACGCGCCTTCACTTCGGCGTCGGTCGGCTGGTTCTTCTTCAGGAAGGTCTCGATCATCGAGCGCAGCACGACCGTCTGTTGCGCGACGGCGATCTGCGCCTTCACGTCCGGACGGCTCGGGATGCCTTCGCGAATGGCTTCCTGCATCAGGATTTCGCGGTTCACGAGTTCCTGGCGCACGGCCTGCTGCAGTTGCGGGCTGTCGGTCTGACCTTGCTGGACGAGCTGCGCGACCATGGCATCGGCGCGCGACTTCGGAATCGGCGTGCCGTTGACGACGGCGATGTTCTGGGCAAATGCCGGTGCCGCTGCAAAAGCAGCCGCCGCGACCCACAGGCGGGGGGATTTCAGGATCATCGGGAATTCCTAGTGAGACTAGATTGAAGATTCGTTGAATTCTTCGGGCGTGTAAGCCACGATCGCGAGCGCGTGAATGCCGCGCTGCATCGCATCAGCGAGCGCATCATACACCAGCCGGTGCCGTGCGACGCGCGGTTTGCCGGCGAACGCGGCCGACACGATCGTTACCGTGTAATGGCCGCCGGCGCTGGCGCCGGCATGGCCCGCGTGCTGCGCGCTGTCGTCGCGGACCGCGAGGGACAGCGGTGCGAGCGAGGCGTTGAGACGCGCCTCGATCAGCGCGATGCGCTCGTCGGGCGATGCGTGGAGAAAGGTGTCGCTCATGTTACTCGTCCTTCAGGTACTTCGTGAGCCACAGGCTCTGCAGAATGATGAACACGACCATGGCGCCCGTCGTGCCGAACAGCTTGAAATTCACCCACTGCGATTCGGTGTAGTTGCGCACCACGTACAGGTTCGCGACGCCGAGCACCGCGAAGAACAGCGCCCACGCGACGTTCAGCTTGTCCCACACGGGATGCGGCAGCGTGAGCTGCTTGCCCATCATCTTCTCGATCAGGTTGTTGCCGAACGCATAGCGCGCGGCGAAGAGCCCGATCGCAAACAGCCAGTACAGCACAGTCGGTTTCCATTGAATGAATTTTTCGTCATGCAGGACGAGGGTGGCGCCGCCGAACACGACGATCACGCCGAGGCTGACCCACAGCATCGTGTCGACCTTCCGGTGCCGGAAGGCGACCCAGGCGACCTGGGCCAGCGTCGCGACGATCGCGACGGCAGTGGCGGTGAAGATGCCCCAGACCTTGAAGGCAGCGAAAAACAGGATGATCGGAAACAGATCGAACAGGAATTTCATGGCGCTCGCAGCTGCGTGAAAGGTCGCATCGCGCGGCCTTTCACCGTTGTAGGGACCCGCCAGGCGCCACCGTCGCGGATCGCGGCAGCCGGGGAGGCTGCCGTCGGATCCGTCCGGCGCCGCTTATTCGTTTTCGGGTCGGGACTCGAAGTTTAACGCAGCCGAATTGATGCAGTACCGCAAACCGGTCTGGTCGCGCGGGCCATCCTCGAACACGTGGCCGAGATGCGCGCCGCAATGGTTGCAGCGGACCTCGACACGCACCATCCCGTGCGAGCGGTCGATCTTCTCGTCGATCACTTCGCCGTTCAGCGGCTTGAAGTAGCTGGGCCAGCCGCAACCCGAATGGAATTTGGCGCCGGATTCGAACAGCGGGGTGCTGCAGACGACGCATTTGTAGATGCCGGCGTCTTCCGTGTCGGTGTATGCGCCGGTGAACGCGCGCTCGGTCGCCGCGTGCTGCGTGACTTCATACTGCATCGGCGTGAGGCGGCGGCGCAGTTCGGTGTCGTCCTTCTGGTACGGGAAGGTCTTGTCGTCGGAATCGTGTGACATGTGGGGGTTCTCCTGATCGGTCGGTCGGGTCGCGCGGGTCACGATGAGCAGCTCACTTCGAGCGACCCGGCCCAGTCGGGCGGCAATGCCGCATACGCTTCATGTTCCGGTTGTTCGTCGAACGGGCGGCGCAGCACCTGCGCGAGTCGCTCGACTTCGGAAAAATCCTTCTCCTTCGCGCGCCGGATCGCGACTTCGGCCAGATGGTTGCGCAGCACGTATTTCGGGTTCACGCGGTTCATCGCGGCGGCACGTGCCGCGTCGTCGCGCGTTTCGTCGGACAGCCGCGCGCGGTAGAGGTTCGCCCACGCATCGAACGCGTCGCGATCAATGAACAGGTCGCGCACCGGCGCGTCGCGGCTCGCATCGTGTTTCGACAACTGCGCGAGCCGGCGGAACGTCAGCGTGAAGTCCGCGTGGCTCGTGTGCATCGTTTCGAGCAGCTTGTTGGCGAGCTCCGCGTCGTTCTCGCGTTCGAGTTCGAGGCCGAGCTTCGCGCGCATCAGGCGCTCGAGCGCGGGGCCGAAGCGCTCCGGAAACTTCGCGAGCACGGCCTGCGCGTCTTCGACCGCACGCTCGGCGCGTGCATCGTCGTCGGCGATGCCGTGCTGCAGCCCGATCAGCGGCAGCAGCGCCTGCGCGAGGCAATAGCAGTTCCAGTGCGCGATGCGCGGCTGCATCCGGTACGCGTAGCGGCCGCTCGTGTCGGAGTGGTTGCAGATGTGATTCGCGTCGAACGCATCGACGAAACCGAACGGGCCGTAGTCGATCGTCACGCCGAGGATCGACATGTTGTCCGTGTTCATCACGCCGTGGCAGAAGCCGACCGCCTGCCATTGCGCGACGACGTCGGCCGTGCGGAACATCGCGGCTTCGAGCAGCGCGAGGTACGGATCGTCGGCCTCGCGGCACGCCGGATAAAAGCGGTCGATCACGTGATCGGCGAGCTGGCGCAGCAGGTCGGGGCGATCGTTCGAGAAGAAGTGCTCGAAGTGGCCGAAGCGCACGAAGCTCTCCGACACGCGCGTGACGACCGCCGACGTCTCGATTTCCTCGCGCACCACCGGCTGGTCGGAGCCGATCACCGTGAGTGCGCGCGTGGTCGGGATGCCGAGGTGATGCATCGCTTCGGAACACAGGAATTCGCGGATCGACGAGCGCAGCACCGCACGGCCGTCGCCCATGCGCGAGTAGGGCGTGCGGCCGCCACCCTTGAGCTGCAGTTCGTAGCGCCGGCCGTCGGGGGCGGGAAGCTCGCCGATCGTCAGCGCGCGGCCGTCGCCGAGCTGGCCGGCCCAGACGCCGAACTGGTGGCCGGAATACACCGACGCGTACGGCATCGCGTTCGCGGGCCAGTCGCGTGTCGGGTTGCCGGCGAACAGCTCGGCGAAGCCGGGCTGCGCGACGATCGATGGCGGCAGGCCGAGCAGTTGCGCGACTTCGTCGGAAAAGCCGACGACGTACGGCGCGGGCAGCGGCGCGGCCGGCAGCCGCGTATGAAACGCATCGCCGAGCGTGACGAACGCGCCTTCGGCGGGCGCGCCGAGCGTGGCGGCGAGGTCGGGGAGAGTGTCAGCCGCATCGGCTGCGCTTCGGGAAAACGACATGTTGAGCGCCTCTGGGTAAGTCGATATTGTAAGGCGGCGCCGCGCCGCCCGCATGGCGGCCCGCGCGCCTTGCGCCAGGCCCGTCCGGGCCGTGGATGGGTCGTACGCTGGCGGACTGCTTCGAGGCGGGTCACCGATTCGCGTCCTTCCGGGAGAACAAGACGATGGGTAAGCCGTTGCTGGGCCAGATGATGGACATGCCGTTGCTGGTGTCGTCGCTGATCGCGCATGCCGCGCGGCATGCGGGCGACA
This sequence comes from Burkholderia sp. JKS000303, assembly GCF_002563755.1. Taxonomy (NCBI): domain Bacteria; kingdom Pseudomonadati; phylum Pseudomonadota; class Betaproteobacteria; order Burkholderiales; family Burkholderiaceae; genus Burkholderia; species Burkholderia sp. JKS000303. The sequence continues at coordinate 405,404 of NZ_PDBZ01000004.1, forward strand.
CGGAGATCGTGTCGAGGCGCGTGGAAGGCGACCTGCATCGCTACACGTACCGCGATTGCGAGCAACGCGCGAAGCGGCTCGCACAGGCGCTTGCCCGGCTCGGCGTCGAATCGGGCGAGCGGGTCGGCACGCTCGCGTGGAACGGCTACCGGCACCTGGAAGCGTATTACGGGATCGGCGGGATGGGCGCCGTGTGTCACACGATCAACCCGCGGCTCTTTCCCGAGCAGATCGCGTACATCGTCAATCACGCGGAAGACCGCTACGTCTTCTTCGACCTCAATTTCGCACCGCTCGTCGATGCGATCGCGCCGCAGTGCCCGCACGTGAAGGGCTGGATCGCGATGACGGACGCCGCCCACCTGCCGTCCGGCGCGACGCCGTACCTGTGCTACGAAACGCTCGTCGACGCCGAGGACGGCCGCTACGACTGGCCGCGCCTCGACGAACTGCAGGCGTCGGGCCTTTGTTATACGTCGGGCACGACCGGCAACCCGAAGGGCGTGCTGTACTCGCATCGCTCGACGGTGCTGCATGCGTACGGCGCCGCGCTGCCCGATGCGATGAACCTGTCGGCGCTCGATGCCGTGCTGCCCGTCGTGCCGATGTTCCATGTGAACGCGTGGGGGCTGCCGTACGCGGTGCCGCTTACCGGCGGCAAGCTGGTGCTGCCCGGCAAGGATCTCGACGGCAAGTCGCTGTACGAGCTGATGGAAGCCGAGCGCGTGACGTTTTCCGCGGGCGTGCCGACCGTGTGGCTCGGGCTGCTGAACTACATGCGCGAGGCCGGCGTGCGTTTCTCGACGCTGAACCGCACGGTGATCGGCGGCTCCGCATGCCCGCCCGCGATGCTGCGCACGTTCGAGGACGAATACGGCGTGCGCGTGATCCACGCATGGGGGATGACCGAGCTGTCGCCGCTCGGCACGCTCGCGAAACTGAACTGGGCGCAGTCGCAGCGCTCACCCGACGCGCAGCGCAAGCTGCTGGAAAAGCAGGGTCGCGTGATCTGCGGCGTCGACATGCGGATCGTCGGCGACGACGGGCACGAGTTGCCGTGGGACGGCGTCGCGTTCGGCGAGCTGCAGGTGCGCGGGCCGTGGGTGATCGACCACTACTTCAGGAGCGATACGTCGCCGCTGTCGGATGGCTGGTTCCCGACCGGCGACGTCGCGACGATCGACCCCGACGGTTTCCTGCAGATCACCGACCGCAGCAAGGACGTGATCAAGTCGGGCGGCGAATGGATCAGCTCGATCGACATCGAGAACGTCGCGATCGCGCATCCGGGCGTCGCCGAAGCGGCCTGCATCGCCTGCGCGCACCCGAAATGGACCGAGCGGCCGCTGCTCGTCGTGGTGCAGCGCGAAGGCGCGAACCTGACCCGCGAAGCGCTGCTCGCGTTCTACGACGGCAAGGTGGCGAAGTGGTGGGTGCCCGACGACGTCGTGTTCGTCGACTCGCTGCCGCACACCGCGACCGGCAAGCTGCAGAAGCTCAAATTGCGCGAAACGTTCCGCGACTACGTGCTGCCGACGGCGGTCTGCGAGTTGTAAGCCCCCGCGGCCGGAGACGGCCTGCCGCACGGTTGCCCGATCCGGCCCCCGGATCGGGAAAAATTCAAATTGAACGACCGTGCTTTTTCGTTGTATGCTGCCTCCGTTCGATCCGGACATGCGGCCGTTCGACCGCGCACAATGAAGCGCAGCCACCCTGGCGCGCGATGCATGGAGGCAGGCAGATGGCAGTGGATTACTCGACTCGCGACGGCGTGGCCGTCATCACGCTCAACAATCCGCCCGTCAACGGGCTCGGCCTGTCGACCCGGCTCGGCGTCATGGACGCGCTCGAGCGCGCCGCGCAGGATCCGTCGGTCACGGCGATCGTGCTGACCGGCGCGGGCCGCGCGTTCTCGGGCGGCGCCGACATCACCGAATTCAATACCCCGAAGGCCCTGCAGGAGCCGACGCTGCACACCGTGATCCGCGCGGTGGAGGCGAGCGCGAAGCCGGTCGTCGCGGCGCTGCACAGCGTCGTGATGGGCGGCGGTCTGGAACTCGCGCTCGGTGCGCACTATCGCATCGCCGCGCCCGGTACGCAGGTCGCGCTGCCCGAAGTGAAGCTCGGCCTGTTGCCGGGTGCGGGCGGCACGCAGCGGCTGCCGCGTGCGGTGGGCCTCGAAACCGCGCTGAACATGATCGTGTCGGGCACGCCGGTGCTGTCGGAGCACCTCGCGAAAAGCGGGCTGTTCGACGCGATGGCCGACGGCGACCTGCTCGACGCGGCCGTGGCGTTCGCGCAGAAGGCCGGCGCGCAGAAGGGGCCGTATCCGCGCGTGCGCGATCGCAAGATCGTCCACGAGAATGCCGCGGGCTTCATTCAGTTCGCGCGCAATTCCGCGCGGGCCGCCGCACCCAATTTCCCCGCGCCGCACAAGTGCATCGACGCGATCGAGGCCGGCGTGCTGAACGGTTTCGACAAGGGCAGCGTTGCCGAGCGCGACGGCTTCGTCGCGCTGATGATGACGCCGGAAAGCCGCGCACTGCGGCACACGTTCTTCGGTGAACGCGCAGCGAGCAAGATTCCCGACGTGCCGTCGGACACGCCGGTGCGCGAGATTCGCCGCGTCGGCGTGATCGGCGCCGGCACGATGGGCGGCGGGATCGCGATGAACTTCGTCAACGCGGGCCTGCCCGTCACGCTGCTCGAGACGAAGCAGGACGCGCTCGATCGCGGGCTCGCCACGATCCGCAAGAACTACGACGCGCAGGTGAAGAAGGGCAAGCTCACGCAGGAGAAGCTCGACGCGCGCATGGCGCTGATCACGCCGACGCTGTCCTACGGCGACCTGAAGGATGCGGACCTGATCATCGAGGCCGTGTTCGAGGAACTCGGCGTGAAGGAACAGGTGTTCGGCCAGCTCGACGCCGTGGCGAAGCCCGGTGCGATCCTCGCATCGAACACGTCGACGCTCGACGTCGACAAGATCGCCGCGTTCACGAAGCGTCCGCAGGACGTCGTCGGCATGCACTTCTTCAGCCCCGCGAACGTGATGAAGCTGCTCGAGGTCGTGCGCGGCGCGCAGACCGCGAAGGACGTGCTCGCCACCGTGATGGCGGTCGCCAAGAAGATCCGCAAGACGGCGGTGGTGTCGGGCGTATGCGATGGTTTCATCGGCAACCGGATGATCGAGCAGTATATCCGCCAGGCGCTCTTCATGCTCGAGGAAGGCGCGCTGCCCGCGCAGGTCGATCGTGCGATCGAGAAGTTCGGTTTCGCGATGGGCCCGTTCCGGATGAGCGACCTCGCCGGCAACGACATCGGCTGGGCGATCCGCAAGCGCCGCTATGTCGAGCAGCCCGACCTGCAGTACTCGAAGATCGCCGATCGCCTGTGCGAGCTGGGCCGCTTCGGCCAGAAGACGGGCGGCGGCTGGTACGACTACGTGCCGGGCGAGCGCAAGGCGAAGCCGTCGGCGCTGGTCGACGACATGGTCGTCGCGTATTCGAAGGAGCGCGGCGTCGAGCGGCGCAAGATCGGCGACGACGAGATCGTCGAGCGGCTCGCGTTCGCGCTCGTCAACGAAGGCGCGAAGATCCTCGAGGAGAAGATCGCGTCGAAGGCGTCCGACATCGATATGGTCTATCTGACCGGTTATGGCTTCCCGCTGTGGCGCGGCGGCCCGATGCTGTACGCGGACATGGTCGGCCTCTACAACGTCGAGCGCGCGATTCGCCGCTACGCGGCGGCGCCGAACGGCGACGCGTGGCAGCTTGCGCCGTCGATCGTCGAGCTGGCCCGAGCCGGGCGCGGGTTCAACGGCTGACGACGCCGCGTGACGGCGCGCTCGACCCCCTCAGGAGAAACGCAATGAAACGCACCGACGACGTGCTGCTCGTGATCGACGTGCAATACGACTTCATGCCGGGCGGCGCGCTCGCGGTGCCGGACGGCGACGCGGTCGTGCCGGTGATCAACGCGCTCGCGCAGCGTTTTGACCAGGTCGTGCTGACGCAGGACTGGCACCCGCGCGAGCACGTGTCGTTTGCCGCGAACCATCCGGGGCGCGAGCCGTTCTCGACGCTCGCGCTGCCGTACGGCGAGCAGGTGCTGTGGCCCGCGCACTGCGTGCAGGACACCGAAGGCGCGGCGCTGCATCGCGACCTCGACATCCCGCATGCGAGGCTCGTGATCCGCAAGGGCGGCGATGCGCAGGTCGACAGCTATTCCGCGTTCGTCGAAGCCGACCGCACGACGCGCACGGGGCTTGCCGGCTATCTGCGCGAGCTCGGCGCGAAGCGCGTGTGGTGTTGCGGGCTCGCGACCGACTATTGCGTCGCGTGGTCGGCGCTCGATGCGCGCGCGGCGGGCTTCGACGCCGCAGTAATCAACGATGCGTGCCGCGCCATCGACCTGAACGGGTCGCTCGCGCACGCATGGCAACAGATGCAGGCGGCGGGCGTCGCACACGTGACGTCCGCGGGCGCGCGCCCGACGGCGTAGCGCATTCCCATCCGATTCAGCAGGACCGAAGGAGACTCGCATGACCGAAGCCGTAATCGTATCGACCGCACGCACGCCGCTCGCAAAATCGTGGCGCGGTGCATTCAACATGACGCACGGCGCGACGCTCGGCGGCCACGTGGTTGCCGCCGCGCTCGAGCGCGCGAAGCTCGACCCCGCGCGCGTCGAGGACGTGATCATGGGCTGCGCGAATCCCGAAGGCGCGACCGGTGCGAACATCGCACGCCAGATCGCGCTGCGCGCGGGGCTGCCGGTCAGCGTGCCGGGGATGACGGTGAACCGTTTCTGCTCGTCAGGGCTGCAGACGATCGCGCTGGCCGCGCAGCGGATCATCGCGGGCGAGGGCGACGTGTATGTGGCGGGCGGCGTCGAATCGATCTCGTGCGTGCAGAACGAGATGAACCGGCACATGATCCAGGAAGGCTGGCTCGTCGAGCACAAGCCCGAGATCTACTGGAACATGCTGCAGACGGCCGAGAACGTCGCGAAGCGCTACGGGATCGCGAAGGACCGGCAGGATGCCTACGGCGTGCAGTCGCAACTGCGCGCGGCGGCCGCGCAGGAAGCCGGGCGTTTCCGCGACGAAATCGTGCCGATCACCGTGCGTGCGGGCATTGCCGACAAAGCGACGGGGCGGCTGTTCACGCAGGACGTGACGGTGTCGGCCGACGAAGGCATTCGGCCCGACACGACGCTCGAAGGCGTGTCGAAGATCCGTTCGGCCGTGCCGGGCGGCGTGATCACCGCCGGCAATGCGAGCCAGTTTTCCGATGGTGCATCGGCGTGCGTCGTGATGAGCGCCGATGTCGCGCAGCGCGAAGGGCTGCAGCCGCTCGGCGTGTTCCGTGGTTTCGCGGTCGCTGGCTGCGAGCCGGACGAGATGGGTATCGGCCCGGTGTTCGCGGTGCCGAAGCTGCTAAAGCAGGCGGGGCTGAAGGTCGACGACATCGGCCTGTGGGAATTGAACGAAGCGTTCGCAGTGCAGGTGCTGTATTGCCGCGACACGCTCGGGATTCCTGACGAACGCCTGAACGTGAACGGCGGCGCGATCGCGGTTGGCCATCCGTACGGCGTGTCGGGCGCGCGCCTGACGGGCCACGCGCTGATCGAAGGGAAGCGCCGCGGCGTGAAATACGTGGTGGTCACGATGTGCATCGGCGGCGGGCAGGGCGCGGCCGGCCTGTTCGAAATCGTCTGATCTTTGTCCGCCGGCGACCGCGGCTTGGTAGGATGGAAACCGCGGCCGCCGCGCGAATCCGCGACGGTCGGGCGCAATTCGTAACGAAGAGACGATAAACGGCGTCCGCCGGGTGATGCCGTTTCCCCTTACTTGTCAAACGAATTGCCGCCCCTATACTTGCTCTGTCATTTGTCTTTCGGCGGGATGGGCCCGCGCGTGCGTCGCTCCGACGTACGCGACGCGTTCCCGGCAGCCGGCGCAGATGCATCGTGCGTTTCCGGCGCCGTGGACGTTCGAACCACGCAGCAGACCGAACGGGGACCGAATTGAGTACGACCTATGCCGCCGGGGAACCGCCGCGCGTCGTAAGCGCGGCCGCGAGGCTCTACGCAAAATGCCTGCTGGTCGGATTTGCCTTGCTGCCGGCCTATCTGATCGCCTATCTGTGGTTTTTCAGCGACCCGCGCGTCGTGTTCGAGAGCCATGCATTCCATGAACTCGCGATCGCGGCCGCGACCCTCGAGGGCGCGTTCGTCACCTACGTGACATGGGTCTGCTACCGGTCGTCCGGCGAGCCGTTGCTGCGCTGGCTCACGCTGGGCTTTCTCGGCTTCGCGATGATCTACGCGTTGCACGGTGCGTTCACCGGGATGGCGCACCACAATATCTGGTTGTTCCTGCTGTACGGGCCCGCGTCGCGGCTCGTGATGTCGATCCTGCTGCTGACCGGATTGCTGTCGTATTCCCAGCCGCCCGATCGCATCGAGAAGCGCACGCGGGCGCGCACGTGGCTGCCGTGGATCGTGTTCTTCGTGATCGTCAACCTGGCGGTCGCGTACATCGCGTATTCGCCCGTCGCCGGCGCGCTCGGGACGCGGATGTCGATGGAAGGCGGCGCGCTCGTGTTTTCCCTGCTCAACGTCGGCGTGCTCCTCGCGCGGCGCATCCGTTCGCCGCTGATGGTGATCTACGGCGTGTCGATCATGGCGTTCGCGCTGTCGTCGCTCGCGTTCATTCTCGGTAAGCCGTGGAATCACATGTGGTGGCTCGCGCATGCCATCTTCGCGGGCGGGTTCTTCCTGCTCAGCTACGGCGTGGTGCAGGCGTTGCAGACGACGCGTTCGTTCTCCGCGATCTACAGCCAGGAAGACCTGATGAGCCGGCTGTCGGAATCGATGGCGCGCACCGAGAGCGCGCTGCAGGAACTGCGGCGCACCAACCAGAAGCTCGAATACATGGCCGCGACCGATCCGATGACGGGCGCGTCGAACCGTCGCCAGTTCATCGCGCAGGTCGAGCGCGAGATCGTGCGCGCGGAACGCGACGGCACGCCGTTCTGCCTGCTCGCGCTCGATCTCGACAATTTCAAGAACATCAACGACGCATACGGGCATCAGATCGGCGACGAGGTGCTGCGCGGCGTCGTGCGCCAGTGTCTCGAGGCGATTCGTCCGGCGGGGGCGCTCGCGCGGGTCGGCGGCGAGGAGTTCATGGCGCTGTTGCCGGAGATGCCGCTCGAAGGGGCGCGCATGACGGCCGAACGCGTCCGCTCGTCGATCGCGAGCTCGCCGTTCGGGCTGGATTTCAAGCGCGTGCAGGTGACGGTCAGCGTCGGCGTGGCGCAGTACGGCGTCGACGGGAGCACGGTCGATGCGTTGCTGAGGGTGGTCGACGAGCGGTTGTATCAGGCGAAGCGGGACGGACGGAACCGGGTCGTGTCGCGGTGAGCCGCGCGGGCCGATGCTGCGGTGTGGCGGTGTGGCGCTTCTTGGACCGTATCATGTTGGTCTGACGAGACCGGACATGCTGTATGAGAGACAAGAGCAAGCCTGACGACAACCCTATCGCGAATGTCGATACCGGATACGCCCAGCGCGACGCCGGGCAACGCAGGGCACGCAGGACTTCAACACCTCACCCTGCCGATGTGGGCGCGGCCGGCGCGACACGCGCATCGACATGCCGACGCGTGAACGGGTTCTTGCTGGTCGGCGTTGCTCTTCTGCTGAGTGCCGCCGTCTGGGTCTATGCGTCAATCTCGGCGACGTCGCGCATGACGGAGACCGAAGCCGTCGTCGTCGGGTTTTCACACGACGGCTACGACGTCGGCCACTACCGGACCGTCTATCGGTTCGTCACCGCGAGCGGCGAAACCGTTGACGTGACGGGGCGGCTGGCCACGACGTCGCCAAGCGCCGATCCGGGCGACAAGGACCGGCTCTACTACGACCCGGCTCATCCGGCCGACGGCGTGATATTCGCGGGTTTTTTCGAGCGATGGTTCGGCGTCGGGATCCTGACCATTCTGGGCACCGTGTTTGCCGGGATCGGCGTGCTGGTCGGGCGGGAGGGTTCGTCGTCGACGGAGCCCGGGCAAGCTGCCGGGCATGCGTCCGGTGCGAAATCCGGATCCGAAGCAATGAGCATGATGGCCGGGCTCGCGCTCTTCGCCGGATTGCCGTTGTTGCTGGGTAGCGGCCTGCTGGGCGGCGCGGGCGCACTTTACGTGCACAACCAGAAGCAGGTCCGCGATTACGTCCACACGACCGGACAGGTCGTCGAGATGGCAGAACGCAAGCGCAGCGATCGGGGCGCCGGCAGCATGTACTCGGCGATCGTCACGTTCCGGACGGATACCGGCCGGGCCGTCACCTTCGCGCAGGGTTCGTCGTCCAGCGATACGCTGAATACCGGGGACACCGTTCGCGTGCTCTACGATCCCCGCAACCCCGACCGCGCGGTCGTGCGCAGTTTCGGCGAGCAGTGGGGGGCCGTCCTCATCCTGTGCGCGATCGGATTGCCGTTTGTCGCGGTCGGCGTGGGCTTTGGCGGCTGTGCTGCACTGGACGCGTGGCGTTATCGCCGGAAGAAGCGCAAGGTCCACTGAGCGACGAAGCGGATTGCGGTTGGGCACGGCGGTACCGGTCCGGTGCGCGCCGTGCCGGTCGAGCGACAGTGCGTAGAATGTCAGCGCGGTGTCCGGCGCGGCGCCGGGCGGCACGCCGCACGATCGGCCCATCGGAGCCGTCAAGTTTGGTAGGCTTGGTGCCTGCCGTCGCTTGCCGGGCCGTGTCGCCGAATGTCGACGCGGTGAAAAACGCGTATCGTCGCCGGAAGACCGGACGACAGCCGGTTCCTGCCGGCTTCGCGCCGGCCGCCTGCGACCGCGGGCAAGCGGTGCAGACCGACAAATGACATGACGGGGGCGCATCGCCCGCCGGCCGCGGCGAGCCGGCGTCGCGAACCCCAACGAACAGGAGCAACGGAAGTGATCAGACACATTGTCATGTGGAAGCTGAAGGAATCGGCGGAAGGCGGCACGCGCGCGCAAAACGCACTCAGGCTGAAGGAAAAGCTCGAAGGTTGCCGCGATCTCGTGCCCGGCATCCTGCAGCTCGACGTCGGCGTGGCGACGCCGGGTCTCGATGCGACCAGCGACGTCGTGCTCGTGTCCGATTTCACGGACCAGGCCGCGCTCGATGCTTACCAGGTACACCCCGTTCACCAGGAAGTGAAGAAATTCGTCGTGGCGGTGGCCGAATCGCGCCAGTGCGTCGACTACCTGTCCGACAGCGCACGATGAGCGACGCGGCATCCCCGACGGACGGTCCGTCGATCGAAAGCCCGTTCGTCGACCTGCTCGGCGTGCGGCTGATATCCGCGAAGGACGGCGCGAGCGAGATCGTGCTGCCGCTCGACGAACGGCACATGAACACGTGGAGCATCGCGCACGGCGGCGTGACGATGACGCTGTCGGACATCGCGCTCGCGATGGCCGCGCGCAGCCTGACCGATGACGGCGTCGGCGTCGTCACGGTCGAGATGAAGGTGAACTTCATGCAGCCGGGGCGCGGCGAGTTGCGCGCCTACGGGCGCGTGATGCATCGGTCGACGACGATGGCGTACTGCGAAGGCGAAGTGCGCGACAGCGACGGCAACTTCGTCGCGAAGGCGCTCGGCACGTTCAAGTACATGCGGCGGCTCGCGGTCGGCCGCGACATCAAGCGGCAACGCACGCGCACGGTGCCGGACGCACAGCCAGGCCCGAGCGACGCGTAAGCGCTGCCGAGCGCGGCCCTGCCTGGTCACAGGCAGGGCCGTTTTGTTTTGGGGCGTGGAGGCGCGGGCTTGCGCCGCAGCAACGCCGGGTGAATGAAGCGAAGGAGGCAGCAATGAATACGGTCAACCGCCAGATCCTGCTCGTGTCGCGCCCGCAAGGTGCCGCGAGCGCCGACAACTTCCGGCTCGTCGAGACGCCGCTCTTGCCGCTCGCCGACGGTGAACTGCGCGTACGCAACCATTTCCTGTCGCTCGATCCGTACATGCGCGGACGGATGAACGACGCGAAGTCGTACGCGGTGCCGCAGCCGCTGAACGAAGTCATGATCGGCGGCACGGCGGGCGAGGTGGTCGAATCGCGGCACCCGGATTTCGCGGTCGGCGAACACGTGGTCGGCCAGTTCGGCTGGCAGGAATACGGTACGTCGAACGGCAGCGGACTGCGCAAGGTCGATACGTCGCGGGTGCCGCTGTCGGCATGGCTCGGCGTGACCGGCATGCCGGGCGTGACCGCGTGGGTCGGGCTGAACCGGATCATCGTGCCGAAGGCCGGCGACACCGTCGTCGTCAGCGCGGCGAGCGGTGCGGTCGGCAGCGTCGTCGGCCAGCTCGCGAAGCGCGCCGGGTGCCGCGCGGTCGGTATCGCGGGCGGCCCCGACAAGTGCCGTTACGTGATCGACACGCTCGGCTTCGACGCGTGCGTCGACTACAAGGCCGGCCGGCTGGCCGACGACCTGGCCGCCGCGACGCCGGACGGCGTCGACGGCTGCTTCGAGAACGTCGGCGGCGCGGTGCTCGACGCGACGATGGCGCGGATGAACGCGTTCGGCCGCATTGCCGTGTGCGGGATGATCTCCGGTTACGACGGCGCGGCCGCGCCGCTCGCGAATCCCGGACTGATCCTGCGTTCGCGGCTGACGATGCAGGGTTTCATCGTGTTCGAGCATCCCGACGCATGGCCGCCCGCGCTGGCCGAGCTGGGCGAACTCGTCGCGACGCGTCAGCTGCATTACCGCGAGACGATCGCACATGGGCTCGAGCGTGCGCCCGATGCATTCCTGGGGCTGCTGAAGGGCCACAATTTCGGCAAGCAGCTGGTGCAGCTCGTCTGACCCGCGCATGGCATCATGTGACGCTTGTCCGTTCACGGCGCCGAGTGCGCCGTCCTCACCGATGCCGCTGAATCCGAAGATCGCCCAGGTGCTCGACATGGTCGAGCGCGCGAAACGTCCGTCCTATCACCAGCAGACGCCGCAGCAGGCGCGCGCCGCGTACGAGAAGAGCGCGCCGATCCTCGACGTCGCGCCGGCGCCGATGCATTCGGTCGAAGCGTGCGTCGTGCCCACGCGCGACGGCCGCACGATCGGCGCGCGGCTGTACCTGCCGGTCGAGCCGAGCCTCGCCGAACCGCTGCCCGCGCTCGTCTACTACCACGGCGGCGGCTTCACGGTCGGCAGCGTCGATACGCACGACGCGCTGTGCCGGATGTTCGCGCGCGACGCGCAGTGCGCGGTGCTGTCGGTCGACTACCGGCTCGCGCCCGAGCACCGGTTTCCGACCGCGGTGAACGACGCCGACGACGCGTTGCGCTGGCTGCATCGCGAGGCCGCCGCATTCGGCATCGACGCCACGCGACTCGCGGTCGGCGGCGACAGCGCCGGCGGCACGCTGGCGACCGTCTGCGCGGTGCTCGCCCGCAACGCGGGCATCGAGCTTGTGCTGCAGATGCTGATCTATCCGGGCGTGACGGGCTACCAGGACACCGAATCGCACGCGCGGCTCGCGAGCGGCTACCTGCTGACGCAGGACACGATCCAGTGGTTCTTCGGACAATATGTCCGCGATCGCTCGGATCGCGACGACTGGCGCTTCGCGCCGCTCGACGGCAAGCGCGATGCGCCGTCGTTCGCGGGCGTCGCGCCGGCATGGATCGCGACGGCCGAATACGATCCGCTGAGCGACGAAGGCGCCGCCTACGCGGACAAGCTGCGCGCGGCCGGCAACACGGTCACGCTGGTCTGCTATCCGGGGATGATCCACGAGTTCTTCAAGATGGGCGGCTATGTGCCCGAAGTGCGGGCCGCGCATGCCGACGCGGTCGCGGCGCTCAAGGCCGCATTCGACGACGTTTGACGGCGGTGGCGCGTGTGCCGCGCGGAGGAAGCGATGACGGACAGCTGGGTGGAAACGGGCGACTGGACGGCGCTCGGCGGCGATGCCGCACGTATCCGCGATGCAGTGTTCGTGCGCGAACAGCGGATTCCGCCGGAATGGGAACTCGATGACGAGGATCTGCTGTCGTTGCATGCCGTCGCTTACCGGGTCGACACGGCGACCGGCGCGCGTCGCGCGATCGCAACCGGGCGGCTGTTGCCGTCCGGTACGATCGGCCGCGTCGCGGTGCTGGCCGACGCGCGCGGGCAGGGCACCGGGTCAGCCGTGCTGCACGCGCTGCTGGATGCGGCGCGGCACCGCGGCGAGCCGGTCGTGCGGCTCTATGCGCTGGATGCCGCGGTGTCGTTTTACGCGCGACACGGCTTCGCGGCCGTCGGCGAACCGTTCGTCGAAGTCGGCGTGCGGCACGTCGAGATGGCGCGCGCGCCGTAGCATCGCGCGCCGCGCTCAGCGCGGCTTCGTCGCGTCGATGTCGAACGTGAACGCGCGCTCGAACGTGCCTGGTCGCACGGTGCGGTGCGAGCCGTCGTCGTCGCAGCGCTCCTTGATGTCGACCGTCAGCCGCACGCCTTCCTTCATCGTCACGCGCAGCGCGGTCGTGCCGCGCGTGCCGTATTCGGGCGTTTCGATGAACGCGGCCGACAGCGCACGTTCGCGCTCGATCGGAATGCCCGTGTGCGGCAGCGCATCGTCGTCGGCGACGTGCGTGTCGCGCATCAGCTCGATCAGCTCGTCGAGCGACGGCGTCGGGTTGTCGGTCAGCAGCGTGCCGAGCTCCGCGCGCTTGCGCACGACTTTCGGCCAGGGCGTGTCGAGCCGCGCATTCGACAGCGCGTGCACGCCGGCGCCGATCGCCACCGGCGCGGCGACGCCGGTTTCGCCTTCGACCGCGCGGTTGCAGAACCAGGCGAGCTCGCGGCGCTTCCAGTCGCCGACGAGCAGGTTGAAGCCGTTGTACACGGCCGCATGCTCGGCCAGTTCGCCGAGGTAATCGAGCGGCGCGACGGACGGGCCGCCGAGGAAGTCGGAGACGAGCTTGCCGCGGGTCGGCGCGCCCGCGCGAATGTCGAACGGCGCGCGGTAGTTCGTCAGCGCCGCGAAGCGGCCGTCGCGCGACACGCCGAGCCACGTGCCGCCGGCCTCGAGATCGCGGCCGGCCAGTACGCCCGGCACGTCCTCCCACCATGAAAGCGGCGCACTCGTACGACGGAAGAACTCGTCGCGGTTGGCGGTGAGGGTAAAGACGGGACCGGCGGCGGCATCAGGCTGCCAGTCGAAGGCAATCAGACACATCGGGCGAATCTCTCGCAGGAAACATCGGGCGCCGGCTGCGACGTGCGAACCGGCGCGCGAACGGGTTATCAGTGCATCACACTTCCGTCGGCCACGCGTACGGCAGCGCGTCGAACGCGAGCGCCGGACCGTCGGCCGAACCGAGGTGCACCGTGCCGCCGTCGAGCGCGGCCAGCTTGATCTCGACGAGCGCATCGACGCCGCCCGCAGGCGCGGCCGCCGCGTTGACGATCATCCCGCACGGCTGGCCCGGATCGTCGCTGTGGAACAGCTCGATGCCGGCGTGCACGGTGTCGGTCTCGCCGGCGACGTGCGCGAGTGCAGTGCGGCGCTTGATCGTGCCGCGATACTGGCTGCGCGCGACGATTTCCTGGCCCGGGTAGCACCCCTTCCTGAAGTTAACGGCGCCGATCACGTCGAAGTTGACCATCTGCGGCACGAACTGTTCGACGGCCGGCTGCGTGATGCGCGGCTCGCCCGCGCGAACGTCGAGCCAGTCCCACACGGCGGGAGACACCACCGGCAGCGTGCCGGCGAGCGCGGCGAGGCGCGCGTCGACTTCCGCGCGCGGCCCGATCCACAGGTAGCGCTTGCGGCCAGCGGCATCCGGCACGCGAATCAGCGCGCCGGCCGGGCCGTCGACCTTCACGTGCACGCCGTCCGGCAGCGCGTCGAAGATGCCCGACAGCGCGTCGCGCACGTCGCCGGCGAAGCCGACCACCGCGAGCGTGTCGGTCGCGTCCGTGAGCTTCGCCTTGGCGCGCAGCACGAACATCGACAGCCGTTTCTGCACGGCAGCCTGCACGTCCTTCGAAACCAGCAGGCGCACGCCGTGACCGGCGCGCCACGTGAGGAACGATGCGAGCAGGCGGCCCTTCGGCGAGCAATAGCCGGACAGGCGCGCGCTCGCGGCATCGAGATGCTCGATGTCGTTGGTGAGCTGGCTGTGCAGGAACGTCGCGGCGTCGTCGCCGGCCACGTCGATCACGCCGAACTGCGGGAGCGGCATGCAGGCGCCCGGCGCATCGAAATCGGCGGCGGACGGGCGGGGGAAAACGGGGAGCGAGGCAGATGCGGCCTGGGCAGCCGGTGAAGCGAACGGTGTGCTCATGGAATGAGGGAACAGTCAACCCTGACTTTGACGAAGGCGAGCAAGTATTATATGGGTCTTACCTGAGTCACGTTTCCATGTCCCTACTGAAGAAATGCGCCGCGACTGTCGTGGCGCTGGCCGTCGTTGTGGCCGCTGCCGGCGCGGGCGGCGGGTATTACTGGGCGAGCCGGCCGTTGTTGCTGGGCGCCGCGTCGCTCGACGTCACGATCAAACCGCGCAGCAGCGTGAAAAGCGTCGCGGTGCAGCTCAAGCGGGGCGGCGTGCCGATCGAGCCGTTCGGATTCGTCGCGATGACGCGATTGCTCGGGCTGTCGAGCCGACTGAAGTCCGGCAACTATGAATTCAAGACCGGGATCACACCCTATGACGTGCTGCAGAAGATCGCGCGCGGCGACGTGAACGAATACGTCGCGACGGTGATCGAGGGCTGGACCTTCAAGCGGATGCGGGCGGAACTCGACGGCAATCCCGATCTGGTGCACGCGACGGCCGGCATGAGCGATGCCGAGTTGCTGCGCGCGATCGGCGCGTCGGACACCGCGATCCAGCGCGGCAGCGGCGAAGGGTTGTTCTTTCCCGACACCTACCTGTTCGACAAGGGCACGAGCGACCTGAACATCTACCGGCGCGCGTACCACCTGATGCAGACGCGCCTCGACGAAGCATGGGCCGCGCGTGCGCCGGGGCTGCCGTACAAGACACCTTACGACGCGCTGACGATCGCGTCGATCGTCGAAAAGGAAACGGGCCATGCGGCCGATCGTGCATTCGTCGCGGCCGTGTTCGCGAACCGGTTGCGCATCGGGATGCCGCTGCAGACCGATCCGTCGGTGATCTACGGCCTCGGCGACGCGTACGATGGCCACCTGCGCAAGCGCGACCTGCAGGCGGACACTCCTTACAATACCTATACGCGCCGCGGGTTGCCGCCGACGCCGATTGCCCTGCCGGGCGTTGCCTCGTTGCAGGCGGCGATCAATCCGGCCCCGACGAGCGCACTTTATTTCGTCGCGAAGGGTGACGGCACGAGCGTGTTCTCGGACACGCTCGGCGATCACAACAAGGCCGTGGACAAGTACATACGAGGTCAATAGATGGCGAGCGGTAAATTCATCACGTTCGAAGGCATCGACGGGGCGGGGAAGACCACCCACCTGCAATGGTTCTGCGAACGCCTGCAAGGCAAGCTGGCCGCGAGCGGCCGGCAGGTCGTCGTTACGCGCGAGCCAGGCGGCACGCAGCTCGGCGAGAAGCTGCGCGAGATCCTGCTGAACCAGCCGATGGATCTCGAAACCGAAGCGCTGCTGATGTTCGCCGCGCGCCGCGAGCATCTCGCACTCGTGATCGAGCCCGCGCTCGCGCGCGGCGACTGGGTCGTGTCCGATCGCTTTACCGACGCGACGTTCGCGTACCAGGGCGGCGGCCGCGGGCTGCCGCGCGACAAGCTCGAGACGCTCGAGCGCTGGGTGCAGGGCGGTTTCCAGCCGGACCTGACGGTGCTGTTCGACGTCGCACCGCAAATCGCGAGCGAGCGCCGCGGCGCCGCGCGCATGCCCGACAAGTTCGAAAGCGAGTCGGACGCGTTCTTCTCGCGCACCCGCAGCGAATACCTGCGCCGCGCGGAAGAGGCGCTGCACCGCTTCGCGATCGTCGACGCGACGCAGTCGATTCCCGAGATCCGCCAGCAGCTCGAACGCGTGCTCGCCGCGCTGTAACACGCAAGGAACGCACCACATGATCTATCCGTGGCAGACCGACGACTGGACCCGCCTGCAGCAACTGCGTGCGCAATGGCCGCATGCGCTGCTGCTGCACGGCCAGGCCGGGATCGGCAAGCTGCAGTTCGCGCAGCATCTCGCGCAGGGCTTCCTGTGCGAAGCGCCGCAGCCGAACGGCGAGCCGTGCGGCACCTGCGCGGCCTGTACGTGGTTCGCGCAAGGCAACCATCCGGACTACCGGATCGTGCTGCCGGAGGCGCTCGCGGGCGAAGCGCCGGGCGCGGCCGACGATGCAAAGGCAGCCGACGCGGACGACGGCGGCAAGAAGACGCGCGCACCCAGCAAGGAAATCAAGATCGAGCAGGTGCGGGCGTTGCTCGACTTTTGCGGCGTCGGCTCGCACCGCGGCGGCGCGCGCGTCGTCGTGCTGTATCCGGCCGAGGCACTGAACGTCGCTGCGTCGAACGCGCTGCTGAAGACGCTCGAGGAGCCGCCGTCGGGCGTCGTGTTCCTGCTGGTGTCGGCGCGGATCGACCGGTTGCTGCCGACGATCATCAGTCGTTGCCGCCAGTGGCCGATGACCGTGCCGGCGCCCGAGACGGCACAGGCGTGGCTCGCGGCACAAGGCGTGGCCGATGCACGTGCGCTGCTCGCCGAAGCCGGCGGCGCGCCGCTCGCCGCACTGGCGCTCGCGAGCGACGAGAATCGGCCGCTGCGCGACTTCACGCTCGGCCAGCTCGCGGCCGGCGCCGCGTGCGATCCGTTCGCGTGCGGCGAGGCGCTGCAGAAGCTGCCGATGCCGCTCGTGCTCGGCTGGTTGCAGCGCTGGCTGTACGATCTGCTCGCGCAGCGGATGGCGGGCGCGCCGCGCTACTTCCCGATGCACGCGACGGCGCTTGCGCGCTGCGCGGAGGCGGTCGACGCGAATGCGTTCGCACGCTTCATGAAGGCCGTGACGCGCCAGCGTGCCGTCGAGAACCATCCGCTCAACGCGCGGCTCGTATTCGAGGAACTATTTCTCGGTTATCGGGAAATGTTCGCGTGAGCGCGGATTGTTTCCGCCGGGTAGGGAAACGATTGCCGGCGAGCGCGTGAGCGCCTGCCTTACGTATTCAGGAAACATATGTTCGTCGATTCTCACTGCCACATCAATTTCAAGGGTCTCGCCGACCGTCTGCCGGCCGTGCTGGAGAACATGCGCGAGCACGACGTCACGCACGCGTTGTGCGTGTCGGTCGACTTCGAGACGCTGCCCGACGTGCTCGCGATCGCGCAGGCGCACGACAACGTCTACGCGTCGGTCGGCGTGCACCCGGATCACGAGGATGCACGGGAGCCGACGCTCGCGGAGCTGATCGAGCTGGCCGCGCACCCGAAGGTCGTCGCGATCGGCGAGACGGGCCTCGACTACTACCGGCTCGAAGGCCGTTCGATCGACGACATGGAATGGCAGCGCGAACGCTTTCGCACGCATATCCGCGCGGCGACCGCGACCATGAAGCCGCTGATCATCCACACCCGCTCGTCGTCGGAAGACACGCTGCGGATCATGGCCGAGGAGCGCGCGGCGGTGCCGGGCGGCGTGATGCACTGTTTCACCGAGCCGTGGCCGGTCGCCGAGCAGGCGCTTGCGCAGAACTTCCATATCTCGCTGTCGGGCATCGTCACGTTCAAGAACGCGACCGACGTGCAGGACGTCGCGCGGCGCGTGCCGCTCGACCGGCTGCTGATCGAAACCGACTCGCCGTACCTTGCGCCGGTGCCATATCGCGGCAAGCCGAATGAACCTGCGTACGTCAGCCATGTCGGACGCTTTATCGCATCCGAACGCGGGATCGCCGTCGAGGCGCTCGCCGATGCGACGACGCAAAACTTTTTCCGGCTGTTCAAGATCGCCCGCTGACGACGCGCGGCACAGCCCATAACCCAGGGAAGGAGCCCACAACAATGACGAAGCCGACCACCTATCTGCCCAAACGCGCACTCGTCGCCGCCGCGCTCGTCGCGAGCGGCCTGTTTGCCGCCGCCGGCGCCCACGCCGAGTCGCTCGACGCTGTCGTCAAGGCGGTCAAGTTCGACGACATCGCCGACATCGGCCAACAACTGAAGAGCGGCAAGCTCGATCCGAACACGCTCGCGCCGAACGGCGACCCGCTGCTCGTGATCGCCGCGCGTGAAAAGTCCGACAAGGTTGCCGCCGCGCTCGCCACGACGCCGAACGTCGACCTCGAGAAGGAAGACAAGGCCGGCGAGAACGCGCTGATGCTCGCGTCGCTGAACGGCGACGTCGGGCTCGTCAAGCTGCTGATCGACAAGGGCGCGGAAGTCAGCAAGAAGGGCTGGGCGCCGCTGCACTACGCGGCCACCAACGGCCAGGACGCGGTCGTCAAGATCCTGCTCGACCACGACGCCTACATCGACACCGCGTCGCCGAACGGCACGACGCCGCTGATGATGGCCGCACGCGGCAACCATGCATCGACGGTCACGCTGCTGCTCGACCAGGGCGCCGATCCGCAGGTGAAGAACCAGCTCGGCATCACCGCGCTCGATTTCGCGAAGCACTACAAGGCGCCGGACGCAATCGAGATCCTGACCAAGCGGACGGTGCGCATCGGCGCGTCGACGCCGGCAGATGCGCAAAAGAGTGCAAAATGACGGTTTCGGCGCGACGGCGGGGCGCGCCCGGCCGGCCGGAAACCGGCCGGCAGCGGGCGTCCGGCCGTCGCGCCGGTCAGCGCAGTGAGCGGCCTTCGGGCCGCATTGACATAAGGAACACCATGTTGCGGGCTATGTTTTGTGCCGCGGCGTTTGCCGTGCCGTTGTCGGCGGCGGCGTTCACGGGCGCGGATCTCGACCGGCTGTGCGCGAAGACGGACGTCAAGTCGCGCGCGTCGTGCGCGGCCTACATCGAAGGCGCCGCCGATGGCGTCTACAACACCATCGACGCGATCGGCGGCACCACCGGGCCGCGCGTCGGGCAGTATTTCTGCCTGCCGCCCGACATCCGGGCGCAGCAGATGACCGACGCGGTGCGCAAGTACATCGCGGAGAATCCGAAGCTGGCCGACTACAACGCGAGTACCGCGGTGTCGCTCGGTCTCGGCAAGGCGTTTCCCTGCAAGGGCGGCAACTGATTTGACGCCGCGTCCGGGTGCGTGCGACGCCCGGACATCGCCGACGCATCCAGGACGAGGCCGACGCGCCTCATAACCGAAGCATCCCGGGCGCCGATGATTTCAATCGAGGAATTGCAGCGCATCGCCGATGCGCCGTTGCATTCGTGGCTCGGCACGCTGTTCGTGTCGGTCGTCGTCGTGCTGGTCGTCTTGATCGTGCATCGGCTCGGTGCACGCATCGTCAAGCGTATCGCGCAGCCATATCCGCTGATGAGCGTGATCCTGCGCTACATCGACAAGCCATCGCTCGTCACGCTCGCGCTGCTCGGGCTCGAGTTCCTGTGGGTCCAGTCCGACGACGGCATGTCGTTCGTGCGCGGGATGCGCACCGCGGCCGCGGTCGGCTCGATCATCTCGCTGACCTGGCTGCTGGTGCGGCTCGCGGCCGGCGTCGGCGACGCGATCATTCAGGCCCATCCGATGGATACGGCCGACAACCTGCACGCACGGCGCGTCCATACGCAGGCCAAGGTGCTCGTGCGGACCGTCATGGTGCTGATCGTGATCATCGGCACGGGCGCCGCGCTGATGACGTTCCCGAACGTGCGCCAGGTCGGCGCGAGCCTGCTGGCGTCGGCCGGCGTCGCGGGCCTCGTCGCCGGTATCGCCGCGCGGCCTGTGCTCGGCAACCTGATCGCCGGGCTGCAGATCGCGCTCACGCAGCCGATCCGGCTCGACGACGTCGTCGTGATCCAGGGCGAGTGGGGCCGCATCGAGGAAATCACCGGCTCGTTCGTGTCGGTACGGCTGTGGGATCAACGCCGGCTCGTCGTCCCGCTGCAGTGGATCATCGAAAACCCGTTCACGAACTGGACGCGCAGCAGCTCGGAGATCATCGGCACGGTGTACCTGTCGGTCGACTACCGCACGCCGCTCGCGCCGCTGCGCGAGGAGCTTGCGCGGCTCGTCCATGCGGCGCCCGAGTGGGACGGCCGCGTGCAGGTGCTGCAGGTGACCGACGCGACCGAGCGCGCGATGCAGTTGCGCGCGCTGGTGAGCGCCGTCGATTCGTCTGCGTGCTGGGATCTGCGCTGCCGCGTGCGCGAGGGGTTGATCGCGTACCTGCAGGCGCGCTATCCGCAATGCCTGCCGCGCAGCCGGATGGAGCTGTATCCGCACGAATCCGCGCCGGACGAGCCGAATCCCGAACGGCCGCATGCGCGACCGCCCGCCGCCAGCACGGCGGCCAATACCGCGGCCGACCCGAAGGCCACCGAAGGCCGCTGAACGCGTGCCGGAACCTCTTTCCCATGACCGCGCTGAAGACGCTCGCCATCGCCAACTACCGCTCGCTGCGCGAGCTGATCGTGCCGCTCGCGGCGCTCACCGTCGTCACGGGGCCGAACGGCAGCGGCAAGTCGAGCGTATACCGCGCGCTGCGGCTGCTCGCCGATACCGCGCAGGGCCGCGTGATTCCGTCGCTCGCGCGCGAAGGCGGGCTGCCGTCGACGCTGTGGGCCGGCCCCGAGCGCTTTTCGCGTTCGATGCTGGCCGGCGATACGCCGGTGACCGGCACGGTGCGCAACGGGCCCGTGAGCCTCAAGCTCGGTTTCGCCTGCGACGATTTCGGCTATGCGATCGATCTCGGCCTGCCGGTCCCGAGCCGTTCGCAGTTCGCGCTCGATCCCGTCGTGAAGCGCGAATGCATCTGGGGCGGCGCGCTGCTGCGCCCGTCGACGCTGCTGGTCGACCGGCAGGGCGCGCAGATTCGCGCGCGCACCGCGTCGGGCGATTGGCACACGGTGCCGCAGCCGGTCGCGAGCTTCGACAGCATGATGACCGAGTTCGCCGATCCGGTCGGCGCGCCGGAGATGATCGCGGTGCGCGAGCGGATCCGCTCGTGGCGCTTCTACGATCATTTCCGGACCGATGCGCAGGCGCCGGCCCGGCAGTCGCACATCGGCACGCACACACCGGTGCTCGCGGACGACGGTGCCGACCTGGCCGCCGCGCTGCAGACGATCCGCGAGATCGGCGACGCCGCCGCGCTCGATGCGGCGATCGACGACGCGTTCCCCGGTGCATCGATCGACATCGACAATCCGGGCGGCCGCGGCCGCTTCGACGTGCTGATGCGCCAGCCGGGGCTGCTGCGGCCGCTGTCGGCGGCCGAACTGTCGGACGGTACGCTGCGCTACCTGTTGCTCGCGGCCGCGCTGCTGACGCCGCGCCCGCCGGCGCTGATGGTGCTGAACGAACCGGAAACGAGCCTGCATCCCGACCTGCTGCCGGCGCTCGGCCGCCTGATCGCGCAGGCGGCACAGCGTTCGCAGGTGCTGGTCGTGTCGCATGCGGCGCGGCTCATCGCGACGCTCGAGCGCGAGACAGGCTGCGAGTCGCTGGTGCTCGACAAGCGGCTCGGCGCGACCGTGCTCGTCGACGCGGACACGCGCGACCTGCCGCCGTGGAAGTGGCCGTCGCGCTGACGGGCGTTGTCAGGCTGGCCGGGATCGCCGCGGCAGGCAGAGCGGGCCGGGCGGTGTACCCGCATTGGCGCCACCCGGGCGGACACACGGCCGAATGTATCCTGTCTGTAACAACCCCCATAAAATGCAAGACCGGCGCTTCCGGGTATCAGGATCGCGAATAATAATGAGATATCCGGCCGGCGCGATGCCGGCCCGCTCTGCACGGGATGGGGGCGCGCGCGAGCGCGGCTGCCGATCCCCGACCGAGGACACAGGAGACGTGGATCATGAGAATTGCCCAGATCGCCCCGCTGACCGAATCCGTGCCGCCGAAGCTGTACGGCGGCACGGAGCGCGTCGTGTCCTACATCACCGAGGCGCTCGTCGATCTCGGTCATGACGTGACGCTGTTCGCGAGCGGCGATTCGACGACGCGGGCGAAGCTCGAACCGGTATGGCCGCGCGCGCTGCGGCTCGATTCGTCGATCCGCGACCGGGTCGCGCCGCACATGCTGCTGATGGAGACGGTCGCACGCCGCGCGAAGGACTTCGACGTGCTCCATTTCCACATGGACTACTACTCGTTTTCGGTCTTCAACCGACAGGAAACGCCATTCGTCACGACGCTGCACGGCCGGCTCGACCTGCCCGAGCAGCAGCCGGTGTTCGACACCTTCAACACCGCGCCGGTGATCTCGATCTCGAACGCGCAGCGCCAGCCGCTGCCGCAGGCGAAGTGGCTGACGACCGTCTACCATGGGCTGCCCGACACGATGTACCTGCCGCAGCCCGTCGAGCCGCGCTATCTCGCGTTCCTCGGCCGCATTTCGCCGGAGAAGCGGGTCGACACGGCAATTCGCATCGCGCGCCAGTGCGGGCTGCCGATCCGGATCGCCGCGAAGATCGACGCGGCCGACCAGGAGTATTTCGAACGCGAGATCAAGCCGCTGTTCGCGCTGCCGCACGTCGAGTACATCGGCGAGATCGCCGACGACCAGAAGGCCGAATTCCTGTCGGGCGCGCATGCGCTGCTGTTTCCGATCGACTGGCCGGAGCCGTTCGGGCTGGTGATGATCGAGGCGATGTCGTGCGGCACGCCGGTGATCGCGTTCAATCGCGGCGCCGTGCCGGAAGTGGTGGACGAAGGCGTGTCGGGCTTCATCGTCGAGGACGAGATCAGCGCGGTGGCCGCCGTGAACCGGCTGCACCTGCTGCCGCGCGCGCGCGTGCGGCAGCGCTTCGAAGCGCGCTTCACGTCGCGCCGGATGGCGCAGCAGTACGTCGACGTGTACCAGTCGCTGATTCGCGCGCAGAAGCGCTCGCGTTTCAAGGTGATCGACTCGACGACCTGAGCCGCCGCGCGCACCCATGAAAAAACGGCGATGCCCGCCAGGACATCGCCGTTTGTCTGCCGCCCGCGCGCGGGGCGCACGGGCGAGGCTGCCGCGGCGTCAGATCTTCAGCTTCGTGACCTTCGTGCCGTTGATCGACACGTCGCCCATCAGGCCGGCGTTGGTCAGCACGATGACCTGGACCGGTGCGGTGGCCGTGGTCGTGTCGACCGCGCCGTTCGCGCCCATCTTCACGAGCGCGACCGAGGCGCCGGCACCCGCTGCCCAGCCGTCCGAGCCGCGGAATTCGTCGAGCGCGTCCTGAGTCATGAACAGGAACACGATCGCCTTCGACTGCGCGCCGGCTTGCAGGCCGACCGACAGCGACGACGTGTTGTAGTACCCGACGGTGCTGCCGCCGACGCGCAGCGAGCCGTTGCCGGACTGGCCGCCGACGATGAAGCCGGCCTGGATCACGTCCGGGAAGACCAGCACGCCGCGCGACTTCGCGACGAGTTCACGCGAACCCTTGACCGTGGAGTACATGCGCGACAGCGTGGCGTCGACGCTCGAATCGATCGCCTGACGCTTCGACGCGTTGGTCGCGGCGTTGTCGGGCTTGTCGGGGGTGGTGGTGCAACCGGTGAGCGCGAGGCTACCGACGATGAGTGCAGCGGCGGCTTTCAGCACAAGATTCCGTTTTTGCATCGTTCTTCTCCATCGGATGATGTTCGGAGTGAGTCTCGCTCAAGGAGCGGATCACGTCGGCAGTTATATCACAGCGGATTACAACCCCTTTTCGTCCGGGCGTGAAAAAGCGTCAAATCGTTTTGGGGTGTCGCGGCACGCCAACGGACGGGCCGGCGCACGCGCGCCGACGCGTCGCGCGTGCGGTCGGCGGCGGGGGGAACGGCAGGGAACGGGCAGGGTTCGCAGTGTCAGTGCGGGACGGGCGGCACCGGCGGCTTGATCGGCGGGCGCCGCAGTGCGCGGCGGATCAACGCGATCACCACACCGCATGCGAACAGGAACGCGGCCGGCACGACCCAGTAGCCGACGAATGCATGCCACAGGTAGCCGGCGAGCGTGTTGCGGCGCACCACGTATTCGTCGCGGGCCGCCTGCTGGCGTGCCGCGTTGGCCGTCAGCACCTCGGCCGGGCAGCCGGCCGCGTGCGCTTCGTCAGGATCGCCATGGCATTTCGCGGCGGCGCCTGCCGCCTGCTGCGCGTCGGTGAGTTGCCAGGTGGTCAGGGCGAGTTGCAGGTCGGCCTTGTTGTACGCCATTTCCTCGCGGATCTCGCGCACGGCGACGATCGCGACGGGCACGGCCCAGAACACGATCACGATCACCCAGCGACGGAACCAGCGGTGTTGTCTCCATGCCATCCATGCCTCCGTTTGACGCGGTGTGCGCGTTCGTCTGAGGGCGGCCCGATGGCGCGTCTTGTACTTGGGTGGGCCGCGTTGCAGCCATCATAGAAGAAAACGCGGCGAATTGCCGCATCGTGTGTCGGCATCCGCACGGTGTGCCGGGGAAGCGGGGCGGGAGGGCGGCAGCGTGCGGGCTGGCGTGTGCGGCGGTGCGGTTGTCGCGGGCCGGCCGATGCGACGACGCATCCGTTGCCCGGTCGCACGCGTCGATGTGCGAGCAACGAAAACAAAAATGCCGCGCCCGCCGAAGCGGTGCGCGGCATTCGAGACGGGAGCGCCGGGACTCAGGCGGCCGGCTGGCTGCTCAGGCAGCTCTTCATGAACGCCTTGCGGTCGTCGCCCTTCTTGTCGGTTGCCTGGGCGTTGCAGGCCTTCATCTTTTCCTGCTGCGTCATCTTCTTCGCGGGCTTGGTCGACAGGCAGTCCTTCATGAACGCCTTGCGTTCGTCGCCCGTCTTGCCGGCTGCCTGGGCGTTACAGGCCTTCATCTTGTCCTGCTGGCTGTTCGCGGCGAAAGCCGGGGAAGCCAGCATGCCGCCGAGAAGCACTGCGGCTACGAGCGATTGAATTTTCATTTCGACACTCCCATGGGATGAATTGCGTTTTATATCGACGCCGTCACGAAACGCGGCGCAACGGGAACAGGGCCGCATCGCGCCGCGCGCTCCGATTATGGCAAATCAATGTGAAAACACCAAAACGGCCTTCCTATAACGCCGCGGGTGGCGCCATCGTTGACGGCGGGCGCGTGCCGGCGATCGGGACAAACCATGACGCGGGGCGGGCGCCAACGATACTGCATGCGGCACCTACCGGATGCCGGCCGTGAGCCATTACAATCGCGGCCATGAATACTCCGAACCCCGCATCCCCCCCGTCCGCGGCGGCTTTGCCGCGCATCGCCGTACTCGCCACCGGCGGCACGATCGCCGGCGCCGCGCCGGACGCGACCAGCACCGCCGGCTATCAGGCCGGCGCGCTCGGCGTCAATTTCCTGCTCGACGCGGTGCCGGCGCTCGCATCGGTCGCGCGCATCGACGCGGAGCAGATCGCCAGCATCGACAGCAAGGATCTCGCGCTGCCGCTGTGGAATACGCTTGCCGCGCGCATCGCGGCGCTGATGGCCGATCCGGACATCGACGGCATCGTGATCACGCACGGCACCGACACGCTCGAGGAAACCGCGTACGCGCTGCATCTGGTCGTGACCGGCGACAAGCCCGTCGTGCTGACCGCCGCGATGCGGCCGGCCACCGCACTGTCGCCCGACGGCCCGCTGAACCTGCTGAACGCGGTGACGGTCGCCGCGCATCCGGCCGCGCGCGGGCAGGGCGTGCTCGTCGCGTTCAACAACCGGATCCACGGCGCGCGCGACGTCGTGAAGACGAGCACCTATGCGGTCGATGCATTCCAGACGCCGGAGCTCGGCGCGCTCGGCTGGGTGCAGGACGGTCGCGTCGAATTCGCGCGCCGCGTCACGCGTTCGCGCGATACGCAACTGGCGATCGCCGCTGCGTGGCCGCCGGTCGAAGTCGTCACGAGCTATGCAGGCGTGACGCGCACGGCCGTCGATGCGCTTGTCGCGGCCGGCGTGCGCGGGCTCGTCGTCGCGGGCACCGGCAACGGCTCGATCCATGCGACGCTGCAGGCGGCGCTCGCCGATGCGGTGAACGCGGGGGTGGCGGTGGTGCGCGCGTCGCGCGTCGGCTCGGGCCACGTGATGCGCAACGGCGCGGCGAGCGACGACGCACTCGGCTTCGTGAGCGCCGGGTCACTGAGCCCGTTCAAGGCGCGCGTGCTGCTGATGCTCGCGCTGGCGAACGGGATTCACGCGCGCGACGCGCTGCAGCGGGTATTCGACACGCTGTAACCGATGGCCGCCGATCGGGGCGGCATGCAGCGCATACGAAAAAGGCAGGCCACGCGGCCTGCCTTTTTTACGTCAGTGCTGCGCGAATGCTCAGGACTGCGGCGGAATCACGAGCTTCTGGCCCGGGTAGATCCGGTCCGGGCTCGACAGCATCGGCTTGTTCGCCTCGAAGATCACCGGGTACTTGTTCGCGTCGCCATACACTTCCTTGGCGATCGCCGACAGCGTGTCGCCCGACTTCACGTCGTGGTACTGAACTTGCGGATCGTCCGGCTGCAGATCGTCGTCGTTCACGCCCGCGACGCCTTGCACGTTGCCGGCCGCGACCTTGACCTTCGCCTTCGTGTCCAGATCGGCGACGCTGCCCGACAGCGTGACCGTGCGCGAGGCACCGTCGAACGCGACGGTCAGGTTCGACGTGTCGAGACCTTGCGTGCTGATGTAGTTCTTGATGGCATCGGCCGCGGTCTGGTTCGCGGCATTCGGATCGGCTGCCGCTTGCTCGTCGGCATGACCCAGCAGTTTTTCACCCGCCTCTTTGATAAACGAAAGAAGACCCATCGCTGCACTCCCTAGGTGGTTGAAAAGAAAACGCGCCGTGAAGTGGCGAAAAAAACACCGCGCTGGACGCGGTCACCGAAGGTGAGCGCAAGCGCGGCGGATTTCTCGAAAGGCGTGGCGAAAGTGTAGGCGTTCATCGCGACGATTGCATGAAAAATCGCATGCGCGAACGTAAAGAAGTGTAATACGCGAAATCCGACAGGCGGACACCCAACGACGACGTCTGACCGACCAAGGCTTCCCCGGCGCCGCCGGGTGCCGCTGCGGACCCCACCACGCCGCTCTCAGCCCAGAGCGGCGTTTTTCGCCCCGTCGCGCATGCGTTTGGCATGCGCGGCGGGGCGCCCCACCGTGATGCGCGCGTGCACGCGCATCGCTGCGACCGGCCGCGAGCCGGTTCGCGTGTATTCGTCGCGCGCGTTCGCCATTGCGGCGAAACGCGCGTCATGACATCCGCGTTACGCGGCCGGCGTCTGGCCGATTTCGAAGTTCGACATGATCTCGAGCGCACGCACGAGTGCCGAGTGATCCCATGCCTTGCCGCCGTGCGATGCGCACACGCTGAACAGCTGCTGCGCGCTGGCCGTGTGCGGCAGGGCGAGACCGAGCTTGCGTGCGCCGTCGAGCGCGAGGTTCAGGTCCTTCTGGTGCAGCTCGATGCGGAAGCCCGGATCGAACGTGCGCTTGGTCATGCGCGCGCCGTGCACTTCGAGGATGCGCGATGCGGCGAAACCGCCCATCAGTGCCTGGCGCACGCGCTCCGGATCGGCGCCCGAACGTGCGGCGAACAGCAGTGCTTCGCCGACAGCTTCGATGTTCAGCGCGACGATGATCTGGTTCGCGACCTTGCAGGTTTGGCCCGCACCGTTGTCGCCGACGAGCGTGATGTTCTTGCCCATCTTCTCGAACAGCGGCTTGGCGCGCTCGAATGCCGCTTCCGGGCCGCCGACCATGATCGTCAGCGACGCTTCGCGTGCGCCGACTTCGCCGCCGGACACCGGCGCGTCGAGGTAGTCGCAGCCGAGGGCATTGATCTGTTTCGCGAATTCCTGCGTGTCGAGCGGCGAGATCGAGCTCATGTCGATCACGAGCTTGCCGGCCGTCAGGCCCTTCGCGACGCCGTCGTCGGCGAACAGCACGTTACGGACGTCGGGCGTGTCCGGCACCATCACGACGATGACGTCCGCGTTCTTTGCGACTTCGGTCGAGTTCGCGACGACCTTGGCGCTCGTGCGCAGGTCGTCCGGGATCGGGAACGCACCGTTCACGACGAGTTGATGATCGCCCTTGAGCAGGTTGCGCGCCATGTGCGCGCCCATGATGCCGAGGCCGATGAAACCGATGGTTGCCATGTGAAAGTCTCCTATAGGGCTGAAAACGGGAAGGGGGATCTCAGGCGGCGCGACGCGCCGAGCCCGGCGCGCAGCCGGCGACGCTTTGCAGCCAGCCGAGCCCTTCCGTCGTGGTGGTGCGGGGCTTGTATTCGCAGCCGATGTAGCCGGCATAGCCGAGCCGGTCGAGCAGGGCGAACAGGAACGCGTAGTTGATCTCGCCCGTGCCCGGTTCGTTGCGGCCCGGGTTGTCCGCGAGCTGGACGTGGCCGATCGACGCGAGGTTGCGTTCGATCGTCGCGGCCAGTTCGCCTTCCATCCGCTGCATGTGATAGATGTCGTACTGCAGGAACAGGTTGTCCGAGCCGACCGCGCGGATCACGTCGAGCCCTTCGGACGAGCGGTTCAGCGCGAAGCCCGGGATGTCGAAGCTGTTGCACGGCTCGACGAGCAGACGGATGCCTTCGCGCTTCAGTGCGTCGGCGGCGAAGCGCAGGTTGTCGACGATCGTCACGAAGGTCTTGTCGCGCGCCGTGCTGGCCGACGGGATGCCGACCAGGCAGTTCAACTGCGGCACCTTCAGTGCCTTCGCGTATTCGATCGCACGACCGACGCCTTCCTGGAACTCGCCGACGCGATCGGGCAGGCACGCGATGCCGCGCTCGCCCTGGTCCCAGTTGCCGGCGGGCAGGTTGTGCAGCACGAGGCGCAGGCGGTGCGTTTCGAGCCGCTCGGCGAGTTCCTCTTTCGCGTACGGGTACGGGAACAGGAACTCGACGGCGTCGAAGCCCGCGTCGGCGGCCGCCTTGAAGCGGTCGAGGAACGGCACTTCGTTGAACAGCATGGTCAGGTTTGCAGCAAACTTCGGCATGAGCTAAGCCTCTTCGGTCGGTCAGTCAAAAAATGGCGTGCGGATCAGTCGAGCATCGAGATCGCGGTCGGCGCGTGCTCGGCCTTTTCGGCGAGCTCTTCGAATTCGTTGATCGCATCGATCTCGGTGCCCATCGAAATGTTCGTCACGCGCTCGAGGATCACTTCGACGACCACCGGCACGCTGAACTCTTCCGCGAGCGTTTGCGCCTGACGCAGCGCCGGCTCGATCTCTTCCGGCTTGAACACGCGCAGCGCCTTGCAGCCGAGGCCTTCGGCAACCGCCACGTGGTCGACGCCATAGCCGTTCAGCTCCGGCGCGTTCACGTTGTCGAATGCGAGCTGCACGCAGTAGTCCATGTCGAACGCACGCTGTGCCTGGCGGATCAGCCCGAGGTACGAGTTGTTCACGACGACATGCACGTACGGCAGCTTGAATTGCGCGCCGGCAGCGAGCTCTTCGATCATGAACTGGAAGTCGTAGTCGCCGGACAGCGCGACGATCGGACGGCGCGGATCAGCCGCGCGCACGCCGAGCGCGGCGGGGATCGTCCAGCCGAGCGGGCCGGCCTGGCCGCAGTTGATCCAGTTGCGGGCCTTGAACACGTGCAGGAACTGTGCGGCGGCGATCTGCGACAGGCCGATCGTGCTGACGTAGCAGGTATCGCGGC
Organism: Burkholderia sp. JKS000303; assembly: GCF_002563755.1. Taxonomy (NCBI): domain Bacteria; kingdom Pseudomonadati; phylum Pseudomonadota; class Betaproteobacteria; order Burkholderiales; family Burkholderiaceae; genus Burkholderia; species Burkholderia sp. JKS000303. The sequence continues at coordinate 435,121 of NZ_PDBZ01000004.1, forward strand.
CGAACACCTTGTTCATCTCTTCGTACACGCGCTGCGGCTTGACCGGCACGTTGTCGAAGTGGGTCTTGCGCTGCAGCGTGCGCTTGCGCTCCTGGCATTCCGAGACCCATGCGCTGCGGTCCTTCAGCTTGCCGGCGGCCTTCCATTCCTGTGCGACGGCGACGAACAGCTCGAGTGCTGCCTTCGCGTCGGACACGATGCCGAGATCCGGGCCAAACACGCGGCCGATTTGCGTCGGCTCGATGTCGACGTGCACGAACTTGCGGCCCTTCGTGTAGACCTCGACGCTGCCCGTGTGACGGTTCGCCCAGCGGTTGCCGATGCCGAGCACGAAGTCGGACGCGAGCATCGTTGCGTTGCCGTAGCGGTGCGACGTCTGCAGGCCGACCATGCCGGCCATCAGCGGGTGGTCGTCCGGAATCGCGCCCCACGACATCAGCGTCGGGATCACCGGCACGCCGATCGTTTCGGCGAACTGCACGAGCAGGTCTTCGGCTGCTGCGTTGAGCACGCCGCCGCCCGACACGATCAGCGGCTTGTCCGCGTCGTTGAGCATCGCGAGCGCCTTCTCGACCTGCGCGCGGGTGGCCGCGGGCTTGTAGACCGGCAGCGGTTCATACGTGTCGATGTCGAATTCGATTTCGGCGAGCTGCACGTCGATCGGCAGATCGACCAGCACCGGGCCCGGACGGCCCGAGCGCATCAGGTGGAAGGCTTGCTGGAACACGCGCGGCACGAGTGCCGGCTCGCGCACGGTGACGGCCCACTTCGTGACGGGCTTCGCGATCGACTCGATGTCGACGGCCTGGAAGTCTTCCTTGTACAGGCGGGCACGCGGCGCCTGGCCCGTGATTGCGAGGATCGGAATCGAGTCGGCCGACGCGGAGTAGAGACCGGTGATCATGTCGGTGCCGGCGGGGCCCGACGTGCCGATGCACACGCCGATGTTGCCCGGTGCGGCACGCGTGAAGCCTTCGGCCATGTGCGACGCGCCTTCGACGTGGCGAGCCAGCACGTGGCTGATGCCGCCCGACTTGCGCATCGCGGAGTAGAACGGGTTGATTGCTGCGCCCGGCACGCCGAATGCAGTCTGGATGCCTTCTTTCTCGAGCACGAGTACGGCTGCGTCGACGGCTCTCATCTTGGCCATGAATGTCTCCTTGAATGGTGGAATCTTGCGAATCGGTCTGTTGGGGACACTTTAGGGTTGCAGGAAAGGTTTGATAAGATCAGCCGAAGTCGCTTATTTCGAAACTAAAAGTATGGAATGACGGGCGGACGGGGTTTCCCGCCGGCGTCGGAACCGGGATGGAGACAGCAGATGGATCGCTTCAAGCAGATCGAGACGTTCGTGCGGGTCGCGGACGCGGGCAGCCTCGCGGCAGCCGCGCTCGAGGAAGGCGTGTCGCCGGTGGTGCTCGGGCGGCGCATCGACGCGCTCGAGAAGCGCCTCGGCGTGAAGCTGATGTACCGCTCGACGCGGCGGCTGGTGGTCAGCGAGGAGGGCGCCGCGTTTCTCGAGCGCTGCCGGGGGCTGCTGTCCGAATGGGACCAGGCCGAAAACGAGCTGGCTGCCGGGCGCCGCGCGGTCAGCGGGCACCTGATCGTGTCGGCGCCGGCCGCGTTCGGCCGAAAGCACGTCGCGCCGCACGCGCCCGGGTTCCTGGTCGACAAGCCCGAGATGCAGCTGTCGTTCAACCTGACCGATCGCGTCGTCGATCTCGTGCGCGAGGGCTACGACCTGTCGATCCGGATCGGCGGCTCGGTCGATCCGAACTTCGTCGCGGTGAAGCTTGCGTCGAACCGGCGCGTCGTGTGCGGCACGCCCGAGTATTTCCGCAAGCACGGCAGGCCGAAGTCGCTCGACGACCTGCTCAAGCACAACTGTCTCGCCTTCAACCTGCAGGGCGGCCAGAACCGCGGCTGGTATTTCCAGCGTCACGGCAAGATCGCGACGATGCGCGTGGCCGGCAATCTCGACTGCAACGACGGCGAGCTGCTGCACCGCTGGGTGGTCGAAAGCCTCGGGCTCGGCTGGCGTTCGACCTGGGAAATCGCCGCGCAGCTCGAAACGGGCGAACTCGAGACGGTGCTCGACGAATACGCGCTGCCGGACTACGACATCCTCGCGGTCTACCCGCAGCAGCGCTACGTGCCCGCGCGCGTGCGCTACTTCATCGACTACCTGCGCGATGCCTACGCGCGCCCCGGTTACTGGAGCACCACGCCGTAACGGCTGCGGCAACGCCGGCTTTTTTACGCTTCATCGGCTTTTCGCGGGAATAAACTCGATGCGACGGCGGTAAGGTCATCAAGCGCGCACGCGGCCGGCCCGTCCGGGCGTCGTGCGGGAGCGGGCGCGGCGTCGGCCGCGGGGACCAGGGAGGCCATGTGGGGCAAGTCGGACAGGCGGTCGATGAGCGGGCGGACGATGCGCTGGCGCGCGCCGAGCGGTTTCGCGCGCTCGTGCTGCCTCATCTTGACGCCGCGTACAACCTGGCGCGCTGGCTGAGCGGCAATGCGGGCGACGCCGACGACGTGGTCCAGGACGCGTGCATGCGCGCGCTGCGCTTCGTCGACGGGTGCCGCGGCGACAACGCGCGGCCGTGGCTGCTGACGATCGTGCGCCACACCTGGTACACCGAGTGGCGCCGCCGGACCCACGCACACAAGGTCGCGCTGCCCGACACGCTCGACGACACCGATGTTCCCGACGACTGGCAACCGGCGACCGAGGATCCGCTCGCCGAGCTGCTGCGCGGCGAAAATGCACGGCGCGTGAATGCGGCGCTCGCGCAGCTGCCGCCGGAATACCGCGAGGTGCTCGTGCTGCGTGAGATGGAGGATTTGAGCTACCGCGAGATCGCGGCGATCGCGGACGTGCCGGTCGGCACCGTGATGTCGCGCCTCTCGCGCGGTCGGCGCCGGCTGGCCGCAGTGCTGGGCGACGAGCGATCGCCGGCGTGCGCGAGCAAGCCGGCGCGGGCGTCGACGGGCGGAACCGCAGCGGAGGCGAGCGATGGACTGTAACGAAGCGCGAGCGTTGCTGGACGCGGATGTCGACCGCGAGCTGTCGGCACCCGATGCGTTGCGCGTCCAGCGGCACGTCGACGGTTGCGACGCGTGCCGCCGCGAACGCGAACGGATCGTCGCGTTGGGGCGCGCCGTGCGGCAGGCCGACTATCACCGGGCGCCGAATACGCTGCGGGCGAGCATTCTCGCCGCGCTGCCGGCAGCGGGCGACGCGGCGGTGCGCGGGCCGTCCGGTACTGAGCCGGAGCCCGACGCTGCGCGGCGGCCCCGGCCGAGCGGGCGGCGCTGGTTCGCCTGGCCGGACGGACGCGGAGAATCGGCGCGGCCGGCACGACCGGCGGCTGCCGGCACGGGGCCGCGCGTCGCCGCGCTACCCGGGCTCGGCTGGGGCGTGGCACTGCTGGTCGCGCTCGCGGCTGCCGGCGGGATGGCGCTGTCCGCGCGGCATGCGCAAACGGACCGGACGGTCGACGAACTGGTCGCGAGCCATGTGCGTGCCGGATTGTCGACGCGCGACATCGACGTGATCTCGACCGACCGGCATACCGTCAAGCCATGGTTCAACGGCCGGCTCGACTATGCGCCGCCGGTCGAGGACCTGTCGGCGAGCGGGTTTCCGCTTGCGGGCGGGCGGCTCGACTACGTCGGGCGGCGCCGCGTCGCGGTGCTCGTCTACCGTTACCGGCAGCACGTGATCGACGTCTATGTGCGGCCGGCCAGCGTTGGGCCGGCATCCGCACCGTACGCGACCGTGTCGCAGGGCTATGCGCTCGATCGCTGGGACGCGGCGGGGATGACGTGGTGGGCGGTGACCGACGCCGAGCCGTCGGCGCTGACGGCGTTCCGGACGGCGCTCGACGCGCGGCTGGGCGGGGCGCGCAGCGAGTAACGGCAGGGGTTGGCGGCCGGCCTCGAATTGCGCGCGTGATGTTCCATCCCCGCTTTTTTGCGGGTGCACGGGCTGCCGTGGCGCTCCGTTGCCCGTTCAAGTCTTTGAAAACATGGCCGAATCCGGTCGGAAAGCGTCGATCGGTGTTGCGCGCGCCCCATATCCGCGTTAGAATCTTCGGCTTCTCACTTGCCACACCGGTACAGACGCCCGGGTGGCTTTAATCCACAAGGAGTGTGTAATGCGTCATTACGAAATCGTATTCATCGTGCACCCGGATCAAAGCGAGCAAGTGCCCGCGATGATCGAGCGTTACAAGACCACGATCACGACGCACGGCGGCCAGATCCACCGTGTCGAAGACTGGGGCCGTCGCCAACTGGCCTACATGATCGAGAAACTCGCGAAGGCTCACTACGTCTGCATGAACATCGAGTGCGACCAGACGACGCTCGACGAACTCGAACACGCGTTCAAGTTCAACGACGCCGTGCTGCGCCACCTCATCGTCAAGATGAAGAAGGCCGAAACCGGCCCGTCGCCGATGATGAAGGAAGTTCAGCGCGAAGAAGCCAAGAAGGCGGCTGCAGCTCAGCCGACCGAAGCGCAGGCTTAAGTTCGTCACTTATTAAGCCATCAAGGAGCGCGGCACTCACGTGAACAGGTTGCAATTGACGGCGAGCGTCGTTGAACGCGCACCGGTGCGATATACGCCGGCAGGTGTTCCGATCGCAAGCGCCACGTTGCATCACCGCACGGAAGTCGTCGAAGCAGGCATTCCCCGTCAGGTCGAAATGACGATCGAGGCGGTGGCGGCCGGTGAGGCGAGCGGCAAGCTGGAAAGTCGTGAAATGGGCGTCGAAACGCTGTTCACGGGCTTCCTGGCAAAGAAAAGCCGCAACGCGAGAACCTTGGTGTTTCACATCACAGCATTGCAGGACATTGGAAAGGACTGAAATCATGCCCCGCCCGACTGGTAAGAAATTCGACAAGCGTCGTCAGCAACAAAACCCGCTCTTCAAGCGCAAGAAGTTCTGCCGTTTCACGGCCGCCGGCGTCGAGCAGATCGACTACAAGGACACGGAAACGCTGAAGGACTTCATCGGCGAAAACGGCAAGATCACGCCGGCTCGTCTGACGGGTACGAAGGCGCACTATCAGCGTCAGCTGGACACGGCAATCAAGCGTGCGCGTTTCCTCGCGCTGCTGCCGTACACCGATCAGCACAAGGCGTAATCAGGCGACGCAATAAGGAGAATTCGAATGCAAATCATTCTGTTGGAAAAAGTCGCCAATCTGGGCAACCTCGGCGATATCGTCAAGGTCAAGGACGGTTACGCTCGCAACTTCCTGATCCCGAACCGCAAGGCTCGCCGTGCAACGAAGGAAGCGATCGCTGAATTCGAAGTTCGCCGCGCTGAACTCGAAAAGATCGCCGCTGAAAAGCTGGCAGCATCGCAGGCAGTCGGCGAGAAGCTGAACGGCCAGTCGTTCGAAATCACGCAGAAGTCGGGCGTTGACGGCCGTCTGTTCGGCTCGGTCACGAACGGCGACATCGCGGAACTGCTGAAGAAGGCAGGTTTCGAAGTCGAGAAGCTGCAAGTTCGTCTGCCGGAAGGCCCGCTGAAGATGATCGGCGAGCACGTCGTTCAAGTCGCGCTGCACACGGACGTCGTCGTCGACGTCACGATCAACGTGATCGGCGACCACGCGTAAGCGTACGCAAGCTTGCCGGGCGGCTTCCGCCGTCCGGACAAGGGCAGGCGCCCGGGCAACCGGGGCCTGCCTTTTTTATTGCCGCATCGCTGGCGGCCGGTATGGCGTCGTCCTGTGTAATTCGCGATAATCCCAACCCATGAACGCGCCGCAAGATCCTCAAATCGAATCGCTGAAAGTCCCGCCGCATTCGGTCGAAGCCGAGCAGTCGGTGCTCGGCGGCCTGTTGCTCGACAACGCGGCCTGGGACCGGATTGCCGACTTCCTGTCGCAGGGCGACTTCTATCGCTACGATCACCGGATCATCTACGAGCACATCGGCCGGTTGATCGCGTCGACGCGCCCGGCCGACGTCGTGACCGTGTACGAAGCGCTGACGACGTCCGGCAAGGCCGACGACGTCGGCGGGCTCGCCTATCTGAACGCACTCGCACAGAACACGCCGAGCGCTGCGAACATCCGCCGCTATGCGGAGATCGTGCGCGATCGCGCGGTGCTGCGCCGGCTCGTGTCGGTCGCCGATGAAATCTCGGCCGATGCGTTCAATCCGCAGGGCAAGGAAGTGCGCCAGCTGCTGGACGAGGCCGAGTCGAAGGTGTTCTCGATCGCCGAAGACGGCGCGCGCGGCAACCAGGGCTTCCTCGAAATCGGTCCGCTGCTCACGCAGGTGGTCGAGCGCATCGACACGCTGTATCACACGGCGAACCCGAGCGATGTCACGGGTACCCCGACGGGCTTCGTCGACCTCGACCGGATGACGTCCGGGATGCACGGCGGCGAACTGATCATCGTCGCAGGGCGTCCGTCGATGGGTAAGACAGCGTTCTCGATGAACGTCGGCGAATACGTCGCGGTCGAGTACGGGCTGCCGGTGGCGGTGTTCTCGATGGAAATGCCGGGCACCCAGCTCGTGATGCGTATGCTCGGCTCGATCGGCCGGCTCGACCAGCACCGGATGCGTACCGGTCGCCTGACGGACGAGGATTGGCCGAAGCTGACCCATGCCGTGCAGAAGATGAGCGAGGCGCAGATCTTCATCGACGAGACGGGCGGCCTGAACCCGATGGAATTGCGCTCGCGTGCGCGGCGTCTGGCGCGTCAGTGCGGCAAGCTCGGCCTGATCATCGTCGACTACCTGCAGCTGATGTCGGGTTCGTCGCAGGGCGAGAACCGCGCGACCGAAATCTCGGAAATTTCGCGATCGCTGAAGAGCCTGGCGAAGGAACTGGACGTGCCGGTGATCGCGCTGTCGCAGCTGAACCGAGGGCTGGAACAGCGTCCGAACAAGCGACCGGTGATGTCCGACTTGCGCGAATCTGGCGCAATCGAACAGGATGCGGACGTGATCCTGTTCATTTATCGTGACGAGGTTTACAATCCCGACAGCCCGGACAAGGGGACGGCCGAGATCATCATCGGCAAGCAGCGTAACGGCCCGATCGGGCCTGTTCGACTCACGTTCCTGGGGCAATACACGAAGTTCGATAACTTTGCGGGGGCGCAGAACTTCTACGGCGAGTAACGCCGGATGTAAACCCTTATTTTGCCAGCGTTGTATCCCATCCCGGCGCGCGCAGATGCGCGCGTCGCGTCGCGACCGGAAACGGTACAATGTCGCCCGTTTTCGTGACAGTCGTTTGACAATCTCTCAGGAATCCCATGTTCGGTCGATTCATGCCCACCGAGGGCAAGTTCTTTGAACTCTTCAACGCGCACGCGAAGCACATCGTTTCCGGTGGCCGCGAGCTCGAACTGCTGATCGACAATCTCGCTGACGCCGAGATTCACAAGCAAAACGTGCAGACCGCCGAGAAGGCCGCAGACAGGCTGACGCATGAAGCGATCGATCTGCTGCACAAGACCTTCATCACGCCGCTCGATCGCGACGAGATCCACAAGCTGATCACGACGATGGACGACATCCTCGACCTGATGGAAGACGTCGCGACGGCCGTGTCGCTGTACGACGTGCGATCCGTCACGTCCGAGGCGAGCCAGCTCGCGCACATCGTCACGCAGTCGGCGCAACACGTGCAGCAGGCTGTCGGGTTGCTGTCCGACATGAAGCAGTCGGCACAGATCCTCAAGCAATGCGAGGAGATCGACCGCTGGGAGTCGGAGGCCGATCGCGTGCTGCGCGCGGCGATGTCGAAGCTGTTCCGCGAGGAAGACGACGTGAAGACGCTCATCAAGCTGAAGGCGATCTACGAGCTGCTCGAAGAGATCACCGACAAGTGCGAGGACGTCGCGAACATCATCGAAGGCATCGTGCTGGAAAACGCCTGAGCGGACCACGATGCATTCGATACAACTCGCCCTATGGATGGTCGCGACGCTGGTGCTCGTCGCGCTCGTATTCGACTTCATGAACGGCTTCCACGACGCGGCGAACTCGATCGCCACCGTCGTGTCGACCGGGGTGCTGAAGCCCCAGCAGGCCGTCGTGTTCGCGGCGGCGTTCAACGTCATCGCGTATTTCATCTTCCACCTTAAAGTCGCGCAGACCGTCGGCAAAGGCACGATCGATCCCGAGATCGTCGACCACTACGTCGTGTTCGGCGCGCTGGTCGGTGCGATCGGCTGGAACGTGATCACCTGGTACTACGGGATTCCGTCGAGCTCGTCGCACGCGCTGATCGGTGGTCTCGTCGGCGCGGCGCTCGCGAAGTCGGGCTGGAGCTCGCTGAATATCGACGGGCTGCTGAAGACGATCGCGTTCATCTTCATTTCGCCGCTGCTCGGTTTCATCCTCGGTTCGCTGTTCATGCTCGGCGTGTCGTGGCTGTACTTCCGTACCGCGCCAAGCAAGGTCGACCGGCGTTTCCGCCGGTTGCAGCTGCTGTCGGCCGGCCTGTACAGCCTGGGTCACGGCGGCAACGACGCACAGAAGACCATCGGGATCATCTGGATGCTGCTGATCGCGTCGGGCTATGCGTCCGCGACGGCCGATGCGCCGCCTGCCTGGGTGATCGGTGCGTGCTACCTGTCGATGGGTCTCGGCACGCTGTTCGGTGGCTGGCGCATCGTGCGCACGATGGGCCAGAAGATCACGAAGCTCAAGCCGGTCGGCGGTTTCTGTGCCGAAAGCGGCGGGGCGATCACGCTGTTCATCGCGTCGTTCCTCGGCATTCCGGTGTCGACCACGCACACGATTACCGGTGCGATCGTCGGTGTCGGCGCAACGCAGAAGCTGTCGGCCGTGCGCTGGGGCGTAGCCGGCAATATCGTGTGGGCGTGGGTGCTGACGCTGCCGGCGGCCGCACTGTTCGCGGCCGGCGGATGGTGGCTCGGACACCAGATCTTCTGACTCCCTGATTCCGGCACGGCCGGATCGACATGAAATGCGCCGCAAGCCGAAAGGCTGCGGCGCATTTTCTTTTGGGGGTCCGCAACGGCGACTGGCCGATGCAGGGTGGGGACGCGCAGGGAGTAAGCGGCGGGCTAGTAACTGCCGTTCGCGAAGCGGGCGATCGGATCGTCGGCCGTGCCGGTACGCGCGCTGGCGGGCGCGGATTGCGTGGCGGCGCGCAGCACCTGGACGGGCTCGGTACTGCGCGGCGACGGTGCGGCGGCTGCGGAGGGCGGTTCGGCATCGAACGCGGCAGCCTGTGCGGCCGTCAGCGCCGTCGTCGGAATTTGTGAGCCGGTTTCGGCCGGGCTGGCGGGCGCGGCATCGGCCGTCATGGCGTTCATGTCGCCATTCGTCGCGGTTGCCTGTTGCTGAGCGGCCTGCATGCGCGGCGGCGGCGGCTCGTACGGATCGGCTGCCGCAGCGGCCGGAGCAGCCACAGCGGCAGCCACGACGGGTGCGGCCGGCATGATCGGGGCAGGCGGCGTCGCACCGGCCTGCGGCGCGGCATAGGCCGGCTGTCGCGGCGCGGCGGCCGTTACGACCGGGGCGGGAGCCGGGGTGGCCACCGGCGCATCGCGCCGTGCCTCGTAGGTCGGCGCATCGAACGGTGCCGGCGTCGCACGCGGCGGCGCGACGCGGCGAATGCCGTCGAAGCGTTTCGCCCAGTACGGGTTCGTGAGGTAGTCGAGCCGCACGGTGCCGCCGGTCGACGGCGCATTGACGAAGCGCAGCTTGCCGACGTAGATCCCGACGTGCGAATGCGGCCGTCCGGTCGTATTGAAGAAGATCAGGTCGCCCGGCGCGACCTGGTCGGGATCGATCGACATGCCGCGGCTGCTCATGTCGGCGGTCGTGCGGGGCAGGTTTACGTCGGCCGCGCGACCGAGCACGTAGCGCACGAGCCCGCTGCAGTCGAAGCCGCTCGTCGGCGTGTTGCCGCCCCAGCGATACGGCACGCCGACGAGGCTCATGGCCTGAATCGAGATTTCTTCCTGGCCGACGCTGTGGTCGACGAATTTTGGGAAATTGGCGGGGGCAGGGAACGCGCGCGGCGTCGTGATCTTCATGCCCGACGTGCGCGAAGCCGACTGCGGCGGCACGCTGGAGCAGGCCGCAAGCAGTGAAACGACGGCGACGGGAACGCAGATTCGAAGCATGACAAGGCGGACGAGCGCGACGCGCTCGCGAATCGTATGACAACAGACAGACCCGATGGTAGACGCACCGGCGGGGCTTAAGCAACCATTCCTGAGAATTTACTTGAAGTTTCGTGTGTAAGTGACGCTGTTCGGTAACGAAGCGTGACCAACGTTTCAGACCCCAAAATAAAAACGGCGCTCCGGGAATGGAGCGCCGTGAGGCGTCGACAGCCGGCCGGCGGGTCGCGTTACAGGATGTCCGACGCGTAGTCGGCCAGGCGCGAGCGTTCGCCGCGCGCGAGGGTCACGTGGCCGCTGTGGCCCCAGCCCTTGAAGCGGTCGACGACGTAGGTCAGGCCCGAGCTGCCTTCGGTCAGGTAAGGCGTGTCGATCTGCGCGATGTTGCCGAGGCACACGATCTTCGTGCCGGGGCCCGCGCGCGTCACGAGCGTCTTCATCTGCTTCGGCGTCAGGTTCTGCGCTTCGTCGATGATCAGGTACTTGTCGACGAACGTGCGCCCGCGCATGAAGTTCATGCTCTTGACCTTCAGGCGCGAACGGATCAGTTCCTGCGTGGCCGCGCGGCCCCATTCGCCGGCTGCATCGTCGGTCTTCTGCAGCACTTCGAGGTTGTCGTCGAATGCACCCATCCACGGCTGCATCTTCTCTTCCTCGGTGCCGGGCAGGAAACCGATGTCCTCGCCGACGGGCACGGTCGCACGCGTCACGATGATCTCGTTGTAGCGCTTGTCGTCGAGCACCTGCGCGAGGCCGGCCGCGAGCGCGACGAGCGTCTTGCCGGTACCGGCCTGGCCGAGCAGCGTGACGAAGTCGATCTCGGGGTTCATCAGCAGGTTCAGCGCGAAATTCTGCTCGCGGTTGCGCGCGGTAATGCCCCACACATTGTTCTTGTGATGGCTGTAGTCGCGCAGCGTCTGCAGCAGCGCCGTCTTGCCGTTCAACTCGCGCACGATCGCGTGGAACGTCGGCTCGCCGTTCTGCGGCTCGAGATAGACGAACTCGTTGACGAGCATCGACGCGACGAGCGGGCCCGTCACGCGGTAGTACGTGGTGCCCGTCTTCGTGTCCTGCCAGCTCTCCATCCCCTTCGCGTGCTTGGTCCAGAAGTCCTGCGGCAATTCGCGCACGCCGTTATAGAGGAGATCCTTGTCCTCGAGTACCTGGTCGTTGAAGTAGTCTTCCGCCGGCAGGCCGAGCGCATGCGCCTTGATCCGCATGTTGATGTCTTTCGACACCAGCACGACCTGGCGATCCGGCCGGTCGCGCTGCAGCGCGCGCACGACACCGAGGATCTGGTTGTCGGCCTTGCCTTCGGGCAGGCCTTCGACCGGCGCGATGTCGGCCAGCTTGGTCTGGAAGTACAGGCGGCCGAGCGCCTCGCGGCTGCCGAGGCGTGCCAGCGGAATGCCGGCCGAGATCGGGCCGCCGTCGGCTACCAGCGCGTCGAGCGTACGGCTGACCTGGCGGGCGTTGCGCGCGACTTCGGACATCCCCTTCTTGTGATTGTCGAGTTCCTCGAGCGTCATCATCGGCAGATAGACGTCGTGTTCCTCGAAGCGGAAGAGGCTGCTCGGGTCGTGCATCAGCACGTTGGTGTCGAGCACGAACAGCTTCTGCTGTTCGACTTCGGCGGGCTTGCGGCTGCGCGACTTCGGCGCGGTGCCGGCATCGCGCGCGGGTGCGGCGGCCGGTTTGCCGGCGGCCGGCTTGTCGTTGCGTGCGACGACTGGCATTGCGGGGGCCGCGGGTGCAGCAGGTTCGACCGGCTGCGGCATCGGTTGCAGCAGGGCGGCGGTTTGTCTGGTCTTGCGGCCGCGTGCGGGTGTGCTCGCGGTGTCCTGCGCCGACGGCGCGACGGCGCGCAACGGCGCGGTCGTATTCGCGGCTTCGGTCATCGGTTGGGCCACGCTCGCCGGACCATAGTCACCGGCTGTGGATGCGTCCCCTTCGGCGGATTTCTTCGCGGCTTTCGTGGGCCGCGCTTTCGCCTTGTATTCGTCGGGCGGCAGAAGGCTGCCGAGCTTGCTGGGGGGAGTAGGCAAAGGCATGGTGTCCCTCGGGAGGAATCGTGTCGCATGAAGTGCGCCGCTGATCGCATCCTGCGTGACGTAGACGCATGCAGTTTGCGCGCGGTGGCGCACAGGAATTTCGTCTAGCCGGTTCGCCTAAGTGTCGGTCAACTCCTTGACGGGGTGAGCACCGGACCGAGAGCCGGCACCCAATCCATAAAAAAAGCCGCTGCCCCGTGGACCGGGACATGCGGCTCGGCTGATACCGTCGTGATGCGCGTCAGGTGCCGGCAAGCATCGCAACGGGCACCGGCGCAGCTACGAGAAATATGGGGCGAACTGGCATTCATTGCGGCCCAATATAACGCGGCTCAAAGCGCTTGTACAGCACTTAGCACGTCGTCCACGTGACCCGGCACCTTGATGCCGCGCCATGCCTGGCGAAGCACGCCGTCGGCATCGATCAGGAAGGTCGAACGCTCGATTCCGCGCACTTCCTTGCCATACATTTTCTTCATTTTGATGACATCGAACAGCGCGCACAGCGCTTCGTCGGCGTCCGAAATCAGCGGGAACGGCAGTTCGAGCTTGGCCTTGAAATTGTCATGCGAGCGCAGGCTGTCGCGCGACACGCCGATCACTTCGGCGCCGGCCTTCTTGAACTTCGGATAGAGATCGCGGAACTGCAGGCCTTCGGTGGTGCAGCCCGGCGTGTTGTCTTTCGGATAGAAATACAGAACGAGCTTCTTGCCCTTCAGGTCGGACAGCGAAATGTCGCCGCCCGTCGCTGGTGCGGTGAAATCGGGAACTTGACGGTCAACTTCGACGGACACGTGTTTCTCCTGTTGTTATGGAAAGGCGCCGCCGCGGCGGCGCGGTTCGGCAGCGCGTCGCGGCGGCACGCCGCGAGAGCGGAGGGCGGCGCCGGCTCGCGCGCGAACTCAGTCGGGCTGGACGATCAGTTCGCCGGAGCGGCCGGGGATCTCGCCCCACGTGACAGGGTACGATGGCAGCGAGTCGCGGTCCAGCGTCGCGTGGTAGTCGCCCATCGTCGCAAACGTATGGCCTTGCGCACGCCAGCCGGCGAGCAACTGCTCGAACACCGGTGCGAGTTTCTGGCCTTCCAGTTCCGCATGCAGCGTGAACACCTGATCGTGCGGATTGGTTTCGGTGAACCGGAGGATGTGCGCGGCGACGTTGTGCGTGTCGACGCCGTCGACGCCGAGCACCTCGTCGAGCGTCGGCAGCGTGGTCGGCATCTGCACATGCGACAGCGTGCGGCCGCCGACCACCGGCAGGTACGGCGAATGGCCGCGGCCGTCGGATGCGTAGCGCATCCCCCACGCGTCGATCTGCTCGAAGGCGGAGTCGTTCATCTGCCAGCCGGCCGCGCCGTGCGTGACGGGCGGCGCGCCGAAGACCTCGGCGAAGCGCGCGTGGCTCTTCTGCATTTCACGCGCGGTCCAGTCGCGATCGCGCACGCGCACGTTGTCCTGCCAGTACACGTGATCCCACGTATGGATCCCGCATTCGAAGCCGGCTTCGTGGATCGCGCGCATGTCGGCGATCGCGCGGCGGCCGATGTCGGGGCCGGGCAGCAGCACGCCGTACATCAGCTGCTTCACGCCGTAATGCTCGACCACCGACGTGCGCGATACCTTCTTCAGAAAGCCGGGGCGGAACACGCGCCGCAGCGCCCAGCCCGTGTGATCGGGCCCGAGGCTGAAGAGGAAGGTCGCGCGCGCGTTGAAGCGGTCGAAGATGCGCGCGAGGTTCGGCACGCCCTCGCGCGTGCCGCGCAGCGTGTCGACGTCGATCTTGAGGACGATACGAGCCAAGCGAACGTCCCGTCAGTTCTGCTGTTCGACGAGCGCACGCGCGTCGCCGACATGGCCGCGATACGCTTCGAAGATCTTGCGCAGTGCTTCGTCGAACGTCGACTGCGGTGCCCACGCGAGTTCCTGCATCGTGTTGTCGATCTTCGGCACGCGGTTCTGCACGTCCTGGTAGCCGTTGCCGTAGTAGGCGCCCGACGTCGTTTCGACGAGCTGAACCTGCTTCGCGGAGTCGGCGTATTCCGGGAATTCGGCGGCCAGTTCGAGCATCTTGTGCGCGAGCTCGCGAACCGAGAAGTTGTTCTTCGGATTCCCGATGTTGTAGATCTTGCCCGACGCGACGCCGTCTTTGTTGTCGATGATCTTCATCAGCGCGCTGATACCGTCGTCGATGTCGGTGAACGCGCGCTTCTGCGAGCCGCCGTCGACGAGGCTGATGTTTTCACCGCGCACGATGTGGCCGAGGAACTGCGTGACGACACGCGAGCTGCCTTCCTTCGGCGTGTAGATCGAGTCGAGGCCCGGGCCGATCCAGTTGAACGGGCGGAACAGCGTGAAGTTCAGGCCTTCCATCCCGTAACCCCAGATCACGCGGTCCATCAGCTGCTTCGAGCACGCGTAGATCCAGCGCGGCTTGTTGATCGGGCCGTAGGTGAGTGCCGATGCATCCGGGTCGAACTGCTCGTCCGAGCACATGCCGTAGACCTCGGAGGTCGACGGGAACACGAGGTGCTTGCCGTACTTGACGGCCGAACGCACGATCGGCAGGTTCGCCTCGAAGTCGAGCTCGAACACGCGCAGCGGCTGCTGGACGTAGGTGGCGGGCGTCGCGATCGCCACGAGCGGCAGGATCACGTCGCACTTCTTCACGTGATACTCGACCCACTCCTTGTTGATCGTGATGTCGCCTTCGAAGAAATGCATCCGCTCGTGGTTGACGAGGTCGCCCAGCCGATCGGTCTGCATGTCCATGCCGAACACTTCCCAATCGGTGGTTTCAAGAATGCGCTTCGACAGGTGATGGCCGATGAAGCCGTTCACACCCAGGATCAGGACTTTTTTTGCTTTCATGAATGACGGGAAGAATGAATGAACTGCGCGAATTCCGCGGGCGTCACGACGGTTTCGCTGCCGTCGCGTTGCTGCCACAGCTCGAGAATGGATAGGGCGCGGCTGTCGCCGCAGACGCCGAATAGCGCATTATCGCTTACGTGCAGGCCGGGCGGCAAATCTGCCGCGGCCGCGGCAGCCGGGCTGCCGGGCGCCGCCAGGCGCGCGCGGGCGATCACGAAGCGCGTGCCGCCGACGTCGGCAAACGCGCCCGGATACGGGGGCGCGACCGCGCGCACCAGGTTGTAGACCTGCGCGGCCGGCTTCGACCAGTCGATGCGGCCGTCCTCCGGCTTGCGCCCGCCGTAGTAGCTGCCCGTCGACAGATCGTTCGGCAGATGCGGCGCCTCGCCCGCGAGCAGCGCGGGCAGCACGCGCCAGAGCGTCTGCTCGGCGGCGACCGTGACTTTGTCGAACACCTGCGTGGCCGTATCGTCCGGCAGGATCGGCACCGCGGTCTGGCCGATGATCGCGCCGGCGTCCGGCTTCGCGGCCATCTCGTGCAGCGTCGCGCCGGTTTCCGTTTCGCCGTTCAGCACGGCCCAGTTGGTCGGTACCCGACCCCGGTATTTCGGCAGCAGCGAACCGTGCATGTTGTACGCGCCGCGTGGCGCGATCGCGAGCAGGTCCACCGGCAGCATGTGGCGGTAGTAGAACGAGAAGATGAAGTCCGGCTGCACGTCGGATACCGCGCGGCGCAGCGCCGGATCGGCGGGGTCGGCCGGCGTGAGAACCGGGATCCCGTGTTCGGCGGCAACCGATGCGACGCTGCCGAACCAGATGTTCTCGTTCGGGTTGTCTTCGTGCGTGACGACGAGCGCGACGTCGACGCCGCGCGCCAGCAGCACCTGCAGGCAACGCACACCGACGTTGTGATACGCGAAGACGACGGCGCGCGGCTTCATTGCGTCGTCCCCGTGCGGTGAGCGCCGCCTGGCACTGCGGGCATGCCTTCGTGCTGTTCGAGCACCGCCTGGATCAGGTAGCGCGGCCGAGCGCGCACCTGCTGGTAGATGCGGCCGACGTATTCGCCGAGCAGGCCGAGCGCGAACACGATCACGCCGAGCATGAAGAACGTGATCGCGAACAGCGTGAACACGCCTTGCACTTCCGCGCCGACGATGAAGCGACGCACGAGCAGCAGCACGAACAGCCCGGCCGAGCCGAGCGACAGGATCACGCCGATGAACGACAGCCACTGCAGCGGCACGACGGAAAAGCCGGTCACGAGGTCGAAGTTCAGCCGGATCAGGCTGTACAGCGAATACTTCGACTGGCCCGCGAAACGCTCCTCGTGCGCGACCTCGATTTCGGTAGGGTTCTGTGCGAACGTGTACGCGAGCGCCGGGATGAACGTGTTGACTTCGCCGCACACGTTGATCGTGTCGATGATGCGGCGGCTGTACGCGCGCAGCATGCAGCCCTGGTCGGTCATCTTGATCCGCGTGATGCGCTCGCGCAGCCGGTTCATCACCAGCGACGCCTTGCGTCGCCACAGGCTGTCCTGACGCTGCTTGCGGATCGAGCCGACGTAGTCGTAGCCCTCGCGCATCTTCGCGATCAGCTTGCCGATTTCCTCGGGCGGGTTCTGCAGGTCGGCGTCGAGCGTGATGACGATCTCGCCACGCGACTGCGCGAAGCCGGCGAGGATCGCCATGTGCTGGCCGTAGTTGCCGTTGAGCAACACGACGCGGGTCGTGTCGGGGCGCACGTGGAACTGGTCGGCGAGCATGGCGGCCGAGCGGTCGCGGCTGCCGTCGTTGATCAGGATCACTTCGTACGACGTGCCGAGTGCGTCGAGTGCCGGGTACAGCCGCGCGAACAGCGCGGCCAGGCCATCTTCCTCGTTGTACACGGGGATGATGATCGATACTTCCGGATTCGCGGCGCCCGGATGCCCGGCGCGTGCTTCAAGGTGACTCATGTACGCTTATTTTCCGTATTGTTCGAAAATCTGGTTGATGGCGTCGGCTACGCGACGCACGTCGTCTTCGGTCATCTGCGTGAAGAGCGGCAGCGTGACGGTCGACGCGCCGTAACGTTCGGCGTGAGGGAACATGCCCTCGGCAAAGCCGCGCGCACGATACAGCGTGAACAGGTGGATCGCCGGGTAGTGCACGCCCGTGCCGATGCCGCGTTCCTTCATCTGCGCCATGAAATCGGCGCGCGAGATCGACAGCCGGTCGAGCGGCAGCGTGACCTGGAACATGTGCCAGTTGCTGTTCTCGAAATCGGCGACGGGCAGGCCGAGCCCGAGCTTCACGGCCGGGCCGCCGTCGAGCGCGGCGAAATACGCGCGTACGAGCGCACGGCGCTGCGCGGTGAAACGCTCGAGGTGCGGCAACTGGCCGAGGCCGACGCGCGCGGCGACGTCGGTCAGGTTGTACTTGCCGCCGAGCACGTCGCAGTCCATTCCGTCGAAGCCGGTGCGCGTGATGCCCTGCAGCCGGTACTTCTGCGCGAGCGTCGCCTCGTCCTCGTTGTTCAGCACGAGCGCGCCGCCTTCGATCGTCGTCAGGTTCTTGTTCGCGTGGAAGCTGAACGACACGATATCGCCGATCGCGCCGATGCGCTTGCCGTTCCACGTCGAGCCGAGCGCCTGCGCGGCGTCCTCGATCACGCGCAGGTTGTGCGCGCGTGCGATCGCGTACAGGCGATCCATGTCGACCGGCAGGCCGGCCAGATACACGGGAATGATCGCCTTGGTGCGCGGCGTGATCGCCTGCTCGAGCTTGTCGAGGTCGATGTTGCGCGTGATCGGGTCGATGTCGGCGAACACGGGCGTCGCGCCCGTCTCGAGGATCACGTTGCTGGTCGAGACCCACGATGCCGGCGTCGTGATCACCTCGTCGCCGGCGCCGACGCCCGCGATGCGCAGCCCGATCTCGAGCGTGCAGGTGCCCGAATTGAACGCACGGACCGGCCGGCCGCCGCAATACTCGGACAGCGCGGCTTCGAATTTCTGGCTCTGCGGGCCGGTGGTGATCCAGCCCGAGCGCAGCACTTCGACGACGCCCTGGATGGTTTCCTCATCAATCTCGGGGCGGGTGAACGGCAGAAACGGAGCGGTAGTCTGGCTCATGAACGCTTTGGCTCGTAATGGCGTGTAATAAAGGGGTCGGGCGATCCGGCCCGAAACCGGCATTAAACACCGGTTGGCGGATTCGCACCGTGATTTTTTGTAGGCGGACGCTTAATGTACGCCGGGCCCGCCGGGGCCGCTCAACTGCGCGCGAGCACGACCACGCCGATCAGGATGATGCCGATGCCGATCAGCCGCTGGACCGACATCACCTCGCCGAACAGGTACCAGGCCGCGAACGCGTTGACCACGTAGCCGAGCGACAGCATCGGGTACGCGATCGACACGTCGACCCGCGACAGCCCGAGAATCCACACGACGACGCTCAGCACGTAGCAGCCGAGGCCGCCGATGATCGGCAGCTGGGTCGCGATCTTCAGCCCGACCGGGACGATGTTCGACGGCGTGAATTCAAAGTGCCCGACAGCGTTGACGCCGGCTTTCAGCAGAAGTTGCGCACAGGCGTTGAGCATCACGCCGGTGACGATACAGATGAGCGAAACGGGATTCATGCAGTGCGGGTCCTTACGATTGCGGTTTTTCGACGATCACGCGGCGGTTGTCGCGCGCGATCACGCGCATCGGTACGCCTTGCTTGACCAGCGTGTCGTATTCGTTCGGCGACATGATCGCGAGCGCATGGGTTTCCTGGTTCCAGCGCGTGATCCATTCGTCGACGGTCGGGATCCATTTGTTCGGCTCGACCGAGATCCCGAAGGCGAGTTCGTCCTGGCGGTGGACCATGATCGTGGTGTGGCCGACATAGAACGGGAACGTGTGATCGAGCATGTCGACCGAGTAGAACGGCGTGTCGGCCGGCAGTTTGGCCAGCTCCGCGCGCACGGTCGGCGCGAGCAGCGCGCCCGAGCTGTAGCGGCCGAACTCGTCGTGGCCGGTGCCGCCGATCGTGCCGAACGCGAGCCATGCGGCGCCGAACGCGGTGATCGCGGCGGCGACGCCCGTGCGGCGGTTCAGCCACGCGGCGGCGAGCGTCAGCACGGCCGCGACGGCGAGGCCCGCATACAGCCACAGCTGGAACGCGCGATACAGCGCGTTCGGCGTGCGGGCGTCGCCCTGGTAGGCCAGGAAGATGATCCCGAACGCTGCCACGACGAGGAACACGAGGTAGCCGAGCAGGTGGCGGCGGAACCGGTCGGCGCTCATCAGCGGCAGGTACGCGCCGATCATCAGTGCGAGCGCTGGTGCGACCGGCAGCACGTACGAGATCAGCTTCGAATGCGACGCGCTGAAGAACAGGAAGATGAATGCGCTCCAGATCAGCAGCACGAGCATCGGCGCGAAGCCGTTGGGCTGGCGCGGCATGCGCAGCGCATGACGCAGGCTCTGCCACGCGACCGACAGCCACGGCAGGAAGCCGACCAGCAGCACCGGCACGAAGTAGTAGAACGGGCCCGGGCGGTTCTGTTCCGGAGTCAGATACCGGCGGAACTGCTGGACGATGAAGAAGAAGTTGAAGAATTCGGGGTTGCGTTGCTGGACGAGCACGAACCACGGCGTGACGATCGCGAAGAAGATCACCAGGCCGCTCACCAGATACAGGCGCTTCCACAGCGCCCAGTCGCGCGCGATCAGCGTATAGAGCACCAGCACGGCGCCCGGCAGGATCAGGCCGACGAGCCCCTTGGACAGCACGGCGAACGCCATCGCGGCCCAGCACGCCCACATCCAGCCGCGCACGGCGCCAGCACGCAGGCCGGGCCGCTGCGCGAGCAGCAGCGAGCAGAGCGACAGCGCCATCCAGAACGCGAGCCCCATGTCGAGCGCGTTGAAGTGGCCCATCAGGTTCCAGTACGGCGAGCACGCGAGCACGACGGCCGCGAGGAAGCCGGACAGCGGGTTGAACAGGCGTGCGCCCGTGAAGCCGACCAGCAGCACGCCGGCGAAGCTGGCGAGCCCCGTGTAGAGGCGCGCCTGCCATTCGCCGATGCCGAACCACGCGAACGTCAGCGCATTCAGCCAGGTCTGCAGCGGCGGCTTCTCGAAGTATTTGTAGCCGTTGTAGCGCGGCGTGATCCAGTCGCCGGTGACGAACATTTCGCGCGCCATCTCGGCGTAGCGGCCTTCGTCGCTCGGGATCAGGTGGCGCAGCCCGAGTGGCGCGAACCAGACGATCGCGAGCGCGACGAGCAGGAGGACGAGCGTGATGCGATTGAGCGGTAGCCTCGACGGCGTATCGTTCATGGGTTTTCAGCCTGTTGGTTGTTGTGACGGGCCGCCGGCGCGTTGCGCCGGCGGCGGGCGGCCTGCCGGGTGTCGATCCGGGGATCGATCGGTGCGCCGGCCCGAGTTTTACTGCATCGGCGATTAACGTTCAATTAAGAGCGCGGCGGCGACTTTGCGGCCCTCGGCCATCAGGATGTTGTAGGTGCGGCAGGCGGCCTGGAAATCCATCGTCTCGACGCCGATCCGCTTGGCCGTGAGCGCGGCCACGAGGCGCGGATGCGGGAAGCGCAGCCGTGCGCCGCTGCCGAAGATGACGAGTTCGGGCGCCGGCTCGAGCAGCATCGCGAAATGCTCGGGCGTAAGCGCGTCGAACGACGACACGGGCCATGGCCGTACCGGCGCGCCGGGCAGCACGATGACGCTGCCCTCGTGACGCTCGAGGTTGACGTCGACATAATCGGGGCCGTAGCCGGTGACGGTGTTGAGCGCGCCGCTCGCGTCCTGGTGCAGTTTCAAATCGTTATTCCGCGTTCCGTAGGGGGAATGTCTGGCAAGGGCCGCACGGCCCCGGGCGGCCGATTTCGCGCGCCGGCACGTGCGGGGCGCCTGACGGCGCGGGCCCGGAGCGGCTATGGTGCATTGCGAAAGTCGGCCAAAATCCGCTAAATTATAACTTTTTGGTTGCCCCCGGGCGCCACTTGCGTCGAGCGTCGCCACAAGCCGCGTCCGACCGCCCGCTTTTTCCCCAGTCTAGACAGCGCGCACAGACCGGCCGCTCTCCAGTTTTGATCCCGTCCCCCCGGCCGCGAGGCCAACCCAGGAACCGTGTCGTCGTGAAACCGATTCAGAAGTCGAACAAGCTGCTCAACGTGTGCTACGACATCCGTGGCCCGGTGCTCGAGCACGCGAAGCGCCTCGAGGAAGAAGGCCACCGCATCATCAAGCTGAACATCGGCAACCTCGCGCCGTTCGGTTTCGACGCGCCGGACGAGATCATCCAGGACATGATCCGCAACCTGCCGGCATCGTCCGGCTATTCGGATTCGAAAGGCGTGTTCTCGGCCCGCAAGGCCGTGATGCACTACACGCAGGAAAAGGGCGTCGTCGGCGTCGGTCTGGACGACATCTACATCGGCAACGGCGCGTCCGAGCTGATCGTGATGGCGACCCAGGCGCTGCTGAACGACGGCGACGAAGTGCTGCTGCCGGCGCCCGACTACCCGCTGTGGACGGCCGCCGTGAGCCTGTCCGGGGGCACGCCCGTACATTACGTGTGCGACGAGCAGAACGCGTGGATGCCCGACCCCGACGACATCCGCCGCAAGATCACGCCGAACACCAAGGCGATCGTCGTGATCAACCCGAACAACCCGACCGGCGCGCTTTATTCCGACGAATTGCTGCTCGAGCTGCTCGAGATCGCGCGCCAGCACGGGCTGATCGTGTTCGCCGACGAGGTCTACGACAAGATCGTCTACGACGGGCTCGAGCACACGGCGCTGGGTTCGCTGTCGGAGGACGTGATCACGGTCACGTTCAACAGCCTGTCGAAGAGCTATCGCTCGTGCGGCTATCGCGCGGGCTGGATGGCCGTGTCGGGCCTCGGCGGCGACAACCGCCGGCACGCGAAGGACTACCTCGAAGGGCTCGGGATCCTGTCGTCGATGCGGCTGTGCGCGAACGTGCCGGGGCAGTTCGCGATCCAGACGGCGCTCGGCGGCTACCAGAGCATCAACGAGCTGATCGTGCCGAGCGGGCGCCTGTACAAGCAGCGCGAACTCGCGTACGACATGCTCACGTCGATTCCCGGCGTGACCTGCGTGAAGCCGCAGGCCGCGCTGTACATGTTCCCGCGCCTCGATCCGAAGCTCTACCCGATCCAGAACGACCAGCAGTTCATCCTCGACCTGTTGCTCGAGGAGCGCGTGCTGCTCGTGCAGGGCACGGGTTTCAACTGGGCGGCGCCGGATCACTTCCGCGTGGTGTTCCTGCCGAACCTCGACGACCTGACCGATTCGATCAACCGGATCGCACGCTTCCTCGACGGCTACCGCAAGCGCCATTCGGCCTGAGCGGACAGGATTACACGGCATTCCCTCATTTTCTAATCTCAATCATCGATCACACGCAGCATGGAACCGATCAAAGTTGGCTTGTTGGGCTTCGGCACCGTCGGTAGCGGCACCTTCACGGTGCTGCGCCGCAACCAGGAAGAAATCAAGCGACGCGCAGGGCGCGGCATCGAGGTGGCGCGCATTGCAGTGCGCAACCCGGCCAAGGCGCAGGCTGCGCTCGGCGGTGACGCCGCCGTCGCGCAGATCACCGACGACTTCAACGCGGTCGTCGACGATCCGTCGATCGCGATCATCGCCGAGATGATCGGCGGCACGGGCATCGCACGCGAGCTCGTGCTGCGCGCGATCGCGAACGGCAAGCACGTCGTGACGGCGAACAAGGCGCTGCTCGCGGTGCACGGCACCGAGATCTTCGAGGCCGCGCGCGCGAAGGGCGTGATGGTCGCGTTCGAAGCGGCCGTCGCCGGCGGCATCCCGATCATCAAGGCGCTGCGCGAAGGCCTGACCGCGAACCGCATCCAGTACATCGCGGGCATCATCAACGGCACGACGAACTACATCCTGTCGGAAATGCGCGACCGCGGCCTCGACTTCGCGACCGCGCTGAAGGCCGCGCAGGAGCTCGGCTACGCGGAAGCCGACCCGACCTTCGACATCGAAGGCGTCGACGCCGCGCACAAGGCGACGATCATGAGCGCGATCGCGTTCGGCGTGCCGGTCCAGTTCGACCGCGCGTACGTCGAAGGCATCAGCAAGCTCGACGCGACCGACATCCGCTACGCGGAAGAGCTCGGCTACCGGATCAAGCTACTCGGCATCGCGCGCCGCGCCGAACACGGCATCGAGCTGCGCGTGCACCCGACGCTGATCCCCGAGAAGCGCCTGCTCGCGAACGTCGAGGGCGCGATGAACGCGGTCGTCGTGCACGGCGACGCGGTCGGCACGACGCTGTACTACGGCAAGGGCGCGGGCGCGGAACCGACCGCATCGGCGGTCGTCGCGGATCTCGTCGACGTCACGCGCCTGCACACGGCCGACCCCGAGCATCGCGTGCCGCACCTCGCGTTCCAGCCGGACAGCCTGTCGAACACGCCGATCCTGCCGATCGACGAAGTGACGAGCGGCTACTACCTGCGCCTGCGCGTGGCGGACCAGACGGGCGTGCTCGCCGATATCACGCGCATCCTCGCGGCGGCGGGCATCTCGATCGACGCGCTGCTGCAGAAGGAATCGGAACAGGTCGACGACGCCAACGGCGAAACCGACATCATCCTGATCACGCACGAAACGATCGAGAAGCACGTCAATGCGGCGATCGCGCAGATCGAAAGCCTCGCGACGGTCGTCTCGAAGGTGACGAAGCTGCGCATGGAAGCGCTGAACTGAGGACCAGGAACGACATGAACTACATCTCCACGCGCGGCGCCGGCATCGGCGAGCGCCATACGTTCTCCGACATCCTGCTCGGCGGTCTCGCGAAGGACGGCGGGCTCTACCTGCCGTCCGAGTACCCGCAGGTTTCCGCCGACGAGCTCGCGCGCTGGCGCGCGCTGTCGTACGCGGATCTCGCGTTCGAGATCCTGTCGAAGTTCTGCGACGACGTGCCGGCCGACGACCTGCGTGCGATCACGCGCCGCACGTACACGGCGGCCGTGTACAGCAACACGCGCCATGGCGAGAATGCGTCCGACATCACGCCGCTGAAGACGCTCGGCACCGAGCACGGCGCGACGCTGTCGCTGCTCGAACTGTCGAACGGCCCGACGCTCGCGTTCAAGGACATGGCGATGCAGCTGCTCGGCAACCTGTTCGAGTACACGCTCGCGAAGCACGGCGAAGCGCTGAACATTCTCGGCGCGACGTCGGGCGACACGGGCAGCGCGGCCGAGTACGCGATGCGCGGCAAGGCCGGCGTGCGCGTGTTCATGCTGTCGCCGCACAAGAAGATGAGCGCCTTCCAGACGGCCCAGATGTTCAGCCTGCAGGATCCGAACATCTTCAACCTCGCGGTCGAAGGCGTGTTCGACGACTGCCAGGACATCGTGAAGGCGGTGTCGAACGATCACGCGTTCAAGGCGCAGCAGAAGATCGGCACGGTCAACTCGATCAACTGGGCGCGCGTCGTCGCGCAGGTCGTGTACTACTTCAAGGGCTATTTCGCGGCGACGCAGTCCAACGACGAGCGCGTGTCGTTCACGGTGCCGTCGGGCAACTTCGGCAACGTGTGCGCGGGCCACATCGCGCGGATGATGGGGCTGCCGATCGCGAAGCTCGTGGTCGCGACCAACGAGAACGACGTGCTCGACGAGTTCTTCCGCACCGGTGCGTATCGCGTGCGCAGTGCCGAGAACACGTATCACACGAGCAGCCCGAGCATGGACATCTCGAAGGCGTCGAACTTCGAGCGCTTCGTGTTCGACCTGCTCGGCCGCGATCCGGCACGCGTGATGCAGCTGTTCCGCGACGTCGAGGAGAAGGGCGGCTTCGATCTGGCCGCGAGCGGCGATTTCTCGCGCGTGGCCGAATTCGGTTTCGTGTCGGGCCGCAGCAGCCATACGGACCGCATCGCGACGATCCGCGACGTGTTCTCGCGCTACGACACGATGATCGATACGCACACCGCCGACGGCGTGAAGGTCGCGCGCGAGCATCTCGACGCGGGCGTGCCGATGGTCGTGCTCGAGACGGCGCAGCCGATCAAGTTCGGCGAGACGATCCGCGAAGCGCTCGATCGCGAAGCCGAGCGGCCGGCCGCATTCGACGGGCTCGAGGCGCTGCCGCAGCGTTTCGAGGTCGTGAAGGCCGACGCGCAGCAGGTGAAGGACTTCATCGTCGCCCATACGGGCGCATGAGGTGCCGCCGGGCGCGAGCCCGGCGTGCAGGCAGGACGGCCGGAATGCCGATTCGTCGAACGGATCGGGGTTCCGGCCGTTTTGCTTGGTGGCGCGGCGGCCGCCCGGCGCGCCATGAAACAAGGATCAGCGCCGCACATTCGCGCCGATCACAGTTTTCGCATGTCGGCCATATTGCGCGTGCGCGCGACGGCGTCGCTACAATGACGTATTGACTCCAACGATCCCCGATTCCATCGATGTCAAACCCGAATTCCGTGGCGCCCCGCGCGCCGATGCTGTCGACCGCCGAAGCGCTCGCCGCACTGCTCGATGCCGCGAAACCGCTGCCCGGCGCCGAAACCGTCGCGACGCTCGACGCGCTCGGCCGCGTGCTGGCGGCAGACGTGAGCTCGCCGCTCGACGTGCCGCCGATGCATACGAGCGCGATGGACGGCTACGCGGTGCGCGTCGCCGATCTGTTGCACGGCGACCGGCGTCTGCCGGTGTCGCAGCGGATTCCGGCCGGCCATCCGGCCGCGCCGCTCGACGCGGGCACGGCCGCGCGGATCTTCACCGGCGCGACGGTGCCGCCGGGCGCCGACGCCGTCGTGATGCAGGAGCAGACATCGGCCGACGGCGACGCGGTCGAGATCCTGCACACGCCGAAAGCCGGTGAATGGATCACCGCGCAAGGCGCGGACATCCGCCTGGGTTCGGTGATCCTGCCGGCCGGCACGCGCCTCACGCCGCAGGCGCTCGGCCTGGCCGCATCGGTCGGCTGCGCGCAGCTGTCGGTCGCGCGGCGGATCCGCGTCGCGGTGTTCTTCACCGGCGACGAACTGACGATGCCCGGCGAGCCGCTGAAGCCCGGTGCGATCTACAACTCGAACCGCTTCACGCTGCGCGGGCTGCTGGAGCGGCTCGGCTGCTACGTGACCGACTACGGGATCGTGCCCGATTCGCTCGCGGCGACGCGCGACACGCTGCGCGAGGCCGCGCGCGATCACGACGTGATCCTGACGAGCGGCGGCGTGTCGGTCGGCGACGAGGATCACGTGAAGCCGGCCGTCGAGGCCGAAGGGCGGCTCGCGCTGTGGCAGATCGCGATGAAGCCCGGCAAGCCGCTCGCGTTCGGCGCGGTGCGCCGCGGCGACGAGCGGCCCGATGCGCACTTCGTCGGGCTGCCCGGCAATCCGGTGTCGAGCTTCGTCACGTTCCTGCTGTTCGTGCGGCCGTTCCTGCTGCGCCTGTCCGGCGTGCGCGACGTCGCGCCGCGCGCGCTGTCGCTGCGCGCGGACTTCTCGCAGAGCAAGGGCGACCGGCGCAACGAATTCCTGCGCGCGCGCGTCAATGCGGCCGGCGGCCTCGATCTGTTCCCGAACCAGAGCTCGGCGGTGTTGACGTCGACGGTCTGGGGCGACGGCCTGATCGACAATCCGCCGCAGCACGCGATCAGCGCCGGCGAGACCGTGCGTTTCATTCCGTTTTCCGAACTGCTGTCGTAACGCGACGGCCTCCCGATCCATGAAGATTCAACTGAAATTCTTTGCAAGCGTGCGCGAGGCGCTGGGCGTGTCCGACGAACAGGCCGACGTGCCGGACGGCGTGACGACCGTCGGCGACGTGCGCGCATGGCTGCGCCTGCGCGGCGGCGCTTGGGCCGAGACGCTCGCCGAAGGGCGCGCGTTGCGCATGGCGTGCAACCACGAGATGACCGACCCCGACACGCGCCTCACCGACGGCTGCGAGGTCGCGTTCTTTCCGCCGGTGACGGGCGGCTGAGGGGCTTGCGATGGCTACGGTACGAGTCCAGACCGACGATTTCGACCTGAACGCCGAAGTGGCGGCGCTGCGGGCGCGCAACCCGAAGATCGGCGCGGTCGCATGCTTCGTCGGCACGGTGCGCGACCTGAACGAAGGCGACTCGGTCGCCGCGATGGAGCTCGAGCACTATCCGGGGATGACCGAGAAGGCACTCGAGAAGATCGCCGCCGAGGCTGGCCGGCGCTGGCCCGGCATCGACGTCGCGATCGTGCACCGGGTTGGCCGGCTGTTGCCGCTCGACCAGATCGTGATGGTCGCGACGGTCGCGTCGCATCGCGGCGATGCGTTCGCGTCGTGCGAGTTCGTGATGGACTATCTGAAGACCGAGGCGCCGTTCTGGAAGAAGGAAACGACGCCGGATGGCGAGCGCTGGGTCGATGCCCGCACGACCGACGACGCCGCGCTGGCGCGCTGGGGCGTCGAATCGGGCAACACGCCGCCGCGTTGAGCGCGCGGCGCCCTCGTTGCGGCGATGTGCCGCAGGCGCCGGATGGCTGCGTTACGCGTCCGGATCGGTGCTGCGCCCGATGATCTTCGTCGGAAACGGCTCGCCGCGGGCGCGTGACGGCAGAGCATGCGCGTCGTCGTCGCCGTCGCGGCGGCGCGGCGCGATCGCATCGAGCAGCGCCTGCTGCTCGGGCGGAATCTGATAGTCCCAGCCGAAGCGGCTCAACTGCAGGCTTTGCGCGATCCTCAGCGCGGGTTCCATGAAGCGGATCGCCGCAGGCGGCGTGTAGCGCGCCTCGACGGTCTTCAGGAACAGCGACAGCCAGCGGCTGAAGTGCGCGGGCTCGATCCCGTCGAGCGGCTGGTGCGCCTGCTGCACGTTGCCGCGATAGCCCTTGGTGCCGAGCACGAGGCTCGACCAGAAGCTGACCATCTTCGGCAGATGATCGTCCCAGCGGCCGTTCAGCTTCGCGTCGAATACGGGCCCGAGCAGCGGGTCGACGCGGACGCGGTCGTAGAACGCGTAGACGAGGTCGTGGATGTTGTCTTCGGTCGGTTCCGCGTCGCGGGGGCGGGCCGGTGCGGTATCGGGCGAGGCGGGCAGGGCAGTCATGACAGGAAAGGCCGGGAATATCGGGGTATTGGCGGGCCTGGGTGGGCATCGGCGACGCGTCGGCATGACGCAGGTGCGGCCGATGCGCAGGACGCCGACAGGATTTTGACGCAAAATAGCGTCCACCAAGGCCTGAAAAATGTGCATATTCCATACATCTTATTGCGCGCGGGCCATCCGGGCAACCCGGGCTCGTCAGGTGGCCGTCAAAAGCCCACCCGGCGCACGTTCCCGGTGACCCGGGCCGCATAATCGGGGCACGATCGACAATTTTCCGTATTCGCTCATGAGACTCACCGACTACACCGACTATTCGCTGCGCGTGATGCTGTACCTTGCCGTGCGCGACGAGGGGCTCGCGACGATCCAGGAGATCTCGGACGCCTACGGCATCTCGAAGAACCATCTGATGAAAGTCGTGCAGCAGCTCGGCGAGCTCGGCTGGGTCGACACGGTTCGCGGCCGCAACGGCGGGCTGCGGCTCTTCCCCGAATCGCTGGCGCTGACGGTCGGCCAGGTCGTGCGTGCGACCGAGAGCGATTTCGCGCTGGTCGGCTGCTTTTCTGCCGACGAGGGCGAGTCGCGCGGCTGCGTGATCGAACCGCAGTGCCGGCTGAAGGGCGTGCTGGCGGCCGCGCGCGATGCGTTCTTCGCCGAACTCGACCGTCATACGCTCGGCGAGCTGTCGGCACCCGCGTCGCCGCTCGCCGCGTTGCTCGGTATTCGGCCGATCGCGCTCGTGCGTGCCGAGTCATCGGAATCCGACGCGCCTGCGTCCGCCGGGTCGCCGTCGAAAGCAGGCTGACGCGCGCGCTGCGCACCATCATCCGGCCGGCAGGCTGCTGCACCTCCGCCCTTCGTTTTTTGCGCTGAATCAACCCGAATTTCGCTTGAAACCCGCATAACCATCCTCATCTTGGTGTTAATCGAAAATTGGAGGTCTCGACCAAATGAGAATCGACAAGCTCACCACCAAGTTCCAGGAAGCACTCGCGGACGCGCAAAGCCTTGCGGCAGGCCGCGACAATCAATACATCGAACCCGTTCACGTGCTGGCGGCACTCGTCGCGCAGCAGGACGGCTCGGCCCGCTCGCTGATGTCGCGCGCGGGTGTTCACGTGCAGGCGCTGCAAGGCGCGCTGAACGAGGCGATTTCGCGCCTGCCGCAAGTCACGGGCACGGGCGGTGACATCCAGATCGGCCGTGAGTTGGCCGGACTGCTGAACCAGGCCGACAAGGAAGCGCAGAAGCTCAACGACACGTTCATCGCGAGCGAGATGTTCCTGCTCGCCGCGTCCGACGACAAGGGCGAAGCCGGCAAGCTGGCGCGCCAGCACGGCCTCACGCGCAAGGCGCTCGAAGCCGCGATCGCCGCGGTGCGCGGCGGCTCGCAGGTGCACAGCCAGGATGCGGAAAGCCAGCGTGAAGCGCTGAAGAAGTACACGGTCGACCTGACCGAGCGCGCCCGTGCGGGCAAGCTCGATCCGGTGATCGGCCGCGACGACGAAATCCGTCGCTCGATCCAGATCCTGCAGCGCCGCACCAAGAACAACCCGGTGCTGATCGGCGAGCCGGGCGTCGGCAAGACCGCGATCGTCGAAGGGCTCGCGCAGCGGATCGTCAACGGCGAAGTGCCCGAGACGCTGAAGGGCAAGCGCGTGCTGTCGCTCGACATGGCCGCGCTGCTCGCGGGCGCGAAGTATCGCGGCGAGTTCGAGGAGCGCCTGAAGGCGGTGCTCAACGACATCGCGAAGGACGAAGGCCGGACGATCGTGTTCATCGACGAGATCCACACGATGGTCGGCGCCGGCAAGGCCGAAGGTGCGATGGATGCGGGCAACATGCTCAAGCCTGCGCTGTCGCGCGGCGAGCTGCATTGCATCGGCGCGACCACGCTCGACGAATACCGCAAGTACATCGAGAAGGACGCCGCGCTCGAGCGCCGCTTCCAGAAGGTGCTCGTCGACGAGCCGAGCGTCGAGGCGACGATCGCGATCCTGCGCGGGTTGCAGGAGAAGTACGAACTGCACCACGGCGTCGACATCACCGACCCGGCGATCGTCGCCGCGGCCGAGCTGTCGCACCGTTACATCACGGACCGCTTCCTGCCCGACAAGGCGATCGACCTGATCGACGAGGCTGCATCGAAGATCAAGATGGAAATCGATTCGAAGCCCGAAGAGATGGACAAGCTCGACCGTCGTCTGATCCAGTTGAAGATCGAGCGCGAGGCCGTGAAGAAGGAGCAGGACGAAGCGTCGCAGAAGCGCCTGCAGCTGATCGAGGAAGAGATCGAGCGCCTCGGCCGCGAGTATGCGGACCTCGAGGAGATCTGGACCGCCGAGAAGGCCGCGGTGCAGGGCAGCGCGCAGTTGAAGGAAGAGATCGAGAAGGTGCGCGCCGACATCGCGCGTCTGCAGCGTGACGGCAAGCTGGAGAAGGTCGCCGAGCTGCAGTACGGGAAGCTGCCGCAACTCGAGTCGCAACTGAAGCAGGTCACGCAGGCGGAAGAGCAGGAGCAGCACAACCCGACGCGTCCGCGGCTGCTGCGCACGCAGGTCGGTGCGGAAGAAATCGCGGAAGTCGTGTCGCGCTCAACCGGGATTCCGGTGTCGCGGATGATGCAGGGCGAACGCGAGAAGCTGCTGCATATCGAGGAAAAGCTGCACGAGCGCGTGGTCGGCCAGCATGAGGCGATCAGTGCGGTCGCCGATGCGATCCGTCGTTCGCGCGCGGGTCTCGCCGATCCGAACCGTCCGTACGGCTCGTTCCTGTTCCTCGGCCCGACGGGTGTCGGCAAGACCGAGCTGTGCAAGGCGCTGGCGTCGTTCCTGTTCGATTCGGAAGAGCACCTGATCCGCATCGACATGAGCGAGTTCATGGAGAAGCACAGCGTCGCGCGACTGATCGGCGCGCCGCCGGGCTACGTCGGTTACGAGGAAGGCGGCTACCTGACGGAAGCCGTGCGCCGCAAACCGTACAGCGTGATTCTTCTCGACGAGATCGAGAAGGCGCATCCGGACGTGTTCAACGTGCTGCTGCAGGTGCTCGACGATGGTCGCATGACCGACGGGCAGGGGCGCACGGTCGACTTCAAGAACACGGTGATCGTGATGACGTCGAACCTTGGCTCGCAGGTGATCCAGGCGATGACGGGGGCGCCGCAGGAAGAGATCAAGGACGCCGTGTGGCTCGAAGTGAAGCAGCACTTCCGTCCGGAATTCCTGAACCGGATCGACGATGTCGTGGTGTTCCATGCGCTCGACCGCAGCAACATCGAGTCGATCGCGAAGATCCAGCTCGCCCGCCTGCACGACCGGCTCGCGAAGCTCGACATGGCGCTCGACGTGTCGCCGGCGGCGCTCGAGCAGATCGGCAAGGTCGGCTACGATCCGCTGTTCGGTGCGCGGCCGCTGAAGCGCGCGATCCAGCAGGAGATCGAGAACCCGGTCGCGAAGCTGATCCTCGCGGGCCGCTTCGGTCCGAAGGACGTGATCCCGGTCGACATCAGCGACGGCAAGTTCGTGTTCTACCGCGTCGTGCACTGATCGCCGGTCATCGGCCGCGCGCCCGGTTCGCGCCGGGCGCGCAAAAACAAACACCCCGCTCAGGCGGGGTGTTTGCATATGGAGCGGCCGAAACGGATGAAGCGGCTGCTCCGGACGGCGTGCGCGGTGCGCTCAGCCCTGCTTGTTGCCGCCGAACATGCCGGCGAGCTGCGACAGCGAGCCGAGCACGTTCGACGGGTCGATCTGTGCCTGGCCGTCGGCCGGCACCGTGCCGTCCGGCGTCGCGTGGTTGACGACGTGCGGCAGCACTTGCGCGAGGACGGTCGATGCCATCGACGGATCGACGCCGAACTTGCTCGCCAGCGCGCCGATCGCGTCCGAGCCGAGCACGTTCTGCAGCGCGTCCGGCGCGATCGGCTGGTTCTGGCCGTTGCCGACCCACGAGCCGATCACGTCGCCGGCGCCGCCGGCCTTGAACTTCTCGATCAGCCCGTTCAGGCCGCCCGGCTGGTTGTTGATGAATTCGAGCGCGGTCGTGATGAGCGCGCTTTGCGAGTTGCCGCCGGCCTGGCCGCCGATCAGACCGCCAACGATGTCGAGGAGACCCATGGTTCTTCACCTTCACTGAAAAGGGCGCCGTAACGACGGCGCCCGTTGAACGAATACCGCGCGCACGCCGTCGCGCGCGCGGCGCACATCAGGCGCCCGACGCCGCGGCGGCGGAGGCTGCCTTGTCCTTCTTGCTCTTCTTCTTCGAACCCTTCGTCGCCTTCGTGGACGACGTTGCGGCCGGCGCACTCGCGCCCGCGTCGGCGGATGCCGCCGCGGCTGCGGCCGCCTTTTCCTTCTTCGATGCTCGCTTGCTCTTGGCCGGCTTGGTGGCCGCTTCCGGCGCGCTTGCGGCCGGCGTACCGGCCGTCGCGGTCGTTGACGTCGTCGCAGTGCCTGCCGGCGTCGTGCTGGTGGTAGTGGCCGAGGTCGTCGCGGCTGGCTTCGACAGCTTCACGCCCTTGGGCGGCGTCGCCGAGCCGCCGATCGTCAGGCCGTTTTCCTCGAGATGCCCGACTGACTTCGTGCCGAGGCCCTTCACGCGATTCGCGAGATCGTCCGCGTCCTTGAACGGGCCGTTCTTGGTGCGTTCGTCGATGATCGCCTTCGACTTCACGGGCCCGAGACCCTTCACCGATTCGAGCGCGGCCTGGTCGGCCGTGTTGACTTCGACGGCCGCGGCAAGACCGGCGGCGAGTGACAGCGACAGCGCGACGAACAGCATCAGCAGCTTTTTCAGCATGGCAAAGGCTCCCAGGTTCCGACGGATGAATGGCGGTTGCAGCGGACGGCGGGGCGACACCTGTCCGAGCGTCGCCGTTAAGCATAGGACAAATGCGTGCCCTTTTTAAGACAAGCTGTCCGAATCTTGCTGAAGGCTTGCGTCGCTGTAAAGACGGAACGCGCTGCCGGGCCGCGATTTTGACCATTCTTTACGGTGTCCGACGGTGTCTGGCGGTGCCTGATGCGTTGGCCGCAAAAAATGACGCGCTGGTCGTTCGGCAACGCTTGACTTAGAGTGAACTCTAACTCCTAACCTTGCTCCTGCCATGTCGAAAACCGTATCCACACCTTCCTCTGCCGGCCCGCTGACGATCGGGCAAGTCGCCGAACTGACGGGCGTGTCGACGCACACGTTGCGGTACTACGAGCAGGCCGGGCTGCTGCGCGCGATTTCGCGCACGACGGCCGGACACCGGCTCTATGCGCCGGCCGATCTCGACTGGCTTGCCTTCGTGATGCGTCTGAAAGCAACCGGCATGCCGATCGCGCAGATGCAGCAGTTCGCGGCATTGCGCGCGCAAGGCGAGTCGACGTTCGGCGCGCGCCGACGGTTGCTGGCCGCGCATCGCGATGCGGTGCGCGCGCATATCGAGGAGCTGCAGGCGAGCCTCGACGCGATCGGCGACAAGATCACGTACTACGAGACGCAGGAACGCGAGACGGAACGACGGGCGAACACTTCCCATTCATCATCGGAGCAGGACGGACATCATGGAACGACTCGTTGACGATCGCTATGCGCGCGGCTGGAACAAACTGAAGGAAATCGACGGCGAAGTGGGCGAACGCGTGATCGCGGCGCTCGCGCCGATCGCGCCCGATTTCGGGCGGCTGCTCGTCGAATTCGGTTTCGGCGACATCTACAGCCGGCCGCAGCTCGATCTCAAAGCGCGAGAGATCGCGACGATCGCCGCGCTGGCGGCACTCGGCAATGCGCAGCCGCAACTCAAGGTACACATCGAGGCAGCGCTGAACGTCGGCTGCACACGCGACGAGATCGTCGAGGTGTTCATGCAGATGGCCGTCTACGCGGGTTTCCCGGCCGCGCTGAATGCGCTGTTTGCCGCGCACGAGGTTTTTTCCCGGCGCGATGAAGCGCTCGCCACGGACAACGGCGCGACCGAAGCGGTTGCGCACGCGGCGTGATGCGTCGCGTGCATCAGATGCGGTGCGGCGCGACGATCCGGTGCTTCGCGATGCGCCGGTACAGCGTCGCACGCGAAATGCCGAGCGCCTGGGCCGCTGCATCGGGGCGCCAGCGATGCGTGGTGAGCGCCGCGACGATGCGGCCGCGCTCGTCGTCCGGCAGCGCGCCGGCCGGGCCGCCGCCGAGCTGCGCGGCGAGATCGGCCGGCAGGTCGCGCCGCGTCACGCGTGCGGCGTCGCACACCGCGCACGCATAGCGCAGCACGTTGCGCAGTTGCCGCACGTTGCCGGGCCACGGGTACGCGGCGAGTTGCCCGGCGAGCGCCGGGTCGAGCGTGAGCACGTGGCCGGTCGCCTGCGCTTCTTCCGCGAACACCGTGGCGATCACGTCGCCCACGTCCGTGCGCTCGCGCAGCGGCGGCAGCTCGAACGTCGCGCCGCTCAGCCGGTAATACAGATCTTCGCGGAACGTGCCGTCGGCGACCATCTGTCCGAGATCGCGGTGCGTTGCGCAGATCACGTCCAGATCGACGCGCACGGGCGTGTCGCTGCCGAGCGGCACGACTTCGCCGTCGGCGAGCACGCGCAACAGGCGCGTCTGCAGCGCGAGCGGCATGTCGCCGATTTCATCGAGAAACAGCGTGCCGCCGTCGGCGAGCGCGATCTTGCCGCGTGCGCCGTGCTTGCGCGCACCGGTAAATGCGCCGGCCGCATAGCCGAACAGTTCGCTTTCGATCAGCGCCTCGGGCAGCGCACCGCAGTTGACCGCGACGAACGGCCGTGCGCGTCGCGCACCGGCGTCGTGGATCGCGCGGGCGAACACTTCCTTGCCCGCACCGGTTTCGCCAAGCACGAGAATCGGCAGCCGCTTGCTCGCGACGCGCAGCGCGAGTTCGGCCTGCTGCGCGATGCGTGCGTCGCTGCTGTGCAGGAACGGCGTGAGCGCACCGACGTGGCGCTGCGCGGTGCCGGGGCGGCGCGATGCCGGGGCGGCCCGTGCCGTGCCGGTTTCGCGGCCGGCACGCCGTAGCGGCGCGCGCAGCCGTGCATAGAGCGGGGCGCCGGTTGCGCGCAGCCGCAGCGCGATGATCGTGTCGAGCCGCGCGGCATCGCGCAGCGGCATCTCGGTCGCGTCGAAGATCTCGTCGATGTGGCGCGGCTCGCGCAGCGCCGGCAACGCGTCGCGTGCCTGGCGGTTCGCGGCGACGATGTTGCCGCATTCGTCGAACGCGATCAGCCATTCGGGCTGCGCCTCGACGTAGTGACGATTCGGATGCCCGAACAATATCCAGTGCTGCGCGGTGCTGTGCACGAAATAGCCGTCCTCGATCAGCCCGGCACTTTGCCGCACGAGCTGGTACACGAGGCGCTGGCTGTCGCGGTTGTCCGGCGACTGGACGGCCGATGCATCGAGCACGCCGATCAGTTCGCCGCCCGGCGAGAAGATCGGGGCCGCGCTGCAGGTGAGCGTGGTGAACGCCGCGCGAAAGTGGTCGGTCTTGTGCACGGTGATCGGCGCGAGATCGGTCAGCACGCTTGCGACGCCGCACGTGCCTTCCTCGCTCTCCGACCAGCACGAGCCGATGTGCAGGCCCGCATGACGGAAGTCGTTGCGGCGTTCGCGGTCGATCCGGTAGTCGATCGTCACGCCGTGCGCGTCGGTCAGCATCACGCAATAGTCGGCCACGCGAATCATGTCGTGCAGGCGCGTCAGGCACTGGCCCGACGCGCGCAGGAACGCATCCTCCTTGTCGCGCACCTCGCGCAGCTCGGCCGCGGTCAGCACGCGCGGGCCGATCGACGACGCAGGGTCGAGCGCATAGCGCTCGAGCGAGCGCTGCCACGACGACACGAGGCGCGAGGAGTCGGCCGGTGCGGGCAGGCGCCCGGCGAGCGCGCCGAGCACACGGTCGGCGTGCTGGGCCTGGGGGACGGCGTAGGGCATGGTCGGCTCCGGTTCCGTACGGCGGGGGATTCGCTGTTCTTGTAGCACATCCGCTTCGGCGGATCACATTGCATCGCAGCATGCGCGGCGCCTGAGACGTTCGTCTCAGCGGCATCTCAACGGGTCGCGCGGGGCTGAGACGCATCGGCGAGCCGCGTGTGATTGCCGCCCGGATCCCGGTGGCGCGCGCCGTGCCTCGATCCGCGCGGCTTGCCGGGTAGATCGGGGCGCGCGCCACGCAGCCGAAACATGCGCGCCGCGAGATCGACGCCGTGAGACGCACGCGCCGTTTCGCGACGCGTACGCCCGTCATGGCGGCCCATGTCGAGCCTGCGCACCGCCGCCGAGCCAGTCCGCACGCGGGTTTCACGGTCGTTGTGCACACGGTGGCACGCCGCTTGCAGATATCACCGGCAAGCCCGGCGCAATCGCGTCGGCGACGACGATCCGCTGTTCTCGATGACGGCGGACGACACATGCAGGACCGGCGCGCGAGCCAATGTGCGCGCGCCGGCCCACTGGATGGAGACAAGCCCGTGACGACGCCCGTGACTGTCGGCGTGATCGCGAACCCCGCATCGGGGCGCGACATTCGCCGTCTGACGACGCATGCATCCGTGTTCCCGACGGCGGAAAAGGCCAACATGGTCGTGCGCCTGCTCGCCGGCCTCGGCGCGATGGGCGTCGAGCGCGTCCTGACGTTGCGCGACAAGACGGGCATCGCGACGCTGCTGATGCGTGCGCTCGATACGCATCGCGCGGTCGCACCCCACGAGCGCTGGCCCGAAGTCGAATTCATCGACCTGCCGATCTCCGATACGGTCGCCGATACGCAAGCCGGCGCCGCCTACATGCGCCGGATGGAAGTCGCGCTGATCGCCGTGCTCGGCGGCGACGGCACGCATCGCGCGGTCGCCGCGCATTGCGGCGCGACGCCGCTCGTCGCGTTGTCCACCGGCACCAACAACGCGTTTCCCGAACATCGCGAGGCGACGGTCGCAGGCGTTGCGGCCGGGCTTGTCGCGACCGGCGCCGTGCCGGCCGACGTCGCGTTCACGCGCAACAAGCGGCTCGTCGTGCGCTGTACGGCCGGTTCGAACGCGGGACGCGAGGAGATCGCGCTGGTCGACGTGTGCGCGGCGCGCCAGCGCTTCATCGGCGCACGGGCGATCTCGGGCCCGGACGACATCGACACGCTCTACCTGACGTTCGCGGAACCGGACGGCATCGGCCTGTCCGCGCTCGGCGGCGCGTGGGCACCGCTCGAGCGCAGCGCGACGCACGGGCTCGCGATGCGTTTTGCCACCGACGGCAAGACGGCCGGCACACCGCTCGTCGCACCGATCGCCCCGGGCCGCGTCGATCGCGTCGTGATGCGTAGTTGCGAGCGGCTCGAACCGGGTGCGTGGCAGACCATCCCGTTCGAGCACGGCACGCTCGCGTTCGACGGCGAACGCGAGATCGAGGTCGCGCGCGGCGATCGCTACGAGATCGCGCTCGACTGGCGGGGGCCGCTGACGGTCGACGTCGGCCGCACGCTGCGTTACGCGTCGTCGCGGCAGTTGCTGCGCGATGCCGGCGCGTGGCGCACCTGACCCCCCGTTTTTTCGACGACGCATCGCTTCCATTCCAGTCAATCGACAAGGAGACATCGCCATGACAGCCGTTCTCGAAGGACAGGTCGCCATCGTCACCGGCGCCGCGCGCGGCATCGGCCGCGGCATTGCGCTGACGCTCGCAGGCGCGGGCGCCGACATCCTGCTCGCGGATCTGCTCGACGACGCGCTCGACGCGACCGCCCGCGAGGTGCGCGCGCTCGGCCGGCGCGCGGCGGTCGCGAAGGTCGACGTCACGCAGGCCGCCCAGGTCGACACGATGGTCGCGCAGGCGCTCGCCGAGCTGGGCCGGCTCGACATCCTCGTGAATTGCGCGGGCGTGATCAGCATTCATCCGGTCGACGCGTTGACCGAACGCGACTGGGATTTCGTGATGGACGTGAATGCGAAGGGCACGTTCCTCGGTTGCCGCGCGGCGCTCCCGCATCTGAAGGCGCAGCGCAGCGGCCGGATCATCAACGTCGCGTCGATCGCCGGCAAGGAAGGGTTTCCGAATCTCGCCCACTACAGCGCATCGAAATTCGCGGTGGTCGGCTTCACGAACGCGCTGGCGAAGGAACTCGCGCGCGACGGCGTGACGGTCAACGCGATCTGCCCCGGCATCGTGCGTACCGACATGTGGGACCGGCTGTCCGACGCATGGAAGACCGACGGCGAATCGGTCGAGGCGTCGTGGCAGCGGCACCAGCTCACGCTGATTCCGCAGGGTCGCGCGCAGACCCCGGAGGACATGGGCCGGCTCGCGCTGTTCTTCGCGACGATGGACAACGTGACCGGCCAGGCCGTGAACGTCGACGGCGGCTTTACGTTCCACTGACGGCCGCAGGCCGTGCAATCCGTCGCCGGGGCGTTGCCGCGGCGGCATTCGCAGTCAGACCTACCCAGGAGACACACATGACCGTTTCGACACAGCTCAGCAGGGACAAGCTGCTGGACGCCTATCGGCTGATGCGCACGATCCGCGAATTCGAGGAGCGCCTGCACGTCGAGTTCGCAACCGGAGAAATCCCCGGCTTCGTTCACCTGTACGCGGGCGAAGAGGCATCCGCGGTCGGCACGATGCTGCACCTCGGCCTCGAGGACTACGTCGCCACCACGCACCGCGGCCACGGCCATTGCATCGCGAAAGGCGTCGACGTGCACGGGATGATGGCCGAGATCTACGGCAAGAAGACGGGCGTCTGCCACGGCAAGGGCGGCTCGATGCACATCGCCGACCTGGCGATGGGGATGCTCGGCGCGAACGGGATCGTCGGCGCGGGCGGCCCGCTCGTGTG
The DNA here is from genome assembly GCF_002563755.1 of Burkholderia sp. JKS000303. Taxonomy (NCBI): domain Bacteria; kingdom Pseudomonadati; phylum Pseudomonadota; class Betaproteobacteria; order Burkholderiales; family Burkholderiaceae; genus Burkholderia; species Burkholderia sp. JKS000303. The sequence goes on from NZ_PDBZ01000004.1 coordinate 474,109, forward strand.
CGGCGCGGCGCTCGCGGCCAAGCACAAGAAGACGGGCGGCGTCGGCGTGTGCTTCTTCGGCGACGGCGCGTCGAACCAGGGCGTGATCTTCGAATCGATGAACCTCGCGTCGGTGTGGCGGTTGCCGGCGATTTTCGTGGCCGAAAACAACGGCTATGCGGAAGCGACGTCGTCGAGCTGGTCGGTCGCGACCGACAACATCGCCGATCGCGCGAACGGCTTCGGGATGCCCGGCGTGATCGTCGACGGCTTCGACTTCTTCGCGGTGCACGAGGCGCTTGGCGAAGCGGTCGCACGCGCGCGCAACGGCGGCGGCCCGACGCTCGTCGAAGTCAAGTTCACGCGCTATTTCGGCCACTTCGAAGGCGATGCGCAGACCTATCGTGCGCCGGGCGAAGTGCAGAAGCTGCGCGACGAGAAGGACTGCCTGAAGCATTTCGAGACGCGCGTCGTGCGCGCCGAAGCGCTGACGACCGACGAGCTGCGCGCGGTCGACGCGCAGGTGAAGGCGCTGATCGACGACGCGGTCGCGCAGGCGAAGGCCGCGCCGCTGCCCGATGCGGCTGACCTGCTGGCCGACGTGTACGTGTCGTACCCGTGAGCGCGATCTGACCCAGCCGCCGGTACGGCAAACCGAACATTCCAGGAGACAGACATGGCAAGGAAGATCACTTATTCGCAGGCGATCAACGAGGCGCTCGCGCAGGAAATGGCGCGCGACGACAGCGTGATCGTGATGGGCGAGGACAACGCGGGCGGCGCGGGTGCGCCGGGCGAGGACGACGCGTGGGGCGGCGTACTCGGCGTGACGAAGGGGCTGTTCCACAAGTTTCCGGGCCGCGTGCTCGATACGCCGCTGTCAGAAGGCGGCTACATCGGCGCGGCGGTCGGCGCGGCTGCGTGCGGGATGCGGCCCGTCGCGGAACTGATGTTCATCGACTTCATGGGCGTGTGCTTCGACCAGATCTTCAACCAGGCCGCGAAATTCCGCTACATGTTCGGCGGCAAGGCGGTGACGCCGGTCGTGATCCGCGCGATGTACGGCGCCGGCCTGCGCGCGGCCGCGCAGCACTCGCAGATGCTCACGTCGTTGTTTACGCACATCCCGGGGCTGAAGGTCGTGTGCCCGGCGACGCCGTATGACGCGAAGGGGCTGCTGATCCAGTCGATCCGCGACAACGATCCCGTGATTTTCCTCGAACACAAGCTGCTCTATACGCGTGAAGGCGACGTGCCTGAGGAATCCTATGCGATTCCGTTCGGCGAGGCGAACATCGTGCGCGACGGCGACGACGCGACCATTGTCACCTACGGCCGGATGGTGCATCTCGCGACCGACGCGGCCGCCAAGCTCGCGAAGGACGGCATCCAGGTCGACGTGATCGACTTGCGCACGACGTCGCCGCTCGACGAGGAAACGATCCTCGAAAGCGCGGAGCGTACCGGGCGCGTGGTGGTCGTCGACGAAGCGAACCCGCGCTGCTCGATCGCGACCGACATCGCCGCGCTCGTCGCGCAGCGCGCATTCCATTCGCTCAAGGCGCCGATCGAACTCGTGACCGCGCCGCACACGCCCACGCCGTTCGCCGGCGTGCTGGAAGACCTGTACATCCCGTCCGCCGATGCGATCGCGCAGGCGGTACTGAAGACGAGGAGCTAACACGATGTCGATTCACATGATCACGATGCCCAAGTGGGGGCTGTCGATGGAGCAGGGCCAGGTCAACGGCTGGCTGAAGGCGCTCGGCGAGCGCGTGACGAAGGGCGACGAAGTGCTCGACGTCGAGACCGACAAGATCTCGTCGGGCGTCGAGTGCGCGTTCGACGGCACGCTGCGCCGGCAGGTCGCGCAGGAAGGCGAGACGCTGCCGGTCGGTGCGCTGCTCGGCGTGGTCGCCGCGGCCGAGGCGAGCGATGCCGACATCGATGCGGCGATCGCCGAGTTCCAGCGCGATTTCGTGCCGAGTGCGGCGTCCGACGAAGCGGCCGGCCCGCAGCCCGAGAAGGCGCAGATCGGCGGGCGCACGGTGCGGTTCCTGAAGCTGGGCGACGGCGCGGGCACGCCCGCCGTGCTGATTCATGGCTTCGGCGGTGACCTGAACAACTGGCTGTTCAACCATGCGGAGCTCGCCGCGCACCGGCCCGTATGGGCGCTCGACTTGCCCGGCCACGGCGAATCGGGCAAGGCGGTCGACACCGGCAGCCTCGACGAACTGGCCGACGCGGTGCTCGCACTGCTCGACGCGCAACACATCGAGCGCGCGCACCTGATCGGCCACTCGATGGGCGGCGCGATCGCGATGGCGGCGGCCGAGCGTGCGCCGCAGCGCGTCGCGTCGCTGACGCTGATCGCGAGCGCCGGGCTCGGCGCCGAGATCAACCGCGGCTACATCGACGGTTTCGTCGCCGGCAACAGCCGCAACACGCTGAAGCCGCATCTCGGCGCGCTGTTCGCGGACAACGCGCTCGTCACGCGGCAACTGGTCGAGGATCTCGTCAAGTACAAGCGGCTCGAAGGTGTGCAGGCTGCGCTCGAGAAGATCGCGAACGCCGCGTTCGACGGCGCCGCGCAGCGCCGCGTGTTCCGCGACCGCGTCGCGTCGCTCGCGCCGCGCACGCTCGTGATCTGGGGCGAACGCGACCAGGTGATTCCCGCGCAGCACGCGCAGGGCTTGCCGGACGGCGTGCGTGTCGAGGTGATCGCCGGCAGCGGTCACATGGTGCAGATGGAGGCGGCTGCCGACGTGAACCGCCTGATCGTCGCCTTCCTCGGAGACTGACGATGGCCGCCGCGCTCGAACGACCCAGCTTCACCGCGCTCGGCCAGCCGGGCGCGAGGAGCCGCGACAAGCTCGCACGCATTCCCGTGCGCGTCGAGCCTGCGGCCGGCGCGGCGTTGCCGAAGCCGCCGTGGCTGCGGGCGCGGCCGATGATGAGCGGGGCGGTCGCCGACATGGCGGCCGTGCTGCGCGATCACCGGCTGCATTCCGTCTGCGAGGAGGCGATGTGCCCGAACATCGGCGAATGCTTCGCGCAGCGCACGGCGACCTTCATGATCATGGGCGGGCTGTGTACGCGGCGCTGCCCGTTCTGCGACGTCGCGCACGGCCGTCCCGAGGTGCTCGACCCGGACGAGCCCGCGCGGCTCGCCGACGCGGTCGCGGCGCTCGGGCTGCGCTATGTCGTGATCACGTCGGTCGACCGCGACGACCTGCGCGACGGCGGTGCCGCGCATTTCGCCGCCTGCATCGCGGCGGTGCGCGCGAGCGTGCCGGGTATCGGCGTCGAGGTGCTGACGCCCGATTTCCGCGGCCGCGTCGCGCGTGCGCTCGACGCGTTGTCGGTGGCGTGGCCGGACGTGTTCAATCACAACATCGAGACGGTGCCGTCGTTGTATCGGGCGGCGCGGCCGGGCGCCGACTACCGCGGCTCGCTCGAGCTGCTCGCGCAGGCGAAGGGCGCGCGGCCGACGCTCGTGACGAAATCGGGATTGATGCTCGGGCTCGGCGAGCGCGACGACGAGGTGCGGGACACGCTGCGCGACCTGCGCGCGCACGAGGTCGACGTGCTGACGCTCGGCCAGTACCTCGCGCCGTCCGCGCACCATCTGCCGGTGCGGCGCTACGTGAGCCCGAACGAATTCGCCGCGTGGCGCGACGAGGGGCTGGCGCTCGGTTTCAGGGAGGTGGTTGCCGGCCCGCTCGTGCGCTCGTCGTATCACGCGGCCGACGTGCTGGAGGGGGCGTAGGCTCGGCGGCGCGTCAGGCGCGCGCGGGCACCGGCAGGTGGGCGCGGCTCACGCGCCGCAGGTACAGCGCGAGCCCCGCGCCCGCCAGCATCAGGCTGATCGTATTGGCGAACCAGAAGCCGCGCGCGCCCGTCAGCCACGCGGGTGCGATGCCGCCGACGTCGAAGCCCACCACGTAGCCGCCGCCGAGCCCGACGCCCCACAGCGCGATCGCGTAGATCACCGTCGGCACGACCGCGACCTTGTACGCGCGCAGCACGAAGGCGGACGTGATCTGCAGTGCGTCGAAGAAGTGATAGCAGGTGACGATCGCGACGAGCGGCAGCGCCGCGGCTGCGACGGCCGGATTCGGCGTGTAGCCGCTGACGATCAGCGGACGCAGCGTGAACACGAGCACGCCGTATGCGGCGGCGATCCCGCACGCGAGCATCACGCTGTGGCGTCCGAGCAGCCGTGCCTCGTCGAGGTGGCCGGCGCCGAGCGCGCGCGCGACGAGCGTCGACGCCGCCACGCCGATCGACAGCGGTGTCATGTACAGCACCGCGCCGATGTTGCCGGCGATCTGGTGGCCGGCGAGCGTCGTCGTGCCGAACTGTGCGATGAAGAGCGCCATGCACGTGTACGACGTGACTTCGATCAGGTACGACAGGCCCATCGGCACGCCGAGCTTCAGGATCGCCTTCTGGCGTGTCCACACGGGCCAGCAAAAGCGCGAGAAGATCGACAGCGGCGCAAATACGTCGAGCTTCGCGAGCAGCGTGAAGCCGATCAGCGCGAGCGCCCAGTTGATCAGCGTGCTCGCGAGCCCGCAGCCGGGGCCGCCGAGCGCCGGCACGCCGTAGCCGCCGAAGATGAACCACACGTTGAGCGGAAACTTGAGCAGCAGCGCGCCGATCTGCAGGATCATCGCGAGCCGCGGCTTGCCGGCCGCGTTGGTCAGCGCGTTGTAGATCCGGAATGCGAGGCTCGCCGGCAGGCCGTACGATAGGATGCGCAGGTAATCGACGGTGCGGTCGTGCAGCGCGGGCGGCGCGTGCGCGATATGCAGCAGCGGTTCGGGAAAATGCAGCAGGAGGAAGCCGGGGACCGCGAGCATCAGCGCTAGCCACAGCGCCTGGCGCACTTCCTCGCCGATCTCCGCATAGCGTCGCGCGCCGTACAGTTGCCCGGTGATCGGCTGCAGCGCGGACAGGATGCCCGTCATGCCGATGTAGACGGAGACGTAGATCGACGAACCGAGCCCGAGCGCGGCCAGGTCGATGGCCGAGTAGCGGCCGACCATGGCCGTGTCGATCACGCCGAACGCGATGATCGCGAGCTGGCCGACGAGCACCGGCCATGCGAGGCCGACGATCCGGCGGATGTCGGCGAACAGGGTCAATCGACCACCCGGTGGCGCGGGCCGCGCCGCTTGATCGGCGTCTTCGGCCGTTCGATGCGCTCGTACAGGCGGAAGCGCTCGTCGCGGTCGGCGACGCGGCGGCCTTCCCACACGAGACGCCAGACGTATTCCGACATCGCGCTCGGTTCGCCGAAGTCCGCGCGGTCCTGGCGCAGGATCACGTCGCAGTCGCCCGAGAATTCGAAATGCATGTCGCCGAAGTACGCGAAGGTCGCGATCTGCGCATCGCCGAGCCGCACCGGCGAGATGCACTCGTAGTCCTTCGGCAGATGCGACGCGATCTGTTGCGCGACGTCGCTGTAGGTCCGGCCGTAGTTGACGATCGGCAGCCACAGTGTCATCAGCAGTACCCACATCAGCGTGGTGCCCGCACCCGACAGCACGACGCTGCGCCACAGCACCTTCGGCTGGCGCGAGATGCGCCAGCGCACCAGCATGAACCAGCAGACGGTGACGATCACCGCGCAGACGAACGACAGGATCTTGAAATGCGGTTCGTAGCCGGGCACGAGACGCGCGAGGTTACGCGCGAGCGGATGCGGGAAACCGGTGAGCGACGCGAGCCATACGAGCCACACGAACGAGCCGAGAATCGTGAAGCTGAGCACCGCGAACCAGTCGATCGCATTGATCGCGCCGCGCTTGAGGGTCGGCAGCGCGAAGGTCGCGAGCACCGCCAGCGGCGGCAGCAGCAGCATGTACATGCGGTTCGACTGCTGGCTCTGCAGGATCACGAGTGCGACGAGCGGCACCACGACCGACAGCGGGATCGCGATGTGCGCGCGGCGGCGCATGCCGGTCCAGCTCCACCACGCCCAGATCGCGAGCGGCCACGCGGGCCACGTGAAGAGCGGCAGGTTCTTCGCCGCATAACCGAGCACTTCGGTCGGCGGGCCCGAGAAGCGCATCAGGCTGCCGTGGATCCACTGGTTAAAGAACCAGGCGGCGTCGTCGGGCGCCGCGTTGAGCGCGGCGAGCGGCCACAGCGCGAAGATCGCGGCCGCGAGCGGCACGCCGACCAGCGGCAGGCGCAGGTTGCGCATCTCCGGCGTGACGAGCCACAGCGCGGCCGTGCCGGCGAGCAGCGCGACGACCAGCACGGGGTTGCCGGACAGCGCGACGAGGCCGATCGCGACACCCCACCACAGCGCGCCCTGCATCGGCTTGTCGATGCCGCGCACGATGCCGTACACGAGCATCGCGATCCATGCGAACTGCGCGAGCTGCGGCGTCGTTTCGTGGCCGCGTTCCGCGAGTCCGAAACAGGCGACGAGAATCAGCAGCGCGCCGTCGGCGAGTGTGCGGCCGTAGTCGCGCGGCTCGGGCTCGCCGCCGAAGGCGTACTTGAACGGCTGGACTTCAGCACGGCGGCCGAGCAGATAGGCGGCGTACCAGACGAACGCGCACGCGATGCAGAACAGCACCCCCGTGTCGACGCGCGAGGCGTTGCTTGCGTCGACCCACGGCGCCAGCGCGCGGATCGACAGCGCGCCGAGCCAGTAGCCGAGCGGGCCGTCCGTCGTGATGAACTTGCCGACGAGGTTCGGCAGCAGCCAGTCGTGCCACTGGCCGGTGGCCATCGTCCACATCACGCCGAAGCCCGCCGCGTCCTCGTTCTTCCACGGGTCGCGGCCGAACAGGCCGAACGCCGCATAGACGAGGCACAGCGTGAGCAGCAGCCAGCGCGGCAGCGCGCGCGTGGCGGAGGCGGTCAGACGAACGACAGGCTTCATGCAGATGAGCGATTTGTTATGAGCGGGCGGCCGGTGCGGTCATGCACTGACGGCGCCGGATTCGAGCATCCGGCATTGTAGACGCGCCGGCCATTGCGCGTCGGACGATTGCCTGGCGCCGGCCGGCGGTGGTCCGGCGAGCGGAGACAAAAAAGGGCAGCCTGAGCTGCCCTTTCGTGCGGTACCGGTGCGTTGCAACCACCGGATCGGTGCAAAGCTTACTTTGCAACAGCCTTGCCGTTGGCGCGCGCGCCAAACTTGTTCTTGAACTTCTCGACACGGCCTGCCGTGTCCATGATCTTTTGCTGACCCGTGTAGAACGAGTGCGATTCCGACGACACTTCGATCTTGGCGAGCGGGTAGGTCTTGCCTTCGTGGTCGATGGTTTCACGCGTCTGGATCGTCGAGCGCGTGATGAACTTGAAGCCGTTCGACATGTCTTGGAAGACGACTTCGCGGTAATTCGGGTGGATGCCTTCTTTCATGGTCTTTCCTTGGTGAGAGCGGTAGCCAACCCGCCGCTTGCCGTGCCGGATCGCGCGATGTGCGCGAATCAGCCGACGTCAAGCTCGGCGCGAGCCACTTGCCTAAGGTCGAAAAACGGCGATTATGCCAGAAAATCAGACGGTTGACGAATATTTTCAACGTGCATCGAGCGCGCCGGTGCCGGCCGGATCCTGCCGGTAATAGCGGGCGAGCAGCCGGTAGAGTTCCGGAAATTCGGACTCGAACGCGCGCGGTCGCACGAACAGCGCTTCGCTGCACACCGCGAAGAATTCCGACGGGTGATCGGCTGCATAGGGATCGATCAGCGAGTCGCGCTCGAAGCGCGCCCACGCCCGGTCCGGCACCGCGTCGACCCGTGCGCAGAACTGGTCGTATGCGTGTTCGAACACGTCGGCCCATGCCTGCGCATCGAGGTGCGGCGCATGCCAGCGGCGAAAAAGAGGGGGATATCCGTCGGCCGCGCCGTTCACCATGTCGATCTTGTGCGCGAACTCGTGGATCACGACGTTGTACGCGTCGCGGCCGTCGGTCATCTGCGCGTCTTCCCACGACAGGATCACCGGGCCGCCTTCCCATGCTTCGCCGCTCGCGTCCTGCTCGACTTCGTGCACGACGCCGTCCTCGTCCTGCACGGTCTTGCGGATCACGAACTCGCCCGGATACACGACGACGCCGACCCAGCCGTCGTACAGCGACAGGTCGAGGTTCAGCACGGGCAGGCACGCCTGCGTGGCGATCGCGACGACCATCGCATCGGTCAGCTCGAGCCCGTGCGCGGTCGAAAACGACTTCTTCGCGATGAACAGGCTCGTCAGCTCGCGCAGCCGGCCGATGTCGCCCGGCGGCAGCGCGGCGAGGAACGGCAGCCGCTCGACGGTTTGCTGCCACAGCACATCGGGAATCGGATGGCTGCGCAGCGCGCGGTCGCGGCGGCGATCATCGAACCAGCGGGTCAGTTTCGAAAGCATGGAGACGGCGAACGGAAATCCAAAGCCTGTCTTTTAACTCAATCGATCTCTTTTTGCCATGCCGCAAAGAGGCCGCCGATGAGCGCGATGCCCGCGAGGAAATAGAAGCCGTCGAGCGATGCGAGGAACGACGCCTGTTGCGTGACCATTCGCGCGATCGCGGCGATCGCGAGGCTGTGCGCTTCGTTCAGCGCGTGGCCGGCCGCCGCATAGCTGCGCGTGAGGGCGTCGACGGTTTGCTGGAACACCGGATCGAACACGTTCGCGCGCTCGACGAGCCGCGTCTGGTGCACGGCCAGGCGGTGCTGTTCGACGATGATCACCGACGACGTCGCGAACGAAATCGTCAGCTGCCGCACGATGTTCTTCAGCCGGTAGCCGTGCGTGTATTCGTCGATCGCGAAGATGCGGAACGTCAGGTTCGCGACGGGCAGCACGATGAACAGCAGCAGCAGCCCGCGCAGCAGCAGCGGGCCGATCAGCGCGGCTTCGCCGACCTGCGGCGTCATCCGCGTCATCCACAGCGCGGCGGCGATCGCGATCGCGAACCCCGGCACGACGAACCATTTCTTGTGCGTGACGAGCTTCGCGTAGCGCAGGTACGCGAACAGCGCGGTGGCCGAGATCAGCGACATCGAGCCGACCAGGCGCCCGGCGTTCTCGACCGGATAGCCGAGGCCGCCTTCGAGCATCCGGGAAGTCAGGTAACTGAAAGCCGTCGACTCGTAGTAATAGAACATGTACAGCAGCAGCCCGACCTGGAACGTGCGCTCGCGCAATGCGTGCAGCCGCACGAGCGGCGTCGGATGGTTCCACTGGTGATACGCGAACCACGCGAGCGCGCCGAGGCCTGCGATCGTCAGCAGGATCAGCATCGGCGAGCCGCTGTAGAGCTGGTAGTGCACCTGCTGCAGCACGATCTGCAGCGCGCCTTGCGCGAGCGCGAACACGACGTACGGCCAGAAGTGCCCGGAGCCGCGTTCGTCGTCGGGCGTCCTGCCCGAATCGGGCAGCGTGAGCAGCGCGAGGATCGCGAACGCGATGCCGGCGGGCGCCGTCCATGCGAACAGCGCGCGCCACGTCGAATGCGCGACGAGCAGCCCGCCGACGATCGGCGCAAGCGCGCTGCCGAGCAGGATCATGATCAGGAATGCGCGCGTGGCGGGTGGCCGTTCCTGCGGCTTGAAGCTGATCTGGATCAGGATCCGGCATGCGCCCATCATCGGCCCGATGAAATAGCCCTGAAAGCCGCGCGCGAACGCGAGTTCGAGCGACGTGTCGGCGAGCGCGGCCGCGATCGCGCCCAGCGAGAACATCAGCATGCAGCCGGCGACGTAGCGGCGATGCCCGAGCCGGTCGACCCACCACTGCTGCTGCAGGATGCCGAGCACGGCCATGACCGCATACGCGCTCGATGACCACACGAGCTCGTCGGGCGACGCGTTGATGCCGCCGGCAATGTAGCTCGCGAAGAACGAGAAGGCCGCGTTGTCGAAATAGTCGATGCCGGTGACGAGCGCGAGCGCCCACGGGAACAGGTCCGCACGCAGGTTCGCGCGGCTCCACAGCGGCGAGCGGCCGGGCGCGAGGTTCATGCCCGGGCCTTGCGCGTGCGGCGCGTGCCGGCTTCGGCCTGCCGCTGCGCGATCAGCGCATCGGGGTTTTCGCCAGCGAGACGCCGTTCGATGTAGTCGATATCGTGTTGCAGTTCCTTGCGCAGCGCGACGGCTTCCTTCAGCTCGCGCTGGACCGCCGCGATCCGCTCGTCGAGCGTGTCGATCTGTTCGGTGAGGCTGGTGCGGATTTCGCGCAGCGACGTGTCCGAGTAACGGCGCCGGCCGTCGCCCGTTTCTTCGAGCGGGCGCTTGAGCATCTCGGTGATGCCGTGCAGTGAGAAGCCGAGCGAGCGCAGTCGCAGGATGCGGGCAAAGCGTTCGAGATCGGCCTCGTCGTACAGCCGGTAGCGGCCCCCGCTGCGTGACGGCGTGACGAGCCCGCGCTCTTCGTAGTACTTCAGCGTGCGCGGCGTGACGCCGAGCCGCGACGCGGCGTCGCTTACGGTCAGCAGCGAAGGGGAGGCGTCGTTCGGCATCGGGGGGAATTCGATCAGCAGGATGACGCGATTATAGATCAACCTGTACGTTCACGTTCAGGTTGGAGCAAAAAAACGGCCGCCGGGCGCAACGCGTGGGCGGCCGTTCTTGCGGGCGAGGGCGATCAGCCGCCGCGGCGCATCAGGTCGAAGAACTCGGAGTTGCTCTTCGTCTGGCGGATCTTGTCGAGCAGGAATTCCATTGCCTCGACTTCGTCCATGTCGTGGATGAACTTGCGCAGCACCCAGATCTTCTGAAGGATCTCGGGCTTGATCAGCATTTCTTCGCGACGCGTGCCCGACTTGTTCAGGTTGATCGACGGATACACGCGCTTTTCCGCGAGACGGCGCTCGAGGTGCACTTCCATGTTGCCGGTGCCCTTGAACTCTTCGTAGATCACGTCGTCCATGCGGCTGCCGGTTTCGATCAGCGCGGTGCCGATGATCGTCAGCGAGCCGCCTTCCTCGATGTTGCGCGCCGCACCGAAGAAGCGCTTCGGACGCTGCAGTGCGTTCGCGTCGACACCGCCCGTCAGCACCTTGCCCGATGCCGGGATCACGGTGTTGTACGCACGTGCGAGACGCGTGATCGAGTCGAGCAGAATCACGACGTCGTGCTTCATTTCGACGAGGCGCTTGGCCTTCTCGATCACCATTTCGGCGACCTGCACGTGACGCGTGGCCGGTTCGTCGAACGTCGACGCGATCACTTCGCCGGCGACCGAACGCTGCATTTCGGTCACTTCTTCAGGGCGCTCGTCGATCAGCAGCACGAACAGGATCACGTCCGGGTGGTTCTGCTTGATCGCGTGTGCGATGTGCTGGAGCATCACGGTCTTGCCCGACTTCGGCGACGCGACCAGCAGGCCGCGCTGGCCCTTGCCGATCGGCGCGATCATGTCGATGATGCGGCCCGTGACGTTCTCTTCGCCGCGCATTTCGCGCTCGAGCGACAGCGGCTTGTTCGGGTGCAGCGGCGTGAGGTTCTCGAACATGATCTTGTGTTTCGAGGCCTCGGGCGGCTGCCCGTTGACTTTGTCGACCTTCACCAGCGCGAAGTAGCGCTCGCCGTCCTTCGGCGTGCGGACTTCGCCTTCGATCGTGTCGCCGGTGTGCAGGTTGAAGCGGCGAATTTGCGACGGGCTGATATAGATGTCGTCGGTGCTCGCGAGGTACGACATTTCCGGCGAGCGCAGGAAGCCGAAACCGTCCGGCAGCACTTCGAGCGTGCCGTCGCCGAAGATCGTCTCTCCCGTCTTGGCGCGCTTTTTGAGAATGGCAAACATCAACTCCTGCTTGCGCAGGCGGTTCGCGTTTTCGATCTCCAGGCCATTGGCCATTTCGATCAGTTCGGAGACGTGCAGAGACTTGAGCTCGGATAAATGCATACGGAGAACCCGCCAGGGAGGAGAAGCGACGAAAAGAAATAAAGGGAGGAGGGCGAGCGGAGGCGCTCTGAGACTTAATGCGTCTTGTAGACGTTTTTTGATTCTAGCATATGCCGATTCGTGCCTGAGCGGCCGATCGGTGGCTTGACGGCAGACGTGTTGTCGGTTGACAACACGTCTGCGGAACGGCCGGTATTACAGGTGGCTGTCCAGGAATGCGGTGAGCTGCGACTTCGACAGCGCGCCGACCTTCTGTGCGGCGGCCGCGCCGTTCTTGAACAGGATCAGCGTCGGGATGCCGCGCACGCCGAACTTCGCCGGCGTTGCCTGGTTGTCGTCGACGTTGATCTTCGCGATCTGCAGCTTGTCGCCGTAGTCCTTCGCGACTTCGTCGAGAATCGGGGCGATCATCTTGCACGGGCCGCACCATTCGGCCCAGAAGTCGACGAGCACGGGCTTGTCGGATTTGACGACGTCCTGTTCGAACGATGCGTCGCTGATGTGTTTGATCTGTTCGCTCATTGGGTCAATACCTCTTACGGTTCGGGGACTGCCTGCTTGGCGCGTTGCGGCGCTCCGGCTGCCTATTGGCTGCCGGCCGCTGCGGCAGGTAGCTCCGCTCTCCGGAAGGAGGGGCGTAAGCGCTGCGTGGCGCGGCTCGCGGGTCGTTCGGGCGTCATATTAGCCTAAATTGCTATCTGCTGCGGGCGGCGATAGTAGCCGCTTCACGAGTAGGGGTACGACACGCCGTTCGACCGTTGCGTTTCGAAGGTGGAGGCCTGCGTGTGAAATACAAGGGCCTCTGTCGATGACCATCATATATGTGTGTGCTTGCGCAGGCTTTGCGATCGCGCCGCGCGCGCCGGTTTGCGCAATCCTTCGCATTGTTGCGAACAAACGGTCGCATTCGGCCGGAAGCGGTGATAGAATATGCCGTGACGGGCCTCCTCGCATGGTGGGGCGGTGAACCTGGTCAGGTCGGGAACGAAGCAGCCACAATCGTTTTCTGCCAGTGCCGAGGGTTGGGCTCGTCACCTTTCCTCTCGCCCCATTCGCCGGGCGATTTTTATTTCTGCGTCATTCTCTGTTTTCCCCGCGCTTTGCCCGTCTTCCGCACCGTTTCGCGTGTCGGCGCGACGCAGCGTTACTGATACAATTTCCCGATGACCTATCAAGTTCTCGCACGCAAGTGGCGTCCGAAGGATTTCGCTTCGCTCGTCGGCCAGGAGCACGTCGTCAGGGCGCTCACGCACGCGCTCGACGGCGGGCGTCTCCATCACGCCTATCTGTTTACCGGAACCCGCGGCGTCGGCAAGACGACGCTGTCGCGGATCTTCGCCAAAGCGCTCAACTGTGAAACCGGCGTCACGTCGCAGCCGTGCGGCGTGTGCCGCGCGTGCCGCGAGATCGACGAAGGCCGCTTTGTCGACTACGTCGAGATGGACGCGGCGAGCAATCGCGGCGTCGACGAGATGGCCGCGCTGCTCGAGCGTGCCGTGTACGCGCCCGTCGATGCGCGCTTCAAGGTCTACATGATCGACGAAGTGCACATGCTGACGAACCACGCGTTCAACGCGATGCTGAAGACGCTCGAGGAGCCGCCGCCGCACGTCAAGTTCATCCTCGCGACGACCGATCCGCAGAAGATTCCCGTGACCGTGCTGTCGCGCTGCCTGCAGTTCAACCTGAAGCAGATGCCGGCCGGGCACATCGTGTCGCACCTCGAGCGCATCCTCGGCGAAGAGCAGATCTCGTTCGAGCAGCAGGCGCTGCGCCTGCTCGCGCGTGCCGCGCAGGGCAGCATGCGCGATGCGCTGTCGCTGACCGACCAGGCGATCGCCTATTCGGCGAACGAAGTGACCGAAGCGGCCGTGTCGGGCATGCTCGGCGCGCTCGACCAGACCTACATGGTGCGCCTGCTCGATGCGCTCGCCGCCGGCAACGGCCCGGAGATCCTCACGATCGCCGACGAGATGTCGCTGCGCAGCCTGTCCTTTTCCACCGCGCTGCAGGATCTCGCGAGCCTGCTGCACCGGATCGCCTGGGCGCAGTTCGCGCCGGGTTCGGTGCTGGACGAATGGCCGGAAGCGGCCGACCTGCGGCGCTTCGCGGAAACGCTGAGCCCCGAGCAGGTTCAGCTGTTCTATCAGATCTCGACGGTCGGGCGCGCGGAACTCGGCCTTGCGCCGGACGAGTACGCCGGCTTCACGATGACGCTGCTGCGGATGCTCGCGTTCGAGCCGGCCGTCGGTGCCGGCAGTGCGCCCGGCGGCCAGCCGGTCGCACCGCGTGCCGTGCCCGCGCCGCGGGCGGAAGCGGCTGCTGCGCCGGCGGCTGTGGCCAGGAAGCCGGCAGCGCCTGCGCAGGCAGCACGGCCGCAAACTGCTGCTGCTCCGGCTGCTCCGGCTGCTCCGGCTGCTCCGGCTGCTCCGGCTGCTCCGGCTGCTCCGGCTGCTCCGGCTGCTCCGGCTGCGCGTCCGTCGCCTGCGCCATCCGGCGATACGGCAAACCCCGCTGTCGTGAAGCCTGCGGCCGCACCGGTTGCGGTCGATGCGCCGGTTGCGCCGGCACCGCAGCCGGAGGCCGACGCGGTACCGGCCGACGCGGTACCGCAAGCGGCAGCAACGAACGATGCGCCGCCCGCTGTCCGCAAGGAACCGGAGCCGCCTGTCGCGATCGAGCGTAACGACGAACCCGCATCGTCGGCCGAACCGGCGCCGCGTGCTGCGCCGGCCGAGCCGGCTGCGCGTGCCTCGGCGCGCGGTGGCGCAGCGGCCGCACTCGACGTGCTGCGCAATGCCGGCATGCGCGTGTCGTCCGAGCGCTCGCGGGCCGGCGCTGCGCCGAAGCCGGCAGCCGCTCAGCCGGCCGCCGAGAAACCGGCTGCGTCGCGTCCCGCCGTGCAGGTGCCGACGCCGCGCGCGGCGGCCCGCGCACCGCAGGCCGCCGACACGCGTCAGGCGCCGCCGCCGTGGGAAGACATTCCGCCGGACGAATACGTGCCGCTCAGCGCGGACGAGATGTTCGGCGGCGCGGCCGATGACGGCTTCGTGCCCGTGTTCGACAGCGGTCCCGACGACGTGCGCATTGCGCCGAAGCCGGCCGAGGCCCGTTCGTCCGCACCGGTCGACACGCGCCCGCTGCCGCCCGCGATCGCGCTCGATCCGGTCGGTTTCGACGGCGATTGGCCGGCACTGGCCGCACGGCTGCCGCTCAAGGGCGTCGCGTATCAGCTGGCGTTCAACAGCGAGCTGACGGCCGTCGATGCGACGACGCTGAAACTTTCCGTGCCGGTGCCGCAGTACGCGGACGCTGCACAGGTCGCGAAACTGAAGGCTGTGCTGGCCGATGCGCTCGGCAAGCCGGTCGAGGTCGCGGTCGAGGTCGGGCCCGCCCGACGCACCGCAGCGGCGCTCGACGCGGCCGCCCGCGCGGCGCGCCAGCGCGAGGCCGAGCAGGACATCCACGGTGATCCGTTCGTCCAGCAACTGGTGCGCGACTTCGGTGCACGCATCGTCGAAGGCTCGGTGCGGCCGCTCGCCGATTCGGCGCCGGACGCGACGCCGCCGACGCTGCATTGAACGAATCGCCCCGCAACAGGCACAATCACGCCCGCACACATTGACCGGTACGCACCGCGTGCCGGTTTTCACACGATCAAGAAGGAGTATTCCCATGTTGAAAGGCAACCTCGCCGGACTGATGAAGCAAGCGCAGCAAATGCAGGAAAACATGAAGAAGATGCAGGAGCAGCTTGCGCTGATCGAAGTCGAAGGGCAGTCGGGTGCCGGCCTCGTCAAGGTGACGATGACCTGCCGCAACGAAGTGCGCCGCGTGGCGATCGACCCGAGCCTGCTCGCGGACGACAAGGACATGCTCGAGGATCTCGTCGCCGCTGCGTTCAACGACGCCGTGCGCAAGGCGGAAGCGACGTCGCAGGAAAAGATGAGCGGCATGACGTCGGGCCTGCCGCTGCCCCCGGGCTTCAAGCTGCCGTTCTGAGCGTAGCGTCCATTTCGCTCGTTCAGCTTTCAGCCGCCGTATGAAACAGCCGTCCGCCCTGTCCGCGCTCGTCGAAGCGCTGCGCGTCTTGCCCGGTGTCGGGCCGAAATCCGCGCAGCGCATGGCATACCACCTGATGCAGCACGATCGGGAGGGCGCGGAGCGGCTCGGCCGGTCGCTGCTGTTCGCGACCGAGAACCTGCAGCATTGCGAGAAGTGCAACACGTTCACCGAAGCGCAGATCTGCGAGGTCTGCAGCGACGACGAGCGTGATCCGACGCTGCTGTGCGTCGTCGAGACGCCTGCCGACCAGATCATGCTCGAGCAGACGATGACGTACCGCGGGCTGTACTTCGTGCTGATGGGCCGCCTGAGCCCGCTCGACGGCATCGGCCCGAAGGAAATCCATTTCGACCGCCTCGTGCGGCGCGCGTCCGACGGCATCGTCAAGGAAGTCGTGCTTGCGACCAACTTCACGAACGAGGGCGAAGCCACCGCGCACTACCTCGGCCAGACGCTGAAGGCCCGCGGGCTCGCGGTCACGCGCCTCGCGCGCGGCGTGCCGGTGGGCGGCGAGCTCGAATACGTCGACGCGGGCACCATCGCCCGCGCGATGCTCGACCGCCGCACGATGTAAGTCTGGCGCCGCCGGCCGGCGGCGCCGTTCTCATGTCAGGGAGACACATGAGCACCAGCCAGGGCCCGCTCGCGGGCGTCAAAGTGCTCGAATTCGGGACGCTGATCGCGGGGCCGTTCGCGTCGCGCCTCTTTGCCGAATTCGGCGCGGAAGTGATCAAGATCGAGGATCCGAACGGCGGCGACCCGCTGCGCAAGTGGCGCAAGCTGCATCCGGAGCAGGGCGGCACGTCGCTGTGGTGGTCGGTTCAGGCGCGCAACAAGAAGTCCGTCACGCTCAACCTGAAATCCGACGCCGGCAAGGCGATCGCGCGGCAACTCGCGACCGAGGCCGACATCGTGATCGAGAACTTCCGCCCGGGCCTGCTCGAGAAGCTCGGCCTCGGCTACGACGTGCTGTCGGCCGACAACCCCGGCCTGGTGATGGTGCGCCTGTCCGGCTACGGGCAGACGGGCCCGTATCGCGACCGACCCGGCTTCGGCGCGATTGCCGAATCGATGGGTGGATTGCGTCACATCACCGGCTATCCCGAGCTGCCGCCGCCACGCATCGGTATCTCGATCGGCGACTCGATCGCCGCGTTGCATGGCGTGATCGGCGCGATGATGGCGCTCCATCACCGCAACATGAACGGCGGCGCGGGGCAGGTGGTCGACGTTGCGCTGTATGAAGCCGTATTCAACATGATGGAAAGCGTCGTGCCCGAGTACGGCGTGTACGGGATGGTGCGCGAGCGTACCGGTGCGTCGCTGCCGGGCATCGTGCCGTCGAACACCTACGCGTGCCGCGACGGCAGCATCGTGATCGGCGGCAACAGCGACCCGATCTTCAAGCGGCTGATGAAGGCGATCGAGCGCGACGACCTCGCCGACGATCCCGCACTCGCGCGCAACGACGGGCGCGTGCCGCGCACGCAGGAAATCGACGACGCGATCGCCGCCTGGCTCGCGCCGCGCACGATCGACGAGGCGCTCGT
Source organism: Burkholderia sp. JKS000303 (assembly GCF_002563755.1). Classification (NCBI taxonomy): domain Bacteria; kingdom Pseudomonadati; phylum Pseudomonadota; class Betaproteobacteria; order Burkholderiales; family Burkholderiaceae; genus Burkholderia; species Burkholderia sp. JKS000303. The sequence goes on from NZ_PDBZ01000004.1 coordinate 491,562, forward strand.
CGTGCTCAATGCGGCCGACGTGCCGGCCGGGCGCATCTACAGCGCCGCCGACATGTTCACCGATCCGCAGTTCATCGCGCGGCAGATGATCCAGCGTTTCAAGCTGGCCGACGGCACCGACATTCCGCTGCCGAACATCACGCCGAAACTGTCCGATACGCCGGGCGAAACGCGCTGGCTCGGGCCCGAGCTCGGCGAGCATACGGACGAGGTGCTGCGCGGCCTTGGCTACGAGGCGCCGGCGATTGCCGCGCTGCGCGACGCCGGCGCAATTTGAACGTCGCGCACCGCAGCGCCTGGCGCCGGGCCTGCCGACGGAGCGCCCCTTCGACGGGGTGTCCTTCGGCGCGGAAAACCCGGCGCGGCACGGCGTTTCCCTGAGCGTGCGGAACGCCGCCGCGCAATGCGGCGGCGCGCCGTGCGCGACCGTGCAGGCCAGCGGGTCCGCCGCCGCCGGACTGTCGCTCTCGCGCCATCTTTCCTCGGTTACAATCGCCGGATGCGAATCCTACTCAGCAACGACGACGGCTATCTCGCCCCCGGTCTCGCCGCGCTCAGCGAAGCGCTGCAGCCGCTGGCCGACCTCACGGTGATCGCGCCCGAGCAGAACTGCAGCGGCGCATCGAATTCCCTCACGCTGTCGCGTCCGCTGTCGGTGCAGCGCGCGGCGAATACGGGTTTCTTCTACGTGAACGGCACGCCGACCGATTCGGTGCACGTCGCGTTGACGGGCATGGCCGACGCGAAGCCGGACCTCGTCGTTTCGGGCATCAACAACGGCCAGAACATGGGCGAAGACACGCTCTATTCAGGGACAGTTGCAGCCGCCACCGAAGGCATCATGTTCGGCGTGCCGGCCATCGCGTTCTCGCTGGTCGACAAGGGCTGGACCCATCTGGCGGACGCCGCGCGCGTCGCCGCGGAAATCGTCGAGCACTATCTCGCGCATCCGCTGCCGGGCCAGCCGCTGCTGAACGTCAACATTCCGAATCTGCCGTACGACGAACTGAAAGGCTGGAAGGTCACGCGCCTCGGCAAGCGTCATCCGTCGCAGCCGGTGATTCGCCAGACCGACCCGCGTGGCGAGCCGATCTACTGGATCGGGGCCGCGGGCGCGGCGCTGGACGCGAGCGAGGGCACCGATTTTCACGCCGTGGCAAACGGTTTCGTGTCGATCACGCCGCTGCAGCTCGATCTCACGCATACGCAAATGCTGCCTGCAACGCGCGAGTGGGCGCGCGCAGGCGGGCGGGTTTCATGAGCGGCGAGCGCGCGAAGCGGTTCCCGCTCGCGCTCGAAGATCTCAAGCGAGCGCCACGCAAATCGGACGGCCGGGCCGGCGAACGCCATGCGGCGATCGCGATGCCGAAGGCCGCCGACAAGCCTGCGGCCGTGCCGAAGCCGGTCGTGGTGAATCCGGGCGCGGCCCGCGCGACGCTGCACGGTGCGGCGTCGGCGAAGCCGGCGAGCGCACCGAAACCGACCGTGCTGAAGCCCGCGATGCCGAAGCCGGCCGCGCCGAGCGTCGCGCCGGCCGGTGCGTTTGCATTGACGTCGGAACGTGTTCGCGAGCGCATGGTCGAACGCCTGCGCGCGAACGGCGTGACCGACGCGCGCGTGCTGGATGCGATGGCTGCGGTGCCGCGTCACATGTTCGTGGATCCGGGGCTCGCGACGCAGGCCTACGAGGACGCCGCGTTGCCGATCGGCCACCAGCAGACGATTTCCAAGCCGTCGGTCGTTGCGCGCATGATCGAGCTCGCAATGGCCGGCCGCACGCTCGAGAGCGTCCTCGAGATCGGCACGGGTTGCGGCTATCAGGCCGCCGTGCTGAGCCATGTGGCGCGCGACGTGTATTCGATTGAACGCATCAAGCCGCTCTACGAGCGCGCGAAGCTGAACCTGCGGCCGCTGCGCGTGCCGAACATCCGTCTGCATTACGGCGACGGGCGTGTCGGCCTGCCGTCCGCAGCCCCGTTCGACGCGATCGTGATCGCGGCGGCGGGGCTCGACGTGCCGCAGGCGCTGCTCGAGCAGCTCGCGATCGGCGGGCGGCTCGTCGCGCCGGTGGGCGCGCAAAGCGGGCAGCACCAGGTGCTCACGCTCGTCGAGCGCGTCGCGCACGCGCAATGGCGGGAGTCACGGCTTGATCGCGTTTTCTTTGTACCTTTAAAATCCGGAGTGATTTGAAACCGATGAGTATGTTGCGCGCGATGCAAAACAACCGATCCAGGGAACCGCTCACGTTCGCGCAGCGCGCGATCTGTGTTGCTGCGTTCTCCACGCTTCTGGCCGCCTGTGCGACGCGGCTCGACAACGCGCCTGTCGTCGACCGCTCCGGTACGCTCGGCACGACCGCTGCCGCACAGCCGGCGGTGCCGCTCGGCCCGCCGCCGCCTGGCTTTTACCGTGTGAAGCCGGGTGACACGCTGTACCGGATCGCGCTCGAGAACGGGCAGAACTATCGCGACATCGCCACGTGGAACAATCTGGCGAACCCGAACCAGATCGAAGTCGACCAGCTGCTGCGCGTCGCGCCGCCGGGTGGCACTGCGGTTGCGGGTGCGCCGGTTGCCGCGCCGATCGGCGGCGCAGCCGTGGCGACCGCGCCGCTGAGCAGCGGCCCTGCGACGCCGGCTGCCGGCACGTCGTCCGCGATCACGCCGCCGCCTGCCGCCGCATCGAGCGACATGGCAGCCGCGCCGAGCGGCCCCGTCACGTTCTCGTGGCCGGTGCGCGGCCCGGTGCTGAACAGTTTCGACGACGCGAAGAACAAGGGCATCAATATCGGCGGCTCGGCCGGCGAGGCCGTGAAGGCGGCGGCCGACGGCCGCGTTGTCTACTCGGGCAACGGCCTGCGTGGCTACGGCAACCTCATTATCATCAAACACGATGCAACTTACCTCACGGCGTATGCACACAATCGCGCTTTGATGGTAAAAGAGGGGGACGCGGTAACGAAGGGGCAGAAGATCGCCGAGATGGGGAACAGCGATTCCGACCGCGTGATGCTGCATTTCGAGGTTCGCCGGCAGGGTAAGCCTGTCGATCCGCTGAAGTATTTGCCGCCTCAATAACCGAGACGACCATGCCGAAATCGAAGCGCCACGAGCCGCAAGCCGAGTCTGAGAAGATCAGTCGTGCCACGCAAGCATCGGTGGGGCGAGCTGGCGCTTCGACGGACGACGAAGACGACGTCGCGGAAAACGAGCGTGATGTCGAGGCACGCGACGCCGATGCGGACGGTGGCGAAGAGCGCGAGGAGCGCGCGGAGCCGGCACCCGACGTCGACGATTTCCGCGCATTGCTGCAGGCCGAGCTCACGGCCGACACGATCCAGCATTACCTGAACCGCATCAGCGTGAAGCCGCTCCTGACCGTCGAGGAGGAGCAGCGCTATTCCCGTCTCGCGAAGGCCGGCGAATTCGAGGCGCGGCAGGTGATGATCGAGCGCAACCTGCGGCTGGTCGTCAGCATCGCGAAGGGCTACCTGAACCGTGGCGTGCCGCTGCTCGACCTGATCGAGGAAGGCAACCTCGGCCTGATGCATGCGATCGAGAAATTCGACCCGACACGCGGCTTTCGCTTCTCCACCTATGCGACGTGGTGGATTCGGCAGAGCATCGAGCGGGCGATCATGAACCAGGCCCGGACCGTGCGACTGCCCGTGCACGTGATCCGCGAACTGAACCAGGTGCTGCGCGCGAAGCGCCACCTCGAAAAGAATTCGATGTCGACGGGCGAGGCGGCTGAACGCCGCGAAGCCAGCATCGACGACATCGCCTACCTCACCGGCAAGACCGCCGAGGAAGTCACCGACATCCTCGCGCTCAACGAGCACACCGCATCGCTCGACGCGCCGCTCGATCTCGATCCCGCGAGCAGCCTGCTCGACCTGCTGCCCGACGACCAGAGCCAGTCGCCCGACGCCGAAGTGCAGCACCGCGAGCTCGAGACGCTTACGCGCGCGTGGCTGTCGCGGCTGTCCGACAAGCACCGGCACGTGATCGAGCGCCGCTTCGGCCTGAATCACATCGAACCGGCCACGCTCGAGGAGCTGGCCGACGAGATGGGGCTCACGCGCGAGCGCGTGCGGCAGATCCAGCAGGAAGCGCTGGTGCGCCTCAAGCGGTTCTTCGCCTCCAATGGCGTACGCAAGGACGCCGTTCTGTAACTGATGACTCCGATTCTCGTTTTTGACATCGAGACCATTCCCGATGTCGACGGCATTCGCCGTCTGGAAAACCTGCCCGCGACGCTCGACGATGCCGCGGTGGCCGAACATGCATTCGCCGCGCGTCGCGAGAAGACCGGCGGCGATTTTCTGCCGCACTACCTGCAGCGCATCGCGGCGATCTCGTGCGTGTTCCGCGACAACAACGGCTTTCGCGTGCGCTCGCTCGGCACGCCTCAGGACAACGAGGCGGCGCTGGTCCAGTCGTTCTACCGCGTGATCGAGAAATACACGCCGCAACTCGTGTCGTGGAACGGCGGCGGCTTCGATCTGCCGGTGCTCCATTACCGTGCGCTCGTGCACGGGATTCCCGCGACCCGCTACTGGGATCTCGGCGAGGACGACCGTGAATTCAAGTGGAACAACTACATCTCGCGCTATCACTCGCGTCATACCGATCTGATGGATGTGCTCGCGATGTATCAGGCGCGCGCCAATGCGCCGCTCGACGCGCTCGCGAAACTGTGCGGCTTTCCGGGCAAGCTCGGGATGGACGGCAGCCAGGTGTGGACGGCGTTCCAGGACGGACGGATCGAGGAGATCCGCAGCTACTGCGAAACCGATGTCGTCAATACGTATCTGCTGTATTGCCGCTTCCAGCTGATGCGCGGCGGCCTGACCCAGAGCGAGTACGCGGACGAAATCCTGCTCGTGAAGAATTCGCTCGCGCAGGAGCCGGCGGCACACTGGGCCGAATACCTGGGCGCGTTCGACGCATGACGCGAGCGGGCCGCGTCGTCGCCCGCGATCAATCGAGTTCTAGCACCACCGGCTGGTGATCTGACGCGCGCGTGTCGCCGTCGATCTCGCAGCGCGTGACGCGCGGCAGCAACGTATCGGTGACGAACACGAAGTCGCAGGCGAGCGGCCCGTCCGACCACTGCACCGTGTCGTAGACGCCGGCGGTCGGCGGCGGCGTACCGCCGGGATGGCGTGCAATCCAGGCGTCGACGAATGGTGGCGCGCCGGCGATCGGCTCGAGAAGGCGCCGGTATGCGTCGCTGTCGAATGCACTGTTGAAATCGCCGCAGACGATCGCATCGCGCGGCTGGCGGGTCGACGTGAACGGTCCCGTCGCGTTTTCCGCCGGCGCCGGCTGGTCGACATGTGCGCATGCTTCGCGGTGGCGGGCGCGCAATGCGTCGACCTGCGCAAGCCGCTGCCGCGCCGAATAGTATTCCAGGTGCGTCGTGACGACCCGCAGCGGCCCCGACCGCGTTTCGATCTCGACGTCGAGCGCGACGCGCGGCATTGACGGTGCGCGGGCGTCGGCCGGCCACGGCAGCAACTGGCGCAGTACGCGCCCGACCGGCAGCCGGGTCGCGATTGCATTGCCGAACTGACGGCGCGGTGCGCCGGGTTCGAGCGCCGGCAGGTCGGCACCGATCGCTTCGACGATCGTATGGCCGGGCAGCAACGCCGCCAGCTCGGCGAACTGGTCGGGCCCGGGCTGGCCGGGCAGGGCGCCGAAACCGCGCGTGACCTCCTGCAGGCACAGCACGTCGAAGTCGCCGAGCCGCCGGGCGGCGGCGATGGTGCGCGGGAGGTCGACGACGCCGTCCGCGTCCCGGCCCCATTGAATGTTCCAGTCGATCAGTCGCATGGTCGAGTCTCCTGCGAGCAGAATCTATCCCGTCGGTTTGCGGTACCGGGCGTCGGACGAGCCGGCAGCGGGCAAGGTGCGGGTGCTTGCCGGCAGGCCCGACTGGGCGCCGGCCGGTCGGTAGGCGCGTCTGTATCGACGCTTGCGCGACGAAAGCAGGCGATGCGGGCCTTCGTCGTCTACAATCTCGCCTTCTTCAACGTTTTGTCAGGAAAAGCTGGTGTCCGAAGCCGTCCCCACTTCTGCGCGCAAATCGAAAAATGCGCCCGTCGCGCCCGGGCCCGCCCCGGTTCTCGAGATCGAATCGCTCGACATGGAAGCGCGCGGTGTCGGCCGCACGACGACCGAGGACGGGACGCCGGGCAAGGTCATCTTCGTCGAAGGCGCGTTGCCCGGCGAGCGCGTGACCTATTCGAGCTACCGCCGCAAGCCGAGCTACGAGCAGGCGACCGTCGTGGACATTCTGCGCCCGAGCGTGCTGCGCACGCAGCCGAAATGCAAATTCTTCGGCACCTGCGGTGGCTGCTCGATGCAGCATCTCGAGATGCGCGCGCAGGTCGCGATCAAGCAGCGCGTGCTCGAGGACAACCTGTGGCACCTGTCGAAGCTGCGCGCCGAGACGATGTTCGCGCCGATCCACGGCCCGTCGTGGGGCTACCGCTACCGTGCGCGCCTGACCGTGCGCAACGTCGCGAAGAAGGGCGGCGTGCTGGTCGGCTTCCATGAGAAGAAGAGCAGCTACGTCGCCGACATGACGAGCTGCGAAGTGCTGCCGCCGCACGTGTCGGCAATGCTCGTGCCGCTGCGCCGGCTCGTCGAGGGGCTGTCGATCCGCGACCGGATGCCGCAGATCGAACTCGCGGTCGGTTCGGAAGTCACGGCGCTCGTGCTGCGCGTGCTGGAGCCGATCAATGCGGACGACGAAGCACTGCTGCGCGCGTTCGCGGACGAGCACAAGGTGCAGTTCTGGTTGCAGCCGAAGGGCCCGGACACGGTGACGCCGTTCTATCCGCTCGACGTGCCGCTCGACTACACGCTGCCGGAGTTCGGCATCCGCATGCCGTTCAAGCCGACCGACTTCACGCAGGTCAATCATCAGATCAACCGCGTGCTGGTGGGCCGCGCGCTGCGCCTGCTCGCGCCGTCGCGCGACGATCGCGTGCTCGACCTGTTCTGCGGGATCGGCAACTTCACGCTGCCGCTCGCGCGCCTGTCGCGCGAGGTGATGGGCATCGAAGGCAGCGAAACGCTGACGACGCGCGCGCTCGCGAATGCACGCGAGAACGGTGTGGACGGGCATACGACGTTCGCATGCCGGAACCTGTTCGAAGTGACGGGCGACGACATCCGCGCGCTCGGCGCATTCGACAAGTTCCTGATCGATCCGCCGCGCGAAGGTGCGCTTGCGGTGTCGAAGGCGCTGGCCGAAATCGCGCAGAGCGGCGAAGGCCCGCTGCCGAAGCGCATCGTCTACGTGTCGTGCAATCCGTCGACGCTTGCGCGCGATGCAGGCCTGCTCGTGCACGAGGCCGGCTACCGGCTGAAGGGCGCCGGGGTCGTGAACATGTTCCCGAATACGTCGCACGTCGAATCGATCGCGCTGTTCGAGCGCGACTGAGCGGGCGGACGGCTGATGTAAAAAAACCGGCCCGCGGGCCGGTTTTTTCATGATGCGCAGCGAACGTCAGTTGCGGTTGCCGCCGAAGATGCCGAGCAGCGCGAGCAGGTTCGTGAACACGTTGTACAGGTCGAGGTAGATCGCGAGCGTGGCCGAGATGTAGTTCGTCTCGCCGCCGTTCACGACGCGCTGGACGTCGAACAGCATGTAGGCCGAGAAGATCGCGATCGCGAGCACCGACACGGTGAGCATCAGCGCCGGCAGGTGCAGGAACATGTTCGCGACCGATGCGAGCAGGATCACGATCACGCCCATGAACAGCCACTTGCCGAGGCCCGAGAAATCGCGCTTGCTGACCGTGGCGATCGTCGCCATCGTGGCGAAGATGATGCCGGTGCCGCCGAACGCGAGCATGATCAGCGACGGGCCGTTCGAGAAGCCGAGGATGAAGCTCAGCAGGCGCGACAGCATCAGGCCCATGAAGAACGTGAAGCCGAGCAGCACGAACACGCCGGCCGCGCTGTTTTTGGTCCGCTCGATCGCGAACATGAAGCCGAACGCGATCGCGAAGAACGCGAGCAGGCTCATCATCGGGCTCGTGGCCGCGAACAGCGAGAAGCCCGTCGCGACGCCGACCCATGCGCCCAGCACCGTCGGAATCATCGACAGCGCGAGCAGCCAGTACGTGTTTCGCAGCACGCGGTTGCGAACCTCCGCGGTGCTGACGGAGCCGCCGCGGCCGAAATTGTACGGATAGTCGTTCATGGTTTCTCCTAACATTGAACGCATGGGCGTCCGGGGCCGGTTCGGCGCACGCGGTGTGCGGCGCAGCAAACCGGAGCAGCTATGGCTAAGATACGTTCCGCGCCGCTTGGTTTCAATGGCCAGGCAGCGCAAAAACATATGGATTCGGAACCTTTCACGCGTGTAAGGGTTCAATCGCAATGATACACGGGATCGTGCTACAATAGCGGATTCATTTGAACCTGTAACTTCTTAATTTCTTGGAGTTTTTATGGCAATCGAGCGCACCCTGTCGATCATCAAGCCGGATGCGGTGGCAAAGAACGTGATCGGCCAGATCTACAGCCGTTTCGAAGGCGCCGGCCTGAAGATCATCGCATCGCGCATGGCGCACCTGTCGCGCGCAGACGCCGAGAAGTTCTACGCAGTGCACGCAGCACGTCCGTTCTTCAAGGACCTCGTCGATTTCATGATCTCGGGCCCGGTGATGATCCAGGTTCTGGAAGGTGAAGGCGCGATCCTGAAGAACCGCGACCTGATGGGCGCGACGGATCCGAAGAAGGCGGAAAAGGGCACGATCCGCGCCGACTTCGCCGACAGCATCGACGCGAATGCAGTGCACGGCTCGGACGCTGCAGAAACGGCAGCGGTCGAAGTTGCATTCTTCTTCCCGGAAATGAACGTCTACTCGCGCTAAGCTCCGGCTGGCAACAAGTAGGCTGGATTCAGCGCACGCGGCAAGGCAGCACATCATGACGAGCGAAACTTCCGTCAATCTTCTCGACTTCGATGCCGAGGGTCTTGTCGCGTACTGCGGCAGTCTCGGCGAGAAGCCGTTCCGCGCCAAGCAGTTGCAGCGCTGGATCCACCAGTACAACGCCGGCGATTTCGACGGCATGACCGATCTCGCGAAGTCCTTGAGAGAAAAGCTCAAGGGCCGCGCGTCGATCGTGATGCCGGATATCGTCAGCGACAACGTTTCCACCGACGGCACACGCAAGTGGCTGATCGACGTCGGAAACGGCAATGCGGTCGAAACCGTGTTCATCCCGGAAGAGACGCGCGGCACGCTGTGCGTGTCGTCGCAGGCCGGGTGTGCGGTCAACTGCCGCTTCTGCTCGACGGGCAAGCAGGGCTTCTCCCGCAACCTGTCGACAGCCGAAATCATCGGCCAGCTCCGGATGGCCGAATTTGCACTGCGAGCGTCGCTCGGTCGCGCGCCCGGTCCGAACGGCAAGGCCGAGCGGGTCGTCACCAACGTGGTGATGATGGGCATGGGCGAGCCGCTGCTGAATTACAGCGCGGTCGTCCCCGCGATGCGGCTGATGCTCGACGACAACGCGTACGGCCTGTCGCGCCGCCGCGTCACGCTGTCGACGTCCGGCGTGGTGCCGATGATGGACCGCCTCGGCGCCGAACTGCCGGTCGCGCTCGCCGTATCGCTGCACGCGCCGAACGATGCGCTGCGCGACGAGCTGGTGCCGCTCAACAAGAAGCATCCGCTGCGCGAGCTCATGGCCGCGTGCCAGCGCTATCTGAAAGTCGCGCCGCGTGACTTCATTACTTTCGAATACTGCATGCTCGACGGCGTCAACGACACCGAAGCGCATGCGCGCGAACTGCTGGCCGTCACGCGCGACGTGCCCTGCAAGTTCAATCTGATCCCGTTCAACCCGTTTCCGGAGTCGGGCCTCATCCGCTCGAAGCCGGAGCAGATCAAGCGCTTTGCACAGGTCCTCATCGACGCGGGTGTCGTCACGACCGTGCGCAAGACGCGCGGCGACGACATCGACGCCGCGTGCGGCCAGCTGGCCGGCGCCGTGAAGGACCGCACGCGTCTGGCGGAGCGAACGGGTGGCGCAGCAAAGATCATCGAAGTTCGGGCGGTTTGACGGGGCGCCGCGTTGGCGCGCCTGACCGGGGATGCCCGAATCTTTTGGCGGTATAACACGCGAATAGCGATCGGTCGCGGCGCCTTGGCGCCGCGCATGGTGTGACAAGTTGCGGGTGCCGGCTGGCAAGAGCCGGCGGCGTCCGCCAGTGAAGAAGAATCGACGCGAGGACAAGGATGAGTGAGCCGCAGCCGTCAAACGGCGCAGAGACGAATGCCGCGCAGCCGGCGCCGGCGGGACTGGAAACGCTGGTGGCAGTCGGTGGCCGGCTGGCGCAGCTCCGGGAGGCGAAGGGCTGGACGGTCGACGACGTGTCGGCGCGGCTCAAGGTCGCTCCGCCGAAGCTGCGTGCGCTCGAGGCCGGTGACATCAGTCATTTGCCCGGCGTGACGTTCGCGATCGGCGTCGTGCGCAGCTACGCGAAGATGCTCGGCGTCGATCCGGAACCGTTCGCGCAGGCCCTGCGCCGCGAGCGCGGCGCGCCGGAAGTCGATCTGTCGATGCCCGCGTCGTCGGGGACGGATCTGCCGCGCGGCCGCGTGTCGATTCCGCTCGGCGGCTCGTCGCGTCACCACCCGTGGTTGTGGGGCACCGCGATCGTCGTCGTCGCGGTGGTCGCGGTACTGATGTGGCACACTGGCGGCGACTCGTCGAGCTGGCTCGCGCGCTTCAAGGGCGGCGATGCCGAGCATGCGTCGGCTGCCAGCGTCGCGGCGGGCTCGTCCGTCGACGAGACGGCTGCGAGCGGTGCGTCGGCGGCGGCTGGCAATGAGGCGCCGGCCGTGGCAGCAGCGTCCGGCGTAGTGCCGCAAGCGGTGGCGTCGGCTGCCCCGGCGGTGCCGGTAGCAGCCGCATCGCAACCGGCGCAACCCGTCGTCGCGACGACCGCCGCGGCAAGCGCTGCCGCGCCGGCTCAGCCCGCGAGCGTCGTGGTGGCGGCAGGTCAGTCGATGATCGAACTGAAGGTCAAGCAGGACAGCTGGTTCAGCGTGCGCGACAAGAGCGGCAAGGAGCTGTTCTCGGGGCTGGTGCGGGCCGGTGAAGCGAAGCAGGTCGCCGGCGACGGGCCGTTCAAGGTCACGATCGGTAACAAGGCGGGCCTCGATTCGGTCGCGTTCGACGGAAAACCCGTCGATCCGGCAAAATATTCGGCAGCGCGGGGTAACGTGGCGCGGTTCATGTTGCCCTGACGTCAAGCGCCGTGACGAAGGCCTGTCGCCGACAGGCCACGAGGGCACGGCGCTTTTTCAATTCATGTGCCGCATCGCGGCGCATTCCGCGTAAATGGATCTATCGATGCAATCCGAAGCTCAATCCCCACGCAGCAGTCAGATTTGTTCAACCGAGCCGGTGTTCGGCGGGCATCAGCCGCGTCGCGTGTCGCATGCGGTGGATGTTCGTTGGGGCGGGCAGCTCGTGACGATCGGCGGCGATGCGCCGGTGCGCGTGCAGTCGATGACGAACACCGACACGGCCGATGCGATCGGCACGGCGATCCAGATCAAGGATCTCGCGAACGCAGGCTCCGAACTGGTGCGGATCACCGTCAACACGCCGGAAGCGGCGGCGGCCGTGCCGGCGATCCGTGAGCAGCTCGACCGGATGGGCGTGACCGTCCCGCTCGTCGGCGACTTCCACTACAACGGCCACCTGCTGCTGCGCGACTACCCGGGCTGCGCGGAGTCGCTGTCGAAGTACCGGATCAACCCGGGCAACGTCGGCCAGGGCGCAAAGCGCGACACGCAGTTCGCGCAGATGATCGAAGCCGCGGCGAAGTACGACAAGGCGGTGCGGATCGGCGTGAACTGGGGCAGTCTCGACCAGGACCTGCTCGCGCGCATGATGGACGAGAACGGTGCGCGTGCGCAGCCGTGGGATGCGCAGAGCGTGATGTACGAGGCGCTGATCCAGTCGGCGATCGGCTCGGCCGAGCGCGCGGTCGAACTCGGCCTCGGCCGCGATCGCATCGTGCTGTCGTGCAAGGTCAGCGGCGTGCAGGACCTGATCGCCGTGTATCGCGAACTCGGCCGCCGTTGCGGTTTCGCGCTGCACCTCGGTCTGACCGAAGCGGGCATGGGCTCGAAGGGCATCGTCGCGTCGACGGCCGCGCTCGGCGTGCTGCTGCAGGAAGGGATCGGCGACACGATCCGCATCTCGCTGACGCCGGAACCGGGTGCGTCGCGCACCGGTGAGGTGATCGTCGGCCAGGAAATCCTGCAGACGATGGGCCTGCGCTCGTTCGCGCCGATGGTGATCGCCTGCCCGGGCTGCGGCCGCACGACGAGCACGCTGTTCCAGGAACTCGCGATGCAGATCCAGACGTATCTGCGCGAGCAGATGCCGGAGTGGCGCAAGGAATATCCGGGCGTCGAGAAGATGAACGTCGCAGTGATGGGCTGTATCGTCAACGGCCCGGGCGAGTCGAAGCACGCGAACATCGGCATCAGCCTGCCGGGCTCGGGCGAGAACCCGGCCGCTCCCGTCTTCATCGACGGCGAGAAGGTCAAGACGCTGCGCGGCGAGCGGATCGCCGAGGAATTCCAGCAGATCGTCAGCGACTACGTCGCACGCAATTACGGCCGCGCTGCGGCCCTGAACTAATCCGTCCACACACACGATGACTGAACAGAAACGCAAGATCGAGAAGCTCACCGGCGTCAAGGGCATGAACGACATCCTCCCGCAGGATGCAGGCCTGTGGGAGTTCTTCGAAGCTACGGTGAAATCGCTGCTGCGCGCATACGGCTACCAGAACATCCGCACGCCGATCGTCGAGCATACGCAGCTCTTCACGCGCGGCATCGGCGAAGTCACCGACATCGTCGAGAAGGAGATGTACAGCTTCACCGACGCGCTGAACGGCGAGAACCTGACGATGCGTCCGGAGAACACCGCGGCCGTCGTGCGTGCGTCGATCGAGCACAACATGCTGTACGACGGCCCGAAGCGCCTGTGGTACATCGGCCCGATGTTCCGTCACGAGCGTCCGCAGCGCGGCCGCTACCGCCAGTTCCACCAGGTCGGCGTCGAGGCGCTTGGCTTCGCGGGCCCGGACGCGGATGCGGAAATCATCATGATGTGCCAGCGGCTGTGGGACGACCTCGGGCTGACGGGCATCAAGCTCGAGATCAACTCGCTCGGCCTCGCCGAAGAGCGCGCCGCGCACCGTGTCGAACTGATCAAGTACCTCGAGCAGTTCGCGGACGTGCTCGACGAGGATGCGAAGCGCCGCCTGTATACGAACCCGCTGCGCGTGCTCGACACGAAGAACCCCGCGCTGCAGGAGATCGCGCAGAACGCACCGAAGCTGATCGACTTCCTCGGCGACGAGTCGCGCGCGCACTTCGAAGGACTGCAGCGCCTGCTGCTCGCGAACAACATCCCGTTCAAGATCAACCCGCGTCTCGTGCGTGGTCTCGATTACTACAATCTGACCGTGTTCGAGTGGGTGACCGACAAGCTCGGTGCGCAGGGGACGGTCGCGGCCGGCGGCCGCTACGATCCGCTGATCGAGCAGCTCGGCGGCAAGCCGACCGCCGCATGCGGCTGGGCGATGGGCATCGAGCGCATTCTCGAACTGCTGAAGGAAGATGATCTCGCGCCCGAGCAGGAAGGCGTCGACGTCTACGTCGTGCACCAGGGCGAGACCGCCCGCGAGCAGGCGTTCATCGCGGCCGAGCGTCTGCGCGACACGGGCCTCGACGTGATTTTCCACTGCAGCGCCGACGGCGCGCCGGCCAGCTTCAAGTCGCAGATGAAGCGGGCCGATGCAAGCGGCGCCGCGTTTGCGGTGATCTTCGGCGAAGAAGAGATCGCGAACGGCACGGTGGGCGTGAAAGCGCTGCGCGGTGCGGGCCAGGAAGGGGAAAAGAACGTTCAGCAGACCGTACCGGTCGAAAGCTTGACCGAATTCCTAATCAATGCGATGGTTGCATCCGCCGAAGACGGCGACGACTGATCGCGCTGGCATTCGCTGACAAGAAAAGCCTGAACAGGAAGGAATCGCTCGCCGATGAGTTATCACGACGAACAAGAATCGATTGAAAGTCTGAAAGCGTGGTGGGCCCGCTGGGGCAACCTCACCACGTGGATCGTGCTCGCGGCGCTGGTCGTCGCGGCCGGTTTCAATGGCTGGAACTACTGGCAGCGCCGTCAGGCCGCCGAGGCTTCCGGGTTGTACGAGCAGGTCCAGAAGGCCGCCGCCGCGAACGACAAGGCGACGATGGCCCGCGCGGCTGCCGACATGGAAGACAAGTACGGCAGCACGCCGTATGCGGAGATGAGCGCGCTCGCTGCCGCGAAGACGCTGTATACGGCCGGCGACGCCGCAGGCGCGAAGGCGCAGCTGCAATGGGCCGCCGATCACGCCAAGGATGACGAGTACAAGCAGATCGCGAAGCTGCGTCTTGCGTCGCTGCTGCTCGACGAGAAGGCGTACGACGCAGGCCTCGCGCTGCTGTCCGGCACGCCGGTCGATGCATTCAAGGGCCTCGTGGCGGATCGCCGCGGCGACCTGCTTGCCGCGCAAGGCAAGACCGACGATGCGCGCGCCGCTTACAAGCTCGCGCTCGACGGCCTGTCGAAGGACGACCAGTCCGCGCGCCAGCTCGTGCAGTTCAAGCTCGACGCGCTCGGCGGCTGATCACGGCCCCCTCAACCTCTTAACTCTGCTTCGCTAACCGATGAATTTGCTGAAACGTTACGCTGTGCCCGTCGCCTGCGCGGCGGCTGTCCTGGCATTGGCGGCCTGCTCGTCGTCGAAGGACGCGCGCCGCGTGCCGACGCCGCTCACCGAGTTCAAGCCCGTGATGGACGTGCAACAGGTCTGGAAGGCGAGCGTCGGCAAGGGCGGTCGCTACCTGTTCTCGCCGGTGGCCGTGGGCGACGCTGTCTATGCAGCGGGCGAAAACGGTTCGGTCGAGAAGATCGACGCGAAGACGGGCCAGACGCTGTGGCGCGCGAAGGTCGGTTCGGACCTGTCGGCTGGTGTCGGCAGCGACGGCAACCTGACTGCGGTCGGCGCGCTGAAGGGCGGCGTGTTCGTGCTCGGCCCCGACGGCAAGCAGCTGTGGAAGACCTCCGTGCAGGGCGAGATTTTCTCGCCGCCGCTCGTGGGCAACGGCCTCGTGATCGTTCGCACGATCGACGGCCAGGTGATCGCGTTCGATGCGCAGACGGGCGAGCAGAAGTGGAACTACCGCAACCGTGCGGTGCCGCTGAACCTGCGCGTGTCGGCCGGCATGACGTTCGCGGGCGACGCGGCCGTGCTGGCGGGTTTCCCCGGCGGCGGTCTGGTCGCGATCAACCTGCAGACGGGCGATCCGTTCTGGCAGACGCCCGTGTCGTTCCCGAAGGGCGTGACCGAAGTCGAGCGCATCAACGACGTCAGCGGTCCGCCGACGCTCGTGGGCGCCGAAGCTTGCGCGGTCACGTTCCAGGGTCAGCTCGGCTGCTTCGATGCGAACTCGGGCCGTCCGCTGTGGGAAAAGGCGTTCTCGAGCCGCAGCGGCCTGGCGCAGGACGATTCGGTGGTCGCCGGCGGCGACGACTGGTCGATCGTGACGGCGTACGACGCGACCACCGGCAACCAGCTCTGGCGCAACGACCAACTGAAGAGCCGCGACGTCGGCGTGCCGTACCTGCTCGGTCATGCAGTCGTGATGGGCGACTACAAGGGCTTCGTGCACTTCCTGTCGCGCGAGGACGGCAGCTTCATCGCACGGATGAAGACTGACGGCAGCGCGATCACGGCGGCGCCGGTCCTGGCGGGCAACACGCTGGTCGTGCAGACGAAGGACGGCGGCCTGTACGGGTTCCGTCCGCGCTGACGCGCGCGAAACATGCGCGGCCGCGGCGCGGCGGGCTTGTCCCGCGCACCGCGGGCCGTGCGACATGAAGGCGGCCGGTGTCCCCGGCCGCTCGGTATTTGAAAGGCAGTTCGCAACGAAAGACGACGGCGCGCAACGCGCGCCCGGCGCGCGCATCCGGCGCGGCGCGAATTCGTGATATTTTCATTCAGCGCAGCCGCCCGCAGCAGCGGGCCTCCCGCTGCTGCGCATCACCGTAGAAAACACAGATGAAACCGGTCATTGCCCTCGTTGGGCGCCCCAATGTGGGGAAATCCACGCTGTTCAACCGGCTCACGCGCTCGCGCGATGCGCTGGTCGCCGACTTGCCGGGCCTCACGCGCGATCGCCATTACGGCGAAGGGCGCGTCGGCGCACGGCCTTATCTGGTCGTCGACACCGGCGGCTTCGAGCCTGTCGCGAAGGACGGCATCCTGCACGAGATGGCGCGCCAGACGCGCCAGGCCGTCGAGGAAGCCGACGTCGTCGTGTTCATCGTCGACGGCCGTAACGGCCTCGCGCCGCACGACAAGTCGATCGCCGATTACCTGCGCAAGACGGGCAGGCCGATCTTCCTGGTCGTCAACAAGGCCGAGGGGATGAAGTACACGGCGGTCGCGACGGACTTCTACGAGCTCGGGCTCGGCGATCCGCGCGCGATCTCGGCCGCGCACGGCGACGGCGTGACCGACATGATCAACGAGGCGCTGGAAGTCGCGTACGCGGGCCAGCCGGAGGAGGCGGACGAGGACGATCCGTCGCGCGGCATCAAGATCGCGATCGTCGGCCGCCCGAACGTCGGCAAGTCGACGCTCGTGAACGCGCTGATCGGCGAGGACCGCGTGATCGCGTTCGACATGCCGGGCACGACGCGCGACTCGATCTACGTCGACTTCGAACGTAACGGCAAGAAATATACGCTGATCGACACCGCGGGCCTGCGGCGCCGCGGCAAGGTGTTCGAGGCGATCGAGAAGTTCTCGGTCGTGAAGACGCTGCAGTCGATCTCGGATGCGAACGTCGTCATTCTTCTGCTGGATGCGCAGCAGGACATTTCCGACCAGGACGCGCACATCGCCGGCTTCGTCGTCGAGCAGGGCCGCGCGCTTGTGATCGGCGTCAACAAGTGGGACGGTCTTGACGATCACGCACGCGATCGCGCGAAAGCGGATTTGACCCGCAAGCTGAAATTCCTCGACTTCGCGAAGTCGCACTACATTTCGGCCGCGAAGAAGACGGGGATCGGCGCGCTGATGCGCTCGGTCGACGACGCATACGCGGCGGCCATGGCGAAGCTGCCGACGCCGAAGCTTACGCGCGCGCTGATCGAGGCCGTCGAATTCCAGCAGCCGCGCCGTCGCGGCCCGGTGCGTCCGAAGCTGCGCTACGCGCACCAGGGCGGCCAGAATCCGCCGTTGATCGTCATCCACGGTAACGCGCTCGATGCCGTGACGGAAACGTACAAGCGTTACCTGGAAAACCGATTCCGCGAAACTTTCTCACTGACAGGGACTCCATTGCGCATAGAGTTCCGTTCGTCGAACAACCCGTACGCGGACAAGGGCTGAAGCACGCCCCGCAAGGGCCAGGCCGCATGGCCTACGCCCGGGCGGGGCAGGCAAAATCAGCTATAGTGTAGCGATTGGCGACGGATCTCTTTTTCTTCGCCGCCAGTCCAGATCAACCTGCAAAAAAAGATGGAGTACGCCATGAGCAACAAAGGGCAATTGTTACAAGACCCGTTTTTGAACGCACTGCGCAAAGAGCACGTTCCCGTTTCGATCTATCTCGTCAACGGCATCAAGCTTCAAGGGAACATCGAATCGTTCGACCAGTACGTCGTGTTGCTCCGTAATACGGTGACCCAGATGGTTTACAAGCACGCCATCTCGACGGTCGTGCCGGCGCGCCCGGTGAATTTCCACCCGGACGCGGAAGCCTCGTCCTAACCTATCGCAGCGGCCGGCATCCGGTCGCCGCGAGCGACCGATGCCAGCCGCCTTATCTTGACACCCGATAATTTGATCAACGCAGCGCTCGTCGGCATCGATTTCGGCAAGACCGATTTCGAAGCCAGTCTCGAAGAACTCAGTCTTCTCGCCTCCAGTGCAGGCGCCCGTCCCGCCGTCACCCTCACGGGTCGTCGCTCCAGTCCTGATGCCAAGATGTTCATCGGCAGCGGCAAAGCCGAAGAACTGCGGCTTGCCTGCGACGCGCACAACGTCGAAATCGTCATCTTCAACCACGCCCTCGCACCGGCCCAGCAACGCAATCTGGAGCAGGCGCTTAACAGGCGTGTGGTCGATCGCACGAGTCTCATCCTCGATATCTTTGCGCAGCGCGCCCGCAGCCACGAAGGCAAGCTGCAGGTCGAGCTCGCGCAGTTGCAATACCTGTCGACCCGACTGATTCGCGCGTGGACCCACCTGGAACGGCAAAAGGGCGGTATCGGCCTGCGCGGCCCGGGTGAAACGCAGCTCGAAACCGACCGCCGGCTGATCGGCGAGCGCATCAAGATGCTGAAGTCGCGGCTCGACCGGCTGCGCCGGCAGCACAGCACGCAGCGTCGCCAGCGGGCCCGCAGCGGCACGATGTCGGTGTCGCTCGTCGGCTATACCAACGCGGGCAAGTCGACGCTGTTCAATGCGCTGACGAAAGCGCAGGCCTATGCGGCCGACCAGCTGTTCGCAACGCTCGATACGACGTCGCGGCGCGTGTACCTGGGCGACGAAGTCGGCCAGATCGTCGTGTCCGATACGGTCGGGTTCATCCGTGAGTTGCCTCACCAGCTGGTTGCCGCGTTTCGCGCGACCCTCGAGGAAACGATCCATGCGGATCTGCTGCTGCACGTGGTCGATGCATCGAGCGCGGTGCGGCTCGAACAGATCGAGCAGGTCAACGGCGTGCTGCACGAGATCGGCGCGGACACGATCCGACAGGTGCTGGTGTTCAACAAGATCGACGCCGTGCCCGAGCTGGCGGCCCGCGGCGACGCGGTCGAGCGGGACGAATATGGTAATATTTCGCGCGTCTTTTTGAGCGCGCGCACCGGTCAGGGTCTTGATGCGTTGCGTGCCGCCATCGCCGAAATCGCCTCCGGGGAGCAGCTTTCCTACGCGACGTTATCCGACGACGCGCTCGACGGCGCACCCGCTGAACCACACGAAGACCGCACGATTTCCGAACACGGGCGCTAACCGGCCCCGGCCGGTTAGCCGGCGTCCAATCTGGTGAACAAACTCTGGTGAACGAATACAACGAGCGGAGTACCTTGCGGCGGATGCGCGCCTTGCTGTCGATCAACGATCCCCGCTGGGGACGTAGCGAAGGCAAGGGCAATGACGGATCCCGTCCGCGTACGAACGAATCGAAGCGTCCGCCCGGCGGCGACGGTGACGGTCCGCCCGATCTCGACGAGATGTGGCGCAACTTCAACCGGCGTCTGAGCGGCCTGTTCGGCGGCAAGGGTGGCAACGGTTTCCGGCCCGACAACGGCCGGGCTGCGCGGGTCGGTGTCGGCATCGTGATCGGCGTGCTGGTCGCGGTCTACGCGGGCAGCGGGCTGTTCGTCGTGCAGGACGGCCAGACGGGTGTCGTGCTGCAACTCGGCAAGCTGTCGGGCACGGTCGGCCAGGGCGTGCACTGGCGTGCGCCGTATCCGTTCGCGTCGCATGAGATCGTCGATACGTCGCAGGTCCGTTCGATCGAGATCGGCCGCAACAACGTCGTGCGTCTCGCGAACGTGAAGGAAGCGGCGATGCTCACGCGCGATGCCGACATCGTCGACGTGCGTTTCGTCGTCCAGTACCGGATTCGTTCCGCAACCGATTACCTGTTCCGCAGCGTCGATCCCGAGCGCAGCGTGTCGCAGGCCGCGCAGGCTGCGGTGCGCGCGATCGTCGGCACGCGTAGCGCCGCCGACATGCTGAACCAGGACCGCGACGCACTGCGCGAGCAGCTGTCGACCGCGATCCAGCGTGATCTCGACCGCTACCAGACCGGGCTCGAAGTCACGGGCGTCACGATGCAAAGCGTCGCCGCGCCCGAGCAGACGCAGGCCGCGTATGCGGAAGTCGCGAAGGCGCGCGACGAGCGCGAAGCCGCGAAGCGGGCCGCGCAGGCTTACGCGAGCGACCTGCTGCCGAAGGCGCAGGGCGATGCCGCGAAGCTCGTCGACGAAGCGAAGGCATATGCCGATCGCGTGGTGACGGAAGCCGAAGGCGACGCCGACCGGTTCAAGCAGGTCTATGCACAGTATTCGAAGGCGCCCGCGGTGATTCGCGAGCGGATGTACCTCGAGACGATGCAGGAAATCTATTCGAACACGACGAAGGTGTTCGTCGGCAACAAGGGCGGCAACAGCGTCGTGTATCTGCCGCTCGACAAGATCGTCGAGCAGGGGCGACAAAACGCCGCGGCGTCGGTCGGCGCATCCGCGCCTGACGCGGCCTCGGCGTCGGCACCGGCCGACGGCACGGCGAGTGCGCCGGCCAGCGCGGCTTCGGCCGCCGCCGCGCCGGCAGCGGGCAGCGACGCGCTGCGGTCGCGCGAAGTGTTCCGCAGCCGCTCGCGCGAAGACGATCTGAAGTAACGGGGAGCGCAGAACATGAACCGAATCATTGCGCTTGTCGTCGCAATCGTGATCGTTGCCTTCGCGGCGTCGTCGACGGTCCTGACCGTCGATCCGCGTCATACGGCCGTGCTGTCGGGCCGTGACGGCGCGCAGCCCGAACTCGCGGGCCCCGGCATCCACTTCAAGCTGCCGCCGCCGTTGCAGACGGCGACGCTGATCGACACGCGCCTGCAGTCGCTCGAATCGTCGGATCCGCTGCAGCTTGCGACGCAGGACAAGCACGATCTGCTCGTCGCGTACGCGGTCAAGTATCGGATCAGCGATCCGATGAAGTATTTCATGGCAACGGGCGGCGATCCGGCGGCTGCCAACGAACGTCTGGCCGGTGCGCTGAAGAGCGCGCTGGGCGACGCATTCGGCAAGCGCGGGCTCGACGATGCGCTCGGCGGCCAGCGCGAGATCGCCGATGCGGCGCGCGACGCGGTGCGGGACAAGGCGTCCGGCTTCGGCATCGACGTGGTCGACGTCCAGCTGACGCGTGTCGACCTGCCGGCCGCGCAAACGGACGCCGTCTATCAGCGGATGATTGGCGCGCTGCGCGACCAGGCCGCCCAGGTACGTGCCGAAGGCGCTGCCGACGTCGAACAGATCAAGGCCGATGCGGAACGCGAACAGCAGGCCGTGCTCGCGAATGCGTACAAGTCCGCTCAGACGATCAAGGGCGAGGGCGACGCGAAGGCCGCGACGATCGCCGCCGATGCGTTCGGCCGCGACCCGCAGTTCTACCAGTTCTACGCGAGCCTGCAGGCTTACCGGAATACCTTCAAGCGCAACGACATCATCGTCGTCGATCCCGACAGCGAGTTCTTCCGTTTCATGCGCAGCCCGACGGGCGGTGCCGCACCGGCGGCACCCGCTCCCCGCAAACACTGACCTTGGGGCGCCGCGTCGAGCGGCGCCGTCGCTCGCATGGATCTGGCTGGCTCGTTGTTGCTCGCGGTAGCACTGATGCTGATCATCGAGGGGGCGTTCCCCTTCGTGTTTCCCGTCGCCTGGCGCGACACGTTTCGTAGAATAGCGGAGCGGCCGCCGCATCATATCCGGATCGGCGGGCTTATCGTGATGGCGCTCGGGCTCGTCCTGCTGCTGCTCGCCACCTGACCCGGACGGCGCATCCGCCGTTCGTTCCGCCTGATACCGATTTCCGATTCATTTCGCGGCGCGCGTGTCGCGCCCTGTTTCCCGTCGTAGGACCGTACCGATGTCGACCTGGTTACTTCCCGAGAATATCGCCGACGTACTGCCGTCGGAAGCGCGCAAGATCGAGGAGCTGCGTCGCAGGCTGCTCGACCGCTTCCGTTCGTACGGCTACGAAATGGTGATGCCGCCGCTGCTCGAATATCTCGAGTCGCTGCTGACGAGCGGCGGCGCCGACCTGCGCCTGCGCACCTTCAAGCTGGTCGATCAGCTGTCGGGCCGCACGCTTGGCCTGCGTGCGGACATCACGCCGCAGGTCGCGCGTATCGACGCGCACCTGCTGAATCGCCAGGGCGTGACGCGCCTCTGCTATGCCGGGCACGTGATGCATACGCGTCCGCGCGGCCTGCACGCGACGCGCGAACAGATCCAGATCGGCGCCGAAATCTACGGGCATGCCGGGCTGGAAGCCGACCTCGAAATCCAGCAACTGATGCTCGACGCGCTGCATCTCGCGGGCCTGTCGCGGATCCGCCTGGATCTGGGCCACGCCGGCGTGCTCGCGGCGCTGCTCGCGCGCGACGCGCAGGCCGCCGAACGCGGCGAGGCGCTGTACGACGCGCTGTCGGGCAAGGACGTGCCGCTGCTGAACGAACTCACCGACGATCTCGGCGCCGATACGTGCGCGGCGCTGCGTGCGCTGCCGAACCTGTACGGCGACGCGAGCGTGCTCGACGAGGCGCGCGCGCGGCTGCCGGTGCTGCCCGAGATCACGCGTGCACTCGACGATCTCGCCCAGCTCGCCGCACAGGCGAAGGGTGTCGAGGTGGCGATCGATCTGGCCGACCTGCGCGGCTATGCGTACCACAGCGGCGCGATGTTTTCGGCGTACATCGACGGCGTGCCGAACGCGATCGCGCGCGGCGGTCGTTACGACCACGTGGGCCAGGCATACGGCCGCGCTCGCCCGGCGACGGGCTTCTCGCTCGATTTGCGCGAGCTCGCGCGCATTTCGCCGGTCGAGGCGCGTGGTACCGCCATTCTCGCGCCGTGGGCGCAGGACGACGCACTGCGCGCGGCCGTCGTGGCGCTGCGCGATGCGGGCGAGGTCGTGATCCAGGCATTGCCGGGGCACGATCATGTGCTCGACGAATTCGCGTGCGACCGTTCGCTCGTCGAGCGCAACGGCGCGTGGGTGGTCGAGCCCCGTTAAACAGGCGTTCGCGGGCCGTCGTTCGGCGTGCATATCGTTGAAGCGAAACGGAAAAATTCGGAATCGCCCGCGAACATAGGTAGAATACGTTTTTAACCAGCTAACGAATCAACATGTCTGCCAGCGCAGTGAACGTGACTCCCGGGCGCAATGTCGTCGTCGTGGGAACGCAATGGGGTGATGAAGGCAAGGGCAAGATCGTCGACTGGCTGACGGACCACGCTCAGGGCGTCGTGCGTTTCCAGGGCGGTCACAACGCCGGCCACACCCTCATCATCGGCGGCAAGAAAACCATCTTGCGCCTCATTCCGTCGGGCATCATGCGTGAAG
This sequence comes from Burkholderia sp. JKS000303, assembly GCF_002563755.1. NCBI lineage: Bacteria > Pseudomonadati > Pseudomonadota > Betaproteobacteria > Burkholderiales > Burkholderiaceae > Burkholderia > Burkholderia sp. JKS000303. The sequence continues at coordinate 514,812 of NZ_PDBZ01000004.1, forward strand.
GCGTCGCCTGCTACATCGGCAACGGCGTCGTCCTGTCCCCCGAGGCACTGTTCAAGGAAATCGGCGAGCTGGAAGAGGCCGGCGTGAACGTACGCGACCGCCTGTTCATTTCCGAAGCCACGACGCTGATTCTGCCGTACCACATCGCGATCGACCAGGCGCGCGAAGCGCGCAAGGGCGCGGGCAAGATCGGTACGACCGGCCGCGGCATCGGCCCCGCGTACGAAGACAAGGTTGGCCGCCGCGCACTGCGCGTGCAGGACCTGTTCGACGCGAAGACCTTCGCCGATCGCCTGCGCGAAAACCTCGATTTCCACAACTTCGTGCTGACCCAGTACCTGGGCGCCGCGGCCGTCGATTTCCAGGCCACGCTCGACACGATGCTCGGCTATGCCGATCGCCTGAAGCCGATGGTGGCCGATGTGTCGCGCCGTCTGTACGACGCGAACAACGCCGGTGAGAACCTGCTGTTCGAAGGCGCGCAAGGCACGCTGCTCGACATCGACCACGGCACCTATCCGTTCGTCACGTCGAGCAACTGCGTCGCAGGTGCCGCGTCGGCCGGCGCCGGCGTCGGTCCGCAGAAGCTGAACTACATCCTCGGCATCACGAAGGCGTATTGCACGCGCGTCGGCTCGGGCCCGTTCCCGAGCGAACTGTACGATGCGGACAATCCGCAGCGTCAGGACCAGGTTGGCGTCACGCTGGCCAACGTCGGCAAGGAATTCGGCTCGGTGACCGGCCGTCCGCGCCGCACGGGCTGGCTCGACGCAGCCGCGCTGCGCCGCTCGATCCAGATCAACGGCGTGTCGGGCCTGTGCATGACGAAGCTCGACGTGCTCGACGGTCTCGACGAAGTGAAGCTGTGCGTCGGCTACAAGATCGACGGCCAGGACGCCGACATCCTGCCGCGTGGCGCAGCCGACGTGGCGCGTTGCGAGCCGGTGTACGAAACGTTCGCAGGCTGGAAGGAAAGCACTGTCGGCATCAAGACGTGGGACGCACTGCCGGCGAATGCGCAGGCATACCTGACCCGTGTCCAGGAAGTGGCTGGCGTGCCGGTGGACATGGTGTCGACCGGCCCGGACCGCGATGAAACGATCCTGCTCCGCCATCCGTTCAAGGTTTAATTTTCAGCATGACGCAGCAAATCACGATGACGGCGGCAGACTTGATGACTGATCCGCGTAACGACGACAAGAACCTGTGGGTGGGCTGGGACGAATACCATCGTCTGATCGAACTGCTCGCGCTCCAGGTGCATGCTTCGGGCTGGAAGTTCGACCAGATCCTGTGCCTCGCGCGCGGCGGTCTGCGCGTCGGCGACCAGCTGTCGCGGATCTATGACGTGCCGCTGGCGATCCTCGCGACGAGTTCGTACCGCGAAGCGGCCGGCACCGAGCAGGGCGAGCTGGACATCGCGCAGTACATCACGATGACGCGCGGCCACCTCGCGGGCAACGTGCTGTTGGTCGACGATCTGGTCGATTCGGGCGTCACGCTCGCGCGGGTGCAGGAGCACCTGAAGGAACGTTATCCGGCGGTCACGGCCGTGCGTTCGGCCGTGCTCTGGTACAAGGGTTGCTCGAAGGTCCAGCCCGACTATCACACGCAGTATCTGCCGACGAATCCGTGGATTCATCAGCCGTTCGAGGAGTGGGACACGGTTCGTCCGCACAACCTCGAGGCGTGGATCAAGCGCGGTCGCGCGCAGCGCGACGGTTCGGGCGCGTAAGCGGCCGGCCGATCGAAGGAAAGCCTTGTACGGCGCCGCTTGCGGCGCCGTTTTTCATTGGCGGACCGGATTTGCCGGCGCGGCGGTTGGCATACGCGGTAGGCAGACGGCGCGGCCCCGGCTATGATGGCAGCCCTGCCACAGCTCGCGCCGGATTGCATGCGCGGCGTAAGGTCACGTGGTTTCAGGGCAACAGGGCAGGGCAGCGTTTCACGGGGGCGCGAGTAGAATAGCGCTCGTTTTGTCCGAATCGGACCCGATTATTACGCTTCATATGAACGACACGATCCAGGCGACCGACGCGGCCCACGCGAATTCGACACACCAACATTCGATGCGGGCGCTTGCGATAGCAGCCATCGGCGTCGTGTTCGGCGATATCGGCACGAGCCCGCTGTATTCGCTGAAGGAGGCGTTCAGCCCCGCACACGGCATTCCGCTCACCGAAAGCTCGATCCTCGGCGTGATCTCGCTGCTGTTCTGGGCGATCATCCTCGTGGTCGGCGTCAAGTACCTGCTGTTCGTGATGCGGGCCGACAACAACGGCGAGGGCGGCGTGCTCGCGCTGATGGCGCTGTCGCTGCGGCCGCTCGATTCGAAAACCCGCGTCGCGGGCGCGCTGATGGCGCTCGGGATATTCGGCGCGTGCATGTTCTACGGCGACGCGGTGATCACGCCGGCGATCTCCGTGATGTCGGCGGTCGAAGGCCTCGAGATCGCGACGCCACACCTGTCTCATCTCGTGCTGCCGATCACGATCGTGATCCTGATCGCGTTGTTCTGGATCCAGCGTCACGGCACCGCGATGGTCGGCAAGCTGTTCGGCCCGATCATGGTGCTGTGGTTCATCGCGATCGCGGCACTCGGCGTTTATCACATCGTGCGCGTGCCGGGCATCGTCGCGGCAATCAACCCGTACTACGCGGCGTCGTTCATGGCGGACCACCTGCTGCAGGCCTACGTCGTGCTGGGCTCCGTGGTGCTGGTGTTGACCGGTGCGGAAGCGCTCTACGCGGACATGGGCCACTTCGGCGCGAAGCCGATCCGTCTGGCCGCGTACGGGCTCGTGATGCCGTCGCTCGTGCTGAACTACTTCGGCCAGGGCGCGCTGCTGATTCAGAATCCGAAGGCAATCGAAAACCCGTTCTTCCTGCTTGCACCGGACTGGGCGCTGCTGCCGCTCGTCGTGCTGTCGACGGTGGCGACCGTGATCGCGTCGCAGGCGGTGATCTCGGGCGCGTATTCGCTGACGTCGCAGGCGATCCAGCTCGGCTACGTGCCGCGCATGAAGGTGCTGCACACGTCCGAACTGGCGATCGGTCAGATCTACGTGCCAGTCGTGAACTGGCTGCTGCTGTTCGTGATCCTCTGCATCGTGGTCGGCTTCAAGAGCTCGGACAACCTCGCGGCCGCGTACGGTATTGCGGTGACCGCAACGATGGTGATCACGACCGTGCTGGCGTGCGTCGTGATGGTGAAGGTGTGGAACTGGAACCGGCTGCTGGTCGGCGCAATCATCGCGGTGTTTCTCGCGATCGACCTCGGCTTCTTCGGCGCGAACCTGCTGAAGGTCGCGCAGGGCGGCTGGCTGCCGCTCGGCATCGGCGGTTTGCTGTTCTTCCTGCTGATGACCTGGTACAAGGGGCGGCACATCGTCAAGGAACGCACAGCGGCCGACGGTATTCCGCTCGAGCCGTTCCTGCAGGGGCTGCTCGCGCATCCGCCGCACCGCGTGTCGGGCACCGCGATCTACCTGACCGGCAACGACAAGCTCGTGCCCGTGAGCCTGCTGCACAACCTGAAGCACAACAAGGTGCTGCACGAGCGGACCATCTTCCTGACGTTCGTCACGCGCGACATCCCGTATGTGCGCGACGACAAGCGCCTCAGTTCGCGCGATGCGAGCGGCGGCCTCTACATCGTCAAGGCCCAGTACGGCTTCAACGAGACGCCGGACGTGAAGGCGGTGCTCGAGGAGTTCGGCCGTACGCACGACATGACGTTCGAGTTGATGGACACGTCGTTCTTCCTCGCGCGCGAGACGGTCGTGCCGACGCATCTGCCGGGCATGTCGATCTGGCGCGAACGCGTGTTCGCGTGGATGCACCAGAACGCGGCCAAGCCGACCGACTTCTTCTCGATTCCGGCGAACCGCGTCGTCGAGCTCGGCACCAAGATCGAGATCTGAACGCCGCGCGCGGGCCGCACATGCGGCTCGTGTCGATCCGGCCGCGCGCTCGCCGTTTCGCCGTTCGAGCCATGAAAAAAGCCCGCCATTCGGCGGGCTTTTTGTCGTCGGTCGACAGCGTTCGCGTGCTCAGCGCTTGAGCTTCGCGAATGCCGCGGCCATTGCGCCGGCCGGTTCCGGCTCGCGCGAGCGCTGCGGGCGTGCCGCGCCGCGGCCGGCGTTGCCGCGATCCTGGCCGCCACGCGGTGCCATGCCGGGGGCGGCCGCTTCGTCGTCGAGGCGCATCGTCAGCGCAATGCGCTGGCGCTTCACGTCGACGTCGATCACCTTGACCTTGACGACCTGGCCCGCCTTCACGACTTCGTGCGGATCCTTGATGAACTTCGTCGACATCGCGGACACGTGGACGAGGCCGTCCTGGTGCACGCCGATGTCCACGAATGCGCCGAATGCGGCGACGTTCGTCACGACCCCTTCAAGCAGCATGCCAGGCATCAGGTCGGAGACCTTCTCGACGCCGTCGCGGAACGTTGCGGTCTTGAATTCCGGACGCGGGTCGCGACCCGGTTTTTCCAGTTCGGACAGAATGTCGCGCACGGTCGGCAGGCCGAAACGTTCGTCAACAAATTCTGCCGGCGACAGACCGGACAGCGAGTCGCGGCTGCCGAGCACGTCGTCGATCCGCTTGCTGATCTTCGCAAGGATCCGCTGGACGACCGGATAGGCTTCCGGGTGCACCGACGAGCGATCGAGCGGGTTCTCGCCGCCGTTGATGCGCAGGAAGCCGGCCGCCTGTTCGAAGGTCTTGTCGCCGAGCCGCGGCACCTTGCGCAGGTGCTCGCGCGACGGGAACGGGCCGTTCGCGTCGCGGTAGTCGACGATGTTGCGCGCGAGCGTCGCGTTCAGGCCCGATACGCGGGCGAGCAGCGCGACCGACGCGGTGTTCGCGTCGACGCCGACCGCGTTCACGCAATCCTCGACCACCGCGTCGAGCGAGCGGGCGAGTTCACGCTGGTTCACATCGTGCTGGTACTGGCCGACGCCGATCGCTTTCGGTTCGATCTTCACGAGTTCGGCGAGCGGATCCTGCAGGCGGCGGGCAATCGATACGGCGCCACGCAGCGACACGTCCATTTCCGGGAATTCCTTCGCAGCGAGTTCGGACGCCGAGTAGACCGACGCGCCGGCTTCCGACACGACGATCTTCTGCAGTCGCAGTTCGGGGTGCTTCGTGATCAGTTCGCTCGCGAGCTTGTCGGTTTCGCGCGACGCGGTGCCGTTGCCGATGCTGATCAGCTCGGCCTGCGTCTGGGCGGCGATGCGCGCGAGCTTCGCGAGCGAGCCGTCCCAGTCACGGCGCGGCTCGTGCGGGTAGATCGTGTCGGTGGCGAGCACTTTGCCGGTGCGGTCGACCACGGCGACCTTCACGCCGGTGCGCAGGCCGGGGTCGAGACCGATCACGGCCTTCGGGCCGGCCGGCGCGGCCAGCAGCAGATCCTTCAGGTTCCGGGCGAACACGCGGATCGCTTCGGCTTCGGCCGTTTCACGCAGTTGCGTGAGCAGTTCGTTCTCGATGTGCGGTTGCACCTTCACACGCCAGCACCAGCGGCACACGTCGGACAGCCACTTGTCGGCCGGACGGCTCTGGTTCGCGATCCCGACATGGCGCGCGATCATCGCTTCGCCGGGGTGCGGCACCTGCGCGTCGAGCTCTTCGCCAAGGCCGAGCTTGATGGTCAGCACGCCGGCATTGCGGCCGCGGAACAGCGCGAGCGCGCGGTGCGACGGTACGGTCCGGATCGTTTCCGCGTAATCGTAGTAGTCGCGGAATTTCTCGCCTTCCTCGTTTTCCTTGCCTTCGACGACGGCCGACGACACGACGCCCTGGCTGTGCAGGTAGTCGCGCAGCTTACCGAGCAGCTCGGCCGTTTCGCCGAATTGCTCGGACAGGATGTCGCGCGCGCCGTCGAGCGCGGCCTTCACGTCGGCGACGCCCTTGTCGGCGTCGACGTAGGCGGCGGCTTCCGTCTGCGGGTCGAGCAGCGGGTTCGCGAGCAGCGCCTGCGCGAGCGGCTCCAGGCCGGCTTCGCGGGCGATCTGCGCGCGCGTGCGGCGCTTCGGCTTGTACGGCAGATAAAGGTCTTCGAGCACCTGTTTGCTGTCGGCCGCGTCGATCGCGGCGCGCAGCTCGTCGGTCAGCTTGCCTTGCTCGTCGATGCTCGACAGGATCGTCGCGCGGCGATCCTCGAGTTCGCGCAGATACAGGAGGCGTTCCTCGAGCTGGCGCAGCTGCGTGTCGTCCAGGTTGCCGGTCACTTCCTTGCGGTACCGGGCAATGAACGGAACGGTCGAGCCTTCGTCGAGGAGTTGCACGGCCGCCGCGACCTGGCGCGGCTGGACGGACAGTTCGGTGGCGATGCGCTGTACGATCTTGAGTGCTACGGTTTCCGTCATGTCGTGGATGATCTGCCTGCTGAAATCGCGGCGCGGGCCGGCAGGCCGCGCGCGGCGGGCTGCGTGACAGGCCCGCCGGACCTGATGCCGCGGGTGAGTGAAGCGGGGCATTTTGCCATAAATGGCGGAGCGTCCAGCCGGGGGTGATAGAATTTGACACATGTCCCGCAGCTTTCCTACGACGTTGCCAACTTCCCGCATTTCTCTCGTCGCGCTCGGTGCAGCGCTTGCCGCGGCTTTGTCCGCAGGGCCTTCCGCCGCGTACGCGCAGGCATCGGGCGCCGTCGCGCCGGACGCCGTCGCAGCTGCGCCCGTTGCGGCTTCCGCCACGCAGGATTTTGACGCCCGTCAAAAAGTGCTCAATCAACGTTCCGCGGAAAACGATTATCGTTATGCGGTGGCGGAGCACGATTGCTACAGCAAGTTCTTCGTCAATCACTGTCTCGGCAATGCGCGCGACCAGATGCGCGAGGAGCGGGCGAGCATTCGCCAGGAGCAACTCGCGCTCGACGACGAGCAGCGCGCGGTCCGTGCGCAGCAGCGTGACCAGCAACAGGCGCTGAAGCAGGCGCAGAATGCGGCGGAAGCGCCGCAGCGGGCAGCGACCGATGCGGCGAACGCGGCTGCGTTCCGCGACAAGCAGGAGCAGAATGCATTGAAGCAGGCGCAGCGCGGCGCTGAAGGGCCGCAGCATGCCGCGAGCAAGCAGGCATACGACCAGAAGCAGGCGGACTACCAGAGCAAGCTCGACCAGGCGCACCAGCAGGCCGCGCAGAAGGCGCAGGAGCGGGCGGACAACGCCGCGCGCTACCAGCAGAAGCAGCAGGAAGCCGCGCAGCACAAGGCCGATGTCGAACGGCGTCAGCAGGAAGCGGCCGAGAAGGCCAAGCAGCAGCAACAGCAGGGGCAGTAACGTGTTGGATTGACCCGGAATCAGTCTCGAGCGTGTCGGCACGCCAGCCGGCGCGCTGCTTCGATGAGGAGGCAAGTATGCAAAACCGTCACACGGAACAGCAGCAGGAATTGCATAACCGTTTGGCTGCATTGCAGGAGCAGCACCAGCAGCTCGCTCGGGAGATCGAGCTGAAAGAAGGGCACTCCGACATCGACGACGTCACGCTGCACCGGCTGAAGAAGGAAAAGCTGGCTGCCAAGGACAAAATCATTTTGCTGCAATCGCAGCTGGAACCGGATAAGCGCGCCTGAGCGCGGCCTGGCGAGCGCCGGCGCCGCCCGGGCGCTGGACACAGGAACGCTTGCCTTGAATTCACCGCTTGAAGCCACCCCCGATGCCCGGCGTGACGTGTCGTCCGCCGGACGCGTTCGTGCGCCCGAAGGTACCTTTGAGCTGAGCCGCAAGCGTGTCGACGAGCTCGACACGATCTTCGGCGAAGGCGGGTTGCTCGCGCGCGCGCTCGACGGATATCACCCACGCCTGTCGCAGATCGAAATGGCGCGCGCCGTTGCGTCCGCGATGGAGGCGTCCGCGCGCCGGATGCCCGAGCCGGAAATCTTCGAGACCCGCAAGCGACCGGCGCGCCGGCTCGGCGACGGCGACAAGGCGGCCGACCCGGCCGCGGACGGCGCGGCCGAGTCCGACAGCGACAGCGGCGACAACACGCTGATCGTCGAGGCCGGCACCGGCACGGGCAAGACCTACGCGTATCTGGTGCCCGCGATGCTGTGGGGCGGCAAGGTGATCGTGTCGACCGGCACGAAGCACCTGCAGGACCAGCTCTTTCAGCGCGACATCCCGACGGTGCGCAACGCGCTTGCGGTGCCGGTGACGGTCGCGATGCTCAAGGGCCGCTCGAACTACCTGTGCCATTACTACCTGCAGCGCACGGCCGACAACGGTCGCCTGCCGTCGCGGCAGGACACCGCGTACCTGCAGGAAATCGTCCGTTTCGCGAAAATCACCAAGAGCGGCGACAAGGCCGAACTCGCGAGCGTGCCGGAGACGGCGCCCGTGTGGTCGATGGTCACGTCGACGCGCGACAACTGCCTCGGCCAGGAGTGCCCGCACTACAAGGAGTGCTTCGTGATGCAGGCGCGCCGCGAGGCGCAGCAGGCCGACATCGTCGTTGTCAACCATCACCTGTTCTTCGCGGACATCATGCTGCGCGACACGGGGATGGCCGAACTGCTGCCGAACGCGAACACGGTGATCTTCGACGAAGCGCACCAGTTGCCCGAGACCGCGACGCTGTTCTTCGGCGAGACGCTGTCGACCACGCAGATCCTCGAACTCGCGCGCGATACGGTGGCCGAAGGCCTGAGCCATGCGCGCGATGCGGTCGAGTGGGTGAAGCTCGGCGGCGATCTCGAGCGCGCGGCGCGCGATCTGCGTCTCGCGTTCGCGAACGACCAGATCGTGCGCATGTCGCTCGCGCAGCTCGGCGACGATCACCCGATGTTCGGCGCGCTGGACGCGCTCGAGACGGCGCTCGATGCGCTGGCATCGGCGCTGGCGAGCCAGGCCGAGCGGGCGGAATCGCTCGGTGCGTGCCTGCGGCGCGCCCGCGAGCTGCAGGACCTGCTGGCCGGCTGGGTGACACCCGGCGCGGCGGAAGCGGCGGCGAAGGCCGACGCTGCGGCAGCCGGCGACAAGGCAGCCACCGACGGCGATCCGAACGAGAAGGTGCGCTGGGTCGAAGTGTTCGCGCATACCGTGCAACTGCACGAAACGCCGCTGTCGGTCGCACCGATTTTCGCGAAGCAGCGCGCCGGTGTGCCGCGCGCCTGGGTCTTCACGTCGGCGACGCTGTCGGTGCGCGGCGACTTCACGCACTACGCGGCGCAGATGGGGCTCAGTTCGCGACGCTCGATGACGCTCGCGAGCCCGTTCGACTATCAGACGCAGGGCCTGCTGTACGTGCCGCGCAACCTGCCGCAGCCGTCGTCGCCGACCTTTACCGATGCCGTGTTCGATGCCGCGCTGCCGGCGATCGAGGCGTCGGGCGGTGGCGTGTTCATGTTGTGCACGACGCTGCGCGCGGTCGACCGGATCGCGTCGAAGCTGCGCGACGTGATCGAGTCGCGCGGCTGGAACACGCCGCTGCTCGTGCAGGGCGATGCGAGCCGTACCGAGCTGCTCGATCGCTTCCGTTCGCACGGCAATGCGATCCTCGTCGGCAGCCAGAGCTTCTGGGAAGGCGTCGACGTGCGCGGCGACGCGCTGTCGCTCGTCGTGATCGACAAGCTGCCGTTCGCGCCGCCCGACGATCCGGTGCTGGCCGCGCGGCTCGATGCGCTCACCAAGAAGGGCCTGAGCCCGTTCGCGGTTCACCAGTTGCCGCAGGCCGTGATCACGCTGAAGCAGGGCGCCGGGCGCCTGATTCGTGCAGAGACGGATCGCGGCGTGCTGATGATCTGCGACACGCGGCTCGTCGACAAGCCGTACGGCAGGCGGATCTGGCAGAGCCTGCCGCCGTTCAAGCGCACCCGCGAGATCGCGGTCGTGCAGGACTTCTTCGACGAGCATCGCGCGCAAAAGCGCGCGTGACCGCCCGCCGCATGTGCTTGTCCCGCATGCGGTGCCAATAAAAAACCCGGCTCGATGGCCGGGTTTTTTCTATCTGCTGCCGCTGTGGCTCAGAACTGCCACCACGACTTCTTCGCGCCGGGGCGCGAATGGCCGGTGATGTACGGGCTGTCCGGGAACGTACCCGCGAGCACGCGCTTCGTGTCGTCGGCGAGTTGCGGCTCGTTCAGCTTGCCGTACGACAGGATCATGATGTGCAGCGCGTCCTCGATGGCCGGCGCACCCTTGTAGTCCTTGATCGCGAGCTGAGCGCGGTTGATCGCCGCCACATAGGCGCCGCGCCGATAGTAGTAGTCGGCCGCGTGCACTTCGTGCGACGCGAGCGCGTTGACGATGTAGCGCATCCGGGCCGCGGCGTCGGGTGCGTACTTGCTCTTCGGGTAACGGTCGACGACGACCTTGAACGCATCGTACGATTCGCGCAGTGCCTGCGGATCGCGCTCGCTCATGTCCTGGCCGGAGAAGCGGCCGAACAGGCCCAGATCGTCGTTGAAGTGGATCATCCCCTTCAGGTAGTACGCGTACGGGATGTCCGGATGATCCGGGTGGAGCTGGATGAAGCGGTCGACGGCCTGGTCGGCGGCTGCCGCTTCGTTGTCCTTCCAGTTGCAGTACGCGACGTTGATCTGCGCCTGTTGCGCGAAATGGCCGAACGGATCGCGACCTTGCAGCGATTCGAAGTATTTCGCGCACTTGCCCCAGTCGCCGCCGGACAGTGCGTCCTGGGCCTCTGAGTATAATTTGTTGTTCGACCAGGTAGCCGTCTCGTCCTGCTTCTGCGGCAAGCCGTGGCAGCCGGCGATGAGGGCCGCGGCCGCTACCGCCGCAGCTCGGGCGGCGACGGTCTTGGCCGTACGTTTGGTCGAATTCATCATGCTCGCATGTCCTAGCTTCAAGTCTCGGTGACCCAGTCTAAATGACCCGTTCAAGTTCGCAGAATGCCCCGCGGGGCAAGCCAAATCGCGAAGATTATAGCCCAAGCGATCGGCCCGCCGACGCTGCATCGGTGGATTCCCCCGATGACGATCTCGCTGCAGGCGCGATGCAGCCGCCTGTCGTGCCTTCCGCCGCGGCCGATGAGACGCCGCGTATCGTCGAAGTGCCGCTGTCGCTCGCGGGCGAACGACTCGACAAGGCGCTCGCCCAGCTGTTCCCTGAATTCTCCCGCAGCCGCCTGCAGAGCTGGATCGAGGCGCAGCGCGTGCTGGTCGACGGCGCGCCGGCGAAGATCCGCCAGCCGGTGCCGCTCGGCGCGAAGATCGAACTCGTGCCCGACCTGCTTCCGGAGCAGCTGGCGTTTACGCCGGAGCCGGTGCCGCTCGACGTGATCTACGAGGACGACGCGCTCGTCGTCATCAACAAGCCGGCCGGGCTCGTCGTCCATCCGGCCGCCGGCAACTGGAGCGGCACGATCCTCAACGGCCTGCTGCATCGCTACGGCGACGCCGCTGCCGGCCTGCCGCGCGCCGGGATCGTCCACCGGCTCGACAAGGAGACGTCCGGCCTGATGGTGGTCGCGCGCACGCTCGCCGCGCAGACCGACCTCGTGCGCCAGTTGCAGGCGCGCACGGTGAAGCGCCGCTATTTCGCGCTCGTGTGGGGGATGATGCCGGAAGACGGCACGATCGACGCGCCGATCGGCCGCGATCCGCGCGAACGCACGCGCATGGCCGTCGTCACGGGCGCGTCGGGCAAGCCGGCTCGCACGCATTTCCGCACGGTTGACACATGCATGTGGCAACGTCAGCCGGTGTCCGCGATCCAGTGCGATCTCGAAACCGGTCGTACACATCAGATCCGCGTGCACTGCTCGCACGTCGGGCACCCGCTGCTCGGCGATCCGGTGTACGGCCGCGCGCGCGGCAAGCGCTCGGTCGCGCCGCTGCCGGACGGGTTCGCGCGGCAGGCGCTGCATGCGTGGCGGCTCGGCCTCGTGCATCCGGTCACGGGCAGGACGATGCAGTGGCGCTGCCCGTTGCCGGACGACATGAACGCGCTCGTCGCGGCGCTCGGGTTCGGGCAGGGCGACGAGGATTTCGACGATGAAGGCGCCTACGACGATGGCGACTTCGGCGGCGACTACGAGGATCACGACGACGAGTCGTATCCGGACGACGATGACGAGGAGTGAGTGCCGATGACGAACCTTGCGCCGTTGACATGGCAGGACTGTGTACGGCCCGACTGGCAGGTGTCGCCGCGCGTGCGCGCGCTGATCACGACGCGCGACGGCGGGGTCAGCGAAGGCCCGTACGGCCGCTGGCAGGACGGCGTCGCGCTGCCGGGCGGCATGAATCTCGGCCTGCATACCGGTGACGATCCGGCGCATGTCGCCGCGAACCGCGCGCGCCTGCTTGCGCTGGCGGGACAGTCGGGCGCGGCATGGCTCGAGCAGGTTCATGGCGCGCAGATCGTGCGCGCGGACGAGGTGATCGACGCCGCCCCCGGTGCTGCTGCGCCCGTGCAGGCCGACGCGAGCGTCACGGCGCGCGCGAATGCCGTGTGCGTCGTGATGGTCGCGGATTGCCTGCCGGTGCTGCTGTGCGATGCGCAGGGGCGCGCGGTTGGCGCCGCGCATGCGGGCTGGCGCGGGCTCGCGGCCGGTATCGTCGAACAGACCGCGGCGCGCGTCGCGGCGCTCGCCGGCGGTGCGGCGAACGAACTCCATGCGTACCTCGGGCCGGCGATCGGCCCGCAGGCGTTCGAAGTCGGCGCCGATGTACGCGATGCGTTTCTCGACACGGCTCCGCTGTCGGAGCATGATGACACCCGGCAAGCGTTCGCCGCGATCGACGGCACCCCCGGCAAGTTTCTCGCCGATCTCTATGCGCTTGCACGCCTGCGCCTCGTGCGCGCGGGCGTCGCGCACATGAGCGGCGGGTCCGCCTGCACGGTCGCCGAACACGCGCGTTTCTATTCGTACCGGCGCGACCGTGTGACCGGCCGCATGGCCGCGGCGATCTGGCTTGCCGACTGATCGATTGATTGCGCGCGCTTTATTGCGCCGCGCAATCGCTTTATCTCGATATTGGCGCAGCAATGCGGCGTGGCATGGGCAATCGAATGAATAATCGCGAAGTCAAGTCGGTCAATATGTTTTATGTTTCGCCGGAAGCCTTGTCCCGCTTGTTGCGCGCCGATTATCTCCGTGCAGAAATGTTCAGTGGTTTGACGCCGCGCTTCACATGGGGAAAACGATAATGATAAAAATACCGCACTGCGGCAGAATCTGGAGACGCCTCTCCAGAGCATGACGGCCCGGCTCGCAGCCGGCACGCCGCGCGCGAGCAGGATTTCACGATTGACGCTCACGAATCACCGGTAAGGCAGGTAATGACAGCATCGAAAAATTCGTCGACGTCCGCTCAGGCGGGCACTTCCGCGGGCAGCACCGGATTCGACCAGGCCACTCAGCCGATGCAGCAGATGTTCGAGTCATGGCTGAACGCATGGCGCGGTTTCGCCGATCCGGCGCGTGCCGCCACGACGGCGGCCACGGCGAACCCGTTCGCCGCATTCCAGCTCCCGACATCGCTTCCGTTCCAGATGCCGTCGATGCCCGACCTGGGCAGCCTCGGCGGCATGGCGTCGCCGTTCGCCGGGCTGAAGCTGCCGGTTGCCGCGATTCCGCCCGAACGGCTCCAGAAACTGCAGGCCGACTATGCGCGCGACTGCATGACGCTGATGCAGCAGAGCGTCGCCGCGAAGCTCGAAGCGCCGGAGCTGAAGGACCGCCGCTTCAGCGCGGATGCGTGGAAGGCTTCGCCCGCGCATGCGTTCGCCGCGGCGTGGTACCTGCTCAACGCGCGTTATCTGCAGGAACTGGCCGACGCGCTCGAGACCGATCCGAAGACGCGCGAGCGCATCCGTTTCTCGGTCCAGCAATGGACGGCCGCGGCCGCGCCGAGCAACTTCCTCGCGCTCAATCCCGATGCGCAGAAATCCATTCTCGAGACGCAGGGCGAAAGCCTGCGGCAGGGGATGATGAACCTGCTCGGCGACATGCAGCGCGGCAAGATTTCGCAGACCGACGAATCGCAGTTCGTGGTCGGCAAGAACCTCGGGTGTACCGAAGGCGCGGTCGTCTACGAGAACGACCTGCTCCAGCTGATCCAGTACACGCCGAAGACGGACAAGGTGTTCGAGCGTCCGCTGCTGATCGTGCCGCCGTGCATCAACAAGTTCTACATCCTCGACCTGCAGCCCGAGAATTCGCTCGTCGCGCACGCGCTGTCGAGCGGTCATCAGGTGTTCCTCGTGTCGTGGCGCAATGCCGACGCATCGGTCGCGCACAAGACCTGGGACGACTACATGAACGAAGGGCTGCTCGCGGCGATCGATGCCGTGCAGCAGGTCAGCGGCCGCGAGCAGATCAACACGCTCGGCTTCTGCGTCGGCGGCACGATGCTCGCGACGGCGCTGTCGGTGCTCGCCGCGCGCGGCGAACATCCGGCCGCGTCGATGACGCTGCTGACCGCGATGCTCGACTTCACCGATACCGGCATCCTCGACGTGTTCGTCGACGAGGCGCACGTGCAGATGCGCGAGCAGACCATCGGCGGCAAGAACGGCACGCCGCCGGGGCTGATGCGCGGCGTCGAATTCGCGAACACGTTCTCGTTCCTGCGACCGAACGACCTCGTGTGGAACTACGTCGTCGACAACTACCTGAAGGGCCGCACGCCCGCGCCGTTCGACCTGCTGTACTGGAACAGCGATTCGACGAGCCTGCCCGGCCCGATGTACGCGTGGTACCTGCGCAATACGTATCTCGAGAACAAGCTGCGCGTGCCCGGCGCGCTGACAGTGTGCGGCGAATCCGTCGACCTGTCGCGCATCGACGTGCCGACCTTCATCTACGGGTCGCGCGAGGATCACATCGTGCCGTGGCAGACCGCCTATGAATCGACGTCGATCCTGACGGGCCCGCTGAAGTTCGTGCTCGGCGCATCGGGGCACATTGCAGGCGTGATCAATCCGCCGGCGAAGAAAAAGCGCAGCTACTGGATCAACGACGGCGAGCTGCCCGAGTCCGCGGACGACTGGTTTGCCGGCGCGACCGAGCAGCCGGGCAGCTGGTGGACGACCTGGGTCGAATGGCTCGACCAGTACGGCGGCCGCAAGGTGGCGCCGCCCGCGAAGCTCGGTTCGGCGCAGTTCCCGGTGATCGAGTCGGCGCCGGGCCGTTACGTGTTGCAGCGCGATTGACGAAAACCGGACAGCGGCGCACGCTGTCCGGTGCACCGCAGTTTTTTTAACAGGGCCGGTAGCGATGCGCCGTGTCGTGCGGGCCTGGAGGAAAGGGAAATGACGGACGTAGTGATCGTATCGGCCGCGCGGACCGCGGTCGGCAAATTCGGCGGCTCGCTCGCGAAGGTTGCAGCACCGGAACTCGGCGCGACGGTGATTCGCGCGGTGCTGGAGCGCTCGGGCGTGAAGCCCGATCAGGTGAGCGAAGTGATCATGGGTCAGGTGCTGACGGCGGGCTCGGGGCAGAACCCGGCGCGCCAGTCGCTGATCAAGGCCGGCCTGCCGAGCGCAGTGCCGGGGATGACGATCAACAAGGTGTGCGGCTCGGGCCTGAAGGCCGTGATGCTGGCAGCGAACGCGATCATGGCAGGCGACGCGGAGATCGTGATCGCAGGCGGTCAGGAAAACATGAGCGCGTCGCCGCACGTGCTGCCGGGCTCGCGCGACGGCTTCCGGATGGGTGATGCGAAGCTGGTCGACACGATGATCGTCGACGGCCTGTGGGACGTGTACAACCAGTACCACATGGGCATCACGGCGGAGAACGTCGCGAAGGAATACGGGATCACGCGCGAAGAGCAGGACGCGTTCGCCGCGCTGTCGCAGAACAAGGCGGAAGCCGCGCAGAAGGCCGGCCGTTTCAACGACGAGATCGTGCCGGTGTCGATTCCGCAGCGCAAGGGCGAGCCGCTGCAGTTCGCGACCGACGAATTCGTGCGTCACGGCGTGACGGCGGAATCGCTGGCGGGCCTGAAGCCGGCGTTCTCGAAGGACGGTTCGGTGACGGCCGCGAACGCGTCGGGCCTGAACGACGGCGCAGCCGCGGTACTGGTGATGTCGGCGCAGAAGGCGGCGGCTCTTGGCCTGACGCCGCTTGCGCGGATCAAGGCGTACGCGAACGCGGGCGTGGATCCGAGCGTGATGGGGATGGGCCCGGTGCCGGCCTCGCGCCGCGCGCTGGAGCGTGCGGGCTGGACGCCGGGCGACCTGGACCTGATGGAAATCAACGAGGCATTCGCGGCGCAGGCGCTGGCGGTGCACAAGCAGATGGGCTGGGACACGTCGAAGGTGAACGTGAACGGCGGCGCGATCGCGATCGGTCACCCGATCGGCGCATCGGGCTGCCGGATCCTGGTGACGCTGCTGCACGAGATGGTCAAGCGCGACGCGAAGCGCGGGCTGGCATCGCTGTGCATCGGCGGCGGGATGGGCGTCGCACTCGCGGTCGAACGTCCGTAACCGGCCGTTCGTCACCGCCAAACCGATCCGGGCACCGGCCGATTGCGGCTTCGGCCGGTGCCACGTGAAGTCAGAGGGGCCTCCGGCGGCTCTCAAAACCAAGAAATGGAGTGAGATTTATGTCTCAGCGAATTGCGTACGTAACGGGCGGGATGGGCGGCATCGGCACCAGCATCTGCCAGCGTCTGTCGAAAGACGGCTTCAAGGTGGTCGCGGGTTGCGGCCCGAACTCGCCGCGCCGGGTGAAATGGATCGAGGACCAGAAGGCGCTCGGGTACGATTTCATCGCATCGGAAGGCAACGTCGGCGACTGGGACTCGACCAAGGACGCATTCGACAAGGTCAAGGCCGAAGTCGGCGAGATCGACGTGCTGGTCAACAACGCGGGCATCACGCGCGACGTCGTGTTCCGCAAGATGACGCATGAAGACTGGACGGCGGTGATCGACACCAACCTGACGAGCCTGTTCAACGTGACGAAGCAGGTGATCGACGGGATGGTCGAGCGCGGCTGGGGCCGGATCGTCAACATTTCGTCGGTGAACGGCCAGAAGGGGCAGTTCGGCCAGACGAACTACTCGACCGCGAAGGCAGGCATCCACGGTTTCACGATGTCGCTCGCGCAGGAAGTCGCAACAAAGGGCGTGACGGTCAACACCGTGTCGCCCGGCTACATCGGCACCGACATGGTGAAGGCGATCCGCCCGGACGTGCTCGAGAAGATCGTCGCGACGATTCCTGTGCGACGTCTCGGCGGCCCGGAGGAAATCGGTTCGATCGTCGCGTGGCTCGCGTCGAACGATTCCGGCTTCGCGACGGGTGCCGACTTCTCGCTGAACGGCGGCCTGCACATGGGCTGAACGTCCGGGCTGCGCAGGCGAAATGGCTGCGCGGCCCGGCGTGTCCGAAGGCCCCCGCCTCCCGGATTCGGGCGGCGGGGATTTGTCACTTGCGCTACGCTGCACACGAAGGCGTTACATGACTACTACAAAGAAAACGGCCGAGCGGCTCATCAAGAAGTACCCGAACCGCCGGCTCTACGATACCGAGACGAGCACGTACATCACGCTGACTGACGTCAAGCAGCTCGTGCTGGAACAGGAGGACTTCAAGGTCGTCGATGCGAAATCCAACGAAGACCTGACGCGCAGCATCCTGCTGCAGATCATCCTCGAGGAAGAGAGTGGCGGCGTGCCGATGTTCTCGTCGTCGATGCTGTCGCAGATCATCCGTTTCTACGGTCATGCGATGCAGGGCATGATGGGCACGTACCTGGAAAAGAACATCCAGGCATTCATCGACATCCAGAACAAGCTCGCGGATCAATCGAAGAACCTCTACGAAGGGAACGCGATGAATCCGGAGGTCTGGTCGCAGTTCATGAACATGCAGGCGCCGATGATGCAAGGGATGATGACGAGCTACATCGAGCAGTCGAAGAACATGTTCGTGCAGATGCAGGAGCAGATGCAGAACCAGGCGAAGTCGATGTTCAGCACGTTCCCGTTCAAGCAACCGGGCGCGCCGGAGCCGGAGAAGAAGTAACGTATTTGCGGCGGGCCGGCCGCGGGTCGGTCGGCGCCGCGACGTGCGGCGGTGCGAGGCGACCGATCGTGTGCTTGGGCACGATGAGGGTCGGTGGCCGGCCGCCGCAGGATGCCTGCCGACGGTCGTGCTTGATCGTCGGCACCGAATGCCCGTGCCTTCGCGTCAGGTGGGCAAGACCGTTGCGCGGTCGAGCGAATTCCAGGCAGTCAGTCAGGCCGAACCGGTGCGTGATGTGCCCGGCGGTGCGCGTTCGCGCGTGTGCCGGCCGTGATTGCGTTTCGTGCCCCCCGTGCCCGTGCCGGCGCGGTGCGCCGGCTTTCCTTGCTCAAAGTGCCGGATCGAAATCCTGATGGTCTTCCGCAGGCGGAAGGTCGAGCACGAGCTTCACCGCGCTGTAGTTCGCCTTCAGCGAAAACACGCGACCGATTACGAGAAACGTCTGCCGCGAATTCTCGAGTTCGACGAAGTCGCCGGGTTGCGGCACATGCGCGCCCTGGTCATACGAAAAGCTGGTGCTGGTTTGCTCGCCGATGGTTTCGGCGGCGTGCTCGGTGAATTCGATCGTGATGTGGGTGGTCATGCGAACCCCGTTGGGTGTGAAGAGAGCGGATGCTGCGATTTTCGCATAGCGGCGGGGTGGTTCCGGGGCGATTGTTACGAGGTTTTTCGTGGCGTGGCGCGGGGCGGCCGTGTCCGCCGGCCCGTCGCGCCGCATGGAAAGGGCCGGATCGCATTTCGCTGCCCGCCCGGCGCACCCGCACGGGCAGCACATCGGTATCGCGATCCGCCGCGTGCCAACCACCGGTTTTGCCTCGCTGACCCATAAATAGCTGTAAACTCACGCTTTTGCCGCCACGCCCCCACATTCCAGATGTCCCAGTCCCCCAAAGTAGGCTTCGTTTCGCTCGGGTGCCCGAAGGCGCTCGTCGACTCCGAACAAATCATCACCCAGTTGCGCGCCGAAGGTTATGAAATCTCCGGCACGTACGATGGCGCCGACCTCGTCGTCGTCAATACCTGCGGCTTCATCGACGAAGCCGTGCAGGAGAGTCTCGACGCGATCGGCGAAGCGCTGACCGAAAACGGCAAGGTGATCGTCACCGGCTGCCTGGGTGCGAAGTCGAGCGCCAGCGGCTCGAACCTCATCGAGGAAGTCCACCCGAAGGTGCTCGCCGTCACCGGCCCGCACGCGGTGGGCGAAGTGATGCAGGCCGTGCATTCGCATCTGCCGAAGCCGCACGACCCGTTTGTCGATCTGGTGCCGCCTGCCGGCATCAAGCTCACGCCGCGCCATTACGCGTACCTGAAGATCTCCGAAGGCTGCAATCACCGCTGCACGTTCTGCATCATCCCGTCGATGCGCGGCGACCTCGTGTCGCGTCCGGTCGCCGAAGTGATGCTCGAGGCGGAGAACCTGTTCAAGTCGGGCGTGAAGGAACTGCTCGTGATCTCGCAGGACACGAGCGCGTACGGCGTCGACGTGAAGTACCGCACGGGCTTCTGGAACGGCAAGCCGATCAAGACGCGCATGACCGACCTGGTCGCCGCGCTCGGCGAACTGGCCGCGCAGTACGGCGCATGGGTGCGTCTGCACTATGTGTATCCGTATCCGAGCGTCGACGAAGTGATTCCGCTGATGGCCGACGGCCCGTTCAAGGGGCACGTGCTGCCGTATCTCGACGTGCCGTTCCAGCACGCGCATCCGGAAGTGCTCAAGCGCATGAAGCGCCCGGCGAACGCCGAGAAGGTGCTCGAGCGCGTGCAGAAGTGGCGCGAGATCTGCCCGGACCTGACGATCCGCAGCACGTTCATCGCGGGCTTCCCCGGCGAGACGGAAGAGCAGTTCGAAACGCTGCTGGACTTCATCCGCGAGGCGGATCTCGACCGCGTCGGCTGCTTCGCGTATTCGCCGGTCGAAGGCGCAACCGCGAACGAACTTGACGGCGCGCTGCCGGACGACGTTCGCGAGGAACGCCGCGCGCGCTTCATGGAAGTCGCGGAGGAAGTGTCGGCGCAGCGCATGCAGCGCAAGGTCGGCAAGACGCTCAAGGTGCTGATCGACGAAGTCAGCGCGGAAGGCGGCATTGGCCGCACGGCGGCGGATGCGCCGGAGATCGACGGTGTCGTCTATGTCGAGCCGGCGACGAAGGCGTCGAAGCGCTACAAGGTCGGCGATTTCGTGTCGGTGAAGATCACGGGCGCGGACGGCCATGATCTGTGGGGCGAGGTTTAAGCGATGACCGCAGTGTTTCCGCAGATCCTCGCGCTCGGCGAGGCGATGATCGAATTCAACCAGTCGCAGCCGGGCCGTCCGGAGTTCCTGCAGGGCTTCGGCGGCGACACGTCGAATTTCTGCATCGCCGCGGCGCGCCAGGGCGCGTCGACGGGCTTCGTGTCGGCGATCGGCGACGATCCGTTCGGCCGGCTGCTGGCCGACATGTGGGCGTCGGAACGCGTCGATACGACGTACGTGCGGGTCGACCGCACGGCGCCGACCGGCGTGTATTTCGTCACGCACGGCGCTGACGGCCATCAGTTCGACTATCTGCGCGCGGGCTCCGCGGCGAGCCGCTATGCGGTGGCCGACCTGCCGCTCGATGCGCTGGCCGCGGCGAAGGCCGTGCACCTGTCCGGCATCAGTCTCGCGATCAGCGCGGCCGCGTGCGATGCCGCGTTCGCCGCGATCGACCATGCGCGCCGCAACGGCGCGCAGGTCAGCTTCGACACGAACCTGCGCCTGAAGCTGTGGCCGCTGCCGCGCGCCCGCGCGGTGATGCGCGAGGCGCTGCGCCAGACGGACATCTGCCTGCCGAGCTGGGACGACGTCACGGCACTCACCGGCGCGAACGATCGCGACGCGATCGTCGACGCGATGCTCGAACACGGGCCGCAGGTCGTCGCGCTGAAACTCGGCAAGGAAGGCGCATACGTTGCGACGCCGCACGAGCGACGCGTCGTGCCGGGCTTCACGGTGGAGGCCCTCGATGCGACGGGCGCCGGCGACTGCTTCGGCGGCGCGTTCGTCGCGCGGATCGTCGCGGGCGACGACCCGTTCGCGGCCGCGCGCTATGCGAACGCGGCAGCGGCACTGTCGACGACGGGCTACGGCGCGGTCGCGCCGATTCCGCACCGCGATGCGGTGGAACGCCTGATGCAGGGCTGACGCGCATGACGCACGCGGGTCGCGGCCGCGCACGATCGGTTCATTCGAACGACGTGAGGGGGGGCGGCCGGTGTGCGTACCGCGGTCGCTGTGCGTTCGCCACGATGTGTATCGGCGTCGCACGGTCACGGCCAATCGCCGCAGTCGGCGAGCGAATCTGAAGCAAGGAGCAATACAAGGTGGGTCGATATTCGGAATGGCAACGAGCGCTCGTGCTCGCCGGCGCGCTGGCAGCGGGCTTCGCGATGCCGGGCATGGCTGCGGCACAGGTTGCCGCATCGGGTGCGCAGCAGGATGAGCCGGCGCCTGCGCGGCCGCTGCGGCCGAATCCTGAATTTGCCCGGCTGCCGCGCTACGAGGGCACGCTCGGCGATCGGCCGATCGTCGTGCATCTCGGTCCGAAGACGGACGAAGAGGGCGTGCACGGCGAATACCAGTTCACGGATACCGGCGAGGTGATCCTGCTTGCGGGCGACCGCGACGGCGATACGCTCGAGATCGAGGAATCGAACGACGGCACGAACATCACGGGCGTGTGGATCGGCCGCTTCGATTCGACCGGCGACCTGAAGGCCGACCGGATGAATTCCGACGAATCGGATCCGCAACCTGTCGTGCTGCATTCCACGCCGGCCAAGCGCGCGGCGCTGCAGGTCCGCAGCGGTCAGGTGCAGGACATCGAGACGGTCGGCGGCGTGGTCAACCTGCGTACCGGCGACTGAGAGCGACCGGGCGCGCGCTGGCTTGGCGCGCGCGGCGCGCATTGTACCGGGTCAGGCGCGCCGATTTTGGCTAATCTAGCAAGCTATTCCGCAACCGAACGGCCTTGTGCCCGCCCTCTGCCATGACTGCATCCACTCCGAAGCGCGCACTGCAAACCCGCATCGTTCAACCCGACGACGTCATTCCGGAAGGCTTCCGCTCGTTCGTGCCGCCGGTTGAGCGCGCGTCGACGGTCGTGTTTCCCGATCTCGCGACGATGCGTGCGCTGGTCTGGCACAACGACAACCAGTGGCGCTACGGGCTGCATGCGACCCCGACGTCGCTCGCGCTTGCGCAGCGACTCGCCGAGATCGAGGGCGGCACGCACGCGCTGCTGCAGCCGTCGGGCCTCGCGGCGATCATGAACGTCTATTTCGGGATCGTGAAGGCGGGTGACGACGTGCTGATCCCGCACAACATCTACGGACCGAACGCCGATTTCGGCAACTGGCTCGCGAAGGACTTCGGCATCACCGCGCGTTTCTACGATCCGCTCGTGGGCGCCGGCATCGTCGACCTGATCCAGCCGAACACGCGGCTGATCTGGATCGAGGCGCCGGGTTCCGTGACGATGGAAGTGCCCGACGTGCGTGCGATTACGACCGTCGCACAGGCGCGCGGCATCGTCACCGCGATCGACAACACGTATTCGGCCGGGCTTGCGTTCAAGCCGTTCGAGCACGGCGTCGACATCTCGGTGCAGGCGCTGACCAAGTATCAGTCGGGTGGCAGCGACGTGCTGATGGGCTCGACGATCACGGCGAATGCGGAACTGCACGCGCAACTGAAGCTCGCGCGGATGCGTTGCGGGATCGGCGTGTCGGTGGACGACTGCTCGCTCGTGATGCGCAGCCTGCCGAGCATGCAGGTGCGTTTCGACGCGCACAGCAAGAGCGCGCTCGCGCTCGCGCAGTGGCTGAAGGCACGGCCGGAAATCGCGGCGGTGCTGCATCCGCAGCTGCCGGACTGCCCGGGCCATGAATCGTTCGTGCGCGACTTCACGGGCGCGGGCGGGCTGTTCTCGGTGGTGTTCGACGCACGCTACAGCGCCGAGCAGATCGACCGTTTCGTCGAGGCGCTCGAGCTGTTCGCGATCGGCTGGAGCTGGGGCGGCGCATGCAGCCTCGCGATGCCGTACGACGTCGCGTCGATGCGCGCGGACTGGCCGCATCGCGGCACGCTGGTGCGTTTCTACGTCGGTCTCGAGGACGAAGCCGACCTGCGTGCGGACGTCGAGCGCGCGCTGCAGGCCACGCTCGGCCGCTGATCGCGGCAGAAAAACGACACGCCGGCGCGATCCACCATCGCGCCGGCGTTTTTCATTGGCGGCTCGCGCGGATCAGAACAGCCGCAGCAGCCCGTCGAGGCCGACGTGGTCGAACGCGACGGTGGCCGCATCGCGCACGACCGGCTTCGCGTGGAATGCAACCGACAGCCCGGCTTCGGCCATCATCTTCAGGTCGTTCGACCCGTCGCCCATCGCGATCGCGCAGCTCGGCGCGATGCCGAGCGATGCGCACGCATCGCGCAGCATGCGCGCCTTCACGTCCGCGTTGACGATCTCGCCGAGCACCTTGCCGGTCAGCTTGCCGTCGACGATCTCGAGTGTGTTCGCGTGCGCGTAGTCGAGGCCGAGGCGCGCCTTCAGACGCTCGGTGAAGAACGTGAAGCCGCCCGACACGAGCAGCGTCTTCGCGCCCGCGGCCTTCACGCCGGCGAGCATCGCCTCGGCGCCCGGCGACAGTTGCAGCCGTTCCTCGTACACGCGTTCGAGCGCCTGCGCGTCGAGGCCCGCGAGCAGCGCGACGCGGCGCGTCAGGCTTTCGTTGAAGTCGCGGATCTCGCCGCGCATCGAGGCTTCGGTGATTTCGGCGACCTGCGTCTTCAGCCCGCAGAAGTCGGCGATCTCGTCGATGCATTCGATCGTGATCAGCGTTGAATCCATGTCCATCACGACGAGCCCGAAATCGGCGAGCGTGCGGCCGGCGTCGACGAAGCCGAAGTCGAGCGCATGGGTGCCGCAGTACGCGTCGATGTCGAGACGCTGCGCCGGATTCGCGTGTTCGATGCGCAGCGCGTGATCGTCGGTCTGCACGATGCGGGTGCCGCGCGACAGCGCGAGCAGCGGTTTGTGATGCGCGTCCGACAGCGGCGCGAGACTCTGGATGACGAGGTTCTGGGTCATGACGGAATGGTTGGAAGCGAATGAAACGCGTGCGCGGCCGGCATGCGGCCACCTGCGAGCGCGGGCCCCGTTCGGCTGCGGGCCACGACGTCGCGAACGCGCCATTGTAGCCGGTTGGTATCCGGGCGCGATCGGATCGCGGGCGGATGCGGCCGTGAGCGGCGCCGGGAGCCGCGGGCCGGTGCCGGCGTCTATCGTGCGTCCGCGCGATCCCAGTAAGGCGGATCGCCGAAGTGATCGGCGAGAAACGAGATGAAGGCGAGCGTCTTCAGCGGCACGTGCGCGCGGCTCGGATAGACGGCCCAGATCGCGATGTCGTTCGCGAACGGATAGTCGTCGAGCACGGTGACGAGCGCGCCGCTCGCGAGCAGCGGACCGACGTCCCAGGTCGACTTGATCGCGATGCCGAAGCCGTCGACGAGCGCTTCGCGGATCGCCTCGCCGTTGCTCGCGACGAGCCGGCCGCCGACCCGCACGGTAAGCGGGCCTTGCGGCGTCGCGAACGACCAGTCGCGCTGGTCGCCGAGGATCACGCATTCGTGCTGCGCGAGGTCGGCCGGATGGCGCGGCGCGCCGCGTTCGGCGAGATACGCGGGCGAGCAGCACAGCACGCGCCGGTTCGTCGCGAGCTTGCGCGCGACGAGCGTCGAATCCTTCAGCGCGCCGAGGCGGATCGCGACGTCGTAGCCGTCGTCGACGAGGTCGACGATCTCGTCGGACAGCCGCAGGTCGAGCGACACGGACGGATAGCGGCGCAGGAACGCAGGAATCACCGGTGCGACGTGCTGGCGGCCGAACGACGACGACATCGACACCTTCAGCCGCCCGTACGGCTCGCTGCGGCCGTGCCCGACCGATGCGCGTGCGGCGTCGGCGGCCGACAGCAGCGCCTCGGCGCGTGCCATGAAGACTTCGCCGTCCTGCGTGAGGCTGATGCGGCGCGTGGTGCGATGCAGCAGCCGTGCGCCGAGCTGGCGCTCCAGTTGCGCGATGCGCGCGCTCGCGACGGCGGCCGACACGCCGAACTCGCGCCCGGCCGCGGTCACGTTCGCGAGCAAGGCGGCGCGCACGAACAGGCCGACGTCGAGCAGGTCGAGCGGCTTGTCGGGGGCGGGTACCGGATCAGACGTCATTATTCGGAAATTCCTGAAAATGTTTCAGGAAATATAGCGGTTTTCTGAAATGATCGGGCGGCCTACGATGGGATCCATGGGGCTGCGTCGCGGCCCGACCGATTTCCGTGAACCCAGAAGGAGTGTCGTGATGAAAGCCGTTGGACTGACCCGTTACCTGCCGATCGACGACCCGCAGGCGCTGCTCGACGTGGACTTGCCGCAACCGGTGCCGGGCCCGCGCGACCTGCTGGTGAAGGTCGAGGCGATTTCCGTGAACCCGGTCGACACCAAGGTGCGCGCGCCGAAGCCGCAGGTTGAGGAAACGCCGCGCGTGCTCGGCTGGGATGCGGCCGGCACGGTCGTCGCGGTCGGCGCCGAGGTCACGCTGTTCCAGCCGGGCGACGAGGTGTTCTATGCGGGCAGCATCACGCGGCCCGGTGCGAACAGCGAATTCCACGCGGTCGACGAGCGCATCGCCGCGCTCAAGCCGCGCACGCTCGATTTCGCGGCCGCGGCCGCGTTGCCGCTCACCGCGCTGACTGCCTGGGAGGCGCTGTTCGACCGGCTGCGCGTGTCGCCGCAGGGCGCGGACGCCGGCCAGTCGGTGCTGATCATCGGCGGTGCGGGCGGGGTGGGCTCGATCGCGATCCAGCTCGCGAAGACGCTCGGCAAGCTGCACGTGATCGCGACGGCCTCGCGGCCGGCGTCGGCCGAATGGGTGCGCTCGCTCGGCGCGGACGACGTGGTCGATCATTTCGGCGACCTGCCGGCCCAGTTGCGCGAAATCGGCCACCCGAACGTCGACTACGTGCTGATCTTCAATGACACGGATCGCCATTTCCCTGCCGCCGCGGAAGTCATCCGGCCGCAGGGCGGCATTTGCACGATCGTCGAGAACGGGAAGCCGGTTCCGGTCGAACACCTGAAGGCGAAGAGCGCCGCGTTTCACTGGGAGTTCATGTTCACGCGCGCGATGTTCGAGACGCCGGACATGATCGAGCAGCACCGGATCCTGAGCGAGGTGGCCCGGCTCGTCGACGGCGGGACGCTGCGCACGACGCTCGGTGAACAGCTCGGCACGATCAACGCCGCGAACGTGCGGCGCGCGCACCAGCTGCTCGAGGCCGGGCGCGCGATCGGCAAGCTCGTGTTGAGCGGCTTCTGAGCGGCTGCCGAGCGGGCATTGCGGCCGCGTCGCGAACACAAGCGGGGTAACACCCGATGCGTTTGCGGCGCATTGCCAGCCGCTTGGCGGTAGACTGACAACGCATCATGCATCGAAAACCGCGCGGCACGCGCGTGCCGCCGCATTACAAGGAGGTCAGCATGAGCCAACGCAGCTTGTCAGTCGCCGCATCGTGGTCGGCCGTATTCGCGGCGGCGTGCGTCAGCGCGAGCGTATTCGCGGCGCCGCCGGTCAAGGGCAGCCTGAAGGGCGGCGGGACAGGGCAGCTCGAATATACCGTCAAGGTCGATTCGAAGGCCTTCGGCAATACGCAGGAGACGCGCAAGATCCGCTCGGGCGAAACGGACGACTTCAACTGGAAGTCGGTGCCGCCGGGCGGCGCGGTCGCGATGCCGAACGGCTGCCCGAACGCCGACAATCTGCCGCGCGACGAGAATGGCGCGATGGTGCGCCAGACCCAGATCCGGCTCGCACCGTCGGTCGACGCGAAGGGAATCGCGAACGTGCAGATGAGTTTCCAGGCCGCCGCGCCGAAAGGCACGCGCAACGTGAGCGTCGGCGGCAAGTCGCTGCAGTGCCCGGACGCCATTTTGGTGAGCCAGGTCAAGTGGATTTCGATTTCGACCAACGGCGGCTCGAAGTCGGTCACGATGAGCGACGGCACGAAGGTCACGGTGTCGATCAAGCACTGAGCGGTGCGCGCGGCCGGCGAGTCGCTCGGTGCGCGCGCAACCAATTGCTGTCCGGATTCGCGCGATATCGGCGTGGCGACGCGTGAGCGTTTCGTGTCGCGCGCCATCGCGCGTGGTCGCTGCCTTCGTCGCATTGCACATGGGGTTCGCGTGACGTCATGCGGATGTCACGCTATTCTCGCCGGCATCCTCCATCTTCCCCGAACCACGTCCCGATGAAACATCGCATGCGCATGCTGCTGTCGGCTGTTGCGTTTGTCGCGGCACACGCACAGGCGGCCGACGATTGCAGCTTCGTGAGAAAAGTCGAGCTGGCGTCGCGCCAGCAGATGGTCGTCGTATCGAGCGGTGCGCTCGAACCCTGCTCGACCGGCAGCTATGCGGTGCGCGTGTATTCGACCGCGCATGCCGCGCCGGGCTTCGATACCGACGACTACGTGACCGGTGTGCTGCATGCGCGCGATGGCACGGTCGCCGATGTGTTCACCGCAGATCTCGGTGCACGCGCGCCGCAAGCCCTCGTCGTCACGACGCGCTCGGCCGGCAGCGGTGGCTATGTGGGCGCGCAGGCCTATGTGACGACGCCGCGCGCGGTGCGGCTCGTTGCGTCGGTCGACGGACTCGCGCCCGATGCGGACGTCACGGCCGCGCTGCGACAGGCCATCGGCAAACGCCGCGCGGCGCACTGAGCGGGCACCGGGCGGCGGCGCGCATCAATGCGCGCGTTCCTCGAGCCGCGACGCGAGAAAGCGATGATCGGCCGAGAACAGCCGGCGATACGTCATCAGTACCGCGCCGACCGTGCCGAGCGCGGAGGACGCGGCGATCAGGAACATGATCACGATCTGGTAGCGCACGGCCTGCAGCGGCGACTGGCCGGCCAGCACCTGGCCCGTCATCATGCCCGGCAGGCTCACGACGCCGACGACGGCCATCTGGTTGAGCGTCGGCAGCATGCCGGCACGTACGGCCTGGCGTGCCGCGTCCTGCGCGGCCTCCCAGCGCGTCGCGCCGAGCGCGAGTGCGGTCTCGACGCGGTCGCGCCGGGCGGTCAATTCCTCCATCATCCGTTCGACGCCGAGCGACACGCCCGTGAGCGTATTGCCGAGGATCATCCCGAGGATCGGGATTGCATATTGCGGCGCGTACCACGGATGAATGCGGATCACGACGAACAGGCCGATCGCCGCGACGAACCAGCTGCTGAACCAGATCGACGCGATGCTGTCGACGCGCTGCCCGCGATACGTGTGCTTGCCGCGCCCGGCGCCGGCGAAGCCGGCGATCAGCGTCATCAATGCCGTGAGCGGCAGCACGACGGTCCAGTGCGGATGGCCGAACACCCAGCCGAGCACGTAGCCGATGGCGAGCAACTGCACGACGGTTCGCACGGCCGCGAGTGCGAGCTTGCGGCCGAGCCCGAGCGACAGCGCGGCCGAGAGGGCGCCGTTGACCGCGACGAGCGCGGCGGCGATGCCGACGTCGACGAGACTGAGATCCTGCAGTGCCGGGCTCATTGCGCGGTCTCCTTCGGGGCCGGGGTGTGCAGCACGCCGGCCTGCATCACGAGCCGTGTCGCGGCGATGCGCGCGGCCTGTGCCGGATCGTGCGAGATCCACATGTATGCGCGAGCATCGGGCGCCGCATCGAACCACGCGCCGACGAGCGCCTCGATCGCGCGGGTCGAATCGGGATCGAGCGCGGACGTCGGTTCGTCGAGCAGCAGCACGTCGGGATCGAGTTGCAGCACGCGCAGCAGCGCGGCGATCTGCGCTTCGCCGCCCGACAGTTCGCTCGCGCGCTTGTCGAGGAAGTCGGCGCCGCGGCCGGCGCGCGCGGCGAGCGATTCGACACGCGCGCGATCGAATGCAACGTCGTGGTAGACCGCGAGCGAATACGGGTAGCGCAATTGCGCTTCGACGGTGCCGTCCATTTGCGCGGGGCGCTGGCGTACGTAGGCGACGCTGCGCCGGTAGCGCGGAATCGCGCTGCGCCGGATCCGCTCGCCGCGCCACAGGATGTGCCCGCCATCGAGCGGATCGAGCAACGCGAGCGCGCGCAGCAGCACGCTCTTGCCCGACCCCGACGGCCCCGTGATAGCAATTCGCGATCCCGCCGCGAGACTGAAGTCGGTGGGGGCGAGCAGCGTCTTGCCGTTGCTGGTGTCGCGGCGCGTGATGTGCTGCGCATCAATGAGACCGGTCGGGGCTGTCATGTCAAAAGTGAAAAAAAGCGTTAACGGCGCCAAAGCGTTTCGGCAGCGTGCGTCATAATACCGATTGAAAAGCCGCCGGTGTCGTGCGCCGTTCATTCACGCAAGCGGCCCGACATGGCGCAAAACCCGGCAGAACAACAACGGACCCGCCATGACGCTAACCCGAGCCATCGGTAGATCGGCTGCATGGATCGTCGGTATCGTCGCAATCGTCATTGCGGCAGCCGGCATCTTTCTCTTCACGTTCGACTGGAACCGCGCGAAGCCGTGGATCAACGAACGGGTGACGACTGCACTCGGTCGTCCATTCGCGATCAACGGCGACATCAAGGTCGGTTGGCGTCGCCCGTCGGGCGAGACCGGCTGGCGCGCGTGGGTGCCCTGGCCGAGCTTCTCGGCCACGCAGCTCGAGATCGGCAATCCCGATTGGGCGAAGGCACCGAAGTTCGTCACGCTCGACGCCGCGCATTTCGATCTGGCAATCCTGCCGCTGCTCGCGCACGAGATCGTCATTCCGTCGATCGACGTCGTCAATCCCGCGGTCGACCTCGAGCGGCTCGCCGACGGCCGCAATACGTGGACCTTCCAGTTCCAGCAGTCGTCGCAGCCGTCGCCGTGGAAGGTGCGGCTCGACAGCTTCGGTTTCGCGAAGGGGACCGTCGCGTATCGCGATGCGATCACGAAGGCCGATCTCACGGTTGCGATCGATACGCTCGGCCAGCCGATTCCGCTCGGCGACGTGCTGAAGGAGCAGGAGCAGACTTCGCGTGCGGCATCGGCCCAGCGCGTCGGCAAGCGCGGCGCCGCGCAGCTGAGCGCGAAGGCGAATGCCCAGGCCGCGTCGGCAGCGGAGGGCGCGAGTGCGGCGTCGTCCGGCGCTGCTTCGGCTGCCGCGACTAGTTCGGGTTCCTCCGCATCGACGGTCGCATCGGCCGCCGGTGCAAGTGGCGCGAGCGGCGCGGCCGCTGCGGCGCCGTCCGGGCCGACGTATGCGTTCGGGCTCAAGGTCGACGGCCGCTACAAGAACGTGCCGATCAACGGCACCGGCAAGGTGGGCGGCGTGCTCGCGATCGAGAACGCGGCGCAACCGTTCCCGCTGCAGGCCGATGTGAAGGCCGGCGATACGCGGCTCGCGATCGTCGGTACGCTGACCGATCCGATGCATCTCGCGGCGATCGACCTGCGACTGTGGCTGCAGGGCACGTCGATGTCGCACCTGTACCAGCTGACCGGCATCACGCTGCCCGACACGCCGCCGTATGCGACCGAAGGGCGCCTGATCGGCAACTTCAAGCCACATGCAAGCACGTTCCACTACGAGAACTTCAACGGCCGCGTCGGCGGCAGCGATCTCGGCGGCACGCTCACCTATGCACAGCGCGAACCGCGGCCGAAGCTGTCGGGCGAGCTCGTATCGAACCTGCTGCAGTTCTCCGATCTCGCACCGGTGATCGGCGCGGACACCGCCGCGAGCAAGGCCAAGCGCGGTGACACGACACACCAGCCGCCGGGACGCGTGCTGCCGGTCGAGACGTTCCGCACCGACCGCTGGCGCGCGCTCGACGCGGACGTGAAGTTCACCGGCCGCAAGCTGATCAAGAGTGCGAACCTGCCGATCACGAACCTGTACACGCACATCGTGCTGCAGGACGGCGTGCTGTCGCTCGAGCCGCTGCAGTTCGGCGTCGCGGGCGGTACGCTCGCGACGACCGCGCATCTCGACGGCAGCGGCACGCCGCTGAAGGGCCGCTTCACGGTGGCCGCGCGGCACCTGAAGCTCAAGCAACTGTTCCCGACGCAGACGGTGATGCAATCGGCGTTCGGCGAGATCAACGGCGACGCGTCGCTGTCGGCCACCGGCAACTCGCCGGCCGCGCTCGCCGCGACCTCGAACGGCGAAGTGAAGGCGCTCATTACGAACGGCCGCATCAGCCGCCTGCTGATGGAGGCGGCGGGGCTGAACGTCGCGAACGTCGTCTACGAGAAGCTGTTCGGCAACCGCGACGTGAACATCAATTGCGCGGCGATCGATTTCACCGCGACCAACGGCATTCTCGATCCGAAGGTGTTCGCGCTCGATACCGACGACGCGCTGATCAACGTCGACGGCCCGATCAGCCTGCGCGACGAATCGCTCGATCTGAAGATCCATCCGCATACGAAGGGTTTCCGGATCTTCTCGCTGCGCTCGCCGCTGTACGCGAAGGGCACGTTCAAGAATCCGAACGTCGGCGTCGATGCGGGTGCGCTCGCGCTGCGTGCCGGCGCGATGGTCGGCCTCGGCCTGATCAACCCGTTCGCGGCGCTGATTCCGCTGATCGCGCCGAGCAACAACAAGGATGTGCCGTGCTCGCAGCTGTTCGGGCAGATGAAGGAGAAGGCCGCGCAGAAGCAGGCGGCGAAGGCCGGGAAGTAAGGGGGGGGCGAGGGCGTTGGGTGGCGCCGGGCTGTCTTGGTCGGTTGCCGGCGAGGCTGACGACTCGCTTCCTGATGGCCCCGATTCGCTTCGAATATCGGCACACCTCCATTTCACCGGTCAGCGTGCCGTCGTCGACATTAAAGGGGGACGGTTGCGCGATATGTCCCTCGGATCGTGGAGGCGAGCGTCGCGCCATTCATCGCCGGGCACAGGGTGCCGGGCGTGACCGCCCGTCGGCTACCGTCGAAAGGCCGCGTGCCGCCGCATTCCCGGGTTGCCCGGCCCGCGCGGAACGCCTTGTCACGGGCCGTCGCAGCGGTGCGGTCGGCAGTTTCTCCGACACCTGCTAAAATACACGGTTTTCCGTCGATTTCTCTCTTACGGGACCTGCCGTGCTTTCTACTGCCAACATCACGATGCAATTCGGGCCGAAGCCCTTGTTCGAGAATATCTCGGTCAAATTCGGCGAGGGCAACCGCTATGGTCTGATCGGCGCAAACGGCTGTGGCAAGTCGACCTTCATGAAGATCCTCGGTGGCGACCTCGAGTCGAGCGCCGGCAACGTCGCGCTGGAGCCGAACGTGCGTCTCGGCAAGCTGCGCCAGGACCAGTTCGCGTATGAAGACGTGCGCGTGCTCGACGTCGTGATGATGGGCCACACCGAAATGTGGGCCGCGATGACCGAGCGCGATGCGATCTACGCGAACCCGGAAGCCACCGACGACGACTACATGCACGCGGCCGAGCTCGAAGGCAAGTTCGCCGAATACGGCGGCTACGACGCCGAGGCGCGCGCGGGTGCGCTGCTGCTCGGCATCGGCATCGAGGAGAAGTTCCACACCGGCACGATGGCCGACGTCGCGCCGGGCTGGAAGCTGCGCGTGCTGCTCGCACAGGCGCTGTTCTCGAAGCCGGACGTGCTGCTGCTCGACGAACCGACCAACAACCTCGACATCAACTCGATTCGCTGGCTCGAGCAAACGCTCAACGAGTACAACTCGACGATGATCATCATCTCGCACGATCGTCACTTCCTGAACTCGGTGTGCACGCACATGGCCGACATGGACTTCGGCACGCTGAAGGTCTGGCCGGGCAACTACGACGACTACATGCTCGCATCGGCACAGGCGCGCGAGCGCCAGGCCGCGGCGAATACGCGTGCGAAGGAACGCGTGGCCGAGCTGCAGGACTTCGTGCGCCGCTTCTCGGCGAACAAGTCGAAGGCTCGTCAGGCAACCAGCCGTGCGAAGCAGATCGACAAGATCAAGATCGAGGAATTCAAGCCGTCGTCGCGTCAGAACCCGTTCATCCGCTTCGAGTTCGAGAAGAAGCTGCACAACGTTGCAGTGGTTGCGGAAGACATCACGAAGAAGTACGAGCGCACGATCTTCCAGAACTTCAACCTGTCGGTGCAGCCGGGTGAGCGTATCGCGATCATCGGCGAGAACGGCGCGGGCAAGACGACGCTGCTGCGTTCGCTGCTCGGCGCGCTCGCGCTCGAGCACGGCACGGTGAAGTGGTCCGAGAACGCGAATGTCGGCTACATGCCGCAGGATACGTACGAGGAATTCCCGAACGACATCACGCTGATGGACTGGATCGACCAGTACCGCAAGGATGGCGACGACGAAACGATGGTGCGCGGCACGCTGGGCCGCCTGCTGTTCTCGTCGGACGACATCAAGAAGTCGGTGAAGGTGCTGTCGGGCGGCGAGAAGGGTCGCATGATCTGGGGCAAGCTGATGCTCGGCCGCCACAACGTGCTGCTGATGGACGAGCCGACCAACCACATGGACATGGAGTCGATCGAGTCGCTGCAGATCGCGCTCGAGCAGTTCGAAGGCACGCTGATCTTTGTTTCGCACGACCGCGAGTTCGTGAGCGGGCTGGCGAATCGGATCATCGAAGTGCGCACGGACGGCACGCTGTTCGACTTCGGCGGGAATTACGAGGAGTTCCTGACGAGCCAGGGGCAGGAGTAATTGCCCGGGCGGTCATGCCCGACCTGATGTGTCAGAAGCCCGCCAGGTGGAAGCCTGGCGGGCTTTTTCACATCCGGAAAATGCGGACCGGCCGCTCGTCGTTACTGAACCGGCTCGATATTCAACGGGCACCGGCCGACGGGGCGCAGCCGCGTGCCCGTCCATTCATAGAAGAACCGCGCAGCTTTCGCATTACTGTCGTCACAGTCCTCGTTGAAGCAGCCCGCCACGATCAGCAGCGAGCTGTTCGCGCGAAAATCGACGCGCTCGTCGTCGTTGCCCATCACGCCCGAGATATCGCGCACGCCCGGCATCGTGTACGTCGCGCCGCTGTACTTGTCGACGATCGCGAAATTCCGGCAATCCGTACCGCAACCCCAGATCGCGACGCGGTAGTGACCGGCAAAATTGGCCGGCTCCGCAAATTCGGTGCGAATGACGGTGCGATAAAGACGCGCTTCCTTGCTGTTCAGTCGCGGCGATTTGGCCGGCGCACGTGGCGCGGGTGCGGCGCGCGCCGGATAACGCTCGAACGACGGCGACGGGCATTCGCTCGCGGACGTTACCGCTGACGGCGTCACGGGCCAGGCTGTGCCGGCGCACAGCATCAGCGCGGCCGATACGCCGGCGGCAAGCGGAAATCGGGAGAGTCGCACCACGCGGTCGTCCTTGTGGGGGATGGAGAAAAGTGAGCGGCACACGCCGCCGGAAATGATTGTAAGACGACCCGCGCGCACCATCGCTCCGCACCGCATTGCCCGTCAAGCATTGTCAAATCCGCCGCAATATCACGATGCCTGACGTTTCACGCTGATGTCGAGGCTGTCATCGACCGGGCGATTGAGTATCCTTTGAATCGAATCACGGTACTCACGCAGTCACTACAGGGAGGCTTCACATGAATGCACGTCTATACCGCGCGACCGTAGCCGGTGCGCTGATCGGATTGCTCGCGCCGTTTTCGGTCGCCCATGCTCAGCTTGGCGATGTGCTGAAGCAGGTCGGCGGCGGTGACTCGGGCAGCAGCGCGGGCGGTGCACTGGGCAACCTGGGCGGCCTTGGCGGCGCGCTCACGGGTGGCGGCGGCGCGTCGTCGCTGATGTCGGGCAGCAGCAGCAACGTCGCGGGCCTGCTGCAGTTCTGCATCCAGAACAACTATCTCGGCGGCGCGTCCGGCGGCGCATCGTCGGTGAAGGACGCGCTGATGAGCAAGCTCGGCGGCAATGCGTCGTCCGACAGCGGCTATACGAGCGGCGCGAGCGGGATCCTCGACGCGGGCAACGGCAGCAAGGTCGACCTGAGCGGCGGCGGCCTGAAGCAGCAGGTCACCAAGCAGATCTGCGACAAGGTGCTCGCACAAGGGAAGTCGCTGCTGTAAGCCGGCATCGCGTACCGTTCGCGTACGTCGAATCCATGCGCGAACGACAGAAAGGCCGGTGTGGCAGCGGAAGCGGGCTGTCGCCATCACCGGCGGTAACGTCCGGTCGCGTCAACCCGAAAAGTCCGTCACGACCGTTACACCGGCGCCTTCGAACCGGTTCATGTTCATCAGCGCGTCGATCGACTGTCCGAGGCTGATCTCCTTGCCGATCAACCGGCTCGGCGCGAGCGTGCCGGCATGCACCATATCGAGCATCGCGTCGTAACGATGCGCCTGCATCCCGTGGCTGCCGAGAATCTCCAGCTCGTGCGCGATGACCTTGCTCATCGGCACGGCCGGCGTCGCATGCTCGCCGAGCATCAGCCCGACCTGCACATGCTTGCCGCGACGGCGCAGATTGCTGATCGAGTTGAAGCAGGTAGTCGGATGGCCAAGCGCGTCGAGCGACACGTGCGCACCGCCGCGTGTGATCTCCTTCACCGCATCGACAACATCGGCGACTTGCGACGCATTGACGGTCGCCGCGGCGCCGACCGATCGCGCCAGCGCGAGCGCCTGATCCGAAATGTCGATCGCGACGACGTTCGCACCGATCGCATGCGCGATCATGATCGCCGACAAACCCACGCCTCCGCAGCCGTGCACGGCGACCCACTGGCCGGCCGATGTGCGACCTTGGTCGACAACCGCGCGAAACGACGTCACGAAGCGGCATCCGAGGCTCGCGGCGGTCGGGAAATCGAGTGCATCGGGCAGGCGCACCAGATTCAGGTCCGCGTGATGAATCCCGACATACTGGGCGAACGAGCCCCAGTGCGTGAAGCCGGGCTGAAACTGTTGCTCGCAGACCTGCTGGTTGCCCGAGTGGCATTCCGGGCAGCGGCCGCAGCCGCCGACGAACGGCACGGTGACGCGGTCGCCGGCCTTCCAGCGCGTGACCGCCGCACCCGTCGCGACCACGACGCCTGCCAGTTCATGGCCCGGCACGTGCGGCAGCACGATGTCCGGGTCGTGCCCCATCCAGCCGTGCCAGTCGCTGCGGCACACGCCGGTCGCCTTGACTTCGATCACGACGCCGTCGGGTGCCGGCGTCGGATCGTCGACGCTCATCAACCGCGGGGCGGCGCCGAATGCTTCATAGACAACTGCTTTCACTATCTCCTCCTTGATCGAATGACTCTTTCAATATAGCCCGGCGGAAGTGGATTTATCTTTCGTTTCGCCATCGAGAAACGGGGTATTTGTGAGATAGTCTTGCGACCATCGCGGGATTGCCGCAAGGAGCTTTCATGGAGCAGCTGGACAGGATCGATCGTGGCATGCTCGACATGCTCCAGCAGGACGGACGCGTGTCGAATGCGCGACTCGCCGAAGCGTTTTCGCTGAGCGAGACGTCCTGTTGGCGGCGGCTCAGGCGGCTGGAGGAAGCGGGGTTGATCGCGGGCTATCACGCGCGGCTCGACCGCAGAAAGCTCGGGCTTGGCGTGATGGCGTTCGTGCAGATTGTTTGCACGCAGCACAGCGAGGAGGTGACGGCGGAGTTCGAGCGCCTGATCCAGGCCAGCCCCAACGTGCTGGCGTGCGACAACACGACGGGCGAAGCGGATTTCCTGCTGCAGGTGGTGGCAGCCGATCTCGATGAATACAGTCACTTCGTCGAAAGGGTGCTGCGCAAGTTGCCGGGCGTGCTGAGCATCCGCTCGAACCTGTCGCTGCGGCAGCTGAAGTCGACGCAGCGGTTGCCGATCGCGTGACGGCGCGCACCGGCGCCCGCGCATGCGCGAGCGATCAGTCGGCAAGCCGCTTGTCGGCGAGCGCCTTGCAGCAATCTTCGTACACCCACTGCACGAGTTTCGCCCGATAGTCGAGGTCGTCGGTATCGACGATTTCCTCGACCGCGTCGCGCGCCCATGATGCGTCGACGAAGCCGGCGTGGCGCTTCGCGATGTCCTGCGCGAGCGCGGCCAGCTTTGCGATGGCGAGCCAGTCGGACTGCCGGTGATGGCGGTCGAGCCAGCGGTGCGCGGCCTGGACCTGGAACGACGCGTCGGGCCAGGATTCGTTGAGGTAAAACGCGCCGAGATTGCCGCAGGTGAGCCAGCACAGCAGCTCCAGGCGGTCTTGCGAGCCGAGGTTGTGGGATGCATCGGTCATGGCAGCGCTCACGAAAGGCATCGATTCCGGATGGTGCGGTTTGCAACAGCCGGCGCCGATACTAAAAACATAGCACGATGCGGGCCACGTGGCGCGTCGGCGTGGCGCGAACGCCGCAACGGCGGGAACGGGGCGGCAGTCGGCCGCCGTGCCGGCGCCCGCGCAGCTCGTGTGCCGGACCTTGCGATGTCATTCGACGTCATCGCGGTGGCGCGTCGCTCTCGCTAGAATGGCTGTTTTCCGGGAGACAGGAAACGATGAAAATCTACGATCAGTTTTACATCGACGGCGCATGGCGCAAGCCGGCCGGAACGGGCACGATCGACGTGATCGACTCGGGCACCGAGGCCGTGATCGGCCGGATTCCGGCGGGCGTCGCGTCCGATGCGCAGGACGCGATCCGCGCCGCGCGCGCGGCCTTCGACGCGTGGGCCGCAACGCCGGCCGCGACGCGTGCGGGCTACCTGCGCAAGATCGTCGAGCGCCTGCAGGCGCGCAGCGAGGAACTCGCGCAGTCGATCACCGGCGAAGTCGGGATGCCGATCAAGCTGTCGCGCGCGATCCAGGTCGGCGGTCCGATCTACAACTGGAAGGCATACGCGAAGCTCGCGGAATCGTTCGAATTCGAGGCGACGGTCGGCAACTCGCTGGTCGTGCGCGAGCCGGTCGGCGTCGTCGCGGCGATCACGCCATGGAACTATCCGCTCAACCAGGTCACGCTGAAAGTTGCGCCGGCGCTCGCGGCCGGCTGCACGGTGGTCCTGAAGCCGTCGGAAGTCGCGCCGCTCAACGCATTCATGCTCGCCGAAGCGATTCACGAGGCGGGCTTGCCGCCGGGCGTGTTCAACCTCGTGTGCGGCTACGGGCCGGTCGTCGGCGAGGTGCTGGCCACCGATCCGGACGTCGACATGGTGTCGTTTACGGGGTCCACGCGCGCCGGCAAGCGCGTCGCCGAGCTGGCGGCCGCGGGCGTCAAGCGCGTCGCGCTCGAACTCGGCGGCAAGTCGGCGTCGGTGATTCTCGACGATGCCGATTTCGCGACGGCGGTGAAGGGCACGGTCAATGCGTGCTACCTGAACGCCGGCCAGACCTGCTCGGCGCATACGCGGATGCTGGTGCCCGAAGCGCGCTACGACGACGCGCGCGCGATCGCGAAGGCAGCAGCCGAAGCGTATGTCGCGGGTGATCCGCGCGAGGAAACGACGCGTCTCGGCGCACTCGCATCGGCCGTGCAGCAGCAGCGCGTGCAGGCGTACATCCAGCGCGGGATCGACGACGGCGCGGAACTGGTGACGGGCGGCACGGGCCTGCCGGAAGGGCTCGCGAAGGGCTTCTTCGTGAAGCCGACCGTGTTCGGTCGCGTCGATCCGAAATCGGCGATCGCGCAGGAAGAAATCTTCGGGCCGGTGCTGTCGATCATCACGTATCGCGACGAAGACGAAGCCGTGCGGATCGCGAACGATTCGCCGTACGGGCTTGGCGGCGCGGTGTGGGCCGGCAGCGACGAGCGCGCGATGCGCGTGGCGCGCCGCATCCGCACGGGCCAGGTCGACATCAACGGCGGCACGTGGAACGGCGCGGCGCCGTTCGGCGGCTACAAGCAGTCGGGACATGGCCGCGAGAACGGCGTGTACGGGCTCGAAGAGTATCTCGAGTACAAGTCGATGCAGCTCAAGCAAACGCCTCAGGGCTGAGCGTTTCATCCCGCACGACCGGAAACGGCACGCTCGCGTGCCGTTTTTTTATTGACGGCCGTCAAGGTGCGCGCCGGTGGATCGTCGATCATCGCGTTTCCGATTTCCGATGTTTCGACGAGGTTCCCGATGACCGCACGCACTTCCTTCCCGCCGCTGACGATTCGCGGCCGTACCTTGCTGCCCGTCGTGCAGGGCGGCATGGGCGTCGGCATCTCCGCGCACCGTCTCGCGGGCAGCGTCGCGCGCGAAGGCGCGCTCGGCACGATCGCGAGCATCGACCTGCGTCACCACCATGCGGACCTGCTCACGCGCTGTCGCGCGCATCCCGACCGCGCGACGCTGGAGGCCGCGAACCTCGAGGCGCTCGCGCGCGAGATCCGCCTCGCGAAGACCTACGGCGAAGGGCGCGGGATGATTGCGGTCAACGTGATGAAGGCGGTGAGCGCGCATGCGGACTACGTGCGC
This sequence comes from Burkholderia sp. JKS000303, assembly GCF_002563755.1. Classification (NCBI taxonomy): domain Bacteria; kingdom Pseudomonadati; phylum Pseudomonadota; class Betaproteobacteria; order Burkholderiales; family Burkholderiaceae; genus Burkholderia; species Burkholderia sp. JKS000303. The sequence continues at coordinate 554,189 of NZ_PDBZ01000004.1, forward strand.
GTCGCGTGCGAAGCGGGCGCCGACGCGATCGTGATGGGCGCCGGCTTGCCGCTGGACCTGCCGGACCTCACGCAAGGCCATGACATCGCGCTGATTCCGATCCTGTCGGACAGCCGCGGGATCGCGCTGGTGCTGAAGAAATGGATGAAGAAGGGGCGACTGCCCGATGCGATCGTGATCGAGCATCCGGCGCATGCGGGCGGCCATCTCGGCGTCACGCAGATCGGCGACATGCACGACGCGCGCTTCGATTTCGCACGCGTGCTCGACGAGACCGCGAACGTCATGGCGTCGCTCGGCCTCGCACGCGACACGATCCCGTTGATCGTTGCGGGCGGGATCAACAGTCACGACGCGGTGCGCGCGGCGCTCGAGGCCGGTGCGAACGGCGTGCAGGTCGGCACGCCGTTCGCGGTGACCGAAGAGGGCGACGCGCATCCGAACTTCAAGCGCGTGCTGGCCGATGCGTGCGCCGACGACATCGTCGAATTCGTCAGCGTGACGGGGCTGCCCGCCCGCGCGGTGAAGACGCCGTGGCTCGATCGCTACCTGCGCAACGAAACGCGCATTCGCAACAAGCTCGGCGCGTTCCGGCAGCGCTGCCCGACCGCGCTCGAATGCCTGAGCGTATGCGGGCTGCGCGACGGCATCGAGAAGTTCGGCCACTTCTGTATCGACACGCGGCTGGCGGCCGCATTGCGCGGCGACGTCGCGAACGGCCTGTTCTTCCGCGGTCGCGAAGCGCTGCCGTTCGGCAACGCGATCCGCAGCGTGCACGACCTGCTCGACCTGTTGCTGACCGGCCGCGCGTGCGAGCCTGTGACAAACCGCCCCATGTTTACGCTGGCTTGACGGATATCAAGATGGCGAAAAGACCCTACTGAGAGAATGGAATCCATTCTTTGGGGGTCCGTACCATGCACAAAACAATTCGAATCCGAGTCACCGCCGCCGCCGCCGCTGTCGCGACAGCCCTCGTCGCGATGCCTTCGCTGTCGCACGCGGCGTCGCCGGGCGACGGCATCAACCAGGGCGACGTACTGGTCCGGTTGCGCGCGATCAGCATCCAGCCGAACGAACGGGCGAGCGACACGCTCGGCGCGATCAATACCGGCGTGAACAACGCGATCGTGCCGGAGCTGGACTTCACCTACATGATCCGCGACTACCTCGGCGTGGAGCTGATCCTCGGCACGTCGCGGCATCAGATGACGTCGAGCCTCGGCAATCTCGGCGGCGTGGGCGTGCTGCCGCCGACGCTCCTGCTGCAGTACCACTTCAACCATGCGGGCAAGGTGCGTCCGTACGTCGGCGCGGGCCTGAACTACACGTACTTCTACAACAACGGACTCAACGTCGGCGGGGAGGGCGTGTCGATCAACAAGAGCAGCTTCGGCCCCGCGCTGCAGTTCGGCGTCGACGTGCAGGTGACGAAGAAGGTGTTCATGAACGTCGACGTGAAGAAGATCTGGATGAGCACCGATGCGACGCTGGGCGACAAGGGCATCGGCACGCTGCACATCGATCCGCTGATCGTCGGCGTGGGCGTCGGGATGAAGTTCTAGACGCGCGCGGAAAAGAACAGAGTTGGGGTTGGCGGCATGGCGGTCGGCATGCCGCTCTTTTTTTGTGCGGCGCTTTTACAGCTTGTCGTACTGAAAGCGCATCGCGGTGCCTTCGCGCTTGATGCGCTCCCACACCACGCGTTTCTCGTCGTCGCTCAGGAACACCCAGTTCGATACTTCGGCGGCCGTGCGGCCGCAGCCTTTGCAGACTTCGTCGAAGAGGGTCGAGCACACGCCGATGCAGGGGCTGTCGGGCAGGTCGTGGAGATTGGAGGTCATCGGAAGGGTTCGTGCCATGAATCGTCAGGGCGTCATTTTAATGCATCGGCGCCGATGGGCCGGCGGGCGTCGTCGCCGTGCTGTCCGGCCGCGTTGTCGTGACAGTGCGGTTCGCGCCGGCCAGGGCAACGCGTGCGCATGGAGCATGCTGCATGCGGATGCGGTTTCGCCGGCGCTTTCTTTTCCTGATGGACAGCCGTCGATTACCCGATAGAATTCCTCCGGGACACCCGGCTGAGCGGCCCGCCCGGAGCGGCTCGCAGCGGGAATCTGTTCCGTTTGCGCGACACCGGCATGATTTTTTTGTGACGGCGCGCGAATGATGGTAGTTTTCGGGGTTTTCGAGGGGCGGAGCACCAGAATGCGCCGCCATGACGAGGCAGACGGCAGCCGGGCAGCGTGTCCGGTCGGAGGGAGAACGGGATGAAAGCAAAGGTAGTGGGCCGGTTCGCAGCGCTCGCGCTGTGCGTGGGTGCATCGGCGGCGGCGGCGAAGGATACGCAGCTCAATGTCTATAACTGGTCGGACTACATTGCGAAGGACACGATCCCGAACTTCGAGAAGCAGACCGGCATCAAGGTTCGCTACGACAACTACGACAGCGACGACACGCTGCAGGCGAAGCTGCTGACGGGCAGCTCGGGCTACGACATCGTCGTGCCGACCAGCAACTATGCGGGCAAGCAGATCGCGGCCGGCATCTTCGCGCCGCTCGACAAGTCGAAGCTGCCGAACCTCAAGTACCTCGATCCGCAACTGATGGCGCTCGTCGCCGGCGCCGACCCGGGCAACAAGTTCTCGGTGCCCTGGGCGTACGGCACGACCGGCCTCGCCTACAACCTGACGAAGGCGCAGCAGGTGCTCGGCAAGGTGCCGCTCGACAACTGGGACATCCTGTTCAAGCCGGAAAACCTCGCGAAGCTGAAGACCTGCGGCGTGTCGGTGCTCGACGCACCCGACCAGATGTTCGCCGCGGCGCTGCACTACATCGGCAAGGATCCGATGAGCACGAACCCGGCCGACTACAAGGCCGCGATGGAAGTGCTGAAGAAGATCCGCCCGTACATCACGCAATTCAACTCGTCGGGCTACATCAACGACCTGGTCGGCGGCGACATCTGCTTCGCGTTCGGCTGGTCGGGCGACGTCGTGATCGCGAAGCATCGCGCGATGGAAGCGAAGAAGCCGTACAAGATCGAGTACTACATTCCGAAGGGCGGCGCGCCGGTCTGGTTCGACGTGATGGCGATCCCGAAGGATGCGAAGGACAAGGATGCCGCGCTGCAGTGGATCAACTACATCGAGGATCCGAAGGTGCACGCGGCGATCACGAACGCCGTGTACTACCCGAGCGCGAACGCCGAGGCCCGCAAGTACGTGCGTCCGGACGTCGCGAACGACCCGGCGGTCTACCCGCCGGCCGACGTCGTGAAGACGCTGTTCCTGCTCAAGCCGCTGCCGCCGGAAATCCAGCGTCTGCAGACGCGTCTGTGGACCGAGCTGAAATCGGGCCGCTGACGCGAGCCGAAGTGAGTCAGTCGTCATGAAGCCCCTGGTGCCCCCGGGGGCTTTTTCGTCAAACGCAGGAGAGAAGCAGCAGATCATGAATAGTCAGTCGGGTGCGCCGGTCGCGGGCGCGCCGTCCTTCGTTCCTTCGTCCGGCGCGGATTCACGCGCCGAGAACTTTGTCCAGATCGTCGACGTCGTCAAGAAATTCGGCGAGACCGAGGTGGTGCGCAACGTGAACCTCACGGTGCGCCAGGGCGAGCTGTTCGCGCTGCTCGGCAGTTCGGGCTCCGGCAAGTCGACGCTCTTGCGGATGCTCGCGGGCCTCGAGACGGTCACGTCGGGCAAGATCCTGATCGACGGCGAGGACCTCGCGCAGATGCCGCCGTACAAGCGGCCCGTGAACATGATGTTCCAGTCGTATGCGCTGTTTCCGCACATGTCGGTCGAATCGAACGTCGCGTTCGGCCTGAAGCAGGAAGGCACGCCGAAGGCCGAGCTCAAGGCGCGCGTGGCCGCGGCGCTCGACCTCGTGCAGATGGGCAAGTACGCGAAGCGCAAGCCGCACCAGCTGTCGGGCGGCCAGCAGCAGCGCGTCGCGCTCGCGCGTTCGCTCGTGAAGCGCCCGAAGGTGCTGCTGCTGGACGAGCCGATGTCCGCGCTCGACAAGCAGATCCGCCAGCGCACGCAGATCGAGCTCGTCAACATCCTGAAGAAGGTCGGCGTCACCTGCATCATGGTCACGCACGACCAGGAAGAAGCGATGACGATGGCGAACCGGCTCGCCGTGATGAGCGAAGGGCAGATCGTGCAGATCGGCTCGCCGAACGACGTCTACGAATATCCGAACAGCCGCTTCTCGGCCGAGTTCATCGGTTCGACCAACCTGTTCGACGGCGTCACCGTCGAGGACGAACCCGACTACGTGTACATCGAATCGCCGGAGTTGCCGAGCCGGCTGTACGTGAGCCACGGGATCACGGGCCCGCTCGGGATGCCGGTCTCGGTGTCGGTGCGCCCCGAGCGGATCGCGCTCACGCGCAAGCCGCCCGAAGGCGCGTTCAACTGGGCGCACGGCAAGATCAGCAACATCGCGTACATGGGCGGCTATTCGCTGTATCACGTGCTGCTCGACGCGGGCAAGACGGTGATCGCGAACGTGTCGAGCCTCGCGATCACCGAGCTCGAGACGCCGGCGCTCGGCGACGAGATCTACGTGCGCTGGAGCGCGACGGCAGGCGTGGTGCTGACGTCATGAGCACGTTCAAGTCCCTGCTCGCATGGCCCGTGCGGCGCTTCAACCTGACGGGCGGCTCCGCGGTCGTCGCGGGGCCGTACACGTGGCTCGTGCTGTTCTTCCTCGTGCCGTTCGTGCTGGTCGTGAAGATCAGCTTCGCCGAGCTGCAGCTCGGCATTCCGCCGTACACGGAGCTCGCGTCGTACACGGACGGCGTGGTGCACATCGCGCTGAACCTGTCGCATTACGCGTTCCTGTTCACGGACAGCCTGTATTTCGCGACCTACGTGAACTCGGTGTGGGTGGCCGCGATCACGACGCTGCTGTGTCTGCTGCTCGGCTATCCGATGGCGTACTACATCGCGCGTTCGAACCCGGCGAGCCGCAACCTGCTGATGATGGGCGTGATGCTGCCGTTCTGGACGTCGTTCCTGATTCGCGTGTATGCGTGGATCGGGATCCTGAAGAACAACGGGCTGCTGAACAACTTCCTGATGTGGATCGGGCTCACGCATACGCCGATCGAGCTGTACCGCACCAACTACGCGGTGTACATCGGGATGGTCTATTCGTACCTGCCGTTCCTCGTGATGCCGCTGTACGCGCACTTGGTGAAGATGGACCTGCGCCTGCTCGAAGCCGCGTACGACCTCGGTGCGAAGCCGTGGAAGGCGTTCGTGCAGATCACGCTGCCGTTGTCGAAGAACGGGATCATCGCGGGCTGCCTGCTGGTGTTCATTCCGGCGGTCGGCGAGTACGTGATTCCTGAACTGCTCGGCGGCGCGAACACGCTGATGATCGGTCGCGTGATGTGGAATGAGTTCTTCAACAACGCAGACTGGCCGATGGCGTCGGCCGTGACCTGCGCGATGGTGCTGCTGCTGCTCGTGCCGATGGCGATGTTCCAGCACTTCCAGGCGAAGGAGCAGGAGGGCCGCCGTCGATGAAGCCGAATCGTTACCTGCAGTTCGCGGCGCTGTTCGCCGGCTTCGCGTTCCTGTACATCCCGATCGTCAGCCTGATCGTCTATTCGTTCAACGAGTCGAAGCTCGTCACCGTGTGGTCGGGTTTTTCGCTGCGCTGGTACTCGGCGCTCGTGCAGGACGACGAGCTGCTGACCGCCGCATGGCTGTCGCTGAAGATCGGCGTGATGACCGCGTTCGCGTCGGTATTCATCGGCACGTGGGCGGGCTTCGTGCTCGCGCGGATGGGCCGCTTTCGCGGCTTCGCGCTGTTCAGCGGGATGATCAACGCGCCGCTCGTGATTCCCGAGGTGATCCAGGGGATCTCGCTGCTGCTGCTGTTCATCGAACTGGCGAAGTGGATCGGCTGGCCGGCCGAGCGCGGCGTGTTCACGATCTGGCTCGGCCACGTGATGCTGTGCATCTCGTACGTCGCGATCATCGTGCAGTCGCGCGTGCGCGAGCTGAACCCGTCGCTGGAGGAAGCCGCGCTCGATCTGGGGGCGACGCCGCTGAAGGTGTTCTTCACGATCACGCTGCCGCTGATCTCGCAGGCGTTGGTCGCGGGCTGGCTGCTGTCGTTTACGCTGTCGATCGACGACCTCGTGCTGTCGGCGTTCCTGTCGGGCCCGGGCTCGACGACGCTGCCGCTCGTCGTATTCTCGCGCGTGCGCCTCGGCCTGAATCCGGAGATGAACGCGCTCGCGACGTTGTTCATCATCGCGGTGACGGCCGGCGTGGTGATCGCGAACTTCGTGATGCTGCGTCAGGAGCGCAAGCGGATGGCCGCGTTCGCGACCTGACGCACAGGCTGCCGACGCAACGAAAAACGCCCGGTGCCGACGATCAGTCGGGCCGGGCGTTTTGTCTGGCCGGTGCGGGTGACGCGTTACGCGCCGAACGCGGCCTTCGCCAGCAACCCGAGCGCGACGCACACGAGCACGGCGCCGAAGCCGACCTGCACGTGCCGTGCCGACAGATGCCGCGACGCGCCGCGGCCGGCCACCATGCCGATGGCGGTTGCGACCGTGAACCACAGCATCATGTCGAGCGGCGCGCGCGTGCCCGACACCAGCGTCGCGAACACGCCGCCGGTGCCGACCAGCGCGATCACCATCAGCGACGTCGCGACCACGCCATGCATCGACACGTTCGTGAACTTGCGCAGCATCGGCACGATCACGAACCCGCCGCCGACACCGAGCAGCCCCGTCATCAGGCCCGTCACCGCGCCGGTCGATGCGAGCGCGAGCCCGACTGGCCAGGACCACACGAGCCGGCCCGTATCGGGATTCACGCGGCCGACGCACAGCGGCGATTCGTCCGTGCCGCCGGACGTGTTGCGCAGCGCCTGGCGCAACAGACGGCCGGCGACGACCAGCATCGTCAGCGCGAACAACGCCAGCAGCACGTGTTGCGGCAGCACGTGCGCGAGCTTCACGCCGAGTGTCGTGAGCGGCACGCCGGCCACGGCCATCAGCAGCGCCGCGCGGTAGCGCACGAGCCCGCGGCGAAAGCCTTCGAGCGCACCGAGCGCGGCGCTGCCCGCCACCGCGACGAGTGCGACGGGCGTGGCCTGCTGCATCGGCCAGCCCATCCCGACGACGAGCGCGGGCACCGCGAGAATACCGCCGCCCGCGCCGGTGAGGCCGAGCACGGCGCCGACGAAGCCGCCCAGTACGAGGGAAATCAGCATGGCGTCATCCGGTGGGTCAACGTGCGATCGCGGGTTTCGCGAGCCATTCGCGGCCCTTGAGCATCGCCTTCCAGTAGATCGGCGGCAATACGCGTTCCTTGAGTAGCCAGGCGAGCCGCGACGGGCGCTTGCCGTCGATCAGCCACGCGGGGAAGGTCGGCGCGACCTTGCCGCCGTACAGGAATTCCGCGAGCACGATCTTGCCGCGCTCGACGGTGAGCGGGCACGAGCCGTAGCCGTCGTACGTGGCGTGGCCTTGCGCGCGACCGAGCGACGCGAGCACGTTGTGCGCGACGACGGGCGCCTGCTTGCGGGCGGCCGCGGCGGTTTTCGCGTTGGTCGTATTGGTGACGTCGCCGAGCGCGTAGATGTCCGCGAACTGCTTGTGGCGCAGCGTCGCCGGATCGACGTCGATCCAGCCGGCCGCATCGGCGAGCAGGCTCGCGCGCACGAAATCGGGCGCCTTCTGCGGCGGCACGACGTGGATCATGTCGAACGCGCGCTCGACGGTTTCCGTGCCGCCGTCGGGCAGCGCGCGCCTGAAGGTTGCGCGCCGCGCGGGCCCGTCGATCGCGACGAGGTTGTGGCCGAACGACAGCGCGATGTCGTAGCTTTTCACGTACTCCATCAGCGCGGGCACATAGTCGGCAACGCCGAACAGCGCGCCGCCCGCGTTCAGGAATTCGACGTTCGCGGCGCCGAGGCGGCCGGCGCGCCGCCAGTGATCGCACGACAGGTACATCGCCTTTTGCGGCGCGCCCGCGCACTTGATCGGCATCGGCGGCTGCGTGAAGAGCGCGTTGCCGCCGCGGAACGCCTGCACCAGTTCCCACGTGTACGGCGCGAGATCGTAGCGGTAGTTCGACGTCACGCCGTTGCGGCCGAGCGTGTCGGCGAGGCCGTCGATCGCATGCCAGTCGAGCTTGAGCCCCGGACACACGACGAGCTTGCGGTAGCCGATGCGGCGGCAGCCGTCGAGCACGACCGCATGCGTGTCGGGTTCGAAGCCGGCGACGGCGGCCTGAATCCATTTCACGCCGCGCGGCAGCAGGTCGGCAATCCGGCGCGCGGTCGCTTCCGGCTGGAATACGCCGGCTCCGACCATCGTCCAGCCCGGCTGGTAGTAGTGGGTATCGGCCGGGTCGATCACCGCGATATCGAGCGACGCATCGCGGGCGAGCAGGCTCGATGCGACCGCGACGCCGGCCGCACCGGCACCGACGATCACGATGTCGTGCCGCGCGTCGACGGCCGGTGCGGCGCGCGGGCCGCCTTGCGCGAGGCGCGACGCGAGGGCGCAGAGGTCGTAGCCGGCCGCGGCGGCCGTCGCGACGATGTCGTTCAGCGGGCGCAGGCCGGCCTGCGACAGCGCCCACAGCGTCGCCGATCGCGTGCCGCTGCGGCAGTACGCGAGTATCGGGCCGGCGAGGGGCGCGACGAGCGCGCCGAACTGCGCGGCCTGGTCGTCGGTGACCTTGCCCGTATCGACCGGCAGGTAGTGCACGGCGATGCCGAGCGGCGCGGCGGCGGCGCGGATCTCGGTGACGGTCGGCTGGTCGGCGCCTTCGCCGTCGGGACGATTGCAGACGATCGCGCGGATGCCGGCAGCGTGCAGCGCGGGCAGGTCGGTCGCGGTGATCTGGGGCGAGACCGACAGCGTGTCGGTCAGCTTGCGGATGGTCATGTCGGGGGTTCTCCGGTCGGGGCGGCGGCTCGGATTCAGATCGCGTCGAGCGGGATCTTCAGGTAGCGCACGCCATTGTTTTCGGGTTCGGGCAGGTGGCCGGCGCGCATGTTGACCTGCACGGACGGCAGCATCAGCACGGGCATGTCGAGCGTCGCGTCGCGCGCGGTGCGCATGTCGACGAAAGCGTCTTCGGTCACGCCGTCCTTCACGTGCACGTTCGCGCGTCGCTGCTCGGCAACGGTCGTCACGTACTGCACGTCGCGGCCGCCCGGCTGGTAGTCGTGGCACAGATACAGGCGCGTGTCGGGCGGCAACGCCAGCACGCGCGCGATCGAGCGGTACAGCGTGCGGGCGTCGCCGCCGGGGAAGTCGCAGCGGGCCGTGCCGTAGTCGGGCATGAACAGCGTGTCGCCGACGAAGGCCGCGCGCTGCGTCGCGTCGTCGACGCAGTAGGTCAGGCATGCGGGCGTATGGCCCGGCGTGTGCAGCGCGCGGATCGTCAGCGCGCCGAGCGCGAGCGTGTCGCCGTCGTCGACGAGCCGGTCGAACTGGCTGCCGTCCTGCGCGAAGCCGGGGCCGGCGTTGAACAGCGTGCCGAACACGTGCTGCACGCGGCGCACGTGCGAGCCGATCGCGATCCGGCCGCCGACATGCGCCTTCAGGTACGGCGCGGCGGACAGGTGGTCGGCATGGACGTGCGTTTCCAGCAGCCAGTGCACGGTCGCGCCGAGTTCGGCGACGCGCGCGATCAGCCGGTCGGCGCTGGCCGTGTGCGTGCGGCCGGATTTCGGATCGTAGTCGAGTACGCTGTCGATCAGCGCGCACGCGCGGCTCGCCGTATCGTGCAGCAGATAACTGACGGTGTGGGTCGCCGGGTCGAAAAAGCCTTCGACCGACAGCGTGGGAGTAGGGCTCACGGGAATATCCTCGATCGGGTTCTGCATCTGCAATCGGGAATCTCACGATCAAGAAACGTGCCAATAGGCGTCGCGGCGCATGGCGATGTGGCAGGTCGTTGATTTGGCTCGTCTTTTCGGCACGATCGCGCCGCTCTCCAACGATGGGCGACACGCTGCTGTCAACGCGGACTGCCACGACTGGCAGTGTCGTGGCAGAATTGGCAGTCGGCCTGGCAGTCCGTCCGGCCATTCGTTTCCGAGCCTCCGCATGCATCCGCACGACACCATTCCGATCGTTCCCGTGCCGCCGCGCGACGTGATGCCCGACGTGCGCGCGCTCGTCGCGTATCTCGAGCACGACCCGCAGCCGATGATCGTCGTCGATCCCGATTACCGCATCCTCGCAGCGAACGATGCGTACCGCCGCCAGTTCGGCGTGGCGGGCGTCGAGCACGTGGGCCGACACTGCTTCCAGGTCTCGCATCACTACGACGTGCCGTGCGACCAGGCCGGCGAGCATTGCCCGATGAAGCAGGCGCGCGAATCGCGCAGCCTGAACCGCGTGCTGCATATCCACCATACGCCGCGCGGCCCCGAGCACGTCGACGTCGAGCTGCGGCCGATCTTCGATGCGACCGGCACCGTGATCGCGTACGTCGAGCGGCTGACGACGGTGCGCAGCGCGTCGGCGCAGCCGAGCGCGGAAGGGCTCGTCGGCGGCGCCGACGCGTTCAATGCGGCGCTCGGCGCGCTGCAGCGGGTCGCGCCGTCGACGCTGCCCGTGCTGCTGCTCGGCGAGTCGGGCACCGGCAAGGAATTGTTCGCACGGGCGCTGCACGAGGCGAGCGATCGCGCGATGGGGCCGTTCGTGGTCGTCGATTGTTCGGGGATCGCCGAGACGCTGTTCGAGAGCGAACTGTTCGGCTACGAGAAGGGCGCCTTTACCGGCGCGAACCAGCGCAAGCCGGGCCTCGTCGAGACCGCGCAGGGCGGCACGCTGTTTCTCGACGAGATCGGCGACGTGCCGCTGCCGATGCAGGTGAAGCTGCTGCGGCTGATCGAGTCGGGGACGTTCCGGCGCGTCGGCGGCGTCGAGGCGCTGCGTGCGGATTTCCGGCTCGTCGCGGCGACCCACAAGCCGTTGCGCGAGATGATCGACGACGGCCGGTTCCGACAGGATCTGTACTACCGGATCAACGCGTTTCCGATTCCGCTGCCTGCGCTGCGCGAACGGCGCGGCGACGTGGCGCTGCTGGCCGAATCGATCCTGCGGCGGATCGCGAATGCGCGCGCCGGCGCGGGCGATGCCGGCGCGCGGCCGTTCGCGGCCCGGCCGTTCGTGCTGACCGAGCGCGCACGGGCCTGCCTCGACGCGTATGCGTGGCCCGGCAACATCCGCGAGCTGCGCAACGTGCTCGAACGCGCGTGCCTGTTCGCGGACGACGGGACGATTCGCGTCGAGCATCTGCCGGCCGAGCTGGTCGCGGCATCGGCGGCGCCGCACGCGCGCGCGGCGGATCCGCGCGGCGTGTCGGATGCGGAACTCGTGCGGATTGCCGGCACGTTCGAAGGCACGCGCAAGGCGCTGGCCGAGCACGTCGGGATGAGCGAGCGGACGCTGTATCGGCGGATGAAGGCGCTCGGGCTCGGGATGCGCGAGCGGTGAGCACGGCGTCGCGGTAACTGGCGGCCACCGGCGGCTTTGTCGATAATGGCGCGTTCGATTCCAACGCCATTGCCGATGAAGTGCCACCTCCTTTCGTATTGCATGTTGCTTGCCGCCGCTACGCTGGCCAACCCGGCACAGGCTGCCGAATATGCGTGGACCGATGCGCTGGGCGCGCATGCGGTGACGTTCGCGCGGACCGCGTCCGGCAACGACGTGCAGCTCAAGGTGTCCGCGACGCTCGACGGTCGGCCCGACTGGACGGTGCGCGACTATGTGAAGGAATGCCCGGTCGACGTGATCCTCGACGTCGTGCCGGCTGCGATCGAGATGACCGACCTGCTCGGCAACGGTCGCAAGCAGTTCCTGTTCGCGTACAAGATCGGCTGCCGCGGCGACGTCAGTGCGGACCAGGTCAAGTACTTCCTGATCGACCAGGGGACGAAATACGTGCTGCGCGGCGAGGAGACCGTCACGGTCAAAGGCAAGTTCATGGACGGCGGCGCGGCGCCCGTGCCGAGTGCGGACCTGAAGGCACAGCCCGCGTTCCTGCGTTACATGACGAAGCACTGGCATGCGATCAGCCTGCGGGACTATCGCTGAGGGCGCGTCCGGGCGCTTCAGTGCGTGTCACGCTGAAGGTTCGGCGACAATCCGCCGATACGACGACTCGCCGGACGGCGCGCGACACTGCCGCGCGCCGTCCGGAAAACCGACGTCGTGCGATCAGCGCGCGGGCGCGAGTTGCGCCATCGCTTCCCGCATGAAGCCGAGCAGCGTGTCGTCGACCCATGCGTCCTTCGTCAGCGCCGGCTCGGTCATCATCGCGTGGCGGAATTTCGCGTGCGTGGCGGGATCGCGGCCGGCATAGCTGCAGAACAGGTCGAGCCAACGTGTCGCGAGCGCACGGCCTTCCGGCGAATCAGGCTGCGCACCGGCCTCGATTGCATCGCGCACGTCCGCCATCAACTGCGGCCACTCCATCGAGCGTTCGCCATAGTGCGCCCGCATGAAACGGATCTCGTCGGGCGCCAGATAGGTCTCGAAGATCCGCATCTTGGTTTCGGCCACCGCTTTCAGCACGTAGTCGCGCAGCCCGGTCGAGATGCCGATCTGCGACTGCATCGACGGTTCGCGCTCGTGCATCAGGTTCAGCTTGGCCAGCAGGCGCGGATCGTTGTTCGTGTCGCGCACGAGCAGCGTCATCCAGCGATCGGCGAACGCACGCACGCGCGCATCCTCGGGCGGCACGCCCGCGTCGTGCAGCGTACGCACGTCGGCGATGAGCGCGATCCATTCCGCATCGCCAGTCTGGCTCTTGCGGTACATCGGCAGGCGCGCGAGTTCTTCCTCGGAAAAATAGCGGTCGTACACGGTCATCAACTCCAGTGTGGTGAGCCAGTCAGCCAGCTCCGGTTCCGTACCCGCGCCGAGCTGCGCGTGCAGATGCACGAGCCGTTCGCGCAGCCGCGCGGTCTGCGCAAGCTGGTGGTCGAGCGATGCGATCTGCTTCGCGACGAGCTCGACGAGCGGCGTGCCGGGCTGGTTCAGGTGGTCGCCGATTTCGGTGAGCGACAGTCCGAAGCGACGCAGGGCCTGGATCTGGTGGAGCCGGGCGATGTCGTCGCGGTCGTACAGCCGGTAGCCGTTGTCGGCACGCGCCGAAGGCGTCAGCAAGCCGATCGCGTGATAGTGATGAAGCGTGCGGACGGTCAGCCCGCTTCGCTTCGCCAGTTCTCCCACTTTCAGCCGCATGGTGTCCTCCGTTCGGTGCGCACACTGGAGTCTCGAACGTTACGCTACGTGAGGGTCAAGCGGAAGATCGCAAATCGGCGCGCGGGTGGCTCCGCGCGCCGTGGCGCCCGACACGAAGGGCGCGTTTGCGTTATTGCGGTGACGGCGGCGCGTCGGGGGTGGCCGTGCGTGCCTCGGCGCCGGGGGTGTTTTGATCCGCGTTGCCGGTCGTGCCGGTTGAATCGGCTTTCCCGTCCTTCGCGGCGTTGCCGGCCGGATCGACCGGCGGCGTGCCCATCGCCTGGTAGAGCCGTGCTGTGTCGGCGAAGCGCGCGCCGGTCGCGCGGATCTCGTCGAGCCGAGCGTTGCGGTACTGCAGTTCGCTCGCCCGCGCGGCCGACGGCGGCAATGCGCCGAGCCGCACGCGGGCGGCCGCGTCGTCGTAGGCGCCGCGCGCGGACAGCGCGGCGCGCGACGACGCATCGAGCGCTTGCGCATCGTGCTCGAGCGCGGCGAGCGAGTCGGCGACGTTCTGGAACGCGGCCAGCACGGTCTGCTTGTACTGGTCGACCGCGGCCTCGTAGGTCGCCTTCGCCGCCCGGCGCTGCGCGAGCAGCGCACCGCCGTGGAACAGCGGCTGGCTCAGCGACGCCCCGACATTCCAGATCGCGCCGGCGCCCGACAGCATCGCCGGCCAACTGAAGCCGCCTTTGCCGAGCGCCGCCGACAGCGACAGCTGCGGGAACATCTGCGCGGTCGCGAGGCCGACTTCGGCGGCGGCCGCCTTCAGCCCCGCATCGGCGGCCTGGACGTCGGGGCGGCTTTGCAGCAGGACCGACGGCACGACCACGGGCACCTGCGCGGGCAGGTGCAGGTCGTCGAGCGTGAGATCGGCGGGCGGCTGGTCGGGCGTGCGGCCGATCAGTACCGCGAGCGCATGGCGCGCCGCGTCGCGCTGCTGGCGCAGCGCGGGCAGGCTGGCCGCGAACGTGTCCGCGCTTTGCTGCGCGTTCAGCGCGTCGCTGCGCGATGCCGACCCGAGCGCGTAGCGGCGCTGCGCGTCGTGCGCCTGGTCGTTCGCGAGCGCGACGAGCCGCTCGGTCGTCGCGATCTGCGCGTTGAGCACCGACACCGTGATCGACGCGGTGACGATGTTCGCGGCGAGCGCGCGCCGCGCCGATTCGAGCTGGAACGCGCTGACGTCGACGCGTTTGGCGAGCGCGCGGTTCGCGAAGCGCGACGCGCCGAACAGGTCGATCGTATAGCTCGCCTGCAGTTGTCCGACGAAGGTGTCGTACAGCAGCGTCGGTGCGCCCAGCGCCGGAATCGGCACGCCCAGCGCGCGCTGGCGCGTGGCCTGGCCACCCGCATCGATCGACGGCAGCATCGAGCTGCCGATCTGCCCGCGCAACTGTTCGCGCGCGGCATCGAGCGAGTGCGACGCCGCGCCGAGCGTCGGGCTGTTGCGCAGCCCTTCGTCGACGAGTGCATTCAGCGGCTCGGAGCGGTACTGCGTCCACCAGTCGGGCACGGGTTGCGCGCCGACCTCGAACTGCTGCGCGACGCCTTGCGCGGCAACCGTCTGCTGTACTTGCGGCGCGGCGCCGTAGTGGGCGGGCGACGGCATCGCGGGCGGCTCGCCGCTCGGCGCGAACCACGCGCAGCCGGCGAGCGGCCCGGCGAGGGTCGCGGCCGCGAGTGCTCGCGCGGCCTTCGTTTTCAGGTTCAACGACAGTTCCATGATCAAGCTCCCGACGGCGCGGCAGGCTGGCTGCCGTCGTTGGACGGGCCGTCGCGCGGATCGCGTTCGTCGCGCTTCACGCGGAACCACGTGGCGTACAGCGCGGGCAGGTAGAACAGCGTCAGCACGGTCGCGCTCGTGATCCCGCCCATCAGCGCGGTCGCCATCGGCCCGAAGAAGTTCGAGCGCAGCAGCGGGATCAGCGCGAGCACGGCGGCCGCGGCGGTCAGCGTGATCGGCCGGAAGCGCCGCACGGTCGCGCCGACGATCGCGTCGAAGCGTCCGTGGCCGGCGGCGATGTCCTGCTCGATCTGGTCGACCAGAATCACCGAGTTGCGCATGATGATCCCGAACATCGCGATCACGCCGAGCATCGCGACGAAGCCGAACGGCTGGCCGAACAGCAGCAGCGTGCCGGCCACGCCGATCAGGCCGAGCGGCGCGGTGAGCACGACCATCAGCACGCGCGAGAAGCTTTGCAACTGGATCATCAGCAGCGTGAACACCGCGATCGCCATCAGCGGCATCTGCGCGTTGATCGATGCCTGCGCTTTCGCGCTTTCTTCGACCGACCCGCCGATGTTGATCTGATAGCCGACCGGCAACTGCGCACGCAACGCATTCAGCTTCGCGTCGATCGCATGCGTGACGTCGATGCCCTGTGCGCCGGCGCGCACGTCGGACTGCACGGTGATGGTCGGCTGGCGGTCGCGCTCCCACACGACACCGTATTCGAGCGTCGGCGTGAAGCGGCCGAGCGAGCCGAGCGGCACCGGGCCGTTCGGCGTCGGCATCGCGAGGCCCGCGAGCCGGGCCGGATCGACGCGGTCCGCGCGCGGTGCGCGCAGGTCGACCGCGATCAGCTTGTCGCGCTCGCGATACTGCGTGACGGTGGTGCCGGACAGCGTCATCGCGAGGAAGCTCGACACATCCTGCGACGTGACGTTCAGCTCGCGCGCCTTCTTCTGGTCGAGCTCGAAGCGTACCGAGCGCTCGGCCGGCTCGTCCCAGTCGAACTGCACGTTGACCGCGCGCGCGTCGCCGCGCATCGTCGCCGCGACCTTCTCGGCGATCGAGCGCACCGTCGCGATATCGTCGCCGCTCACGCGGAACTGCACCGGGTAGCCGACCGGCGGCCCGTTCTCGAGCCGCGACAGGCGCCAGCGCACGGCCGGGAACTGGTCGCGCAGCGTGGTTTCGAGCCAGGTCGCGAGCTTCTCGCGATCCTCGACCGATTTCGCGGTGACGACGAACTGCGAGAAGTTCGGCAATTGAAGCTGCTGGTCGAGCGGCAGGTAGAAGCGCGGCGCGCCGCTGCCGACGAAGTTCACCGAGTGATCAATCTCGGGCCGCTTGTCGAGCACCTTTTCCAGGCGCTGCGTCTCGCGCAGCGTCGCCGCGAACGACGCGCCTTCGGGCAGCCTCAGATCGACGAGCAGCTCGGGGCGGTCGGAGCTCGGGAAGAACTGCTGCGGCACGAGCGTGAAGCCCATCAGCGCGACGACGAAGAGCGCGCCGGTGATCAGCAGCACGACGAAGCGCCGCTCGATGCACCAGTCGATCCAGCCGCGCAGCCGCGTATAGAAGCGCGTGTTGTAGATGTCGTGCTCGTGATCGTCCGGCAGATGCGCTTCGTGCGCGTGCTTCTTGCGCTCGGGCAGCAGGTGATAGCCGAGCAGCGGGATCAGCACGACGGCTGCGAACCACGACGCGATCAGCGCGATCGCCGACACCTCGAAGATCGAGCGCGTGTATTCGCCGGTGCTCGATTTCGCGAGCGCGATCGGCAGGAAGCCCGATACCGTGACCAGCGTGCCGGTCAGCATCGGAAACGCGGTGCTGGTGTACGCGAACGCGGCGGCGCGTGCGCGGCTGTAGCCCTGTTCGAGCTTCACGGCCATCATCTCGACCGCGATGATCGCATCGTCGACGAGCAGCCCGAGCGCGAGCACCAGCGTGCCGAGCGACACCTTGTGCAGCCCGATGTCGAACAGATACATGAACAGCGCGGTGACGGCGAGCACGACCGGAATCGAGATCACGACGACCATCCCGGTGCGCAGCCCGAGCGACACGAGGCTCACGACCAGCACGATCGCCACCGCTTCGGCGACGGCTTCGAGGAAGTCGTCGACCGAATGCGCCACCGCATGCGGCATGCTCGACACCAGCGTCAGCTTCAGGCCGGCCGGCAATTGCGCCTGCAGATCCTTCGATTCGGCGTCGAGCGCCTTGCCGAGCCGGATCACGTCGCCGCCGGGCTGCATTGTCACGCCGATGCCGAGCACTGCGTGACCGTTCGCACGCATCTGCGTGACGGGCGGATCGTCGTAGCCGCGCTTCACGGTGGCCAGATCGCCGAGCCGGAACGTGCGGCCGTTGATGCGGATCAGCGTGTCGGCGATCGCCGCGACGTTGTCGAACTGGCCGCTCGGCCGCACGAACACGCGATCGTCGGCGGTGGTCAGCACGCCGGCCGACGAGATGTCGTTCTGCGCGTTGATCGCCTGTCCGAGCTGCTGCGGCGAGATGCCGAGGCGCGTGAGCTGCGCGTTGTCGGCCTCGATGAAGATGCGCTGGTCAGGGTCGCCGAAGTAGTCGACCTTGCCGACGCCCGGCACGCGCAGCAGCACCGTGCGCAACTGGTCCGCGTAGTCGTGAAGCTGCGCGGGCGTGAAGCCGTCGCCTTCGAGCGTCCAGATGTTGGTGTAGACGTCGCCGAACTCGTCGTTGAAGAACGGGCCTTGGACGCCCGGCGGCAGCGTGTAGCCGATGTCGCCGACCTTCTTGCGGATCTGGTACCAGGTCTCGGGCACGTCCTTCACGGGCGCCGAATCCTTCATTGTGAAGAAGATCAGCGACTCGCCGGGGCGCGAATAGCTGCGCAGGAAGTCGATGGCCGGCGTTTCCTGCAGCTTGCGGCCGATCCGGTCGGTCACCTGTTCCTGCACCTGCCGCGCGCTCGCGCCGGGCCAGAACGTGCGGATCACCATCACGCGGAACGTGAACGGCGGGTCTTCGGATTGCGCGAGGCGGGTGTACGCGAGGATGCCCGCGAGCGTCGCGAGCGCGATCAGGTAGACGACCAGCGCCTGGTGGCGCAGCGCCCATGCCGACAGGTTGAACCGGCCTTCTTCGCGGAGGCTGCTCATGACGCGAAGTCCTCCGGATGCAGCGGCGCGATCGCGCGCACCTTCTCGCCCGCGCTGACCGTATGCACGCCCTGCAGCACGACGCGCTCGCCCGGCTGCAGCCCGTGCGACACGGTGACGGTGCGTTCGTTGAAGCGCACGACGTCGACGCGGCGCAGTTCGAGCGTGTCGTCCTTCGCGCGCACGATCCACACGGCCGGATGCGGGCCGTCGTGGAACAGCGCGGTCGCGGGCAGCGTGATGGTCGAGGCGTTGCCGGCAACCGGTGCGCCGTCGAACGCGACGTTGGCGGTCATCCCGAGACGGACGGCCGGATCGGGCGCGGCGAGCGTGAGCTTCACGCGATACGTGCGGCTTTGCGGATCGGCTGCCGGGGCGATTTCACGCACCTTGGCCGCGAACTGGCGGCCGGGCAGCGACGGCAGCGTGACGCTTGCCGCGTGACCGGGTGCGAGCGACGCGAGCGCGGCCTCGGGCACGTCGCTGACGACGTCGACGTCGCCCGACCACGCGAGCTGGTAGACGGCCTGGCCGGCCGACACGTTCTGGCCGGTGTCGGCCTGCTCGGCGGTGATGGTGCCCGCATGATCGGCGACGAGCGTCGCATAGCGGAGCTGGTTCTTCGCGAGCGCAAGCTGCTGCTGCGCCTGGTCGCGCTGTGCGAGCGCCGACGTGTAGTTGTTTTCGGTCTGTTCGAGCTGCGCGGTCGCGATCAGGTTCTCGCGCGCTTGCGCGCGATCGCGGTCGAGCTGCTGCTTCGCGAACGCGAGGCTGTGCGACGCGGCATCGAGCTGCGCCTGCGCGCTCGTGGCGTTCTTCTCGACGTCGGACGGGTCGAGCAGCGCGACGACCTGGCCGGCCTTGACGGCATCGCCGAGCCGCACCTTGCGCTCGACGATCTTGCCGGCGATGCGGAACGACAGCGGCGTCGCATAGCGCGGCTGGATCTCGCCGGGCAGTGTGCGCGCGGGCGTCGCGTCGTCGGCATGCGCGGGCAGCGCGACGACGGGGCGCGGCGCGGGCGGCGCGGCCTCCTTCGGGTGGCAGGCGGCGAGGACGAGCGCGACGCCGATCAGCAGTGCGGCGCGGGAACCGGAGCGATTCACGAAACCCCCAGATCAGGTGAGAACGGAACGAAGCCGGCAAGCGCGACAGGCGCTTGCCCCAAGTGGCGCCGGTCTCGGCGCGCACGAACAGAGCCGAACGAGGTTGTTCGGAAACTGTGTCGGATTCTAATACACACATGTATCTGAATGCAAAGATGAATCTGAAAGGGGGTTAGTGCTAGACTGCGCGCCATGAAACCACAGCGCTTAACTCGCGAGCAGAGCCGGGACCAGACGCGCGAACGTCTGCTGACTGCCGCACACCGGATTTTTCTGAAGAAAGGCTATGTCGCGGCGAGCGTCGAGGACATCGCGGCGGCGGCCGGTTATACGCGCGGCGCGTTCTATTCGAATTTCCGCAGCAAGTCGGAACTGCTGCTCGAGTTGCTCGAGCGCGATCACGATTCGGTGCAGGCCGACTTCGAAGCGATCTTCGAGGAAGGCGGCCCGCGCGAGCAGATGGAGGCGATGGCGCTCGCGTACTACCGAACGCTCTTTCGCGACGACGAGTATTCGCTGCTGTGGGGTGAGGCGAAGCTGCAGGCGGCGCGCGACGCGAAGTTTCGCGTGCGCTTCAATCAGTTCCTGCACGGCAAGCGGCTGCAGATGGCCGAATTCATCCAGCGTTTCGCGGAGCGCGCGGGCACGCCGCTGCTATTGCCGGCCGAGACGCTCGCGTTCGGATTGATGTGCCTGTGCGATGGCGTGCAGTCGTATTACACGGCCGATCCGCAGCACGTGTCGGCGGACGTGGCCGAATCGGTGCTCGCGGGATTCTTCGCACGGGTCGTGCTGGGGCGCGCGCCGGACTGAGCGTTCAGGCGGGCGGCGCGCGGTGGTGGTCGCCGGGGAGGCAGGGCGCGGTGCACGCAACACCGGGTCGCGTGCGCCGAGCCCATCAGCGCTCGCCCGTCATCCGCCGGTACGCGTCGAGCAGCGACGTCTTGTAGACCACGCCCGCGAGCGTCGGCTCGGCGTCGCTTTCGATCACCGGCAGCCGTTCGCCCTGGAACGCCATGAAGCGTTCGAGCGCGGTCGCGAGCGGCATGTCGGGCGTGAGCAGCGGAAACGGCGTATGCGCGTAGTGCGCAGCCGTCTTGTCGGTCGTGTCGCGTTTGTCGAGCAGGTCGGACGTGATGTCCTTCAGCGCGACCGCGCCGCGAAAGCGCCCGGCGTCGTCGGTCACGTACAGGTACTTCACCGGATATTCGAGAAACACGCGCGTCATGTCGGCCACGCTGGCGGTGAGCGGCACGACCGTCTGCGCAGGCTGGATCAGCTGGCGCATCTGCGTGGTGCGCAGGCGCACCCGCTCTGCCGCGTCCTGGTGGTGGCGCAGCGTGATTTCGTACATCGACGTCGTGCCCGTCGCACGCGCGACGAAATACGCGAACACGCACGACACCAGCAGCGGCAGCACGACCTGGTAGCTCAGCGTCATCTCGAAGATCATCAGGATCGCCATCAGTGGCGCCTGCGTGGCGCCGGCCATGAACGCCCCCATCCCGACCATCGCATACGCGAAGTACGCGGACGTGTGGCCTGGCCACAGCGCGTTCATCGCGAGCCCGAACAGCGAGCCGAACACCGCGCCGACGAACAGCGTCGGCGTGAATACCCCGCCGACCGCACCGGAGCCGGCCGTCGCGGCGGTCGCGACGATCTTGAACACCAGCACTGCGACGAGTGCCTGCCAGGTCCACGGCGAATGCAGGATGTGGTTCACGACGCTGTAGCCGTTGCCCCACACGTCCGGAATCCACACCGAGATCACGCCGACGACGAGGCCGCCCATCGCAAGCCGTACCGGCAGCGGCACGGGTAGCCGCTTGAACTGGTTCTTCGACGCATCGAGCAGGTGCAGGAACTGCGGCGCGAGCACGCCGCACAGCGCGCCGAGCACGACGAACAGCAGCACCTCGGGGCCGGTGACGGCCGGGAACACCGGCATCTCGTACGGCGGCCGGTAGCCGGCGAATTCGCGCATCACGATGTTCGCGACGACCGACGCGACGACCATCGGTCCGAAGCTCTCCATCGCGATCGTGCCGAGCACGATTTCGGATACGAAGAACGCGCCGGCGATCGGCGCGTTGTACGCGGACGTGATGCCGGCCGCGGCGCCGCACGCGACGAGCAGGCGCAGGCGCGGCGGATCGAAGTGCACGAAGCGGCCGACCAGCGACGCGGCGAGCGCCGCGAGCTGCACCATCGGGCCTTCGCGGCCGATCGAGCCGCCGCTGCCGATGGTCAGCAGCGACGACACGCTGCGCCACAGGCTCTGCCGCACCGGCACGATGCCGTCGCCGAGCGCGACGGCTTCCATGTAGTCGGTCTTGCCGGATTTCCTGTCGCCGCGCGTCGCGAGCAGCAGCACGCAGCCGGCGAGGAAGCCGCCCGCGGCCGGCATCCAGAACCGCACGTACCACGGCAGGCTTCTCGCCATCTGTACGAAGCTGCCGCTATGCCCCGAGATCAGGTGTTGCATCAGGTCGATGCCTTCGCGGAACGCCATCGTGGCGAAGGCGCCGCCGACGCCGACGATGGCTGACCAGATCAGCATCGTATGGGCGTCCGACAGGCGGAACAGCGTTTGGGCGCGAGTGCGCAGCTTCAGCAGGAACGAGAGCACGGCTGAAAGAGAGCGGAAAAGAGGACGAGGGAAACCGTCGCGAAGCATAGCATTGCGCCGCGCCCGCGGGACTTCCCCGTCGGGCGCGGCGCGAGTCGCGGCGTGGGCGCGCGGTTCAGCCAAGCCAGTGCTGCACGGCCAGCGTGATGCCGTAGCCGCCGGCGATCAGCCACACGTACAGGATCAGGCCGGTGGTCAGTGCGCGGGGGCCGGCCTCGCGGATCTGCGATACGCGCGTTTCGATACCCAGGGCGGTCATCGCCATCGTCAGCGCGAAGGTATCGAGCACGTTCAGCGTATGCGTGACGGTGCCAGGCAGCACGTTCAGCGAGTTGACGATCACGAAGCCGAGGAAGCCGAGTGCGAACCAGGGCACGGCCACCTTGCGCTTGCCTTGCGCGCCGTCGGCGCTTGCCCGTGCGGAGCGGGCGAGCCACCAGCCGAGCGTGAGCAGCACCGGCACCAGCAGCATCACGCGCGTCATCTTGACGATCGTTGCGACGTGCGTGACCTGCGGGCTGATGTCGCTTGCCGCGCCGACCACCTGGGCGACCTCGTGGATCGTGCCGCCGAAGAACAGCCCGAGGCCGGCGGGGTCGAGATCGAGCAGGCCGGCGTGATACGCGAGCGGGTACAGGAACATCGACAGCGTGCCGAACAGCACGACGCTACCGACGGCCATCGCGCTCTGGTGCGGCTTCGACTGCAGCGTCGACTCGAACGCGAGCACCGCGGCCGCGCCGCAGATCGCGCTGCCGGCGGCGGTCAGCAGCGCCGCGTCGCGATCGAGCTTCATCACTTTCATGCCGACCCAGGTGCCGATCACGAGCGTGCTGACGACCACCAGCACCGACACCGTGAGGCCCGGCAGGCCGACCTGCGCGATTTCCTGCAGGCTCACGCGCAAGCCGAAGAACGCGACCGCGATGCGCAGCAGCTTGCGCGCGGAAAAGTTGACGCCGGCCGCCCAGCTCGCCGGCATGCCGTCGCGCAGCGCGTTGCCGTACAGCGCGCCGGCGATGATCCCGACGATCAGCGGCGACAGGCCGAGCCCGGCGATGGCAGGCAGTTGCGACAGGCTGGTCACGGCGGCGGCGAACAGCGCGACGAACAGCACGCCGTTCAGCTGGCCGCGCATCGACGGCGCGGCGTGGCCAAGATGGGGAGTCGGAGCAGTGGACATGGAGGCACCGTATGAAGCATGTTGCGATGGTCTAATCCTAATTTGGTTATATGGATATGAAAAATTGTGATTTGTGACATAAACTATCCGGAAACCCGATAATTCACATCCATGACCCCGGATCAACTGATAACGTTCGCCGCCGTTGCCGAACACCTGAACATCAGCCATGCCGCCGTCGCGCTGCATCTGTCGCAGCCGGCCGTATCGGGCCAGTTGCGCCTGCTGCAGGACGAGTTCGGCGAGCCGCTGTACCAGCGCGACGGCCGCGGCATCCGGCTGACGCCGGTCGGCGAACAGCTCGCGCAGTACGCGAAGGCGCAGCGCGACACGTTCGCGCAGGCGCGCGCGTTTCGCGACGCGGTGCGCGGGCTCGACGCCGGCACGCTGCGGATCGGTGCGAGCACCACGCCGGCCAGCTATCTGCTGCCGTACCTGATCGCGGCATTCCAGCCGTTCGCGCCGCGCGTGGTGATCCAGACGATGAGCGGCAACACGGCCGACGTGGTTGCCGCGCTGGCATCGCTCGACATCGCGATGATCGAAGGGCCGCCTGGCGAGGCGCTGCCGCCCGGCACCGCAGTGCATGCGTGGCACGAGGACGAGATCGTCGCGATCGTGCCGACCGGGCACCCGCTCGCCGCGCCCGGATACGACGCGGGCGTCACGCTCGACGCGCTCGCCGCGCATCCGCTCGTGCTGCGCGAGGAGGGCTCCGGCGTGCGTCAGCTCGTCGAACGCGCGTTCGCGCACGGCGGCGCGCCGATGCGCGTCGCGTTCGAGATTTCGGGCGTCGAGGCCGTGAAGGAAGCCGTGCGCGCGGGGATGGGCGTTGGTTTCGTGTCCGCGATGTCGCTGCGCCATCAGGATGCGGCGCTCGTGGCGCGGTCGCTGGCGCCCGAGCCGCTCACGCGTCATTTCTCGATTCTCGTGCCGCATGGCGCCGCGCCATCGCGCGTGGCCGTCCAGTTCCTCGACATGAGCCTCACGCACGACGCCGGATAAGCCGGCCGGACGCGGCCCGGGAACGCCGGATGCGCGTCGGCCGGCGTGCACGCGCACGACGCTAGGGATTTCCACTATGGCGCACGCCAAGGGCGAAGCGCACCATCCGTCTCAAGTAAATGGAACCGGTTCCATTTGGGTAAAAAAGGGCAAGAAATGGCAGACATCGTGATCGTGGCGAGTGCATTCGGGATGGACCGCGTGCGCCAGCAGGGCCACCGTGCATTCATCGAGACCGCGGCGGCGTCCGGTGCGACCGGTTTCGAAGTGCGGCGCGAATTGTTCGCGTCGGATGACGACGCGACGCCCGGCGCACTGGCCGCGCTCGGCGCGGAACTCGCCGCGCACGGACTGTGGTCGGTCTATTCGACGCCGGCGACGCTGTATACGGACACGGGCGCGCTCGATGCCGACGCGTTGCGCGACACGCTCGTGGAAGCCGACGCACTCGATGCGCGCTTCGTCAAATTCCAGCTCGGCGGCTTCGCCGGCGACGCGCATGCGGCCGACATCGTCGCGCTGTCGCGCGGCGCGCGGGCCCGCGTGGTGGTCGAGAACGGCCAGCTGCCGGTGGGCGGCGCGCTCGCGCAGTTCCGCGGGCTGTTCGCCGCGTTGAGCGACGCGGGCATGCCGGATGCGGTCGGCATGACGTTCGATATCGGCAACTGGCAGTGGCCCGGCGAAGCGCCGCTCGCATGCGCCCAGGTGCTCGCGCCGCACGTGGAATACATTCATTGCAAGGCAGTCGTTGGCGAGGGCGCACGCCGTTTCGCGGTGGCCCCGGCGCCGGGCGATCCGCTCGTCACGGGCGTGCTCGCGGCCTTGCCGCAAGCGGTGCCGCGCGGCATCGAGTTTCCGTTCGATGCGGCCGACCTGGCGGGCGATGCCGGCCGGCGCGTCGCGTGGCTCGCTGCCGCGTGACCCCGGAAGGATACGGAGGAATTCAGTCATGAAAGCAGCACTCGATGTCGTGACCTACGGCGAAGCGATGGCGATGTTCGTCGCCGCCGAGCCGGGTCACCTCGCGCACGCGGGGCAATTCACGAAACGGATCGCGGGCGCGGACCTGAACGTGGCGATCGGCCTGTCGCGGCTCGGCTTCCGGGTCGGCTGGATGAGCCGGGTCGGCCGCGATTCGTTCGGCGGCTACGTGCTCGACACGCTGGCACGCGAAGGCATCGATGCGTCGTGCGTGACCGTCGATCCGCGCTATCCGACCGGTTTCCAGCTGAAGTCGCGCAACGACGACGGCAGCGACCCGACCGTCGAATATTTCCGCAAGGGCTCGGCCGCGAGCCACCTGTCGTGCGACGACTACGTGGCCGACTACGTGCTCGGCGCGCGCCACCTGCACCTGACGGGTGTCGCACCGGCCATTTCCGCGACGTCGTGCGAGCTTGCGTTTCGCCTCGCACGCGAGATGCGCGCGGCAGGCAAGACGATTTCGTTCGACCCGAACCTGCGCCCGACGCTGTGGCCGTCCGCCGACGTGATGGCGAAGACGCTGAACGCGCTGGCGGCGCTCGCCGACTGGGTGCTGCCGGGCCTGGCCGAAGGGCGGCAACTCACCGGGCACGACACGCCGGCCGACATCGCGGGCTTCTACCTGGCGCAGGGTGCGCGCGGCGTGGTGATCAAGCTGGGCGCCGAAGGGGCGTACTTCCGCACGGCTGAGGGTCGTGAGGGCACGGTGACGGGCGAGCGCGTCGCGAACGTGGTCGACACGGTCGGCGCCGGCGACGGCTTCGCGGTCGGCGTGGTCAGCGCGCTGCTGGAGGGTCGCTCCGTCGAGCAGGCTGTCGCGCGCGGCAATCGCATCGGTGCGCTGGCGATCCAGGTGATCGGCGATTCGGAAGGCCTGCCGACGCGTGTGGCACTCGACCGGCTCGAAAACGTCAGCAATCGCGCCGATCGCCTGGAGGAAACCGTCACCGCGCAATGAGCGGCCGGGCACGGCACAATCCGCGGACCCATTTCGTGCTTCGTGCACGATTTTGAATGAGGCCGGATCCGGCGCCGATGCGCCGACGCCGGTCGATTCCGGAAAGGGCGAGAGTCAGCGCTAAAGCGCCAACGCTCACCAACTACGGCATGGGGCAGGAGTAAGCGCTGAAGCGCCAACTCCTGTCGACCGCCACAGGGTGAGCGTAAGTGCTGAAGCGCCAACGCTCACCAACTACGGCATGGGACAGGAGTAAGCGCTGAAGCGCTAACTCCTGTCGACACAGGAGACACACTGATGGCAGCCAATCTCGCAGCCCGACGCTGGTGGACGATCATGCCGATCGTCTTCATCACCTACAGCCTCGCTTACCTCGACCGCGCGAACTACGGGTTCGCGGCCGCGGCCGGCATCAACCAGGACCTCGGGATCAGCAAGGGCCTGTCGTCGCTGATCGGCGCGCTGTTCTTCCTCGGCTACTTCTTCTTCCAGATCCCGGGCGCGATCTATGCGGAGCGCCGCAGCGTCAAGAAGCTCGTGTTTGTCAGCCTCGTGCTGTGGGGCGGCTGCGCGGCGCTCACGGGTATCGTCAGCAACATCCCGTCGCTGATGGCGATCCGGTTCGCGCTCGGCGTCGTCGAAGCGGCCGTGATGCCCGCGATGCTGATCTACATCAGCAACTGGTTCACGAAGAACGAGCGCTCGCGCGCGAACACGTTCCTGATCCTCGGCAACCCCGTGACGGTGTTGTGGATGTCGGTCGTGTCCGGTTACCTGGTCCACGAATTCGGCTGGCGCCACATGTTCATCGCCGAAGGCGTGCCGGCCGTGATCTGGGCAGTGTGCTGGTGGTTCCTCGTGCAGGACAAGCCGGCGGACTCGCCGTGGCTCACCGCACAGGAAAAACGCGACCTCGACGCAGCGCTCGCGGCCGAGCAGGCGGCGATCAAGCCGATGCGCAACTACGGCGAGGCGTTCCGCTCGCCGGCCGTGATCAAGCTGTGCGCACAGTACTTCTGCTGGAGCATCGGCGTGTACGGCTTCGTGCTGTGGCTGCCGTCGATCGTCAAGAACGGCTCCGCGCTCGGGATGGTCGCGACCGGCTGGCTGTCTGCGCTGCCGTATCTCGCCGCGACGATCGCGATGCTGGTCGCATCGTGGGCGTCGGACAAGGTCGGCTCGCGCCGCGGCTTCGTGTGGCCGTTCCTGCTGGTCGGCGCGGCCGCGTTCGCCGCGTCGTACGCGCTCGGCTCGTCGCATTTCTGGATCTCGTATGCGCTGCTCGTCGTCGCGGGCGCCGCGATGTATGCCCCGTACGGCCCGTTCTTCGCGATCGTGCCGGAGCTGCTGCCGAAGAACGTCGCCGGTGGCGCGATGGCGCTGATCAACAGCATGGGCGCGCTCGGCTCGTTCGTCGGCTCGTACTTCGTCGGCTACCTGAACGGCGCGACCGGGTCGCCCGTCGCATCGTATGCGTTCATGAGCGTCGCGCTCGTCGCCGCGGTGATCCTCACGCTGTCCGTCAAACCCCAGGCGCGCGACGAGCACTCGCTCGCGGCGCCGCTGCAAGGAAAATGAAACGATGAAGCCTCGTATCGTCGCGTACAAGCCGCTGCCCGATGACGTTCTCGCGTACCTGCGCGAGCATGCGGAGGTCGTGCAGGCCGATGGCGCCGACGCGCTCGCCGCTGCGCTCGGCGACGCGGACGGCGCGATCGGCGCGAGCCTGAAGGTCACGCCCGGGATGCTGGATCGCGCGCCGCGGCTGAAGGCCTGGTCGACGATCTCGGTCGGCTACGACAACTTCGACGTCGACGACCTGACGCGTCGCGGCATCGTGCTCGCGCACACGCCCGACGTGCTGACCGAATCGACCGCCGACACCGTGTTTTCGCTGATCCTAGCGTCCGCGCGGCGGGTGGTCGAACTGGCGGAGTGGGTGAAGGCGGGCCGCTGGCATCGCAGCATCGGCCCCGACCTGTACGGCACCGACGTGCAGGGCAAGACGCTCGGCATCGTCGGGCTCGGCCGGATCGGCGGGGCGGTCGCGCGCCGCGCGGCGCTCGGCTTCCGGATGCAGGTGCTGTACGCGAACCGGTCCGCGCACGCGCAAGCCGAGACGCAGTACGGTGCGCGCCGCGTGACGCTCGACGAATTGCTCGCGCAGTCGGATTTCGTGTGCCTGCAGGTGCCGCTGTCGCCGCAAACGCATCACATGATCGGCGCGGCCGAATTCGCGAAGATGAAGCGCGGCGCGATCCTGATCAACGCATCGCGCGGGCCGGTGGTCGACGAGGCCGCGCTGATCGACGCGCTGCGCGCAGGCACGATCCGCGGCGCGGGGCTCGACGTGTTCGAGCAGGAGCCGTTGCCGGCGGATTCGCCGCTGCTGCAGATGAACCAGGTTGTCGCGCTGCCGCATATCGGCTCGGCGACGCACGAGACGCGCCATGCGATGGCGCGCTGCGCCGCGGAAAACCTGGTCGGCGCGCTGGCCGGCACGCTGCGCACGAATCTCGTCAATCCCGACGCGCTCGCGCGCGCCTGAGCGCCGACGGCCGGCCGGCAAGGCCGCCGGCCCCGTTAGAGTCGATGGTCTTGGTACGGGAGGGCAGGCTACGTTATGATCGCCCGCTCGTCGCATCCGCGGCCCGGCCTACCTGGCCGGCGGCCTCCGGCGACGGGCATCCGTGCCAGATCCGGTGCGGCCGGCCGCTGTGCGTTGCAGCAGATGACCGGGGCGGGCGCGCATGCGCCGGCTTCGGTCGATTGCGAAGCACCGGATCGGCATGGGCGCTGAAGCGCCGACGCTGATCGACAGCGGCGCGCGCCGGGTGGCTTTCGTATCCAACAACAAAGTCCGTCCGCACATGAAGCGGCGCGGATCGACCGTCGCGAGGCACGACTTGACCGATTCGCAACTTACCACGCAGCGTCCGGCGACGATCAGCGACGTCGCGCGCGAGGCCGGCACGGGCAAGACCAGCGTTTCTCGCTACCTGAACGGCGAGACGCACGTGCTGTCCGCCGATCTGCGCCAGCGGATCGAGGCGGCGATCGCCCGGCTCAATTACCGGCCGAACCAGATGGCGCGCGGACTCAAGCGCGGCCGCAACCGGCTGCTCGGCATGCTCGCGGCCGACCTGACCAATCCCTATACCGTCGAAGTGCTGCAGGGCGTCGAGGCCGCGTGTCACGCGCTCGGCTACATGCCGCTGATCTGTCACGCGGCGAACGAAGTCGAGATGGAGCGGCGCTTCCTGCAGCTGCTGACGACGTATCGCGTCGAAGGGCTGATCGTCAACGCGCTCGGCGCCGAAGAGGAAGTGCTGCGCCCGCTGCGCGGCGGCGGCATTCCGGCCGTGCTCGTCGACCGGACCGTCGAGGGCTTCGAGGCCGACCTGATCGGCCTGGACAACGCCGATGCGATCGAGACGGCGCTCGCGCACCTGATCGAGCGCGGCTTCGATGCGATCCATTTCGTCGTGCAGCCGTTCGAGCAGGTCAGCTCGCGGCGCGTGCGCGAGGCAGCGTTCCGCGCGGCGCTCGACGCGCGCGGGCTGCCGGTGCCGCCGACGGTCGTGCTCGACCTGAACGAACCCGATGCGGCCGCGGCGGCGCTCGTCGACCTCGACGCGCGCATCGACGCTGCGACGCAGCGCGGCGTGCGCGCGGCGCTGTTCGCCGCGAATGCGCCGGTCGCGCTCGCGATCGCGCGCCATCTGCGCGCGCGTTTCGGTGCCGCGTGGCAGGACAAGGCCGCGCTGCTGTCGATCGACGATCCCGAGTGGGCCGAGCTGATCGGCATCACGACGATCCGCCAGCCGACCTACGAAATCGGCTACAAGGCCGTCGAATTCGTGCACGAGCGCATCGACGGCGCGGCCGGCGACGTGCGCGTCGCGATGCTGCCCGGCGAGCTGATTGCGCGCGCGTCGACGGCAAGCTGAGTATCATTCGGGGCACGCAGCGCGTCAGGTGCGCTGCCCTGAACAAGGAAATACATGACTGTCGCCCCCGTCACGCTGGCGGTGCTGATCGCCGCCACGCTGATCATCGCGCTGCTGCCGTTCGTTCTCTTCCGTATCTTGCGCAAGCCGCTTGCGCTCGACCGCCGCGACACGATCGTCGGCGTCGCCGTGTTCACGCTGTTCGCGATGATCGTCGAACGCGCCTTCCACGGTCTCGTGCTGAGCCAGACGCCGGCAGGCGGGTGGCTCACGCAGCCGCTCGCGTTCGTCGCGTACAGCGCGCTCGCGACCGCCGTATTCGAGGAAGTCGGCCGCTACCTGGGGATGCGTTTCCTGAATCGCCGCTACGGTGCGTCGGCCGGCGACGGTCGCGGCATCGGCTACGGGATCGGCCATGCGGGCGCCGAAGTGTGGTTCGTCGGCGTGCTCGTGTGGGGCCAGTGGTCGTATCTCGCGTGGCTCGCGATCCGCGGCCAGCTCGAAACGCAGCTCGCGGATCTGCCGGGCGATACCGTCGTGCGGCTGCACGTGATGCTGGCGACGCTGTCGGTGCCGTCGATCCTGTTGTTGCTGCTCGAACGCTGCGCGGGCTTCGTGGTGCAGCTCGCGCTGTCGGTGCTGATGTGGCGCGGCGTGCGTGCCGGCCGCGCAGGCGTGCTGCCGCTCGCGATCGTGCTGCATGCGCTCGCGATCGCGCCGACGCTGCTGTATCAGGTCCGCGTGCTGCCGGCCGGATGGCTCGAGGCGGTGTATTTCGTGCTGGCCGCGGTCCTGGTCGTCGTGCTGGTGAAGACGTGCCGGTCGCAGCGTGCGGCGGCCTGACGGGAGAGCGGGAATGGATGACTATCTGATCGAATGCCAGAGCGCTGAATTCGACGCGCTCGCGCGCGTGATCTGCGATCTCTTTCCGGAGCAGACGCGTTTTGTCGAAAGCAGCGACGCGCGCGGGCGGTTCCTGTCCGTGCACTGGCTCGCCATGCGTTTCGGCGCGACGCCCAAGCGGATGACGCTCGATATCCGCATCGTGCCGGCCGCGCTCGCGCGTTATCTGGCGCTTCGGCCGATGCAGCGCGCACGCAGCCATGCGGTGCTGCATGCGTATACGGAAGCGATGCTGGGTTCGCTCGAGGAGCGGCACGCGGCCGGTCAGGCCATCGAGCGCGACGCGGAACTCGAACTCGACGAAGACTTCGCGTAAGCGCAAGCGCAAGCGCAAGCGCCGGCGCGATGCCGGCGCGGCAGATTATGCGTCGTGGTAGACCTGCGCGAAGCGCTGCGCCTGCACGACGCCGTAGTCGCCGGGCGCATACTGCATCACCCAGTCGCCGGCGACGCCGCGCAGCGTGTCGCCGTTTTCCGAGCGGGCGATCGTAAACGGCGCGTCCATCCGGCGTGCGAGCACGACGCTCGGCCGGTTCCGGTACGCGCCCGGTGCGCCGTGCGCGAGCGCGGCGTCGGCGGGCAGGTACTTGGCGTCGAAACGTGCGCGCGACACGACCCAGCGATCGCCGGTCGAGCCGGTGATCAGCGCGTCGCCCGCGACGTAGCGGTTCGGGCCTTCGAGGCTCATCAGTTCGCCGTCGGCATCCGCGAAGGCGACCGCGACGGTTTCATTCTTGACGACGCGACGGGCCTGCGGATCGGTACGCAGATCGAGGTGCTTGAGTTCGAGCATGGCGGGGAAGTGCGGGAAAAGCCGGCAGCTTATCCCGAAACCGGCGCGCCGTGTGACGCGCCGATTTCCCCGCGGGAGGCGCGGTGCCGCTCGGTCCGGACGGGCAGGGTGGCGCCGGCAATGCGGATATCAGGGCTGGGCGGGGGCGCTTGCGGCGGGCGCGGCTGCTGCCTTGCCTTCCTTGCTCTTGGCTTTGCCCTTGCCCTTGCCGTGATGTTCGCCGCCGTGGTGCAGCCAGTTGCGGAACGTCGTGTCGGCCAGTGCCTTCTGTTCGGCCGGGAAGCTCTCGTAGAGCGGTGCGAAGGCGTCGGCGAGTTTCTTCGCGCCGTCCGCGTTCGCCTGCGCGAGTTCCGCGTACTGCTTCACGTCGTCGACCGCCGACACGTTGTGGCTATCGATCCGCGCGCGATAGAGGCGGCCCATCGTTTCGCCGTTCTCGCGCATGACGTCGGCGAACGTCTTCCACTGCGGTTCCTGCGCCGACGTGATCTTCAACTGGTCGTGCAGATACTTGATGCGCTGCTCGATGCGCGCTTCACGGCGTGCCGTATGCTGCTCGGCGCTCGGTGCCGACGCGGCTGTCGGCGTGGCCGTCGCAGGAGCGGGCTGCGATTGCGGTTGGGTCTGTGCGAATGCACTGGCCGCAACGACGAGCGTAGCGAGGGTGAGCGAGATTTTCTTCATGGTTGGCTCTCCGGGGTGGTGTCGTGCGAGCGGGCGCGGCGGCAACTGCCGCGAGCGCGCATCTCGCGTCGCCGCTATTAGTAGCACGTTGTGCACGACACGGCAGCGAAAGCGACACTTGCTTACAACCGATACGAATAGAAATTGAAAGGGACATAGCATGCGGACGCGGGTTCGCATGCGTTCGGGCGACGGCGCCGGCGCGCGATCGGCATGCGAACGATGCGCACGAAACAGTCCGCGCGATGTGCCGGTGCGACCGTCACCACACTGCGCGATCCCGTTTGGGCGGCCCGGCGTTCGGCGCTATCATCGCGTCACGTTCCATTTCGCCGGCGCGCTGCACGCCGGCCCAGCCTCATGCGTCCACCTCGCCTTGACCAACTCGACGACCTCGACCGGCAACTCGTTGCGCTGCTGCAAGCGGATGCGCGCGCAAGCGTCGCCGATCTCGCGCGGCAGCTCGATGTCGCGCGCACGACCGTCGTCGCACGCATCGCGCGGCTCGAGCGCACCAACGTGATCGCCGGATACAGCGTGAGGCTCGGACAGGACGTGCTTGATGCGAGCATCTACGCGTATGTCGGCATCATCCTCACGCCGAAGTTCGGCAAGGACGTGCTGCGCCGGCTCGACCGGATGCCCGAGGTGCAGTTGCTGTGCGCGGTGAGCGGCGAGTACGACTACGTCGCCTGGCTGCGCGCCGATTCGCCGGAGCGCCTCAACGATCTGCTCGACCAGATCGGCACGCTCGAAGGTGTCGAGCGCACGACGACGTCGATCATCCTGTCGCGCAAGATCGATCGCGGCACGATCGGCGGGTAATGCTGCGCATGCGGCGTCGCGCGTGACGTCGCAGCGCGATCGTTGCGCATCTTCCTCCTTCAGCTTCCCTTGATGCTCGCCGCTTGCGCTTGCCGCAGGGCGGGGCGCTGACGTGCGCATCGTCATGCCGGCGTTGTTGCGTCGACTGCCGGCACGCGCGCGAGCAACGGCGCATGCGCCTTCCCGTATCCCACCTCGATCCCGTTTTGATTCGTTCTTTCCGAGCGTCAGGACGCGGCTTTTGTCGTCCTGTTGCAACCCGTTTGCAGCCGGCGATTGACGCGATTTTTAGACGATTTGGTCGTTGTGACGAAAAGCATCGTCATTCCGTCGAATTTATCGGTCGTTTCGCATCATTCTTCGTCTTGGAACTGATTTTGCGCGTCTCTAAACTGTGTTCATGGCTCGACGCCGTACACAAACATCACACCCATCATCAGGAGATAAGCGCATGAAAATCGCCATCGTCGGCGCAGGTCTGATCGGCCACACCATTGCTCACATGCTGCGTGAAACGGGCGACTACGAAGTCGTCGCGTTTGACCGCGACGCCGATGCGCTCGCGAAGCTGTCGCGCGAAGGCATCGCGACGCAACGCGTCGATTCGGCCGACGCCAATGCGATCCGTGAAGCCGTGAAGGGCTTCGATGCGCTCGTCAACGCACTGCCGTACTACCTCGCGGTCAACGTCGCCGCTGCTGCGAAGGCGGCCGGCGTTCACTACTTCGACCTCACCGAAGACGTCCGCGCAACCCACGCAATTCGCGAACTCGCCGACGGTTCGGACCGTGCGTTCATGCCGCAGTGCGGCCTCGCACCGGGCTTCATCGGCATCGCCGCACACGAGCTCGTGAACGGCTTCAGCGAAGTGCGCGACGTGAAGATGCGCGTCGGCGCGCTGCCGGAGTATCCGACCAACGCACTGAAGTACAACCTGACGTGGAGCGTCGATGGCCTGATCAACGAATACTGCCAGCCGTGCGAAGCGATCCGCGACGGCCGCAAGCAGTGGGTGCAGCCGCTGGAAGGCCTCGAGCACTTCTCGCTGGACGGCACCGAATACGAAGCGTTCAACACGTCGGGCGGCCTGGGCACGCTGTGCGAAACGCTGTCGGGCAAGGTCGAGACGCTCGACTACAAGTCAGTGCGCTATCCGGGCCACCGTGAGCTCGTGCAGTTCCTGCTCGAAGACCTGCGTCTGTCGAGCGACCGCGACACGCTGAAGTCGATCATGCGCCGCGCGGTGCCGTCGACGAAGCAGGACGTCGTGCTCGTGTTCGTCACGGTGACGGGCGTGAAGGACGGCCAGCTGGTGCAGGACGTGTTCACCCGCAAGATCTTCGCGAAGGACGTGTGCGGGATGCACATGAGCGCGATCCAGATCACGACGGCCGGCGCGATGTGCGCGGTGCTGGATCTGTTCCGCGAAAAGAAGCTGCCGCAGAGCGGTTTCATCCCGCAGGAAAAGGTGTCGCTGAAGGCGTTCCTGTCGAACCGCTTCGGCAAGCTGTACGAAGGCGGCACGATGGAGCGCGTGCACGAAGTCGCCTGACGACGGATTGTTGGCACGCGGGCCGAGTGACGACGCCGGGAGCGCAGCAGCGCTTCCGGCGTTGTTTTTTTAGGCGAGGAAGAAGCGCAGGGCGGTGGCCCGTTCAGGCCGGCAGCGGCGGGACGATCGTCGCTTGCGGCACGGGCGATGCCGGTGGCGCGATGCGGTACAGCAACGTCTCGATGTCGGAGTCGGACGGTGCGGTGTTGTCGAACATCACGATCCCGTCGCATTCGTCGCCGGTCGGCACGAAGCGGCGTTGCCGGTATTCGTCCCAGTGCGCGAGCTTGTATGCGTCGTTCGGGTTGCCGCGCGCGACGATCCGCTCGCGTGCGACGTCTTCGGCCGTATGGACCCAGACGACGGTCAGCGTGACGTCGGGCGTAATGCCGAGCCATGCGCGGTCGAGGATGCGCCGGTCGCGTACTTCGCGCGACAGCGGGCCGACCACCAGCGCGCCGATGCCGAGCGCGAGATTTTCGCGGGCGGTGTCGAGCAGGCCCTGGTATTCGGGATCGCGCAGATGCTTCAGGTAGAGCGGGCTGTCGCGATCGTTCGGATCCGACGTGAGGGCGCCCATTGCGGCCGAGCTGTAGCGGCCGTACAGCGTGTCCTTGTCGAGCAGGCAGAACGCCTCGCCGGTCGCGCGCATCAGCGGCCCAATCAGCCGCTTTGCAAGCGTGGTCTTGCCGGTGCCGGCATGGCCGCAGAAGAACACCAGGTGGGTCACGAATACCGGCTCCGCGAACCCGCACGCGACGTGTCGGTGCGCTTGTCGTCGCGCGAGAACACTTCCGCTTCCAGCCACATCACGTTGATGATGCCGAAGCCGAGGGCCACGCCGATGCCGAGTATCCACGCGAAATACCACATGGGTTTGTCTCCTTGACGGTTGGGCCGCACGAGCGTGCGGTGAGCCTGTCGAAGCGGTGCCGTGCGCAGTCTGCGACGCAGGCAGTCCGATCATGACCAATATCGGCGCGACGCGCAAGCCGGGCCGCCTGCGCGGCAAACCGGTAAACTGACGCGCAAACCGCAACATCACGGACACCATGCTGATCAACTGTGCTGCATACCAGGACGGCCGCAAGCTGGCCGACATCGATATCGACGCCATCAGTGACTACGTGTCGAAACCCGAGTGTTTCGTGTGGGTGGCGCTGAAGGATCCGACGCCCGAGGAAATCAATCTGATGGGCGACGAGTTCGGGCTGCACGAGCTGGCGCTCGAGGATGCCCGCAACGGGCATCAGCGGCCGAAGATCGAGGAGTACGGCGACTCGCTGTTCGCCGTGCTGCATACGGTCGAACTCGACGACGACGACGAATTCAAGGTCGGCGAGCTGAACGTGTTCGTCGGCCCGAACTACGTGCTGTCGATCCGAAACCATACGGAACAGGACTTCCGCGACGTGCGCAAGCGCTGCGAGCGCGAGCCGCATCTGCTGAAGGAAGGCTCGGCGTTCGTGTTCTATGCGCTGATGGATCAGGTCGTCGACCGCTATTTCCCGATCCTCGAGACGCTCGGCAACGAGCTCGAGGAACTCGAGGACCGTATCTTCACGAAGAGCTCGCCGTCATCGTCGCGCGCGATCATCGAGGATCTCTATTCGCTCAAGCGTCGGCTCGTGATGCTGTACCAGCACACGGCGCCGCTGCTCGAACCGCTCGCGAAGCTCACCGGCGGGCGGACGCCGCAGGTGTGCAGCGGGATGGAACATTATTTCCGCGACGTCTACGACCATCTGCAGCGGATCGTGAAGACGATCGAAGGGCGACGCGAAATGGTCGTGACCGCGATCCAGGTCAATCTCGGGATGATCTCGCTTGCCGAGAACGAGGTGACCAAGCGGCTCGGTTCGTTCGCCGCGCTGTTCGCGATTCCGACGATGATCGCCGGCATCTACGGGATGAACTTCGCGAACATGCCCGAGCTGCACCTCAAATATGGCTTCTACGGCTGCATCGCGGCGATGCTCGCGGCCGATCTCGGGCTGTGGTGGCGGTTCAAGCGGGCGGGGTGGCTGTAGCCGCGCGCCTGTCGCCGTGCGCCTTCAGCGCGACGCGTGCTTGCCGACCACGACACGCCATGGGCGAACGCGCCACGATTTGACGAGGCCGTTCTGAACGTACGGATCGGCGCGCGCGAACGATTCGGCGGCTTCCGGCGAATCGCCTTCGAACACGAGTACGGCCTGGTCGGCCGGATCCTGCAACGCGCCCGCGAGCACGAGCTCGCCGCGTTCGGTTGCGGCCTGCGCGAGCGCGAGGTGCTCGGCGCGGAACGGTTCGCGTCGGGCCAGGTAATCGTCGACGAGATCGTAGATCAGCTGGTAATGCATGGTTGCTCCCGGAATCGGTTGCCGCGCCGGTTCGGCGGCCGGCTCAGTATAGGACACGGTTCGGTCTTTGTCGGCGCGGTTCGCGGGGATTCGCCCGGCGCGTCCGAATGAATCCGCGTGGCGACGCTGCTTGCCATGTTTGTGCCCATACCATTTTCCATAAATGCAACTAACGGTCTAGTGCTGATCCGCCATCGTATTGGGTTGTGTTATCGCGACGGGACGTCCGTCACGACAGACTGCGTCTTCAGAAAAGGCGGTTCGACGAGCGTATTCCGGGCCCGGATTTCACATGCCGGCGAGGGCGGGCGAACTGCCGGAAAAGGGGCCGCAGCCGGCCGTCGGCCGGCCTGTACGGACGCCGCGCGAGGGCGTTTCCATTGGCCCGAATGCGACCTATGCTGAACGAATCCGGTGCGAACTTCGTTCGCCCGATTCGCCCAGACGAGGTGTGCCATGCCTGTATCAGCCACCCTGCAGGATTGCCTGCGCCAGAAGTCATCACGGTACGAAGTCGTGTACCACCCGTATAGCCATACCAGCATGGAGACGGCCGCCGCCGCGCATATTCCCGGCAATCGTCTCGCGAAAACCGTGCTGCTCGAGGACGACGAAGGCTACGTCGCGGCCGTGCTGCCGACGTCGCACGCGGTGCGGCTGTCGGACCTCTGGGTCAAGACCGGCCGCCATCTCGTGCTTGCCAGGGAAATCGAACTGCGCGAACTGTTCAAGGATTGCGACATGGGCGCGTTGCCGCCGGTGTGCATGGCGTATGGAATGAAGACGTTCCTCGAGGAACATCTCGCCGAGCAGCCGGAAGTGTATTTCGAGGCCGGCGACCACGAAGCGCTGATCCACATGATGCAGGGCGAATTCCTGTCGCTGATGGAGACGGCCGAGCGCGCGCATTTCTCGCACAAGATGCAGGGAATGTGGGTGTCTTGAGCGGTGTGTCGCGGGCGATTTGCGATGCGGGGAAATGGCGTCCGGTGAGCGGACGCAGGGGCAACCGTGCGTTGCTGATCAGGAGATTCGGATGCCGTGTGAAAAGTGTCGCAACTTTGGCGGAACGCGTTCCAACTATGACTATTTGGGTATCAATATTTCCAGGCATGCGGAGCTGCAGCAGTGCAGGAATTGTGGTCAGTTTCTAGAGATTGTTGCGGAAGCTCGAGCGCCGTATTTTCTTACGCTTGAGCAGGCCAAAGCGTACTTTCCAGATGCTCGCGAAGCGCTCGAAAAGATTGCGCCTCGATAATGAGGGGTGGCGGACAGACGAAGACAGGGGTGTTTTTCGGTAAATTCATGATTTAACATAATCATAGTTATCAACGTCAAATCTGTAGGAGCAAAGTAGTAATGTCGCATCTGAGCAAAGTTGAAATGTCGTAGTTCGAGGGTTTCGGCGCATGCTGGCGGCGGTTCGAACTGCCGGAGCGCATCGTGGGCCAACCTGGACTGATCACCATGAGCATGCGGGAGCTGGATCGTCTGAAGGTCGTGGAAGCCGTGATCGAGCAGCGTCTGATGCCTTGGCGAGCCGCGGAGCGGCTCGAGATCAGTCGACGGCAGATTGAACGGCTGGTCGCCCGGCTACGTGAGCACGGCGCGGCGGGATCGGTGTCGGGACACCGAGCGAAGCCCGGCAACCGCCGTCTCGACCCAGGAGCCGCCGACCAGGCACTGCCGATCATGTCAGATCAACGCCCGACGATCGCGCCCACAACAGAAATGATCTGCTCCGACGCAGTTTTAACGTGCTGCTCGAGCAGTTTCGCACCGAGTTTCGAGTCCCTTTTCCTGCAGGCATCGACCAATGCCATGTGCTCGCGATGCGACTGCTCGCGAATGGGCACCTGGACGACCTGGAAGCGAAAATACCGATCACTGCGATCATGCAGCACGCGCAACATCTGGAGCGTGATGTCCTTCTGTGCAGGCAGATACAGCGTTTCGTGAAAGCACCAGTTCAGGTGCCCCCAATCGCCCGAGTCGGCCTTGTCCATCTCCTTGACGAGCCGTTCGGCCTTGCCGATTTCCGCATCGGAAATTTTCTGGATCGCCTCGGCGAAGATCCACGGCTCGAGACGAAGCCGAATGTCAAACGTCTCCTGGACCTCGTCGATGGACAATTCCGCTACGTAAGCGCCCTTGTGCGGAACGCTCGTCAGCAACCCCTCACCCGTCAATCGCGTGATCGCCTCGCGAATCGGTACACGACTGACACCCAGCTCGTCAGCGAGCGCTTCTTGCCGGAGCGCTTCGCCCGGCGCAAGATCGCCGCTCAGGATACGTTGCCGAATCGCCGTCGTCACGAGTTCGACGGTAGTCGGTCGAACGATCTTTCGGGTGGTTTCGGCGGCAATGACCTGAGTCGCTTCGGACTCTTCCGTGCGGCGTTTCTTGGGGGCTACCGGGGACATGATGGGCTGACTCGAACGCTGATTGTTGTCGGCATCGTAGCATGAGATTGGCTTTAGTATCCAAAATCCAATCCTCGTCGCAGCCATCCCTGAGCCCCCTTTCCATGCCGACGATTTCCGCGCCGGCGCCCGGCGTCGTGCGCGAAAGCGCATCGTCTGCGCCGGTACGGAATCAGTCGGTGGCGAACGGTCACTTGAGCAAGAAACCCTTCGCGAGCGGGTCGCGATCGTCGACGAAAATCGTGTTGTGCCCCGTGACCCGTGCCCACCCTTCGATGCTCGGAATGATGGCGTCGAACTCGCCGACTCGGGTCGCCTCTTCAGGAATGCCCGTGAAGAGCGTGCCGATGATGCTCTCGTGGACGAAGCGCTCGCCGATCTTCAGCCTGCCCTTCCCGACCAGATGCGCCATGCGCGCAGACGTCCCCGTACCGCACGGCGACCGGTCGATGGCCTTGTCTCCATAGAACACCACGTTCTTCGCGCTCGCGCCTTCGACGGTCGGTTCTCCCGTCCACATCACGTGACTCAGGCCGCGAATCTCGGCCTTTTCAGGGTGAACGAACGGATACTTCTCGTTGGCCTTTTGCCGGAGAATCGGACTCAAACGCTGGATGTCCGATGGCTTCAATGCGTGCAGGCCGGCGTAGTTCGCCTGCGGCTCGATGATTGCGTAGAAGTTTCCGCCATACGCGACGTCAAACCGGATTTCACCCAGGCCATCCACGTCGACGCTGAGATCGGTCGAATGCAGAAACGACGGTACGTTGATGAGCCGGACCGAGTCGACGTAGTCGCCGTCCGTCCTGTATTTCGCGACGACGAGCCCTGCCGGCGTGTCGAGTCGCAGTATCCCCGGCTCTTTCGAACGCACCAGGCCGTGCTCGATGGCGGAAGTCACGGTGCCGATCGTTCCGTGTCCGCACATCGGCAGGCACCCGCTCACTTCGATGAACAGGATCGCGACGTCGCAATCCGCGCGAGTCGGCGGGTACAGAATGCTGCCGGACATGACTTCATGCCCGCGCGGTTCGAACATCAACGCCGCCCGGATCCAGTCGAATTCCCGCTCGAAGTGTGCGCGCCGTTCGATCATGTTCTGCCCTTCGAGGCGCGGCGCCCCGCCGGCGACGACGCGCACCGGGTTGCCACAGGTGTGGCCGTCGATACAGAAAAAGGTTGATTTCATCGCTTCACTCCGTAGGCCGCGCTGGAGCCGCTCGTGCGGCGGGATACCGTTGATGACGACATCGTCCGGCCGTACCGGGGCAGTATGGCCGGACGATTCAGTCGATTACTTCGACAGCGCGCGCAGGTCGGCCACCGTCTTTTCGACGATCGCGATGACCTTGCGACGCTCGTCGCCTTCGAGCTTCAGTCGCGGGGCTTTCACGTTTTCCGAATAGCCGGCGATGATGTGCTCGGCGAGCTTGATGTATTGCACGAGCTTCACGTGCGTGTCGAGGTGGAACAGGTCGATCAACGCACGATACAGCTTCCGGGCTTGCGCGAAGTCGCCGTTCACGGCGAGATTCAGCAACTCGACGGACGCCTCCGGGACGGCGTTCGCCATGCCCGACACCCAGCCCGTCACGCCCAGCGCTACCGATTCGAGCACCAGGTCGTCGACGCCGCAGACCACGGCCAGACGATCGCCGAACCGGGACAACAGATCCGTGACGCGCGACGTGTCATACGACTCTTCCTTGATGGCCGCGATGGTCGGTTCGTCGACCAGTTC
Organism: Burkholderia sp. JKS000303; assembly: GCF_002563755.1. Lineage (NCBI taxonomy): Bacteria > Pseudomonadati > Pseudomonadota > Betaproteobacteria > Burkholderiales > Burkholderiaceae > Burkholderia > Burkholderia sp. JKS000303. Next base: position 595,394 of record NZ_PDBZ01000004.1, read on the forward strand.
CGCGACGACGTCGGGCGTCAGGTCGACGCCATATCCGCGCGGGTTGTTGTACAGCAGGATCTGCAACCCGGACGCACGCGCGACGGTCTTGTAGAACGCGATCGTTTCGCGTGCATCCGATTTGTACGTCAGCCCCGGGAAGACCATCAGGCCTTGGACGCCGATTGATTCGGCATCCTTCGCAAACTGGACGGCGCTGTCGGTATTCGTTTCGGCGAGACCCGAGATCACCGGCACGCGACCGCCGACCGTTTCGATCGCGAGCTTCAGCACCGTGCGCTTCTCTTCCGGCGTGAGCTGCGCGTTTTCGCCCACCATCCCCATCATCAGCACGCCGGCCACGCCGCTTTCGACGAGACGGTTCAGGCCCGCCTTGATCGCATCGTGATCGAGCGAACCGTCGTCTTTCAGCTTCGTCGTGACGGCCGGATAAACACCTTTCCAATCGAGTTCCATCGCTACACCTTTCCAGAAAGTGAAAAAAGAGGCGGGAGATCCCGCAAGTCAATCGAGGTCGCGGGGCCTCGTTAATGCCGAAAACGGCTGATCGAGTAAGGCTCGAGGCCGATCCCGGGTGTTCGGTCGGCAAGCAGGTCGGCAACGAGTGCGGCCGTCGTCGCCGATTGCGTCAGGCCAAGATGGCCATGGCCGAACGCGTAGATCACATTCGGTGTGCGCGGCGATCGTCCGATCACCGGCAGCGAATCGGGCGTCGCCGGACGATGCCCCATCCATTTCACGGCGCCGGTGTCGTCGAGGCCCGGCAGGAACTGCTTGCCGAGGGCAAGCAGCGCGTCGCTGCGCTGGTAGTTGGGCGGCGCCTTCAGACCGGCAAACTCCGCCGCGCCACCGATCCGCAAGCCGATGTCGAGCGGCGTCGCGACAAACTTGCGTTCGGCGAAGATCACTTCGCGCGACAGGTCGATGCCGTGCGACGGCAGCGTCGTGTTGTAGCCGCGCTCGCTGTCGAGCAGCACACGGTCGCCAATCGAGCCGGCCAGCCCGGCCGACCATGCGCCCGTCGCGACGACGATGCGACGCCCGCGGATTCGGCCACCGTCCGCGAGGATCGCTGCCGGCGCCAGGTCGTCCGATAGATCCAGTGCGCTGGCCGTGCCTTCGACGAACCGGGCGCCCAGTTGACGAATGCGATTGCGCAGCTGGATCACGACCTGCTGGGGATTGCCGATGTGGGACCAGTCGTCGAGAAACACCCCATGACGGAACACCGGGGCCAGCGATGGTTCACACTCGCGTACCTCGGCGGCCGTCATCGCGCGCCAGCGCACGCCCAGTTCGCGCTTGAAGGCCCATTCGTGCCGGTCGGCGGCGAATGCCGCATCGGTCTCGTAGACGGTCAACGCGCCACGCCGGTAGAAGCTGCGCATCGCGCCGATGTCTTCGAACATCGGAACGATGTCGTCATAGACACGATCGTTCAGCACGGCCAGCGCATACGAGATTTCCTTGAAGCGCTGCTTGTTGCCGGCGCGCCGGAACGCGAGGAACCACGGAAGCGCTTCGGGCAGATGCTTCCAGTCGAGCGATAGCGGCCCGAGCGGATCGAACAGCCACTTGACGGCCTTCATGGTCAGCCCGTTCACGGATATCGGCGTGCTCTCGGTCACGGCAATGCCGCCGGCGTTGCCGTGCGACGTGCGATCCCCTTCGAAATCGCGATCGACGATCGTGACCGCGGCGCCGTCGCGCAGCGCGGCCCATGCGCAGGCGAGCCCCACGATGCCGCCGCCGATGACGACCACGTCGGACGTGGTCCGTGAATGTTGAGCGTGCTGTGTCATGTCCAGTGCGTCGTTCTGTCAGGATGGCGAGCGGCGGACGGCCGCCCGCCCCGGGTTGCGATTACTTGCCGCCGAGCACGGTCACGGGATTCCACTTCCCGCTCTCGCACTTGTAGACGGTGATGATGGCGTCGCGCAGGTCACCGTACTTGTCGTACGCGAAGTGCTCGCTCGTCACGCCCTTCATGTCGGTCTTCGCGAGAACGGGCAGGTACGCCGCTGGATCCGACGAATCGGCCTTTTGCATCGCCCGCATCATGGCCATCGCGCCGTCGTACGTGTACGGCGCATAGGTTGTCGGCTCGATCCCGAACTTCGCCTTGTAGCGCTTCGTGAAGCCGGCTCCGCCCGGCATCTTGTCGAGCGGCAGGCCCGCGAGCGAGACGATCACGCCGTCGGCGGCAGGGCCGGCGATCTTGATGAAGTCCTCGGTCTTCGACATTTCGCCCGATGCGATCGTCGCCTTCATCGCGAGCTGGCGCGCCTGTTTCACGAGCGGCGCGGATTGCGCGTCGGCGCCGGCGTAGTAGATGAAATCGGGATTCTTCGCCTTGATGACGGTGAGGATCGCCTTGAAATCGACGGCCTTGTCCGACGTGAACTGGTGGTCGACGATATTGCCGCCCGCCGCTTTCGCCGCCGTCTCGAACTGCTCCGCCAGGCCTTGGCCGTACGCGGTGCGATCGTCGATGATCGCGATGCGTTTCGCGTGCAGCGTATCGACGACGTACTTGCCCATCACGCTGCCCTGCTGCGTATCCGACGTCATCATCCGGAACGTCGTCTTGAAGCCTTGCCGCGTATAGGCCGGCGCGGTCGCGGTCGAGATCTGCGGGATGCCGGCGCGCGAATAGATCGCCGAAGCCGGAATCGTCACGCCGGAATTGAAATGGCCGAGCATGCCCTTGATGCCGTCGTCGACCAGCTTCTGCGCGACGACGGTGCCCGTCTTGGGGTCGGCCTGGTCGTCGAGCGACTCGAGCACGAATTTCGTTTCCTTGCCGTCGATCTTCGGCTTCGTCGCGTTGAAGTCGTCGATGGCGAGCTGGACGCCCGACTGAAAATCTTTCCCGTACTGCGCCTGCGCGCCCGTCATGGGCGCGGCCAGACCCAGCCTGACCGTCTGCGCGTCGGCAGCATGCGCCGGCGCGCCAACGCCGAGAGCCAGCAGCGCCGAGGCGGCTGCAAAAGTGGTGATGCGGATGTTCATGCCTGTCTCCTTGCTACCCGAAAAACCGCCTCTGTTGCGATCAGACTCAATATATTGGATCCAATATCCATTGTTTGAGCCCATGATGCCGCCCTTCAGCGGGTCTGTCAATCAACTTCCGAAAACGTCGGAACGGCGTCCTGTGCTGCACCCGAACTCTCGGGCGGCCGGCCGCGGTTACCGACAACGCCGCCGGCGATGGGCGCGTTACCGGGGCGAAACCACGGCCTCCGGCGCGGCAGCGTGTCGAGCGACCGAGACGAACGAGATGGCGGCGCAGGCGACGATATAGACCGCGACCGAAACCCAGCTGCCATTCGACGCGCGCAGCAGCCACGTCGCGATGAGCGGCGCCGTGCCGCCGGCCACTGCCGCACCAATCTGCGAACCCAGCGTGATCCCGGTGAAGCGCACTTCGGTCGTGAAGATCCTGGCCATGATCGTGCCCAGCGTCGCGACGATCGGCGCCCAGATGACGCCCACCGAAACGACCGTGGCGAGCGTAATCGCCCACGGGCGGCCGATGTCGAGCAGCATGAAATAGGGACCGGCGAACGCGGCCATCAAAACGGCGCCGCCGAGGTAGACGATCCGGCTGCCGACGCGGTCGGCCAGCCACCCCATGAACGGGACGGCGATGCACGTCACGACGGCCGCGAGCGTGATGGCGTTCAGGACCGTCACGCGGTTGTACGTCAGCGTGCCCGTTGCATAGCTGACGACGAAGGTCGTGAACACGTAGAACGGCGCCGTTTCGACGATCTTCGCACCGGTGGCCACCAGCACCCCTCGCCAGTGATGGCGGAGTGTTTCCACGATCGGTGCGCGCTCGACCCGGCCGCGTTTCTTCGCCTCGGAAAACTCCGGCGTTTCGCCGATGCCGCGCCGGATCCACAGCCCCAGGAACACCAGCGCGGCGCTGAGGACGAACGGCACACGCCAGCCCCACGACAGGAAATCCTGGTCCGGCAGCAGGCTCATCAGCGTCATCGCGAGCGTCGCGAGCAGCATGCCAAGCGGCACGCCGAGCTGCGGGACGCACGCGTAAAGGGCCTTTCGATGCCTGGGCGCGTACTCGTAAGCCAGCAGCAGCGCTCCGCCCCATTCGCCGGAAATGCCGATGCCCTGGATGATGCGCAACAGGACGAGCAGGACCGGCGCCCATGCGCCGATCATGCCGTAGGTGGGCAGGCAGCCGATCAACACGGTCGCACTGCCCATCATCGACAGCGTCAGTACCAGGGTCTTCTTGCGGCCGATCCTGTCACCGATGTGCGACAGCACCACCCCGCCGATCGGCCTCACGAAGAACGTCAACGAGAACGAGAGATACGACAGCAGCAGCCCGACGATCGGGTCGAAGTTCGGAAAGAACAGCTTGTTGAACACCAGTGCTGCAACCGTTCCGTACAGGAAATAGTCGAACCACTCGATAGCGCTGCCAGCCAGGCTGGCAGCAAGAACACGGACATGCAGAGCGCTGGGCGGCGTCGGTTTTGATTCCACGGTCCCCTCCTTTGAAATTACATCCAATATTTTGGATCCAATATATTTTGTCAAGCGCTACCCGGAATCCGGTGGCGGGTGTCCAGCCGCGAACCGGGGCGGCTTGCCGCCGACGGGATCCGGCGATGGCCGGCCGGGTAGCCGGTATCAGCCGGGAATCAGCGCGAGCACATCCGCATGGAGTTGCGCGGGCACATGGACGCCGTGTGCCTCGCTTCGCGCCCGCGCATCGAAGCGGCGCTGGGAAGGCAGACGCGCGCCCTGGCCGACGATCGCATCGAACATCTGTTCCGCGTAGCGCTCGCCTTGCGCGCGCCGGTCGCCACCGAAAATCCCGGGATCGAAGGCCAGAACGAGCTCGCCATGACAGGGTGTCGCCCCCACGCCCTCGTCGAATTGTTGCGACGCCAGGCTCGTCAGGTCACCCAGCAGCGGACCGGCGAGCAACTCGACCATGGCGGACAGCGCGGAACCCTTGTGACCGCCGAACGTGAGCATTGCGCCTTTCAGTGCCGCGGCCGGATCGGTCGTCGGCTGCCCTTCGTCGTCGAGCGCCCAGCCTGGCGGCAGCGGTTTTCCTGCGCGGCGATGCAACTCGATGTCGCCGCGGGCGATGGCACTCGTCGCGAAGTCGAAAACGAACGGGAATGCGCCCGGCCGCGGCCACGCGAACGCAATCGGGTTGGTGCCGAACACGGGTTTCGTGCCGCCTGCCGGCGCGACCCAACTGTGACTCGGCGTCACGGCCAGTGCGGCGAGGCCTTCTGCTGCAAGGGCTTCGACCTCGGGCCACAACGCGGAGAAGTGGAAGCAGTTGTTGATCACGAGCGCCGCGATTCCACTCACCCTCGCCTTCTCGACGAGGATCTTGCTGCCCAATTCAAACGCGAGTTGCGAGTATCCGAATCCCGCGTCGACGCGGACGATCGCCGGCGTCGGTTCGCTGATCCTGGGGACTGCATCACCGACCAGCTTGCCCTCGCGCAGGGACCGGACACACACGAGCAGCCGGTAGATGCCGTGCGAGTGGCATTCGTCCCGCTGGCCGGCAGTGATCACGCGGGCGATGGCGCGCGCATGCTCGTCAGCCATGCCGTTTGACGTCAGAACGCGGAAAGCCAGGTCGTAGACCTGATTCAGGGACAGGTTTACATCGGTCACGGGAGTCCTCATGGAGTTATTGGATCCAATATCCATGATGTGAGGATAGAGTGAGCCGCGAGCTGCCGTCAATCGGTTCGCGCCGTAGTCCGGACCGATGAGCCGACTATGGTGGGCCATGCATCTTTGCCGCGGACTTCATGCCAACGACGATCGTCGAAGACTCGATTTCCGCGGGAAATGTGGGCGCATACCTGGCTGGGCCTGCCCGGATCGACGGTCACGACCGCAGCAATCCGACTCCGCTGCCGCCTTGCGCGCTGCGGGTTTCGGCCGCGGATACACCTGTACGGCAAGCATCGCGCTCCTTCAACGAAGCCAGGCACGAGTGTCGCGTTGCATGGTCTGGCCGCGCCCCGAATGCCCGAAATGACACGCGAAGGGCATCCGTGCAGCGATCTCCCTGCCCTGATGCCGATCGCCCTTCATTCTGCGATGCACGTCGAAATGAACTCAGCCGCGTTTTCGCAAGCGAGAGTTGCGATATGAAATAGCGCTATTGTGATAAGAAAAGTTATCCAGATAGATGTGGTATTTTTCGAATCACGCTTTCCAGATCAACACATCCTGCGTCACACGGCTGCATTGATCGACGCCCAGCATCGCCATGTTCCGGTCCACTTCGTCGCGCAACAGGCCGATCGCGTGCAGCACGCCCGCTTCGCCGGCCACCGCCGCCGCGTAATTGAACGGCCGCCCGACGAACACCATGCGCGCGCCCATGGCCACCGCCTTCAGCACGTCCGATCCGCGCCGGAAGCCGCTGTCGATCATCACCGGATAATCGGCGCCGAGCGCGCGGACCACGTCGGGCAGGATTCGCATCGGCGACACCGCGCCGTCCAGCTGGCGACCGCCATGGTTGGACAGGATGATTCCGTCCGCGCCCGCGTCGCGCGCGATGACGGCGTCTTCCACGCTGAGGATGCCCTTGATCACCAGTTCGCCCTTCCACTCCTGCCGGATCCGCGCCAGGTGCCCCCAATCGAGATGGTCGCGCGCGGAGAAATCGCGCAGCACCGACGACGACACAATCGGCGCGCCGCGTGTCGCGAAGGAGTTTTCGAAATGCGGCATGCCGTGCGCGAGAAGCGTCCGCGCGAAGGTGCCCGCGAGCCAGCGCGGGTGCGTGATGCCGTCCCAGAACAGCCGCGGGCCGGGGCGCAGCGGCGTACTGAAGCCGGTGCGCACGTTGTTCTCGCGATTGGCGGACACGGGGATGTCGACCGTGATCACCAGCGTCCGGTAGCCGGCGCGCGCGACGCGTTCGAGCAACGCGGTGATGCGCTCGGTATCGCCGGGCAGGTACGCCTGGAACCAGGTGCCCGGCGCGGCGGCCGCGACCTCCTCCAGCGGGATGAGCGACGAGCCGCTCATGATCGACGCGATGCCCGCGCGTTGCGCGGCGCGCGCAAGCACGATGTCGCCGCGATAGGCCGACAGCGCGTGGATACCCATCGGCGCGATGCCGAATGGCGATGCATAGCGCCGCCCGAACAGCTCGACCGCCTGCTGCCGTTGCGACACGTTGCGCAGCACGCGCGTTGCAAACCCGTACTCGTCGAACACGGCGCGGTTGTCGTCACGCGTGCGGTTGTCTTCCGCCGCGCCGCTGACATAGCCGAAGATCGGGCGCGGCAGCACGCGCCGCGCCGCGGCCTCGAAATCGTGAAGACTCAGCATGTTGCGCAGCACGCGCGGCGGACGCGTATCGGCCTGCGGGCGGCTTGCTGCGGAAAGGGAGGATGCGGACGGGGTCATTTCGGCGGCCTGTTGTCGAATCGATGCGGGAATTTTAGGTACGCGCGAGGTTCATAAAAAGCGATAATCTTCCAATGAATTTGTTCGATAAAAGCGAAAGACAATGGCGACCCCGACTCTCAAGCAACTCGATGCGTTCTACTGGGCGGCGACGTGCGCCAACTTCTCGACCGCGGCGCAACGACTGCATCTGTCGGTGTCGTCGTTGTCCAAGCGCATCAACGAGCTGGAACAGGTCGTCGAGCGCACGCTGTTCGACCGGAGCGGCCATCGGGCCGTGCTGACCGACGACGGCGAGGCGTTGTTGCCGGCCGTGGTGCGCGTGCTGGAATCTGTCGCTGCGCTGCAGGACTCGGTGGCGCGGGACGAAGGATTGAGCGGCCGGCTGCGCTTCGGGGTCGGCGAGCTGTCGGCGTTGACGTGGCTGCCGCGTTTCGTGGCGGCCGTCCAGAAGCAGCATCCGAAGCTGGCGCTGGAGCCGTATGTCGACGTGGGGGCGGCGCTCGAAGAGAAAGTCGATGCGGGCGAGCTGGACTTCGCGGTCATCGCGGGCCGTTCGTCGCGCGCCAGCGTGCTGTCGCAGCCGGTCGCGGAAGCGCGGTTCGCGTGGATGGCGGCCGACGCGCTGGTCGGCCGCGAGCGCGTGCTGACGCCGGCGCTGATCGCCAGCCATGCGCTGGTGCTGCTGCCGTCCGGCTCGGGCGTGACGCGCATTCTCGACGACTGGCTGCTGGCGTGCGGCATCAATCACGCTCGCAGGATCGCGTGCAACAACTGGAGTGCGGTGGCCGGCATGTTGCGCGAAGGCGTCGGCATCGGCTTCCTGCCGGTCGACTGGGCGCGTGCGCGGCTGGGCGGCGATCTCGTGGAGCTGGCGAGCGAGCCGCCGCTGGCGCCGCTTCCGTATGCGTTCCAGTGGCGTCGCGGCGACGTGCGCGGGCTGATTCCGTCGATGCTGTCGCTGGTGCGGCAGTACGCGGATTTCCGCTGACAGGTAACAGGTACCGGGCCGCCCGGCGTGACGCGCGGGCGGCCCGGTCGATGCGTGCGCTCGTCACGCTTCGTCGATACGCGACACGCGCTTGGGATCGGGCATCCACAGATAGCACAGCAGCGAGACGAGCACGCAGGCCGACACGTAATAGAAGAACCACGCTTCGTGTCCGATGCTCTTCATCCACAGCGCGACGTATTCGGCGGTTCCGCCGAACAGCGACACCGTGATCGCATACGGCAACCCCACGCCCAGTGCGCGCACGCCGACCGGGAACAGTTCGGCCTTCGCCACCGCGCTGACCGACGAATACAGGCTGACGATCAGGAGTGCGACGATGATCAGCGCGAGTGCGCCGCCGGTCGTCTGAACGTTGCTGAGCGCCCGGAAAATCGGCACGGTGCAGAGCGTGCCGAGTACGCCGAACGCGATGAGCAGCGGGCGGCGGCCGATGCGATCGGACAGGCTGCCGAAGATCGGCTGCATCACGACGAACGCCAGCAGGCTGAGCACGGAAACCATGGATGCGTTGGCCTTGCTCATCCCCGCGCTGTTGACGAGGAATTTCTGCATGTACGTGGTGTACGCATAAAACGCGACGGTGCCGCCGAGCGTCAGGCCGGCCACGATCAGGCATTCGCGCTTGTGGCGAAACAGGTCCGCGATCGACGCGTGGCGACGCTTGCTCCGGCGATGCTGCTCGAACGACGCGGTTTCCTCCATGTTGCTGCGCAGGAAGATCGCGCTGCAGGCGAGCAGCGATCCGAGCAGGAACGGGATGCGCCAGCCCCAGCTTTCGAGTTGCGTGGTGGTCAGGAAAAACTGCTGCAGCACCACCAGCACGCCCATCGCGAGCAACTGGCCGAGCGACAGCGTCGCGAACAGGAAGCTCGAATAGAAGCCGCGGCTGGACGGATCGGCCATCTCGCTCAGGTACGTCGCCGAACTGGCGTATTCGCCGCCAAGGCTCAACCCTTGCAGCAGGCGCGCCAGGACCAGCAGCACGGGCGCGGCGATGCCGATGGTCGCGTAGCCGGGCGTCAGGCCGATGATCAGCGAGCCGGCGCACATGGCCAGCACCGACACGAGCAGCGCGGCCTTGCGCCCTTTGCGATCCGCGTACATGCCGACGAGCCAGCCGCCGATCGGACGCATGATGAAACCGACGGCAAAGATCGCCGCCGTATTCAGCAACTGCACGGTCAGGTTGCCGTTCGGAAAGAACGCCTTCGCGAAGTACAGCGAAAACGCCGAATAGACGTACCAGTCGTAATACTCGATGAGGTTGCCTACCGATCCGCTGAAGATGGATCGCAGGTTCGCGAGGGTTCCGGTCCGCCGGGAATCCGTGGCGGTTGCAACAGGGCTGACGCGCGACACGTGAGGTCTCCGTTTCGATTGTGCTCGTTGTCCGGGCAAGCGCGGGCCGTGGGCGCCCCGCCTTGCGATCGGGTGCGGCAAGGTTAGAAGAGACGTTGCTTTGTAGAAAGCGAAATAATGACAATGAGTTTGTTCGCTTTATGGAAAATCCGGCCGGGTGAATCTCCCTCCCCCCTGCTTGCCCGGAATCGGTCATCTTTCCGCGCCCCCGATTATCAGGGTTCGATCGTCGAGAAGCCTTGTCGTAAAAGGCGTGACGCATTTCAGATACATTGAAATACAAAATATCGCATGCGATTTAATCGAATGAGATTGACTCGGCGAGGCGTCTCGACCAAACTGCATCGCATGCGATCGAATCGCATCTGATGAAAACCTTCAAACCTGGTGGAGTGAATGATGAGCAAGATCGAAAAAGTGCTGTACACGGGCAAGACGCATACGACTTCCGGCGGCCGCGACGGCGTCGCACGCAGTTCCGACGGCCGCCTCGACATCCAGCTGTCGTCGCCGGGCAGCGCGGGCACCGGCACCAATCCGGAACAACTGTTCGCAGCCGGCTGGTCGGCCTGCTTCATCGGCGCGATGCAGCTTGCGGCGCGCGCGGCGAAGGTGGCGCTGCCGGCCGATCTCGCGGTCGATGCCGAAGTGGACCTTGGCACGGGCGGCAATGCGTACTTCCTGCAGGCGCGCCTGAACGTGAGCGCGCCGGGGCTCGACCGTGACGTCGTGCAGCACATCGTCGATACCGCGCATCAGACCTGCCCGTATTCGAAGGCGACGCGCGGCAACATCGACGTCGAGATCCACATCGCCTGAACGCGTCATCGGGCGGAGCGCCGCCCTCGCACCTGTCCTTCCATTTTCTTGTCGAGGTAAATGATGAAAACCCAACTGATCGCTGCCCTGCTCGTCGCCGTGTCCGCTGCCGTGGCTGCGCCAGCCTTTGCCAATGATGCCGGCGTGACGCGTGCACACGTGCGCGCCGAACTCGCGCAGCTCGAGGCGGCCGGCTATGCGCCGGGCCGCGCGAACGATCCGCACTATCCGGACGACCTGCAGGCCGCGCTGGCCCATATCCATGCGAACGACACCGTGACGGCCGAGATGGCGACGTCCGGTTACGGCAACGACGCCGCCCCCGTCATGCAATCGGGCAGCCGCGTGACGACGCGCATCGCCGAGCGTTCGATCTATTTCGGCCATTGAGCGTCGCGCCGCAACCGGCGGTAACGTCCATCAAATAAAGCGCATGCGATGTAATCGCGTGCGCTTTTTGTTGGGGTGCTGCCGGCGCAGACGATCCCGTCTATGCTGTGCGACGAACAGCCTTCACTCGAGGAACCGGCGATGCTGGAAGCAACGACAGGATCTGCAGCCAACACGCTGCACCCGCTCGACAACGCGGTATGGAACGCACTCGCCGGCGAACAGCGCCGTTTCGCGCTGGGCGACGATCGCGCGCGGCGGTTTCCGCCGACGGTCGCGCCGTTTGCCGGCATGGCCGACCGTAGCGCGGCCGCCTTCGACGCATTGCGTGGCCTGATCGACGCGCACGGGCCTGCCGCGCTGGTCACGCCGGACGAAATCCCGACGCCGGCTGGCTTTTCCGTGGTCTGGCGCGCGGTGCTGCATCAGATGGTCTGGCAAGGTGCGTTCGATGACGCGCATCCCTTTGAGCATGTCCCGCTGTCCGAAGCCGACGTGCCGGAGATGCTCGAACTGATCGCGGCGACGGAGCCGGGCCCGTTCGGCCCGCGCACGATCGAATTCGGCGGCTATATCGGGGTCCGCAGGGAGGGCCGGCTCGTGGCGATGAGCGGTCAGCGGCTGAGGGCCGGCGGGCACGTGGAGATCAGCGCGGTGTGCGTGGATCCCGCATTCCGCGGCCAGGGGCTCGCGGCGGGACTGATTCGGTCGTCGATCGCAACCCTGCGCGCACGCGGGGAAACGCCGTTTCTGCACGTGCTCTCGTCGAATCGCGTCGCGATCGAACGCTATCTGGCACTCGGCTTCGTCACGCGCCGCGACATGCATCTGCTGGTGCTGGGAAGCGCGGCGAGTGAATCGGAAGAGCGTTCGTAATCGGCGGCGCACCACGTCGGCCCGGGCGAGCCGACAGGCGCGGAAAATCGCGGAAAAGACCATGGCCGGCGAAAGCCGCTGCGCCGGCCGGATATCGAATCTGCGTCCAGTCGCCTATTCGTTGACCGAGTCGATCAGATTGCCGCGCAGCGTGACGATCGCCTTCTGCATCTTCGCGAATTCATCCGGTTTCAGGCCGGTCGCTTCGATCAGGTTCATGTCGAGCCCTTTCTCGCGCACGCGGCGGCCGCTTTTCGTCAGGCTCACGAGCACCTGGCGCTCGTCCGACGGATCGCGATGCCGCTCCAGATAGCCCATCGCCTCGAGCTTCTTCAGGATCGGCGTCAGCGTGTTCGATTCGAGGAACAGCTTTTCGCCGAGTTGCCCGACGGTCTGATTGCCCTCTTCCCACAGCGCAATGATCGTGATGTATTGCGTGTACGTGAGGCCGAGTTCTTCGAGGATCGGTTTGTACGCCTTGCCGAACGCAAGGTTCGTCGAATAGATCGCAAAACACAGAAACTCGGACAGCTTCGGCGTGGCAGGCGATTGTGCTTCGGTCGGTTTCATGAACGTCCTCCAGCGACACGCGATCGGCCGCAGATGAACGCATTATATATCGCATGCGATCTTATCGGGAGCATGATTATCGCTTCCGATCAAGAGCATGCGTGAGCCCGAGCGCCCGTGCGGGGTCAGTTTCGCGCGCGGTGGCCCGGCCCGCGACGCGCGCCGGTCCGCTGCCGGCTGACCGACAGCAGCGAGCACTGCACCGGATGCGCGATTTCGGTCGCGAGCCCGCCCGCGGCGAACAGCAGGATCATCAGCCAGCGTTTCATGCGTCCTCCACGACGGAAAGGCTCGCGCCGTCGGCGACCGATGCGTCGAGCGCATACGGATCGACACCGTCGAGGCAGCCGAGATTGACGCGCCAGCATCCGGGGTCCTTGCGCGTCTGGTGGAACGGATAGACGCCGCAATGGCTGCAGAAATAGTGACGGGCCGTGTGCGTGTTGAAGCGATAGAGCGTGAGCGCGCCCTCGCCCGCGACGATTTTCAGGTCGCTCGCGGGGAACATCGGGCTCATCAGCGCACCGCGGCGGCGGCAGAGGCTGCAGTTGCAGCGAGCCGCCGGCGCGAGCGCGGTGCGGACTTCGAATCGGACGGCCCCGCAATGGCAGGACCCGTTGAACCACGTGGCAGACATGAGGTGCTCCTCGAGAGGTCATGCCTGCGTTATAGCGGACGCGTGTCGATGCGTTGTATCGCTCTGTATCCGCACGGCGCGCAGATACAGAGCATTGCAATTGTGCGGCGCCGGATGCGTGTCGCCGCGGATGCCGGGAAATCAGTCCAGCACGTGCTGCAACCGCGCGATGGCCTCACGGGTTTCGCGCTCGAGCGTCGCGAACAGTTCCGCGGCCGGCAACGACCGGACGAGCGGCGTGGCCTGCCCGGCCCATTGCGCGCCGTAGCCGAACTCGCCTTTCGCCTTCGCGGCCGCATGCAGCGCCTTGCCCGCGTCGTAGGCGATCGGATAGGCCGGCGTGGCGGGTGCATGCGGATCGTCGCCGAGCGCGGTCAGCCGGTTCGCGATGCCGCGCGCGATGCGGCCGGAAATCGCGGTCGTGAACGTCGTGCGCCGTGCGGCATCGCCGAGGATCGCGCGACGATAGCCGTCGTCGATCGACGTCTCCGGGCACGCGACGAAGGCCGTGCCGAGCTGCGCGGCCTGCGCGCCGAGCGCGAGCGCGGCGGCAACGCCGTCGCCGTCCATGATGCCGCCTGCCGCGATCACCGGCAGCGCGCATTCGCGCACGATCAGGCGCGTCAGCGCGAACGTGCCGAGCCGGTCGTCGTGAGCGGTCGAGTCGAACACGCCGCGGTGCCCGCCGGCCTCGATGCCCTGCGCGACGATCGCGTCGATGCCGGCCGCGGCAATCTGCCGGGCTTCGTCGAGATTCGTCGCGGCCGCGAACAGCGTGATGCCCGCGCGCTTCAACGTGGCGATCGCCTCGTCGGACGGCAGCCCGAAATGGAAGCTGACGACGGCGGGCTTTTCATCGAGCAGCATCGCGAGCATCGCGTCGTCCGCGACGAAGCTCGTGTAGATCTCCGACAGCGACGCGGGCGGCGTCGCACCCTGTGCGCGAAACGCCGGCGCGAGCCAGTCGAGCCACGCGCGTTCGACGGCAGCGTCGGCGACGGCCGGCTGGTGGCAGAACAGGTTGAGGTTGAACGGCCGGTCGGTGAGCGCGCGCGTGTCGCGGATCATCTTGCGCGCACCGTCGGCGTTCGTTGCGCCGACGCCGAGCGAGCCGAGGCCGCCCGCGTTCGACACGGCCGCCGCCAGCGCCGGTGTGCTGACGCCGGCCATCGGCGCCTGGATGATCGGGACGCGGATGCCGAGCGTGCGCAACAGGGTCCGGTTGTCGGTCGGGTGATTCATCGTCGGTTGCCTCCTGTGGGCTGCAGAAGCACGCACCTGCCGCGACGGCGGCCGGTATCGCGCTTCCGGTTTCCTCATAGAATAGCGGACCGGGAAACCGCATCCAAGGCCGTCAGCGCGCAGCGTTCACCGAACGCAGCGCCCGACATCAAGCGGTTTCACGGCATAACGAACAATACGAAGACAACTCATGAAAAGAAGAACATTTCTCGTGCTGCCTGCCGTGGCAGCGTCCGGTGTGCTCGCCGGTTGCACCCACTTCGGCCCCGTTACCAATCACGTGATGAAGGATCCGGAATACCGGGAAACGCTTTCGGCGTTCCTGATCAGCGCGGACGGGAAGAAACTCGTCGTGCTCGGCACGCGGTATCACTACATTTTCGATGTGCCGCCGGCGCTCGCCGTCAACCTCACGGCGCCCTATCGTCCCAAGCTGTATACCGATTTCGACGATTTCGAGACGCACGGCGACAAGATCACCGGGCGTTACGTGTTACAGCTCGCGCGCGAGGATGCGCCGGCCGGCTCCGAACTCCGCGCGCGTGCGCTCGCCGACGGCTTCAAGGACCAGGGCTACAAGCTGACGGAAAGCGGCACGATCAGCGGCAAGCGTTACCAGCCGAACGACGTCACGCCGTCGTCGATCCCGCAGGCGTTCAATCACGCCTACGACGTCAAGGTGATCGAGCGGCCGTCGGTGCTCGGCCAGGGCGCGAAGCTCGCGCTGTCGCCGATCACGATGGCGGCCGATGGTGCGATCGGCCTCCTCGGCCTGGCCCTGTTCCCGATCGCGCTCACCGCATTCGTCATCGCCGCGCATTGAAACCGGAATCGACCATGAACATGCTCCCCCGCAAGATGTTCCGGATCGGCTGCGTGGCCGGTTGCCTGATATTCGCGCAACACGCCGTCGCGGAAGACGACTGGGACGCCGCGCGTCATGTCCGTGCCGACTGGGTGTTCGCGTCGATCAAGGAAAGCGACGTGCGGCCGACGCTCGAGCGCACCCTGAAGGACCAGGCGCGCTGGGCCGAGCTGCCCGGTCACGCGCCCGACGCGGCTGAATTCCGCTGCACGAAGCTCGCGTTGCCGCCGCCGTCGGCCGACGCGCAGGCCGCGTTCGACGCGGCGCCGTCGCCGCGCGGCCGCGATGCCGACAAGGCATACGCGAAGGCCGCGTCGCTCGGTTCCTGGCGCGCGGCCGCGCGTCTGGTGAACAGTTCGCTGGAGGACGAGGACTGGGAAGGCGCGCAGCCGGCGATCGCGTGGCTGCTCGTGCATCATGTGCCGGCCGGATACAACAAGCTCGCGGACGTGCTGCAGGCGATGTCGGGCTACGACGGCGAGACGCCCGGCGAGCGCATGCGCGGCATGATCGCGTCGCTGCGCTGGCGCGCGGCGCGCGAGGGCGACCCCGTCGCGCAGATGGAGATGGCCGACCTGTTCGAGAAGCTGGGCAAGACGGACGTCGTCGCCGCGTTGCGCACGTGTGCGACGCAGCAGAATCCGGAACTGAAATGATGTGCGGGCCGGTGCGTTCGTCGCATGTCCGCATGCAACGCACCGGCCGGTCCGATATCGGCTTCGTCGGCCGCGCATGCGGTATGCGCGGCTCGCGCAGGTCGTTGGCATGTCGACACAGTCGGTCGCGCGACCGACTGCCGTTGTCGCGCGTGTCGGTGTTGCCGGTAGCGGAAAGACCGACGAGCCATCCATCGTATTCGCACCGCGATACCTGCTCCGCCCGGTCGCGGCGCTTCGCTTCGTGGAATACTGGCGCCACGCGTCTCTCCGGAACCCCGAGATGAGCGAAATGCCCGCCGTATCCTCGCCCTTCTTCCTTGCGCGCCGTGTGCTCGCATGCGCCGCGGCGCTGCTGTGCGCCGGGCCGGCGATCGCCGCTTCGCCGGTGCGCGACGCTCACGCGACACAACACATCCTGTTCGTCGGCGACAGCCTCACGCATGGCCGCTACACGCCCGTGCGTTCGTACGGCGCGATGCGTCCCGGCGACCAGGCGGCCGGTGGCGACGCGTCGGTCGTCGACGAAAACGACGGGCAGACCGGTGCACGCGCGGAACGCGAACCGGGCCCGTGGGGCGGCATTCCGGGCATCGTCGCACGCTTCGCGCGCGAAGCCGGGCTCGACTATGACGTTCATCTCGAGGCGATGTCGGCGACGAGCCTCGCGAAACACGATCGCGTCGCATCGGACGTGATCGATCGCCCCGCCTGGGATGCGGTCGTGCTGCAGGAACTGAGTACGAAGCCGCTGCCGTTCGCGCTCACGCACAGCCGCGCCAGCGATCCGGCCGGCTTCTGCGCAAGCGTCGCGAAGCTGGCGCGCGGCATTCGGGCGGCGGCGCCGCATGCACGCGTGTACCTGTACGAAACCTGGCCGCGCGCCGATCTCGCGAAAACGCTCGCCGGCGATCCGGACAGCGGCGGCTTTCACGCACGCTACGTCGAGCGTCTCGCCGCGATCGTCGCCGCGTATCGCGATGCGTACGAAGGCGCACGCCGGACCGACCCGTCGATCGTCGCCGTCGCACCGGTCGGACGCGCGTGGCAGCGTGCGTGGGCGACGGGTGTCGCCGCCGCCGATCCGTATGCGCCGTCGGGTGCGCCGCTGCTGTGGTACGGCATCCGCGCGCAGAACGACCCGCCGATCTCGCGGCCCGACTACCTGCATCCGGGCGTGCTCGGCGCGTATCTGAGCGCGCTCGTGCTGTTCCAGCAGATCAGCGGGGTCGACGTTCGCACGTTGGGGCCGCGCGAACAAGCGGCCGCGCAACTCGGCATCGCGCCGGACATGGCGGCAAGCCTGCAGGCCATCGCGTCGGAGACGGTGCGGCATGACCAGGCGGACGCAAAGGCGGCAGCCGAACACGCGGATCCGTGCGCATCGCCGTGAACCCGGACGGCGCACGCCATTCGCTGCACGTCCTTCGCTAACGAGCAGACAAATACGCGAGGCGACGCGCGCCGCACCGACGTGAAACGGCGCCGCGGCCGTCACGGCGGGCCGCAACTGTTCGACTTCAACACCCCATGGTTTTCCCTGCCCCGGCGCTCGCGCGGCGGCGGGGCCCGCATCCGACGCCCGCCCCGCGGGCGTTTCGCAGCCTTTCTGCACGGGAAAGGATGCTTGAGGCATGCGCAATTATCGAGCCGCACGAATTCGCCGACCATGTTTCGGACGATCGGCGCAGCCCGCGCATCCGGCCTGTCACGGGCCGCACGCGTTCCGCCGTCGCGTCGCGCGACCGGGCCGGTCATGCCGGCCGCGAACGGCCGGGCACGGCGCCACGGCATATTGATAATCAGGAGACACGATGAACAGCCAATCCCTCGACCTCGGCGGCAATGCGGGCGGACCCGCATCCGCAAGACCAGCGGCGGACCGGGCCGGCGCCGATGCGGCGCCCCTGCCCGCCCGCAGCGTCACGCTCGGCGAATTCATGGACGACCTGCCGGTCGGCGCATTGCACCGGTTCGTCGTGTGGGTGATCGGCATCGGGCTGTTCTTCGACATGTACGAGATCTTCCTCGTCAGCACGATCGGCACCGCTTTGCAGCACGAATACGGACTGAGCCGGCAAAGCGCCGATTTCAAGCTGCTGCTCGCGTCCGCGTTCATCGGGATGTTCGTCGGCGCGGCCTGCCTGGGCAGCCTCGCCGACCGCATTGGCCGCCGCAAGGCGTTCCTGATGACGCTCGTCTGGTATAGCGCGTTCTCGCTGGTCGGCGCGTGCTCGGTGAACGCCGACATGCTGGTCGCATGCCGGTTCCTGACGGGCATCGGCGTCGGCGCGATCTATCCGGTCGCCGACAGCTTCCTGTCCGAAATCCTGCCGAAGGAAAAGCGCGGGCGGCTCGCCGCGTGGGCCTATACGACTTCCTACGTCGCGGTGCCGCTGGTCGGTTTTCTCGCGCTGTGGCTCAATCCGCTGCATATCGCGGGCGTGGCCGGCTGGCGCATCATTCTCGCGATCGGCAGCCTCGGCGCCGTGTACGTGCTGCTGATCCAGCACCGGCTGCCGGAAAGCCCGCGCTGGCTGCTCGCGCAAGGCCGCACGGCGCAAGCCCATGCCGCCGCGCGGCGCTTCGCGCAAAGCGCCGGCGTGCGCGCCCCCGAGCAGTTCGCCGAATCGGCCGAACCGCAGCGGCCGATGCGCATCGGCGAGCGCATTGCGCTGTTGCGCCGCGAGCCGTACGGCAAGCGTTACCTGATGCTCGCGGTGTTTCACCTGTTCCAGGGCTTCGGCTATTACGGGTTCGGCACGCTCGCGGGCACGGTCGTCAAGAGCCGCGGCTTCGACGTGACCGACAGCACGCTGTTCATCGCGCTGTCGTTCATCGGCTACCCGATCGGCTCGCTGCTGTCGATCCCGCTGCTGAACTGGATCGAGCGCCGCACGCTGGTGATCGTGTCGATCCTGTCGATCGCCGCATTCGGGCTGGGCTTCGCGTATTCGGGCAATACGGCGCTGATCGTCTGCTTCGGTTTCCTGACGACCTGCGCGTCGAACGTGTTCAGCAACGCGTATCACGTGTACCAGGCCGAGATCTTCCCGGCACGCGTGCGCTCGACGGCGATCGGCAGCACGTATGCGCTGTCGCGCATCGTCAGCGGCGCGCTGCCGTTCATGCTGCTGCCGGTGCTCGCCGATTACGGCGCGGGCGCGATGTTCGGCGTGATTTCCGTTGCGCTCGGCATCGTTGCCGTCACGCTGCGCGTGCTCGGGCCGCTGACCACGCGGCGCAGCCAGGACGACATCAATCCGGTGTAATGCGACAACCTACGCGGGGCGTGCCGACGCATGCCCCGCACGTCGCGTTTGCGGCGCGCTCAGCGCGCCGACATGAAATCGAACAGCTTCGCGATGTCGGTGGTCAGCACGGTGCCGGCCTTCACGCCGACCCACAGCGTGCGCGTCGCCCACGCATCGTCGAGCGTCACGACCCCGAGCCGCGCTGCGCGCTCATGGGTCACCGCGTCGCGCGGCAGCACGCCGATTCCGAGCCCGGCCTCGATCATCCGGCTCACGCCGTCGAAATTCGAAACCTGGATGCGCAGCTTCAGCGAACGTTCGACCGCGAACGCGGCGTCGGTCATCCGCGCGAGCAGCGAACTGCCGTCGCTCAGGCCGACGTAGTCTTCATCGAGCGTATCCGCGAAGCGGATGCTGTCGAGCGCGGCGAAGCGATGCCCGCGCGGCACGAGCAGCACGAGTTCGTCGCGTCGATACAGACGGCGTTCGATGCCCGGGGCCGGGACGTTGTCCGCGAACACGCCGAGATCGGCCTTGCCGGATGCGAGCGCGTCGACGATCTCGTGGCTCAGCCGCTCTTCGAGACTGACCTTGATGCTCGGGTTGCCGGTGAGGAACGCGGCGAGATCGGCCGGCAGGAACTGGACGATGGCCGACGTGTTGGTCCACACGTGGATGTGGCCGCGCACGCCGGCGACGTAGTCGCTCATCTCGTGCGCCATCCGGTTGACCTGCTCGATCACCTTCGCCGCATGGTCGAGCAGCGCGCGGCCCGCGGGCGTCAGCTCGACGCCGCGCGCATGCCGGACGAACAGCGCACTGCCCGTCACGCTCTCGAGTTCCGCAATCCGCTTGCTGACCGCGGACAGCGTGAGCTGGCCATGCTCGGCTGCCTTGGTCAGGCTGCCGTGCTCGGCGACGAGCGCGAACACGCGCAGCGACTGCAGATCGAAATGAAGCGGGTTCACCATGTCGTGGGTCCTGGGGGAAAGCCGTGCGGCGCGCGCGGTCAGTGCCGGGTCGGCCCGATGCCGATCATACGCGCGGCCGTGCGGCCGCGAAACGGCCCGGTCAGCACGATATCGTCGCCTGCAATGCGGCGAGCATCGCGCTGTCCGGCTTCGCGAGATCGTCGAGCACCGAGAAATGCTGCATGCCCGGCAACCAGGCGCGCGCAACGCGTTCGCCGGCCGCTTCGCATGCGTCGGCGTATTCGCGCGCTTGCCGCACGAGTTCCGGCAACTCGGCCGCGCCGACCGCGACGACGGTCGGCGCACCGGGCCCGATATGGTGCAGCGGGCTGTAGGCGGCGATCTCGTGCGCGGTGAGTTTCAGCTTGTCGTCGAGCACGCACAGCGAGATCGGTTCGAGATCGACGAGCGGGCTGATCGCGAGCGCCGACACGACGGCCGGATGCGCGCGATGCACGGCCGTCAGGTGGCCGCCCGCCGAGTGCCCGCTCAGGTGGAGCGGCCTGCCGGCGGTGCCGATGCCGTCCGGATCGGCCGCGAGATGATCGAGCAAGGCGCCGATCTCGGCGACGATGTCGGTCATTGATGCGATCGGCGCGAGCGTGTATTCGGCGAGCACGACGTCGAAGCCGCGTGCGAGCGGCCCGGCCGCGGCGTACGCGAAATCCTCCTTCGCGCAGTGTTGCCAGTAGCCGCCGTGGATGAACACGAACAGCGGTGCGTCGGGCCGGCCGCAGCGCAGCCAGTCGAAGCGCTGCGCGGGACGCGGGCCGTAACGCAGGTCGCGGCTGCCGGGTGTCGCGTCGTACAGCGCCGCGCTGCGGGCCTGGCAGGACGCGAGCACCGCCGGGAAATCGGGAATGGCCTTCGTGTTCAGGTAGGCGGCGTCGAGTGCCGCGCGGTCCATGCCGCGATAGAGGATCGTCATTCGGGAAGCACCGGGTCGGATTGCGGATGCGCGGGCCCTGCGTGGAGCCCGCTGCGAAGGCGGCGGACAGGCCGACGCCGTTATCCCATTATCCGCAGCACGGGTGGGCCCGACTATCCGGAATCGGCGAGCGGGGCGCGCGCCTGTCCGCTTTCGGCGAAGGACTGCGGCGCAGCGCGCCGCCCCGCTCCATCAGATCAGCTCCGAGATCTCGATCAGGTTCAGGTCCGGATCGCGCACGTACACCGAGCGGATTTTCTGCGTCGCCCCGGTGCGCTCGACGGGCCCTTCGACGATCGGCCATGCGACGCGCTGCAGATGCGCGATTACGTCGTCGAGCGGCACCGACGCGATGAAGCACAGGTCGAGCGCGCCCGGCACCGGCACGTGCGCCTTCGGCTCGAACTCTGCGCCGCGCACGTGCAGGTTGATCTTCTGGTTGCCGAAGCGGAACGCGAGCCGCCCCGCGCCGAAGGTTTCGAGCTGCATCTGCAGCACCTCGGTGTAGAAGTGCCTGGTCCGTTCCGGATCGACGCAGGTCAGCACGAGGTGGTCGAGGTGGTCAATCAGCGCCATGTGATTTGCTCCTGTTCATGAGAAAGCCCGCTGCGCCGGCATGTCGCCGGCTTCGGCGAGCGGCGCCGGATGAAGGTCCGCGCGCCGCCCGGCCTTCAGGATCTGGCTCGGCACGTCGTGCCCGATCAGCGCGGGCAGCCGCGCGGCCGCGGCAAGCACGGCCGCGAGGTCGATGCCGGTATCGTAGCCGTCGAGCGCGAGCATGTGCACGAGTTCTTCCGTACACGCGTTGCCGGTCGCGCCCGGCGCGTACGGGCATCCGCCGAGCCCGCCGAGCGACGCGTCGAAGCGGTCGATGCCCGCGTCGAGCGCGGCGAGCGTGTTGGCGAGCGCCATCCCGCGCGTGTTGTGAAAGTGCAGCGTGAGCTGCAGCGCGCCGAAGCGCTCGCGGGCGCGCTGGCCGAGGTCGCGCACCTGCGACGGAAACGCCATGCCGGTCGTGTCGCACAGCGTGAAGCCGTGCACGCCGAGATCCGCGAACCGCTGCATCCACGCGAGCACGGTTTCGGCGCGCACGTCGCCCTCCATCGGGCAGCCCATCGCCGTCGACAGCGACACGTTGATCGCGACGCCCGTGCCGCGCACCGCGTCGATCACGTCGCGCAACTGCGCGAACGACTGCTCGCGGGTCATCCGCAGGTTCGCGCGATTATGGCTCTCGCTCATCGACATCACGAGGTTCACTTCGTCGACGCCGCACGACAGCGCGCGCTCCGCGCCGCGCACGTTCGGCACGAGCACCGTATAGACGACGCCCGGCGCGCGCACGATGCCGTGCATCACGGCCTCGGCGTCGCGCAGCGCGGGAATCGCCTTCGGCGACGTGAACGACGTGACTTCGATCTTCGCGTAGCCGCATGCGCTCAGCGCATCGACGAGCGCGATCTTGTCGTCGGTGTCGACGAAGGCCGCTTCG
Source organism: Burkholderia sp. JKS000303 (assembly GCF_002563755.1). Classification (NCBI taxonomy): domain Bacteria; kingdom Pseudomonadati; phylum Pseudomonadota; class Betaproteobacteria; order Burkholderiales; family Burkholderiaceae; genus Burkholderia; species Burkholderia sp. JKS000303. Next base: position 617,908 of record NZ_PDBZ01000004.1, read on the forward strand.
TTCTGGAAACCGTCGCGCGTCGCGACTTCGTGGATGTAGAGTCGTTTGGATCGTGTGTTCATGTCGTCGCTCCAGGGGCCGTTCAGATCACGCCGCGCGTGCGCCAGTCGTCGCGCGTCGCGGCGTCGATGCCGATCGATTCGAGTACGGCATCGGTATGCGCGCCGAGCGCGGGCGCCGCCCGCTCGATGTGTCCCGGCGTCGCGCCCAGCTTCGGCACGATGCCCGGCACGAGCACCGGCGTGCCGTCGGGCAACGCGGCGTCGACGATCATGTCGCGTGCGCGGTAATGCGGATCGGCCGCGATGTCGGCGACGTCGTAGATGCGCCCGGACGGAATGCGCGCGTCGTTCAGCGCGGCCAGCACGTCGTCGAGATCGTGTTGCGCACTCCATTCGCCGATCGCCGCATCGATGCGCGCGACCTGCGCGACGCGGCCGTCGTTGTGCTCGAGCGCCGGATCGTTGCCGAGATCGGGGCGCGCGATCAGCGCCATCAGGCGCCGGAAGATGCTGTCGCCGTTGCCGGCGATCAGCGCGTACTTGCCGTCGCGGCACCGGTACGCGTTGGTCGGGGCGATGCCGGGCAGGCTGCTGCCGGCCGGCTCGCGCACCGCGCCGAACGCCGAGTATTCGGGTAGCAGGCTTTCCATCATGTTGAAGACCGACTCGTACAGCGCGACGTCGACGACCTGCCCCTTGCCGCCCTGCTGTTCGCGATGCCGCAGCGCGAGCAGCACGCCGATCACGCCGTGCAGCGCCGACAGCGAATCGCCGAGCGACACGCCCACGCGCACCGGCGTGCGGCCGGGCTCGCCGGTCAGGTGCCGCAGGCCGCCCATCGCTTCGGCGATCACGCCGAAACCGGGCCGGTCGCGGTACGGGCCGGTTTGCCCGAAGCCGGACACGCGCAGCATCACGAGCCCCGGGTTGATGCCGGACAGCGTGTCCCAGCCGAGCCCCCAGCCTTCGAGCGTGCCGGGCCGGAAGTTCTCGATCAGCACGTCGGTTTCGGCGACGAGGCGGCGCACGACGTCCTGCCCTTCGGCGGTGCGCAGGTCGAGCGCGAGCGAGCGCTTGTTGCGCGACTGCACGGCCCACCAGACCGACGTGCCTTCATGCAGCAGCCGCCATTTGCGCAGCGGGTCGCCGACGCCGGGCGGCTCGACCTTGATCACGTCCGCGCCGAATTCCGCGAGCATCCGGCCCGCGAACGGGCCGGCGATCAGTTGGCCGAGTTCCAGCACGCGGATGCCGTCCAGGGGTCTCGTCATGACTGTCTCCGATGAAATCGTGTTGTCGATGACGGCGATCATGACGGCGTTCGCACCCGGCGAAAATCGTTCGATGCTCAACCAGCCTTTCCCGGACGGAAAGGCTCGCGGGCGGGCGTGCCGGACGTACGCTGCGCCGGCCTTTCCATCCGGGAAAGCGCGCTCGCGCAACGGTCAAGCCGAACCGCGTGCGCCGTTGGCAGAATCGTTGCCGTTGCGCGCCCGCCGGGCGCCCGTCAGCGAGGCTCGTCATGTTTTCCAGCGCTTCCCCCGCGAAGATCGTGTTTCTCGACCGCGCGACGCTGTCGCCGCAGACCGTGCTGAAGCCGTTCCCGTTTCCGCACACGCTCCATACGTTCGAACGGACGGGCGCGAACGAGGTGGCCGAACGTATCGGCGACGCGGACATCGTCGTCACCAACAAGGTCCGGCTCGACGCGGCGGCGCTCGCCGATGCGCGGCACCTGAAGATGATCGCGATCGCGGCCACCGGCACCGACATCGTCGATCTCGACGCGTGCGCGGCGCACGGCATCGTCGTCAGCAATATTCGCGGGTATGCGGTGCGCACCGTGCCCGAGCACACGTTCGCGCTGATCTTCGCGCTGCGGCGCAGCGTCGTCGCCTATCGCGACGCGGTGCGGGCCGGACGCTGGCTCGACAGCGGACAGTTCTGCTTCTTCGATCACCCGATCCGCGACCTGGCCGGCTCGACGCTCGGGATCGTCGGCGACGGCGTACTCGGCCGCGCGGTGGCCGGGATCGCCCGCGCGCTCGACATGCGCGTGCTGTTCGCTGCGCACGGCGACGCGCGGGGAGACGACCATGTGCCGCTCGACACGCTGCTGCGCGACAGCGACGTGATCACGCTGCACTGCCCGCTCACGCCGGCCACGCGAAACCTGATCGACGCGCGCGCCTTCGCGCGGATGGCGCGCCGCCCGTTGCTGATCAATACCGCGCGCGGCGGACTCGTGGATGAAAGCGCGCTGGTCGACGCGCTGCAGTCGGGGCAGATCTCGGGGGCGGGGTTCGACGTGGTCACGCAGGAGCCGCTGCCGGCCGCGCATCCGTTTCACGCGATCCTGTTGCATCCGGCCTTCATCCTGACGCCGCATGTCGCGTGGGCGAGCGACGAGGCGATGCAGGCGCTGGCCGACCAGCTCGTCGACAACGTCGCCGCCTTTGCGGCGGGCGAGCCGCGCAACGTCGTGTGATGGATCGGGAAACGGCGATCGTTTCGACCGTGTATTTCGACCGCGCAAACAGAACGGCCCCGCTCGATTGCTCGAAGCGGGGCCGGCTGGATTCGGCGCTGCGGGTGCCGCGACTCGGCGCGTCGATCAGCGCGTGTACATCCGCGCCGTCTTGCGGCCGGGGTACGGATTCCCCGAGCGCGCTACGTGAACGAACGCCGGCCGCCAAAGCGGCCGGACGAGTCAGAAACGGATTGCGACGCGCGTATCAGTACGCGGACATCTCGACGCAAGGATCGACCTTCGACGGCGAGCAGATGGCCGAATACTTGGCGCTTTCGCGCATCAGCGCTTCGCCTTCGTGCAGGGCGATCTTGATCTCGGGGTGACGCTCGTACGCGAGGAATGCGGAGCAGACGACCGCGGACATCACGATCAGGGAAAACACAAATTTTTCAAGGGATTGGAAACGTTCGGGCATGGTTCGACCTTTCTTCTACCCGGTGATTATAGCGCGAATTAAGGGTTTTCCCTATACTGCGGCCCGCATATTGGAAATAGGTCTGACCAATGGCGGGTTATTGTTTGCACCCTTTTTCACGTTAATCCGGGCTTAAGCGCGGGTCGAACAAGATGGACTCACCGTTGCGGCGCGTGTGCCGTGCCGGGTACCCCGTTTTTCGGAGATCCTGAAGATGAAAACCACGCTTTCCATGCTTGTTCTTGCCGCGGCGCTTGCGGCCCCTGCCATGTCGTTCGCGCAATCGCCTGCCGCGCCCGTTACGCGAGCCGAAGTCGTCGCACAGTTGCGCCAGCTCGAGCAGGCGGGCTACAAGCCGCTGAAGGGCCAGTATCCGGACGACATCCGCGCCGCCGAAGCGCGTATCGAACAAGCGTCGGGGATCGGTGCGGATGCCGGCACGGCGAGCGCGGCGGGCCGCCCGACGCCGGGCGCACCCGCTGCCGGCATAGCGGGTCGCGGGCGCTGACCGGTGCACCGGTGCACCGGTGCGCTCGTCGCGACCGGCGGGGGCATCCGTTATCGGGGGCAGGACTTCGACAAACAGCGCGCGACAGTGCGGTGCGCATCGGCTGCACCGCCCACCGCAATCGGCAGGACGGCCGCCCGGGGCATTACTGCGGCGCCGATGCGGCGCTGGCGGCATTGCCGGGCCATGCCTTGCCGATCCTGTCGATCATCGACTTGGCGGCGCCCGTCGCGATGGCCGCATCGACGCCCGATGTCTGCCACGAACCGTCGGCAGCCTGCACGAACGTGAGGTTCGCGCGCGACGGCGAGTAATCGGTATTGCGCCACGTGACCACGACGTCGCACGTGTAGGTGCGCTCGCCGGTCTTCTTGCAGTCGCCATCGGGTTTCGCCGAGATCACGTCGGCCGACACGGGCAGCGGCTGGCCGAACAGCGCGTTCAGGCCGCCGTGGTTTTCGGCTTCGAGCGCACGGCGCACCGCGGCGTCGACGTCGCTCGATCCGGGACCGTCGTGGAGCAGGTTGCAGGCGGCAAGCAGCGAGGTGGCACAGCCGAGCGTCAGCAGCGTTTGAAACTTCATGGATATCCGTGCATCGGGTGAACGTCGGGCGGCATGCGGCGATGCGTGATGAACGCAACGCGTGGCCGGTACGCCGCGTAGTCTGCAACGTCCGCGTGTCGTGCGCGGTATCCATTTGTAACCAATTGCACGGATGCGTGCGGGCGAAACGGACGCGCGGCGCACGGCAACCGTGCCGCCGCCCTGCTCTTGCCGCCGCTTTCGGCCGCGCCTACTGCCGCTCCTGCTTCACGCGGCTCACCAGTTGCGTCGGGCTCACGAACTGCAGCGCGATCACGACCCAGATGAGCGTGATGGCCATGTAGATCATCGCCATCGCGTCGATCGACTGCGGCGCGCGCACGCCGGTCGAAAACACCGCGTAATACAGCGCGACGACGAGCGTCTGCGTGCTCGGGCCCGCGGTGAAGAAGGTCAGCTCGAACATCCCGATGGTGCGCACCAGCACGAGCAGGCCCGCGGCGAGCATGCCGGGCACCAGCAGCGGCAGCAGCACGTAGCGGAAATAGCGCCACGTGTTCGCACCGAAGATCCGCGCGGCGGATTCGAGATTCGGGTCGATCTGCTCGATGAACGGCGTCATCACGAGGATCACGAACGGCAGCGCCGGCACCAGGTTCGCGAGGATCACGCCGGACAGCGTGCCTGCGAGTCCGACCTTGTACATGACGGTCGCCATCGGGATCCCGTACGTGACGGGCGGCACCATCAGCGGCAGCAGGAACACCAGCAGCGCGAAGCGCTTGCCGCGAAACTGCACGCGGGCGAGCGCATACGCGGCCGGCACGCCGAGCGCGACCGACAGCAGCACGACCGCGCCGACGACTTCGACGGTCACCCACAGCACGCTGGCGAGCTGGAAGTCTTCCCACGCCTTCGCGTACCAGTGCAGCGTGAAGCCCTGCGGCAGCGGCGTGCCGAACCAGCGCGTCGCGACCGAGTTCACCGCGACGGTCGCGATCAGCAGCATCACGTTCAGCAGGAAGAACGCCATCAGCCCCCACACGAGCGCCTTCCATGCACGGCCGGCGAGGTTGCCGCGCATCTTCTGCGGTTTCATCGCGTTGACGGGCTGGGCGCCGGGCGGATTGTGCTTCGGCGGCCACGCCGGCGACGCATGATTGTCGGTCCCCATCAGCCCTTGCCTCCCGTGACCGGACCGGTATAGAAGAAGCGGCGCGCGCCGAGCATGGATGCGACCACCAGCAGCTGCACGAAGCCCATCACGATCGCGATCGCCGATGCGAGCGAATAGTCGTAGCTCTCGAACGCGGCTTCGGCGGCCGCGATCGAGATCACGCGGGTCGGCCCGGCCGGCGCGCCGAGCAGCACGGCCGACGGAAACACCGAGAACGCCTGCACGAACGACAGGCATGCGGCCATCGTGAGCCCCGGCACGAGCAGCGGCAGGTAGATCTGCCGGAACTGCTGCCACGGGTTCGCGCCGAGGGTGGCCGCGGCGCGCGCGAGCGTCGGGTCGATGCCGCTGACGTACGACAGCATCAGCAGGAACGCGAACGGAAAGCCCGACACGATCAGCGACAGCAGCACGCCCCAGTAGTTGTGCGTGAGGCGCACTTCGTCCGTGTACAGGTGCAGCCCCTGCAGCGCCTGCGGGAACCAGCCGTTCGGGCCGAAGTACGTGAGCATCCCGTCGGCGACGAGCACCGTGCCGAGCGTGACGGGAATCACGAGCAGCGTCGTGACGAACTTCTGGTACGGCGAATTGCGGCGCAGCGCGAACGCGACGGGCACCGAGACGCCGACGTTGATCAGCGTGGCCGGCACCGCGAGCTTCAGCGTGACGAGCACGGTCGGCCACATCGCGGTATCGGTGAAGAACTGCACGTAGTTCGCGAGCACGCCGCCGCCGTTCATCGGCTGGAACGACAGCACGAGGCCGTAGGCGAACGGATAGATGAACAGCGCGATGATGAACGCGAGCGCGGGCGCGACGAGCCACGCCTTCGCGTCGCGCGGTGCGCGGCCGGGTGCGAGCGTGCTCATGCGGCCTCCTCGCGCGACGCGGCCCGGTAGGCTGCGCACCGGCCGTTCATTGCGCGTCTCCCGCATAGACGAGCGTGCGCGCCGGCGCCACGCGCAGGCGCAGCCGTTCGCCTTCGGTGAATTCGCCGGCCACGCGCGCCCAGATCGGGCCGAACGGCGTGGTGGCGCGGATCAGCGAATCGCGGCCGCCGTACTCGAGCGTGTCGATGGTCGCGTCGAACGCGTTGTCGGCGCCCTCCACCGCGCGTTCGATGTCGTCGGGACGCAGCGCGACCAGCACGTCCTTGCCGTCGAAGCCGGCCATCGGCACGCCCGTGATGCGCACGCCGGCGGCCGTGACGTTCACGTGATCGCCGGCCATCCCTTCGAGCGTGAACGGCAGCACGTTGCGATAGCCCATGAAGCGGGCGACGTGCAGGTTGTGCGGGCGCGTGTACACGTCCTTCGGCGACGCGACCTGCTGCACGACGCCCTCCTTCATCACGACGATCCGGTCGGCCATCGACAGCGCCTCGTCCTGGTCGTGCGTCACGTAGATCGTCGCGCGTTCGAGCTGCGTATGGATGCGGCGGATCTCGGCCCGCATCTCGATGCGCAGCTTCGTGTCGAGATTCGACAGCGGCTCGTCCATCAGCACCAGCGGCGGCTCGATCACGATCGCACGCGCGATCGCGACGCGCTGTTGCTGGCCGCCCGACAGCTGTCCGGGCAGCTTGCCTTCATGGCCGACCAGTTGCACGAGTTCGAGCGCCTGCTGCGCGCGCCGCCGCGTTTCCTGCTTCGCCACGCCGCGCATCTTCAGCCCGAAGCCGACGTTCTCGAGCACCGACATGTGCGGAAACAGCGCGTAGTTCTGGAACACCATCCCGAAGCCGCGGCGCTCGGGCGGCAGCACGTCGATGCGCGTGTCGTCGAGCCAGATGCCGCCGCTCGTGAGCGGCTGCAGCCCGGCAATGCAGTTCAGCGCGGTCGACTTGCCGCAGCCGGACGGGCCGAGCAGCGCGATGAACTCGCCGCGCTTGATGTCGAGATCGAGCCCGCTCAGTGCGGCGACCTGCGCGCCCTCCGCATTGGTGAAGCTGCGGCACACGCCGTCGAGCCGCAGCCGTTCGAAACTGTGCTTCATTACGCGAACTCCGTCGGCGCGGGCGCCGCAGCGCCCGCGGGTTCATGCGTCATTTCGACTTCTGCGAACCGATCTCGCGGTCCCACTTCTGGAACGCGGCGACCATCGCCTGCGCGCTGAGCGGCTGCACGTGCGGATGATCGGCCAGCAGCCTGGCGTACTCGGGGCGGCCGAACTTCTTGATGACGTCCTGGCTGTGCGCGGGCGCCATCTCCAGCGTCACGCCCTTCACCGCCGGGCCCGGATAGAAGTAGCCGTCGTCGTAGGTCATCGCCTGCTGCGGCGGCTCGAGCAGGAAGTTCATCAGCTTGAACAGCACGTCGAGCTTGTCCTTCGGCACGCCCTTCGGGATCACCATGTAGTGCGCATCGTTGACCCACGTCATGTTGTCGAACGCCTGGATCCGGAAGTCGGTCGGCACGATGCCGAGCGCGCGCGGGTTGATGTCCCAGCCGGTGACGGTCACGGTCATGTCGCGCGTGCCTTCGCCGAGCTCCTTCATCACCGCCGACGTGCCGCCCGGGTAGTACGGGATGCAGTCGTTGAGCTGCTTCAGGAACGCCCAGGTCTTGTCCCAGCCGTTGATCGGGTCCTGCGGGTTCTTGTCGCCGAGCACGTACGGCAGCCCCATCAGGAACGTGCGGCCCGGGCCCGAGTTCGCCGGGCGCGCGTAGATCAGCTTGTTCGGATGCGCCTTGCACCACGCGAGCAGCTGGGCAGGCGTCTTCGGCGGATCGCTGACCTTGGCCGGGTTGTATTCGAGCAGCGGGCCGGCCGGCATGTAGGTCACTTCGAGGCCGAAGCCCTGCGCGAGATCCTGCATCTTGCGCGGGCCGGGCGCGTACTTGTCGAGCACGCCGGGGAACGCGCCCGCGTTGTCGGGCAGCAGCTTGAGCCAGAGGTTCTGCTCGATGCCGGCGGCCAGTGCGTCGGTGCCGGTCAGCACGAGGTCGATGTCGGAGCGCCCCGCCGCCTGCATCGCCTTGATCTTGCCCGGCAGCTGCGGCGCGGGCGCATTCGTGAACGTGACGTTCGAGACGAGATTCGGGTTCTTGTCCCTGAAGGCCTCGATGGCCTTCTGCGTCAGTTGCAGGTTGCCCGCGACGTCGACGACATTCAGCGACACGGGGGCCGCGACGGCCGCCGCGGCCGACAGCGTGAAGCCCAGTGCCAGCGCGATCCGGCAGACCCGGCGCGCGATCGTGGTTGTGTTCATGTCTCCTCACTTCGGTCAGTGGATGGGACCTTTCTTGTCAGGAAATCATGACGGCGTTATACGATGTCGGTCAACAAAAAACCGAGCGGCGCGGGGCGGGAATTTCCCTAACAAAAACCTTCCGTTTGTTGAGGATTTGCTGATTGACCGATTTCATGGCGCCGCGTGGCAAGGGAGGCGCGGCGTGTTAGGACGTCGTATATCAATGGGCGCTGAAATGAAATCGGTTCACATCGACGCGCCGGTTCGGGCACGTCTGCGGCACGGCGCGTTGCGGGGCGGCGCTCAGGCCGCACGAAGCGCGATCACCTCGCCGATCAGCCGCTCGGCGTCCCGCCATTCGCCATACCCGGACGCCGGATTCAGGTGCCCGACTTCGCCGAGATCGACGAGCCGGCTGCCCCACCCTGCCGCCAGCGCCGCCGCACGTTCGAAACGCGCGAGCGGATCGTTGCGGCTCGCGGCCACGATGCTTGGAAATGGCAGGCGTTCGGTCGGTACCGGCGTCCAGCCGTTCGCGTCGATCGCCTCGGGTGCCGGATAACCGGCGGGCATCGGCATATCGAGATCGGCCGGCGCCGCGAGCAGCGCGCCGTGGATCTTGCGCGTGGCCTGCCGTGCCCAGTGCACCGTAATCATGACCCCCGCGCTATGCGCGACGAGAATCACGGGGCCGTCGATCGCGGCCAGCGCCGCATCGAGTGCCGCGACGCGTGCGGCGCGACTCAGCTTGTCGGCTTCGAGCGGTGCGACGGCGCGTGCGTTCGGCAGACGCCGTTGCAGATGCGTCTGCCAGTGGTCTTCGACGTGATCGCGCAAGCCGGGCACGATCAGGATGGTGGGCGTGGTCGCCAGGGTCATGCAGCCTCCGGAGGAGTTCAGTTCAGTTCAGTTCGGTTCGATTCAGTTCAGGAAAGCCGGGACGCGCGTCGTTCGCGTTCGACGCGCGCGAGATCGGCCGCGTAGCTCGCCCGGCCGATCGCGAACAGCACGGCGGCCGCGAGCGGCACGACCGGAATCCATTGGAGTGCGCCGACGAGGCCGATGCGATCGGCGGCCCACCCGGTCAGCAGCGGGCCCGGCGCCATGCCGAGCAGGTTGTTGGCAAGCGTGAGCGTCGCGAATGCCGATGCGTGGATCGCGGCCGGCGTCAGGTTCGCGACCATCGCGCCCGACGCGCCGGACGCGCCCGCCCCGACCAGCATGCCCGCGCAGATCAGCGCGAGCTGCAGCGGCCCGGGCGGCAGCCGGAATGCGACGGCGAGGCATACGCCCGTCAGCACGCAATACGCGATCGCGGTCAGCCATTTGCGCGAACCGTCGGTCCGCCCGACGCGGTCGGTGACGATCCCGCAGCCGACCATCCCGACGCCCGACAGCAGCACGAAGCCGGCTGCGAGCACGGCAGCGCGGTCGGGCGCCATCGCGTAATAGCGGTTCAGGTAGCTCGGCAGCCACGCGAACAGCGCGCCGGGCACGAACAGGTGCAGCCCGCTGCCGATATAGGCGCAGATCACCGAACGCGACGCGAACAGCCCCGACATCAGCGCCCGCATGTTGCCGCGCAGGTCGCGCGGCGCATCGGAATGGAGACGGGACTGGCACGGTTCGACGCGGCATGCCGCGAGCCGCCGCTCGGTGACCACGGTGCGGTACGCGACGAGCAGCACGATGCCGAGTGCGGCCATCACGCCGAACGACCAGCGCCAGCCGAGATGCGCGCCGACCAGGCCGCCGAGCGCCATCCCGAACACGGAGCCGAACGCGCCGCCGGCCATGAACGCGCCGGTCAGCGTCGCGCGCAGGCGCGCCGGGAAGATGCTGAGGATCAGCGCGACGCCGACGCTGCCGTATGCGGCTTCGCCAAGCCCGACGAGGCCGCGCGACACGAGCATTTCGGTGTAGTTGGTCGACAGCGCGCAGCCGAGCGTCGCGACGCTCCACAGCGCGGCCATCAGCACGATGCTGCGCACGCGCCCGAAGCGGTCGGCGAGCACCGACAGCGGAAACGTCAGCAGCCCGACCAGCAGCGCGACGACGCCGGACAGCGAACCGAGTTGCGTGTCCGACAGCGCCCACGCGTGCTTGAGCAGCGGAAACACGGCGTTGAGCACCTGCCGCGACATGTAGTCCGACAGCAGCAGGCCGACGGTCAGTCCGAACACGAGCCAGGCATAGGCCGGCGCGCGCCGGCCGGTGGCCGCCACGTCCTGCAGCGACGGCTCGACATGATGAATCAGCATGCGTGTCTCCTCCGGCACCGGTGCGGCAATGCGCCGGCGCGGCTTGCGCGGCCCCGCTCCGTGTCCCGGAGCTTGCCCTCGCGCACCGCGCGAGGATGGGGGCCGCGCCACTTCGATCGGCGGGCGGCGGTGGCGGGCCGCCCGGATGCGCGGCGTGTCAGGCCGCGCGCAGCGGCACGCTCACCTGCCCCGGCCGGCGGTTCGGTGCCATGCCGAGCTGCGCGAGCGTCTCGTCGACGCCGCCGTACTGCACGCCGATCCGGTAGATCGCCTTGGCCTCCTTGCCGGTCGCGATGTCGCGGCCGAGTTCGCGCGCGATCCGCACGCACTGCTCGATTTGCTGCACCGACGTCATCCGGTTGCCCTTCTGGTCGATGATCGTGTCCTCGATCCCGCAACGCGGATGCAGGCCCAGCGCCATCGCGACCGTGTTGATCGGCAGCACGTTCTTCATCAGCGATTCGAGCGTGATGCATGCGCCGTCCGGGCAGCGCCGCACGAACTCCATGAAGTTGTACGGATTCGGGCCGTCGAAGCCGCCGCCGATGCCGACCCACGTGACGTTCAGCGGGCCGCGATAGACGCCGCGGCGGATGATGCGTTCGAGCGTTTCGAGCGCATGCATGCCGGTGAGCTGGAAATGCGGCTGGATGCCGGCCGCCTGCAGCCGGCGCAGGTGTTCGTCGACCCAGCCGGGGCCGGCCGGCACGGTCATCTCGCGATACGCATCCCACAGTACGTCTTCGTTCAGCGACGTCCCCGCGATGTCCTTGCGGCTCATCAGCTCGGTGATGTTCATCTGCACGGTGTTGATCGCGACCGTCACCTGGTCGGGCTTCGGCGTCAGGTCGGCGAGCATGTGGCGCGTGTCGTCGGACAGCCATTTGGCTTCGGCGCCGTCGCCTTCCGGCGCGAACGAGATCGAGCCGCCGACCTGCAGGATCATGTCGGGCACCGCTTCGCGCAGCCGGCCGAGCAGCTCGTTGAATTTCGACAGCCGCTTGCTGCCCTTGCCGTCGAGTTCGCGCACGTGCAGGTGCAGCACCGTCGCGCCGGCGTTGTAGCAGTCGACGGCCTTTTGCACGTGTTCGTCCATCGTCACCGGAATGTCTTCCGGAAAATCGGCGGGCATCCATTCGGGGCCATACGGCGCGACCGTGATGACTACCTTGTCCTGATTTTCCGGGTGCAGCGAATCGTCGAGAAATTGCATGTCGTCCTCCAGATGGAATCGTTGTGTTCGGGATGTACGGGCGTGCGTATCCCGCCGCACCGGGCGGCAGGCCCGGTGCGTGGCATGGGGTTGGAAACGGTTACGGTGCGGGGGCGCTCAGGTCAGAACGGCACGTCGCCGACGATGCCCGCGCGCTCCATTCGGCGCACGCACGGCGGGTAGTCCATCACCGCGTAATGCTGCGTGCTGCGGTTGTCCCAGATCGCGACGCTGTTCTTCTTCCAGCGCCAGCGCACCTGGTATTCGGGGATAGTGGCCTGGCTGATCAGGTATTGCAGCAGCTGGCCGGCGCCGGGATTCGCGTCCTGCCCGACGCGCACGCGCCCGGGCGTGTGGAAGTTCGTGAAATGCGTGGTGAACGCGTTCACGTACAGCACCTTCTCGCCCGTTTCAGGATGCGTGCGCACGACCGGATGCTCGGCGTCCGGGTACTGCGCCTTCAACGCGAGGCGCTTGTCGATCGGCATCGCCGCGCCGAAGCTCGCCTCGATGCTGTGACGCGCGCGCAAATCGTCGATCTGCTGCTTCACGTGGGCCGGCAGGTGCTCGTACGCGAGCACCATGTTCGCCCACATCGTGTCGCCGCCGACCGCCGGCCCCTCGACGCAGCGCAGCACGCAGCCGAACGGCGGCGCCGCGCGCCAGCTCGCATCGCTGTGCCACGCGTTCTCGTAGCGGTCGTTCGGCTGGTCGGGCGACTTGTAGATGCGCACGAGCCCCGGGTGTTCGGGGTCGCTGCCGGCGACCGGATGATCCTCCAGTTCGCCGAAGCGGCGCGCGAACGCGACGTGCTCGGCGCGTGTGAAGTCCTGGTCGCGCAGGAACAGCACGCGATGGCGCAGCAACTGCGTGCGGATTTCGGCGAACAGGCCGTCGTCGTGCACGGCGTCGGCGAGGCTCACGTCCAGCAGCTCCGCGCCGATCGCACAGGTCAGGGGTTCGACTCGCATGCGCGTCTCCTCAGACGATGAATACCGACGAGCCGGTCGTCTTGCGCGACTCGAGGTCGCGGTGTGCCTGCGCCGCGTCCTGCAGCGCATAGCGCTGGTTGATTTCGATCCGGATGCGGCCGGCCGCGACGTGCGCGAACAGTTCGCCCGCCAGATCGTTCTTCTCGGCCGGATCGGCGATGTAGTCGGCCAGCGCCGGGCGCGTCAGGTACAGCGAGCCCTTCATCGCGAGACGCTGCGGATCGAACGGCGGGATCGGGCCCGACGCGGTGCCGACGCAGACCATCAGCCCGCGCCGCTTCAGCGAATCGAGCGAGCCTTCGAAGGTGTCCTTGCCGACGCTGTCGAACACGACATCGACGCCCGCGCCATCCGTCAGCTCGCGCACGCGTTTCGCGACGTCCTCGCGGCTGTAGTCGATCGTATGGTCGCAACCGTGCGCGCGGGCGATCGCGGCCTTGTGCCCGCTCGACACGGTGCCGATCACGGTGAGCCCGAGCAGCTTCGCCCATTGCGACACGATCAGCCCGACGCCGCCCGCGGCCGCGTGCAGCAGGATCGTGTCGCCCGGCGCGAACGCGTGGATGCGGCGCAGCAGGTAGGCCGAGGTCAGCCCGCGCATCGTCATCGCCGCGGCCGTGTCGCACGCGATGCCGGCCGGCAGCTTCACGAGCGGTGCGGCCGGGATCAGCCGTTCGGTGCTGTACGCGCCGAGCGTGTTCAGGAATCCCGTGTAGGTCACGCGGTCGCCGACCGCGACGTTCGTCACGCCGGGGCCGACGGCCTCGACCACGCCGGCCGCCTCGACGCCGATGCCGGCCGGCAGCGGCACCGGGTACAGGCCGCTGCGGAAATACGTGTCGGCGAAGTTCAGGCCGACCGCTTCGTGTCGCAGGCGCACCTGCCCCGCGCCCGGGTCGCCGACTTCAACGGCTTCCCAGCGCAGCACGTCGGGGCCGCCGGTTTCGTGGAATCGCACTGCATGTGCCATCTTGTTCTCCGTAGGATTTCAGTCGGATGCGCGTCACGCATCGTCGGGTTCTTGCGCGCCCGGCGGCGGCGCGGCTGCGTCGCTCGCCGGGGGCGTGTCCAGTTCGATCCAGTCGGCGTCGCCCAGGTAGCGCCGCGCGGCCGGGAAAATCACGCCTTCCATGCGCCCCATCTGCTCGAAGGCGCCGTGTGCATAGACGGCGAGCGCGGCATCGAACGCGGCCGACGGCAACCCGTCGGCGGCGAGCCGCGCCAGCATGTCGAGCGCGTGCGCGTCGCGGCGCCGCTGGCGGTCGAGCTCGTCGAGTTCGGCCGCGGTGCTCTCGGCCCGCCTGCGCAATGCCGTGAAGAGGCGTGCTTCGGTCGACGTGCCGAACCGCGCGCGCTGCAGCGCCGCGAGCGAGGCCAGCGCCGTCAGCGTGCCGTCTGCATCGGCATCGGGGCTGGCGTTCGCACCTTCGCTTGCCGTCATCAGCGCCAGCAGCCGCTCGCCGAGTGCGCGATGCGCGGCCAGACAGCGGGCCATCACGCGTACTTCGGCCGGCGAATGGCGCGCCGGGCACACGAGCACCGGCACGCCGCTCGTCGCGAGCAGCACGCGCCGTTGCGTGCAGGCGGCGGCAGCGGCGTCGTGCGGCAGCGCCGCGACACCGATCAGGTCGCAGCCGAGACTGCCGGCGAGCGCACCGGGCGACGTGTCGTCGGCCCCCGGACGGCCGGCCCCCGGATGGCCGGCCCCCGCGATCACATGGGACAGGCCCTGCGCACGGGCGGCGGCTTCCACTTTCGCACCGTGGTCCGGCATCCGCGCTCCGGATAAACGCGAGTCCGGCGCGGCGCCGGACAGCACGAACGTGACCCGCGCGCCGACCGCACGCGCCAGTTCGAGCGCATGGCCGATCGCGTCGATGCCGCCGGGCATCCCGTCGACCATCACGAGCAGATGGCGATACATCGTGCCGCTCCGCTTATCCGGCGCGCGGCGCGCTGCGTGGTGCGCCGGTCGATACGATGTTCATGGCCTCTCCTCGTTGGATGCGTCGGTTGCGTTCGTCACGCGTCGGAACCCATGCTATCGACCCGGCGGCGGTGCGGCCCCACTCGTCGCGGGGGGGATTGACGGGCGTGCGCGGTTCGGCCGATCCTTCCCTCCACACCCACCCCGGACGCTGGCCCGCACGGCATCGCCGGAATCCGACTGCTGCCCCGATGGCCCACCCACCCGATCGCGCCGACGCGCCCCCCACCGAACTCGTGCTGAAGACGACCGCGCCGCGCGTGCCGGCGCAGTTGCTCGCGCGGGCGCGGCTGAGCCTCGCCGCGCCGGTGTTCGACGGCCGGCCCGTGATGCTCGTGCAGGCGCCGGCCGGCTACGGCAAGACGTCGCTGCTCGCGCAATGGCGACGCGAATCGCTCGCGCTCGGCCGCGCGGTCGTGTGGCTGTCCGCCGACGAGCGCGACGACGCGCCGCGCCTGCTGCAGGGGCTCGTGCAGGCGGTGCGCACCGGTTGCGCGCGGCCCGGCTTCGGGCGCCTGATCCCGGACGGCGCGGCCCGCGCGCTGGAGGGATTGACCGCGTGGCTGGCCGAAGTCGCGCAACTGTCGATCGACGCGCTGTTGATCGTCGACGACGCGGAGCGGCTGCCGGCCGCCGGCCTCGACGCGCTGACCTACGTGCTGCACAACGCGCCGCAGAACCTGCGGGTGGTCGTCGCGGCCCGGCGCGGGCTCGATCACGCGGCCGGCGACCTGCTCGCCGGCGGCCAGTGCACGCTCGCGGGCCCCGACTGGCTGCGCTTCACGCTCGACGAGACGATCGCGCTGGTCGGCGCGCGCTTCGCGCAGAAGGTCGATGCCGACGCGTGCGCGCGCCTGTTCGAGCGCGTCGACGGCTGGCCGCTCGGGCTGCAGCTCGCGATGGCCGCGATGGCGCGCTCGGCCGATCCGCGCCAGGCGGTCGACGCGCTTGCCGCGCGCATGGACGGCACCCGCGACCGGCTGGTCGAGCTGCTGCTCGCGAACCTGTCCGCCGACGACACCACGTTCCTCACCCGCACGAGCGTTGCCGACCGCCTGCATCCATCGCTGTGCGCCGCGCTGCTCGACGACGCGCAGGCCGCCGACCGGCTCGTCCGGCTTGCGCGCGACACGCCGCTGTTCATCGCGTCCGACGATTCCGACTGGTGCCGGCTGCATCCGCTCGTGCGCGATACGCTGCGCGACCGCCTGGCGGCACAGCCCGATGCGACGCGCAGCGAGCTGCATGCCCGCGCGGCCGCGTGGCTCGACACGCACGGGATGACGGAAGAAGCGGCGCGCCACGCGTATGCGGCCGGCCAGGTCGAGACCGCGTACGCGCTCGCGCAGCGCTGCCTCGAGGATGCGATCAAGCAGGGCCGCATCAACGACGTGCTCGACTGGCTCGCACTGCTGCCCGATGCGGAACTCGACAAGCGTCCGACCTTGCGGATCGCGGTCGCGTGGGCGCTGGCGCTCGGCGAGCGCCATGTCGAGGCGCAGCGCCAGATCGCCGGCATCCTGGCGGACGCCGGCACGCCGGCCGCGATGCGCTACGAATGCGCGTTGATCCTCAGCGCGGCCGCGTATTACGCCGACGAAATCGACCGCTTCGTCGAGCTGTTCGAACCGTGGGCCGATTTCGCGCCGCCCGCGGCGACGTGGCTCGCGCAGATGCATGCGAACCGCCTGTCGGCGCGCGCGATCATCGTCGGCGAGCCGGCGCAGGCGCGCCGCTTCCAGCAGGCCGCGCCGCGCGGCGCGACCGCGGCCGCGGCCGGGTTCGGCTACGTCGCGCGCTGGGGCGAGCTGATCACGGGCCTGAGCTATCTGCGCGAAGGCCAGATCCGGCTCGCGGACGATGCGTTGTCGCCGGCGCTCGCCCGCGCGGAAGCCGATCTCGGGCGCCGCCATCCGCTGACCTGCATGCTCGCGGCGATGTGCGCGTCGATCGCCTACGAGGCCGATCGCGTCGACCAGGCCGCCGCGCGGCTCGCGAACCGGCTCGACGTGCTCGAACACACGGGCACGCCCGACACCGTGCTGCTCGGCTACCGGACGGCCGCGCGCATCGCGCTGCTGCGCGGCGTCGAGCATCGCGCGATCGACCTGCTCGAAGCGCTCGACGCGATGGGCGTCGCGCGCCGGCTGCCGCGCCTGTCGGTCGCGAGTCTCGCCGAGCAGGTGCGCATCCACGCGGCACGCTATCGCGAAGCAACCTGCCATGCGCTCGTCGAGCGGATCGACGCGATCGCCGCGGCCGAATTTCCGTCGCACGGGCCGCTGTGGCGGCGCCCCGTCGTGCTGCTGCAGGCGATGGCGCACGCGGGCGCCGCGCTGGCCGCACGCCGCTGGGACGATGCCAGCGCGGCGCTCGACGAAGCGGCCGTGCTGGCGCGCGAGATGAGCATGGGACGCGAGCGCATCGAGATCATGGCGCTCAGCGCGTTCGCGCTCGAACAGTCGGCGCACGGCGGCCGCGCGCTGCTCGACGAGGCGATGAACCTCGCGGACATGTTCGGCCTCACGCGCACGTTTGCCGACGCGCATCCGGCGGTCGCCGACTGGGCGCGCCGCGTCGGCGACGCGGCGCCTGCGGGCGACGGCCCTGCGCGGCCCGCGCAGCCGCAACCGCGCATCGTGCCGCCCGCGCCGCGCAGTACGGCCAGCCCGCGCGCGGTACCGAGCGTCGTGCTGACGCCCAAGGAACGCGCGATTCTCGAGCTGCTCGCGCGCAACCTGTCGAACAAGGAGATCGCGGTGGCGCTCGCCGTCGGCGAGGAAACCGTGAAGTGGCACCTGAAGAACCTGTTCGGCAAGCTCGACGCCAGTTCGCGCAAGCATGCGGTGCGCCGCGCGCTGGTGCTCGGGTTGCTCGAAAGCGCGCCCTGAGCGTGCGCTTGCGCCTGCCGGCGCCAGTGCCGGTGCCGGTCGTGCCCGGCCGTTGACGGCCCCCTCGTCGCCTGTCCCCGTTTCGATTCTCCGCAACCCTGCCCCCCGCGCATGGGGGGGAGCGGCCGCGCGCCGTTGCGTAGTCTTTCCGCACGGCTCGCAGTGATGTCGCATCCCGCGCCTTCCCGCCTGCCTCGATGAGGCTTTCCCGGCTTTGCTGCCCTGCCATACCCGCCCGGGCTCGATCCCGTGCGGTCCATTACGATCCTGGAGACTTCGATGAAGACGAAACTGGCCGCGCTCGCGGTGCTTGCCGGCTGCTCGGCGCTCGCGCATGCGCAATCCTCCGTCACGCTGTACGGCGTGGTCGACACGGGCCTGCTGTACCAGAGCACGTCGGCCGCATCGTTCAGCCCGAGCGCGCCGAACACCGGCAAGGTGTTTCGCATGAAGGACGGCGGCATCTATTCGAGCTTCTGGGGCATCCGGGGCACCGAGGATCTCGGCGGCGGCTACAAGGTCAACTTCAAGCTGCAGGGTTCGTTCGACAGCGGCACCGGCAAGCTGCAGCTGAGCGACACGCCGGGCGCCGCGTCGATCTTCAACCAGGTCGCGTCGCTCGGCGTATCGGGGCCGTTCGGCTCGGTCACGGCCGGTCGCCAGATCGTGCCGATGATCTACGCGATGGCCGACACCGACGTGCGCAACGCGCAGTTCTTCGGCAGCGTGCTGACCGCGTGGCTCGGCCTGAACACCGCGGCCGGCTGGCCGGGGACGAGCACCAACGGCGCGATCGGCGCGCTGTACGACAGCAATGCGCTCGTCTATCAGTCGCCGGCGTTCGCGGGTGCGTCGATCGCGCTCGAATACGCGCCCGGCGGGGTCGCCGGACAGATCCAGGGCGGCACGCGCGAATCCGTCGTGCTCAGGTATGCGAACTATGGGCTCAACGCGGCGGCCGTCTACTACAACGGCCACGACACGAACCCGACGCCGGGTGTCGCGCCGACCGGCGTCGACAACAACCGCTTCGTCTACGTCGGCGCGAAATACACGATCCACGATTTCTCGGTGTCGGCGTCGTACGGCAACGGCCGCAATCCCGCGCATGCGGACCAGGTGAACCTCGACATGCTGTCGGCAGGCGTCGGCTATCACGTCACGCCGGCGCTGCAGGTCACGTCGGCCGTGTACTACCTGAAGGACCGGAACCGCTCGGAAAACCGCTCGACGGCCGTCGTGCTCACGGCCGACTACAGCCTGTCGAAGCGGACGATGGTCTATGCGCAGGCCGGCCACGTGAACAACCGAGGCACGATGGACCAGATGCTCGTGTACGGGCAGCCGGTCGCGCCCGGGGTCGGCACGACGGCCGCGATGGTCGGGCTGCGGCACAACTTCTGACGACGCGGTGCGGTGGGGTGCCGTGCTGCACGGCGCGGCGCGGCGCATGCTGCGCCGCCGGGTCGCAACGCGCGCCCGCCGTCTGCAGCGATCGCGGGGATCGGCTACAGTGGGCGTTTTCGGCGCGCCCCGCCCGCCATGCCGATGCGATCGTCCTGTCCCCGCCGCCGTGTCGGGGGCCGGGGGCAACGCGCGGCAGGCCGGCGGAGCGCGGCTCCTTCACGTTGACGAGCGAACCTCCATGCCCGATCTGTCCGCCTTCCCGATCACGAAAAAATGGCCGGCCCAGCATCCCGACCGTCTCCAGTTGTACTCGCTGCCGACGCCGAACGGCGTCAAGGTGTCGATCATGCTCGAGGAAACCGGCCTGCCGTACGAGCCGCATCTCGTGCGCTTCGACACGAACGACCAGTTGTCGCCCGAATTCCTGTCGCTGAACCCGAACAACAAGATCCCGGCGATCATCGATCCGGACGGCCCGGACGGCAAGCCGCTGCCGCTGTTCGAATCGGGCGCGATCCTGATCTATCTCGCGGACAAGACGGGCCAGTTGATCCCGAAGGACCTCGCGGGCCGCTACGAAACGATCCAGTGGGTGATGTTCCAGATGGGCGGCATCGGCCCGATGTTCGGCCAGGTCGGCTTCTTCCACAAGTTCGCCGGCCGCGACTACGAGGACAAGCGCCCGCGCGACCGCTACGTCGCCGAATCGAAGCGCCTGCTCGGCGTGCTCGATGCGCATCTGGCGAACCGGAAGTGGGTGATGGGCGATACGTACACGATCGCCGACATCGCGATCTTCCCGTGGGTGCGCAACCTGGTCGGGTTCTATGAGGCGGGCGATCTCGTCGGCTTCAGCGAGTTCCGCCACGTCGCACGCGCGCTCGACGCATTCGTCGCACGCCCGGCCGTCGCGCGCGGGCTCACTATCCCGGCGCGCGACTGAGCCGCGCAGCGGGCGCTGCCCGCTGCCCGCCCGGCCCGCCGCATCGCGCGGCGGGCGGTGTTCCGGCTTCCCTTCGGTGTGCCCGGTTCCGCGCGTTGCGTTCGGCGTGCCGATCCGGCACGGCTATTTCGTGGCCGACGTCTGTTCTCCCCATCCCGCCAGCAGTTTTTCCAGCAACGCCGAAAGTTGCGCCTGCTCCACCGCGGACAGCGCGGCCAGCATCGCGCGCTGATTGTCGACGTGCGCGACCACCGCGTCGTCGATCAGCGCGCGGCCGGCGTCCGTCAGCGCGACGAGCGTGCCGCGTCCGTCGGCCGGGTTCGGCCGGCGCTCGACCCAGCCGGCCTTCTGCAGCCGGTCGATGCGTGCGGTCATCCCGCCCGACGACATCATCAGCGCGTCGTACAGCGCGGTCGGCGTCAGCGCGAACGGCGCGCCGCTGCGCCGCAGCGTCGCCAGCACGTCGAATTCGCCCGGCTGCATCCCGTAGCGCGCAAACAGCGGATTGAGGCCGTCGCGCGCGATCACGAGCGCGGCCTCCTGCAGCCGCCCCATCACGAGCATCGACGACGCATCCAGATCCGGACGCTCGACGCGCCACTGCGCGAGCGCATGCGCGGCTCGATCCATTAACCCTCCTCGGCTCACCAGTTATCTTGACGTCGAGATAAATCAGCATTTATCTTGATGTCGAGATACTTTACATGAAAACGCGCGGCGCCCTCGACGGAGGCGCCGCGCATTGATATCGAGGGCCGTTTGATGAATCGCTTGACTTCCCCCGGATGGCGGCTGGCCGCCATCGTGCTGGTCGGACTGAACCTGCGGCCGGCGCTGGCCGCGGTCGGTCCGCTGCTCGACATGATCCAGCGCGCGACCGGCATCGGCGATGGCGCGGCGAGCCTGCTGACCACGATCCCGATCCTGCTGATGGGCCTCGGCGCGTTGAGCGCACGGCGACTGCAGCGCGCGACGGGCATCGCGGGCGGCGTATGGCTCGGCGTCGCGCTGATCGGGTTCGCGTGCGCATCGCGCATCGGCGCCCAGCTGGCGTGGCTGCTGCTGGCGAGCGCATGTTGCGCGGGCATCGGGATCGCAATGGTGCAGGCGTTGCTGCCGGGGTTCATCAAGGCGCATTTCGCGACGCGCATCGGTGGCGCGATGGGCGTTTATTCGACGTCGATCATGGGAGGCGCGGTGCTCGCGAGCGTCGTCGCGCCGTTTGCCGCGGCCCGCTGGGGCTGGCTTGCGGCACTTGCGGGCTGGGCGTTGCCGGCCGCGGTCGCGGCGGTCGCGTGGCCGCTGGCGAGCCGCGGCGGTGATACGGCAGCGTCCGGAGCGGCTTCGGCTTCGACGTCGGCCACGCCTGCGCAACCGTCGCGCTCGCCGCGCGCATGGCGGCTCGCGGCGTTTTTCGGGATCGCGACGGGCGCCTACACGCTGGTGCTGGCATGGCTGCCGCCGTACTACATGCGGCTCGGCTGGTCGCCGACGGCGGCCGGCACCCTGCTCGGCGGCGTGACGCTCGCGGAAGTGGTCGCGGGGCTGACGATCTCGGCGACGATCGACCGCCTGCCCGATCGCCGGCCCGCGCTGCACGCGGCGATCGCGTCGCTGCTCGCCGGGTTGCTGGTGATGCTGGCCGCACCGCAGGCGCTCGCGTTGCCGGCCGCGCTGCTGCTGGGGGCCGGGATCGGCGCGCTGTTTCCGCTGTCGCTGATCGTCACCGTCGATCATGCGGCGACGCCGGCCGATGCCGCATCGCTGACGGGGTTTGTGCAGGGTATCGGCTATCTGATCGCGGGGCTGTTTCCGTTCGCGGCGGGCGTCGTGCGCCAGCATCTCGCGGATCTGTCGCCCGCATGGATCGCGATGGCTTGCCTGTGTATCGTGCTGTTCGGGCTGGCCGCGGGATTCGCGCCGCAGTTTGCGCGTCGCGCCGCGCGGGCGTAACGCACGTCAGATGCGGGGGAAGACGGGCGAGCCTGATCGTACGACGGCCTCAGCCTCCGCTCGCATAGAGCGTCGAATCCGCGAACCCTTCGGCATCGAGCACGCGCCCGATCAGGATCAGCGCGGTGCGTTCGATCTGCGTGCCCTGCACCTTGCCGACGATGTCGGCCAGCGTGCCGGTCACGCGCGCCTCGTCGGGCCAGCTCGCGCGATAGATCACCGCGACCGGGCACGCGGGCCCGTAGTGCGGCAGTACTTCGTCGACGATCCGCGCGAGATGCCGCACGCCGAGATGAATCGCGAGCGTCGCGCGATGCGCGGCGAGCGAACCGAGCGCCTCGCCTTCGGGCATCGTCGTCTTGCCCGCGAAGCGCGTGAGGATCACCGTCTGTGCGATGCCCGGCAGTGTCAGCTCGACGCCGAGCGTCGCCGCGCACGCGGCCGTGGCCGTCACGCCCGGCACGATTTCATACGGAATCCCGAGCGCTTTCAGCCGGCGAATCTGTTCGCCGATCGCGCCGTACAGGGACGGATCGCCCGAATGCACGCGTGCGACGTCCTGCCCTTTCGCATGCGCGTCGGCAAGCAGCGCGACGATCGTATCGAGGTCGAGCTCGGCCGTATTGACGACCTGTTCCGCGCGATGGCCGTCGAGCACGGCCGGCGGCACGAGCGAACCGGCATACAGGATCACCGGGCACGTGCGCACGAGGCGCTGGCCCTTCACCGTGATCAGCTCCGGGTCGCCGGGGCCCGCACCGATGAAATACACCGTCATCGAAAATTCTCCGTCAATTCATTGTGCAGCCGGTCGCGCCGCATCACGCGCGCGCGGCCGGATCGAGCGCATCGAGCAGCGCGGCGGCCGAGTCGAACGCGCGATCGGCGTCGGGCAGCGGCGGCCGGCGCAGCATCACGACCGGCAGCCGGCGTTCGCGCGCGACGTCCAGCTTGGCCTCGGTCGCGGCGCCGCCGCTGTTCTTGCTGACCACGACGTCGATGCCCGCGAGCGCGAACAGCGCGCGTTCGCCGTCTGGCGTGAACGGCCCGCGCGCGGCGACGACCTGTGCGCGCGCGTTGCCGGGATGCGGATCGAGGCAGCGCACCAGCCAGAACTGGTGCGGCGGGATGTCGTCGAGATGCGCGAGCGGTTCGCGGCCGAGCGTGAACAGCGGCCGCCGGAACGGCGCGAGCGCGGCTTCGATGCCGGCCCAGTCGTCGACCAGCCGCCAGTCGTCGCCGGGCCCGGGTGTCCACGGGACGCGCCGCAGCGCCCACAGCGGCACGCCGGCGTCGCGCGCGGCGGCCGCCGCGTTCGCGCTGATTTGCGCGGCATACGGATGCGTGGCGTCGATCACGAGACCGATGCCGGCGTTGCGTAGATACGCGGCAAGCCCCGCTGCCCCGCCGAAGCCGCCGACGCGCACGTCGCAGCGCAAGTCGTCGGGCACCTTGCCGAGGCCCGCGAGGCTGTAGACGTGTTGCGGGCCGAGCGCACGGGCGATCTTCAGCGCATCGCCGGTGCCGCCGAGCAACAGGATGCGGGTGTTCATGGCGTTCGTGGCGTTCATCGCGCGTCTCCGACAAAGCGGCCCTGCCGGTCGATCGCGAACATCTCGACGGCGACCGAGGCCGGCACGATGTCGCGCGCGACGCGCAGCGCGTGCGCGCAGACGATGTCGCCGAGCGGCACGCCGTCGGTCTGTGCGAGCTTCAGCGCTTCCTGGCTCGTGTTCGCCGCGCGCATCGTGGCCTGCAGCGCGTCGTTCGCGCCGGCCTCCGCCGCCCACTGCGCGAGCAGCGGCAGGTCGATGCTCGAATGGCGGCTGTGCAGGTCAAGATGGCCGGCCGCGAGCTTGCTGAGCTTGCCGAAACCGCCGCACATCGACAGACGCGCGACGGGCGCGCGGCGCAGGTGTTTCAGCACCGCGCCGGCGAAATCGCCCATTTCGATCAGCGCCATGTCGGGCAGGCCGTAGTGCGCGCGCATCGCGTCCTCGCTCGCGTTGCCGGTACACGCGGCAATGTGCGCGACGCCGTTCGCGCGCGCGACGTCGATGCCTTGGTGGATCGACGCGATGTACGCGGAACACGAGAACGGCCGCACGATGCCGGTCGTGCCGAGGATCGACAGCCCGCCGACGATCCCGAGGCGAGGGTTCATCGTCTTCAACGCGAGCGCCTCGCCGCCCTCGACGCCGATCGTCACGTCGAAGCCGCCCGCATGGCCGTATTCGGCGGCGAGCGCGTCGAGGTGGGTCGTCATCATCTGGCGCGGCACCGGATTGATCGCCGGTTCGCCGACCGGCAGCGTGAGCCCGGCGCGCGTGACCGTGCCGACACCCGGCCCTGCATGAAAGCGCACGCCCGGCGTCGCGGCGAGCGCGACGCGCGCGAAGATCAGCGCGCCGTGCGTGACGTCGGGATCGTCGCCGGCGTCCTTCAGCGTGCCGGCTTCGGCGCCGTCGGCCGTGGTCCGGCAGAACTCGAGCCGCATCATCACGCGCTGCCCCTTCGGCAGCACGATTTCGACCGCATCGTCCGCGCGGCCCGCGAGCAGCAGGCGCGCGGCGGCGAGCGACGTCGCGGTCGCGCAGCTGCCGGTCGTGTAGCCGAACCGCAGCGGCGCCGGTTGTTCGGGGGTTTCGTCGCGCATCACGCGAGGTCCGGAAGGTCCGACAGGTCGGTTGCCGCGGCATCCGGCTTGCGCACGTCGTACAGCGTGACGGGCAACGGTTGCCGCCACGTGTCGAAGCGGCCGAGCGGCTCCGCGTGCGCGAGCGATACGCGCGTGAGCGTGCCGCCGTGCGCATCGCGCCACGCGGCGAGCGCCACTTCGCCCTGCAGCGTGACCGCGTTCGCGACCAGCCGGCCACCGGGCTTCAGCGCCGACCAGCATGCGTCGAGCACGCCGGGCGCCGTCGCACCGCCGCCGATGAAGATCGCGTCCGGTGCGGCGAGCCCCGCGAGCGCCTCGGGCGCACGCCCCGCGACGAGTTGCAGGCCCGGCACGCCGAGCGTGTCGCGGTTGTGTTCGATGAAGCGCTGCCGCTCGGCGTGCGATTCGATCGCGATCGCCTGGCACGATGGATGCGCGCGCATCCATTCGATGCCGATCGAGCCGCTGCCCGCGCCGACGTCCCACAGCAGTTCGCCGGGTGCGGGCGCGAGGCGCCCGAGCGTGAGCGCGCGCATGTCGCGCTTGGTGAGCTGGCCGTCGTGGCGGTATGCGTCGTCGGGCAAGCCGGGCGTGAGCGCGCGGCGCGGCGCATCGGGGCCGGCCTGGCAGTCGAGCGCGACGAGATTGAGCGCGGCCGTTTGGTCGACGTGCCAGTCCTGCGCGAGACCGTCGATGCGCCGCTCCAGCTGGCCGCCGAGATGTTCGAACACGCTGATGCGGGTCGGGCCGAAGCCGCGTGCGGTGAGCTCCGCGGCGACCGTGGCCGGCGTGCGGCCGTCCGCGCTCAGCACGAACAGGCGCCGGCCCGGCAACAGGTGGCGCGCGAGCGTCGCGAGCGGGCGGCCGACGAGCGACACCGCGCCGACGTCCTGCAACGCCCAGCCGAGCCGCGCGGCCGCGAGCGACAGCGACGATGGTGCAGGCAGCACGCGCCACTCGTCGGCGGGCAGTTCGCGCGCGAGCGTCGCGCCGACGCCGAACAGCATCGGGTCGCCGCTCGCGAGCACGCAAACGGGCGAGCCGCGACGGGCGAGCAGGCCCGACAGGTCGAACGGCGACGGCCACGCTTCGCGCGCGGCCGGCAGCCGCGCGGGCAGCATGTCGAGGTGCCGCTTCGCGCCGACCACCCGCGTCGCGTCGAGCAGCGCGCGCCGCGCGCTGCGTCCGAGCCCCGCGTAGCCGTCGTCGCCGATGCCCACTACCGTCAGCCACGCCGTCATGCACCCTTCCCCATCGTTCGGTTCCATCGAGTCGCCGCGCGGCGGCCGTGAAGGCGCCGGTGCGGCCGTCCGCATTGCGAAAGTCGGCATGGTACCGTGTTCCACCGCGCGTTTCATCTGCGTGGCTGCCGCCCCGCACCGTGCTTTGCCCCGGCTCCGGCGCATGGCCGGGCGGTCGCGAAGCGCCGTCGAAATCGGGTATCCTACGGCCGTTCGATCGCCGGTGCCCTTCGGGGCCGAAGAGGGAACACGGGGTGCACATCGCGCCGCCGTGGCTGCCCCCGCAACTGTAGACAGCGAGCCGATCTCCCTTTCATGCCACTGGTTTTACCGGGAAGGCCGGGAGCAGGCGCCGACCTGTCAGCCAGGAGACCTGCCGGCCTGAAAGTGCGTGCGTGCCAGTCGGCGTCGGGCGGGGTGTACCGATGCGTTGGCCGTTGCGCGACACTGTCCCGTATTCCGTTGAGCTCCGCCCCCGTTTCGATTCCTGCGTCGCCTGCCGTGCGCCCGTCGGCTTGCCCGGGGCTCGTGCGCGTCGTCGCGGCCGCCGATGGCGGACTGTGCCGCATCAAGCTGCCGGGCGGCCGGCTCGACGCGCGACAGGCGCGCGCGATCGCCGCTGCCGCGCGCGCCTACGGCTCCGGTGCGATCGACGCGACCAATCGCGCGAATCTTCAGCTGCGCGGCATTCGCGACGGAGCGGCCGATCCGCTGGCCAACGCGTTGCTCGACGCAGATCTCGGCCCGCGCGCGCGCAGCGCTGAGGTCGCCGATGCGGCCGCCGACCGGGCCGCGCTCGCCGCGAGCGACGACGTCCGCAACCTGATGCTCAGCCCGCTCGCCGGGCGCGACCCCGACGCGCTGCTCGACAGCCGCGCGCTCGCGACACCCCTCTTCGACCTGCTGGCGCGCGAGCCGCGTCGCGGCGAACTGTCGCCGAAATTCTCGATCCAGCTCGACGGCGGCGAATCGGTCGCGGCCGTCGATCACCCGCACGACATCTGGCTGGCCGCATGGCGTCGCGGCGACGGCGCGCTGCGCATCGCCGCGAGCCTGGCCGGCTGCGTGCCGGTCGCCCCCGACGACACGCCCGCGTCGATCGACGTGTCGCCCGACCAGACCGTCGCGCTCGTGCGTGCGTTGCTGCTTGCGTTCCTCGATCTCGCGCCGGTCGACGTCGCGCGGATGCGCGGATTGATCGCGATCTGCGGCGAACGCGCGCTGCTCGAACGCGCGCAGCACTATCTGCCCTTCCCGCTCGCGGCCGATCCGGCGCTCGCCGGCTGGCGACGCGCGCCGTCCAATGCCGCGCTGCGTTTCGGCGCGCGGCCGTCGCTCGATGCGGCCCGCTGCAGCGTCGGTGCGCAATGCGCGCTCGGCCGGCTCGACGCGACGCAACTGGAGCGGCTCGCCGACCTAGCCGAAGCCGATGGCGACGGCACGCTGTCGATGACGCCGTGGCAAGGCGTGTTCATGCACGGCGTGTTGCACGAACGCGCGCCGGCCGTGCTCGATGCGCTCGCGTCGCTCGGCCTCGTGTGCGCGATGACCGATCCGCTCGCGTCGCTCGTCGCGTGCACGGGCAGCGCAGGCTGCGCGAAATCGCGCGCCGATACGAAACGCGACGCGCTCGCGCTGGCCGAGTACATCGGCCATCCGCTCGACGCGCACCTGACCGGCTGCGAGCGCCATTGCGCGCTGCCGCACACGGCGACGCACACGCTCGTCGCGGTCGCGCCCGGGCGCTACGACCTTTACCGGCGCGACGCTGCCGCGGGCCTCGGCGCCCCGCTCGCGCGCCATCTGACGATTGACCAGGCCGCGGCCCGACTGACGGGCGCGCGGTACAGCCAGGACACCACCGATGCTTGACTACATTCGCGACGGGCAGGAAATCTACCGCCAGTCGTTCGCGACGATCCGCGCCGAGGCCGACCTGTCGCAGGTTCCGCCCGATCTCGAGAAACTCGCGGTGCGCGTGATCCATGCGTGCGGGATGGTCGACGTCGTCCACGACCTGCGCTTCTCGGCGGGCGCCGGCACGGCCGGGCGCACCGCGCTCGCGGCCGGTGCGCCGATCCTGTGCGACGCGAAGATGGTGGCCGAAGGCATCACGCGTGCGCGGCTGCCGGCCGGCAATCGCGTGATCTGCACGCTCGGCGAGCCGGAAGTGCACGATCTCGCGCGCCATCTCGGCAACACGCGTTCGGCCGCGGCGCTCGAACTGTGGCGCCCCCAGCTGGCCGGCAGCGTCGTCGTGATCGGCAATGCGCCGACTGCGCTGTTCCACCTGCTCGACATGATCGACGCCGGCGCCCCGCGCCCCGCGCTGATCCTCGGCTTTCCGGTCGGCTTCATCGGCGCGGCCGAATCGAAGGCGATGCTGGCCGCCGACAGCCGCGGCGTGCCGTACGTCGCGCTGCTCGGCCGGCGCGGCGGCAGCGCGATGGCCGCCGCCGCGGTCAACGCGCTCGCGACGGAGGTCGAATGATGGCCCCGTGCGGACGCCTGTTCGGCGTGGGGGTCGGCCCCGGCGACCCGGAACTGATGACGATCAAGGCGCTGCGCGTGCTGCAGGCCGCGCCGGTGGTCGCGTATTTCGTCGCGAAGGGCAAGAAAGGCAATGCGTACGGGATCGTCGAAGCGCACCTGCTCGATACGCAGACGCAACTGCCGCTCGTCTACCCGGTGACGACCGAAGCGCTGCCGCCGCCGCTGTGCTACGAAACGGTGATCGCCGACTTCTACGACACGGCCGCCGAGATCGTCGCGTCGCATCTCGATGCGGGGCGCGATGTCGCGGTGATCTGCGAAGGCGATCCGTTCTTCTACGGGTCGTACATGTACCTGCACGACCGGCTCGCGCCACGCTACGACACCGAGGTGATCCCGGGCGTGTGCGCGATGCTCGGCGGCACGGCCGTGCTCGGCCAGCCGCTCGTGTATCGCAACCAGAGCCTGTCGGTGCTGTCCGGCGTGCTGCCGGAGAACGAATTGCGCGCGCGGCTCGCGCAGGCCGACGCGGCCGTCGTGATGAAGCTCGGCCGCAACTTCGACAAGGTGCGGCGCGTGCTCGACGACCTGGGGCTCGCGAAGCGCGCGCTGTACGTCGAGCGCGCGACGATGGCGACCCAGCGCATCGTGCCGCTCGACGAAGTCGATCCGATGGCGTCGCCGTATTTCTCGCTGCTCGTGGTGCCGGGGGAAAAATGGCAAGGATGACGACGCCGCCCGCGATCGTGATTCTCGGCGCCGGTGCGCTCGATACCGCGCGGCGCATCCAGGCGCGCTATCCGGGCGCCCTCGTGCACGGGCTCGCATCGCGCGTCGCTGCCGACGTGCCGTTCGACGAACTCGGCGCGCACCTGCGCGAGCTCTACGCACGCGGCCTGCCGATCGTCGCGCTGTGCGCGGCCGGCATCGTGATCCGTTGCATCGCGCCGGCGCTCGCCGACAAGGGTGTCGAGCCGCCCGTGCTCGCCGTCGCGGAAGACGGCTCGGCCGTCGTGCCGCTGCTCGGCGGGCTGACCGGCGTCAACGTGATCGCGCGGGAAATCGCCGAATGCGTCGGTGTCGCGCCGGCGATCACGACGAGCGGCGAGTTGCGCTTCGGCGCGTGCGTGCTCAACCCGCCCGAAGGCTATGCGCTTGCGGATCTCGCCCAAGGCAAGCGCTTCGTGTCCGATCTGCTTGCGGGCGCGGCCACGCGCATCGACGGCGCGGCGCCGTGGCTCGACGACGTCGCGCTGCCGCGTGACGCCGCGGCAGCGCATGCGATTCGCGTGACGCCCGACGCGTGGCGCGGCGCGCGCGACGAACTCGTGATTCATCCGCGTAGCGTGGTGGTCGGTATTGATGTGCATGGCGCGCGGGCTGATGCGCCGCCGTCGCTTGCCGCGCGGGTCGAAGCGTTGCTCGACGCGCAGGGGCTCGCGCGACTGGCGCTCGCCGCACTCGTTGCGCCCGCAACATTGCTCGGCGACGTTCGACTGAAAGAGGCGGCGCAAACGCTCGGCGTGCCGCTGCGTTTTGCCGAAGTCGATGGCGCTCACGCAGGCGCCCTCGATGCCGCCGCATTGCTCGGCAGCGCGTTGCGCGTCGCGCATACGCTGCGCGCAACCGCCGACGGTCTCGCCTGCGCCGTCGCTTCACACCCGATTGATCCGGCCACGCTCGGTCGCGCACGCGGCCGCCTGACCGTGCTCGGTCTCGGCCCGGGTGGTGCCGCATGGCTCACGCCCGCCGCACGCAGTGCGCTCGCCGAGGCCACCGACATCCTCGGCTACACGACCTACGTGACGATGGCCGGCCCGTTCCGCGCCGATCAGCGCGTGCACGGCACCGACAATCGCGAGGAAATGCAGCGCGCCCGCCATGCGTTCGAACTGGCGGCGCAGGGCCGGCGGGTCGCGGTCGTATCGTCGGGCGACCCGGGCGTGTTCGCGATGGCCGCGGCCGTGCTCGAAGCGCTCGACGAAGCGCGCGACCCGCAATGGGCGGCAGTCGACCTGCGCGTGGAACCGGGCATCTCGGCGTCGCTCGCGA
This sequence comes from Burkholderia sp. JKS000303, assembly GCF_002563755.1. Lineage (NCBI taxonomy): Bacteria > Pseudomonadati > Pseudomonadota > Betaproteobacteria > Burkholderiales > Burkholderiaceae > Burkholderia > Burkholderia sp. JKS000303. The sequence goes on from NZ_PDBZ01000004.1 coordinate 648,372, forward strand.
CAGCCGCGCAGGCCGGCGCACCGCTCGGCCACGATTTCTGCGCGATCTCGCTGTCAGACAACCTGAAGCCCTGGGAGGTGATCGAGACGCGCCTGCGGCATGCGGCGCAAGCCGATCTCGTGATGGCGTTCTACAACCCGATCTCGCGTGCGCGGCCGTGGCAACTCGACCGCGCGCTCGACATCGTGCGCGCGCACCGCGCAGCCGATACGGTCGTCGTGCTCGGCCGCGACATCGGCCGCCCCGGCGCGACGCTGACGACGACGACGCTCGGCGCGCTGCGCAGCGATCAGGTGGATATGCGCACGATGGTGATCGTCGGCTCGTCGACGACGCGGCGTTTCACGATCGACGGCGGCCGCGAGTGGGTCTATACGCCGCGCTGGTATCGCTGAAGCGCTCACGCGCGGCGTATCGCGCGGTGGCGCTAACCGCGCCCCTGCTCGGCCAGCAGCCGCGCCTTCGCATCGACCAGCAGCGCGGCATGCGTGTCGCGATGCTGGCGGATCCGCTCGGTCGGCCCGACGACGGATAGCCCGTACCAGTCGCCGTCGAGCGTCACCGCCACCGCGATCGCCGACAGCTCGGGCGCGCTCTCGCCGAAATTCTCGGCCCAGCCGAGTTCGCGAAACCGCGCGGCCTGCGCGACGAGCGAAGGCAGGTCCGCGACGCTCGCGTCGGTGAAGCGTTCGAACGACAACTGCGCGCCGAGCGCCTGCTGCGCATCGTCGGCGAGCTCCGCGAAGATCGCCTTGCCGATCGAGTTCGCATGCAGCGGGCGCAGCTCGCCCGGCTGGCGCGTATAGCGGATCGCCTGCTCGGACTCGACGACGTCGAGATACGTGACCGACGCGCCCTGGATCTTGCCGAGCACGGCCGTCTCGCGGCTCGCGTCGCGCAGCGCGACCAGATGCGGATGCACGAGGTCGACGACGGGATCGGTCGCGTCGATCGCGGCGGCGATCGCCTGCAGGCGCCGCGTCGGGTAATAGCCGCCGCGCTTGCGTACTTCGTACAGATAGCCGCGGCTCACGAGCGTGCGCGCCATCGCGAGGCAACTCGACGCCGGCACGTTGAGCAGGCGCGCGAGTTCGGTGAGCGGCAGCGGCCGTTTTTCGGCGGCGAACAGCTCGAACAGGTCGAGCGTGCGGGCAACGAGTTTGACGTCCATGACGAGCGCTTGATTCGGAACGGGAAGCCGCGCGCCGGGCAGGCTGCCGGGTCGGTACGGTCAGTACGACTTCGGCAGCCCGAGCACCTTTTCCGCGATGTAGCACAGGATCAGTTGCGGACTCACGGGCGCGAGCCTCGGAATCATACACTCGCGCAGGTAGCGCTCGACATGGTATTCCTTCGCATAGCCCATTCCGCCGTGCGTCGCGATCGCCGTCTGGCACGCCTGGAACGCAGCTTCCGCGCCGAGGTACTTCGCGGCGTTCGCCTCCGCGCCGCACGACTGCCCCGCGTCGTAGCGCGTCGCGGCCTTCATCACCATCAGCCACGCAGCCTCCAGCTGCATCCACGCCTGCGCGAGCGGATGCTGGATCGACTGGTTCTGCCCGATCGGCCGGCCGAACACGACGCGCTCGCACGCATACTGCGTCGCGCGCCGCAGTGCGGCCTGCCCGAGGCCGATCGCCTCGGCGGCGATCAGGATCCGCTCCGGATTCAGCCCGTGCAGCAGATAGCGGAAGCCGTCGCCCTCGTTGCCGATCAGGTCGTCGCGCGACACGCGCAGGTTGTCGATGAACAGCATGTTCGAGTCGACGGCCTTGCGGCCCATTTTCTCGATCTCGCGCACCTCGACGCGCGAACGGTCGAGGTCGGTATAGAACAGGCTCAGCCCGTCGGTCGGCTTCGCGACCTGATCGAGCGGCGTCGTGCGCGCGATGATCAGCATCTTGTTCGCGACCTGCGCGGTCGAGATCCAGATCTTGCGCCCGCTCAGCACGTAGTCGTTGCCGTCGCGGCGCGCCTGGGTGCTCAGGTGCGTCGTGTCGAGGCCCGCGTCGGGCTCGGTCACCGCGAAGCAGGCCTTGTCGCGCCCGGCGATCAGCGGCGGCAGGAAGCGCGCCTTCTGCGCGTCGTTGCCGAACACCTGCACCGGATTCAGCCCGAAGATGTTCATGTGCACGGCCGACGCGCCCGACAGGCCGGCGCCCGATGCGCTGATCGTGCGCATCATCAGCGCGGCCTCGGTCATCCCGAGCCCGGCGCCGCCATGCGCCGGGTCCATCGCGATGCCGAGCCAGCCGGCTTCGGCGAGCGCCGCGTGAAAGTCGGACGGAAATCCGCCGGCGCGGTCGCGCTCGAGCCAGTAATCGTCGCCGAAGCGTGCGCAGATTTTCTCGATCGCGCTTTCGATCGCGCGCTGGTCGTCGGTCAGGTCGAACTGCATGGGTTGCTCTCCCGGAAAACGTGAACGGCCGCGGCATGTGCAGAGGCTGGCCGCCCCAAGGTTGACTGGCGCTTCCATGACCCGGCGCCAGGCGCCGGGCCCGGGGGCGCTCACAACGGAAACACGCCCGTCGCGACCGCGGTGAAGACCATCAGCACGGTGGCGGCGAACAGGAACGGAATCGTGAATTTCTGGTGCTCGGCGAGCTCGACGCCGGTCAGCCCGACGATCAGGAACGTCGCGGGCGTGAGCGGGCTGACCGGAAAACCGGTCGTCATCTGGCCGAGCAGCGCGGCCTGCGCCATCTGGATCGGCGGCACGCCGAGCAGCTTCGCGCTTTCCGCGAGCACCGGCAGCACGCCGAAGTAGAACGAATCGGGATCGAACAGCAGGCTGAGCGGCATCGACAGCAGGCCGAGCACGAACGGCATGTGGCGCGCATGCTCGATGGGCACGTGTGCGACGACGACCTCGGCCATCGCCTTGAGCATCCCGGTGCCGGACATGATCCCGGTGAACGCGCCGGCCGCGAGCAGCACGCTCGCCATCATCAGCGCGGCCTTCGCATGCGCGTCGATCCGCTCGCGCTGCGCCTGCACGTCCGGATAGTTGATCACGAGCGCGGCCACCGTGCCGAGCATGAACATCACCATCGGATCGACGATGCCCGACACCAGCGTGACGAGCACGACGAGCGTCAGCGCGAGGTTGATCCTGAAACGCCCGGGCCGGCGCAATGCGCGTTCGGCGTCGGTCAGCTCGCGCGGCGCAATCGCGAGCGATGCGGCGCCCGCGCGATCGAGCCCGAGCCGCTTCGCCTCGCGCACGCCGAGCACATACGCGGTGCCGAACACGAACACGAGCCCGACGATCTGCACCGGAATCATCGGCATGAAGATCGCCGAGCCGGGAATGTGCAATGCCGCCGACGCGCGCAGCATCGGTCCGACCCACGGCAGGAAATTGACGCCGGCCGCCATCGACGCGACGCACGCGAGGATCCGCCGGTCCATCCCGAGCCGCGTATAGAGCGGCATCATCGCGGGCAGCGTGACGAGAAACGTGACGGCGCCCGAGCCGTCGAGATGGATCAGCAGCGCGAGCAGTGCCGAGCCCATCACGATGCGCGGCGGATGGCAGCCGATCACGCGCAGCACGCCGGCGATGATCGGATCGAGCATCCCCGCGTCATTGAGGATTCCGAAAAATAGAATCGCAAAAACGAACATCCCGGCGATCGGGCCGATGTTCTGCACACCGTGCACGATGAACTTGCCGGTCTGAAGCCCGAACCCGGCCGCGAGCGATGCGGCCACCGGCACGACGATCAGCGCGACGAGCGGCGCGAGCCGCTTCGTGATGATCAGGCCGAACAGCGCGACGATCGCAATCGCGCCGATCCATGCGAGCATGATGTGTCTCCTCTTGCGCCGGCGCGCGTCGTGCGCGGCGCGGCGGATGTCCGATGGGGCGCGCGGGGTGCGGCCTTGCGTCGTCGCATGGCCGCCCGTCGCGATGCCGGTCAGTGCCGGCGATCGCCGTTGCCGTCTTTGCCGCCGTCGTGTTCGTCGTCGGCAAAGACCTGCGCGGCGTGTTCGTTCAGCGCGGGCGGCGGCCGCCGGTACGTGGCCGGCGTGCGGCCGAGCTTGATCGGCGACGCGATGCCGCGATGCCGGCCGAGTTCGACCTTCATCTGCCGATGCGCGACATGCGGATGGTCGAGCGCCGCATCGAGCCCGAGCACCGGTGCGCACGGCACGCCGCGGCGCATCAGCTGGTCGGCGAGCGCTGCGCCGTCGTGTGCGGCCAGCGCCGTTTCGAGCAGCGCACGCAATGCGGCGCGGTTCGCGCTGCGCGCGCGGTTGTCGGCGAAACGCGGATCGTCGGGCCAGTCGCGCGTGCCGAGCACGTCGCAGAGTGCCGCGAACTGTCCGTTGTTGCCGACTGCGAGAAAGATGTCGACGCTCGCGGTCGGGAAGCTGTCGTACGGCGTGATGTTCGGATGCGCGTTGCCGGTGCGCACCGGCGCCTTCCCCGAATGGAAGAAGTTCGGCGTATGCGGATGCAGGATCGACAGCGCGCAGTCGAACAACGTGGATTCGACGAACTGGCCGCGCCCGCTCGCATCGCGTTCGCGCAGCGCCATCAGCACCCCGAGCGCCGCGTTCAGCCCGGTGACGAGATCGACGATCGGCACGCCCACGCGCAGCGGCGCACCGCCCGCCTCGCCGTTGACGCTCATCAGCCCGGCCAGCGCCTGCACGGCCGCGTCGTAGCCGGGCAGCCCGCCGAGCGGGCCGTCCGCGCCGAAACCCGACACGCGGCAGTAGACGAGGCGCGGAAAGCGCGCGTGCAGCGCGTCGAAGCCGAGGCCCCAGCGCTCCATCGTGCCGATCTTGAAGTTCTCGACCACCGCGTCGGCGTGCTCGAGCAGCCCCAGCAGCCGCTCGCGGTCGTCGGGCTTCGTCAGGTCGAGCGCGATGCCGAGCTTGTTGCGGTTCACGCCAAGGAAATACGACGCGGTGTCGCCGTCGAACGGCGGCCCCCAGGTGCGCGTCTCGTCGCCCGACGGCGGCTCGACCTTGATCACCTCCGCGCCGTGGTCGGCGAGGATCTGCGTCGCGTAGGGGCCACCCAGCACCCGCGACAGATCAATGATGCGCAACCCTGCCAGCGCGCCCTGCTGCTCGTGTTCCGCCATGCGTCTCGCTCCTGCTTCCGGTTGATCGGACCACCGGTTCCGCCGCGCCGGCAATGGCGGCACGGTTTTCCCGGCTGGAACAATAATTCTTGTGTGTGAATTTATATTCACACTGAGGAATTGTGTTGTCAAGCTGGAAATGTCCCGGCCGACGGGCCGATAAAGCGGCCGCGCGCAAGTGGGGACGACCCCGAACGCAGGCCGGTTGCGGCGCGGGGCCGCCGTTCGCTAAGCTGGCGGACGGTGCTCAACTGAACTGAAGAAAGGCGAAGATTCATGAAACGCATGCTGCTCGCGGCCCTCGTGCTGGCGTCGACACTGGGCGTCGCCCGCGCGCAAACCCAGACATTCCATTTCGGCGAAGGCCAGGTACAACCTGGGGCGACCTCGCACACCGCCCGCCCGGCGCCCCCGCGCCGACATGTGGCACCGCCGCCACATCACCGGCGCACCGTCCACAAGCGACGCCACGTGCGGCACGGCAAGCCCGCGCGCTCGGGCATCTATACGCACGCGTGACGCGCGGGCCGGTGCGCGGCATGGTGCACCGAACTGTCATGAACGCCCGGTAAGATCGGCGCGGCTGCCTGCATGCCGTCGCGCCCGCGTGTCGGGCTACGGGCCGGCTACGACCGGCCGACGCGCATTTCCTCCACGATTCAGCACCTGTTTTGCCGAACATGAGTACCGGGCCCGATACCCTCGCCATCATCAAGGAACGTGCCACGATCGTCTGCCGCCAGCGCAGCAGCGTGCTGCTGGTCGCCCGCAGCGCGGCGCGCTGGTCGCTGCCGGGCGGCACGATCCGGCGCGGCGAGACGCCGCTGGAGGCCGCGCAACGCGAGCTGGCGGAGGAAACGCGGCTGGAGGGGCTCGCGCTCGACTATGCGGTGCAGTTCGGCGGGCTCACGAAGCTCCATCACGTATTCGTGGCCGATGTGCCCAGGCACCTGACGCCGCGCGCCAGCAACGAAATCGCCCGCTGCAAGTGGTTCGACGTCGAACGGCTCGACACGCTGCGCGCGAGCGTGCCGACGCGCAAGATCATCGAACTGCTGCACCTCGATCGCCTTGCGGTGCGCGTCGACGGGCCGCTGCGTTTGCGCTGAACGCGCCCGCGCCGGTCACGCGCGCAGAAACGGGCCGGCCTTGCGCTCGAGCAGCGCGATCAGCTCGGGCTGCATGTACGCGTAGCGATCGGGAATGTCGAGGCAGATGACTCGCCGGTGCTTCAGGTGCGCGCCGAAGCGCGCGGACAGCTTCGCGCCGTGCGCGCGCTCCATCACGAACACGATGTCGGCCCATTCGAGCTGGTCCGCGCACAGGTGCGTGTCCGCGTCGGGCGCAAGGCCCGCGGAGTCGGTTTCGACGCCTGGCCACGCGGCGAACACCGCCTCCGCTGTCGGGCTGCGCAGCCGGTTGCGGCTGCAGATGAAGAGCGCGCGGGTCATGCCGGTTCGCGCGCCGCTCGGCGGAGACTGGCGCGCCGGCTCATCCGTTCGTCATCCTTGCGGAATCGTGCCGGGCCGCACGTACGCGAGCATGTGCGGCACATAGTCGGCCTTGCCGAGATCGACGCCGTGATGGCGCAGGATCGCGTAGGCGGCGATCGCGTGAAAGTAGAACTGCGGCAGCGCCCAGTCGCGCACGTACTGCTCGCCCGTCATGTCGAACGCGATGCCGTTCGGCAGTTCGAGGGCGATCGGCAGCGCAGCGCCGCCGTCGAGCGCATCGGGCGCGAGCTCGCCGAGAAACGCGAGCGTGCCTGTGACGATGCCGTGCGCGTCGCTCAGCGTGCCGGGCTGCGCATCGGCGTTCCAGCCGGCTTCCCGCAACGCCAGCAGCGCGGCCGGCAGCGGCTCACCGCGCAGCCGGTACACGGGTTCCATCGCCTGGAAACACGAGAAGCGCACCTGCGCGGCGAGCGGATACATGTCGGGCGCGAGCTTCAGCGTCAGCACCGCGTCGGGCGCGTCGCCGGCGGCCTGCCGGTGCGCGGCCGCCTTGTCGAGCCACGCGGATTGCGCGCGCAGCATCTGGGTCAACGTCGGAACGAGCAGTTGGGTCGGTGACATCCTTGCACTCCGTGTAGGCATTGGCGTCACGATATCAGCGTCGGCGAGAAACCGCACCCTGCCGCCGTCAATGAGCGGGCGCGAAACCGGTAATGTATCGCGGCTTCCACGCAAGTCGTTTGTCTGGCGCATCTGCCGCACAGGCGGACGACGCGCATTCCGTCGACGCTCGACGCGGCGCTCGCGCATGGGTCGGCGGGCCTCGCCGATGCGCCGCGCGTGTCACGGCTTGCCGTGGCGCGCGAGAAAGCGGTCGAGCTGCGATGCGAACGCCTTGCCGTCGCGCGCGCTGAACGGCGCCGGCCCGCCGGTATCGATTCCCGCGCTGCGCAACTGATCCATCATCGCGCGCGTCGACAGCCGTTCCTCGATGTTCTCGCGGCTGAACCAGTTGCCGCGCGGGTCGAGCGCATGCGCACCCTTGTCGAGGACGGCGGCGGCCAGCGGGATGTCGGCGGTGATCACGAGGTCGCCCGCTTCCACGAGTTCGACGATCCGCGCATCGGCCACGTCGAAACCGGCCGGCACCTGCAGCGCCTTGATGAACGGCGACGGCGGGGTGCGCAGAAACTGGTTCGCGACCAGCGTCACGCAGATCTCGGCACGACGCGCGGCGCGAAACAGCATGTCCTTGATGACGGCGGGACACGCGTCGGCATCGACGAGTACTTGCATGGCAGGCCTTCCAGTGAGCAGAAACGGCGATCATAGCGCAGCGCCGATGGCGCGACGCGCGACGGCGTTCAGCGGGCCGGCTCGTCGCATAGCGACGCGGCCGCGATCCATTGCGCGCCCCATGCATCGGCGAGCCGTGCGCCCTGCCCGATCCGCACGGCCGCATCGTCGAAGTCGACGAACACGACGTGATCGGCGGCCGCCGGTTTCGGCGGCGTCTCGCGCGTGCGCCCGTCGGACAGCACCCACAGCCAGCGCTGCTTGTCCGGCGCCGGCGTGCGCCGCGCGTCGCGCGCGAGCACCTGCGCGGCGGCCGCGATGCCGTCCGCGAGCGGCGTGCCGCCGCCGCCGTCGACCGGTTCGAGCCAGCGTGCATTCCACCAGCGCGGCACGGCCGGGCCAAAGCGCCGCGCGGCGCCGTTGCCGCCGAAACAGATCAGCGCGGTTTCCATGCGCTCACGCGCGGCCTGGTCGAAATACGCGACGATCAAACCCTTCGCGAGCGCGAGCCGATCGTGCGACAGCATCGACGCCGAACAGTCGAGCACGAAGCAATGCAGCGCGCGCGGCGCGCCGGCCTGCTTGCGAAAGCGCAGATGCGTCGCATGCAGCGGGCTGCCGCGCTTCGCGGCGAGCGTCGCGGGCCACGCCACGGCCGTGCCCGAGCGTGCGGTGCCCGGCACGCGCGCCGTCGCGCCTGAGTGCCATCGAGGACCGCGAACGGCGTTCGCGGCGGCGTCGGCTCGATGGCTCAGCGTTTTTTTAGCGGTAGCGGCACGACGCCTTTCACGTCGCGCAGCCCGGCCGGCTCGGGCGGCAGATAGCCCCAGTCGCCCTGCGATGCGGTGGCGTCATGCCTTGCCGCGCCCGGTTGTTCGTCAGGTTGCCGGTGCATGTCCGGCGGCGAGCGATCGCGGTGATCGTTGCGCTCACCGCGTTCACCGTTCGTCTGCGACGAGCCGGACGATGGCGGCGCACCGGCATGGCGCCGGTGCCGCAGCACCGCGTCGGCGACGCGCTCGACATGCGACACCGTCACGGCATCGGCCTGCTCCAGCGCGGCAAGGGCCCGCGCGGCGCGCAGCATCACGAGGTCGGCGCGCAGCCCGTCGACGGCCGCGTCGATGCACAGCGCACTGACGCGCGCATGCACCGCAGCGTCGAAATCCAGCGTCGCCAGCCGTGCCCGTGCCGCACGAATCCGCTCGCCGAGCGCGTGCTGCGCAGTCGCGTGACGCGCACCAAACGCATCGGGATCGAGATCGAACGCCAGCCGCGCCTTCACGATCTGTTCGCGCTGCGCGGCATCGAAGCAATTCTCGAGCTCGACCATCAGCCCGAAGCGATCGAGCAGTTGCGGGCGCAACTCGCCTTCCTCGGGATTCATCGTGCCGACCAGCACGAAGCGCGCATCGTGCGCATGCGACACGCCATCGCGTTCGACCACGTTCACGCCGCTCGCGGCGACGTCGAGCAGCGTATCGACGAGCCCGTCGGCGAGCAGGTTCACCTCGTCGACATACAGCACGCCGCGATGCGCGCGGGCCAGCAGCCCCGGCCGGAAGCGCACGCCGTTTTCGGCGAGCGCATGCGCGAGATCGAGCGTGCCCGTCACCTGTTCGTCGCTTGCCGACAGCGGCAGCGTGACGAACTCGCCTTCCGGCAGCAGTTCCGCGAGCGCGCGTGCGGCGGTCGATTTCGCGGTGCCGCGCGGCCCGCTGACGAGCACGCCGCCAAGCGACGGGTCGATCGCCGCGAGCAGCAGCGCCTGCTGCAACGGCTGCTGCGCGACCAGCGCCGCGAACGGGAACACCGCGCGGGCGCGGTGCGTCGTCGGATCGGTCATCGCCGGCCTCCTTCCTCGAGTTGTTCGCTCGCGAGCCAGACCGCTTCGATCCGCTCGCGATAGTCGCCCGGCTGCTGCCACAGCCCGCGCTGCATCGCTTCGACGAAGCGTTCGCAGATGCCGTGCAGCGCCTTCGGGTTGTGCCGTTCGAGGAACGCGCGCGTGTCGTCGTCGAACAGGTAGGTGTCGGCGACGAGCGCGTACTGATGGTCCGACAGCACGCGGGCGGTCGCGTCATAGCCGTACAGATAGTCGACGGTCGCGGCCATTTCGGCCGCGCCCTTGTAGCCGTGGCGCTTCACGCCGTCGAGCCATTTCGGGTTGACGACGCGCGAGCGGATCACGCGCGCGATTTCCTCGCGCAGCGTACGCATCTTCGGCGCAACCGGGTTCGCATGGTCGCCGTGATAAATGCTCGGCTGCTGCCCGGACAGGTGCCGCACGGCCGCCGTCATCCCGCCCTGGAACTGGTAGTAATCGTTCGAATCGAGAATGTCGTGCTCGCGGCTGTCCTGGTTCTGCACGACGACGTCGATCGTCGCGAGCCGCTCGCCGAACACGTCGGGCGCGGCATCGCCCGCGCTGTTCTGCGCGTAGGCATGGCCGCCCCACTGCCGGTACGCGTCGGCGAGATCGGCGTCGGTCTGCCAGCGGCGCTGGTCGATCAGGTCCTGCAGGCCCGCGCCATAGCTGCCCGGCCGCGCGCCGAACACGCGCCAGCCGGCGCGACGCCGCGCTTCGTCGGGCGCCACGCCCTGCGCGATCCACTGCTCGCGTTCGCGTTCGATGCGCGCGCGGATCGGGTTCAGTTCCTCGGGCTCGTCGAGCGCGGCAACCGCCTGCACGGCCGCGTCGAACAGGTGCATCAGGTTCGGGAACGCATCGCGGAAGAAGCCGGACACGCGCAGCGTCACGTCGATGCGCGGCCGGTCGAAGATCTCGATCGGCAGGATCTCGAAGTCGGTCACGCGATGGCTGCCGTGCGCCCATTTCGGCCGCACGCCGATGAGCGCGAACGCCTGCGCGATATCGTCGCCGCCGGTGCGCATCGTCGCGGTGCCCCAGACCGACAGCCCGATCGCGCGCGGATAGTCGCCGTGATCCTGCAGGTGGCGTTCGATCAGTTGCTGCGCGGATTTCAGCCCGAGCGTCCAGGCGGCCTGCGTCGGCACCGCGCGCGTGTCGACCGAGTAGAAGTTGCGGCCGGTGGGCAGCACGTCGGGACGGCCGCGCGACGGCGAACCGCTCGGCCCTGGCGGCACGAAGCGGCCGTCGAGCCCGCGCAGCAGCTGGCGCAGTTCCTCGCCGCCGCATGCATCGAGCGCCGGGATCAGCGTCGAGCGCACGCGTTCGATCACCGCGCGCGTATGCGGCCATTCACCGGGCGGTGTCGTGTCGATGCCGGCAGCACCGGAATGGCCATCGTCGCCGCACGTGACCGAGCACAGCCCGTCGAGCCACCGCTGCGCGAGCCATTCGAGCCGCTCGCGCGTATCGCCCGCATGACGCCACGGCGACGCATCGAGCGCCTGCAGGACGGCCGGCCGCGGCCCGCTCCACGGTGCGGCCCAGTCGGCCGAGAGCGGATCGAAACCGTCGCCGAGCGCGAGATCGCGCGCGAGTGCACCGATCAGTCCGGCCCGTTCGCCCTTGCCGTCGCCGACCGGAAAGCGCGCGAGCGCGAGCAGCGTATCGCGCCGCTGGCGCTCGGCGGGCGACGCACCGAACACGTGCAGCCCGTCGCGGATCTGCGCTTCCTTCAGTTCGCACAGCCACGCATCGACGCGCGTGAGCAACGCATCCTCGTCGCCCGTGTCGCGCGGCGGCGATACGCTCAGCTCGTCGTGCAGCCGATGCTCGGCGATCGTCGCGAGGATCGTCTTGCGCAGCAGCTTCGCGCGCCGCGCATCGACCATCAGCGCTTCGTAGTATTCGTCGACCTGCCGCTCGAGATCCTGCAGCGGGCCGTAGTTTTCCGCGCGCGTGAGCGGCGGCATCAGGTGATCGATGATCACGGCCTGTGCGCGGCGCTTCGCCTGGCTGCCCTCGCCCGGATCGTTGACGATGAACGGATACAGGTGCGGCAGCGGCCCGAGCGTCAGGTCGGGCCAGCATGCGTCGGACAGCGCGACGCTCTTGCCCGGCAGCCATTCGAGGTTGCCGTGCTTGCCGAGGTGGATGATCGCGTCGATGCCGAATGCATCGCGCAGCCAGAAATAGAACGCGAGATACGCGTGCGGCGGTACGAGGTCCGCATCGTGGTAGCTCGCGTAGTCGTTCTCGTCGCGCGAACGCGACGGCTGGATGCCGACGAACACGTGGCCCGCGCGCCAGCCGGCGATCGGGAAGCGCCCGTGCCGCAGCGTCGGGTCGGCTTCGGGCGGCCCCCAGCGTTCGTTCAGCGCATCGCGCACCGTGGCCGGCAGCCGCGCGAAACGCACGACGTAGTCGGCCAGCGCATAACTCTGGAACGCCGGGCGCAGTGCGTGCACGGCCGGGTCGTTGGTCACGCCTTCGGTGAGCTGCGCGATCAGCGCATCGCCGTCGGCCGGCAAATCGGCCACCGCGTAGCCCGCCTCGCGCAGCGCCGCGAGCACGCGCAGCGCCGACGCCGGCGTATCGAGCCCGACGCCGTTGCCGATCCGCCCTTCGCTCTGCGGATAGTTCGCGAGAATCAGCGCGATGCGTTTGTCCGCGGGGTCGAGCGTGCGCAGCCGGCACCAGCCGCGCGCGAGCGCCGCGACGAACGCGATCCGTTCGGCGTCCGGCTGATAGCGCACGACGTCGACTTCGGTGTGCGAGCAACGATACGCGAGCCCCTTGAAGCTCACCGCGCGCGTGACGATGCGCCCGTCGACTTCAGGCAGCGCGATGTGCATCGCGATGTCGCGCGCATGCAGCCCCTGGTTGTCGGCCACCCACGCGTCGCGATTGCCGCCGGACAGGATCACCT
>NZ_PDBZ01000005.1:0-275371 GCF_002563755.1 Burkholderia sp. JKS000303
CCAGTGCGCGCGATAGAACAGGATCGCGACGACGGGCGCGCCGGGCGTCCAGCGCGCACGCCAGTCGTCGACGCTCGCCGAGTCGCGCGCCGGGTGATACAGCGCCGCGGCCGGCAGCGGCCGCGGCGGCTCGGGCTCGTCGCCGAAACCGAGCGTATGGAATGCAATGCTGCGCAGCAGCGCGGCGGCGTTGTGCAGCCCGCCTTCGCGCAGGTAGCGCCACCACAGCCGGCACAGGTCCGGCGTGACCGTGCTCTTCGCGACGAGGTTCGGGTCTTCCTGCAGGTCGCCCGAGAACATCGCGAGCCGTTGCCGTTGCTTCGACGCGAGCGACACGGCCTGCTCGATCCCGTACGGCCAGTACGCTTCGCCGCCGAGATGGTCGATCACGACCGTCTTCGCGTGACGCAGCACGTCGTCGACATAGAAATCGACCGACGCCGGCTGCCGCAGGAACGTGACGTTCGCGAGCCGTACGCTCGGAAAACCCGCCGGCATCGTCGGCACGACGCTCGCCAGCAGCGACAGCGTCGTGTCGGCCGAGCTCAGGATCACGATGTCGGCCGGCTGCTGGTCGATCCGGACGACGCCCTGCGTATCGTCGACGAAGCCGCCCGGCGTGGTGCGCAGCAAATGCATCGTGCGTTACGCCTGTTGCGTGTGGGCCGCGCACGCGGCGTCGAACGCGCGTTGCAGCGCGGCGGCGTCGAGATCCTCGCCGATCAGCACGAAGCGGCTCGCGCGCGTTTCGCCGTCCTGCCAGCGACGATCGAAATAGCTGTCGAAACGCCGGCCGACACCCTGGATCACGAGCCGCATCGGCGCATCGGGCAGCGCTGCGAAGCCTTTCGCGCGGTAGATCGTGTGCGTCTCGACGACGCGCTGCAGCGCGGCGATCGTCGCTTCGCGCGAACCCGCATCGCCCGACACGACGACCGAGTCGAAATCGTCGTGATGGTGGTCGTGATCGCCGTCGTCGGCCGAGCCGTGATGGTCGTGACGCAGATGGATCGTGTCCTCCGACGCCGACTCGAGCCCGAGCAGCATCGCGAGATCCAGTTCGCCGCGCGTCGCGCGCACGATCTTCACCTGCGGCGGGATGTCTTCGCGGATCGCGGCTTCGACTTCGGCGAACTGCGCGTCGCCGACGAGATCGGCCTTGTTCACGATCACGAGATCGGCCGACGACAGCTGGTCGGCGAACAGTTCGTGCAGCGGCGATTCGTGGTCGAGGTTCGGATCGGCGCGGCGCTGGGCGTCGACGGCCTGCGGATTCTCCGCGAACTGGCCGCTCGCGGCGGCCGGCCCGTCGACGACGGTCACGACCGCGTCGACCGTGAAGCTGTTGCGGATCGTCGGCCAGTTGAACGCCTGCACGAGCGGCTTCGGCAGCGCGAGGCCCGACGTTTCGATCAGCACGTGGTCGATATCGGCGCGGCGCTCGACGAGCGCCTCCATCACCGGATAGAACTCTTCCTGCACGGTGCAGCACAGGCAGCCGTTCGCGAGTTCGTACAGCTGGCCCGACGCTTCGCCCTGCGCGCCGTCCGCGTCCTCGCAGCCGATGCCGCAGCCCTTGAGGATTTCGCCGTCGATGCCGAGCTCGCCGAACTCGTTGACGATCACCGCGATGCGGCGGCCTTCGGCGTGCTGCAGGATGTGGCGCATCAGCGTGGTCTTGCCGCTGCCGAGAAAGCCCGTGACGATCGTGACGGGAAGCTTGCGTAGGGACATGGTAGATCCTGTGTCGAGAATGGAATCAGGCCGGGATCGTCGCGCCGGATGCGGCGCGGCATGTCATCTGGCGGATCGCGGGGATGTCGCGGCGCAGTCCGGACGGACGGCCGCTGAACGTGAACGGACGGAACGACGAATCGGACATGACGCTTCCTTGCGAACGGTCGACATGGTGAATGCCAACACGGCCGTCGCGGGCCCGGCTCCCGCGCCGCCTGCGGTTCGTCGCGTCGGCCCGGGCGCGCGGGCGCGGCGGGCCGATCGGCGAAGAAAGCGGGAAACGCTCGGGCGTCGGGCATGCTGCGGCCGTGGACGATGCGCCGCCTCCCCGCGACGCTGAACCCCAACGTTTCGGCCGGTATCCGGGCTGACGAACACGCCGCTTCGCCTTCCCGGATGCACGCGGCATCCAGTGGCGGTCGTCCGCATGCGGCAGGCATGCGGCGAAGCGGCGCTGCGTGGCGCTTGCGCGCGACGCGTTCGCTTACCGTTGCGGGGGCAGCACAGGTTGGCTCGACTGCGGCGCAGTCACGCTTCCTGTTTCCCGTTTAACTGCGCGCGCCGGAGGAGCGCGCGCGAGCACCAAAACGCGTGCGAGTGTAGGCGGCGGTGCGGGGAGCGTCAAGGCGAAACGGGCCGCCGCCGGGCGTTCGGCATGGCTGCGGCGGCGCCCGCAACGCCGCATCCGGCGCCCGCGCGGCGGGTTCGCGCGGATCGGTCGCTGTGCTATCGTAGCGCCGCGTTCGGTGCTCGCACGCGCATTTCCGCGCATGCAGTTAAACGGGAAACAGGGGGCGGATGTCCGCCCGGCCTGTGCTGTCCCCGCAACGGTACGCCGCCCGCGCGCCGCGCTTGCCGCGCACGCGCCCAGGCCGCCCGCGATGCCACTGCCCTTCAGCGGGCGGGAAGGCTGCGGCCTGGCAAGCGGCCAGCCCGGATACCGGCCGACGCAAGGGGCGAGCCCGATGCTCGCCGAACGCCCGATCCGCGGGGGACGGATGGGGTGCGCATTCCGCCCGCGCTCGCGCGGGCTACGCTCGATCAATCATGTCTTGCCTGTCCGTCGGCCGCCGATGTGCCGCCCGCTTTCCCCTTTCCACTGCTTCGACACGGTGCGCGCCGTGCCGCCCGCGATGAGCCGCGCATGGCTCGTCGGCGCCGGCCCCGGCGACGCCGATCTGCTGACCTTGAAGGCCGTGCGCGCGATCGCCGCGGCCGACGTGCTGCTCGTCGACGATCTCGTGAACCCCGACGTGCTGTGCCATGCGCGCGCGGATGCGCGCATCGAGCAGGTCGGCAAGCGCGGCGGCCATGCGTCGACGCCGCAGGACGCGATCGTCGCCGCGATGCTCGCGCACCTGCGCGCGGGCCGCAGCGTCGCGCGGCTCAAGGGCGGCGATCCGTTCGTGTTCGGCCGCGGCGGCGAGGAATTGCTCGCGCTCGGCGCGGCCGGGTTCCCGGTCGAAGTCGTCAACGGCATCACGGCCGGCATCGCCGCACCGACTGCGCTCGGCATTCCGGTCACGCATCGCGGCGACGCTCAGGGCGTGATCTTCGTCACCGGCCACGGCGCGGGCGCCGACGAACCCGACTGGCGCGCGCTGGCCGCCACGCGGATGACGATCGTGATCTACATGGGCATTCGCCGGCTCGACGCGATCGCGGCCGCGCTGCGCGACGGTGGCCTGGCCGGCGACACGCCGTGCGCGGCGATCGAGAACGCAACGCGTGACGGACAGCGGCATGTGCTCGCGACGCTCGATACGGTGGTCGAACGCGTCGGCGCGGCCGGTATCGGCTCGCCGGCGATCGTCGTGATCGGCCGGGTCGCCGCGCTTGCCGACGATCCGGCGGTGCGCGCGGCGCTCGGCGGCAGCGGCGCATGATGCGCGTCGCGCTCGGCGTCGGTTTCCGCGCGGGCGTGACGGCCGCACAACTCGATGCCGCGATCCGCGCGGCGCTCGCGCGTTACCCGGCCGCCGAGCCGGCCGTCGTCGCGACGCTCGCCGACAAGGCGCACGCGCGTGCGCTGCGCACGCTGTGCGCGCGGCGCGGCTGGCCGCTCGTCGCCTTCGACGCGGCGCAGCTCGCGCATTGTCCCGAACCGGCGCCGAGTGCGCCGTCGGCGGCCGCGCTTGCGCGTTTCGGCGTCGCCGGCGTGGCCGAACCCTGTGCGCAGCTCGCGGCGCCGCATGGCCGGCTGCTCGGCCCCAAATCCATCCTGGGCGGCGTGACGGTTGCACTCGCCGGCCCGCTCTGAACCCTTTGTTTCGCTTTCGACAGGACGACTCCCGATGAAGACCGATGCCGAATCCCATCAACGGATGACCGAACGCCGCCGCGCCGGCCATGAAAAGAAGCAGGCCGCCGCCACGCACGAGAAGGGCCTGCTGATCGTCAACACCGGCAACGGCAAGGGCAAGAGCACGGCCGCGTTCGGCATGGCCGTGCGCGTGCTCGGCCACGGCATGCGACTCGGCGTCGTGCAGTTCATCAAGGGCGCGCTGCACACGTCCGAGCGCGATTTCCTCGGCGCGGTCGCGGAGTGCGACTTCGTGACGATGGGTGACGGCTATACGTGGAACACGCAGAACCGCGACGCCGACATCGCGACCGCCCGCAAGGGCTGGGACGAGGCGCGCCGGATGATCGAAAGCGGCGAATACCGGATGGTGATCCTCGACGAGCTGAACACCGTGCTGAAGTACGAATACCTGCCGCTCGACGAAGTGCTCGCGACGCTCACGGCCCGGCCGGATGCGGTGCACGTCGTCGTCACCGGACGGCACGCGCCCGATGCGCTGATCGACGCGGCCGACCTCGTCACCGAAATGCGGCTCGTCAAGCATCCGTACAAGGAGCAAGGCGTGAAGGCGCAGCGCGGCGTGGAGTTCTGAGCGATGCCGGCCTGCCCCGCGCTGTTCGTCAGCGCACCCGCGTCCGGACAGGGCAAGACATCGGTGACGGCCGGCCTCGCGCGGCTGCACCGGCGGCTCGGCCGGCGCGTGCGCGTGTTCAAGACCGGGCCCGATTTTCTCGATCCGATGCTGCTCGAACGCGCGAGCGGCGTGCCCGTGCATGCGCTGGATCTCGGGATGGTCGGTGAAGCCGGCTGCCGCGCGCTGCTCGCCGAGGCCGCGCGCGACGCCGACCTGATCCTGATCGAAGGCGTGATGGGGCTGTTCGACGGCACGCCGAGCAGTGCCGATCTTGCGACGACGTTCGGCGTGCCGGTCGTCGCGGTGATTTCCGCGAAGGCGATGGCGCAAACCTTCGCGGCAATCGCGTTCGGGCTCGCGCGGTTCCGGCCCGAGGTGCCGTTTCACGGCGTGCTGGCGAACCGCGTCGGGTCGCCGCGCCACGCGGAACTGCTGCGGCAGGCGCTGCCCGACGACTTGCGCTGGCTCGGGCACGTGCCGGCCGATGCAGGCATCGCGCTGCCGGAACGGCATCTCGGGCTGCACCAGCCGGCCGACATCGACGATCTCGACGCACGGCTCGATCGCACGGCCGACGTGCTCGCGCACACCGCGCTTGCCGAGTTGCCGCCTGCCGTCACGTTCGCGGAACCGGACGTTGCCGCCCCACTGCCGCGCGCGCTCGCCGGCAAGCGAATCGCGATCGCCCGCGATGCGGCGTTCTCGTTCATCTATCCGGCCAATCTCGCGCTGCTCGATACGCTCGGCGCGCAGTTGCGGTTCTTTTCGCCGCTTGCCGACGAACCCGTGCCCGACGATTGCGATGCGCTGTTCCTGCCGGGCGGCTATCCGGAGCTGCATGCGGCGACGCTGGCGGCGAATGCCGTGACCGCGCGGACGATTCGCATGCACGCGGCGGCCGGTCGGCCGATCGTCGCGGAATGCGGCGGGATGGTGTATCTGTGCGAATCGCTGACCGACGTGGAGGGCGTCACGACGCCGATGCTCGGACTGCTGTCAGGCCAGGCGACGATGCAGCGCCGGTTCGCGGCGCTCGGCATGCAGCAACTCGATACGTGCACCGGGCCGATGCGCGGTCATACGTTTCATTATTCGCGGCTGGATACGCCGCTGGTGCCGGTTGCGACCGCCGCCCGGCCCGATGGCGAGGCTGGCAGCGGTGAAGCCGTTTATCGCGCGGGCGCGATCGTCGCGACGTACATGCACATGTACTGGCCGTCGAATCCAGATGCGGCGGCGGCGTTGTTCGGCGGGGACGCGTTCTAGTTTGGCCGATGTCGCAATTGCACCGGGACGGTGATTACAGATGCCGCTCGATATCCATGCGCTGATGCAGAATCCGGATGACATCGAGCGTGTCATCCGTTTCGCGATAGAAAACGACGTGTGAACTTACCGCGTACCGGAAATCGCCCTCGCGAACAGCGCAAGCCTGGCCGACCTTTTCTCCGTGCGCCAGTGCTTCCATCGTTGCGATCAGATCGCGGTGGTAATGGTCCGCCCGCGCGAGCGACCAATGCTCGGCGGTATAGCGCCAAATGTCTTCGAGATCGAGTTCCGCCAGCGGGGTCAGCTGAAGCTGCCGACCCTTAACCGCCATGGGATACCCGCATGCGCGTCAGGAACGCCTCGCTATCGAATGGCCTGGGCGCTCCTGAAGCCTCGCCTGCCTTCAACGCTTCTTGCAACGCACGTACCTGCGTTTCATGTGATTCGAGGAGTCGCAAACCGGCTCGGACGACATCGCTCGCAGAGCCATATCGCCCTGATTGCACTTGCGCATCGACGAATTCGGCAAAGTGGTCACCGAGGGAAACGGATGTGTTTCGCGACATGAGTCACCTCCTTTTCAGGGTATTCATCATATACCAAAGTTTGGTATATCTTGTGTTCGGCCGCCGGACAGACTCACCGATGCGCGGCCGCCAACCTCACGCCGCATTCCCCATCACACCAGAAACGTCTCGGCCAGCTTGACCCAGTACGACGCACCGGTCGGCAATGCCGCGTCGTTGAAGTCGTAGCCGGGGTTGTGCACCATGCAGCCGCCCTCCCCGTCGCCGTTGCCGATGATCAGGTAGGAGCCCGGCCGCTGTTCGAGCAGGAACGCGAAATCCTCGCTGCCGGTGAGCGGCACCATCCCGTCGATCAGGTTCGCTTCGCCGACCCACTCGCGCGCGACGCCGCGTGCGAACGCGGTCATCTCCGCATCGTTGACGAGTACCGGGTAGCGCCGCTGGTAGTCGATCGTCGCGGTCGCGCCGAACACGGCCGCCTGCGCGTGAATGACTTCCTTGATGCGCGTTTCGAGCAGGTCGCGCACCTCGGGCTTCAGCGCGCGCACGGACAGGCGCATCTGCGCGCGATCGGGAATCACGTTCGGCGCCTCGCCCGCGTGGATCGCGCCGACCGTGACGATCGCCATGTCGAGCGGCGACACGTTGCGCGACACGATCGTCTGCAGCGCGACGACGATCTGCGCGCACACGACGACCGGATCGATCGCCTTGTGCGGCACCGCGCCGTGGCCACCGCGCCCCTGCACGTCGACGATCACGGTATCCGACGACGCCATGAACGGCCCCGGCAGGAAGCCCAGCTTGCCCGTCGGGAAACCCGGCATGTTGTGCATCGCGAAGATCGCATCGCACGGAAACAGCTCGAACAGCCCGTCGTCGAGCATTTGCTTCGCGCCGCCGAGCCCTTCTTCGGCCGGCTGGAAAATCAGGTTCAGCGTGCCGGAGAAACGACGCTCGCGCGCCAGGTGCTTCGCGGCCGCGAGCAGCATCGCCGTGTGGCCGTCGTGGCCGCACGCGTGCATCTTGCCGGCGATCGTGCTCTGGTACGGCAGGCCGGTCGATTCGTGGATCGGCAGCGCGTCCATGTCGGCGCGCAGGCCGAGGCGCTGCGTGCCGTTGCCGACTTTCAACTGCGCGACGACGCCCGTGCCGCCGAGCCCGCGATGCACCGTGTAGCCCCACCCTTGCAACTGCTCGGCGACGAGGTCGCTCGTTGCGAATTCCTCGAAACCCAGCTCGGGGTGAGCATGGATGCGGTGCCGGATCTCGATCATTTCGTCGGCGAGGCCTGCGGGGATCACGCTGTGCGTCACGGTGTCGTCTCCTGTTGTCCAGTGGGGATGTGCAGGCAAGGATAGTCCGTTGAGCGACAACCGGACAGACAGAAAGTCGTCGCGGCGGCAACTGCTGGTTGCCGGTCGATCACACCGGCGCGGGACGAGGCGCGCGGCGCCCGGAAGCGCTGTCCATCCGGACGACTGCCGCATGCGGTCGGCACACTCGACACTGCATGTTCAGGCTCGATTTTTCATGCGGAGGTCATCGTTGGTTGCCGCTCGACATTCCGAAATAATTCCTTTGCATCAACAGGTTGAGAACGTTTGTTCATTTTTTGACGGTTGTACATTTTTTGTGTACGCTGACAAAACAGTGAACAAGCGATCCTCCGTGATGCCCGCGAACGCCCCTCTCCCGATATCGGAACAGCACGTGCTCGACGAGGCCTGCGCCGCGTTCGCGCGCGCGACCCGGCGCTTCAATGCGCGGCCCGTGCGCGTGCCGGCGGCGTATCGGGCGCGCGCCGGCGCAATGATCCGCTTCGACATCGCCGGGCAGACCTTCGAGATGCCGGCGGCCGTGAGCGTTGGCGTCGAATCGCTGCAGGGCGCGCTCGCGGCACTGCGTCACCGCGGCGGCACGCCCGCGCCGGGCGAACGGCCGCTGATGCTGGTCGCGCCTTATTTTTCTGCCGAACTGGCCGCCCGCCTGACCGAGCACGACATCCCGTTTCTCGATACCGCCGGCAATGCGAGCCTGATCCAGCCGGAGGCCACCGTGATGATCGCCGGCCGGCCGAAACCTGCCCGCACGCCGCGTCGTCAGGCATCGCGCGCGACGACGCCCAAGGGACTCGCCGTGATGTTCGCGCTCGCGACGCAGCCGGGCCTCGTCGCGCAGCCGTATCGCGCGATCGCCGCCGAATCGGGCGTCGCGCTCGGCACGGTCAATCTCGCGATGGACGATCTGATGGCGCGCGGCCTCGTCGCACAGCGGCGCAACGGCGAGCGGCTGCTTCCCGACTGGCCGCGTTTCGTGCAGGAATGGGTCGCGCTGTACCCGAGCCGGCTGCGCGCGAAACTGCCGGGCCGGCGGTTTGCCGCGCTTGCGCCCGACTGGTGGCGCGACTTCGATTTCGCGGCGTGCGATGCACGGCTCGGCGGCGAACCGGCAGCCGACCTGCTGATCCACGACCTGAAGCCGGCCGCGATCACCGTCTATACGCACGGCGCCGTGTCGAACCGCTTGCTGCTCGAGGCGCGCCTGCGTCCGGACGAGCACGGCGACGTCGAGCTGCTCGAAGCGTTCTGGCCGCCGTCGCCGGCACTCGACTGGCGCGAGCGGGATGTGCCGCTCGTGCCGCCGCTCCTGATCTACGCGGATCTCGTCTCGTCCGGAGACAGCCGCAATCTTGCCGCCGCCGAGCAGATCCATGACCGATACCTCGCCCACCCGCCCGCTTGAGGTCGATCCGCGCCGGCCGCTCGAGCCGGCGGCGCTCGCGCTGCTGCAGGCGGTCGGCGCGGCCTGCACCCGGCTCGACGCGGCATTCGTCGTCGCCGGCGCGACCGCGCGCGACATCCTGATGTGGCACGTCCATGGCATCCGGCCGGTGCGCGCGACGCGGGACGTCGACGTCGCGGTGTGCGCGGTGAGCTGGCCGTTTCACGCGCAGCTCGTCGATGCGCTGGTCGCGACCGGGCAATTCGCGCACGCGCCCAAGCATCAGCAAAAGCTGCTGTTCGACAGCGGCACGCAGGGGTTTCGCACGGAACTCGATCTCGTGCCGTTCGGGCCGCTCGAAACACCGCCCGGAGAAATCGCGTGGCCGCCCGGCGGTGAGTTCGTGCTGAACGTGCTGGGTTTCCAGGAGGCGGTCGATACGGCGCTGCCCGTGTCGGTCGGCGCGGGCGTCGTGGTGCCGGTGACCAGCCTGCCGGCGCTCGTGCTGCTGAAACTGCTTGCGTGGAAGGACCGGCGCGCGCGCCAGAACAGCGACGCGTACGACCTGCTGTTCCTGCTCACGCATTTTCACGACGCGGGCAATCGCGAGCGCATCTGGGACGTCGCGCCCGATCTGGTGGAACTGCATGGTTTCCAGCCGGAGCTGGCGGCGGCGGCATTGCTGGCGCGCGATGCGAAGCGGATTGCGTTGCCGCACACGTACGACGCCATTCGCACGCTGTTATCCGACGAAGCGATTTACGCGCTGCTCGGGCAGGATCTGCTGGCACGTGCGTTCGCGCTGTTGCCGGGTGAATTCAACGACGATGCGGACCGGTATCTCGACGCGTTCCGCGGCGCTTTTCTTGCCGGTCCGCCCGCCGGCCACGTGTGACGTGACGCAACCCGGCGAGATGACGACGCTGCCGCCCGTCCGGCTCAAGCTGCCCAGTCTTCGACGGACAACCCCGCGACGCGACCGAATTCACGACTGTTATGCGTCACGAGCACCGCGCCGGCGGCGATGGCATGGCCGGCGATCGACGCATCGTTTGCGCCGATCGGCGTGCCGCGGGCCGCAAGATCCACTCGAATCGCGGTCGTTGCATCAACTGCGGCCGTATCCCACGACAGCACGCCATCCAGCCGTGCGACGAAGGCCGTCACGAGGTCCGCATGCTTTGGCGACGCCTTCTTGCCCACAGCGCCGAATCGCATTTCGGCATAGGTGATCGCCGACACAACGATCCGGTGCTGCGCATTGACGCACGACTGCAGCCGGGACAACACCACGGGCGGCCGCTCGCGCATGATGAACGCGCAGATGTTCGTATCGAGCATATAGAGCGTCGTCACTGGCTCGCCTCCGTCGATGCATCGTCATCGGTGCCGGACAGGTCGAAACGGCCGGTTTCGACGACGGCCGGGCGCTCGACGAGGAAATCGGAATCAGCCAGCGGTTCGCTCGCGAATGACAGCCACGTCGGTCGTACCGGACGCAGCAGCAGCGTATCGCCCTCGCGGCGGATCTCGAGCTCGGTCACACCCTCGAATTCCATGTCCTTCGGGATGCGGATTGCCTGGTTACGGGCGTTCTTGAAAATGGAAACGGTGCGCATGAGCCACTCCACTGGAGTTCGATGCGTCCACTCTAGGCATATGCCGGCATATGTCAACGTTGGGGGGCGCGGACCGGGAAGCGTGTCCCACGCTGTGGCGAGTGTGCTGGCCATATCGTCACGACCTGTCGTGGATGAGAGGGAAATCCGTTCTTCCTCATGCGGCCCGGCTGATCCATATCCCGAACGGCCGATGCCCACCCCGTCAGGCCGCGCGACACGTCACCCGGTCGCCTCGCGCCCCCCGCCCAGTCACGGCAACCGGAAAGTGTCGAAAAACGTTTCGCGCTCCATCACGGTCAGCGCCGCGCGCTTGTGCGGGAAATCGAACTCCTTCAGCGTGTAGAACCCGAGCCGGTGCATGTACGCGATATGCCGCACGTGATCAACCCGCGGCTCGCCCACGAGCCGCTGCGTGCGCGGTTCGTCGACGAACATGTAGTGCAGCACCCCGCTCCACCACGCATGCAGCTTGCCCGCGCTCTGGAACCGCGAGTCGCCGATCAGCAGGTGCAGCCCGCGATCGTAGTCGTGCGCGTCGTAGAACGGCGCGAGACGATCCTCCTTCGCCCAGTAGAACTCGAAATAGCCGAACGGCGTGTCGTCGAAATAGCCGATCATCGGATGCATGTGCGGATCGGCGAGTCGCTCCGTCAGATACGCGGCATGCTCGTCGCGCGTGCCGCGCTGATCCCAGAAATGCGCGACGCGATCGAGGTTCATCCAGTCGCTGAAAAGCTGCGCATGCGTGTCGACGTCGACGGTGCGCAGGCTGAACGTCATCCCGACCTGCGGCATGTAGCGCGCATAGATCTCGCCGGCCGGCGACGGCGGCCGCACCGGATGCCGATGGCCGTTCGTGATCGCATAGCGCAGCGGCATCCCGCTCGATGCGCTCGCCGCCAGCCACGGCCGCGGGTTCTGCCAGAACGTCGCGCGCGACGCATTCAGGCGCAACCGGTCGCCGTCGATCCGCGCGTCGTCGATCACGCCCTCGCGCACCGCGCGGGCGACGTACGATGCAACGGCCGCCGGATCGGCGCCACCGAGTGGCACCGACACCGTCGCCGCATCGTGCCGCGTGTCCGTATTGAACAGCGCGACGAATTCCGCGAGCAGCGCGGCCGGCGGATCGTCGGGCCGCCATGCATCGAGCGTGCGCTCGATGGCAGGCGTCGCCTGCGTCTGCGCGTGTGCCGCGCCGTCGAGCGCCGCGGCCACCTCGCCTTCAACGGCCTCCGCCGCGCCGGCCGGTTTCGTCAGCGTGTATTGCATCACAGTGCTCCCGCGTCGTGGCGGTCGGCGAGGAGGTGCAGCCCCCGCTCGAGCGCCGGAAACAGGCTGCGCTGGAAGTTGTTCCAGCGCAGTTCGAGAATCGTGTCGTCCGGCGCGATCGGCGTGTCGAGCACGTCGCAGATCACTTCGCCGGAATCGATGCCGTTGTCGACGTAGTGGAACGATGCGCCCGTCATCGTCACGGGTTCGACGCGCGCGCTCGCGCCGCTCGTCCAGTCGACCCGCTCGCCGCGCGCACCGTGCAGCGCATCGAGCGTCGCCCACGCGCCGCGCCGCTGGTACGGCGAATCGTCGGCCGTGATGCCGGGGTGGATGTTCGCGATGCGCCGGTGAAAGCGCGCACCGGGCCGCACGAGCTCGTCGAGGATCACGAGCAGCCCGTCGAGCACGACCACGTCGGCGTCGAGTTCGAGCAGGCGTTCGAGCAACCGGCGCTCGAACGCCTGCTTGCCCGTCACGCGTTCGCGTGCATCGCGCGGCAGCCGGCGATACGTCGACGCAATCGTGCAGAACAGGTCGTCGACGAGCCGCCCCTGCACCGTCAGTCCTTCCGGCAGGATCCACGGGCGGCCCGGCGTGCGCGCGAACCCGTAGTCGGCGACCTTCGCGCGGTCGGCCGGCGAGCCAGCGTCGTCGTCGACGATCACGCCCTGGAGCGTATAGCGCTCGCCGAGCGGCGAATCGTTCAGCCGCTCGACGAGGAATTCGAGCGGCGCCTTCATGTAGCGCGTGCCGCCCTGGTAAGCGACCGGTTGGCCGGCGCGATCGGCCGCGCCGTTGCGCAGCGACTGGATATAGACGAGATTTTTCTTCGGCATGGAGGCGTCGTGGAAAAAGCGGACGACGGCGCCGCGGCCCGCGCGGACCGGCCCGCAGGCCGGCCGGCACGCCGCGGCGCACGGCGTCACCAGTTGTATTTCGCGGTGGCGATCACCGTGCGGTCGGTGCCGAAAATGCAGACGCTGGTCGACTGGCAACCGCTGATGTAGTGGCGGTTAAACAGGTTCGTCCCGTTCACGGCAAAACGCCAGTTGCGCATGTCGTAATGCACGCCCGCGTCGAACAGCGTGACGCTCGAGACCGACAGCGAGTTGTCGGACGCACCGGCCGACGCGCTCTGGTAGCGAACGCCGCCGCCGAGGCCAAAGCCCGCGAGCGGCCCCGTGTGCCACGTCCAGTCGGTCCACAGCGACGCCATCTGGCGCGGACGCGGAATGTCGACCGGCCAGTTGTTCAGCGAATCGTCGTTGGCCTTCACGTTCTTCACGTCCTGGTAGACGTAAGACGCGATCACCGACAGGTTGCGCGTGAGCTTGCCGGTCGCGCTCAGCTCGATCCCGCGCGAACGCACTTCACCCGTCTGGATCTGCGTCGTGCCGGCCGGATCGAGATTCGTCGGCGTCGGCGTGAGCACGTTGGTCTGGTTGATCTGGTAGATCGCCGCGTTCAGCATCATGTTCTTGCCGGGCGGCTGCCAGCGCAGGCCGGCCTCGATCTGCTTGCCGCGCGTCGGCTGCGGCAGGCCGCCGCCGTACAGGCTCACGCCGATCAGCGGGTTGAACGACGTCGCGTAGCTGACGTACGGCGACAGACCGTAGTCGCCCTCGTACGTCAGCCCGACGCGGCCCGTGAACGCCGTCACGTCGGCCTTCGACTGCGTGCCGCCCGCGCGGTCGTCCATCCGCATGTTGACCCAGTCCTCGCGCCCGCCGAGCGTCAGCGTCCAGCGGTTCCACTTGATCTGATCCTGCGCGTACAGGCCGAACGTGTTCATCGTCGTGTACGTGTTGGTCCGGTACGTGGAGTTCGGATCCGAGAACACCGACAGCGTGACCGGCGTATAGACCGGGTTGTACAGGTTCAGCGTCGGGGCGGCGGCCAGCCATTCGCTGTCGGTCGCGGTCTGGCGGTTGTACTGGAAGCCGAGCAGCAGCGTGTGCTGGAGCGGGCCCGTCGCGAAGCGGCCTTCGAGGTTGTTGTCGATGTCGAAGCGGCTGTAGTTCATCTGGAACACGCCGGCCCAGCGGTTGACGTCGGTCAGGGTGTCGTCGGCGAAGCCCGCGCCCCACACCGACCCGTTGTCGAGCGACAGGTGCATCAGGCGGGTGTTCTGGCGGAACGTCCACGCCGGCGTCAGCTTCTGCTCGAACTGGTAGCCGAGCGACCACTGCTTCTTGTGGTAGTAGTTGAAGCTGCCGTCGCCTTCGTAGATGTCCTGGTTGATCTGGCCGTTCGGGTTCGGCAGCACGGTGCCCTGCGCCGGCAGGAAGTTCGACGAGATGTCGCCCCAGTCCTGCAGGTACGTGGCGGACAGCGTCAGCGACGTATCCGCGTTCGGGCGCCAGCGGAACGACGGCGCGAGCGACACGCGCTGGTCGTTGTTCGGGCCGGTCACCGCGTTGCCGTCGCGTGCGACGCCGACGAACCGGTACGCATACTGGCCGTCCGGGTCGAGCTTGTCGCCGACGTCGATCATGAACTGCTTGCGCGCATAGTTGCCGATCTGCACGCCGGCTTCGCGCACGCGCTCGCCGTCGGCAGTCTTGGTCTGCACGTCGATGATCGCGCCCGGGTCGCCCGCGCCGTACAGCACCGAGGTCGGTCCGCGCAGCACCGAGATGCTGTCGATCATGTACGGATCGACGCGCCAGCTCGACAGGTTGAGCGTGTTCGGCACCTGCAGCCCGTTCACGTAGGCGGTCGGCGTGAAGCCGCGCAGCGCCGCGTACCAGTCGGAGCGGTTGTCCGAACCGTACGACGAGAAACCGGGCACGTAGCGCAGCGCCGCGTTCACGTCGGTCGCGCCCGTCATCTCGATCTGCTGCGCGGTGACGACGTTGATCGTCTGCGGGATTTCGTTGATCGGGGTGTCGGTCTTCGTGCCGCTGCGGCTGCGCTTCGCGACGAGCCCGACCGTACCGTCGCCTTCCGAGCCCGCGTTGACGTTGATCGCCGGCAGCGTGCCGGACGCTGCGCTGCTCGATGCATTCGCCGCACCGGCCGTCGTATTCGCCGCCGTGCCGTTCTGCGCGCTGCCGACCGACGCCGCAGCGCCTGCGCTCACGGTCGGCGCCGTCTGCGCGAATGCGTGCCCTGCGGCCGCCGTTCCGAACGCCACGCTCGCCGCGGCTGCGATCGCACGCACACGCGTGCCTGTTGCCCACTCCATCTTTCTCTGCTCCAGTTTTTTATGCGGTCTCCGACCGCGCCTTTGTCAAAGAGCGAAAGCCATCCGGCCCGCGCTCACCCCGTTTTGATGTCGTTGTTCATGTGCTGCCCGGGCCGCGCCGTCGTCATGGCCGGGCGCGATCCCGTCTTCGAGCGACGCGCAGATTTCGTCCGCGCGGCGTGCGAGAACCGACAGCAGCGTGTCGGATAAACCGTGGCTGTCTTCGCAGCAGCCTTGCAGGTAGATGCGCGGCGCGAAGTGCTCGGGCGTCGCGAGCAGGTAGTCGCGCGTGACGTCGCCGCGCGTGAGTGCGTCGCCCAGGTACGGTGCGAGCCCCTCGAGCAGCGACGAGTGCGTGTCGCGCCGGTAGCCGGTCGCGAGCACGAGCGCGTCGAAGCGTTCGACGCGCGTGGCGCCGTTCATCCGGTCGCGCAGCGTCAGCTCGATGCGACCGTCGGCGGCACGCACCGCGGCTTCGATCGCACAGTTCGCGAGCAGCGC
Organism: Burkholderia sp. JKS000303; assembly: GCF_002563755.1. NCBI lineage: Bacteria > Pseudomonadati > Pseudomonadota > Betaproteobacteria > Burkholderiales > Burkholderiaceae > Burkholderia > Burkholderia sp. JKS000303. The sequence continues at coordinate 15,782 of NZ_PDBZ01000005.1, forward strand.
ATGGCGCGGCGTGCCGTCGATGCGCTGCAGGTACAGCATTTCGTAGATCTGCTCGATCAGCGGCCGGTCGACCACCGCGTAGTTGGTGTCGCGATAGCGCTCGAGCAGCGCGCGGCGCGCGTCGTGCGGCTGCGCGTAGACGACGTCGGTGAACGCCGGGCTGAAGATCTCGTTGACGAACGGGCTGTCGTCGGCCGGTTTCAACGCACCGGCGCGCATCACGAGGCTTGCGTCGACGTGCGGGAAGCGGCGCGCGAGGTCGATGAATACCTCGGCCGCGCTCTGCCCTGCGCCGATCACCGCGACGCGGCGGCGCTCGCCGTCCGGCGATGCGACCAGCCGGTCGATGTCGGTCAGATACGACGACGAGTGGATCACGCGGTCGCGGCCGAGCGCGGCGAACGCGTCCGGCACCGCCGGCGTGCCGCCGACGCCGACCGACAGCGCGCGCGTCACGCGCTGGCGCTCGTGGCCGGTGGCATCGCGCGACAGCACGCGCAGCGCGTCGATGCGTGCGCCGTCGCCGTGTACGGGCTCGATCGCCGTGACGGTCTCGCTGTAGTGAACGTGCTCGTCGAACGCTTCGGCGACCCAGCTCAGGTAGTCGTGGAATTCGACGCGGGTCGGATAGAAGTTCTTCAGGTTGACGAATTCGTTCAGCCGGCCCCGTTCGAACAGGTAGTTGATGAACGTATAGCGGCTCTTCGGATCGCGCATCGTGACGAGATCCTTCAGAAACGAGATCTGCATCCGGCAGTCGTCGAGCAGCATCCCGCGATGCCAGCCGAATTCCGGCTGGCGTTCGACGAAGCAATGCGCGAACGGACGCGCACCGCCGCGCTCGGCAAGACGCACGGCCAGCGCCAGATTCGACGGCCCGAAGCCGACGCCGATCAGGTCGAATACGGTTTCTCTCTGCATGTCTCTCAGCTCCCTTGTCGGTGAAACCGGCCCGTCAGACATGACGGCCGGAGAAGAACGTCTCGCGCAGCGTGCGCATCCACAACGGCTGTGCGTCGGCCAGCGCCAGACGGCGCTGCCGCGCGAAGCCATGCTGCGCGAGGAGGTCGACGACCCGCGCGCGGCCGGCCGGAACTGCGCAGCCGAGCGCTTCGGTGCGCGGATCGTCGAGAAACAGGTAATGAACGACGGACGGCAGCCAGCCCGCCACGCAATGCGGGCCGCGCCAGCGCGATTCGCCGACCAGCATCCGCAGGCCGCGGTCGTAGTCGCGCGCGCCGACATGCGGCGCGAGCGGGTCTTCCTTCAGCCAGAACGCTTCGAAATACGCGAACGGTTCGCCGTCGAAGCAGCCGACGAGCGGCGTCAGGTGCGGATCGGCATCGGGCGCCGTGCCGTCCACGCCGGGCTGCGTGCCCGGCCAGCCTTCGCGCACGCGCGGTTCGTCGAACCAGCGTGCGACGCGCGCGGCGTCCTCGCCCGGCTGCCAGCCGCGCAGCGTGAAGCGCACGCCGAGCGCCGGCAGGTCGCGGGCGTACACGTCGCCGCGCGGCGCGGGCGGCCGGCGCGGATGACGCCGGCCGTCGGTCAGCATCGGCAGCGTCGCGCACGGCAGATGCGCACCGACGCGCCACAGGTCCGCCTGTTGCGCCCAGCCTTCGCGCATGCACAGGCCGCCGTCGGCGAGCACGCCGCTCGCGCGCAGCGCATCGAGCGCGACTGCCGGCCACGCGGCCGGGTCGAGCCGGATCGCCGCGCGGCGGACGTCGTCGGAAAATGCCGCGGCGAGCGCGGCCAGCAGCGCACGGCGCTGGTCGGCCGTCGCCGCGCGATGGTTGTAGGCGACGAGGCGCAGCGTGCCGTCGTCCGCGAGTTGCGCGCGCAACACCTGCGCGCCGATGCCGTCGCCATGCGCGACGCGAATCTCCGCGTCGTCACGCGCGGCGAACAGGTCGTCCGCGAAGACGAGGCGGCACGTGTCGGGCATCGTGAAGCCGTCCGGACGCACTTCAGCCAGCATCGCGCACCTCCTGGCCCGTTTGGGTCGGCGCGGCGATGCGTGCGCCTAGCGCCGCGAGCGTCGGCGACGCGAACACGTCGGCGACCGTCAGCGGGTGACCGGCGCGGCTCGCCGCGTCAACGAAGCGCACGACGTCGAACGACGTCGCGCCGGCTTCGAACAGATCGGCGTCGGGCGCAGGCGCGGCAGTCGCGAACGTGTCCGACCACAACGCCGCGAGCGATGCAACGACGTTCGGGGCGCGCGACGATGCCGTGGCCCGAGCCGCCCTGCATGTCGGTGCGGCAGCGTTCGCCGTGTGCGCAGCGAACCGCGCATCGGGCACGCCGAGTGTCGCTTCCGGCGTACCGGCGAAACGGGCGACTTCGTCGTGATACAGCCGGACGAGCGTGTCGACGAACGCGCCGTCGAGCAGTTCGTCCGCATACGAGAACGCGGCGCTCACGCGGCCGTCCGGATGCTCGACGACGTCCAGCTCCAGCGTGAACACGACGCGATGACGCACGTCGTCGAATTCGGCGAGCGACAAACCGGCCCAGTCGCGCGCGGCCGCGCCGCTCGGGCGCAGGTAGTTGAACATCACCTGGAACAGCGGATTGGCCTGCGCCGTGCGCGGCGCGCGCAGTGCCGCGACGACGTCGGCGAACGGCACGCCGGCATGCGCATACGCGGCGAGCGCCGTGTCGCGCACCTGCGCGAGCACGTCCGTGCGGCGGGCTGCCGCGTCGATACGCGTGCGCACGACGACGGAATTGATGAAGAGCCCCAGCGCATCGCGTGCCGCGTCGCCCGTCAGTTCGCGGGTCGACGCGAGCACCCCGACCGGCTGGTCGGCCGCGCCGGTCGCGCGGAACAGCGCGGTGTTGAGCGCCGCGTGCAGCAGCATCGGCAACGTCGCATGCGCGGCCGATGCCGCGTCGCGCGCGGCGCGGATCCGCGACGCATCGAACTCGAACGCGATACGTGCCGCGCGCCATTGCGGGACAGCCGGCGCATCTGCACGCTGCGGCAGCACGCACGACGGCAGATCGGCCAACGCATCGCGCCAGTACGCGACGCGGGCCGGGTGGCATGGCGCGGGCAAGACGAGCGGGATGTTGTCCAACGCGGGCGTCGCTTCACCGCGCACGTTATCGACATAGCGAGCACGCACCGCATCGAGCCACAGCTCGATTGATTCGCCATCCGACACGATGTGATGGATCGTCACCGACAACACATGATCGTCCGCGCCGAGCCGCAGCACGCGTGCGCGCCACAGCGGCGCATCGGCGACGAGATCGAACGGTGCGAGTGCATCCGCATCGGTCAGCGCCGCCGCGCGGGCGAGCGCATCGGGCTGTGCGGACAGATCGACGACCGGCAGCGCGACAGGCGCGGCGTCTTCGATCCGCTGGCCCGGCAGCATGCCGTCGCGCGCGACGAGCCGTGCGCGCAGCGCCGGATGCGCGGCTGCCACAGCGGAAAACGCCGCACGCAGCGCAGCGACGTCGAGCGGGCCGCGCATGCGCAGCGCGACCGGAATGTTGTACGCGGCGCTGTCCGGCTGCGCGCGCCACAGGAACCAGAGGCCGAGCTGCGCGGGCGACAGCGGCCACACGCCCTGCGCATCGGGTTTGACCACCGCGACGCCCGGCGCTGCCGCACCGGCATGGGCAACGCGCGGCGCGTCGGCGACCTGCCGCGCGTATTGCGCGAGCACCGGCGCTTCGAACAGCGCACGCACCGGCACATCGCGGCCGAGCCGTTCGGCAACACGCGTCGCGACGCGCACCGCGGCCAGCGAATGGCCGCCGAGTTCGAAGAAGTGATCGCCACGGCCGACGCGCTCGACGTTCAGCACGTCGCACCAGATCGCCGCGAGCGCGGCCTCGTCGCCGTCGTGCGGCGCTTCGTATGCACGTTCGACGCGCACCGGCGCGGGCAGCCGCGCGCGGTCGACCTTGCTGTTCGCATTGCGCGGCAGCGCATCGAGCACGATCAGTTGCGCGGGCACCATGTAGTCGGGCAGCGTGCGGCGCAAATGCGCGTCGAGCGTCGCGGCTTCGACGGGTTGCGCCGCGGCCTGCGCGTCGGCGGTCAGTTCGACGTACGCGACGAGCTGCGCCTGTGCGCCCTGCCCGTGCACGACCGCACACGCTTCGCGCACCGCATCGTGTGCGGCGAGCTGGGCTTCGATTTCACCGAGTTCGATGCGCAGCCCGCGCAGCTTCACCTGATGATCGACACGCCCGATGAAGTCGAATACGCCATCCGCGCGACGCCGCACGAGGTCGCCGGTGCGGTACAGGCGCGCGCCCGGCGCGCCGTACGGATCGGGCACGAAGCGCTCGGCCGTCAGCGCCGGACGCTCCAGATAGCCTCGCGCGACGCCGATCCCCTCGCCGCCCAGATACAGTTCGCCGATCACGCCGACCGGCAGCGGATGCAGCCGTGCGTCGAGCACGTGCGCGGTGCGCGCGCCGACCAGCGTGCCGATCGGCAGGTACGCGGCGTCGCCAAGCTGGGCGAGATCGTCGTCGGGACGGAACATCCACAACGTCGGCGTGATCACGGTCTCGGTCGGGCCGTAGCCGTTGACCACCCGCACGTTCGGCATCGCGCGGCGCAGCATCGCGAACGCTTCGCGCGACGTCGCCTCGCCACCGACGGTCAGCGAACGCAGCGTCGGCGGTGCGCCGTGCGCGAGCGCCCATTCGGCGAGTTGCGCGGCGCAGCCGGGCGGCACGTAGGTCATCGTCACGCCGTCGCGGACCATCATCGCGCAGGTCTGCGCGGGCGGCCACAGCACGTCGGCCGTCACCGACACGGCGGCGCCCGACAGGTATTGCGAAAACCAGCCTTCGTGCGCGCCGTCGAAGTTGACCGACTGGAACAGCAGGAATACGTCGTGCTCGGTCGCGCCGTAGCGCTCGGCGATCGCCACGCAGTGCCGTGCGAATGCCGCGTGATCGACGATCACGCCCTTCGGCTTGCCGGTCGAACCCGACGTGTAGATCGCGTATGCCGCATGGCCGGGCAGTACGTCCGGCAGTTCAACTTGCGCGGCGTCATCGAATGCGTCGATTTCGTCCGCGCGCCAGATCCGCAGTGCCGGCAGATCGGGCAGCGACGCGGCGCTCGCACCGTCGGTCAGCACGTGCGCGATGCCCGCGTCGCCGACGATCTGTGCGAGCCGTTCGCGCGGATGGGCCGGATCGAGCGGCACGAATGCGGCGCCCGACTTCAGCACCGCGATCAGCGCGACCAGCAGGTCGACCGAACGCTGCAGCGCGACGCCGACGCGCATCTCGGGCCGCACGCCGGCCGCGACGAGATTGCGCGCGATGCGTGCGGCGCGGGCATCGACTTCGCCGCGCGTGAACGCGCGATCGATGTCGGCGACGCCGCGTGCGTCGGGCCGCGCGTTCGCGTGCGCGGCGATACGTGCATGCACCGGCACGAACGGTTCGGCCTCGGCGGCACCGGCCGGCGCGTTCCACGCGAACAGTTGCGCGAGTTCATGGGCGGGCAGCCAGTCGAGATCGCCGATCGCCATGTCGGGGCGCGCGAGCGCGTCGCCGAGCAGCGTGACGAAGCGCGCGGCGAGCCGCGCGATCGCGTCCGCGTCGAACAGGTCGAGCGCGTAGATGAAGGCGGCGTCGAACGTGCCGTCGGGCGTCGCCTCGACGGCGAGCGTCAGGTCGAATTTCGCGGACGGCGTGCCGGACGGCAACAGCGCGGCCGACGCCGCACCCAGTGCGGGCAGCGCGCGGCGCTCGCCATAGGCGGCCATCACCTGGAACAGCGGATGGTGGCTCGCGCTGCGCGGCACGCCGAGGGCGTCGACGACCTGCTCGAACGGCACGTCCTGGTGCATCTGCGCATCGACGAGCGCACGCTGCGTCCGCGCGACCAGCGACGAGAAATCGCCGTGCGCCGGCACGTCGACGTCGATCGCGAGCGTGTTGACGAAGAACCCGATCAGGCCGCCCGTCTCCGCGCGCTCGCGGTTCGCGGCCGGCACGCCGACGCAGATCCGCGCGTCGCCCGTCGCGCGGGCGAGCAACGCATCGAGCGCGGCAAGCAGCACCGCGAACGGCGTCGCACCCGACGCGGCCGCGAAGGCGCGCAGTTGCGCGCCGATACGTGCGTCGAGCGAAAACACATGGCGCGCGCCGCGCGCACTGCGCCGCGCGGGCCGTGCGGCCGCACCCGGCAGCGTGAGCACGCCGCGCTGCGGATCGAGCCGCTCGCGCCAGAATGCGAGCTGCCGGTCGCGTTCGCCGGCGTCGAGCCAGCGGCGCTGCCACAGCGCGTAGTCCGCATACTGGATCGGCAGCGGCGGGAGCGGCACCGGCTCGCTCGATGCATAGGCGCGATAGAACGCCGCGAGCTCGTCGAGCATCACCCCCGACGACCAGCCGTCCGACACGATGTGATGAACGGTCAGCGCGAGCCAGTGATGCGTCTCATCGAAGCGGATCAGGTGGGCGCGCATGAGCGGCGCCGCACCGAGATCGAACGCAATGGCTTCGGCGGCGGTCGCGACGCTGTCGGCGCGCGCGCTGCGCTGCGCGCCGGGCAGCGCTTCCAGATCGGTCTCGCGCCACGGGCAGCGCAGCGGCGCATGGATCGTCTGCGCGACGCCGTCCTCCGCTTCGTCGAAGGTCGTGCGCAGCGCTTCATGGCGCGCGATCAGTGCGTCGCAAGCCAGGCGTAGCGCGTGCGCGTCGAGCGGGCCCGTCAGCGCGAGCCGCTCGGTGATGTGATACGCGTCCGGCGCGTCGATCAGCCGCGCATGCAGCCACAGCCGCGTCTGCGCGAACGATGCGGGCACACGGTCGTGGCGCGCCGTGCGCGGCGGGATCGGCAGCACGCGAAAGTCGATGCCGGCCGCATCGAGCTTGTCGATGAAGACGGCGCGCTGCGCGTCGGGCAGTTGCGCGAAACGCGTCGCGAGCGCGAGCCAGTCGGGTTGAACCTTCGTCATCCGTCGTCCTTATTGGGTTTCCAGTTCGCCGAGCAGCGCGTCGATCGCGCTCGCCGCATCGGTCTCGCCGCGCGCCGTGCAGGCCGCATCGATCGCTTCCGCGCAGCGTGCGAGCGTGCGGGTGTCGAACAGCGTGCGCAGCGGCAGCGTGAGGCCCCAGTGCAGGTTCGCCTGCGCATGCGCCTGCGTCGCGAGCAGCGAGTGGCCGCCGAGCAGGAAGAAATCGTCGTCGCGGCCGAGCGTGTCCACGTGCAGCACGCGTTGCCAGATCGCCGCGAGCGCGCGCTCGGTGTCGGTGGCGAGTTCGACCGCTGCCGCCGCTTCACGCACCGGCGCGGGTAACGCATGACGGTCGCACTTGCCGTTCGGCGTGACCGGCAATGCGTCGAGCTCGACCAGTTGCGACGGCACCATGTACGCCGGCAGTTGCGCACGCAACGCATCGAGCAGCGCCGCGCGGTCGAGCGGACCCGCGTCGCCGCGTGCGACATAAGCGATCAGCTGCTCGTCGCGCACGATCACGACCGCGTCGTGCACGCCCGGCGCCGCACGCAGCAACGCCTCGATTTCGCCCGGTTCGATCCGCTGGCCGCGCAGCTTCACCTGCGTGTCGACGCGGCCCAAGTAGTCGAGCGCGCCGTCGGCACGACGCCGCGCGAGGTCGCCGGTGCGGTACATGCGCGCGCCCGGCACGAACGGATCGGGCACGAAGCGCTCGGCGGTCAGCCCCGGGCGGCCGAGATAGCCGCGCGCGAGGCCCGCGCCGGCCAGATACAGTTCTCCGGTCGCGCCGGACGGTACCGGCTGCCACGCAGCGTCGAGCACGTGCAGTTGCAGGTTCGCGATCGGATGGCCGATCGGCACCGCGATTGCGTTCGCGTCGTCGGGGCCGCAGGTCCAGTGCGACACGTCGATCGCGGCTTCCGTCGGCCCGTACAGGTTCACGAGCGTCGCGTTCGGCAGCAGCCGAGCGACCTTCGCGACGAGCTCGGGCGCAAGCGCCTCGCCGCTCGCGACGATCAGGCGCACGCTGTCGCATTGCGCGGCGGCCGGGAAATCGTCGAGATACGCGGCGAATGCGGCGAGCATCGACGGTACGAAGTGCAGCACCGTCACGCCGTGCGCGTGGATCGCGGCCGCGAGGCGTGCCGGATCGCGGTGGTCGCCGGGTGCCGCGATCGCGAGCTTCGCGCCGAGCGCAAGCGGCCACACGAATTCCCATACCGACACGTCGAAACCGAACGGCGTCTTGTGCAGCACGACGTCGTCGCGCGTGAGCCGGTATGCGTGCTGCATCCACGCGATCCGGTTCGCGAGTGCGCCGTGCGTGTTGCCGGCGCCTTTCGGCTTGCCGGTCGAGCCGGACGTGTAGATCAGGTATGCGAGCTGCGCATCGTCGATGTCGGTCGCGACGCCGGCGGGCAGCTCGCCCGGTTCGTCGGCGAGCAGATCGGCCACCGTCAGCAGTTGGGTCGTCGCGCCTTCGCCGAGGGCTGCCTCGACCTGCTCGCGCAGATGGGCCTGCGTGATCACGACGGCCGGGCGAGCGTCCTGCAGCAGGTACGCGACGCGCTCGGCCGGATAGTCGGGATCGATCGGCAGGTACGCGGCGCCTGCCTTCAGCACGCCGACGAGCGCCGTCACCATGTCGAACGAGCGCTCGACGCACAGCGCGACCGGCGTGTCGGGCCGCACGCCGCGCCGGCGCAATGCGGCGGCGACGCGCGACGTGCTCAGGTCGAGTTCACGATAAGTCGCGCGTTGCACGCGGCCATGCGAGTCCGCGTATTCGAGCGCGATCGCGTCCGGCGTCGCGCGTGCTGCATCGGCGAATTGCCGATGCAGCGGCTGGCGCTGCGCGTCCGGCCACGTTTGTGCGGTGTGCTGCGCGCGAGCCAACGCGTCGCGTGCCGCATCGTCCACGATCGACAGCGTGCCGAGCAGCGCATCCGGCGTGCGGGCCAGCGCGTCGAGCGCACAGGCGAAAGCGCGGTGCCAGGTTTCGACCTGCCGCGCATCGACGCGTGCGGCGTCGTAGCCATAGTCGATCGTCAGCTCGACGCCGCTTTCGATCACGAGCGTCAGCGCGAAATCGGTCGATTCGATGCTGCGCACGTCGCTCAGTGCGAGTGCGCGCGGATCGGCGTCGCGCGCCGTGTCGTCGACCGGGTAGTTCTCGAATACAACCAGCGTGTCGAACAGTGCGCCGCCGGCGCCGCGCGCCCAGCGCTGGATATCGGCCAGCGGCGTGTGCGCATGCTCCGCAGCCGCTGCGTTGTCGCGCTGCAGCGCCTGCAGCCAGTCGACCGCGCGCAGTTGCGGCGCAGGCGTCGTGATCACCGGCAGTGTGTTGATGAAAAGACCGAGCACCGTGTCGACGTCCGCGAGCGCATCGGGACGACCCGCGACGGTCGCGCCGAACGCGACGGCCGGCTGATGCGTCATGCGCTGCAACGCGAGCGCCCAGGCGCCCTGCACCAGCGTGTTCACGGTCAGCTTAAGCGCACGCGCGGTGTGCGCGACCCGTGTCAGCGCATTCGCGTCGAGCGTCGCACGCCACGTGACCATTTCGGCATCCGCACGGTCGGCCGCGCGCTCGGCGATCAGCGTCGGCGCGTCGAGGCGCGCGAGCCGGTCGGTCCAGAAACGTTCGTCCGCGTCGCGGTCGCGCGTGCCGAGCCACGCGATGAAGTCGCGATAGCGCAGCGCCGGGCGGCTCGCGAACGGCGACACCGCATCGGGGTCGCGATAGTCGCGCAGCACGTCCGCGAGCAGGCGCGCGGTGCTCCAGCCGTCCAGCAGCACATGGTGGCGCGTCCACACGACGCGCCATGCGTCGTCGGTCATGCGGATCAGCGTGAGCCGCATCAGCGGCGGCTCGCGCCAGTCGAAGCCGCGTGCGCGGTCGGCTGCGAGCCAAGCGTCGAAATCGGCGTCGAGTGTGTCGCCGTGCGTACGCCAGTCGAGCTGTTCGACCGGCATCTGCGCATGGCGATGCACGCATTGCAGCGGCGCCGCTTCGTCGGGCATCACGCTGGTGCGCAGGATGTCGTGGCGCGCGACCGACGCGGCGAACGCGGCTGCGAGCCGGTCGGCATCGAGCGCCGTCGCGGTCGCGACGAGCTGGTTCACGTAGCTTGCGTGGCCGGGCGCGAACAACGCATGGAACAGGATCCCCTGCTGCATCGGCGACAGCGGATAGACATCGTCGATCGTGCGCCAGTCGAGCGGCGCGCGCTCGATCGCGGCCTGCGTGAGACCGGCCGTCTGCGCGAGCGGGAAATCGCCCGGCGTCGCTCCGCCGCCGCGATGCGCGACACGCGATGCGCAAGCATCGGCAAGTGCGCGCAGCGCGTTCGCAAAGCGTTCGGCGAATGCGTCGATCGTCGCGCGTTCGAATTGCGGTGCGCCGTACACCCAGTGCACCTTGAGCGTGCGGGCGCCGTCGCGATCGGTATCCAGATACGCGTGAATCGCGAGCGTGTTGCCGAGCGGCCCTTGTGGGTCGCGCTCGGTGCCGGTGCCGCCGAAGCGCGGCACGAGCGTCGCGTCACGCGGCGCGTCGAACTGGCCGAGATAGTTGAACGTCACGCGCGGACGCGGTACGGCGGCCAGCGCCGCGCGCGTCGCCGCATCGCCGTAGTGCGCGAGCACGCCGAAGCCGAGCCCCTTGTGCGGCACCGCGCGCAGCGTGTCCTTGACTGCGCACAGCGTGTCGCGCGCGGTCGCGTCGACCGGCAGCGTCACCGGATAGTGGCTCGTCAGCCAGCCGATCGTGCGGCTTGCGTCCGCATCGTCGAACAGCGCCTCGCGGCCGTGTCCTTCGAGTTCGACGCGGCACGAAGCGGCGCCGTTGGCTTCCGTCAGCGCCAGCGCGAGCGCCGCGCCCAGCAGTTCGATCGTCTGCGTGCGATACGCGGCGTGCGCATCGGTCAGCGCCGCACGGGTCAGTGCCGCGTCGATCGTCTGCACGACGACGGCTGCATCGGCGTTCGTCGCCGGTGCATCGGGATGATCGGGTACGAGGTCGTCGCCCGGCGCCATCCCGGCCCAGTACGCGGTTTCGGCGGCGAACGGCGATGCCGGGTCCGTCGCGGCGCGTGCCAGGCGCGCGGCCCATGCGTCCGCACGCAGGCCCGGCTGCGACAGGCGCACCGGCGCGCGCTCGCCTGCGGCGCGATAGGCCGAGTCGAGATCGTCGAGCAGGATGCGCCACGATACGCCGTCGACGATCGCATGATGAATCGCCAGATAGAGCTGCGTCGAACCATCAGGAAGCCGTGCCGCGCATGCGCACGCGAGTGGCCCGCGGCCCAGATCAAGGCGGCGCTGCAGCGCGTCGAAGCGCGCCAGTGCGTCGGCTTCGTCGCGTGCCGCGACTTCGACGAACGGCAGCGCGTCGTACGGCTTCGCCGCCTCGCTTGCATGCCAGTTGCCGTTCGCGTCGCGCGCAAAGCGCTGCCGGAATGCGTCGTGCTGCGTGAGCAGTGCGTCGAATGCGCGTGCGAAGGCATCGGCGTCGAACGGGCCGCGCACGTCGAACGCGACCGACTGGTTCCAGTGGCCCGGATGCGGCACATCGAGCGCGAAGAAGCGCTGCTGCGCCGGTGTCAGGATTGCCGTGGCAGCCGGTGCAGCCGGCGCTGAAGTCGGCGTTGCTGCGGCCACCTCCTCCGTCTTCGCGATACGCGCGAGCTCGGCGACCGTCGGGCCGTCGAACAGTTGCTTCGGCGTGAAGCGCACGCCGCGCTTGCGAGCGCGTGCGATCACCTGCAGCACGAGGATCGAGTCGCCGCCGAGTTCGAAGAAGTTGTCGTCGCGGCCGACGCGCGGTGCTTTCAACACCGCTTGCCACACTTCCGCGAGCGCGGTTTCGACCGGGCCCTGCGGCGCGTCGCCCGACGCAACCGTCACCGGCACGACGGCCAGCTCGCGCAGCGCCGCGCGATCAATCTTGCCGTTCGCAGTGACCGGCAGGCGCGCGAGTGCGACGAATCGCGCTGGCACCATGTAGTCAGGCAACGTCGCCCCGAGGGCCGAACGCACGGCAGCTTCGTCGAATGCCGCGCCGTCGCGCATCACGACGAACGTCGCGAGCCGCAGGCGGCCGTCGTGCTCGATCGCGAGCGTTTCGGCCTGCGCGATCGGGCCCGCTGCGCGTACCGCCGCGCTCACTTCGCCCGGTTCGACGCGGTAGCCGCGAATTTTCACTTGATCGTCGATGCGCCCAAGGAAGGCGATCCGGCCGTCCGCGCGCAGACGCACACGGTCGCCGGTGCGATACAGGCGTGCGCCGGGCGTGAACGGATCGGGCACGAAGCGCTCGGCGGTCTGTGCCGGCCGGTTCAGGTAGCCGCGCGCGACGCCCGGCCCGCCCAGATACAGTTCGCCCGTCGCGCCTGCCGGCACGCATGCGCCGAACGCGTCGAGCACCAGCGCGCGCGCATTCGGCAGCGGTGCGCCGAGCGGTACGCCGCTGGCCGGATCGCGCGCGTCGGCGGCAATCGACGCGGTGTCGCACGCGATCGCGCCGACCGTCGCTTCGGTCGGACCGTAATGGTTGATCACGCGGCAGGCCGGCGCGAGCGCGGCCAGGCGCGCGACGAGCGCCCACGTCAGCGTTTCGCCGCCGGTCACGAGCGCGTGGCGCGGCAGTACGTCGGCCGGCACGCGCGCATCGAGCAGCGCCTGCAGGTGGCTCGGCACGATCTTCAACACGCCGACGTCGCGACGACGCATTTCGTCGGCGAACAGGTCCGGGTCGAACGCGCATGCGGCCGGCAGCAGATGCAGCGTGCGGCCCGCGCACAGCGCGCCGAACAGCGTCGTGTGGCCGAGGTCGGCCGCGACGGTCGACACCATCGCGAACGACGCGTCCGGTGCGAACGCGAGTTCGTCGAGCATGCCCTGCACGTAGTCGGCCAGTGCGCCGTGCGACACGACGACGCCCTTCGGCGTGCCGGTCGAGCCCGACGTATAGATCAGATAGGCGCCCTGTTCGGGATGCGGCGCGACACGTACGCCGGCCGCATGGGCGAGCGTCGCGTCCTGCGCGAGCGTATCGACGTCGAGCGGCTGCGTGGCGCTGCCGGTCGGCCACGCGGCCGTGTCCGCGACGAGCGCCCAGCGCGCACCGCAATCGGCGGCGGCCGCGGCCAGCCGTGCGGCCGGCTGCGCCGGATCGAGCAGCACAGCCAGCGCACCGGCTTTCAGCGCACCGAGCAGGCCGACGACGAAGCGGGCCGAACGCTCGACGCAGACGATCACGGGCGCCTCGGCCGTTACGCCGCGCAGTTTCAGTGCGTGTGCGATCCGGTTCGACGTGTCGTCGAGTTCGGCGAACGTCAGCGCTGCCGATGCATCGGCGAGCGCGACGCGATGCGGATAGGCAGCCGCCTGTCGCGCGAACGCGGCGACGATATCCGCATGCTCGACACGCAACGCCCGGCCGTCACGCGGCTGGCGCGATACCGGCGACGCATCGCACGGCAATGCGGCCGTCGTGCGCTGCGGTTCGTGTGCGGCGGCCGCGACCAGCGCCGCATAGCTGTCGAGCCATGCGCGCGCGGTATCCGCATCGATGCAGTCGGTCGCGTATGCGGCGACCAGTTCGATGCCGTTCGCGTCGTCGGTGAAATCCAGCGCGAAGTCGAAGCGCGCGGCAAGATCGGGGCCCGGCGTCGCCACGGCGGTCGCGCCCGGCAGCACGCTGTCGTGACGCGCATCGAACTGCTGCGCGAATTTCACGCGCAGCCATTCGTCGCCGCGCTTGACGGGCGGCTTCACCGCATCGACCACACGCTCGAACGGCACGTCCTGATGCGCGACCGCATCGAGCGCCGCCGCGCGTGCGGCATCGACGAGCGCGCGGAACGGCTGCGTCGGCGCCACGCGTACGCGCAGCGCCACGGTATTCAGGAACAGTCCGAGCAGCGCGCCGGTTTCCGGGCGCTGGCGATGCGCGACCGGCACCGCGACGACCACGTCCGTCTCGCCGGTCACGCGCGCCAGCCATGCGTCGAGCGCGGCCAGCAGCACGGTGAAGACCGTGGCCTGCGCATCGCGTGCGAGACGCCGCACGTCGGCTGCAACCGCGTCGGGCACGCGGACCGACACGCGTGCGCCCTGCAGCGTGCGCGTCGCGCCCGGCTGCCGGTCGACCGGCAGCGCCAGCGGGCCCGGCACGTCGCGCAATGCACCGCGCCAGTAGTCGAGCTGTCGTTCGCCCTCGCCGCCGGCAAGCATGTCGCGCTGCCAGTCCGCATAGTCCGCGTACTGGATCGGCAACCCGGGCAACGACGGTTCGCGGCCTTCCGCATACGCACGGTACGCGGCCGACAGTTCGTCGAACGCGCAGCGCGAGCTCCAGCCGTCGGTGATCGCGTGGTGTGCGGTCAGCAGCAGCCGGTGGCGATCGTCGGCGAGCACGAGAAGCGTCGCGCGCAGCAGCGGCCCGCCCGACAGATCGAACGGCGCGCCCGCATCGCGTTCAGCCACGCGCGTGGCTTGCGCATCGCGCGCAGCCGGCGGTTGCGTGCGCAGGTCCAGTGTGGCGATCGCAACCGGCAGGTGTGCGTGGATACGCTGTATTACGATGCCGTCGTCGTTGTCGACGAGCGTCGTGCGCCATGCTTCGTGCCGTCCGATCACGTGGTCGAGCGCGCGCTGCAGCGCGTCGCGGTCGAGCGCGCCGTCGATCGTCCAGTGTGCGGCGATGTGATAGGCGGCGCTTGCATCGCGCGTTTGCGCAAGCACCCAGAAACGTTGCTGTGCGAGCGATGCCGCGCGGTCGACGTAGTGTGCGGCCGATGTAGCGGCATCGGCCGCGGTGCGACGTGCGGAGATCGCAACCAGCGGCGCGCCCGTTTCGCGTTCCGCGCGATCGACGTGCGCAGCCAGCTCGGCAAGCGACGGATCGGCGAACAGCGTGTCGAGGCGCAGGTTCACGCGCAAAGCAGCACGAATCGCAGCCTGAAGCTGCATCGCGGCCAGCGAATCGGCACCGAGCGCGAAGAAGCGATCGGCGCGCGACGGAATGACATCGAGACCCAGCAGCGTCTGCCAGACACTGGCGATCTGTTGCTCGGTCGGCGTGTGCGGCGCGTCGCCCGCGTGTTGCGCCGTATCGCGGGCGGCGGCAATGCGCTCGCGCAGCACGGCACGATCAATCTTGCCGTTCAGCGTATACGGCAGCGCGTCGCACCGGACGAACCGGTGCGGTTGCCACGCTGCGGGCAATTGCGCGCCCACGTGCGCCTTCAGCAGCGCATCGTCGGCAGCCGCGCGTAGCGCGACGCACGCGATCAGCCGCGTCGGCCCGTTGCCGGTTTCGGCGATCACGGCCGCATCGGCAACGGCCGGATGCGTGCGCAGGCACGCGGCGATTTCCGCGGGCTCCACGCGCACACCGCGCACCTGAACCTGATCGTCGAGACGGCCGAGGTAATCGAATGCACCGTCGGCGCGCACGCGTGCAAGGTCGCCGGTGCGATATACGCGCGCACCCGGCTCGCCGTCCGCGTCGGGAATGAAGCGCTCGGCCGTCAATGCCGGACGACCGTGATAGCCGCGCGCAACACATACGCCGCCGAGTAGCAACTCGCCCGCTTCGTCGCCATCGATACGCGCGACGCGCGGGCCGATCACGCGACCGATCGGCAGCGACGCATACGCATCGTCCGCCGCGAGCGCCGGCGTTTCGCCCGGCTCGACCGGCCACAGCATCGGCGAGATCACGGCCTCGGTCGGCCCATAACCATTGATCAGGCGTACCGACGGGAACGTCTGTCGCACGAATTCGAACGCCTGCTGCGGCAGCGCTTCGCCGCCGAACGCGAGCACGCGCAATGCCGGCGGCACGCCATCGCGCGCGGCGACGGCCGCGAATTCGCGCAGATACGCCGGCGGGAACGCGGCGACGTTGACCGACTCGCGCACCATCAGCGCATGTGCGGCATCCGGCGCGAACGGCTGCGGCGGCGCAATCGTCACGTTGGCGCCGACCGCGAGCGGTGCGAGCCAGCATTCGTGCGCGGCGTCGAAATTGACCGACGCGAAATGCAGCAGGCAGTCGCCGCGCTCGATCGGCAGCGCGGCCGCAAGCGCGTCGCAGTGCGCGGCGAGCGGCCCGTGCTCGACGACGACCGCCTTCGGCGTGCCGGTCGAACCCGACGTATAGATCATGTAGGCAGCCGAGCGCGGATGCACCGGCGCGTCTTCGTGATCGTCGAAGGCTGCGGCATTCGCGCCGTCGACTGCCACGGCCGTCGCCTCGAACGCATGCTCGAACGGCGTGCCGAGCGCCGCACGGCCCGCCGCATCGACGATCCCGTGCCGCAGTTGCGCGTCCTGCACGATCCAGTCGAGGCGCGCGGCCGGATGGCGCGGATCGAGCGGCACGAATACGCCGCCCGCCTTCAGCACGGCCAGCAACGCGACGAACAGCTCGCACGAGCGTTCGACGCACACGCCGACCCGCACTTCGGCGCCGACGCCGGCCGCACGCAGCTGGCGGGCAAGCTGCGACGCACGCGCGTCGAGCGCGCCGCGCGACAGGCGCAGGTCGTTCTGGAAAGTCGCGGCGAGCGCGGGTGCGTCGGGCGCAACGCGCGCCAGGTCGCGGATTCGGTGATGCAGCGCAGTCGGGAAACTCGTCATGTGCGTGAAGTCCTTCGGTCCGGCCGCTTCGGCCAAGTCTCGGGGCCGCTTTGGGCGGCTTCACTGGTGTGACGAACGGCGCGGCCGATTTTTTACCGTTTTGCGTGCAAATCGCGCACGGGCCCGTTTTCTTGAAGGAATCGCTAAATATTTGCGCGGCCCGTTCGTCTATCAGGAAGGAAGGCCGCAACCGGGCCCGTGCTCGTGCGCTGCCTTCGCGTCAGTTGTTCCGTTTCCGCATGCTTCGCCTGCCCTCTTATTACCGACGTTGCCGATGACAGCCGCCCACGAGCCTTCTTCCCCGCCGTCCCTCGACGCCTCCCCCGGCCGCCCCGCGGCGCGCCTGATCCTCGCGCTGCTGCGCGAAAGCCGCGCATCGCTCGCGCTTGCGCTCGTCGCCTGCGTGCTCAACGGCGTCGCGAGCGTGTTGCTCGTCGCGACGCTGAACCGCGCGCTCGCGCAGCCCGGCGCAGCCGACGCGTCGCTCGCGTGGCGCTTCGCGCTGTGCGCCGTGATCGCGCTCGTCACGCGCATCGTGTCGGGCACGCTGTTCGCGCGACTGTCGCAGGACACGATGGCGCGGCTGCGCGTGCACCTCGCGCGGCGCGTCGGCGCGGCCGAGCTGCGCGACATCGAGCGGATCGGCGCCGCCCCCGTGCAGTCGGTGCTGACCGACGACGCAACCAACGTGTCGATGCTGTTCTTCGCGCTGCCGAACCTGGTGATGCACGGTTCGATCGTGTTCGGCTGCCTCGGCTACCTCGCGTGGCTGTCGTGGCCCGTGTGCCTGCTGGCACTCACCGCGATCGTCGCGGGCTCGCTCGGCTATCACACCGGCGACCGGCGCGCGATCGCGTCGCTCGAAGCGGCCGGCCACGCGCAGGATCGCCTGTTCGGTTATCTCGGCTCGCTGTTCTCCGGCGCGAAGGAGCTGAAGCTGCATGACGCGCGCGCGCGCCAGTTCGTCGACGGCCAGCTCGGCGCCGCGATCGGCGAGGTGCGCGATCACCGCCGCCGCGCGTTCAGCGCATATGCGGTCGGCGTCGGCTGGATCATCTTCCTGTTCTACGTGTTCCTCGGCGCGGCGGCGTTCTGGCCGCAGCTCGGCGTGCATGCCGATGCCGGCACCGCGGCCGGCTACGTCGTCGTGTTCCTGTTCATGCTGGTGCCGCTCGACGGACTGCTGAACAACCTGCCGACCGTCAACGCGGCGCGCGTGTCGCTCGGGCGGATCGAAAGCGTGATGGCCGAATTCGGCGCGCTGCGCACGGTGCCGCCGGCCAGCGACGCGCCCGACGTGCCGCCTGCGGGCGCGGTCACGCTGCGCGACGTCACGCATGCGTATTTCCACGAACGCGACGAACGGATGTTCCGGATCGGGCCGATCAACCTGACGATCCAGCCGGGCGAGCTCGTGTTCATCGTCGGCGGCAACGGCAGCGGCAAGACGACGCTCGCGAAGGTACTGACGGGGCTTTACGAGCCCGAAGAAGGCGCGATCGAGGTCGACGGCCGCACGATCGGCTGGCGCGAGCGTGCCGCGTACCGGCAGCGCTTCAGCGCGGTGTTCAACGATTTCCACCTGTTCGATGCGCTGCTCGGCATCGTCGATCCGGACGATCCGCAGCGTGCGCAGGCCGACGCACGCGCGAACGCGCTCGTCGCGAAGCTCGCGCTCGACCACAAGGTGAAGGTCGTCGACGGCGCGTTCTCGAACCGTGCGCTGTCGACCGGGCAGCGCAAGCGGCTCGCGCTCGTCGTCGCGTATCTGGAAGATCGACCGTTCTACCTGTTCGACGAATGGGCGGCCGACCAGGATCCGTCGTTCAAGGCCGTGTTCTACGAGCAGTTGCTACCCGAGCTGCGTGCCCGCGGCAAGGCCGTGATCGTGATCACGCACGACGACCGCTATTTCGATCTCGCCGACCGGCTGCTGAAGCTCGACAACGGGCAGATCGTCAGCGATACGACGCCTGCGCGCGCGCGTGCGCGGAATGGCGTCGACGCGTTGAGCGCGCAAGCGTGAAGAGGTTGCCGCCTGCATGCTGCAATTGCGGCGCGCGGGCGGTGCATCAAAAATCGGAAGGTCAGAAGGTCCGGCGGAAGGGAATGCGGCCCGACGTGTGCGTGACACCAGCGCAATACGACTCATCCGGCACGACGATGACAGCACCTTCCCGTCGACCCGCTGCCCCGCCCGCCGGCATTCAGTCGCGCGCTCGGCGCACGGCCGGCAGCTTCAGCATCGTATCGGCCATCACGTCGGCCAGCTTCAGCGCCGACATCGGACCGCCAAACCCCCAGATGTTGCGCTCGATCAGCGCGATCCGGTGATCGCGCAACGCCGGCACGAAACGCCACACCGGCGAATCGAGTTTCGCGGACAGCGGCACGTCCATCCCCGTCGCGGTGACGAACAGCACGGCCAGGTCGCGCTGCGTGAGCAGGTCGGCGGACGTCACGTACAGCGTACCTTCGCGCGTCGGCTTCCGCGGCCACGGTTCGAGCCCGAGTGCACGCGCGAGGCCCGCCGACGTGCTGTTGCCCGTATAGGCCCAGTAACGGTCGGGCAACCCGAGATCCTGAAGTAGTGCGATGCGTTCGCCGCTGCGCCCGGCCGCCTTGAGCCGCGACGCATTGCGCGCGATGCCCGCGTCGAGCTGCGCGTCGACCGCCTGCGCACGCGCTTCGCGGCCGGTCACGGTGCCGATCGTCCGGAAAATCTGCCGCATCCAGTCGAGCTGCGTGACGGGCACACCGTCTTCCGACACGTTCGGGCTGAACTGGAACAGGATCGTCGGCGCGATCCGGTCGAGCGCGTCGAAGATCGGCGCATGGCGGAAGCCGACGCCGATGATCAGATCGGGCTTCACCGCGGCGATCGCCTCGAGCCCCGGCTCCTGTCGCGAGCCGATGTCGGTCACATGCGCGAGCCGGTCGCTCTCGTAGCCGAGCCAGCCCGGATAGAACGCGGTGTCGGCCATGCCGACCGGCACGATGTCGAGCGCGATCACGCTTTCCGCGAACATGAAGTCGAGTGCGACCACGCGCTGCGGGCGTACCGGCATCGTCTTGCTCGCCTGCGACACGACCGGATTGCCGGCGAGCGAGCGGCCCGGTTGCGAAGTCGTGCCGCGTGCATCATCCGCGGCTGCCGCGCTGACGTTCGGTACGACGAACGCGCCGCAGCACGCGGCGCCGAGCGCGGCCAGCGCGCCGAGCGCATGACGGCGGCCGGTATGCATCACCGGATCGCGTCCTGCCCGGCCAGCGCCGCGTCGTCCATCGTCAGTAGCAGGGGGCAGCTTCCACACAGTTGCGTTTCTCCAGGAATTTCATAGCGCAGGCAGCACACGCGGCGCGCGCGAAACGGCGTCGGCAGCAGCGACGAGCGCGGCACGGCATCGCGCACCGGCAGACGCAGCGGATTCGGCTCGTCGTGCATGCAGGTCGCACCGAACAGCCAGTCCGCATCGCGCACCGGATCCGCGCTGCACGGCAGCGACCGGTACGTGTCGAGCAGATAGTCGAGCAAGTTGCCCGCGTTGCTCCACAGCACGCGCGGCGTCACGCGACCCATCGCCGCGAGCAGGTCGATCACCGTGCCGAGGTGTGCGACGAGCCCCGCGTATCTCGATGCGGGTTCATCGCACGGCGCGCCGAGCGCGTCCGGCGCGAAATACAGCGCGGCAGGCATCCCGTCGTCGAGTGCGACGAAGGTGCGCTCCGGCGTCATGTCGAGCGGCCGGCCGAGCGTCAGCGCGGCGATCACGCC
Organism: Burkholderia sp. JKS000303; assembly: GCF_002563755.1. Lineage (NCBI taxonomy): Bacteria > Pseudomonadati > Pseudomonadota > Betaproteobacteria > Burkholderiales > Burkholderiaceae > Burkholderia > Burkholderia sp. JKS000303. Next base: position 36,167 of record NZ_PDBZ01000005.1, read on the forward strand.
GGCGGGCGCGGCACGACCGAAGTAGTACTTGCTCCATTGCGACATCAGCGCACGCGCATGCCGCGCCGGGTCGCCGCCGTAGTGACGGACCATCGCGTCGAGCACCGCGTCGCGATGCTCGGGCAGCGCGCTGACGGGCACGACGATGCGTGCCGGCGCCGCATGGGCGTCGGCGGGCATCCCGAGCCACACGACGTCGAGATGCTCGGCAAACACGGCCGGCGCGAACGCCGAAAACCGCGTGGCGCGCGCGCCGTCGAGCACCGGCGTCATCGTCCCGCGCGCCGGGCGCGGCGCCCCTCGAGAATCAGTAGTCCGAGCAGATACGGTGCGCCGATCAGCGCGGTCAGCACGCCCGCCGGCACTTCGCGCGGCGCGACCACGGTGCGGGCCGCCAGATCGGCGACGCCGAGAATCAATGCGCCGCATGCCGCCGCGAGCCACAGGCGCGTGCGGTGCCGGCGGGCGCCGAGCATCGTTGCGACATGAGGCGCCATCAGCCCGATGAAACCGACCGGACCGACCGCCGCGACGGCCGCGCACGCGGCGAGCGTGGCGATCGTCAGTGCAAGCGGCCGCAGTGCGGCGACCGGCAAGCCGAGCGCGGCCGCCTGGTCGTCGCCGAGCGCGAGCATGTCGAGCGGCCGCGCGAGCCATGCGAACACGGGCACCGCCAGCACGCACCATGGCAGCAGCATCGACACCTCGCCCCAGCTGCGGCCATAGGTGCCGCCGACGAGCCAGACGACGAAGCGCGCGGGCTGCACGCTTTGCTGCGTGATCAGCCACTGCGCGAGCGTGGTCCACAGCGCGCCGATCACGATGCCGGTCAGCGCGACGGCCAGCGGCGCATAACGATGCCGGTGATTCAGCGCGAGCGTGATCGCGAGCGACAAGCCGCCGCCGATCAGCGCGGCCGCGGCGAGCGTCACGTGCCCCATCAGCGGCCACGTCGACAACGCGAACAGCGTGACGAGCCCCGCGCCCTGCGTGACGCCGAGCACTTCGGGGCCGGCGAGCGGGTTGCGCACGACGCTCTGCATCGCGACGCCGCTCACGGCGAGCAGCGCACCCGCGAGAAGCGCGCACAGCAAGCGCGGCATGCGCAGGTCGATCATCATCCGCGCGACGGCATCGTGGCCCGACAGCGCGGCGGACCAGCGCGCGGGCGACAACCATTCGGGGCCGGCCGACACGCCGACGAACACCGCGAGCACGGCGAGTGCGACGAACAGCCCCGTACGCAGCGGCCAGCCGAGCCGTTCGAGCCAGCCGACCACGCGCGTCGAGCCGCTGCCCGCCGCGCGTTCGCCCTCCGCGTGCAGCACGCCCGACCACGCTGCACCGCGCCGGATCATCGCGAGCATCAACGGCGTGCCGACGAGCGCGATCGCGACGCCGGTCGACAACGTCGCGTCGAGGCCCGATGCGAGCACGGCGCTGTCGGTGACGAGCACCAGCGCGCCACCCACGAGCGCGGACAACGGCACCAGCACGCCGAGCCGCGCCGCGCGTGCGCCGCGCACCTGACGCAGCAGGTTCGGCGCCACGAGACCGACGTACGACAGCGGACCCGCGATGCTGACAGCCACGCTCGTGAACGCGACCGCGACGATCGTCGCGGCGAGCCGCGTCGCGTCGACGCGCACGCCGGCCGCGGCCGCCGCGTCGTCGCCGAGTGCGAGCGGATTCAGCGGCCGGATCACGAACGGCAGCGCGACCAGCGGCACGACGAGCCACCGCGCGGCGAGTGCAAGCCCCGCCGCGCCCGGTTGATAGAGGCTGCCGTTGGTCCAGAGCGCGGCGCCCGCGATGTTCTGCTCGAAGAATGCAAGCACGAGCGTCGACAGCGCGGCGAACAGCAGCATGCAGACGCTGCCGGCGAGCACGAGCCGCAGCGGCGTCGCGCGCCAGCCGCCGGCCGCGACGATCGCGCACGTGGCGGCGATCAGCCCGCAGACGAACAGCAGCGGCACCGAAGCAACGCCCGCGAGCGCCGGGACCAGCATCGCCGCCAGCAGCCCGAGCTGCGCGCCGCCCGTCACGCCGAGCAGATCGGGCGATGCCAGCGGATTGCGCGTGAGCGACTGGAACAGCGCGCCGGCGATGCCGAGGCAGCCGCCCGCGACGAGCGCGGCCGCGACGCGCGGCAAATTGAGGTCGAACAGGAACACGTGGGCGAGCGCGGCGGCATCGCTGCCCGGCGCCGCATTCCACCACACCCGCAGGTCGGGAGCCACGCGCAGTACCGCCAGCACCGCGATCAGCGCGACGAGGCCGAGCGCAAGCGCGCCGGCCCGGCGCCCGGACGCGGCGCCCTGCCCGTTCGCCGCGAGGCGCTTGCGTATCGCGAACGTCGTCATACCGCGACGTCCCGGTCGAGTGCGCCCGCCGCGTGCGATGCGCCGGCCGCCACCGGCCCGTAGGCCGGCACGCACATCGGCGCGCCCGTCTGCGGATGCGCGAGCTTCAGCATGTCGACGCCGAACGCCGCACGCAGCCGCGCGGGATCGAGCATCGCGTCGGGCGTGCCCTGCGCGACGAGGCGGCCGGCCCGCATCAGCACGATGTCGTCGCTGTACGCGGCCGCCTGGTTCAGGTCGTGCAACACCCACACGATCGTCAGCCCGCGCGTGCGGTTCAGCGTGCGCAGCGCATCGAGGATGTCGAGCTGGTGATGGATGTCGAGATAGGTCGTCGGTTCGTCGAGCAGCACGATCGGCGCCTGCTGCGCGAGCGCCATCGCGATCCACGCGCGCTGCCGTTCGCCGCCCGACAGTGCGCCGACGTCTCGCTCCGCGTCGCCCGCGAGGCCGCTCGTGTCGAGCGCCTCGTCGATCGCCGCATGGTCGGCGCGCGACAGCCCGCGCAGGAAGCCGCCGTACGCATAGCGCCCGTAGGCGACGAGCTCGCGCACGGTGAGCCCCGACGGAATCTGGTTGAACTGCGCGAGCATCGTCAGCTCGCGCGCGAGCGCGCGACGGCGAAACGACGCGAGCGGCTGGCCGTTCACGTTGACCTGCCCGGCAAGCGCGGGCTGCAGGCCGGCGAGCGTGCGCAACAGCGTGCTCTTGCCGCAGCCGTTCGGCCCGCACAGCGCCGTCACGCGGCCGGCCGCGATCGACAGGTCCAGCCCGTCGATCACGACATGGTCGCGATAACCCACCGTCAGCCCGCGCGCGGCAAGCGCGGCGGGACTACGCGTCATCGGTCCTCCATTCGGTCGCCGTGTAACTCTGCGCCATCGCGACGACGACCTTGCGCGGCCCTTCGAACGGGTCGCGCGCATGCGCGGTCAGCATGTTGTCGAGCATCAGCACGTCGCCCGTCTGCCACGGAAACACAATGCGCTGGCGATCGAGCACGCCGCGGATCTCCGCGAGCGCGTCGGCCTCGAGCGGTGCGCCGTCGCCGTAGTACACGTTGCGCGGCACGTTCTCGAGCCCGACCGCGTCGACGAGCGCTTCCTGCATGTCGTCGTCGAGCGCGGACAGGTGAAACAGGTTCGCCTGGTTGAACCACACGCGCTCCCCCGTGCGCGGGTGACGCGCGACGGCCTGGCAGCGTTCGCGGGTGCGCAGCAGCAGCTCGCCGTCGTCGTCGGTGCGCCAGGTGCATTCGATGCCGCGCACCGCACACATCCGTTCGACCTCGGCCGGTTCGTCGGTGCCGAACGACTGCTGCCACGGCAGGTCGAGCCCCTGGCCGAAGTTGCGCACGTACAGCAGCTCGCGCTGCTCGAAGCGCGCAACCAGCGCCGGATCGAGCGCGCGATAGACGGTACGGCTGTTCGCGATCGGCGTCGCGCCGCCCTTGGGCGCCGCCAGCGCGCAATGGAACCAGATCCGCAGCGGCCATTCGCGCGTGTACGACTGCTCGTTGTGCAGCGGAATCGCGCGATGCGGCGGATATTCGGTCGACGTGTAGACCGCGCCTTCGACCTGGCTGCGCGGCGTCGACGCGTATTCATAGCCGATCAGCGGATCGCCGAACGATGCCGCGAACTGCTGGAACGCGTCGATCGACGGCACGTGAAAGCCCGTGAACAGCACACCGCCCGCCCGTTCGAGCGTGTCGGCCACGATGGCGTGCGCGAGCGGCGCAACCTCGTCGATCGACATGCCGTCGGCGCTGCGCGGCGACACGACGGTGGGCAGCCCCGGCTCGATACGCAGGTCGTCGAGCGTCGGCAACGAAAGCAGGGTCATGCAACGTCCTCTTCAGGTGGTGCGCCGGAAACGCGGCGCAGCGGGTCACGACGCGCGCGATGCGCGCTCGCCGTCCATCGCGCGGCGCAGGCTCGCCGGGCGCATGTCGGTCCAGACGGTTTCGATGTGCGCGAGGCACTCTGCCTTGGTGCCGCGCACGCCCACCTCGCGCCAGCCGGCCGGCACGGGCCGGAACGTCGGCCAGATCGAATACTGTTCTTCGTCGTTGATGACGACCGTATGGACCAGGTCGTCGATGTCGGCGGAAGGCGTCGTGGCTTGCGTCATGATCGGAAATAGGCGGAAGACGGTTGAAGGAGGCGAAGCGGCGAACGGTCGAGAACTGCCGAATTGGCCGCTCCTGCCTTGAAGACGATTGGCCGGCGCGATTTTTTACCGCCGCCGCGCACGACCGCCGAGAAACACTGGGCACGCGACGCCGCGATGGCACGCGTCGAGGCATTCCGCGCAGTGCCGCTCCGCGTCGCGCACCATGAAATGCACAAGCGTCTGCGACACGTTCAGCGCGCGCGCCGCGGTCTGCAGCGTTTCCTCGCGTAATCGCACCATCTCGAACGCCGCGCGGCTGCGCGCCGGCAGGTCGTCGAGCGCGGCCCAGACGCGGCGCAGCGTGTCGCGCGTCAGCAGCGCGGCTTCGGGCGTCGGCTCCGGCGACGGCACGTCGAAGCCATCGTCCTCTTCCGTGTGATAGACGTTCTCGAGGCTTTGCCGGCGGCACGCGTCGATCGACGCGTTGCGCACCATCCGCGTCACGTACGCGACCGGCTGGCGCACCGCATCCTGGTTCGGGAATTCGACGAGCTTCACGAACACGTCGTGCACGACGTCCTCGGCCCGGCTCGCGCAGCCGACGAAGCCGCGCGCGACGTTGACCAGCATCGCCCGATGGGAAATCAGCACGTCGAGCAGCGCGCCCTGCGCCTGCCGCTCCGCGGCCCGGTTCGCACGCGGCGCGGAGCGCGGCGGCAGGTCCGGATAACTGCCAAGGAACGGGTTTGCCGTTGCCGTTACCGGCCGTTCGAGCACTTCCGCCATCGCCATCGTTCTGCTCCGTCCAATTCAGAGATAGCGCAATTTAACGTAAACGCAAATCATTCTCAATCACATTACCCAATCCCCCTGCTGCTTATCTGGATTTGTCTGATCAATTGGCGAAATCGTCGTCCGGGCGGATGTGTATCCGTCGTCGATCGGCGCGTGCGGAGTAGCTTTCCGACTGAAAGGAACCGCGCGGCGGCCGATACGCATCGAACATCCGCGCCCGACCAGCATTGCGCATGGCATGCGGCGAATGTCGCGATCGCGCGACCGCCTTGCGCGACGCCGACACGATCTTTCAACCCGCCGACGATGCGGGCTGCCTTGTCATTTACGGTAGCAACTTATTACGACGTGAAATTTTGGGGGCTCGTACGATCGAGTTGCCGTTTCCAAGGGAGAACAACATGAAGACCATCGTGTTATCCGCAGTCATGGTTGGCGCGCTGTCGAGCGTGATGCTGACCGGGTGCGTTGCGTACCCTGCCGGCCCGGCCGAGGTAACGATCGGCTGGCATGGCGATCGTTACTGGGACGGACACCGCTACTGGGAGCGCCGCGACTGGGAAGCACAGCATCCCGGCGGGCGTGACGATCATCGCGACGACCGCCGTGACGATCAGCGGCCGCAGTCGCAGTGGTAATGCCTTTCCCTTCCCGTGATCCGATACTCAACGACAGGACCTCAACATGAAGACGCTACTCAAGACCCTGACCGCAGCAGCCGTTGCCGCAGCCGTGCTCGTGCCGGCCATCGCCGAAGCCCATCCGCACCGCGTGTGCCACTTCGAGCATCACCATCACAAGGTGTGCCGCATGGTGCGTTGAGCATCGCGCAGCAGGTTTGAAAAAAGCGCCGGCATGCCGGCGCTTTTTTCATAGCGTGCGCGCGAACGTCAGTAGATGAACAGGCGGATCGTCGCCGTGCCGTTGAACGGACCGATCTTCGGCGGCCCGAACGCCTTCAGCACGGCGTCGAGCGTCACGCTCTGGTAGCTCACGTTGCCCGGCATCTGCGCGAGCACGAACTGCTCGTTGAACGGGATGGCCGTCCCGTTGCGGTCCTCGATGCCGATGCCGAAGTTGCTCTTCGGGTCCGGCACGAGCAGCCCGTTCTGCACGGTCTGCGAGGTCTCGAAGTAGCCGTCCACCCGCACCGGCACGCTGCACTGCTTGGTCAGCGCGAGACTGAACGGCCTGCGCGGCACCGCGGGCACGAAGCCGTTGCCCGTCGCCTGGACCTGGCCGAACTTCACGACGCCCGGCTCGGGCGTGACCTTCACGTCGACCATGCACGGTGTCGGTTTCAGGTTCTGCAGGCCGCTCAGCTTGTAGCGGAAACTTCCCTTGCTGTTCAGCCCGCGCTCGCCGTCGAACTGGAACACCGCGTAGATGTCCGACGGCGGCCGCACCCATGACCCCTTCTTGCGCACGACCACCTGATACACGATGCTGATCGGCCATTTCGGGCACATCCCGGCGTCCACCTGCCGGTCGGTCATCTCGCAGATCTTCACGCTGCGGTTCGTGTCGATGCCGTTGCCCGGCTGGCTGCTGCGCCCGTAGTAGTCGGTGCCCTCGAAGCGAATGCCGATTTCGAGCCCCCATGCGGCCGGGTTCTGCCGCTCCGGGTTCGCGTAGAAGTAGATCTGCTCGGGAAAGTCCTGCAGCCCGCCGATGTCCTTGTAGCAATAGCCGGTCGTCGTGCGCGGCGGCGACACCCAGATCACGTAGCCGTCCGGCGCGTCGGTCGGATACGACGCGACGTTGCCGATCGATTCGGTCAGCATCATCCCGCCGTTGTCCGCGATGCATTTGAGCGCCCACGCCGGCTGGGCCAGCGCGACGAACAGCGCGAGCACGCTCCACCTGAGCCACGCAGGCAGCCGCGCCGCCCTGGCGTTGCGTCGCACGCCGCTCATTTCTTCACGCTCTTGCACGCGCCCGCGCCGCACGCGTATTCGACCGCGACCTGGCCGCCGAAGTCGTCGATATGCGTGACGAACAGCGTCGACGGCATCGCGGCCTTGAACGGCACGTCCGCCGTGCTCATCGGGCTCACCATGACCGGATCCATCGGCACCGGCGTCTTCTGCGCGCCCGAGCTCACGTCGACCACCGTCACGTGGTACGGCGTCGGGTTGTCGAACACGAGCTTGTGCGCGGCCGCATCGACGCGCAGCGTCATCGGCAACGTCCAGTCTTCGTCGCGCGCCGGCTGCACGGCCTTCGGCCGGTAGAACAGCTTCATCTGCGTATGCAGCGCGATCTGCAGCGCGTTCGGCGTATCCGTCTTCGGCGGCACTTCGCGGATGTTCAGGTAGAACACCGACTCGCGATCGGCCGGCAGGGCGGCGCCCGGCAGCTTCGCGATCCGCAGCACGTTGCGCTCGTTCGCCTCGATGCGCTGCAGCGGCGGCACGACCATCAGCGGCGACGTGATCTTGTTGCCCTTCGCGTCTTCGAGCCAGGACTGCACCAGATACGGATACGTCGTGCTCTGGTTCGAGATCGTGACGATCGCGGCCTGTTCGCCTTCGTTGAAGATCACGCGCGTGCGGTCCGGCACGATCGCGGCATGCGCGAGCCCGGCGACCAGCGTCGTGGCGGCTGCGAGCATGCCCGATGCGCGCCGCAGGAAGGAAAGGGAGAAAGCAGGGTTCATCGCGGAATCCGTGGAATCAGGGTTCGTTCCGGCTGGCCGCTGCGTGCGACTCGCCGGGCGTCTGGCACGTCACCGGAATCGGCGTGCCTTCGAGTTGGAGCTGGTTCGGCAGCACGTCCACCGTGCACAGCGTGCGTTCGCCCGCGCGCACCGCGAGCACGGATTTCGGCTGAACCTGGGTCAGGAACGCGGCGCCGCCCTCGCCGACGATGCCGAGTTCCTTGCCGTTCGCCGCGTCCTGCACCGAGGCGCCGAACGGCAGCGGCTTGCCCGTCGTGTCGGTCAGCGTCAGGTACAGGTTGCTGCCGCGCGCAGTCGAGAACTTGACGAAGCCGATCGCGCCGTCGGTCAGCACCATGCGCTGGATCGGGTTCGATACCTGCACCTCGAGCGGCAGTTTCTCGACGTTGACGGCCGCGTCGTACACGTTGTACGGCGAGATCCCGTCGAGCACCGCATAGCCGCGCGAATCGGTGTGCGCGAGCGTGCCGGACAGCGGCACGTCGCGCACGCCGTCGGTCGACACCAGCAGGCGCGTATCGCCCGCGTTGCCGTTCGCGTGCGCGGTCAGCCCGTACTGCGTCGCGACGAACGAGCCGTCGACCTCGAGCGACGCGGCCGCATACGCATTCGCGACCGTCGATGCCTGCGCGGTCAGCTGGTACGTCGACGCGCGCTGGCGGAAGCTCGCATTCGCCGATGCGCGGCCGTCGGTCGCGCCCGCGTTGACCTGATAGGTGCGGCCGTCCGGATCGTCGTAGATATAGCCCGCGTTGACGCTGGTGCTGCCGCTGCCCGTCGTCAGGTTCGACGTGACGGTATGACGGCCGCCGATCGGCAGCGACGCGGTCACCGAGAACTGGTTGCCGCTCGCCCCCGCGCTCTGCGTGCGGAACATCGACATGCTGACGTTCAGGTTGCGCAGCGCCCCGATCGAGAACGCCCGCGTCAGCGTGAGGCCGACGCGCTGCTCGGACGTGCGCGCCCAGTAGGTCGTCTGGTCGTACGAGAAATAGGTCGACGTGGCGCCGAAACGCTTCGACAGCGTCGCCGAGTAGCGCTGCTTGCTGTTGGCGAGACCGTACGCGGTCGGGTCGCCGGAGAACTGCGCGAAATTCGTGTATTCACGCTCGGAAAAGCGGTAGCCGAAGAACCGCACGTCGGCATCGAGCGTATCGAAGTGCTTCGAATAGTTGATACGGTACGAGTTGCCGTTGCGCGTCGTGCCGTTCCACCACAGGCGTGCGCGCGCATGCGTGATGTCGGCCGACAGCGCGCCGAACGTGCCGAAATCGCGGCCGACGCCGAACGCGATCGACGTATAGCCAGACGCGGCGATGAAGCCGCCGTAGAGGGTGAAGTCGAGCGGGAGTCCGTACGCCGCTTCGCCGAAGCCGAAGAACGGCGTGATGCCCGCGCTGTCGAACAGGCGCGGCTTGCCGATCGCGGCCTTGTAGCGCAACTGCCCCGTGCGCGCGAGGAACGGCACCGCGGCCGTCGTCACCTGGAAACGCTGCACGCTGCCGTCCTCTTCCTGGACCGCCACGTCGAGCGTGCCCTGCACGCTCGTGTTGATGTTCTGCAGTGCGAACGCACCCGGCGACACGCGCGTCACGTACAGCACGCGGCCCGCCTGCGACACGGTCACGGTCGCGTTGGTACGCGCGACGCCCGAGATCAGCGGCGCATAGCCGCGCAGCGAAGGCGGCAGCATGCGGTCGTCGCTGCGGATCGACGCGCCGGTCAGCGCGAACGTGTCAAAAATGTCCGACGTCAGGTAGTCGTCGCCGAACGTCACCGTCGACTGGATCGACGGCAGCGCACGAAACGCGTAAAGCCGGCTGAAGCGGAACGAGCGGTCCGCGTAGGCTGCGCCGCCCACGTTCGACTGCGCCTGGTAGTCGCCGCGAACGCGCCAGGCATCCCAGTTCGCACCGATCGTTCCGTAGGCCTGGATCGAATTCGTTTGTTCGCCGCCCGAACCGAAGCTGCGGTTCGTGTTCGCGATCACGCGATAGTCGAGCATCGCGCCCGAAATACCTTCGGACCAGCGTGCCGGCGGCAGGTAGTTCGAATCGGTGAACTCGAGCGCGGCCTGCGGGATCGTGATCTTGAGGCGCCCGTCGCTTTTCAGGTAACGCACCGTCGAGCCTTCGATCGCGCCCAGGTCGACGCAACGCCCGCCCTGGAAGCGCGGAAGATCCTTGACGAGCGACGGCTTCAGCCCGAACTGCGCGACCAGCTCCGGGGGCAAACACGGCTTGCCCGCACCGGATGCGTCGAGCGCGATGAACTGGATCGCCTGCAGCCCGTAGTACAGGTCGTTGACCTGCACGTCGAGCATGTACTCGCCCGGCAGCGTGAAATCGGCCTGCGCGAACTGCGACAGGTCGACGTTGCTCGTGCCGTCGATGTCGAGGAACGACGAATTGAATTCCGTCGCATGGCTCTGGCTGCCGACGACCAGCACGGAGACGCAAAGGAAGGAATGTCTGATTCGCACGCGGCGCTACCGGAAGTCCAATGAGAGGGAAGCGGGAAGGAAGGAGAGGGAGGAAGGTAGTCACGCCCCCTCCTCCGGTACGGACGCTTACTGGTAGCTGACCGTGAAGTTCGCGACGCCGTCGGCCGTACCCGGCGTGACGCCGGCTGCCGTCGCTTCGTAGCGTGCGGCGAAGCGCACCACGTTGTCGCCGTTCGACAGCTGGGTCGCCCCTGCTTGCTCGACGCCGTTGTCGAGGTCTTCACCCGACGCGCTCTGCAGGCGGATGCCGACGTTGGTCGCGGAGCCGATCGTCGCGAGCAGCTTCGGCTGCGTCGGGTTCGACGTGCCCGTGAACGTGAATTTCGCCGTGTTCGAGATGCTGGTGTCGCAGTTGGTCAGCTTGATGTCGAAGGGAACCGGTTCCGACTTGTCGCCTGCCTTCGTGAACGTGTGGGTCGGCACCTTGCCGAGTTGCACGGTCTGGTTGACCGAACCCGAATCGATGCCGCATGCGCCTGCGACGATCTCGCCCGTGAAGTTGATCGTGCCGGTGCCCGCTGCGAAGGCCGAGGTGGACAGGGCTGCGAGTGCGACAGCGGTCAGGAGGGATTTTTTCATCATGGTTTCCGTGTAGTTGCAATGCGAATGGACGACGTGGCGGATACAAAAGGCAGCGTGTGGTTGGCTCCCGTCCGACACGAGGCGGCATTATCGAGATAACAATGAAAGAATTCTGTAAAGCATTGTTAAATTGGAAATGACATTGTTGGACCTTCACTCTTTCAGGCGAATTGCCTCCCCACCTTTTTCAATGCCGGCATTTTCTTTTGCAGTCCTTTTTAATTTCATCAAGTCACTTGAAAATCAAAGGCTTTTCCGGATCGAGGCCGCGCATCACCCGCGCTCCCTTGCGAACATTGGCTCGGGAGAACGCATACACCTAAATGACAAAACCCTGTCCGATGCCGCCATCGTTGTCGAACCACAACGAAAACCCCCGGCGATTCTCAAATGACAGGAAATTAACGACCGATTTACACGAACTCAAATCCGGCGCGCAAACGATTGCGAATCAATACAAACGTTTTACCGCGACACTTTGTCGCTCACATTATTTTCAATACGTAAATTAATCGAATCGTCAATTCAGTTTATAAAAGCGTGCGTAATGCCCCGTGCTACCGGGGCAATTGGCGCATTGATACGGAGGAAGAGAAAGGAAGGCAGTCGGAACGGATTCGTGCCGCGACGACGCGATCGGTCGCCGCACCGCGGTCGAGCCGAAGGTGGCCCGTCAGGTCGATAACCGGAAGGAAAAACGGGGATGACGACGACGCACGGCTGCGCGCATCGCCGAGGTCTGCCGATGCGTCAACGGCAGCAATACCCAACGAACGAGGACAGCGACGACGCGTCACCGCGCGTCGCTGTCCGTTGGCCGCTCACGGCGACGACATCACGCGGCAGACGCGTCGGACGATGCCGGCGCCCACCCGCCGCCCAGCGCGCGATACAGCGCGATTGCGTTCGCGAGCCTGAGCGCCTTGAGCCGGATCAGCTCCTGCCCCGACTCGTACGTGCTGCGCTGCGCGTCGAGCAGTTCGAGATAAGTCGCCACACCGCCCGCATAGCGGCGCTCGGCGAGCTTCAGCCGCGCACCGTCGGCCGCATGGACGTCCTGCTGCGCGTCCAGTTGCCGGTCGATCCAGTCGCGCGCGGCGAACGCGTCGGCCACTTCGCGGAATGCAGTCTGCACCGTCTTCTCGTATTCGGCCACCGCGATGTGCTTGCGCGCAGTCGCGACATCGAGATTCGCGCGATTGCGCCCGCCCGCGAAGAGCGGCAGCGTGATGCGCGGCGCGAACGTCCACACGCTCGTGCCGCCCGCGAACAGGGTCGAGAACGCGTCGCTGACCGAGCCGTAGTCGGTCGTCAGCGCAATGCGCGGGAAGAACGCCGCGCGCGCCGCGCCGATCTGCGCGTTCGCGGCCTTGAGCCGCGACTCGGCCTGCCTGATGTCCGGCCGCCGTTCGAGCAGCGCGCTCGGTGCGCCGGGCGCCACCGGCGCAATCGCGAACGTATCGAGCGCGCTGCCGTCGGCCGGCACGTTGCGCGCGAAGTCGCCCGCGAGCCATTGCAGCGCGCGCACGGCCTGCGCATGTTCGCGCGCCAGCGCGGCCTGCGACGCACGTGCGGACGCAACCAGCATCTGCGCCGAACGCAGTTCGATCGCATCGCTCGTGCCGGCCGCGTAGCGACGCTGCGTGAGCGATGCGATGTGCTCCCGTGCGTCGAGCGTGCGCCGCGCCAGCGCCAGTTGCTCGTGCAACGAACGCTCCGACACGTACGCACCGGCGACTTCGGCAATCACGCCGATGCGCACCGTACGCTGCGCGTCGGCCGTCGCGAAATACTCGGCCAGCGCCGCATCGGAAAGACTGCGCACGCGGCCGAACAGGTCGAGTTCGTACGCGCTGATGCCGACGCCCGCGCGATACAGCCCGCTCACCGCACTCTCGCGCACCACCGGGTCGTACTGGCGCGTGCGCTCGTAGCCGAGATTCGCATCGACCGACGGCATCAGGTCCGCACGCTGCACGCCATACAGTGCACGCGCTTCGTCGAGTCGTGCGGCCGCGATCCGCAGGTCGCGGTTGTTCGCGAGCGCCGCGTCGATCCATGCCTGCAGCGCCGGATCGGTGAAGTACGCGCGCCAATCGTCGAGCAGCGCGGCATCGGCCGACGCCGCGGCGGTGGCCGCAGTGCCGTCGTCGGGCGGCGCGTAGCTGCCCGGCACAGGAGCTGCCGGCCGCTCGTAACGCGGCGCGAGCGAGCAGCCCGCGAGCGCCAGCGCCGCGGCCAGCGCCAGTTGAACCTGCAGCGCCGCGCGTGCATTCCACGCAAACATCATTGCGAACCCTCCATCGTCGCCGGCTGCGCACCGCCGCGCCGGCGCGGGCCGACGTTGAACAGGCGCCCGACGATCACGAAAAACAGCGGGACGAGAAACACCGCGAGCACCGTCGCCGTGATCACGCCACCCAGCACGCCGGTGCCGATCGCCATCTGCGCGCCGGATGCGGCGCCCGACGCGAACGCGAGCGGCAGCACGCCGACCCCGAACGCGAGCGACGTCATCACGATCGGCCGCAGCCGCAGGCGTGCGGCCTCGAGCGCGGCGTCGACGAGCGACATGCGCTGCGCGACCAGGTCCTTCGCGACTTCGACGATCAGGATCGCGTTCTTCGCGGACAACCCGATCGTCGCGATCAGCCCCACCTTGAAATAGATGTCGTTGGGCATCCCGCGCAGCGTGACGCCCAGCACCGCGCCGATCACGCCGAGCGGGACGACCAGCATCACCGCGAACGGGATCGACCAGCTCTCGTACAGCGCCGCGAGCGCGAGAAACACGACGAGCACCGACAGCGCGAACAGCATCGGCGCCTGCGAACCCGACAGCCGCTCCTCGAACGACTGCCCCGACCACGCGTGGCCGACGCCGGCCGGCAGCTTCGCCGCGAGCCGCTCGATCGCGCTCATCGCTTCGCCGCTGCTGTGGCCCGGCGCGGCCGAGCCGTTGATCGTGAACGACGGATAGCCGTTGTAGCGCGTGAGCTGCGGCGGCCCGAGCGTCCAGTGCAAGGTCGTGAACGCGGCAAGCGGCACCATCTCGCCACGCGCGTTGCGCACGCGCAGCTTCTTCACGTCGTCCGGATCGAGCCGGTGCAGCCCGTCGGCCTGCACGACCACGCGGCGCACCTGCGTGCCGTGCATGAAGTCGCCGATATAGTCGGAGCCGAACATCACCGCGAGCGTCGTGTTGATCTCGTCCATCGACACGCCGAGCGCCGACGCCTTCGCGCGATCAATGTCGAGCTTCAGTTGCGGCGCGTCCTGCGTGCCCGCGAACATCAGGTCGGTGAGCGCCGGATCCTTGCCGCCCGCCGCGAGCAACTGCTCGCGCGCCGCGCTGAATGCCGCATAGTCGAGCCCGCTGCGGTTCTGCAACCGGAAGTCGAAGCCGCTCGTCGAACCGAGATCGGGCAGCGCCGGCGAGTTCATCGCGAACACCGTCGTGTTCGGCGTGTGCGCGAAGCGCTCGTTCACGCGCGCGACGATCGCCTGCACGTGATCGCGTTCGGCCTTGCGTTCCTTCCAGTTCTTCAGCGTGACGAAGATCATCCCGCCGTTCGGCCCTTCGCCGTACAGGTTGAAGCCGCCGAGCGCAAACGTGTAGGCGGCCGGCTCGTCGCGCCGGATGTACGCCTCGACCTCGCGCACGCTTTGCATCGTTTCCGCGAGCGGCGTGCCTTGCGGGCGGATCACCATCACCATGAAGTTGCCCTGGTCCTCGTCGGGCAGGAACGCGCTCGGCAGCTGCGTGAGCATCAACGCCGCGGCCGCGGTCAGCGCGCCGTACACGACCAGCCAGCGCAGCGGCTTCTTCAGCATCGTGCCGACGCGCGTCGCATAACGCTGCGTCGAACGCGCGACGAAGCGGTTGAACCAGCCGAAGAAGCCGCGCTTCTCGTGATGGTCGCCGGACACGGGCTTGAGCAGCGTCGCGCACAACGCGGGTGTCAGCGACAGCGCGAGGAACGCGGAGAAGCCGATCGATACCGCGAGCGCGAGCGCGAACTGCCGATAGATGTTGCCGACCGCGCCGCCGAAGAACGCCATCGGCACGAACACCGACGTCAGCACCACCGTGATGCCGACGATCGCACCGCTGATCTGCCGCATCGCCTTCACGGTCGCGTCGTATGGGCCGAGCCCTTCCTCGACCATCAGCCGCTCGACGTTCTCGACGACGACGATCGCATCGTCGACGAGGATGCCGATCGCGAGCACCATCCCGAACATCGTCAGCACGTTGATCGAGAAGCCGGCCGCATACATCACGCCGAACGTGCCCGCGAGCGCGACCGGCACGACGAGCGTCGGGATCAGCGTCGCGCGCAGGTTCTGCATGAACAGGAACATCACGAGGAACACCAGCACGCCGGCCTCGATCAGCGTCGTGACGACCTTGTTCATCGACACGCGCACGAACGACGACGTCTCGTACGGAATCTGGTATTTCACGCCCGGCGGGAAATACGCGGACAGTTCGTCCATCGCCGCGCGCACGCGCCGCTCGGTCGCCACCGCGTTCGAGCCCGGCGCGAGCTTGATGCCCATGCCGGTCGCGACCTTGCCGTTCACGTACGACGGATAGTTGTAGTCGTTGCCGCCGAATTCGACGCGCGCGACGTCGCGCAGGTACAGCGCCGAGCCATCGGGTTGCGTGCGTAGTGCGATCGCGCCGAAATCGGCCGGCGTCTTCAGCGGCGCGTCGGCGAACACCGTCGCCGCGATCGGCGCGCTGTCCGGCACCGCGCTGCGGCCGATGTCGCCCACCGTCACGCGCGCGTTGTGCGCGCGCACGGCCGACGCGATGTCGGAGGCGGTGAGGTTGTGCCCGGCCATCTTCACCGGGTCGGGCCAGATCCGCATCGCATATTCGGCGCCCCAGAACTGCACCTTGCCGACGCCGTCGACGCGGCGCAGCGCCTGCACGACGTTCGCCGATGCGTATTCGCCGAGCTGCACGTCGGTCATGCGGCCGTCGTCGGACGTCAGCGACACGACGAGCTGGATGTTGTCGGCGGCCTTCTCGACCTGGATGCCGTCGCGGCGCACGGGTTCGGGCAGGCGCGCCTCGACCGTCTTCAGCCGGTTCTGCACTTCGACGGCCGCGAGATCGGCGTTCACGCCCTGCTTGAACGTCAGGTACAGCGACGCCATCCCCGCGCTGCTCGTCGCGGACGTGTACAGCAGCCCCGGTGCGCCGTTCATCTCGCGCTCGATCAGCGCGGTCACCGATTCCTCGACGACCTGCGCGGACGCGCCCGGATACGTCGCATAGATGCTGACGACGGGCGGTGCGATGTCCGGGTACTGCGCAACCGGTAGCGCACGAATCGCGAACGCGCCGCCGAGCATGATGAAGAGTGCGATCACCCATGCGAACACGGGGCGATCGATGAAAAAACGTGCCATGTTGGTTTATCCGGACCGGTCAGGTTTGACGGGCGGCCGCCTGCGATGCGGCCTGCGTCGGCGATGCCTTTTCGACGGGCTTGACGGACGTGCCGGGCGCGAACTGCGCGGCGTTCTCGACGATCACGCGCTCGCCGCCCGCGAGCCCGCGCGTGATGCGCCAGTCGCGGCCGCTCATCTGGTCGGCGACGACGTCGACGTCCTTCACGTTGCCGCTCGCGTCGACCACGCGCACCGACGTGCGATCGGTCGTGCGCAGCAGCGCATCGCGCGGCACGAGGATCGCGCGCTGGTCGACGGCCGTATCCAGCGCGATCCGCACGTACGCGCCCGGCAGCAGCTCGCGCTCGGGATTCGGGAACAGCGCGCGCATCGCGACCGTATCGGTGGTCGGGTCGACGGCGAGATCGCTGAACAGCAGCTTGCCCTTCAGCGAATACGCCGTGCCGTCGGCGCGCAGCAGCGTCACCGCGACGTCGTGCTGCGCGATGCCCGTCGCGCGTCCGCTTTTCACCGCACGACGCAACGCGTCGACGTCGGCGGCCGGCTGCGAGAAGTTCACGTAGATCGGGTCGAGTTGCTCGACGGTCGTGAGCGGCGTTGCCTGATCCTGGCCGACGAGCGCGCCTTCGGTGACGAGTGCACGTCGTGCGCGGCCCGCGATCGGCGCCGTGACGGTCGCATAGTCGAGCTGCAGTTGCGCGCGGGCGAGTTCCGCCTTCGCGGATGCGACGTCGGCCTTCGCCTGCGTATCGTCGGCGACGGCCTCGGTGTGATCGCGCTCGCTGACCGCGCGGTCGCGCACCAGATCGTCGTAACGGCGACGCTTGTCGCTTGCCGCGAGCGCGGCAGCCTGCGCCTTCGCGAGCGCGCCCTGCGCGGCGTCGCGCGCGGCTTTCAACGGCGCGGGGTCGATGCGGAACAGCACCGCGCCCTGCTTCACTTCCTGGCCTTCCTCGTAAGTGCGTGCGGTGACGATGCCCGCGACCCGTGCGCGCACTTCCGCCTGTCGATAGGCGTCGAGCCGGCCCGGCAACTCGACGGTCAGCGGCACGGCCGTCGGACGGACCGTCACGACCGTCGCGTTCTGCATGGCCTCCGGCGCCTTGTCCTTTTCGCCCTTTCCGCATCCGGCCATGACCAGCAGGACTGCGAGCGCGAACGGCGCCAGCCGGGCGCGGCGCGACAACGAACGTTTGTTGTTCATCTATGTGATCTCGATCGTTCGCCACCGATACAATGCGGCGGCTCAGGGTGGCCGATTATAATCAGTCATGACTGATTAAATATGTGCATTTGTAATCCGTCCGTCATACTGTCTCAATAAAACGACAGCGAACTGTAAGGAAATTCACGACATGGCCCGCAAGACCCGGGAAGAATCGCTCGCCATCAAGCACCGGATCCTCGACGCTGCCGAGCTCGTGCTGCTCGAGAAAGGCGTCGCGCAGACGGCGATGGCGGATCTCGCCGAAGCCGCCGGCATGTCGCGCGGCGCCGTCTACGGCCATTACCGCAACAAGATGGAAGTGTGTCTGGCGATGTGCGACCGCGCGTTTGCGCGCACGTCCGAAGGCTTCGACGCGGGCGACAGCCTCCCCGCGTTCGGCACGCTGCGCCGCGCCGCGTCGCACTATCTGCAGCAATGTGGCGAGCCCGGCGCGATGCAGCGCGTGCTGGTGATCCTTTATACGAAGTGCGAACAGAGCGAGGAGAACGGCGCGCTGCAACGGCGCCGGATGCTGCTCGAGCTGCAGATGCTGCGCATCTCGAAGGCGCTGCTGCGCCGCGCGATCGCGGCCGGCGAGCTCGCGGCCGATCTCGACGTGCATCTCGCGGCCGTCTATCTGGTGTCGCTGCTCGAAGGCGTGTTCGCGTCGATGATCTGGACCAACCGGCTGCGCGGGAATCTGTGGAACGACGCCGAAGCGATGCTCGACGCCGGGTTCGATGCGGTTCGCACCTCCGGCGCGCTGCGGGTGCGCGCGCAAAAATTGCCAGGCTGACGAAAAACGGCGCAATAAATGCCGATCACACCCGATTTACCGCAGTGCGAAACGAATGAGCCGACCCTCTTTAAAATTTTTAACATTTCGCGGAACATCGGTAGACTGACGCGGTCATCTTTCTTTAGCGTCTTCGTGATAAATCGGGTTCGACCCGGCAAACTCACGCCGCCGTTCGAAGCGGGCCTGCCCGCGAGTTGGGTCGAACGGAAACGACACAGGCCCTTCGGAGGGCCTGTTTTGTTGCACGCCCGTCGCCCGCCCCGTCGTCGCCCGACGGATGTGCCGCCGATGGCTCCTGCCCACACCTCTTTGAACCGCTTTCCTGGATGTGGACACCTTTGGTCAAGCCTGCCGCAACCCCTGATGCTTTCGCGCCCGGCCGCGCGCAGCACCTCGTGCGTGCGCTCGTGCCGGCCGCCGTGCTCGGCGCCCTCGCCGCCTTTGGTCTCGCCGCCGCGCTGCCGGCCGTCTCGCAACTGCCGGGCGCCGTCGATTCCGGCACCGCCGCGCTGCCGCAGCGCGTGCTGTCCGACACACCGTTTCCCACCGCGCAGCATTTCGTGACGAGCGAGCTCGCGCGCACGATCGGCGAGCGTAACGAACTCACCGGACGCAACGACCGGAACCCGCAGCCTGGCCTGTTCGCACCGCTCAGCGCGCACCGCAACGACATGCTCGGCTATGCGAGCCTGTTCCAGTTCGCGCCGCCCGAACACCAGCACGGGATGCGTGCGGGCAACATCGAACTCACGCTGTCGGATACGCTGAACCGCCTGGACGTGCCGCCCGAAGTGCGCATCCAGCTCGGCGATATCGTCACCGGCAAGGTCGCGATGCGCGCAAGCGCGCACCGCGGCGACTACTACCGCATCGCGTACGACACGGACAACGACACGCCGCACCTCACCGCGCTCGAGCTGCGCGTCGCGGGCCGCACGTTCGGCGCGATCTGGTTCCGCGCACCGGGCGCCGAGCACGGCGCGTACTACACGCTCGACGGCGCGCCGCTCGAAGCGGCCGCGTTCACGATGCCGGTCAAGTGGACGCGCATCAGCTCGTTCTTCGGCGAACGCATCCACCCGTTGTCGCAGGCGATGGCGTTCCATACCGGCGTCGATCTCGCCGCGCCGACCGGCACGCCCGTCACTGCGGCGGCCGACGGCGTCGTGTCGTTCGTCGGCACCGATCCGGGCGGCTACGGCCACTACGTGATCGTCGATCACGCCGACGGCTATTCGACGTACTACGCGCACCTGTCCGCGTACGCGCGCGGGTTGAAGACGGGCGAGACCGTCAAGCAGGGTCAGCGCATCGGGTCGGTCGGGATGACCGGCGCGGCCACCGGCCCGCACCTGCATTTCGAAGTGCGGATCGCGCACGACCCGGTCGATCCGCTCGTCGCGCTCGCGAACGCGCAGACGGGGCTCTCCGACATGCAGCTCACCGCGTTCCGCCAGGAAGCGGCGCAATGGCGCGGCCGCCTCGCGTCGATCAATACGTCGCCGTTCGCGTTCGCACAGGGCGACGGCCCGCTGTGGGGCGACTTCGCGACCGATCCGTCCACGCTGCGCGCGGTCTTCAACACCCACTACAGCCCCGCTTGAATAAAGGCGGCACGGGAAAAGTGACGCCAAAAACAACGCTGCACTATTGCTGTGTCAGGCAGACGTTCCGGACGTAGTCCTGCAGGGCTTCGAGCTGGCCCTGCGCTTTGGTCAGGGCGTCCCGGAGGGTGAAATAAGCGCGTCGAGCGCTTGGCGCAAGTTCGGCGGGGGTTCCATTGTCCATGCCGGCGGCGCCGGAACCACCGGGCACGTCGTTGCCACCGGCTGCGCGGGCGGCTTGGACGGCGATGCGCAGCCGCACACGGCCATCGTCAACAGCGTGGAGCAGCCGATCGTTTTCAGCTTGGGCATTTTTCATCTCCTGGGAATGGCTCGCGTCGATCGACGCGAGCCGGTGCTGCATGTTCTGCTGGGCCAGCAGCGCGTCGTTTGCGGCCTTCGCCGCGGCGTCCGACACAGCCTTCAGGTCGGAGGTGTGGGCGGCCTTCTCGTCAGCCAGCTGAATCCTGCCTTCCTGGATCTGGGCGCCGTAATGCACTGCGTCCACCTTGTGCGTGGCAACGCCGCCCGTGGCAGCGCCGAGCGCGAACACCGCGACATAAAGCCAGAAATCCCCAGCGAAAGGGGCGAGCAGTTTGGTAATCAGGCCCATATCAGTCTCCGTCGGGGATGATGGCGCGCTGCCCTTCGTCCACTTCGATCGACTTCAGGCAGTGGTCTTTCTGGAAGATGTTGAGGAATCGGCAGAGCACGCAGCCCCAGGCGCGGCCGTTCTGCATCGCCTTGCCGGCGCGGCTGCTGATCGTCTCGCGCGGGTCGCCGCCGGCGACGGCATTGCCCAGGCAATCCAGCGAGTAGAAGCAGCTGTGGACGTAACCGTCGCCGTTCGGTCGGTAGATGCCGAGCGCCGCGAGCTGCAGGTTCCAGACGGCGATAGCCAGGTTGGCGATATAGGCGGCGACGATCATGGTCAGCTCCCGCAGACGCGCTGCCCCCAGGCGAGATACAGCGGCTGGTGTTTGAACAGAATCCACCGGGGGTACAGGCGGCTGTACTCGAAGTTCTTCGCGCTCTGCCCCGCGTTGACGTACTCGGTAGTGCCGAACCAGCGCCCAGGCATCGACGATCGCTTCTGCGCGCGCTGCACGTAGCCGACTCCCGCGTTGTAACCTTTCAGGGCGGCCGCCCACCTGTCGCATGGCGTGCCCCCCTTGACGCGGGCAAAGAGCCACTGGTCGTAACGCACCAGCGCGCGGATGGCCCACACCGGGTTGTACGGGTCGGGGGCGCCCAGCTCGGGAAAGACGCGCGAGATCATCGTGGCGGTGGCGTCCATGAACTGCGCGAGCCCGCGGCCGTTGTCCCACGCCGTCACGTCGGCACGCCAGTTGGACTCCTGGCGGATCTGGCCAGCGAACATCGGCACCGGCGCGCCGACGCCGTACACGAACTGGGCTTCGCGGATCAGCGTCGATCGGTACTGGAGCGCCGGGTCAGCGGCGTGCGCGTGGCGCGTCGCGATGAGCGAGCACCCACCGATGATCGCTGTCCACACAACCGCCTTGGCCCACAGCTTCATCACAGCCCCATGCCGACCGTCGCCATCGCGGCGGCCATGATGATGGCGCGACGGATCTGCTCGTGCCCGGTGGACGTGACGAGGATGCGCTTGAACGCGCGGCGATCCATCCAGTAGCCGACATGTGCGGCGACCGTCAGGTTGGCGAGCTTCCACAGCACGACCTGCACTTGCGGCTCGACGCCGAGCGTGCGCAGCGCGATGCAGCCCGCATACAGCACGGCTGCGATCAGCAACCACTCGATCATTCGCAGTTTGTCGGTCTTGCGCATATCAGCCTCCCGCTAGTTTCTTGAGCCACCCGGATCCGGCGCCGTACACCGCGACCAGCACGATGACCCGGATCGCCCAGGTCGTCAGGATGGAGATGACGCCCTTGCCCACGTTCGTCTGCAGGCGCTGCACGACTCGCTGTTCCAGCCCGTCGATGATCGCGTCAATGTCGGCATCGCTGAGTTTTCGTTCTTCGTCCATGTCGGCCTCACGCTTCGACGAGAACGTCGCCTGCTGGCACTACTACCTGCCGCCCGTCCGTGGACCCCGTGGCAAGTACGGCGCTGCTGCGTGCAAGGCAATTCGCGTCGACGGTCTGTTGGAAAATGATTCGTTGTACTGACGAGATTCTAGCCGCGTATTCGCTGGTATACGAGATCACGAAAACCTGCCCGTGGCCGGTGTCCAGGTGATCGGCAAAAACCGATCCAACGGCACCGACCGACACTGCGGCGCTGAGAGCCAAGCTGGGCGCGGCTGCCAGGGATCCGGCTCGCGCTGCTGCGCTCGCGCCGGTGATTCCCAGCGCCGGAGCAACGCTGCCGGTTTGACCCAGACCCGTGCATCCACCTAACAAGTTGGCAAGAAACGCGGCGAAGCCTCCGGCCGCCCCACTCGCCTGTGTACCGGTGATGCCGATGGACTTGTCGTTCGCGTTGCCAGATACCGTGCCCGTGTCACTGATCACAACGTCGCCGCTTAGCGCGGCAGCGATCATGGGAGCGATATAGCCTGCGCTCGTGGCTGACTGCGCACCGGTAAGCGACCCCGCGCAGATCGCGCTGAGCGCGCCAATTTCGGTCGCTGTGGACGTACCGGACAGCGCGACGCTCATGGCCGCGCCCGCAGTGCCCGCATCCCCAGACGCAGTGGTTCCCGATACGCCCTGCGCGGGCAAAATCATGCCTGCTGCGCCGGAGCTGGATGCGTTCGTCAATCCCTGTGCGGGGGCGATCGCGCCCGCTGCACCCGTCGATGCTGCACCGGACAGCCCTTGCTCCGGCGCAATCGAGCCCACCGCTCCGACCGCCTGCACGCCCAGCTGCGCCAAGTCGATCTCGGCCGCCACATTGCCTGCGGCACCTACACCGCTGACGCCCGAGATGCCCTGCCCAAGCCCCCCAACTGCGCCAGTTGCCGCCGCGCCGGCCAGCCCTTGCGTCGGCGCGACATTGCCAGGCGTGCCGACCGCGGCCGCACCGGTGAGCGCTGGTGAGATGGTTGCCGCGGCATTGCCTGCCGAGCCCATAGCCGAGGCGCCGGCGAGCGCCTGCGCGGGCGCCACCATGCCAGTAGTTCCGCTCGCCTGAACCCCAGACACCGTAGGCGCAATCGTCACACCCACAGATCCAACCGCGCCACTCGACGCCACGCCCGTCAGGGCGATCACGGTGCCCGAGGCGCCAAACTGGAAATTGACGGCCCCATGCGCCGGCGGCGTGTAGCCAGTGGACGTGAAATTGAAGTTGGCCGCGTTGTGGCTTGGGGGCGTGTAGGCCATCGCTTACCCCGGCACGACTTGATCGTAGATCAGCGCCTGATACGTCGTCGGATCGAACGCAATCACCTCAACATCGGCCCAGTTCGACCCGCAGTTGATCGAGTAATTGCCACTGCCATCCGTCGTGGCGCTCCCGATCAATTCGCCAGTGGCTTTCGCGTACGCGCGCACCAGCAGTCCGGCCGTAGCCACACCAGCCACCTGCACATTTCCCGACACGCTGCGCGCGCTCGTCGGCGCAGCGACAGTAAGCCGGTGCCCACCGGCAAACGCAGGCGGGGTCCAGATAGGCGACGAGTTGAAGGCAGCACTTTTGTGCCCGTTCGAGCTAGGCGCGTTTGTGTTGGACCCGACAAGGAACGTGCGCACCTGTGCCTGCGTCCAGCCGGTCTGGCTGTACACGCTGTCAGCCGTTGTCCAGTTCGCGCCGTCGTCCGAATAATCGAGACTCCAGATGCGCGGCGAATCCGTGGTGAAGGTGTCGTTACGCGCGGTCAACGAGTATTCCACGATGTTCACGGCGCTCGGGAACAGATACTGCCACCACACTTCGATCGAACCGTTGCCCGTTGCAATCGAATAGGTATTGATATTGCCATCGAACAGGTTCGACGCTGGGTAAGAGGCGTTGACGTTGGTGCCCGACGCAGTGCCCCCCGTCGCCGCCTGCGACCCTCCCACCGTCGTGTGCAGTCCGAGTTCGGAAAATCCGCACCCGGAACTACCGTTGTTGCTTCGCGCGTGAAGCCGCCAGTAGAGGTGGGCCATGATTTAGCTCCACGTATTACTGGTTTCGAGAATGATCTGGCCGTTGCCACCGGCACTGTTGGTCATGTTCAATGCCTTGAACGACTTCCCGGACATATTGCCGGAACCCGTAAACGTGTCGCCGTGGCCGAGCGGTTGGCTGTGCAGCGGTGCCCACAGTCCCTTGAGATAGCCGCGAACCGCGCTTGAGTGCCCAACATAGATCGGCGCCATTTCAAGGCCACCGCTCGCCGGGTTCGGATACGCCAGCGCCGCACTGGTCCCTCCGGTAGTAATGTTCGCCGTCGAAGGGCCCGCCAACGCCGAGGTGTGCTTGCAAAACTGCACGCTCCCCACGGTGGCCGTGAAAGACCGGGCAAGGAAGTGGCCGCTCGACGTCGTGCTCAAAATCGACGCGCTGCTTCCAACCAGCAGCGGCAGATTCTCGCTGTTATTCGTCCCGACGTTCTCGGCGCTTCGCCCAATCGTCATGGTGTTCCATACGTCACTCGGCGTATAGCTGAAGAAATCACCGAACGCGAACCCCATCGAGTAGTTCGGGCTAGTGACGTCACCCGTGTCCACGAACAAATAGAACACGGTTGCGTCGGCAAGCAGATACCACGGGCGAACAGTCGAATCTGCCGTCGTCGACTTGCGGCATACGTGTGCGGTAGCGACTTGCGAGGTGGTGGGGAATGGGTTGGTGCCGGTGCCGGTGCCGGTCATCGCCTCATAGCCGCGCATGCGCGCCTCGCGCGCATTGTTCGGGGCGTTGTCGTTCACGTCCAGGTACAGTCCATTCGACCCCGAGCCGTTTTTGTACACCGCGAGGTTCGTGCCGCTGTACGGCTTCGTCCATCCGGCGGCTGACTGCGAGCCATAGCCATTCACCAAACACGCGTCGAGCACGCCGATCAGCGATCCAACCTGCCCGGTCAGCGACGGCGCCGAAGCGTCAGTCGACTGGTAGAAAGTTACTCCCATCGCACACCTCGCTTATGCCAGGCGGAGCAGCGCATTGTTCTGGTCGTTCGTCGGCATCGTCAACGTCAGCGTGCCGGCCGTGATGGTCTGCGCGCCGAACGTGTGCGCAGAGATCGCCCGGTTGCTCTGCGTGCTGTTGTAGAGCAGCACCGTGTCGAATGCGGCCGCCAGGGTCACGTTCGAGAACACGATCGACGCGGACGGTGTCCAGTACCCCGTCGTGCCGCCGGTCGTGGGCGCGTTGGCGTTCGTCACCGTCACGCCGCCCGCCGTGTAGTTCGTGCCCGACACCTCACCCGTCGCCGAGTAGGCCGTCGTGCCTGCACCGATCGAAGCCGTGGTGAGATAGAGAGCCGCCTTGATCGTGTCAGCGCCAGTGCCGCCGCGCGTCACGGTCGTGCCAAGTGCGTGGATACCCGACAGCAGCTCAGCCTTGAACGAGGTGCACATCGCCTGAGAGTTAGCCATTTCGTACTCCTGAATATCTGCCTGAAAAAATCAGCCGATCGCCGCTGCGGCCAGCTCGCTGAACGGGTTCTTCTTCATGTGGACGTGCGCGCTGCGGTGCACGAGCGTGTCGGTCCCCTTCAGTCGGTACTCGACCCACGAGACGATTTCATTCTCATCCTCGTGGCCGCCCGTGCGCTTGTCCAGCTCCGACTCGTCGCGCTCCGTCATCTCGCCGTCAATCAACACCGGAATCATCGTCATTTCAGTCTCCAGATCATTTCGTGATTTTCTTCGGTGGGCTCACCATCCCGAGGCCCGGCCGCTTCGTGCCCTTACGCGCCTCGCTGAAAGCGATCGCTTCGGCCTGCTTCTGCGGCCGGCCTGCTTTCACCTCGGTCGCGATGTTCTTGCTGATCGTCGCGCGGGAACCGCCTCGAACGAGTGGCATGCTAGCTCCTTACTGGATCGTGATCGTGCCGCGCATCAGCTCGGTCACAATGCCCGACGCGTCCGTCACGTCGAACGTGTAGTACCCCATCGTCCACGGCAGGGCAGCAGTCTGCAGCTCGGGCGTAAGCGTCATCAACACCATGTCGATCGCGATCTGGCCGCCCGTGCTCGTCAACGTCGTCAGGGGCGTGCCGGTGCGGTCAGGGTTATCCCAGATCGTCATCGCTGCAGTCACGCCAGTCAGCACGGCCGGCGTGTTGTAGACCAGAAATCCGCCTGACGTGTACGGCGTATAGGTCGCTGCGTTCTCGCCGTTCAGCGCCACGGTGTCCACCGACAACACGGTGGACTTCTCCCAGTCCGGCCCCTGCGGCGGGTAGCGCGTCGCGTTGATCTGCGTCATGCCGCCGGCGGCCACCACGGCCACCGGCCAGCCATTCGGCACGCCGTGCGCGGCCGCGGTAATCACGGGCGGCGTCGTCTGCGTGATGCCGGTGATCGGCACGCTCGTCAGCACGTCCGTCGCCCAGCGCACGGTCGGATGGAACGTCGCGCCCGCGCTCACGCAGAAGTCTTGCTGGTTCTGGCAATCGCAGCTCATGAGCGCTCCACCTGTTCGGAATCCTGACGAATTATAGCGATCACGGCTTCTCCGGCATAGCCGCGTACCGGAGCTGTTGCTGGATCACCGGGATCTTCCGCGGGCCAGCCTGCACACCCGTGCCCGTCATCGCGCCCACCGCATACCCCTGCAGGTGCGAGCGAACCGCTTCGCCCACGCCGCGGATCGGCTGGAACGGGTTCTTCTGGTTGAACTCGTGCATCGCATCCAGCGCATCTTGGCGCGCGCCATCATCGCCCGACGTGACCGCCTTGTAGAGCTGGTCGGTGATAATCTGCCGGCGATACAGCAGGCGGTTCTGCGTCGAGCTGAAGTCCTCGGCAGCCTCGCTCTGCTCGGCCTTCTTCGCCGAGCGGAAGCCCAGCCCTTGCAGCGCGATGTCCCAGCCGTTCGCGCGCAGCGGAATCGGATTGCCTTTCGAGTCCGTATATCCCCTAGCCGCAAGCTCGACCGCCTTGTACGGCGCCTTCAGGCCCGACGGCAGCATCTGCTCGACGCCCTTCGCCACATACCCATCGCTCACCTTCTGCAGCCCGAGCGCCACGTCGATGCCGGCATTCAGCGCCGGTCCGAGCAGCTGTTGCGACAGCGACTCGAACCGGTCCTTCAGCAATTGGCGGCTCGCGATGAACTCGCTAAACGGCAGCAGATCTTGCAGCCCGAACGTCGACGTGTCGGCGCCGATCAGCTGACCAAGCCCGTGCGAGGCGATCGCGCCGCCCTCCTGCCCGAGCGTATCGGCAAGGAAGTTGCGCGCGCTCGACCGGATGTCGGTCGGATGGTCCTGATCTTCCGTCAGCATGTTGTACACACCGGCGAACGCGTTGGCGAACGGCAGGCCCATCGCTCCGGAGATCATCACGGTGGTCGCCATCAGGCCGGCGAACTCGCGCCGCGCCTCCTGCGCGCGCTGCTGCCCTGCCGCGCTCATGTCGCGGTTGAACACGCCATCGTTGACCGTGCGCACCAGCTGCTGCATGGTCTGGAAGTTGTAGTTCATGAACGACAACATCAGCGGCGTCACCTTGCCGAGCGGCCCCTGCTTGCTGAGCCAGCGCGCGGTGTTGTCCGGATCGAAGTTGTCCATCACGCGGCTGATCGCCTTGATCCCATACTCGGTGTTGGCTTCGACGCCGGCCTGCTTCACGCCGGCTGCACCCTTCTCGGCCAGGCGGTACGCGGCGAGCCCGGTGACGATCCGGTTGACCGTCTCGGCATACTGCGCGGTCATCGCCGCAAACCGGACGACGTCCTGCTTGGTCTGGCTGCCGCCACCCGTGGCGAGCCGCTGCAGCTGCTGGCTTTCGCCCAGCTTCAGCACGCCGCGATCGTGCGCTTCCTGCAGAAATGCGCGCTCGGTGGGCGTCAGGTTGACGCCGTCGAGGTTCATCTCCGCGCCAAGCACGCCGCGCATACCGTTCTCGTCCCAGCCCGTGCGGATCGTATTCGCCACGATCTTCATCGCAGCGGCCGTTGCGCCGCCGATCTCCTTGCCGGCGGCCACCATGCCGTAGCGGCTGCCAAGGTACGGCAGGCCGCGATGGTACGGCTGGGCCATCGTGCGGATCAGGAACGCCGGATTCAGCGTCAGATAGAAGCTGCGGCCCAGCGAGTTGATCAGGTTCACCGCGCCGCCGCGCACCGGGTTCATGCCGTTCTGGTAGCGCGTGTTGATCTCGTCGGCGATCGACTGCGCGCGCAGCTTGGCGTCCTCGCTGCCGGTGCGGTTCAGACTCGCGATCGAGTCTGACATCTGCTTCAGCGCGCCACTGAACGCCGGCGCGGTGTACACGTTCGAGATGTCCTGCACGGCGCCGGACGCGCGGCGTGCGAAGTTGCCCACGAAGTCGCCGTCGTAACCCGGCACACCGCGGCGCTGCATCTGCGCGGAGCGGGACGACGTTTCAGGCAGCATGGACAGCAGCTGGCGCGTGACCGCGGCCTTCATCGCCTCGCCCTGCTCGGCCGTCAGCGCCGGGTTCATATCCACTTCGTCGTGCAGGCTCGCGAGCATTTGGCGCAGCGCCGGCGAGACGCCAGCTGCGTTGACCATACTGCGGTCGGCCACCATGCCGGACGCGGAACGCTCCGTGTCGAGGAAGTTGCCCGCCGCCGCTTCCAGCTTGCGGCGCAGGCCGGCGGCCTGGTCGGCGGTGTCGACGCGGAAGAACGCGTGGTTCTGGCCACCCTGCAGGTTGCCGAGCACCTTGTTCGTGCCGGCCAGCGCGGCCTGCAGCTTACCCACCGTCGCGGCGTCGATGCCCGGCTTGAAGCCGATGCTGACGAAGAAGTCGCCATCACGGCCCAGGCTGAAGTACGGGTTGTCGTACTGCGGCCGGTACATCTGCTCCAGCTCGGCCATGTGTGCGCGCAGCGGCGTGCCTTCCGGCAGCTTGCGTGCCGCATCGAACGCGGATTCCACGCGCGCCGCGAGCGTTGCCGCTGCGCCGTCATAGTGGAACGCCGGGTTGGCGTTGCGCGTCGACTGGAGATCCTTGCTCATGAAGTCGAGCCCGCGCGAGTGGATTGCCGCCAGTTGGCCTTCCTGCCGAGCATTCGCCACGCGCGCTTCGAGCGCCGCGCGCGCCGCATCATCCGGCGACATGCGAGCCAGCTCCGCTTCGAGCCGGCGCGTCACGCCGGCGCGCGCGTCCATCAGGTTGGCGATGATCGTGGCCGTTTTCGTCACGAGCATCTTCCGCCCCAGCTTCTCGCCATCGGTGAGCGCCTTGGCGGCGTCCGGGTTGGTGCGCTGCAGTTGCGTGAATTCACGGTGGATACCGTCGATGAACGCCTTGTTCTGCGGGTCAAGATCGGGGTGATTCTTCAGGTTGTCGGCGAAGTTCAGCTTGTAGTCGAACTGGCCGATGCTGCTCTCGCCGCCCAGCTTCATCATCTGCATGCTCAGATCGCGCGCCTTGTCTGCGTCGCTCAGCTTGTTGAGCATCTGCTGCACACCCGTCGCGAACTTGCCGTTCTGCCCTTCGATGTGCTCGGAGGCAAGCCGGCGGCTCGTCATCGCAGCCTCGTAGGCATCGAGCCCCTTCGAGAAGCCGGACTTCACCAGCTCGGGGATCGCCCGCACGCCATCGGCAATGTTCTCCACCGTGCGGCCGCCGAGCGTCGCGCGCAGCAGGCCAATGCCCATCCGTCCCACATCGAGTTTGTCCTTGACCTGGTCGTACGCCGCGAGCTTCGCGTGGAATGAATCGTCCGTGACCTTGGCGGCCTCGGCCGGCGACCGATCGAATGCCTGCACCTTCGCGCCATCGCCAAAGAACGCATCACTCGCCTGCATCGCGCGTTCGAGCGCAGGCCGGTCCTCGACCGACAGGCCCAGCAGCCGACGGATACCGTCCACCGCGCGCTGCCACAACGACTTCTGCGAGCCCTGCTCGCGCAGGAACTGCTGGAACTCCGGGTTCGAGTGCAGCTCGGCCACGAACTCGTTCGCGTCGGTCAGCCCGTACTGCCGCTCGGCGCCAGGCGCGCTCAGCGCAGCCTGGCGCACCTGCTCGATCTCGCGCAGAGCACGCTTCATCTGCGCTTCGGCCTGGGTATGCGGCGTTTCGAGCGATGCAGCACGCTGCAGGTTCGTCAACGTCGCCGCATGCACAGCCTCGTGCAGGATCGTCGACTCTGACTCGTGCCCGCTGTTGATCTCGATCCGGTCAAGCACCGGGCTGTAGCGCCCTGCCATACGCGCTTCGAGGAAGTTCGGCGCGATCTGCGTGTTCAGCCCGAGCGCACCCAGCCGCTCGGACAATGACTTGACCCACGGCTCCGATCCATTCTGTGCAAGATGCGCGAGAACGTCAGACAGCTTGCCCGACTGCGCGGCGGGCGCCAGCAACGATGGGTCAACAGCATCCGGTGTTGCCGCCCGCGGCAAGCGCTGCGACTTCGTGTACGGCTGGTCGGTCTGCCGCGCGAAGCCCACCACGTCGCGGATGAAGTCCTCGCTGTGCTTGCCACCCGTCGGCGCGTTGATCGCCGCGAGCGTCTGCCGCAGCCCCTGCACGTCCTCGTAGCGCTCCTGTTCGAGCGGCGACAGCTGCTCGCCGCCGCGGACGCGCGTGTTGAAGTCGGCCAGGGTGGCATCCAGCTTGTCCGCTGCGTCCTGCGCCTGCTCGCGCACCGACGGCGCGATATTCTCGCTCATCGTCTCTACGTGCGCGGGCGGCTCGGCGTTGTCGGGAGCCGGCGTGGGGATGTTGGTCCCGAGCGCATCCACGTGCGCGGGCGGCTCGGCATTGTCGGGAGCCGGCGTCGGGATGTTCTCGCCAAGCGCTTGGGCTTGCGCGGGCGGCTCGGCCGACATCCGGCCCGCCGTCGGCGCGGCGGCCGGGACTTCCGGCACGGCTTCAGGCGGCGCATTCTCGGCCGCATCCGACTTCCACTTGTCCAGCAACATCGTCATCCGGTCGCGCACGCCGTCCGACATCTGCGCCTTCGGGTCGTCGATCGCCGACTGCAGCGCGTCGATCTGGTCCTGGTGCGACTGCATCTTGTCCAGCCCGAGCGCGTCCATGCGCTTCTCGAACGGCACGCGCGACTGCGCTGTGGATTCGAGGCCTCCGGCTTCCACGGCCGACTTCCAGTCGTCGACGATGTCGGTGCGCGCCTTGGGCGCGTTGGCATCCGGCTGAATCTCGCCGCGCTCGGCGGCGGCGGCCGCCAACGCCTCACCGTTTGTCCGGTTGGCGATCGCCGCCGTCTCGCTCTCACGCTGCGCGGCGAGGTTCGAATAGGCGCGG
Source organism: Burkholderia sp. JKS000303 (assembly GCF_002563755.1). Lineage (NCBI taxonomy): Bacteria > Pseudomonadati > Pseudomonadota > Betaproteobacteria > Burkholderiales > Burkholderiaceae > Burkholderia > Burkholderia sp. JKS000303. Next base: position 67,569 of record NZ_PDBZ01000005.1, read on the forward strand.
TCGACCTGCTGCTGGCGCAGCGCCGACTGCAGCGCATCCCCCAACTGCGTGTTCGTGCGCTCCGGCGCGCTGCTCTCGGTGCTCGGCTCGACGGCCGGCTGCTCGCCAGTGGGCGCCGCTTCCGGCGCAGCCGCGCGCTGTTGATCCTGCATCTGCTCGTAGCGCGCGATGTTCTCGCGCATCACGGCGTCTTGCGTCGCCGGATCCGCCAGGTACGCACGATATTCCTGCACCGCGCGCTGGCCGCCGATGCCATTCGCTTCGGCGAATTCCTGGCGCGTCATTGGCTGGGCCGGCGTGGCGCCACCCGCTTCCAGTTCTCCAACAAGCTGTTGGTGGATGGTGTCGACGCTGTCGGCCACCTGTTGCGCGGCTTCCGGCGTTTCGCTCGGGCGCACGGCGGCGTTCGGCTCGAACCCGAAAATCTGGGCGCGTGCGGCGTCTTGCTGCTCGGCCGGCAGGCCGTTCAGGTACGACTCGACAGCGCCAAAATCCCGCGTCGCCGACCCGTCCGGGAACGTGTAGAGCTGACCGGCCGGCAGATTCCCCAGGCGCGGCGTCGGTGCAGGCAGCGCGAGCGTGGGTGCTTCCGGCGTCTCGGGCGCGGGCGGCTGCACGGCGTCCGGTTCGAACAGGCGCGGATCGACCGGCAACCCCTGCTTGTTCGCGATCGCCACTTCGGCATTCGCGCGGAACGCGGCCGCCGCTTGCGGATCGGCCTTCGCCAGCGCAGTGGTGTACTGGTCGGCGAGCTGCGCGCGGATCTCCGGCGCCGTATCCGCGCTGCTCAGTGTGTCGGTACGCATCTTGGCCGAACGCACGCCGAGCGCACGCGAGGCGAGCCCGAGCGGCGACATCACCGCCGTCAGCCCAAGCATCGGCACGATCGAATCCACCGCAGCCTTCCACGGCCCCGTGTCGTCAATCCCGGCCTGCTGCTCGATGATCCCTTGCCCTGCCGCTTGTGTCACGCCGGCGCCCACCGCCTCCAGCGTCGACACCGGCAACTGCTTGAGGAACGGCATCAGCGCGCCGCTCGTGCCAGTCAGGTTGCCCAAGATCCCTTCGGCCAACGAACTGCCTTCTGCGCCCAGCACCTTGCCTGCCGCCGTGCCGACCGCGCCGAGCATCTTGCCTCCCACCATCCCGAGCCCGGTTTGGGTGACAAACGTCTGGGCGGCGTTCAGGTTCGCCGCGGTGCGCGCGACATCCGGCGCGACGCCCTTGGCCTGGGCCTTTTCAAGCGTGCTCTGCCCAGACGCGGCACCGAACAGCGCGCCGCCGGCGGCCGCGCCGATCAACGCGGTGACAGCAGCTGGAATTTCGACCGGCGATGCAGCGATCGCGCCGCCGACAGCAAGCGGTACGGCGGCGACCGGCGCGACCTGCTCGGCACCTTGCGCCAGTGCGTTGACGATCGAGCCATGCTGCTCCGGATGCAGCTGCAACCAGTTCTTCTGCGCCATCTGGTCGCCGAACTGCGTCGCGGCGCTCCCGACGTTCTGCATCGTCGGACTCTGCACCATTCCGCCCACGAACTTGACCGCCTGGCCGCCGAGTGTCGGCAGGTCGACGAGCGCGCCGCGGGCGAGGCCGGTGCCAATTTCGCCGAGCGCGCTGCTGGACTGAGGTGTGTATTCTGTTGCCGAACTCGGGTCAAACTCGCTCGGGGCGAGCGTTGCGGTACTCGGGTCAAAGTCGGACATTATTGCCCTACCTTTTTGTACGTGCCGTCCGATTGGTAGACCGCCACGTTCCCGGATTTATCGACATACGTCTTACCGACGACCGGCTTCATCGTGGATGGCGGCGTAGGGTCATACTGCATGGGAACCATCCCAGCCACCGACGGACGCTGCCCATACGTAGTCAGCGGAACAGCCATTTTCGTTGACGGGTCGCTACCAACTACAGTGCCAGTCGGCACTGACCCGGTCGCAGCTTGATAATGCTGCTCGCCCACTTCCATGCCAGTCCGCACCGTTGCTTGGTCCGCACCATACATCGCCGCATTCGCGCCGATTCCGGCGCCCGTGATCCCGGCAATCGCGGAATTTAAAGCGTCGACGCCCTGCCCTTGGATTCCAGCGAAATTGTTCGCCCCCGTTGCACCAACCAAATGCGCGAGCCGGAAGCTGTAATTTCCAGGGTCGCCTTGCCGAGCCGCAGCCATGATGTCCTGAATGGCCTGCTGCCGATAAGCGGTTTGCTGATCAAAGCCGGCCTGAATAGCTGCCGCCGGGTCGATAAACTTCCCGCCGACCGCGCCCCCGCCTGAGACGCCCGCTGATGGCGCCATGTTCGCACCGGTCGCCCACGTCCCTTGCCCGGCGATATCCGAGGGTGATAGAGCCGGACGGCTCCCCCCGGGCATCCCCGCCGGCAAAGGCGGCACGTTCCACTGCGCCGGCGACGTGTATCCTTCCGGAATGATCCCCTTGAGCGCGAGCGATTGCTGAGAAGCTGCGGCAGGTGGGTGAAACGTCGGCAAGCTGTTCACGAATGCCTGCGCGCTCTGTGACTGCGGTGCAGGCGCGGCGTTGGCAGGGATCACGCCCTGCAAAGCTAGGGGCAAATTCCGAGGTGGCATTGCCGGCTGCGCGCCATACCCTGCCATCTGCGGCAGCTGCCCAGCAACCCGCATCTGGTCGATCAGATTGCCCATCTGCGGAGCGGGTGCCGGCGGCGATGACGGTTGACCAACCGCAATGTTGCGCGGCGTCGAAATTCCCGGCACCGCAAAGTTCGGCATCGAGTTGATGAAATCCTGATTCAGCGGGCCACCGGCCATGATATGCACTCCTGAATATTTATCGCCAATTATAGGTGGGCGCAGGATTTTGCCGTCGCCGTCAATCTAGGCCGTAGTTTCCCGGGTAGGTGTATATTGATTTAGCACCACACTACAAAACGGGGACAGCCATGAAAGCGACCACAGTTGCTGGGCAGTTTTTAATTTGTATGCTGATTGCAAACGCTGCAGTGGCGCAACACTATGCCATAGACCCTCAGACGGGCCAGGTATATCCAATTATCGGTGGCAACCCAGGGCGCGGAGTCCCGGTCGTCATTGATAGCTCTGGGAACCCCACTGCTATCGTCCGCCCGTCCCAAGACTGTGAAGAAGCAAAGTGGCGGCTGCAAGAAAACTATCGCCTTGCCGCTAGTCAAGGTCGTCCCCTTCCGTCTGATTTCGTAGCGGCATCAAAACGTCGAATCGCCCACTTGTGTGGCTACTAGCACCCAGATTACGGGGTGTAGTTGTAATTCGTGTTCGTACTGGTGTTGTTGGCCGTGCTCGTGAGCGTGGTCGTCTGGTCGCTGGTCGACGAGCTGGTCGAATCAGATTTCGACGTGGAATTGCTGGTCGAAGCGCTGGCGCTGTTGCTGACGTTGTACCCGACGCCATAGCTGACGTGGTCGCCAATCTGGCCCGACAGGTTGATCGACGAAAGTGCCGATGCGGCGAGCTGGGCCGCGACCTGCGCGCCGCCCTTGATCGCCTCGACGAGCAGCGTCACCTGCTCGGTAATCAACTGAATATTGGCCTTCGCCGCCTCGATACGCAGGTTGCCGGTCGCCACTGACACATCGGTCTGCGCCTTCAGCACTTCAACCTCGCTGTTGACCCGCGCCGATTCACCCTGCACCTCGGCCGTGTACACCTGGCCCGACGTCTCGTAGACCTTTGCCAGCGTGCCCACGCGCTGCGTTTCGGAGTCGACCTGCACCCGATACGCGTCGGTCAGTGCCTTGAACACGTCGAGCGGCAACTGCTGGTTCACCCGGATGTCGATGTCCTTCTGCGCGACGAGCGCGTCGACCGTCGACTTGAACGCCTGTACCTGACTGCTGTACGCGCCGGTCTGCGCCGAGAAGATGTCCACCTTCGTGGCCTCGGCCTTCACCTGCGTGGCATACGCGTCGTACTCGGATGCCTTGGCGCGCACCGTCTCGGCGTACGCGCCGACCTGCGCGGCGAACGCCTCGATCTGCGTCTTGTTGACCGTCGCGGCCGTGTTCGCTGCCTCGACCTGCGAGCGGAAGATCTCGACCACCATGCGCGCGGCGTCCACACGCGCCTTGTACACGTCGATCGCCTGTTGGTTGATCTCGCCGATCAGCCGCTGGCCTTCCAGCTCGGCTTTGTAGACGTCCAACTTCGCCAGCTCGGCCTGCAGGGCAGCCTTGTAGACCTCCACGTTCGCGACGTATGCCTGGATGTCTGCGCTGTATCGAGCAACAACTTCATGGAAAATATCAATGCCGGCCTGCTGCGCGTACTTCGCCGTCTCGAACGCGCGCTGCGCGATCTGGTTGTTGTAGGTGATGAGCCCTTCCTCGACTTTCCACGCCGTGTCGAATGCAAACCGCCGGTTGCTCTGCTCCAGATCGGCCTGCTTGATCATCACGTCGCGCGACGCCGTCGATACGGCGCTTTGAGCATCCTGCAGCGCGCGGCCAATCTCGATGCTCAGCGCGCCGGGCGGCTTCGTGAAGCCGCGGGCTGCGTACGAGCGCGTCGCGTCCATCACCTTCTGCTGGGCGCCAACCACCTCGCGCGCGCGCGCGCGGTCCCAGATCGCTTGCTCGACCGCCGGCGCCAAACCCGTGGACGTACCGTTCACCCAGACGTCGAGCTGCGTTTTCAGGTCCATCAGCAGCTGATCGGTGTATGACTGCTCGCCGAACGCGAAAATATACTGCGGCGCAAGCGGCGACCCGGGCTGCACCGCCGTGAACGTCGGCAGGCTCAGCAGCGGCTCGGCGGGCACGGTGATGCCCACCAGGCTCGGCACGTCGGGGAGCGCAACGGCAGGGGCGTCCGGAATCGCCACCGTCGGCAGCGAAGGCGAGGCCGGCAGCGTCGCCGACAGCTGGCTCGGCACCGTCGGCATGTTCAACGGCATCGGCTGCGCGGTGAACTGGGGCGCGGTGCCAGGGCTGATCCCCGTCACCGCTGTCAGTGTCGGCGCACTCGGCGCCGATGGCAGATTGAGCGTCAGGTCAGCCGGCGCGACAGGCACGGGCGGCGGATTGAAACCCGTCACCAACGCGCTGACCGGCGGCAGCGTGCCATCAACCGGCGGCAGGTTGAGCAGCGCAGACGATGCGTTCGAGATCTGGCCGAGAAACGACTGGGCCTCGGTGAATGCAGTGTCCGCGTATCCCTGCGCAGTATTGAATCCCGTCGTGACGAGCGCCGCAGCGCCCGTCGACTGCGGGGGCGGCGGCAGCTCCGACCCTGCATCCGGCCCGAACACACTGTCGACAAGGAAGGTAGTGACGCTCATCGCACAGCCCTGTGAATGATTACGCGGAGTCTATAACTACTTCGCATTCCTGTCTAATTGGCAGGAAACCGGTATCAAAAATTGATCGTGGCCGTCGTGTCGCCCTGCCCGAGCCACGTGAGTGGCGCGCGCTGCGCGAGGCCGAACACACCGCCCTGGTCGGGAGTGTAGATGTACGCACCGGCCGGCAGCGCCATTACGGTCGGATTGCCATGGATATCCCACACCACCGGAGCCGACGCATTCGCGCCACCGATCGCAGTGCCGCACGGCGATACACAGTGTGCTGCGGTCAGCGCGCCGAGCCCCATGACGCCTTTCGATTTCGACCAGATGAAGCCATTGCTGGTCCACGCCGAACCGAACGTGCCACATGCCACAGTGCCGTCCGCGCTGATACCCTCGACTTGACCTTGCCCGAGGGTGATTACGCCTTGCGGCGTCCAGAGCACAGCCGTCTGGTTGGCCTCGCCATAATTCGTGCACCCGCCGAATGTCGTGCCTGCGTAATCCATGGCAAAAATTTTCGCGCCGTCGATCAATTGGATCGTCGCGCCCGTCGTCACGTCGACGATTACCGCCGCCTCGATCGCGCCATCCGCGCCACGACCGGCTGCAGTTTTTCCATTGCCGGACATGACAACAGTTTCCGATGCAATCTGGGTCGGCACTGACACTTGCGAGAGCGGTTGGAAAATGCCGCTGCTGCGATGCCATACGTACCCGATCGAATACGCCCCGCCGACGGGAACCGCTGCGATGCCAACCGAGCCGCCATCATACGAGATAGACGCTGCCGTGGAGTTACCGCTGCCATTCGGATCGTTCGATACGCCCGGCACTGGGATATCCAACAGGCCGCCGTTGCGCGTGTACACCACACCGTTGTTGCCTTCCCAGCCGACAGCCACGTGTCCGTCCGCTGACACGGACGTGAGGTATTGGCCGATGTCGGAGTTGCCGAACGATGCACCCACGTCGATCGGAGCGTCGTTCTCGGATACCCAGTAGATACCGGAGAGCCCGAGCGTGTAGTTGTACGCCCCGCCCACGCAAACGTACGAAGGCGACCACGGGTACGTGATGCTCGACTCTTGCGGTTGCTGCGCCGGAGGCGTCACGCCTGGAGGCGTTTCGGTGTTCACGTTCATCGCGATACCCGGCGGCGATACGATCCGTACAGAATCCTGCCCGAATCGTGATCCGACCGTGATCGACACGCCGTTCGGCAGTGTGACGGTGCGCTGCGATTGCAACAGGCCGCCGATCCGCATCTGGTTCTTCATCACGCCGAGCAGCGTGCGCGCGACCCCAAGGTACGGCGCGGCTGCGTCCGAATCGTCGCCGAGGCTCTTGCGCATCTCACGAAATTCACGCATCGCCCCCTCCAACCCGGCGGCGCAGCTGCGTCGGCTTCAGCTCGATCGCATTCATCTCGAAGTCAGCTCCGTTCTGATTGCGCACCTCGAACTGCCAGTAACGTGCCACGAGCCCCTTGCCCAACCGGACATGGTTGCCGTGCAGTCCCGACTTGCCCGTCGCGGTCAGCAGGTAATCACGCTGCGTCACTTCATCCGTGAACACGCGCAAAATCAGGTTGCCATCCGTGCGGTAGCCGACGTACACGCGATCGACACGCTTCAGGTGCGACGTGCTGAAGTCGGTGATGCCGACACGCGCGGCGGCCTGGATCAACGCACCATTGTCGGTGTTGCCGCCGAGCGTGAAAATGCCTGCTGAGCTGGCCGCCAGGTACACGCCACCGAACTGCGCAAACGAATTGAACGGGAAGTTGCTGTACGTCGTCACGCCCATCTGCTCGGTGTGCATCACGATCGTATTCGACGCGGTCGGGGCCGGCACGGTCGCGGCCGCGTTGCCAGTCGACACCAGCTGAAGGTGTGGCAGCACCAGCTGTACCGACCCGACGACATTCTCGTACCCGGATGCCGTCAACTGCACCAACGGCAGCGTGAATGTCGATTGCCCGACCGTCCCAGTCACACCCTGCGCCGCGAGAGCCAGCGCGCGCAGCGCATTGGTCGCCTGGCCTACGGGCGCAGCCAGCCCCGAAATACTGAGCTGTGGCGCCGGCAGCGTGACGGCAACCTGCGCCACAATCGGAACATCGCCAACGATCGCCAGCGTGGGCGTCGATAGGGTAAGCGCGGCCGCGGCAGCCGCCCCGACCGTGCCCGAGGCGATAAGCGTAGGCGCGGGAAGCGCGAGAACCGCAGCATTCGGGCCAAAAGCAGCCAGCGTGGGCGTGGGCAGCGACAGCGCCGCCGTACCAGCGACGCCTGTAATTGCGCTGATCGCCAGCAAGGGTGCCGGCAGGGTCAGGGCGTTCCCTGAACCAATGCTCAGCACCGGCGCCGGCAGCGTGAGCGCCATTGTTCCGGCAACGCCAGCGGCGCCGGTCGCCGCGAGCACAGGCGCCGGCAGCGCAAATTGCACGCTCGGCACCGCGCCGACGCCGGAGATGGACAGTTTCGGTGTCGGCAGCGTCAGCGCGGCCACCGGCACATTCACGAAGCCACTCTGCCCGGTAGCGCCAACACCTGACAGCGCTAGGGTCAGGTCGGCCATACGTTACCCCTTATTGAGCCGGTACTGCCAGCGACCACGATGCGATCGTGGTCGTCGCCCCGCTGGCGAGCGCCGTCGAGTTCAGGTTCAGCTCGGCGCCCGACGTCGCGATTGCGCCGTCCATTCGAATCATAGTGCCAGCCGAATCGAGTGCTTTCGAGTCGGCGACGCTGCCGTACTGCCGGAACCAGCCAGCCGTGCCGGTCGCCGCATTCACGCCGCTCCACGCGTCGGCAGCGCGCTTGGGGAGCGCCCCGTTCGCTGCAGCATCGAACTGCAGCCCATTGGCCGGGTTCACGCCGCCGGCCATGTTTGCGTACGTCGCCGTCATCGTGGTGAGCGAGCCCGATACCGCGAGCCCGTTCGGGCCGGTGCCGGTGCCCGGCAATGCGCTGATCGTCACGACCGCGCCCGAAGCCGTTGCCGTGTAATCCGGCGACGTCTTGTTGCGGTTGATCTGCGCAGCGACGTCGAGCGCGGTCTGCGCGAGCGTCGAGTCGAAGTTGATCGTACCGCCGAGAATGTCGTCCCCATTGACCGTGATCGTGTTGACCGAGCCGGACGACCCCGCAAGCGTCACCGAACCGGTCGCGAGCACTTCGCTCGTTACCGCCGCGGAGCCCTTGGTGATCGTGCAGAGCAGCGTGCCGGTCGGCGCTGCATCGGCGGATGCCGGCTGCGCACCACTGTAAATCTCGATAATGCCATTGCGGAGCGCGTCGTCGATCCCGCCTTCCTTCGCGAGAAAATTGCGCAGCCCGGTGGAAAGTCGCATCGTCATTTCGTACTCCTTAGAGATTCGCTGTTGCAATATAGCGGTTCGGCCCTGCCATGAACAGGGCCGCGCCCTGGCCGCCCGCAGCAAACGGATAGTGGCTGCGCGTGAGGTTCCGAATCGTCAACTCCGGCATGCCAACGCACAATCCCTGCGTCGTCAGCCACATCGGCAGCTCGCGCACGCCGGCCGAATCGTCACCGAACAGGGATCCGTCGACAAAATCCAGCGCGCCAGGGATCGCGCCGTAGTTTGCCTTCGGCACGTACTGGAAATCCTTTGGGTCATTGCCGACCAGCACCCCACACGAGCGATCGGTGCCCACGAAGAACCCGCTGCCGCGCGCGCTGTCGCCCAGTTCCTTATCGGTCATCGGCGCGAGCATTGTGATCCGGCCATCCAACGCGACGTACTCACGCAGATCGAACAGCTCGTAGCCAAATCCCGACGAGTAGAACAGCACGTCGCCCACCGCCACGAACAGGCGGCCGCGGTAAAACGCGACCAGCTGCCCGGCCGGCGCCGGCCCGAGAAACTGTGTAGCGATCGGGTAGCTCAGCTCGGTCGTGTCATTCGCGTAGGTAAAAGTCTGAACAACATTGTCCATCAGCCCCGCGAGATACAGCACCTCGCCATTCGGAGTCGACAAGTACAGCGCTTTGCTCGCCACATCCGGGTCGAGGCTCGACGGCATCGCGAACGTCAGGCCCGTACCATCGGGCACTGTGATTGTGCCCGCGCGCGGCGCGCCCGACTCCTGGCCGTCCGAGCGCCAGTACGTGATGGCGAATTGGTACGTGGCGGCTGGCATCTGGCCGACCGTGATGCTCGGCACCGGCAACGGCGGAACCGGCAGCCCCCAGCTGCGCACAGCGCCCGTCTCACGCTCGATGATGCCGGTATCGGTACCGTTCGAAAAATAGACCCGATCGCTGACTCGCTCAGCGCTCAGCCGGCTCTGACCGTCCGCCAACACAACAAGAGGATGCGCTGTGAAGTTCGCCAGCAGCCGCTGCAGCTGGCCGCCCGACACGAACAGGCAGAACTCCTGCATCGGGTCGGCCCACAGCGAATGCGCCGCGCCCGCAAGCGTCAGTGCGTAGCCATCACGCCGCGACAGCCGGCCGGTCTTGTCCAGGTCGACGTTGTCACCGATCGCGAGATCGCCCGAGCCAAAGCGCTCCGGCGTGACATCCCCGCGTAGACCCGTGAACGTCTCATAGGTGACGACGTCCTGGTCGCGTTCCTGGACTTGGTTGTCGGCCATCGCGCGTCACCGAACCCAGGACGAACCATTCGCGCCGTAGCGGATCTGCGTCGGCGCGAATATTTTCCGCTTCACTTCGTCCTTGGCAAGCTGGACGGCTTCGTCGAACGCCGCTTTATGCTGATCAGCGGACGTCGGCGCGCCGGCGTCACCGTCGAACGTGCGCTGTGCGCGGTACGCTGCCCATTCGAGCACGTCGAGCTGGTAATCCTCGGGGATCTCGGACTCGCGATCCAGGCACTCCTTGCTGTAGTGCCCCATCGGCAGCCGCACCACACGGAGGTAGACGGTCTGGCCATCCTCGTTGGCACCCGGAGTCGGGTAAAACGACAGTGTCACTCGGCTCTGCCGGGCGTACACCAGCGTTTCGTCGGTGAAGTAGGCCAGCGGCGGCCCTGGCGGCAGCGTTGCCGTGTACGGGTCCGCCGGGTTCCACACCATCGCTTCGGCGGGCGTCGACTGAAAAATCAGTGAGTGACCGCTGCGCTGCAGATCATACGGGCCGGGGCCGCCGGGCGCCGTGTACGTCGCGGTCAGGACAGATAGTACGCTCGGATGCAGCGGGTACGTCTGCACGCCCTGTTTCATCCGTACCTGCACCACTTCCGGCGTGGTGCTGTCCCGCATGATCAGCGTCTGGCGTGCGAACCGCCGCTCCGCGTCCTTGATATACAGCAGCAGCGTTTCGTCCGACCACAACGAATCGGTGTCGCCCGCGATCAAGTCGCTGCGGTCGCGCAACACATTGAAGCGCAGTTCGCTGAGCAGTTCACCAAGTGTCATGGCCGTTGCGCCTTAGCCGCGGAGGACGCGGTACGGGAACCGCAGGCGATCCTTGTAGCCGATCACCGACTTCATCTCGTCGAGCACCGGCACCGACATCACGGCGTGGTCAAGCACGTCCACGACGCACTCGGGCACCTCGACTTCGACTCCCGCTTTGATCAGAAACGTCCGGCCGTTCACGCCAATGAACTGGCCGCCCGGAGGAATCTCGTCGATATCCTCCAGCATGATCTTGATCTTTTTCTCGGGCGCGGCCTGCTTTTCGGCGGCCTTGCGCTGGCCGCGCGGCGCGAGCGGTGCGGTCACATCGCCAGCGGCCAAGGCATCGGCAGCTGCATTCAGATCGGATTGGCTCATGTCAGTCTCCGGATGATGCTTGTTTGAAGGCGTCCGCGTATTCCTCATCCGCACTCGGCGGGGGCTTCAGCGAATCGAGATGCTGCGCGACGAAAGCCTTGACCTCGTCGGCAGTCGTGAACGCGTAGCCCTTCCACGGATCTTCCCAGTCGGACTTCGGCTTACGGTTGTTCTCCATGACCTTCGGGTCACAGATTTCCACCTCGTAGCCGTTTTCCAGCTTCTCGATCCGCAGAACAGTGTCTCCGCTCATCGCAATGGCTCCGTGTTGCATAAAAAGTGGCCGGATCGCCCGAGGGCATCACCGGCCCCAAGGAGACACGGTTTAGCCGATCGCTTCCCAGACAAACGACGAGCTGGCCGGTACCGACGCCGCCGGCATCGTGAACGTACCGTCGTTGCCGGTCGCCGGCGCGCCGACGGACGGGCCAGCGGTCGTGCTGAGCGTGACCACGCCGGTCGAGCCGACGGTGTGGACCGAGTTGTTCGCGGCCATGCCGTCGTACCACTCGTCCTTCGTCAGCGCGCCCGAGCTGGTCACGTTGACCCAGCGGATGATGCGCGGCTTGAAGCCGCAGGTAATCGTGAGGGCAGCGGCCGTCGCCGAATCCGTCACGACCACGCCGGTCGCATGGTTGACGATGCTGTCGGCGTTCGCCTGGGTGTTCGTGGTGAGTGCCATGATGGGCTCCTGAGTCGGTTCGGTGTGCAAACGCCCCGCTTAGCGGCGGGGCGTCCGTCAGTTCATCGCCGGGACGTTACGCCGTCGCCGCGACTTCGAGGCGAGCCATCCAGCAGTCGTTGAGAATCACTGCGGCGGTCATCGCCTTCCAGCCGACCGTGCCGCGCTGCGCGAGCGGGTCGCCAGCTGCCGGCTTCGGGTTCACGACCATCGGCACGAGCGAATCCTTACCCTTCAGCGGGACGATGCCGTACGCGTCGCGGCCCAGGTACAGGACTGGGTACACATCCGCGCTGGTGCCACTCGTCGAGCGCATCGCGCCTGCCGAGCCGCCAGCATCCGCCCAGGGAGCGAAGATCGTCGACTGCAGATATCGCACCGTCTCGACCGAGCCGATTTCGTTTTCCCACGGCGTCACCGTGCCGTACTGCTTGGTCGGGACGAAGCCCGTCATGTTGCGGATATCGGATTCCAGGTCCGGGTGGACAAGGCCGATGAACGCCGCTTCGACCGGCTCCGTACGGAAGTCGGGGGTCGACTTGACGATCTGCGTGATGCGCTTCGCGTTCTGGCGGGTGAGCGCCGTCGTCACCTTGCGCTGCATCGCTGTCGAAATCGCGGTATTGACCGAGGTGCGCACCGAGCCGTTGGCGTAAAACACGTTCACGCCAGCCTTCAGCACGTTGAAACGGATCGTCTCGATCGTCTGCGCGGCCGACTCGCCCAGTGCTTCCGTCGCTTGCTGGAGCACCTGGTCTTCGGCCGTATCCATCACGACGTCGGTGATCGTCAGGTAGTCGCCGTATTGCTGCAGCGTGACGGTGTAATCCTGGTTTGCCAGCTTCTTGCCGGTCGGCGTCACACCTTCGACCAGCGGCGTGATCGCGAGCGGCGTGTTGAACGCGTTTGCCGGGTTGCCGTCACCCGCACCGCCCGTTGCGCCAGCGAGAAAGTAGCGCCGGAACTTGGCGACCTTCGTGCTGTTGTTCGGGATCGGGTAGGTCTGGCCGAACTTTTCGAGGACCAGGTACGGCAGGCCGCGCTTGAGCAGCTGACTGACAGCATATGCGGCGACTCGCGGCGAAATATCGCCATATTGGGTTACGGCAGTCATGGCTGACTCCTGTACAAAAGACAAGGAACGTTCGTATTCCTAACTTTCGCAGTGTCAGCATCTCCCCGCTTGAATGGGGCGCCGCAGTGCTACTGAATTACGTGCGAATCTACACCCGCCGGTCAGACCCCGGCAATAGCCAGCAGTACGCTTTTGACCGGCAAACTGATCGACATGCTGTTAATACCTACACGAGTGGCCGTGCTGTTGAGCACGGCCAGCATTGCATTCTTTTCCTCAGTGCTCACCTGTAACTGCGCAATTGCATCCGCGGTCAGTGTGCTCGAATTCAATGCTTCCAGCGCCTCGACCAGTGGGCGCGGCGCTGCGATCCCCTGAATTTGTGCATTTGTGATGGACATGATCCGCCCTCCCGATTAACTCAGGAATGCAGATTACTTCATCCCTGCGAACTCGGCAAATGCCCCGTCGAAATCGTTCGGATCGGGCGCGCTCGTCGGCTCGCTGCGGCTCGTACGCACCGGCTTGAGCGCCGCGGCTGCGGCTGCCGCGGCAGCCGGCAGCGCGGGGGCTGCGGACGCTGCCGGCACAACGGGAGCTGGGGCAGCAGCGGGAGCAGGTGCAGCGGCGGGGGCAGTGGCGGCAGCAGGCGCAGCAGGTACAGGAGCCACATAGTTCGTCTCCTTCTTGAATCGCGCGATCAAGTCCGCCACATCCTCGGGCGTGCCCGTCTCAGTGACAGTCTGGTACGCGGACTTCAGATAGGCCGGCTGGGCATCCACCCACGCAAGCACGGGGTCGCGCACCTGGTCATAATCGGGCACAAGCGACTTGATGTCCGCGTACTGCGTGCTCGATGCAGCCTTCGACGACAGCGACTCGACCGCGTCGAGGCGCGCTCCGACCTGGCCCAGAATCCAGCTTGCGAGGTTCACATACTCGGCTCGACGCATGAGCTGTTCGCCCTTGGCGACATCCGGCCATTCCTTCACATAGGCGTCAATGAGCGCCTGTTCGTCGGCCGTGTATGCCGGCTTGGGCGGTTCTTCGACTGCCGGCGCGGCGGGAGCGGCCGCCGGCGCCGGCGCCTTCTTCAGCTCGGCCAGTTCAGCCTGCATCGCAGCCATCTGCGCCTGCCAGTCGGCAGGCGGCACGGCGGCCGGCGCAGGTTCAGCGCCGGCCGCAGGTGCACTCGCCGGTTCCGTCCCAGAAGTAGCAGCCGGGGGCGTAGCAGCGGTTGCCGCGGCCGGTGCTGCTGCCGGCGCAGGCTCCCCCGTGGTGGCAGCCGATGCGGGATCGGCCGCGGGCGCAGGATCAGCAGCCGGTGCCGGCTCAGCGGCGGCCGGCGCGGCTGCGCCGCTCGGTTGCTGCAGCTCGGCGAATGCCGCGGAAAATTCATCCTCGGGGGTCGGCGTGGCCGGCGCGGCCGGCGCCGCTTGCGTGGTCGTCGTCATGGTCGTCTCCGATTAAAACTCAGAACAATTCTTTCAGCAGCGAGTCGTACAGCTGCGCCTTTGCCTGCAGCGCTGGAAAATCAGCCAGCTGGCATCGCCGCAGCTGTGAGTCCAGATCCTTGAGCCGCATTCGCAAGAGCTGCTGGAGCGACAACAGGCCCGACCGCCCCGCCTGCGACTCCAGACGCACCTGCTGCACCAGCTCCACGTCCATCCGGCGCCGCTCCTGCGGCGGCAGTTCCTGCTCCATTGCCAGTCTCCATGAGGTTCGGCGCGCTCACCTGGTCCGGGTTGAGCCCCTTCTCCAGCGCGCCAAGGATCGTGTTCGCGGTCGTCGCTTCCGCGTTCGCCGCATTCTTGCCTGCTTGCGACAGGTTCTTCAGCGAGTCCGACAGCAGCTTGCGCACTTCAGCCGCGGCCATCTGTTGCGCCTGCGCCTGCTGCGCGGCCGCCTGTTGCTGTCGCTGCTCATCGACCTGCTGGCACTCGCTGTCGTTCATCACGACTTCCTCAGTGTCCAGGTCGCGCACGCGGGCGCGGGCGCGCGCCAGCCCCGGCCACTTGATGTACGGCCGTTCCTCCGGCTGCAGCGTCTGTGCGTACTGGTCGAGCTGCGATCCCAACACTTCCTTCGCGATCAGCGACGTCGCGCCGCGCGCAACCGGCTTGAAATCGCCCTGGACAGACTGGTCCGAGTTGAAGTTGCGGTTGAACACGAGCAACGCGCCGACGACCGACTCGGTAAACGCGTCGAAGCTGCGCACCACGTCCTTGAACGGCAACGCAGCATCGCCGCGCAGCATCGACGCGCCGGCCGCCGTGCGGAACGGCTCGCTCGGGCCTTTCTGCAGGTCGCCGCCCGTCGCCGGGTTGACGAACGTTTCCGTGTCGGCGAACTCCTGAAACATCTTCGCCAAGCTCTGCAGCTCACCCAGGTGGGACTGCAGGTCGATCGAGCGGATCGCCGGATACTGCATCGTTGCGAGCTGATCGTCGTCGCGATAGAAAATGTGATCCGGGTTGATCGCCTCGATATCCTGGTGCAAGTTTAGAATCCGCGTGTTGATCTCGAACACGCGCTGCACCGCGCCGTTGTCGAGCGCCATGCGCACCGCGGCGCACAGGCCCATCTGGCTGTCGCGCATGATCTGCGGCAGGCCGTTGCCGAGCAGGAAGCTTTCATCTTCCTCGAAGATGAAGTGGTGGTACATCGGCATCTCGCCGTCGGTTTTCAGCTTGCTCCACGGATCGAGCTGCGCACGGATCACGCGGTTTCCCATGACCCACACGTTCGCCCGCACGTCCTCGTCCAGTTTGTCGTCCGGCACGTCGACACCCATGTTCGCCATGTCGCGGCCAGACATATACCCTTCCCAGACGATCGCCTCGAACTTGTTACGCGCGGCCTGCGACACGTTGAGCGCCGAGCCCATCGCGCGCAGCTCTGTCTCGAACGCGCGGCGCACGTAATTGCCGGTCGGCGACTCGCGCAGGAACGCGTCGATCTGGCTCGCCATGAAGTCCTGACGCTGCTTCAGCATGATGACCTGATGCTTGCTCATCACCACGCGCTCGAACTGACCGTCCATCTGGTTGAGCGCCTTCGCCGACATATCCGGGTAATAGTCCCAGATCGGCACGAACTCGAAGCGCGGGCGGTACGCGGTGTACGGCTGCGCGACGAGCCGACCGGCCGCGTCCTGCCCCCAGCGTCGCTGCGTCTGTTCCTCGACGAACGGCCCCTTCAGGATGCCGCAGCCGTACCGAATGCCACTCGACAGAACCTTGCGGCAGAGCGCCACGTAGTCGGCCATGCGCGCGCCGCCCAGCTCCGCGAGCTGATCCTCGATCTCCAGCTCCATACGCTTGGCGCGCGACTTCGCGAAGTCGCGAATCGCCTGCTCGATCGCCTCGTCGCTCGGCTTGGCCGGCGTCGGCGGTGCGGGCATGCCTGGCGCCTGCATCTGGGGCGCCGCGGCCTGCATCAGGCTGTCGAGCACCGACTGCAGATCCTTCTCGTCCAGGTCCGGCACGGGCGACGCCGCCACCGTCCAGTTCTTGTCGTCGGTCGGAAACAGCAGGTTCATCAGCCGCGACAGCATCGACACGCACTTCACGCGCGTGAGCTTCGGATACGCGCGAGAGCGGTTCTTGTCGAGCTTGCTCTCGATGTCCGGATCGTAAATGCCGAGGTACTGCCGCGCGTTCATCTCCCAGCGCAGCTCGGCGATCCGCCGATCAGTCTCGTACTGGGTGAAGCGCGACGCCAGGTCTGCGCCCACCCGGCGCAGCACCGCGTCGTCGATCTTGCCGTGCACGCCTTCCAACGTCGTTGTCGCGTTGGGCTGAGTTGCGGAAGGAATGATGGTGTCGGTCGCCATAGGGATCTCGGGAGCAGGCTAGATTATTTCGGCATCCTAATCATTTTGGGCGCGCTAACGGACTGCATAGGGATTGCCCCTACTTCGCTGCCCCCACCCGCGCGTAGCGACCTGTTTGCCTGCGCGTTCCTCGCCGCGGCGGAAGTAGCGCACCAGGTACTCGTACGCGTTCGCCACGTGCGAATGCATGCTCTTGTCCGGGATCTCGCGCTGCACGTCAGTCTTGCTGACCGTGTACTTGTAGCCTCCCGTCAGCGCGCGGATCAGCTTGATGCAGCCAGGGTCGATCGTCATGGCCGGCCCGTCGCCAGTCAGCCGCATCAGGTAGTACTGCACCGGTGCTATGCGGCTCTCGATCGAATTGTCCGTGTCGTAATGAACGGCAAAGTGCTTTTTCAGCTCGGTGATCACCGAGCTTCCCTGCTTCGCCTGACTCTCGTTCACGCTGGCCGGGTCCGGCACCATCAGAAAATCGAACCCAAGGTACTTGCGCATCAGCAGCGGCTTCAGCTTCTCCGCGATCATGCGGTCGGTGGCGAAATCTTCGAGGACGAGTTCGTCAAAGACCAGAACGCGGCCCACGCTGTCGTCGTATTGTCCGAGCACGAGAGCAGAGCGCATACCAGGGTCATAGCCTGCCACCAGTTGACGGGCTCGGTTGGGCGTGAGAGTTCGCTTGCTGACATGGAAGTCCCGGTTGAACATCGGGTAGACCGGCTTGCCGACGAGCGAATACCCCCACTCGACCTCGATGAACTGCTTGATCCAGTGCTTCGTCTTGCCTTTCGCCAGGTTCGTGTAATAGTCGCGCTTGCCCGGCAGGTTCTCGGTGT
This sequence comes from Burkholderia sp. JKS000303, assembly GCF_002563755.1. Taxonomy (NCBI): domain Bacteria; kingdom Pseudomonadati; phylum Pseudomonadota; class Betaproteobacteria; order Burkholderiales; family Burkholderiaceae; genus Burkholderia; species Burkholderia sp. JKS000303. Next base: position 85,062 of record NZ_PDBZ01000005.1, read on the forward strand.
TCTCGGCTTCGTCCGAGAATCCGCTCGGCTGCTTGAAGTACGTCCAGTTCTCCGGCACTTCCTGGTCGGCCGGCAGCTGGTCGCGCGCTTCTTCCTCCAGCATCGGGTACCACCACACCGCCTCCATGCCAGGGTTGCTCGCGCCCCACATGCCCCAGTTCGTCGCGCCGCCCTCGATCTCCGGCGGGTAGCGGCCGCAGCGGGCGGACAGCGCTTCCACGATCGCCTGCGGAAGCTCGACGAACTCGTCGATGATCGCGAACGTCACTTCGAGCGACAGCACGCGGTTGATGTCGTCCGGCGTATCGAGCGGCCGGAACATCACCTCGCACTCGACGTCGCCGTAGCGCAGGATGAAGTCCTTGTCGGTCGCCTTCCAACGCCCCGCCTGGCCATCCTTGAACCAGTACATGAAGCTCTTGATCGTCGTGTCGCGCAGCTGCGGCGCCGTGTTACGCACCACCACGCAGCGCGAGCGGCGGATGCCGTCGATCGGGCTCGGCGCCTGCAGCTGCGCCATGTAGATCAGCTTCATGAAGATGCCGGTCGTCTTGCCCGAGCCGACCGGGCCGACGATCCAGTCGAGGAACAGCTCCCCCGCGCGGAAGTGCTTGATGAACGCCTTGACGGTCGGCGGCGGGGTGTAGTTGATGCTCGCCATCAGCCGCGGCCCTTCTTCACGCGCAGCCCCGCGACGAGAAACGTCGGCAGCGCCGCCGTGAGCAGATGATCGAACAGGTAGGTCAGCGCTTCGTCGGTGTCCGGGTTGATCGGCACGCCGACATGCCCGAGCGTCGCGACGGCCACATGCAGCAGCTCGTGCGCGAGCGTCGGGATCGCCCCATCAAACACGCCGATCATGTACGCGCGGCCGCCATCCGAGCCCTCCAGCGCGTGCGTAATACCGAGCGCGAACTCGGTATCGTCCCCCGGCACGCCGAACTTGTCCGCCACCGCGCCCCATTCCTTGCGGGTGCGGCACAGCACGACCTCGCCGCCGTACAGCGGGATGGGGATGATGACTGCCCTGGCCTTTTTCATCGCCGGCACCCCGGCAGCTTCCAGACCTTGATGAACGGGCGGCCGTACGCCAGCATCCACGCGTCATCCTTGCGCACGATCTTCATGCGCCAGCCCTCAGCCTGCACGAAGTAGCGCCCGATACGTACATTCAGCCATGCGCTGCTCATGCCTGGGCCTCTGGCGTGCCGGCGACGAACGGCTGGATCTTGTCGATCGTCACGATCGTGGCAAGATGCGCGAACGTCATCACGCCCATCGGCGACATCATCACCGCGAGCGCATCGGCGAACCCGATCACGTCTCCGTTCTCGTCGAACACCGGGCCGCCGGAGTTGCCCGGCGCAACGTCTGCGGTAATGGTCGAGCCGCCCTGGTAGCGCCCCTCGGTCATGATCCGGTTGTAGACCAGCGGGTCGCCTATCGTGTACACGGGCGCGAACTGATCTGGCATGCGCTGCGCGAACCGCACGGGCTTCATGCTGGCCTTCTCGGCGCACACCACGGCGATATCCAGCTGCGCATCCTGGCGGACCACCTTGGCCTGGTGCTCGACCTTGTCGGCGCCGGCAATGCGTACCGTCTTCTCCGCGCCGTCAACCACATGCTCGGCCGTGACCACGCAGTGCTTGCTGACCGGGAAGCCGGTGCCGTGCCCCGAGTCGGTCATGACCGAGACGACGGAGCCGACCGACGCGCGCTGCGTCGACGCCAGCGACGTGCAGGCCACGAGGGTCGCCAGAATGATGAATGCGAGAATGGAGCGCATGTGCGTTCTCCTGCGGCGCGTCACTGGATGGCGTCGGTGGATGCGGGGATATCGCTGGACTCCAGCAGTCGCAGCGTCACGGAACCGGCTTCGTGGTCAGCACCAACAACCCACCGGAAGGCACCGTTGTCCAGCACGCTGCGCATCACCAGCTCGTCCTCGGCCGTGATGATCACTTCCGTCACGCCGAGTTTCGCCAGCAGACACCCCAGCAGAATCGCGTCGGTGTCGCTCTCCGTGTCAAGGATGCGCAGCATGGTCAGGATTCCTGATTATTTGGGGCGAAAAATCAGAGCTGCATGCGGTTCAGCAGTTCGCAGTTCCGGTCGATGACGGCTGCGATATGCGACCCCAGCTCCGACAGCGCGACGCCATGAGCGGATGCCGCTTCAGGTCCGGCAGCGGCCGGCACCGAAGTCAACGGGCACGGCGGGGCAAGCACCACGCGAAGCCGCGCCTCGATCTCCTGTTGCTGCGCGTCGAGCACGCCAACCAGAGTGAGCAGTCGCGACATCATCGCGTCGATCTCGCTCGCGGGGGCCGGCACGGTCGATGCGGCCATTTTGCCCTGCGCGGGGGAATTGGCGTTCAGCTGGTCGGGGTATGGCAGCATTGCAGTCTCCTTGGGTAAAGTCGGCCTCAGCCGAGATTCAGCACGATGTTGAAGTTCGGTTTGCCGTCAGCGTCGGCGGCCTTGATGTCCAGGCCGGCCCACTTCACCGTCGACTTGATCAGGTCCGCGCGCACGCTGTCGCTCGTCGCCGGGTTCTGCACCATCGAGAACGACGTGGCGAGGAAAGCCTCGGCCTGCATGCGGGCCTTCACCTTGAAGCTCATGCCCTCGACGCGGAGCATTTCCACGGCTTCCTGGTACGCCTTGATGAACACCGGGTGCGCGATGATGCGCGCGAATTCATCGCGGGAAATGCCGTATGCCTCGCACACCTCCCGCGGCTTCACCTCGCCCATCGCCAGCTCGATCGGCAGCATGGCCGGGAAACCGATCTGGGCCGGGTCGCGCGCTGCCATCTCCAGCAGGCGACGCAGCGTGTCCTCCTGCGCATCGGCTGGCAGGTTAGACACGTACTCGGCGATGTCGGTCGTCCCCGGCTTCATTGCTTCGGAATCCTCTCTATTTACCCGGTAAGTCTAGCCGACGGGGGCATAGACAAACGATCGGCAACCGACGCAAACGGATCGGTAGTTTCACTGGCATTATTGGTTTTAAAGTCATTTGCCGTGACCACCTGCCCAGTCGCCGCGATTCGGCTAAATATCCGATACGCCTTTTGATACGTAATATTAATTTGTTCGGCGAATACCGTAAGCGGGCACAAATTACCATCCGACATCTTTACGGATAAACCGACCTCACGTCGCGCGACTTTCTTTCGTGGCGACTTCCACCGGCAATTGTTACATTTATAGGGCTCGTTGGGGTTTATCCTGAGCAGCTCGTGCCCCGGCACCCAGGTCGATGCCATCTCGAAAACGAAGGCATCGAATTTATCCCATTCAGGCGAAACTTCGCCCTTGCTGTGCATTTCACTCCACACAGTTTTGAGCGCTTCGCGCAGCGCCGCGAATCGTTTTGGCGTGCCCACCGACTGCAGTGCCACCGCGTGCCGATCCGCATTCTGCTCCTGACGTAAGCAGCCACATGATTTAGTCTCTCCCCGCACCAGCTTGTCCGTACGCACTGTCTTTGCAACTGATCCGCATTCGCAATCGCAAAGGTGGTACGAGCCCACCCGCTTGGTCGCCGTCAATCGACCGAACTTATTTCCTATGATGTTTTTAGCTGCCCTGGACATGTTATTCCCCCGAATTTCTCTGGTTCCTCGTGCCGCGCGCACCGACGCGCAGGCTAGTTTTATCCTACAAACTGTCAGCCGTAAAGGGATGAGCAGTAGGCATATTTGCCCGCAGTTTCGTGGTTGTGCTACGGGGGAATTTAATATCTATAGGGGCAATTAAAAACCCCGCAAAATTCTTTACCCATAGGGGCAATTAATTTTCGGCGCATTTTATATGGGATTGCATGGACGACGACCCCGCCCACCCTCCATCTCATCCCCCTGGGTACCCCCGGCCGGGAGCAAGTAATTCTTTCTTTTGCGCGCATTTTCAGGACGTTTGGTCGCCTCAACCGCTTGTCCGCGTATTTGCGTTAATCCGTGAATTGCATAAGATGCAGTCGCGGGGCAACGTTTCGCTCCAAACGTGTTGGGAGAAAGAGCAGTACAGCGCGCGGATCGCTCTATCCGCTTACTTGTTGGGAGAAAATCATGATCGTCCATACGTCCATCGCCACGCCGGTTGAAGTCCTGCCGTTCCACAAGTCCGCGTACGATATCGTCGCTGCCGCACGCAAAGCCGAGCAAACCATGGCTGCGAAGCTTTGCGTGTTGCTCACCTCGCGCTACGGCGACACGATGCCGACCTTCGCGCAGTACCGCGCCGATCACGACGCGCTCGCCGAGTTGGCGAAGGCTAAGGGGCTGACGGACAACCAATGGGTGCGCAAGCCCTACGCGGCCGCCGTGATCGCGACGTACGGCGCGTTGCCCGTGTCAATGGATGCTGCGAGCGTCACCAAGCGCGCGCAGCGGCTCGCTGAGCTTGAACCGCAAGCCCAAAAGGCTTACGCGGATGCCAAGCAGGCAGCCATTGACGCGGGCAAGTCCGCCCCGATCGCGGAAGCGATTGCACAACATGCGGTCAAGACGTCGAAGAAAGCCGCGACGCCGTCGGCAGGCGCGCCGAAGGGGGAAACGCAGGTTCACCCCGTTTCGCAGTCCGAATCGGTCGAGCAGTTCGTCGCGCGTGTTGGCATCTTCACGGTGCTAGACGCATGCACGCACCTGCTCGCGGCCGAGCGCAAGACGGCTCTCCAGGCTAAAACGCTCAACGCGCTATCCGATCAACTGCGCCGCGAGCTGCAACCGGCGAAGAAGGCCGCGTAACGCGCAACGTGTTACATGACGGTCAGGCCCGTGAGTCGACACGGGCCTTTTTTCTGAGCGAATCATTGTTGGAGAAATCATCATGGAACGGTCTTACCGGTTTTTCGTGCAATACGTTGATGGGCACGTTGACTATCTGCGCGTGTCGGCAGAATCGGCGGTCGCCGCGTGCGTGATGCTGGAAACCAAGGTGGATATGGGCCAACTTGCCCACTACACCCTGGTTATCGGGCCGTGAGTAAACCACAACGGGGCTACTAGAGGAAATTCTAGGCAAATTCTAGTTTCCTCTAGCGTTCCTCTAGATGGTCATCTAGTCCACGACCGCCCGCAAACCCTTGTTCCACAAGGGTTCTTTCTATTTCAATTATTTTTACTAGAGGACTAGAGGAAACTTTTTACCCATCTCTCGTCACGCGCGACCCTCGTTATCCAAATGAATGGTTGGCCCGCAAATAACAACTCTCGTGTACCCATAGGGGGAATTGCCCATATATGGGAGTGACCGAAAAGTTTCCTCTAGTCCTCTAGTGATCTCGCAATCCCTTGCTGCATAAGGGTTTCACGCTAGAGGTGCAGCATGCCCAGTCCTCTTGTTGTTCCTCTAGCCAGCTCTACTTTCCTCTAGGCGGCCCTGTGATGCCCTTTGGCGATGGCTCTGTATTCGTTCGCGACCTTTTCCGTCCGGTTGAATACTGCATATGCGTGCATCCCTGCGCGCGCGACGTAGCGTTAGCGCACTTGGCACTTGGTGGGCAGTGCGCACTGATAGATAGAACATGCGGAGTCGCCGTCCACGTGGTAGGCGATGCATCGGAGGATCCTGACTTTTCATCGGTGCATTTTCCCTCTCATTGGCACCTCGTATTCTCGTCGCGCTCGGTTGCTTGAACCTTCGATCAATCCGACACTGTGATCTAGCAGTCATCAGGAGTCCTCATCATGACCAATGCAACCGACCGGTTCCGCAATCGCCCGATGACGGTGCGCGTATTCACCCTATGCACTCGCTGCAGCACGCTTCGCGATGACGTGGAGATGCGCACCGTCTACATGCTCGACGGCAAGCGCACGGTGGAATCTTGCGCTTCGTGTTACCGGCAAGTGCTCGCGGATATAACCGCGCTTTGCCTGGGTTAGGACAATCGGTTGTCCTGACCACTTGTCTACAACTTGTTAGGAGAAAGCCATGCAAACCCAGAACTATGTCGTCCTGTACCGCGATGCCAAGACCGGCGAGCAACACAGTGTGCCGCACTGGACGCTGCGCGCCGCACAAAAAGCCGCTGGCGCCCTGATCCGCGCTGGCGCGCTCAAGGTGCGGATCATCTGAAGGTGGAGATCAGGTCGCACCTACCATCTGTCCATAACTTGTTAGGAGATAACGATGGAACCGCATAGCCTGTCCGAGCTGGATCCGGCAGCCCGCGAGCGAGCCATTGCGTGGATGCGCGAGGCCGAGGCCAACGACTACAGCCCGGCCGACGTGATCGACGACTGCCTGACCTGCCTGCAGTTCCTGGGCATCGACGTGGACAACGATCGCAAGGGCCGGCCGGCCGTCGAGTATTCGGTCGGCGGCAATGACGACTACGTCGCGTTCTGTGGTGGCTGGCGCGTGGCGGATATGGACGTCGCCGGACTGCTCGCCTACGCGCCGCAGGATGATGCGTTGCATCGGGTGGCATCGCAATTCACGGCGATCTTGCTGCAGTGGCCGCTCGCGACGGCTGGTATCGGGCATACGGGCCAGCGTTTCGTGATCGACGTGGACTATGGCGATGACGTGCCCTGCGACGGAAAAACGCTGATCCAGTTGCTGCTCGTCGCCGTGAAAGCCGCCGCCGCATGGATGCTGGCCCGCATGCAGGCCGACTACGAGTGGCGCACGTCCGACGAAGCCTGCATCGACTGCATCGAGGCCAACGACTACCGGTTCACCAAGGCGGGCGAGTTCGTGCCCGAGGTGCCGGCCTGACCACCACACGAAGGAGAAAGACCATGAACTTTGCACAAATCCACGCGGTAATTGACTGTCTCGAAACGCAGGTAAGCGAACTGCGCATCACGCTTGAGGTATTGGTGGCGATGGACATGATAATTTCCGCCGTTTCCCAGCAGAACGTGATTGACGCCCTGTCGCAGCAAGTGCGCCAGCTTCGCATTTACGCGGAGTCTTGATCGCAGATCGACCAACCGCTCGCGCTATAGGAGAAAGACCGTGACTCAGCACGTCGAAATGGACACGAACGGCAAGACGGCCGACGAACTGCACGACCGCATCCGATTCCTTCGTGATGAACGTTTGAAGCTGCTGCGCAAGGATGGCCGCATTCCGTACAGCGGCCCGAACCGCGACACATACGACCAGATGACCAGCGAAATCGAAAACCTGATGGTTCTCTGGCGCTACGTGGCCGACGCCTAACAACCGCCCCCGCTACAGGAGAAAGACGATGAACCGCGAACCGTCTAAGTACGTATGTGCGCGATGTGGTGCGTCGGTCGGCTATTGGTATTTCGGTTGGAAACACCAAACGGGATGGCACAGCCCGCCAACGTGCGGGCAAAAACCAGTACCAGTGCTGCGCGAACAGTACAAGCCGGCCTAACAACCGCGCCCGCTACAGGAATCTGACCAATGAACACGCATACCGCATGGGTGGTCCCGCGCCACCCGACCAAGTATTGCGAGCCGTATCGTGAACGGCGGAAGCTGACGTTTCAGGTCGAGCCCGTGCCGCGCGATATCGTGGAGTCGACACGTGCGCTGCTCGGCGAGGATCACATGCTCGTCCTGTCAGGCCCGCGCGGGCCGAGGGGCGGATGGCCGACGCTGCGCTACCTGCGCGCTGACGAGCCGCTACCCAAGCGGATACTCGGCTGCCGCACCGAATACACAGTGCACGTGGTCGTGACGGATTGAGAGTAATCGGCGGCACGCCGATACTAAGTACTCCGATGTACAACTTGTTAGGAGAAGGCGATGCCGAAGTATCGCGTGTGTCTGGAGGAATTGGTTGAGTACGAGCTGTTCGTCGACGCGGCAAATAAAGACGAGGCCGAACAGAAAGCGCGCGAGCAGTTCGCGGCACTCGGCCCGATCCAGCGGAACCGTGCCGTCGCCGCCATTCCGGCCCGTGAAGTAACCGAATGCCGCGAATGGTCGGCGTGACACCCGGTCAGGACAACCACCTGTCCACAACTTGCTAGGAGAAACGCAATGGCCACGTTCATGGTTGCCGACGCAGATGGCAAGCGCACGCTCGAAGCTGAACAGCTCGCAACGTTCGCGCACTACACCCAAGGCGTGCAGTACCGCTTCGTCGTGACGAAATTGCCGCACGAGCACGTCGGGTCCGTCACGCATCGCGCGAGCGGCAGCAAGGTCTGCTCGCTGACAGTCAACGGCATGCTGGCCGCGCTGAACGACGCCAAGGTGGCAGGCGAAGCCGAGCTGACGAAGCTGATCGCACGGCACGGCGAGGCGCGCGTGGCATCGGTGCTGCGCGCCGCTGAAGCGTAAGACCCAGACACCCGGTTGATCTGACCACCTGTCCACACGTTACAAGGAGCACATCATGGAATGCCAAGGCACCAACTGCACCGTCAACGACAGCTACAACGCAGACGTCGCGCACAGCACGCAATGTCAGTTCGAACACTTCTGCGCGGTGCGTCAGCTGCCGATGGACAGGACGGTCGACAACCGCCGGTTCTGCAGCATGGAAACTGAGCACGCGTGGGCAGCGTTCACCTGGAAGATGGACCCGCAACCCGGCTGGCCGGCGTGACCCATCAACCAACACGTTACAAGGAGACGACCATGTCACTCCGCAACTCCGTTCTACTCTACCGGCCGAGCCTGTCCATCTGGACGGCCAAGCGCCTGGACAAGGCCCAGAGCCAGAAGGTTACGCAGGATGCCGGCGCCACCGACGGCAGCGCCCGCGTGCACAAGGATCTGTTGCCCGACTGCACCGAGCTGGACGACGTGCAGAAGTGGGCGAACAGCTATCGCACGTTCATCTACACGAACACCGCACCCTGGGACGACAGCGGCTGGCGCGTGGGCAACGTGGCCCGGCACATGGACTTCATCGCCGAGTCGGGCGACCGCATCACGCAGGGCTACCTGCTGGTCGACGCGCTGCTGGTCAAGTATCAGCAGGCCGTGGCCGAGGCGCAGTTCCGGCTCGCGCACCTGTTCAACCCGAGTGACTACCCCGGCGAGCAGGAGGTGCGCGCCAAGTTCCGCTTCTCGCTCGACGTGATGCCGCTACCCACCGCTGACGACTTCCGCATCGTGGAGGGTGTCGACCAGTCCGAGGTCGATCGCCTGATCGGCGAGGCAACGAGCGCGACCGAGCAGCGCATCGCCGATGCGATGGCCGAGGCATACAAGCGCCTGCACGGCGTGGTGTCGAAGATGGCGTCGACGCTCGAATGCTACGGCGACAAGACGGTCAAGAAGTTCAACGACTCGCTGGTCGGCAACATCGCCGAACTGGTCGCTGTGATGCCCGCTCTCAACCTGACCAACGACCCGAAGCTGGCGCAGCTGTGCGACGAGGCGCGCTCGCTCGCCACGTACAGCCCGGTCGACCTGCGCAAGGACGAAGCCGTGCGCGCGGCGGCGATCACCGAAGCCCGTGCGCTCGCCGACAAGTTCCGCGACATGGTCGAGCAGGAGGAAAAGACTACGGTCACGCGCGCAAAATCGGACGCTGCGCTGGTCGCCGATCTGATGGAGGTGTGACGTGCACCCGACCGCTGCGTTGCTGGCGCTGCACGGATGCCAGTTTTATAGCTTCGAGGGAGGCGCGTTACATGCGGCGCTGGCACGCGCTCCAGAGCGGAACTTGTCAGGACTTTTCTATTTGTCATATCGCGGGGATTGGGAGCGCCAGACCGTGCTTATACCGGAGCGATATCACCGATGTGACTGGTCCGATATACCCGACCGTAAGTGGGACGTGATTCGCCCCGATCTGCTGCACCGTTTCATTGAGAGTATTACCGCGTAGGATCACACTGTAATCGTCGTCACCAATGACGACTCACTTGTTAGGAGACCAGATGAAAACCCTGCTACTTTCTCAAGGCTACGTCGCGGTGGTAGACGATGCGGACTATGAGGATGTAGCGCAATTCAAGTGGTCAGTGCTGCGGGCTGGACAGTGGCTGTATGCGATGCGTACGTGGCGCGAAGATGGTCGAGGCAGATGCGAACTGATGCACAGGCGAATCCTTGGGCTACATCGCGGCGACCCAACGAAAGTAGATCATCGCGATGGAGACGGCCTGAACAACCAGCGCAACAATCTGCGTCCTGCCACTGATGCGCAAAACATGTGGAACAGTCGGCGACCACGCAACAATACCAGTGGGTATAAGGGGGTCAGCTACTACACTGCAAAACGAAAATGGTGTGCGGAAATATCCGCGCACAGCAAGCGTAAGAAACTTGGGTATTTTGATTCGCCCGAAGAAGCATATGCAGCGTATTGCCGTGCCGCTGCCGAACTGCACGGTGAATTTTTTAATTTTGGCTAACTGGTTAGGAGAATTAATCATGTCAATTCGACTCCGTGAACTGCCCCCTGTTCTCGTCCGCAACTACATCGCCCGCACGAACACGTTCATGGCCGGTAAGCCGGCGATCGGTAAGACGACGATCATCAACGAGTTCGCCGAGCAGATGAAGAAGCGTATCGAAGGCTTCAAGGTGTGGGCGTTCTACGCGCCGACGATGTCGCCGATGGACATCGTGGCGAGCGCACCGGACTACGAGCGCGGCACGCTGCGGCTGTACAACAACGAGGCGCTGCCGAACGCCTACGTCGACGCCGACGCGAAGGGCATCGTGTTCTTCGGCGAGCTGCCGAACGCCGACCCGGCCACCGCCAAGCTGCTGCAGAAGTACATCAACGGCGAGGACATGTCCGGCTCGCTGCGCAAGCCCGACGGCGTCATCGTGATCGCCGACGGCAACCGGATCGAAGACAAGTCCGGCGTGCAGCAGCAGGGCCGCGCGTTCCTGTCGCGCTTCGAGCATCTCGACGTGTACGTCGAGCCGAACGACAACATCGAGTTCGCCGCCAAGCACGCATGGCATCCGTTCGTGCAAACGTTCTTCAAGGACAACGCGCATCTGATCGACAACTACGACGACGTGTTCGAAACCACGCAGTCGGCGCGCGAGCGGCGCAAGCAGGCGGGCGGCGACGCATCCGACCGGATGAGCGAAGAAGGCAAGCGCGGGATCTGGTCGAACATGCGGGCCTGGGAACGCATCAGCCGCAAGGAATACGCGGCTGACGAGCTGTCGTCGCCCGTCACGCTGGCCGAGTGCATCGGCAACCTGGGCGTCGGCGTGGGCACCGCGTACCACACGCACAAGGCGATCGCCGGCACGATCGCGAGCGTCGACGAGGTGATGAAAGACCCGGCCGGCGTCGAGCTGCCCAAGGGCATGGCCGAGCGCTACATGATGGCGATGATGGTCGCGCTGCGCTGCACCGAGGATCAGATGCCGCAAGTGCACACGTTCGGCCAACGCCTGCCGTACGAGTTCCAGACGGTCATCCTGAAGAACATCGTGCGGCGCAAGGGCTTCGACTACCAGCGCGGCGGCACGTATGTGAAGTGGGTCAGCGATCCCGAGCTGAACCGCTTGCTCGCCGGGAAGTGATCGTGGGCGCGACACGACGCCTGCGGTGGGGCACCGCAGGGTGGGTCGAGATTGCTGTGGATCCGATCCCCCTCGACGCTGCGGTTGCCCACTACGAGCTTGGCGGCATGCTTATCGGCATGCGCGGAGGATTGCCGGTCGCGCTCCTTCGCGGGATGGGCGTGGTTAACCCGAGCGCGAGCCTGATGTGCGGCTGCGAGTGGCACCTCGTCATCACGGACAGCTGGTCGCAACAACCATCTGTCTCGAAAGGAGATTGAAATGGCCAAGCTCTGTTTCCTGCTGGCGATAGCGTGTGCCGCGGCCGGCATCGTCAGGGACGACTTCATCGGGCTCGTGTTCATCTGGGCCGCGCCGTACTTTGTCCTTTGCGGCACGCTGATCTCCCTGGGCAGGAGCCGCCATGCACCCTAAAGCCGTGACGTTGATGCTCGCAGGCTTCGAACCGTTCAGGTTCAAGTCACGGGGAGCGTTCGTACGCGTGATGCGAACGCCGTATGAGGCGTTCGCATATGGGCTGATATACAGCGACTGCTGGGAATATAACCGCGCGCCCCAGCCTTCCGAGTACGAACCGATCGACTGGAGCGCAGTCCCCTGTTCGGTATGGGACGCCCTGCCTGACGAACTGCTGCAACGCGCGATCGAAGGAGCCTGACATGCACCCGAAAGCTGTAACGCTGGCGCTGGCTGGGATGGTGCCGTATTGGCTGCCGCCTACCAACACAGTGAGCTTCCGGCGCCCTGGGTTTGCGTACAACGCATGGGGAGCAACCATCAACATAGATTTGCTGCGTTGGCGCGGGGCGATGGCAGCCGACCCGCGGATGTACGAGCGTGTCGAGTGGGACTACCTGCCCGATGGCGCATGGGACGCCATGTCCGACGAGCTGCTGCAACAAGCAATCCAAGGAGAATGAAAGTGGAAGAAACCAACCTGGCCGCGGCCGCCTTCGTGCGCATCACGCTGCGGCGCGAACTGAGCTTCTGGACCGAAGTGGCCTACTCGCTGACCGTGCGCGAGGCAACCGATGTGCCGACGGCGGCGACCGACGGCCGCACGCTGTTCCTGAACCGCGAGTTCTTCGGCAGCAAGCCGCTCGACTATCAGGTGCTGGTCGTCCTGCATGAGCTGATTCACAAGGTGCTACTGCACTGCACGCGGCGCGGCGCGCGCGATCCGATGCTGTGGAATATCGCCGCCGACTTCGTCGTCAATGCCCTGCTGAAGGAGAACGGGTTCGACATCCCGCAGGGCTGGTTGTACGACGCGAAGTATCACGGCTGGCTGACCGAGTCGGTGTATGCCGACCTGCAGAAGCAGGTCGACGCCAAGGGCGGCATGGCGCAGGCCGGCATCTCGCTGCCCGAGGGGTGGCAGGATATCCACGACGTCGACGGCGGCGCCGAGGAAGTCGAGAAGTATGAGCAGGAAGTCAAGGCGCTGGTCGAGCGCGCGACGGCGAACGCCCGAGCGATGGGCACCCTGCCCGCCGGCATCGAGGCGGGCGTGGTCGAGGTGTACAAGCCTGCGCGCGAGCCGTGGTTCAACCACCTGCACCGCTTCATGCAGGCGCTGTCGTCGAGCGAGTACAACTGGGCGAGGCTGAACCGTCGCACGCTGCGCACGCACGGCTGCTTCTCGCCGATGCACCAGAACGATTCGCTCGGCGAGGTGGCCGTGTTCATCGACACGTCGGGCAGCTGCTACGACAAGGCGCAGCAGTCGAACTTCGCCGGGCACCTGAACGCGATCCTGTCCGAAGCCAAGCCGCAGAAGGTGCACGTCTACTACTTCGACACGCGCGTCTACCCCGGCGACCAGATCGAGGCGGGAGAACTGGACGTGAAGCTGCGGCCGCGCGGTGGTGGCGGCACGTCGTTCGCCGGGTTGTTCCGCCAACTGGAGGACGACGGCGTCGAGCCGGCCGTGTCGATCGTGCTGACCGACCTGATGGGTACGTTTCCGGCCGAAGGCCCGGCTCACCCGGTGATCTGGGCGAACATCATGGATCACGGCACGGCGCCGTTCGGCGAGACGATCTATGTCGAAGCCTGACCGCATGCTCGTTGAGCTGAAGTTGGTTGGCGTCCGCCCCATATTCTTCGTGTGCCCGCGCACGACGGTGGGCGACGCCCTTACCACCCTCATCAAAGTGAATCTGAAGTCCGTCAATCATAGTCAGCTTACCCCTACCGTGACGAGCCTCATCGTCTGGGCGCATGGCCAGGCGATTGCCGAAGGCGTCATCCAGGATCTGCAGACGTGCCGATTCCAGCGTAACCCGCAGGAGTATGTCGCGGTTCACATTTATGGGTTTGATATGTGCGACGTCGAGGCATGACATGGACCGCGCAGCGATGGAAGCCACCCTGGCGTTGCTGGGGTGGCAGTGTGTGGTTGATCAGTGGCCGGTTAGAAACGCTATCGACTGGAACTTGTGCCGCGGTGAGGATCTAGTGTCGTTCGATTTCAAAGATGGAGTGACCGTGTATCGCCCGGCTACCAATGTGCGCGAGGCGCGGCCTTTCTCAGACATGCCCGACACTGTCTTTCGTCAGCTGGCACCCTACGCCTTGGAGCAGAGCAATGAGCGCTGACATGCCGCGCGAGGCGATGATCTCGCACCTGGTGCTGCTCGAATACTTCCCGTTGCGCCTGCCGTATCTCGGGATCGCCCATCCGTCGGGTGCGTATCACTTTTTGAGTGGGGTGATTGACCCCGCCCTCGGCCGGCGCGTTACCGTGCGCGGCGTATGCAAAGGCACCGAGCAGGACCGAGCCGAACCGTGGAGCGAGATCACCGACGACATGCTGGTCGCATTCATGGCCGACTTGGGCCTGATGGAACGGGAGTGACGACATGGACAGGACAGCAATGGAGGCAACGCTCGCGCTGCTGGGGTGGAGGCAGGGATACTTCATCGGGATGGAAGGAAAGTACTACAGCAGGCCGTTCCCCGGCCTACGCGGTGATGGGTACGATGTATGGGTAGGTATCCTCGATGATGCAACGCAGTCCCCACACCAGAAAGACGACTTCGAGACGGCCCAGATCGGTGAGGCCGCGTTCTGGAAGTGTGCCGCCAGGGCGATGGAGATATCGAATGCTGCCGCCTGATGATGTGCTCGTTGCGCACCTGACGTTGCTGGGATTCCTGGGCTGGCGGCAAGACTGGGAAGGTAAAGGCGCCCGCGAGAATGCCGAGTGGTCCATCTGGATTCGCGGGCATGAGGCATGGTGGAACGCTGGACAGGCCAAGGTCGAAGTGTTCAAGATGGAACCGATGCAGTCTACCTTTCCACTGGTGTCCCTCGACCAGCTTCCTCGCCCGCTGTTGCGCAAACTGGCCGCCGAGCTGCTGGAGTGTGAAGATGAACGCTGAGCGCTGGACGCGCGACCAGTACATCGCGCACCTGTCGCTGCTCGGATGGCACGCTGTTTGGTATCCGGACCAACCGCATTGGGGGCGCGGGATCGGCGGTGTGGGTCGAGTGCTCTGGTTACGAGGCGCCGGAGTGCCCGCGCCGGACGCAATGGTGATGGAGTACGGAACCGATCCGCCAAGCAAACGCTGCGACTGGGGCAAGCTTGGGTACTACTACCTCGAAGCGTTCGTTCGATACCTGGAGGCGAACCATGATCTACGACCGTGACGCGCTGATCTCGCACTTCGTCCTTCTCGGCTGGGAGCCGATACAGGTAGTAGAGAACCAGTATATCCACCGGATCGCCATGCTGAACGGCGACCGCATTATGTACATCGACTCGTACGTGGTATCGCGGCATGCTGGAAATGTTGTGCACTTGCCGGCGAGCCCGGCGTTCCTCATCGTGCGCGGCCGGACTGCGGGCTGGGATGACTTTGCCGACCATAACCTGCGCGAATTCTACCGGGCGCTCGCCCCTGACCGATCGCCTCCGTGACCGTAGTAAGCTGTGCCGTTTGGGAAAAATCTGGAGACGATCATGTCTGATGTGAACGCTGAATTGCTCGCGATGTGCAAGGAACTCCTTGACCGCACGCGGCGCATGGAGTCGCGGATGGTGCAGCTCGGCGATCACGTCGGGGCAAACCTTCGCTCGAAACAGAAGATCGAGATCAAGCCGGACCCTGCCGGCGGCGTCATGGTCACGATTGATTCGCTTGACGTATCAATGTCGCGAATTGTTACGGAGTTGAAGCAGCACGGCCTGTCCGATGAACAGCTCGGCGTCGACATCTACCTGCCCGGCAGTGACGAGATGATCGCCACGCTTTACGTGCCGAAGTAAGTCCGCAGCCGCCTTGCAAGTATCGGCGGCTGTTTTTAACCTGGTAATACTTAGGAGTCCTACCATGTCCGAAGCGACCCAACCCCTCCCCGCTGAACAACCGCCCGAAACCGCTGCCCTGCTCGACGCACTGCCCGGCATGGTCGGCGGCCTCGATCGCGCGATCTTCGACACGACTGGCAAGAAGATGCCGTTCATGCTGGTCGTGTTCAACAACGGCGGCGCGATGCACGCGACCAACGTGCACCCGCCTGTCGATGCGTTCCGCGCGCTGAAGGAGCTGGCAGCGAACCTCGGCGATCTCGACGGAGGTAGCGATGCGACTGGCTGAATACATGGTCAAGGCGACCGCGAAGCAATGGCTTCATCCGCCCGAGCTGCCGTTCATCAGACAGTTCGGGTTCGGTGAGATGTTCCGGATCGGGTTGGTCGGAGCGGACGGGTCGGTGATCGTCGACGATTTCGAGACGATGCTCGGCATCATCCGCTCCGAGTTCGACGCGTACCCCGAGTACCTGCCGCACATGGAGATCCGCGGCTGGAACAGTAGTCCCCTCGTCGTTGCCGTGAAGAACCTGTGGCTGATCGTGACGGCAGTGCAGTACACCGACGAGCTGACGCGGCCACCGTTCGATATGGATGAGTTCCTGCAGAAGATCCGGGTGGCCGTCGCGACGTACAACCTGCGCGGCACCTGGTATCAGTTCAACCAGGAGAATCTGTAATGTTTTCGTGGCTTCCCCGGCGCAAGCAAACGCGGACCCCGTTTCAAGTCGGCTACGACAAAGTGATGGAAGCACATCATCGCGGCGTCCGTACTGGCGCGATATTCATCACGGTCGCCAACCTGGACGCATATGGCAAGTGGCCGGATGAAGTGCGGGGGTCGTGGAAAGCGCTTGAGGACATCTGCAATCAGGAGAATCTGTAATGTTTTCGTGGCTTTCCACCCAGCTTGCCCGGCGGCGCTGCTACCGCATGGGCTACGACTGCGTGATGACGCAGCACAAGGAAGGTGCGTCGCTTTACGTGCTGATGCTCGCGATCGCCGAGGCACACGCTGAAACCGGCTACACGTCGGACGTCATGCGCGGCGCGTGGAAGGCCATAGAAAACCTCTGCAGGGAGGGATAAAAATCATGGACATTTACGGCCTTGACTTCGAGACGTTTTATGGCGACGACTACACGTTGTCGAAGCTGACGACGGAGGAATACGTCCGCGACCCGAGGTTCGAATCGGTCCTGGTTGCCGTCAAGCGGAACGCGGAACCGGCGTTCTGGGTGCCGCGGCCGCAGATAGGTGAGGCTTTACGGGATCACCGTATCGACCGCAACGGCGTCTACTTCCACCACGCCCACTTCGACGGCCTGATCCTGAACCAGCATTACGGCATCCGGCCGGCGATGATCTTCGACACGCTCGGCATGGCTCGCGCGCTGCATGGCGCGAACGGCGGCCTGGCGCTTGCGAAGCTGTGCAAGCGCTACGGCCTGCCCGACAAGGGCGACGAGGTGCACAACGTCCGCGGCATGCGGTATCGCGACTTCACGCCGGACGGTCTGCGCCGGTACGGTGCGTACAGCTGCAACGACATCGAGCAGACGTACGAGCTGTTCATGCGGATGGTGACGCAGTTCAACCGCGAGGAACTGGAGATCCACGACCAGGTGATCCGGATGTTCACCGAGCCGGTGCTGCAGCTGGACGCCGACACGCTGCGCAACTACGCGGATCACATCCGCGCCGAGAAGGTCACGCTGCTGATGCGCGCCGGCGTGCAGGTGGACGACTTGATGAGCAACGACAAGTTCGCCGCCGCGCTGGAATGGCTGGGCGTGCAGCCGCCGACGAAGATCAGCCCGGCGTGGCTGAAGAAGCCGCCGGCCGAGCGCACGATGCCCCCGCCGCTGGTCTACGCGTTCGCCAAGACCGACCCTGGCATGCAGGAGCTGCAGGAGCACCCGGACGAGGAAGTGCAGATTCTGGTCGAGGCGCGGCTGAAGAACAAGACCACGCTGATGGAGCGTAGCGCCGAGCGATTGATCGGCATGGGCTCGCGCGGGCCGGCCACCGTCTACTACAAGTACTCGGGCGCCAGCGGCACGCACCGGCTGTCCGGCGGCGACAAGACGAACTTTCAGTCGATGAAGCGCGGCAGCGACATCCGCAACTCGATCGTGGCGCCCGACGGCCACATGATCGTGGTCGGCGACTCGTCCAACGTCGAAGCGCGCGTGCTCGACTGGCTCGCGGGCCAGGAGGACATGGTCGCGGCGTACCGCGCGTACGACGCCAAGCGCGGCCCGGACATCTACTGCGTGATGGCCGAGAAGGTGTACAAGCGGCCGATCGTGAAGGCGAACGACCCGGACGAGCGGCAGATGGGCAAGCGCGTGAAGCTGGCGTTCGGCTTCGGCATGGGCGCCGGCCAGTTCGCGATCTCCGTGCGACGCGAGGCCAAGGACAAGGACGGCCGCCCGCTGATCATCGAGCCGAAGTTCGCGCAGGAGGTGTGCGACATCTACCGCGGCTCGCACCCGCAGGTGAAGAAGCTGTGGGCGCGCGGTGACGACGCGCTGCGCGCGATCGCGGCCGGCGAGATCGGCATCAATGTGGACTTCCGCGGCGTGGTCAAAACGTGCAAGGACGGACTGCTGATGCCCAACGGGATGAAGATCCTGTACCCGGAGCTGAAGTTCGAGCCGGAGCTGGACGAGAACGGCAACCCCGTCAAGGTGTATGGCAAGGTGCGCGGCGAGTGGACGTTCTGGAACGGCAAGGCCCGCGAGAACATCTATGGCGCCAAGGTGATCGAGAACATCGTGCAGTGTCTCGCACGGATCATCGTGTTCGGCCAGTGCCTTGCATTCGTGAAGGAGTGCCGCGCCGAGCAGGTCTATTCGAAGTGGGCCATCTCGTCGCACGACGAAGGCGGGTTCGTGATGCATGCGTTCGAGGCACCGTGGGGCGCCGAGCGGTTGCTCGCCCACCTGCGCGTAGCGCCGGCGTGGGCGCCTGACCTGCCGCTGAACGGCGAAGTCGGGTTCCACCAGCGCTACGGCAAGGCCAAGAAGTGACCCCACATCAGACAGGAGGAACCGTGGAAACCCTGAATTCGGATTGCGGAATTGAAAACGCGGCGCTCGCGAATATACTCGCCATTACCGCCGCGTTTTATGAAATTGCGAAAGCGAAAGTCATTTCCGGACAAGAAGTTAGCCGGGAAAACATCGCTTCGTTGAACGCGGCGCGCAAAGAAATCGCCGCCGCGAGACGCACCCTGGCCGAGTAGCCAGCTTTTTTATCCCAGAGATAGTTAGGAGTCCACAATGGATCAGAGTCAAATCGACGCCGATCAGGCCGCAGTCGCTGCCGCGCAGCAGGCCGAACAGGCAGCCGAGCAGCAGCTCACTGCCGATCAATCCCAGCTCCAGGCCGAGCAAGCGGCCGCACAGCAGGCTGCAGCAGACGCTGTAGCGGCCGCCGCAACTCAGGCCACGGACGCCGCCCCGGCCCCCGTCGCATCTCCGACCGCTGATGCGCTGCACAGCATCTTCGATCGCATGGAAGCCACGGCAGCCAAGTGGGGCAGTGACGTAGCGCACGAGTTTCACCAGCTGATCAGCGAAGCGCGATCGCACCTGTAAAAAACTGCAGCGCTGATTTAGGGGACACCGCGCCGGCCTTTCGTCGGGCCGGCGCGGGTTGCGAAATGACGACTCAAGCCGGGGATAACAAATGGCGACCCAATGGTATTTGGAATCGACAAAAGCTGTCGGGCTGCGGTTCAAGATTTTGAAGCTCGACAAGCAAACAATGCGCGCGGAATTGCTAGGAGACACAGGCGTTCCGTTCGAACGGGTAATTACCGAGGACGTGTTGCAGAAGTACGGCTACAAGGTCGTGAAGGTCGACGAGCCCGAAGCCGTCGTCGAAGCGTGAAGTGTTACGTGGTCAGTCGAACCGATCCCGCCCTCGCCTACGAGGTGGTCGACTGGAACAAGGAGACTCAGGTGGCTGTGCTGCGCGGGAGGTACAGCACCTTTACCAACATAGGATTCGACCCGGCGAAGCTGAAAGCGGACTGGTATCTGACCGCTGATGCGCCGGAGTTTTTGAAGGGGAACTAAGATGCCGAGCCCGAAGGGATACGTCAGAGATTACAGGCGCGAGAAAGAGACGTCGGACGCGCGCGGCGAGAAGCCGAAGCGCGCGGCGCGCAACCGCGCCCGCCGGGAAATGCTGAATCTCGGCATGGTCAAGAAAGGCGACGGCAAGGACGTCGACCACAAGAAGCCGCTGTCGAAGGGCGGCGCCGAGACGGCGCGCGGCAACCTGCGCGTGAAGTCAGCGCACGCAAACCGCAGCTTTCCGCGCAAGCCGGACGGGAGCATGAAATGAAGAACGCTTGCATTGGCGTGGCCTACGCCATCGGGATCATGAGCACGGTCTACGTCCTCGGCCAAATCGTAGGTTGGGCAATTGTGCACGTGGGGGTATGCGTCAAATGAAGCCCCTACCCTGGAGCCATTCGTCGCTGATCGGCTTCGACACCTGCCCGCGCCAGTACGAGGAAGTGAAGGTGCTGCGCAACTACCAGGACCAGAAGAACCCGGCGTCCCTGTGGGGCGACCAGTTCCACAAGGCCGCGGAGACGTTCATCCGTGCGAACTGTGGTGGGCTGTCTCAGTCGACGCTGTCGAAGGAGATGCAGCCCTATTCCGGGTATCTCGCGCAGTTCATCTGCCGCCCCGGCGTGACGCTCGCCGAGCAGGAATACGCGCTCGACCTGCAGCTGCGCCCGTGCGAGTTCCTGGGCGACAACGTGTGGATGCGCGGCATCATCGACGTGCTGAACCTCGACGGTACCGTCGCGCGTGTGGACGACCACAAGACGGGCAAGAACCGGAAGAAGGACATGCAGCAGCTGATCATCTTCGCGCTGCTGGTGTTCTATCACCACCCGGAGATTCAGACCGTGCATACGGCGTTCCACTGGGTGCAGCACGGGTTCGACGAGTCGGCGAAGGATCGCGAGACGTTCCACCGGCATCAGATCCCGCAGCTGTGGGCGACGTTGCTGCCGCGGCTGCAGAGTTACAAGGCTGCGTTCGACGCCGGCATTTTCCCGCCGAAGCCGTCGGGATTGTGCCGGAAGCATTGCCCGGTATCGACGTGCGAGTACTGGACGAAGGGGCCGCGGCGATGAGCGCTACCCCCGAGGGAAAAATCAAGGCGAAGGTGAAGCTGCTGCTGAAGGCGTTCAACGTGTACCAGCATTGGCCGGTACTGCGCGGTGAAGGCTCGCCGACGCTCGACTGCAACGCGTGCGCAGGCGGCTACTACTTCACGATCGAGACGAAAGCGGAAGGCAAGCGCCCCACCGCGCGGCAGCAGATCACGATGGGCGAGGCGCGCGCCGCCGGCGCGTTCGTGTTCGTCGTGTCGGACGACGAGAGCCTGCTGCGGCTGAAGTGCTATCTGGAAATCCTTCTCGCGCCCGATTTTCGTGGCGCTTGATAGTTAGAACTCCTACTAAATCATGATCGTCCACACCCCGAGCAAATCGGTGCTGCTGCGTGCGAAGCCGGAGACGCTGGCGATGCTGCGGCAGATCTTCCCGTCGCACCATCGGCTGATCGACTACCAGGCGCACAACCTCGCGCTGCCGCACACGGTCGACGTCGTGAAGGTGCTGCGCAACATGGGCGTCAAGGTTCCGTCGCCCGTGCGGTACTTCTACGACTTTCCGCGCCCGGCTCGCTTCGCCAGCATCTTCGATCACCAGTACGCGACCGTCGACTTCTTGACGCTGCATCCGCGCTGCTTCGTGCTTAACGAACAGGGCACCAGCAAGACGGCGAGCGCGATCTGGGCGGCCGATTACCTGATGGCGATCGGCAAGGTGAAGCGCGTGCTGATCGCGGCCAAGCTGTCGACGCTGGAGCAGGTGTGGCTGAACGAAATCTTCGACGTGGCGATGCACCGCACTGCCCTCGTCCTGCACGCGTCCGCCGACAAGCGCCGCGAGCTGCTGGCCAAGCAGGTCGACTTCTACATCGTCAACCACGACGGGCTGAAGATCCTGTCGCCCGACATCATCCGGCGAGCCGACATCGACTTGATCATCGTCGACGAAGCGAGCGCGTACCGGAACTCGCAGACGGCAGCGTACAAGACGCTGGAGAAAACCGCGCGCGGCAAGAAGCTGTGGCTACTGACCGGCACGCCCTGCCCCAACGATCCGACCGATGCGTGGGGGCTCGCGCGACTCGTCGACCCGACGCGCGTGCCGCCGTATTTCACGCAGTTCAAGCGGATGACGATGAACCAGGTATCCACGTACAAGTGGGTACCGAAGCCCGGCAGCCACGAGATCGCATTCAACGCGATGCAGCCGGCAATCCGCTTCAAGAAGTCGGAGTGCCTGTCGCTGCCGCCGGTGACGTACAGCAACCGCGCATGCGAGCTGTCGCCCGAGCAAGCTACCGCGTACAAGCAGATGAAGGCGCACCTGGTCGCGGAAGCGAGCCAGATCCAGATCACCGCGGCGAACGCCGGCGACAAGCTGTCGAAGCTGCGCCAGATCCTCTGCGGCGCGGTCAAGGACACGCAGACCGAGCAGTACCTCACGCTCGACCATGCGCCGCGCCTGCGCGTGCTGCTGGAGTGCATCGAGGA
Organism: Burkholderia sp. JKS000303; assembly: GCF_002563755.1. Classification (NCBI taxonomy): domain Bacteria; kingdom Pseudomonadati; phylum Pseudomonadota; class Betaproteobacteria; order Burkholderiales; family Burkholderiaceae; genus Burkholderia; species Burkholderia sp. JKS000303. The sequence continues at coordinate 107,472 of NZ_PDBZ01000005.1, forward strand.
AGCGTCGGCCAAGGTGCTGGTCATCGTGCCGTTCAAGGGCATCGTGGACACGCTGCGCGCCGAGGTGCAGACGTGGCATGACCATCGCGGCGACGGCCGGCGCGTGGAAGTGGTCAACGGCGACGTGACACCGACCAAGCGCAACCTGATCTTCCAGGACTTCCGCGACGACGACTCGTTGACCGAGCTGATCTGTCACCCGAAGGTGATGGCTCACGGACTGAACATGACGCAGGCGGACATGGTCGTGTTCTACGCGCCGATCTACAGCAACGAGGAAACGTTGCAGGTGATGGACCGCATCAACCGGCCCGGCCAGACCCGCAAGATGACCATCCTGCGCATCGTGGCCAACACGATGGAGCAAGGCATTTACTCGATGGTCGAGAACCGCGCGCAGACTCAGGAGTCGATTCTCGCGCTGTATCGCAAGGCACTCGAATCTTAGTTGGCTTGAAACAATTCGGACTCCTGCTCAGTATGGAGTGACGAACTCAATCGGAGGTGCATGATGGACAACAACCAACTGGCGACGTTCCTGGCTTCACTCGCCGATATGCCGGTCGACAAGCTGGTCAAGCTTTACGTCAAGACGCGCGAGACGAAGGCCGCCGCGACGAAGGTGTTCGATGCGCAGGACGCGCAGTTCAAGGCGATCATGGAGACGGTCGAGAACCACCTGCTCGCGGCGGCCGACCGCGAAGGTGTGGAAGGCTTCCGCACCGAGTACGGCACGACCTACGCGGCCGAGACGCAGAAGATCAGCATCGCCGACGACACGGCGTTCGAGACGTTCCTGCGCGCGCAGGCAAACCCGTTCCTGTTCTTCGAGCGGCGCGTGTCGAGCAAGCACGTCAAGGACTATATGGACAACTCGGACGGCGCCGCGCCGCCGGGGCTGAACATCTTCCGCGAGCGGTGCATGCGCATCCGGAAAGCGACCGGAGAAAAGTGATGACCGCGCCGGCCAGGTATCACGGCCGGACGGTGCAGGTGATCCAACGCATGTGTGCGCACAAGAACAGGTATCCGGACGAATTGACGGCGCGCGCTGCGGGTGCTCACTATGTCACCCTCGGCCAAGTAAGTGCGCTCTGGGTCTACCGCTGCCCGATCTGCAATGGATTCCACCTGACCAGTCAGCAGCAAGGCAAGCGCCAGAACGCGATGTACGGACTTCCCACCCCCAAGGAGACTGCAGCATGAATGCACCTACAACCGCCGAGCCGACCGACGCAATGGTCGATCTGGAAACGCTCGGCACCGAACCGTTCTGCCCGATCCTGTCGATCGGCGCGTGCGCGTTCGACTTCGGCCCGGACAGCGCGCTCACATGCGCCGACGATTTTTATCAGGCAATTACTTTGGAGTCCTGCCTTTCTGTCGGGCTTCGCGTCGACGCCGGCACGCTGAACTGGTGGATGGAGCAGGAGCCGGCCGCGCAGGCGGTGTTTCGCGATCCGCGCGCCGTGTCGCTGCCGCTCGCGCTCGATGCGTTCACCGACTGGTGGAACAGCCGACCGATGCGCATCTGGGGCAACTCGGCGCGTTTCGACATGGGCATTCTCGCGGCCGCTTACAAGGCGTGTGGCAAGGAAATCCCGTGGCGCTGGAGCAAGGAGCGCTGCCACCGGACGATCTGCAACCTGGCCGGCGTCGGTGGCATTCCGGTCGAGCGCTTCGGCGTTCACCACAACGCGCGCGACGACGCGATCACGCAGGCGCTTCACCTGCGCCGCGTCTGCGCCGCGCTTCGTATCACCCCGCAGTAACCCGACAACCGCAGTACCCCACAGCGTCTCACCAAGGAGATTCACCATGTCCAACATCATCCCCTTCGCCGCCACTGGCGTAATGGAAGTCCCGGCCCACGTCGCCGCGCTGTTCGACGCCGACAGCAACATCGCGCCGCGCGTCACCATCAACCAGCTCTCGTACAAGGGCAAGGTGTGGCGCCGCATCGTCGACGGTGAGGAAACGAAGCTGACGCGCAAGAACGCCGACGGCGACACCGAGCCGGTGCCGATCGTCGGCCTCGTCGTGCTCGACCACAACAAGAGCCGTTCGCGCGCGTACTACGAAGGCGACTTCGTGGATGGCGAAAACAAGTCGCCGCGTTGCGCCAGCATGGACGGCGTGAAGCCGGACGCCGGCATCGAGAACCCGATCGCCGCCACCTGCGCGAGCTGCCCGAACGCTGTCAAGGGATCGAAAATCTCCGATAGCGGCAAGCAGACGACGCTGTGCTCGGCGAACAAGCGCCTTGCCGTCGTGCCGGCCGGTACGAACGCGATCAAGACCCACCCGGTGCTGCTGCTGCGTATCGCCCAGACGTCGGTATGGGACAAGAACAACCCGCACGAAGCGCAGGGCTGGTACGCGTGGGACCAGTACCTCGACCTGCTGCGCGCTCGCGGGGCGAAGAACACGGCTGCCGTGGAAACGCGTGTGAAGTTCGACCTGGACAAGCCGTATCCGAAGCTGCTGTTCTCGGCCGCTCGCTGGCTGAACGAGGACGAAGCCACTGCCGCGAAGCTGCGCCGCGTGGATGCGAGCGACGAGATCGCCAAGATCCTGAACGGCGCGGGTGACGACGGCGTCGCGGGTCAGCCCGGTATCCCGGCCGAAGGCGTCGAGCAGGCAGCAGGCGCGGCGCAGGACGACGGCGCAGCTGCGGCGCAGGCAGCAGCTGCCGCCGCAGCGAAGGTCGAAGCCGACAAGGCAGCCAAGGCCGCGGCGGACAAGGCAGCGAAGGCAGCTGCCAAGAAGGCCAAGGAAGAAGCGGCCGCTGCTGCCGCGAAAGCTGCCTCCGATGCTGCCGCAGCTGCTGCCGCAGCGGCGCAGGACGACGATGGTGGGTTCGGCTCGGTCGACGATACCCTGGCAGCAGAGGCACCGGCGCCCGCTGCTTCGGCCGCGCAAGCGTCCCCGGCAGCCGCTGCGGCCACCGTGGAGGCAGGTGTGCCGGCTGGGCTCGCCGACCTGATGGTCGGCTGGGACGCGTAAGCGCTCGGGCGGGGGTTCGCCCCCGCCCCGCTTGCCTGCTCCCACTGACCACCAAGGCTCCCTATGAATGCGCGGCAATTCCTCGAACGCATCCTCCCGTCCACCGGCGTGATCTTCACGGCCACGCCGGTGACGCACGGGTGGAACAACATGAGCCACCCGTCGATCGACGCGGCCGTGGCGCGCATCAACGACCTGACGTTCAGGCAAGAGGCTGCGTACTTCGCGGTCGCCACGTACGCCAAGGACAAATACTGGGACGAGCATTTCAAGAACCCGGACGGCACGTTTGGCAAGTGGCGCACGCGCACGCAGTCGAACGCCCAGTCCGTGAAGTCGTTCTTTCTCGACCTGGACGTCGACGCCGCGGACCCGCTCAAGTTCGCCTCGAAGGAACAGGCGATCGCCGAGCTGCGCACCTTCGTGCTGCAGATCGGCCTGCCTCAGCCGATGATCATCGACAGCGGCGGCGGGATTCACGCCTACTGGCCGCTCGCGCGCGAGGTGCCCACCGCCGACTGGCGGCCGGTCGCCGATCAGTTCAAGAATATCTGCGTGCACGAGAAGTTCCGCGTGGACCGCTCCGTGCCCGCCGACCAGGCACGCGTGCTGCGCGCGTTCGGCAGCTTCAACGTGCGGCGCGGCGCGGCCGTCAAGATGCTGGCTGATGCGCCGGCCATCGCCTTCGAGGATTTCGCGCGGTGCGTGTCGCAGTACGGCGCACAGCACAGCATCAGCGCGCCGGCGCGCGCTCCGCTTGCCGGCTCGGCCGCCAGTGGGGTGTGGGACGACGCGGACAACCTGGGGGCGACGAACGATCCGCTGCACTTCGACCGCATCGTGTTCCACTGCGCGCAGCTGCAGGCTCAGGTCGCCGCGCGTGGCCGCGACGTCGGCGAACAGCTCTGGCGCGCGGCGCTGGGCATCGTCAAGTTCTGCGAGCCGGCCGAGCCGGCATGGCGCGCTGTGTCGGACGGACACCCGGAGTTCAGCGTGCAGGCGACGCTGCACAAGCTGGACAACTGGCGCGCGGGGCCGACAGCCTGCACGCACTTCCACCAGCACAATCCGAGCCAATGTGAAGCCTGCCCGCACTGGCAGAAGATCACGTCGCCCGCGCAGCTCGGCCGCATCGTGGTCGAGGCGCCGGCCCCCGTCGTGACCGTAGTTCCTGCCGCCGGCGTCGCGCCGGTGCAGATCAAGCTGCCCAACCCTCCGAAGGGTTACACGCGGAGTCCGAGTGGCGCGGTTGTGTTCGAGACGGAGAACCAGGACGGCACGCCGGTATTCGTCGAGGTTTCACCGTACGACCTGTACCCCCTGTCCATCGGCCGACAGAACGGCCTGGACAACGAGGTGGATGAGGCAAGCCGCTGGCGAGCGCACCTGCCGCTGGAGCCCGGCAAGCCGGCCACCGCATGCGATTTCTCGGTGCCAAGCGGACTCTTTGCTGATTCGCGCGCGCTGGCAAAGCTGCTCTTTTCTCAGGGGATTATCTTGGTGGACGATCAACCGAAGCTGACCCAGCGGTACATGGGCGCATACCTCCAGAAGCTCGCCAGCGAGCAAGGCCGCGAGCGCATCTACGAACGTCTTGGCTGGCACGACGACCGAGACGCGTTTGTGCTCGGCACGCGCGCAGTCCATGCCGATGGCACCGTGACACAACATAACGTGAGCGCCAATGTCGAACAGGTGACGAAAGGCGGCATGACCCAATCCGGTACGCTCGATGGGTGGAAGCGTGCGATGCAGTTCTACGCGCGGCCGGGCTACGAGGCGCACCGCTTCTTCATCTACTGTGCGCTCGGCGCCCCGCTGCTCCACATGAGCGGCCACAAGGGCATCATGATCTCGGCAGTCGGCGAGTCAGGACGCGGCAAGACCACCTGCCTGAAGGCGTGCAGCTCGATCTGGGGCACGCCGGACGCGTTGGTGATGAACGGCAACGCCAATGGCTCGACCGTCAATGGATTGCGCCGCCAGCTCGGCATCACCCATTCGCTGCCGTTCCTGTGGGATGACATCACCGAACGCAACCCGAAGGAGGTCGGTGAATTTCTGCTCGAAGTCCCGCAGGGCACTGGCAAACAGCGACTCAAGCAGGACGGTACGCTGTCGAAGATCCGCGATCACTGGGAGACGATCGTACTGGCGTCATCCAACGTGGACGAGATCTCGCGGCAGACTGCCGAAGGTAAGGATTCTGACGCTCACCTGAAGCGCCACCTGGGCATTGAGTTCACGCTGCCAGACACGAGCGCGCAAGCGAAGACCGATGCGGACAACTTCCTGCGCGCGCTGGCTGAGCACCACGGGCATGTGGGCGCGGCGCTGATGTCGTATGTGTGCAAGCACTACGCGGTGGTCATGGTCGAGTACACCGCGTTTCTTAAGAAGGTCGACCGCGATCTCGCGGCGCCGGACGCGTCCGCAGAACGATTCTGGGCCGCCGCCGTAGCTGCGGCGTGCCTTGGGGCCGCGATCGCTGAGCGGCTCGGGCTGTTGCCTTTCTCACCCAGGGCTGACTATCAGTGGATGACCGCTCAGATTACCGCGCAGCGCGCCGCCGTCAAGTCGGCGCGCCTGACGCCGGTTGAGCATCTGGTGGAGTTCCTGAACGCCAACCTGCGAGGCACGATCGCCGTATCATCACCACATGCATCGAACCTCGCCAACGTGGTGGTGACGCCGTACGACAAGCTGATCATTCACCGCGACCTGGACGCTAAAGTCATTTACGTCGCGGCGCGCGCAGCCGACGAATACTTCGCCGTACGGAACCTGTCGGCTCGCACGCTGAAATCCAAGCTGAAAGCTGCCGGCATCGTCTTGCAAGGAGATCGCTTCTGCCTCGGCGCGGGCACTGTCCACGCTGTCGGCCAATCTCAATGCTGGAAGATCGACGCCACGAAACTTGACGGTCTTGCCACCCCGCAGGTGCCGCCTGCAGTCGCGCAGGGGGCGAGCAACGTCGTGCCCATCACCGGAGGTAAAGCAGCATGACTATCAATATCCCGAACACGATCTCGCAGATCGGAGCGCAGATCCAAAAGGAGCGGCGCGAGGCCGAACAGCGCAGGCAATTCGACCAATTAGAACAATTCGATCAGATCGCCCGCGAAGTGCAGGTCACGCCGTACGAAACGGTCATTCCCTACGCGCCGGGCGGCCCGGTCCCAATTGCCGGCCTCGGCGACGTCACGTCGGACGCCAAGGGCTCTGGCGCTCGGTTTAATGCCGGCAAGCCTGCGCTGGACCTGATCCCGCTGCGGCTGATCCACGACCACATGCGTGGCGCCTGCATCCACGACGGCCGCGTCCTCGACGCGCTGCTCGGTCTAGCCGAGTTCCAGGAAGGTGGCGGCGCGATGTGCCTGCAACAGGCGATCGACGCAGTCGGCCCGGCGTGGGACGAGTGCGCGGCCGTGTTCGAGTACGGCAAGCGCAAGTACGCTGCGTGGAACTGGGCCAAGGGCATGCCGTGGAGCGCGCCGATCGCCTGCGCCGCGCGGCACCTCGTGTACGGCATTCTCGCCGGCGAGGAAAACGACAAGGAGTCGGGACTGCCGCACCGCGGGCACTTCCTGTGCAACATCGTGATGCTGCTAACCTATATCCGCACTTACCCGGAAGGTGATGACCGCCCCTCGCAGTGGCTTTCGGTTGCGAGTAAAACTCAGGAATCCTAATGTATTTCGCGGGGCGCCCTATCCTTCGCCGCGGCCGGCACCGCGGCACCTAGCCCTGGCTCGCTAACTGCTGCCCCCCGCCGGATCTTTCTCAGGGCAGCAGGATGCGCAAACCGCGGGCGCTGAAATCAGACAGCGGAAAGCCAGGGAACGCCGGACTTATCCAAGGAGATCATGATGGACAGCCACAAGAGCCGCGCTGATGCGCTGACCGAAGCTGCAACGGTTTGTGACCGGCTGGCGAGCGCCAATGAACGCCTCGGGCCAGCAACCGGACGGGGCAGCTATATCCAGAAGATCGGCACCGACTCGATGCGGCGATGCGCGGCAGCAATCCGCGACCTACACGCCGCATCCCCTGTCGAGCGGCCGCGCACGCATACCACTCAGCCGGGCGAATCGGTGGCGGGCATCGCACTTCGCCAATGTGGCAACGAGGACCAGTGGCGCAGCATCATCGCGCTCAACCCGGAATTCAGCGATCACACGGCATGCGATTACTTTCCGGTCGGCACGGTCCTGACGCTGCCTCCGCGCCCTGTCGAGCAGCACGAAGCAGCGCCCACAGACCCGCAGATTTTGAGCAAAGCCGCTCATCGCGCATATTCGCCCAAGATGGCCGAGGTCACGCACTACGACTTCAGCGAAAGCGAGCTGATTTCGTTTGTCCGCGATGTGCTCGCAGTGCCCTCCGCCCCGCGCGAAGGCACGGGCAATGGGGCGGATGCATGGATGACCGACGACGGCCGCGTTATCTCCGACGCCCAAAAGCAGCAGGCACTTCGCGACGGCAGCGCATCGGCGTCGTCGGTTCAGCCGTTCTCGATCGCCCTGTCCCGTGCCCCTCGCACTGAGGTGGCGGGAGCGGTGCCGGATGGGTGGAAGCTGGTGCCGATCGAGCCGACCGAGGAAATGATCGCGGCGTGGACTGCCGCACCAACCTCAAACGTGTCCTATGCAGCGTCGTGGACGCTCGCACATCGCGCCATGCTCGGCGCTGTCCCTACGCCTCCCTCCGCAAATGCAGCGGCAGCGCCGGCAGACGAGCGGGCGGCGTTTGGTTTGGCTGATTTCTGCGAGCTTATAGACGCATACCAGTGCGCGCAAAAGGACGGAACTCATGACGAGCGGGCAAAGGCGCGTATTGCGCTTATGGATGCGTACCGCGCGGCAGCATCGCAGCCCGCAGCGGCAGCGGGGCAAGAGGCGGTAGGCATCGTTCATCGGGCCGCCCCGAACGGCGATGATTTCAGCGTCGAATGGCTGTCGCCGCCTGCCGGCGGGGCGAAGCTCTACGTCGCACCGGCCGCCCCGCCCGCGCAGGTCGACACTCGGCTGTTGACGGACGAGCAGATCACCGCGGTCTGGAACAGCATGCCGGGCGGCTTCGACGGCTTCCTTAAATCGTGGGGCTACATCCAGTTCGCCCGCGCCCTTCTCGCACTGAGGTGGCGGGAGCCACCGACTTTCGAGGCCAAGCACATCAGCCTGAAGCAGAAAGGCATGAAGTTGATCCTGACGCTCGAACTCGACGGCGTGGAAAGCTCCCCCCGCTATGCCGTGACACCGATCAACCCCTGCGTGGTGCGCGCCGGAGTGCCACGATGAGCCGCAGCTACAACGTCCGCTGCAGCCGGGAGAAGTGCAAGCTGCGCTACGTGTTCGCCAAGCACCCCGACGACTACAAGACGCCGCGCAAGTGCGTCGGGTGCAAGGGCACGAAGTTTCGCATCATCCCCAACATGGCGGTCGACCGCGGCAAGCACACGCTCTGTACGTGCGGCGGCTACCAGTGGGGCAACAACTACACCGCGAGCCGGCCGCCGCACCGCATGGGCAGCCCGGCATGTTGGTACCGCGCGGACGGCTCTCAGCGTCTGCCAGGGGACGCCGATTTTGTTGGCAATTTTATTCAGGATTCCGAAGTATTGGAGACGACATCATGAGCACGCAAAAGACGTTCGGTTCGCAGCTGCGCGAGCTGCGCGAGGAAAAGGGCTGGACGCGGGAATACCTCGCGGAGCGGGCCGACATCGCAGGCAGCCAGCTTTCCCGGTACGAGCGCGGTGAGGCGCTGCCGAACTACCGCCCGCTCATCTCGCTGGCTCGCGCGCTCGACGTGGCGCTCGACGAGCTGTGCTGCATGGATCAGGTGTAGGCCGCGCCATGATCCAGCTTTCTTTTTCCGATTGGCACCCGCGGCGCAAGAACACATTCGGCGCGCGGGCCTGCCGCCGCGTCCGGGAGCGGATCCTCGCCGGCGCGATCGACACCCTGCCCCGCACCTGGCAGCGCAAGTGGATCATCCAGCGCATCGTGGCGACCCCACCGTGGGCCGATATGCGCGCCATCCGTACCGTCTACGACGAGGCCGCGCGCCTCACGTTCGAGACGGGCGTGTTCCACGAAGTCGACCACATCGTGCCGCTCAACCATCCGCGCGTGTGTGGGCTGCACGTCCACTGGAACCTGCGCGCCATCCCGGCCGGCCCGAACAACGCAAAGGGCAACACGTGGTGCCCTGAACAGCTGGAGCTGGACCTATGCTGATGTCCTGCCAAGAAAGCGCCGATAAGCGCTTCCGCATGGTGCTCGAACGCAACTGGGACGAGTCGCGCCCGGTCGTGCTGTTCGTGATGCTCAACCCATCCACAGCTGACGGCATGTCCGACGATCCGACGGTACGCCGCTGTGTTGCCTTTGCGAAGGCGTGGGGCTATGGGGGATTGCGTATCGTGAACCTGATTGCGTACCGCACGGCGAGCCCTGACGAGATGTACGCGTGGCTACGGACTGCCAGCGCCGATGAGCTGCGCCAGTCTGTCACTTCGCTTCGTATAGAGGCGTTCCGCGCCGACGTCGATCGCGTGGTTTGCGCGTGGGGCAATCTCCAGAAGGGGCTCGTACCTTACGCGGCTATGGTCGTGGAACGGCTCCGAGCACGGCGGCGCCTGTGGGCCATCAAGATCAACGGTTCGGGCCAGCCCGCACACCCTCTTTATCTGAAAGGCGATCTTCAGCTCGTCGAATTTGCTCGGGAGTCCTAACATGCGCCCGCTTCAACAATCCATCGTCAAGATGATGACCGCCACCCCCGATCGCCACTTCACGATCGAGGACATCCGCAAGCAGATCGGCCACTCGCGCGTGAAGATCCGCTGCGCGCTGACGTCGTTGATGCACGACGGCCACGTCAAGCCCGGCACACCGATCGGCTACAATCGGCTCAACAAGACGTACCGTCTCGCGGAGGCAGCATGAAGCCCATCTACCTCGACCTGCCCGGCGTGGCCGCGGCGCTGTCGCTGTCGGAGTCGACCGTCAAGAAGCTGGTGCGCGAGAAGAACCTGCCGGCGCCGCGCGAGCTGTCCGGCCGGCGCGTGGCGTGGCTCGTGCGCGAACTGGAGGAATGGGCCGAAGGCCGGCCCGTGTCCGCTATGCTGCCGCCGAGCGGGCCAGCAACTCCAGGTGATCTGCAAGGCGCGTGAGCCACACGCGCTTCTCGGCGTCATAAGTATGACGGTTGTAGATGCCCTCGACGCCCGGAAGCATGTGCCCAACGATCGCCTCACCTACCTCCCTCGGGCACCCCAACGCTGCAAGCTGAGTGCGTGCCGTCCGGCGGAGATCGTGCGGCGCCCAGTGCGTCACTGGAACCTGCCCCTCCGCCGGCCGCCGGCCCGAATACGGTTGGCGTTCCCACGCTGCCTGTTGGACATCTCGCTGGGTAATATGTGGGCCTTCCGCGTCGGGGCCCTGATGCGGGAACAAATACCCCTTGCCGTACTGCTTCATGCGGACACGTACAATCGCTTCAGCTCGACCGACCAATGGGACTCGGTGGTCGGTGGCCGCCTTACGCCGCCGGTTCTTCGTCATCTCCTTCGGGATCGTCCACCATAGGCCGTCTGATTCGGCAGTCACGTGCTGCCCTTCCATTGCGACCAGCTCGGCGCCACGGAGCGCAGTCCACAGGTACATCGTGAGCACGTCCCTAACTTCATCACGATAGTTCGGCAGCCACTTTACCAACGTGGCAATTTCATCCTGGCTGAGCACGCGCTTCGCAACAACCTGTTTTCCCGCCACCCTCTTACCCTTGCTCTGCAGCTTCCCTTTCATGACCGTCCGCCACCAGTTGGGCGTCGTCTCGGGTATCCGGCCAGCATCGAGCGCGTAATCCCACGCGGCGCCCAGTTCGTTGCGTAGGCTCGATGCATAGACCGGTGTGGACGACAAGCCAGCGAGCAGGTCGAACGCTTGCTTACGGGTCACGCCGATGGGCGCCACATTTGCGATGGGGGCTATCTTCGCCATAACCCGACGGCGGACAGCGGCAGCGCCGGCCGGCGCCCGGTTCTTGTCGATGTACCCCGACAAGAAGTCGAGACAGAGCTGGCGCACCGTATAGGTGCCATCGTCGCCCCCGCCTCCTTGCCCTGCTTTCCGTGCCTCCCGCCGTGCATGGCGCATATCCTCGCCAGCGGCGCGCTTGGCCCGCGCCTGCTCCCACGCCGATATAGCTGCCGCATATGACATGGCCGGCCACTCGCCTAGCTTTACCTGCCGCATCACCCCGTCTACGGGTGACTTGTACCGGTAGATCCAGCTGCGACGCGTAGCGCTCGCCTGCAGGCGCAGGCCGGGGAAGTCGTCGAACGTGAGGTGGCTGCCAGGCAGCATTTGCTTGGCGGTGCGGGTGTCGAATCGCATGGCGTGGAGTCTCCGGCGTGACTTTTCTTGTCGGCACCAAAAAGTTACGCCTACCCACGAACTTTAGCAACCCGCAGTGAACCGTCAATACCAACAGTATTCCTAACTATTATCCACAAAACCGTTGCCGGATAAACGTTTCACGGAACAACCTATAATTTACGGGGCTGAGCGGGCGATATGGATCTTTCCGTGTGCCGTCTTCAACACCCACTACAGCGCGTCCTGATGCGCTGACTCGCCCGCCGCCGCTCGTGCAGCGGCGGCACGGCATGCTGCGGATGTCCGCAGACCATCACGACCGGGAAGCTGCCGCGCGCATCGAGCATGCGTGCCCGAGTGCGGCACGCCGTCACCGCGCCGGTTCCGTGCGCTCGGTCGTCGCCTGCGCAACGCGCTCCGCGCGCGGACGACGCGTCAGCAGCCAGCGCGCCGCACCGTCGAGCGACGTGCACAGCACCAGATAGATCACCGCGACGAACAGGAAGATCGGCGCCGGGTAGATCATCAGCCGGTTGTTCACCTGCGTCGCGACGAACGACAGTTCCGGCACGCCGACGATATACGCGAGCGACGTGTCCTTCACGAGCGCGACCCACTGGTTGACGAATGACGGCGTCATGATCCGGATCGCCTGCGGCAGCAGCACGTAGCGCACCGTCTGCCAGCGCGTGAGCCCGAGCGACAGCCCGGCCTGCCACTGCCCGTCGCCGGCCGCGACGATGCCCGCATGCACCGCGTGCGCGAGATACGCACCGCCGATGAGTGCCAGCGCGCAGACGACCGTCGCGAGCCCCGGCACGTCCATGTGCAGCAGCATCGGCATCAGGAAGTACGTCCAGAAGATCAGCATCAGCACCGGAATCGCGCGAAAGAAGCCGATGAACGCGAGCAACAGCACGCGTGCCGGGCCGCGCGCGAGCGCCATCGCGACACCAAGCGCCACGCCGAGCACGGCCGACGCAAGCGCCGACGCGATCGCCAGCACGAGCGACAGCGCGGCGCCGCCGAGCGGGCCGTCCGGAAACGCACCGACGAGCAGGTACGGCAGGTTGGAGAGCAGCAGCGAGACATCCATCGTCAGCGCCCCGCCCCGAGCCGGTCGCGCCATTGCGTGGCCGCGTATGCGCCGGCCTCGATCGCGGCGACTGCGGCGACGTACAGCACGGTCGCGACGCCAAACGCGGCAAACGTCTTGAACGTTTCCGTCTCGACCTGCCGCGATGCGTACGACAGCTCGGCGACGCCGATCGCCATCGCGAGCGACGAATTCTTCACGAGATTCATGTATTGACCGAACAGCGGCGGCAGCGCGATGCGCACGGCCTGCGGCAGCACCACGTAGCGCAGCGACTGCAGCGGCTTGAGGCCGAGCGCCGCGGCCGCGTCGTGCTGCGCACGGCGCACGCCGCGCAGGCCCGCTTCGCACTCCTCGGCGACGAACGCGGCCGTATACGCACTCAGTCCGATCCAGCCCGCGACGAATTCGAACGACGGCCATGCGAGCGTGAGCGGCCCCATGCTCACCTCATGCCGCGCGTTCAGCCACGCGGTCCACGTGTCGGGCAGCAGCGACGCGACGCCGAAATACCAGAACAGCAGTTGCACGAGCAGCGGCGTATTGCGAAACGCGATGACGCAACCGGTCGCCAGCCAGCGCGGCGCGTTGCCGCGCGCATGCCGCATCACCGCGAGCAACAGCCCGCCGACGGTCGCGGCAACAGCCGACGCGGCCGCGAGACCCAGCGTGAGCAGAAAGCCCTGCCAGAGCCAGGACAGATATTTGGGAGCCAACCCGAGCATGCTGTGATGCGCGCGCAGGACGCGCGACAAGAAAAGACGGATGGAAACGGAAAACGCCGCGAACCGCGCACACGGGCACGGCCGGCGGCGGAACGCGGCGCACGTCGCGCTCGGCTCAGGTCTTGTCGCCGATACGGAAGATGCGCGTGAGCGGCGTCTTCGTCGTCGGCCCGAACCACGCGTCGTAGATCTGCGTCGCACGGCCGTTTGCCTCGAGCCCCTTGAGCGTGTCGTTCACGAAGCCGAGCAGGCGCGTCTCGCCCTTCGGCACGCCGACGCCCATGTAGTCGTTCGAAATCGTGAACGCCGGGATCTCGTAGTTCTGCTTGTCGGGCACGTTCGCGAGCAGGCCGATCAGCTTCGGTCCGTCCTGCGTGATCGCCTGCACGTTGCCCGCGCGCAGCGCGGCGAATGCGAACGGCGTGTCGTCGTACGCGACGATCGTCGCCTTCGGGAATTTCTCGCGCAGCGTGATTTCGTTCGTCGTGCCCTTGTCCGCACCGACGCGCAGGCCGTTCAACTGGTCGGCCGATTTCAGCACGCCCTTCTTCGCGAGGAACTGCTGGCCCGACGAGAAATACGGAATGCTGAAGTCGACCTGCTTCGCGCGTTCGTCGGTGATCGTGAAGTTCGCGAGCACCAGATCGACCTTGCCGGAGGTCAGGAACGGAATGCGGTTCGCCGGGTTGGTCGGCTGAAGCTGAAGCTTCACGCCGAGCTTGTCGGCCAGCGCCTTCGCATAGTCGATGTCGAGGCCGACGATGTGATTGCTCTTGCCGTCGACATAGCCGAACGGCGGATTGCTGTCGAACGTCGCGACGCGTAGCACGCCGGCCTTCTTGATGTCGTCGAGCCGGTCCGCATGCGCGACCGTGCCGGCCGTCACGAGTGCTGCCCCGACGAGCCACGTAGCGAGAGTGTGGAATTTCATGAGCACGACCTGATTTGTTATGAAGGCCGCCGCGGATCGCGCGGCGGCGGGTTCGAGGAACATCGCGACGCAGTGTGTTGTCGCGAAGCCGCTAACGTATCAGCGCGTGCGGCGAATCCGAACCAACAAATGGTGCTTTGCTCTGCGGCATTCGTGATGAGGCGTGCAGGTCGCGGGCACGCCGATTCCGGCCACCAAAAAAGACGCCCGCTGCACGCAGCGGGCGAGAATCCCAGTCAAGGAGGTGTCACACGAACTACGGGTTCAGAATAAGCGCATCGGCCGCGGCGGACAACGAAGCGATTTCGATAACGATATCGCGCGCGCCGCGATGCGCTTGCACGTGTGGATGCGATCCCGCGCCGGATGAAAAAACGGCGCGCTGCCTGTGTGGCGGCGCGCCGTCGTATTACGTGCTGCGTACTGCCGTGCTGCATGCCGCAGCGGACGACCCGGCCACATCGGCCGGGCTGCCCGATCGATCACGCGATCACGGTTCGTGACGCAGATACCCTTCCTTGCTCGGATCGCGCATCCGCCACGACACGATCAGCGAAATCGCGCACAGCACCGTCACGTACCAGTAGAAGGTTTCCTCGCTACCGATCGACTTGAACCACAGCGCAACGTACTCGGCCGAGCCGCCGAAGATCGCGTTCGCGACCGCATACGACAGGCCGACACCCATCGCGCGCACCTCCGGCGGGAACATCTCGGCCTTGATCAGGCCGCTGATCGACGTGTAGAAGCTGACGATCGCCAGCGCGATCGTGATCAGCACGAACGCAGACACCGGGCTCGTCACCGTCTTCAGCGTATGCATCAGCGGCACCGTGCCGATCACCGCCAACGAGCCGAACAGGATCATCGACGTGCGGCGGCCGATCTTGTCGGACAGCGCGCCGAACACCGGCTGCATCAGCATGTAGACGAGCAGCGCGACGGTCATCACGTTGCTGGCCGTCTTCGCATGCATGCCGGCCGTGTTCACCAGGTACTTCTGCATGTACGTCGTGAACGTGTAGAAGATCAGCGAGCCGCCGGCCGTGAAGCCGACCACCGTGAAGAACGCCCCTTTGTGCTGCCACACGCCGCGGATCGTGCCGGCGTCCTTCTTGTCGCGCGATGCGCTCGTCGACGTTTCGTCGAGCGACTTGCGCAGGTACAGCGAGATCAGCGCGGCCGCCGCACCGCAGACGAACGGAATGCGCCAGCCCCACGCCTTCAGTTCGTCATGCGACAGCGTCTGCTGCAGGATCACGAGCACCAGCAGCGCGCACAGCTGGCCGCCGATCAGCGTCACGTACTGGAACGACGCGAAGAAGCCGCGCCGCCCCTTCAGCGCGACCTCGCTCATGTAGGTTGCGCTCGTGCCGTATTCGCCGCCCACCGACAGGCCCTGGAACAGGCGTGCGACCAGCAGCAGCGCCGGTGCGAGCGCGCCGATCTGCGCATAGGTCGGCAGCACCGCGATCACGAGCGAGCCGCCGCACATCATCAGCACCGAGATCATCATCGCCGCGCGGCGCCCGTGCCGGTCGGCGATGCGGCCGAACAGCCAGCCGCCGATCGGACGCATCAGGAAGCCCGCCGCGAACACGCCGGCCGTGTTCAGCAGCTGCGTCGTCGTATTGCCGCTCGGGAAGAATGCCGGTGCGAAATACAGCGCGCAGAACGAGTAGATATAGAAGTCGAACCACTCGACGAGGTTGCCCGATGAGGCGCCGACGATGGCGAACACGCGCCGCCGGGTGTCATGCGCGGACAGCGCAGCTTGGTCGGTCTGGACGTCCATGGGTTGGTCTGTTCCTTTTAGTGCTTTCTGGGCGAGACGGCTGGGGGCCGCCGCGTGCGGTCGCACGTGGCACCGGTTCCGGCGCACGGCGCTACGGGATTTTAGCGAAATGTAAAGTAACAGGCTCTCCGGGTTCGTCCGGATGTAGAAAATTTTTCTCTCGTCGCGCGCTCGTCATATGAAAACGCCAGCCCTCAGGCTGGCGTTTCATGCAAACAATGTTCGATCGACGCTCAGACGTGCACCTCCGGCGGCACGTAGCGGCACTCGTAGCGCTTGCGCACGGTGCCGGCCTCGTCGACGCTTTCCAGGAACACGTCGAACTGCCAGAGCCGCGCCATGTGCTTGAGCACTTCGTCGCTGTCGTTCGATAGATGGCGGTTGTCGGTCATGAAGTGACGCAGCGTGAGACTGCGGTCGCCGCGCGTGTTGACCGCCCACACCTGGATGTTCGGTTCGCGGTGATGGATGTCGTACTGCCGCGACAGCGCCTGCCGCACGTACTGGTAGCCGGATTCGTCGTGGATCGCCGACACCTCGAGCGAATCGCGCATGTCATCGTCGAGCACCGAGAAGAGCCGCATCTCGCGAATCAGGTTCGGCGACAGATACTGCGCGATGAAGCTCTCGTCCTTGAAGTTGCGCATCGCGTAGTGCATCGCCGGCAGCCACGGCGTGCCCGCGATCTCCGGAAACCACTTGTAGTCCTCTTCCGTCGGCGACTCGCAGATCCGCCGGATGTCGCTCATCATCGAGAAGCCGAGCGCATACGGATTGATCCCGCTGTAATACGGCTTGGTGACAGGCGGCTGGTAGACCACATTGCTGTGCGAATGGAGGAACTCCATCATGAAGCCGTCTTCCAGCTTGCCCTGGTTGTAGAGCGTGTTCAGCAGCGTGTAGTGCCAGAACGTTGCCCAGCCTTCGTTCATCACCTGTGTCTGCCGCTGCGGATAGAAGTACTGGCCGATCTTGCGCACGATGCGGATCACTTCCCGCTCCCACGGCTCGAGCAGCGGCGCGTTCTTCTCCGCGAAATACAGCAGGTTCTCCTGCGGCTCCGGCGGGTAGCGCTCTTCCTGCTCCTCCATCTGCTCGGGCTTCTTGCCCGGCAGCGTGCGCCACAGCTCGTTGACCTGCGACTGCAGATACGCCTCGCGTTCGCGCCGCAGCGCGGCTTCCTTCGACAGCGACGGCTTCTGCGGCCGCTTGTAGCGGTCGACGCCGTAGTTCATCAGCGCGTGGCACGAATCGAGCAATTCCTCGACGCGATCGAGCCCGTAGCGTTCCTCGCATTCGGCGACGTAGTTCTTCGCGTACACGAGATAGTCGACGATCGCGTGCGCGTCGGTCCACAGCCGGAACAGGTAGTTGCCCTTGAAGAACGAGTTGTGTCCGTACGCCGCGTGCGCGATGACGAGCGCCTGCATCGTCATCGTGTTCTCTTCCATCAGATACGCGATGCACGGATTCGAATTGATGACGATTTCGTACGCGAGGCCCATCTGGCCGCGGCGATAGCTCTTCTCGGTCGCGAGGAAGTGTTTGCCGAACGACCAGTGACGGTAGTTGACCGGCATCCCGACCGACGCGTACGCGTCCATCATCTGCTCGGCGCTGATCAGTTCGAGCTGGATCGGATAGATGTCGAGCTCGTATTGCTCGGCGACCTGCGCGATGTGCGTGTCGTATTCCTCGAGCAGTTCGAACGTCCAGTCGGACGGGCACGGCAGCGGCTTGCGTTCGGCAACGTTCATACGCGCTTCCTTTCGCCCGGCTCCGGGCAAGTCGGCGGCCGGCGCCGACGCGTCGGTCCGGCCGCTTTGCTGCGATGCGGCAGGGCCGGTCGTGTCGTCGCCGGAAGGGCGCGGCGCATAGCCGCGCGACTCGTTGTGCAGGTGGCGAGTCGTCATGACATTTCCACCTGTTTTTCGAACAATTCGCGAAACACCGGGTAAATGTCGGCAGCCGATTCGACCTTTTTCATCGCGAGATGCGGTTGCGACAGCGCCAGTTGCGCGTACTCCAGCCACAGGTTCTGCTCTTCCGGTGCGACCTGGATATACGCGAAGTAGCGCGTCTTGGTGAGGATATCCTCTTCCAGCATTTTGCGACACTTCGGCGAATCGTCGGTCCAGTTGTCGCCGTCCGACGCCTGCGCGCCGTAGATATTCCACTCCGTCGGCGAGTAGCGCTCGTTCATCACCTTGCGCATCAGCTCGAGCGCGCTCGACACCACCGTGCCGCCGCTTTCGGTCGAATGGAAGAAGGTGTCCTCGTCGACTTCCTCGGCACGCGTATGGTGACGGATGAACACGACCTCGATGCGCTCGTAGTTGCGCTTCAGGAACAGGTACAGCAGGATGAAGAAGCGCTTCGCGAGATCCTTGCGCTGCTCGTCCATCGAGCCCGACACGTCCATCAGGCAGAACATCACGGCCTGACTCGACGGCTGCGGCTGCTTCACGCGATTGATGTAGCGCAGGTCGAACGGATCAATGAACGGAATCCGCCAGATGCGCCCTTTCAGGTGATGGATCTCGGCTTCGAGCGCCGCGATTTCGGTGCGACGGTCCTCGGTGTCGTTCTTCAGCGTCTCGAGTTGCGCCTCGAGTTCGCGCAGCTCGTTGACGAGCGGCGAGCCGAGCGCGATGCGCCGGCCGAGCGCGCTTCTGAGCGAACGCACGACGTCGATGTTGTTCGGCGTGCCTTCCGCCGACCAGCCCGCGCGCACGTTCTTCCAGCTCGGCACCGTCAACAGGTGCGTCTTCACGAGGCGCGGCAGTTCGAGATCGTCGAAGAAATACTGCATGAATTCGTCGCGGGACAGCTCGAACACGAAGTCGTCCTGCCCTTCGCCCTCGTTGCTCGCCTGACTGCCGCCGCCGCCCGAGCCGCCTTGCGGACGCGGAATCTTGTCGCCGCGGACGTAGTCTTCGTTGCCCGGATGCACGTACTCGCGACGCCCGCCCGGCGCGTGCCGAAAATTCGGCTCCGCGATGTCCTTGCGCGGGATCGTGATGCTCTGCGTGCTCTGGATATCCTTGATGCTACGGTCGCGCACCGCGTCGGACACGGCACGACGAATGTAGTTCTTGACGCGACGCAGAAAGCGTTCGCGATTGGCGATGCTCTTGTTCTTGCCGGCCAGCCTGCGGTCGATGATTTGATGAAGCACTCCCGGTCTCCCGCTCGAAAGTCGATCTGCCGGGGCACTCGCCGCGCATGCCGTCTGCCGTCATGCGGGCGGCGCCTCTGAAGGCGCCCGCGCGGACGAACCGCACGGGCGCGGTACCGCGCGCGTCATGACGACTTGCGCACGCGCAGGTACCAGTCGCAAAGCAGCCTCACCTGCTTCGGCGTATAGCCCTTCGCGACCATCCGGTTCACAAAGTCCTCATGCTTGCGCTGCTCCTCTGCCGAACCCTTCGCGTTGAACGAAATGACCGGCAACAGTTCCTCGGTATTCGAGAACATCTTCTTCTCGATCACGACACGCAACTTCTCGTAGCTCGTCCACACGGGGTTCTTGCCGGCGTTGGCCGCCCGCGCACGCAACACGAAGTTCACGATCTCGTTGCGGTAATCCTTCGGGTTGCTGATCCCGGCCGGCTTCTCGATCTTCTCCAGCTCCGCATTCAGTGCGGCGCGGTCGAAGCTCTCGCCCGTGTCGTGATCGCGGAATTCCTGATCCTGAATCCAGAAGTCCGCATACGTGACGTAGCGATCGAAGATGTTCTGCCCATACTCCGAATACGATTCGAGGTAAGCCGTCTGGATCTCCTTGCCGATGAACTCCGCATAGCGCGACGCGAGCACGTCCTTCACGAACGACAGGTATTTCTGCTCCGTTTCCGGCGGGAACTGCTCGCGTTCGATCTGCTGTTCGAGCACGTACATCAGGTGCACCGGGTTGGCCGCGACCTCGCTCGAATCGAAGTTGAACACGCGCGACAGGATCTTGAACGCGAAGCGTGTCGACACGCCCGTCATCCCTTCGTCCACGCCCGCGTAGTCGCGATACTCCTGGTACGACTTCGCTTTCGGATCGGTGTCCTTCAGGTTTTCGCCGTCGTACACCTGCATCTTCGAGAACAGGCTCGAATTCTCCGGCTCGTGCAGGCGCGACAGCACCGAGAACTGCGACATCATCTTCAGCGTGCCCGGCGCGCACACGGCTTCGGCCAGCGACGAATTGCGGATCAGCTTCTCGTAGATCTTCGTCTCTTCCGACACGCGCAGGCAGTACGGCACCTTCACGACGAAGATCCGGTCGAGCAGTGCCTCGTTGTTGCGGTTGTTGCGGAAGGCCTTCCATTCCGACTCGTTCGAGTGCGCGAGAATCACGCCGTCGAACGGAATCGCGCCGAATCCTTCGGTGCCCTTGAAGTTGCCTTCCTGCGTGGCGGTCAGCAGCGGGTGCAGCACCTTGATCGGCGCCTTGAACATTTCGACGAACTCGAGCAGGCCCTGGTTCGCCAGGCACAGGCCGCCGGAGTAGCTGTATGCGTCGGCATCGTCCTGTGCGTACTGTTCGAGCTTGCGGATGTCGACCTTGCCGACGAGTGACGAGATGTCCTGATTGTTCTCGTCGCCTGGCTCGGTCTTCGCGATGCCGACCTGCCGCAGGATCGACGGATAGCGGCGCACCACGCGGAACTGGCGGATGTCGCCGTTGTATTCATGCAGGCGCTTGACGGCCCACGGACTCAGGATGCTCTTCAGGTAGCGGCGCGGAATGCCGTATTGCTCTTCGAGGATCGGGCCGTCCTCGTCGTAGTCGAACAGGCCGAGCGGCGATTCGTTGACGGGCGAACCCTTCAGCGAATAGAACGGCACGCGCTCCATCAGTTGCTTCAGGCGCTCGGCGATCGACGACTTGCCGCCGCCCACCGGGCCGAGCAGGTAGAGGATCTGCTTCTTCTCTTCGAGCCCTTGCGCAGCGTGCCGGAAGTAGGCCACGACCTGCTCGATCACTTCCTCCATTCCGTAGAACTCACGGAACGCGGGATAGACCTTGATAACCTTGTTCGCGAAGATCCGCGACAGGCGCGGCTCGTTGCGAGTATCGATTTGTTCTGGTTCCCCGATTGCAGCCAGCATGCGTTCGCCGGCCGTGGCGTACGCTGACGGATCGTTCTTGCAGAGCGCGAGATACTCCTCCAGCGAGAGCTCTTCCTCTCGCGTTTTTTCGAAGCGGTTCGCGAAGCTGCTGTAAATATCCATGCTACCTCCCTCGCCTGAGTCTGAAGACGTGCTTGCCTTCGTATGACTGCGCAGAAGCAAGCGCGTTCGAATTCATCCTAAACCCTTTCTTATTTTTTTTCACGAACTCTTCGTATGAAGTTCGTCATTCTCGACAACACCGGTTGGACAATGCATTTCTACGCTTTACAATCAATCTCCCGAGCCGCAGAAACTGCATCCGCGGTGTCTCGTCGAGCATCGGAACATCTCGTGCGTTGGACGCTTCGGTCGTCGTCGCGGCGCCTCCACTTCTTCGTTCACACTCCCCTTCATCCCTATACGTTCGAGCGCTCGTGTGCGATGACGCGCGACGCGCACCGTTACAAATTTTTTTCACATCCTCGGAGATACCCGTACGCAGCACGGCGACAAAAATACGACGCGCGACGATACCCGATCGTTCACGTGCGCTGTCACATTCTGTCGGTCGCCGAAACGACGACGCCCGCATGCCGCGGGCGTCGTGCGCTACCAAATGGGGATAGATGCGCGATGCACGCGAATCAGAACGTCTCCCAGTCGTCGCCGCCGGCGGTGGCTGCAACCGGCGCGGGCGCCGCGGACGCAGTCACGGGTTTGCGAGCCGACGGAGCAATTGCCGTGCGCTTCGCCGGCGCATCGCGATCGTCGCGTGCCGGCGCCGGCGCGGGTGTCGCAGTCGATACAGGGGCAGGCATCGTGCGCGGCGCGTGACGCGCGGCAGCGACAACCGCTGCCGGCCGCGCCGCTTCGTCGTCGATCCGGAACACCGAAACCGTCTGGCGCAGGCGCGCGGCCTGTTCGTCGAGCGATTGCGCCGCCGCAGCCGCCTCCTCGACGAGCGCCGCGTTCTGTTGCGTCACCTCGTCCATCTGCGCGACCGCACGCGCAACCTGGTCGATGCCGCCGCTCTGCTCCTCGGATGCCGCTGCGATCTCGCCCATGATGTCCGTCACACGCTGCACCGCACCGATCACGTCGCTCATCGTGCGCCCCGCTTCGTCGACCAGTGTCGAGCCGATACGGATGCGGTCCACCGATGCGTCGATCAGCGCCTTGATCTCCTTGGCCGCGCTCGACGACCGCTGCGCGAGGCTGCGCACTTCGCCGGCGACCACCGCGAAGCCGCGCCCTTCCTCGCCGGCGCGTGCGGCCTCGACGGCCGCGTTCAGTGCGAGGATGTTGGTCTGGAATGCGATCCCTTCGATGATCGCGATGATGTCCGCGATCTTCGCGGAGCTGTCGTTGATCTCGCCCATCGTACCGACCACCTGGCCGACGACCGTATTCCCCTTGTTTGCAATGTCGGATGCGTTCGCGGCCAGCGAGCTTGCCTGCCGTGCATTGTCCGCGTTCTGCTTCACGGTGCCGGTCAGCTGCTCCATGCTCGATGCGGTTTCCTGCAGCGCCGCCGCCTGCTCTTCCGTGCGCGACGACAGGTCGATATTGCCGGCCGCGATCTGCCGCGCCGCGGTCGCGATCGACTCGCTGCCGCCGCGGACGGTGCGCACCGTATCGACGAGCCCGTGCTGCATCTTCGCGAGGCCCTCGAGCAGTTGGCCCATTTCGTCGCGGCGGCGCACGACGATCGCGCGTCGCAGGTCGCCCGCGGCGATCGCGTCGAAATGCGCGAGCGCATCCGCGAGCGGACGGCCGATCGCACGGCTGAGCGTCAGCCACGACAACGCCGCCGCGCCGAAACCGGCGACCAGCACGACGATCGACAGCACGCGCAGCATCTCGTACACCGATTCCGCGTGATTGAAGCTCGTCTGCGCATCGCGGAACTGGAAGCTGCGTAGCGCTTCGCTCGCGACCGCGAGTTCGTTGTAGCGCACCTGCAACTGTTTCGCGCCGTCGCCGATCCGGTCGTGCTGGTCCGAACCGACGATCCCCGCGAACGCGTCGCACGCGCTCTGCAGCGCCCGTCGCTTCGCGGCAACGTCCTGGGCGAGCCCGTCCTCCTCCGGCCCGCGCGGCAGCGCAAGGTACTTCTGCCACCATGCGTCCGACTGCGTACGCATGCTGCGGCTGCGCTCGACCGCTGCCGCCGCGTCGGGCGTGCCGGCCAGCATCACCGCGCGGTCGAGCGCCAGCCGCTCGCGCGCCGCGTACATTTCCGCGACGGCCACATTGACCGCGCTCGGCATCTGGTCGGTGAAAATTTCGCGCGTCGAGTCGTTCGAGCGCGTCATCCCGTACAGGCCGAGCACGCCGATCACCCCCAGCAGCACGGCGAGAAACGCCATCGTCAAACCGATGCGCGCACGAATCGTCAGGTTTGTGAAGACCATCATCCTTCCTGTTTTGCGTCGTCATGAACGGGCCGGGCCCGTTTTCGAAACAGTGTTTCGCCCGCTGCATTTACGACCGTGCGCCGCTCAACTTGATGGTATTGATCACTCTTTTTTCACCAATCACTCCAATAATTACAGATGCCTGAATAATGGGGGCGATTCAATGCCGATTCACGGAGCAGGAAGACGAGGCCAACGCCGCTTGCGCGACGACGCTCGAAATGAAACGGCCGGCCGCCTGCTGCTGCAGGCGGCCGGCCGCAAGGGAGGCAATCCGGTTTATTCGCCCAGTTCGGCGAGAGTGGGAATCGACGGCTGCGCACCCGCGCGGGTCACCGACAGTGCCGCCGCGCGCTGCGCGAAGCGAATCGCGCTATCGACGTCCTGGCCGGCTGCCAGCCGCGCGGCAAAACCGCCGATGAAAGTATCACCGGCCGCGGTCGTGTCGACCGCTTGCACGACCGGCGCCGGGTAATGCCGCGCCGTCCCGTCGGCCGTCAGCACCAGCACGCCGCGTGCGCCGAGCGTGATCAACACGTTGCGCGCCCCGGCCGCCTGCAGCGCGCGCGCCGCGACCTGCGCGTCGTCCGGATCGCGCACCGGCAGTCCGGTCAATGCGGCGGCCTCGACTTCGTTCGGGATCAGGTAATCGACGAGCGGCAGCCAGCCGTCCGGCAGCGGCGCGACGGCCGGGGCCGGATTGAGCACCACCGTGCGGCCGAGCCGCCGCCCGGCCGACAGCGCCGCGAATACGGCGTCCGGCGGGGTTTCGAGCTGGCAGATCAGCACGTCGGTCGCAGCCAATGCAGCGTCGTGCCGCGCGACCGTATCGGGCGTGACGTCGCCGTTGCCGCCCGCAACGATCACGATCGTATTCTGGCTCGCGTCGTCGACGACGATCAGCGCGACGCCGGTCGACGCCGCCGCACTGGTCGCGAGCCCCGTGCAGTCGATGCCCTCCGCTTCGAGACCGGCCCGCAACGCCGCGCCGTGCGCATCCGCGCCGACGCAGCCGATCATCGCAACCTGCGCACCGAGCCGCGCGGCCGCGACGGCCTGGTTGCCGCCCTTGCCGCCCGCCGCCTGCGCATACGCATGGCCGGCGAGCGTTTCACCCGGCAGCGGCAGCCGCGGCGAGCGCACGACGAGATCCATGTTCAGGCTGCCGACCACCGTCACGCGGCCGGCCGCCGCTGCGCGCGCCGTCATGCGTGGGTGCCGGGTACGGCCGGCTCGCGGTACACCGACGTGGATTCGCGCAGCACGAGGCGCGGCGACACGACGCGACGACGGCTCGGCGCGGACGTCGAGCCGCCGCCGATCCGCTCGATCAGCGTCTGCGCGGCCATTTCGCCGAGCGCGCGCACCGACTGGCCGACCGTCGACAGCGCCGGATACGTGTAACGCGAGAATTCGATGTCGTCGAAGCCGATGATCGAGCAATCGTCCGGCACGCGCATGCCGCGCTCGGCCGCCGCACGCAGCGCGCCGACGCCCATCAGGTCGTTGCCCGCGAAAATCGCGCTCGGATGCACCGACTCGAACAGCCGCGACGCCGCGTGATAGCCACCGAGACACGAGAAATCGCTTTCCGCGATCGCGCCCGGCACGATGTCGATCCCGCGCTCGGCCATCGCGCGGATGAAGCCGTGCACGCGCATTGCGCTGACGGCCGTGTCCGTCGGCCCCGTGATGCAGCCGATCTTCGCGTGCCCGAGTTCGAGCAGGTGGCGGGTCGCCAGGTACGCGCCGCGTTCGTGATCAATCTGCACGAGATCGGCCGCAAGCCCCTCGATGTTGCGATCGACGACGACGAGCGGCGCATGCGCGTCCGCGAGCGTCTGTGCCAGCACCGCGTCCTCGCCCGCCGACGCGACGATCAGCCCGTCGATGCGCTTTTCCTGCAGCACGCGCAGGTAGTTGCGCTGCTTGACGGGGTCGTCGTCCGAATTGCAGAAGAACACGCAATAGCCGTTGGCCGCGCACTGATCCTCGATGCCGCGCGCAAGCTCCGCAAAATACGGATTCGTGCTGTTCGGCACGACGAGGCCGATGGTCGCCGTCGAGCGCGCCTTCAGCGAGCGCGCCACGGCCGATGGCACGTAGTTCAGCTCGCGGATTGCGCCCTCGACCTTCGCACGCACATCCGCGGACACCGGCCGCGAATTGTTCACCACGTGCGAGACGGTCGTAAACGACACGCCCGCCATGGCTGCCACATCCTTGATCGTCGCCATTTCCCGTTTCTCTCTGGTCTGCCTGCTATGTAGTTCTACCGCGCGCGCGTGCGCCGGCTGCGATACGTATCGAGCACGACCGCCACCACGATCACCGCCCCGGTGATGATTCGTTTGGTCGGCTCGTTCGCGCCGATCTGCGCAAGCCCGGCAGCCAGCACGGAGATGATCAACACGCCGAAGAACGTGCTGATCACCGAGCCGCGCCCGCCCATCAGGCTCGTGCCGCCGATCACGACGGCTGCGATCACCTGCAGTTCGAGGCCGACGCCCGCATTCGGGTCGGCGGCCTCGAGCCGCGAAATCTGGAACAGCGACGCGAGTCCCGCGAGCGCGCCCATCAATGCGAATACGAGGATTTTATACGGCCGCGGGTTAACCCCGGCAAGTCTTACCGCCTCCTCGTTCGTGCCGATCCCGACCAGGTAACGCCCGAACACCGTACGCGTGAGCACGAACTGTGCCGCGATCATCACCGCGACCGCGATCAGGAACGCCGGCGAGATGCCGAGCGCGATCGGGTTCGACAGGAAATCGAACGCGTCGCCGATGTACGCGGTGCGCGAATTCGTCAGCTGGTACGCGACGCCGCGCGCCGCCTCCAGCACACCGAGCGACACGATGAACGACGGAATCCGCCAGCCGACCGTGATCGCCCCCGTCAGCGAGCCGGTGACGGTCGCGATCGCGATCCCGCTCAGCGCCGCTGGAAACGGCCCCCATTGCCATTTCAACGCGGCCACGCTGACCATCGACGCGGCCAGCGCGAGCACCGAGCCGACCGACAGGTCGATCCCGGCGATGATCAGCACGAAGGTCATCCCGACCGACATCACGACGAGATCGGGAATCTGGTTCGCGATCGTACTGAACGTATCGTAGGTCAGGAAATGCGAGCTCAGTGTCGAGAACAGCGCGATCATCGCGACGAGCGCGCCGGCGAGCCCGAGATAGTTCGACACGCCGAGCCGCGTGCCGGACAGCGCGCGGGCACGACGGGTCTGCTGGGCGCCTGCATCGGTCGGGGATACGGGAGGCTGGGTCATTGCTGTCGTCCTGTCGTCGAAGTGCCGCTCGGTGTGCCGGAAGCCGCGCGCGGCGCGGCCTGCGCATCCGGCTGCCGCGCGCCGTCCGGCAGCGCTTCGCGGCCGAAGCCGGCGAACGCCGCGGCCAGCAGCGCATCCTGGGTCCAGTTGCCGCGCTCGAACACGGCGGTCATGCGGCCGGCCGACATCACGCCGATCCGGTCGCAGATCAGCATCAGTTCGCGCAGGTCGCTCGAGACGACCACCAGCGCGCGGCCCTCGCGCGCGAGCGCGCCCATCAGCGTATAGATCTCGAATTTGGCGCCGACGTCGATGCCGCGCGTGGGTTCGTCGAACAGCAGCACGCCCATGTCGCGCGCGAGCCAGCGGCCGATCACGACTTTCTGCTGGTTGCCGCCCGACAGTTCGCCGACCGCCTGCGCGGCGCTGTGGGTGCGAATCCGCAGCGCGTCGATCTGCTGCTCGGCCAGCGCCGTCTCGCGCGCCGTATCGACGACACCGCCGCGCGCGAGCTGGTCGAGCTGCCCCAGCGACACGTTCGACGTGACCGACTGCGACAGCAACAGCCCTTCGCCCTTGCGATCCTCGGTGATCAGCGCGATGCCGTGCTTCACCGCGTCGACCGGCGAGCTGATGCGCGCGGGCTTCAGCGGATCGCCGACCGCGATCATCCCGGCGTCCGGCGTATCCGCGCCGTAGATCAGCCGCAGTAATTCGGTGCGCCCCGCGCCGATCAGCCCGGAGATCCCGAAGATTTCACCCGAGCGCACCTCGAGCGACACGTCCTGCACGGCCGTGCCGCGCGTCATGCCCGACACGACGAGTCGCGGCGCGCCGATATGGCGTGCGCCGAGATCAATGTGTTCGCCGATCTCGCGCCCGACCATCAGCGTGACGAGCCCGTCGGACGTCGTCTCGGCCATGGCGCCGACGTGCACCAGCCGGCCATCGCGCAACACCGCGACGCGCTCGGCCACGCGCGCGAGTTCCTCGAGTCGATGCGAGATGTAGACGATCGCCACGCCGCGCGCCTTGAGCCGGTCGATCTGCTCGAACAGCAGTTCGACCTCGCGTGCGGTCAGCATCGCGGTCGGCTCGTCGAGGATCAGCACGCGGCAGTCGCCGATCAGGTTGCGCGCGATCTCGACCATCTGCTGGTGGCCGATGCCGAGCGCGCCGACCGGCGTATCGGGATCGACCGCGTCGAGGCCGACCTGCGCCATCGCGGCGCGCGCGTCCTCGCGCAGCCGCGCGCGGTCGATGATGCCGAAGCGGCGCGGCAAGCGGTTCAGGAACAGGTTTTCGGCGACCGTCAGCGTCGGCAGCAGGTTCAGCTCCTGCATCACCATGCGCACGCCGAGCGCCTCGGCCTGCGTGCGGCTCGCCGGCGCATAGGCCTGGCCGCCGAGCTGCATCGTGCCGGTCGTCGGATCGACGAGCCCGCCGATGATCTTCGACAGCGTGCTCTTGCCCGCGCCGTTCTCGCCCGTCAGCGCGAGCGCTTCGCCGGACGCGAGCGTCAGCGTGACGTCGGCGAGCACCGGTTCGGCATAGGTTTTGCCCACACCGGAGACGGACAGCACGGGAACGGCTGAACGGGAGGGTTGGAAGGTCGGTTCCATCGCGATCCTGGTTGCGGCCGCGCGCACGCGGCGCGCGGGTATGACGCTCACAAGTGCATGTGCATGCAGTGGCCGTGATCGCGCTCACTCCGGATAACGGCCGCCGGCCCGAATACTTGAGGGCGGCGGCCGCGACCGGCAGCGGCGTTACTTCGTCACGAGATCCACCGGCGTCTCGACCACACCGGACAAGTCGGCCTGCTTGCGATGCTCGGCGATCGCCTTGAGCGCCGTGTCGATGCCGAACACCGCCTGCTTCGCCGCGTACTGGTCGGCGGTCGCGAGCACACGGCCGTCCTTCAGCATCGGCTTGATCGCGTTGATGTTGTCGTAGCCGACCACGAACACCTTGCCCTGCTTGCCTGCCGCGCGCACGGCCGACACGGCGCCGATCGCCATGTTGTCGTTGCCGCACAGCAGCGCGCGCAGGTTCGGGTATTCGTTGAGCATCGCCGACGCAACCGCATTGCCCTTGTCGATTTCCCATTCGCCCGACTGCACCGACACGACCTTCATCCCGCCCGCCTTCATCGCGTCCTGGAAGCCGGCCGTGCGCTGCTGCGCGTTGGTCGTCGTCGACACGCCTTCGATGATGCCGACCTGGTCGCCCGCCTTCAGCCGCTTCGCGAGGTAGTCGCCGATCTTGCGTGCGCCCTTGCGGTTGTCCGGGCCGACGAACGGCACGTTCAGGTTCTTCGACTTCAGCACGTCCGGGTCGAGCCGGTTGTCGATGTTCACGACGATGATGCCCGCGTCGACCGCCTTCTTCACGACCGGCACGAGCGCCTTCGAATCGGCCGGCGCAAGCACGATCGCGTCGACCTTCGAGACGATCATCTGCTCGACGATGCGGATCTGGTTCGCGGTGTCGGTTTCGTCCTTGATGCCGTTCGTGATCAGGTCGAACTGGCTGGCGTTGTGCTTCTGGTATTCCTTCGCGCCGTTTTCCATCGTGAGGAAGAACTCGTTGGCGAGCGACTTCATCACGAGCGCGACCTTCGGCTTGGCCGCTGCTTGCGCGTGAACGGCCGGTGCGGCAGCGACCGCGACGGCGGCAAGCGCGGCGGTCAGGAAGCGACGGCGAAAGAGGACATTCATACACATCTCCTGGCGACTGGCCCGACGGGCCGGATGGTTGTTTGACTGTTGTTTTAATGTGAGCAAACGTTTGCGCCACATTTCCCGGATATTGGCCATCGATGCTGCTTGTCGGTACCACGGAATGGAAGCAAGGCAGACGGCCGACTGCCTGACGCGTGCTGTCATTGACGCGCCACCGCCGGCGGGACGCCGGCAGAGTGAGGGCTATGCTGTACCGTTTCGGTTCGACGCGCAACCCGTCTGATCAATATTTAGGGTTTATTCGGAGCGCCCCACCGCAGGCGTCGTGGGGCGACGGCAACGCATGCGCCGGTTGCCGTGCATCACGCCGGACCCTGCGGCGCCGCTTCGTCGCGATCGTCCGACGGCGGCTCGCCGAAGCGGTTCGCGTGCGGCGTGCCGGCGATGAAACCGTTCATCACGAACAGCGCGATTGCGCCGACGATCGGCACGAAGATCCGCAGCATCCACCAGCCCGACTTGTCGATGTCGTGCAGGCGCTTCACGCCGACCGCGATCGACGACCATATCGAGACGACGGCAATCGCGAAAAAAACGAGCAGCACCAGCAGCGGCAGATCCTCGGCCGACGAGCCGCGCTGCTTCGCATCGAAGAGCGCGCTGAGCGCGGCATAGGCGAGCGCGTAAATCCACCACGGCAAACGCCCGATCCGGCCTTCGAAGGAAAAGAGAAACCATTTCAGATTCATTGTTCCGCCCTGTGTCGTGCGCGACGCGCGTCGTGATGCGATGCGCGCCGACGAAGGCCGTGCAGCCTGCGGCGCCGGCCGCCCGGTATTGCGGCGAATTAAATCATATCTTCGTAAAAATGCCGCATGCGACAGGGTCGATGCGAGGCGTTCGAACGTGCCGTCTTGTTTTTCTGTTAATCGGCAAACGCTTGAAAGACCTCGCTTGACGTGAACCGGATCGGGTGCGGCAGGCGCAACCGAGAGCCCAACGCGCCGACGCGCCACGACGCCGTCAAATCCGTCGTCATGGCGCGCCCCTGGAACACATCCGGCACGCGCATGCCGCGCCGCCGACATCTCGCTCCCGCAATCAGACCGCTTCGCGCAGCAGCCCCGCGATTTCCGCTTCGTTCAGATGCGGCGCGAACATCTCGATCAGCCGGTACGCGTACGCGCGCAGGAACGCGCCCTTGCGCAGCCCGACGCGCGTCGTGCTCGCCTCGAACAGATGCTGCGTGTCGAGGGCGACCAGGCCCGTGTCGCGCTGCGGATCGAAGGCCATCGCGGCCACCACGCCGATCCCCATCCCGAGCTCGACGTAGGTCTTGATCACGTCGGCGTCGATCGCGGTCAGCACCACGTCCGGCACCGCGCCGGCCTGCGTGAACGCCTGGTCGATGTGCGAGCGGCCCGTGAAGTCCTGGTCGTACGTGATGATCGGGTACTCGGAAATTTCCTCGAGCGTCAGGTTCTCGCGGCCGACGAGCGGATGCCCCTTCGGCACGACGACCGTGTGGTGCCACGAATAGCACGGGAACGTGACGATGTCCGGATAGCGGTCGAGCGCCTCGGTCGAGATGCCGAGATCGGCCTCGCCGTTCAGGATCATCTGCGCGATCTGCTGCGGGCTGCCCTGGCGCAGCGCGAGATGCACCTTCGGAAACACGTCGGTGAACTGCCGGATCACCTTCGGCAATGCGTAGCGCGCCTGCGTGTGGGTCGTCGCGACGACGAGGTGGCCGCTGTCCTGGTCCGCGAACTGACGCGCGACGCGGCGCAGGTTCTCGGCGTCGAGCAGCATCCGCTCGATCAGCTGGTGCACGGCCTTGCCGGGTTCCGTGAGCCCGGTGAGGCGCTTGCCGCGCCGAATGAAGATGTCGACGCCCAGTTCGTCCTCCAGATCCTTGATCTGCTTCGACACGCCCGACTGCGACGTATACAGCACGTTCGCGACTTCCGTCAGGTTCATGTTCTGACGCACGGCTTCGCGCACGAAACGCAATTGCTGAAAATTCATGGGTATGCCTCTTAGGCTGTCGTTGTTCGAATGTCGATTCGGAGCGGTATCCGCTCTCTTCTCTTTAACTGGTTCGGGCGTCAGTGTGCGGGAAATACGCGCACCGCGCGCGGTACCGCCGTCGCGCCGTCGCCGACCTGCAACGCGAGCGCACGCCACGCGTCGCGATCGAGTTCGGCTTCGAGCGCGCCGCCTGCGCGCGCTTCGAGTTCGACCCGCACCGAGCCGCCGAGCGGAATCACGCGGCGCACGTCCACTGCGATGCCGTCACGATGTCCGTCGCCGACCGGCCAGAGCTGCAGGTCGTGCGGCCGCACGTAGGCGTTCGCGGGGCCCGCGAAATCCGCGTCGACCGCGATCGGCGCCGCCGCACCTTCCGCGACGAAGCCGCGCCCGGCGACCGTGCCCGGCAGCCGGTTCGCCGCGCCGAGGAACTCGTAGACGAACGCGCTTTGCGGATGATCGTAGACGTCCTGCGGGCTGCCGACCTGCTCCACGTGACCGCGGTTCAGCACGACGATCCGGTCGGCCACTTCGAGCGCTTCCTCCTGGTCGTGCGTGACGAAGATCGTCGAAATGTGCAGGTCGTCGTGCAGGCGCCGCAGCCAGCCGCGCAGTTCCTTGCGCACCTTCGCGTCGAGCGCGCCGAACGGCTCGTCGAGCAGCAGCACCTTCGGCTCGACCGCGAGCGCGCGGGCCAGTGCGATCCGCTGGCGCTGGCCGCCCGACAGCTCGGACGGATAGCGCTGCGCAAGCCAGTCGAGTTGCACGAGCTTCAGCAGTTCGTGCACTTTCTCGCGGATCACGGCTTCCGACGGCCGCTCGCGACGCGGCTTCACGCGCAGCCCGAACGCGACGTTCTCGAATACCGTCATGTGGCGGAACAGCGCGTAGTGCTGGAACACGAAGCCGACCTGGCGCTCGCGCGCGCCGACCGACGCGACGTCGAGCCCTTGCAGCACGACCTGGCCGGCGTCCGCGTGCTCGAGGCCCGCGATCACGCGCAGCAGCGTGGTCTTGCCGCAACCGGACGGCCCGAGCAGTGCGACGAGCTCGCCCGGCGGGAAGTCGAGCGACACGTTGTCGAGGGCGGTGAAATCGCCGAAGCGCTTTTGAAGGTGACGGACAGTGATACCCATTCTGGTTGCCTCTTTACGATTTCGACGAAATGGCGGCGACGGGGCCGGCATGAGCGGGAACGTCATCGCGTGCGCCGGCCAGTTCGGCGGCGAGGTGACGTTCGGCGAGCAGCTTCAGCGCGAGCGTGACGAGTGCGAGCAGCGCCAGCACCGACGCCACCGCGAACGCCGCCGCGAAGTTGTATTCGTTGTACAGGATCTCGACGTGCAGCGGCATCGTGTCGGTCACGCCGCGGATGTGGCCGGACACGACCGACACCGCACCGAACTCGCCCATTGCGCGCGCGTTGCACAGGATCACGCCGTACAGCAGGCCCCACTTCACGTTCGGCAGCGTCACGCGGCGGAAGATCTGCCAGCCTGACGCGCCGAGCACGCGTGCGGCCTCTTCCTCGTCGGTGCCCTGCGCCTGCATCAGCGGAATCAGCTCGCGCGCGACGAACGGGAACGTGACGAAGATCGTCGCGAGCACGATGCCCGGCACCGCGAAGATGATCTGCACGTCGTGATCCTGCAGCCACGGGCCGAACCAGCCCTGCGCGCCGAACAGCAGCACGTACACGAGGCCCGAGATCACCGGCGACACCGAGAACGGCAGGTCGATCAGCGTGGTGAGCAGCGCCTTGCCGCGGAATTCGAATTTCGCGATCGCCCACGACGCGCACACGCCGAACACAAGGTTCAGCGGCACCGCGATCACGGCGACGGTCAGCGTCAGCTTGATCGCCGACCACGCATCCGGATCCGCGAGCGATTCGAAATAGAAGCCGACGCCCTTGCGCAATGCCTCGAAGAACACCGCGGCGAGCGGCACGACGAGGAAGAATGCGAGGAACGCCAGCGCGACGCCGATCAGCAGCCAGCGCACGACGCGCGACTCGCTGACGGGGTCGATCTGTTTCGCGGCGCGCGCACGCGAGGCGGACGGATTATTCAACACGACG
The DNA here is from genome assembly GCF_002563755.1 of Burkholderia sp. JKS000303. NCBI lineage: Bacteria > Pseudomonadati > Pseudomonadota > Betaproteobacteria > Burkholderiales > Burkholderiaceae > Burkholderia > Burkholderia sp. JKS000303. The sequence goes on from NZ_PDBZ01000005.1 coordinate 141,013, forward strand.
GTGGACTCCCGGCTCATTACTGGCCTCCTGCTGCGGCAACGGTGACGGTCGTCGGCGCGGGGCCGCTCGCCCCCTTGCTCGTGCGTCGCTGCAGATACCACTGCAGCGTGTTGATCAACAGCAGCATCAGGAACGACACGACCAGCATCACGACCGCCAGCGCGGTGGCGCCCGCGTAGTCGTACTGCTCGAGCTTCGTGATGATGAGCAGCGACGTGATTTCGGATTTCATCGGCACGTTGCCGGCGATGAAGATCACCGATCCGTATTCGCCGAGCGCGCGCGCGAATGCGAGCGCGAAGCCGGTGAGCAGCGCGGGCAGCACGGCCGGCAGCACGACGCGACGGAACGTGAGCCAGCGCGATGCGCCGAGGCACGCGGCCGCCTCTTCCTGCTCGCGCTCGAAATCCTCGAGCACCGGCTGCACGGTGCGCACGACGAACGGCAGCCCGATGAAGGTCAGCGCGACCAGCACGCCGGCCGGCGTGAACGCGATCTTGATGCCCAACGGCGCGAGATACTGGCCGACCCAGCCGTTGGTCGCATAGACGGCCGCTAGCGAGATGCCGGCGACCGACGTCGGCAGCGCGAACGGCAGGTCGACGATCGCGTCGACGACGCGCTTGAACGGGAACGTGTAGCGCACCAGCACCCACGCGACGAGAAAGCCGAACACGGCGTTGATCAAGGCACCGCCCAGGGCGGAGGTGAACGTCAGCCGGTACGACGCGAGCACGCGCGGCGACGTGACGGCGGTGACGAACTGGTCCCACGACAGCGTCGCGGTCTTCAGGAACGTGGCGGCGAGCGGGATCAGCACCACGAGGCTCAAATAGGCCACCGTGATGCCGAGCGTCACGCCGAAACCGGGCAGCGCGCTCGGCTTGCGAAAGGTGTACGTCGTCATCGGATGCTCTTGCTGGGTCGATGCTGCTCACGGGCCCGACGCACATGCCGGCGCGGGGAGTCGCGCCGGCATGTGCGTCGGGGATGCGGCGCGCTGTCGTGGCGCGCCGCTGTCGTTATGGTTCGTTGCGTGGCGTTACTGCGGCTTGTAGATCGAATCGAACACGCCGCCATCCGCGAAATGCGTCTTCTGCGCATTCGTCCAGCCGCCGAAGGTATCGTCGACCGTGTACAGCTTCAGCTTCGGGAACTGCTTCGTCAGCTCCGCCGGCACGTTCTTCGAGCGCGGACGGTAGTAGTTGCGTGCCGCGATCTCCTGGCCCTGCGGGCTGTACAGGAAGTTCAGGTAGGCCTCGGCCAGCTTGCGCGTGCCCTTCTTGTCGACCACCTTGTCCACCACCGCGACGGGCGGCTCGGCCAGGATGCTCACCGACGGCACGACGATCTCGAACTTGTCGGTGCCGAATTCCTTGATCGACAGGAACGCCTCGTTCTCCCACGCGATCAGCACGTCGCCGATCCCGCGCTGCACGAAGCTCGTCGTCGCGCCGCGCGCGCCCGAATCGAGCACGCCGGCGTTCTTGTAGAGCTTCGTCACGAATTCCTTCGCGGTCTGCTCGTTGCCGCCCGGCTTGTGCACGGCATACGCCCATGCGGCGAGGTAGTTCCAGCGTGCGCCGCCCGACGTCTTCGGGTTCGGCGTGACGATCGAGATGCCCGGCTTGGTCAGGTCGTCCCAGTCCTTGATCCCCTTCGGGTTGCCCTTGCGCACCAGGAACACGATCGTCGACGTGTACGGCGACGCGTTGTCCGGCAGGCGCTTTTGCCAGTCCTTGTTGACGAGGCCCTTGTTCGCGAGCGCGTCGATGTCGTATGCGAGCGCCAGCGTGACGACGTCGGCCTGCAACCCGTCGAGCACCGAGCGCGCCTGCGCGCCCGAGCCGCCGTGCGACTGCTTGAAGTTGACCGTCTCGCCCGTCTTCGCCTTCCACTCCTTGCCGAACGCCTGGTTGAAGTCCTGATACAGCTCGCGCGTCGGGTCGTACGACACGTTCAGGAACGTCGTATCGGCCTGGGCATGCGTCGCGACACCCAGCGCCGCCGCCGCGCCCAGCGCGAGTGTTGCGATCAGGCGGCCTACTCCGCCCACCAGCCCCGTATTGCGCTTCGCCATTCTTGGTTCTCCAGTGTTGTCGGTATTGCGATGTCGGGCCAGTCTAGCGAACGGGTTACATGATTAAAAATAATCGTTCTTCATTTTTTAATACTCAAAAGTGCTAACGCATACTGGATGGACGGTTGCGGCAGACGAACCGGCGTCCGGACGTCGCGACATCGCGCCGGAATCGGCGTGATCGCGTCGAATCTCAAGTAACACTTGAAATTCGCGAAGTACTGTATAAAAATACAGCTCACTGTCTATCCATACAGTTAAGCCATGACCAAACTCACTGCCCGTCAGCAGCAAGTGTTCGACTTGATCCGCCGCGCGATCGAGCGCTCCGGATTCCCGCCCACGCGCGCCGAGATCGCGGCCGAACTGGGTTTCAGCTCGCCGAATGCAGCCGAGGAACACCTGCGTGCGCTGGCGCGCAAGGGCGTGATCGAGCTGGCCGCCGGCGCATCGCGCGGCATCCGCCTGCTCGGCCTCGACGACTCGCCGCACCAGTTCACGCTGCCGCATGCCGGCCTGATGCAACTGTCGCTGCCGCTCGTCGGCCGCGTCGCGGCCGGTAGCCCGATCCTCGCGCAGGAACATATCTCGCAGCATTACGCATGCGATCCCGCGCTGTTCACCAGCAAGCCGGACTACCTGCTGAAGGTGCGCGGCCTGTCGATGCGCGACGCCGGCATTCTCGATGGCGATTTGCTCGCGGTGCAGAAGCGCACCGAAGCGAAGGACGGCCAGATCATCGTTGCGCGCCTGGGCGACGACGTCACGGTCAAGCGCCTGATGCGCCGGCCCGGCGGCCTCGAGTTGATCGCGGAGAACCCGGATTACGAAAACATCTTCGTCAAGGCCGGCAGCGCGGAGTTTGCGCTGGAAGGCATCGCCGTCGGGCTGATCCGCTCGGGCGAACTCTGACAATCGGTCTCGCTGAGGAGAACATCATGGAACGCCTTGCCCGTCTGCTGCCTTTCCGTCAATTCGGTCGCCTGCGTCACCTGCGCGGCCGCACGCCCTGCGCGCCGCTGTCCGCCGCAGCGCCCGTGGTGAGCCAAGAAGTCGCAGTTGAACGGCAGGCGTCGCTGCTGCCGTCAGCGCTGCCCGCATTCGCGCGAGTGTCGCTGAACGCCGGCCTGAATCACGCCGAGCCGGCGCGCCGCGCACCCGTGCGCGTGTATCACGGCCGGTCGCGCCTGATCATGGTCGGCACGATCGACGCCGTGTGCCGGATGATCGATCGCTGCATCGCAGAGGAACGATCGGCCCAGCAAGGCGGTCTCTGATTGCGGAACCTGTCCGCACCGGAGTCATCGTGACTGAATCATCGGGCCGCACGTCGCGGCTCAAACCCCTGCTGATCGTTGCACTGGCCGTCGTCGTCATTGCGGCGATCGGCTACGCGTACGCATCGCCGTACGTCGCGCTCGGTCGTCTGAAATCGGCGATCGACGCACGCGATGCGCAGGCGGTCAGTGAATATGTCGATTTCCCGTCCCTGCGCATCAGCCTGAAGCAGCAGGTCACGGACGAATTGATGCGCCGGATCGACTCGGTCAAGAAGAACAATCCGTTCGCGGTGATCGGGGCATTGATCGGATCCGCATTGATCGGCCCGCTGGTCGATGCGTATGCGACGCCTGAGGGGGTGGCAGCGTTGATGAGCGGCATACCGCCGCGCGGCAATCCGGGCGAACGCCCGCCGGAATGGTCTGGCCCGCCGCCGGGTACGACTGCCGGCAATGAACCGGCCGCGCCGGCAAGCGCCCCCGCACCGGGCAGTAACGCCGCGCCCACGGTTGCGTCGGCACCGACACCGTCGTCCGCACCGGCCAGCGCGAGCGACGCAGGCCATCCGCAGCAAACGAGCGCCGGCTACCGGAATATCGATGAATTTGTCGTGACCTACCAGCGCAGCGGCGACGGCACGCGCTATGCGGCGATCTTCCACCGCTTCGGTCTGTTCTCGTGGAAGCTGTCCGCGATCGACCTGCACGGGTAATCGGTCGCAATCGCTACGCATGCCGCTGATACGGCACTGCGCGTGACCGACGTGAATCTCGGGTCGAGTCAGTCGGTCACGCCGTCACTGCGTCACTTGCCGTTCGTGGTCGCCGCTTCGCGCTCGCGCGCCATCTCGGCCTTTTGCTCTTCGGCCGACGAACACGCCACCAGAATGCTGCAGTTCACGCGATCGAGCAGTTGCGTGTTGCCCGACCCCATCCACCATCTCGACAACCCGCTGCGGCATCGATGGCCGACAACGACGAGATCCGCCTGCAATTCCGTTGCGAGATTCGCGATTTCGTCGATCGGATAACCGAACGCGAAATGGCCTTCGGCCTGAACGCCGCGCTCGCGCAGCCAGTTCACGCCTTCCTGCAGGATCTCGCGAGCCGTTTCCTCGAAACGACCGCATGCGACATCGGTCAACAGACCCGCGCTCTGGGCGATGCTCGAGCGCATGTCGACGACCGACAGCAAATGCGTTTCCGCCTTCAGGTCCAGCGCGAGATTAGCGCCACATCGCAATGCCTTGCGCCCTTCGCGCGTGCCGTCGTAGCACAGCAGAATCTTGTTGTAGCAAGCCATGAAGCCTCCCTATCGCGAATACGTACCGATGCTTTCATCATGGTGCGCCGCAATTCCAGACGCAAGGGATGGAAAACGCTGATTCGCCCCGCATGGCGGGTCGGCGATGATGCAGTGCACGATCCGTGCATGCAATCGCCGTGCCGCGCGCGGCATGCCCTGAAGAGACGCAGCCGATGCACTAGAATGGCCCGTTCGTGCCGCCGGCACGCGTTCGCTTCGGTCATGCCCGTGTGACACACATTCGCCCGATCCGTTCGCATGCCGGCACACGCACCGGCCGGCAGCGACACGCACCGCGCCCGCTTACAACGACAAATTGCCCATGTCCGTTGCACCGATCGATATCCGGAACGTCGAAAAACGCTATGGCGACAAGCTCGTCGTCAACGGTCTGTCCTTTCACGTCGAGGCGGGCGAATGCTACGGCCTGCTCGGGCCGAACGGCGCCGGCAAGACCACGACGCTGAAGATGCTGCTCGGCCTCGCCTATCCCGACGCAGGCTCCATTTCGCTGTGCGGCGAACCGGTTCCGTCGCGCGCGCGGCATGCGCGCCACCGCGTCGGCGTCGTCCCGCAGTTCGACAATCTCGACCCCGACTTCACGGTTCGCGAAAACCTGCTCGTGTTCAGCCGCTATTTCGGGATATCGGCGCAGGCCGCGCGCGCACTCGTACCGCCGCTGCTCGAATTCGCGAAGCTGGAAAACAAGGCCGATGCGAAGGTCGGCGAACTGTCGGGCGGGATGAAACGCCGCCTGACGCTCGCCCGCGCGCTGGTCAACGATCCCGACGTGCTGGTGCTCGACGAGCCGACCACCGGCCTCGATCCCCAGGCGCGGCACCTGATGTGGGAGCGGTTGCGCTCGCTGCTTGCGCGCGGCAAGACGATCCTGATCACCACGCACTTCATGGAGGAAGCCGAACGCCTGTGCGATCGGCTGTGCGTGATCGAGGAAGGCCGCAAGATCGCCGAAGGCGCGCCGCACGCGCTGATCGAGTCGGAAATCGGCTGCGACGTGATCGAGATCTACGGGCCGGATCCGGTCGCGCTACGCGACGAGCTGGCGTCGTTCGCGAAGCACACCGAGATCAGCGGCGAAACGCTGTTCTGCTACGTGACCGACCCGGAACCGCTCAGCGCGCGACTCAAGGGTCGCCCGGGGTTGCGCTATCTGCATCGTCCGGCCAATCTGGAAGACGTGTTCCTGCGGCTCACGGGCCGCGAAATGCAGGACTGATCGATCATGGACGTACGCAACTATTCCGCCACCGCGCCGTCCGCACCGCCGCGCGAGTCGCGCTTCGCGATCGCGCTGCCCGCGAACGCGACCAACTGGATCGCCGTGTGGCGGCGCAACTATCTCGTGTGGCGCAAGCTGGCGCTGGCGTCGATGTTCGGCAATCTCGCCGATCCGATGATCTACCTGTTCGGGCTGGGGTTCGGGCTCGGCCTGATGCTCGGCCACGTCGACGGCGTGTCGTATATCGCGTTCCTCGCGGCCGGCACGGTCGGGTCGAGCGTGATGATGTCCGCGAGCTTCGAGTCGATGTATTCGGGCTTCTCGCGGATGCACGTGCAGCGCACGTGGGAAGCGATCATGCACACGCCGCTCGCGCTGGGCGACATCGTGCTCGGTGAAATCGTCTGGGGCGCGAGCAAGGCGATGCTGTCGGGCATCGCGATCATGATCGTCGCGGGGCTGCTCGGCTATGCGCAGTTTCCGTCGATGCTTGCGGCGCTGCCCGTGATCGTGCTCGCCGGCCTCGCTTTCGCCAGCACCGCGATGATCGTCACGTCGCTCGCACCGTCCTACGATTTCTTCATGTTCTATCAGACGCTCGTGCTGACGCCGATGCTGCTGCTGTCGGGCGTGTTCTTCCCGATCACGCAGTTGCCACCGGTCGCGCAGCACGCCGCATATGCGCTGCCGCTCGCGAACGCGGTCGAGCTGATCCGGCCCGCGATGCTCGGCCGGCCGGCGACCGACATCGGCCTGCACGTCGCGGTGCTGGCCGGCTACGCAGTGGGCGGATTCGTGGTCTCCGCGTGGCTGTTCCGGCGGCGGATGATGCGCTGACGGCCGGCGCGCATCGCGCCGGCTCGATACGACGTGGCGACGACCTTACTCGTCGTCGTCGCTCCACGGAATTTCGACGTCGGTCAGGAATGCGACGGTCGCGAGCGGGCCGCCTTCCTGGCGACCGAGCTTGCCGTCCGCACGATGCCATTCGACGCGAAACTGCGTACCCGGATCGTCGGCAACCAGATAGACCGCGCGCAGTTCTTCCGCTTCGGCTTCGTCGACCGGGCCGTCGAACGACACCAGCATCTTCTGCGGCCACAGGCCGTTGACCGGGTCATAAATGCGATCGCCCTGCGGAATGTCGATGCTCGCGTCGACGCCGATCGTGGCAGAGGCTTCGATGATCATCGTGCCGAGCGCGTTCAGCACGGCAGTCGCCCGCGCGGAATTGGCCTGGCGGATCGCGAGATCGCCGCGCGTCAGCGCCTTTTCGAGTCGAGGATGAATCTTCGGTTGGGTCATGCGTTTTCCTGTTTGCTTCTTGTAAAGGGCGCCGCACGCATGAAGCGGCGACGCCGGATGAATATGACTGGCGCGTGGCGGAAGCAGCCTGCGCGTACGTCGGTGCGCCATCACGCCCCCTTCGACGCCGGTGGCCGGGCATCTCGCCCCCGGCTTGCCGACCGCCCACGCGAGCCGGCTGGCCGGGATGGCGCGCCGAATTACCGTCCCGTCCGCGCGTCCGTCAGAACCCGAACGCGATCGCGAGCAGCCCGCTCGCAATCCCGAACACGATGACGAGGCCCGTGACGATCGCCAGCATGGACGGCTTGAACGAGCGCGCGAGCATCGCGAGCGACGGCACGCTGATCGGCGGCAGCGTCATCAGCAGCGCGGCGGCCGGGCCGACGCCCATGCCGAGCGACAGCATCGCCTGGATGATCGGCACCTCGCCGGCCGTCGGGATCACGAACAACGTGCCCGCCACCGCGAACGCGATGATCCAGCCGAGATGGTTGCCGATGTCCGGACCGATATGCGGGAACAGCCACGCGCGCGCCGCGCCGAGCAGCAGCACGAGCACGATGTATTCGGGGATGAGCCGCACGGCCATGCGCGCGAACAGCTTCACCCAGCGCACGAACGGATTGCCCGCCGCGGCCTGCTCGGCCACCAGCGCAGCCAGCTGTGTGTCGTCGATGCCGCGGTCTTCCGGACGCGTGATCCGGTTCAGCAGATAGCCGATCCCGAACACCATCGCGAGGCCGAGCACCAGCCGCAGCGCGCTCCAGTGCCAGCCGAGCACGAATCCCATGAACACCAGCGCGGCCGGATTCAGCACCGTGTTGCCGAGCCAGAACGCGACCGCGCCGCCCGGCGACGCGTGCCGCGCGCGCAGGCCCGCGACGACCGGCGCCGCGCAGCACGTGCACATCATGCCCGGCAGCGACAGCAGGCCGCCTGCGGCGACGCTGCCGAAGCCGGTGCGGCCGAGCATGCGCGCGACCCAGTGCGCGGGCAGCAGCGCCTGCACGGCCGAACCGAGCAGCAGGCCAAGCACCATCGCCTGCCAGATCGCCTTGCCGTACGCCCATGCGTAGTCGAGCGCCGCCTTCAACGACGGCTCGGGTGCCGTCGCCGACGTGCCCATCAGGATCGACTGGCCGATCGAATGATGCTCGGCGGCAACGAACGCCTTGTTGTAGTACGGAAACCATTTCACGTAGAACAGCCCTGCGACCGCGATCAGCAGGAAGGTCATCCAGCCGAGCGCCGGACTGGGTTGGGTGCGTGTGGTCGTCATCGTGTGGTAATCGATTGGTCTTTGTCGGTTGTGGATGCCATGCCTGCCGCCAGCGCGGCCGACGCCGGCAGCCCCGCTTGCGCGAGCCGGGCCAGCAGCGTGCGCGCCTGATCACGCACGTCGGCCGCATTCGGCTGGAACGTGAACGTCAGCGCCCGGTTCGGCTTGTTGTACGTTGCACGGTAGGTGCGCGCATAGGCGGGATCGTAATGCTTGTCGATCAGTTCTGTGAACAGGTCGGCCCGCGCGTCGGCATCGATCAACGCATCCCAGTGCGTCACCTGGTCGCGGCTGTGCAGGCCGATCAGCCGCTGGAGCTGCGCCTTGAACGCGACCGGCGCGTCGAACAGATGGGCATAGTCTTCAAGGAGGAACGCGATGCGCTCGTCGTGCGCCGCGTCGACCTGCACCCACGGCCCGGCATGAAACGCGTCGATCAGCGCGATCGGCAGATGCACGAGCCCGATCCTGCGGCTTTCCGATTCGACGAACACCGGCCATGCGGGGTCGAAACGCCCGAGTGTCTCGACGAGTCCCGAATCGAACCCCTTTTGCGACGGCTGCGGTTTGCCCGGCAGCGCGCCGAGCAGCGAGCCGCGATGACAGGCGAGCGCCTCGAGATCGAGCGTCTGCGCCCCCACGTCGCCCAGCGCGTTCAGCAGTCGCGTCTTGCCGCAGCCCGTATGACCGACGAGCGCGATGTAGCGAAAGCGCGTCGGCAGCGTGTCGAGCGTCGCGCATACCGACTGGCGGTAAGCCTTGTAGCCGCCGTCGAGCTGGCGCGCCTGCCAGCCGATCAGGTTGAACCAGTTCGTCATCGAGCCCGAGCGCTTGCCGCCGCGCCAGCAGTAGATCAGCGGCCGCCAGTTGCGCGGACGGTCGGCGAACGTGGTGTCGAGATGGCGCGCGATGTTGCGCGCGACCATCGCCGCGCCGACGCGCGTCGCTTCGTACGGCGATACCTGCCGGTACATCGTACCGACGATCACGCGCTCCTCGTTGCTGAGCACGGGCGCGTTCAATGCGCCGGGAATATGGTCCTCGGCGAACTCGAGCGGCGTACGCACGTCGATGATCTCGTCGAACTCGCCGGCGCGATCGAGGGTGACAATCAGGTTCTTCAATTTGGCGTCGAACAGGGGCGATGCGGCTCGGTGAGCCGCACGGGCACGGAAGGCGGATCCGCGATTATCTCACGCCCGGGCGTCTCGGGCCGCGCGCGGCAACCGGCGGCGCAGAAGCGGCGCTCATCACGTCGACCAGATGGTCGCGAAACGCGCGCACGGATGCGGGCAGATCGCGCCCCGCCATGGTCTGCACCTGAATGCTGCGCTCGTGCAACTGCGGGTTCGTCACGGGCACGATGACGAAGCCGTCCGCGTCGATACGGTCCCGCACCGACAGCAGGCCCGTGAACATCACGGCCCCGATGCGCTGCGCATAGCGATACATCACCGCGGTGTTGTTGCTGGTCAGCTCGGGTTCGAGCATCAGCCCGTCGAGCACGCACGCGATGTCGATCAACTGGCGCACCGTCGTGCCGGCCTCGGGCAGCACGTGCGGGTGCTGCGCGACATCGGCGAGCGACACCGACTCGCGCGCCGCGAGCGGATGGTCGCGCCGCACGAGCGCGAAGATCGGCGCGCGTTCCGTATGTTCGACCCGCACGCCCTGCTCCGGCGCGAGGCTGAACGTCAGCCCGATATCGGCATCGCCATCGCGCACGCGTCGCGTCGCGTCCGCCGGCGACACGACCCACACCGAGAAATCGACACCCGGATGGCGCGCCTTGAAGCTCGCGAGCGCGCCCGGCAGGAAATCGATCGCGAACCCTTCCGAGCAGGCGACTTTCAACAGGCTGCCGTGCAGCGCCTCGAGCCCGCCGATTTCCTTCATCACGTGCTCGGCCTCCAGCAGGCTGCGCTGCGCGAAGCCGAGCAGCCGCTCGCCCGCCTCCGACAGCGCCATCCCGCGCGGCCGACGCTCGAACAGCGGCGCGCCGAGCTCGCTCTCGAGCTTCGCGATCTGGCGGCTGATCGCCGACACGGCGACGTGCAGTCGCGCGGACGCGTCGCTGATCGACCCGGTGCGCGCCACTTCGACGAAGTACCGCAGTGCAAGACCGTGCAGGAAAGCCGCCATCGTTCTGTCCCCGTGCCGCTGCGGGCTGTCGAGCTTTGCCTTTTCGGCAAAGAAATGTTCGAAATTCGATCATTGTGACAAAAAAAACGGCTTTCTAGAATCGTTCGCACCCCCGGTTGCGCGCACCGTGCGCGCGCTGGCAATACGACAGAGGAGACACGTCTTGAGCCGTACCGCCGCCATCCAGCACGCGCTGAACCAGTTCGAATCGGGCGCGTTCTTCACCACCCTCGGCCGCCGCGTCGGCCTGCGCACCGAAAGCCAGGACAGTGGCACGGGCGCCGCGCTGCGCGCCTACCTGACCGACGAGATCGCGCCCGAGGCCGCCCGCCTCGGCTTCACGTCACGGATCGTCGACAACCCCGTCGACGGCGGCGGCCCGTTCCTGCTGGCCTCGCGCCACGAGGACGACGCACTGCCGACGGTGCTGATCTACGGTCACGGCGACGTCGTGCGCGGCTACGACGCGCAATGGCGCGCGCCGCTGTCGCCGTGGACGCTGACCGCCGACGGCGATCGCTGGTACGGTCGCGGCAGCGCCGACAACAAGGGCCAGCACACGATCAATCTCGCCGCGCTGGCGAGCGTGCTCGACGCGCGCAGCGGCCGGCTCGGCTTCAACGCGAAGCTGCTGATCGAGATGGGCGAGGAAACGGGTTCGCCCGGCCTCGACGTGCTGTGCCGCCAGGAGCGCGACGCGCTCGCGGCCGACGTGCTGATCGCATCCGACGGGCCGCGCCTCACCGCCGAGCGCCCGACCGTGTTCCTCGGTTCGCGCGGCTCCGTCAACTTCAAGCTGAGCCTGCGCGCACGCGACGGCGGCCATCACTCCGGCAACTGGGGCGGGCTGCTGCGCAATCCGGCGACCGTGCTCGCCAACGCGCTCGCGTGCCTCGTCGACGCGCGCGGTGCGATCCGCGTCGCGGGGCTGCGTCCGCCGCCGATTCCCGCCGCGGTGCGCGCCGCGCTGGCCGACCTGAGCGTCGGCGGCGGTCCCGGCGATCCGGCGCTCGACGCCGACTGGGGCGAGCCCGGCCTGTCCGCCGCGGAGCGCGTGTTCGGCTGGAACACGTTCGAGATCCTCGCGTTCAAGGCCGGCAATCCCGACCATCCGGTCAACGCGATTCCGCCCGCCGCGTATGCGCACTGCCAGCTGCGTTTCGTGGTCGGCACCGACTGGGAGGCGCTGCACGCGCATCTGCGCGCGCATCTCGATGCGCACGGCTTCGCCGACATCGAGATCGACGTCGAGCGCGGCGCACCGGCGACGCGCCTGTCGCCGGACGATCCGTGGGTGCGCTGGGCCGTCGCGTCGCTCGCACGCACGACCGGCAAGAAGCCCGCGATCCTGCCCAATCTCGGCGGCACGCTGCCGAACGAAGTGTTCGCCGACACGCTCGGGCTGCCGACGCTGTGGGTTCCGCATTCGTATCCGGCGTGTTCGCAGCATGCGCCCGACGAGCACCTGCTCGCGAGCGTCGTGCGCGAGGGACTGCAGATGATGGCCGGCCTCTTCTGGGATCTCGGCGATGCCGCGCCGCCCGTTCGCCGCGCGGCACCCGCCGCAGCCGGCGCCGCTCTGTAACGCGCTTCGCCCTTTCTCGGGACATGCTCACACGATGAATACGACCACCCTGACCTCGCAGGATGCCGCCAGCCCCAGCGCCGCGAAAATCCGGCGCATCATCTTCGCGGCGTCGATCGGCAACGCACTCGAATGGTTCGACCTGATCGTCTACGGCTTTTTCGCGGTGACGATCGCCAAGCTGTTCTTCCCCGCGACGAGCGAGGCGACCTCGCTGATGCTCACGCTCGGCACGTTCGGGCTGTCGTACCTGATCCGGCCGATCGGCGGCTTCGTGCTCGGCGCCTATGCAGACCGTGCCGGCCGCAAGGCGTCGCTGCTGCTGTCGATCGGGCTGATGATGGTCGGCACGCTGCTGATCGCGCTGATGCCGACCTACGCGTCAATCGGCATTCTCGCGCCGCTCGGGATCATGCTGTCGCGGCTGATGCAGGGCTTTTCCGCCGGCGGCGAATTCGCGAGCTCGACCGCCTTCCTCGTCGAACATGCGCCGCAGCGGCGCGGCTTCATGTCGAGCTGGCAGTTCGCGAGCCAGGGCCTCGCGACGCTGCTCGCGTCGGGGTTCGGTGCATTGCTGACGTCGACGCTCACGACCGCCCAGCTCGAAAGCTGGGGCTGGCGCGTACCGTTCCTGTTCGGCCTCGCGATCGGTCCGATCGGGCTCTACATTCGCCGCTACGTCGATGAAGGCGCCGAGTTCAAGACGCAGGCGCGCTCCGAAGCGCCGGTGCGCGAACTGTTCGCGGACCAGAAGATGCGCGTGCTGCTGTCGATCGGCGTGCTCGTGATCTCGACCGCGATCAACTACATGGTGCTGTACATGCCGACGTATGCGATCAAGCAGCTCGGGCTGCCGGCATCGACCGGCTTTGCGGCAACGCTTGCGACCGGTTTCGTGCTGACGCTCGTCACGCCGCTCGTCGGTCACCTGTCCGATCGCACCGGGCGCATTCGCGTGATGGCGGCCGCGGCCGTGCTGATGCTCGTCACCGTGTGGCCGACGTTCCTGTGGCTCACGCATCACGCGTCGTTCGCGACGATGATCGCTGCGCTGATCTGGATCGGCCTGCTGAAGGCGACGTATTGCGGCGCGCTGCCGGCGCTGATGGCCGAACTGTTCCCGTCGCAGACGCGTGCGACCGGTCTCGCCGTCAGCTACAACACGGGCGTCACGCTGTTCGGCGGCTTCGCGCCGTTCATGATCACGTGGCTGATCAGCGCGACCGGCAACCGGTTGTCGCCGGCGCTATATCTGATGGGTTGCGCGGTGTTGAGTCTCGTCGCGCTGCTCGTCGCGCGCACCCGGCTCGGGATGCGCTGACGACGCAAACGACGCCGCCACGCGCGTCGAACGCGGCCCGTCGCGGCATCGCTGCCGCGCGGGCCGCGCGCCGTTTACGGCGCCGGGTTCGGCTGCAGCTCGTGCAGCGCGTCGATCTCGGCAAGGATCTCGTCGGACAGCGTCACGTCGATGCTGCCGATGTTCTCCTTCAGTTGCTCGAGCGACGTCGCGCCGACCAGGTTGCTGCGCACGAACGGCCGGCTGTTGACGAACGCCAGCGCGAGTTGCGCGGGCGACAGCCCGTGGCGTTGCGCGAGTTCGACGTAGCGCGACGTTGCCTCGACCGCCTGCGGCTTGCTGTAGCGCTGGAAGCGCTCGAACAGCGTGATGCGTGCACCGGCCGGGCGGGCGCCGTTCTCGTACTTGCCGGACAGCCAGCCGAACGCGAGCGGTGAATAGGCGAGCAGGCCGACCCCGTCGCGATGCGTGAATTCCGACAGGCCGTTCTCGAACGTGCGGTTCAGCAGGCTGTACGGGTTCTGGATGCTCGCGATGCGCGGCAGCCCGAGCTTATCGGCTGCATGCAGGAATTGCGCGACGCCCCACGGCGTTTCGTTCGACACACCAATCGCGCGGACCTTGCCGGCCTTCACGAATTCCGCGAGCACGCCCAGCGTTTCCTCGATCGGCACCGTGTACGCGTCGTCGACCCACGGATACGCGGGACGGCCGAACGTCGTCGTGCTGCGATCGGGCCAGTGCAACTGGTACAGGTCGACGTAGTCGGTCTGCAGGCGTTTGAGGCTGCCGTCCAGCGCTTCGGTCAGGTTCTTGCGGTCGAACTGGTTGCCTTCACCGCGAATATGACGCGGATTGTGCGGCTGCCGCGCCGGGCCCGCGATCTTCGTCGCGAGCACGATCCGGTCGCGCTGCGCGCGATGCTGCGCGAGCCAGGTGCCGATGTATTGCTCCGTGCGGCCCTGGGTATCGGGCTTCGGCGGCACCGGGTACATTTCCGCGGCATCGATCAGCGTGACGCCCTGCGCAAGCGCGTAGTCGATCTGCTCGTGTGCGTCGCGCTCCGAATTCTGCTCGCCCCACGTCATCGTGCCGAGACCGATCAGGCTGACCTCGATGCCTGAATCGCCGAGTGTGCGGTATTCCATGCTGCTCCTGTCGCGTCGGTGGAAAGCAGGAACGCTATCACATTGAAGCGAACGCTTCAGATGGCCGACACGGACGCTTACAGGCCGCCTTCGGCTTGCGTGCGCCACGCATGCAGCTGGCACGCGCCGACCCACCCGCGCCGCGTCCGCATTGCGTCGGCGGCTGGAGCCGGCCCGCCGTCGCCCGCCTCGTCATTGCGGCCGCTGGATGAAGCATGTCGCCGATGCATGCGCGACGATCTTGTCGTCCGGGGTCTTCAGCGTGCCCTCCGCGACGCCGAGCGAACGCGACAGGTGAATCACGCGCCCTTCCGCGATCAGGTCGACGTCGCGCGGCACCGGACGCAGCATCTTCACGTGCAGGTCGACCGTGCCGTAGCCAACACCCGCGTCGAGCATCGAATGCACCGCGCAGCCGGTGACCGAATCGAGGACCGTCGCGGCGAACCCGCCGTGCACGCCGCCCAGCGGATTCAGGTGCCGGTCGTCCGCCCGGGCGGACATCTTCACGTAGCCGAGCTCGACGCCCAGCGGTTGCATCGGAATCGTCTCGGAAATCGACGCGAGCGGCACGTCGCCCGACACTGCTGCGCGCAGCAGTTCGATACCGGACAGGGAAAGCGGATTCATCGGGTGGTCTCCTGATTGAAAGCGCGTCGCCGCGCGAGTAAGTTCTAAATTGGAACTCATTATTGACAACCGCACCGGGCTTGTCAATGCAACGCGCGCCCGTCGCAACCGAAGACGGGTTCTATAATCGGTCCCGCTCCTTTGCTGAACCGCCGCACGAGACTCGATCATGAAATGGGATGACATCGGTACGCTGAACTGTTCGGTCGCGCGCACGCTCGCCGTGCTTGGCGACCGCTGGACCATGCTGATCCTGCGCAACGCCTTTCTCGGTTGCCGCCGCTTCGACGCGTTCCAGACGCAGTTGGGCCTCACGCGCCACGTGCTGGCCGAACGGCTCGCACGCCTCGTCGACGAAGGCGTGCTGGTCAAGCGCGCCTATCAGGAGCGTCCGCCGCGGTTCGAATACCGGCTGACGGAAAAGGGCCTCGACCTCTACCCGGCCCTGCTCGCACTGATGACATGGGGCGACCGCTGGAAGGACGACGGCCAGGGGCCGCCGGTGCAGTTGCGCCATCGAACCTGCGGCCAGTTGATGCATGCGGTCGCGGTGTGCTCGGCGTGCGGCGAGCCGCTTGATGTGCACGACGTGCAGCCGGAACCTGGGCCCGGATGGATCGCCCGCGAAGACGCCGGGCCGCTCGATGCGTGACGTCGCGCGCATAGCGCCTGCTGCGTGCGTATAGCAACGGATCCGTCGCGTATTGCGTATCACGTCCCTGTCGGCAGCGTAGCGTCTCGCATGACCGGCATTCGCGTCGCCGCACCCTCCTGCTCCATTCGCATACCGCGCTGAAGCTGCCGATCGCATTCGCGCATGTCGGCATTGCGTCACGCCGGGATCGCGCACGATCCACTTGCGCACGCACGCGTGCGGCATCGCCATCGAACGATCGGCGCGATCATCGACCCCGAACGGATATCGCCGGACGTCACGAACATCGTTGCATCGACACGCCGCAACCCAACGTGGCTATTCGCATTCTGGCGTGACCGCGGCGCCACGTCTGCGTTACACTCACGGCCCGCTGTCTCGAAATTATTCGCTGTCCAAGATGTTGTCGCGCAATCGCCTCGCCGCCACCTGCCTCGCCGCCTTTCTGCTCGCCACACCGTTCGCCGCCTTCGGCAAGACGCACAGCGAATCGCTGTTGCAGCAGGCGTTCGACTACATCGCGCAACTGCTGCCGACCCCGACACATGAAGCGCCGGCCACGCAGGTCGTCGAATCGGCGTTCTCGCCCGATGGCGGCGCCGAAGCGCTCGTGCTGAAGGCAATCGGTGCCGCACGCAGCTCGATTCGCGTGGCTGCCTACTCGTTCACGTCGCCGCCCGTCACGCGCGCACTGCTCGCGGCCAAGCGACGCGGCGTGAATGTCGCGGTCGTCGTGGACGACAAGGGCAATCGCGCGAAGAGCAGCAAGCAGGCGCTGAACCTGCTCGTCAACGCGGGCATTCCTACGCGCACGATCGCTGCCTATGCGATCCACCACGACAAGTACCTCGTGATCGATGCCGAACACGTCGAGACCGGTTCGTTCAACTACAGTGCGTCGGCGGCAAGCCGGAACTCCGAGAACGTCATCGTCGTCTGGAACAATCCGCAGCTCGCATCGCGCTACCTCACGCATTGGCAAAGCCGCTTCGACCAGGGCACGCCGTACCGCTCCTCCTACTGACGCATCCCGCGCACGCAATCGCACGCATCGTTCGCGTGCGGCGCGCCGACTGCCGTCGTCATCGGATATTCGCTTGCGATGTCGTCAATGATCGGCGTCCATCGCGCATCAGGCAACCTGGCCGAATGGCCGGCACACGGACGCTCGGCTCGCGGCGATCCGTGCAGTCAATGGAGGTCGGGCGATCGCGCCGCAAGTTGCGTATCCGCGCCACACCGGCTGCCCGGCGTCGACGCATCGCTCGCCGTACGCTGCGGCATGTTGCGCTCCCCGCCCGGCAGCGCGCTCAGCACGCAGTCCATGCTGAAGTTCAACGTGTTGTGGATCATCGGGTAAAGCAGGTACAGCGCAAATGCGAGATACCCCGCGTACAGAATTCGAGTCATGGTGCGATAGATGAATCATGGATCTTGCCCTGTTTACGGCATCGCACCGCATAGCTTGAAGCATCGGCCACCCGACTACACCATCCGATGCGGCGCACGACGCATCAAGACGGCTGGCGTTCGTCGCGGTAACGCAGCGGAGAATGCTCGATACCGTTCGACATGCGCGGGCCGACCGCCGCGGTATCGGCAAGGATGTGCGGCCGGGCATGCGCAAGCTCCGAGCGACATGCGATCGACGACCGGCGCAGCAGCCGGCACCAGAGACAAAGACCCATGCGAATCGCGCAACGCGGCCGATGCACACGGCTATGCGATTCGCTTCAGCGTCGGCCATGTCGCCTACGATCCCGCGCGGCATCGCACTGTGGCCGGCCTGCTCGAATCGGCCGATCGGCGGATGTATGAGGACAAACAGCGCGGCAAGGCAGCCGGCGGCTGAACACTCACGAACAGCACGCCGGCGTGTGCCGCCGCGCCAGCCCGCCATTCAGCACGATGGATCCGGCTCGATCAGCCCCCGCACGGCGGCGCACTCGCCATCGCGTCGGCGATCTGCTCCGGCGTCAGATCGCGCTGGTGCGTGGCGATCGACCAGCGATGTCCGAACGGATCCTCGACCTGCCCGTAACGATCGCCCCAGAACATGTCGGCCGCCGGCATCGTGACTGTCGCGCCGGCCGCAACAGCCTGCGCGATCGCCGCGTCGGCGTCCGGCACGAACAGATGCAGACACACCGGCGTGCCTTTCAGCGTCTTCGGTCCGAGCGCGCCGTGCTCGGGCATTTCGTCCACCAGCATCAGTGTCGAATCGCCGATTGCGAGGCATGCGTGCGCGAGCCGGCCGTCGGGCGTCGGCAGGCGGAACCGCTCGCTCGCGTTGAACGCACGTTTGTAGAAGTCGATTGCTGCTGCGGCGCCGGCACAGATCAGGTGCGGTGTCAGCGTACGCATCCCTTCGGGGATCGGGTTGACGGACGTGGCCATGGGTGTCGCTCCTTCAGTCGGTTGGTCGTGTCGGAAAGCGGGGCGCACGCACGATGCGCACGCCTCCGATCCTACGACGGACGAGCCCGACGGAAATCGACACGCGTGCCAACATTTTTTTGCTTCAGTCGCCTTCAGCCGCCGATGGGTCGACCGGATCGCGCCTGCGCCCCGGCATCAGTCCACTCGACCGGCGCGATCTTCCGGCCCGCCGAACTGCCGGCGGCACGCCTCCAGCAACGCGGCAACCGCGTCAAGCGGAAGATCGGCAAACCGGTTGATCGGCAGCATCACGCCGCCCGGCACCCGGGTGCGCGACGAATGCGCCGAGAACTGGTAGCCGATGTAATGATTTCCCGCGACGCTGACGATTCCGAATTCGGTGACGTCGCGCCACGGCGTGGCCGGTTTGTCGCGCATCGAGCCCACCAGCCTGAAGCCGGTTTCGTCGACATGCAGTGCCATCTTGCGGCGCGATATCAGGAAGAAGCCGCCGCTCATGAGCGCCAGCAGTACGGCCAGCGCTGCAACCTGCCACAGCGTCACGTCGGCCGCGTACCCGCACGCGGTCAATACGGCGAGCACCGCGCAGACGAGCGCCTTTCGCCGGAAGCTGCGGCTGTCGACCGGCAGCACCACCGGCAATGCGCCCGTCACCGTTCCCGCGACCGGGTCGACATGCCAGACGGCATCGTTCGTTTCGCTTGCGTCGCTCATCGTGTCGGTCGCTCGATCAATTGCACACCTTGACGGCGCCGTCGGACGTGCACGCGTGGGTGGCCCAGTGGCTCTCGCCGGCCAGATGCGGCGCCTGCCCGATGCCACGAATCGGCGTGGCCGGCGACGATGCCGGAATCGCCGTCGATGCAGTCTCGGGCGGCGGCGATACGGTTTCGGTCTGACAGGCCGCGAGCACCAGGCAGGATGCGACGGCCAACGGGGCGATGAAGTGTCTGGACATGGTCTCGTGCGCGGTTGCGTTGTTCGCTCGTTGTCGGCACGACAGAACGCGCGTCGGCCTTCCCGTCGATCCGCTCGACACGGTCGGCAACGATGCAGGACGGTTGCCCGATACTACGCCTCGCGATCGGCGCGCGGCGAATCCGTAAATGTTCGCGTGCGCCCGCCTTTGCAACGATCCGGCGCGCGTCGTTCAGATTTGCGGAAGATCCCGCAACGTACGCGACTCGCTCGTCGCATCGACGTCGAGCTCGATGCCTTCCGACGCATCGCGATACAGCACGCGCTTCAGCTTCGGTCCCACGGCCGTTCCGTCGACTTCGTCGAACACCGCGTGAACGTCGTTGCCGGACGCGAGCGCGTGCGCCACCTCGACCACCGCTGCTTCGCTCGGCGTAGCGGCCCATGACCGGTCGGCCGGATTGACGGCCGCCCAGCGCACGTGCGTCACCCGCGCGCTGAGCGGATCGATTCGGACACCATTCACCGCAAACATCGACATCGCAGTCTCCTCCGAAATTATTGCGGCCCGCCACGCAAAGCGCGTCAGGTGACGTGCGCCGCGGACTCGCATGTATTCGCTGCCGGAGCGGCCACAAGAAATCGCCACCGCACCGTCTCGTAGCCCGGTCGCTCAGCATACTGGCGCGATGCGATCAGGCCGCTCGGCCATCTTGCGCAACGGGCGCAAGCGCCGAGCCATGGAACGCGATAACCGTGCGCCAGCGCTCGAATTCGATCGGCATCAGGATCCCCGGCACACGACCGGGCGCACGATCCAGCGCGCCTCTTCGGCCAACGCGATTTTCGATGATACATTGGGACGCTTTGCAACCGTCAACAGACAATCGTGCACGGGAGAAACACATGACCGACGCCTGGGGAACCTTCCCTGCCAGAATGGGCGACCATCAGGCCTTCATCAGCTTCAATAACAGCTATGCGGAAATCGCCGAAAGCGATCCACGCACGGCGCTGCTCAGCGTGCGCGTCACGCTTGCGCATCCGACGCCCGACGGCCTGCCGAGCGGCGACGAGTTCGCCGATCTCACCAGGATCGAGGATCTGCTCGATGCCGCCGTGATCGCGAAAGACGGGGTGCAGGTTGGCCGCATCACCGTCGACGGCAACCAGGATTTCATGTTCTACGTCCCGTTCGACGAAGCGGCCGCGGCAGAGATCGTCGACTCGCTGGCCGAACAGACGACCTACGCGCTTCAGTACGCGTACCAGGACGATCCCGACAAGGAGACGTACTGGCGCACGCTCTACCCGACCGATGACGACTGGCAGTTGATGCGCGACATGCGTGTGCTCGAAGCGCTGCGGCAGCAAGGTGACATGAGCGACGTGAAGCGGCGCGTGATGCACTGGGCGTATTTCCCGGAGCCGAGCGACGCGCACCAGTTCGCCGACTGGGCCGAAGCGAAAGGCTATCCGGTCGAATCGGTCGCACCGACCGAAGACGGCAAATCGGCCGTGCGGTTCGCGCACGAAGGCGCGACGACGCTGGCCGACATCACGCGCCATACGCTCGCGATCAATCGCGAAGTACGCTCGCTCGGCGGCGAATACGACGGATGGGAAACCAGCGTCGAGCAGGCCGGCTGAGCCGGCGGCAACACGCGCCGCACGTAACCGGGTCTCGACAGGCTCGGGACAAAAAACATCCCGGCAGCGCAGTGATGCGCCACCGGGATCAAGGCATCACCGGCCCAGACCGGCGATGGGCCCAAGCGATCGCTTGGACACGAGGAAAGCGATTCATGCGGAGCAGGCGAACGGATGCCGGGGCGCGAAACGCAGCCTGCCGAACGCCTGTCCGGTTACTCCGACGCGACCTGCATGCGTCGGGCGGCCAAAAAGCCCCGCTCCTGCGCGAGCGAGCGGGGAAACGGTTGACCGGGCCGGGGTAGATCGGTCAACCGGTCAGATTGTGAATTGCCGTCCATGCAATCGTCTGTGCGGCAACTCACCCTTTCAACCGGAAAGCCCGCGTGCCGTGTGAATTGCATTACGTGCCCGAATGCAAGCGCAGCGGCCGGTGCGAGCACCGCGCCGAAATGTCCGGGCCGGTAAAAGATGTCGTGATATTTCTGGCGTCGATCACACCGACACAGCCGGTTTCCCGGGTTTCGAGCATCGCGGTGGAGCGGCAATCGCGATACTCGATCTCAAGCTCCGGCGACATGATTTTTTCCCGCTACTCCGCCCGCTGGCTCTTGTGATGTCCCGCGTCTGTCCGCCTTCACGCGCTGCGTGAATCTTGTGTGACTTTCATAGCACGTGTCATTCCGGCCAGCAGTATCGCGATATTCTCGCAAGATGTGGATGTCGACTGAATACGCATGACCGGATCGCTCCTGCAGCCGTTTCGTGACCGGCTCCTTGCGCCATTCGATCACACCTGATTCGCCGTTCGTATTCCGGGTATCCGCCTGCCAAGCGGCCGTGGCCGTGATTGCGCTGCTACATGCCCCCAACAAAAAAACGCATGCGCCATCAGAGGAAATAATGACACTCGCCCGGGTACAACAAGACGGCGTGGAGGTCTGGATCATCCAGCTTCCCGGGCACGCCGCCTATGCCTATACGCATCTGAAGCGGGTATTCGCCTCCGACGATTCGCGACATCGTGTCGTGACGGTCGACCTGAGGAAACTACTGGCCTGTGCCGACCGCGACACGACCGATTATGTGCTGCCGGCGGTGCAGTACTGGGCGCCCGGCAAGGCTGCCGGTATTCGCGAATTCCTTGACCCGGACGAGGCGAGGATTCCGGACATGCCGTTCATCACGTTTCGCGAGACGCGAACGCGGACGCTGCTCGGCATCCCGGGCCTGTCGAAAATCGGTGTCGCGTCGTTCCGCAACGGTCAGCATCGTGCGCGCTATCTCGCGTATGCGGGAGCGACGAGCCTGCCCGTCGAAGTACATGAAACGGAGGCGGATTTGCTCCTGCGTTATTGCAGCGAGTAACGGATGGTGTGCGGCGATTTTCCGGGACGGACATGTAGCGCGCAGCCGTTCTGTTCGCTGCCTGCCAGGCTCCGCCTTTACGCCTCGATTACGTAGACCCGATCAGTCACTTCTGTCAGGCCGATGTGGCTCGTTTCGACCGTGAGCCATTGCCAGCCGTTGTGCTCGTAGAAACCAATCGCGCGAACATTGTCGTCGAGCACGGACAGATGAACCCTGCCCGAACCGATATGTCGGGCCCATGCGCGAACGGCTTCGATCATGCGCTTTCCCGTGCCGCTCCCGTGATGATTCGGATGTACGTGAAGACAATCGAGCAGAACGCCACGCGCCGAATCGACCGGCCTTTCCGCGCTTACGAAACCAACCGGGACGCCATTCGATTCCGCAATCAGCACGAGGCCCCACTCTGCTTCGGCGCGATCAAAATAATGTCGCCAGCGGGTTGCGTGCTCCGTCGGCGCGTCGTCCGACAGATAAGCCGCCGGAAGAATATGGCTGTACGCGCTCTGCCAGCTCAGCGTATGCAAGCGAGCGATGCGCTCAGCGTCGTGTGGTGTCGCGCTGCGCAGGATGACGGCTCGGTTTTCCGGCATGCGTGATGACTCCCGTTGGGTGATCGTGGTCGGGAAAGTGTAGCAATCGCGATATTTCAACGGTGGATTGAATCGCTAATTGCGCGAGATGGCGCAGCAAAAAAAAGTCCCGACGCCTTCCGGGGCGTCGGGACCGAACGGCCCTGCAAAGCTGCGGGCACGAGGAATTTAATATATTACACGAATGCAAGACTGTGAAGATTTGGCGGTTTGCGTCATATCACGGTTCTATTCCGCCAATTTGCGTGCCGATGATCGTTTTACGACCACCGCTACCGATTTGCATTGCGGATTCGTGAACAAATGCAGGATCGACCAATCGGAAATGTGCGAACGATGTGTATCGGCATCAGGTTGCGCCATCGAGCAGTCTTTCGTGTGGCGCTCGATATCCAGGTATATCGCAATCGATCATCGGCGCGAAAAGCTTCAGCTTAGTGGCGCTTCTGGGCAATGCACCCCCACCCGTCATAATGCAGTCCGTAGAGCAAGCTGACGCACGCCATGAAACCGGAGACGGACAAGATGTTGTGCTGTTGAATCGGCATGTTTATCACGACCAATACCCGATGCTCGTCTCCCGATTGATCGACCGTGGCGCGGCCGTATTGATAGTCATTAATGAAGCCCGCGACGATGGCAGCCTTCTCCGCTGAAGGCCCTCGCATCAGAAACTCGACGTCACGAGGGAGACCAAAATCGTCTCCGCTGGCATCCAGCGTCCGCAATAACTCGACGTCAGCGATGGCGGTGTCCATCAGATTGGCGATAGTCGACACGAGCGTCCTCGCTTTATTTTGAGTCGAGCCCGATCGTATCACCGTCGTCAACTCACGCTCGAGATGGTGACGCTGAACAATGACGCAGAACATCACGGACCGGCAACAAGGCAGCCGTGCGACCGCGAATCGCGGTGACCTTCGCGGTTCGCTTATGCCTTTTCGCAAGCACGGCTTTTCTTCGTGGGAACGCCCCGTGCCACCCAGTGTAGTACCGCAACCCATGCCTAATGGCTTTCCCTACGGACATTGAGCGTGCCCCGCTTTTCCCCTATAACCGAATCGACAACGAGGATGCGCAAATCTTCGGCGGGGAGCACATGAAAGGGACCATAGCCAGTCTGGAGGGGCTGCGCGGGTGCGCCGCGTTACTTGTTGTCGTCTATCACATGCAGTTCTACCTTCCGGGCCGTGGCGTGAGCCGGAACGGCTATCTCGCCGTCGACCTGTTTTTCGTTTTGAGTGGCTTTGTGATTTGCAGCGCGTACGGAAGCAGGATTGGCGACACGAGGCAATGGCTCAGTTTTATGGTGCGCAGGTTCGGTCGGCTATGGCCGACGCATATGGTTGCCAGCGTCCTATACTACGTCATGCTCAACCTGCTGGTCGCGATGGCAGTTGTCCTGCATATTCCGAATGCTCACCCTTTAGTGCCCACCGTCATCGAAGCCGGGTCGATCGCCACGATGACGCAAGGACTCCATCTCTTCCAATACGATATCGGGAATGGTGTCAGCTGGAGTACTGCAGACGAGTTTTACATCTATCTCCTGTTCGGAGCGCTCTGTTTGATAATGCCGGCTCGGCACCGCGCCGCCGGCTTCGCCACATTGGCGATTCTTGGATATGCGATTGCGGTATGGGCATCGCTCATTCCTCGCTCATGCATGACACGAGGCGATTGTCTGGGAACGACATTCGACTGGGGGTGGGCCCGCTGCATGGCCGGCTTCTTCATCGGCGCCACCATTGCGCATTACCGCGACCACCGAATTGTGACAAGTACGACCGGAGCGGCCACGCAAATTTTGATCGCGGCCATCGCCATTGCCTTAATCCTGTTTGCGGATTGCATACCTGGCCTGGCACTCATGGCCCCGTCGGTATTTGCGATACTCATCGCATCACTTAGCCGCGACGAAGGTCCGATTGCACGACTACTTCACTGCCGCGCGACACAGTATCTCGGCGGCGTATCGTATTCGTTATATCTCGGCCATGCCGTTTTTCGGCCGGCGCTCCTCGTCTCGGAAAAGCTCACGACCGGTCCTGTCGCACTCGCGATTGAATACACGGTTTTTCTAGCCGCGTCCTTCGTACTTGCAAACCGGTTGAATCGTTCGGTTGAGACGCCGTTCCGGGAGCGATTCAACTCATGGGCCGATACGGCATTTCGCTCCTCTGCGCTGTCTCGGCCAGCCGTCGACTGACGCTGTTGAGTCGCGACTGCCCCCGCACCCGATTCCGGTTTGGGACTGAAACATCGAACCTTGGAGATCGTTGGCCTGCGGCACCCGCTCGGAAAACGAGCGAGCATTCCGACGAATGTCGGTAGGCGCAGATATGGCGACCGCAACGCCATTCACTGCCGACGCACCCGTGCCGGTGACGCCCGTGAAATACAGCATCTTCCCGACAGTCCAGCCCGACGGCACGGACGCGACGGTGAATTGCGTCGTCGCGCCCGGCGTCCAGCCGGTGACGGCCGCGCTGTTGTCGGCGACGAACGTCACAAGGCCGGTCGTCGTGTCGAGGCTGTAGTTACCGGGCGACGAGCCGGCGACGAGCGTCGCGCCGTTGCGCTGCAGTTGCACCGCGAGCGGCTTCGCGATCAGCCGATAGTCGGCGAGCGGCGCGGCCGCGTACTTCTTGTACAGCTGCAGCGTCGGCGTGCCGTTGCCGGCGCCGGTCGGCACAACGTCCTGGCCGAAGGTCGTCTGAATGCCGAGCAGCCCCTGCCCTTCGTCCATGTAGTCGGTGAAGTCGCGGAAACGGAACCCGTATGCCTGCCCCTTCACGATCCGGAAGAAGTTGCGCAGCGTCTGGACCGAATACGCGTCCTGCACGCCGTCGCCGGTGCGGAAGCAGTTCTGTAGGTCCCACGAACCGCGGCCAAACTTCCACAGGATGTTCCGCTGCTCGCGGCCGGACGTCGTCTCGGCGATCGTCGTGCTGAAACACACGCCGCCGCGCGCCCAATACGCGAGATCGTCGGGAAAGCGCGGCGTCTCGAGGAATGGCGTCGTCATTTACCCGTTCCTCCGCATTGCGAGTTGCATGCCGGCGCCGGCCGCCGCCGCGATCTGGCTCTGCGTGCGCATGTCCATCTGCTGCGGCAGGTGGAAGTTGTTCGTGACGGCGACCGCGCCGAAGTTGTGTTCCGGCCGGTTCAGGTAGGCCGGCGTGATGCGCTCACCCTGGTGAATCTGCGCGATCATGTCGTTTGGCACGAACGGCGTGCCAACGTCGTATGAGGGCATCGTGAAGCCGTACGCATTGCCACCGATCGACGGCATGGTGTCGCCAAGGCTCCCGTCCGGCATCGTGAAACCCCAAGAATTTGAACCGCCAGTGCCCTCACCGAAGAGGCCGCCCAAACCACCGCCAGGCCCCGACAAACCTCCCAGGCTGTTCGACGCTGCAGCGGTCCCCGCCGACACCGTGAGTCCAGCTAACGCTGCAGTGGCAGCTGCAATCGCCGCTGTCATCGCAGTGATGCCTGTTGTGTCAGCTGTAACAGCCGTCGTGTGCGCGGTCGTCGCCGTCGTGCCGGTTGCGTCGCCACCGAGCAACTTCGATGTGCCCGTGCGCAGCAGCGAATCGACCGAGAAGCCGCCGCCGAAGTCCATCTTCGAGACGCTGTTGAACAGTTGCTTCGCCGCCAACTGCGTAAGCATCTGGTCAACGTTCATCGTGAAATCGCGAAAGGCTTGAAGCGCATTTCGAGGCTGCTGCGCAATGTTTGCGAACATCTTCGTGAAGCTCGCCTCGATGTCGTCGGCCGCCTGGCGTGCCGATTGCGATTGCGCGTCGTTCGCCGCGATCGTCAGTTGCAGCTGCTTCGTTTGGCCGTCCTTCCGCGTGTCCGGAGCGTAGCGCTTCCAGCGGTCCGTTTCCTTGAACTCTTCCCAGAGTTTCCCGATCGTGCCCGTGTCGCCGGCCGCGCCGATGATGTCGAGCACCTTGCGCACGGCAGCGACCTTGTCCATGCCTAGGCTGATCGGCTTGGCGCCGACCGGGTGGTAGCGGTAGCTGATCCCCTTCTTCCTGGGGATCGCCTCCATGCGCGGCAGCAGCCCGTCACGCAGGATGTTCTTCTTCCGTTTCATGCTGTTTGCCAGTTGATGTTCGCTTTCTTCTGTGCCGGCTCATCGCGCCTGTTGACCTGGTCCCACGTAAGGAACGGATGCCCGTCGGCCTTCAGCGGTGCATCGATCCCGAGCGCCTTTTTGATCCAGCGCTTCTGCGCGGCACCTTGTTTGAGGCCGCCCGTCAGCTCGACGAGCTGATCGTTCGTGACGATACTCATCGTTCGATCCTCCTGAATTCGACAACCCATACCCATGGATTCGCATCCCAGCCATGACCACGCGCGACGTTCAAGCCGTCCCAGAGCACGGCGAATCGAGAGCGCATGCATGCATCGTCAGATTTGCAATTCGGTTTGTTCCACCCCATCGGGAGGAGTGGTCCATAAATAGCGCCCTCGGCGCACGCAACTCTGCCGACGGCGCCGGCAAAGCGGCCGTGGCAAACGAGTTGTTCGGCGCGGCCGGCGCGCAGCTCATCCCGTTGCTCGATCGCGGGTCCGCCGGGCTCGGCGAGCTGTCGAAGCAGGCTCACGAGGTCGGGGCTGTCATCGGCGGTGACACAATCAAGCAGATGGCGGCGATGAAGGAGCAAATGGACCTCGCGCACGCCCGCATGGATGCCATGTCCATGAGCGCGAAGACCGTGCTGCTGCCGACGATCCTGAATCTCACGCAGGCCCTGTCGGACAACGCCTCGCTGAAGCCGATTCTCGAGGACTTCTATCGCGGGGTATCGGAGGTCGTGAAGGTAGCAGCCTCCGTCTTCGGGACACTGGTAACCGGCGCCGAGCAGGCCGGTATCGCCATCTCCACCGTTGCGACCATTGCGAACCGCGCGGGCGCTGGCGATTTCTCTGGCATGGTTGCTGCCGCCAGCAGGGGCTTCCACGACATCGAGACGAAAGGTGCTCAGTATTCGAGCTTCATGCACAAGGTCTGGTCCGACTCGGCGGCGCCAGCTGATCTTCACGGTGCCGTCGGCACGAAGCAGATCAATTTCTCCAAGGGGACACCGCGCGGTCACCACGGCGGCGAAGTCACGCCGATGCGCGACTACGCCTATGAGAACGCTCAGACGCAGGCGAAGCTCAACGTTCTTAAGGAGGATCTGAAGGCCGAGCAAGCCGAGCTGGATCGGTCCTACAAGTTGCAAGAGATCTCGCTTCGTGACTATTACCTGAAGCGTCTTGAGATCACCTTGACCGGCATGGACGCCGAGCGTGCTGCAATAAAGGAGCAGCTCGACCAGACGACGGCACTCGAAGGGAAGGCTCGGAACCCGGCCGAACGCTTGTCGCTCAAGACGAAGGAAGTTGAGATCAACGGGCGTCTCGCGGTGATGGACCGCCAACGTGCAGCGGCCGCAATTCAGGGTTCGCAGGAGATGCAGGCAGCGATCGCGGCCGAGACGAAGGGACTCGAAGACCTGGCCGCGAAGCGTGCGAATGCCGGTTTCTCGCAGGCGCAACAGCGCGCGCTGATGGCGGCAGAGGAAGAGGTTAAGCAGGGGCGCATGACGCAGGCGCAGTTGATCGAGCTGGAACGGCAATTCGAAGAGCAGAAGACGGAAATCGCGATCCAGGCGATCCAGCACCGGCTCGACACGGAGAAGTCGCTGACGAAGGTCCAGAAGCAGGAGCTGCGCGATCAACAGGTGCAGTTGGCTCAGGACTACGAGCAGTGCGCCGGGCCACTACTCATGCGCTTCAAGGATGCCCGCGCGTCCGACATCGAGGCTCCAGACGTTGCTCGCTATCTACGCAAGGAACGGAAGGACGCACCCGTACGAGCGAACCGCGAGATCGCCCTGCTCTCGAACCTCATCGGTCTCGCGATCGAATTCGGGCAGGCTAAAACGAACCCTTGCCGCGAAGTCCGACGCAACGAAGAGCAGCCGCGCACCGAGACCGCAGATCCGGCGGAGTTCCAGGCATTCACCAGCTGGCTCGCCGCGCAGGGCGGCCAGCGCGCGATGATGGGCATGGCGGCCGAGTACGCCGCGCTCGCCGGTAACCGAAAGATCGAGTTCCTCGACCTCTCATGGCCGCAGGTCGACCGCAAGGCAGGTCACATTCGTGTGAAGCGGGCAAAGCAGCGCGGTAAGAAACGCGGCGAGGTCATCGAGCAGATCGAAATCACGCCGCCGCTCGCCGAACTGCTCGATCGCCTGGAGTCCGTGCGCGGTGAGAAGGAATGCCTCTACGTCTTCACGACGAAGTTCGGCACGCACTACACCCGAGACGGCTTCAAAGGGTTCTGGGGGAAGTTGATGAATGAGGCGATCGAGGCGAAGGTCATCGCCAGCCGATTCACCTTCCATGACCTGCGCGCATACTACGCGACGCAATTCAAGCGTGAGAGCGGCACATTGCCGGACCTTCACGCGAATCCTGCGACCACTGCGCGCGTCTACGATCGAAACAAAATCGTGAAGCGGAAGGCGCTTTAAATTCCATTTTGTGGAATTTCAAAACAAAAACGGCACTGTCTTTTCGAACAGTGCCGTTTCTAACTACTTGATACCGCTAGGAATTCTTTGGGGTGGCTGATGGGACTCGAACCCACGACGACAGGAATCACAATCCTGGACTCTACCAACTGAGCTACAGCCACCACTGATACTGCTTTTTTTCTTCGCTGCTTCGTTTCGTGTTCAGCAGCGAAGAACAAGATTATACGAAGACTTTTCCGTCTTGCAAAGCATTTTTTTCAAAATTTTCGATGGCGTCGTTCAGATGCGTGCGCGCCTCGTCAAACACGGCCAGATCGCCACGCGCGAGCTTCTTGTTGTCGGACAGCACACGACGCCAGCCACGCGCCCCGGCGACGCCACGATAGAGCCCAAGCGCATGCCGGACGATCGCGCCGAGATACGTGCCGCGCTTCAGCTCCGCCGCGCAGTATTCGATCAGTTGCGCCTCGGCCTCTTCACGCGTCGACACCGCCGCGGTCGACCCATAGAAGCGCGCATCGACTTCCGCGAGCACATACGGGTTGTGATACGCCTCACGCCCGAGCATCACGCCGTCGACGTGCTCGAGATGCAGCGCGACTTCGTCGAGCGTCTTGATCCCGCCGTTGATCACGATCTCCAGCGACGGGAAATCGCGCTTCAACTGATACGCATACTCATACTTGAGCGGCGGGATCTCGCGGTTCTCCTTCGGCGACAGCCCCTTCAGGATCGCATTGCGCGCGTGTACGACGAACGTCTCGCAGCCCGCTTCCGCCACCGTGCCGACGAAGTCGCGCACGAACGCATAATCCTCGACCGCGTCGACACCGATCCGGTGCTTGACCGTCACCGGCACCGACACTGCATCGCGCATCGCCTTCACGCAGTCGGCCACCAGTTGCGGCTCGTTCATCAGGCACGCGCCGAACGCACCACGCTGCACGCGCTCGGACGGACATCCGCAATTCAGGTTGATCTCGTCATAGCCCCACTGCTCGCCGAGCTTCGCCGCGCGCGCGAGATCGTCCCGCTCGCTGCCGCCAAGCTGCAGCGCGACCGGCGACTCATTCGGCGTGAACGCGAGATGCCGCTGGGCGTCGCCGAACAGCAGCGCGCCCGTCGTGATCATTTCCGTATACAGCCACGTGTCGCGCGTCAGCGTGCGATGGAACGACCGGCAATGACGGTCGGTCCAGTCGAGCATGGGCGCGACGGAAACGCGGCGGGGAGGAAGCGAGGACGGTGCGAACATGGAATTCGGGGCAGCAAGCGGCGCGGGAGACAACCCGAGATTTTACCGCAACGCGGCCGAACCGGCCCGCCAGCCCGGCTCGACTAGGTTTGACCGCCCTCGCCCAGTTCGGCATCGACGGCACGGCGCGCCTCTTCGAGCACGCGTTCGATCACGCGCCGTTCGGTCAGCAGCACGCCGTCGACCTTCACGAGCCGCCAGTCGATCCGCACGGCGGCGCCTTGCAGCACGCGATAGTGGGCATGCTCGCCGTCCCAGACCTGCTCGGTCTTCACCTCGATCTCGAAGCCGCGGTACGGCTCGCTGAAATCGCCGAGATCGCTGCCTCTCGGTTCCATCGCTCGCTCCGTGGCGACGCAGCGCCAGGCCGTCTCGCGGCCGGCACCGTGCGCTCAATCGTATTCGTTAGACAAAATGGATTTGCCGTCGTCGGTGAGATCGACGCGATCGGCAGCCGCCTGATAGATCAGCCCTTCGTTCAGCAACGCATAGACGACGTCGTCGAACGCAGCGGGAACCGGCCGGCTGTCGCCGAACTGGTCGATCCACTTCAGCGCCTCGAAGGCTTCGGGAGAAAGGATGGGGGTCATGCGTTGGCCTCCGGCATCGGTGTCGTTCCATCCTAGCACTTCATATCGACATCGAATACCGCGACAAACGCGTGACGGAACCGCCCGGCGCCGCAGCCACGCGGGCGGACGAGCGGTCGGCCCGTCCGCGCCGCACGGCGGCGACACGCACTCAGAGGCGCGCGATCGACACTTCCGTCGACTTCACGAGCGCGACGACTTCCGCGCCGACCTTCAGTTCGAGCTCGTCGACCGAACGGGTCGTGATCACCGACGTGACGATGCCGAACGGCGTCTCGACGTCGACCTCGGACACCACCGGCCCGCGAATGATCTCCTTCACCTTGCCTTTGAACTGGTTACGTACGTTGATTGCAGTGATGCTCATCGGGTTGATCGCTCCGAACAAAAAGTCTGAGAACGAGCGGCGGATGCCGCCCGGATTTAAACGGCCCAGCGGATCTGCCCGACCGGTCGTACGTTATCGACGTCAAGCGCCGCGCGCTGATCGGCCGCCCCGGGTCCACCGGCGAGCACGCGTTGCAGCACGTGATCTTCCAGCGCCGCAAACGCGGCCGACGCGCGAGCGCGTGGCCGTTCGAGCGGCACGGGCTGATCGAGGGCGACACGGCCCTGCTCGATGAGCAAGATCCGGTCGCCGAGCGCGACGGCTTCCTGCACGTCGTGCGTGACGAGCAGCGCGGTGAACCGGTGTTCGCGCCACAACCGCTCGATCAGCGCATGCATCTCGATGCGGGTCAGCGCGTCGAGCGCGCCGAGCGGCTCGTCGAGCAGCAGCAACTGCGGCCGGTGCACGAGCGCACGCGCCAGCGCGACCCGCTGCCGCTGGCCGCCCGACAATTGAGCAGGCCAGTCGTTCGCACGCTCGAGCAGGCCGACTTCGTCGAGCACGGCACGCGCCTGATCGCGCGCACCGCGCCCGAGGCCCAGCATCACGTTCTGCAGCACGGTCTTCCACGGCAGGAGCCGCGCGTCCTGGTACATGATCCGCGTATCGAGCGCGCCACCGCCCTCGCCGCGCGTCACGAGCGCGCCGCTGCTCGGTTGCTCGAGCCCCGCGACGAGACGCAGCAGCGTGGACTTGCCGCAACCGCTGCGCCCGACGATCGCGACGAAACTGCTGCGCGCGATGCCGAGTTCGACGTTGTCGAGCACCGTGCGCTCGCCGAAGCGCTTGCTGACGCCGGACAGCGTCACCGCATCGTCCGGTGCCGGGCTGCCGATGCGCCGCCGCGCAAGCGGAACGACGGATGCGCTGCCGTCCCGGTCGACGATCGCCGCGTCTCGCGCGTCGCCGTCGGTCACGCGCGCCTGCGCCAGTTCGGCCTCGAGGTCTGCGCCGGCGAGCGGGCCGTAGACGGCCGCCGAAGTCGTCGCATTCATGCCTTTGCTCCTGATTGATAAGCGGGGTGCCAGCGCAGCGTCACGCGCTCGATCCACTTCGCCAGCACGTCGGCCAGCTTGCCGAGCACCGCGTACAGCAGGATGCCGACCACCACCACGTCGGTTTGCAGGAATTCACGCGCGTTCATCGTCATGTAGCCGATGCCCGACTGCGCGGAAATCGTTTCCGCGACGATCAGCATCACCCACATCAACCCGAGCGCGAAACGCACGCCGACGAGAATCGACGGCAACGCACCGGGCAGGATCACGTCGCGGTACAGCGCGAAGCCGCGCACGCCGTAGCTCTTCGCCATCTCGATCAGGTTCGCGTCGACCGAGCGAATCCCGTGATACGTGTTGATGTACACAGGGAAGAACACGCCGAGCGCGACGAGGAACAGCTTCGCCTTCTCGTCGATGCCGAACCACAGGATCACGAGCGGAATCATCGCAAGCGCCGGGATGTTGCGGATCATCTGGATCGTCGAATCGAGCGCGACCTCCGCCGCTTTCGACAGACCGGTCGCGAGCCCCAGCGCGAGGCCGACGCCGCCGCCAATCACAAAGCCGAACAGCGCTCGCCACGTGCTGACCTTCACATTCGCCCACATTTCGCCGGACGTCACGAGCGACCATGCCGCACGCACGACCGCGACGGGTTCGGGCAGCACGCGGGTCGACAGCCAGCCGACGCGCGCGCCAACCTCCCATGCGACCAGCAATGCGATCGGCACGAGCCACGGCGCGATGGCGCGCCATGCGCGGGCAGCCAGCGCGGCGCCCGTCGTCGACGTTTTCGTTGTCATCGCAGGCCTCCTTCGTTCAGCTCTGGCCGGCCTTCGGCAGATAGTTGTTGCCAACGATCTCGCCGAACGGGCCAGACAGCGGGCCGGCCGCCTTTTCCGCGCCCTTGCCCTTGATCAGCGGGAACACGAGTTCGGCGAAACGGTACGACTCCTCGAGATGCGGATAGCCGGACAGGATGAACGTCTCGATGCCGAGATCCGCGTATTCGCGCATGCGTTCGGCAACCTGTTCGGGGTTGCCGACGAGCGCGGTGCCCGCACCGCCGCGCACGAGACCGACGCCGGCCCACAGGTTCGGATACACCTCGAGCGCGTCGCGGCCGCCGCGCTTGCCGCCGTGCAGCGCGGCCATGCGGCGCTGGCCTTCGGAATCCATGTTCGCGAATGCCTTTTGCGCGCGGGCGATCGTGTCGTCGTCGAGACGGCTGATCAGGCGCTCGGCATCGCGCCAGGCTTCGTCCTCGGTTTCGCGCACGATCACGTGCATGCGAATGCCGAACTTGATCTTGCGACCACGCGCTTCAGCGCGTGCGCGGATGTCCGCGATCTTCTTCGCGACGGCTTCGGGCGGCTCGCCCCAGGTCAGATAGGTGTCGATGTGATCCGCGGCGATCGTGTGCGCGGCCGGCGACGACCCGCCGAACCACAGCGGCGGATGCGGGTGCTGCACGGGCGGATAAAGCGCCTTGCCGCCTTTCGACTGAAGGTGCTTGCCGATGTAGTCGAAACCGCCGTTCTCGTGCGAGGCGGACAGCAGCCCGCGCCAGATATGCAGGAAATCGTCGGTGATCTCGTAGCGCGTATCGTGATCGGCGAACAGGCCGTCGCCTTCGAGTTCGGCCGAATCGCCGCCCGTCACGACGTTGATCAGCAGGCGGCCGCCCGACAGACGGTCGAACGTCGCGGCCATCCGCGCTGCCAGCCCGGGCGATGCGATCCCCGGACGCACGGCGACCAGGAACTTCAGGCGCTGCGTCGCGGGAATCAGGCTCGACGCGACGACCCACGCATCCTCGCAGGAACGACCGGTCGGCAGCAGCACGCCGTCATAACCGAGCGTGTCGGCCGCAACGGCGACCTGCTTGAAATAATCGTAATCTGCGGCGCGCGCGCCTTCGGCAGTGCCGAGGTAACGGCTGTCGCCGTGCGTGGGGATAAACCAGAAAACATTCATCTGCTGCTCCTGCTTGACTGTCCTTGCCGGAATTCGGATAAAACGAGGCCCTGCTCGCGTCGCGGATGAGCGACGCATGCATGGTGTGCGTTCGAGTCGGGATGGCTCGCCGGTCAGGCCGTGCAGCGGGCGAGTACGCGATTGCACGGCTGTTTCTGGGAAATCAGTCTAGGGATCGGGGCAGGGCTTTGGAACGATTTTTTTGAGCTTAGGTTTTCCGCTTTCGTGATTAGCACGACGCTCCAGCGAACATCGCAGCAGCCGGGCCCTATAATGACGCACCTATCCGAATAACTTCGCGCGGACGGCCCCGGCCAGCCGCGCCTGCAATGCACTCACCGATGCAGAAAGTCATCCTGCCGTTCCTGTCCGGCTTCCTGGCCGCCCTCTTCTTTCGCGAAGCCACGCTCGCACTGCTGCACACGGCCGATCTGATCGCCGCAGCCGGGTTCTCCACACAACCATTCGCGCCGCTCGGCATTCCTGAATTTGTCGCGAACGCGTTGATCAGCGCATGCTGCGCGGTTCCGATGGCGTGGCTGTTGCGCGTGTCGCCGGAACGCGAAGCGCCGTGGATCGGCGCGCTGGTGTTCGGCGGCATCGTGCTGACGGCCGCCCGCGTGTTCGCGATCGATCCGCTGCGCGGGATCTGGCCGTCGGGCAACATGATGCCGGTGCTCGCGGCCGGTTTCGCGGCGAACGCGATCTGGGGCTTCGGCGCGCTCGTGTTCATGCGCGCGTTCATGTCGGATGACGCCGGCGACGAGTAAGACGCACGGCTTCGGCTCGGCCCCTGCCCGCCGCAGCCGAATCGAATCGGCATCCGCAAATGAAAAGGCCGCCTGCACCTGCAGGCGGCCTTTTTGCTTCGTGGCCGGATATCGCGCCGCGTCAGTCCTTCAGGTTGCGCAGCGGATGCGTGTCGGGCGTCCACGGGCTGTCGAACATCGCGAGCACGTCGGCCCGGTCGACATCGGCCGTCGTCTTGAAACGCCAGGCCGGCTGGTGATCCTTGTCGACGATCAACGCGCGCACGCCTTCGATCACGTCGCCCCGCGCAAACGTCGAACGCGTGAGGTCGAGATCGCGCCGCAGGCAATCGGCCATCGTCGCGCCACGGGCCCGCTCGACGACTTCGAGCGACACGGCCATCGACAGCGGCGACAACTGGCTGCGCATCGCGTGCGCTGCCTTCTCGACCCACCCGTCCACTGCCGCGCAATCCTGCTCGGCGTCGAGCGACGCGAGGATCGTACCGATCTCGGGTTGCGCGAAATGCCGGTCGATCCCCGCGCGCGCGTCGGCCAGCGCCGACGTGTCGGGCGTCGGCACGACCTTGTGCGCGGCGGCCGCATCGGCCACGCACGCGACGGCCTGCGCGCCGCTGTCGATGCGCGCGCTGCGCAACGTGTCGAGCAGCGCCGGCAGCGCGGCGTCCGGGAGATAAACGTCGGCGAGCTGCGCATACAGTGCGCCAGCCGCGTCGAGCGTCGCGCCGGTCACCGCGAGATAGCGGCCGAGTGCGCCCGGCGTGCGCGCGAGGAACCAGCTCATCCCGACGTCCGGGAACAGGCCGATGCGCGTTTCGGGCATCGCCATCTTCGTCGAATCGGTAACGACGCGCAGGCCGCCCGTATGCCGCGCCGCCTGCGAAATGCCCATGCCGCCGCCCATCACGACACCGTGCATCAGCGCGATGTACGGCTTCGGATAGGCGAAGATCGTATGGTTGAGCGTGTATTCCTCGATGAAGAACGTGTCGACCGCATCGCGATCGCCGCGCTGCCAGGCGTCGTGGAAGAAACGCACGTCGCCGCCCGCGCAGAACGCGCGCGGATGCGGGCTGTGCACGACGACTGCGACCACCTCGGGATCGTCGCGCCATGCGTCGAGCGCCTGCTGCATCAGGCAGATCATCCCGACCGACAGCGCATTCAGCGCTTTCGGCCGGTTCAGTTCAAGAAACCCGATACGGTTCGCAACATACGTGCGCACGTCGGGCTGAGCGGATTCAGCGGAAGGGGAATCGGTCATGTGAGCCATCCGGCGTATCGCGGGCGCACGCTCAGTGCGCCTGCATCTTCGAGAACAGGTTCAGCACCACGACGCCCGCGACGATCAGCCCGAGGCCGATCACCGCCGGCAGGTCCGGCACCTGACGATAGAGGAGCATCGCGACAAGCGTGATCAGCACGATGCCGGCGCCTGACCACACTGCATAGATGATGCCGACCGGCATCGTGCGCAGCGTGATCGACAAACAGTAGAACGCGACACCGTAACCGGCCACGACGAGCACCGAGGGCCAGAAGCGCGTGAAGCCGTCGGCCGCGCGCAGCGCGGACGTGCCGATCACTTCCGCGACGATCGCGATCGCGAGCCATGCGTAACCCGGCAGTTGCATCGTTCAGCTCCTTGCGAGCGCCAGCACGGCGTAGTCCTGCCCGAGCTCGGCGCAGAGCGCTTCGACGACGAACTCGTGATCCGCGCGCTGCGGCAGCCCCGATGCGGTGATCGAGCCGATCACGCCCGCCCCCGCCACGGTCAGCGGAAACGAGCCGCCGTACGGCGAGTATTCGGCGAGCGGCAGCCCGTGCTTGTCCGCGAGCGTGGCGCCGGCCTGCTGCATGCGCAGGCCGATCGCATACGAGCTGCGGCGGAAATGCGCGACGACGTTGCGCTTGCGGCGCACCCAGTCGGCATTGTCGGGCGTCGCACCCGCGAGGGCCGCATAGAACAGCGGCTGCCCGAACGTGACGATGTCGATCGCGACCGCGTGGCCGCGCGACGTCGCGAGCGCATGCATGCGGTTGCCAAGCGCCCACGCGCGTGCCGGGTCGAAATGGGGAAACACGAGCGCCTGTTCCTGCGCGCCGATCGATTGCAGATCGTGAGCGATGTCCATGAATCCGTCGATGCAGTAGTGAGGGTTGCAACGGCACCGACGCAATCGCGCGCGACGCCGCTGCAGGAATGACGACACAAGCAAACCGCACGATTCTAGCGCACGCGCCTGCCGTACCGGCCCCACAAGCGAAGTACAAGGGATTGCAACGCGATTGTCAGAAAGTGCTTGCATGCATTAGGGTTAGTCCATATAATTCAATTCCTCGACGGACGCGGGGTGGAGCAGTCTGGCAGCTCGTCGGGCTCATAACCCGAAGGTCGTAGGTTCAAATCCTACCCCCGCAACCAACGTCCCGATTCGATGCAAAAAGCCCGGCCCAACGCCGGGCTTTTTGTTTTTCCGCGCACGATCCTGGCACTGCCCGCCGCACTTCGCGCAGCATGCGGCACACATGCGCGGCCGTTCGAGAATGCCCCGCCCCGGTGATACACTCGCATCACCTCGTCCCTTCCACTCGACATGAAATTCTGCTCCGTCTGCGGTCACGAAGTCATCGCGCGCATTCCTCCGGGCGACAACCGCGAGCGCTTCGTTTGCGATCACTGCGGCACGATCCATTACCAGAATCCGCGTAACGTGGTCGGCACCGTGCCGGTCTGGGGCGATCAGGTTCTGCTGTGCCGCCGCGCGATCGAACCGCGCTACGGATTCTGGACGCTGCCGGCAGGCTTCATGGAAATGGGCGAGACGACGGCCGAAGCCGCCGCGCGCGAAACGCTCGAGGAAGCCGGCGCACGCGTCGAGGTGCAGAACCTGTTCACGCTGCTCAACGTACCGCACGTGCACCAGGTCCATCTGTTCTACCTGGCACGGCTCGTCGATCCGGCCTACGAGGCCGGCGAGGAAAGCCTCGAAGTGAAGCTGTTCGACGAAGCCGACATTCCGTGGGACGAGATCGCGTTCCCGACCGTCAGCCAGACCCTGCGCTTCTTCTTCGCCGATCGCGCCGCCGGCGACTACGGCGTGCATACCGGCGATATCTTCCGCTCGCTGCGCAACGGCTGAGCCCGCGACCCATGGTCCCCTGGCTCGGTCCGGACGACCCGTTCCCGCCCATCGAGCGCGCGCTCGGCCCCGAAACCGGCGCGCCAGGGCTGCTCGCCGCGAGCGCCGACCTGCTGCCTTCACGCCTCATCGACGCGTACCTGCGCGGCATCTTCCCGTGGTATTCGGACGGCCAGCCCGTGCTGTGGTGGAGCCCCGACCCGCGGATGATCCTCGCGCCGGCCGAATTCAAGGTGTCGCCGTCGCTGCGCAAGACGCTCAAGCGCGTGCTGCGCGAGCCGGCGTGGGAAGTGCGCGTCGATGCCGATTTTCCGGGCGTGATGCGCGCGTGCGCGCAGGCGCCGAGGCGCGGACAGCGCGGCACGTGGATCACGGCCGAAATCATCGACGCCTATACGTCGCTCTATCGCTCCGGCAACGCGCACAGCATCGAGACATGGCACGACGGACGCCGTATCGGCGGCCTGTACGGTGTCGCGTTCGGGCGGATGTTTTTCGGCGAGTCGATGTATGCGGACGCCACCGACGCGTCGAAGATCGCGCTGGCCGCGCTCGTCGCCCACCTTCGCGACCAGGGGCTGGAGATGATAGACTGCCAGCAGAATACGTCGCATCTAGCGTCGCTCGGTGGCCGCGAGATCGCACGCAAGGCCTTTGTCGCTCACGTGCGCCGCGCGGTAACCGAACCGCCGATTCCGTGGCAGTTCGACAAGCGCGTGCTCGCCGCGCTGACGGGCCCCGCCGAACCGGCGGCTCCCCCCGAGATCGAGCGCTAGCGCGGCACTCCTTCCCTGCATCGAGAGCTGCCCATGACTCAC
The DNA here is from genome assembly GCF_002563755.1 of Burkholderia sp. JKS000303. Taxonomy (NCBI): domain Bacteria; kingdom Pseudomonadati; phylum Pseudomonadota; class Betaproteobacteria; order Burkholderiales; family Burkholderiaceae; genus Burkholderia; species Burkholderia sp. JKS000303. The sequence continues at coordinate 180,382 of NZ_PDBZ01000005.1, forward strand.
CCGACTGAGCTGCCGCTTTCACCGCTTTCGGCGTTGCAATTCTATGCAACGGCGCCCTATCCGTGCAGCTATCTGGACGGCCGCATCGCACGCTCGCAAGTCGCGACGCCGAGCCATCTGATCAACTCCGACATCTATACCGAGCTCGTGAAGGCCGGCTTCCGCCGCTCGGGCGTGTTCACCTATCGCCCGTATTGCGACGGCTGCCGTGCCTGCGTTCCCGTGCGCGTGCCCGTCGGCGCGTTCACGCCGTCGCGCACGCAGCGCCGGATGTGGAAGCGGCATCGGTCGCTCGTCGCGACGGTCTCGCCGCTGCACTACGACGAGGAACACTACGCGCTCTACATGCGCTACCAGTCCGCACGTCATGCGGGCGGCGGAATGGATCGCGACAGCCGCGACCAGTACGAGCAGTTCCTGCTGCAAAGCCGGATCAATTCGCGCCTCGTCGAATTCCGCGACCTCGACGCACCGAGCGGCGAGCCCGGCAAGCTGCGTATGGTCAGCATGATCGACATCCTCGGCGACGGGCTGTCGTCGGTCTACACGTTCTTCGAGCCCGACGACCAGCACACGAGCTACGGCACCTACAACATCCTGTGGCAGATCGAACAGGCGAAGAGCCTCGGCCTGCCGTACGTGTATCTCGGCTACTGGATCCGCGAAAGCCCGAAGATGGCCTACAAGGCGAACTTCCATCCGCTCGAAGGGTTGCTCGACGGCCGCTGGAAGACGCTCGATCCGGATCGCGTCGACCTGCCGCCGGTGGACGCCGCGCTCGCCCGTGCGCCGCTGCCCGGCGGGCATTCCGGCTCGAACTGACGCGCGCGCCGGCGCCCCGGCACCGGGGGCTGCTGCACAACACGAGAGACACGCCACAGGCGCCCGCAAACCGAACCCCGCCCTTGCCGCGCAACTCCCGGTAAAATAGCGGGTTGTCATCCATTCCGGCCGTTCGCCCAATTCCCGTGTTCAGTTCCCTTTATCCGCTGGCCCGCGCATCCCTGTTCAAGATGGATGCGGAAGACGCTCACCACCTCACGCTGCGCGCGCTCGGCGCGGCCGGCCGCACGGGCCTCGCCTGCGCGCTGTCGGCCCGCGTGCCCGACGCACCGCGCACCGTGATGGGGCTCACGTTCCGCAACCCGGTCGGCCTCGCCGCCGGCCTCGACAAGGACGGCGCGGCCATCGACGGCCTCGCGTCGCTCGGTTTCGGCTTCATCGAAGTCGGCACGGTCACGCCGCGCCCGCAGCCGGGCAACCCGCGCCCGCGGATGTTCCGCCTGCCGCAGGCCGAAGCACTGATCAACCGGATGGGCTTCAACAACCACGGCGTCGACCAGTTCGTGAAGAACGTCCAGGCGGCCCGCTATCGCGGCATCCTCGGCCTGAACATCGGCAAGAACGCCGACACGCCGATCGAGCGCGCGGCGGAGGATTATCTCTACTGCCTCGAACGCGTGTACCCGTTCGCGAGCTACGTGACGATCAACATCTCGTCGCCGAACACGAAGAACCTGCGCCAGCTGCAGGGCGCGGGCGAACTCGACGCGCTGCTCGCCGCGCTGAAAGACAAGCAGCAGCGCCTCGCCGACCTGCACGGCAAGCTCGTGCCGCTCGCGCTGAAGATCGCCCCCGATCTCGACGACGAACAGGTCAAGGAAATCGGCGACACGCTGCTGCGCCACAAGATCGAAGCGGTCATCGCCACCAACACCACGCTGTCGCGCGCTGCCGTGCAGGGCCTGCCGCACGCGGACGAAGCCGGCGGCCTGTCGGGCCGCCCGGTGTTCGACGCATCGAACGAAGTGATCCGCAAGCTGCATGCGCAAGTCGGCAGCGAAGTGCCGATCATTGGCGTCGGCGGCATTTTCTCCGGCGACGACGCGCGCGCGAAACTCGCGGCCGGCGCATCGCTCGTCCAGCTGTACACGGGCTTCATCTATCGCGGCCCGGCGCTGGTCGCCGAGTGCGTGAAGGCCATCGCGCGCGAACGCGCCGCGTAATATAGCCATAAACAAACGATATTTAGTGGTCGATTGCATTTTTGCTATCATCAACCACGCAGTCAGGATCATGAGCCCCGCTGGGGCAAGGAAGCTCACACGATGAAAATTTCGCTGCTGAAGAAGCTGCTGGTTGCCGGCCTGGTCGGCACGTCGTTCGCCGCGGCCACCGCGCATGCGGCCGACCTCCTCGACCAGGTGAAGCAACGCGGCACGCTGCGCGTCGGCCTCGAAGGCACGTTCCCGCCGTTCAACTCGAAGAACCCGCAAGGCGAACTCGTCGGCTTCGACGTCGACATCGCGAAGGCCGTGGCCGCGAAGCTCGGCGTGAAGGCCGAATTCGTCACGACCGAATGGAGCGGCATCATCGCGGGCCTGCAGGCCGGCAAGTTCGACGTAATTGCCAACCAGGTCGGCATCACCGACCAGCGCAAGGAAACGCTCGACTTCTCGCCCGCGTACACGTATTCGTCCGCGCAGCTGATCCAGCGCAAGGACGACCCGCGCCAGTTCAAGTCGCTGGAAGACCTGAAGGGCAAGAAGCTCGGCGTCGCGCTCGGCACCAACTACATGGACATGGCGAAGTCGGTGCCCGGCATCGACGTGAAGACGTATCCGGGCGCGCCCGAATACCTGCGCGACCTCGCGGCCGGCCGTCTCGACGCGGCACTGAACGATCGCCTGATGCTCGCGTATCTGACGAAGAACGCGCAACTGCCGCTGCGCCCGGGCGCGAACGTCGGTTCGGCGAATCCGTCGGGCATCCCGTTCAAGAAGGGCAACCCGAAGTTCCAGAAGGCGATCGACGACGCGATGGCGCAGCTCGAAGCCGACGGCACGTTCACGAAGATCTCGGACAAGTGGTTCGGCATCGACGTGACGAAACCGATCAAGTAAGCACGCCTCTGTTTCCCGCCTGACGGCGGGCCGGAAAGGGCGGCATCCGCGACGATGCCGCCCTTTGTTTTATTGGTCCGGTTTATGATTGCGCTTTCGCGCACGCATTCGATTCGTATTCCATGTCGACAACGTCCCTGCTCGTCCAATCGCTGCCCGTGCTCGCGCAAGGTGCCGTCCTGACCGTCAAGTTCGCCGTGCTGTCGATGGTGTTCGGCCTGCTCGGCGCCGTCGTGCTCGCGATGATGGGCATCCGGCAAAGCGAACCGCTCGAAGGCTTCGAGCGCATCTGGGTGAACGCGCTCGCGTGGCTCGCGCGCGGCTACGTGAGCCTGATGCGCGGCACGCCGCTGCTCGTGCAGATCTTCGTGATCTATTACGGGCTGCCGAGCCTCGGCATCTCGCTCGACCCGACGCCGGCCGGCGTCATCGCGCTGTCCGCGAACGTCGCCGCTTACATGTCCGAAAGCATGCGCGGCGCGATCAACGGGATCGCGCGCGGCCAATGGCTCGCCGCGTACAGCCTCGGGCTGTCGTGGAGCCAGACGCTGCGTTACGTGATCGGCCCGCAGGCGCTGCGCATCGCGGTGCCGAGCCTGTCGAACAGCCTGATCAGCCTGATCAAGGACACGTCGCTCGTGTCGGTGATCACCGTGACCGAGCTGCTGCGCAGCGCGCAGGAAGTGATCGCGGCGACCTATCAGCCGCTGCCGCTGTACCTGGCCGCCGCGGCCGTGTACTGGGTGCTGTGCCAGATCCTCGAATGGGTCCAGCGCTGGTACGAAAAGCGCCTGTCGCTGCCCGCGCGGCACTGAACACACGCATCGGCCGGGTCGCGCTTGCGCGCCCCGGCATCCGCTTTTCCCGCCGTTCTTCCTGCTTACTCGCCCGAATAACGCACACCGAGCGCCGCACGTGCCGCGTCGGTCATCGCGATCATCTGTCGCGAGTGGTCGTGCGTCATGATCGGACTCTCCCGTTTGCCCGCGCGCAGCAAGTCGCAGAAATGTTCGGTCTCGTAGTTCAGGCCACCGCCGTCGACCGGCGCATCGAGCTCGACGGTGCGGCCGTCGGCATAGCGGATCGTCGCACGCGCGGGGTTCCACCACTTCTCGTGAATCGTCACGTGCCCGCCCGCCGCGGCGATCAGCGCGTCGCCGCGCCCCATCACGTCGAGCCCGCAAAAGAGCTGTGAGATCCCGCCGTTCGCGTGATGGCTGTTCAGGCTCGCGAACATGTCGACACCCGTTGTGCCGATACGGCCGAGCGTCTGCACGTCGCGCGCCGCACCCAGCCAGTCGACCGCGAGAAACGCTTCGTAGATCCCGATGTCGAGCAGCGCGCCGCCGGCGCGATCGAGACGATAGACGGAATGATCGTCCGGCACCGACGACGATGCGCAACCCGCCCGCACGAGCCGGATCTCGCCGATCGGGTCGTCTTGCAGGTGCGCACGCAACTGACGGTACAGCGGAAAGAACGGCGGCTTCATCGCCTCCATGAAGAGCCGTCCGGTGTCGCGCGCCGCATCCAGCACGGTGCCGAGCTGCGCGGCGTTCAGCGTCGCGGGCTTTTCGCACAGCACGGCCTTGCCGGCCGCGAGCGCGGCCAGCGCGTACTGCGCATGACTGTCGTGGAGCGTCGCGATGTAGATCGCATCGATGTCGCTCGCGAGGAGCGCATCGAGGCTGGCGGCAGGCGTTGCGCCGCTGCCGTCGCAAAACGCGATGGCGGCGTCGGGCCGGCGTGCCCACACGCCGGCGAGCACGGCACCCGGCACGTGAGCGAGGCTTTGTGCGAAACGGCGTGCGATGCTGCCTGCGCCGATGATGCCGAAGCGCACCGGGCGCTTGTCGAGGTCGTTCATCCGGATCTTCCGTGTCGGTCGTATAACGGCGGCCGGCATGTTGCCGGCCGGCCGTCATGATAAACGGCTCGGCGACTCACGGATGCAGCACGGATGACGATGCGCGCCGATTCAGGCCCGCACGGGCACGTCGACGGAGAAATCGCGCGAGATCTCGTCGGCGCTGAAATCGATCAATGCGAGCGACGCCGCTTCGGCTTCACGCGGATCGCGCCGTTCGATCGCGTCGACGACGCGTGCATGCGCCTTCACCGCGATGTCGTGCGCACCGTCCTTCTGCGCGACGCGCGGATTCACGAGGCGCACTGCACCGCGCACGATCGCCGCCATCTGCTGGAAGAACTGGTTGCCGCTCGCCTGGACGATCCGCGTGTGCAGCAGTTCGTCCGCGGTGTCGTAACCGGGGTCGCCCGGCTGCAACGCCTTGAACGCTTCGAACGCTTCCCGAATGCCCGCGATGTCGACAGCCGTCGCGCGTACCGCCGCCTGCGCAGTCGCGCGCGGTTCGATCAGCATCCGGAATTCGATGACGTCGCGCATGAACTGGGGATCCGGTTTCGCGCGAAACCGCCAGCTCACCACATCCTCATCGATCATCCGCCAGTCACGCATCGGTCGAACGCGCGTACCGACTTTCGGACGCACGTCCAGCATGTCGCGTGCAAGCAACATCGACAATGCTTCCCGCATCACCGTACGGCTCACATCGAACTCTTTCGACAGCACGTCCTGCGGCGGCAGAATGCCGCCGTACTTGTCTTCGACGATACCCGCGACAAGCCCATCCATCACTTTGGCGACCAGTGACCGGTCTTTGCCCTGCTCCATGACACCTCCCCGTGCGTCGATTTGCGAACACCTGCTCCGCAGTTCCGCCGGCCCTGGTTACGACTGTTCTTATGATCTATAAGTTGGCGAGTTCGGGGATATTTCGCTATCTGGTAAACACCTGACAGGGTTATCCCTCTTTATAAAGGGGTGATTTATAAGGCCACAAAAAAAGCCCGGGAAGCGCTCTGCGCTTGCCGGGCCGCGATTTCGACGCGATTTGAACATGCAATCCATTACGGGTTATTACGCCCCGCATGAAATGCCTTTCAACCTGCCAATTTCATTTCAATTCTTTCAATCAGCCGAATAAACGATCGTTTCAACACCGGCTTCCGTGCCGAGCAGGCACAGGTTCGCGCCGCGCTGCGCGAACAGGCCGACCGTCACCACGCCCGGCCATGCGTTCACCTGCGCTTCGAAGCCGCGCGGATCGGCGATCTGCAGGCCCTTCACGTCGATGATTTCGTTGCCGTTGTCGGTGATGTACGGCGCGCCGTCCTTCGTCACGCGCAGAACCGGCACGCCGCCGAGCGCGGTCACGCGTCGGCCGATCGCCGTGCGCGCCATCGGCACGACCTCGATCGGCAACGGGAACCCGCCGAGCACCGGCACGCGCTTGCTGGCATCCGCGATGCACACGAACGTCTCGGCCACCGACGCGACGATCTTCTCGCGCGTGAGCGCGCCGCCGCCGCCCTTGATCATCGCGCCGCTCGCGTCGATCTCGTCGGCGCCGTCGACGTACACCTGCAGCGACTCGATCTCGTTCAGATCGAACACCTTGATGCCGTGCGACTTCAGGCGCTCAGTGGTCGCGATGGAGCTCGACACGGCGCCGCGATAGCGCGACTTGACGACGGCGAGCGCGTCGATGAAGCAGTTGGCTGTCGAGCCGGTGCCGACGCCGATCACCGCGCCTTCCGGCACGGTGTTGATCACATAATCGGCGGCCGCCTGGCCGACCAGGCGTTTGAGTTCGTCTTGAGTCATGGGGAGGAAATGCTGCGGGATTGCGGAAAACCGCCAGTTTACCGGACTCGGCTGACAGGCCGGGCTTTTTCAGCGGCGGCGGCGTCAGCGCCTTGCACACCGATCGTCAGGGTGCGCCCGCCGCGGATCCGTCGTCGGCCGGCGCCGCGCCGGGGAAATACTTGTCGAGCAATGCCTGCGCGATTGCGTCGGTTTCGGCATCCGGATTGCCCGCATAGTCGGACGGCCGGAAATGCATCTGGAATGCCGCGAAGACGCGCCGCGTGCTGGCATCGAGCACCCCGTCGGTCGGCACGTCATAGCCGTAGCGCGCGAGCTTGAGCTGCAACTCGCGCACATCGACGAGCGCGTGCGGATCCCTGCCCGCGAGCCGCGCGGCGACGGTCGCGCCGTCCGGCCATGCACCAACGCCGGCCTGCGCGAGCGCATGCCACGGGAACAGCGGGCCCGGGTCGATCTTGCGTTGCGGCGCGATGTCGCTGTGCCCGACCACGCGCGTCGGCGGAATCGCGTAGCGCGTGACGATGTCCTTCGATAGCCGGATCAGTGCATCGACCTGGGGCGGCGGATACGGCTGCCACGTGCGATGCTCCGGATCGAGCGGGCCGCGGTTCACGTTCTCGATGCCGATCGACGCCGCGTTCAGTTCGGTCGTGCCCTGCCATTCGCTGACACCGGCATGCCACGCGCGCATCGCTTCCGGAACGAGCTGATAGACGACCGGCATCCCGTGTTCGACACGCGGTTGCGGCGGGATGACGTAATGCACGCTGACCGAGTCGCCCGTCAGCGTGCGCAGCGATTTCGCTTCGTCGCTTTCGGTGTAGTGCATCACGAGAAAGCGGATGCGCGAATCGGCGCCGCGCGCGTGCAGGCTCGTGTCGGCGTAGTAGGTGCCACGCTCGACCAGCGACGGCGACGTGCAGGCAGCCAGCAGGCAGAGAACGGCGCACGATGCGCCGAGACGGAACAGGGTCATGGTTCGCGCGTTCCGGAGAACCGTGTGCCGCGCGCGATCGCGGCACACGTCGTTCGGGTCATGGCGGCCCGCGCAGCGCGCAGGGCCGCGTGCATCAGCCCTTCACGCGCCGCTGCCGCACCGCTTCGTACAGGCACACGCCGCTGGCAACCGACACGTTCAGACTTTCCACGCTGCCGGCCATCGGGATGCTCATCACTTCGTCGCAGGTGTCGCGCGTCAGCCGGCGCATGCCTTCGCCTTCCGCGCCCATCACGATCGCGACCGGGCCGTCGAACTTCGTTTCGTACAGCGTCGACGACGCTTCGTCCGACGTGCCGATGATCCACACGCCCGCTTCCTTCAGCTCGCGCAGCGCGCGAGCGAGGTTCGTCACCGTGATGTACGGCACCGTGTCGGCCGCGCCGCTCGCGACCTTCGCCGCGGTCGCGTTCAGGCCAACCGCGCGATCGCGCGGCGCGATCACCGCATGCGCACCGGCCGAATCGGCGACGCGCAAGCAAGCGCCCAGGTTGTGCGGATCGGTGACGCCGTCGAGCACCAGCAGCAGCGCCGGGCCCTGGATGCCGTCGAGCAGCTCGGACAGGTTCTGCGCGAGCGGAACGTCCTCGACGCGCGCAACGACGCCCTGATGGCGCTCGGTATGCGCGAGCCCCCACAGGCGCGTTTCGTCGGCCGCGATCAGCCGCACGCCCGCTTCCTTCGCGGTGTGCAGGAAGTCCTGCATGCGGCGGTCGCGGCGCGTCTGGTCATACAGCACCTCCGCAACCGTCGATGCATCGTGCCGCAAACGTGCGGTCACCGCATGAAAACCGTAAAGAACCTTCAGACGTGACATGACTGGAACAACCTTCGATCAAACGTGCAGCCGCGCAACGCGCGCAGCCGCGATCCATGGAAAAGGAAAGCGCCGCGTTGCCGGCCGGTGACCGGTAGAACGCGGCGTCTCTCGATACTGCAAGGGCGTGCGCTGCGCGCCGCCCCGAACGCTCAATACTTCTTGCGCGCGTGCGGCTTCTTCGCGGCCGTCTTCGCCGCCGTGCCGCCCTTCTTCTTCGCTGCACGCGCAGCACGCGCTTCGTTCACCGCGACGGTCGGCGCGCTGGCCGCCCTCTTGCGACGCGGCACGGCATCCTCCGCCGGCGGCAACGAGCGCACGCGCGGGCCGCCGCGATCGTTGCCGGCAACAGCCGGCGCCGGTGCCGGGCGAGGCGCCTTCACCGGCGTATCGCGCACGAGGCGGAAGTCGATCTTGCGCGCGTCGAGATCGACGCGGCTCACCTGCACGCGCACGCGATCCGACAGGCGATAACGGATGCCCGTGCGCTCGCCGCGCAGCTCGTTCTTGATCTCGTCGTACTGGAAGTAGTCCGAGCCGAGTTCCGTGACGTGCACGAGGCCTTCGATGAAGAGCGTGTCGAGCTGCACGAAGATGCCGAACGACGTGACGCCGTTCACCATCCCGCCGTACTCCTCGCCGAGCTTGTCGCGCATGAAGTAGCACTTGAGCCACGCTTCGACGTCGCGCGACGCTTCATCGGCACGCCGCTCGTTCGCCGAGCAATGCAGGCCAAGCTCTTCCCAGATCGCCGTGTTCGAGCGCGACCGGCCGCGCGATTCGTCGTCGGCCTGCTGCATCGCGCGGGCGCGCGGCGACAGCGCGGTGTTCAGCTCGAAGCCTTCCGGCGCCTTCGGCGTGTATTTCTTGCCCGACAGGATCGCGTAGATCGCGCGGTGCGTGAGCAGGTCGGGATAACGGCGGATCGGGCTCGTGAAGTGCGCGTACGCCTCGTAGGCGAGACCGAAGTGGCCGATGTTGTCCGGGCTGTAGACGGCCTGCTGCATCGAACGCAGCAGCATCGGCTGCAGCATCTGCGCGTCGGGCCGGTCGCGGATCTGCGCCATCAGCGCCGCGTAGTCGCTCGCGTGCGGCTTGTCGCCGCCGCCGAGCGACAGGCCCATGCCGCGCAGGAACGCGCGCAGGTTTTCGAGCTTTTCCGGCGTCGGCCCCGCGTGCACGCGGTACAGGCCCGGATGCTTGTTGCGCTTCAGGAAGTCGGCCGCGCAGACGTTCGCGGCCAGCATGCATTCCTCGATCAGCTTGTGCGCGTCGTTGCGCTGACGCGGCACGATCTGCTCGATCTTGCCCTGCGAGTTGCAGACGATATACGTCTCGGTCGTATCGAAGTCGATCGCACCGCGTTTTTGCCGCGCGGCGAACAGCGCCTTGTAGACGCCGTAGAGATCCTGCAGGTGCGGCAGCACGTCTGCGCGACGCGCGGCCTCCGGCCCCTTCGTGTTCGACAGCACGGCCGCGACTTCGGTGTACGTCAGACGCGCGGCCGAGTGGATCACCGCCGGATAGAACTGGTACGCCTTGATCTCGCCGCGCGCGGTGATCACCATGTCGCACGCGAGCACGCAGCGGTCGACCTGCGGATTCAGCGAGCAGAGGCCGTTCGACAGTTTCTCCGGCAGCATCGGGATCACGCGGCGCGGGAAGTAGACCGACGTGCTGCGCTCGAGCGCGTCGACGTCGAGGCTGCTGCCCGGTTGCACGTAGTGCGAAACGTCGGCGATCGCGACGATCAGGCGGAAACCGTCGCCGCGGCCAACCTTGACGGGCTCGCAGTAGACGGCATCGTCGAAGTCGCGCGCGTCCTCGCCGTCGATCGTTACGAGCGGCACGTCGCGCAGGTCAACGCGGAAGCGCAGATCGGTCGGGCGTACCTTGTCCGGCAGCGCGGCGGCTTCGTCGAGCGCCGGCTGGCTGAATTCGTGCGGCACGCCGTACTTGCGCACCGCGATCTCGATTTCCATGCCCGGATCGTCGATGTCGCCGAGCACTTCGACGACGCGGCCAAGCGGCTGCGAATGGCGGCTCGGGAAATCGGTCAACTCGACGACGACGACCTGCCCGACCTTCGCCTTCTTCACGTTCTGCGTGATCAGGATGTCGTGGCCGATGCGCTTGTCTTCGGGCGCGACGATCAGCGCGCCGTTCTCATTGAGCAGGCGGCCGATCACGCGCTTGTTCGCACGCTCGGTGACTTCGACGACGTGCCCTTCGGGCCGGCCGCGGCGATCGTAGCCGACGATCCGCGCGAGCACGCGATCGCCATGCATGACCTTCTGCATTTCGCCGTTCGGCAAAAACAGATCGTCCTGGCCGTCATCGCGAATCACGAACCCGTAGCCGTCGCGATGCCCCTGCACACGACCGGCAACGAAGTTCGAAGGATGAGTGAGCTGGTAGTGACCGCGCTTGTCGAGACGAATCTGGCCGTCGCGCTCCATCGCGGCGACACGCCGGAAGAAGCCCTCGCGCTCCTGGCGCTTGATCGACAGCGCTTCGGCGATATCGTTGGCGGCCAGCGATGCGTCGCTCGTACGCAGCACGCCGAGAATTTCTTCACGGCTCGGAATGGGGTACGGATATTTGCTCAAGGGCTTGTCGATGATTGTTCTCGTTGCGTTGACTGATGGTGCACGGCATCAACATAGAAGTGTCCGTCAGACAGTTCTATAGTGACGGCGGCGGATCATTCTATCACCCGCCTGTGTTGCCAAATGACGCGAATGCCGCGTGCAGGCGCCTCGGCGGCCCGTTTGCGGCCCATCGCAAAAAAGTGTTGACACGAATAATTGGGGCGCTATAATTTCGCTTCTTTGCAGCAAGCAGCTAACTGCAAAACGTGCCCAGGTGGCGGAATTGGTAGACGCACTAGGTTCAGGTCCTAGCGGTGGCAACATCGTGGAGGTTCGAGTCCTCTCCTGGGCACCATCTGTTTTTAAAAAGGTCGGCTTTTAGCCGGCCTTTTTTCATTTCAAGTCGCGCATCGCGCACACCGGCACACCCTTATGCCGGCCACTCCGATCAATAGCAGAATTAATCGTTTATCGATCACCGCCCCCCGTTGGTACGTTAGCCGCCTTGTTTGCAACGAACCCAACGAGGAGCACCCTCCATGACGCCGATGAACCGCCGCGCGTTCGCATGCGCAATGCTGGCCGCCGGCCTGAGCGCCGCCGGCATCCGGGCACACGCCGAGAGCACACCTTCCACGCTGCGCATCGGATACCAGAAATCGTCGACGCTCATCACGCTGCTCAAGACCCGCGGGACGCTCGAGCAGTCGCTGGCACCGCTCGGGCTGCGCGTGTCGTGGCATGAATTCGCAAGCGGCTTGCCGCTGACCGAAGCACTCAACGTCGGCGCGGTCGATTTCAGCGCCGACGTGGCCGACACGGTACCCGTATTCGCCCAGGCCGCGCACGCACGTTTCGTGTACGTCGCTCAGGAAGCGCCGTCGCCGAAGGCGCAGGCCATCATCGTCAAGAACGACAGCACACTACATGCGCTCGCGGACCTGAAGGGCAAGCGCATCGCCGTCACGAAGGCTGCCGGCAGCCACTATCTGCTGCTCGCCGCACTCGCACGCACAAAGCTCGCCCCTGCCGACACGGCGATTCACTACCTGACGCCGGCCGATGGCCGCGCGGCGTTCGAGCGCGGCAGCGTCGATGCATGGATCACGTGGGATCCCTATGTCGCATCGGTCGACTCGAATCCGGACGTGCGGATTCTGGCCGACGGCAGCGGGCTCGCTTCATACCAGCGTTATTACCTCGCATCGAGCAGCTTTGCCGCCGCGCGCCCCGACGTCATCCAGATCGTGTTCGACCGGCTGTCGCAGGCCGGCGCGTGGCTGCGCGCACACCCGCTGGAAGCGGCCAATACGCTCGCGCCGATCTGGGGGCTCGACGCAACGACGATCGCGCGCGCCAATGCGCGACGCAGCTATCTCGTCCGCGCCGTGGTCGCGCAGAACTTCGCGGAGCAGCAGAAGATCGCCGACACGTTCCTCGCAGCCGGCCTCCTGCCAGCCCGCGTCGATACGAGCGAAGCGCTGCGCTGGAATTTCACGTCGAAGCGCGCGGATCCGATCGGCGCCTGATGCCCGAACGCGCAACGCGCGATATTTTTATCGCCATCGAATAAATTGTGTTGACAGGCTCCTCGGACACGCTACAATAGCGGTCTTCGCATCGCAGCAAGCGAAACGTGCCCAGGTGGCGGAATTGGTAGACGCACTAGGTTCAGGTCCTAGCGGTGGCAACATCGTGGAGGTTCGAGTCCTCTCCTGGGCACCATCTGTTTTCTAAAAAAGGTCGGCTTTTAGCCGGCCTTTTTTCATTTCCGGCGCCGAAGCGATACACGCACCTGCGCGCATGCCCCGGTCCGCATCCGCGGAATCACGTCGCATCGTCGATGAGCCCACCTCACTTCGACACCCCTCTCCTTCGACCGAGCAAGCAAACAAGGCCGCCGCAAATTATTTGCGTTCGCAACCTCAAATTGTATTGACAGATGTCCCAAACACGCTAGAATAGCGGTCTTCGCATCGCAGTAAGCGAAACGTGCCCAGGTGGCGGAATTGGTAGACGCACTAGGTTCAGGTCCTAGCGGTGGCAACATCGTGGAGGTTCGAGTCCTCTCCTGGGCACCATCTGTTTTCTAAAAAAGGTCGGCTTTTAGCCGGCCTTTTTTCATTTCCGCTTCCGAAACGCGGCATCGTCACCACCTCGCGACTCACGCCACTTCCACGACATGGACGGTGTGCCGAATCCCCTCTCTCGCCATCTTCGCGTACGGACAAATCGCCTCGGTCTCCGTAACGAGCTCACGCGCCTCCTCGACGCCAACACCCGGCATGCTGACCTCGAGATCGAGCGCGATCGCAAACAAGCCGTCGGCAGGATCGCATTGAAACGTTGCGCTGGCCGAAATCGAAAGATCCGCCGGCAGCCGAGTCCGCCGCTTCATCGCAACCAGCGTCAACGCGCCATGAAAACACGCGGCGAAGCCGGCCGCGAACAACTGCTCCGGATTCGTGCCGCCACCCGTGCCGCCCAGCTCAACGGGCAGACGCAACGACACATCGAGTTCGCCGGCCGTTGCAGCGCGCGCATGTCCGGACGATCGTCCGTGAGCCGATTCGCCGCCGGTAACGGTCACCGTCGCCGTGTAAAGCGGCAACGGCTCGCTGCCGGCGTAAGGATCGAGCAGCGATGTCGAAGGCCGCGTCGGACGATGCATGGACTTTCTCCCAAAAGCAGGCGCAGGACGGCTTCTACCGCACGACGCCGAATGAACGAGCAACGCAGCCAGCGCCCCACTATCGCGCGCAGCAGACATCGCCTTCTTCGAACCGTCATGTCGCAAGCAGCCCGTCAGGCCATCCTGGCGCGTTGCGAATCACAAATCCATCGGACGAATTCGAAATCCCGCCCCTCCTTCTTCCCCGGACAAAACCGGGATTTCCCTAGGCTGACATGCGGTCTGTCACGCGGTTAAATAAATCAACGTGATTTATTTAATGCGTCAGCCGACGACGCACCATGGAAGGAGACACCATGAGAAGCCCGCACATCGGCCAGGGAAGCAACTCGGCCAACGTGCGTCGTTATAACGAGCGCCTGCTGCTGAAGACGCTGCGCCGTGCCGGCAGCGCGTCGAAGGCCGACCTCGCGCGTCTCGCGAACATGACGGGCACGGCAGTCGGCAGCATCATCGCGTCGCTCGCGGATGCGAAGCTGATCGAATTCGCCGGCCGCACCGAAGGCCAGCGCGGCCAGCCTGCGTCGCTGATCCGTCTCGACCCGCGCGGCGCGTTCGGCATCGGCGTCCATCTGGACCGGATGCGCATCGAAACGGCACTCGTCAATTTCGCGGGCGACGTGCTCGGCCGCCGCTCGCACGACACGCTGCTCCCCCCGCCCGCCGACGTGCTCGACATCGTCCGGCGCGACATCGACGCGATGCAGGATCTGCTCCCCGACCACGAGCGCGCACGCCTGACGGGGGTCGGCGTCGCCCAGCCGTACAACCTCGGCGCATGGATGCGCGAGCTCGGCCTCGCGCCCGACACGTTCCGTGCATGGGAAGACGTCGACTTCGCGAGCGACCTCGGCCGCACGCTGTCGCTGCCCGTGTTCGGCGAAAACGACGGCAACGCGGCCGCGATCGCCGAGCTGTTCTACGGATATGGCCGGCAGTGCGACGACTTCGTCTACCTGTTCATCGGGCCCGCGATCGGCGGCGGCATCGCGATCGACGGCGACTGCCTGCGCGGCGTAACCGGCAACGCCGGCGACATCGCCGTGATTCCCGTCCCGCCGAGCCGGCTCGTGTCCGCGCCGCCGCCGCGCGGCCCGTGGGACATCCTGCTCGCGCGCGCGTCGCTGCATGCGCTCGTGCGCCATCTGCGCCATCACGGCGAGACGGTCGAGAACCGCGCCGATCTCGAGGCCTGCATCGCGCGCGGCCTGCCGGCCGTCGACGAATGGATCGACGACTGCGTCGATGCGCTCGCACCGGCCTTGCGTGCGGTGCTGTGCGTCGTCGATGCGCCGGTCGTCGTGCTCGACGCCGATACCGATGCAGGCCTGCTCGATGCGGTGACGAGCCGCCTGCGCGCCGCGCTCGTCGCCACCGCCCCTGAAGCGCGCGGCACGCCGACGCTCGTGCGCGGCACGTTCGGCGCCGACGCCGGCGCGATCGGGGCCGCGACGCTACCGATGTTCTTCAACTTCTCTCCGCGGGCCGGCATCCTCAAGGGCGCCCGCACCGAATCGCAGGAGGTCAACCATGTCGCGATCTGAGTCGCCCCGACCGCTGCTCGAGATGCGCGGGATCAGCAAGACGTTCCCGGCCGTGCGCGCGCTCGACAACGTCAGCCTGACCGTCTATCCGGGCGAGATCCATTCGCTGATGGGCGAGAACGGCGCGGGCAAATCGACGCTGATGAAGATCCTGTCGGGTGCGTATCGCGCCGACGCCGGCGGCGAGATCCTGATCGACGGCGAGCGCATCGACATCGACGGCCCGCTCGCCGCGCGCGATGCCGGTGTCGCGGTGATCTACCAGGAGCTGTGCCTCGCGCCGAACCTGAGCGTCGCGGAAAACATCTACGTCGGCCGCGAGCTGCGCCGCGGCAACCGGCGCTGGGGCACCATCGACCGCGCCGCGATGGCGCGCGGCTGCCAGGAGGTGCTCGCGCGTCTCGGCGCACCGTTCGGCCCGGATACGCTCGTCGACACACTGTCGATCGCCGAGCAGCAGCTTGTCGAAATCGCACGCGCCGTGCACACCCGTGCCCGCATCCTCGTGATGGACGAACCGACGACGCCGCTGTCGTCGCGCGAAACCGAGCACCTGTTCGGCCTGATTCGCCAGCTGCGCGAGGAAGGCCTCGCGATCATCTACATCAGCCACCGGATGGCGGAGATCTACGAACTGTCCGATCGCGTGTCGGTGCTGCGCGACGGTTCGTACGTCGGCACGCTCGAGCGCGAATCGCTGTCGGCCGAGCGGCTCGTCGCGATGATGGTGGGCCGCGACATCTCCGGCTTCTACAAGAAGGAACATGCGCCGTACGATCCCGGCCACCTGCTGCTGTCGGTCCGCGACATCGCCGACGGCGTGCGCGTGCGCGGGTGCAGCCTCGATCTGCATACCGGCGAAGTGCTCGGCATCGCGGGACTCGTCGGCGCGGGCCGCACCGAGCTTGCACGGCTGATCTTCGGCGCGGAGCCGCGCACACGCGGCGACGTGAAGCTGGGCGATCGTACGTTCGGCGCGCATTCGCCGCGCGACGCAATCGACGCGGGCCTCGTCTACCTGACGGAAGACCGCAAGCGCCAGGGCCTGTTCCTCGACATGAGCGTGCGCGACAACATCAACATCTCCGTGTGCAACCGCGATGCCCGCCTCGGCGCGCTCGACCTCGCCCGCGGCGCCGAACGCGCGCGCGACGCGATCGCATCGCTGTCGATCCGCGTGCCGAACGCGAACGTGAACGTCGGCGCGCTGTCGGGCGGCAACCAGCAGAAAGTGCTGCTGTCGCGCCTGCTCGAGACGAAGCCGCGCGTGCTGATCCTCGACGAGCCGACCCGCGGCGTCGACATCGGCGCGAAATCCGAGATCTACCGGATCATCAACGAGCTGGCCCGCGCGGGCGTTGGCGTGATCGTGATCTCGAGCGAGCTGCCGGAAATCATCGGCGTCGCCGATCGCGTGCTGGTGATGCGCGAAGGCGAGATCGCCGGCGAACTCGGCGGCCACACGCCTACCCCCATCACGCAGGAAGCGATCATCGCGCTCGCGACCGGCTCGCAGGCCGAACTCGCCGACGCGCACTGACCACGGCCCCTTCATTTCCCTCTTCATTCAAGGTACCGAAATGATCAACCCGACCAAGCAGCGGAACCTTGCTTCCGCGACGGCCCATCCGGTCGCCAACCGTACGCCCCTGATGCGCGGCGCCGATCATCGCGCGCGCATGCAGTCGCTGATGCGCACCGCCGGCATGCTGCCGGTGCTGCTCGTCCTGTGCATCGGCTTCGGGTTCATGACCGACGGTTTCTTCACGCTGCAGAACCTGTCGATCGTCACGCAGCAGGCGTCGATCAACATCGTGCTCGCCGCCGGCATGACCTTCGTGATCCTGACGGGCGGCATCGACCTGTCGGTCGGCTCGGTGCTCGCCGCGTCGGCCGTCGCCGCGCTGCTCGCGTCGACCATCCCCGGCTGGGGCTGGCTCGGCGTGCCGTTCGCGCTCGCCGTCGGCCTCGTGTTCGGTGCGATCAACGGCGGCCTGATCTCGTTCCTGCGCCTGCCCCCGTTCATCGTCACGCTCGGCGCGATGACGGCCGTGCGCGGTGTCGCCCGCCTGATCGGCAACGACACGACGATCTTCAATCCGCAACTGCCGTTCGCGTTCATCGGCAACGGCACGATCCTCGGCGTGCCGTGGCTCGTCGTGATCGCGTTGGCGGTGATTGCGCTGTCGTGGTTCATCCTGCGCCGCACGGTGCTCGGGATGCGGATCTATTCAGTCGGCGGCAATCCGGAAGCGGCGCGGCTGTCGGGCATCAACGTGCGCGCAATCCAGTTGTTCGTCTATGCGGCGTCGGGCCTGCTCGCCGGTCTCGGCGCGGTGATGTCCGCGGCACGGCTCTATGCGGCCAACGGCCTGCAGCTCGGCCAGTCGTACGAACTCGACGCGATCGCCGCGGTCATCCTCGGCGGCACGAGCTTCGTCGGCGGCGTCGGCTCGATCGTCGGCACGCTGATCGGCGCACTGATCATCGCGGTACTGACGAACGGCCTGGTGCTGCTCGGCGTATCCGACATCTGGCAATACATCATCAAGGGCCTCGTGATCATCGGCGCCGTCGCGCTGGACCGCTATCGCCAGCGTGACTCCGCCCGCACCTGACATCGTTTCCTCGCCACTCAACCTCGGGGCGCAGGCCGATCCTCCCGCGCCCGTCCGCCAAAGAACCCTCCGGAGACACCACGACATGTTCAAGCACAAAGCCGCCCTGACCGCCGTCGCCTGCGCACTCGCATTCGGCGCGGCCGCCGCCCACGCCGCCGACAAGCCGCTGAAATCGATCGGCGTCACGGTCGGGTCGCTCGGCAATCCGTACTTCGTCACGATCGTCAAAGGCGCCGAAGCGCGTGCAAAGCAGATCAACCCGAACGCGAAGGTCACCGCGGTGTCGGCCGACTACGACCTGAACAAGCAGTTCACGCAGATCGACAACTTCATCTCCGCGCACGTCGACATGATCCTGCTCAACGCGACCGACCCGAAGGCGATCGAGCCGGCGGTGAAGAAGGCGCAGGCGGCCGGCATCACGGTCGTCGCCGTGGACGTCGCGGCTGCCGGCGCGAACGCGACCGTGCAGACCAACAACGTGAAGGCCGGCGAACTCGCGTGCGACTACCTCGCGAAGAAGCTCAGCGGCAAGGGCAACGTGATCATCGAGAACGGCCCGCAGGTGTCGGCCGTGATCGATCGCGTGAACGGCTGCAAGGCCGTGCTCGCGAAGAACCCCGGCATCAAGCTGCTGTCGAGCGACCAGGACGGCAAGGGCTCGCGCGAAGGCGGGATGAACGCGATGCAGGGCTACCTGACGCGCTTTCCAAAGCTCGACGGCGTGTTCACGATCAACGATCCGCAGGCGATCGGCAGCGATCTCGCGGCGAAACAGCTGAATCGCCCGGGCCTCGTCATCACGTCGGTCGACGGCGCGCCCGACATCGAGGTGGCGCTGAAGTCCAACACGCTCGTGCAGGCGTCGGCGAGCCAGGATCCGTGGGCGATGGCGCAGCAGGCCGTGAACGTCGGCTACGGGATCATGAACGACCAGAAGCCGGCCAATCCGATGATCCTGATCGAGCCGACGCTCATCACGCGCGACAACGTGAAGAACTACAAGGGCTGGAGCAGCCCGCACTGATCGCGCCGCGCGCCCGCTGTACCGGGCGGCGCCACACGTCGTCGCCCGCCCGTTCACCTCAACTGCTGCTGCGCCGCGCGACACGTCGCGGCACAAGGTTTCGACATGACGACGACGTTTCCCCGCCTGATCGTATTCGGCGAAGCTCTGACCGATTTCATCCGCGACGACGCGCAACACTGGCGCAGCGTGGCCGGCGGCTCGTGCTGGAACGTGGCGCGCGTCGGCGCGCGGCTCGGCGTGCCGACCGCATTCGCCGGCACGGTCAGCCGCGACATCTTCGGCGACGAACTGGTGCGCAAGAGCGCCGATGCCGGACTCGACCTGCGCTTCATCCGGCAGGTCGAGCGCGCGCCGCTGCTCGCGATGGTCGTGTCGAAGCAGCCGCCCGCCTACTTCTTCATCGGCGAGAACAGCGCCGATCTCGCGTTCGATCCGGCCGACCTGCCCGGCGGCGCGCTCGACGCGGCCGAAATCGTGCATGTCGGCTCGCTCGGCGTCGTGCGCGAACCGCTCGCGTCGCGGCTGATCGACGCTGTGCAGGCCGCGCGTGCTGCCGGCAAGCGGATCTCGTTCGACCCGAACTACCGGGCACCGATGGCCGCGCCGGCGTACCGCGACACGCTACGCCGGCTGGCCGCACTCGCCGACTGGATCAAGGTATCCGATGAGGATCTGCGCGGCCTGTTCCCCGAACTCGACGAAGCCGCCGCGCTCGCGCAATTGCGCGCATGGGCGCCCGATGCGGCCGTGCTGGTCACACGCGGTGCGTCCGGCATGCAGCTGCTGCATCGCGATGCCGAGCTGTTTCAACCGGCATTTGCGACCGAGGTTGCCGACACCGTCGGCTGCGGCGACGCCAGCATCGGCGGCTGGCTCGCCAGTCAGCTCGCCTACCCCGATGCAACGGCGGCCGAGCATCTGCGCTATGCGGCGGCCTGCGCAGCGGTCGCCTGTGCACACGCAGGCGCCTATGCGCCGACGGCCACCGAGGTGGCCGACGTCATCGCGAACCGCGCTGCCGCCGAACCGGCGGACGCCGCGTTATCCCGCTAGACGGGATCGAACGACACCACGCGGCGCGCGTGCGCGCCGCATCGTCACGCGCCGCCCTTCGCGCCGTTGCCGCGTGCCTGCAGCACCTGCAGACTCTCGTCGACACTCAGTTCGGACATCGCATCATCGTGCAGCGTATCGTCGGCCGCACGCCGCAATGCATGCAGCGCGTGCTCCTTGAGCCGCACGATCGCGAACTGCAGCCCGCGCGCCGCGCATTCGGCCGCGAACGTACGCAACGACTCGATCGTCGTGCCGTCGACGTCCGGCGTTTCCTCGAGGCTCAGCATCACGGTATGCGTATCGGGCGCGGCCTTCATCAGCGCACGCACGCGATTGAGCATCCGGTCCGCGTTCGCGAAGAACAGTTGCGCCTCGGGCCGCACGATCAGCACGCCCGGCACGGGCTTCGCATCCGCATGATTCGCGACGTCGACGAAGTCGTGACCATCGCGCAGCCGGCCGAGCACGCCGACGTTCGGCTCGGACAACTTGCGCAGCGTCAGCAGCAGGCTCACGCCGATTGCCGCGAGCAACCCGTGCAGCACGCCGAGCACGAGCACCGCGAGCAGCGCGGCGATCACCACGAGCCGGTCGCGATGCCACACCCAGTACGGCCGGAACACCGCCGGATGCAGCGAATGGCTGACCGCGAAGATCACGATCGCCGCGAGCACGGGTTCCGGCGTGCGGGCGAGTTGCGGCAGCAGCAGCCACACGATCAGCGCGACCACGCCCGCGGCCCATAACCCCGCGAAACGCGATTGCGCACCGGCGGCCTCGTTCGCGGACGTCGCCGAATAGCCGGCGCCGACCGGCATCCCGTGCAGCAATCCCGACACGAGGTTCGCGCACCCGATCGCGACGAGGTCGCGGTTCGACGACACGCTGTCGCCGTGCTTCAGCGCGAAGTTGCGGATCGAGCCGTACGACTCCGCGTACAGGATCAGCATCAATGCGAACGCGAGCTCGATCGTCTGCATCCACGCATTGCGGTCGAGGTGCGGCAACCCGAATTCGAGGTGCCGGAAGTCGATGTGCCCGACGATCGCGATCCCGTAGTGCTGCCAGTCGAACACGTAGCCGGCCGCAATCGACAGCACGATCACGACGAGCGTCGCCGGCACGCGCGAGCGACGCCCGAGCACGAACAGCAGTGCGAGTGCGGCCCCGCCGAGCGCGACACTTGCGAGGTTCGCATGCGGCGCGCCGGTAATGAGATCGAGCGCGACATGCGGCGCATCGCTGTGCTGCACGGAGATCGCGAGAATCTTCGGCAACTGCTTGATGACGATCGTCAGTGCCAGCCCGAACGTGAAGCCGCGCAGGACCGGACGCGCAACGAAGTCCGACATGCCGCCGAGCCGCGCGACACCCGCGAGGATGAACAGCACGCCCGTCATCGCGACGAGCGCGGCCGCCAGCGCGAGCTGCGCGGCAAGCGCCATCCCCGACTCGGCCAGCACCGTCGCCGCGAGCACGGCTGCCGACGACGACGTCGACGACACGATCGCAAAACGGCTGCTGCCCGTCAGCGCATAGACGACGAGCCCCGACAGCAGCGCGATGAGACCCGCCTGCGGCGGCAGGTTGGCAAGGCCCGCATAGGCGACGGCCTCGGGAATCAGCAGGCCCGCGATCGACAGGCCGGCCAGCGCATCGAGACCGATGCGCTGCGTCGGAGGGGGCGGCGCCGCATCGACTGCAGCGAAATGGTCGGCATGCTGCGGGCCGGCATCCGGGCGGATCGGGGCGGTCGTCATGGGGCGATGGGCGCCGTGCGCGTGTCAGGGTTTAACGGCGATGACACCCGACCAGCCGGGCAGATAGCGCGCGTCCTGGTCGTGAGCGCGATGCAGCGCGACGTCGAGCGCCTTCGCGAAGTTCTTGCGGATCTGGTCGAGCGTGACGTGCTGGCGCAGGTAGTCGGCCCACAGGAATTCGCTGAACGGCGTCGCGTCCTTCGCATAACCGCCCGCGGTGCGCAGTTCGCCCGCGAGGCTGCGATACGGATCGTCCTCGAGCCCCGTCAACGACTTCGGCAGATGCGCGTAGTCGCGACGCGAACCGTCTGCGCCGAACGGATGCACCCACTGGTTGTGCTCCATCATCCGCCAGAAGATCGTGTCGTCGAGCCAGGACAGATCCTTCAGCAGCATCGCATTGATGCGCGACTCCCCTTCCTCGATCAGCGCGAGGCCAAGGTGATGATGGTCGGTGATGTAATGCAGGCCGTCCGGGCCGAGGATGGCCGGAAACCAGTGCGATTCGATCGCGGCCTTGCGCGCGCGCTTGTCGAGCGCCTTCCAGTGCTTGCGCTTCGCTTTCACTTCGCGATAGCCAACCGTCATCTGCGTCGGACGCAGCGCGTCGAGCCTGACGGGAATGAGATGAACGTCGTTGCCAAGTGCCATGGTCGTACCCCATGTTGCTGATTTCCGGCAACGATACTCCTGATCCTGCAAGCCGTTAATACGTCACGACCTCGATGCGCGCGTGATTGACCATCTCTGACAACCGGCCGCGCCGGCGCACGGCAATTACGCGCGCAGATCGTCGCGCTCGAGACGGTGACGAACGTAGGGCATCCCGTCGTGCACGACGCTCACGCGACGCATGCCGAGCTTGCGCGCGACGTTCAGCGAACCCGTGTTCGCCTCGGCGATATCGGCGATCACGCGCGGCAGCCGCACGGTATCGAACGCGTGCCGCACGACGGCCGCCGCGGCTTCACACGCGATGCCGCGCCCCCATGCCGCGCGCACGAGCCGCCAGCCGATCTCGACGTCGCGCGCGCCGTCCACATAGTCGGGAATCAGCAGGATCCAGCCGACGAACACATCGGGCGCGTGCTTCTCGAAGATCGACCAGTAGCCGAGACCCGGCGGATAGTCGCGCGTGATCCGGTGCGTGACGAAGCGGCGATGCTCGACCGGATCGTGCCACGGCCCCGCGATATGCCGCGTGACTTCGGGATCGCGATCCATCGCGATGCTCGCATCGAGATCGGCCAGCACGCGCGGACGCAGCCACAGCCTCTCGGTCTCGAACACGGGCAACGCAGCAGCGAAACGTTCGGTCATCCGGACTCCTGATTCGATGGCGATGTGCATCGCATACATTACATAACAGATACAAAACACCTTCATGAATGATACATCCGCCTGTCGCTTTGCTCGCCGGACCCTGTTTTCGCTTTCGCAACAGTTCATTTCGTAGGGATTATTCCCGATTCGGCGTTATCGCGCCCCACATCGCACGACGCTGCGGCCTACACTCGATCCATGCCCGCGCGCCGCGCGTCGCCGGGCCGGCATCCGTCTGCACATCGGGAGCGCGCGAGCCAACGAGGAGACTTCGGACATGAGCTGGACCCGCGAACAACGCAACGTCACGATCGCCGCCTATCTGGGCTGGACGCTCGATGCGTTCGATTTTTTCCTGATGGTTTTCGTGCTGAAGGACATCGCCGCCGAGTTCGCGTCGACGATCCCCGCCGTCGCCTTCGCGCTTACCCTGACCCTCGCGATGCGCCCGCTCGGCGCACTGATCTTCGGCCGGCTCGCCGATCGTTTCGGCCGCCGTCCGACGCTGATGGTCAACATCGCGTGCTATTCCGTGCTCGAACTCGCATCCGGCTTCGCGCCGAGCCTGACCGCGCTGCTGGTGCTGCGCGCGCTGTTCGGGATCGCGATGGGCGGCGAATGGGGCGTCGGCTCCGCGCTGACGATGGAAACCGTGCCGACCCACGCACGCGGCATCGTGTCGGGCCTGCTGCAGGCCGGCTATCCGAGCGGATACCTGCTCGCGTCCATCGTGTTCGGCCTGTTCTACCAGTACATCGGCTGGCGCGGAATGTTCATGGTCGGCGTGCTGCCCGCGCTGCTCGTGCTGTACGTGCGTGCGCACGTGCCGGAATCGCCGGCCTGGAAGCAGATGGAAAAGCGCCCGCGGCCGAGCCTGTGGGCCACGATGCAGCAGAACTGGAAACTCACGATCTACGCGATCGTGCTGATGACCGCGTTCAACTTCTTCTCGCACGGCACGCAGGATCTCTATCCGACCTTCCTGCGCGAACAGCACCATTTCGATCCGCACACCGTGTCATGGATCACGATCGTGCTGAACATCGGCGCCATCGTCGGCGGCCTGTCGTTCGGCGCGATCTCGGAGCGCATCGGCCGCCGCCGCGCGATCTTCATCGCGGCGCTGATCGCGCTGCCGGTGCTGCCGCTGTGGGCGTTCTCGAGCGGCCCGATCGCGCTCGCCGCCGGTGCGTTCCTGATGCAGATTTCCGTGCAGGGTGCATGGGGCGTGATCCCGGTCCACCTGAACGAGATTTCGCCCGACGAGATCCGCGCGACCTTCCCCGGTGTCGTCTATCAGCTCGGCAACCTGCTCGCGTCGGGCAACGCGACGATGCAGGCATCGTTCGCGGTTTCACAAGGCAACAACTACGGTTACGCGCTCGCGCTCGTCGCCGGCACCGTGGCCGTCGTGATCGCGGTGCTGATCCTGTTCAGCCGCGAGCGGCGCGGCATCGACATGACGCAATCGGTCAATACGCGTACCACCGTCACCTGATCGCACGCATTGCCGCATCGCATCATCGCGCGCGTCCCGTCCCGCCGGGGCCGCGCGCATGATTTTCCGCATCCGCACATCGAACTAGAGGAATTTGTCCAGATTCCCCGCTTGCCCGCCCCGCCCGCGTTTTTTTATCTTAATAAAAACGGCTGTTTGAATCAGATAATCAAATCACCAGTTCGCGGCCGGGAAACCGGCGTGGGAGGCGGAGCATGGCAGTAAGTCAGGAGGGGCGACCGTCTGCGGGACGGCCGTCCGGCGGGCGGTCATCCGGCACTCGGCAGGCCGGCGGAACGAAGGCGCGCATTCTCGATGCGGCCGAGGATCTCTTCATCGAACATGGCTTCGAGGCGATGTCGATGCGGCAGATCACGTCGCGCGCGGCGGTGAACCTCGCAGCGGTCAACTACCACTTCGGCAGCAAGGAAGCGCTGATCCACGCGATGCTCTCGCGACGGCTCGATCAGCTCAACCAGGAACGGCTCGGCATCCTCGATCGCTTCGATGCGCAGCTCGGTGAGCACATCACCTGCGAGCACGTGCTCGGCGCGATGTTCATTCCCGCGCTGAAAGCGTCGCGCGACCCCGAACGCGGCGGCCCCGCGTTCCTGCGGCTGATCGGCCGCGCGTACACCGACCCGTCGCCGTTCGTGCGCAACTTCCTGACCGCCCACTACGCAAGCGTCGCGGGCCGTTTCTTCGACGCGTTCCAGCGCGCGCTGCCACATCTGCCGCGCACGGAACTCGGCTGGCGGCTGCACTTCGCGATCGGCGCACTGTCCGGCGCGCTCGCCGGTGCCGAGACCGAAAGCCTGATCGACGAATTCTCGCAAGGCCGCACGATGAACGACGTGCAGATGATCGCGCGGCTGTCGTCGCTGATCGTCGCCGCGCTGAAGGCCCCGATGCCCGACAGCGCGCAATTGTCGATCTTCGCGGCGGTGCTCGACGATGCGGGTGCGAGCGAGGTGTTCGGGCTGACACCGAGTACGGCAGGCGCCGATACGACCGCGCTGCACCCGGCGAACTGATCGCGCCGACGGCCGCGCCGGCGGCATTTCACTGATGACTTGCGGGTGCGGGATCGCGCGGACGTGCAAGCGTTCGCGCCGGTTTGGCGCCCAGGTATGCGGCCCGGGCCCACGTTCACGCGCGGACCCGGGCCGAACGAATGTCATGCGGCGCAGTGCTGGCGCGCGGGCGTTCGTCGACTGCACAACATCGAGCGGGAACAAGCGCCAACGCGCTCGCGCTCGCCGAGACACCGGAGACCCATCATGTCCTCATCCGCAGCCACCGCAGCGGCCCAGCTCCCGCCGAACACCGACGGCATCTGGTACGCGTCGTACCCGCCCGGCGTCCCGCACGAGATCGACGTCACGCAATACGCATCGCTCGTGCAGTTCTTCGACGAATGCACGACCCGCTTTGCCGAGCGCGTCGCCTACGTGAGCGCGGGCGCATCGATGACCTATCGCACGCTCGCACGGAAAGTCGATGCATTCGCGTCGTATCTGCAAAGCACGGGCGTGAAGCCGGGCGATCGCGTCGCGATCATGCTGCCGAACTCGTTCCAGTACCCGGTCGCACTGTTCGGCACGCTGAAGGCCGGCGCGATCGTCGTCAACGTCAATCCGCTCTACACCGCACGCGAACTCGCGCATCAGCTGAAGGACAGCGGTGCGCAGACGATCGTCGTATTCGAGAATTTCGCGCGCACGCTGCAGGACGCGCTGCCGGAAACGCAGGTGAAGAACATCCTCGTCACCGCGCTCGGCGACCTGCTCGCCGACGGCTTGAATGCGAAAGGACGCCTGATCAATTTCGTGCTGAAGCACGTGAAGAAGCTCGTGCCGGCCTACCAGCTGCCGCAGGCGATCCGGTTGCGCTCCGCACTCGCGCTCGGCGCGCGCGGCAAGCCGCAGCCGGTGCCCACGACGCGCGACGACCTCGCGTTCCTGCAATACACGGGCGGCACCACCGGCGTCGCGAAGGGCGCGATGCTCACGCACGGCAACCTGATCGCCAACCTGCTACAGGCGAAGGCCTGGATCGCCGATCAGGTCACCGGCGACGTCGAAACGGTGCTCACGCCGCTGCCGCTCTATCACATCTATTCGCTGACGGTGAACGCATTCATCTTCATGGGGCTCGGCGGGCGCAACATCCTGATTGCGAACCCGCGCGACACGAACATGGTGATGAAGATCATCCGCAACGAGACCTTCACCGGGATCACCGGCATCAACACGCTGTACAACGCCTTCCTCGACAACGAGGAATTCCGCAAGCGCGACTTCTCGAAGCTGAAGCTCGCGATGGCCGGCGGGATGGCGATGCAGCGCGCGGTCGCGGAGCGCTTCCAGCAGGTCACGGGCCGGCCGGTCGTCGAAGGCTACGGGCTCACCGAATGCTCGCCGATCGTCACGATGAACCCGGTGGACCTGACCGACATGGCCGCGTTCAGCGGCTCGATCGGCCTGCCCGCGCCATCGACGGTCGTGCGCTTTCGACACGAGGACGGCACCTGGGCCGGCATCGGCGAGCCGGGCGAGCTCTGCGTGCATGGCCCGCAAGTGATGCGCGGTTACTGGCAGCGGCCGGACGAGACCGCGAAGGTGATCGACGCCGACGGCTGGCTCGGCACCGGCGACATCGGCGTGATGGACGAGCGCGGCTTCATCCGTCTCATCGACCGCAAGAAGGACATGATCCTCGTCTCGGGCTTCAACGTGTATCCGAACGAGATCGAGGAAGTGCTCGTGATGCATCCCGGCATCAGCGAAGCCGCGGCGATCGGCATCCCTGACGAAGTCCAGGGCGAGCGAATCAAGGTATTCGTCGTGCGCCGCGATCCCGCGCTGACCGTCGACGACGTGCTCGCGCACTGCCGCAAGAATCTCACCGGCTACAAGATGCCGAAGTTCGTCGAATTCCGCGACGCGCTGCCGCAGACGAACGTCGGCAAGATCCTGCGCCGTGCGCTGCGCGACGAGGAAATGGCCAAGCTCAAGGCCGGGAAACCCGGTTAAGCGAGCCGAGCGGGACGCGGCCGGACGATCCCGGCCGCGCTCCGGCGACGCGCGCCGCCGGCTCAGTCGTCGTCATCGTCGTCGTGATGGTCGTGCCAGTGCCGCTCATGGTGCCTGCGCCATTTCCGGTAGCGATCGTCGCCGTCGTCGCCGTAATAGCCGTATCCGTCGTCCGGATACGCGACCACCGCCGGCTGCGGCGCCACATAGACCGGGGCCGGCTCGGCATAGACCGGTGCGACCGGCACGCCGATACCGACCGACAGGTCGACGTGCCCCGCCATTGCACTGCCGGAAGCGAGCAACGCTGCACTCCCGAGCCATCCCGCGATTGTTCTCGTGTTCATGTTCCGTATCCCTGATCTGCCGGCCTGCCCGACATGCGCGACGACTTTAATCGCGCCACGCCTCGCCAGGTGCTACGCCGCTGCGAGATTCGTAACGCACCGTAACGAACGGGTACTAGCCATTCGACCGAATCGCGAAAACGCGCGGGAACGTCTATAGTGGGTTACGGTTCGACACAATCACGACCGCGCGCTGGCGGAACGAACAGGGTAAAATCCCGCCAAACCCTTGGTGGGCGAACACGCCACACACACGCACAACATATTCTCTGACGCAGGCTCCTGCCGCACCTCAATGGCCAATCCCGCAGAATCCCATCCGCAAAACGACTTCATCAATGCGGCGCGCAAGGAACGTAAGCGCGTTGAAATTTACCTCGTCAACGGCATTCGTCTGACGGGCTGCATCGAGTCGTTCGACCAGTATCTGGTGATGCTGCGCACCCCCGTGGGTCTGCAAGGCATCTACAAGCGTGCCATTTCCACGATCCAGCTCGACACCGGCGGCTCGCGCCCCGGCGGCGGCGGCGGCCCGCGTGGCCCCCGCACCGGCGGCCGGCCGGGTGGCCGTGAAGGCGGCGGCCACAGCCCGTACGGCTCGCACGGCGGCTCCCGCGAGTCGCGCGGCGACGGCGGCGGCTACGGTTCGCGTGAACCGCGCGAAGGCTACGGCTCCCGCGAACCGCGCGAGGGTTATGGCGCGCCGCGTGAACCCCGTGAAGGCTATGCTCCGCGCGAACCGCGCGAAAGCTACGGCGCACCGCGCGACGCCGGCGACGCATCGAGCAACACGTCGCCGTCCGATGCACGCGGCGGCAACGGGCCGGTGATCGTCACGCGCCGCCGGCGAATCGTGCCGGACGGCCAGTAAAACAAAGGGCAAGCCAATCGGCTTGCCCTTTTTCCTTGTCGGCCGGCGCGGCATGTCGCCGCACCTGCCCTATCCCGTTTCTGCTCAGCGTGCCGTCGTCGGCAAGCCCGCGTCGGCCTCGCGCTGCAGCGAACGCACCTGCTGCTGCAATGCGCGCAACTGCGACTGCAGTTCTGCCTGCTGCGACTGCAATGCCGCCGTTTCGTTACGCACCGTCTTCTGTCGATCCGCGACCGCGGCTTGCTGCTCGCGCGCGATCGAGATGTCGGCCTGCAGGCGTCGTGCGCGCTCCTGCGTGACTTCGATCTGTCGGTCCGTTTGCGCCTTCTGCGATTCCAGCTTCGCCGCACGCAACTCGTTGACGGCCAGCCGTTCGGCCTGACGCGAGAAATCGCGATAGATCGCTTCCGCCCGCGTTTCGTCGTAAGTCTTGATCACGCGCCAGAACGCCTTCTGCTGGAACAGCGCAACGAAATACGACCCGTCCTTGACGCTGAACAGCTGGCTCGCGCCATAGCTGCCGTTATAGCTCGTGCGCATTTCCGTCAGCGAATGCGCCTGGATCTGGCGCTGCAGCTCGTCAACCGTGCTCTGCCCGGTCGTCTCGCCGGCCTGCGGCTGCACCGACGTCTGACCCTGCTGATCGATCACCGGAATCGCCGCCACCGGCGCGGACGCCTGCTGTACCGCCGGCACTCCGTTGCCTGCCAATCCCTGCGCGAACGCGCCCTGCATGCCCCCTACCACGGCGAGCAACGCACACGCCCGCCCCAACCCCGTCATATGGCTCATCAATTTTGATTCCCGCCCGTATCGTTGTAATTCAGCGCGATTTTATCTCATTAATTACTCGCTTTCGCGCGTCTCGGGCTCCTCGTCGAAGATCTGATATTTCCGCATTTTTTCCCACAGTACCTTGCGACTGATGCCGAGTTGCTGCGCCGTATCCTGACGCCGCCAACCGTTTGCGTCGAGGGCCGCGATCACGCGGCTGCGCTCGTTCATATCCCATTTGCTGCGATCGACGAAGACTTCCGCCGCGCTCTCCACCGGCACCGGCTGTGCCGAGCTGCGCGCATGCGCGACCAGCCGCTGCAAGCGCGCCGCATCCCACCCACCCGTCTGCCGCACCGTCACGCCGACGCGCTCGGCCAGGTTGCGCAACTCGCGCACATTGCCCGGGAAATAACTGTCCGCGACCGCGTCCGCGAGCCAGTAAGGCAGGTCGGACAGTTGGGTGAGCCGGTCCTCGCCCACCACCTCCGCGACGAACGACTTGAACAGCGCGATCTTGTCGACCGCGCCTCGCTCTTCGAGTGACGGAATGCTCAGTTCGATCACCGCGAGCCGATAGTAAAGATCCGCGCGGAACAGGCCTTCCTTCACAAGTTGCGGCAGCTTCTTGTTGCTGGCCGCGACCAGGCGGAAATCGACCTTGATCGACGTCGCGGCGCCGACACGCAGCACCGCGCCGTCCTCGAGCACGCGCAGCAGCTTGACCTGCTGGTACAACGGCAGGTCGCCGACTTCGTCGAGGAACAGCGTGCCGCCCGCCGCCTGCTCGAAATAGCCTTTATGCGCAACAACCGCGCCGGTGAACGAGCCTTTCGCGTGTCCGAAGAACAGCGATTCGAACAGGCCGTCCGGAATCGCACCGCAGTTGACCGGCACGAATTCGCCCTGCCGGTAACGCGAGTGCTTTTCGTGGAGCAGTTGCGCGATGCGCTCCTTGCCGACACCGGTTTCGCCGTGCAGCAGCACGTTGGTGTCGCAGTCGGCGAACGTGTCGACTTCGTGCAGCAGCGCCTGCATCGACTCGGAGTGCGCGACGAGTTCGGACGGCTGCAGCGTTTCGGCCGCGTGTGCGCGCAACTGCGTGACGAGCTTGCCGACCATGCCGCGCAGTTCGGCGCACGTGAAGTCGAGCGGCAGGATATGCGAATAGTCGGGCGGATACTGCGACGCGTCGTGGTCGCGCGCCGCGCCGACCCAGACGACCGGCATGCCGATATTGGCCTGCCAGTCGCGCAGGAACGCCGCGCCGGTTTCGATCATCGACACGCTGATGATCGCGAGCGACGGCCGCAATGCGGCGCGCTCGGGCGAGATCTCCGCGTTGTCCGCACGGATCACTTCGACGTCGAAGCTCGCCATGCACCGGGCAACGCGGTCGACGATGTCCGCCTTGCCTTCCCAGACGTAGAGGTCGAGTTCTGCGATTGCGGGGGTGGGTCTCATTCTTTGGGTACGGCTTCGGTTAATGACAAGGTGCGCGGTGTGGCTGTACTGATCAACAGCATATCCAGGGGACCGAGAGGGTTGCCATCCCTATTCGTCGCCGGAACGCTCAATATTCATTTAACAAGCATAGGATCACCACACTTGATCGCGTCCGGGGCATTCGTCACATAGGCATTGCCCAGGCCCAGGCCGAGCAGGCCGGTGACGCTGGTCAAAAGCGAATCCAGCGGCTGCATGACGAGCGGAAGCAAGATCGGCGACAACAGCGACAACAGAGGCCCCGTCAAAGTCTCAAGCAATGGATTCAACGCTAACGCGAGGACCCCCGCCAAGCCCCCGTTCGGTACCAGCGTCAGCGAAAGACTGTTGTTCAACAGGCTCTGAGTGGCAGGCGCGAGGAATTGATCGGTGCCAACGCACAGCATATATGGATTGCTCGTGCTCGAAGCAGGACACGCATACGCCGACGATGCGAGGGTCGGCGGCGTGGTCGCCATGGAATACGTGAACGTCAACGGCGCCGTGTTTTGATTGGCAATCGGGACAACCAGTTTTCCCGTCTTCAGGCTGATCTGCGCCGTCAGCGAGTTCAGACCCACGAGCGCCAGGATGGGTTGCAGCAAAGGCCCCAGCAAAGGTGCGTTTGTCAGGCCTGTGAGATTCAGCAGACTCCCCACGCTGACGGACAGGAGCTGTATCGAGTTTCCATCCGGCGTGTACGTCGGCGGGCCCGAAGGTACCTGGAGGCTCGGTTGAGTGGTCGGAGGTGATCCTCCAATCATGGCGACGAGCACACCGGTCTGGGTATTCACCGTTGCGGTCTTTGTATTCGCCGTGCAGGTTACGGAAGGCAAACCAGCCGCTGCCGGCGCCACATAGGCAGAGACCGGCAGATTGACGGCCGCCACCGGTACGGGCGTACTGCCATTGGAGCAAGCGCTCCCTGAATAGACGAGCGCCCCGTCCGAACAGGTCGACAGCAGGGAAATCTTGGTGGAAAGGAGGACCTGCCCTTGAGCAGTCGACGTATTGGTCGTGCAGTTGGATGTCCCGCAGTTCGACGGGCCAGCCGGGCCGGTTGCAGTGGCCGGTGGCGTGCCCGCGAGCGACACCGAAGCCGACACGGTCATGTTCAGTAGTGGCGCAAGCGCGGTCGGGGTCTGGACCAGCAAGTTCTTGATGATGATCGGATTCGTCCCGTTCGCGACCTGCAATGCCGTCGACAACAATCCGAACGCGTTGACACTGGCATCGACGGCGGAACTTCCTCCGGAAACAGCCGCGGAAACCAGCTGGCCAAGCGCAATCTGGGGACCGCCGCAAACGTTGCCGGTACAAAGCCCCGCGACGATTGCATTCAGGACGTTCAGATTCACGCTCGCCGGGTTCTGCTGCGTCGCGACTTGCACCATCGCATTGGCCAACTGGCCAAGCGTCACGGTGCCGTTCAGTACGGACGTGCTCGTGCCTACCGGCAAATCGGCGAGAATGTCGCCGAGTTTCAGGTTGACTTGCGCCAGCCCCTGATAATCGACGGCATTCAGACTCAGTACATTAGGTGAACCTGTCAGCGCCTGAAGCAACTTGTTGGCCAGTCCGCCGTTCAAACTCAAAAGCGACGTGGTAAGCGTAAAGGTATCGGTCGGCGTAGCCTTGGCAATCGCCGACGCCCCGACCGTTCCGCTGCGGAAGATACCGGTCACCGGCTCGGAAACGGTCACGCATACGGCATTTGCCGCGGCGCCGGTTGCCGTGCCCGCCGACAGGCCATCGCATTGCCCGTTGGTGGCAAGCTGATCGCCGCTGATTCGCGTAAATGTCGCGTTGCTGCTGCCGGCTTGAGGCGCAGCCCAAACACCGCAGGTCACGGAAACGGTCGCGTTTGCCGGTACGGAATTCGCCGATGGGGTCGCGACTTGCTGGACTGCAGCCTTCGCCGCCACGCAAGTCTGATCGGCGGCAGCCTGCGAAACCGCCGAAAGCGCGGCCAAATCGGCCGCCGCCTGCATTTGGCGTCGTTCAGCATAAAAGCGACCGATATCGATCACGCCCAGCACAATGACCGCGATTGCTATCCAGATCGCCGCCATCACCGCAAACGAGCCACGCTGACGCCGTCGTCCCGGCCAGCCGGCACCGCCCCGCGAGGCCACGTGTGATTGATCTGCCCGCATCGTCATCTCGCTTACTGCGCGCCCGACCCGCCGCCGGACATACCGCCCGACATCCCCCCAGAGGCGCCGAGCTGCGAACTCATCGAATCCGGAATCTTGTTCTTGAACGAGTCGAGATAACGTTGATAAACAAGCGTAGCGACATCGCCGAGCATCGGCTGGGTGGGCGCGGCTGCGCGATTGTCGCGCTGCATCGCGAGCCATTCCCTGGTCGAGCGATCAACATCGGACACCTTCGGCGTCACGACCGCTTGCCCATATGCCGTCACGGCGCTCGCTGCGATACAGGCGATCGCCCCCAGCACCGCGATTCGCCCCGCCCGCATGT
Source organism: Burkholderia sp. JKS000303 (assembly GCF_002563755.1). NCBI lineage: Bacteria > Pseudomonadati > Pseudomonadota > Betaproteobacteria > Burkholderiales > Burkholderiaceae > Burkholderia > Burkholderia sp. JKS000303. The sequence continues at coordinate 213,901 of NZ_PDBZ01000005.1, forward strand.
TCCGATGATGTTTGTTGTTGTCCATGTCGTTCCCCGCCTGTCTGTTCATTGTGCAAACCGTTGCAACAGCGGCACGGTCTGGTCGTAGCCAAAATTGTTCGCCATCGGCGTGATCTGCCCATTCACGCTACGCCGCGACACCACCGGCGGCGTCGCCACCGCCCGCTGCTGCGCACGTACCGCAGTGGCGATCCTGGCGGCATCGTTGCTGATGTCCTTGCGGATATCTGCCGACAGATGCTGCTGATTCATCAATCGCTGCGCATCCGGCGCGTGACCTGCCGCAAGCAGATAGAGCACCAGGTTGCTGACGATCTTCGGATTGTGCTGGTCCAGTTCCGCCGCCTTCATCAGCGGCACCCGCGCACCGACGACATCGCCGTTGCGCAGCTTTGCGTACGCGAGATCGGACAGCAGCGATGCATCGGTTGGCGCGAGGTCCGATGCCTGCGTCAACGCCTGTACCGCCTGGCCGAAATCGCCGGCTGCCCCGGCGATCAATCCGAGCCCGCGATAACCGCGTGCGGCCAGCGGCGTCTTCAGCAATTGCGTATACGCCGCCGCACTCGCGGCCGGCTGGTCGGTCATCCGCAACGCGTCCGCGCGCAGCAGAATCGTGTCCGGCGACGCGCCGTAGGTCTTTTCGTACGCATCAATGTGTGCGAGCGACGCGTAATAGAGGCCCTGCGTCTGCATCCGCTGGATCAGGTTCAGATACATCGCCGGCGTATCCGGCACCGCCTGCTTCTGATCAGCCGCCTGGATCAGCGCCGCGCGCTCCGCCTGCGCGCTGACGCCATATCCGCTTTCCTTGGTCGCGCACGCGCCGAGCAACACCACCACCGTTGCCACGCCCGCACGCCCCACCATCCCGCTGATCCGCTTCATCGTCTTTCCTTCCACCCATCAATGATGCGTCGCCAGCGCACGTATCACTGCGACAAACCCAGGCCCGGCCGTCACGATCAGCAGCGCCGGCAACAGCGTCACCACCATCACGCCCGTCATCTTCACGGTCAACTTGCCGATCCGCTCGCGGAGCATTGCGCGCCGCGTCTCACGCAGCCGGTCGCCGAATTGCTTGAGCGGCTCCTGCACCGCGCCGCCGTGCTTGTCGACCTGGACCATCAACCGCACGATCGCCCGCAAATCCTCGTTTTCAAACCCGCCGGACAACCGTTGCATCGACTGCTCGCGCGAGCGGCCCGCCACGAACTGCCGCTGCGCGACGCCCACCTCCGACGACAGCACCGGCATCATTCCGCGAAAATCGTTGGTCACGACCTGGAGACTCTGATCAAGCGACAGTCCCACACCCTGCAACAAGCGCAGCATGTCGACGAACAGCGGCAATTCGTCGTCGACGCTCTGCCGGCGTGCGGCGGCACGGCGTTGTACGTAGAGCTTCGGCAGCATGAAGCCCAGCCCGAATGCGACGAATACGCCGATCATCCAGTACCCGCCCTTCATGCGTCCGCTGGCGAATATCGCGAACAACAGCGGCAGCCCGATCCCGCATGCGATCCGCGCGCTCAGGAACAACCCGCGCGAGCGCGCGTCGACGTAGCCGCATTGTTCGAGCAGACGGCGATCCTCGTCCGCGACGATATATTTGCCAAGCCCCGTATCGAGCCAACGCATGCCCGTCGCCGACAGCCGTTCGAGCAACCGCTCGACACGCTGCCGGCCGTGCACCTCGGGTTTCGCCGCGGCTTCGCTACCCGGCATGGCCTGCGCCTTCGCAGCTTCCAGCGCGGCCATGCGCCGATCGAGCGCATCGACCAGCGCACGCTCGGCACGCGATGCGGCGGTCGCACGCAACAACGCGACGATCCCGAACAACAGCACGCCGAGTGCGCCTAGCGCCAAAGCGAGCGATCCGATCTGAGTTGCTGTCATCGCATCACCTGAGTCGAGCCATTCGATACAACCACACGCTGCCTGCCAGCTGCATCAGGAACGCGAACATGAGCAGCAGTCGTCCACTCGAATCGTTCCACATGCCTGCCAGATAGCTCGGATTGGTCATGACGACAAAGCTGCCAATCGCGATCGGCAGCATCACGAGCACGAACGCCGACAACCGCGTTTCCGCCGACATCGCGGTCAACTCGCGCTCCGCCTGTTCGAGATCGCGCATGAACACGGCCATGCGTTCGAGCATCACGTCCGCCCGGCCACCATACTTGACCGACAATCGCAGCACCGAACCCAGGAGTTCGAACTCCTCGGCCCGATAGATCTTCGCGATATGCAGCATCGCGCGATCGATTTCCACACCGGTACGCAGCATCCGCGATACATGATCGAGACAGCCCCGCAGCGGCTCCTCGGTCGTCAACAGAGCGGACTGAAACGCGGCCGGCACGCTGTTGCCGAGCGTCACCAGTCGCACGATCCCGTCGAGAAACGACGGGATCTGCCGGACAATCTTCAACCGTCTCCGCTGGATTCGCGACGTAAGCCAGACTCCGAATATCGTGCTCCCGCAGGCAAATGCCGCGAAACCCGCGAGCAAGCCACCACGACTCCCCGCGATCGACACGATCGCAACGAGTACGATGATCGCGGCGATCGCTTTGCCGCGCGCGCCTTCGATCCCCGCGCGACTCACGAGATTGCCCAGGTACTCGCTGGTCACGGCATACCAGTGCACCCAGAATGCGCGTGACGTCACACTTTGCGCACCACCGGGCAGCGGTGCAGTACGCGCGCCGCCGGTTGCGACCGGCCGCGCCACCTGCGCCGCCGCACGGACACCGGGCTCGAGCCGGCTGTCGATAAAACGCTTCGCGTCGGTACGCACGCGTCGGGTCTCTGCGTGCCGCCACAACATCAAGGCCGACGCGACGCACAGCATCGCAATCGCCAGCGCCCAGATCATCGGGCTATACATTGAAGCCTCCGCCGCGACCGAATCCGCCGCCGCCAAAGCCGCCACCGAAACCACCGCCACCGACGCCGGTGTTCGCCAGCACCTGACGGAAGCGCGCAAGCTTCGGTGAATGCGGATGGATGCCGAGCGACTCCCAGTGATCAACCTCCTCGCCTTCCGGGGTCACACGCGCTTCGTAGCGATAGAGCTCCTGCGTCGCGATGATGTTGTCGGACAAACCGGTCACTTCGGTAATCGACAGGATCCGGCGACGCCCATTCGACAGACGCCCGATCTGTACGATGAAGTCGATCGCGTTCGCGATCTGCCGGCGCAGGCTCGACTCGGTGCCCTGGAAGCCCGCGAAGCCGGCCAGCATCTCGAGACGATACAGACACTCGCGCGGCGAACTCGCGTGCACGGTGCCCATCGAGCCGTCGTGGCCGGTGTTCATCGCCTGCAGCATTTCGAGCACCTCACCGCCGCGGACTTCGCCGACGATGATCCGGTCCGGCCGCATCCGCAGCGTGTTGCGCAGCAGGTCGCGGATCGTCACGACACCGGTGCCGTCGAAACCGCCGGGCCGGCTCTCGAGCCGCACGACGTGCGGGTGGTTCAGCGACAGTTCGGCCGTGTCCTCGATCGTCACGACACGCTCGGCGTCGGGAATATGGAACGCCAGTGCGTTGAGCAGCGACGTCTTGCCGGAGCTCGTCCCGCCCGACACGAGCACGTTGCAGCGCGCTTCGACCGCGGCCTCGAGCAGCGCACCGATTTCTTCGTTGTACGTGCCGTTGCCGAGCAGGTCGGACGGCTTCAACGGATCCTTGCGGAATTTCCGGATCGACACGATCGGACCGTCGATCGACAACGGCTCGATCACGACGTTCACGCGACCGCCATCGGGCAGCCGCGCGTCGACCATCGGATTCGACTCGTCGAGACGGCGCCCGATCGGCGCGAGAATGCGGCGCACGATCCGCAGCAGATGCGCGTTGTCGGTGAACCGTACGGGCAGCTTCGCCAGAATCCCGTGACGCGACACATACACGTCGTTGTAGCCGTTGATCAGGATGTCCTCGACCGCCGGATCCGCCAGCAGATCCTCGATCGGCCCGAAGCCGGCAAGCTCCTTCGTCAGCGCCTCGGCAATCGCACGCACCTCGTTCTCGTTGAGCGGGATGCGGCGCAGACGCACGAAGCTGTCGATCTCGAGATCGACGAACTGGTTGATCGCCTGGCGGGACCAGCGCCCGAATTCGGCGCCGAGTTCCTCGATGCGCGTCAGCAGATGCTCGTGCGCGGCATTCTTGATGTCGTGAAATTGCTGCGTCTGGGAGAACGGCGCTGCGCCGTCGGCGAATTGAATGTCGTGTGCCATCGCTTACGACCGCTTGGACGAAGGTTGAATGAAACGTTTCAGTGCCGACAGGCCCGGCGCGACACGCGACGCCCCCGCCATGCCGGACACCCCGGGCAATCGTGTAGCCAGCGATTCAAGCGCTCGCACGTACGGATCGCGCTCGGCCATATCGACAATGAGCCGGCCCTGGTTCGCCGCATGGCCGATCGCAACGCGGCGCTCCGGCAGCGTGCCGACCAGCGCCAACCCGAGACGCTCGGCGATTTGTCCGGGCATCAGGTTGAGCGCAGGATCGTACTGGTTGACGACCAGCCGCACGCGGTCGGTATCGATGCCGGAATCGCGCAGCCCGGTCAGCAGATCGGCCGCCGACACGATCGACGCGACGCCCTGATCGCAGACGAGCCACGCTTCGTCAGCCGAGGCCGTGATCTGCGTGACGAACTCGCGATTCGAAAAGCCGCCGAGATCGACGACCTGCTGGTCGAAGAATGCGCGAAACCGGTTCAGCAAGCCGATGCACGATGAATACGACACGTCGCGCAGACCGCCGAGATCGGGCGGCAGCGTCGTCAACGCGAGGCCGCTCTGGTGTCGTGTCAACGCGGTGTTGACGAACGTGCGGTCGATACGGCGAAGGTTTTGCACCGCGTCGACAAAATGGAATTCGCAGCGTGTGTTCAGGAACAGCGCACCGTCTCCGGCCGGCAATCCCAGATCGACCAGCGCGGTCTGACGTCCGGGCGGCACGCTGCTGCCATCCACCGCTTCCACCGCGCCCGGGCCGAGCGCGCGCTTTTGCAGCCAGACGGCGAGATTCGCTGCAAGCGTACTGACGCCCATGCCGGCACGCGCGCCGAGCAGCGCAACGACCTTCCCGTGGCGGCTCGCCGGCTCGCTGACATGCGCGAGCAGTCCACGCGTCGTCCGCAATGCGTCCTCGGCTGACGCCGACACGTCGATGAAGTCGCGCACGCCGGCACGCAGCGCAGCGAGCGTGCTTTCCGGCTGTGCGAGCGAGCCCAGCGCGACGATCGGCAACCCCGGATGCGCGGCACGCACCATCGCCGCGGCGACACTCGCCGCTTCCCCGCCTTCCGAGAAATCGATGAACACCAGCGCCGGATTGACGCCCGTGATGCGCTGGGCAAGCATACCCGGCTCGAGCGACGTCGCCTCGACCGAGCCGGCCGACACGAGCGTATCGGCAAGCCAGCGGACGTGCGCTTCCTTCTGCGACGCGCAAACGAAATAATCGGTCACGGCGGGTTCACACAATGATTGGGTTCGTGCATTCATGTCGAACACCCCCGATTACGCAAGGCTTGGCAGCGCGCCGGAGCGCGCGATGCTTCGCGTTCATTTCGAAAATCCCGGCGCGGCATCCGGTGCCGCCATGCCGCCCAGATACGATCGCCAGACCGGCCCGTCACGCTGCTCGGACAACTCGCCGGGCGTCGACGGCAACGCCGCGCCCTTCGCGATCGGCGCAACGAGGTGCGGCGTCACGATGATCAGCAATTCCTTGTCGTTCTGCTGATAGTTCAGATTCTTGAAGAACGTCCCGATGATCGGCAGGTCGCCGAGCAGCGGAACCTTGCTGACGTTCGACATCGTCTGGCGATCGATCAGGCCGCCGATCACGAAGCTCTCGCCGTCACCGAGCTCGACCGTCGTGTCCGCGCGCCGCGTCGTGATCCCCGGCACGGCGACACCGCCGATCGTCACGCTGTTCACGAAGTCGAGCTGGCTCGACTCGGGCGCGACCTTCAGCGCGATCCGCTGCGGGCTCAGCACCGTCGGCGTCAACGACAGCCCGACACCATATTGCTTCCACTGAATTGCGGTCGAACCGAGTCCTTGCGGTGACGGGAACGGAATTTCACCGCCCGCGAGGAAGCTCGCGCTTTGACCGGACAGCGCCACGAGCGTCGGTTCCGCGAGCACCCGCGCGAAATTGTTCGCCTCGAGCAGCGACAACTCGCCGAAGATGCCGCGCCCGGCTGAATTCACGACCAGGTTGAATGCCGACATCACGGGCGAGCCGAGCGTCGGAATGTAGCCTGCAGTGCCGGGACCGGAGCCACCGTTATACGACTGCACGCCGCCCGGAGAAAACGAGCCGAACGAAAAACCGTTGTTCTGCTTGAAGAAGTTGAAGCCGACCTGCTTGAGCACCGACCGGCTGAATTCGACGACGCGCACGTCGACCTGCACGACGTTCTTGCCGGCAAGCGTCGACCGATCGATCACCGTGCCTTTCCCGGCCATGTTCTTGGCGACTGCGACTGCGCGTTCATGGGCGTCGAGCGATGCCGATGCCCCGCGCAGCACCGCCGTTCCGCCATAGGCATTCACGCTCGGCGTGGAACCGTCGAGCACCGCTTGCGCAGCTGCATCGACGACCTCGATATTCCAGACCGTCGGCTCGTCGTGACCGCGCTCCCACAGCATCACATTCGTCGCGCCGGGCGCTTTCGCGGTCAGCAATACCGAGCCGGACCGGCTGCCTTTCATGATCAGCACGTCGGCGATCGCCGGATCGCCGACCGCCACGCGCTGCAGTGCGTGGCCAGCCGAAATCTGCCGCTGCGCGCCGACCGGCAGTTCGATCTTGCCGCTCGCGCTCGCGAGCGATGCGAATGTCATGGTCCAGATAGCAATCGCGAATGCAATCAGTGTGTTTTTCATTGTTTGGTAGACCGTCACACGGCCTTTACTTGTCGTCGCTGATATCGATGGCCATCGATGTCGTTCAATACGCAACCGTTTCCGACCGGCCGCCGCGGATCACTTCGATACTGCCGCCGCCTCCGCCCCCGCCCGACCGCACTGCCGGCGGCAGTCGCGACGGCAACGGCGGCACGTTCACGTTGGCCACGGCAGTCCTCGGCGTGCCGGACAGTTGTTGCAGCGATACCCCGGTCGCGGCCAGTGCCGACGGCGACAGCTTGTTGTCCGTGCGCACGGCAACCGTCTGCACCGCGAGTTCGTCGTCGCGCGGGTTACGCAGTGCGAGCGTCAAGCGGCCGCTGGACTCGCCAAGCGTCAACGCATCGACCTGAGCGGTCGGTACGGCGAGCACCGCGATACGCACATTGCTCGGCTGACCGTTGTTGCCGTTCGTGTTGTTGCCGCTGTCGTGCTCCGGCGTCGCATCCCCGAACGACAACACCCGGACCTTCGACATCAGCAGTCGCGCTTGCGTCTGCGAGACTTCGCCGTCCATCATCGTGCCCCCTTCGCGCTTCAGGTTCACGAAGACGTCCACGAAGTTACCGGGCCGCAGCCGATTGCCAACCGCGTTGGTCTCGTCGACGCGAACTGCAATCGCTCGCTCGCCCGGTTGAATGTCCTCGGCGAGCCCCGACACCAGCGCGTCCGACACGACCGGCGCCGACGCCAGGATGTCCCTCGCAGGAACGCGGCCGATCAATTCAGCCGGATCGGCAAATGCGCCGGCCGGTGCGGGTGCGGTGGGTTGAACTTTCAACGCGTCGGCAGCAATCGGCTGCCCGACGGGCAGCGTACGCGTCGCGAATACGACCGGCACCGGGTTCACGGCGACCGTCTGCGGTGCCGGCGCGGGATGGGGTGCGCTGCGTCCAAGCATCCATGCATAGATTCCGAGCAGAACAGCGATCGCAATCAGCAACCCCGCGATGATTTTTGTCAGATTGTTGGCCATGTTGATATTGGAATGCCGGAATCAGGTTCTGGAGCGTGGATACGGTCGAAGGACTGCGGTCATGGAAAGAGATAGTTCACGCGCATCAAAGCATGTTGGGCGAAATCTGCACGGTCGCATTGCTTTGCAGCTGGGGCGCCGAGACGATGAAGAGCCACGGAATCAACGGGTTGTTCGCGTACGAGTAAGTCATCGTCACCATGACGTTGAACGTGGATGCAGCCGTCGGCGTGAACGCTGCAGCGCAGGAGCTGGGCGCCGACGCCGTGAAAGATGCGCCGCAACTCACGGGCTGCGTCGATCCCCCGGCTACCTGGGTCGCGACTGTCGCGAGCGGCCCCCACGGCGTGCCGCCTCCGTTGACCGCCGAGCACGCAGTCGTCGCCGCGGCTTTCAGCCGATCACAGGGTGACGACGTGTAATTCAACGCGGCGCGCGCACCTTCGGACGCTGCGAACGTCAGGTTCTGCTTGACGACGAAAATCAACCCGAACGAAACGATCGCGTAAAAAATCAGGAAGAACAGCGGGAACACGATGGCGAACTCGATTGCCGCCACTCCCCGTTGCCGGCGCCATTTGCACGATTGGCGCACTTGCTGCCATCGAGCCATTACATTCCCCTCGCAAACATAAGACGTAGAAGCCATACGGCCGCAGGCAACACGAGAAACGCGGCATAAGGCGTCGCGCGATGACCGCCGAGCACCATCGTGGGCGAGCCACGCTTGCAGAGCGCGACTATCGACGTACGTGACAGAAACATCAGCCAAAGAGCGTGCAAACCCGCAGCGAGGCTCGCGGCAATCCAGAACCACAACAACGCTTGCGCACCACACCACGCACCGAGAACGGCAAATACCTTGACGTCGGCCGCGCCCATTACGCGCAATACGAAGAAGGGAGAAAAGCCAATCAAACCTACGGATACACCGACCAACGCCTGAATGACGGAAATACCGAATGGATTTTCATTAAAGGCCCCACTCGCGAATGCGCCAATCAAACCCGCAATAACGAGCGAATTCTGAATACGCCGAAAACGGATATCAGAAATTCCGACGAAGGAAGCCCACGCCAGAAAAATTCCGGCGAAGAAGAGATGCGCCATGGAAGCACCCAGCTATCAGGTGGGCAGCAAGCAAATCCACTGCGTGGCTTGCCGCCCACCGTCAAATTAGGTCTTGGGAGCCGTGTTGGTACAACCCGTACCACACACCTGAGTGGCGACTTGATTGAACAGGCCGTTTAAGCCACCGCTAAGCTGGGTCAACCCGGTGATGAGGGCAATTGCGACCAGCCCCGCGATCAGGCCATATTCGATCGCGGTAACCCCGTTGTCTTCCTTAAGGAAGCGCTTGATGAGTGCTTTCATTTTGTTTCCTCGTGCCTATATATACGTTTTTTGGCCTTTTATACGTCGTACATCCCCGCATATCTGGCCGCTTGCCCCACGTCGTTCGTCACATTTGCTGCAACGACGACCAGGTGCGCTTTCGTTATAGTTCGCCCCGAAGGGCATGTATCACAATTTGATGCAAGTTAACATTCGCGATAGGAACCCTCCTCGAACGTCGTGTACCGAACTGTACATTTGCTTACATCTGACCTGAATCTTATCTCTGATTCTCTCCAATTTCCAACCCCTTTTTAGCGATCGGGATCGAAATTTTTTCCGTAAGCACAGCGTATTTGTACGGCGTTTCGGCACGTCTTACACATAGGACTTACGATAGGTTAGATGTGCACACCTATTCCACCAGTAAAACAATCGCCCGCCCAGCCTGCAGCCCCCGCATAAACCCGACGTTACGTCGCACGCGTAACGCCAATGTTGTGACGTTACGTTACGAAACGAGCGAAACCGTTCTCATCCGACTGCTTTTAAATAATTTCAACAGTCTTTCAATTTCCACGAAATCCTTTTCCAACAAGGAATTACCCCGTTTAAAGCCAATCATCGAACTGCCGGCCATCGAAATGGCACGACAGTTGCAGAGTAGACCTCGCATTACTCAACACAACACAACTTCAATGCGAGGACGAAATGGACATTCAGGTTATCCCTCATGGCACGTTCCGGGCGACTATGATCGCGGCCACCGTGGCAGCCATGCTTTCCCTCTCCGCGTGCGGCGGTTCCGGCTCGATCAGCCAGGGTCTCGGCGGCGGCTCAAGCTCGGGCGGCGGCGACTCCATCTCGACTTCCGGCGGCGGCACCTCGGGCGGCACGTCCGGTTCGACGAGCGGCAGCACGTCGGGTAGCACCAGCGGCTCGACCAGCGGCAGCACGAGTGGCTCGACGAGCGGCACCACCAGCGGAACGACGAGTGGAACGACCAGCGGCAGCACGAGCGGCACCTCAGGTGTGTCGGCGAACCCGGTAGGGAATGTCCTCGCAGGCGGCGGCAACATCATCACCAATATCGGCGGAACCGTATCGGGCCTCGGCGGCGTCGTCGCCAGCCAGTCGCTGCCGGGCGTCAACCCGGCCACGACGCAAGCAGCAGGCGGCGTCGTGCAGAACGTCGGCGGGGCGGTAACCGCGCTCGGCAATGGCCTCGGCAGCGGTCTCGGCCAGCTCGGCGCGGTGAAGGACCCCGTCGGCGTCACGGTCGCCAGCACCGGCGCCGTCGTGAACCAGCTCGGCGGTGCGGTCACGCAAACCGGCAACCTGGTCTCGAGCCTCGGCAGCGGCCCGCTGACGCCGCTCGCCCCGGTCACGGGCGCCGTCGGCGGCCTCGTGACGACGCTCGGAAATGCCGTGTCGGGCGGCGGCACCACGCTGACCAACGCCCTGTCGACGGGCCCGATCCAGCAGGTCACGCAAACGGTCAGCTCGGCCATCACGCCGATCACGACGATGGTCGGCCAGACGACGCAGACGGTCGGCACGGCCACGGGCCTCGGCGCGCCCGTCAACACGCTGCTCGGCACGCTCGGCAACGGCCTGAACCAGGCCGGCGCGATGCTCGCATCGACGGGCGGCAACCCGGTCACGACCGGCCTCGGCAACACCGTCTCGTCGACGGGCAACACCGTGAAGGCAGTCGGCGGCCTCCTCACGGGCGGCACCGGCGGCGTCACCAACCCGCTCGCCCCGCTCACGGGTCTCCTCACGACGGTTTCCGGCACGCTGGGCGGCGCAACGGGCGGCACCAGCGGCGGCCCGCTCGCACCGGTCACCGGCCTCGTCTCCACCGTCACCGGCGCTCTCGGCGGCGCAACGGGCGGCACCAGCGGTGGTCCGCTCGCACCGGTCACCGGCCTCGTCTCCACCGTCACCGGCGCTCTCGGCGGCGTAGCAGGCGGTACCAGCGGCGGCCCGCTCGCTCCGGTGACGGGCCTCGTCTCGACCGTTACCGGCGCACTCAGCGGCGCAGCAGGCGGCAGCAGCGGCCCGCTCGCCCCCGTCACGGGTCTGGTGTCGACGGTCACCGGCGCACTCGGCGGCGCGACGAACGGCAGCAGCCCGCTCGCTCCCGTCACGGGCGCGGTTTCCGCGGTCACCAGCACCGTCGGCGTCCCGGCACTCAGCGGCGGCACCGGCACCGTCACGAATTCGGGCTCGGGCTCGAATCTGCTCTCACCCGTCACGTCGCTGATCGGCGGCCTGCTCGGCGGCACGCACGGCAAGTAATCCGATATCCATTCATCGACAAGACAGCGAGGAGTCCATCATGTCCCAGCAACGTTCCATCACGACCGCCGCCCTGCGCCAATGGCGCGTGCCCCTCACCGCCTTCGCCGCAGCCTGCCTGCTGGCCGCCTGCGGCGGCGGCGGCGTCAGCTCGCCGCCGACGAGCAGCAACGGCGGCAGCTCCAGCGGCACGAGTGGCACCAGCGGAACGAGCGGCACCAGCGGCTCGCCGACCGGCACCAAAGGTGTCATCAGCACGGTCGGCCAGACGGCTACCGATCTGGGCAGCACGGTCGGCAACATCAGCCTGCCGGGCCTGGGCGACGGTGTGACGAAGGGTATCGGCAGCACCGTTTCCAGTACCGGCACGATCGTCGGCGCAGCCGCCGATGCCGTGAGCAACGGCCTGGGACAAATCGGCACGACGAAGGATCCGGTCGGCACGACGGTCGCCGGCCTCGGCAATGTGGTCGGCGCGACGAGCAACACCGTGTCCGGGCTGAGCCAGACGGTCAAGGCGCTGGGCACCGGTCAGCTCTCGCCGCTGGCCCCCGTCACGACGCCGGTCGGCACCGTGCTCGACACGGTCGCCAACGGCCTCTCGGCCGCCGGCACGACGGTCGGCTCGACGTTGTCGTCGGGCGCCGTGCAGCAGATCACGCAACCGCTCAGCTCGGCCATCACGCCGCTGGTGATCACCGCGGGCCAGGTCACGCAGCAGGTCGGCACGACCACGGGCCTCGGACAACCGGTGTCAGGCCTGCTCGGCCAGGTCGGCGGCGCCATCAGCTCGGCGGGCAAGCAGGTTGCCGGCACGTCGAATCAACCCCTCGTCGGCGACGTCGGCCAGCTCGTCACCGCGGTCGGCAATACGGTGACCAACGCCGGCGGCCTCGTGAACCCGAACGGCCCGAACGGCGCAGCACCGATCCCCGGCCTGATCACGAGCCTCGTCGGCGGCTCGACGGCGACCGTCCAGAACGGCACGGCGTCGGGCTCCAGCTCGACGAACCCGCTCGGCGGCCTGCTGTCCGGGCTCGGTTCGACGCCGCTCGGTTCGCTCACGGGCGCGGTCGGCGGCGCAACGGCTGGCTCGGGCAGCAGCCCGCTCGCACCGGTCACGGGTCTCGTATCGACTGTCACCGGCGCGCTGGGCAGCGTCGGCGGCTCGGGCGGCGGCAGCCCGCTCGCGCCGGTGACGAACCTCGTGTCGACCGTCACGGGCACCCTCGGCGGCGCAACGGGCGGCGCCGGTGGTGCAAACCCTCTCGCGCCCGTCACTGGTTTGCTGAATACTGTCACCGGAGCAGCAGGCAGCGTGACGGGTTCGGCATCGTCGGGCGGTTCGGCGGGCCTCCTGGCACCGGTAACGGGGTTGCTGGGTAGCGTTGGCAAGTAAGGAGGACGGTCGCGCCCTTGCAGCCGGAGGAGGAGGCGCGGCCGTATAAACACAACCGGCAATGCGGCACGCGGCGCGCGACACCCAGATGTCGCGCGCCCGCATTACAAAGAAGACGCCAAGCAAGGCCTACGAGGAAGAACAATGAAATCCAGACTGGACAGATGGATGATGCTGCTCGCCATCACGGCGGCAGGCACGGCACATGCGCAGACGCGCGCGGCGGGCAACCCGCTCGACTCCCTGCCCCAGATCAACGCACCGAAGCAAGGCCCGAGCGTCACCGTCCAGGTCGCGCCGCAGGCACCGCAGCTTCAGGAATTGCTGTCGCGCCATCTCACGCCCAAGACGTTCCAGGTCGAAGGCGTGAAGTCGATACCGTTCGACGAAATCTCGCGCCGCTTCACGCCGCTCGTCGGCAAGGACATCACGATCGGCGAGCTGATCGAAACCGCCAACGGCGTGACCAAGCTGTACCAGGAGCGCGGCTACGCGTTGTCGTTCGCATTCATTCCCGCGCAGACGTTCGAGAACGGCGTCGTGCGCGTGACGGTCGTCGAAGGCTACGTGTCGGACGTCAAGGTCACCGGCAAACCCGGCGCGATGGAGTCGAAGATTCGCGCGATCGCCGCGCACATTACGGCCGACCGGCCGCTGCGCCGCGCCACGTTCGAACGCTATGTGAACACGTTCGGCCTGCTGCCCGGCGTCACGGTGAAGGCCAACGTGCCGCCGCCGCAGACGACCGATGGCGCGACGACGCTCGAACTCGCGGTCGACCGCAAGGCCTTCAACGTCAGCACCGGCATTGATTTCAATCACCCGGGTGTCCAGGGTCTCATCACCGCCACCGAAAACGGCCTGACTTCGTTCGGCGAGCAGTTGAGCATTTCCGCGCTGGCGCCGCCGGGACGCGACAAGCAGACCTACTTCGCGTTCAGCGGCTCCGTGCCGGTGGGCAGCAACGGGCTCGTCACGCGCCTCGATGCAAGCACGTACCGCGGCAAGCCGACCGACAACCCGGGCCTGCCGTCGAGCGTCCAGCGCACCGTCAAGAGCGAGAAGCTCGGTCTTTCGGCTTCCTATCCGATCCTGCTGAACAACCAGCGCAGCCTGCTCGGCACCGTGTCGGGCTATGCAGCGCACAACGAAGACCGCTACCAGAGCCAGGTCAACGGCAACGTGCTCGACAACCGCTCGCAGGTTCGCGTGATGCAGTTGCAGCTCGACTACACGAGCGTCGAGCCGAAGCAGGTGCGCAAGCTGAGCGTCAACGTCGCAAAGGCGTTCGACATCCTCGGCGCATCGAAATCGCAGACCGGCCTGGTCGATGGCGTACCGATTACGTACGCAGACCCGACGTCGCTGACCTTCGTCCGTACCGGCGCGACCTTCACGCAGACCAACGAATGGCCGCTCAAGATCGGCACGTCGGTCTCGGTGACCGGCCAGTACAGCGCCGACTCGCTGCCGACGTCGGAACAGATCTCGTTCGGCTCGACACGCTACGCGCTCGGCTATCAGCCCGGCGAAACGTCGGGCGACTCGGGCTGGGGGATGTCGCTGGAGGTCAACCGCGGATTCACGCCGGGCTGGACGTACCTGAAGTCCGTCACGCCGTATGTCGCGTACGACATGGCGCGTGTGTATCTGCATACCGGCACGCCGTCGCCGAGCCGCCTGTCGTCCGTCGGTATCGGCGTGCGGTTTACCGACAGCCGCTACTACAGCCTCGACCTGAACATCGCGAAGCCGGTCGGCGATGCGCCGGTCGAAAGCGCATCGCGCAGCCCGCGCGTGAATGCCGCGTTCTCGTACCAGCTCAACTGATCGGGCACCGAACGGTCCGCATCCCGCGGACTGTTTGGATTAGAGCCCCCTCTATCAAACGCAGCGCACGGTTTCACGTATTCTGGCAAAGCTCGCAACATGCCACCGCCCCATGCAGACGGTCGTGCGGGCGAATCGAATACGACGTGAAACAAGGAGGAAGACAATGATTCAAGTGACCCGCCCGCTGCGCGCATTGGCGATTACCGGCGTATTGCTCGCCTGTGCCGCTCCGTCGTTCGCGCAAGCCGACAGCCCGATCGGCATGTGGCAGACGATCGACGACAACACCCATCAGCCGAAGGCACTCGTGCAGATCGCCGACGACGGCGACGGTTCGCTGTCAGGCAAGGTCGTCAAAGGCCTCGGCCCGAGCGACACGCCCGATCGCCGCTGCACCGCCTGCACCGACGAACGCAAGGATCAGCTCATCAAGGGCATGACGATCATCAAGGCGATGAAGAAGGACGGCGACCAGTGGGACGGCGGCAACATTCTCGATCCGGAAAACGGCAAGGTCTACAAGTGCAAGATGACGCTTGAAGACGGCGGTCAGAAGCTCGTCGTACGCGGCTACATCGGTGTATCGCTGCTCGGCCGGTCGCAGACCTGGGTTCGCGCACAATAACGCGGCGCGTGTCGAAGCGCGATGCAATGAACAATCGGCCTGCGACGACGTCGTCAGGCCGATTTTGTTTTGGTGTGCGTGGCGATGAAGTCCACCGCGATCACGCCGCGTGCTCCAACGTATTCGACGCAAAGCTGCCCGGCGCACGATAGGCCGGTGCTGCGGTACTGCGCGCCTCCGCTGCTTTCGACTGCGTGTGCTTGCGCATCCGCGTGGATAGCTCGTTGCAGAGATTAACGCCTGCGTCGCTATACAGCTCGCGCATCACGTGCATCAGCGTACCCGTGTCGTGCCACACCTTGAAGCGGCGATGGCAGGTCTGGTACGACGGGTAGCGACGCGGCATGGCGGACCATGTCGCGCCGCTGTATATCACCCACAGCACGCCGTTCAGGACAGCACGCGTGTTGGCCAGCGGCCGGCCGCGCAATTCGGCGCGCGGCTGCATTTCAGGCAAAAGCGGCACGACGCGGCGCCACTCATGATCGGTCAGATCGCGATACGGTGTCATGGACATCTCCAGCCTTAGGAACCATGACACAACGATATCGGCTGGCCTCAGCAACGAATATAAGACAAGTCCGAAAATACTCTGATATCAGCAGAATTTGACCGGAATTGACGTTTAAAGCATGTCACGTTCCGAAAGCTGCGGTCAGGTCAGCGACGTATCGACGATGCGACGCGGCGTTTCGATGTACTCCTTTGACTGCATCTCGACGATCCGCGATACCGTGCGCGCGAACTCGTTCGCCATCGGGCCTTCGACGTACAGTTGTTCCGCGGGCACCGCCGCGGACATCAGCAGCTTGACCTTGTGATCGTACAGCACGTCGATGAGCCACGTAAAGCGGCGCGCCTCGGACGCCATCCTCGGCGACATCTGCGGCACCTCGGACAGGACGATCGCATGGAAGCGGCTGGCGAGTTCGAGATAGTCGTTCTGCGAACGCGGCCCGCCGCACAGCGTCGCGAAGTCGAACCACACGACGCCGTCGGCCTTGCGCAGCGCCTTCAGCTCGCGCTTCTCGATATGCAGGATCGGGCTTTCGTCCGGCACCGCGGCAAGCTTCGCGAATGCATGGCGCAGCTCGCGATCGGCGTCCGCACCGAGCGGCGTGTGATACATCTTCACCTGTGCCAGCGTGCGCTGGCGATAGTCGACGCCTGCGTCGACATTCAATACGTCGAGCTTTTCCTTGATCAGCGCGATGGCCGGCAGCATGCGATCGCGATGCAGGCCGTCGGGATACAGATCGTCCGGATCGTAGTTGGACGTCATCACGAACTGCACGCCGTTGTTGAACAGGCGATCGAGCAACCGGTACAGGATCATCGCGTCCGCGATGTCCGACACGTGAAACTCGTCGAAGCAGATCAGCCGGTAGCGCTTCGCGATGCGCCGCGCCAGTTCGTCGAGCGGATCCGCCTGTCCTTTCAGCTCCTCGAGTTCGCGGTGCACTTCGCGCATGAATTCGTGGAAATGCAGACGCGTCTTGCGCTGCACGGGCACCACCGCGTAGAAGCTGTCCATCAGGAAGCTCTTGCCGCGGCCGACACCGCCCCACATGTAGACGCCGCGCGGCAGGTCCGGATGATTGATGAGCTTCTTGAACGCATTCGAGCGGCGCGCCTTGTAGTCGACCCACTCGTCGAAGCAGCGCTGCAGACGATCGACGGCCGCGCGCTGCGCGGGATCGGACTGATAGCCGCGCGTGGTCAATTCGCGCGTGTAGTATTCGGTGACGTTCATCAGGGCAAACCGGAAAAAACAAAGGCGAGCGGGAAAAACCCGCCCGCCTTCGTCATGAAACGGCTGCGCCAGCCGATGGCCGGCCGGCGCTAGACCGCGCTCAGCTGTTCAGCGAGCGCTTGTCGACGGCGAGCGCCGCTTCGCGCATCACTTCCGACATCGACGGGTGCGGATGGCAGATGCGGGCGATGTCTTCCGACGCCGCCTTGAACTCCATCGCCACCACGGCTTCCGCGATCAGGTCCGACGCGTTCGCTGCGATCACGTGCACGCCGAGCAGTTCGTCGGTCTTCGCATCCGCGATCATCTTCACGAAACCGTCCGGCGCGTTCATGCCGAGCGCGCGGCCGTTGATCGAGAACGGGAACTTGCCCGACTTGATCTCGCGGCCTTCCGCCTTCAGCTGCTGCTCCGTCTTGCCGACCCACGCGATTTCCGGGTACGTGTAGATCACCCACGGAATGCAGTTGTAGTCGATGTGCGGCTTCTGGCCATCGATCACTTCCGCGACCAGCACGCCTTCGTCTTCCGCCTTGTGCGCGAGCATCGGGCCACGCACCACGTCGCCGATCGCGTAGACGTTCGGCACGGCCGTACGGCAGTGGTCGTCGACGTCGATGAAGCCGCGCTCGTTCGCCTTCAGACCGATTGCCTCGAGGCCGAGGTTGTCGGTGTTCGGCACACGGCCGACCGACACGATCAGGCGGTCGGCGTCGAGCGTCTGCGCGTTGCCGTCCTTGTCCGTGTAAGCGATCGACACGCCGTCGGCGGTCGTCTTCACGTCGCCGATCTTCACGCCGAGATGGATGTCGAGGCCTTGCTTCTTGAACAGCTTGGCCGCTTCCTTCGCGAGCGCTTCGTCAGCTGCGCCAAGGAACGCCGGCAGCGCTTCGAGCACCGTCACTTCGGCACCCAGACGACGCCACACCGAGCCGAGCTCGAGGCCGATCACGCCTGCACCGATCACGGCGAGCTTCTTCGGCACTGCGTCAAACGTCAGCGCGCCTTCGTTGTCCGACACGATCTTGTTGTCGACCGGCAGGTTCGGCAGGTGACGTGCCTTCGAGCCCGTCGCGATGATCACGTTCTTCGCGGTGACGACTTCGGCTTCACCTTCGCCGCTCACTTCGATCTGCACGCCGGCGTCGGTCTTGCCGGTGAACTTGCCATGGCCTTTCAGCCAGGTGATCTTGTTCTTCTTGAACAGGAACTCGATCCCGCTCGTCATCTTCTCGACGATCGCATCCTTGCGGCCGAGCATCTTCGCGACGTCCATCTTCACGCCGTCGACGGTGATGCCGTGGTCGGCCAGGTGATGCGACGTGTTCTCGAACTCTTCCGACGACGCGAGCAGCGCCTTCGACGGGATGCAACCGACGTTCAGGCACGTACCGCCGAGCTTCAGCGCGCCGGCCGGGTTCTTCCACTTCTCGATACAGGCAACCGTCTTGCCGAGCTGCGCGGCGCGAATCGCGGCGATGTAGCCGCCGGGGCCGGCGCCGATCACGACGACGTCAAATTCCTTGGACATGACAATCCTTTCTACTTGTGCGTCCGCACGGTCGCGCAGGTGCGCGAGCGTGCGGAGCGGGTCAATGCAGTGAGACTCGGCTTACAGGTCGAGCAGCAGGCGCGCCGGATCTTCCAGCGCATCCTTCATCGCGACGAGCGACAGCACCGCTTCGCGGCCGTCGATGATCCGGTGGTCGTACGACAGCGCCAGGTAGTTGATCGGACGGATCACGATCTGGCCGTTTTCGACAACCGGACGCTCCTTCGTCGCGTGCACGCCGAGGATTGCCGATTGCGGCGGGTTGATGATCGGGGTCGACAGCATCGAGCCGAACACGCCGCCGTTCGAGATCGAGAACGTACCGCCCGTCATTTCTTCGATCGACAGCTTGCCGTCCTTCGCCTTCTGGCCGAATTCGGCGATCTTCTTCTCGATTTCGGCGAGGCTCAGCTGATCCGCGTTGCGCAGGATCGGCACGACCAGACCGCGCGGCGAACCAACTGCGATACCGATGTCGAAGTAGCCGTGGTAGACGATGTCGTTACCGTCGATCGACGCGTTCACCAGCGGGAACTTCTTCAGCGCGTGCACGGCCGCCTTCACGAAGAACGACATGAAGCCGAGCTTCACGCCATGTTCCTTCTCGAACTTGTCCTTGTACTTCGAGCGCAGGTCCATGACCGGCTGCATGTTGACTTCGTTGAACGTCGTCAGGATCGCGTTGGTCTGCTGCGATTCGAGCAGACGCTCGGCGATACGCGCACGCAGGCGCGACATCGGCACGCGCTGTTCCGGACGGTCGCTCAGCCACGTCGTGGCCGACGCCGGCACCTTCACTTCCGGCAGCGACGGCTTGGCAGCGGCGGTCTTCGCCGGTGCGGCGGCCGGAGCAGCCTTCGGTGCGCTGCCTGCGGACAGCGCGTCGCCCTTCGTGACGCGGCCGTCGCGGCCCGAACCTGCGACGTCGCCTGCCGACAGGCCCTTCTCGGCCAGCAGCTTCGCTGCGGCCGGCGATGCGGCAGCCGAGCTCGATGCGGTTGCAGCAACCGGCTGCGCTGCCGGTGCGGCTGCAGCAGGCGCTGCTGCCGGCTTGACTTCTGCGGCGCCCGCCGCTGCTTCGGCCGCGCCGGCCTTCGCTTCGGTGTCGATCGTCGCGATGATCTGGTCGGCAACGACCGTGTCACCGTCGTTCTGCAGCACTTGCGTGAGCACGCCCGCTGCCGGTGCCGGCACTTCGAGCACGACCTTGTCCGTCTCGAGTTCGATCAGGATTTCGTCCTGCGCGACTGCTTCGCCCGGCTTCTTCTTCCACTGCAGCATGGTGGCTTCCGAAACCGACTCCGAAAGCTGGGGGACTTTGACTTCTACGATAGCCATGTGATTTTCCTGGATGCTTAATCTGGGTAATGACGAGGTTCGTGCGATTCCTTCGGCCGGTGCGGCGCGCAACGCGCCCGGCGGGCCAAAAGAGACGGGAAAGCGCAGCGCGCCTTCCCGTTTCGCTTGACGTCGATTATTTCGCGATCGATGCGCTCTTCAGGCGGCCGAAAGCACCTTCGATGAGGGCCTTCTGCTGCTCGTAGTGCTTCGCGTAGTAGCCAACCGCCGGCGAGGCCGAAGCCGGACGGCCGCTGTATGCCAGCTTCTGCCCTTCCTTCATGCCTTCCTTCAGGTGGTGCTCGACGTAGAACCAGGGACCCTGGTTCTGCGGCTCGTCCTGCACCCAGACCACTTCAGTCGCGTTCTCGTACTTCTTCATTTCGGCTTCGAACTGCTTGTGCGCGAACGGATACAGCTGCTCGATACGGATGATCGCGACGTCGTTCGCCTTCGCTTCGCGGCGATGCGCAACGAGGTCGTAATACACGCGGCCCGAGCAGGCCACCACGCGCTTGACCTTCTTCGCGTCGATGCCGCCGTCGGTTTCGCCCAGCACCGGCTGGAACGAACCCTTCGCGAGTTCCGACAGGTCCGACACCGCTTCCTTGTGGCGCAGCAACGACTTCGGCGTAGCGACGATCAGCGGCTTGCGGAACAGGCGGATCATCTGGCGACGCAGCAGGTGGAAAATCTGCGCCGGCGTCGTCGGCTGAACGACCTGCATGTTGTGGTCAGCACACAGTTGCAGGAAACGTTCGATACGGGTCGACGAGTGCTCCGGACCCTGGCCTTCGTAGCCGTGCGGCAGCAGCATCGTGAGACCCGACACGCGGCCCCACTTCACTTCGCCCGACGAGATGAACTGGTCGATCACGACCTGCGCGCCGTTGACGAAGTCGCCGAACTGCGCTTCCCACAGCACGAGCGTGTTCGGCTCGGCGGTCGAGTAACCGTATTCGAAGCCAAGCACTGCTTCTTCCGACAGCACCGAGTCGATCACCGTGAACTTCGCCTGGCCTTCAGCGATGTTCTGCAGCGGCACGTACGTGCCGTCGTTCCAGCGCTCGCGGTTCTGGTCGTGCAGCACCGCGTGACGGTGCGTGAACGTGCCGCGGCCCGAGTCCTGGCCCGTCAGGCGCACCGAGTAGCCCGATGCGACGAGCGACGCGAATGCGAGGTGTTCGCCCATGCCCCAGTCGAGCGGCTGGTCGCCACGCGCCATGTTGCGGCGGTCGTTGATCACGCGCTCGACGAGCGGGTGAACCTTGAAGTTTTCCGGAACCGTCGTGATGCGTTCGCCGAGACGCTTCAGTTCGGCGAGCGGCACGGCCGTATCGGCTGCGTCCGTCCACTTGCGGTTCAGGAACGGAACCCAGTCGACCGCGTACTTGCTCTTGTAGTTCGACAGGACCGGATCAACGGTATGGTGGCCGTCGTCCATCGCCTTGCGGTACGCCTTCACGTAGCCGTCGACGTCTTCCGCGGCGATCACGCCCTGCTGCACGAGCTTCTCGGCGTACAGCGCACGG
Organism: Burkholderia sp. JKS000303; assembly: GCF_002563755.1. NCBI lineage: Bacteria > Pseudomonadati > Pseudomonadota > Betaproteobacteria > Burkholderiales > Burkholderiaceae > Burkholderia > Burkholderia sp. JKS000303. Next base: position 235,498 of record NZ_PDBZ01000005.1, read on the forward strand.
GTGCCCGGGTGCTGTGCGATCTTCTTGTACATCAGCGGCTGCGTGACCGCCGGCGTGTCCTGCTCGTTGTGACCCAGCTTGCGGAAGCAGACGATGTCGATCACGACATCCTTGTGGAACTGCATCCGGTAGTCGATCGCGATCTGGATCGCGAGGACGACCGCTTCCGGATCGTCGCCGTTCACGTGCAGCACCGGCGCTTCGATCATCTTGACCACGTCGGTACAGTACAGCGTCGAGCGCGCATCGCGCGGGTCCGACGTCGTGAAGCCGATCTGGTTGTTGATGACGATGTGCAGCGTGCCGTGCGTGCCGTAACCGCGCGTCTGCGCGAGGTTCAGCGTTTCCATCACGACGCCCTGGCCAGCGAAGGCCGCGTCACCGTGGATCTGCACCGGCAGCACTTGCAGGCCGTCTTCGTCGCCGCGACGGTCCATCCGCGCCTTCGCGGAACCTTCAACCACCGGGTTCACGATTTCGAGGTGCGACGGGTTGAACGCGAGCGACAGGTGAACCGGGCCACCTTCCGTCGACACGTCCGACGAGAAGCCCTTGTGGTACTTCACGTCACCCGCCGGCAGGTCGTCGACGTGCTTGCCTTCGAATTCGGCGAACAGGTCAGCCGGCATCTTGCCCAGCGTGTTGACCAGCACGTTCAGGCGGCCGCGGTGAGCCATGCCGATGATGATTTCCTGCACGCCGCTCTTGCCCGCGTGCTGGACGACTTCGTCCATCGCCGCGATGAAGCTCTCGCCGCCTTCGAGCGAGAAGCGCTTCTGGCCGACGTACTTGGTGTGCAGGTAACGCTCGAGGCCTTCAGCGGCCGTCAGGCGATTCAGGATGTGCTTCTTCTTGTCGGCCGAGAAAGCCGGCGTCGCGCGGGTCGATTCCAGGCGCTCCTGCCACCAGCGCTTCTGCTCCGGGTCGCTGATGTACATGTACTCGGCACCGATCGTGCCGCAGTACGTGTCACGCAGGCCCTTGACGATGTCGCGCAGCGAAGCCTGGTCGAAACCGAAATACAGGTTGCTCGCGCTGTACGTCTGGTCGAGGTCGCCTTCCGAGAAGTCGTAGAAAGCCGGTTCGAGTTCGGGAATGGCGGGACGTTCGCGACGCTTCAGCGGATCCAGATTGGCCCATTGCGAGCCGAGGAAGCGATAGGCGCTAATCAGGGACTGGACGTGAACCTGCTTGCGCGCGGTTGCCAGATTGCTGGTGCTTTCGCGCGGGATGAAGGCATTGGCCTTCGCACGCTCGGCGAACGATTCGACGATCGGGAAATGAGCAACGTCATTGGCATTCGAGCCGTCGGTTGCAGGAACGTTCTGCAACGCGTCGAAATACTCGCGCCAGTTCTCCGGCACCGATGCCGGATTGTTGAGGTATGCATCGTACAGTTCTTCAACGTACGAAGCATTGCCGCCGAACAGATAGGAGTTCAGCTGAAACTGCTTCATTACATCTGACATTTTACGCTCACCTTTCTTCGAGCTTCTCGAGAAATAGCGGGTTACTCAACCTTCCGCGACACGGCCTGACCGTTTAGCGGATTGCGAATCAAGTCTTGCTTGGAAGGACCTAAACTTGCGTGCGCGCAGCATATCACAGAACCGATACCGAAGTTCACGACGAAATGTGCCTGAAAGCACCGCGCGACGGGGTTTCGCCCGATTGCAGCGACCCGTGGAAACAGTGTTTTGCAGGCCATCCGGTTGCACATTGCGCAGATGCAAAAAAGGCCACCCGTAGGCGGCCTTTTTCGTCATGCACGAGAACAATCGACGCTTAGTCGACCGCGCCTTCGCGGCTCGCGCGACGACGCTCGTGCTCCTTCAGGAAGCGCTTGCGCAGACGGATCGACTGCGGCGTCACTTCGACGAGCTCGTCGTCGTCGATGAATTCGACCGCGTATTCGAGCGACATCTGGACCGGCGGCACGAGACGCACGGCTTCGTCGGTACCCGACGCACGCACGTTCGTCAGCTGCTTGCCCTTGATCGGGTTCACGACGAGGTCGTTGTCGCGGCTGTGGATGCCGATGATCATGCCCTCATACAGCGCGTCACCCGGCTTCACGAACATGCGGCCGCGATCCTGCAGCTTCCACAGTGCGTATGCCACCGCTGCGCCGTCGTCCTGCGAGATCAGCACGCCGTTGCGACGCTCGAAGACCGAGCCGTCCTTGACCGGTGCGTACGAGTCGAAGATGTGGCTCATCAGGCCCGTACCGCGCGTGAGCGTCAGGAATTCGCTCTGGAAGCCGATCAGGCCACGCGCCGAGATCTTGTACTCCAGACGCGTGCGGCCGCGGCCGTCCGACGCCATGTCGAGCATTTCGCCCTTGCGGCGACCGAGCTCTTCCATCACGCCGCCCTGGTGTTCGTCTTCGACGTCGACGGTCAGTTGCTCGAACGGCTCGTGACGCACGCCGTCGATTTCCTGCATCACGACGCGCGGACGCGACACGGCCAGCTCGTAGCCTTCGCGACGCATGTTCTCGACGAGAATCGTCAGGTGCAGCTCGCCACGGCCCGACACTTCGAACACCGTTTCGTCGCCCGTGTCCTTCACGCGCAGCGCAACGTTGTGGTTCAGCTCCTTCATCAGGCGATCGCGGATCTGGCGGCTCGTCACGAACTTGCCTTCGCGGCCAGCCAGCGGCGACGAGTTGACGAGGAAGTTCATCGTCAGCGTCGGCTCGTCGACGGTGATCATCGGCAGCGCTTCCGGCGTATCGACCGCGCAGATCGTCGCGCCGATACCGACGTCTTCAATACCGTTGATCAGCACGATGTCGCCCGCTTCGGCCGACTCGACCTGCACGCGCTCGAGGCCCTTGAACGACAGCACCTGGTTGATCTTGCGGTTCAGCACGTCGCCTTCCGGGCCGAAGCGCATCACGACCGGCTGACCCGGCTTGATGCGGCCACGCGTGATGCGGCCGACACCGATCCGGCCGACGTACGTCGAAAAGTCGAGCGACGTGATCTGGAGCTGCAGCGGCGCTTCCGGATCGGCCGGGCGAACCGGCACGTGCGAGAGGATCGCCTCGAACAGCGGACGCATGTCGCCTTCGCGAGCCGCCGGGTCGAGCGACGCGTAGCCGTTCAGGCCCGATGCGTAGACGATCGGGAAGTCGAGCTGCTCTTCGGTCGCGCCGAGCTTGTCGAACAGGTCGAAGGTCTGGTTGATGACCCAGTCGATCCGCGCGCCCGGACGGTCGATCTTGTTGACGACGACGATCGGCTTCAGACCGAGCGCGAGCGCCTTCTTCGTGACGAAGCGCGTTTGCGGCATCGGGCCTTCGACGGCGTCGACGAGCAGCAGCACCGAGTCGACCATCGACAGCACGCGCTCCACCTCGCCACCGAAGTCCGCGTGCCCCGGCGTGTCGACGATGTTGATGTGCGTGCCTTCGTATTCAACCGCGCAGTTCTTCGCGAGAATCGTGATCCCGCGCTCTTTTTCGATGTCGTTCGAGTCCATCACGCGCTCGGCAACCTGCTGGTTCTCGCGGAAGGTGCCGGACTGGCGGAGCAGTTGGTCGACGAGCGTAGTCTTGCCGTGGTCGACGTGAGCGATGATGGCGATATTGCGAAGGGCGCGGGTCATAGAAACCTGGAAATCGTTGAACGCGCAAACGCGCACGCTCGTTCGACACGTGCGCGCGCATTGCAGCTTGGAAACCACAAATTATAGCACGTGCGAATGTCGGGAGCCGGACTGCCCACCGCAACGCAACAAACAGCACGCCTCTTCCCCTTTCCCTTGCGCGCCGAATCGACCGTTCGGGGCCTCCGCCAGCCGACCGAAAACCCTTACTTCGACAAGGGGATTGGGGGCCACGGAGCGCACCCTGGACGGTTCGATTAACATTTGCCGCGGCAAACAATTGTGCCTATACTGCTGCCTAGTCAACTATTGCAGATTCAGGGTTTTATGTCGGATTCCACTTCCCAACCGCCCGTTTCGCCGCTGTCTTCGTATCAGATGAACGACAGCGTCGGTTATTTGATGTCGCGCGTGAAGTCGGTCATGACCAACCTCGTCACGCAACGCACGCAGGAAGAGCTCGGCATCACCGGCACGCAGGCGAGCATGCTGTTCATGATCGCGGTCGGCAAATGCTCGACGGCCGCCGAACTCGCGCGGGAATACGGAATCGACGCGAGCGCTGTCACTCGCCTGCTCGACCGCGTCGAGAAGCGCGGCCTGCTGTGCCGCGTGCGCAGCATCGAGGATCGGCGGGTCGTGCGTCTCGAACTGACCGACGAAGGCCGTGCGCTAGCCGAGCGGCTGCCGCCGGTGTTCCGCAGCGTGCTCGACGAACTGCTGGGCGGATTTACGCCGGAGGAAGTCGGGTTCCTGAAGAGCATGCTGCGCCGCATTCTCAGCAACTATTGCGAGACGGCAGGTGGCAGTGTCACGTAATAGTTGCCATAACAATAACTTTTGACAGATTAATGTAAGGAAATCCTTGCAGTGTCCATCATTCATTCCGAGTCAGGGCTCAGCGCGATGAAATCTACTCCGTTGTCCGTGCGCGCCGGTTCGTGCCGCGCCGCCGTCGCCGCCGCGGTTGCCGCGCTGGCGCTGGCAGGCTGCGCGAACTACATCGGCATCAAGAGCGACAAGCAGATCGCTCCCGCGTCGCAATTCGAAACCACCCAGAGCCTGCCGGCCCAGGGCGGCCACTGGCCAGCGCTCGACTGGGCCAACCAGTTCGGCGATCCGCAGTTGCCGAAGCTGATCGACGAGGCGCTCCAGGGCAACCCGTCGATCGCGCAGGCGCAAGCGCGTATCGCGAAGGCGTCGTCGTACATCGAGACGTCGCGCTCCAACCTGATGCCGAAGGCCGAGGCCAGCTACTCGTGGACGCGCGAGCTGTATTCGTCGAACGCGCTGTTCCCGCCGCCGTACGGCGGTCAGTGGTACAGCGAGAACAATGCGCTCGCGAGTGCATCGTGGGATCTCGACCTGTGGGGCAAGAACCGCGAACGCCTGCACACGGCCGTGTCGCAGGAAAAGGCCGCCGAAGCCGACATGCAGCAGGCGCGCGTCACGCTCGCGTCGTCGGTCGCCCGCACCTACAACTCGCTCGCGCAACTCTATGCGCTGCGCGACATCGCCCAACGCGAGATCACCAACCGCCAGACGGTCGGCAAGATCACCGACGGGCGCGTGTCGGCCGGCCTCGACACCAACGTGGAACGTCAGACCGCACGCGGCAATATCGCGACGACCCAGGCGTCGCTGTCCGACCTCGACGGCCAGATCACGACCGTGCGCTACCAGCTCGCCGCCCTGCTCGGCAAGGGTCCGGACCGCGGGCTGCAGATCGCCGCGCCGGTGCTGAACCCGACCGCCGATGTGGCGCTGCCCGGCAACCTGCCGGCCGACCTCGTGGCGCGCCGCCCCGACATCGTCGCCGCGCGCTGGCAGGTCGAAGCCGCCATGCACGACGTGAAGGAAGCGAAGGCGGAGTTCTTCCCGGACGTGAACCTCGCGGCCGGCTTCGGCTTCGATGCGTTCGGCTGGGGCAAATTCCTGAACTTCGCGAGCCGTCAGGCGCAGTTCGGCCCGGCCATCCACCTGCCGATCTTCGATGCCGGCGCGCTGCGCGCGCAGCTCAAGGGTCGCTATGCGGACTTCGACCTGTCGGTCGCGAACTACAACCAGACGCTGATCAACGCACTGAACGACGTCGCGACGCAAGTTGCGTCGATCCGCGCGGTCGATCGCCAGATGGACGACGCGCAGCGCGCGCTCGACGCGTCGACGCGTGCGTACGACCTCGCCGTGATCCGCTACAAAGCCGGCCTGTCGCCGCAGCTTCAAGTGCTGACCGCGGACAGCAACCGCCTCGCATCGGAACAGACCGTGACCAACCTGAAGATGCGCCGGCGCGACATGCAGCTCGCGCTGATCAAGGCGCTCGGCGGCGGGTTCGACGCGACCGGCACGCGACTCGCGGCGCCCGACGCGCCCGACACCGGCAAGCAGACAAAACAGGCCGCCAACTGATCCGGCGCCACCACTACGCAGACACTCGAAATAACGGACGGAGAAAATCGCCATGAGCGACCCTCAACAAAACGCCGCCAGCGCACAGCCGCAGAACAACGGGAAGCGCAAACGGATGATGACGCTGCTGATCGCGGTCATCGTGATCGCGGCCATCGCGTACGGTCTGTACTACTTCCTCGTCGCGCGCTTCCATGAAGAGACCGACGACGCCTACGTGAACGGCAACGTCGTGCAGATCACGCCGCAGGTCACGGGGACGGTCATCGCCGTGAAGGCCGACGATACGCAGACGGTCAAGGCCGGCGATCCGCTGGTCGTGCTCGATCCGGCCGATTCGCAAGTCGCGCTGCAGCAGGCCGAAGCGAACCTCGCGCAGACGGTGCGCCAAGTGCGCGGCCTGTTCGTCAACGACGACCAGTACCGCGCGCAAGTCGCGCTGCGCGATTCCGACCTGTCGAAGGCGCAGGACGACCTGCGTCGCCGCCTGGCCGTCGCGCAAACGGGCGCCGTGTCGCAGGAAGAGATTTCCCACGCACGCGACGCCGTGCGCGCCGCACAGGCGTCGGTCGACGCGGCACAGCAGCAGCTCGCCTCGAACCGCGCGCTGACCGCGAACACGACGATCGCATCGCACCCGAACGTGATGGCGGCCGCAGCGAAGGTGCGCGACGCGTACCTCGCGAACGCACGTAACGTGCTGCCCGCGCCGGTCACCGGCTATGTCGCGAAGCGCTCGGTGCAAGTCGGCCAGCGCGTGTCGCCGGGCAACCCGCTGATGTCGGTCGTGCCGCTGAACGCCGTGTGGGTCGATGCGAACTTCAAGGAAGTCCAGCTCAATCACATGCGCATCGGGCAGCCGGTCGAACTGACAGCCGACATCTACGGCTCGTCGATCGTGTACCACGGCAAGGTCGTCGGCTTCTCGGCCGGCACGGGCTCGGCATTCTCGCTGCTGCCGGCGCAGAACGCGACGGGCAACTGGATCAAGGTCGTGCAGCGCCTGCCGGTGCGTATCGAAATCGATCCGAAGGACCTCGAGAAGCACCCGCTGCGCATCGGCCTGTCGATGCAGGTCGACGTCAACATCAAGGATGAGCGCGGCGACCAGCTCGCCAACGCGCAGAACACGGTCTACGAGACCAACGTGTTCGCGAAGTACGGTGACGAAGCCGACGCCGAAATCGCTCGCATCATCGCGGCGAACGCCGGCGGCAACGCGGCAGCGGCACCGGCCGCGGCGAAGTCGAACGGCACCGCCAAGATGATGTAACGGCTCGATTCCGGAAAAACTACCGACATGGCACAGGCTCCTGTCTCCCACCCGCCCTTGCAGCGCGGGCAACTCGTGCTCGGAACGATCGCGGTATCGCTCGCGGTGTTCATGAACGTGCTCGACACGTCCATCGCGAACGTCGCGATCCCGACCATCTCGGGCGACCTCGGCGTGTCTTCCGACCAGGGTACGTGGGTCATCACGTCGTTCGCGGTCGCCAACGCGATCTCGGTGCCGCTGACGGGCTGGCTGACCGACCGCTTCGGGCAGGTTCGCCTGTTCCTCGCGTCGATCATCCTGTTCGTCATCTCGTCGTGGATGTGCGGGCTGGCGCCGACCCTGCCGTTCCTGCTCGCGTCGCGCGTGCTCCAGGGCGCGGTCGCCGGGCCGATGATTCCGCTGTCGCAATCGCTGCTGCTGTCCAGCTATCCCCGCGCGAAAGCGCCGATGGCGCTCGCCCTGTGGTCGATGACGACGCTGATCGCGCCGGTCGCCGGGCCGATCCTCGGCGGCTGGATCTCGGACAATTATTCGTGGCCGTGGATCTTCTACGTGAACATCCCCGTCGGCATCGCCGCAGCGCTTGCCACGTGGTCGATCTATCGCACGCGCGAATCGACGGTGCGCCGCGCGCCGATCGACGGCGTCGGCCTCGCGCTGCTCGTGCTGTGGGTCGGCTCGCTGCAGGTCATGCTCGACAAGGGCAAGGATCTCGACTGGTTCGCGTCGACCACGATCGTCGCGCTCGCGCTGATCGCGATCATCTCGTTCGCGTTCTTCGTGATCTGGGAGCTGACCGCGGAACATCCGGTCGTCGACCTGTCGCTGTTCCGGATGCGTAACTTCACCGGCGGCACGATCGCGCTGGCGGTCGGCTACGGGCTCTACTTCGGCAACCTCGTGCTGCTGCCGCTGTGGCTGCAGACCCAGATCGGCTATACCGCAACCGATGCGGGCCTCGTGATGGCGCCCGTCGGGCTGTTCGCGATCCTGCTGTCACCGCTGACCGGCAAGTTCCTGCCGCGCACCGACCCGCGCTACATCGCGACCGCCGCCTTCCTGACGTTCGCGCTGTGTTTCTGGATGCGTTCGCGCTACACGACCGGCGTCGACGAATGGTCGCTGACGCTGCCGACGCTCGTGCAGGGCATCGCGATGGCCGGCTTCTTCATCCCGCTCGTGTCGATCACGCTGTCCGGCCTGCCCGGCCACCGCATTCCCGCGGCATCGGGCCTGTCGAACTTCGTGCGGATCATGTGCGGCGGTATCGGCACGTCGATCTTCCAGACCGCGTGGGATCATCGGAACAACTTCCACCACGCGCAGCTGGTCGAGCAGACGAATCCGTATAACCCGACGTTCAACCAGGCCGTCACGCAGATGGGCAACCTCGGGCTCACGCAGGAGCAGGCTCATGGCCTGATCAACAACATGGCCACGCAGCAGGCTGCGCAACTCGGCGTGAACGATCTGTTCTACATTTCGGCGGCGATCTTCGTGCTGCTGATCGGGCTGATCTGGATCACGAAGCCCGAACGCGCGGGCGGCGGCGATGCGGGGGCGGCGGCGTCGGCTGCGCACTGAGCATCACGCTCAAAGCAACGCGCCAAACAAAAAACCCGGTCGATTCCGACCGGGTTTTTTTCGTTCCGACGATGGCGCTTGCGCGCCTCACGTCACTCAGCCGTCACGACGAGACGTTCGGGGGCGAGCACGCCGTTGGCCTTGCGCGCCACGCCAAGCAGGCGTTGGGCGTCGTACACGCGTACACGGTCGCCTTCTGCCGCGTCGATCGCATCGAGCGCCGACAGCGGCAGGCGCTGACCGTGCAGGAAGCGCTTCGCGCTGGCTTCGTCGAGCCGCACCAGCGGAAACGTCGACAGCAGCGCGTCGACCGGCTGAAGCCACGCGTCGCGTGCCGCTTCGGCCGCGTCGGACAGCGTGTCGAGCGTCACCGCATGCTCGAGGGTCAGCGCGCCGACACCCGTGCGGCGCAGCATCGTCAGATGCGCACCGCAACCGAGCGCTTCGCCGATATCTTCCGCGAGCGTCCGCACGTAGGTGCCCTTGCTGCAGGTCACACGAAACGTCACATCCGGCAGTTCGCAAGCGAGCAGATCGAGCGCATGGATCGTCACGTTGCGGCCTTCCCGCTCGACGGTCTGGCCCGCGCGTGCGTATTCATACAGCGGCTTGCCGTCGCGCTTGAGCGCCGAATACATCGGCGGCACCTGCACGATCGCGCCGGTAAAACGCGCAAGCGCTGCTTCCACCGCCGCGAGGTCGCATTCGACGGCACGCGTGTCGAGCACATCGCCTTCCGCGTCGCCGGTCGTCGTGCGCACGCCGAGACGCATCGTCGCTTCGTAGGTCTTGTCGGCTTCGAGCAAGTCCTGCGAAAACTTCGTCGCCTCGCCGAAACACAGCGGCAACAAGCCCGAGGCCAGCGGATCGAGCGTGCCGGTATGACCCGCCTTCTTCGCGAGAAGCAGGCGCTTCGCGCGAATCAATGCATCGTTGCTCGACAACCCGATCGGCTTGTCGAGCAAAAGGACGCCGTCCAGCGCGCGCCGCGGCACGCGTGGACGCTGGTTTGCTGCAGTCGTCATAGGGCGTGCGAGCTCAGTCGTCCTTCGCGGGCGCGTCGGCTTCGTCGTCGTCCTTCGCGCGCGTCGAGTTGGCTTCCTTGATCAGGCGCGACATTTCCACCGCCTTCTCGATCGTCTGATCGTAGTGGAAATGCAGCGTCGGCACGGTATGAATGTGCAGGCGCTTGAACAGCAGGTTGTGCAGGTGACCCGACGCGTGATTCAGCGCTTCCTGCGTCTTGTCCGGATCGCCGGTGAGCGCCGTGAAGTAGACCTTCGCATGCGCGTAGTCCGGCGTGAGTTCGACGCTCTGGATGGTCACGATGCCGACGCGCGGGTCTTTGACCTCGCGCATGATGAGTTCGGACAGATCGCGCTGAATCTGGTCAGCAATCTGAACGTTGCGATTGGGGGAGGTACGTTTCCTGGACATGATCGATCCGTGATCCGTTTATCAGGATAAAGCGGCGCGCCGTTGGCACGCCACCATGAAAATGGGCGGGACAGGCCCAAGCCTGCCCCGCCCCATGAGCCGATACGCGACGATTACAGCGTCCGTGCGACTTCGGTCACTTCGAATACTTCGAACTGGTCGCCTTCGGTGACGTCGTTGAAGTTCTTCACCGACATACCGCACTCGAAGCCTTGCTTGACTTCCTTCACGTCGTCCTTGAAGCGCTTCAGCGATTCGAGTTCGCCCGTGAAGATCACGACGTTGTTGCGCAGCACGCGAACCGACGACGAGCGCTTGACGATACCGTCGGTGACCATACAGCCAGCGACCGTACCGATCTTCGGCACCTTGAACACCTGGCGCACCTCGACCATACCGGTGATGACTTCGCGCTTCTCCGGCGCCAGCATGCCCGACATCGCCGCCTTCACCTCATCCACTGCGTCATAGATGATGTTGTAGTAGCGGATGTCGATACCGTTCGACTCGGCCAGCTTGCGCGCCTGTGCATCCGCACGCGTGTTGAAGCCGATGATGACCGCCTTCGATGCCGTTGCCAGGTTGACGTCGTTTTCGCTGATGCCACCCACCGCGCTGTGCACGATCTGCACACGCACTTCGTCGGTCGACAGCTTGAGCAGCGACTGCACGAGTGCTTCTTGCGAGCCCTGCACGTCCGCCTTGATGATGAGCGGCAGGTTCTGCACTTCGCCTTCGCCCATCTGCTCGAGCATGCTTTCCAGCTTCGCGGCCTGCTGCTTCGCCAGCTTGACGTCGCGGAACTTGCCCTGACGGAACAGCGCGATTTCGCGCGCCTTGCGCTCGTCCGGCAGCACGATCACTTCCTCGCCTGCACCCGGCACTTCCGACAGACCCTGGATTTCGACCGGGATCGACGGGCCAGCTTCCTTCGTCGGCTTGCCGTTCTCGTCGAGCATTGCACGCACGCGGCCATAGGCCGTGCCTGCCAGCACGATGTCGCCACGATTCAGCGTACCGGACTGCACCAGGATCGTCGCGACCGGGCCTTTGCCCTTGTCGAGCTTCGCTTCGATCACGATGCCCTTGGCCGGCGCTTCGACCGGTGCCTTCAGTTCCAGCACTTCGGCTTGCAGCAGCACGTTCTCGAGCAGATCGTCGATGCCCGCGCCCGTCTTTGCCGACACCGCCACGAACGGCGAATCGCCACCGTACTCTTCCGGCACGACGCCTTCCGCGACCAGCTCCTGCTTGACGCGATCGGGGTTCGCGTCCGGCTTGTCGATCTTGTTGATCGCGACGACGATCGGCACGCCACCCGCCTTCGCGTGAGCAATGGCTTCCTTCGTCTGCGGCATCACACCGTCGTCGGCAGCCACCACCAGCACCACGATGTCGGTCGCCTTCGCGCCGCGTGCACGCATTGCCGTGAACGCTTCGTGACCCGGCGTATCGAGGAACGTGATGACGCCACGCGGCGTGTCGACGTGGTAAGCGCCGATGTGCTGCGTAATGCCGCCCGCTTCACCCGCTGCAACCTTCGCGCGGCGGATGTGGTCGAGCAGCGAGGTCTTGCCGTGGTCGACGTGACCCATCACCGTGACGACCGGCGGACGCGGCAGTTGCTCTGCGTCGGTGCTGGTCTCGCCTTCGACCAGCAGCGCTTCCGGATCGTCCAGCTTCGCGGCAACCGCGCGGTGGCCCAGTTCTTCGACGACGATCATCGCCGTTTCCTGGTCCAGCACCTGGTTGATGGTGACCATCTGGCCCATCTTCATCATTACCTTGATGACTTCCGAGGCCTTGATCGACATCTTGTGCGCAAGATCGGCAACCGAAACGGTTTCCGGCACGTGCACTTCACGCACGATCGGTTCGGTCGGTGCCTGGAACGTCGACGAGCTGTCCTGGTGACGGCCACGACCCTTCGGGCCGCCGCGCCAGCCGCGGTCAACACCGCCGCTCGAATCGCCACGCGTCTTGATGCCGCGGCGCTTCGCTGCGTCGTCCTGCCAGCCGCCCTTGCCGCCGCCCGGCTTCTTGTTGCGATCGCCCGCACCTGCCGGAGCCTGCGTCGTCGCCGGCGCTGCACCTGCCGGCTTCTTCACGGCCGGACGTGCTTGCGCGCCTGCACCAGCAGGCTTGGCCGGCTTGTGCAGCGTGCCCTTCGCTTCGGCCGGCTTCGGCGGTTCCACCGGCTTCGGCGGCTCGACTGCCTTGACCACGGCCTTGCGCGGCGTGTTCATCATTTCGCGGATCGCGCGTGCTTCGGCTTCTGCTGCCGCGCGACGCTTGCTGATCTCTTCCTGCTCGGCGCGCGCCTTGTCCGCCGCCTCGCGGGCAGCGTCTTCGGCCTTCTTCGCCGCTTCGCGCTGCGCCGCGCGTTCTGCGGCCGCGCGTGCTTCATCCTGCGCGGACTGCGCACCCGCCGCTTCCTGCTTGGCCTCGGCGGCCTGCTGGGCAGCAGCCTGCTGAGCTGCAGCGGCTTCGGCCGCGGCACGCTTCGTCGCAGCCTCTTCCTCGGCGCGACGACGCTCGGCTTCAGCCGCTTCCTCGCGGGCACGACGCTCGGCTTCTTCGCGCTCGAGGCGCTCTTGACGCTCGCGCAGCTCCTGCGCCTGCTTCTCGAGCAGCTCGGCCTCGCGGCGCGCCTCTTCCTCGCGACGCTTCAGTTCTGCGTCGTCATCCGCTTCGGCGACCTGCGCCTGACCCTGTTCCGCACCCTCGCTCACTTCGTCGCGCTTGACGAACGTGCGCTTCTTGCGGACCTCGACCTGAATGGTGCGAGCCTTGCCCGTCGCGTCAGATTGCTTGATCTCCGACGTATGCTTGCGGGTCAGCGTGATCTTGCGCTTGTCGCCGTCGGTTGCGCCATGCGACTTGCGCAAATGATCGAGCAGACGCGCCTTGTCCGCTTCGGACAGCGCATCGTCTTCACTCGCTTTCTGGACGCCCGCTGCCTGCAGCTGTTCGAGCAGCACACCAGCAGGCATTTTCAGTTCCGCGGCAAATTGGGCTACGTTGTTACTCGCCATTCATTCCTCTTAGTGCAAGGACCGATTCCTTGCTGTTAGCATCGGGTCAGGCCATACGGCCGCCATCAAATCAGTGCGCCATGGTCATTTCTCACTGGAACCAATGTTCACGTGCTTTCATGATCAACGCCTTAGCGGCATCTTCTTCCATCCCGGTCATGTCGACCAGTTCATCCACGGCCAGCTCGGCGAGATCGTCCCGCGTCTGCATGCCATGTTCGGCCAGCTTCGTGAGCAACTCCGGCGTGATGCCGTCGAGGCCCTTCAAATCCAGCGCTGCATTCTCGACCTTTTCTTCGTTCGCGATCGCCATCGTCAGCAATGCGTCGCGTGCGCGGTTGCGCAGCTCATGCACGGTGTCCTCGTCGAATGCCTCGATTTCGAGCATTTCGTTGAGCGGCACATAAGCGATTTCTTCGAGACTCGTGAAGCCTTCGTCGATCAGGATGTCGGCAACTTCTTCGTCGACGTCGAGACGCGCCATGAACAGCGCACGCAGGCGGTCGCGTTCCTCACCCTGCTTCAGGGCGGACTCGTCCGGCGTCATGATGTTGATCTGCCAGCCGGTCAGTTCGCCGGCAAGGCGAACGTTCTGACCGCTGCGGCCGATCGCGACAGCCAGCTCGTTCTCGTCGACGACGACGTCCATCGAGTGCTTTTCTTCATCGACGACGATCGACTGGACAGCTGCCGGCGCGAGCGCGCCGATCACGAACTGGGCGGGATCCTCCGACCATAGCACGATGTCGATGTTTTCGCCACCGAGCTCGTTGCGCACGGCCTGCACGCGCGAGCCGCGGATGCCGACGCAGGTGCCGATCGGATCGATCCGCTTGTCGTAGGCGATCACGCCGATCTTCGCGCGCACGCCCGGATCGCGAGCCGCTGCCTTGATCTCGAGCAGGCCCTGCTCGATTTCCGGCACTTCCATCTCGAACAGCTTCATCAGGAATTCCGGCGCCGTACGCGACAGTTCGATCTGCGGGCCGCGCGCGGTGCGGTCGACCTTCGCGATGTACGCACGCACGCGGTCGCCCACGCGCAGGTTTTCCTTCGGGATCAGCTGGTCGCGGCGCAGCAGCGCTTCGACACGGCCCGATTCGACGATGAAGTTGCCCTTGTCCAGGCGCTTCACCGTTCCCGTCATGATCTTTTCGCCACGCTCGAGGTAGTCGTTCAGGATCTGCTCGCGCTCGGCATCGCGCACCTTCTGCAGGATCACCTGCTTCGCAGCCTGCGCGCCGATACGGCCGAACTCGATCGACGGCACCGGCTCCTCGATGAATTCGCCGACTTCGACGTCGGACTTCTGCTCACGTGCTTCGAACAGCAGGATCTCACGATCCGGCTCCTGCAAGCCTGCCTCGTCGGGGACGACGAGCCAGCGACGGAAGGTTTCGTGCTCGCCGCTTTCGCGATCGATATGGACGCGGATTTCGGCGCCTTCGTCGAACAGCTTCTTGGACGCGGACGCGAGCGCAGCCTCGAGGGCGCCCAGCACCACATCCTTGTCGACGTTTTTCTCGCGCGCCAGCGCATCCACCAGCATCAACACTTCGCGACTCATTATTTGCGGCTCCTAAAGTCAACTTGCGGAATCAGGCGGGCTTTATCGATATCGGCCAGCGTGAAATCCAGCATGGCTGCCTCGCCCTTCTCCCTCTCAAATTCCAAACCGATCGTTTCGCCATTCGGCGCGTGCAGAATGCCCCGGTACGTCTTGCGCCCGTCCAGCGGCTTTTTCAAGGTCACGGAAACTTCGCTGCCGGCGAAGCGCTCGAAGTCGGCCAGCTTCTTCAACGGGCGGTCGAGCCCCGGGGACGAGACTTCGAGCCGTTCGTAATCGATATTTTCGACCGTCAAGACGTGCTGGAGCTGACGCGTAACCTTTTCGCAATCTTCGAGCGAGATGCCGGCAGGCTGATCGATGTAGATGCAAAGCATGCCGCGCCCAGTGCGCTCGAGTTCCACCAGCTCGTAGCCGAGCCCGGTGACCGTGGTTTCTATCAGTTCCGTCAGTTGCACAGTGTCCTCTCAGGTGTTCGCGCCCGCCGCTCGCGATTCACCCGCGGGCGCGCGCCTTAGCCGGCGCAGGAAGCGCTACCCGAGATGCCTAACCGTTTCAGCAAAAAAAAATGGGCTGAACGCCCATCTTCTTACTGGTGGTCGCACCTGAGCCGCACATTGAATCCGTACGCCCAGCGACTCCGCGATTATAGCGATTTTTGGCGCAAACGCCAAGCCAGCCGGTAAAAGCGGCGTCCAGCCCGCCTTTACCGACCAAAAATACGAAACCGGATCACCCGACGAAGCGGGACAATCCGGCTGCGCGATATATATAGTCAGCGACGTGCCGACCAAACCGAAACGACGTCGATTCCGTCGGCACACCGCGGCTTCACGCCACGGTACGCCAGAAGCGCTCAGCGACCGCGCGAGCGGTTGCGCTGCGGACGCTGCTGACCGCCACGGCCACCACCGCCACCGCCGTTACCGGCGCCTTCGGCACGATTGCCGTTCGGCGTGCGGTTGCCGCCCTTGCCGCCGCCGCGCTTGCCACCGGCGCCTTCACGCTTCGGACCGGCGCCATACGACGCGCGGTTGCCGTCGACATCGCGACCGCCGCCCGAGCGATTGCCGTGACCCGACGGCGAAACCGGCAGGCTGCCGTAGCCGCTCAGACCCGGCAGGCCCGGGCCGCCGCGACGACCACCGCCACCGCCGCGACGCGGCTGATCGAGCTGACCGTGCGTCGTCAGCACCGGCTCACGGCTGATGAAGCCCATCGACGTCTGCATCGGATCCGGCTGGCGGCGCTCGGCCTGGCCACCCGCGCCGCGCTTGCCCTTTTCCTCGGTCGGCGCCTTCAGGCCGACGGTCGCCAGCAGCTTGCGCACCTGCGCCTCGTCGAGCTCTTCCCAGCGACCACGCTTCAGGCCGCGCGGCAGCGGAATCGGACCGTGACGCGTACGGATCAGGCGGCTCACCATCAGGCCGGCCGCCTCGAACATCCGGCGCACTTCGCGGTTGCGGCCTTCGGCCAGCGCGACGTGATACCAGTGGTTCGTGCCCTCGCCGCCGCCATCGCGAATGCGCAGGAAGTTTGCCGGACCATCATCGAGTTCGACGCCGTGCAGCAGCTTCTGCCGCATGCCTTCGGACAGCTCGCCGACGACGCGCACCGCATATTCGCGCTCGACGCTGTAGCGCGGATGCATGAAGCGGTTCGCGAGATCGCCCGAAGTCGTCAGCATCAGCAGACCTTCGGTATTGAAGTCGAGACGGCCGACCGCGAGCCATTTCGCCGTCTTCATCGGCGGCAGGCGGTCGAACACCGACGGACGGCCTTCCGGATCCGCATGGCTGACGATCTCGCCGGTCGGCTTGTGATACAGCAGCACGCGCGGCGGCTTGTTCGGCAGCTTGCGCTTGACCGGCTTGCCGTTGATCCGGACCTGGTCGGTCGGCATGATGCGCTGGCCGATGTGCGCGGGCTCACCGTTCACCGACACGCGGCCGGCGACGATCAGCTCTTCCATTTCGCGACGCGAGCCCATGCCCGCTTCCGCGAGCACCTTGTGAAGCTTCGGCGCGTCGTCGTCCGGTGACAACACGCGCTTGTTCGTCGGCTGGCTACGGCCGCGACGCAGCATCGGCGCACGCACGCCGCTACCGCCCGCCGAGTTGTCCGCGTCGAAGGCCGGCGACGTCACATAGGCAAACAGTTCGTCCTGCGACGCCTCGCTGTCGGCCTTCGCTGCGCCGCCCTCGGCTTTCGCCGCACCGCCGCGCCGCCCCTGGCCGCCTTGCGCGCCCTGGGCAGCCTTGGCTGCGCCTTCGCGCTTGCCGGCCGGCTTGCGCGCGCCTCGGGCCGCACCTTCCTTGCGCGGCGCACGGGCAGGCTGCTGCGCTTCCGCGGCTTCAGCCGGCTGCGCTTCCGCGCCTTCACCGCCCTGCGGCTCGCCGTCGGCGCCCTTCGACTTGGCCGCCGCGCGGCGACGTGCGATCAGGCTGCGCGGGCCGCGCCGCAAGCCGCGGCGGGGACGCTCGTCACCACCCGCGGCCGAAGCATCCTGCTCCGGCGCATCGTCGGCACGCGCAGCCTGCACGGCAGGCGCGGACGATTCAATATCGTGGATATCTGTCAAAACAACCTCAAAATGTCAGGTCTCGCGCCCGGCGGGGGCGCGGCAAGAAGTCGGCCGCGATCAGGCGCGGCGCTGTTCGGGTTCTGCTTCGTCGTCCGGCAGTGCGTCGGCGTCGATGGGCGCACTGGCACTACGTACGGCATCGGCAAGACTGTCGGACGTATCGTCCAGCATCTCGCCGTCCGCGGGACGGGAGCGTGAGGCGTCGGCTTGGCCAGCCTTGTCCGGCATGTCGCCGGCCGCTTCCGCTCCGTCTCCGGCAACCGCGTCGGCGGCCGGCTTGCGATCTTCCTCGTTCCATTCCACGCGCAGCGGCTCGGGCCGCACGCCGGCCGGCGCTACTTCGGCGCCGCCCTGTTCCGCTTGCCCGCGATCAACGTCCAGCGTATCGCGGTTCGGCATTTCCTGCGTCGCCGCGACGTCGCTCGCGGCGTCATTCGACGGCTCGTCGGCCACCGCTTCGCCTGCTTCCGGCTGATCGTCGGCAACCGGCGCATCGCCGTCGAAGTCCATCGCCTGCTGCGCGAGCAGCGCGGCCTCGATGTTTGCGGCAGGCTCCTCGAGTGCGGGCAGGTCGTCGAGCGCCTTCAGGCCGAGATCGTCGAGGAACTGCTTGGTCGTCGCGTACAGCGCCGGGCGCCCCGGCACGTCGCGAT
Organism: Burkholderia sp. JKS000303; assembly: GCF_002563755.1. Classification (NCBI taxonomy): domain Bacteria; kingdom Pseudomonadati; phylum Pseudomonadota; class Betaproteobacteria; order Burkholderiales; family Burkholderiaceae; genus Burkholderia; species Burkholderia sp. JKS000303. The sequence goes on from NZ_PDBZ01000005.1 coordinate 253,658, forward strand.
GTCCGATCACTTCGATCCAGCCGCGATCCTCGAGCTGCTTGACCACCTGCGTATTGACCGTAACGCCGCGAATCTCTTCGATGTCGCCGCGCGTGACGGGTTGCCGATACGCAATGATCGCGAGCGTTTCGAGCACCGCGCGCGAATACTTCGGCGGCTTCTCGGGATGCAGGCGGTCCAGAAAGTGGCGCATCGCCGGCTTGCTCTGAAAACGCCACCCGGTTGCCAGCGCCACCAGTTCAACGCCGCGACCGGACCAATCCTGTTTCAGATCTTCGAGCAACGTGCGGACCGTGTCAGCCGACACGCCGTCGGCAAAGAGCTTGCGCAAATCGCCGAGCTTCAGCGGTTCCTGCGCGCAGATCAAAGCAGTCTCGAGGACGATCTTCGCCTCTTGGGTATTCATGCAGCTAGGCCAGACCCTGTGGTCAAACGAACCGGATCAACAAACAGACGAAAGGAACGGAAGACGCGCTCGCCCGATTCTGATCGGTCATATTGATGGGAGCACGAACCGGGGGCGGCGAAACAACTTCAGGCCAGGCCCAAACCGGACGGAAACAGCACGGCTCAACGGCGGAACCGCGTGACTGAACGCCATATTACGCAAAATTGCCCGGTGCGTAAAGACACGCCGAACGCGCCGCCGCCCGCACGCCGCGCCCGCTCCGTCCCCGCTTCAGCGCAGGGCCGCGCCGCGCGCCAGGAAGTTGCGCAGGCGCTCGACGCCGGCATCGAGCCGCGCGGGATCGCACGCGTAGCACCAGCGCACGAAGCCTTCCCCCTCGGGGCCGAATGCGCGCCCCGGCGCCAGTCCGAGTCCGGCTTCGCGCACCAGCGCCTTGCAGAACGCGAGGCTGTCGTCGGCGCCCGGCACACGCAGGAACAGATACATCGCGCCCGGCGGAGGCGGCACGTCGACACCCGGCAACGTCCGCAGCGCGGCGACCAGATGATCGCGCGCGTCGCGCAACGCCGTGACGAACGACTGCACGAACGGCTCGCCGTCACGCAGCGCGACCTCGCCCGCGGCCTGCACGAAAACCGGTGCGCACGACGTGTTGTACTCGACCAGCTTCGACAGATCGCCCATGACCGACGCCGGCGCGACGAGCCACCCGAGCCGCCAGCCCGTCATCGCCCACGCCTTCGAAAACGAATTCACGACGACCACCCGGTCGTCACGCGCTGCGATATCGAGGAACGACGGCGCACCGCCCGGCCCGAACGCAAGCCGTTCGTACACTTCATCGGCAACCAGCCAGATGCCATGCCGCCGGCAATGCGCGAGCACGGCCTGCTGATCGTCGCGCGACAGGGTCCAGCCGGTCGGATTGTTCGGCGAATTGACGAGCAGCATCCGCGTGTCGGGCGTCAGCGCCGCGAGCAGACGATCGACGTCGAGCCGCCAGCCCGCATCGCCGTGGCCGAGCGGCACGCATTCGACATGTGCGCCGAGGATCTTCGGGATTTCGACGAGATTCGGCCAGAGCGGCGTGACGGCGACGACGCGGTCGCCAGGACCGACCAGCATCTGCGCGGCCAGCATCAAGGCGTTGACGCCCGAACTGGTCACGGCGATCGTATCGGCCGACGTCGCGCCGTGACGTGCGCTCACGTAGGCTGCGATCGCGTCGCGCAGCGACGCAGTGCCGAGATTGTGCGTGTAGAAGGTCGCGCCGTCGCGCAGCGCCGCGGCGGCCGCGTCACGAATGAACGCCGGCGTCACGCGGTCCGATTCGCCGAACCAGAACGGCAGCACGTCGGGCACGCCGAAACCTGCGTTCGCGACGTCCCTGATCAGCGACGCACGCAGCCCCTGTACTGCGCTGCGTGCGGCCGGCTCGCCCGTCGCCGGGCCGAAATCCGCGGAATGCGCCATCGAGAACCACCGCCGAGGAACACGATCCGCGTAGTGTACCGGCCCGCGCGTCGGACCGGTGCCGTCAGTCGAGGTCTTCCGCCCGTGCCGGCATCTGGCGCGCGAGCTCCCAGATCGCCTGCGCAGCCGGCGACAGCGACCGATCGCGGCGCCGCACCAGCTCGACGGTCCGCTCGGTGCGCGGCGTCAACGGCCGCGCGACCAGCGTCGATCCGGCCGGCAGCGGCAGCGACAGCCACGGCTGCACGCTCACGCCGACGCCGGCCTCGACGAGGCCGAACACCGTCGCCGAATGCCCGAGCTCCTGCATGACCGTCGCGTTCACGCGGTGGGCGGCCAGCGCGGCGTCGATCAGCGGCCGGCTTCCGGACGCATGGTCGAGGAGCACGAGACGCTCGCCGTCGAGCGCGGTCCACGGCACCTCGGCACGCGCGGCGAGCGGATGATCGGCACGTGCGACGAGGCAGAACGAGTCCGTCATCAACGGTTCGCACACCAGATCGGCGACGGTGAGCGGCCCGATGACGACGCCGAAGTCGACCTCGCTCGACTTCACCTTGCGCAGCACATCGCTCTGCACGTCGTCGCGCAAGCCGAGCGTGACGAACGGGAACTGGCGCTCGCACGACGCCACGACACGCGGCATCAGCCGGCACGCGATCGTCGGGCTCGCCGCGACGATCACGCGCCCGCGCCGTTGCTCGCCGATTTCACGAATCTCGCGCAGCGTGTCGTCGAGATCGTCGATCAGACGCGACACGCTGGCGATCAGGTTCGCGCCGACGTCGGTCAGTTGCACGTCGCGCGTCGTCCGGTCGATCAGCTTCAGCCCGAGTTCAGCCTCCAGTTCGCGCACGCAGCGGCTGACCGCGGACTGCGTCAGGCCGATCTCGTCGCCCGCGCGACTGAAGCTCTTCAACCGCGCAACCTCGATGAATACGCGAAGCTGGCGCAGCGTAACGTTCATCACCTCACCTCATCAATCGTGGATACCGATGCGCGATTTTAATGCGCGAAACCCGCGTCGATGCGCAATTCCGGCACCGGTTGCACATGTTTCGCTGCGGTGCAATATCCGCGCAAACGCACGTGGCGCGGGCAAATTGCACAAGATTGGTGATTGTCCCGATTTGCTGCGCGGTTATTTTGGCGTCTTATACGCCCCTAGCTGACTTAGCCGTTAGCTCGCTGCCAAGCGGCTCTCGAGGGAATCGCCCCCGACGTGGCACGCTTCGTGCATTACCTGGCGCACAGGGCGCAGGTTATGTCGGACGGAAGGTAGTGACGACGCCGCCGGCCAACCGGACGCCCCCACCCGGCACTCGACGCTCGAGTGCTTGAAGAGTGCGCGGCGCAGGGCAGCGCACCGGAGTTAGCTTCGCTGAGGTGAGGACATGATGCTGTTCGACGATTTGAGAGATAACGAGTGGGCGCTGGTCGAGGGTCTGTTTTGCTCGGAACCCGAACGGAGCGAACGCCGCGGCCGTCCCCGCGTGGAAGCCCGCTCGGTAGTAAATGCAGTGCTGTGGGTGCTGTCGACGGGTGAAGGCTGGTCGAAGCTGCCGGGCCGCTATCCGTCCCCGCCGACCTGCCGCCGCCGCTTCGATGAATGGCAGGCAGACGGCACGCTCGCCGAAATCGTCAAGCGACTCGGCACGAGCGGCCGCCAGATTTCGCTGCGCGGACGCATCGGCGCGAGCGCGGCAAAGCCGCCCGCACCGCCGAGCCGCGACCGGTTGCGCGGCGCCTTCTGGACCAACCCGGAATCCTGGCGCGCCCCTGTGAAGATGGCGTAACGCATGCTCGATCGGGCGGCCTCGGCCGCCCGGTTTCTTTTCGGCGCCGCGCGTTTGCATGGCGCCGTGTTGCCGTCGATTACCGTTGTCGTGCCGCGATACATCTATTTACCAATATTTACAGCAACCCTGCACTCCCACGCTTACCTTAGCGACATATCAACAGGCCACTTCGATGGCTTGAAGGGAGCCCCGCCATGAAATCAATGTCACTGCTCGTCGCATGCGGCATTGTCATTTCGCTGGCGCTGACCGCCCCCGCTCACGCAGACGATCGCGCGAAACCGCCTCACCGCCAGCAGGATCACAGAAACACCCTCCGCCAGCAGCAACCCGTTGCGCCGCCGAACCGACAGACAGTGCCGCGCGGCGACCTGCGCGGCGACATCGCGAGCAACGCGCGCGCGCGTATCGGTTCGCAGCCGTCCGACATGCCGCGTCATCCGTAACGCAAGGACTTCTGCAGGATTTCGTCAAAGAAAATTCCCGGATCCGGGAACTGCCCGGCATACGATGAGTCACATCGTTGCCATGAGCACAGCGTGGCAACAGCAAAAGTATCCGGTACGCCCGTATCCTCGTGATACGGGCTTTTTTTTGGCGCCGACGACGGCGCACACGAGGACAGGAAGACGCCGCTACAGGCGGCTTTCGAGGATCGCCACGGCGCTTGCGTCGCTCAGCACGTAGTCGTCCGTACGGCGATCGGTCCAGGACAGTAATTTCTCGTCGCGCTCGAGGCGCGCACATTCTGCTCGACCATTGTCGGTGAGCACCGCGATGTCGACCGGTGCATGAAAACCCGGTGCGGGCGCAACGGTCTTCTGCCTGACCGTGTCCATCAGCCCAAGCGACCGAAGATACTCGAACACGCCCGGGCGGCGCGCCCACGGTACCTGGCGGTACTGCACTCGTCTCAATGCGTCGAGCACCGCTTCGTTGGAATACGTGGCCATCTCGATTCTTTCTTAAAGTGCAGCGACAATGCGAAGCGGTGCGCCGGGCAGGGTCCCCGCCCGCCGATACCGCCACCGATTCTGGAAGCCGACGTTCGGCGTCGCGTCAGGGCCGGATCGTCAGCCGTCCATAAAAAGACACCATACCCCAATCAAATTGATTCTGTTCGATTCATTTGTACTTCTCTTCATCAGTTTCATGCTCTGCCGCAAGCGGCGTCGACTCATTGCAATCGTCGCTGCGGCCCTGTTCTGGTTGCTCGCCACAGGCTGGCTCGCCGCCCCGCTCATCGCCTGGAGCGAAGCCGGCGTCACCCCCGTCGAGCACCCCGACATGCACGGCAATACGACGCTGATCCTGATCGGCGCCGGCACGCGACGCACCGCTTCCGGACTGCGGCCACCGCCCGACGGCGACTCACGCATCCGCAAGACCGCGGCGCTCTACCGCACGTGCAGACAACAAGCCACCCGCTGCACCGTCGTGATGTCCGGCGGCGATCCGCAACATCACGGCGACACGGAAGCAGCCGTCTACGGGCGCCAACTCATCGCGCAAGGCGTCGATTCCCACGATCTCGTTCTCGAGCCTAAGAGCCGCACGACCTATGAAAATGCGCAATTCACTGTGTCTATACTACGCTCACAACATGACGACTCGCTCATTCTCGTTACGTCGTCATACCAGATGCGTCGCGCGCTGCTCGATTTCCGCCGTTTCGGCCTCGATCCGCAACCCGTGTTCTCGAATCGCCGGCGTGCGCAGACGGGCTGGCTGCCTCGCCGGCACAACCTGGTCGACGCCGAGCAGGCGCTGCATGAATTGATCGGCATCGCGCAGTTTCACGTGTACCGGATGCTCGGATGGTTTTGACCGGTGACACGCATCGGGCGTGCAACAGCCGCCCTGCCCGCGATGGCATCCGCGTGACGGAATGCGCGAAGTGTTGCGCGACTTCAACGGGGTCTTGCGCAGCGTGGCGATCCGGTGCACATTGATCCGTCACTTTTGTTACACTCGACACGCACTCGATTGCAGTCGCCAGACAAAACGGCAACACTCGGGTTCATCACCACTTAGCGGAGGTAAAGCAATGAAGAAGACGTCCCTGGCTATCCTGGTAGCGATGTCGGCGCTGACTGGCGCAGCGTATGCGCAAGAGAGCACGCAAATCCAGACCATCACCGATCCGGCCAAGATCGCCGAGATCGAGCAGCGCGCCCAAGCCCTGCAACAGCAGCAAGCAGCCGAGGCCGCACAGCCGGCAGCGCGTGAAGAAGAGCACCACCATCATCACGGCAAGAAGGCTGCTCATCACCACAAGGCAGCAAAGAAGGCTGGCAAGGCCGCGCCGGCAGACGCCGCAAGCCAGTAAGTTCGGCGGCACCGCACAAGCGAAAAGCCGAATCCGGGCAACCGGATTCGGCTTTTTTGGTTGCGGCGCCTGCGCGCTGTGCTAAAGTCGCACACCGAAATTTTCCACCCGTGCGCACCCCGGTGCGGAGGACAGCATGAGCAACATTCAACTCGACATCGAGTGGACCGAAGCCGCCACTCGCCAGATCAAGCAACTGATGCCCCGCGGCTCGGCCGACGCATTCCTCGCGCTGCCGCCGATCGAGTGCCTGCCGATGGAAGGCGACGTGCTTTTCCTCGGCCCGCAAGGCAAGCAGCAGCCGTTCATCGTGGCTGAACGTCAGTATCACCACGACGGCGACGCCGACTGGACGATCATCCTGATCCTGGACGTACCCAGCGCGTCGCACTGACACGCCGCGGCGGCCGGCAATGCGTCCGGCCGCACTGCCCTGCTCACACGAGCTTCGACAGCACGCGGACCTCGGAACGATCGATCCAGTCCGCGGCCGCCTCCCGATAAGCCAGAATATGCGCGGAACGCGCATGCGCGGCCAACGCCTCCTCGCTCTCCCAGCGCTCGACGAATACGAACCGCGCCGGTTCCTTCAGGTCCCGGTGCAAGTCGTACTGCAATGCACCCGCTTCCTTGCGGGTCGGCCCGACGATTCCCTCGAGCACGCCACGCAACTTCTCTTCCGCGCCCGGCTTTGCCACGACCAGCGCGACGACTGCGATTTCCGCCATTCCCGGCTCCTTCATTCAGAAAAGTCCGAGAATACGTGAATCCCGCATCGGCCGGATTGGCACATCTTCGATGACGGCCCCGCAAAAAAAATTGCCCGCGCTTCAGACGAAGCGCGGGCGAAACCGTCGCCCTACGAGGATAGGCGACGGGGCCATCGGGACCCGCGCATCGGCACGGATCGTCATCGGTTGTGCCGGCGCTCGCTGCGCCTGCGTTTGGAGGTGCCGGTACCGTTGGTCGCGCGCTCGCGACGCGCGCCCGATATCTGACACCGCCCTCCCTGCTCCAACAATCTCGACTTATGAAGCAGGTTTCGTGCCAGCTTTGGATTTGTCGTCACACCATTGATCCATAAGGATATTTTCAAGAGTCATGACGATGTAACACCCGCTCTGCCGCCGTAACGCGCGGATGTTACGTAACGTCACGCGGAGGGACCGAACCTCGCGCACACACGCCCATACCGCGATACGCGCGGACATGAAAAAAGCCCGCCGGATGGCGGGCTTTTCAGGATCGGGAACGGACCGCGATCAGCGCAGCTGATTCACGAGCAGTGCCATGATCTGCCGGGCCGGCGACGACGTATCGATCGCGCCCGAATCGTCGATGACCGCAACACGCGTCTGATCCGGCGTCAGCGCCTTCACGTTCACGCGATATTGCTTCGCCTGCTTTTCCTTCTTGCCGTGGAACAGCTGGCTCCAGAAACCCTGCTCGGCCGCGCTCAGATCCTTCGGATCGACGTAGCGCACGAAATACAGGCCCTTCGTGCGATCGCGATCGTCAACCGTGAAGTTCGCGCGGTCGAGTGCGAGGCCCACGTGCAGCCACGACCGGTCGTACGGCTCGCCCAGCGTGACTTCGGATGGCACCGCGCCGGACGAGTCGACGTCGTTGCCTTGCGCGGACGCACGCGCGACGTTCTGCGCGGCGATCGCCGCGGCGGCGGCCTTCGATGCGTCGGTGTCGGCCTTCTTGTCCTTCGACACTGCGTTGTCTTTGATGTTGGCGATCGGCGGCTCGCCGTTCTTCGCACGCTGCTCGTTCTGTGCGAGCACCGCCATCAACCGCTTCAGGTATTCCGTCTCGAGCGCCGGATCGTTCGGCTTCGCTTCCCACTTGCTCGAATCGTTGTTCGCACCGGTGAGCGCCTCGCGCATGCCCTTCTGGCTGATGAACACGTAAGTGCCGCCGTCGGGCGCCGAATCGAGACGCGTGCGGTACTTGTTGCGCTCGGCCGTCACGTACGAGTTGCCCATCGCTTTCGAAATCACGCCACGGATCAGGCCGTCGTTGATTTGCGGATGGGTTTCGTTCCAGTCGGTTTCCATCACGCCCTTGTCGCGCTGGTCGACGACCAGCAGGAAACCCTGCTCCTGCCAGAAACGGCGAACCTGCGGCCAGATGTCGGCGGGCTTCTTGCCGTCGATCACGAGCCAGCTCTCGGTGCCGTCACGCTGGATATGCATGCCCGAAACAGCGGGCACGACGGTGTCCGTCGCGGGCGCCGCCTGCTGAACCTGCTGGAGCGCAGACAGGGAAGTCGCGCCGCCCTGTGGCGGCAGCGAGCGCTGATCGGCCGTCTCGTCGAGCATGTTGGGCGGCACTGCGAGCGACGCTTCCTTCGATTTCGAATCGCTCTTGTAGTCCACTTTCGTGGGCGACGACGTACCGCAACCGGCAACGAGCGCGCCGATGGCGAGCACTGCAGCGAACCGCATGGTAAGACGAAGATCAGTCATGTTCGGGGAATCCTCTTCCGCTAAATCACGGCGCTTTCCGTGGATCAACCTTGCATTTTACCGGGGCCGCGCCGGGATGTGCAAAAAAGCGACGGGCAAGAAAAAACCCGCGTCAGCCTGAACTGACGCGGGTTCTTGTCTGGTCGGGGCGAGAGGATTTGAACCTCCGACCACCTGCACCCCATGCACCAACGGAAATCGGCCGAATCGGCCGTCCAGCATGGCGTTGCGGCCTTTACTCTCTAACGGAATGCTCAGAAATTGGGCACGACGCGACAGGCTCTTCATAGATGCGGCGACGTGCTAATTAGAGGCAGACCCGCGCGGTTCGTGGCACACACGCAAGTCTAGGCTGCCTTCGAAGGCACCGGCTCAGCCACCATTTCGTCGGCCGGATAGAGCTGCAGCATCGCGCGCGCCGCCTCGACGTTCGGCGTCGTCAGCCACTCCTCCCAGTCGTCGGGCCGCAAGATCACGACGGAGCGCTTCTCGTCGAACGGCTTGTGCATGCGCGACATGAACGGATGGCCGTCGGCGTTCACCGTGATCATCGACATCACGTGATGGTCGGTGCCGTCCTGATTCGTCAGCGTGCGCCAGATCCCCGCTACGCACATCGTCGGCCGGTCGGCCACGCCGATCCGCTGCCACACGCACGGACCGAGCACCCAGTCGCCATTCGCTTCTTGCCGCGCTTCCGGATATGACGGCTCAACCACGGATCGCGCCGGAATCAGGCAACGCCGGCCAGCGCGCCACGTCGGGCCGTACAGCGGCGACTTCCCGAGGTTGTCGTCGCGCACGTTCATCGTGCTGCGGATGATCGGCGGCTTTCTGCCCTGCTCCTTCGCCTTCTCGACGTTCGCCTTCTGCAGCGCGCGCGGCCAGAAGCCGAAGCCGGCGATCAGCGGCTTGAACTGCCCGTCGATGCTCGCGACGATCGGCGCGTCATAGTCCTGGTAGATCTCCGGCTTCCATGGCGTCCATCGGTATAGGTCGCGGAAATTGTCGATCTTCAGCTCGTTCAAGCCCGGATCCTCGCCGGGCGCGACGTAGTTCGTACACATCGCGGTCCCCTATTTTCATTCTTGACGGGGCCATCTTACCTCGCGATACACTGTACAACCATACAGCACCATATCGCATCATGAAACCGCGCTGGGCCTATATCTGGGAGTACACGCATCTTGAGTCGGGCGAGCGACGGCGCACGTACATCCCAGTTACGGCCGGCGAGTTCTTCGGGCTTACGGAGCAATTCCTCGATGAGTCAGACGCGCGCGCGATTGAGGAAACGAAGGTTGACCGCAATGTCGTCCGGCTTGCGGTGCCGTATGGCAAGCGCAAGCCGGAAATGCCAGACTTCGTCGCGCCATCCGAAAGCGAATTGCGCGAGCTGTGGAGAACCAATCGTGATCCGGAGGTCCGACGCCTGATCCTCGAAATCGTCATGCTCCGGAAGTCGCTCCAGAAGGTCATGGACTGGTGGAAAACCGCATCCGATGCCGGGAGCGATAAAGGCGACCTGGGCGGCCCGTTCGGCCATTTCCAGCGCCTTTACCATATGCTGCGCGAGGAACTGCGGCGCGCCGGCATGATGTGACCGACTACGCCGCCACGAGCAACGGCTCGATCGCGGCGGCAGTCACCTTGTACCCGTCGTCGTACAGGCGCTGACGCGTCGCGACCGCCATGTGACGGTCGAACGAGCTGGCATATCCGGTCGGCACGCGCACGATCGTCGCGCCGTTGACCGTGTCGAGCGCGACGTGCGTCGCTTCGCAGGCCGCCAGCATCAGGTCGATGATGCGCGGCGCGAGCGTAGGCAGGCCGTACGCGCCGGGCGGCAGCGGATCGTCGTCGGACACGAGATAGATCCCGACGCGCGGCACGCTGTCGACCGTCAGGTCGCTCACCGGCATGTTGTCGCACGTGCCGCCGTCGACCATCAGGCCGCCGGCCACCGCGACCGGCGCGAACACGATCGGGATCGATGCACTCGCGCGCGCGGCCAGAGCGACCGGCACATCGGGCGTCGTCTCCTTCGAGAACTGAAACTCGCGCTCGGTCAGCAGGTTCGCCGCGATCACCTTCAGGTCGACGTCGAGCTGCGCGAACGTCTTGCTGCCAGTCACTCCGAGCAGGTACTGCAGCAGCGCGTCGCCCGAGCACAGCGCCTGGTGCCGAATGAGCGCCCACAGCGAGAACCCCATCATGCGGGACCAGTCGAGCTCCATCAGGATCTGTCGCATGACGTCGAGCGGCATCCCGCTCGCGAACAGGGCCGCGATGATCGAACCGCCGGACGTGCCGGCGAGCTCGACGATCGTGTACCCGGCGTCGACGATCGCCTGCAGCGCGCCGAGGTGCGCGCCGAGGCGAAAGCCGCTGCCGCTCAGAGCGACGCGGATCGGCTTGCTCATTGCAGCGCGCTCCCGGCGAGCGGCGTCGACGCGGCCGCCGGGGGCGCCGCAGCAGCCTGGTGCATCGAGATCGCCATGTTGAACGCGAGGACCGCCGAATCAATCGCCGCGTCGGCCGTGCCCTTGTTCTCGAGCGACGACGCGTCGACGAGCGCCTTGATCGCCGGCATCGCCGTATCGACAATCGTCTGCAGGTCCGGCGCGGTCACGGTCGCGCCGGCCGCGCATACCTTCTTGATCGCCGGCTGCACGGTCTTGCTCAGCGTATCGGCCGCGCCACCGGTGAACACACCGTCTAACGTCAGGATGGCGACCTCACCGTTCGCCGCGCCGCACGCGATCGCGACCTGCTGCTGGAACGTGAGCGTGGGCGCTGACTGGCAGCCGGAGAGGATGGAAACGGACGCGACAACGCCTGCCGCGAGCAGCATCAATGCCTTCTTCATGGAATTGCCCCTTACGGTTTGAGAGAGAACTTCGCCGCGGCGGCTGCCGCGTTACTGACGGCCGTCGCGACATTCGAAACGACGGCACCCTGCGCGGCGGCCGGCGCAGTTGCGCCGACGCCGGACTCTTGAAAATGGACCGTCACCGTTCCGTCCGGCGACGTGCTGACGTCGAGCGCAAGCGCGGCGATATCCTTGCCGTTGAAGGCGATCGCCTCGCAGCAGATGACGCGGCCGGTGCCCGGCTCGTAGAACGGCCGCACTGAGTACGTCGCGGTGCCGGCGCATCCGGTCAGCAGCAGCGCGAGCGCGGCCGCGCGAATCACTGCTGCGCTCCGTCGGCGCGCGCGGCCGGCACAACGGCCGGCATCGGCGGCGGCGCTTGCCGCACGGGCGGCAACGTGTCCGGCGTAGCGCGCGGCGCCGGCGGATCGCCAAGCGGACCGTCGACCGGCTGATAGCCACCCAGCGTCGCGACGCCGACCAGCGGCTGCGCCGCGCGCCGATAGCCGCCCCACTCATTGATGCCGTGCCAGCCGACCACGACGCCAATCAGTGCCTTGATCACGTCGATCAGCGTGTCGTCGCGGATGTCTAGCTTGATCAGCACGGCCCACAGGATCAGCAGGAAGCCGACGTAGACGGCCTTCGCCACGCCTTCGAGATTCAGTTTCATGACGCCTCCGTTTCGGCCAGCGGCCGGTGGGTGATCTTGTCGTTCCAGCGCGCGGCGTCCGCGACGACGTCGACGTTGAAGCTGCGGAAGTTGCCGAGGTGCCCGAACAGCAGGTGGCAGTTCGCGCCGCCGCGGTCGGCTTCGCACAGCGTGATGAGGTTGGCCGGGTCGAGTTCGAGCTCCGGATGGAGATGGAACGGCCGTATGTGATGCACCTCGAGCTTTTCCCTGCCGCCGCACATCGCGCAGGCCGGATGCAGTTCGAGGTGCTGGCGGCGCACGGCCGGCCACTGGCCGGAGCGCTTCGCTCCGAGCGGGTGCTTGCCCTTCGCCGCATCGATGAGGTGCTTGATGATCGTCATGGCCGTAAACGAAAAAAGCCGCCCGGAGGCGGCTGATTGCGAAATTGCGAAAAATCGCAAACTGACGTTTCACGCGATGCCGAGCGCAGCGCGCGCCGCCTTGTACAGCGCGTCGCGGTGCTCCTTCCCTTCCATCGCCTTGTTGATCCGGCGCGTGATCGAATCGAACGACTGCGCGTCGGCGAGCGTGTTGCAGCCGTTCGCGAACCAGAACCAGGCGGCTGCGAGCGCGGCGGTTGCCGGGTCGGTGCGCACCAGGTCTGGATTTCCCAGCGCGTCGATCCCGCACGCGGTGCCGAACGCCTCGAAGTTGTCGTGGAACGTGAGCTGGAGCATCCCGGAACCCCGATACTTCCAACCGTCGCCGCTCGCCGCATCGCCGTTGCCCATCTGGCCGGCGTAGACGATGCTCGCGATCTTCTGCTGCGTGGCGGCCTGCAGTGCCGGCGCGCCCGGCTGCCGGCCGAGCGTCGCGGCGAGCGCCGGCGTCATCCGGCGGAACGTCGCGCGCAGCCCGGCGACGCTGTAGTTGAACGATTCGGAGAACTGCGACAGCCCGGTCGACTCGTGACCGATCTGCGCGAGAAACGCCGCGACGCGCAGCTTCGACGCGCTAATCGAGAAGCGATCGCATGCGGCCTGCACCGGCCCGAGCATCGCGGCAGCGCGCGCAGGCGTCGCGCCGCAGCCGCACGCGATGAGGTTGGCGGTCAGTTGCATTGCGGCCCCCCGACGATCTTGCACGGGATGTCGGCGTCCTCGTCATAGCCGTACACCGCGCATAGCCGGTGGTAGCCGTCGGCGACGATGACGCGCGCGCCGATGCGCACGAGCAGGATCGGCGACAGCGGTTTGCCGTCGCGGATCTTCGCGCGGTTCTTCTCGACGTGGCTGTTGCTGACGCCGAGCAGCGCGAGGCCGGATGCACGAAAGATGTCCTTCGCCTTGAACGAGCGCATCGGCGCGCCGCGCAGTCGGCACGCGAGAGCGCGCGCGACGCTGCGGGAGAAGAGCAGCGACAGGTAAGACTGCGCGGCCGGATAGTCGTGGTGCTCCGGGTGGCCGAGCCATCGAATTTCATGGTTCATGACGGGGTCCCCTTGCGCCGCTTCAGCAGCTTGTCGCGCACGAGCACGTATGCACTCAACACGCTGTAGACCGTGGTCGCCGCGAGCGCGATATTCGCCATCGTGACGCTGGAAATTGCGTGACCGATCGAGAGAAAAATCCACGCGAAGATCGCCTTCAGCGTTTCTTGCCAGTGGCTGTTCATCCGATACCCCGTAATGAAAAAGGCGCCCGAAGGCGCCTGTGAGTTTTTTCATAGCGAACGCTGCTGGTCTACGTCATGTTCCAACGTACATCGAGAAGATCGTGGTCGCGGCCGTGTACCCAGTGGACGTCAAAGACCCGTGCCCGACGTGCGTCGGCGTGAGGTAGGTGTTGCGTGCTTCCGAGTAAAGCGGCTCCCAGATGTTGCCGTCGGGCGAAACCTCGTAGTACCAGTTCGTGCCGTTGTCACGGATGCGGATGTAGAAGAAGTCGCTCGGCGCGCCGAAGGTGCCCAGCGTTGCCGCCACGGTGCCGGCGGCGGACCAGTTCTGGATCACGAGGCGCGGGCCGCTGTTGTTGTAGTACTCGAAGAACTTCCACTTTCCAGAGCCGCTGTCGTACAGCACGGGGCCGCCGCCCTGCGTGCTGATGGCCGTCGGTTGCGTGTTGAACCGGAACTCCGCGCGGTACGGCGCGCCCGGCACGGCCACGCCGAGGCCGGCCAGCGTGGCGGCCGTGGCGTTGGTGAACTGCACGCCCCACGCCTGCTGGGCGGACGTCACGGTGGCGGAGGCGGGATTCAGCGTAGTGAGGCCGGTGAGCGCGGGCACCGTATCCCCGGGCCCCATCGCGGCCACCGAGAAATTGGCGACGCCGGCGCCGCCGGACGCCGCGGATAGACGACCTGACGGGCGCAGCAGCGTCGTGGCCGCCACCACGGTCGACCCGGCCTGCTGCGACGCCAGCGGCGCGCCGGTCAGCGAGAGGATAGCCTCCGTGCCGCCGTCGGTCACGGCCATGGTGCCGGTGCCGGACAGGTTCTTCGTGGTCAGCGTCGGGCTCGTGCTGGTCGTGTCGAGGACCGGTGCCCCGGCGCCCTCGTTCGAGCCGGTCTGGACCGTGCCGCCCGCGCCGCTGATGGTGATCGACGTGGTGCCGGAGGTGATCCCGATGACGCCGCTGCTGAGGAGTGACTTGAGCAGCGCCTGCGACAGCGTCGAGTTCGTTGCGTCGTACACGCCGACGCCGGTCGCGCCCTCGTTGGCGATGCTCTGCACGGCCCCGCCCACGGCTGAAGGCTGGTAGCTCCGATAGTCCAGGTAGCTCGAGAACGTCGTCGCGCCGCTCGGCACCACAACCGAGTACAGCGGAACTTTGCCGGTCGGGAAACCCGTCGTGTTGATGCCGACGGCGCCCGTCCCAGGGTCGGCGAAGATGTAGTTCGTCGCGTTGGCCGTCAGCGTCACCGTGCCGTTGGCGATCGCCGTCGGCGAACTCGCGCCGATGGGCCAGTAGCTGCCGCCGAAGTAGCCCCACGTGAGGCCGGAGCACGCCGACGCCTGGCGTCCCCACAGCATCGCCGGGCTGGCCGCATCGAACAGCGCGTTGAGCACCGCCTCCTTCGTGGCACTCGTCGTCGTGACGAGGTCGAGGATGGAACTGCTGCCGGCCATGTCACACCCCCGCGTAGAAGGAGAAGAAGCAGGCCGCGGTCGCGATGCCGTTCGCGTTGACGAACAGCCCGATCTGGTTCGGGTTGGCGAGGAACGCGGTGCGGGAGAACGACGCCAGGTTGGTCCAGAGGACGCCGTCCGGGCTAATGTCCCAGTACATGGTGGTCCCGTTGTCGCGGACGCGAATCCAGTTCGGCGGGATGATGACGGTCAGGGCGTTGTACTGCCACCCACTGTACGAGGTAGGGCTGTTGTAGTTCTTAACGCCGACGTACCCGGCACCCGTGCCCTGGCTATGCAGGCCAAAGCACATGACCTTGCCCGTGCCGCTGTCACGGATCGCGATGCCAGCGCCGTTGAAGTTCGTCAGCAGCGGCATCACCTTCAGGCGCACGACGCACTGGAACGGCGTGGATGGGTAGGCCGACATGTACGCGGCCGCGACGTACTCGCTGCCCTGCGACGTCTCCGAGAGCTGCGCGCCCCACGACTGCTGGGTCAGCGTGGCGCTGGCGAAGTTCACGGTGTTCGGGAAGCTCGACGTCTGCGGCGGGGTGTCAGGCGTACCGTAGGGAGAGTTGACCGTCACCTGCGCGACGCCGGTGCTCGGCTGCGTGACCACGAACCCATTCGCGAAGTTGACCGTCGTGGCCGACGACACGACGGTGCTCCCGGCCTGCTGCACTGCCGGCCCCGCGGAGGCCGCAGCAGAAGCCCCGAGCGCGATGCCAGAGGTGCCGTTGTCAGTAACGGTGACCCCCGTGCTGGCCACGACTGTCTTGTACTTCAGCGTGGAGGCCGTGGAGTTGGCGGCGTCGAAGAGGCTCACGCCCGCGCCCTCGTTCGCGCCGCCCGTCACGGTGCCCGATGTGCCGGATGCGCCGATGGTGATCGTGCCGTTGCCGTTGTCGACGACCGAAATGCCCGTACCTGCCACGAGGCTCTTCAGCTTCACCGCGCCGCCAGTCGAACCCGTGTCGTAGATGCCGACGCCAGTACCCTCGTTGGCCACGCTCTGCAGCTGGCCGCCGGTGATGGACGGCTGGTAGCTGCGGTAATCGAGGTAGCTCGTGACGCCGGTCGTGCCAGTGACGATGGAATACAGAGGCACGAGCCCGGCCGTAAAGCCGGTCGTATTCGACGTCACGGCGCCCGTGGACGGGTTGGCCATGAGGTAGTTCGTGGTGCTCGCAGTGAGCGTCACCGTACCGTTGGCGATGGTGTTGGCCGTGCCAGCGTTGTTCACGAACGTCCCGCCGAAGTAGCCCCACGTCAGGCCGTTCGTGGTGCTCGCGCGGCGCCCCCAGATCATCGACGGACTCGCGGCGTCGAAAAGCATGTTCGCAAGCATCTCCTTGAATGCCTGCGCCGTCGCAATGAGATCGAGGTTGGAAGTCGAGTTGGCCACTGCTTACCTCACGATGGTGGTGGTGGACAGGTCGCCAAGCAGACCTTGGTCGCTGTTCTGCGCCACCTTGATGGTGATCGTCTGGCCCGAGCCCTTCACGCCGAAGCCGTCTGCCTGGATGTTCGCGTCGGTATAGACCCATGTCGGGTTACCCTGCGCGGCGGACGGCTGAGCGTTCGTCGCAGTGAACGGGCCGCTGACGACGGTCGTGCGCTTGAGCGTTGTCCCTGCGTACACGTACACCTGATACGTCTCAGCACTCTCATCGAGCGGCACGTCTGCGCCGTCGACCCACTGGTTATTTACGCGCGCCCGGCGGATCCAGTTCACCGTCACGTCGTTGAGACTGGACGCCGACCCGTACAGTGCGCGCAGCAGCGGCGGCGAGAACGGTTTGCAGCAGCCGTTGGTCACCTGCTGCTGAGCGATCGGCGTCGGCTGCGCGTAGAACATGTCGGCCAGCTGGTACTCGTAATAGAGCGTGTTGCCGAGGTCGGTTACCTGCAGCCCCTCGAGGTACAGCTTTGTCGGGTCGAGCAGCACGAACCGCTCGTCGGCCGCGTGAGCGTTCACGAAGGCTTCGGTGCCGTACAGACCGCGCAGCAGCCCGCTCAGCGTGTACTGATTGGCCGCGGTCAGCACGGCGTTGCGGAAGATCAGGATCTCGCCGCCGACGTAGGCGACGTTCGAGCCGCCGGCGAGCGCAGCCGTCATGGAGATCGAGCCCAGCGTCCCGTTGTTCATGTTGACCACGATGGTGTTGCTCTCGTCGGGAATGCCGACGCTGGCCCACGCGCCGAGCGTTCCATAGACGATGCCCATCGTCGCGGCCGAGCGCATCGTCGTCAGCGACGAGTACGTCGAGCCGTCGCGGCTCACTTCGACCGCGATGCCGGGCCACGACGACGCCAGCCCGCACGCTGCGAGATAGATGCCGGGTGCGGTGTCCTGGTTGCGCAGCGGCGGCACGTTGAGCGGCACGAGGATCGACGGACCGCTATACGGCAGCGTCTGCTTCGTGAACCCGGCCGACGCGCCGCCGCCGGCGATGAACTGCGACAGGTTCGGGTAGGTCTGCCCTTCGTACGCGGCCGTCCACGCGAGCATGCCCTTCCCGTCGTACTGGCATTTCTCGAGCCGACACTGGTACTGCGTGCCGTCTTGATCGGTCAGCGTCACCACGTCCGTCGGCTCGTACACCAGGTACGACATCGTCGTCGAGAAGCTGAACTGCCGCCGGTTCATCCATGCGGTCCAGAGCATCGACTGAACCCGCGTCGCGGCTTCGCCGTCGGCCAGCACGATCGCGACCTGCGCGGCACTGTCGAGGTTCGATTGCGTCGTCGACCGGAACGCGCGCTGTGTCGCTTCGAGGTAGTCGGTGG
Organism: Burkholderia sp. JKS000303; assembly: GCF_002563755.1. NCBI lineage: Bacteria > Pseudomonadati > Pseudomonadota > Betaproteobacteria > Burkholderiales > Burkholderiaceae > Burkholderia > Burkholderia sp. JKS000303. Next base: position 271,568 of record NZ_PDBZ01000005.1, read on the forward strand.
ACGCGCCCTTGTAGGTCAGCGTGAACGACCGCGGCAACGTGTGCGTATCGTCGATCTGCTCCTGGATCGGGTCCGAATTCCCACCACTGACCACGCCGAGATCCGACCACGGGACCGTCACGGCAGCTGCACCACCTCGCTTCACGAACTTGATCTTCCCCTCGCTGTCCACCGCGTCGAAGAAGTACATCGCCATCAGATAGTCGAGCGCCGCGCGCCCGGACGCGTAGTTCGTGACCGCATACCCCAGCACCGTGTCGGTGAGCTGCGACACGTCGAACTGCGTCGGCAGCAGCCCCGCGCCCTGGCAAACGTCCGAGACGATCGCGCTCAGGGGCACGCCGTTGCCGAGGCCACCGACGGCGAAGTATCGCAGCGTGTACGGGTTGCCCCACTGTTGCGCGGTGCCCGTGCTGCTCCACATCACCAAGTTCTGGCTGATCGCCGTCATGGAGTACGGGTTCGTGTCGCCGATGCTCCCGAGCTGCGTGGTCGTGTTCTGGGACGGCCGGAACATGTACAGCAACTGGCCGGACCCGCCGGCATAGAGGAAGATGTGGTCGTCGTCGAGGACTGCCCCGGTGACGACGCTGACCGCGAGCGGCCACGTGGTCACGGTGGCGAGCGTGTTGCGGTCGAGCCGGTAGAGGTTGCCGTCGCCGCCCGCGGCGTAGACGTAGCTCGCCGTACCGCCGACGATGGTGAACCCGTTCGCGATCGACACGCTCGTGGCCAGCACGATCCCCGCAGGCTGCACCGTCTTGAACGCCGCCGGCATCGACGACCGCACCACCGGGCGCGACGCGCCCAGCGAGCTTGTGCCGGACGCGTAGAAGTCGGCGCCGTTGCGCCAGTAGCTGTTGAAAGACCCCGAGAAGAACCCGCTGGCGAACGTCGAGTACGTCGCGTCGACCATCACCCAGCGGTTGTTGTTGATGTCGATGAAGCCCGGCACGTCGGACGTGCCCTTGAAGTCGCCGAGCGGGTTGTAGCCGAATGACGAGCTGATGGAGGGCAGCTGCGTAGACCCGTAGGCCGACATCTGCGCCTCGATCGCGCGCGAAGCACCGAACGGATTCTGTGCCACGCCCATCGCGATTCCGCCGCTGGCCGTGATGTTCGGCATCTGCCACGCACCGGCGGTGGACTGCCCGTCGGTGAACGAGTAAGAGAAGCTCGACGCGATGCCCCCCACACCGTTCATCACCGCGGCTGTCGTCACCTCGAACTCGAACTGCGGAATGACGTTGCCGTAGTTCAGTAGGTCCAGCGCCGAGAAGACCACGTAGGCCATGCCGCGGTGCGCCGGCACGTTGCCCGTACCGAGATACGACTGCATCGTCGCGTCGGGCATCTGGTTCTCGTCGCCGTTGTAGACGGTGAAGCCGGAGATCATCTGCGCCGAGCCGGAAATGCTCTGGAAGTTCGCCGGGTTCGTGACGTCGTATACGAGCTTGCTGTTCGCCCAGATGCGCGTCACGCCCGTGATCGGCCCCCGGCACAGCGCGATGGCGAGCGGAATGATGGCCGCCTGCATCGGCGCCTTCTTCTTGTCCTCGGTGACCTGCGTCGCCGGGCCGGCCCAGATCACGGTCCCTGCGACGCGGTACCGGCCGTAGAGGCGCGGGATGAACTTGCCGTAGCCACCGCTCTGGATCTTCAGGTCGGGCAGTTCCGGCGGTTTCGGCTGGAACAACAGGGCGCCGATCATCGAGCCGAGCAGGAACCCGGCCTGCGCACCCGGCGCGCCGCCGAAGAATCCGCCGACCGCGCCGCCGATGACGCCCAATGCGAGCTGCATTAGACGATCCCCCGGATGTGATACGCGCGCTCGAGGAAGCGGAGCATGTCGTCGGACAGGTCGTGCTCGACCACCTTGCGATTCGGCGCATGCGCATGGATCACCGACCGCGGTCCCGTAAGCAGCGCGATATGCGTGCTGTGGTTACCCCACCGAAACAGCATGACGTCCGCCGCGTCGGCCTCGTCCGCCCGGATCGGATCCATCAAGTCGTCAGCGAACTCGCGCATCATGTCGCCCTTCGGCCGGCGGTACGCGGTGTAGTCGAACTCGGTCAGGCCGAGCACGCGCGCGGTTTCGATGATCAGGCCCGCGCAGTCGACGCCGACGCCCTTCAACCGCCCCTGCATCTTGAACGGCGTGTCCATCCACGTCCGGGCCTCGGCCACGAACTGCTTCCGCGTGACGATGCGGTCATTCATAGCGTTCCTCACGAGTCGACGTGGATCTTGAGAACGGTGTCGTTGCCCGGCATGTACGGCTCGCCGCGGAAGTTCAAGACGTTGTTCCACCGGTTTTTGCACGTGCCGAACTGCTTGTCGCAGCCGGCGACGATCTGGTACGTGTCGCCGACCGCGATCGGATGGATCATCGGCAGCGCGAGAACGACGAGACCCGGTGAGAACTGCTTCACCTCCATCGAATAGCCCGCGTTCGCGCCCGTGAGCCACTTCACGGCCCCGTATGCGAAGTAGCCGATGCCGTAGCTGTAGTTGATGAAGACTTCCCAGTTCGCGTTTCCGGCGTTGAACGTCAGCAGGCCGGTCGACGAACAGCTGTACTGGCCCGACGCAGGCGAGCCAGTTACCTGCGTCAACACGTTGCCGCCCGAGTCCAGCACCTGCACGGTGCCGGCACCTGCAAACGAACCGCCGTCCGGAGGCACGATCTGGATCTGGTACGGCGGTGTCGACGGCACGCGCTGCCCGACGGTGTCCGTGTATGTCGACGTCGGCCCGGTCTGCGTGAGCGACGGGTCGGTCCACGATGCTTGCGACGACACACCGGCAACCGTGCCGGTGAACGTGAGCGGTCCGAGACCGCCCGGGAGATTGCACTGGAAGTTCCCGGTCTGGCCGAACGTCGCGCGGCACGTCGGCGAGAAGAAGTCGCCGAAGCCCTGCTGCATGATCTGCGCGAGCGAGCGCAGCTCGACCTTGAACTTCGCGTTGAACAGCTGGAACTGGCCGAGCTGCCCGGACGTCAGCGTCGCCTGGCCTGCGGTCAGGTCGCTGGGGTTCACGAGGAAGATCGTGATCGTCGCGAGATCCCACGCGCCGGCCTGAATGTCGCTGCGCAAGACCGTCCCGTCGAACAGCGCGTCCGCCTCGAGGTTCGTCACGGACAGATCGCTGTTCGACTCGATCGCCGACGACGAAAAGCCCGCCGCCGGCTGGTAGATGTTGCCGTTGTACAGGATCGGCGCGTCGTGGTCGGTGAAGTAGAACGCGTTCCCGTCCGTGCGTACGATCGCCCAGCAGGTCGACAGAGTTCGCACATGCGCCTGGAGGTAGCCGAGCATCGCCGTGTGATGTTCCTCACGTGCGAATCTCCACTAGCGTCAGCGTCTGGAACCCATAAAGCGCGCCGGTGCCGATGTCGGGCTGCGGCTGGAAGCTGTCGGTCGCGAAGCGGGCCGGCGTATCGAACGTGCCGGTCCACGTCAGCGAATCAGTCACCTGCGGGTACAGCGCGGCGGTGCCCCCGCTCAGCGTGAGCCCCGTCGTGCTGACGCCGAGCGTGATCGTCGTCCCGGCTACCGCGGTTATGGCGACCGCAACGCCATTCACTGCCGACGCACCCCGTGCCGGTGACGCCCGTGAAATACAGCATCTTCCCGACAGTCCAGCCCGACGGCACGGACGCGACGGTGAATTGCGTCGTCGCGCCCGGCGTCCAGCCGGTGACGGCCGCGCTGTTGTCGGCGACGAACGTCACAAGGCCGGTCGTCGTGTCGAGGCTGTAGTTACCGGGCGACGAGCCGGCGACGAGCGTCGCGCCGT
>NZ_PDBZ01000006.1:0-86652 GCF_002563755.1 Burkholderia sp. JKS000303
TGTTGACTTTCAACGAACGCTTCACCTGTACCCCGTTTACATTCCCGCTTGCGCCGGTGCGGCGACCATCTCGTCCGCTGGATAGAGCTGCAGCATCGCGCGCGGCTTCTACGTTCGACGTCGTCAACCATTCTTCCCAGTCGTCGGGCCGCAGGATCACGACCGACCGTTTCTCGTCGAACGGCTTGTGCATGTGGGACGCGAGCGGATACCTTCCACTGACGGGACCGCGTTTGCGAAATACGGAGAACAATCCACAAATGCGGCGGCCCAATCGATCTGAAGTCTTGAAGGAAAAAGCCCGCATTGAGCGGGCTTAACAGAGCCAACAGCACGATGGCGCTCACAAACCATTCGTTTACCCTACGCGATTATTTCTAATTTCGTACGGAATTGCGGGATGCATTCAACAATTATTTCACAATATTGTGCGGGGATCTATACTACGCATGCACCACCCTCGTGCCAAGAGAAGGTGCTTTTTGCCCCTACCACCGCCCCTCGTGTGGTAGGGGATTTTTTGGCTACGCGACTAGAATATAAGCCTTGTGGCAATTTGATGATGTAGACGAAAGCCTCCAAACGGGATTGGGGAGATTCCGGCGTAACGGAATCACTTGGGCTCCGCCGCCATATCCTCTGACGGATAGAGCTGCAGCATCGCTCGGGCAACCTCGACGTTCGGCGTCGTCAACCATTCTTCCCAGTCGTCGGGCCGCAGGATCACGACTGACCGTTTCTCGTCACCTGGCCGATGCATATGCTTCATGATCGGGTGCTCGTCGCCGTTGACCGTGATCATTGCCATGGTGTGCTGCTCGGTGCCATCCGGGTGCTGCAAAGTACGCCAGATGCCGGTGACGCACATCGTCGGGTTACTGACCACGCCGATCTTTTGCCACACGCAGGGACCGGGAATCCGCTTCCCGTCGTTGTCCTGCCGCGCCTCTGGATAAGCCGGCCCTATCACATATCGCGCTGGAATCAGATAGCGGCATCCTGACCGCCAAGCCAGCCCGTACAGCGGTGATTTTCAAAAAGTCTTCGTGCAAGGTAACTGTGTCCGCGCAGGGCCAGAACACTACTCCGCATCGAATATATGGTCGCCACGACCAGTGGATCGACTGGTGTACTGAATGCCTTGAGGGTGAAGGTGAAGCAGCGCCCGTGATTAACATAGTGCTCGACTGCTACGCTCTTCTGTTCTTCTGAGTACTTCGGCTTTACGCGAACATACTCTTTCTGCAGATCGCCACTCTTCTCGAATGCTTCACACCACGCCTTGAGAGAATTTTTCGTCGGGTAACCCAACTGGCGGATCGTGGCCTTGATGCGCTTGCCGAGTTTCAGGTACAGCTCGACCGCCCGAAGGCGGTCTTCGTATGAATACATGGACTACCTCCAAAGTAGTCCAAGATTTTGTCCGCATCCCCTTTGGGTCAGTTCTGCGTGGACATCAACATCCGGGGGCTTCAGCCATCCGCCGCGCTGCGCGCGACAACGCAATACACGCAGCGAGTCTCGCACCTACGCCCCCCGGTCCCCACCACGCCAACGACTCGACGCGGCGATTTGTCCACGTCGACTTGTCACAATGCGGGCGGCAGGAGTTTCCGGTCTATGAAAGACTGGAGCGCGTCGCAAAATGCGTCTCGGGTGTCGACGGCCGCATTGAATCCTGCTTTACGAAGCTTGATGGTGCTGACGAAAGCAACCGGGCCCGCCGGTGCGCCGTATGCAAACGCAAAGTCGGCATGCTGATCGCCCTGTCTGACGAACGCCTGGAGATCGCCGCTCGCAAGGCTGTACTTCTCGACGATCTTCGCCCACACGTCAGCATTGTCCCGAATGTATTGCGCGATGCTCACAGGTTCATCGGCTCCGACTTTCACGCCCAGCGTCTTCGCCATCGCGGGCCAAACGCTCCGCCATTCGAAGACATCTCCGTTGGTGACATTGAAGATCTCGTTTGCCGCCTGTCGGGATTGCGCCGCCCACACCATCACCTGGCCGACGAGGTCGGCGTCGGCCATTTCCCACACGAACGATGGGCCACCCGGAAAGCCGAATGCTTCGCCCTTTTCACGGCGGATAGCCGCGTAGACGCCGATGGCAGGCAGCACGTTGAGCGCGCCAGCCGTCTTCCCGGTGACAAGTTGCGGGCGTAGCACGGTGTAGGTGAAGCCGTACTTTTCCCCTGCGTCGCGGACATAGTCCTGTTGGTCGAAGAAGAAGTTTGCGTGATTGTCGCGTGGGTCGCTCTCACGCGCAGGAATAGCGATAGGGTGAAGGTGCACGCCGTATGCCTTCGTCCCCTGCAGGATAGACACGTGCTTGAGCGTCGACTTCCCTGCAACGAGAGGTTCGATCACGTTGCGCAGCATCGCAATGTTGACCTCGACCTGCCCTGGGTTCGACCAGCCGCTCACCAGATCTTCCGCGTTCTCGTAGATCGCCGCATAGGCAACGTGCGTGACGCCGTCGAGCGCGGACAGCGCTTCACGGGCGGCGTTCTCATTGCGCAAGTCCGCCGGGATAAAGTCGAAGTCGCGGCCGCTCGGCAGTTTCGGCTTGCGTCTGGAAATGCCTGCAACATCCCAACCTGCAGAGAGGAAGCCTTCGATAGCGGCTACGCCAATGAGTCCGCTTGCACCCACCACCAGAACCTTATTGCTCGTGTTCATTCCGTTGCTCCGATTCGATCGTTCATGTACTCGCTCAAAGCTTTTGCGCCGCATATCGTGCGCTATGTTTGAGTGACTTTCCGACATCCAGTCGGTTAAACGAAATTTAGTCTTGAGCCGGAGTTGGCAGTAGCAGGCGGCACGGAATTTCGGTTATTCCATTGAGCAATGGGTTTGGCCGATACGACTTGCTATGACGCCTGAGCGAGCGTCTCTTCCACGAAATCAACGAATGCGCGCGCTCTCGCCGTCACCAGCCGCCCTGACGGAAAGACGGCCCACAGATCGAGCGCGGGTAAAGTCCAGTCGGTCAAAACGGCTTTGACCTTGCCCGACGCCAGATCGGGAGAAAACATCCAGCGCGACGCAACGGCAAGCCCCATTCCGCTGAGGACCGCCGTCCGTATTCCTTCGGCCGCGCTCACGCGTATGCGTCCTGATACCGTCACGTCCACGTCGACACCGTTCCTGCTGAACGTCCACGATTCACCGCCGCCTCGCTGGGAATAAACGATTGCTTGATGCTGGCTCAGGTCGGCGGGCGTCGTGGGCACGCCGGCACGCCCGAAATATTCGGGCGTGCCAACGACGAGCCGGGGGCTACGGCCGATGCGCCGCGCCGTCATGGTGGAATCGGCCAGCGATCCCATCCGCAAAGCCAGGTCCAGGCCCTCTTCCAGCAGGTCGATGTTGCGATCGTCGAGCCTCAGGTCAATTTCCAGCTGCGGATGCCGGCTCATGAGGGCATCCAGTGCCGGTAGCACGTGAAGACACGCGAACGTCACCGCCGCGCTCACGCGCAGCGTGCCTGATACGCTATCGGACGCATCGCGAACCAGCTGCTCGGCCTCGTCGGCCTCCCTGATCGCGCGCTTCGCACGCTCATAGAAACGCTGGCCGGCGTCCGTCATCGTCAGACCTCGCGTCGAGCGCAAGATGAGCCGCGCACCCAGTCGCTCTTCGAGTTGCGCAACGGCCTTCGAAATGGCGGGCTGCCCGACATTCATCCGCTTTGCGGCCGCCGAAAACGATCCCGCCTCGGCGACGCTCACGAAAATTTCCATTGCAGCCAGTCGATCCATACTGGGCTTCCCTTACATGTTTCGCGGTAGTCATTTCGCCGCCCGCGGCATGCGCAACGACTAGTCAGTCGCCGAAAAATTCGATCGCCTGCCCGTTCAGCCGAGGATGATCGACGACCATGCCGAGGCAGTGCCCGCTTTCATAGTCGAACGCGATCACGCCATCCTGCGAGGTGCAATACAGATGGCCGTCCGGTCCGAACCGCAATCCGCGCGGACGGCGAAACGGCAAGTTGTCCGGAGCAGAAAACACCCGCGCCAGTGCCCCGCTGCCTGCGTCGTATTCTCTAACAGATGTAATAGCTGCGGGTGAGCCGAACGGAAACTCGCTCGACACCAGAATATTACCCTGAGGCGCGATAGCGAGATCCAGTGGACTCATTGTGTCGTCGGCTGCGAATGCCCCGATCCGTCGCATGTTGCCTGGCGCGAACCGCAGAATCGTATTTTCGCCGCGTCCGTCCGGTCCGACACCCGACGCGAGGAACAGCGCGCCATCGCAGGCGAACGCGAAGCCGCGCGGAAACGGGACAACGCCCGGCTGCAGTATGGGCGTGCCGATCCCGTCGAGATCGGGCGGGAATGCAGCAATGGTTCTTTCTGTGCGCAGTCCCACGTAGTAGCGTTCGTCCGGGCCAAGATTGCCGCCACCGGCGTTCAGGTTCGGGATATTGCACGTGTCGTACTGAACTTCGCCTCGCGGGTCGAGCGCGAGAATGCGGTCGTCGCCGCTGTTCACGTAAAGTAACTGGCGGTTCGCGTTCACGCGAAGTCCACGCGGATCGACAATACGCAAGTCGTTGCTGAAAGCGCCTTGCGCCGCCCCATCTATCGAGAACGCCAGAAGCTGACCGTATCCATCGCCGTTCGCGCCGCTGGCACTCGTCACCAGTATCTTCATGTCGCTGCTCCTTTTGCACATTGACCGCCGTAATTGCCGCTCAGCGCGCGACGAACATGGTGCGTCGACGGCAGACATCCGGCCCTGCACCGTTACATGACCCGACGCGCCGATCATGCCTGGATGTCCAGCTTCGCGACAGGCGCGCATCGGGAATAATTGACATTCCGCCGAGGCATGGCGATCCGGTCTTGGATCACGAGATGCCCGCGCGGAATGACTGTTATCGCTGGCAGTCGTCTTCCGCACCGCCACCCGGCGGTCGTGATTCGCTCATCTTGAACGCCCACCAGAGGGATGAACGAATGAACAAGCTCTTCAGTCGTATCCACGTCGGACCTTTCGAACTCAATCATCGTGTCGTTCTGCGCCTGTCGCCAAGCGGCACATAGCGGATAAGGTGGCGGCACGAGATGGCCGGGCGCCGCAAGTAGGTTGGGCGTGCCGACGCAGGTGATGGGAACGGGGATATTCTGCGGTGCCGAGGTCGCGGGTCCATTCCCGCGAGGAATGACAGTTATCGACACCGCCTGTCTTCTTGTTGCGTGCATTGCGCCTCATCATCTGCTCACCGTCAACCAACGAGGAGCAGATGATGACTTCCTTCGAATCTTTCACGATCGACACCGCACCTGCAGAGTCGAAGCCGACTCTTGAAGAAGCGAAGCGTACATTCGGTTTTGTGCCGAACCTCCAGGCGCACATGGCCGAATCACCGGAACTGCTCGCCGGCTATACGGCGCTATGGGATCTCTTTGCGAAAAGCACGCTCACGCCTCACGAGCAGCAGGTCGTCTATCTGACGTCGAACTTCGAAAACGACTGCCACTACTGCATGGCGGGCCACAGCACGCTCGCGAAGATGATCCAGATGGAGCCTGCAGTGGTCGCCGCGCTTCGCGCGGGCACGGCTTTGCCGGACGCGAAGCTGGAGGCGCTCCATCGCTTCACGACGATAGTGGTGCGCGAACGTGGATTCGTTCCGGACGCGGAAGTGGACTCTTTCCTCGCGGCCGGTTATACGCGCCGCAATGTGCTTGAGGTGGTTCTCGGTGTCGCGACCAAAGTCATGAGCAACTACACGAATCACATCGTCCATACGCCGTACGACGCTTTCATGAAGGGCAACGAGTGGACGAAGCCCGAGCATGTGTCTGGCAAGCAATCTGCCGCGTGAGCAGGACGCGCCGCAGCGTGGGGCGCTTCAATTTTTAAAGGGCATCTTATGAACAATCGGACCTTCCTGATCACCGGCGCGACCAAAGGCATCGGTCGCGCGTTGAGCGAGCGGCTAGCGCGCGCGGGCCATCGCGTCGTCGGACTGGCGCGCCAGAACGCTGCGTACCCCGGCGAACTTGTCTGTGTCGATCTGGCTGACCGCGATGCTACCGACGCAGTCCTCTCGGACCTGACACAGCGTTACCGCTTCGACGGTGTCGTCAACAACGTCGGTCTCGTCAAGCCCCAGCGTCTCGGCGAGATTGACCTGAGCGAACTCGATGACGTGCTCGCGGTCAATCTGCATCCCGCAGTTCAGACCGTTCAGGCGTTGCTCCCTGGCATGCGCTCGCGGGGCTGGGGCCGGATCGTCAACATCTCAAGCCTGACGATTCTTGGCATGACGCAACGCACGGCTTACGCGGCAGCGAAGGCGGCGCTGGTGAGCTTCGCGCGCTCGTGGGCGCTTGAATTGGCTGACAGCGGCATTACGGTAAATGCCGTTGCACCCGGGCCGACTGAGACCGAACTGTTCCGGGCGAACAATGCAGCGGGCAGTGAGGGCGAACGGCGCTACCTGTCTGCCATTCCTATGGGACGATTCGGCAAGCCCGAAGAAATCGCGGCGACGGTAGCATTCCTGCTGTCGGATGAGGCCGCGTTCACGACCGGACAAACGCTGTACGTGGATGGTGGCGCATCAATTGGCAAGAACGGTTTCTAACCGCGCTCCCATGCAATATCGGGAATGGTTTGCAACCCACTACGCGAGGGCCGTTCGATTAGGATATTTTCGAAGGAGGACAACGCCTCGTTCGGAGCATCATCAGGCAACGGATGTCCACCGGATAGTCCTTAACCCGCAATATGGATCGATCGTCAAACTGGCACATTCGGTACCGACCTCTTGTTGCGAAGATCGACACGCAGGCTGTTCTATTCCGGCGTAGCGTGTGATGAGGTGACGGCAACGAGCGAGGACAGAATGGCTTTTCCCGGTTGAGTTGCAGACGTTCAGATGTACCAGGCCGCGGCGGCATGAACGGCGCCTCATGGCCGGCTAGCTGCGCCCGACGCGGCGGACCGTCATCGACCCATCTCGGTCATACGGACTTTTTTTAGCAATGTCCGCTTCACTCCTTTGATCGGGTAACCGGATGGCCGATTCGAAGACGTTGGCAGGCGGCGTCATAGTGATCAACACCTAAAGGTACCCGGATGGGTCTTGGCGCGACGTTATAGGGTAGCGATCCGCTCAGACATCGAGCATGTCCCACTCGTCGCCGAGCCTGAGCGATCGGGTAACCCTTGTGCCAGCCGGCAGGCCCGGACGCGTCGTGCGTTGCTGTCCGGTCGCGCGAAGCGCAGCAGACGGGGTAGACCTGCTGGAGCGGTTTCGCCGGCCAGCTAGTCCATTGGGGTAGCCAAGATTTCATGCAGCTCAGTTTGTAAGCAAGGTCTTCGGTTCCAGGTAGGCGCTCATACCCCATCTGCCCATTTCCCGCCCGAGCCCTGAATGCTTGAAGCCTCCGAATGGCGCGCGCGGCTCATGGGCCAGCGTGTTGACGAGCACCCGGCCCGAATCAATCTGGCGTGCCACACGTTCGCAGCTCGCCGGGTTCTTGCCCAGCACCAGCGCACTCAGGCCATAGCGTGTGTCGTTGGCAATGGCGATTGCGTCCGCCTCGTCCTCGTAGGGGATGATCGTAAGCACAGGCCCGAAGATCTCCTCGCGCGCGATGCGCATCTGGTTGTTGACATGCGTAAAGATGGTGGGCTTCACAAACCATCCGGCGCGCATTCCCTCGGGCCGGCCTTCACCGCCTGCCAGCAGCGTTGCACCTTCTTCCTGTCCGATTCGGATGTAATCCTGTACCCGCTCCCATTGCTTGCGGCTCACCATCGGGCCGATGTCGGTGTCGGCATCGCGCGGGTCGCCAGACCTGACGTGCGAAACAGCCTCCTTTGCCACCCGCTCGAACTCGGCCAGGCGGCTGCGCGGCACCAGGATGCGCGTGCCCGCGATGCAGGCTTGACCACTGTTCATGAACCCTGCCTGAAGTACGAGTGGCATGACGGCCGCAAAGTCCGCATCATCGAGTACGACAGTGGGCGACTTTCCACCCAGTTCCAGTGTCACGCGTTTCATCGTAGCGGCGCCCGCGGTCACCAGATGTTGGCCCACGGCAGAGGAACCCGTGAACGAGATCTTGGCGATGCCGGGGTTGCGCGAAATCTCTTCGCCGACGACATCGCCGCGGCCATTGACGATGTTGAATACGCCCGGAGGCAGGCCCGCTTCGTGCAACGCTTCGGCGATGATCTGCGTCTGCATCGCGCTCATCTCGCTGGGCTTGATGACGGCAGTGCAACCGGCTGCGAGCGCGGTGGCCAGCTTGTTGCAGATGAAACCCGCGTTGCTGTTCCAAGGTGTGATCAGACCCGCAACGCCCACGGGCGTTTGGATCACCTTGGCCGCGCCGACGCACTCCTCGAATGCGAAGGATTCGAGGGCATCAATGGCTTGGGCAATGACGTCAGCAGGATAAGTTGCCATCCAGCGCCCCCGTACCAACGGCGCGCCGTATTCCGTCAAGATGGCTTCCATCAGCTCATCTTCACGCGCCGCTACGGCCCGTCGCATGCGCTGCAGCGCAGAGATACGCTCCTCGCGCGTAGTGCGTGACCAGGCAGGAAATGCAGCCTGGGCCGCCGCGATGGCGCGCCGCGCGTCCTGCTCATCGCCCAGCCGTACCTGACCGATGACTTCCTCGGTGCTCGGGTTGTGGAGGTCGAACCATTCCTGGCCGTGTGGCGTGACGAATTCGCCGTTGATGTAGATGTGCTCAATGCGGTGCATGTCGGCTTCCTCTGAGTGTGATGCAATGAAGTCTAGGATTGGTTTATTGTTCTGATAAGCCATCTTGTGACGGATGATATATCCGCAATTTCAGGACAATCCATGCACAGAACAGGAATGACCGAGCTGGAGGCAGTTCTGGCTGTCGCGCGCCGAAGCAGCTTCCGAGGCGCTGCGCAGGAACTGGGCATGTCCACCACCGCAGTGAGCAGCGCCGTGGCCGGGCTGGAGGCGCGCCTGAAGGTGCGTCTCTTCAATCGCTCGACGCGCAGCGTGGCCCTCACCGATGCGGGGCAGCGCTATGTGGAGCGCATCGCCCCGGCGTTGGCGGAAATCCGAAGCGCCGGCGAAGAAGCGGGCACCGGCCCCGACGTGCCGAGCGGTACCCTGCGCATCAATGCACCGCAGGGCGTCGCAACCCTGCTGCTGGAGCCGCTTTTCAACCCCTACGCCCAGCGCTATCCCGAGGTACGGATCGACATCATGAGCGAGTCACGCATGATCGACGTCGTGGCCGAAGGATTCGATGCAGGTATCCGCCTCGCCGAATCCGTGCCGCAAGACATGATCGCCGTGCCGCTTTCGCGCGACGTCCGCATGCTGGTGGTGGCAACGCCTGAGTATCTGGAGCGCCACGGCACCCCTGGACACCCGCGCGATCTGCTCCAGCACCAGAGCATCGGCATGCGTATGTCCCACGGTGGCATCTATCACTGGGAGCTGGAGCACAAGGGCCAGAAGCTCCAGATGGATCTGCCAGTGCGCATCGCACTCAATGAATTGCTGGCCATCAAGCAGGCGGTCCAGCTCGGACTGGGCATCGGCTTTATCTCCGAATGGTTCATCGAGGAAGAGTTGAAGACTGGCGCTCTGGTGCCCGTGCTGGTTCCGTGGTGCCCGTCGTTTGGCGGACTGAGACTTTACTATTCAGGTCATCGCTTCGTGCCCGCACGGTTGCGCGCCCTTGTTAGCCTGGTCCATGAGTTGCGCTTGGCTGAAGCGCCGTAGCGAGAGACGTATCGACCAAGCTGACGAGACAATTCGCCAAGCGGCGCCTTCTGCCCCATGCGCTCACTTCAGGACACGTCGTTAAATTCCCCTACTTCTGGCGGGCTAGTGTCCGGTCTTGAATTGTTGCCGGACGTCGACCTTCATTACGTCGATGGCTGTACCTGGCCGAGAGCCGACGGATTCCACCGCCCCCCGAGGAACACTGAGTTCAGACGGAAATCGTGGAGGCCAACGGGTTAAGCAGCGATCTGATTCAGATAGAAACGCTGCGTGAACATGACGGGCGATTGGTAGTTCAGACGCGCCTGCGTGCGTTGCCGGTTGTAGAAGATTTCGATGTATTCGGTGATCGCCAAGCGTGCCTGCTCGCGCGTGGCGAAGCGTTGATGATAGACCAGTTCGTTCTTCAACGTTCCCCAGAAGGATTCGATCGGGGCGTTGTCGTAGCAATTGCCGCGGCGGCTCATCGATGCCCGCATATCGAACTGGCTCACGAGCGATTGATAGGCCAGCGCACAATATTGCGACCCGCGGTCGCTGTGATGAATCGGGCCTGCCGGCGGCCGTCTGGTCGCGACGGCGCGAAACAGCGCCTGCATGACCAGATTTTTCGTCATCCGTTCGCTCATCGCGTAGCCAACGATTTCACCGCTGTATAGATCCTTCAGGCCGGCAAGATACAACCAGCCCTCGTCTGTCGCGATATAGGTGATGTCACCGCACCAGGCTTGATTGGGCGCCGTCACCGAGAAATCCTGGTTCAGCAGATTCGGCGCGATAGGCAGGTCGTGCCTCGAATTCGTGGTGGCCTTGAACCGGCGCTTCTGCTTGCAGCGCAGCCCCAGTTTTCTGCGCAGCCGCCTGATCCGGTGCACGCCGATTCGCACGCCACGGTCCTCGAGATGTTGCTGCAGGCGTTCGGGCCCGAAACTTTCCCGGGTTCGCTGATGGGCCGCGAGCACCTCTGCTTCCAGGCGAGGCTCCTGTTTCGTTCTTTCGGATGGCTTGCGATTGCGCCACGCATAGTACCCGCTCACCGATACGCCCAGCACGCGGCACATCGGCGGCACCGGATCGTCCCGTCGCATGTGTTCAATCACGCCGTACTTCACCGCGACTCCTTCGCGCAGTACGTTGCGAATTTTTTTAGGAGATCGCGCTCCATTTTGACCTCGGCCAATTCACGCTTGACTTGCGCCAGCTCGACTTCCATTTCCGTCAGTGGCTTCTGGTGCCGACCGACATCTTTCAGCTTGCCGGCCTTCGCCGCGCGCACCCAGTTCGCCAGCGTCTTGATCGGGATCGACAGCCGCCGGGAAGCTTCCGATACCCCAACACCTTCAGTCAACGCTAGCTTAACCGCTTCGTCGCGAAGCTCCTTCGTATAGACCGCTCTTGGAATTCGATTCATTCATGCCTCCGTTTCTCGATTTTACGAAACGTTGGCTTCCATTTTTTCCGGCTGGCCTCACGGAAAACCCGCATGCTTTCGATGTAATCCATGACCGCATCTCAATGACGAATTGAAATGGAATTGTCACGATCGCATCCTCTCGTCGCTGATGGTCAGGCGGCGACTGACAATGTCCGGCTTGTCGTTGGCTACCGGCTCCACTCGGGCAGCGTACGCAACCGGCAACATCGTGCCACATTCGAACGGGAGGGGTTTCGGAACGGGCCAGACTTCGAGAGCCGGCACTCAGGAAGTGCCAAGGCAACATGCCGATCTATAACGTTTCTTTGTCACGGTAAACGGAATTTCTTGTTGGACGCCGATTTTCGGCGATCGAACACTACGAGGCATCGCGTCGAAGGTCGACCGACTCAATACAAGCCCCCGATTTTCACCGCAGGAGACAGCCATGGCGGCAGCAGGAAGATCCATCAACGTCCGGGAGTTCATCGACGACCGCGCGGTCAGCCCATTTCAGTGGCTCGTCGGGTTCCTGACGTTCGTCGTGATCTCGCTGGACGGCTGGGATACCGTCATCATCGGCTTCGTCGTGCCCGAGCTTATCAAGGAATGGGGCGTCACCAAGAACGCACTCGCGCCGGTGCTCAGCGCCGCGCTGTTCGGCCTGGCGGCCGGCGCGCTGCTCGGCGGGCCGATTGCCGACCGGTTCGGGCGCAAGCGCGTACTCGTCGCCAGCGTGCTGATCATCGGCCTCGGGACCCTGGCCACCGCGCACGCGACGTCGCTCGGCACGATGCTGCCGATCCGGTTCGTCACCGGCCTCGGCCTCGGCGCCGTGATGCCGAACGTCGTGACGCTGTGGTCCGAGTACGTGCCGGAACGCCGGCGTTCGTTTCTCGTGACGGTCGTGTACAGCGGGTTCACGGTCGGTGCCGCGCTGTGCGGCTTCATCGCGGCATGGATCATTCCGGCTTACGGCTGGCGCACGATGCTCACGGTCGGTGGCGCGCTGGCCGTGGCATGCGTGCCGGTGCTCATGCTGTGGCTGCCGGAGTCGGTCGCGTTCCTGACGGTTCGGAACGAGCACCCTGAACGGATTGCGAAGATTCTTTCGGCAATCGGGCGCACGCTCGTGCCTGCCGATACGCATTTCTTCCTGCCGACGCAACCCAAGGTGAAAGGCGGCGCGATCGGCACCATCCTGTCGAAACGCTACATCGCCGGCACGGTCCTCATCTGGCTCTGCTATTTCGTCGGGCTGTTCGTGCTTTACCTGCTTTACAACTGGCTGCCCACGATGGCGAAGGACGCCGGCTATACGACCGCCCAGGGGGCGATCCTGGTCGGCTTCCTGAACTGGGGCGGCACGCTGGGTTCGATCGCGATCGGCTGGCTGATGGATCGCTTCGATCGATACCGGATGATCGCCGCGAGCTTTTGCCTGGCCGCCGTGTCGCTGTGGGCCGTGCACGGCATGCAGTCGACCTTCTGGGCATTGCAGGTCCTCGCCTTCGCGTGGGGATGGTTCGTGCCCGGCACCAATACCGGGATGAACGCGTTGACCGCGCGCTTCTACCCGACCGTTGCACGCTCGACCGGCCTGAGCTGGATGCATGCATTCGGGCGGCTTGGCGCAATCGGCAGCGCGTTCGCCGGCGCAGCCATCCTGAGCGCGGGACTGGGGCTCGGCCAGATCCTCCCGATCATGGCCGTCGCGCCGCTGACCGGCGCGGTGGCCGTGCTCGTCATCGCGCGGCTCGTGAAGCGCTGGGCGCTTGCCGACGAATCGGCGACGGCGGCCGAGCCTGTAACGGCAGAGATTTCGCCCAATACCTGACGAGACACCGACCCCGGGGCACCGGAAGCGCGGGCGTGCGCCATCGGTGCTCAAAATCGGAATTCCGGTCGCCCGCAAGATCCGTCAGCCCCCCGCACTCGACGCCGTGCAGGTCCGGCAAGGTAGCTTGCCACCGGTGTCTCGACCGAGATTCGAGGTGACGCCCTCAGCCTGCGGTCGCGCGCCGCCGGTCGCCCGCGCCGGGTTCAGCTCGCGCAGCACGCTGGCGCGGCCGCCATCGTCGTCGGGTAGCTGTGGTTGCCCGCGCGCAAAGGCCGGCGCGACCGCCGCCGCGAGCAGCGCGGCGATCGCCAGTCGGGAAAGGCCCATCATTGCCCGACTCCCGTTTCACTGCGCGCTGACGGCCGGAACGGCCGTCGACGCGGTCGCGGTGGCCGGTTCGCCGTGCGCGATCGCATACAGCTCGCGATTGCGGGCGACCGTTTGCGCGCTCGGCGGATAGTCCCAGTTCGGCGCCGGCACGGTGCCGTCGCGCTGCGCCTGCACCAGGTCGGCGATCACGTCGGCGCGCGTCAGGCCGGACGACGAGGTTTGCGCGAAAGCGGCAACCGGCGTGCCGATGACGACGGCGAGCAGCGCGGCGGCTGCGATCAGTCTGCGATTCATGATGAAACTCCCCAGAACGGTTCGATGAGGACGCATCGTCGATGCGCCGCCGGCGGGAGCGCGGATGCGTTTCGCCGCCTGACGCATTCATTCTGGTGATCGCGGCCGGCACGACGCTGACCGCCGGATGACGGTTTTGAAATCTGCGGGGCCGCGCACAGATAACGGTTTCGTAATCCTCGAGTCAGGGCCGGGTCAACGCGCCGCCGGCAGACTGCACGCACGTCGCATCGGTTGCGGCGCCCTTGCCCTGCTTCGAGGAAAACATCATCTGGATCGTCCGGCTGGCGTTGCGCAGACCCTATACGTTCGTCGTGCTCGCACTGCTGATCTTCATCGCGGGGGCGCTCGCGACCCTGCGCACGCCGACCGACATCTTCCCGAACATCAATATTCCGGTCGTCAGCATCGTCTGGTCGTACAACGGCTTCTCGGCCGAGGACATGGCCAAGCGCATCACGTCGAACTACGAACGCGCGCTGACTTCCGACGTCGACGACATCGAACACATCGAGTCGCAATCGCTGAACGGCGTGTCGGTCGTGAAGATCTTCTTCCACCCTGGCGCGGACATCAATCGCGCGATCGCGGAAGCCTCGAGCAACTCGGCGTCGATCCTGCGGATCCTGCCACCCGGCACGCTGCCGCCGAACATCATCACGTACAACGCGTCGACGGTGCCGATCCTGCAGCTCGGGCTGTCGAGCGATACGCTCGCCGAGCAGCAGTTGTACGACCTCGGCAACAGCTTCATCCGCACGCAGCTCGCAACCGTGCAGGGCGCGGCCGTGCCGCTGCCGTTCGGCGGCAAGGTGCCCGAGATCGTCGTTGACCTGAACATGCGCGCGCTGCAGGCCAAGGGGCTCGCGCCGATCGACGTGGTCAACGCGATCAATGCGCAGAACCTGATCCTGCCCGGCGGCACCGCGAAGATCGGCGCACGCGAACACAACGTGCAGATGAACGGCAGCACGCAGACGGTTGCCGCGTTGAACGACCTGCCGGTCAAGACCGTCGCCGGCAACGTCGTCTACGTGCGCGATGTGGCCCACGTGCGCAACGGCTATGCGCCGCAGACCAACATCGTGCGCAGCGACGGCAAGCGCGCGGCGCTGCTGACCGTCGAGAAGACCGGCAGCGCGTCGACGCTCACGATCATCGGTCAGGTAAAGGCGATGCTGCCGAAGATCGCGGCCAGCCTGCCGAAGGCACTGCACATCACGCCGCTCGGCGATCAGTCGGTGTTCGTGAAGTCGGCGATCCAGGGCGTCGCGCGCGAGGCCGTGATCGCCGCGTGCCTGACCGCGCTGATGATCCTGCTGTTCCTCGGCAGCTGGCGCGCGACGCTGATCATCGCGGTGACGATTCCCCTGGCGGTACTGACATCGCTGTGCGCGTTGTCCGCGCTCGGCGAGACGATCAACATCATGACGCTCGGCGGGCTTGCGCTCGCGGTCGGGATTCTCGTCGACGACGCGACCGTCGCGATCGAGAACATCACGCATCACCTGGAGCGCGGCGCGCTGCTCGAGGAGGCGAACTTGACCGGCGCGGGCGAGATCGCGGTGCCGACCTTCGTGTCGACGCTGTCGATCTGCATCGTGTTCGCGTCGATGTTCCTGCTGACGGGCGTCGCGCGCTACCTGTTCGTGCCGATGGCCGAAGCGGTGATCTTCGCGATGATCGCGTCGTACTTCTTCTCGCGCACGCTGATCCCGACGCTCGCGATGGTGCTGATGCGTGCCAAGGGTCACGGCAAGCCGCCGCGCGGCGTGTTCGCCCGCTTCGCGCGCTTCCAGGCCGGTTTCGAGCACCGCTTCGAAGCAGTCCGCGCGCGCTACCGTGCGCTGCTGTCGGCCGCGATCGAGAATCGTCGCCGCTTCGCGGCCGCGCTCCTGCTCGCGTGCGTCGCTTCCACCAGCCTGTTCGCCATCGCCGGGCAGGATTTCTTCCCGTCGGTCGATACCGGCGAGATCAGGCTGCACCTGCGCGCGCCGACCGGCACGCGGATCGAGGAAACCGCACGCCTGACCGACGAGGTCGAAGCGCGGATTCGCGCCGTGATCCCGCCGAACGAGCTGGCCGGCGTGCTCGACAACATCGGCGTGCCGGTCAGCGGGATCAACCTGACCTACGACTCGTCCGACCCGATCGGCTCGGGCGACGCCGACATCATGATCACGCTGAAGCCGAACTACCGCCCGACCGCGCAGTACGTGACGAAGCTGCGCAACCTGCTGAACCAGGCGTTCCCGAGCGTGACCTTCGCGTTCCTGCCGGCCGACATCGTCAGCCAGATCCTCTACTTCGGGCTGCCCGCGCCGATCGATATCCAGATCGTCGGCAACAAGCTCGACCAGAACCGCGCGGTCGCGAACCGGCTGCGCGCGCAGCTGCGCGGCGTCGTGGACGCGCAGATCCAGCAGCCCGGCGACGAACCCGCGATCAACGTGGACGTCGATCGCACCAAGGCGATCCAGGCCGGGCTCCAGCAGCGCGACGTGTCGCAGAACCTGCTGATCGCGCTGTCCGGCAGCTCGCAGACCACGCCGAACTTCTGGCTGAACCCGGCCAACGGCGTCAGTTATCCGGTGCTGGTGCAGACGCCGCAATACGACGTGAATTCGCTGCAGTCGCTCGCGAACATCGCGATGCCGACCGCCACGCAGTCGCCGCAGACGCCCGCCGGCGGCCCGGCGGCCGGCGCACCCGCGCAGAACCTGCTCGGCACGCTCGGCACCTTCACGCGCGCCGAGCAGCAGGCCGTCGTGTCGCACTACAACGTGCAGCCGGTGCTCGACATCTTCGCGTCGGTCCAGGATCGCGACCTCGGCGGCGTCACGGCCGACGTGACGAAGCTCGTCGACGACGCGCGCGCGCAGTTGCCGCCCGGCTCGTCGATCGTGCTGCGCGGCCAGGTGCAGGCGATGCACCAGTCGTTCGCCGGGCTGCTGAGCGGCCTCGTGCTCGCGATCGCGCTGGTCTACCTGCTGATGGTCGTCAACTTCCACCCTCATACGCAGGAGGACAACGACGCCGGAAACCCATACACTTATCCACAACCGGTCCTGCTTTAGACCGGTCTCCACCCCGGCTCAAAATTCAATCGGCCCGGTGGCTCAAAATTCCGTCGGCGCGGACACTCGACGACCGCTCGGACAATTGCACCGGCACCATGTACGACGTCGCCACGCTAAGGTGGCGCGAGACCCTCGGCGGTGCATTCGCGTACGAGGGGGCCCTCGATATGGACCTGCGCTTCCCGCTCGATCCAAAGCAACTCGCGACCGACACGTCGGGCGCGCCCTGGTTTGGTACCGTCTCGGCCAGCGGCGAAGTCCGCGTGCGTGCTGATTGGCGCTGAGAGGTCAGTTCAAAATGGGTGCTCGATACGCCTGAGGATGTTCCGGCAGACAAGCGATCAACCGAGTTTCAGGAGTGCTTTGTGAATGTCGGCACGTCTCTCGAAGCGTATGCGTAGACGACGAAAATTGTGGAGCAACGAGTGGGTGCGTTCAACGACCTAACGATATTTTCCGAGTCCGCTGCCGTGTTCGGCCCGGCGCTTTGCGATCACCGGTTGGATACCTCGATTGCGCAGGGCTCGCCGATGTCGCTCGGAGTCATATCCGCTATCAGCATAGACCACGCGAGGTCGTTGAATCGGGTGGCCGCGCAGGCCGTGAACCGATGGAATCGCGTCGATCAGCGGCAGCAACTGCGTAACATCGTTGACGTTCGCGCCAGTCAGGATCGCGGCGAGCAGTGTGCCGTTGGCGTCGGTGACAAGGTGATGCTTGGAACCGGGTCGTGCGCGATCGGTGGGGTTCGGGCCGGCTTTTGGCCCGCCCCAACGGCGCGAATCGATGATGAATCGGGAGCGGCTCGCGAGAGGTCGACCTGGTCTGCTGCGCGCAGCTTCGCGAGCAGCAGCTCGTGCAAGCGGTCCCACACGCCGGCAGCCTGGCAATCGCGTAGTCGTCGCCAACATGTCACGCCCGAGCTGCACCCCATCTCGGCAGGCAGGTCACGCCAACGCAGCCCGGTCTTGAGAACGAACAAGATACCGGTCGGCGCGGCGCGATTCGAAACAGGCAGGCGGCCCGGGTTCATCTCGCGCGGCGGCTTGGGCGGCGGCAGTAACGGCTCGATCAGTGTCCACAATTCATCGTCGATGATCGGCTTGCCCAATTGCTCAGCCTCGGTTGTTCCGATGCCTGAGGTTAACGGCTCGGCGCGAAAGTTAACAGCCCCAAAGCATCTTTTTGAAACAGTTTCTTAGGTATACGTCAGGATGTTGCGGCGAAGCTCGAGGCGGGCGAGCTTCCACTCATTATTTATCCGTTCCCACGTCTCGTGGTAAAAGCCATATCCATGCATCGTCTTCGACGGGTTGCCATCTTTTGCCGCATAGACGTGCCAGTCCTCCATGGACCAGATCGCAGTTGCTTCGGTAGCAGATTTGAACTCGATCTCGGCGTTGTGCGTTTGATGGATCGTCCGCGCATTGGCGAACAATTTGCGAGACATTACCGACAGCTCGGCGATCGAGTTGAACTCAGCCATCACCGAGTTATCGAGATTGTAGAAAGTGATCTTTGCGTCGGGCTTGAAGATACCCTCCCAAGCATCGAACTGCTTTGTGTCCACATAACGACAGTATTTAGCTTTTTGCTGCCGAATCTGCTCTGCCGCCTCTAAATCAAATGCCATTTTTAATCTCCGGTGTCATCGCACGCAGGTCACCAAGGCACGCTTGCGCTTGTTCGCGTCATACCCGGCTGCGTAACGTCGTAACCATAGTACGCGTGCAACGTCGATGGATAAATGGCCTTTCTCAATACAGATTGTGCAATACAATTGCACAATCAGACACTCGGATCGCGAGGACTCACGATGGACAGATTCGACAGCATGCGTGCCTTTGCTCGGGTCGTCGAGTTAGGAAGCTTTACCCGAGCAGCCGACTCGCTCAATCTACCGAAGACCACGGTTTCCGCCCAGATTGGCGCATTGGAGCGCAGGCTCGGTGTGCGCCTGCTAAACCGGACGACGAGAAGCGTGACGGCAACGCCCGAGGGAGGCATCTACTATGAGCGGGTCGTATCGCTGTTGTCTGACCTAGATGAAACAGAAGCTGCGGTAACAGCGTCCAGGGTCGAACCGAAGGGTCGGCTCCGCATAGACATGCCTCCTGCGATTGGCCACCGCATCGTCATCCCGGCCCTCGGATCGTTTATTGAGCGTTACCCAGGCATCGTTCTGGAAGTGGGATGTACGGATCGCCCCGTCGATCTTGTCGGGGAAGGCATCGACTGTGTGATTCGCGGCAATCTCATTCATGACGAGGGACTCGTCGCGCGACCGCTCGGCGTCTTCGATATCGCGACCTGTGCATCACCAGCCTATTTGGAGAAATACGGTACGCCAGCCACGCCCATGGAAATGGAAAATCATCTGGTCTGCCGATTGTTTTCCCCGAAGAATCGACGCTTCTTCGAATTCGATTTCACGAAGAACGGCGTCCGGACAAACGTGAAAGGCCGACACGTTGCCGCATATAACGACATAGAATCATCACTCACCGGCGCCCTCTCGGGACTCGGCATTGTCCAGTTGCCCCTCTACATTCTGGAGGAGCATCTCGCTACAGGCCGTCTGACAAGGATCCTCACGGACTACGCGACTGAAGGTGTTCCCGTCAACCTTCTTTACCCTGAGAACCGGATGCTCTCCGCGAAAGTAAAGGCGTTCGCGTCGTGGTCAAGAGATCTGTTTGCTTCGACCAAGCACGTGAACGTCGCTGGCTAACGGAGCAATACCGCTTTACAGAAACCGTTATTAATTACGAATCAACTGCTTACCTAAATGGATCACCTCAAATTACCATCCGTCCACAAAATGCTCACGTCAGCACGGTTGCGGTTCTGGCACATTTATTGCGAACAGAGGTGGTCTCGCTCGTTCGGACAGGTTTTCGATATTTTTAAGTGGAATGTCCGAGGCAGTCATGCTGCCGATTTGATCGCAGGCAGCGTCGCGAAGTATGCTTCATCCGGCGTCTGATCCGCCAGGCTCGAATGGGGCCGTTTCCGGTTGTACAGCTCGATGTATTCGCCAATGGAACGCCGGGCATGGCTGACCGACTCGTAGGCCTTCAGGTAGACCTCTTCGTACTTGATGCTGCGCCATACCCGCTCGACGAACACGTTATCGCGCCAGCTTCCCTTGCCGTCCATCGACAGCCGGATGCCCCGGCCCAGTACGGCCGCGGTGAACGCGCCCGCCGTGAACTGGCTACCCTGATCGGTGTTCACAATGTCCGGCAGCCCGTAACGGGTGAACGCTTCTTCCAGTGCCTCGACAGCGTGTACGGCTTCCAGCGTGATGGCGACCCGGTGCGAGAGTACCTTGCGACTCGCCCAGTCCACCACCGCCGTCAGATACACGAATCCGCGCGCCATCGGAATGTATGTCGCGTCGAGTGCCCAGGCCTGGTTGGCCCTCTCGATCTTCAGGCCACGCAGCAGATACGGCCAGATCTTGTGCTGCGCGTTGCGGCGGCTCTTGTTCGGCTTGCAGTACAGCGCCTCGACACCCATGCGTTTCATCAGCGTGCGCGCGCGTCGACGGCCAATCTCGTGCCCTTCCCGGCGCAGAAGGCATGCCAGCATCCGCGCCCCGGCAAACGGAATCGAATCGGTAATCCCCCCGTTTTCCACGGGGTTCAGAAGTAGAAACTAAGCGGCCATGGCCAACCGCTGCTTTGGCGTAAATCCGCCCAGGGCCATGTTCGGGCGGTCATGATTGTAAGTCCACATCCAATCGGTCGCGAAGCGCTGCACGTGGTCCAAGTCTTCCCAGTGGTACTGCGACAGCCATTCGTACCGTACGGTCCGGTTGAATCGTTCGACATACGCATTCTGCTGCGGCTTGCCCGGCTGGATGTAGTCGAGCCTGATGCCGTACTGTCGGGCCCATTCGATGATCGCCGCGCTCAGGTACTCGGGCCCGTTATCGCACCGAATCGCTTTGGGCCTGCCGCGCCAACCGATGATCTGCCGCAGCGCACGGATCACGCGTTCGGACGGCAATGAGAAGTCGATCTCGATGCCGAGTGCCTCGCGGTTGAAGTCGTCGATCACGTCAAACAGCCGGATGCTACGTCCGTCGGCAAGTTGGTCGTGCATGAAGTCCATCGACCAGACCTGATTGACGGCAGACGGCACCGCCAGCGGTTCCGGGACCTGCCTGACCAGTCGCTTGCGCGGCTTGATTCGCAGGTTCAACTCCAGTTCGCAATAGATCTGGTACACGCGCTTGTGATTCCAGCCGAAGCCTTTCACGTTGCGCAGGTACAGGAAGCACAGTCCGAAGCCCCAGTTCCGGTGGTTGTCCGTCAGGCGCAGCAGCCAGTTCGCAATCTCGTCGTTCTCGGCGCTGCGCCGACCGACGTACCGATAACAGGCCTGGCTGATCCCAAATGCCTCACATGCCAGCCGGATCGATACGCCCCGGCTGCACACCGCATGCATGGCCATCTCACGCCGGCAAGATGGCCTCAATCTTTTTTTGCGAGCGCCTCCGCTACGATCTCGGCCTTGATCTTCTCCTCGACGTACATCTTGCGCAGCCGGGCGTTCTCGGCCTCCAGTTCCTTCATCCGCGCGATCAGCGAAACGTCCATGCCGCCGTACTTCGAACGCCATTTGTAGAACGTCGCCGTGCTGATTCCCAGCTGCCGGCACAGGTCCGGCACCGACAGCCCCGATTCCACGCGCTTGAGCGCGTCCATGATCTGGCTGTCCGTGAATCTCGATTTCTTCATTCGGTAGAACTCCCTCAACAAGAAAATTCTACTTCTGATCACACCGGTTTCTCGGGGGGATTACCTCATCCAGTGCTCGCGCGCGTAATTGAGGTAGAGGTGCATCTGTCCGGCGTCGGCATAGCTGAAGCGCCCGACCTTCAGGTCAATAATGAGCAGACATCGCAGTCGTCGGTGAAAAAACACCAAGTCGACACGGAACCAGGTGTCATCGATCCGGAGGCGCCGCTGCCGACCGATGAAAGCAAAATCATCGCCGAGCTCCAGCAGGAAGTCGGCGAGATGCTGGATCAAGCCGGCCTCGAGATCCGACTCCGAGTACTCGTCCTTCATATCGAGGAACTCAAGGACGAATGGATCGCGAATCGCCTCCTCAGGTGTGAGTAACTCTCCCGGTTGCGGTTCAGCGGCTTTTCCGAGCAGAGACGCCTTGTTGCGGGACAATGCCAGTCGCTCGTAGAGCTGACTGCTCACCTGGCGGTCGAGTTGACGCACGGACCAGCCTTCACGCAGCGCCTCGGCTTCATAGAAATCGCGCGCAGCGGCCGCCTTCACCGAAAGCAGGCGCACATAGGCTGACCAGGGCAACGGAAACGCCTGCGCGACCGTGCTGAGTTCAAGCGGCGTGGCCTCGGCCCCTGCAACGGACAATCGCTTGGTCGATTTTGCAGACGGTGTCGGGACAATTTTGGGGGCAGTGGATTGTGCAGACAGCGTCTGCACAATCCGATCGGCCGGCCATGCCAGATAGAAAGCACGCATCTGGGCAAGGTTGCGCCACCCGAAGCCGCGGCCGAATCGCTGCGACAAGTCTGCACCCAAGCGCCGGATCACAGCCTCGCCGTAGGCCGCCCTTTCGTCACCACCCTGCTCGAACAGCACGATCCGCCGCCCGATTTCCCAGTACGTGGCCGTCATCAATGCGTTCACGCTGCGGGCCGCGGCCGCGCGGGTGGACGCGACCACCTCAGCAATCTCACGGTGCAGGCCCGCGTAAGTGGCTTTTTCAACCTCTCGCTGCGTCACGACGCGTTCACCACATCCTTAAAGGCCTTGCCGGCAGTGAACTTCACCGTGTTCGCTGCGGCGATCGCGATCTCAGCCCCCGTCGTCGGATTGCGACCGGTCCGCGCCGCGCGCTGCCCCCGCGAGAACGTGCCGAAGCCGATGAGCTGCACCGCCTCGCCACGGCTCACGGCCCCTGTGATGACGTCCAACGCCGCCTGGACCGTCTTACTTGCTTCATTCTTGCTGACGCCGGCACCTGCGGCAACGGCGTCGATGAGTTCCTGCTTGTTCATGAACACTCCTGCTCACCAAGTCAAAGCCGAACCCTACCGCACACCACGGCCGACACGCAAACCCCGGAGAGTCAATACGGTCGTGCCGCCGGTGACCGCCTGCCATACAGAAGCCAGGCTTGCGCCTCACGCTTCGCGACTTGGCCGACACCCGGTGCCCGCTGTTGCAGATATCGAGCACGCGTCGTCGGCCTGCGCTCGCCGCCCCACCGCCGACAGCGCAGCCCAAACGGAGACGATCACCATATTAGTCAGACCCCAATTAATTTAACCGTGATAAGTCCTATTATTAGGGTTACGCTTAATGGCTTTAAATAGGGGGAAGATTCGTTGCGCCTTGCCGGTTAAGTGATCACCGACTGTTGATTTGCACGGAATCCCCCGTGGGTCAGGATTCCGTGCAAATCAACAGACAGTGGTCATCGTCGCGCAAAGCGGAAGTCCAACGCGCGAACCACATTCCCATCCTTGATCGGTTGCCAGCTAACCATGACGTTGGTTTGCAGATTGAATTTTTCGACAGCCGGATCGATCGCGCACGGCCTGATCTTGTGAAAACGATAGTTCGCCGGCATCCGCAGCATCGCACGCAAACCCTCAACGCTGACTTGCCACCGCCCGTGCTCGGCTTCACGCACCAGGTATTCAAGAGTACGCGCCGCGTACGTTGACGATGATGGATCGGGCCCCAGGCGGACGTCGTCGTCCTTCTTCGGCGGATGGCGCCGATTGAAGCGATATCGATTGAGCCCGTTCTTTACGCGGCAACGCAGCCACGCCTGCTTGCATAGCGTGTTCAATGCAACACGCACTCGTTTCATTTCCCCCGATTGGGGATCGACATCTCGTGCGTACAGCATTGTTGCAATCTCTCGGCCGGTACTTCCCGGATTCTCGATGACGAGATCGACAATGAGTCGCATGACAATGTTCGGTCTTGCCAAGACAACCTCTTCTCCCAGGTGAACGACAGAAATGCTAACCCTGGCGTCGCTATTTCAGAAATATCACGCAGGATCGCATTGACTGCGCGCCCAGGAGAAGGCTGACATCGGGCCGATAAGAACGCAACTAACGATCAACCGCACTCCACTCTTCGACAAATCCCCTCGCACTTCACAGCCCCTGTCTACAAAAACGGGGGCCTCTGACTGCCAGGCGCCCCTCACCCTAGATTTGCTCGAATCGGACGCGTCTGCATGAAGACGTAGAGCGAAAACGCCGCTCGCAGCGACTCATGTTGCGAAAGCAAAGCCTCATTCAAGTCGGCCATTGGATCGATACTCAACCGACGCATCGTCAGCTTCGCAGCAGGAGACCGTTTGTAGTTGCGACGCCAATCCTCTCTTTGTTCCGGCGTCGCGGCCTCGTACGCGTCCCAGCCCTGCCGAACCTCATCGCCCATCCGCTCCTGCGCACTCACCTCCTGTGCTGCGGCCTGCAGTGCCACGCGGTTTTGAGCTTGTGCCTTTGCTTCGGTCTCTTGTTGCTCACGCTCAATGAGAGACTGCTGAACCTGCACCATTTCGCGCTCAGCATCGGAGACTGCCCAACCTTCTTTGAGAGCCTTCATGAAAAAGCCAGCCGGACTCTTCGTCACCTTGCCCAACTTCAAGCTGAATCGAGTACGGTCAATCGCTTGCTCGAGACGTTCATCGGTGTAGGTGTCTCGATCGCCAACGATCTGATTGAACTGCGCTGTCGAAAGCCCAAACTCCTGCTTCAGGGCTTGATAGATCTCCTTGGCGTGCTCGTGCGTATGCAACACCCGTTCGGCGAGATCTTTACGGCTGATTCGGAACCGGAGACTGCCAATTTTTCGCGAGCCCGGCAGGTTCCGCGTTTCGTACGCAAGGGAGAGGTCAGAAACTTCGTTGATCTGCTGTACGGCCGGTTCGAGCCAATCTCGTTTGAAGTACTTGAACACCTGCGCATTCGCGCCCATCTCTCCCTGCCATCCACGCAACTCGTCGAGTGGGATCCAGTCGGTCTGCCCTTCATCCGCGTGCGGAAGCAAGTGGTCGTACATCACCCGCGCGTAGGACAAGGTGAACATCGAGGTGATGCGCAGACTCAACCAATGCGACTTACCCTTCCCTCGAATAATTCCAATCAGATCGGGCGGGACGCGGAATTGAAAGCGGCCACCCTGGTAGGAGATACGGCCGATCAGTTGCGTCGAACCGAAAGGCCGCTCACCGTCAGCGTCCGCGGGCGCCGTCGCCTGGATAAGGGCTTTTTGCGCCTCGGTGATGACCTGCTCGAGGTGGGTGTTGTTGCGGCTCGAGTAGCGCATGAGCCATTTGAAATAGTCCAACTCCACGTCATAGAGGTCACGGGGCCGTTCGTCGTAGGCGACAATGAAGTACGCTGCATCGATCAAGCGGCGAGCGGCCACACCTAGGTCGACGATTCGAATGAGGACGTTGTTACGAGAAAAACCAATATCTGACCTTGCGCTATCGACTGGCAGCCCTTCTGCCGACGCATCATCGAACAGGGCAAGCGCCAACTGCTGAGACGTCGCCAATTGCCCTCTTTCCGCCATGCCGCCCTCCGCCATCTCGCTGCATTTGTCATATTGGAGCGTAATGTACCGGCGGCAAAGTGACCCGTCAACACACACTACCTCACCTTCGGCATGCAACGCCCACATTTCACCTCACCTTTGAGCCCATTCGCCTCACCCCCGCGCCCAAAAACCTCACCTTAGTCGCCAATTACTCTCACCATTCTGTGGACTTTTCCTCACCTTCGGTCTCAATCCACAGCGCCTTCAGCACACAACCCCTCACCTTTCTAACCTAACGCATTGATTTATAAGGAGTCTGCCTATGCTGTTTGTGGTTGGTGGGTTTTCTTCGTTTACAACAACAACCAACCCGGCAAACAAGAGAGGCGGCCGGGTGAGAAAGCCTGTGTGCGACGGTCGAATTCCACAAGGGCTCAAGGCGCTGTACTCCCTGGTACTTCCAAGGTTCTTTTAGCCTAAAGACCGCGAACGATGGTGAGGTGAATTGTGTATTCCGCCTAAACGATGCCAATTCACCAGGGGCATGGATCGCCTAAGGTGAGGGAAATTGTGTGTAGGGGCGCTGCGAACAAGGCCATACGGCGAGTTCCCACCGCACAATTCACCTCACCTTTCGCTGCCCCGATGCTTCTGCTCCCTGCGAAAAGCCGATGGGCGCCGGTATTTGGAGCCGAGCGGGCGAATAATCAGATCCCGACGCGAATTACATAGCGATTCTTCGGTCTTACTAGTATTCTACGGTTCGTGTTTAAAAACTGCAGAACCGTATAAATCTGCGGTGAGCGTGAAAAAAGCACCTCACCGTTGAACTCAAGAGGAAGCGTCTAATGAAAATGAGCGAGTTGCCAGCAGTTGCGCGGCAGGTGAAGCTATCTCAGCTTGGCGAGTTCGCAAAGCGGTTATCTGTGATGACCGACGAGCTTCGTGAGGACATCTTGGCCCCGCGGCCTCGTAAGAACCCGCCGGTATTTACGATCGGCGAACTGAGCGAGATGTGTGGCCTCGATCGCCAGAAGATCAACTATATGGCGACGAAGGAAGGCGGCGATCTGCCGCCTGGCGAAGCTCACGGCTCGGGCCGCGCTCGCATCTTCACGTTGGCTGAAGCGCGCACGTGGGTGCAGAAGGCTTCGAACATCTTTCAGACCGCTCTCGTCACTGGTAAGGGCGAGCATCGCGGCCGGGTCCTGATCACGGCAAACTTCAAGGGCGGCTCGACCAAGACGACAATCACGATGTGCGAGGCCCAGGCGCTTAGCTTGCGTGGCCGCCGGGTCCTCGTCATTGATCTCGACCCGCAGGCTTCGCTCTCGGAGCTTTGCGGGCTGTATGCAGAGAAGGATGTGACGTGGGAAGACACAGTGCTTCCGTTTATCTACGATCCCTCCATGGAGGGGGGGCTTGCGTCAAAGGTCCAGTCGACCTATTGGGATGGGATCGACGTCATTCCGGCGCACAACTATTTGCATGACGCGGAATTCCACCTGCCGACAGCTCAGGCGGAAAATCCGGGATATGAATTCTGGTCAGTTCTGCGTCGCGGCATTGAACCGCTTCGTTCCGAGTATGACTACATCATTCTCGACACCGCCCCCTCCCTGTCCTATTTGACGCTGAACGGGCTCATGGCTGCTGACGCGATGGTCATGCCGCTTGTTCCGGAAAGCCTCGACTTCATCTCGTCGGTGTCGTTCTGGTCACTGTTCTCCGAAATTGCTGCAGGCTTTGTCGACCACGAACTCGACAAGACCTATGACTTCATTTCGGTATTGCTCTCGAAGGTTGACTATGGTGCGGTGTCGTCCGCACCAGCGGTCCGAGTCTGGGCTCAACGAGCGTACGGCGACTGGCTTTCGGCGACTGAAATCCCTGCGAGCTCGGTAATGAGCAATGGTGCGCTGGCGCTGTCGACCGTCTTCGATCTTTCTCGATCCGACGGCGTCGCGAAGACCTTGGCGCGGGTGAAGCAACCGTTGATGGACCACTGTAAATGGATCGACGACCAGTCGGTCGCACGCTGGAGGGCGGAGGCATGAGTAACTTGCGAGAACGGATGATGAGCAAGACAGCGGGCTTGCGCGCGGCCAAGGACATCGAGCTCGCAGCGCAGCCTGAGAAGCCTGCTACCCCAAGAACTGCACCTGGAATGGCGGCCGCACTCGCGACCGCTCAGGCTCGGATCTTGGACCTCGAGCGGAGCACCACTTCGCACGAATTGGCGGTTGCGGATATCGTTCCCAATCCGTGGCAACCTCGCCGGATCTTCAACGAGGCTAAGCTCACCGAGCTCGCGGAGTCAATCCGCGAGTCGGGTTTGATTCAACCTATCGTCGTCCGAAAGACGGCGTCGGGTTACCAAATCGTGGCGGGGGAACGACGCTGGCGTTCCCACAAGATGATCGGGAAAGACACGATCAAGGCCGTCATTACCGACATCTCAGACCAGGATATGGCGATGCTTGCCTTGGTCGAGAACGTTGTGCGCGACGGCCTCACCGACTACGAGATCGCTCGCTCGGTACGCGAAACAGAGAAGGAGTTTCCGAATCGGAAGCGGATGGCCGAGGGCCTCGGAATTTCTCGTTCCGAGCTCTATCGGTATTTGGCGTTCGCGGAATTGCCCGCCTTCATCATCAAGGACCTTGAGCTTCAGCCTCGGCTACTCGGTGCCCATGCTGCAGAGGCTGTTGTCGCCGTGCTTCGAAATCGTGAAGGGCGTGCGATTGAGATTGCCCAAGAGCAATGGGCGCAGGTGGTTGCCGGTGAGCTCGATCAGACGAAGCTTGCGAAGGCGATGAAGCTCGCGATCGAAAGCGATGGTAAGGGCGGCGCTGTGAGCGATCGCCAGATCGATAAGATTTTTGCGGGAAAGAATCAGGCGGGCTCCATCACAAGGGACGCGGGCAATTTTACGGTGAAGATCAAGGCAGGAATGCTCACCGTAGAAAAGGAAGAGAAGATCCGGGCTCTTATTTCGCAGCTATTTTCCGCTCCAGACTGAGGCCCCGCGACGTCCAGCCAAGCCCGCGATCCGCGGGCTTTTTTTACGAGCTTTCACGTGTCCCCATTGGGGACACGTGCGGTCTCAGCGGTCATCGCTCGAGAAGGAAACTGGGCAGTGTCCCCAATGGGGACACCCAATACTTGGGCCGCTTCGCGCTAGAAACCTCGAATATTCACGCGTGCGGGAAAGCATCGCACCGCCGGGAATGCACTTGAATTCCCGAATTCGGCAGGCGACTGGGCTAGGCTGCCGACCTCACTCGCCCCTATGGCTCTTCCTCGCACCCCCTACTTTGATCGAGTTTTGCGGATGCCGTACGATCGTCTGCGCGCATCCGATCTCGCGACCCAATATCTCTCCGGCGTGTTTCGTCAGGACGGCGTCCAGTTCGACGCCACAACCCAAGTGACACTCGATGGCGTCGACATCAGCAGCGCTGAATACGCGCAGTTGCTGATGATATTCAATGGCGCCCGTGTACATGCTCAAGCCGAGTACGAGCTTGGGAGCGATCTCTCACCGCCGTTCAGCCAGCGGTCATTCAACACCCTCACAAAAATCGCATCGGTATGTATAAAGATGTCGAGGGTGGCCTGTCACTTCACCTTGAAGATGGCATCGATAGCGTCGATGAAAATGAACAGGAACTAGCTGGTGATATCGAGGAAGCGGGCCGACAAGCGTTGCACATCGATCATGTGTTCCTCCGCCGCCAAGCCCCTGACTATCTCGGTACAGTCGCGTTTGCGTTGTGCGCGATAACTGCACATTGCCTTGGCTATCGTCGGATTACCCTTCTCGCCGGAGGTGGGGAGGGTTACGACGAACACCTGATTGGTTACCGCTACTGGCCTAAAATTGGCTTCGACGCCCCTACAGAGCCACATGAGCGGGCGATTCCAGCGTTTGCAGATTGTTGGACCGCGCAGGATCTCATTGCCTGCGATCACCCTTGGTAGGAAGTCCATGGGTCGCAACGGTTGATGGAGTTCGATCTTGGCTCGGGCAGTCGATCCTGGGCAAAGCCGCTAGACTATTTGCTGGAGAAGGATCTGATATGAGCGAAGTCACGAAACCCGAAAAGGCCGCTACCAAGCTCGCTGCGCGCAAGGTTGTAGTGGAAGTCGCGCTTCGGAAGAAGAAGCCATCCCCGCTCACGGCGGAGACAAAGGCACATTTGCGTCTGGCTGCGAGAAAGAAAATCGTGCGCTCTGCGCCTGAGCTGCCGGAGTGGCGAAAGTCGACCTAATAGCAGGACGGGCCTTCTGGCCCGTTTCTTTTTGGAGTGACGAGACCTATCGGTTTTCCAGCGAGGCAGTGCTTTGGACATCGCTGTGCGCCTATCACCCTTTCTGGTCCTCTCACACGCTTGCGCGGGGTAGGCGGAACCCGCTCACCATAAACTCGCGGGTAGTGAACTGCGTCCGCCGATTATCTTGTGCGGGTCGACCCGTTCGAGAGCCGCAAACGTATCACGATGCTCAGATGGGGCCGAGTGGGTTAGTGGTGTCCTCGGCCTTTACGTTTCGCCGACGCCGAGTCAGTGCCCGCACTTTTCCCGCATGCAGGAAAAATGTTCCTGACAATCAAACGCCGTGATTTGTAAGCGATGCTGCTGCGTCTGCGCAAAGCGCTGGCTGGCCGCATCGTCAATATCTCAAGCGCGGGGGCACTCGCGCTGAAGGACAATTCGGCGGATTGCTCACGTGGGTATATTGGCGTCGACTAGGCATCGAAAATCTCACTCGCCATCGAACTCGATGGCACCAACATCAAAGTCAACGCAGCGTGCCCGGGCTTCACGGCAACCGATTTGAGCAACTACGCTACCGCGGCGCGGGAAGCGTTGAGGAAGCGGCGCGCAAGCCGATCCGCCTGGCTCTGCTCGGTGCGGACGGCCCACTCCGTTGGAGAGGTGTCCAGTCCGAGCTTTGACAGGAAGCGGACCGTCCGACGGTAGACGAGCGGCGACTGCGGCAATACTACGGATACTCTCGCTACGCGTGGCCTGCACCATCTTGAATACGCTGGGCTCGACTTGGCCGGATCCGCCACAGGTGAACTAGACCACGCGAAAGACCGCCGGCATTTGAATGGCACACGCTTTCACCCACGATAACCCGGCTGCGGCTTGGCCTTTCATGGGCGATTCAATGTTGTATACAGATATATCTCCAAACAGCATTGCGCCTGATCCGCCATCAGGTATAGACGCTTAGGCTTCGCCGCGTCGTCCCGGCCGACTGGCGGTACGGATCTCGCCGGCCGCCTCTGCGGCCGCCGCCGTGAACTGCTGCCAGGCGCTCTCCAGCTCTACCATCCGGGCCTCGGCCGCGGCCGCCAGCCGTTCCCGGTGGAGCGCCAGCCAGGCGGCCAGCGCCGCGAGATCGGCTCGATCGTTGGCCCGGCGGCCGGGCGTGGCGAAGTTGCGGTGCAGGTCGTTGACCGAGACCGCGTGACCGAACAGCGCGTGCATCAGCTGCCGCGTGGTCGCGATCGTCGTATCGGGCGGGGGCGGGGCGATCGCCTGGACGAACGCGATCAC
This sequence comes from Burkholderia sp. JKS000303, assembly GCF_002563755.1. NCBI lineage: Bacteria > Pseudomonadati > Pseudomonadota > Betaproteobacteria > Burkholderiales > Burkholderiaceae > Burkholderia > Burkholderia sp. JKS000303. The sequence goes on from NZ_PDBZ01000006.1 coordinate 30,846, forward strand.
CGCGCGCGCCCGGGCGCGGCGCTTGATGCCGCTCATCAGGCCGCGCAGGTGACGGCTGCCGATCTCGGGGTGGTCGAGCATGGCCTGCACGGCCGCGTCGTGATCGGCCGAGGTGAAGAAGGGCATCATCCCATCGGGCTGTATAGAGATATATCTTTATACAGCCCGATGTTCGCCGTGTCGAACCGGGGGCAAAAGTGCCACATCTGATAGCTCTACTTACGAGACGCGCCTCGGCGATGATTGCGAACTGAACCAAACGAGGATATGCTGTGGCATATGCCGTTTCGTTTGAATAGGAGTTGTCCCATGCCAACCCATGACACCCGCCACGCGCGCCTGTTTCGCAATGGGCGCAGCCAGGCCGTGCGGATCCCGCGCGAGTTCGAGTTGCCGGTCTCGGAAGTCACCATCCACCGGGAAGGCCGGCGCTTGATCATCGAGCCCGTGGAGGCCGCGCCGTTGCGTGAGCTGTTTGCCCAATGGACTCCGCTGGACGAAACGTTTCCCGACATCGATAACCTGCCGGCTGAACCGGTCGACATCGAATGACGCTGTATCTGCTCGACACTAACATCTTGTCGAACGTGATCCGCGACCCACGCGGCGCCTGCGCCACCCGCATCGGACAGACGTCGCCCGAACAAGTGTGCACCTCGATCATCGTGGCCGCGGAGCTGCGATTTGGCGTCTGGAAGCGTGGTTCGTCGACGCTCGCGCAGCGGGTCGAGCAACTGCTGGCGAGCCTGACCGTGTTGCCGTTGCAGCCCGACGCCGACCGATGCTACGGGCGGTTGCGGGCCGACCTCGAGAAGCAAGGCCAACTGATCGGCGCCAACGACATGCTGATCGCCGCGCACGCGCTGGCGGTCGACGCCGTCCTGGTCACGGACAACACGGCCGAATTTACCCGTGTCGCCGGCCTGCCGGTCGAAAACTGGTTGCGGCCGACGACGTAACGCCCACGCCGGCGGGCCGGTGGATTCGGCCGGCGCGATAGTCCACCGTGTGAACCCAAAGGAACTCGACGATGACCCTGGTAGCGATGCAGTTCAAGAAAGGCGGGTGGGGCAGGGGCCTGGCGGCCGCAGCGTGGTTGATCGCGTTGGCGGCCGTCGACCGCGGGCTGTCGTCGCTCTGGCCGGCCAGCTATGGGCTGGTTCACCCGCTGGCGGCGATCGCCGCCCTGAACATGCCTTGCTGGCGGTGTACCTGATCCTGTGCGCGTGAACGCGCTTGGGCAACCCGGCCGCGGCCGGGTTTTTCAGGCGCGTCGCTAAGTCCGCTAATTCGTATTAGCGGACTTGCAGTTAATGGCCTAAAATCCGCTATGACCCGATTACGACTCGGCGAGGAGGGGGCAGAGGGGGCGCGTTCATCGCCGGTGCCCGCGCTCGCTCCCGCATGCGGGAAAGCGGCCGGGCGAGCGTGGCGGCCACGCGGTTTGTGTGCGTTTTGAACACCTATAGCGGCACCTTGGACCTCAAAGGAGTCGCTATGCGCCCCCACTGGCGTCGCCGAGCCGTTTGGCTCGTTGTGGTCGGTGTGGCTTGCCTGCTGGCCAGCTGCCCGCTTCACTAATCCAACGCGCCCGCCCCCTGAGGGGCGGGCTTTTTGAAGGGACGCACGATGGTGTATTGCACGGAGGCGTGGTGCGGGACCGCTGCCTGGTGGTGTGCCGCCGGCGGGCTGCTGGTCGGCCTGGCCGCAGCGCTCGCCTGGGTCTGGTCGACCCACGTGCCGCTCGATCCGATGGAGGACAATCCGGGCGGCATCATGCCGGTGATTCCCGAACTCGAGGCCCTGGCCTGGCGGAGTGCCGCATGGCGACAGAATGAACGGGCGGGCCAACGCAACCGCATCGCGGCCGCGCTCACCGCCGTCGCCGTGGTGCTCAGCTCGGCGGCGTCGCTGTTGAGCCTCACGCCCCACGGATGATTTTCCTGATAAACGTGAACTCGCCGGACACCGGCGCAACAACCACATGGACAAGCCGATCAACGCCTTGTTGGCGCAACGCCAGCGTCTCGAGCAGAAAGCAGTCGTACTGCTGGAACGCGTCGAAACATTGATCGCCGATTTGACGGCGGCGGTTGGCCAACACGCGATCAGCGCCGTGAGCGACATCGCGAACCTCGATCACTGGGGGGAGGACGATTGGGTTTACGGCCGGCTTCACTTCGCGGATGGCCGCTTGAGCGTGGACTTCCGGTATAGCGGGGACGACCAGGCAGACGATTACCACGGCGTCGAGATGGACTGCAGGCCGTGGCAGCGTGTCGACCTGACAACGTGCGACCCGGTTTGGCGCGAGAAGATGATGGAAGACGCGATCCTCGCTTCGCTCTTCAAGCAGATCGCGGAGCAGTTCGGCGCACGGGAGACCCGCATCGACGGCTCGTTGGCCGCAGTAAAAAAGGTTATTGAAGACGAGTCGACTGTGATCGACGCCGAAATGACTTCGAGCCTCGCGGCCGTCGGTGACGAGAATCTGGGGCGGCTGTGGCAAGACGCGGTCGAAGCGACGCACCACGACACCGCCGATGCGCTGACGCGTTGCAGTCGATTCCTTGAAGCGGTCTGCGTGAAGGTGCTGCGAGAGCGAGGCGTTGAACTGCCGGACGACAAATCGATGGGCCCGCTCGTCAAGGGGTGCCAAAAGAGTCTGGATTGGCCGGACTCGCGGGAATTGAAGGGCGATGTCGAGCAGATGCTCGGTGGCATCCGGTCGATCTGCGGCGGGATCGGCGCGCTCCGCACCCACTTCGGCACCGCGCACGGCGCGTCGAGCCACTTGCCGCCGCTCGATCGCGGGTACGCCGTCTTCGTGAAGCAGGCGACCGTGGCGGCCGCGACCTTCCTGCTGGATCGACACCAGGCGAGCCCGCCGGCGACGCGCGGGGACGACGCGTCGACCACGCCGAACGCCCCTCGTCCGGCGCCGACCTCCTGAGCCGCGACGTCGACGCGTGCACGCTGCGTGGGTGCAGTGAAGTGCCGCATGCCATACCTCCAATGCCGCAAACCATCCATCACAGGAGTCACCGGTGACCGTTACCTTCAAAAACAAGCGCACGGCAAAGGGTTTCGGCGAGGCCCGCGACCTTGCGACGTTCCTGGACCTCGTGGATCGCTGGACCCAGGGGATTCCGGATCTGGGCTACCGCATTTCGCTGTTTCGCGGTCAGGAAGACGAGTCTTGGTTGCTGAAGCCGGGGATCGCGCGCCCCCAGTACGTCAACCGCGTCAGGTCCGATACCGAGCAGCACATGCTGCGCGAATTCAAGCAGCGCGGCATCCCGCACCTGGAGTCGACGGTCGAACTCGCGGATGCAGACTGGCTGGCGATCGCGCAGCACCATGCGATGCCCACGCGGCTGCTCGACTGGACCGGCAGTGCACTGGCCGCGCTGTGGTTTGCGATCAAGCGGCCAGCCGTCAAGGGCGAAGATGGCATATCGAAGGCGGCCGCGGTGTGGCTGCTGGCGGCGACCGACGCGGACATGATCGATCCAGGCGAGCGCGCGAACCCGCTCGAGATTGCCGAGACGAAGCTGCTGAAGCCACGGCACGTGTCACGACGGATCGCGGCGCAGGACGGCTGGTTCAGCGTTCATCGTGGCGTTGAAGACGGTCTGGGAATGAAGTACGTCTCCCTCGACACCAACGCGAATTTCAAAAAGCGCCTGAGCTACATCCGGATCCCGCCCGACGCGTTCGGTCCCATGCGCGCGCAGCTGCAGACGGCCGGCATCAATCGCGGCGTGCTGTTTCCCGATCTCGACGGGGTCGCCGGCCGGATCGCCGACGCCATCCTCTACCCCGACGATCAACCGACGCCGGGCGCCGGCAACCTCTAAGGAACCCGACACCGTGGCAAATCGTCCTCAGCAGCTCGACCTGCCGCCGCCGCGCACCTACACGCGCACGGAATTCACCGCGCTGCGCGCCCGCGTGAAAGGCCTGCCGATCGCGACGATCGCGCGGCTCTACTTCGACCCCGACGAGCTCGAGCCGCTGGACGTCGAGCGCCTGCTGCGCACCATGCGCGACGACCTCGTGTCGATCGCGCTGCGCGAGGGCTCGCCGGTCCTGCAGGAGCACCTGCAGACGTCGATCCGCAAATACGGCGAGCCTCGCCTGACGCCTGTGTCGCTGCAGATGATCGAGCAGGCCGCCGGCAGCTGGGCCAAGGCGGCCCCCGCAGCCGACCACGCAATCGCGCGCTGGTTCCGGTCGATCGTCGCGCAGCGCCTGGCCGATGTCGAGGTGCGCACGCTCGGCGAACTTATCGCGTACTGCAACCGGCGCGGCGGCAGCTGGTGGCGCTCGGTACCGCGCATCGGCGTTGGCCGCGCCCGCGCGATCGTCGCCTGGCTGCGCCGGCATGCCGACACGCTCGACGCGACGATCGCTGTCGACGTCGACGGCGTCGATCCGCTGGTGGCCGCGCCGGACGCGCGTGTCACGCCGCGCCGCGACCAGCTGGTGCCGATCCACCGGCTGCGCATGCCGCAGGAGCTGGCCGGCGCGCACGGCGCCAATCGCGCGCCGGCGTTTCCGTACATCGCCGCGGCGCACGATCTCGACGCGGTGTTCGCCTACCTGCACCGCTATGACGGCCAGCCGGCCACGCAGCGCGCGTACTGGCGCGAGCTCGAGCGCTTCGTGCTGTGGTGCGTGCTCGAGCGCGGGCGCCCGCTGTCCTCGGTGCTGATCGACGACTGCGAAGCGTACAAGGCATTTCTGGCGTCGCCGGCCGATGCGTTTCGCGGGCCGCCGGCGTCCCGCGCGTCGGGGCGCTGGCGGCCGTTCTCGTTGCAGCCGCTTTCGCTCGACAGCCAGCGGTATGCGGTGCGCACACTGCGCGCGGCATTTGACTGGCTGGTGAAGGTCCGCTATCTGGCGGGCAACCCGTGGGTCGGCGTGGTGGATCCGAAACCGCTGAAGCGGGCGACCGCGCTGCAGGTGCAGCGGGCGCTGCCGATCGACGTGTGGGCGACGGTGCGCGCCGAGCTCGCCGCGCGCGCGGACGGTTACGGGCCGTTGGGCCCGGACTGGCGCATCGCGCGCGCGCTGATCCTGCTGATGGGCGATGCGGGGCTGCGCATCGAGGAGGCGGTGAGCGTCGCGCGCGAGGGCCTGCAGTGGTGGCCGGCCGAGGATGACACGCCGGCGACCTGGCTGCTGCGCGTGATCGGCAAGGGCCGCAAGGAGCGCTTCGTGCCGGTCACCGACGACATCGTCGCGGCGTTGCGCGCGCACTGGGCGGACCGCGGTCTCGACTTCGACGCCGGCGCGACCGACGGGCCGCTGGTCGCGCCGACCGTGGTGCCGCCAACGCCGGCCGGTCGCGCCAAGTTCGGCGTCACGGAGGCGGGGGAGCTCACGCGTGTGGCGGGCTACACGCCGCGCGCGGCCAGGCGCGTCGTCACGCGCGCGCTCGCGCGGCTGCTCGAGCAGTTGCCCGAACTCGCCGAGGCGAGCCGCCGTCAGCTGGCCCGGACCTCCCCGCACGCATTCCGCCACACCTTCGGCACGCAGTCCGCGGCCGCCGGCATGGCGCTCGAGGTGCTGCAGCAGGTGCTCGGCCACGCGTCGTTGCAGACCACCACGATCTACGTGAACGCGGAACAGCAGCGGATGCGCCAGGAAGCGGCCAAGTATCACGCGCGGCTGGCGGCCCGCCGCGGCGCGTAACGGCGAATCGGGTGCCCCATATCGCACTGATCTATGATCGAAAGCGGGTCGCGGTGGGGCAAGAAGGAAAACGAGACGATGGGGACCGGGGCGGGCGTGAGGCCCGATCCAGACGCGCACCTTCGAACACAAACAATGCACGGGTCATGACGATGACAGCACGACCGAAACCGATCAGGGAGCTCTATGCGTTCTTGGTCGAGCACCACCACGTCAATGCAGCGATCCAACAAGGCTTCCTCGGCGAGTCGCTGTCGCCGGCGACGGTTGCCGATCGCGCGTTGCTATTGATGCACCGAGCGCTGCAGACGCAGTCCAAACCGAAACTTGACCCGATCTGTGAATTCTTCCAAGGGATTCGAGATCAGCGAGCGTATGAAAGCTTCGCCGCCTTTCACCATCTCATCACTGCCGGTGGAAAACTCGGCCTGGTCGATGGTCTCGCCTTGCAACCGGGGTGGGGCCCGAAGACCGCGGCGCTCTTCGTACGTAACCTGGCGTATATCGAATCGACGCCGAAACTGAGTGCGAAGTTCCTCGGGAAAGTTTCGCTCGACGTCGCTCATGAAACACCTCCTCAGGAACTGTGTCCCGGCCCTTCCGCGACGCAGTCGACTAAGCCGCCGATCACCGCCATCCCTGCTGTAAGCGCCGCGGCCGTCAGCAAGACAGTCGCAAACAGCGGCCCGAGCTCCTCACTAACGACTTCGCACACGCCGGCGGTCAAAAGTAGCGCGGCCGTCGCAGCGAGTTGGACCTTCGTGAGAGTCGACAGCTTCATGGTTTCGCTCCTTGCTAGAGACGTTGGCTACAAGGTACCGACGCTTCTCGAAATGCAGAAACCGAGGAACTGGCTGCCGATCTTGTAGGCGCCGACGTTGGCCGATCCCTGAGCGCTGGATGATTTCTGATAAACGCACACGTCCCGTAGATTCGGCGTGCTCGGTAATCGACGCTGAGCTTCAAGATCGGGCGCATGGCAAGTTCCGCGACCCGGAATAGTCAACTGCATCGACATACGGAAGGACAGACATGTCTACGGAACTCTTCTCGCGCGAGCTCACGCTCGAGCGCATCAACAAGATCCTCCAAAGCACGGAAAGCGCCGGAAATGACAAAGCGGGGTTCGTCCTCGAGTTGATCGATCGGTCGGACATCTTCGACGAGGCGGCACTCTCAACCGTCAGTATTCGGTTCTCGCGCGAGAGTGCCCGAGAAGCACTCTCGGCAATCTTTGGCGTATGGGATCGCCTCGGCGCCCACTACGACCTGAAGAAGGTGGTCGATGTCCTGACCAGCAGTGCGCTCCTCGCCGACCTCGAAGACGCCGCAACCAGAGCGATCGGAAAAACCGATCCCGTGTACCTTCGGTTCAGCCAATGGCATGCGTTGTACCAGCGCGTGTCGCGCCCGGGCGATCCCGTAGCGGGCCGCACTGACACACAGAGGGTACGGATGGTGCTCGAACCCTACTTCGAGGCATTCGAGATCATCGTCGGCGCGCCCAGAAACACGTCGGCGCGGGGCGAGCCGAGCCCCGCAAGCCCGCCGGCGCCCGTGGCCGCCGTGGCCGCGAAGACGCAAGCGCCGAAGAACCAGATGTCGAAGCAAAAGAAGCTGGTCGTCGCGCTGCTTGTGCTTGGCGTCGCAGCGGCATGACCAGCTCGAAGCCGCGTTCGCGCATGCCTTCTATCCAGGTGGCTTTGGTCTTCTTGTCGGTTTCCGGGGTATCTGAGTCGAGCAACCAAGGCGTGCCCCTGAGGCTGCACGAAAATTCGCCGCGGCATACGCCGTACATGCCGAAGTTGAGTTCGTGAACGTACCCGAAACCCTCGTGCCTCCACCAATTATTCAGGCGCTCTGCGATGTTCTTGATGGCGTGCTGCGCAGCCTCAGGTGAAAGCGTCGCGCCGATCTGCGCTTCGAGGTCGCGGATGCGCAGATTGGCCTTTCGCAGTTCGGCGTAGCGCTGCTCGCGCTCTGCAGCGCTGAAGGTTTCGACGCCGAGCGCTTTGCACAGGTCCGCGAGGTTGAATTCGGCAACCTTGACGCAATTCGTTGCGAGTTCCGCGTCAAGCTCGCGGCCATCTTTTATGATGGAATAGATCGTCCCGACTGCATGGTGCAGATCGGTGATCTTCTTTTGTGCGACTGCTTGCTGATCTGCGGACAGGGTAAGGGTTGCTTCGGTGGTCACGGTATGTTCCTCGGTGGTCAGGCAGCAGGGGGCAGGGTCAGGGCGATGGCGATCGGGCGCACCCAGACAGGCGTTGCGGAAAGCTGAAACGTCTCGCCGGACTCGGCCAGCAGCAGCGTCGTGCCCATCACCTCCGCGATTGCCTCCGCCGCGTCCGGAGGTACAGCGTTGCCGATGCGCTCACGCGTGAACAGATCCATCAGAGTGCAGTCGGCCCCCACAAGACTCTTGAAATCACGACACGCGGCCGGATCGTTATCGACACCCCCGATGCAGCGCCACGTCGCAACCTTCTCGCCAACGCGAGACTTCGCCTTCCGGAAGCCCTTTGCGCCACCGCCAAGGCCACTGCACATCGTGAAGACTCTGTATTCCCGACGAATCATTCAATCACCTGTTGGTTCGTGCGCACCGTCCTAGAATCGGCCCGTCGCCTTACCCATCACCCGCCCCGAAAAAATCGCTGGCCCGTGCTGGCGCCAGCTTCAAAACTACCGAGGCACTTAAGCGCATCCCGTAGGGTGCAAGGACGATACTATTAATCGTTTAATAGTTTGTCAAACGTTTTGGTGATGGACACCCCCAGCGAGCAAGCTCAGTTGACGAGTGCGCGCTTCAGTTGCGCGGGCACGCAGCGCGTCCGGGAGCACCGCCAGTTCTTCATCGGTCAGAATTCGAATGCCGGCACGACTGGGATCTGCACCCGCACCTGCCTGCGATGCAGTTGTCGCCACCTCCCGCGCGCGCCGGTGCAGTTCGCTTTCGCGGCCAGCACGAATTGCGAGGCCCAAGCTTGGCTCGAACGTATTTGATTGATGTACCGAATTGATCATCCCGCGCGCGTAGGCGACCGTGCTGCGCCGGATCGTGCCCGGTTTAGCGAGGGCGCCGGCGATTTCGTCGAGCACCATCTGTCGAGCAAAGGGCGGGCAGTCCTGGATCAGGGCCTTCAGTGGCTCAAGTTCGTGCGCGCGCAGCGCGCTCGGGAAGACGAGCGCAGAAACATCTGTCGAGGCGGGGTCTGCACCATGTACGTTCGCTTGGACCGCCCCAGACGCGACCGATGCGGTTGATCGGTCCGATGGGGTTTCGGGGGTAAACGAATTTTCTCTCTCACCACAACCACGGTTTTCACAGTCGGCCGACACCACAGCGGCGTTATCCACAGTCGGTTCGCTGTGCGGCACAGTGGTTGTTGTTTTTATATCTGTAACTAATCTCTGTTTACATATTAGAGCACCTGCCGAAAGGGAATTTCCTGGAGATTCCCATTCGGCATCTGCAATAAAATCAGCCACTTGCAGCGGATTTACTGTAAATGCCCTTTCGGCATCTGGAGCAAAATCAACGACTTGCGCGTCGGCTGCGGCCGTCCCCACCTGTGGATAACTTTGGGCGACTTCTCCGGTTGCGGAGGGTGCATTTACAGGAGATGCCGTTTGGGCATCTGGAATAAAATCAAGGACTTGCGCGAATCCCTCATTTTTCCCAGTCGACGTCGACGACGCAAGCAGGCCCTCTCCAGCATCGACGTTTTTCAGCATGTCAGGCGTCACAGGAGCCACGCCTTGCGTCGGCGCCGCACCGCCAGATCCGTCAGGCATCGCCCGACCGCGCGATGCCGGCGCGTCGTGCATCAACGTGTCGAGCGCGGTATCCACGAGCGCGTGATTTCGGAAGTACCAGGTCGTCCCTTCGCGCTTGTCGGTGTAGCAGGCGTAGAACTTCCCCTTGAATTCGCCCCCAGCCGCAATCCAGTCGGACTTCGAGTTGTAGCGCACGCCGATGTTGTCGAAGGCGGTCCGGAATTCCTTGACGCTGAAGCCGAGCTCTTCGGCCCAGCTCGTGCCGGGCTTGTACCAGGGGTGCTTGGGGGCGATGTCCTGGAATTTCCAGAACCCTTCGGGATACGTACTGAACCAGTAGTCGAGTTGTTGCATCAACAGGCAAGACGTCACTGACTGCGCAAGCGGCATCAATTCCTTCACGTAAGGAATTGTGTTTCGTGTGATTTCGAGTATGCGATTTTTCATTGCGGACGAGGCGCGCCTCAGAGCGAAAGATCCAGCTGCACTGGGGCCAGCGGCGGACTTTCCGGCTTAGGTGTGATCGCAGTTGCGCCATAGCGAGCGCGGATCGTATGTGCCATGCGATTCCGCCGCGGGCCCGTGATGGCCAACTGCATGGCGAGATAGGCGACTGACGCCGGGGTGACACGAAAAGGCATTTCGACGACCCTCTCCGGATCCACGCCGACCGATTCGCACAAGGTTCGATCGGGCGGCGCCATGGCTGCGAGCGCGGCGGGCGTGATGAGGTAGTACTGGACACACGTCATTCGGCCGTCTGGTCGCCTCGCTCCGCGACGGCGACCATCCTTCTCGAGTTCCTCGGACTTCAGCAAGGCGGAAACCGCATGCGCGATCTGCCCGGTGTCGTAGACACCCTTGGGGCACAGGCGTTTGTCTGGTATGGGCGCTGACGCGGTGCCCATAGCGCGGTGGCCGAGGTCGCCATTCCACGCTCTCGCATGCATTTCTTTCCACTATGACTTCTGGCCGATGGCCAACACTTGGAGGAAATCCATCATGCGTTTCAAATCCGACATCCCAATCGGGCGATTGCTGGGCCGGATCGTGCGGGTGTATCATGCCCTCATGGAACGGTTCATTTCAGATAACGGCGAAGAAGTGGTCAAGGTCGTGACTCCCTCAGGAGTGACGGGCTATATCGCTGCGTCCGTTCCGGCCGAAGCATTGATCGGAATGCGGGACAAGATGATTGCCAAGCTCGGCATGACCCTGCCGGAGTTCCGAAAGAAGTACGGGCTCGATCGACTCAACGAACCGGCTACACCCTCCCGATAAGGCCTGCTCATGAGCTCCTCGCCATTTGTGCGAGGCGCCGTGTTGAAGTGCCGCTTTCCTTACGATTCCCACCCGAACCAACCTGGTCCACGGCCGCACTATTGCCTGTCCGTCACTCAATTCGAGTTGTCGGGCACGCTGTATGCCGCTGTGTGCTACGGCACGTCGAAGCTGGATGAACCGCTGCTCCGAAAGCATGCCGGCATGATCCTTAGCGTTCCCTCGAGCTTCATTCGAGGGGAGATGCCTGGGCCCGTGACGCATTTCATCGGAGATCACATCGCGTTCGTCCCGTACAACAGCAAGTGGTTCTACATGGACTTCCAGGCCCGCCTGGATTACGTCCGTGAGAAGGATCGGCAGGGCGACTTCAAACGTCAGCGCCTCTATCAGGACTTTGTCCGTTTCGAAGAAATCATGGCTGCATCAGTCGGCCAAGACGTGGACTTCTGGGCTCAAAACGAGAACAGACAAGTCCTCGGATTGCCCCCGGGCAAGAAGCTTCGTTGATCTCAAACCCTCGCATTGCCTTTTGGTGATCGAGGGTTTTTCTTTGTCTCCGGAGGTTTCTGCATTTTTCGCTGGGTCGCGATACTACCGCGACGACGTCACCTCGACGTCGATTGAACCCAGGAGGAAGCGCATGCGCAAACTGCCCGACAACAAAGTGCTGAGCGCCGACGAGATCGCCGCCGAACTCGCCGGGATCAACGCGGCGATCGACGCGTTCACGGTCGCGATGAAGGGCGCGATGTCGCGCAAGGTCGCCGAGGGGCGCGTGGGCTGGGACGATCCGGCATTGTTGCCTGACATTGTCGACAACCTGCTCGCGCACGGAATCCAATGCGCAAACGATCCGAGGCTTGCGGTCCACGTCGGCAACTTCGCGATGATGGTCTGGTATGCGGCGCAGCGGCGCGAATCGACCCGCACTCCGGCCACTGCTGCCTAACGTCGGGAGCCGATGCCATGCTTTACGCGATCAGGTATACGTTCAACGCGGCTTCGCTGCTGTGCAGGAGGAAGATCCGGTGGCGGACGTTTTTGCGCGCGGTGCGCGAGCGTCCTATCGCAGTTTGCGGACCCCGAGGGTCCTACATCGTTGATCCCGACTTCGAGAAGGGATGGTAGATGGAATGGACGTGATGACTTCGCAATGCTGAGCAATGCTTGCGGGATCGGCGCAGGATTGACCGGATCGGTCAGTCGTCGCCTTCGGTCAGCAGGACGATGACATGGCGAGCCGGATCGACCGGTTCGCCCAGCGCATCGGCGGCGTTTCCCTTGAGGCCGAGCGAATCCCAGTTCGATTGCGATGGGTCAAACGGATAGACCGCCTGGGCGAGTCGCCATCCAAACGGATTCGCACTCATCGCTTCCGGTGGTGTCCACGAGAGTCCCAGTGCATGAATTGCATGAATGTAGGCCTGAACCGTGGAGTCGTCCGGCGTATCCAGCGAGGTGTTGTGCAACGACAGGTCGTGACGCCAACCTCGCTCAAGATTGACCCCGTGCCAGTCCGTCGCTTTGAGAATCTCGATCAGTCGGTTGCGCGCCACAGGGAGCGGGAGGACGTTAGCCTCGAGCTGCCCGCATCTCATGCCGTCGACTTGTTCGTTGGTCCGTATCCAATGGCAATTGGATCGCTCGACCGACGGGGGGCGGTGGTACGCGAGCAACGCGACGAACCCATTTGCGCGGTCGCCCTCGAAAATCCAATCCTGCTTGTGAATGCTCAAGGTGATGCACCATTTCCATTCAGCGCTCGCCGATCCTACAGCGTGGCAGGTGCCGGATCTCGACGAGTCCGGCGCCTGCCTCCTGTTTGAGGACCGAGATAGTTATTGCGTCACTTCCGCCGGCTTCTCAATCAGGAACTGTGCCGGATTGTCACCCAGCCAGCGCGGTCGTTTGCCGCGGCCGCTCCAGGTCGCGCCGGTATCCGGGTGTCGATACTTCGGCACCGCCGGTTGCCCTTTGCGGCCGCTGGCTTTCACGCGGATCTCGTCGATCGAGATGTCGTAGAGCCGCATCGTTTCTCGAATCGATTCGATTTGCGACGCGCGCTCCTGGTCGCGTATCGATGCAATTTGTTGATCGAGTTGTTTTCGTTGCGCCAGAAGCTCCAAATACCCCGCCATGTGGTTTTCTCCTCGTCGTTGGTGAGTGACGAAGTGATATTGCCACCTGTCTTAAAAATCGAGAAATGGAGTTGCGTCGAAAGCCTGTACGTTACGAATGAGCAGGCAAAAAAAATCCTCCCGGCCGCAAGCGACGGGGAGGAGGTTGGATCAAATTGATCGACGAACAGCTTCGATCACGCATCGCGGAAGTTCAGCGTGGCTCTTTACGACAGACATCTGTCCCGCGTAGCCGCCCGACTTCATCGCGGCCCGTGTCTGATTAATTCCACTGGTGCTATTGCCGATAAATATCGTCACGACCTCAACGTCGGCAGACTTCGCATGCGCATACGCGCTGGCCAGCATCTCCGGATCGCCCGCTTCGCCATCCGTCAATACGATCAGGAGACGGCGTGCCTCATCCCTTAGGTAAAGGCGAGACAGCGCAATCGTCATCGCCATCCCGGTCGCCGTTGCGCTGGCACCAAGGGCGACGGCGTCGCTGCGACCGGACGTCGAAGACCACGTATCGTCGAAAGATTTGATGATCTGATAAGCACGACCGAAGCCAATTACTTCGTTTGGTATCTCGAACTGCTCGAGCACTTCACCAATTGCCATCGCCGCTCCACCCGAAACATCCATCCGTGTAACGCTATACCGCGTGGTCGCGATGACCGGGGTATCACCGACGTAGCCAGATCCGGAATGCGGAGCTGCTTGCACGCTTACCCGATCGACTACACCCATCAGTCCACCCATGCTGGACGATACGTCGGCGAGTAGCGTGACGGCCGTGTCTAGCTCATAGGTGTCGACACGCTTTCGGAAGACACGTCCATCACCGAGTCGAAGGCGAAATAGCTTTCCGGTTGCAAGCTCGCGCCCGGCATAGCCATACGACCGGTGGCGAGAGACGAGCGTGTCGAGCTCGGCAGCAAGGTCGCCCGCGAGACTGTTGCGCAATCTGGTCGCGAGGATCTGCCAGCTGTACGGCACCGCCTGCGTTCCCTTCACTGCCTTGGGAACTTGGAGGGCCACCCGGCCGCGAGCATCCGTCGAGTGCGTATTGACAGCGGCGCCGGCCAGATCGCCTAGGTCCGTCTGAGGCAAGTCTTTATCGGCGGAGTCAACTGCTGCGGAGGCGGCGGCTCGTTGCTTGGGTGTGAGCCCCACTCCAGACTGCCCGTCCGGTGTGGTTGGACCGGTCGCTTCTCCCTCGTCAGCGGGCCCACTTCCGCTACCTGCCTCGCCATCTTCCTGCTCGGAGCCAGCGCTTCCATTCCCGACACCCGGCGGTTCCGGTGCATCTGGCTTAGTGGGCAGCTTGAATGACTTCACGATGTCGGCCGCCAGCTTGCATGCCTCCATCGTCGATGTGAGCTTCGGCGCACGCTGAGCCAGTCGCCATGCTTCTGTCCAAAGCATCCCGAAGCGCTGCTCCGCTGCGCGACCGGAGGCCGCCGCGAGCATGCCAAGGTGTTCGTCCTGTCCGGGTAGAAACTTCGCGCGGCAATTCAGCAACATCGCATTGCAGAGGAGCGCGCCGGGGTCCAAGTACGGAGACATCAACAGCTCGGCGTTTCCGAACACACCCCAGCGAACCAGAACGGCGACCATGCGAGCCAGATTGCGCGGAATGCCAGGCCAATCGACGCCGGCGGCCAGCTCGATCCGAATGTCTTCCAGGATATTTTCCATCCGGTTGACGATGGGGGTTCGCGAGCGACGTGCGTGGAAGTCGGTGTGCCGGCCATGGCCCGCCGCCTCGTGATCGATAATGCCGTCCATGACGATTGCGACATCTTCGTTGTCGGCAAGCATCCATGCTGCGGGGTATGTAATGCGGTCGCCGTCAGTCGAGGCTGTGCTCGCCTTGGTGCTAACGACAAGTTCCTGTTGGTACCGCCCGGAAAGAATTCGGGCGACCAACAGCTGGTTGCGGTAGCGGGTAACAGCCGTGTTCATGGTGATCTCCTATGTGGAAAGGGCAGAGCACCAAGAAATGACGACTGGCGCGAGGAATGGCGTCACTTCTTCAGATTGAACGGATTGCCGACAGGTTTCGCTGGCGGGGGCACCGGCGCGGCGCCTGGCTTGGGTGCCTGCGTTGCGCCCTTCGGGGCCCCAAGTACGAACGCGTGACCGCGCGTGGTTGCTGCAGCAGAAGAGGGCGCGGGCGGGCGGCTCGAACCGCGTTGCGGCTGTGCGGGCGATTTTCCGGCGGCCGCGGCCGACGTCCCGGGCGCAGGCTTTGCGCGAGGCTTGCGAGGTGCAGTCGACTTTGTACCGCCACGGTTGCGCTTCACGACGACAGCCGCCGGAAGGTCCTGCGGCGTCGGCATCGCGTTCGCAACGGACCCGTCCTTCATCCCGGCTACGAGGCGTTGCACGTAGCGGCGCCCGTAGGTATCGAAGTCCGTCTTTGAAAGCGAACCATCCGCCACCTCGCCCAGTTTGTCCTCGAGCCAGGCGGTAAAGTCCGGTTTGATGAGGTCCGACGGCAGCGCACGGGCATACGCCCGTGCTTTCGGCGTCGGAACAAGCACCTTGTTACGTCCGTCTTTCACCTCTTCGAAGAAGTGTGCATGGACCAGCTCGTCAATCGTTGGGCCGCGGGTCGCGGAGGTGCCGAGCCCGCGCTCCTTCAGAACCTTCTTGATGGCTGGATCCTGAACGAACAGGTGAACGTTCTTGATCGCGTCGAGCAGCGTCGAGCTCGTGAAACGCGGAGGGGGGGACGTCACCTTACTCTCGATTTGCACGGTGTCCATGCGCACTGCTTCGCCAACCACTAGAGGCGGAAGCGCCGTTGCGCCGCCGTCGTCAGCGTCGTTCGGGTAGAGAGAGCGCCAGCCAAGCGATACAGGCACGATGCCGCGGGTCGTGAAGCGCTCGCCTTCGACAATGACCTCAATGGCGGTTGAATCGTAGACGTAGTCCTCATGGAACTGCGCCATGTAGCGCCGGACAATCTCGCCGTACACGAGCCGCTCAGGCCCGGGCAGATCCGCAACCCGCGCACGGGTCGTCGTTGGCAAAATCGCAAAGTGCTCGCCGAGCCGACTGTCGTCAAACGCGCGGGACCGGCGCGTGGCGTCGGCGTTGGTGCCCAGGCGCCAATCCGCGCCGAAGTTTTCGCGAACGGCATCGAATACCTGAGCCGCCTCCTTCCACATGTCGACCGGCGCATACTGGCATTCGACTCGAGGGTAGGTGGTGAGCTTGTACTTGTTGTAGAGGTTCTGAGCAGCATCCAGGGTTGCTCCCGGCGACAGTCCAAACGCGGTGCCCGCGACCTTCTGCAACCATGCTGAGGGCGTTTCGCGCCGAACTGCGGGTCAATACTGACCCGAAGCGACTGTTCTGGAAGAAGAAGGGCGAGAGCGTCGCTGCCGACTATGCGGCCGACGTAACCGGTAGCGGATCGGGGACGAAGATCGCGATCGCGGGGATCCGCGATACCGCCGCGAGCGGCAAGTTGTACATCCGTCTCGCGTTTGTTGCGGGAGAGGGCGTGAACAAGACCTACTTCCGGGGAAACCTGTTCGACAACGATCGCAAGGTCGATGGCCGGAACCACCCGGATTACACGGGTGACCTGCTGATCAACTCGGACACAGGCGACAAGCTGCGGCTCGCCGCGTGGATCAAGTTCGACGACCCGAACGACGAATCCACGGCCTTCCTGTCGCTGGACGTGAGCGAATACCGTCGTGCCGCCGGCGAGGCAGCGCATCCGAAGGCGTAGGTGACGGACGCAGGGCCCGAAAATTTTTTTTCGAATCACGCCATTCTACTTTTTCACGTGCATCTCTGTTTGCTATGTCAATTCCCCGAGCCACTCGGGAACCATTTCTTACGCCCTCAACCGGGCAACTCTCTGAAGGAGAATCACCATGGCTATCCGTCAAAACGCAGGTGCTTCGAAGTCGATGTATCTGGAATACAGCTCGACGCCTGGCGTCCTTCTGATCTCCAACGAAGCAACTCGCGCGATCGTCACCAAAGCACGCGAATTGGTCGGTGAGGAAGCTTGGAAGCGCGGCTTCGACGGGTTCGCAGGCAAGACGGTTGCCCGTCAAGTCCGCAAGTTCTTCGAGGAAAACGGCATTCCTTCGAGCACTACGCTCGATGGCGAGATCACCTCGGCGTACTACTCCGAGCGCGAACACGACAACGGTCTCTACCAAGACATCCGCGTCAAGTTCGTCGATCCCGACACGAAGGAAGGCTATCTCGTGACGCTGCCGCTTTACAGTGGTGCGGCTCAGATGTTGATCCGAAAGCTCGCGAACGACACGGTCACTCGTGGCACCTACGTCAAGGCCTTCTCGGTTTTTCCGGGGCAAGGTCGTGAAGATCAGGCTACGAATCGCACCTACTACGATTCGACCGTTCAGCTCAAGGGCGAAGACGGCGAAATCAAGCAGGCAGGCGGAATCTTCGAAGACGCGGTTGACGCCGTGAACTCGAAAATCGAGGCAGCAAAGGCCGCTGGCCTCAAGGATCGGCAGGTGCTCCGCACCGTACGCTCGAACGCAGTGATCGAGTTCTACAAGGAAATCCTGCAGAACCAGATCGAGCCGAAGTTCAAGCTCGAAGACGAAGAGAAAGCAGACGACGAACAGGTCGGCCGCCGCGTCGAACAACCGCGTGCTCCTGCAGGTGGTTTCGACGAGATGGATGATGATATCCCGTTCTAAAACGATGCATCGAAAGATGTAATTTCGTGATCTAAAAGACCCACTAATCCTCGGATTTTTGGGTCTTTTTCTTTTTGTGTCTCGAGGAGATCAACGCTATGACCTGCGACCATCAATCGCCGGAATGTGATTGCCCGTTTGCGTTTACCGAGATGTCCGAGCGGGCCCAGAACTACGGCTGTCTGCCAACGCCGCACGAGATCGTCGTGATGCGTGTCGATCACGGCAAAACGTGGGCGTGTCACGACGAGCCGACGAAGCCGTGCATCGGTGCTATCAAACATTTGAAGGACGAGGGCTTACCGTACAAGGTGATCGATCCGGTCCTGCTGACAGAAGCCAGCGACTGGGGCAGGTACGCGAATCCGATCGCACCGGCATGATCGGTCGATCGGCATATAGGACCCAAACACCCATGCATCTTCGGATTCCTGGGTGTTTTTCTTTTTCAGGGTGGCGAATCAAGGAGCACGATGATGGCAATGACCTGCCCTGGAAATTTCGGACCAACTGAAACTTGAGAGAATGGCTTCCAACGGAGAAAAAGGAAGTCATGAAGAAGAGCCGATTTACCGACGAACAGATGGTGACGATCCTGCGGGAGGCGGACAAGGCGCCAGTCGCCGAGGTCGCGAAGAAGCATGGGATCAGCGAGCAGACGATCTACAACTGGCGCCAGCATTTCGGCGGGCTGGAGGCGGCCGACGTCAAGCGGCTCAAGCAACTCGAGCAAGAGAACGCGCGGCTGAAGAAGATACTGGCGGAACGTGATCTGGAACTGGACGTGATGCGCGAGATCAACACAAAAAAGTGGTGAGCGCGCCCGCCCGACGCCAGCAGGTCGCTTACGCGAAAGCAAGGGGCCTGTCGGAGAGACGTGCGTGCGCGCTGATGTTGGTGGCACGATCAGCGCTGCATTACGAATCGAAGCTTACTGTGCGGGATGCGCCGGTGCTGGCGGCGATGGGCATTCTGTCGGCGCAGTATCCACGCTATGGGTACCGGCGAATCCAGATCTTTCTGGAGCGGCAAGGCCATCCGATGAGCGCCGACCGGGCCTGGCGGCTTTGGCGTCTTGCGGGGCTGCAGGTGCCTCGCAAGCGTCCGCGTAGACGCGTGTCGGTCAGTCGCCCGCGGCCACAGCCCGCGACAGCGGCTCGACATGTCTGGGCGTATGACTTCGTGTTCGACGCCTGCGCCAACGGCCAGCAACTGAAATGCCTGACGGTGATTGATGAATACACGCGTGAGTGCCTGGCCATCGATGTTGCGGGATCGATCCGCTCCGGACGGGTCATCGAGGTTCTGTCGAAGCTGGTCAGCGTCCACGGTGCGCCACGCTACCTTCGCTCAGACAATGGTCCGGAGTTCGTGTCGCGCGCCATCCTGAAGTGGGCAGCGGATAGCGGGATGGAAATGGCGCTCAGTGATCCCGGCAAGCCTTGGCAAAATGGTGCGGACGAGAGCTTCAACGGTAAATTCCGCGACGAGTGCCTGAGCCTCGAATGGTTTCGGACGCGCACCGAAGCCACGGTCGTGATCGAGCAGTGGCGGCGTCACTACAACGCCGTGCGGCCGCATTCAAGTCTGGCATACCTGACGCCCGACGAGTTCAAGCAGCAGTATTGTTCAACTGACGTAACCGAGGTCGTTCTCCAAGATTGAAATGGCCCGAAGAAATCAGGCAGGTCAGCAACGATGCGGTATTTCAGTGACTGGAACGGTCAGTCCGTGTTGTTGAAGGGCATCACCACGATGCCGAATAAGGAGTTCGCGGCGCGATATCCGGACGTGAAAGGTATGCGTAGTGACGGGTACTCGAGGTACGCGGGGTGGGCCGACGACGGATCTGGTGTTGTTTCTCAGAAAAGATGTCCGCAGTCTCAATTTGTTGTCTTTGAACAATTGACCGCATCCGATCGCTTGAATGGTGTGTCTGGCATCGCTCAAGGGGGGAAAGAGTCACGGAATATTTATCTGTATAGACTCGTGGCGCAATGTTTTCTCAACAGTGTCAGATCGTTGTTGCCGCGTTGGCGGCGCTTAAACCGCAAATTCACCGTTGAGACTTGCGCGTACGAACTTGCGGCTAATTTGATGCTCCGCACGGCCCTTTTAGTCGGGGTGGCATGCACTTGCACTTCAAGGAGGTGCGATTGCGGCGTACGAGAGAGACGCGTCCAGGTTGACACTAATACGATTCCTCAAGGCATGGGTCCTCGGTCGACTGGGAACGACGATCTGCAACTCGGCTCAACTTGCACTGAAAGTGTAACTTTGGCGCAACGGACGCTTGTCGGCCAATCGGCGCTGTTCATCTGTCGCCGACAATCGGTGTGATGTTTGAATATCTATAGATCAATTTTTCGCGATTTCTCCGTGGGCTATGCCCAGAAGTTTGACGAATGAATCGGGGTAGGAAACATACCGTGGAACGAGGTCAAGTCCAGTATGTCTCGTTCCCTGTTTGGGGTCGTCAAGTATGGACGTATCACAACAACGGTCGCATTGAGCGGCTTACGCTTTAACGCGGCGCGCTACCTGTCCACGCGTCGTGAAGCAAGGATAGGAGCGGTTCATGTTCGATCGGGCGTGGGTTCCAGTAGGGGTTTGCCAGCGCGATTTCGCACGCTCGTTCGAGATCGGATTCTTGCATTCCGATCTCGCGCAATCCGGTGGGAATGCCGAGGTCGCGCCCGAGTTCGAAGACACCCAGCGCCGCGCTTTCACTACCGAGCGCCCTGGAAATGCGCCGCATCGCGTCTGGTGCGGCATCGCTGTTGTAGGCCAGCGCATGCGGCAGCACGATGGCGTGGGTTTCTGCGTGCGGGAGATTGAAACTTCCGCCCAGAGTGTGACAAAGCTTGTGATGCAAGGCCATCCCCACATGGCCGAGGACGTTGCCGCACAACCATGCGCCATAAAGGCACTCGCTGCGTGCGGCGAGACTCAGGGAGTTCTCCTGGAGGCCACGCAATCCTGCCGCCATCGAGCAAATTCCATCCTCGGCCATTAACGACATGACGGGATTGCCGTCGCGCGCATAGAGCCCTTCCGCAGCGTGCGCGATAGCGTTGATGCCACTGACAAACGACAGAGCTAGCGGAAGGCTCAACGACAACATCGGATCGTAGATCACCGTCTTCGGCAAGACTCGCGCATCGCGTCCGGTTCGTTTAAGTCCGTCTTCCGTCACACCGTAGATTGGCGTCATCTCCGAACCGGCATACGTAGTCGGAATCGCGATGATCGGCAAGCTCGACTCGAGCGCGATCGCCTTGCCGAGGCCGACCGTGGATCCTCCACCGATCGCCACCGCACAGTCGGCGCCGACCTCGCGTGCATGGACGCGCGCCCGCCTCGCGGTTTCAATCGGCACATGCATCCTTGCTTCGGGGAAGACGCCTGCACTCAGCGGGCCCAGCAGATGCGCAACCTCCGTGGCCTGCGCCTCCTGCTCCGGAGTGCAGAGAACCAGGGCCTTTCGCGCGCCCAGTGCCTTAACCTCTTCCTCGACGCGAGCGAGGGAGCCCGCGCCGAATATCACCTTTGAAGGCTGGGACGTATAAATGAAATCGTACATGGATGCATCCTTGGCTTTCGTTATGCGCCGTCGGTCATCGACCGGTGAGGGCAGCCTTGTTCTTGCGCGCGGCAACCTCGAGAAACTGTTGCCGGGTCGTGTCGAACGCGCGGGTTGCCATCTCTTCAAGCGGTAGCTTGCGCAGCTCGGTGGAAATGATTTCGACTCCGTACCATTCGCCTTCGAAGCCGGAGTCTTGAACCGCTTCAATGAAGCCCGGCGTGTCGAAATCGCCTTCACCGCAAAGCTTGCGGCGGAACACCGTGTCTTCGAGCAGGGTGCCCTCGATCGTCGAGCTGGCGTCGTCGAGTTCGACGCCCTTGATGAAATGCGACGGCAACTTTGCGATCGCGCCGAAATCGATACCGCCGCGCACGATGTGCCAGATATCGAGCAGCAGGCCGCCGTTCGGCTGATTCGCTTGCTGCACGACGGCCAGACCGTCTTCGAGTGTCCTGACGATCGAGAACGGCATCACTTCGAGGGATACGTTCGATCCGACTTCGGCGGCTTCCTGGCACAGCTTCGCGAATTCGTCGGCCATTCGCGTGAAGTCCGGGGCGCGCTGGTCCAGAACGCTAGCCGCAACTTTCACGTTCTTCATACCCAGTCTGGCACCGAACTCAAGGATTGCACGGCGAGCACGGTCCGATACCTCGCGCTCGGTACCGTCTCGATACCAGTCGACGAGGAATTCGAGTTCGAGATGGCGGATTCCATTGTCTTCGAGGATGTGCTTGACCGTGTCGATGCCGACTTGATCGATCGTCGCCGCTAGGTCCTCGTGGATCACACCGATGCCCCGCCAGCCGGCCCTGGATGCCGCTTCGACCCGTGCCTGCAGCGAGTAAGGGCTGATGGTGGGACGCAGCGGATCCACGTCTCCGGCGAGAGTCCAATACGCGGCCAGCAGATCTGTGTCACTTGTGTTCACTTGAGGTGCTCCGGAAGCAGAATTTGAATGTGTGTGGCGGTGCGTGACGGCATGCAAGCCGTTCCGGGTCTTTTCACGACCCAGAAAGTCGACGCGCGACGCCGGCCGGACCGACAGATGACGCGCCTCGCCATCCGTTCCGTCGGCTCCGCCTCGGCGCAGGAAGCCCGTCAGGCAGGAGCCAGCTCCGCGAAGCGGTTGCTGATTCGCCTGCCCGACGCATCGAGTTCGTCGAGACGTTGTTCAAGGTGAGTGTAAAGAAGCTTGCCCGCCCGTTTCCGGATGGCGCCCGCCACCAGCACGGTATCAACATTCGCGGCACTACCTTGCATCAGCACGGACGCGACGGGATCGTGCACCGGTCTCATGCTGAGCCCGTCGGCGCGGATCAAAACGATATCCGCCTGCTTGCCCGGCGTGAGGGAGCCGACACGATCCTGTAGGCCGAGCGCCTCGGCACCGCGAATCGTGATCCAGCTGAGCGCCTCGGAGGTGGAAATCGTGGAGTGAGCGGGCAGTTGCCCGCTGTCGGCTCGGGCCTGTGCATTGTCCAGCGCGCGCTGCGATGCCAGCGCAACACGCGCGACCGTGAACATGTCGCCTGCAATCGCTGACTCGAGATCGACGCCGAGCGAGGGTGCACCGCCGACATCACGTAGGCGGCCCGTGATCGGGTGGCCGTGTCCTTGGGTCATTTCCGTCTCGGGTGCGACCGAGAACGTGACGCCGCGGCCGATCATCATGCGAAGCTGTGCCTCGCTCAGGTTGTTGCCGTGGACGATGTTGGTACTCGGGCCGAGCAATCCGCGCTCGGCCAGGCGCTCCCAGCCATCCGGTGTCTTTGGTTCGAGTCCGGCGCAGTGCATGCTGGCGATCAACCCATACTCCGCCGCGAGCTCGAAGTCGTGCTCCGAAACATCGTAGGTCGAGTAGTGCGGACCGAGGATCGCCATCCCGAGCGTGACGAGCGCATCGCTCCGGGTGAATCGGTCCTTCAGCAGCCGTTCGATTTCACTACGCGGATGCGGAATCTCGCTGAAGTGCTTCTGACCGGGTTTGGGGTCCGGCTTCGGCGAGCCATGAAAATAGACCGCGCGGATCCCCGATTCGAGCAGCCCGTCGATCGCGCGATCCGTGTGCTCGGGCGTCGGATTGTTGTGGCACCAGTCGCCAAGCGTCGTCGTTCCGAGATTCAGTTGATTGAGCGCGCCGACCAGGGTGCCGATGTACAGATCGTCCGGGTTGAACAACGTCGCGAGCCCGGCGTGAACGCTTCGGAAATACGTCGGTAACGTCCAGTTTGCAGTGACTCCGCGCAATGCGGTCTGCCACGTATGCATATGTGCGTTGACGAGGCCCGGAATGACGATGCAGCCGGTGGCGTCGAGTCGTTGCGCATCGTTCGCCAGAATCTGCGGCCCGACTTCGACGATCAGGTCGTTTTCGATCAGGATATCGAAACGGCCATTGCCGATGACCGGGTCCATCGTGATCACATGACCGCCTGTAATCAGCAGCTTCATCAACGCGTCTCCTTTTTATGAATTGGGGGAGCTGAAGGGCGACCGTGCTGCTTTCGCCCCGCCATCGTTACGGCATCACTTGTTCAGCAGTTTGCGCTGCGCGGCAAAGAGTGCAAAGGCCTTCAGCTGGGCCGAGACGATCTCGCGTGTCGGCGCGTCCGAAATGGTCTTGCCTTCGACATCGACCTTGTTCGCGGCGCCGCCGATCATTACTTCCGGCTTGTTCAGCACCTGTGAGTCAAGGAACACCAGGCTCTGACGCAGATGATATTGCACGCGCGCGCCACCGAAAATGCCGGGCGATGCCGACTGGATCGCCACGGGTTTGCCCACGAACGGCGTTGTCGGTAAACGCGACAGCCAGTCCAGCGCATTCTTGAGCGCGCCCGGAATCGAGTAGTTGTACTCAGGTGTCACGATGATGACGCCGTCAGCCTCGGCAATTGCGTTACCGAGATCGAGCACCGTTTGCGGAAAGCCTTCCGCCTGTACGTCAGCATCGTAGTGGGGAAGCAGGCCGACCGACGGCAACCGAGTGATCCGGACATTGCCGGGCGCAAGTTCCTGAAGAGAGTCGGCAACGGCGGCATGCAGCGAGAGGCGGCGCAGACTGCCGACGAGGGTGACGAAGCGCAGCGAGTTCTGTTCGGACATGATGTTCCTTGGAAAGTAATCACGCGAGACCGCTGTCGGGGTCGCGTGCATTAAGACAATGGGTAGAAATTCACAGCCACGGGTTTTCACGCGGGCTGGCTTGCGTGGCGCGCACGTTGATCAGCCGGGCTGACTCAATGTGTCGACACGCTTCAGGGAGGGGCGGATTTCGATACTTTTCCACCCCTCCGCCTTGTTGAACGGGTCTTCATCGACACAACGCCGCAGCACGTCGATCCGATCGGTCTCGTACAGAAAGAACTTCCGATCATCGTGTTGCCGTTCCGGATCATCTGTGGGCCGGATATCAGCGCGCTGCAGGTACGTCTTGTGCGTCGTATTGTTCCAGGCGCTGCTGCAATGCCCCCTGGGTGGTCATGACCATAGACCGTGAAATGCATACGCTCCTTCGCGCGGCCACGGGCCTGAAGTGTCGATAGTCGAACACGCGCCCAGGAATATGCTCGTGCACGGGTTCAGGATGTGGTGACAGCGGTCGCGAGTCGCTCGGGATACGCGTTCGTCTCGACGCTGTAGTCGACCTGGAAGCGGGCCGTCCTGATGTCGCCCAGTAGCGCTCGAACGCGCAGGTGCTCGGGGTGCGTTGCATATGCGTCGAGTGCGGTCTGGGAGTCGAATTCCGTGACAAGGACGACATCGCATGCATAGTCGACCTCGCTCGAATCGAGCCCGATCTCTAGCTTGCGCATGCCGGGGATCCGCCCCCGCAGTCCCTCGAAGCTCTCCTTGACGAGCCGCCGCGCTTCTTGGCGTTCGTGGGGCGTTTCACCTCTAAGCCGCCACATGACGATATGCCGGATCATGCAGGCACCTCCGCGGGGTTGAGCACGAAGTCGTAATCAAGCGTGTAAAACGGCTCCTGAACTATCGAGCCATCAGGCGCGACACCGGCGTCATGCTTGATCCAGTCGGTGATCAGCGTCGAGCGAACCCCGAACACCGCGTCCGAATCGAGGTACTGATCGCCGTCACGGAATACGTGAGTGATCAGCGTCTCGTAGCCGGGTGCCTTGATCATGAAATGCAGATGCGCTGGGCGCCACGGGTGCCGTCCCAGCGCCTCCAGCATCCGGCCCACCGGCCCGTCATGCGGGATCGGGTAGGCCTCGGCCAGGATCGAGCGGAATCGGAAGCGGCCGTCCGCATCGCTGCGCAGTCGGCCGCGTGCCTGATGAGCAGGCTGAGCGGGATCGTCGGACGATTTCTGGACATCGTAAAATCCGTCTTCGTCGGATTGCCATACATCGATCCGGGCGTTCGCCACCGGCGTGCCGTCCGGGCCGCGCACCTGACCGCTGACGAAACACGGCTCGCCGCGTGCGCCGTTCGCGATGTCGGCGCCATTTTCATACTCGGGTGCACCCTCGATGTAGAACGGACCGAATACGGTGGCTTCCGTACACTCGGCCGGCTTCTTGTTGTTCTGCGCCATCACCAGCATGGACAGGCCAAGGGTATCGGACAACAGAATGAATTCCTGCCGCTTGTCGTCGGTGATATGCCCGACC
Source organism: Burkholderia sp. JKS000303 (assembly GCF_002563755.1). Lineage (NCBI taxonomy): Bacteria > Pseudomonadati > Pseudomonadota > Betaproteobacteria > Burkholderiales > Burkholderiaceae > Burkholderia > Burkholderia sp. JKS000303. The sequence continues at coordinate 56,662 of NZ_PDBZ01000006.1, forward strand.
TCAGTAAGGAACTGGATGGCCTTGAACCATTCCGCTTCGGTGAGCTTGACGTCACGCGCGAAGCTATGAAGATGCTGCACTAGGCTGGTAATGATCGTGCGAAGCCTGGCGTCGCAGCGACTGTCCACTGACGCAAGTACGGCCTGCGTAATGGTGTCTTCGTTGATGTTGCGCATCCCTGTCGTCTCCAATGTGCGCCTATGCATGAGACGACAGGGTAATGGCCTCGCAACGGAAAAGAAATGCGCTATAGTGAAATGACATTTCCGCTAGGTGGATTAATCGCACAAAATGGATCGCTGGACACAAATAGAATTATTTGTATTGACATCCGAACTAGGTAGTTTGTCGAAGGCTGCGGAGCAACTCGGCATGTCCAACGCGGCGGCGAGCCGGACGCTGAGCGCGCTCGAGGAGCGTCTGGGTGCGCGCCTCATCGAGAGGACGACGCGTCGCCAGTGGTTGACTGATGCGGGACAAGCTTACAAACGGAGTTGCGTCGCCGTCCTCTCCGAAATGGCCGAGGCCGAAGCCGCGGCGAGCGAGGCGACGTTGCGACCGAGCGGCGTGCTGCGAGTCACGAGTTCGGTCTCGTTTGCCACGCTTCACATCGCGCCGTTTCTGACCGAGTTCAATCGCCGGTATCCGAACATATCGGTCCAGGTCATCGCGGCAAACCGCTACCCCGACTTCATCGAGGCGGGGATCGATATCGCGATCCGCACGCGCGAGCATGAAGGCGATTCAGGCATCACGGTCCGCAAGCTGGCCGACACCAATCGCATTTTGGCCGCATCGCCCGCCTATCTCACGGAATACGGTCGCCCGAGCCGGCCGGAAGATCTGAATCAACACCGAATGCTGGTATATAACCTGGCTGTCGATCCGTACGTTCTTCACTTCAGGCGCGGTGAGGAAACGTGCGATGTGCCGATCACCAGTGTCCTGGATTCAAACGAAGGGCAGGTGATCGTTGCCGCAGGACGCGCCGGCTTGGGCATCGCGATACAGCCGCTTTATATCATCCACGACGACGTCGTGGCTGGCCGGTTGGTGCCGATCCTCGAAGACTGGCAATTGCCGCGCCTCACGATCAATCTCGCCTATCAAAGCCGTCGTTATCAGCCTGCAAAAATCAGGGTATTCACTGAGTTCCTGATCGAGTGGACCGAGCGTCGTCAACTCGCTGCCAAATGGCGTGCCATTCGTTAGGAAATCTCTCGGCGACGGGAACGCGTCAGCCGATATGACGACGTGATTCTCGGGGAAATCCCGATGGACAGCCTGGGTCGCCATCACGGAGTCACGGATATTTCCGCCCACCGGAAATATGATTTCACGGAGGCGCATATTTCTTTACCCCGCGTTCGAATAGTCTGTGGCCACTGAGCATTGCAGCACAAACAACAGTTGCCAAACCATCTCGCCCTCGCAGGCTTGGTAGGAGACATTCGATGAAGGCAGTCCGGTTTCACGGCAAGCATGATCTTCGAATCGACGACGTCGATGCCCCTCGAAATCCCGGGTTCGGAGAAGTGCTGGTTGCTCCCACGTTTTGTGGGATTTGTGGTTCCGATCTGCACGAATACGACCACGGCCCGACGTGGACCTCCTCGGAGCCGAACCCCTACAGCAGTGCTTCCCTTCCTCAGATTCTCGGCCACGAGTTCGCGGCCCGTGTCGTGTCGGTCGGTGACGGCGTGAGCACGCTGGTAGCCGGCGATCGCGTTTCGATTCAACCGCAGACCGGCCCACGTGATGACTACTTTGGACGACGAAATGTTCCGTTCCTCGGGCCGCAGGCATCGGTCATCGGCCTGAGCTGGCCGTGGGGCGGCATGGCCGAGCTGGCGATCGTGAACGAGAGCAACGCGGTCCGACTGCCGGAGTACATCACCGATCAACAAGGCGCGCTCGTCGAACCGGCAGCGGTCGGCGTGCACGCGGTCGATCGCTCCGGCGTGCAGCCCGGCGGCAGTCTGCTGGTGACAGGTGGCGGCACGATTGGTGCGATGGCCGCGCTCGCGGGCCGCGCCGCCGGTGTCGCCCGGATCTTTGTCAGCGAGCCGAACGCCAATCGGCGCAGGCGCATTGAGGGTCTCGGTATCGGCGCTGTCGTGCTTGACCCGGCCGAGTGCGATGTGGGGGCGTTCATTCGTCAGGCGACCGAAGACGGAGTCGGCGTGGACGCGGCGATCGAATGTTCCGGCAACGGCCGTGCGCTGAATGCCTGCGTCGATGCGGTAAAGCCGCAGGGAACGATCGTGCAGGTTGGGCTGATGGGCGGCAAGGTCGAGGTCGAGCCATTCCGCTGGACGGTGAAGGACATCACGATCAAGGGTTCGCTGAACTATCCGATCACGATCTGGCCGCGGATTTTCGAAATGATGCGCAGCGGCCTCTTTCCCGTCGAGAAAGTGGTTGATGCCGAAATCAGTATGGCCGACGTGAAGCATGATGGCTTCGATGCGCTGCTGGACAAGGCGAGCGCGAAGCTCAAGATCCTCGTCGCGATGCCTCGGTAAGACCGCGGGCTTGCCGGACGAGGCGGCCGTTCCGTCAGGGCGGCGAGACGATTGCACGAGTAGTGAAATATCAATCAAGGAGATGAAAATTGGACCGGCTGAAAGGAAAAGTCGCTTTGATCACCGGGGCCGCACAGGGCATCGGGCTGACGGTGGCGCAGATTTTTGCACGCGAAGGTGCGACGGTCATCGCGGCCGATGTGAAGCCGGCGAGCGAGTCGAACGGTTTCGAGGTCGAGAGGCTGGATGTGTCCTCGCCCGAAGACTGGTCGCGAGTGGTGGCATCGGTGATCGCCAGGCACGGTCGCATCGACGTGCTGGTCAACAACGCGGGCATCGTCGGATGCTATGAAACCCTGGACGGTACCGATCTGGAGAGCTGGCAGACCGTGCTCGCTGTCAATCTCACCGGAAGCTTCCTCGGTATTCAGTCGGTGTTGCCGTCGATGCGCGCGATGCGCAAGGGTTCGATCATCAACTTCTCGTCGATGTGGGGCATCGTCGGTGTCGCCGGCGCCGCGGCCTACGCCGCAGCAAAAGGTGGCGTGCGCAACATGACCAAGAACGCGGCCGTCACGTATGCGCCCGAAAACATCCGCGTGAACTCGGTGCATCCGGGATTGATTCGGACACCTCTCGTCACGAGCCAGTCCGACGACATGAATGCCGAGATCATCGCGAAGACGCCCATGGGGCGGATGGGTACTCCGGAGGAAGTCGCGAACGTCGTACTGTTCCTTGCCAGCGACGAGTCGTCCTTCATGACGGGTAGCGAACTGGTGATCGACGGCGGTTATCTCGCCCAGTAGTCTCCGCTGCGTGGCGGCTGCATCGAGGCGCTGAAGAAAAGGTACTTCCATCGACGTTGGCCGTTCGCTCCTCGGCACGGCCGGCACATTCCAACAGCCTTTGGCGTTTGTCGAAGGCGTGCAGCAGGTGAAACTCATGTCTATCGATCTTCTTTCTCAATTCGGCCGTCGCTTGCGAGTAGGCCTTGTTGGTGGCGGTAAGGATTCCGTCATCGGGCGTACCCATCTCGTCGCCATGCGGGTCGACGGGTATTACGACGTGGTGGCCGGCGCGATGTCGGTCGATCCCGAAGTGGCGAAAGCTTCCGCACGCGCTGAATTGATCGACGAGGACCGGATCTACACCGATTTTCGCGTGATGGCGGAGCGTGAGGCCGCCCGTGAGGACCGGATTGATGCCGTCGTCATCGCGACGCCGCCACAACTGCATTTCGAAGTGGCGAGCGCGTTCCTGGAAAAGGGCATCGACGTCATCTGCGAAAAACCGCTGAGCCGCGATCTCGGCGAGGCACAGCGGCTTAATGCGATCGTTCGGAAACACGACCGCCTGTTCCTCCTCACGCATTGCTACACGGGCTATCCGATGGTACGCGAGGCGCGCGCTCTGGTGGCGTCGGGTGCACTTGGCAAGATTCAGTGCATCGAAGGCGAGCTGTGTGCCGGGTTCGTCGTCGATCCGCAAAATCCGGATCGTCACTGGCGGTTCCGCGAGTCGGCGATGGGCAAGGGCGTGTTGCTGGGTGAGGTCGGCTCTCATGCCCACCATATCGTCTCGTACATCACCGGACTTCAGGTCGAAGAAGTGTCTGCCGAAATGACGACGTTTGCCGAGGGGCGTGAAGTGTACGACAACGCCTACCTGACAGCTCGCTTTGAGGGCGGTGCGCGTGGTCGCCTATGGGGCAGCTACGTTGCGACGGGCAACGATCACGGTCTGTCATTCCGAATCTTCGGCGAGAAGGGCAGTCTCAGCTGGGTTCAGGAAGAACCGGAAGTACTCTGGTTCAAGCCTCCCGGCAAGCCGGCACAGCGACTGGCTCGCGGGTACAGCAGCGTTTCGCCGGCCGCCGCCGCGGCCACGCGCTTCACGGCCGGCCACCCCGAGGGTTACGCGCTGGCATTTGCAAACCTGTACTCGGATTTTGCGAAGGCCCTGATCGCACGACGTCTTGACCTGCCCTATCAGTCGTATCTCGATGGCATTCCGGGCATCGCCGACGGCGTGGATACGATGGCGTTGATCGATGCGGCCGTCCGGTCCAGCGAGAAGGGCGGGGCGTGGACCGCGCTCACTCGATGAGCGTACGATATCGAGCGCGTTGAGGACCCAAGCCGTGCCCCGCGTCGAAGATGGAACATCGGCAGGGGCCGGCCAACGTCGTCAAGATGGCTGATCTATCGGACACGGTGGATTCACCGGATGCGCCAATAATAAATTTCGTCATGCAAATCAAGGCGCTTCGAATTCGGCACGCAAGTAGTCTGAATCGGATCACGCGGATGGATGTGACGTAGCAGAGATTCTTTCAAATCAGAAATGGAGACAATGATGTTCAAGAATATCGCAGTGAGTTTGGCAGCGATGAGCCTGTTGGCGGGCACGGCGTCGGCGAAGGACCTGACCTCGCTCGGCGTCACCGTCAGCACGCTGGGCGATCCGTTCCAGACCTCGATCGTCAAGGGCGCCACCGAGCGTGCCAAGCAGATCAATCCGAACGTCCGGGTCACGGCGGTTGCGTCCGACTACGACCTGAACAAGCAGTTCTCCCAGATCGATAATTTTATCGCCGCGAAGGTTGACCTTATCATGCTGGTCGCTGCCGATCCGCAGGCAATTCTGCCGGCAGTCAAGCGTGCGGAAGCAGCCGGCATTCCGGTTGTGGCGGTCGACGTGTCCGCGGAAGGCGCGAAGGCGACCATCCAGACCAACAACATCAAGGCAGGCGAGATGGCGTGCCAGTATCTGTCCGACAAACTCGGCGGCAAAGGCAAGGTCGTGATCCTGAACGGGCCCTCCGTGTCGTCCATCAAGGACCGTGTCAAGGGCTGCAAGGAGGTGCTGAGCAAGGGCAAGTTCGAAATCCTCTCCGACAATCAGAACGCGAAAGCGACCCGAGAGGGCGGCCTTGCCGTGATGCAGTCGCTGCTTACCCGTTTCCCGAAGATCGACGGCGTGTTCACCGTCTGTGACCAGACGGCAGTCGGCGCCGATCTGGCGGCCAAGCAGATGAACCGTAAGGACTTCTCGATCGTCAGCGTCGACGGTTCGCCTGAAGTCGAGGCGTCGTTGAAGTCGGCGTCGCTGATCAAGGGCACGGTGGCGCAGAATCCGTTCGCGATGGCGATGAAGGCGGTCGATGTCGGCAACGAAATTCTGAAGACGGGCAAACCGCCGGCAAAGCCCGTTGTTCTCCTCGACCCGAAGCTGGTCACGCCGGAGAACGTCGCTTCGTACAAGGGTTGGGCTGCCAACTGAGGCAGGTAATCGGCGGTGCATATCGCCTGACACCGGTGCCGCGCATGCGCGTTCCGATGCGCGGCAGCCCCCCAACAAAAGGAGACATCATGCCATCGGATAACCGAACCCCTCTGCTCGAGATGCGGAACGTCAGCAAGACGTTCGTCGGCACCAAGGCGCTCGATAACGTCCAGCTGTGCGCATGGGGCGGCGAGGTTCTTGCCCTGATGGGAGAGAACGGCGCCGGAAAATCCACGCTGATGAAGATCCTCTCCGGTGCGTATCAGGCCGATACGGGCAGCGAGATCTTGATCGACGGCAGGCCGGTCAGCATCGCCGATCCGCTGGAGGCGAAACAGCACGGCGTCTCGATCATCTATCAGGAACTGAGCCTCGCGCCGAATCTCACCGTTGCCGAAAACATCTATCTCGGCCGCGAACTCGCATCCCGTGGCATGGCGAATCGTCAGGCGATGTACGCCGGCTGTCGCGAGGTGCTGGAGCGACTGGACGTGCCGTTCAACGCCCGAACGATTGTCGGTACGCTTTCGATCGCGGAGCAGCAACTGGTTGAAATCGGCCGCGCGCTGCACGCGAAATCGCGGATCCTGGTGCTCGACGAGCCGACCACGGCGCTTTCGTCGCGAGAAAGCGAACGGTTGTTCGCGCTAATTCGACAACTGCGCTCCGAAGGCATCGCGATCATCTACATCAGCCACCGGATGGAAGAGGTCTACGACCTGTCCGACCGCGTTTCGGTACTGCGTGACGGCCGCTATGTGGGCACGATCGATCGCGCCGAGTTGTCGGCTCAAGCGATTGTCAAGATGATGGTCGGCCGGGATCTATCGACGTTCTATATGAAGGAGCACGACGCCGGCGGCAGTCGCGGCCCGGTGATCTTCGAGGTCAAGGACATTTCGGATGGCGATAAGATCAAACCTTGCAGTTTCCAGGTCCATCGTGGAGAGGTGCTGGGCATCGCCGGGCTAGTTGGCTCCGGCCGCACCGAACTCGCCCGTCTGATCTACGGAGCCGACGACAAGACGAGCGGAAGCGTCTTCATCCACGGCCAGGCACTGGACATCCGGCAGCCGGCAGACGCGATCCGGCACGGGCTCGCATATCTGACCGAAGATCGTAAGGCGCTTGGTCTCTTCCTCGACATGTCCTGTGCTGAAAATATCAACGTCGGCGTGATCGCGCCGGATTCGCGATTCGGTGGTCTGCTCGATCTCGCGAAAGGCCGCAGCCGCGCGAAGTCGGCGTTCCAGCAGTTGCGCGTACGGGCGGCAAGCCCGCTGGTGAATGTGGGTAGCCTCTCGGGCGGCAACCAGCAGAAGGTACTGCTGTCACGCTGGCTGCAGATTGGCCCAAAGGTCCTGATTCTCGACGAGCCGACGCGCGGCGTCGACATCGGCGCGAAATCGGAGATCTATCGCTTGATCGACGACCTCGCCCGTCAGGGTATCGGCGTCGTCGTGATATCGAGCGAGCTCGCGGAAATCATCGGTGTCTGCGATCGCGCGCTTGTGATGCGCGCGGGCCAGATCGTCGGTGAAGTCGGCGGTCCCGACAAGGAAGCAATTACGCAGGAAAGCATCATGGCCCTGGCGGCGGGCGCCGATGCAACCCTGGATGCCGCATGAAGCATGGATTTCGGAGACAAATCATGAACAAATCGACCCTTGGCGTTACCGAGGCGAGCCAGACGCTCACCGACGGCGTCGGCATGTCGTCCCGCAAGGTGCAAGTTCGCAGGCTGATCGGCGCAATTGGCATGCTGCCCGTGCTTATCATTCTCTGCGTCGCATTCAATTTCGCCACGCAAGGTACGTTCTTCACTGGCCAGAATATCGCGATCGTTTCACAGCAGGCCGCGATCAATACTGTCCTCGCGGCGGGGATGACCTTCGTCATCTTGACGGGCGGCATTGATCTGTCAGTGGGCTCGATCGTGGCGACCGCCGCGATGACGGCGATGATGGTGTCGCTCAGTCCGTCATTCGGTGCGCTGGCGCTGCCGGTCGGGCTACTGACCGGTGCGTTTCTCGGCGTGGTCAACGGTTTGCTGATTGCGTATCTGCGGTTGCCGGCGTTCATCGTCACGCTTGGCTCGCTGACCGCCGTGCGTGGGCTCGCACGCTTGCTCGGCGACGACAGCACCGTGATGAACCAGAACCTGGGCTTCGCGTGGATCGGTAACGCAAGCGTGCTGGGTGTGCCGGTACTGGCGATCATCGCACTGGCTGTCATCCTGATTTCGTGGTTCATCCTGCGTCGCACGGTGCTCGGCATCTGGATCTATGCGCTCGGCGGGAATCCGGCGGCCGCGCGTCTGTCGGGCATCAAGGTCAGTCTGATCCTGCTGTTTGTCTATGCGATCTCCGGCCTGCTTTCCGGCCTGGGCGGCGTGATGTCCGCCGCGCGACTCTATGCGGCGAACGGGCTGCAGATCGGGCAGGGCTACGAGCTCGACGCGATCGCGGCCGTGATTCTCGGCGGAACGAGCTTCGTCGGTGGCGTGGGCTCTATCTGGGGCACCCTCGTCGGCGCACTGATCATCGCCGTACTTTCCAACGGCCTCGTGATTCTCGGTGTGTCCGACATCTGGCAATTCATCATCAAGGGCCTCGTCATCATCGCGGCCGTAGCACTCGACCGCTTCCGCCGCAACGGCGAGAACCGCACCTGATATCCAGACCGGGACGGCCGGAACGCGACGACAGGAATGGCTCGCGTTCCGGTAAACCGAGATCATCCTGCCGACACGGCTCCAGAGATCATCCGGCCTGACACGCCGCGCCGGCAGATCGACAAGGGCCGGTCCGTCCGGCAATCGAAGCACATCCGACAGCGACACATCAGCGGCGCAGGCAGCGCGTCGGCGGGACTTGCGCGCCGGCCAATCGGACTTGAGCCCGAGACAGGCGTGACGCCGGCCGAGGATTCGGTCGGAACAGAGGGGAGGAAAAAAACAGAAACCGTCTTTTAATAAGTAGTACGTATTTAAAAAGAGCAGTTATCAAAGTTTGGGGATCGGAGATAAAGATGAAACGTATCATTCTGGGCTCGCTGACCATGAGTCTGGCCACCGTCGCCAGTGCACAGAGCAGCGTAACGCTGTACGGCCTCGTCGACAACGGCGTGCAGTACGAGACGGGCTTGCCGAATGGCCATCGTCTGTCCGCGGAATCGGGCAACTGGGCGCAATCGAGATTCGGCCTGAAGGGCGTCGAGGATATCGGTGGCGGCACGTCCGTGCGATTCCAGCTCGAGTCCCGGCTCAATACGCAGAACGGGTCTTATGCGAACGGCTCGTTCTTCGAGGGGCAGGCGACTGTCGGGATGAGCAACGCGAGCTATGGTTCGTTCCGGATCGGTAACTTTGGTGCGAGCGAATTGCTGCAATATGCGGGGATTCTCGATCCACAGCAGACAATGAAATATTCGTTCGGGACCCTTGTGCGCGGTCGCATGTTCCCGCAGGCAGCAAACGGATTCGAATACGTTTCGCCGAGCTTTGGTGGATTCACGGTTCAAGGCCAGTACAACCTGACCAACTCCACCAAGTGGAATTCCGGTACGCCAGGCAGCGCACCTAGCCAGCTCGGCACCTCGACGGGAGTCGGCAGTTCGCAGGGCCGCGTCGCCGGCCTCAAGCTGGAATACAACACGCACAGCCTCGACTTGCAGGTGATCTACGACGAGGTGCGCGACGGGAACGGGAAGTTCAGCAACGTCTACTTCGCGTCGCGCTCCCTGTTCGCTGGCGGATCGTATGCATGGGGGCCAGTGACGTTCTATGCCGGCTACCAGCACCTTTCCGCGCCCGATGCGTCCGACGCCGGCTATTACGGAACGACAGCCGCGTCCACCCTGCCCGCCGGCACGTCTCTGCCGAGCGCAGTCGACCATGAGTGGGCAGGCGCGCGATGGGAGATATCGCCCGCGACTTCGGTAACGGGGGCGATTTATCATGCGAATGCCAATCGCGGAAACGGCAACGCGACCATGTATACGCTGTCCGGCGGATATCAGCTCTCGAAGCGGACTCGTCTGTACACGGAACTTGGCTATCTGCGGAATAGTGCGACCTCGAACCTCGGACTCAATGGAGGATCGTACGGGGCGAACACGAACAACGATCCAGTCAACGGTAATCCGTCGAGCCTGAATCCGAACTATGGTCACAGCCAGTTCGGTGCGTTTGCCGGTGTCGCCACGCTGTTCTAGTCGCGTGCAGAGGGGCGGCAGTTCGCCTGCGGCCCCTCCATGCTGTTCGAGATGACCATGGACGATCCGCCTGTACCGCGAAGTGCCGGGTGAGCGCATCGACGACATGGTTCGCCATCGCCTGTCGGGGTGACGGTGTAGGTGTGGTCGTGCAGACGGCATCGAGCACGGATGCGGATTCGTCGCGAACGCCTATTCTGTAGAAGGTTATCGCGTCATCTCGGAGGGTTGGCGAGAAAGATGTCCGATGCGATCAGCAAGCCTTCTTATATCGGCTTGCCGAACAGCGGCAGCGAGCGTTGGGCCTTCGCCTTCAGTGCGAAGAAAACTTGGGCAGATAAGGCGCGATCGGACGTTGCCGGCATCATGGCCACGAATCGCGGTTACAAGAAAGTCTTCTTCTTCACCTCGAGAGCTGCGCGCGCGAAGGATCCCGACGTAGATGGGCAACCTGCCCAAGGACGACTTTTCTGAGAATTCCCGTGCCCAAGGACACTTTTTCTGAGGCAGGCGCCATGCAGTCGTCTCAAAAAAGATGTCCAAGTCCTTGATCTGTCTAGGGGGCCAAAGACATCTCTTCTGAGAGCCCACATCTGGGTCGGATCGGTGGCTACCGGTGACCCGGAGAATCGAGTACAAGTCGTACCCCTCCCGTCACGAATGCAACGCGAAGTGCCTGAATGGCAAGTTCAACGGTACATGCGAATGCCGTTGTGGCGGAAAGAACCACGGCCGTGGAGCGTTCACGCGGCTTCTCGCCGGTGACGCCTCAGATTTGCCATGACCCATCGCCCCGGAATCCACGGATTCAGGGGCTTTTTCATTTCCGGCGCCTGCGTAGCGCTCCTCGGCAGGATCCGTCGTATCGTCATTCCATCTCGCAGCCGGCATCTCCTGAAGCAATGCACGTCGTTCGACACCGCGCCGACCGGCGCGACGTCGATCTCCCATCCACTTCAGGAGAAGCAACATGTCGCAAGCCAACACGTTTCAAGGAATGGAGTTCCGTCGAATCGGCAGCAACAAGGGTACGCTTCGCGGCCTCGCCATTCCAGACTTCGCCCGTGTCGTACCTGACGCCTGCGACGAGCTTTGTGCCACGCTGCTGCTCGAGCTCGTCGACGAACTCCTTCGCCAACACGTTGACGAGCGTCTGTGCCTTCTTGTCCGCATCGCTTGTCGACGGGATGAACGGATTCAGCATCGCTTTGAGCGGTCCCGACGCGTACGCGTGCTGTTCGACGTCGAAGCGTCTGAGGGCTCCCGAGACGTTCCACGACTCGATGACAGCGCCGATCGACCCGACGAGGGAAAAGCGGCCGGCGACCACCTTGTCAGCGTGGATAGCGATCAGGTAGGCCGCGGACGCGCCGAGCGAATTGATGATGGCGACGACGGGCTTGCGGTGCTTCTGCTTGAGCGTGTCGATCGCAGTGTTGATCCGTTCGGCGTCGATCGGCGAGCCACCACCCGAGTCGATCATCAGGGCAATGGTCTTCACGCTGTCGTCAGTGAACGCGCGAGTGAGCTGCGGCACGATCACGTCTGCCCTGTCTGTGCCCTTCCCTACGGTGCCCGTGATTCGCACGATACCGAGCTGGGGTGTGGACGACGGCCACGCGAGCGGCAAAGCGGTCAGATCGATCTTGCTCACGAAGACAAGGATCGGAATGAGAACGACGATCACGAGGCGCAGGATCCTGAAGCGGCGGTCTGCTCGGCGGTCGCGGACCATGAGCTCCATCATCTGCAGTTGAGGGTCGGTTGCCTGCTGAGACAACACGCGCTGCTTTACGCCGGAAAAAATGCTCATTTGAGGGTCTCGGTGGTTTCAAACTGGTTGTGATTGGCGCGGCACTTCCCCCACTTCACCATTGCCGTAGCGAGCCGGCCGACGGCCGGCGGCGGAGAGTCGGGGGGACGGTGGATGACGGCGTCTTTCTTCGGCGGCCAGCGGCGGCTATATCGATAGAGATAGACGCCATCGCCTTCCTTGACGCGTCGACTCAGCCACCTGAGCTTGCACAGTCCGTGGAGCGCGACGCGGACGCGCTTCATCTCAGGGGAATACCCATCGATATCGCGTTCATATAGCAACGCAGCGACTTCATAGCTGGTGATTTCTGGATTTTCGATAACCAGTTCGATAATGCGCCGCATGACAGTGCTCTTCTTGGACAAGACAGCCCCCTTCCCGATGAAAGCGAGAAAATGGTATCCGCCGGTTCGATATTCCAGAAACGCTTCGCATGCGCGTCGCCGCATGTTGCGCAACGTCGCCACCGTGGCTGTGGCCACGTGGGTCCAGCCTAGCTTTGCAGGCCTTCTTGATCGCCTCGTCGGCGGCAATCAGAAAGACGCACTTGCCCTATTCCGGGCGGCGCAGAACGGCTCGCAAGAGGCGCTCGACAAGTTGCTCAAGAGCTCCCGCGGGGGCGACCCCTGGGCGACGATGCAGTTCGGCTATCTCTATCAGATCGGTCGCTCGCCAGGCACGTCGACCGCCATGCAGCCCGGCTACCCACCAGGCGGCAGCATCCCGATTGCGATGAAGTCCTACCTGATCGCAGCAGGAAAGATGACCCCGGAGGGAACGATATCCGGCAACGTTTTCGCCGCGTACAACCTTGGGTTGATCTACCTCTGGGGCTTGGATAACGGGGGGAATCCGCAGCCGGAGCTGGCAGTGCGCTGGTTTCGCGCGGCCGCAAATACGGCGACCGACAAAGTGTTTCTGCCAGCAGTAATGCATTTGGCAGTGATCTACGAGAACGGATTTCGATCGGTGCCGGCGGACCTGCGCGAAGCGATGCTCTGGTATCGGAAAGCTGCAGGTGCCGGTGAGCCGACCGCGCTACTGAAATGGGGCGTCGCGCTTGTGGAGGGGAAAGGCGCCGAAAAGAACTACTTCGATGGACTCGTCCAGCTGCAGCGAAGTGCCGAAAAGTGGCAACGCGACGCGATGTATTACCTCGCTTCGCTGAACGGTATGGGAAGCGACTACCAGGAGCGCAACATTTTCGCAGCGGCGCAGTGGTTATGGATTGCGGCCACCGGTGCACCCCGCTATCGCGCGGCGGCGGACGCGATGATGGGCAACCTTGACAAACCGACACAGCAACGCGTGAAGCAATCCGCGCGGCTCTGGATCACTGGGCACATGAAGATACCGCCGCACATCGAATACAACGCGCCGCTGAATGAAGACGTGCCGGATCTGTTGGCGAGCTGACGACGGCATGCGCTGGAGAAGTCTCGACGCCGCCGCTGTAGGGGCGGCGTTTCTGCATTTCCGCTTCCTCCGATAGAGTCCCCTTGGCATTCACGCATGCGGGAATTTCCCGCGCATTCGATCACGGAATCTGGCGTTGACAAACTATTAAATGATTAATAGTATTCGGATGTCTGTCCACGCAGTAGTGCGGGTCCAAACCGGGGAATTCGAGATGGATAAAGTTGCGGTTACGAATCAGAAAGGTGGTGTCGGCAAGACGACGACGTCCTTGCACCTCGCAGATTACGCTGCGAACGAATTGGGCCTGCGGACGGTGCTCATCGACGCCGACGAGGGCGACGTATCCGAAGTCTTCACGCTGGGTGACGGCGCGTCGGACGCGCTGACGACCGGTGAGCTTTTTCGGGGGAACCCGAGCGGGCGGCGTCCGCGCCAGGTCGGCGACCGGCTGTTCGTCGTCGACGCTGAACCCGAGCTCCTCGACCTGCACGATCTCCCCGTCGATGTGCTCGCGGATCTCGAAGCCGAGCTCGGAAGACGTGATGGCCCGGTCGACGTTGAACGGGTTCGAGCGCTCTTCGGAGAAATTCAAGATCGGCTCACGCTGCCGCTTGACGAGGGGCTGGCGACGATCGAGAAGGACTTTGATCTGTGCATTATCGATACCCCGCCCCATCTCGCACGTCGCGCCCTTGGGGTGCTGTGCGAAGTTGACGCAGTCGTGACGCCCACGAACATCAGCGTGTTCACGATGGCTCGCATTTCAAAGTTGCAACAGACGCTGGATTCGATCAAGCGTGAATTCAATCCGGGCCTGAAGCAGCTCGGGTTCCTGATGTGCAAGATCAACAGCAAATCGCTGAACGAGTTGGGCGGTGTCGCGGCAATGCGCCAGGAGTTCGGCGATCTGATCCTCAAGCAAGTCGTGATGGATCGTGTGAGCGTGTCGACGTCGCTCGCCCAAGGCCGGCCGGTATGGCGCGGTGCGAGTGCAGGTGCGCAGCGTGTTGCAGCGAAGGAAATGATGGCCGCGTGCGCCGAGATTTTCGGGCGTCTTGGCATGGTGAAGGAGGCGTAAGTGAAAAGCGTCTTTGCGAATAGCATCAAGCGCGCTTCGGCGGTCCAGCATTCGATCGAGGCACGTGCCACTGGCGTCGACATTCCGCAGTTCATCGCACCGTCTCGTATTCGCGTCAAGCCGCAGATACGGGGTCCATTGAATCCTGGATTTCAGCTCGAGTCGCTCAAAGAACTGGCCACGGATATCAAGCAGAACAGCCAGCTCCAAGCTGCGATCGTTATGCGAGATCCCGAGGGGATTGCCGAATTCCTCCTCGTTGCTGGTGAACGTCGCTATCGCGCGTGCGAAATCGCCGGGATGGATCTGCTCGCGACGATCAAAGAGTTGACGACCGCTCAGGCGCGACGCATTCAGATTGTCGAGAACATCCAGCGTGAGGACCTTACGCCGGCGGAAATCGCCGCTGCGGTGAAAGACGATTACGCTCAGCTCGGCACGCTCGAACTGGTAGCCGAGCTGTGGGGCAGATCGATCAACTGGATCCACGAGCGACTCAAATTCGTCGAGGCGCTTGATGCCGGCGGTGTTGCGGCGGAAGCGGTCAATGCTGGAGTGACGGCCGATATCTCGACGGTGAACGAGCTCGCGAAGCTGGAGAAGCGGGATCCGGCGGCCGCGAAGCGTGTGGTCAGCGCCGCGAAGGCGGATCCGAATCTGAACGTGCGGCAAGCGGCTCGGTCTGCAATCAAGGAAATCAAGCAGGCTGCTGCTGCAGATGTCCGTGTCGGGGGCCAGGAGGGAACCGAGGCGCGCGACGCAACGTTCAGTCAGGGTTTCGACGGCAAGGTGTCCCCTGCGGAGCCCCGCAGCACGGCGGCGCCGGCCGGCAATGCTCCTGGTGTGACGGGTCATGACGCTGACGCGGAAAGCCCGCGCGAGGACGATAGTGCCGGCATCGGTGCTCGGCTGGACACTGCGCCCGGCGTGCCGCCCGCTGTCCAGGCCGATCCCGCCCCGGACGGTGACGCAGGTGACGTATGTGACCCGACGGTCTCTATCGAGACGTTTGCTCGTGCGGCCGCAGCGGGCGAAGCGGCGCTCGTGCGAAAGCGCGATGGGCACTGGGTTGCGGGTGTGACTGCGGGGGTAGTTGCGGAGAAGTTTGATAACCTTGAGGATCTACTACAGCGCCTGGCTGCGGTGGGCCTTACCAAGGTCGAAGTCGAATGCCCGGTGGCATTCGCCTAATCCGCTCCGGCTTGCGCGCGAACCTGCCCGTCACGCATGCTGAACCACGAAAACCAGTCCACGATTCGCCTGTCCGAAGAACAATTCGCGCAGGCGATCGCGAAGAGCCCTCGCATGGTCGAGAAGACTCGAGCGATCGCCCACGCATTGCTCGTCGAGGGGCGTCCGCCCGCGGATCTTGCGGCCAAGTACGACCTGAGCTTGGCACGGCTGAGCCAGATCGGGACGAAGGTCTACAACGACTATCTCGCAGACGTGCAGTACCCACCGGATTGGGTCAAGGCGGAGGTGATCGCGCCGTCTGACATGCTGGAGGAATTTCGCGCGCAGGTGGAATCGCGCCGGCTCGAATATTTCGCGAATCCGCCCGCCCCTGCCGCCAGGAAGCGCCGCCCGAAAAAGGTGGGGTGAGTTCATTTCGTGGTTACGTCCCTTGGCTCACTGCTTCGATCGCGATCTCGCGGTCGTGGTCAGCGTTCTCGACGGCGGGGTCAAAGTTGCGACCGGACCTATCGGTCGCGCGTGCGCGTTGCAACCGTCCACGCCATCCGCCGAGCACGTGTGCCGGCGTATGCCACACACTCCACTCTTCCACCGTCAGCGAATTCCCATGGACGACTACCCCAGGGATGTGCAGAAGTGCGAGTTGGAGATAGGTCATGTGTACGCATCGCAGGTCTACGTCTACACAAGTCGCGTGCATCGAGCGCTGATAGTTGAAGCCGCGAGAGTGGATCACTTCGGCGGCCGCGATCACCATCCCTCCAGCTCCCACAGCGGGCTCGCTCAGGGTTACGTATCCCTTCTCCGAAATCGTGGGATCGACGTCGGTCAACATCATCTCCGCCATCAGCAACGGTAATCCCCCCGAGAAACCGGTGTGATCAGAAGTAGAATTTTCTTGTTGAGGGAGTTCTACGGAATGAAGAAATCGAGATTCACGGACAGCCAGATCATGGACGCGCTCAAGCGCGTGGAATCGGGGCTGTCGGTGCCGGACCTGTGCCGGCAGCTGGGAATCAGCACGGCGACGTTCTACAAATGGCGTTCGAAGTACGGCGGCATGGACGTTTCGCTGATCGCGCGGATGAAGGAACTGGAGGCCGAGAACGCCCGGCTGCGCAAGATGTACGTCGAGGAGAAGATCAAGGCCGAGATCGTAGCGGAGGCGCTCGCAAAAAAAGATTGAGGCCATCTTGCCGGCGTGAGATGGCCATGCATGCGGTGTGCAGCCGGGGCGTATCGATCCGGCTGGCATGTGAGGCATTTGGGATCAGCCAGGCCTGTTATCGGTACGTCGGTCGGCGCAGCGCCGAGAACGACGAGATTGCGAACTGGCTGCTGCGCCTGACGGACAACCACCGGAACTGGGGCTTCGGACTGTGCTTCCTGTACCTGCGCAACGTGAAAGGCTTCGGCTGGAATCACAAGCGCGTGTACCAGATCTATTGCGAACTGGAGTTGAACCTGCGAATCAAGCCGCGCAAGCGACTGGTCAGGCAGGTCCCGGAACCGCTGGCGGTGCCGTCTGCCGTCAATCAGGTCTGGTCGATGGACTTCATGCACGACCAACTTGCCGACGGACGTAGCATCCGGCTGTTTAACGTGATCGACGACTTCAACCGCGAGGCACTCGGCATCGAGATCGACTTCTCATTGCCGTCCGAACGCGTGATCCGTGCGCTGCGGCAGATCATCGGTTGGCGCGGCAGGCCCAAAGCGATTCGGTGCGATAACGGGCCCGAGTACCTGAGTGACCTGCCCTGGAAATTTCGGACCAACTGAAACTTGAGAGAATGGCTTCCAACGGAGAAAAAGGAAGTCATGAAGAAGAGCCGATTTACCGACGAACAGATGGTGACGATCCTGCGGGAGGCGGACAAGGCGCCAGTCGCCGAGGTCGCGAAGAAGCATGGGATCAGCGAGCAGACGATCTACAACTGGCGCCAGCATTTCGGCGGGCTGGAGGCGGCCGACGTCAAGCGGCTCAAGCAACTCGAGCAAGAGAACGCGCGGCTGAAGAAGATACTGGCGGAACGTGATCTGGAACTGGACGTGATGCGCGAGATCAACACAAAAAAGTGGTGAGCGCGCCCGCCCGACGCCAGCAGGTCGCTTACGCGAAAGCAAGGGGCCTGTCGGAGAGACGTGCGTGCGCGCTGATGTTGGTGGCACGATCAGCGCTGCATTACGAATCGAAGCTTACTGTGCGGGATGCGCCGGTGCTGGCGGCGATGGGCATTCTGTCGGCGCAGTATCCACGCTATGGGTACCGGCGAATCCAGATCTTTCTGGAGCGGCAAGGCCATCCGATGAGCGCCGACCGGGCCTGGCGGCTTTGGCGTCTTGCGGGGCTGCAGGTGCCTCGCAAGCGTCCGCGTAGACGCGTGTCGGTCAGTCGCCCGCGGCCACAGCCCGCGACAGCGGCTCGACATGTCTGGGCGTATGACTTCGTGTTCGACGCCTGCGCCAACGGCCAGCAACTGAAATGCCTGACGGTGATTGATGAATACACGCGTGAGTGCCTGGCCATCGATGTTGCGGGATCGATCCGCTCCGGACGGGTCATCGAGGTTCTGTCGAAGCTGGTCAGCGTCCACGGTGCGCCACGCTACCTTCGCTCAGACAATGGTCCGGAGTTCGTGTCGCGCGCCATCCTGAAGTGGGCAGCGGATAGCGGGATGGAAATGGCGCTCAGTGATCCCGGCAAGCCTTGGCAAAATGGTGCGGACGAGAGCTTCAACGGTAAATTCCGCGACGAGTGCCTGAGCCTCGAATGGTTTCGGACGCGCACCGAAGCCACGGTCGTGATCGAGCAGTGGCGGCGTCACTACAACGCCGTGCGGCCGCATTCAAGTCTGGCATACCTGACGCCCGACGAGTTCAAGCAGCAGTATTGTTCAACTGACGTAACCGAGGTCGTTCTCCAAGATTGAAATGGCCCGAAGAAATCAGGCAGGTCAGAAGCGCGGCGGGGAACCCCATTCCCTGCTGCCTTCTCGGCCGCCGACAGGTGCATCAGGCGTGCCGATATCGCCAAGGCTGAAGGCTCGCTGTCCTTGCCCCCTGTTTGGCAGCGAACTGCCATTCATTGATGGGGTATTCGTCCGGATCGTGCTGGAATTGGCGGTGGCCGCCTGTAGCGGCGCACCAAGTAAGGCTGCGCGATGGCATAGCGTACGAGCCAACGTAGATCGTGCCATACACTGATCAATAACCACTTTCTTGACCAAAGCGCTATTTTCTACACGATTCGGACGAATACTCCATCAAGGTAGCTTTGCTGACGCCCTGACTCTGATATTGATCAGCTATATTGAAAACGTCTCGGGGATGGAGCATTGGACGGGCATAACATGAAGATCGCGAACAATGAGAGCGCCGGGCCCATCTGGGGCGTGACTGCAGGTCTTATTTTGGCTGCCGTGGGGCTTGCTATGGGTGCCTTTCCCCAGCTTCTGCAAAGCACCGGCACGCTAAGCGATTTCGTCGCGTCGGGCGTGACGATGATAGGAATTTTTCTCGTCGTTTACGCCGTCCACGAACTGCGCCGGAAGCCTCAGCGCTGAGCGCCGGAGCCGTCGCCGTAGGTGTCGACGAGAAGGTCGCCGACGATTATCTCGCCGGCGGAGCGACCTGCACGCAACGCATCGAAGCTGTCGATAAACGGCTTGCCTTGCTCATCGGCCAAGCGAATCGGTGCTAGGAAAAATGACCGAGCGTGCGTCGCCCGCACTTGGATTATTGCGACGAATCCGAGTGGAGTCTCACAGGCGATCGCGTCACCACGAGACACGTCGACCTTGTGTTCGCAGTGAACGTCAATCGTAAATCCACGGTAGGTGTATGCGCTGATCATGTTCAACTCGCTGCGGGTGGAACGACATTCGAAAGTTTGCACGCGGCAGTATAGCGGCGTGCCTTAGAATCGCGAGATGAATCTTGCCTATGTGGACCACCCGCTGCTATAGGCCAATTCGATGATTTTCTTCGTAGGAATACTGGCCCACAGTTTGGCGATGGTGTCGCGACGGAACAATTTGCATCGGGCGATCTCATTATTCGCTTGCGGCTTCAAATCGGCTTCGAGTTCTGCGATAAATACATGATGCAGCTTCGAAATGCCGCCAAAGTGCATCGCGTATGTGAGGTTCAAGCCGACCAACCTGGTTTCTTCCCAAAGCTCTCGGTGTGCCGCGTCGAGTGGCGTCTCTCCGGCCTTAATTGTGCCGCCGGGCAACGCCCATCGCGACGCCGCACGTGCAACTAGCAAGACACGCTGCCCCTGAAGGCACACAATAGTTGCCCGTTCTTTGACTGGCACATCGAGAGTTTCTTGGCTGCTCATGGAGGTTGCGGTTCGAGTACTCTTGGGTATTTTAATGTCGCCACGCCAGATGCCAAATGTAGTGGTCAACTCATCCTGGACTCTGCGTTAAGTTTTTCTTCCGCAACGGCCGGAGCCAGTCCGTTATTGAACTGATGCGGCCGTATCCAGTTGTACCGGTGCATCAGGTAGTAGCTGATATCCCGATGTGCCTCGTGCAAGGGTCAAGCTCGGTCTCCGGTGGAGGTTGAAAGGCAGAGCGACCTGAAATGCGGCGAGAGAGGTGGAACGGGAAAAGAGAAAGCCCGTGGATACCGAGGTATCGCGCGGGCTATGGGTCATGTGTAGGCGCGCTGAAGTGCTTTAGCGCTTCGTCACCTTCGGGCGGCGAGTCAGGACTAGAAAGAGGTACTGCGTCCCTCCTCTCGTTACCTTCCACCAGCCGGCAACGTCCTCGGTGTATTCGGTCGTCTCGAATTGCGAGTCGAACGGTACGTCGAGATGCCCGCGGAAGTCCGGCGAGCGGCCCGTTCGCTTCTGCACTGGGCGAAGCATGCCGTCGGCGAACAGTCGTGCATCGGTGAAGCTCAGCGTACTGGTATGGAGGGTCACGGACTGGTCCGCGTTTAGTACACCACTGATCGTGCCTCCCTCGAATGCCCGGGCACTCGGATCGACGCGCGCGTCGCCGGATCGGCGTCTGTCGGATTCGAACAGGCAGACGGTCCGCCCTTCGCTCGCCGGCACGTGACGAGCCGGAGGTTGGCGCGGTGCCGAGCTACCGGCAATCGTCGTTTCCTTCGTCGCAGAGGACGAGCACATCGGCGCGTCGGCCTTGGCGGTGCGGGTGCTGTCTGCTGTCGTCGTGGCTGCCGGTCTCGGTGCAAGTCGGACGCCGTAGTTCGGAACAGCATTGTGCACAAAGGTTTGCTTCAGCATGGCGGATCTCCTGATTGGGCCTTTCGGCAAAGTCGTAGTAATTGGAGATGTGTTCGCGCAAGTGGAATGGCGTGGCGTTGCGCCTGCTCAAGGTCGGGCCGAAAAAAAGCCCATTTCCCGCTGAGGAAGATGGGCTTGCTGGATCAGATGTGGTAGTCGACGACTGTCAGTAGCGTTTCCTCAGGGAGCGATTCGTATAGCTTCGCGACCTGCTCTGCCCATGAGCTTTTCGACATCTTGTCATTTGAGATGCCGAACCATCCCATGTCGCCATGCGACATCCAGCAACCTTCATGAACGACTGCGTAGTATTTAAGGAATCCTCAGGCCGTTCCAAGATCGGAGATCGGCCCGGGGTAGATTTCAGCAACTTCCCGAACAATCTTCGTTGCCTCTTCGACGCTAATTCCGAAGCTTTGCACTGCCAGTTCAACGAGCATGTCGGCTGGTACAGGGATGCCGCTTAGATCGCAGGTCGCTGGGACAAGAGGTGCCGGACGTTCTTCGTCAGATTGGTTGTCGTTTTCCATAGACATTGCCCCCTCTGTGTGAATTTTTGTCGCAGTTGCCAATGGCTACGACGAGTCAGGATTCGATCAGGAAACGCTGACGATTCTTTGCGCTTGCGATCCATGCAGGCGCACGCCCTTTGCCGCTCCACGTCGCGCCGGTCTTCGGGTCGCGATATTTCGCCACGCTAGTTGTCTTCGCTTCAGACGTGCTCTTTGCGCGTGGGCCTCGCTTTCGACCGAAGACGTCCTGCTCGGTTAGCCCGTATTCAGCTACTTTCGCGCGGACATCAGTGAGGATTGCTTCGATTTCTGCGGCGCGCAGCTGCGCGGCCTCGGCCGTCAATGCTTCAATTTCGGCCTTCACTTTCGAATAGGTGCGCTTGGTTTCTGCCATCACGAGTGCCTAGAATATTCGCCGGCGACCGGCCGACGTTCGGGGGGCGCAGGTGCGCCCGTTGCGGCTCTAATCCTCAGATTCGCTGGCAAGTGACTAGGATGTCTCTCGCCCTACTACATTGAGGTCAGGGTCCAGCTTTCGAATCAGGAGCGCTTCGATAGCTGCCGCTTCAAACCAACTTTCCGCCGGAAGTCCTATCGTCCGCACTGCGTGTGCGTTTTCAAGTTTTGGATTCTTCACAAAGCCCGCCGTTCGGTCAGGATTCCAGCCGAAGTGGGCGCCGAGACGCTTACCCAACCCATCCGCTTTGCCGATATAGAGCAGGCGATCTTCCCTGTCGAATACAAGGTAGACGCCTGCCGCAGCAGAATTGGGAAAACTTCCGAAGGCGAAGTCGTCAACGATATGGTAGGGCAAACTTAGCACAATCGCGCCCATTTTTGGGCGAGGAAAGTCGCGATTGAACTCGGTAATCGCTGCATCTACATCAGAGACGGAAGGGAAGTTAACCCTGGTTGGCCATAAGTAGCTCGACCAGTCGCTGCGGCTCCGCTCGGACACCGACGCTGAGCCGACCGCGATCGAAGTAAAGGTTCACGCTTCATTGTTTTCGCGTGACCGACACTTTGTAAGTTTACGGGTAAAACCACCGACGTTTCAGCGTTGAAACGCCGGGCCTAGCTGGCCGCTGCATTTTTACTGGCCCAGTCGCGTCGCTCCCGGTGCATCAGCTCACCACGCAATATGTGTGAAGCCTATCAGACAGATTGTGCCCCCTCTGAGTCCAGCTGTGGGCTTGCCTGTAGCGAGTCGCCGCTCCTTTCAGCCGGTAGCCTGCGTGCATCAGCTCTCGCGGAAACATGTTTCAGACATGAAACAAGTCGAAGCCGTGGCGTGTTCCGCACGACACGGTTACCTAGTTCCTCCTGATGAACCGCACATTGGAACGAATCTGGCCTTCGTACGTTTTGGCCAAGTCGTAGCTGCGTAGCGTGAATGTGCGTAATGAATCCACGCGTCACCTTCGAACATCAAACGGGGTCCGTCATGCGGAAGAAATTTCGGCGAGGAATCGCAACGGTTGAGTTTCCTCCAATGCCCCCGATCTCTCTGGCTGATTCTTCTCGGTATCGCGCAGTTCTCGTGGTTGATTTCGATCTTCATAATCGCGGCGCATTCGGCGTCGGTTGGAGCGCACCTGCCTTCCGCAGAATGAGGATTCTTGATTCCGTATCCGGGCACGGTCTCCGGCGTCACACATGCGCTCGGTGCATGTCGTCCCGAAATGACCATTTCGACGTACATGAACGGAGTACCTTGTGCGTCGGATTCTGCTTGCCAGGCCAATCGGCACGGAGCGTTCTGACCGGATATTAAACGCAGGAATCCATATTAATAAGGCCAGGGGTTTGTCATGAAATTTGCGTCGTTCCAGGGAGACAGCATCCGCGTCCGGATACGCCCCACCGCCTGTGCGGTCGTCCTCATGTGCGCCTCGTTCGCAAACGGCACCGTTTTCGCCGACGTACCAGTCGACGCACAGCCTGCAGCGCCCGAGGCCGACCTGGCGATCCAGGCGAAGCCGACCAACATGTGGACCGGCATCTGGACCCGCCAGAACCTGCTCGGCGACATGGGCGGCATCCGCCCGTGGCTCGGCAAGTACGGCGCGACGCTGCAGATCACCGAAACCAGCGAATACCTCGCGAACCTGCGCGGCGGCCTGAACCGCGGCGGCGCCTACGACGGCCTGACGACGGCCACCTTGACGGTCGACACGCAGAAGGCGATCGGCCTGCCCGGCGGCACCTTCAACGTCAGCGCGCTGCAGATCCACGGCACCAACCTGAGTGCGCGCAACCTCGGCACGCTCAACACCGCGAGCGGCATCGAGGCGCAGGACACGACCCGCCTCTGGGAGCTGTGGTACCAGCAGTCGTTCCTCGACAAGCGCGTCGACGTGAAGATCGGCCAGCAGAGCCTCGACCAGGAATTCATGGTCAGCACGTACGCGAACACGTTCGTCAACACGATGTTCGGCTGGCCCGCGCTGCCGTCGTACGATTTGCCGAACGGCGGCCCCGCGTATCCGCTCGCGGGCCTGGGCGTGCGCGTGCGCGGCCAGATCACGCCGAAGCTCACCGCGCTCGCGGGCGTGTTCGACGGCGATCCGCTCGGCAACAACCCGAGCAACCTGAGCGGCACGAACTTCAACCTGCACAACGGCACGCTCTACATCGGCGAGCTGCAGTACGCGCTGAACCAGCCGGCCGACGGCGAGATGGACACCGGCCACTCGAACGGGCTGCCGGGCACCTACAAGATCGGCGTCTGGTATCACAACGGCCGCTTCGCCGATCAGAACGTCGGCACCGACGGGCTGTCGCTCGCGAGCACCGGATCGAACGGCATCGCGCAGCAGCATCACGGCGACTACAGCTTCTACGCGGTGGCCGACCAGATGATCTGGCGCCCGGATCCGACCGGCGCGAGGAGCCTCGGCGTGTTCGCACGCGTGATGGGCGCGCCGGGCGATCGCAACCTCGTGAGCTTCTCGGCCAACGCGGGCATCGTGCTGAAAGGGCCGTTCGAAGGCCGCGACAACGACAGCATCGGCCTCGGCGTCACGTACATCCAGGTCGGCAGCCACGTGACCGACCTCGACCAGACCGCCCGCATGTTTGCCTCTGGCCCATACGGCGTGCGCACGCGCGAAACGACCGTCGAGGCGACCTATCAGTACCAGCTCAACCCGTGGTGGCAAATCCAGGCCGACGCGCAGTACACGTTCAACGCCGGTGCCGGCCAGAATCCGAACGACGCGACCCAACCGCTGCGCAACACGTTCGTGCTCGGCGCGCGTACGACGATCACGTTCTGAGCGACGCGCCCACGCTGCCCATTTTCGCGCGCTGCTTGGACGGCGCGCTCCCCAGGAGACTCACATGAATCCATCCGCTCCGCTTCGCCGCCTCGCAACGGGCGCACTGGCCGTCGCCGTACTGACGGCCGTCGCCGGCGCGCATGCCGAACCACAAGGCTTCCTCGAAACCGTGCATCGCCACACCACGCTCGTCAACACGGTGCCGGACAACGGTGACCAGAACCCGTACGCGATCGCAGTCGCACCGGTCTCGGCCGGCACGATCCAAGAAGGCGACGTGCTCGTCGACAACTTCAACAACGCCGCGAACCTGCAGGGCACCGGCAGCACGATCGTCAGCTATCGTCCGTCGACCAAGCAGATGAGCCTGTTCGCGACGATTCCGCGCGAGCTGAAGGCCTGCCCGGGCGGCGTCGGTCTGTCGACCGCGATGACGATGCTGAAATCCGGCTGGGTGATCGTTGGCAGCACGCCGAGCAATGACGGCACCACCACGACGAAGGGCGCCGGCTGCATGGTCGTGCTTGACCCGAACGGCAAGATCGCTTCGGTGTGGTCGACCCCGAACATCAACGACCCGTGGGGCAACATGGCCGTGGTCGACCGCGGCGACAGCGCAACGCTGTTCGTCAGCATGGCCGGCTTCGGCGTCGGTGGCCCTGACGGCAACCCGCCCGTCTACAAGCAGGCGACCGTGCTGCGTCTCGACCTCGACGTGCCGGCCGGCAAGCCGCCCGTGATCAAGCAGGAAACGGTCGTCGCGAGCGGCCTCGGCGCGCAGGCCGACAAGGGCGTATTCCTGGTCGGCCCGACCGGCCTCGCTCTGTCCGGCGACCAGAAGAAGCTGTACGTGTCGGACGCGATCGGCAACCGCATCGTCGAAATCGACGACCCGCTCACGCGCGACACCAGCGCGGGTGTCGGCCGCCAGATCACCGCCGACGGCTTCCTGCGCCGCCCGCTCGCGCTCGCAACCGCGCCGAACGGCCACCTGCTCACGACCAACGGGCAGAACGGCCAGGTCGTCGAGATCGATCCGGTCGAAGGCAAGCAGATCTACGCGCGCTGGATCAATACCGACAAGGCGCAGTCGCCCCCCGGCAACGGCAACCTGTTCGGCATCGCAATGACGCCTGAAGGCGACGGCTTCTACTACGTCGCGGACGACGTCAACACGCTGTTGCTCGCGAAGTAAGGGAGCCGACCATGGCAGACGATTCCAACCAGCCACCCCGCCCCGCGCGGCGTGGCTTCCTGAAGGCGGGCGGCGCCGCGGTGGCCGCCGGCCTCGCGGCGGCGTCGATCCCGGCCGCGAAGGCGGCGGATGCACCCGCCGCCGCAGCCGCGCCCACGCCCGCTTCCGCGCATGACGGCGTCGAGCCGTTCTACGGCAAGCACCAGAGCGGCATCGCGACGCCGCAACAGCGCCACGCGTATTTCGCGGCGCTCGACCTGACGACGGCCCAGCGCGCGGATGTCATCGCGCTGCTGAAGACCTGGACCGACGCGGCCGCGCGGATGGCCCGCGGCGACACCGCGCTGCCGCTCGCCACGACGGGCAACGACGAGGTCGCGCCGGCGGACGGGGGCGACGCGCTCGGCCTCGGCCCTGCGCGCCTGACGATCACGTTCGGCTTCGGCCCCGGCATGTTCGCGCTCGCCGGCAAGGACCGCTTCGGCCTCGCCAAGCATCGCCCCGCCGCGCTCGTCGACCTGCCGCGCTTCAACGGCGACCAGATGCTGCCCGAAAAGACCGGCGGCGACCTGTTCATCCAGGCGTGCGCCGACGACGCACAGGTCGCGTTCCACGCGGTGCGCCAGCTCGTGCGCCTCGGCGCGAAGGCGACGCAGATGCGCTGGGGCCAGGCCGGCTTCACGTCGGGCAAGCCCGGCGAGACGCCACGCAACCTGATGGGCTTCAAGGACGGCACGATGAATCCGCCGATGTCCGATCCGGCCGCGATGGACGAATTCGTGTGGGCCGGCAGCGAGGGCCCGGCATGGATGAACGGCGGCACTTACACGGTCGTGCGCCGGATCCGCATCACGCTCGAGCACTGGGACAACACGGAGCTCGGCTTCCAGGAGCAGGTGTTCGGCCGCAAGAAGTACAGCGGCGCGCCGCTCGGCGGCAAGGAAGAGTTCGAAGCGCTCGATCTCGACGCGGCCGACAAGGACGGCAACCCCGTGATCCCCGACAACGCGCACGCGCGCCTCGCATCGCCGCAACTCAACAACGGCGCGCAGATCCTGCGCCGCGCGTACTCGTACAACGACAGCACGAGCTTCTACATCGAGCGCTGGCCGCCATGGCGCCAGCAGACCGAGTACGACGCGGGGCTGATGTTCGTCGCGCACCAGCGCGACCCGCGCAAGGGCTTCATTCCGATCAACGAGAAGCTCTCGAAAATGGACATCATGAACCAGTTCACCACGCACGTCGGCAGCGCGATCTTCGCGTGCCCGCCGGGCGCGCAACCTGGTTCGTACATCGGTGCCGCGCTGTTCGAGGCGTAACGACACGACAATTCAACGGACGAGTCAAAAAGCGGATGGTCCAAAGATGCTCTGCACAAACGGGAATCAAGGGTGCTTGATTGCTTGACAAGGAGTGAAATGCCCCGCGGAGTCACTCCATCCGCCGAGAGCCAAGTATGCCAAAACGTACCGACCAGCGTTTGCGGACGCCGGGTACGACACTCGACTGGTCCGGAAGGCCGATTTCACTGTACGCAAGATCAGTTGACAGGCCGCGAACCCGCGACGGCATGCGGGTTCACGGGTTCGTCAAAGTGATGCGTCATGCGAAGGCAGAAAAACCCACACCCCGGAAACTTATTTGTCGGCTGCCGGCTCGGCCGCCATATCGTCGGCCGGGTACAGCTGCAGCATCGCCCTCGCAGCCTCAATGTTCCGCGTCGTCAGCCACTCTTCCCAGTCGTCCGGTCGCAGGATCACGACAGAGCGCTTCTCGTCGCCTGGCCGGTGCATGTGCTTCATGATCGGGTGCTCGTCGCCATTCACCGTGATCATCGCCATGGTGTGGTGCTCGGTGCCGTCCGAGCGCTGCAGCGTGCGCCAGATGCCCGCGACGCACAGCAGCCGCCAGCCGGCCAGGCCGATCCTGTATCGGACATGCTTCCCCGTTTCCCAGTTCGGCTCGTAAATCCATTTCGCGGGGATCAGGCAGCGGCGCCCGGCGCGCCACGCGGAGCGGTTTTGGAGTCGATCATCCCGGCAATCCTGACAGGATAGTTACAGGTCTACAGCCCATGCTAAATTCCACGCGGGTTTTCCTGTAAGGAATGAGCATGAGTTCTGCATTCATCCGCGAAGGCGACACGACCGACCACGGCGGCCAACGTCGTCTTCGGTAAGCCGCTCGCTCTCGAAGGCGACATGGTGTCGTGTCCGAAATGCAGCGGCGTCTATCCCATCATGGGCGTCCGCGTTCGAAGTATGACGTTCGGCGGCCGGGCCGTCGCGACCGACGGCGACCGGACGGCATGCGGCGCGCGCCTGATCGCGTCGCAAGGCATGGCGACGGTAGAGCCGACGTCCGGCGCGGGCAGCTCGGTTGGTGCGGGCAAAGGCGTGCTCGCGCAGACCACCGCGCAAGACGACGGCACATACCGCGGGCGCTTCCGGCTCGTCGATGACCAGACGCGCGCGCCTCTCGCGAACCATCGCTATACCGTCACGTCGGCCGACGGACAGACGATACAAGGCACGACGGATGCGAACGGCCACACGGACTGGTTGAGCAGTCACCAAGCATCGTCGCTAACGTTCGATCAGTCGGGCTCGACCGGTACTGCGGGTGTGAGCAAATCATGAGCGGCGGGTATGGGGACATGCGGGCATCGGCGTCAATCTCCCGCCGCTGGACCCGGAAGCGAATGAGGCGAGCGAGAATTTCTGGTCGCGGCTATACGGGCCGGGTGTCGATGTCGGCGACCCGATGCGCACTTCGATCCGCGACCTGGTGGACAAGATCAAGACGGTTGATTGGCTGACCGCTCTTGATGGGGATTTCGTCCGCCGCGTCGGCGGCGCTGACGCCTTGATGCTCCCCCCGACTGGTTCCGCAAAACTCCGATCGCTAACGGCGGTTTGCTGATTCAAGCGGGAGTCGACCCGGTAGCCGGCGTGCCACTAGGCAAGGGCATCCCGTCCGCGCCGCCAGCCGCATACGTACTTCTCAACCATGCGGTGCGTTCGATCGTGGCCGCCGAGAGCGGCATCCTCCAACGTGGCACGGTCAACAGCACCGCGCCCTTGCTCAATACGACCGTGGCAAGCGAGGCGTGGTTGCGGCGCTTCAACGTGCCCGACGACGAACTCAACGGATACTGGGTCGAGTTGCATAAGACGCAGAAACTGCAAACATCCATGTAAGCGCACGCACGGCCGTCGAGCCGTGCGTGCGTCGAGAGTCCACCTGTCGTCGCGCTCCCTCCCCTTGACGGAACATCACTACTTCGGCTCCGCGATCATCTCGTCGGCGGGGTAAAGCTGCAGCATCGCGCGCGCGGCCTCGGCGTTCGACGTCGTCAGCCGATCGTCACAGTCGCCGGGCCTCAGGATCAGGTCGGGCGCCTCTCGCCGCGGACGAAATAAAGCGGTTGCCTGAACAGGGATACGCGTATGATGGGTTGACCCGAGCACCCAATTGTAGATTCACCGCTCGCCCTCTCCCCAAGTCTGCGCCGCGCCCTGCCTGCGCACGACATTTGCCCCTTACACCACACTCGTCGCACCGTGCAGCAGCACGGTTCGAGATCGGCTCGCGCGTCCTCTTTGAGCGAACTCAAGGGCTCTCGCGAAGCAGCAAGTCAAGATAAAAACCATCGGAAGGCGGCAAACATGAGCTGGTACTGCGAAGCGGAACGCGAATTACTGCATATTAGGCGAGCGATCGGACTACTCGAGCAAGCGCAACACGCCTTCATCAACAAGTCGTCGGTGAACGACCCGGCGTACTGGAGGGTCAAGCTCAACAAGCTCCGCACGCAATCCATACGAAACAAGGTCCTCGAAATCCAAGTGGACGAGCTTTTAGCCCGCCTCACACTGATCCAGGATCCGCACTGTCGCAAGTAGGAATCTACCCCCTCACTCTCACCTCCTTCCGGGTGCACGCGCATTCCAGGGGGCAGTCCGAAGGTGCCCTGTTCGAATCATCACCGGAGCAAGCCATGACCCCCCACGACGTAATCACGATCTTCGAGCGGTTGAATGCAGAAGGGCGGGCAGCGGTCGATCTAGACCACGCTTGTACCGGCTTCGCTGGTTGGCTGGCGGGCGTGTGGGATACATTAGGGGAAGAGGACATTGCGTTGCTGACATCTATCGGCGCGACGCTGTATCGCGAGGGCTACGGGCGGCGCTACTAGGGAC